>CBDFIN010000012.1:0-2431660 GCA_965248135.1 Rhizobiaceae bacterium | reverse complement strand
AAAGAACGGCTCACTCTGACGCGTATCCATGATGATCTGCGGCGTGTTGGCTATGACGGCAGTTACGATAGTGTGCGGCGATATGCAAAGCGCTGGAGGAATGAACGCAGCACCGGTTTGGAGCATGCATTTGTACCGTTGAGTTTTGCTCATTGTGTAATATTGGGGAGAAGCCTGCCAGTTCGACTGGAGCCACGAGACTGGAGCCATGAGATTGTCGTGACGGGCGCCAGCAAGGTAAAGGTTGCCCACTTCAGGCTTTGCCACAGCCGCATGCCGTTTTTGGTAGCGTATCCGCGTGAGAAACAGGAGATGGTTTTTGACGCCCATGACAGGGCATTCGCCTTTTTCGGCGGTGCCTGTGCACGGGGCATATACGACAATATGTCAACGGCAGTGGATGCGATCCTCAAGGGCAAGGATCGAAAGTTCAATAAAAGGTTCGAACAGATGTGCTCGCACCACCTTGTGGAGCCTGTCGCCTGTTCTCCTGCCGCAGGCTGGGAGAAAGGACAGGTTGAGATACCTGAGTGAAGGTATCGCGCGGGCGGCATTTTGCACCGCGATTGAAGGTGGCAAATAATGATGACCAAATGAGATACTGTATGAACAGGTTATCGAACATGCCAAAGTGACCAGGCATCCAGTGTTCAAAGATCGAATGATTTACGATGTTTTTCTGGAACAGCAAAATGCGTTGGTACCGTGCCAGGGCTCCTTCAATGGGTTCCATGAGACAATCGTCGCCGTCTCCAAAACCTGTCTTGTGAACTTTGAGCGCAATCGTTACAGCGTTTCGGTCCTAGTGGTTCTGTACCAACATTTGCATCCGCCAGCGGCTCGTACTTATGGCAAATGTTGGAATCATAAGAACCACTAGAATTCAATAAGTTGCTAGTGGTCTTTGTGGCCAAAACGCTTGAAAAAGAACGTGCTGAAAAAGGATTCAAGCGTTTCGGCCAGACCACTAGCTGCCGGCAAACCGGTACAGCTTCGCGCAACAGCAACCAAGATCATTTTGCTACAGAACGAGCAGATTGTTGGTGAGCATGACCGCCGCTTTGGCCGGGACAAAACAATATATGATCCGCCAAATATTCAGGTGCATTATGTACCCATTCTTGAACGCAAACCCGGTGCCATTCGTAATGGCGCACCTTTCAAGGAACTGGTCTTGCCCCAAAATTCAACCCGATGGCACTGACGACTATCCGTAAAAGGTTATCAGCAACCCCGGATGGTGATAGACAGATGGTCGATTTGCTTCTGGCCGCCCATGAACAGGGCGTGGATGCTGTTGAGGCCGCTTGCCAAACAGCCCTGAATGCAGGATTGCGCAGCGCCGATGCGGTACTGAATATACTGTCACGCCAGAATGAACCGGATAATCTGCCTGATTGTGTCCCCATTCCGCCGCATCTGCAGCTTCATGAAGATCCAGTCGCCGATTGTGCACGATATGACCGGATCACAGTGGAGGTTCATCATGGAGCGTCATGGCATCGTCGATATGATGCGGCAGTTGCAATTGTCGGGTATGCGGTTAGCCTATGATGATGTCATGCGCTCGGGCATTCAACATAAACGAAGTGCTGCAGAGATTTTTGGGTGATTTGTTAAAAGCCGAGATCATAGAGAAAACGGCGCGGTCAATCCGTTATCAAATGAGTGCGGCCAAATTCCCGGTCATGAAGACACTTGAGGAGTTCAACTTTGATGCCAGCCCGCTCAATGAGGAACTTGTGCGCGGTTTGCATGGTGACTCATTCCTTGATCAAACAAGAAACGCCGTTTTCGTCGGAGGAACCGGCACTGGAAAAACACACCTGGCAACTGCTATCGGTTCCAACATAGTAAAGACCCGCCATCGTGTCAGATTCTTCAGCGCCGTTGATCTGGTCAATCGCCTTGAGGCTGAGCACCGTGATGGAAAGGCCGGGCGTATGACAGATCGGTTGACCCGCGTTGATCTGTTGATCATTGACGAACTCGGTTACCTGCCATTCGCACAATCAGGTGGCCAGCTCTTGTTCCATCTGATCAGCCAGCTCTACGAGCGCACATCAATCATTGTCACTACTAATCTTACCTTCGCTGAATGGCCAACCGTATTCGGTGATGCCAAAATGACAACCGCACTACTCGACCGCCTCACGCATCATTGCGACATCATTGAGACCGGCAATGAAAGCTGGCGTCTCAAACATCGTAACTGATCAAACCAGAAGGGATCAAAGCGCTGCGATAATTGAAGTCTCCGCGCTTTGATCCCTTCTTACCTTCGCAACCAGAACGATAACCTCAATCCAAAATGCAGAACAGCAAGGGGCCAAAATTGCACGCCGATAAGGGGTCAAACTTCAATGCTGATTGACAACGCCCGACAGGGATAAAAAAAACGGGGTGAACCGTTGACAGGTGATCTGGGTGTGGCAGGTTTTTTCGCTTTATCTTGAACAATATGGCCATGAGGTACGGATACCGGCACAACAATAACACTTAGCGTTTGTGCAAAGCTGGGGCAGTTGAATCATACCTGCTATTCTTCCCTGTGATTAACTTCAGTTTCTCATGAATGAAAACTCTGATGGCAATGGTCTGGAGCAAGACGACAAGGCGGAAAAGGTCCGCGAATTGAACGATCGTTTTCGCCGGACATTTGTAGGCGGCACTGTGCTGTTGACCAGAGGCGTTGATGCCCTGGAAAACGATATCAAACGCCGTGTGCTGGTCGCCATAAGGGAATTCGACAATTTTGTCGGCGACAACGACCCCTATGGCACTCACGAATTTGGCGGTGTTGAGATTGATGGTACTCGGGTCTGGTTCAAGGTGGATTGTTATGACCGCAATCATGAATACGGCTCACCCGATCCCAGTGGTTCTGTACCAACATTTGCATCCGCCAGCGGCTCGTAATTATGGCAAATGTTGGAATCATAAGAACCACTAGAATTCAATAAGTTACTATTGGTCTTTGGGGCCAAAACACTTGAAAAAGAACGTGCTGAAAAGGGATTCAAGCGTTTCGGCCAGACCACTAGAACCCGCTTAACAAGATAGAACCTGGAGCCTCACCGAGTAAGTTTCATCGCTAAACACGCTCCAATAGTTTAGCAAAATGTTTAGTAATTTGTTTAGCAGAACTGACAGTGGCGGAGTTTTGTCGAGTTTCGAATCTACAAAAAACTCTTACCTTACAAGCTCTTAGTAAGAGTGAGTATTGAAAGTGTGATAAAATTTTGGAGCGGGCGATGAGATTCGAACTCACGACTTCAACCTTGGCAAGGTTGCGCTCTACCCCTGAGCTACGCCCGCTCAACCATACCGGCACTTGAGGGTAGTTGATGCCAGCGGTCGGTATATGGCCCATGACCCTTTAGATTGCAATAGAAATTTTGCTGCTACCACCTTCACCGCACCGCTGTTTTTCAGGATGAATTCAGCTCCAAGGACGCCCAATTCGCGCGGGCGCCAACCACCACCAATCGACGGCGCATTAACCGGTTATTAACCATAAAACAAGCCGGGCTCACTTTCGACCGGTGTCAACGCTTGCCTTAAGGAAAATTCCAATCTTTCCCGCTATTCGGTACACCAAACCAAGTTCACACCGACACTGGAATACCAAAATGATGGCGTATTTGGTACGATCTGCCACGCTCGATAGAACACTCACCATAATAGTCTGGATTTCGACCGCTATCAGATTGGCACTTGTGGCATCATTTCTGGTGATTGCGGGACTGGCGGGCAAGGCCATTGCTAGCCAAACTTCCGAGAAAACCACTGACAATCCGCCGATTGTCTGTGCCGGGAAAAACCTGCTGGCGCTGATGGAAAAAGAAGATCCCGAGGCGCTGGCGCGAATTGAACGCGCCTCGGCCGTGGTGATCAATGGCAGTTCGCGGTTCTGGCGGATCGAAAAAGCGGGCCTGCCACCTTCCTGGGTGTTCGGCACCATGCATTTTGCTGATCCCCGGGTGGTCAAAATTCCCGCGTCGGTGGAAAGCGCCTTAGATCAGGCAGCAACGGTAGTCGTTGAAAACACCGAGTTGCTGGACCAGGATGCGGCAGCGAAAACAATGATCCAGTTTCGCTCCATGATGTTCTTGAGCGATGGTTCGACACTGGAAAAACACTATGATGAAAACACTATTGCGAAAATCAAGCACCGGTTGAAGGGCCGCAATGTTCCCTATTTTCTCGGCAAACGCATGCAGCCCTGGGTGCTGGCGACCGCGATTGTCATGCCGCTTTGCGAAATAGAGCGCAAACAGCGAAAGCAAAATGTTCTTGATTACCGGCTAGCGCAGCGTGCCGTGTCGCAGGGCAAAAAACTGGTAGGTCTTGAAACTATCCACGAGCAGCTCAGCGCGATGGCGGGATTACCTTTCGAGTTCCATCTCAAGTCATTGAAGGAAACGGTGCATCTTGGCAGTCTGCTTGACGATATGATGGAAACCATGGTGATTATCTACCAACAGGGTAAGGTTGGCCATATCTGGCCCTTCATAAAACAACTGACACCGGGTACTTCAAAGGGTTCGGGCTACGCTGCTTTTCAGCAGGCGCTGATTACCAAAAGAAATGCGGTCATGGTCGAACGCTCGCTGCAGCATTTTGCCGAAGGCGCCGTGTTCATGGCGGTCGGTGCGCTCCATCTGCCTGGTGAAAATGGAGTATTACGGCAGTTGCAAGATGCCGGATACGACGTGGTTCCGGCATTTTAGGCCATTTAATCGCCATAATGGAATCCGACAGATCGGGTCCGGGGAAGCTCGACCGGTCTGCCGGTAGGCTGATTTACATTGAAACGCGAGGTTTTCTCAACAATGGATCTGAACTGTCATGCCTGAAATTGTCACCCGATGCATTTTGTTTGCCGCTGCCGCGGTATATTTTGCCATTTTGCCCACCACCCAAAGTGCGGCACAAATGCCAACAAGCACCAAAATCGTCAGCAAATTGAAGATTCCGAAGGCACAATCCAATAGCACCCGATCGCTGAGCGTCAAGGATGACAAAATCATTGCACGGGAAAAATTTCTCCGTGCGCTTCCCTCACGCGGCATAACCCTGGGCGACCGGCGCAAGCTCGGCAAATTATTTTCCTATGGACAATTGCCGGCGATGGACATCGAAATAAATTTCGAGCTGGCATCCGATAAGATCATGGCCATTTCAAAACCGGCGCTCGATCAGCTCGGCACGGCACTTGAAAACAAGTCGCTGGCCCATTTGCGCATCGCATTGAACGGCCACGCGGACGCCACGGGTGAAAACAAATATAATCAACAATTGTCGGAAAGGCGTGCCGCTTCGGTTCAACAATATCTGATCGAGAAATTCAATATTGAAAAGGAAAGACTGGTTGCCGTGGGCTTTGGCGAAGAGCGGTTGAAAAACGAGGAAGATCCTGAAGCGCCTGAAAACCGGCGGGTCGAAGTGGTCAATCTCAGCATCAGCTTGATGATTCTGGCCGAATAGCACTCTGTCGCCGCCATGTTATTTGCTCGTATTGAAACGGAATGCTCTCGACCTGGTTATGGCCGTGGTATAGATTGCGCTGATGCTCAATTAGGGAACTGTCAGAAAAATGAACAAATTCGATAAAGTCACTGGCGTCGCAGCACCCTTGCCGATCATCAATATCGATACCGATATGATCATTCCAAAGGACTATTTAAAGACCATCAAGAGAACCGGGCTGGGCAGCGGCCTTTTCGCTGAAATGCGGTTCAACGAGGATGGGTCGGAAAAATCCGACTTCGTGCTCAACAAACCCGCTTACCGCAAGGCTGAAATTCTGGTTGCCGGCGATAATTTCGGCTGTGGCTCAAGCCGCGAACATGCCCCCTGGGCGCTGGCTGATTTTGGCATCCGGTGTGTGATTTCAACCAGCTTTGCCGATATATTTTATAATAATTGCTTCAAGAATGGCATTTTGCCGATCATGGTTTCGCCAGACGAGCTTGAAAAGCTCTTGGATGATGCCTCTCGCGGTGCCAATGCGACCCTTTCGGTCGATCTTGAGGCACAAGAAATCAAGGGCCCTGATGGCGGAACAATCGCCTTTGAGATCGACGAGTTCAAGAAACACTGTCTGTTAAATGGTCTTGATGATATCGGTCTGACGATGGAAAAGGCCGGCACCATTGACACCTATGAGGCTGAATTGGGCGAGCACCGACCATGGGTGTGAAAATTAAACATCGCCAGCTTATCTCCACCGGGTACGCGCTTGAAAAAAAGGCCGGTTATTCGCGTGCTGTTGCTATAACGACGCCGGATGACCACTGGTGTTTTGTCGCCGGCACCACCGGTTATGACTATGCGGCGATGATCATGCCCTACTCGGTGGACGATCAGACCAGAAACTGTTTTGAAACCATCATTGCCGCGCTTGGCGAAGCACAATTTGAGCTCGGTGATGTTGTTCGTGTCAACTATATTGTCACCGCCGCGGAACATATTGACGCCGTGTTCGAGGTAACCGGCGCCTATTTTGGCGAAATCCGGCCCGCCGCCACGATGATCATCGCCGATTTGATCAAGCCGGAAATGAAAATCGAAATCGAAGTAACCGCCTATCGCCGCTGAATTCAAGCCTGGTGTTGCTCAAAATTGCGACCGTGGATCGTCTCTAATAAATCGGAACAATTGACGAAGTCAGCTCGCCGGTTGAATTCCGGATGTCGAGCGTTTAAGGAAAGTCAGGCGCGACCGCGCTTACTTCAAATTTCCGCAAAACCAAGGACGCATACAAATGGCAAGCCGTAAACTCCTTCTCCTCCCCGGCGACGGCATCGGCCCGCAAGCAATGAACGAAGTACGCAAAATCATCGATTGGATGAACGCGGAACTTGGTTCCGGTTTTGAAACCAGCGAAGGTTTGGTCGGTGGCTCGGCCTATGATGCGCACGGGCAATCGATTTCGGATGCTGATATGGCGCAAGCCATGGCCAGTGACGCCGTCCTTTTTGGTGCCGTTGGCGGGCCTAAATGGGACGATGTGCCCTATGAGGTGCGACCCGAAGCCGGCCTGTTGCGATTGCGCAAGGATATGGGGTTGTTTGCCAATCTGCGGCCGGCCATCTGCTATCCGGCACTGGCCGGCTCGTCGTCGCTGCGGCGCGACATAATTGAAGGTCTGGACATATTGATCGTGCGCGAATTGACCGGTGGTGTCTACTTTGGCGAACCCAAGGAGATCACCGATCTTGGTAACGGGCAAAAGCGGGCGGTGGACACCCAGGTCTATGATACCTTTGAAATCGAGCGGATTTCGCGCGTTGCTTTTGATCTTGCCAAGACCAGGCAGAACAAAGTTACATCGATGGAAAAACGCAATGTGATGAAATCCGGCGTTCTTTGGAATGAGGTCGTAACAGCAGTCCATGCTGCAGAATATGTTGATGTCGAACTTGATCACATGCTGGCAGACGCCGGCGGTATGCAACTGGTGCGCCAGCCAAAACAGTTCGATGTCATTGTCACCGATAATCTGTTCGGCGATATGCTTTCCGATGTTGCCGCCATGTTGACCGGTTCGCTTGGCATGTTGCCATCGGCCTCGCTTGGCGCACCCGACGCGGTAACCGGCTCACGCCGGGCGCTCTATGAGCCGGTGCATGGTTCGGCACCTGACATCGCCGGCACAGAGGCGGCCAATCCGATAGCCATGATTGCCTCGTTTGCCATGTGCCTTCGCTACTCATTTGACATGATTGACGATGCCGACCGTCTGGAAAAAGCCATTGCGACCGTGTTGGACAAGGGACTGCGCACACCCGATATTATGTCGAACGGTATGCAACAGGTTGGAACGGGCCAGATGGGCGATACAATTTTGGCCGAGTTCTCCAAACTGTCGTCGTAGGGTGTTGGCCATGCAACCATATGCCTGCAAGGAAATCGAAAACTACTTCATTGCATTGCCAGACCCCTTGCGCCGACCGCTGCTGCATCTTCGCACGCTAATATTCGATACGGCTAAGGCAACGCCTGGTACTGGAGCGATTGACGAAACGCTGAAATGGAATGTGCCGGCCTATCTCACGGTCGAGCCAAAATCCGGCACAACAATCCGCATTAGTGCTGACCAAAAAAAGAACCAGTACGGGCTATACGTGCATTGCCAGACATCACTGATCGAGCAATTTCGCCGATTGTATCCAGACAAATTTTCGTTTCAAAAGAACCGGGCTATTATCTTCAACCGAGACGATCAGATCGCTGAAGACGAATTGCGCCACTGCATTGCCATGGCATTGACATATCATTTGAAGGTGTGAAGCGCTATTTCGCGCTGTCAAGCTCGAGCGCCAGTTGTTCAAGCCGGTGATCGCGAATACCAAGTTCGCGCAAATGGGCTACGGTGTTATGAATATATTCTTCATTAGCACCGGATTGGCCAACAGCACCGCGCACCTGCTGCACCAACTCACCATGCGCCAATAGGCCGGCATATTGCTGGTGATCGCGATCGACAAGATAAGCAACAGCCAAAACCCTTCGCCCGCCATCAAGCCTGAGCGACCGTTCTGCTTCACGATAGACATTGGTGACGAGCTCACGCTCGCGAAGGTAGGCCAACACCTCACCACGGTCTTCTTCGGCAACCCGAAAGGCCATACCACGGCAGGATCCACCCGAATCGAGACCCAAAACCAGCCCAGGTCGCTGCTGTGTTCCCCGGTGAACCCAGGAATAGATACAAAGCGCCCGGTGGGCGCCATACAGCGTGGCTGGAATCGCTTCAAGTGTATTAAATCCAGGCCGCCACATCAGCGAGCCATAGCCAAACACCCATAGGTCGGTTGATTGCAATTCCTCGGCTCCCTCACCCGTTAGTTGCGAATTTGGCATTGAATTTCATCGACAGTCATGTTGGGGGCTGCGATCATGATGGTCAATCAAATCATCTGCCGAACCGTTTGCAATAGACCCGTATTCATGACACTAAACTCTCAATGGTGCTACTGCTGCCGTTTTGGTTCAGCGGACGTGCATCCATTTATGTCGACCAACAATTGCTATTGTTTTGTCATGAACCAGGAAGACATAGAAATCGTCAAGCGAACCAGCCTGTTCAAACAGTTGTTGGATGACGATTTACGCAAAATTGTCGGCAACGAATCGCCCCGAAATTATGCCAAGGGGAAAATTATTTTTCAGCAAGGTGACGACGCCCACCATTTTTATGTCGTTTTGGCTGGTTGGGTGAAACTCTACCGGCAGTTTCCCTCCGGCGAACAGGCTATTTTGCATATATTTACCAACGGTGAGACCTTTGCCGAAGCGGCAATGTTTGGTGATCACCGATATCCGGCAACGGCGGAAGTAGTTTCGGATGCTCGCTTGCTGCCTATAAGCTGTGGGTTGGTCGAACGCCAATTGCAGGAATCTCCCCGCGTCGCCATGAGCATGTTGGCATCAACCACGCTTCACATGAGGGACCTGGTAAAAGAGGTCGAGCAGGTGAAGGGCAGAAATTCGGTGCAAAGACTGGCTCATTTTTTGGTTAAGATGTGCCCAAGCAATACCCGTTCCGCGGTCGTCAAGCTTCCCTACGAGAAAGCGCTGATCGCCTCCCGACTTGGTATTCAGCCTGAAAGCCTTTCGCGTGTGTTAAACAAATTGCGAGGCTATGGGGCAAATTGCATCAAGGACCAGATTATCATCTCCGACATAGGCGCACTCAGGCGGCTAGCCAGTGGTGATGACTAATTGCTGCCAAGTAGACCGGTTACGGCCTGTCAGCCGACCCGATTAGGCCGTACTACTCGCGATCTTGCCTCCAGATAACGGCTTATAGCTGCATTGAGTTCTGCGCCGATAATAAAAAATGCCGCCAGAAGATAGAGAAACAACAACGCTATCACACCGCCAGCAAGGCCCGCATAGGTGCTGGCATAGGTGGCAAACTGCTCCAGATAGGTGGCAAACAGGAACGAGCCAGTATAAAAAGCGAATATTGTCGCCAAAATGCCTGGCCAAAGGACCGCAAATCGGCGCTTGCCAGCCGGTAGCCACAGATGAGACGCATACAGCCCGGTGATCAAAATGATCAAAACCACGCAGTAGCGCAATAAAATGACCTGACCGGAGAGCTTTTCCGCATTGGGAAAATACTTTAGCACAATGGTCCAGGCCAATGGCGCCAACACCAGCAAGAATGCAATTGACAAGAGTGCCGCGACCGCAAGCATCACGAAGAAAAGGCTTTGCCCACGGCGAAAGATAAACGAGCGGCTTTCCTTCTTTCTGTAGGCCCGGTTGAGCGCCACGCGCATCGCCTCGACCCCGTTGGAAGCAAATATCAGCGCCAGAAGTCCGCCAAAGGTCAACACGTCACCGCGTGGTACCGAAAGCACTGTTCTAACCTCTGCTGCAATCGGCGTGGCGATCACTTTTGGTACCAGATCAAATATAAATTCCACCGCCGTGGATGCCATCGCACCGGCACCGAGAAAACTCGCCATACTGGTTGCAAAAATCAGGAACGGAAACAGCGCCAGCAAAACCGACATAGCGACATGAGAAGCCATCGCCCAGCCGTCATCGCTGTCGAAATGACCCAGCGCATCAACAACAATGCGTTTAAACACGGCAATACGGCGCAGCATTTTTCCTCCGTTTGACCAGCAACATAGCATGATTACTTTAAAATGATCATGGCTCATCAGGAGCGATTGAAGCCCGAGGTGCAAATTGATGAAATCAATTTGCGGGCGGAATCGACCGGCGCTGATGCGCCGCCCCAGCGGAGGCCCGGGCAGCGCCCGCCGTGAGCGAAGAGACTACTGATCGAATCATTTTTAAAGGTGTCCAGCAACAGGAGGATTTTCCTGTTAATTCAATGACGAGGCGATCCTTTCCGCCGCGAATGCGGCATCGCCGCACGCAGCAAAAGGTTTGCTGGTATAAACCGACCAATCGGGTCTAAATAGCGGTCACGCGATCCATCGGAGAATACCATGTCACCCTTTTTGCAGTCACTCGCCCTAATCGCCATGGCCGCCGTCGCTGTAGTACTGGTTTTTGGCCTGTGGAACATGACGAAAGACGGTGGCGCCAACTTGTCGCAGAAGCTGATGCGGTTGCGGGTCATCACCCAGGTGATTGCTGTTGCGCTGATCGTTGCAGCACTTTATTTTGCCACACGATCTTGAATTGGCGGCGTTCTCACCCTTAAGGTCAACCCAACAGCAGGCAAAAGTTGAACGCAAATGGTCATTCTCAACAAGATTTACACCAAAACCGGTGACAACGGCACCACAGCGCTCGGCTCGGGCGAACGGAGAAAGAAATCAGATGCGCGCATAAAAGCCTATGGCAGCGTTGATGAAACCAACTCGGCAATCGGTGTCGCCCGGTCGAACCTTGAGGCGGCGTCAAGTCCGCTTGATGTGATGCTTGAAAATATCCAAAATGATCTGTTCGATCTGGGTGCGGACCTGGCTGTGCCTTTTGATCAGGCAGACCAACCGGCCTTGCGCATTGTCGCCGAACAGGTTTTAAGACTTGAAAGAGACATCGATCTGTTGAATGGCGATCTTGAGCCGCTGCGTTCCTTCGTATTGCCGGGTGGCAGTGCGGCTGCTGCCTTTCTTCATCTGGCACGCACCATTGCCCGACGGGCTGAGCGCGAGATGGTCGAACTGGCGACCAATGAAGATGAACAGGTCGCACAACACGCCTTACACTATATCAACCGGGTATCTGATTTCCTCTTTGTCGCTGCCCGCCATGCCAACGACTACGGCAAATCTGACACGCTTTGGACGCCGGGTAAAAACCGTTGAGTGCTGACCGGCTCGCCACAGGAATAAAACGCTGATGTTCATTCCCCTGCACGACGGCAATCCGCTGCAAAATATTCGCGTTCAGTATGTGACACTGACGATCATCGCTATCAATATCCTGATCTGGCTGTTTTTAAAGACACCGGGCCTGGCCGATGTTGAAACCAGCCAGGCGGCGGCGCTTTCCTTCGGGTTCATCCCCTCTGTGGTTAACGATCTGAAGGTCTTGCCGCCGCAATATCTGATGCTGCCCTCTTGGGCGAGCTATGTGACCTATTCGTTCGTCCATGCCGATTTCATGCATCTGGCGGGCAATATGCTGTTTTTGTGGGTTTTTGCCGACAATGTGGAGGACGCGATGGGGCATTTTCGCTTCCTGGTGTTTTATGCCGCATGTGCTGCGGCCGGCGCCTTTGCCCATGCCTTGGTGCTGCCCAACTCGGACGCACCGTTAATTGGCGCTTCCGGCGCCGGTGCCGGTGTCATTGGTGCCTATCTCATGCTCCACCCCCACGTGCGGGTTTGGGTGTTGGCGCTTGGCCGTATCCCGTTGCGATTAAAGGCGATGTGGGTGCTCGGTGGCTGGATTATCTATCAGCTTGGCATGATGCTGTTTTCGCCTGACAGCCAGGTGTCATGGTCGGCGCATGTTGGCGGTGCTGCTGCAGGTCTGTTACTAATTGTCTTTATGCGCCGACGCGATGTGCCCCTGTTCGACCAGGAGCCTCAACCCAGCGTTTCATCTGGTGCTGCCAACACGGCGGTGCCGCGGGTCCAGCGCAAAAAACAACGTCAGCCCTGGGGTCGCGGCAAGAAATAATACCAGACGCAGTTGATTTCGGCCCACCAAAAAACGGTGCGTCATTGGCCGGCTTGACCGGCCAATCTTCGGCCACAAGTCCAAATTGTTCTGCTAGTGGTCTTTGTGGCCAAAACGCTTGAAAAAGAACGTGCTGAAAAGGGATTCAAGCGTTTCGGCCAGACCACTAGTGGTCCGCCGATCAAGTCGGCGGATGACGATGGCATAGGTTGATCTTTGTTGCAGTTGGTATGACTTTTTGCTGTTCTATAAAGCCAGTTGCAGCTGGCAAAATCTCACATAAACAATGCGCCAACCAAAACTGGTCAGCACATCATTCGATCAGTTTGAAGCGCGAGAAATCCGATGGGCGCAATTACGCCCTACTCGGTGATTTCTTTCTTGACCGGCACTTCAGTCTTTTCAGCATTGTCTTCAAACACCAATTCGCCTTTGGGATCAAAGGTCGACATGGCTTCGCCAGGTTTCTTTACTGCTTTGTCGGGCATGGTCGAAACCATCTGGTCGTGCTTATAGGAAGCAGAACGCTCGCCAAATGAACATGCCTGGGCAGATGCCGCCGACAGCGACAGGGCCAGCAAAGACGCGGTAATGATTTTGTACATATTTCCCTCCTCCGGAATTGAGCTCAATTCGTACGACAAAACACTAAACCGAAAACCGCAAATTGCCAAATCACAATTTTGCAATGTCTCGCCATTTCCCGTAATTTTGTAGGGATCGAGCCACCAGCAAGATATTGAATCCAGTGGAATTTTCGAATTGGCATTTGGCAAAGAGCGTTGCAGCAAATGGGTGCCAAATGTCAAATTAATTCCACCAACGGTTTGTTCGCTCAGCAATTCATGGTAACCGCTGTCACATCTGCGCCGATCCTGATTCACTGGTTCGGCCACTCTATGCACAGGAAATTCACCGAAATGACCGTTGAATCACGCAACACCCCCGTGCCCGATCTGGTTCGGGTCAAGCGGGCGCTCCTGTCTGTCGCCGATAAGAGCGGACTACTGGAATTTGCCCGTAATCTCGCCTCCCACGGCATTGAGCTAATTTCAACCGGCGGCACCTACCGTGAGCTAACCAACGGCGGCCTTGCGGTGCTTGATATAGCCGAGGTGACCGGCTTTCCCGAAATCATGGATGGGCGGGTCAAAACCCTTCATCCCAGGGTGCATGGCGGTATTCTTTCTGTCCGCGGTGAAGCCGATCATCTCCAGCAGATGGCTGATAATAACATAGCACCAATTGATCTTGTGGTTTCCAACCTCTACCCGTTTGAAAAAACAGTTCAGTCCGGCGCCGATTATGCCTCGTCGGTGGAGAATATCGATATCGGCGGTCCGGCATTGACCCGCGCGGCAGCCAAGAACCATGCCTACGTAACGATTATCACCGACCCGCAGGATTATGCCGAAATTGCCGCTTCACTGGCGGAAAATAATAGCCATGTGCCCTATGCGTTGCGCCAGCACCTGGCCCAAACCGCCTTTGCCCGCACCGCCGCCTATGACGCTGCGGTTTCCAACTGGTTTGGTGGAGCACTCGAAATCGCCGCGCCGCGCCATCGCACCATTGGCGGCGAATTGGCGGAAATAATGCGCTACGGTGAAAACCCGCATCAGCAGGCGGCGTTTTACCGCACGGGCGAAAACCGCAACGGTGTCGCAACCGCCACCCAGCTGCAGGGCAAGAAACTTTCCTACAACAACATCAATGACACCGATGCAGCCTTCGAAATGGCAAGCGAGTTCGATCCGGAAACTGAAGCTGCCGTGGTCATTGTCAAACATGCCAACCCCTGCGGTGTCGCCGTCGGCAAGAATTTGAAGGAGGCTTATCAAAGGGCACTGGCCTGCGATCCGGTGTCGGCATTTGGCGGCATCGTCGCCGTTAATCGCCCGCTGGATCTGGAGACTGCAACTGAAATTGTCAAAGTGTTCACAGAAGTCATTATCGTGCCTGATATCGATGCCGATGCGCTCGCGGTGATCGCGGCGCGCAAAAACCTGCGCCTGCTAAAAACCGGCGGCATGGCAGACGCAAGGGCAACCGGCCTTTCCGCCCGCACCGTATCTGGCGGCCTTCTCGTCCAGGACCGGGACAACGCGGTAATTGAAGATATGGATCTTACAATTGTTACCACACGCCAGCCAACTGATGCGGAAATGTCGGATTTAAAAATCGCCTTCAGGGTTGCCAAATATGTCAAATCGAACGCTATCATTTATGTGCGCGACGGGGCGACAGTCGGGGTTGGCGCGGGCCAGATGAGCCGGGTGGATTCCTCAACGATTGCCGCCCGCAAAGCGATCGACGCGGCTGAGACTGCGAATATCGAAACGCCACTGACAGTCGGTTCCGTGGTCGCCTCGGACGCCTTTTTTCCGTTCGCCGATGGTCTTCAGGCGGCTATTGAGGCCGGCGCCACAGCGGTCATTCAGCCGGGTGGTTCAATGCGTGATGACGAGGTAATCGCTGCTGCCGATGCCGCCGATATTGCCATGGTGTTTACCGGTCACCGGCATTTTCGCCACTAAATTAATTGCCCTGTTTGGGCAACGCCACCTTGATCACGGCGTTCATTTTTTTCACCACTTTTTCGGTGATTTCGCCGACATGTTTGTAGCGTATCACACCGCGTGGACCGACAATGAAGGTCTCGGGTATGCCGTAAACGCCCCAGTCGATTGCCGCGCGACCTTTGATGTCGGTGCCAACAGCCGCAAACGGGTTGCCAAGCTGGCCCAGAAACCGAAGCGCGTTCTCTGGTTTGTCCTTGTAGTTGATGCCAACCAGCGAAATGCGTTCATCCTTGGCGATTTCCATTAGCGCGGGGTGTTCTGCCCGGCAAGGCACGCACCATGATGCCCAGACATTGACAATGCTGACCTTGTCCTCAAAGTCGGCGGTCTTAAGACCAGGTAACTGGACACCATCGCGTTTAAGACCCGCCAGAACCGGCATCGAAAATTCAGGTGCCGGCTTGCCAAGCAACGCCGAGGGAACAATAGACGGATTGCCACCACTGGATAATTGCTTAAAAAACAGCGCTGCCAGAGCGGCAAAGATGAGAAACGGGATTAGCGCCAGAACAATGCGCCCGGCACTGTTTTTGCGGGTAGTCGATGTCGCTTCGTTGCTCATGTTCGCGGCCCCCGGAGGGATTTTGCCGAACGGCGGGTAATACCGCGCTCCTCGAGTTTCATCAATTGCCGCTTGAAACCGCGGTGCTGCGCCAAAATCCACACCAGAAAGATAACAAACACCACAATCGAAATGGTATATGAAGAGGCGATATAGCCGAAATATTTGTCGTCCATCCAGCTCATCGCCTCATTCACCCCTCTCAACCTGCCGGGCAGCGGTGATTTGCAGGGCGCGAATTCTGCGACGCAAAATCTCGTTGCGCATGGCCATCAAGTGCATCAGCAAGAACAACATCGAATAGGCCAGCGCCATGATCAGTAATGGCCACAAAAACGCCGGCGACAGCGCCGGGCCATCTGCCCTGAGCACACTGGCCGGTTGGTGTAGCGTATTCCACCATTCCACCGAAAACTTGATAATAGGTATATTGATCGCGCCGACCAGGATGAGAACAGCGGCGGGTTTTGCCGCCAGCGCCGGCTCTTCAATCGCCCGCCACAGCGCTATCAGCCCGAGATAGATGATCAACAATACCAGAAACGAGGTCAGCCGGGCATCCCAAACCCACCAGGTACCCCACATGGGTTTACCCCAGATAGATCCGGTAACAAGGCCTAAAAAGGTGAATGCGGCACCAAGGGGTGCTGCCGCGCGCGCCGCCACATCGGCCAGCGGATGTCGCCAGACCAGCACCCCAAGGGCGCTCGACACCATCACCATGTAGATGAACATCGCCACCCACACTGCCGGCACATGGATAAACATGATGCGCACGGTGCGGCCCTGCTGATAATCCTCAGGGGCCGAAAAACCAAGCCACAATCCGACAACAAACAGCACTGCCGTTAGCATCGCCAACCAGGGCAATATGGCTTGAACCAGCGCCAGAAACCGGGTTGGATTAGCTAAATCCACCAGCCGGGGCTTGCCACCAATATTTGTTGAAATATCACTCATAACGGCTGTATAGACCGGCTTTCCTGTTCAATCAATCGGCCTCGTGTAACATGTCTGTTACGCTCAAAAAGCGTTCGAAGGGCAATAACACGACCGGCAAATCGGCAACTTAACACAGGTCAACTTCGCGCCGACCGCAACACCGCACCAGCACCCAGCGCCCCGATTACCGAATAAAACAGGCTAATGGCGCAAAGGATGATAAACGGTGGCAAAAATGGCGCCGGATCTTCGACCGCCCCATAGGCGGCACTGACCCCGAATATCAGTACCGGAATGGTCCACGGCAAAACCAGTACCGCTAACAATAATCCGCCACGTGGCAATGCTACGGTTACCGCCGCCCCAACGGCACCGACAAAGGTGATTGCCGGCGTGCCGGCGAGCAATGTTGCGACCGTGGCGGCAATGCCCAGTGGCTGGATATTCATGAAGATACCAAAAAGCGGCGTGGCGATCACCAGCGGCAGGCCGGTGGTGACCCAGTGAGCCAGACATTTGACCAGCACAATTGCCGCCATCGGTGCGCCATTCATCAACATTATATCGAGCGAACCATCCTCGCGATCGGCCTGAAACAACCGCTCCAACCCAAGCAGCGAGGCCAAAAGCGCACCGAGCCACAACATCGCCGGACCGATGCGCGACAGCAGGTTGAGGTCCGGGCCAACACCAAACGGCACGACGGTCACCACGGCAAGAAAAAAAATCACGCCGGTCAGCGCACCGCCGCCCGCCCGCCAGGAAAGCCTGACGTCCCTTAGAAAAAGCGCCATCATGCGCCGACACTCCTTCGCCGATCCATCACCAGTGAGCCGGAATTTTCCAGACCCAGGGGAATGTGGGTTGCGGCTAAAACGATGCCGCCATCTTCGATGTGGACCCTCATGAGATCGGCAAATTGCGCCTCGGAGCGCCGGTCAAGGCCAGATGTCGGCTCATCCAGCAACCAGATGGGCCGCCAGCTCACCAAAAGCCGGGCAATGGCGATCCGCCGTTTCTGGCCGGTTGACAAATGGCCAAAGGGCACATGATTGAGCGAACCGAGACCGACCATATCAATGGCCTCATCGACACTAAGATGCGGCTCGTCATCCATACGCTGCCAGAATAACAGGTTCTCTTCGACGCTCAGCGCCGGCTTCATGGCATTTTCCGGCCCAAGATAATGGCAATGTTCGCGCAACGGTTTTTCATCGAAGCTTATGGGTGCGCCGTCGGGTCTGCCCTCCAACTTGATATCGCCACCGGCATTTGGCAGCAGATCAGCCACAATGCGCAACAGGGTAGACTTTCCAGATCCATTGTGACCGGTAATAATCAACACCTCGCCTTGCGCTACTTCGAACGAGATATCGGCGAAAATTTTCTCACCGCCGCGCACCGAAGCAAGGTCGGACACAATGAGTTTCATTGAACCTTTCATGGAATTGGGTTTATCTTCAAACCGGCACCGTGGAAAGCGGAATTTAGGCGCAGCTCAACGGAAGGAAACGGTAAAATGATCAACCCTTGCAAACATCTTGCAGCACTATTGCTGTTGGCCGCTATCATTGCTTTTTCGCAAGCCGCATTTGCCGACACACCGGCCCAACTTGGCCCCCGGCCATTTTATCTCGTCAATGACATGGATGAGGGTCATTTAAAGGAAAGGCTGCAAAAATGCGCTGTGGAAAACAGTTTTTCCAAAAGCCAGTTTTCGATCAGCCATCGCGGTGCGCCCTTGCAGTTTCCGGAACACACCAAGGAGGGTTACGAAGCCGCAAGCCTCATGGGTGCCGGGATGATCGAATGCGATGTCACCTTCACCAAAGACCGGCAACTGGTTTGCCGTCATTCGCAGTGCGATCTTGCCACCACAACCGATATATTGGCCCGGCCGAATTTGGCCGCAAAATGTACAAAACCATTTTCGCCTGGCGCGGGCGCCAAATGCTGCACTTCCGACATTACACTTGCCGAATTCAAAAGCCTCAATGGCAAGATGGATGCCGGCAACAAGAAGGCCAAAACTATTGAGGGTTTCATGAACGCCACTGCCCGCTGGCGGACCGACCTTTATGCCGCAAAGGGCACGCTTGTAACCCACAAGGAAAGCATCGCACTGATTGGCAAGGCCGGCAGCAAGTTCGTGCCGGAATTAAAATCGCCATCGGTTCCGATGCCCTATGAGGGCAGCTACTCGCAACAGGATTACATCGATCAACTGATTGAAGAATACCGCTCGGCAGGCATTTCTGCCAACGACGTCTTCATCCAGTCGTTTGACCTTGGCGACATTCTTCAGCTTATTTCCCGGCATCCTGAGTTTGGCAAACAGGCCGTGTGGCTCGATGCGCGCTACCGCACCGACGGGTTTAATCCTGACGATGCCAACAGTCTGCGGCCCACTATGGAAGAACTCGCCCTAAGAGGCGTCAAGTTGATCGCACCACCGATGTGGGTGCTGGTCAAATTGGATGGTCAAGGAGAACTTCAACCGACAGCCTATGCAAAGGCGGCAAAGAAAGCCGGGCTTGATATTATCACCTGGACGCTGGAACGCTCCGGTCCATTGAACGGTGGTGGTGGCTGGTATTACCAAACCAGCAATGGCGCTATCAACAATGATGGTGATATGTTCACCACGCTTGATGTGTTGGCCCAGAAAGTTGGCGTCAAGGGAGTATTTTCCGACTGGCCAGCCACGGTCACTTTTTACGCTAGTTGCATGGGGCTGAAATAACATGAACTATACAGGACCGGAACTTTGTGCGCTTGAGGCACATCAGGTAGTCGCACTGCTTAAAAAGGGCGAAATCAAGCCAGTCGAGTTGCTGGATGCCGCTTTTGAGCGCATTGGCCAGGTAGAAGACAAGGTCAACGCCCTGCCCACCCTTTGCGAAGAGCGGGCAAGAGCAGCGCTTGGTGATTTGAAAACCCGTGCGGCAAATAGCGATGAACCGGGCTGGCTCGCAGGTTTGCCACTGACCATCAAGGATCTGGCCGCCGTCGCAGGTGTTCGCTCCACCTGGGGCACACCAGCGCTGAAAGATTTTATACCCAAGAACAGCGATCCGATAGTCGAGCGGCTGGAGGCGCGTGGCGGCATTGTCATCGCCAAATCGAACACACCGGAAATGGGCGCCGGTGGCAACACTTTCAATCCGGTCTTCGGCATGACCCGCAACCCCTGGGATATGACCAAAAATGCCGGTGGATCTTCCGGCGGAGCGGCTGTCTCGCTGGCCACCGGCGAAGCCTGGCTGGCCCACGGATCGGATCTTGCCGGCTCGTTGCGTACACCGGCAGCCTATTGCGGGGTGGTGGGCCTGAGGCCCAGCCCTGGCCGCGCCTGTGGCGCATCTGCCGATCTGGCATTTGCCACCGAAGGTGTTCAGGGCCCGATGGGCCGCTCGGTAATGGATGTGGCGCTATTGCTTGATACCATGTCAGGTTTCGACCCGGCCTTGCCGATCAGCATAGAAGCACCGCGCCAACCGTTTCAACAGGCGGTGCGGCAAGCCGATACTGCGATCAGGATCGCCTGGTCAAAGGATTTGGACGGCCTTGCCCCGGTTGAAAAGTCGATGGTGGCCAATCTGGAAAAGGCGTTGGCAATGGTCGCTGGTGCAGGAAATATCGTGGAGGAGGCCTGTCCTCTCCTGCCGGCTCTTTACGAGACCTATATTACCCTGCGCGCCATGTCCTGGGCCGCAGGGGCCGGACGGCGTCCAGCCCAGGTGCAAAAGGGTTTCAAACCGACCTTGCGGGAAAATATCCAGTTGGGCCGTGATCTTTCCACCGTGCAGATCTATGACGCCCAGCGCGCGCGGTCAAAAATTTTCACCAATATGCATCAATTTCTGCAGGATTTCGATGTGCTGGCCTGCCCTGTCGTTGGTCTTGACCCAGGATCGGTGGAAGAGGAATATCCGCTAGTTGTCGATGGTCAGCCGGTGCGCGATTATGTTGACTGGCTACAGTTCTCTTTTCTTTCGACGACCACCAGCCTGCCATCGCTGTCCCTGCCGGTTGGATTTAATGTCGATAACATGCCCGTCGGGCTGCAACTGATAGGCCCGCCACGCGGCGAGGCCAAATTGCTGGCAACTGCCCGGGTGATTGAGCAGATTGTCGGTTTTAAAGGCGGTCCCATCGATCCACGCTGAAATTAGCATTCCCGGCAGACGCCACCATTGTAGTATTGGCTTTGCCATAAATTTAACCCTATAAGTCCGTAAAATCGCTGACGCGCCAATTCCCAAATTCTGAGGACCTCATGCACCAATCACTTGACACGTTCAAATGCCGCAAAACCCTGTCCGTTGAAGGTAAGGATTACACCTATTTCAGCCTGGTGGAAGCCGAAGCAAATGGCCTTGCCGGCGCATCGCGTCTGCCATATTCGCTCAAGGTTTTGCTGGAAAATCTGCTGCGGTTCGAAGATGGCCGCTCGGTCACCGCCGCCGACATTCGCGCCGTTGCCGATTGGGTTAATGACAAGGGCTCGGCTGGCAGCGAAATCGCCTATCGCCCGGCGCGGGTTTTGATGCAGGACTTTACCGGTGTACCAGCGGTGGTTGATCTCGCTGCAATGCGCGATGCAACTGCAAATCTTGGCGGTAATACCAAAAAGATCAATCCGCAGGTGCCGGTCGATCTGGTTATCGACCATTCTGTTATGGTTGACTATTTCGGCGGCGCTGATGCCTTTGGTAAAAACGTTGCGCGGGAATATGAGCGTAACGGCGAACGCTATACATTTTTAAAGTGGGGCCAGCAAGCATTTGAAAACTTCCGCGTCGTGCCGCCAGGCACCGGTATCTGCCACCAGGTTAATCTGGAATATCTGGCGCAAACGGTGTGGACCAAGGAACAAAATGGCGAAACCATTGCCTACCCGGACACACTGGTTGGCACCGATAGCCACACCACCATGGTAAACGGTCTTTCGGTGCTCGGCTGGGGTGTTGGCGGCATCGAGGCAGAGGCCGCCATGCTGGGTCAGCCGGTCACCATGCTGGTGCCGGAAGTCATCGGTTTTCGGCTTGACGGCAAATTGAATGATGGCATTACCGCGACCGATCTGGTGCTGGTGATTGTCGAAATGCTGCGGCAGCGCGGCGTTGTCGGCAAGTTCGTCGAGTTCTTTGGTCCGGGTCTTGAAAACCTGACGCTTGAAGATCAGGCAACGATTGCCAATATGGCGCCTGAATATGGCGCCACCTGCGGCTTCTTCCCGATCGACCGCGACACGATCACCTATCTCAATTCGTCGGGCCGCGACAAGGATCGTCTTAAATTGGTTGAGGCCTATGCAAAAGCGCAAGGCATGTGGCGCGATGTGACCACCGCCGATCCTGAATTTACCGATACGCTTGAACTCGATATGGCCAATGTCGTTGCTTCGATCTCAGGGCCGAAGCGGCCGCAGGACCGCATTACCTTGGCTGGGGCCGACAAGGTGTTTGACAATATCATGCAGTCAGAATTTTCAGACGCCGCCGGAAAGCAGCCGGTAACCGTTGAAGGCAGGGATTTCGTACTCGGCAATGGCGATGTGGTCGTCGCTGCCATCACTTCCTGCACCAATACTTCCAATCCCTCGGTGTTGATTGCCGCCGGGCTGGTTGCCCGCAACGCGCGCGCCAAGGGCCTTGAAGTCAAGCCCTGGGTCAAGACCTCACTGGCACCTGGCTCCCAGGTGGTTACCGACTATCTCGACAAGGCCGATCTGACCAAGGACCTTGATGCGCTGGGCTTTAATCTGGTTGGTTATGGTTGCACCACCTGTATCGGTAATTCGGGTCCGTTGGCTGAAGAGATTTCCGAAGCCATCAATGATAACGGCCTGGTCGCCTGTTCGGTTCTTTCCGGCAATCGCAACTTTGAAGGCCGCATCAGCCCGGATATTCGCGCCAACTTCCTTGCCTCTCCGCCGCTGGTTATCGCCTATGCGATTGCCGGTTCGCTGAATATCGATGTCGCCAACCACCCGCTTGGCCAGGATCAGCAAGGCAACGACGTTTTCTTGAAGGACATCTGGCCTTCCAATCGCGAGGTCGCTGAAATCATTCGCACGACCATCACCGAGGAAATGTTCCGCAGCCGCTATGGCAATGTCTTTGCCGGTGACAAGGATTGGCAGAAAATAGCCGTCAGCGGTGGCCAGACCTATGAGTGGGATGCCCAATCGACCTATGTGCAAAACCCGCCCTATTTCGATGGCATGACCATGGATGTGGCGCCGGTTGGCGATATCGTCGATGCTCGTATTTTGGGCCTGTTTGCAGGCTCGATTACCACCGACCACATATCACCGGCAGGCGCAATTAAGGGAGAAAGCCCCGCCGGACACTATTTGCGCGACCACCAGGTGCGCCCCCTGGACTTCAACTCATACGGTTCCAGACGCGGCAATCATCAGGTGATGATGCGCGGTACATTCGCCAATATCCGCATCAAGAACCAGATGCTCAAGGGCGTCGAGGGTGGTTATTCCCGCCACTGGCCGTCGGGAGAAGAAGGTGCAATCTACGATGTCGCCATGCGCTACGGCGATGAGGGCGTGCCGCTGGTCGTTTTCGCCGGCAAGGAATATGGCACCGGCTCGTCGCGCGACTGGGCGGCAAAGGGTACCCGTCTTTTGGGCGTTCGCGCCGTCATTGCTCAGAGCTTTGAGCGCATTCACCGCTCCAATCTGGTTGGCATGGGCGTATTACCACTGGTCTTTACCGGTGATGATTCGTGGGATTCACTGGCGATGACCGGCAAGGAACAGGTGTCCATTTCCGGTCTTGGGTCGCTGGTGCCGCGACAGGAAATTGAGGCTGAAATCACCTTCGAGGATGGTTCGAAAAAGACCATCACGCTGCTTTCGCGCATCGATACCGAAGATGAGTTGGATTATTATCGCAATGGCGGTATTCTGCATTATGTGTTGCGCAATCTCAACCGCAGCTAATCGTGTGAATTGATCCGCATGACAGGATGAATTGATGAGCGAGAGAAAAGAAAGCAAGGCGCGCAGTCGAGACGAGGCGCACCGTGTGCTTGAAAGGATCGAGCGTGAAAGCGAATCGGTCGGCGCGTCATCGCTGGCACGCACGGCCGACAAGGCGCGCGATCACTTCATGGGCAAAGATCAGGATGCCGATGACCCGATCGAAGTCTGGGGAACGCGCATTGGACGGAGCCTGTCTTTGATCGTATTCATCGGATTGGCAATTTATCTCTACAACACCTATTTCTCCTAGCATTCGGTGGAAACTATCCCAAAGCCGGCGGTCATCGTCATATCGAGCCATGTGGTGCGCGGCACGGTTGGTAATCGGGCCTGTGTATTTGCGCTTGAAGTTCTGGGCCACAATGTGTGGGCTGTGCCAACCATTACCCTGCCCTGGCACCCGGGGCACGGGCCGGCAACCCGCATTGTGGCTGAAGCAGACGAGTTTGCCGGTCTGCTCGATGATCTTACCAACGCACCGTGGTTGAGTGAGGTTGGCGCAGTTTTGAGTGGTTATCTTGCCCACCCTTCACAGGCGGCGGCAATTGCCCGGTTTATCGGTAAAATCAAATCCACCAACCCGGATATTGTGTATGTTTGCGACCCGGTTATCGGTGATGCTGGTGGTTTATATGTCAGCAACGAAATTGCCGCATCAATACGCGATAATCTTGTACCACTTGCCGATTTAATCACGCCAAACCGCTTTGAGCTTGCCTGGCTTTGCCGACAGCAAGATTTTGAAACCAACAGTGACATTCTGTCAGCCGTGACCCAACTAGGCCGGCCAAAAAATCTGGTGACTTCGGCCTTCTCGATGCTGCGCGGCGCGACCGGTAACTTGTTGATAGAAAGCGGTAAAACGGTTATGGCCGAACATTTTTTTGTGGCGGATCCGCCGAACGGCGTTGGCGATCTCACGGCCGCGTTATTTTTGGCGCATATGCTTCAGGGGCTGCCCCTTGAAAAAGCGCTGGAGAAAACCACCTCCTCGGTATTTGAAGTTTTGCAAAGGGCGGCGGGGCGGGGCGGCGAAGAGTTGATGCTGGAAAAAGATGCATTAAGCCTGAGCCGTCCGATGGCCTTGGTGCAAATGCGCAACCTGCCGGTTCCACCGTGAAAGACGTTCTTCCGCGTACCAACTGTCCTAACCAAAACGGAACGAATTCTTGGCAATTCGCTTTATGGTCTGATAGGAGAGCGTAGCAATGAAACAATTGGACCATCCAAATGACCAGGACAACCATCCAATTTATTGCGGCAGCCTTTGTTTTGCTGGCGGCATACATGCCTGCCGGCATGGCACAAGAACCGCTGATGTCTGCCGAGGTGCAGGCCTGGTTTATCGCACTGACCAAGGTCAATCACCCCGGATTTGAAAAAATTATTGCACAAGGCACCCTCATCGAGTTGCGCGATCTCGGCATCACGCAATCCCGTGAAGAATTTTTAGCTAGTCTTGATGAATGGGAAGACGCTACAAAGGGCGCAATTCTGCTTCTTCAGGTCGTCTCGTCAAATGATGGCGTTGATATTATTGATGTCTGCTATCGCTTTGAAAGCAATGAGCAGCTCAATCGCGAAACATACTCCTATGCTGAAGGTAAAATCACCCATGTGGTGCAGGAAATGCTGGGCGATAAGTGTGAGGGGTTTTAAGAAATTGTGGCAGCTGGCAAAGTGATCCCTGAAAACGCCGCGACCACCTTTTGATAGACAGGCCTTTTGAACGGCACCACCATTTCAGGCATATCACCAAGTGACCTCCAGCCCCATTGAAAGAATTCCTGTGGTTCGTCGACGTGCTCGGCGGTAATCGATATTTCGGAATCATTGCCTAAAAACAGAAATGCTACCCATTGCTGTTTTTGGCCGCGAAAGGGGCTGAGTTTGTGGCTGGCTGGCACCGAAATCAGCGGAAAATCATAATACCACCACTCGCCGCTCGCTTTCAGCAATTGGACCGAGGAAACGCCGGTTTCCTCCAACAATTCCCGGCGGGCCGCCGCAACCAGATCTTCGTTTACGTCGACACCTCCCTGGGGCATCTGCCAGTCATGACCGGGCGTGACTATTTCAGGACCAGACGATTGGCATCGCCCTGCCCACACATTGCCAGCGCGGTTAAACAGGCAAATACCCACATTGGCCCGGTAAGGCCGGTTATCGATTGCCGCACGGTCGATCATTTGGCCAGATGCTCAAGTGCCTGGACTATCTTGCGATAGAGCGGCCGCTTGAAATCCACCACCATCTCCACCAGTTCATTCATATCCACCCATCGCCATTGGTCGAATTCGGCCTTTTCGCCGCCCGGAGGCGGGTTGATACGGATTTCGCTCTCCTCGCCGGTAAAGCGATAAGCAAACCAGCGTTGTTTTTGTCCACGAAATTTACCCTTCAGACCGACACCGATAAGATCATCCGGCAATTCATAGGTAAACCAACCCGGCGCTTTATCGAGAAATTCAACGCTTTCGATGCCGGTTTCTTCAAATAGTTCACGAAGGGCGGCCACTATTGGTTTCTCGCCCTTGTCGATCCCTCCCTGCGGCATTTGCCACAGCTTTGCAACAGCATATTCGCTGTTGGGTTTCTCGATCCGGCGACCGGCCCATACTTTGCCGTCACCATTGAGCACCATTATCCCGACGCAGGCCCGCCATGGCATTTTCTCCCGCATTTGTTCCACGTCGACCATCAAGCCCCTCCTAACAGCGACTTTTTCCTGTTTTGCGCCCTCATTGCAATAATGCGGAAACCGGCACCAGCTCCACTCCCCGTTTTTCTGCTTGTTTCGCCCAGGCGGCAATGCTTTTGACCGATTTGGGAAAGGCCGACGCCATGCCAATCGCCATGCCGCGGCGACGCGCCAATTTCTCCAGCAACAACAGGTTCTTTTTAATCTCAGCAGCGGAACGGCCGGCATCTAATACGATGTTGCCTTTCAAAAACGGTAAACCGACGGTTTTCGCAACGGATTCAGCCTTGCTCTCACGGGTTGATCCATCATCAAGAAACAACAGGCCGCGGCCGGCAATCTCGCCAAAAACCGGACCTAACGCCCCTTCATCGGCAAGAATCCTGGCACCCAAATAATTCATGATACCGGTATAATTGGTCATTCTTGCCATCGACCAATGCAGGCTCTCCAGATTTTTTCCAGCAGCCGTATTGGTGACGAGCGTGTGTTTGCCCGGATTGACAGTGGGATAGCCGATTGGCTCCATCGGCACCTGCATGAGTAATTCATGACCATCCTGGCGGGCCATTTTCATCCAGCGTCCGAGCGAATTTCCGTAAGGCGCAAAGGCCAGGGTCACCGCCCCCGGCAGCTGCTCAATGGCAGATTTGCTGCCCGACTGACTAAGCCCCAGACCACCGACGATGATGGCAATACGGGTTGGGCCAGCCCCCAATACGGGTCTTGCATAGGCATCCAGCGGGCGCTTGCCAGATTTCGACTTGCGCGGCAGCAGCCCAAAAACAGACTTTTCGGTCAGCGATTTATCCGGCAGGTGTGAGAGCTTTTGCGGTCCCGACGAAGTAGGTTTTATGAAGGTAATTGTTGGTTCTTCAAGCGCCCCGTCGGCTTGCATTTCATCCAGCCGCGCCGGCTTTTGTGCATCGCTTTTGGTCAACACTCGCTCGGAAGAACTGGTACCAGGCCGCAATGGTGCGGCCTCTATCGCGGTAACTTTCTTGCCATCGCCGGTCACTGCAGCCGATGGCAATTGAGGGCTTTGCGGGTCACCGGCAAAATAGGCCCAACTGACAACCGCACCAACTCCAATCAGCCCAAGCCCGGCAAGAATTTTGGCAAATCCATACGGCGTTGCGGCAGAGGCGTCCTTGTTTTCCAATCCCAGCGGGGTGTTTAATTCATCCATGGTGGTCGCAGCAATGGGTTGAACGCAAATACCGCATTATAAGATTCATAATGCGAGCACAGCAAACATCAAAGCGCAGTCAGGACTTCTTTTTCAACGCCTTTTCGGCACTTGGCGGAAAGGACGCATCACTTTTTACTCCGCGAATTAGATCAAGCGCATAGTTCAACTGTACATCATCTTTGGCATCTGGCGGAATATACGCGAACGAACCGGAGCCCTTGTCGTCTTCATTGGCTCCGGGAATATGACCGCGCAGCTTGGATTCACCGCTAGCCTCCACCCGGCCCTTAAGACGGTCCGGTAGTGGCTGATTGACCACGATGTCTGGTTCAATGCCTTTGCCCTGTATCGATTTGCCGGCGGGCGTATAGTAAAGGGCTGTAGTCAGGCGAAGTGCGCCATTGGGTCCGAGCGAAATGATTGTTTGAACCGAACCTTTGCCGAAGGAGCGGGTGCCCAATATCGTCGCCCGGCGGTGATCCTGCAGGGCGCCGGCAACAATTTCCGAAGCGCTTGCTGATCCGCCATTGATCAATACAATTATCGGTTTTCCACCGGTCTCATCGCCGGGGCGGGCATTATAACGCCGAGCCTCATTAGGATTACGGCCTCTGGTCGAAACGATCTCACCCCGGTCTAAAAATGTATCGGACACGCTTACCGACTGATCAAGCAACCCACCAGGGTTAAGCCGCAAATCGAGAACAAATCCCTTCAGCTTGTCGCCGAGTTTATCCTCTAACTTGTCTATGGCTTGGGAAAGGCCATCATAGGTCTGTTCAGTAAATCCGGTGACGCGGAGATAGCCCACATCGTCGCCTTCCACCCGGTGGCGAACCGACCGGATCTTGATGATGGCGCGGACAATGGTAATCTCTAGCGGCTTGTCGGCATCCTTGCGCAGCACGGTTAGTACAATCGGTGTGTTTACCGGACCACGCATCTTATCTACCGCTTGCTGCAGTGACAGGCCGCGCACATTTTCGCCATCGATCTTGGTGATTAAATCACCAGCCAATACACCAGCTTTAGAGGCCGGCGTCTCATCAATAGGGGTGATGACCTTAATCAGTTCTTTCTCCATGGTGACTTCAATGCCAAGGCCGCCGAATTCACCCTTGGTCTGGACCCGCATATCGTTCTGCTCCTTGGCGTCAAGGTAGCTGGAATGCGGATCGAGCGACGACAACATGCCGTTAATAGCGCTTTTGATGAGCTTCTTTTCTTCGGGCTCCTTGACATATTGCGAACGAACCCGTTCGAACACATCGCCGAAAATATTCAATTGACGATAGGTCTCGGATCCTGCGGCATTTGCCTCGCCACTAAGACTGTATTGCCGCAAGAACAGGCGTGATTGTTCCTGGGTGATCAAAACCATCGCGGCCATTCCGATGACCACTCCGACCAACAACATTGATATCCTACGAATCATTTCCAGACCTTTTTATGGAATTTTCCGCCCACCATGGAGCAGGATCTATCGATTTACCATCTTTTCTGAACTCAACATACAACATTGGGCGAGACGATGCCATATCCACAGCGGATACGCTTGCAATTCTTCGTGAGCCCATTCGGGCAACCGGTTCGCCAGCCAAAACAAACTGGCCGCTGCCCACATTTGTCCGCGCCATACCCGCCAGCACAATATGGGCCTTTTCGCCAGCGTCAAGAATGATCAATTGACCGTAGGAACGGAATTTCCCGGCAAAGACAATTCTGGCATCAAGTGGCGATGTCACGATAGCGTTGGCCCGAGTTGCCATCAGGACACCCTTTGATTTTGCCCCGGAACTGTTGTTTTCCCCGAAAGATAGTACTTCCACCCCGTTAACAGGCAGTTGCAGCTGGCCCTTGGCGCCAGAAAAACTGAATTGTGGTTTAAACCGTTGCAGCGGTGCTGATGCGTCATCTCCCGTGCTCGCCACCCGGGCGCGTGCTTCAGACAAGCGCTGGTCTTCGGCCGAACGGCGGATATCTTCCGATTGACGCGCCTGTTTTGCAGCAAGATCAGCGTCGTCAATTCGAGCATTCAGCGCAGCAATCAACTGCTTCAAACTGATCGCTTTGTCCACCAGATCGCGCGTAACTTTGTTTTGCCGCTGCAGCGTTGCACGTGATTTGCCCTCAAGTTTCAGTTTTTCATCAATCAGCAGCGACAATCTGGTGTTGTCTTTCGTCAGCGCTTCGATTCGGTTTGCGTGGATAGTGCGTTGCGTCAAAATATTGGTGCGCAATTTTGCAAGTTCACCAAGATCAGCGGCAAGTTGTTCGGTCTCGGTTCGCATCTGTGGTACTACCGCCCCAAGCAGCACCGCGCTGCGCACCGCGGCAAGCGCATCCTGTGGACGCACAAGAATGGCTGGTGGGGGTTTGCGTCCCATGCGCTGCAGTGCCGCAAGAACCCTGGAAAGAACATCGCGGCGGGCAAGCAGAGATTGCTTGATAGCCGCTTGTTTCTTCTGCAGCTTCAACAATCGGATTTCGATATCATCCAGTTCCAGTTCCAGCGCGCGTGAACGCTTCGCTGCATCGATGAGCGCCTTCGAAATTCGCGCCCGGTCTGTTGCCAACAGACCAATTTCCTTCTTTAGCGCCGCTCTTTTTTTCTCATTTATATTTAGTTGCTTGTTAATCTCGTCCAGCGTGCTCTGGTTCTTCGATTGTTGATACTTAAGATCCTGCGCCTTGACGCTGTTGGCGCTAAAGATCAAAAAAACCCCCAGCGTCACCGCAATTCGGCATGACCACCGTAATTGATGAAATTTGGCGATTTGCAATTTAGCGCTCTTTCGACAACTTTAATAACGGGTTCGTGCAATCATTGGCGCGTGGCATTCAACTCGGTCAACCGGTGACATTTGATTCCATCTTTTGCCCACCAATAAAGGCCCTGACAAGGCCAAATACAGGCAATTTGTTCAAGTACGATGATAGGGATGTCCGGCAAGAATTGTGGCGCTACGATAAAGTTGTTCGGCAACCATCACACGTACGAGTTGATGTGGCCAGGTCAATCGACCAAACCGAAGTGCGATATCGGCGCGACCGGCAATTTCCTTGCCATGGCCGTCAGCCCCGCCGATAAGCAAAACAAGTTCACGGCGACCGTCGTTTAACATTCCACCGATTTTGTTGGCAAACTCGCTGCTGGAAAGATCCTTACCATTTTCATCCAGCGCAATGGCAAAGGCTCCATTGGGCACCGCTTTGAGGAGGTTGCTGGCCTCCTCGCGTTTTCTCAGCGCGGGCGAAGACGCGCGACTTTCGTTAAGCTCGATGATTTCCAGCCGGTCGAGGCCGATATTGCGTCCGGTAGCGTCAAATCTCGATTGATAGCGCTTGATCAACTCGCGCTGTGGCCCGTCTTTGACCCGCCCAATGGTAATGATCGATACCCGCATCGCCGAGATTTTCTACTGGTCGAATTCAGTCATTTTTCTTGCGATTGAGATCGGCCGCCTGCCACATTTTTTCCAGATTATAGAACTCGCGAACTTCCGGTCTGAAAATGTGAACAATAACATCGCCGGCATCGACCAGCACCCAATCACAGGCCGGCAGACCTTCAACCTTGGCGGTTCCATGGCCGGTATTCTTAAGCGCACGCAAAAGCGCATCGCTGGCCGCCCCGACATGACGGTGAGAACGGCCCGAGGCGACAACCATATGGTCAGCCAGTGGCGATTTACCTTCAATGTTGATCGCTGTGATATCCTGCGCCTTCGATTCTTCAAGGCAGTTCAATACCAGTTCGAGAAGCTCCGTGACCGATTTCTTGCCGGCACCGGGCTTCATTGCGGGAGTTTGCGTTTTAGCTACTCCCTTTTGTGCAACTGAATTCAGAGCTGTTTTCTCTCTTTTTGTACTTAATTGCCGCGGACGCAATCCAAAGCACCCACCACGATGGCCAGAACCATTCAGGCCACACGGTAAGATAGGCTCGATTCTGGTCTGTTTTCAAGGATCGACCTTAATTTTATTCACACACAACCTTCACGTCTGCCTTTGATGTCTCAATTTGGTCGATGAAAGCGGCGAACGCGGACCATGGATAATCACCCATGCGGGCGGTTTTCTTGTTGCCAACAAAGAGGCATCGCTCTCATCAAGACGAGTGCGTGCAAGAAACTGAGCGGCGAGCGACGAGGGGCTGGAAAGGGTTGAACTAGGACGGTCGATTACCGCAATTGGCATGGTACGGACAATTTTACGCCAGCGCTGCCAACGGTGAAATCCGGCAAGATTATCAGCGCCCATTACCCAGACAAACCGTACACTTTTGTTTCTTTGCTGAATATAGGCAACAGTATCAGCCGTATATGAGGTCGGATGGGCCAGTTCAAGCGCCGTGACCCGCACCGCGGGGTGGGAATTGATCGACCGGCACAGGTCCAGGCGCTCGTCAAGCGGTGCAAGCTCGCGGTGATCCTTAAGCGGATTTCCCGGCGTCACTATCCACCAGATCTGGTCAAGCTCCAGTCGCTCCAATGCAAGGTTGGACACCAGCACATGGCCCTGATGGGGCGGATTGAACGATCCGCCGAACAGCCCAATACGCTGGCCGTTCTCGACATGGGGCATTTTTACGGCCCGACGTATCGACGGATCAGAAAACCGGGACAAAGTTTGGCCAGAACTCACGGTCGCGTCTGACCCGCGCCGCGAACCTGATATTTGAAACTGCACAATTGTTCCACCCCAACCGGACCCCGGGCATGCATTTTGCCGGTGGCGATACCGATTTCCGCACCCATACCAAATTCACCCCCATCGGCAAACTGGGTTGAGGCGTTATGCAGCAATATTGCGCTGTCGATGCTGTTCATGAATTTTTCAACCGCATCGGCATTTTCACAAACAATGGCTTCGGTGTGGTGCGAGGACCATTTTTGCACATGCTCAATGGCGCCATCGACGCCGTCAACCAGCCGTACAGAAATTATCGCATCGAGATATTCGGTTGCCCAATCGTCGTCATTTATTGGCGCAATGTCAGCGACAATTGCCCCAATTTCCGCATCGCCACGCACTTCGCAGCCGGCTTCAACCAGTGCGCCTACCAATGGTGCAAGGTGGCTTTCTTTTGCTGCCCGGTCGACCAGCAGCGTTTCGGCCGCACCGCAAATACTGGTGCGCCGCATTTTCGAATTGACCACAATGGCCCTGGCCATGTCGATATTGGCGGTGGCATCAACATAGACGTGACACAGGCCCTCCAGATGAGCGAAGACCGGCACCCGGGCCTCACGCTGCACCCGCCCGACCAGGCTGGCGCCACCGCGCGGTACAATCACATCAACGCAGCCGCCAAGACCACCCAGCATTTCGCCGACCGCTTTTCGATCGGTGGTTGGAATAATCTGGATCGCGTGTTCGTCAAGTCCGGCGGATTTCAACCCCGCCACCATACATTGATGAATGGCACGGGAAGAATGATAGGAATCCGAACCGCCGCGCAGGATCGCCGCATTGCCCGATTTGAGACACAACGCCCCGGCATCAGCGGTAACATTAGGGCGGCTTTCAAAGATCACACCGATAACCCCAAGCGGGGTTCGCACACGCTCTATGTGCAAGCCGTTTGGCCGGTCCCACTCGGCAATGATTGTGCCCACAGGGTCGTCAAGCGCTGCAATATCCTTCAGGCTTTCAATGATCGCGTCTATTCGCGCATCATCCAACCGCAACCGTTCAAGCATGGGCTTCGACAGCCCGTTCCTGGCGCCGGCTTCCATGTCCTGGTCATTGGCAGCGATGATTGAGGCGCGTTCGGCATCCATCGCCTCAGCCGCGCCTGTTAGTGCCGCATTCTTGGCCCTGCTGCCGGTTGTCGCTAGTTGCCTTGCAGCCGCCTTGGCGTTTTTGCCGATGGTGGCCATGATGGCTGCAACCGCGCGATCATCTTTTTCAGCCAGTTTGTGCAGCATATCGATCCCGTTCCTAGTGGTTCGAATCTAACGCTTCGAACCGCTAGATACTTTGGTGATGGATAGAATTATCGAGGCATTTTAGTATGTTATTGAAGAATTTCTCCTTGCACCGGGGGATTCAGATGTCTCGTTCTATCCACTAGTGGAATGAATTTGACATTTGAGTCCCATTTGCAACATCATTCTTTTTCAAATGTCAAATTCAAAATTCCACTAGATTCAACAACTTGCTAGTGGTTCTTATGATTCCAACATTTGCCATAAGTACGAGCCGCTGGCGGATGCAAATGTTGGCACAGAACCACTAGTTGTCTTGTGCCGCTTTGGTTTGGCCTCCCAGTTCGAGCACCATATCGTCGCGGTGCACGATCTCTGGCCGTCTCTCAAACCCCAGTATAGCCGAAATTTCGGTACTGCGGCGACCGATAATTTTTGTTGCATCATCAAAATCGAATGTCACCAGTCCGCGACCGAGCAGCCGCCGGTGGTGATCGACAATAGCCACCGTATCGCCACGTTGAAAACCACCCTCGATTTCACTGACCCCGGCCGGAAGCAGGCTTTTACCCGAGGCAAGAGCACCGACCGCGCCATCGTCAATTACCAGAATACCGCAGGTTTCCAATTGCCCGGCGATCCATTTTTTTCTGGCTCTTGAATTATTGGCAACCGGAGCGAACCAGGTAGCCTTGCCGCCATTGTCCAGCGCCTTCAGCGGATGATGATTTAGGCCCGAAGCAATCACCATAGCAGCACCGGCTCTGGTGGCGATTTTACCGGCTTCTATTTTTGTCACCATACCACCACGGGAAAGTTCTGAACCGGCACTACCGGCCATGGCCTCGATTTCAGCTGTTATCGCGTCCACCTGCGGCAGAAACTCAGCCGCGGGATTCTCATCCGGTGGCGCGGTATAAAGACCATCGACATCGGACAACAACACCAAAAGATCGGCACTCATCATGCTGGCAACCCTTGCCGCCAACCGATCATTGTCGCCATAGCGAATTTCGGAAGTGGCAACGGTATCGTTTTCGTTGATTACCGGCACAGACCGCCATTTTAGCATGGCCGAAATAGTATTGCGGGCATTAAGAAAGCGCCGGCGGTTTTCGGTGTCGTCGAGGGTCAGCAATATCTGCCCGGCGGTAAGACCATGCCTGCCAAGGATATCGGAATAGGCGTGCGCCAATGCAATTTGTCCGACAGACGCAGCCGCCTGGCTTTCTTCCAGCTTGAGTGGCTTGTGCGGCAGGCCGAGTATCTTGCGTCCCAAGGCGATGGCGCCGGATGAAACGATCATGATCTCGGCACCTTGGCGGGCCATTTTGGCGATATCCATCGCCAGACTTTCCAGCCACGCGATCTTTAGGCCGTCGTGACGGTCGACAAGCAACGATGAACCAATCTTGATGGTAATGCGTTGGTAACTTGAGGGTCTGGTCTTCATGGCAGTGCCGGTGAGATTGTTGAGGTTATGAAACTTTCGCGATATCAGTTATTACCCAATGGTAGCCAGCGAGGATCGGCACCTGGCTGTTCTTGTGGTTGATTTTCCTGCACGATCGTGCTCTTCAGCACTCGCAAAACGTCTTGTGTACCCCGGTGGGTGACCGATGAAAGCAACATCGGCGCTGCACCACTGGCTTCCTTCAAAATCTCACTCTTTTCGCGGCATTCATCGGCGCTCAAAACGTCAGTCTTGGAAAGCGCCACCAATTCGGGCTTTTCAGCCAGGCCCTGGCCATAGGAGAAAAGTTCGCCCCGTATCGTGCGGTAGGCTTCGCCGACATTTTCTTCAAGAGCCGAAACCAGATGCAGCAGCACCTTGGTACGTTCCACATGGCCGAGAAACCGATCTCCAATGCCGGCACCCATATGGGCACCCTCTATAAGACCCGGAATATCGGCGATAACAAATTCGCTTTCATCAATTCCGGCAACGCCGAGATTGGGGTGAAGTGTGGTAAAAGGATAGTCGGCGATTTTCGGCTTTGCAGCCGAAACACTGGCCAGAAACGTTGACTTGCCAGCGTTGGGAAGGCCGATAATGCCGGCATCAGCTATCAGTTTCAATCGTAGCCAAACCCAGCGCTCCTCTCCCTCAAGACCAAGATTGGCATGGCGCGGCGACTGATTGGTTGAAGACTTGAAATAGGCATTGCCGAAACCACCATTGCCACCTCTTGCGAGCAATATACGCTGGCCCTCTTCGTCGAGATCGACGATCAGCGTCTCATTGTCTTCCTCATAGATCTGGGTGCCAACCGGCACTTTGAGCACAACATCAACACCCCTGGCGCCCGAGCGATTGCGGCCCATGCCATGCAAGCCGGTCTTCGCCTTGAAATGCTGCTGATAACGAAAATCTATCAGCGTATTTAGACCATTGACCACCTCGACCCAGACATTGCCGCCACGGCCCCCGTCGCCACCATCAGGCCCGCCATATTCGACGAATTTTTCCCGGTGAAAAGAAACCGAGCCCGCACCGCCATCGCCGGAACGGATAAATACCCTGCATTGGTCAAGAAATTTCATGGTTGCGTTCCGCGTTGAGATCGAGTGACTGCTAGGCGCTGTCACTCCAGGATTTCAAACTGATCCAGGTATTGCGGTCGAGCACATAATAGTCAACCGGCACTTTAGCGCCGGTGGCAAGCGAACCGATCATACCATTGTCGGTCTTTTGAAAACCGCATTTTTCGAGCACTCTTCTGGAGGCCGGATTTATCACGCGGCAAGACGCATTGACAAATTCATGGCTGGTGGTCTTGAAAGCGAGATCGACCAGCGCATGGGCGGCCTCGGTGCCATAGCCATTGCCCCAATAGGGTTCGCCCAGCCAATAGCCGAGTCTCGGTGCAGTGCCGCCTTTTCCCGACCCGAGCCCGCAACAACCGATAAAAACACCGCTTTTGGCCAAGGTTACCGCATAGGTGCAACCCGTGGCCTCAACTGCAAGGCATCGGCTGATAAAGGCTTTGGCATCTTCCAGTGAATAGGGATGCGGCACCCGCGCTGTCATCGACGAAACGCTGATATTGCCGGCAAGATCGGTCATTGGCCCGGCATCTTCTGGCTGTAGCTTGCGCAAGATCAAGTTAGCGGTGAGCAGAATATTGCTCTTGCGGGTCAACAACCACCAGTCCTGCTCTGTGCGGATTTGGTGTATCTGTTCTTTTTCATCATTCATTGTAGCCCCCAAAGAAAAAGAGGAGATGGCATCCCATCTCCCCTTTGATCTTTATCTGGCTGATCTACCGGGTCGATGTGACGCCGGTAATTAAGAATTCCGGCTATTGCGCTGCCATCTGTTTCGGCATCACGGATACATAGGTGCGGCCATTGGCCTTTTTGCGGAATGTCACAGCACCTTCGGATTTTGCAAACAAAGTGTGGTCTTTACCCATGCCGACATTGTCGCCAGCGTGCAGTTTGGTGCCGCGTTGACGAACAATAATATTGCCGGGAATGACAGCCTGGCCGCCATATTTCTTTACTCCAAGGCGTTTCGATTCTGAATCGCGTCCATTGCGCGAGGAACCACCGGCTTTTTTGTGGGCCATTGTTCAGTCCTTCTCTTAATTCTCGATCAGCTCTTTGGCCTGATCCCGCCAGGTCTCGATCTGTGCTGCGCTAAATGGCATAGCCTCGTCGATGCGCACAATATCCGCATCGCTGAAATTTGCAACCTGCGCATAGGTGGTGATGCCTTGCTCGTTTAACTGCTTTTCAGCCACCGGCCCGATACCGACAATTACCTTTAAGTCATCTCCATCGCCTTCAGGCGCGGCGAACAGGGTTGCAGCCTCTTCCTTTTTAGCCACCTTTGCCGGTTTCTTGTCAGCTTCAGCACTTGGCGTGGCCTTCTTTGCGGCTTTTTCTTCAACCGCCGGCTTGGCGGCCTTTTCTTCGGCTGCCGGCTTGGCGGTTTTCTTGGCGCTGGCTGCCTTCGTGGAAGGTTTCGCGCCGCCAGTCAAAATCTCAGAAATCAAAATCTCGGTATATCTTTGACGATGACCGATAGTGCGCTGCGAGTTTTGCCTGCGGCGTTTCTTGAACGCGATCACCTTGCGATGACGGCCCTGATCAACAATCTCGACGGCGATTGCGGCGCCTTCAACAAAAGGCGCGCCAATGGTGGTGTCGTCGCCGTTGCCGACCATCAATACCTCATTGATCTCAATAATATCACCGGGCTCGCCGGCGAGCGTCTCGACCTTCAAACGGTCGTCGGGGGCAACAGAATACTGCTTGCCTCCACTTTTCATGACTGCGAACATCTTTATTCCTCGTGCTCTGATCCACGCTCACCTTAAAGCGGCGTGTCTTTTTCAGTCGGTTGCGGTAAAACATAAAGGGCGCGGTCTTTCCCACGCCTCCTTTAACAGCGCCTGATATAGCAAAGCCGGCAATGAAGTCAAGATTTAATGACACGGTACCGGCCACCCAATCAATCTCATTCATCGCCAGGCGTTAGTTCAGAATTCATCACGAACGCCGGTTTGGAACAATTTTTAAACAAAAAACCATTGAATGGAAGTGACTTTCTTTTATTCGCCAGAAACTTATACGAAAACCAGGGCAAACTTTCATGTACATGGAGAATATACAAATATTCATATTTCCTAAAATTTGCGATCATCGCTAGTCTAAATAATAACATCTTAGCATATTGCACAAATCAGAATAGTATGCGACGGTAATTTGTTTGTATGTATCTGTTGATAATTGTCCTGTAACTTTCGGTGCAGGATTGCCTAATTTATCGCTGGCGCCGGTGAAATACCCGTTGATATTTTAAAGGACTGGTTACATGGCCTCATCAATAACACTACCTCCTTCAACCGCCGTCTATAGCACCGGCTTCACCAACGCCGCCTATCTGCAACGCATCACTATCACGCCGCCCAGCGGTGGCGGCAGCGCATGGTCATGGCAGGGCAATGGTGAAGGCGAACACATCATCGGCACAAAATCGTTCACCACACCGGGCGGAAACCAGAATCTGGTTTACCAGGTTGATTGCCAATATTCGAGCGATGGCGGTTCCACCTGGAATGAATCAAGCCTGTTTCCGGGTGGCTGCATTGTTGGCTCAATGAACATGCGCGTGATGCTTTCGGAAGACCATGTTGACCAGGATTTCAATGATGCGGTCGCGCAGTTCGTCTGGTGGGAACCATTGAGCTGAAAGAAAATCGCCTGGCACGGGGCTGCAGAGACTGGTGGCTTAACTGCCCTCGACGATGACCGGCTGTATTCCTGGAAAATTGGAAGGAATTATTATGACCGACAGGTTCTTCACCTTGTTTTCGCAATCCACTCACTGGAACACCGATATGCGCAAACTTGCATTCGTCCTTGCCGTGATCGCGGCAACCATAACCACCACGATGTTTATCCGCACGAACCCGGCATCAGCCGACCCGCTCACCATTGGCATTGTCGGTGACCAGACCGGAGCCGCCAATCTCGACACCGCCTATGAGGTTTTGCAACAGGGTGTCGATACTTTGAAGGGCGAGAGCATGGATGTGGTGCTCCATGTGGGCGATTTGGTGGAAAGCACCCAGAGCGAAGCTGAAATCCGCAACCGATTTGCCCAGGCCACCGCAATTCTAAACCAGCTTCCCGCCAAATGGTATATGACAGTGGGCGATCACGATGTTAACCCGCCGGCTTTTGTTCAAAATTCGCCGGACCGATCACGCGAACTGCTGTTCCAGCAGCTTTATTCGGCCATTAATCCGCTGACCGCCAATAATCTTTACTACAGTTTCGATGTCAAGAACTACCACATTGTGGTGCTGTATTCGATTGAACATTTAGATACCGACCCGCGCTGGGGCGATATCTTCTACTCGAGAATTTCTGACGCGCAGTACAACTGGCTGACCGCAGATCTTGCCGCAAACGCCGCCGGCAAGGACGGCATTATCGTGCTGCTGCATCAGCCAATGTGGTACAATTGGTCAGACTGGTCACGCGTCCACCAGGTGCTGGCACAATATAAGGCCAATGCCGTCATTGCCGGTCATTTCCACTATAACCAGACCCAACTGACCCTGGACGGCGTGAATTATCGTGTCATGGGCGCCACCGGAGGCACCACCAAGCAAGGTACCGCCAATGCCGGCGATTTGCAGCACGTGTCACTGATGAAGGTTGACGGCACCGACATTCAATATAAACTGATCCCGCTTGCACCCTATGTGCAAAATCAGTGGACATCCCGTAACACGATGGACCGTATTCAGGCACTGGATACACTAATGGGCAATATTTACAGTTTCCCGACCAACAGCCCGGTATTTCTCGACAATGGCAAGCTGGTTGCCTCCTGCGGCAGCGCCGATCCGGCAAAACTGGTGCTGAAGGATATTGGAAACGCCATTGCGCGAAATGTCAGCGTCACGATCAATGTCACCGGAAACCATGTGAAGACGGATAACGGAACTTTCGGTGCCAATTTCTGCGCTACAGATATTGATGAGTATTCCTGTTCGCTAAACGCGTCAGCAGGTGTCGCCGTTTCCAATAATTCGGTGGTGGAGATGTCGTCCTACCCGCCACCCGCGCCATTGTGGACCGGTACGGTTTTAGTCGACGGAAGCCCCCCGGCGATTGATACCCCAATCACTCTGCAGGTGCTGATGTCGTTCAATGAAGACAATCAGACCTATACGGTTTTCAAAACAGGAACGACAAAGGTCCAGGGTTGCAGTTAGGGGAAATTATGCCGGATTTGAAGTTTGATCCTGAAACTATCCGCAAAATCCTGCCCAATTGCTGGTCGAAAGCAACAGCCAAGCAATGGGAAATTGAAAACCCTGCTCTTGGGCACTGCAACGTCACCACCGTAGTTATTTACGATCTGTTTGGCGGTGAAATTCTCTCAACACCTTTGGATGTGCGTTTTGAAAGTCCGCATTTTTATAACCGCATAAACGGTAATGTTTATGACTTCACAGATAGTCAATTCATAGAGCCCATTTTCACATTTCCCCTTCGCTACGAAGACAATATTGATACGCGCGAGCACGCCATACTGTGGGTAAAGGAAAGCGAGCACACAATACTAATAGAGCGAATCACGGCTCAATTAGTGTAGCTTTTTTGCTTGCAACAGCCATGAAAAATGGCACCCATATGTTCCTGTCAACGGCGGAGTATAACCCTGCCAAAGGGCGGAGTAAAAGTAGGCCACTTTTGGCTTGTCATGATGTTGGGCTGTGAATAGGCATGCAAAATTGACCCACTTAGGTGGGTAATTGGCATTTAAAATTGACCCGTCTGCTTTGTTAATATCCGCGTATTTAGCCCCATTAATGGATAAACGTAGGGGATTCCCAAATCAGTAGAACTCTGACTCAATGTACTGTAAGCGGTGCGCGGTTCCCATCTTTCGCGGTTCTTTTTGATCTGCGATTTTGGTGGTTTTTTGTGGGAGATTGTTTTGATGGATGTATTGCTACAAAAGGACGACCATTTGTTAGTGGAGCCCTATAAGGGAGCCCAGCGTTTGGAAGTTATAGAAGGTGCGACGGGGCGGCGACGCTGGCCTGATGATGTGAAGGCGCGGATTGTTGCCGAGAGTTTTCAGAAAGGCGTTCGGCTTACCAACCGAAGGAGCTTTGGCCCATGTGATTGTCTCGAAATACGCTTGTAGATCGACATGCAAGATTGACCCCTTAAACGGGGAGATCGGCGTTCAATTTTGACCCCCTCCCTTGGTTGTGCATTGTACCCGTCATTTGGATCAAAATGTCGGGGTTATACAGGGGATGATTGTTGTGGTTGCGAAGGTCAGACGGGATCATTTTGTTCATAAGAAAGGCATTAAAGAGATTTGCCGGGATCGCGGCATCTCGCGGAATTCTGTACGGAAGATTTTGCGCTCCAAAGTAACGGAGTTTCGCTATGACCGATCCACCCAACCGCTGCCAAAGTTGGGCCTTTTCACAGAACAGCTTGATACGATGTTGAAGGCGAACGAAAGATGTTCGCGCAAAGAACGGCTCACTCTGACGCGTATCCATGATGATCTGCGGCGTGTTGGCTATGACGGCAGTTACGATAGTGTGCGGCGATATGCAAAGCGCTGGAGGAATGAACGCAGCACCGGTTTGGAGCATGCATTTGTACCGTTGAGTTTTGCTCATTGTGTAATATTGGGGAGAAGCCTGCCAGTTCGACTGGAGCCACGAGACTGGAGCCATGAGATTGTCGTGATGGACGCCAGCAAGGTAAAGGTTGCCATTTCCGGCTTTGCTACAGCCGCATGCCGTTTTTGGTAGCGTATCCGCGTGAGAAACAGGAGATGGTTTTTGACGCCCATGACAGGGCATTCGCCTTTTTCGGCGGTGCCTGTGCACGGGGCATATACGACAATATGTCAACGGCAGTGGATGCGATCCTCAAGGGCAAGGATCGAAAGTTCAATAAAAGTGAACCGCCCTGGGTTTACCGGAGGCTGATTAGTTTGTTTATGCGACTAATTCTAACTGGTTTATCTGTGCATAGTACAGCTCCTCTGCTTCAGCGGCAGGGCAATCGCATTTCAAAAGTTGTTTAGGAGTGAAAGCAGGAAATCATCATTCCAGCCAGCGCGTTTGAATTTTACGCGGTTTGATCCCTTGTCCTGATTTGCCTTTATGATGTTTAGTGCGATACGTCTGAGGGCTGCAAAATTGATCGGTGCGTTGTCTTTGCGAGCGCGATGGAGATCATCATTCATAATGACATCAAGCGACCAGTGAAGGCTGTTTTCAATTTGCCAATGCCCCCGAATAATGGTTGCAGCTTCCTGCGCTTGTGGGGGTTTTGACATGAGATAAACGCGTTCGCAGCGGCTTGATTTTCCGTTCATTTCACGTGTTGAAGTGACATGGACGAAGGTCTTGAGGCTTGGCCATTTGTGTGTGTCGTCAAGATATTGCGTAGTGCTGTAGACATGGTAACATCGCTCTTCAATGCGGCCATGGTTGGCGTCAGTTGAGATATATTCGTCAATATAATCAGTCTCTTGATCATCAATGAAGGCCCGCACATCCGCCTGCATATCGCCCTGATTGCCCTTCAGTTGCACACAGTAATCGCCGCCTTCACGCACGATCAACTCACAGGTCTCGCGTTGGCAATGCAGCGCGTCAGCAGTGATCGTCATGCCCTTGATGTCGAGCATTTTGATCAACTCACGTAGGGCCAAAATCTCGCCACCACCCTTGGCACTTTCGATAATACCGAGGCTCAAACGAGCCCCATGCGCAAAGGCGGTCACCACGTTCAGGCCGGATTGATTGGCGGCCCTGTCAAAGGTGCGACGCATCTCTTTGCCGTCAATGGCGATGGCGGGTTGGGCATCGCGTGCCTGGGCAAAATCAGCACGGAACTTCTCAAACAGGCGTTGAAAGCTTGCGGGCTTAAGCAACCGAAACAGCCGTGAAAACGTGTCGTGACACGGCGTGCCATTCGGCAATTCGAGAAAATCGCGCAGAAATTCTTCCTTCGCATGGCCAAAATCGGCCATATCCACCGCAGTTTCGCCGCCACACAAGGCACATAAAAGGCTGATTGTCATGATGTCACAAAACTTGTGACGGCAGGCATTGCCCGTGCGTGGATCGTCTATATCATTGAAATAGCTTATGATTGTTGACATCTTGAGGCTCCATATCGTGATGGAACCTCAAGAATCTATTCAGGCATATTTGTCAAACCCCAAATGCGATTCCCCTGGCTTCAGCGGGTGGAATATTTCCGATTGGTTCCAGCAGGCGACGATTGTTGAACCAGTCAACCCATTTGAGGGTTGCCATTTCAACATCATCAATGCTGCGCCAGGAACTTTTTCTATGAATGACTTCCGCCTTGTAAAGTCCATTAATGGTTTCGGCCAAGGCGTTGTCATATGAGTCGCCGACACTGCCAACGGATGGCTCAATCCCGGCCTCGGCCAACCGCTCGGTGTAGCGGATCGAGACATACTGAACGCCCCGGTCACTGTGATGGATCAGCCCGTCTTGTTGAACCGGCCGTCGATCATAAAGAGCCTGTTCCAGAGCATCCAGAACGAAGTCCGTTTTGGCAGAGCGTGACACCCGCCAGCCAACAATCCGCCGGGCAAATACATCGATGATGAAAGCGACATAGGCAAATCCCTGCCACGTTGACACAAAGGTAAAATCACTCACCCACAGCATATTGGGTGCAGGAGCGTTGAATTCTCTGTTCACATGGTCGCGTGGACACGGGGCGGAAGGATTGCTGTGGGTTGTCTTGAGGATTTTTCCTCTGATAACGCCCTGTATTCCAAGCTGTTTCATCAACCGCTCCACAGTACAACGCGCGACATCAAAATCCTCTCGCTGCATCTGTCGCCAGACTTTACGTACCCCGTAGACTTCATGATTGTCATCCCAAACACGCTGGACCTCAGGGCGCAACTCTGCATCTCGTTTGGCGCGATCACTGGCCAGACCGGGATCACGCTTAATGGCAGCATGCGAATAATATGTTGAAGGGGCGATCGGCAAAACCTTGCAGATTGGCCAGAATATAACAGTGGCCCGTGATCATCACGATGATCATCGATAAACATCTTCATCTTCTCAGTGGGCGCCCACAATCATGGCTCGCTCCGCCTGGGCAAAGTTGACCGCCAAAACGCCATTGGTTCGAGTGACAAGGTCAACGCGAGACGCTTTCCTGAGAATTTCATTGGCCTGACGCAATTCCCGGACTTCGCGTTCCAGCGCTTTGATGCGCTCACGCTCATCGCTTGTAACCCCATCGCGCAAGCCAATGTCCGTCTCTTCCTGACGAAGCCATTTGCGAAGCGTCTCCGCAGTGCAGCCAATTTTGGGTGCAATTGCAGAAATCGCCGACCACTGACTGTCATAATTTTGTTGATGTTCCAACACCATCCGAACGGCACGCGTACGCACTTCAGGTGAATATCTCTTCGATCTCTTGTTCTTTTCCATAGCTCCAAGTCATCCTATCTTTGGAGCCTCCGGTAAACCCACGACAATTCCAGGAGCGAACCGAACTGGTCCTTTGTCGGCCCCGAGATTGTGCCCGAACCCAAAAGATCGCCAGTGTTCATTCGACAGCCGCTAATGGCATGGTGGGTGAGTTGCTGTGCTGCCGAGTAGTACAAGTGTCGGTAGTTGGTTTGGGCAATGATCGTCGGCTCGAGCCCACCTGCAGGCTGCATCTGAACCTGGAGATCGATGTCATATAGCCAAGCGACATAATTTTGATTATAGTTTTGTGCATGACTTATCCTGTTAAATTCCGCAAACATGTTCTTAAGGTTCGAGACAAGGAAGGGCTGACATTTAAACAAACGGCACTTCGGTTTAGCGTTGGGGTTGCCTCGGTTGTTCGCTGGGCCAATCGGCTTGAGCCGGATCAATCCAAGCCCCGCATGCGCAAGATTGACATGGCTGCACTGGCCCGCGATGTGGCGGAATTTCCCGATGCCTATCAGTATGAACGTGCGGTGCGTTTTGATGTTTCACCTAAGGCAATCTGGCAGGCGTTGCGCAAGTTGGGGGTGACATATAAAAAAAGCGTTTCGCCATCCGAAAGCGGACGCGACCAGGCGTACAGCCTTCCAGGAAACGATTAGCGGGCATGAAAAAACCGGCAAGCCCATCGTCTATATTGATGAATCAGGCTTTGCCCATGATATGCCCCGCACCCATGGCTATGCGGCCAAGGGCCTGCGCTGTTTTGGCGTTCATGACTGGCATGCGCGGGGAAGGACAAACGTCATCGGGGCGTTGTTGGGCGGCACCTTGCTGACAACCTGCCTGTCTCCATGCAATATCGACAGCGATGTCTTCCATGGCTGGCTGACAGGCGATCTCATTCCAAAGCTGCCTCCCGGTGCTGTTGTTGTTATGGACAATGCAAGTTTTCACAAGCGCCAGGACATGAAGGAGGCTATCAAGGATGCCGGACACACACTCGAATATCTACCGCCATATTCTCCAGACCTCAACCCGATCGAGCATAAATGGGCACAGGCAAAGGCCATCAGACGAAAACACAAATGCGATATCGAAACACTGTTCAAGGACTTCAATATTTGAATCAAAGCAGAGTCGCTTGGCTATAGAGCATCGGGCCGAGTTCCTGCAGATAGGGCAGCAATTCCCTTTCGCGCTCGGGTGTTGCAGTGCGAAAAGGCTCAAGGGCCTCCTTGGTAACAACCCACGGACTGATCGTCGTGGCAAACGCCTTGGACTGGAATGGCCCCAGTGGTTGATACTCCCAAGCCTGAATATCCCGCGCTGACCAATCGTTGAGGAGCACATAGCCAAAGATCATGTCATCAGCTTCCGCGACCGTGATCGGTTCGCCCATCCGGCTCGGAAGCCCTAACACCGCACCCATTTCGAGTTCGATGTCGAGCCTCTTGCTCGGGCCGAACCTCGGCACATCGGCATCCGGCGATTTGGTTTGGCCAAGCGGGCGGCGGATGTCTGTGCCACTGACAACGACACTCGATGCACGCCCATTGTATCCAATGGGTATGTGTAACCAGTTCGGCGGCAGCGCATTATTGGGATCGCGGAACATAGATCCAACATTGAATGCATGCTGTCGACCGGCATAAAAATCGGTGTACTCGGAAACCTTGAACGGCAAATGCAGCGAAGCTTCATCCAGGCGGATGAGAAGGCGCTCGCGCAACCCGCTATCGTTCCTTAGTGCCGGATCACCATCCTCTGCGAGCAATTCTGTCAATCGCGAACGAACCGATGACCAGGCCGAAGGTCCAAGGCTCATGAAATTATTGAGCGCCGGATGATTGAAGACAGCTTGTCCTTCGCCCATCGTGACCAAACCCGCCCCCTCCAGAGCGCCAAGATCCAGGACATAACCTCCGATTGCGGCTCCGCATCTCGGCGCTTCGCTGCCACGGCTAAAAACACCGAACGGCAGATTTTGGATCGGAAAATGGCAATGTTCAGTATTCGCGCTTATGACCCAACTTTGCATCTGGTTGCGCCTCCTGCATCTCCGGCACCTCGATCGCTGGCGATTCCGAAGCTAGTCAGCCAGCATCGCCATTGTAACTAATATACAATGTTAATCTTCATTGATTTATTCCCACATTTTCTTTATAGTTTCATTTGAAACTTTATCAAGCGAAAAAACGAATTTCTGAATATTTTATGCTGCACCACACAAGACAGCGCAGCGCCATTGAGGACACAACTGCACTTCGCCAACCATTAGAATTGCACCGCAATGACTAGAGAATTGGATCTTTTCTGTAAATTATTAGCCATTTACACAGCATCTCGAGTAAAATTAGGAAATTTTCTCTGCGATTATGATTTGGCAATCAATGCATGATCTTGCATGGATGGGCACAATCCGAGCGGAATTTTGGGCATCATTCAGGAGCGCGCCCTGCATCGATATTGAGCGAAAATATTCTCAATAATTGATTATTATTTTCAATTGAAACTATATTTCGTTTTGCCTATCCAATTTAGCTATCGGTGTGCTATGCTTGTTATCGATACAGCTTCTGGTGAGCCCGTTAGCTTCGTCCGTATTATTTTCGTTATTTTTTTGGAATGTCAGATGGAAACCGTTAAGTCGGAAAGCAAACTGAAGCGGGTGATAGGTCAAAATCCCGCGCATCACGCAAATGCCGAGTTCGACCTAAAATCCTTTTTTCCCTATTTGGTTAGAATTTACTATCGCGCCGTCAGCGCCTCTGTGACGGATATTTATGCCTCGCTTTTCGGACTTACGGTATCGGAATGGAGAACCATGGCCGTGCTCGGTCCCCATCGCGCCCTATCGGCCGGCGAGATTGTCGAGCATTCCAGCATGGATAAGGTGAATGTCAGTCGGGCGATCGGGCGATTGCGGAAAAGAGGTCTACTCAAACGAGACATTGATGGTGAGGACCGCCGGCGCGCGGTGCTGCGACTAACAGAGCAAGGACGTGAGATGTTCAATGCTCTGGTTCCCAAAGTCACGCAACTTGAAGAAAAAATTCTGGAAGACCTGACACCGGATGAACGCCGAATGCTGATTGAATTAATGGACAAAATCCGCCAAAAGGCGTCGGCACTTCAAGCAGGTCAGTAATCACCGCAAAGCTGGATATTTCGGTCATGAAATACCTTCTGTTTTGACCTGTCAACTAATTCCCCAACCCCAGAAGCCCAGGCAACCAAAGCACCAATGGCGGGACCGTGATCAACAAAACAATGCGAACCATATCAGCGGCAATAAATGGTAGAATGCCACGTGAGACCGTCGCAATCGTGAGGCTCGGCGAGACGACCAAAATGACGAACAGGTTCATACCTATCGGCGGTGTGATCAGTCCGATTTCAACTACCGAGACCAGCAGGACGCCAAACCAGATCGGATCGTAGCCAAGCCCGGTAACCACGCCGAAGGCGGGCACAACGGTCAGCAAGATCATCGAAAGGCTGTCCATGAAACAGCCGAGCACCACGTAAAACAGCACCAATATGGCCAGGACGATGGGCGGGGAAAAACCGCTTTGGCTGATCCAGCCGACCAGCGCCTGGGTCATGCCGCTCGTCTCGATGAAGAAATTGAACAATGATGCGCCGATCAGGATGAGAAAAATCATCCCTGTCATTGAAGTCGTTTCCAACACGCCGGATTTGAGAACCTTTAAGTTCAACTTTCCGCGTAGCGCGGTGAATACGATCGCTCCGCCCGCTCCGACCGCAGCAGCTTCGGTCGGTGAAAAAAGGCCCGCGTATATGCCGCCGATTACCGAAACAATCAGAATGATTGCATCCCACATGTGCAAGAGCGCGCGCCCACGTTTGGACCAGGGAACATAGTCGGTGGCAGGGCCAAGCGACGGATTTCGGAACACTTGAATCTGTACTGCGAGAATATACAGGCCCGCCGCCATCAAACCTGGAATCATTGCGCCGGCAAAAAGCGCACCAATGGATTGTTCGGTCATCAAGGCATAAATAACCAACAGGATAGACGGCGGGATTAAGACCCCTAATGTACCGCCAGCGGCGATCGAGGCTCCAGCGAGACTACCGGCATAGCCCCGGCTTTCCATTTCCGGCAGCGCAACTCTACCCATCGTGGCGCAGGTGGCCAAAGATGATCCGCAAATTGCACCGAAAACTGCGCAAGCACCGATGGTCGCAGAGGCCAAACCGCCTCTGCGATGGCCCGCAAAGGCCACGATCCCCCGATAGAGGTTTTCCGACAAGCCCGAATAAGACGCGAACACGCCCATGAAAATAAAAAGCGGAACAACGGACAAGCCGTAGGGAAATATTGCCTCAAACGGTAAACTGGCCATGACGTAACTGGCCGAGTTCCAGTCCATAAGAATCAATGTGCCGATGATGCCGACAATCGCCATTGACACAGCTATGGGGACTTTCAACAGCGCCAATAACAAAGCTGCTCCGAAACCCAATCCACCTGCCCATTCCGCTCCCATGCTTATTTCACATCCACAGTGAGTATTTTTAGAAAATTGACGATGCAGGTGACAAACGATACCGCCAGCCCTGAGAGGAGAAACGACCAGAACAGGATCATCGGAACAGCCAGATCCTGCGAAACATCCCCATAACCCCAGATCTCCATCGCCCGCCCCCACGACAACCACAGAACAAACGCCATCAACGCTGCACTGATCAAAGCCGCCGCGGCATCCAAGAACCGTGCGACTGCGCTTGAAAACTGGTTGTGCAGGATGTCCACCGAAACATGTGCATTGCGGGCAAAGGCGAAGGGGATTGCCCAGGACGCCGCTGCCACAACGCTAAACTGCGTCAGATCGACGGCTCCGATGAAGGAACCTCCGCCAATTCGCCGCCAGACGACATCCACCACCACGACAACGATCGCCACCGTCAGTGCTCCAATGCCGACATAGGCCATCAATGTGGTAAGACCCATGACCCCGCGGTCGAGAAGAAGAACCGCCGAAGTTATCGACGGTTCCTTCTCACGTTTGTTTGAAGCGGTTTCCATCTGCCTCAGTTGCGCATCCCATCGAACTTGACAACAAGTTCCTGCACACGCTTGTAGGCCTGCTGGGGATCAGCCACTCCCTTATCCTTTAGTCCGGTCAGATAAGAGGCGATCATCGGCTGCAGTTCCTTTGCCCATTTGGCACGCATGTCCGCGTTGATCTCGATGATTTCATTACCCCGGGCCACGGCATCTTTGTGGCCACGCGCTTCCCATTTGTCCCACCAGTCGCCAAAGCGGGCAACAAGCGCATCGCCGGAAATATCATCCAACACGGCACGGACATCATCGGGCAGCGATTCATACTTTTTCTTGTTCATCACAACATGGAAGCTGGCGACATACGCCTGAGCATTTGTGTGAAACTTCAGCAACTCGTTGGCTTTGATCACGCCGACAAGATCCCAAGTGGTTACGACGCCATCGAGGTTGCCTTTTTGCAAATTTTCATAGATGGCCGACGGAGGCATGCCCACCGGTGAGGCGCCCAGTTGCTTCAGCATTGCTGAAACCGCCGGACTGGGTGTGCGAAGACGCAAACCCTTGATGTCCCCCAGCGACCGCACGGGCTTATCGACGGTGTGGATCAAACCTCCGTGATGGGTGAACAAGGCCAGCACTTTGAAATCGTCGTACTCGTCACCCAGTGCCCCCTCTTTGTACATCGCCCAAAGGGCACGCGATCCGGAATCTGCGTGTTTTACGAGAAATGGCATCTCGATGATCGAGCTGGCCGGAAAACGATCGCGCGGGATACCGTTTAAACCCAACGCAATATCGATAACGCCAGCTCGAACCTGATCTGCCTGCCTGGTGATTTTGCCGAATGCGGATGTTGCGTCAAACAGTTCGACCGCCACTTTTCCCCCGGTTTTTTGTTCAAGCTCCTTTGCCCAAGGCGCCATGAAATCGGCGGTAAATCCATGTTGTGGCGGTAAGAAATTACTGATCTTCAGCGTTATATCGGCAGCAAGAGCAACCGGCGCGGCTGCCAGCATGGCGGCCGAACCTGCCGCACAAATAAGAGATCTTCTCAAAATATCGAAATTCATTATTTTTCCTCCATCGTTGTTTGCAAACAACAAACTCAGTTCGACCAATGCGGCTTAAAGAAACAGACACGGCGGTCCGCAACGGTCATTGCGCTTTCCAAATCGGGATGAACCTCCGCGCCTTGGCCAATTAGACCACCAGCCTCCCTGCGCAACCGCTCCGGAAAACCGAGGGAGCTGTCACGCGCTTTGTTATCGGTATATTACATTAATAGCAATAGATTATGCAATACATAATTTCCAAATCTCGACTTTTCATTCACAGTGCTCTTGATGTAGAAACACGGTATGGAAGAAGAATTTACTGATCAGAGCGCTCGCAGGGGGGTTCAATCCGTTGATGTGGGTGGGAAACTACTGAACGCACTTTGCGAATATCGATACCCCATGCGCCTCAAAGAACTTGCGGAAGCGTCGGATATGCCGTCGGCCAAAGCGCACAGATATGTCACCAGCCTGGTTCGGATTGGACTTGCGTCGCAAGACGAGAGAACCGGCTTGTATAGTATCGGGCCAATGGCGCTCCGGTTGGGGCTTATTGCAATTGAACGTAATGATATTGTCGGCAAGGCTGGTGTACTGTTACGGAAAATCTGTGTCGATCTTCGAACATCCGGTCATATGGCCATTTGGGGAGAACGCGGTCCCGTTCTGATCAGAAACGAGCATGGTGGTCCGCCGGTCATTTCAACAATGGGCGTGGGAGCAATAATGCCTCTCATACGAACCGCAACTGGCCAGATATTCCTGAGTTACCTCAATAGGGAATCAACTCGCGCCATTGTCGATACGGAATTGGCATCGTCGGAATTCTTACAACGCGATGTCGAAAGAATAGTCTCCGAAACGCAGGAGAGAGGGTTTTCAATAGTTGCAGGTAAGTTTGTTCCTGGTCTTTTTGCGGTAGCCTTTCCCATATTCAACATCGACGGGACAATCGCCTGCAGCGTATCGGCCATAACAACAAATCCTGAATTATTTGGCGAAAATACACCCGCTATCCAACTGATGATGTCGAGTGTGACAGGGATGAACCGTGACTGGGGATCTGTGGTCAACTTACCCGCGGGCGGCGGAACGGATACCTGAATAATGTTTGTGTCTGCGCGCGCCCTGGCGATCGGTAGTCGCACAGGCGGCGCAATTGTGTCGAAGTATCTGGTAATTCTGATAATGGTTCACCTTTAGCCGGTATGAATCACAGCCGGGCAGTATGACTGCGCGGTTGTACGTGCCATCCTTCCCGGCAACGGTACTGGATGGGCAGGACCGATATCGCACAGGCCTAGCCAGGGTGCATTCGCACACTATGATTTCTTAGGATTTAGAAGAACGCCGACCTGGTGTTTGCTATCAAAATCTGTCAGCTGGCCAGCTTGTCGATCCAGAACATTCCCACAACTCCTCCAGCATATATTCGCAAGCTTCAAGGGCTGAGTGCAAACCGTTGTTTATCTTCCAATTTGAGAGGACGTGTCTACGCCGGAAGCTTCCCACTCAAAATCAGAAAATATTGACATTATTTATTATGTAATTTATTACGTATTATGATATCTACTAAGGCAAGTTCAAACCGGCCCAATTGATAGGCTCTGTCGTCCACTGTCGAGACAGCAGCACCTACTCGATCCCTCCCATCGACTGGCGCGCTGCTCCATTCGCAGGGTAACGATAGAGCCTATCAAATGGGTCCTCATGAACCTCCGCCTGTTCTAGTGAGGGACGAAAGACCATGGCTTTGATTATCCAGGAAGACTGCACCTGTTGTGATGTGTGCGTTATTGAATGTCCGAACGAAGCAATCACCGAGGACGATCCCTACGTGATAGACCCGGCAAAATGCACAGAATGTGTCGGGGCTCATGAGGAACCTCAATGCCAGGTGGTTTGTCCGGTTGAGTGCATATTTCCTGATCCAAGCCACCCGGAAACCAAGGAACAATTGAACATCAAATATCAAGCCCTCCATGCGTGAGGGTTTGTCGTGTTAGATGCACTATTCTCTGTGGCAAATCCCGCTTTTGGCATACTCGGTTTAAACCGGGGAAAATGGCATCTCCGCCCGAGGGCAATACCAATCAGCACTGACAATTGGTCATTTTTTGAAAGACTAATGGTGCGTTGGTATTGCCCGAGGTCGATCGAATTTGCTTCTGAGCAAACTTTCAAACCGCAAGTGCCACAGCCAAATATTCGCAAATATTATTTAGTCCGATGGAGCAGCAGCCTTGAGAACATCCCTGGCTATGACGAGTTTTTGAATCTCACTGGTACCTTCATAAATCCGCAATGCACGAATTTCGCGATAAAGAACTTCAACCGGGATTCCCGACACAACCCCTGTTCCGCCAAATAGCTGTACCGCCATATCAATAACCTGTTGCGCGGTTTCGGTCGCGACCAGTTTGGCCATTGAAGCCTCTCGGGTGACCTTGCCATCGCGGTTGTCCTTGGTCCAGGCAGCCCGGTAAACCATTAGGGCGGCGGCATCAACGCCAACCGCCATATCGGCAATCTTAGCCTGCGTCAGTTGGAACTCGCTGAGCAATTTACCGAATACCTTGCGCTGATGCACTCGCAGTACCGCTTCCTCCAAAGCTCTTCGGGCCAAGCCAAGTGCGGCTGCGCCGACTGTACTGCGAAATATATCCAGAGTTCCCATGGCTATCGCAAAGCCCTGCCCAGGTTCACCGATCATGGACGATTTGGGTACGCGGCAGTCGCTAAGAACAATGGTTGCCAAAGGATGCGGCGCGATTACCTGGATGCGTTCTGACACGTTCAAGCCAGGATTATCGGCATGGACGATGAAGGCAGACAGGTCTCCGGCACCGCTGGCATTTCCGGTGCGGGCGAACACCACATAATGATCGGCGATACCGCCATTGGAGATCCAGGTTTTTGCGCCATTAATTACGTAGCCGTCACCATCCGCCACCGCTTTGGCTTGCATTGCCGCGACATCGCTGCCGGCCTCGGTTTCAGATAAAGCAAATGCAGCAATTCGCTCACCACTGACGACTGGCGGCAAATATCGCTTTTTTTGTTCGTCACTACCGAAAAGAGATATCGGCCCGGTGCCCAATCCTTGCATGGCAAAGGCGAAATCAAAGAGGCCGTCGTGTTTGGCAAGAATATCGCGGCTCAGACATAGACGACGAACGTCAAAGCGATCTCCGGGGTCGATTTGGCAGCACGCGCCTAAGAAACCGGCAGCGCCAAGCCGACGAACAATTTCACGGCAGGAAACATCCAGGATATGGTCATCGTGATAGTCCTGACCGGCAATGTCAGCCAGATCGTTTTTTGCAAAATCCTCAAGATCGCATGCCAATTGGCGGTGCCGGCTCTCAAAAAACGGCCATTCGAGATAGGAGTTGCTCATCAGTTTCCTTCAAACACAGGCGTTTGTTTGTTGACGAAAGCTTTGTATGCGCGTTCGAAGTCCTTGGTCTGCATGCAGATCGCCTGTGCTTCGGCTTCAGTTTCAAGCGCCTGCTCGATGTTCAGGCTCCATTCCTGATGCAGGCATTTCTTGGTTACCCCATGGGCAAAAGCCGGGCCATTGGCTAATTTCAATGCCATGTTGCGGGCCGTATCCATCAGCTTTTCGGACTCAACAACTTCGTTGAAATAGCCCCAGGATTTACCCTCTTCAGCGGTCATGACGCGGCCGGAGCAAAGAAGCTCACTGGCCCGACCCTGGCCAATAATGCGCGGCAGGATGGAACAGGCACCCATGTCGCACCCGGCCAAACCGACCCGGACGAACAAAAACGCAGTCTTACAATTCGGCGTGCCGTAACGCATATCAGAAGCCATCGGAATGATGGCCCCGGCCCCGGTGCTGATACCATCAACAGCCGATATGATGGTCTGCGGACAATTGCGCATTTCCTTGATCAAATTGCCGGTCATGCGCGTAAATGTCAGAAGTTCGTCCATCTCCATGCCGACCAACGGTCCGATAATTTCATGGACGTCGCCGCCGGAACAAAAGTTGCCGCCCTCCCCGGTAATAATCACAACGCGAACATCATCAGCGTATTGCAGCTTGTGAAACGTGTCCCGCAATTCGGCGTAACTTTCAAACGTCAGAGGGTTTTTCCGCTCCGGGCGATTCAGTGTGATTGTCGCGATCCGGTCGACCACGTTCCATCCAAAGTGTTCTGGACGCCACTCGGCCCCCTTTAATTTATTCATGCAAACATTCCTTCCTGGTCTCCAAATTGACAATGGTCTTAATTCTGTCTCTGAGATTTTTTCGAAGTATTTTGCCGGCAGGACTGATCGGAAAATCATCAATAACCATCAACCGCTCGGGCAACTTGAATTTTGCGATTTTTAAATTCAGCAGGAACGCCTGCAATTGTTCGAAGGTTAGACTGCAACCTTGGCGAAGCGTGACAAAGGCACAGGCTTTTTCGCCAAATACCTCGTCAGGCATTGCGACGATGGCTACACCGTCAACTGAATCGTGTGCGAGAATGAGGTTTTCTACTTCTTCGACGCTGACTTTTTCGCCGCCTCTATTGATTAAGTCCTTCTTGCGACCCTCGGCAAAAACAAAATCACCGACTTTGCGGACTGAATCGCCCATCCGGTAGAAACCATCTTCAGTAAACGCTTTTTCGTCATTCTCCGGCGAATTATAGTAACCGCGGATGGTATATGGCCCACGGACAAGCAATTCTCCAACTTCCCCGTCTGCCAGTTCGATCCCGTTTTCGTCCACGACCTTGATTTCATCGCCGGGGCAGATCGGGCGGCCGGAGCTGGTCATTCGAATGTCGTCACTGTCGTCAAGGCGGGTTTGCATTAGCAACCCTTCGCCTGTACCGAAACTTTCAAGAAAGCGGCATCCGAATACGGCTTCGGCGCGGCGGCGCAGCTCAGGCGCAAGCCTTGCACCTCCGTTCATGACCGCCCTCAGGCTGCCGAGATCATACTTTGACGGGACATCAGAGTTGAGCCAGCGATTGAACAGGGGAACAGCAGCATTGATATTGGTAACTTTTTCCTGCTGCACGAGAGGAAATACGTGTTCCGGCTTGCCCGAGTCACAGAAAACGACGCATCCGCCCAGCTCCAACACCGACAGGATTCCCGGAGACGCCAGTGTGTAGTTGTGGGCAACCGGCAGCACCGCCAAAAATACCGTCTCGGAATCGAAACCAGCAACTGCCGCGCTCCGCTTGAAATTATAAACATAATCGTTGTGGGTTCTCGGGATGAGCTTGGGAATGGCGGTGGTGCCACCTGAAAGCAACATCAACGCCACATCGTCCGGCGGCACGCATCTCTTGCCGAGAATATCCGTGTTCCCCTCGTTTGTTGCCGGCTCCTGCAATTTATCTATGAGTGAAATTTGATCGCCATCGGCTTCTCCAGCTACAAAAATTTTTTGCAGCGAGCCGCAATCTTTGAGTATACCAGCCGCCATTTCCGTGTAGTCATAGCCACGAATTTTCTGGGGGATCATGTATGTGCTTGCCTGTGAGAATTGGATGAAATGGCCAATCTCTCGCTCCCGGTGGGACGGTAATGCCATCACCGGGATAGCACCTACTTTCAACAGGGCTAAAAAGGCAGGTATAAAAATAGGCTTGTTATCGAGCTGAAACACAACCCTATCCCGAGCGGAAATACCTTCCGATACAAAGTGATGGGCCAGCCTGTCGGTCATTAGTCCAAGCGCCCGGTAAGAGATGCGCTCGTCGCCGTAAACCAGCGCGGTTTTGGCGGCATTCTTTTGAATCGATTCCTCGATTACCTCGCAGATTGTCCGATCTTCCCAATAGCCCCTTTCCCGATAGACGGCACAAAGATCATCAGGCCATGGTCGGCATCCTTCTAACATTAACCTGCTCTCCGATTATTCGTTGTAGCGCTAGGCTTTGGCTGTTCGCGGTCACAAGCTTTCATCATGCTGGAGATCAGCCTCACACTGAAAATTGCAGTTCTAAATCGGCTGGACTATTGACCGTTTTTTCATTTTTCGGCTGATACGGCTGACGATCGCCCTTGTAGAGAATACCGAGATTCATGCCATCATCGGTCATCAGATACCGTGCCGCCTTGCCCGCATCCGTGGTCGTAGGGACCACCGCATTGCGGACCTTCTTCTTCCATTCCAGCTGCTCGCGGTTAAACGTGATGCAGGGACTGAGGACGTGAACGAGCGAAAATCCAGGATGCTTTATCGCCTCGGTTATGATCGGTACTGCACCATTGGGATTGGTACCTGAGACGCGCGCGATGAAGTTCGCACCTGAAGCCAGCCCGACAACAAGCGGGTGAAACGGCTTCATTTTCGTCCCCTTCGGGGTGAGCTTGCCATACTCCCAATCGGGATCACTGGTTGGTGAAGCTTGGCCCTTTGTCATGCCATAGAGTTCATTGTCCATTACAATATAAGTCAGATCGACATTGCGCCGGCACGCATGCAGAAAGTGATTGCCTCCGATAGAAAATCCGTCGCCATCGCCGCCGGCAGCCAAAACCGTCAAATCCGGGCGCGCGACTTTCAATCCTGTTGCCAGCGTCAGTGCTCGCCCGTGCACCCCATGGAAACCAAAGGTATTGAGATAGGCGGGGATGCGTGAAGAACATCCGATGCCCGATATTACGGCTACATTTTCCGGCTTCAGCTGCAACTCGGCCAATGATTTTGTCAATGACAACAGCACACCGTAGTCACCGCATCCAGGGCACCAGACCGGCTTGATCTTCGACTTGTAATCCTTGGCGACCATCTTCGGGCAAACACTAACTGGATCAGCGGTCATATTCACAATTAACTCCAATCAGAAAGATGCCGGCGTACTTGCGCCGGGAGGATGGGAAGCGGACCCGGAATAGCAATCGATTTGACCTCCACCTCAATGTTATATTGGGCCCTCATGAAGCGATAGAATTGGCCACTGAAATTTTGTTCCAACACCAGCACTTTTTTCACGTTGCGCAATAGCCTGCTAAGCCGTTCCGGTTGCGCAGGACAGATCAGCCGCATACCGATCAGAAGCAGCTTTTCGCCCGTTTCGCGCATTTCTTGGACCGCCTGGGAGATTGCGCCATAACCGGAGCCCCAGGTAATGACTGCAATCTCGGCGTCTTCATCTCCACTGATCTCAGCCCAATGCTCGCCAAAATCAAACCTGTCCAGTTTTCGTTGGCGCTTTTCTAACTGGAAGTGGTGATCGCCTGCCTTGCTCGAAGGTAGTCCGGATGTCGTGTGCTCAAGACCGTCGGCCGTATACTGGCCGTTGTGTGTGCCAGGCAAAGCCATAGGCGAAACACCGTCATCAGTATCGGCGTATCGTTCGTAGGAATTACTGGGTTCTTCCGCAACAATACGTTCCGGCGAAAAGCCGGCATCCGCCACGCTTGGGATGACGGCCCTTGTTTGTCCAAGCGATTGATCCGACAGCACAATTGTCGGTGCTTGTAGTTTTTCTGCCAAATATACAGACCACTGGGTCGTCAGCAGACAATCGGCAATAGTCAATGGTGCGGTGACCAAGTGGGGCGCATCACCATGCATGCCATACACAGCAATGTTCAAATCCGATTGCTCGGACTTCGCCGGAATTCCCGTCGACGGTCCGCCGCGCATGACATCAATTACGACGACTGGCGTTTCTGAGGCAACTGACAGCCCAAGCGATTCCGTCATCAAGGCAAAACCGGGCCCGGACGTCGCGGTCAGCGATGGAACGCCGCCAAACGACGCCCCAATTGCCTGATTAATCGACGCAAGTTCGTCTTCAGCTTGTACCAATTCGCCGCCCAGCTTAGGCAGATTGTTTGCCAGCCATTCCAGGATTTCCGTTGCCGGCGTGATCGGATAGGCGGCAACAAAGCGCACACCGCCGCGAATGGCGCCCAACCCGCAAGCTTCATTTCCGGTAATGCTCCAATTGTTTTCAGCAATGGAAGGATCGGGCTGCAAGCCGGCTATGCGCGGTAGATCTACCGCTGCAGCCATTCCCGCCTTCACCGCTGCCAAGCTTGAGTTTACCGCCTCCTCGCCCTTTTTCTTCAATAGGGATCTGGTCAGAACCTGTTCAACAGCGGACAAGGGGATGTCCATCATTTTCGTAGCAACACCCAACGCAACCATATTTGCCCGGCCGCCCGGAATCTGCTTGGCAATCTCCGCTACGGAAAGTTCATGGTGATGCCCTGCCCGTTCAGCAAAAGCTGCAGGCAGGCCAGCCTCACCAATGGTTATGCTATCGGCATCGAGATGAATTTCGGAGACAAATTGATCGGCATTTTTCCAGTCAATGCCGAGTAGGACGTCAAATCGATCCTTGTGCGACAGGATCGGCCTGTTCGACAAGCGCAGCATTGCAGCCGCCTCACCACCGCGAATTTGCGGGCCTGCAGACCTTGTCATTATCCCGTACAGACCACAACGCCCCGCTGCGTCGAGCAGCATGTTGCCAGCTGTCATCACACCGGAACCGCCGCTACCGGTCATGGTAATTGATATTGATTGTTCAGTCATTTGTTTCAGCTTGGTTCCCGACGTAGTGGCCTTAGTTTCCGCAATCGCGACCCGATAACCCGTTACCGATATTAAATATAAGATTTTCGAACGTTACACATAACGTAATCTATTAGATATTATGTATTTTTTGATGCGACACGTCAAGCTTGATGTGCAAATGCCGCGAATGCCGCTTAATCGGAATTAACAGGAACACGTGAACCTTACGGCGCGCGCTGATTTGGACAACTTCGGTGAGTAGAAAGGGCCTGCCGGCAAATATCGTGATGGCTTTCCGAAAAGCCGTGCCGTACCAGGCCCTACATCCTTCTATTCAGAGAGTGCCCAGCGCGGAGGAAAGCTTAATTCGGAGATCGTCAGGAGAACATCTACAGGCGGAACCGAACCTGGAAAACCAGGTTGTAGTGAGCCGCCATTGCTTCTTTATGATATGCCACCAGAAAATCGGCGGGCTATTGAATCGCTCATGGAGAACCGGTGTAACGATCTAAGAGTAACAATAATCGTCACACCGAGAGCTCGTCATTCTAGCCTTGCATCAGAACATATTCAGGGAGGTCTGGAGCAAATTCGACGATATTTGACGGACCGCTTGCATCGCCATTCTCATTGCACGCGCGCACATAATATCGGTACTTAATACCGCCTAATACAGCACCATCGACCATTTTTGTGGTCTTGACCGCATCGATCACCTTGACTTCACCATTATCGGCAGCCCGGTAAATATCGTAGCGTACCGCATCGTTTTCGGCCTTGTTCCAGGACAACTTTGCAGCCCCGGAATCATAGTCCACGGTGAGGCCGGCCCCGTTGTCGTTCCAGAAGGGCGCTTCGGAATCAATCTGGTACTTTGGCGCCTGATTGGCGCCCTTCGGCCAAAGGAAACAATGAACCGGTTTGTGGGTGCCATCCAAGTGTTTGCAAACATTGCAATAATCGCATTTGATTATGCGCGCTTCTTCACCAAGGCGAATTTTTTTCGGCAGATCCGGATCCGCCAGCAGACCGCGCGCGATTGCCACCATGTCCACTTCTTGGCGCTCGATTACGCCATTAGCGTCCTCGGGTTCGGAAATCTTGCCAGCAACGATCACCGGGGCGTTGTAGCCTTTTTCGTTGATGAACTTTTTGATTTCAGCGCCAAGATGGACATGCAGCATGGGAGGATACCAGTCGCCGGGCATACAGCGATCACCTGAATATCCGGTATAAGGATAAGGCACGTGGCCTTCCTTATGAATAGCATCCTCAAACTTGCCGCCGACCGAGATCGATAGATAAGCGAAACCGAGCTGCGCCAGGCGCAGGGCAATCAGTTTGGATTCATCGATTGTGGTGCCGTCCTTGATGAATTCGTCAGCCAAAAAACGAATGCCGACGGGAAAATCAAGACCAACTTTGCCGCGGATATTTTCCATCACCCTACCGATCATTTGAAGTCGGCTTTCGATGCTTTTGCCGCCAAAATCGTCCTTCCTCGGATTGGTCCTGGTCAGGAATGAAGCAAGCGTGTAGGCGTGTGCGGAGTGAAGCTCGGCGCCGTCGAAACCGGCTTCCCTGGCTCGCACAACCGCATCACCAAACTCATCAATGATCCGTTCTATGTCTTCCTGCGACAGCATATCCACAGTCTGGCGCCAACCTGAACGAGCCACTTTGAGAAAGTGGATGATTTGAGGCACCACTTTGGAATCCGACACTTCATGAATGCGGTCGGTCATCCTTTTCAAGCCGGGAATGAACTTGTCATCGCTGATGCGCAGCAAAGGCCCGGATTTACTCTGATGCACCGCCATGGCTTCAACCACGATCAATCCGGTTTCGCCTTCCGCATAGCGCACGTAGCGATCAAATATCTCATCGGTCACATAACCATCTTCACTTGCAAGGCGTGTCACCATTGCAGGAACCATGATGCGATTTGGAACAACCATTCCCTGGATATTTAATGGTTCAAGCAGTTTCATGACAAAGTCCTCTCTTACGTGTTTGAATTCGCGATTATGCCGACCGCTCTCACAGCGTGATCTCACCGCCAGCAATGGCAATGCTTTGGCCGGTAATCGACCCTGAATCTTCTCGACAAAGCCAGGTGACCGCATTGGCGACCTCTTCCGGCTCGATCAACCGTCGTTGTGGGTTGTGCGAAGTGAGGCTGTGCAGTGCCTCCTCAGGCGTCTTGCCGGTTTTTGTGACGATATTTGAAACCGCATTACTGGCGATGTCGGTATTCGTGTAGCCGGGACAAACCGCATTAACCGTCACACCGGACTTGGCAATCTCTACAGCGAGCGAGCGTGTCAGCCCAAGCAACCCGTGCTTAGCGGCACAATATGCCGTCACATATGGAAGCCCAAGATGGGATGCAGTCGATCCTATGTTTACGATCCGGCCAGATCCCTTTTCGACCATATCAGGAAGAGCCTGATGTGTGCACAAGAAGACGCCGGTCAAATCCACCGAGATAATTTGGTCCCACAGTTCCTTGGAAGTTTTCAGGAATGGTGCGGCCTTGGCGATACCGGCATTGTTGACCAGTATCTGTGCCGGACCAGCATCATCAACAGCGGCTTCAAATGCCCTATCGATCGATTGCGCATCGGCGACATCAAGCGGCTGGGCGAAAACTTCACAGCCGAACTTCCCGGCCAACTTGGTGGCTTCACTTCGAGCAGTCTCGATATCACGCCCCATCATGGTCACGGTCGCGCCGGCCCGGGCAAATGCAGTTGAAACCGCCAGTCCGATGCCTTTAGCTCCGCCTGTTACCACGGCGTGCTGGCCGGTGAAAAATTTGTGATCGTTATCATCCATTAGCTGTTTTCTGCCCTTATGATTTGCCTGATATAAAACTCGGCTGATATTAATGGCCCCCAGAAATTTGATTGGGATTCTCTGCACATTGCTGTCAACCACGACCTGAATATTTGGTACCGCAAGTCGGAATTTCTGGCGATGACTTGACCGTGTTTTGTAAGGATCTGATGGCTTCAGCGTCTGTACTGATTGAAGCGTGCTCGCCGGTTTCTCTCAGAATGGAGATGAATTTCGACCTGCCTTCTTTTTCGGTTTTGCCGTAGCCGCGCAGTAGATCGGAACATTCAGCAATTTCCAGAGCCGCATCATAATCTTTGGCGGCCAATTCGATGACCGCCGCACACCAACGGGCACGCAATTCGGCCTCCTGAAAAAACCGCGCGGTCCTAGGCCTCCAAAACCTCAAGCCGGCAAGCAATCGCAAAATTCCAAAACCGAAAACCGTGTTCGATTTGATACGAATACCGCGGCCGCGGCGGTTTTTAAGCGCTGACGGTGGAAAATGCCGGTGAAGTACGCGCGCAACCCGCGGCGGTAAAATTGACGTAATTTCGCTACGGCCTGGTTTTAGAAATTCCGTTACTTGGAGCAAACTTGTTGGCTTGCAGCCTACCTCGGCCCGTACGCGTTGATGGCGCCCCAAAGCGCTTTTGGCACGGGCGACTTGAATGATATCGTCGTAGCACATCATACGCGCCAGGCGCTTCGCCATTGTACCGGTCAGGGCAAATTTCCGCGCTTCACCACCAGCTTTTCGATCTGCAGCGAATATACTTTTTATGGTGTCAACATACTCACCTGCGTACGCTCGGTTTTGAAATTCTTCTAATTTTTCTGTCGCAAGAGCGATGGGCTCGATAACGTCGGCGGGCAATCCTAACCGATCAAAGTCAGCATGAGGTCGAATTGACACCTTTATTTGCTCCCGATCGCTCGGTACGCAGCAAACAGATGCACCATTCCGGACAAAATTGATGCCCGCATCAAATCCGGCAAGATTGCTGTCGACCGCAATTCCGCTTTCGGTGATTGCCCTGCGGTAAGCGGTTTCTCCGATCGGCAGCAGATTGGATTGGCAAAGAATACCAAGTAAGATAGCGTTTGGTACGCTGGCAGTAACGCGCGATAGCCCCAGGAAATCGTCAGCAAATACGTCTTTAGCGCACTCGTCCATCGCTGCCGTTATTGCTGAGCCATCATAAAAGGCGCTTTTAGATTGAACCTTTTCACCGATTGAGTAGTCGCGATGGGTGGAGGTAATCAAAACTGTCCTGTCCGCACTGACATAGCCCTGTTCAATGGCTCTGCCCGCTTCGAGTAATTCGGTTGCGATCGCAATATCGATTTCGCCTGGACATGGATACAACGCCAATACCGGCTCAGCACTGTTGAGCTGCTTTCGCTCTATTGGGAAGACCTCAATGTAGTAGGTCGTGGCGCCGGTGCGCTGGGCAACGCCGGGCACTGATGTGCCCTGAGCGTACAAATTAGCGTGGTGTGCCGCCGTCACAATCCAGTCCGCCAGTACACCGCCGCCCTGCCCGCCCATGGCACCGATTATTAGCGTTATCGGCGTGGTCGTTTTTGTAGTTGCAACTACTTCGTTCACGACGTCACCTGTTGCTGTTCGGCAACCGACTTTTGACCGACGCTGATCTTCGAAATAACCTTGCGCCGTACCCTGTCGACAATGCGTTCCGCAAATGACGGGTTATCGATGATACGGGCTCGGTAAAACGATGGGCACAAGCCTTTTTCGGCGACCAATTCACCACACAACCCGCACCCTACGCATGTGCGATCAATAAAGGTAACCGGCTCTTCCCATAGAGGATCGCCCCGGTCCCGTGCAGATATCGAAGGGCAGCCTGAGAGGCGGATGCATTCGCGGTCACCGGTGCAGATATCTGAATCTATGCCGAAGCGGTTACTTACAATTCGCTCGCCACTAGCCTGTTTTTTCCTGGTCTTCGGTTTTTCACGACGCTGAATAGCCAGCTGACATTCGGCTTCGGATATAATGACCCGCAAACCCTGTCCCTCTGCATCCAGAGCCCGTTTGATGAGTTTTACGGTGGCGCCAACATCGTAAGGATGCGCCGTTTCTATCCAACCGACTCCGAGACCCTGCAAAGTACCGCGCAGGGTCGTCGGCATCGCCGTACCGCGGTGGTTCTTACCGGTCGACGGCAGATATTGTTGACCGGTGGCCGAGGAATATCCATTTGCCATGATAATGACCACGGCATCAGTTTGATTGAATAGAGCGCTGATAAATCCACTGCTTAGACCGTTGTGCCAGAATCCGCCATCGCCCATTATGGCGACTGTGCGTTTTTTGAAAACCGGAGCAATCGCTGCAGCACTAGCAAGACCAAGGCCATATCCAACCATGGTGGAACCCATATTGAATGGCGGAAGCGTGCAGTTGGAGTGACATCCGATATCGGCCGCTATATGAAGATCGCCGACTTCCTCCTGTACGATTTTCAAGGCGCTGAAGATGGGACGTTCCGGACAGCCGGTGCAGAATCCCGGTGGACGAGGCGGAATTGGCCCTGGGAGCTTGTCCGCCGCATGTTGTTTAAGCTCCGTGATACGGGACACCGCACCAAGAGATCGATTTGGTTTTCCGTTTGTTCTGATCCCGTCCGTAAAAGCTGCCATGCCCTTCAAAAGCACTTCGCGGGTGTATTCACCGGCGACACAGAAGAATTCTTTCCCGGAAACCCGTGCGCCGATTTTGCGCATAGCCAGATGCGACCGGATGGCATCTTCGTGATAGGCGGGCTGCCCCTCTTCAATCACCAGAATCGACATCTTGCCACGACAGAATTCTTCTAGTTCGTCAGGAATCAACGGATAGGAGACGTTGAGCACATAAATCGGAATATCCGTGTGACCAAAAGCGTCACCGAGGCCAAGCTGGTGCAAACTACGCTGTACCGAATTGTATAATCCGCCGAGGACTATAATGCCGAGATCTTTGTTCTCTCCTTCGAATATCTCATTCAGATGATGATCCTGAATAAATCTGACGGCCGCCGGAAAGCGCTGTTCGATCTTTTTCTTTTCCTGTTGAAACGTCGAGGGCGGCAGCACCACGCGTTCGTAGCTAAATTCACGCTCCTTCAAGGGTTGCTTCAAGGAAATCTGCGAACTGACATTGTCCTTGCATTCGAAAGATCCGGTGACATGGCAAGCGCGGATGCGGAATTCGACCATCACAGGAGTATTGCTGGCTTCAGACAATTCAAAAGCCGTCTCGACCATTTCAACCATTTTGGGATGGTTCGGGCGTGGATCAAGAAGCCAGATCTGCGATTTCATGGCAAAGGCATGGGAGCGCTCCTGGACTATGCTTGCGCCCTCGCCGTAATCTTCTCCAAGGATCACGACCACGCCGCCTTTAACGCCGACCGATGCGATATTCGATAGCGCATCGCAGGCAACATTGGTGCCCACGTTCGATTTCCAGGCCACCGCACCGCGCATATTGTAATTAACGGAGGCTGCGCACATGGCCGCCGCGGCGGCCTCATTGGAACTCAATTCAAAATGTATGCCGAGCTCCTCCAAAACTGGTTGGGCATCGGACAGCACATCTAACAAATGCGAAATCGGCGCGCCTTGGTAGCCGCCAACATAGCTCACGCCAGATTGTAACAACGCCTTGGTGATCGCCAGGATGCCTTCGCCGCGAAACGTCTCGCCTGCTCCCAGCCTCAAAGAACTGACCTGTTTTGAAAAAGAGCGTTCCATATCAACCTTAAAACACCAACGGACGAATTTCTGCACTGGATTCATCGACGCAAAATTGCCGCAATATTATCCGAATCCATATTATGAATTCGATATTACGTAAATTGTTTGTTATTATGCAATTTTGAAATTAACTTCGTCAAGCGTATTTTTATTGTCCACGACTGGAGAACCACGAATAACGGCATCGTTGATGGATGACGCCTTTGGCTAGCAAGAGTTCGGCTATGCAGTGCAACAGTTTCGTCGAGTTGGGCAATGAGAGCGTTTTCGAGGCGGTCGGATTACTGTTTACCGGCACTTTTGGAAAGGATGTTCCGTAAGCGCCTTCTACCCTTCTGGCGCCCAGTTTGCCGTGCTAGAAATATCGCTGCTGCAGGCCGACTGACCCAATAAAGCCTACCGCGAATGTGGCGCGCCGGCTTCTGCGGAACATCGTTCGGCAGGAAAAAAGAGTGCTTGAATTTCACTTCAGGATGATTGCTATCAGACCTTAGATCACGTCCGGTGCAAGGAAAGATCCTTGATCGTCGGGTGAAGCCCTGTTAGCGGATTGTTTGGATCCCAACTAATGCGGATCGTCCGAAACCAGACAGTCGTGGCGTTGTAGAGTAAAAGCTTACCAACCATCGAACCATCCATGTCGAGGAGTTCTTTTATAACCTCCATTGCCTGAAGCGAGCCGATAACGCCAGTGAGCGCACCGAGAATTCCAGCTTGCTCGCAACTCAGTGCCTGATCTGGAGGAGGAGGTTGAGAATAAAGGCATCGGTAACTGGGATTTGGGGTTCCATCAACTGCATTTTCAAAAGCACGAAAAGTCGTTAATTGGCCTTCAAACTGGCTGACCGCTGCGGAAACGAGCGGGCGCTTGGCAAAATAACACGCATCATTGACAAGATAACGGGTTGCAAAATTATCACAGCCATCGGCAACTATGTGATAGGCGCTGATAATATCGAGGGCATTGTCGGCAGTCAGGCGTTCAGTGTGACACACAACGCTGACATTGGGATTGATATCCCTAATCGCTTGAGATGCGCTGGTGGTTTTCGCAGACCCCACGCGACCAGTGGTGTGAATGATCTGACGTTGCAAGTTTGAAAGATCCACCCGATCATCATCAATGATCCCCAACGTTCCAACTCCTGCTGCGGCCAGATACATCAATACAGGTGAGCCCAAACCGCCGGCGCCGACGACGAGCACCTTGGCTTGTTTGAGTTTCTGTTGGCCGGCGCCACCGATATCTTTGAGCAGGATGTTGCGGGAGTAGCGCTCAAGTTCTTCATCGCTAAACATGGAACTTGATTCCGAGGGCGCTTACATCAGAATATTCGCTAAGCGCCTCTATCCTCAACAATGTGCAAGATTCATACATCCGGCCCCTCCTGTCACAATCGATAGCGAAAGCCTGATGCGGAGAACTACAGGAACTTCTAAGTATCCGCATAACCCATCCGGTTCGAAACCGATTTTGATTTGGCCAAGAGTTCTCTGGCCGCCGGACCATCCCAGTCGACAGTAAAATGCTTCTCCGAGCCTAGCAAAGTTAGCGCACCGGCAAGATCACCCTGGCTGTCGAACAAAGGTGCGCTTATGGCATTGATCATTGCCTGTTCTTTGCCGATTGTACGAGAAAGGCCGCGGATGCGCACATCTGCCAGAAGAGCATCAAATTGATTTCGATCTTTGCTGCTCAACTGGGATTCCAAAAAACGATTCGTCTTTTCTTTCGGAAGAAAAGCCGCGAAGACTCGACCCGTTGCCGAATCTGGCAACGAAAGAACCACACCAACCCTAGCCGTTGTTAGCATTCGATGAGGACTCTCCGATAGGCGAACAATGGTTGGGCCGTAGTTGCCCCACACCGCCAGAAGGCAGGATTGACCGGTGTAATTTCTCAGTTCCGACACCGTGTCACCTGCAATCCGCAGAACATCCAATTGGGACAAAGCGGAAAGTCCGACATTCAACGCAAATTCGCCCAGCGCATAATGTCCGCCGGGCGAATCTTGCTCAACCATATTGCGGCGCAATAAACTGACCAGATAGCGATGCGCTTTCTGGGCGGAAATATCTGCGGCGTGGGCAAGTTCTTTCAAACTGACCGGGCGACCGAATTCCATCAGTGTCTGTAGAAGATGAAGGCACACATCAACGGACTGCACACCAGAACCGCGTTTCGGCTCGTCATTCGACTCAGTTGGGGGACTTGGCACCATTTTCGTCAACCTGCAGAATTTTTCCGAGTTTTTTGCAAACAGATACATATGCGCAAGTCCAGGTGGGCGCAACTCATACCAACCTGCAATGGTAGGAGTCGCTAGCCTGCCTATAAACTGCCCGGTCTACGCGCCACGCGTTCTGCCGCGCCGACCAAAAAGTGGTTTTGGATGTTGCCATGATATCAATTGATGATCTTACGTCTTTGGATCGCGTTCGATCCGGCTGGACGATGTAGATGTGGCAATCGGACCGGCACATAAACGCCCGCCTTGACGATTGAATATTTCATAAAGAAATCACCCAGGATCGAAGCCAAGCAAATAGTGGCCAAGATGACCGTCGACAACGGCATGATAACGCCGAATGCGAGGATAAGTGGGACCACCAATCCCAATAGGAGCGTGCCGCCATAAAAATACAAAGCCAACCGACCCGACAACAAATCCCTGATCGAACGCAGAGCCGCCTCATCGCCGCTTGAGATGGCTCCGTAAATTTCCAGACCCAGCAAGACAACAGCCGCCGCGGTCACCAGAACCCACATTTCCAACAATCCACCTGTTTGTTCAAGCGTCGCACCCCGCAACGCTAGAACCATAACTAGGACGGCTATTCCACCTCTGATCGCATAGCTGATGTAAAGAATTGGATGAAGCGTGGAATCCCAGAATGGTATGCCCTTAGAGGTGGTGTAAACGAACCCCATATAGCACATCATAATGAGAGATCCGATGACCGCCAGGCTATCGCCGATCATCGCCAGGGTTAGATTTCCCGCACCGAAGGGGAGTGGGAAAATGCCAGTGCTCAGAGGAGTACCTTCCACAAAGTGGGGCAATAAATATAAAAATCCACCGGCCATGAAGAATGACAAACCCCAAAACCCACGGGACACCCAGGAGGTCCTGACGCGCAGTGTCATTTTCAAGAAACGCTCAGGCCGGCCGATGTTGACAAGGTGCGCCAGTCCGCCAAGAGCGGCAAAAAAATAGGCAAAAACCATGCCATCCAGATTGTCGTGATATCTGGACAGCAACCAGCCTCCGGCTGCCACACCAACCAGGAAATGACCAAGGATGAGGAAAAAACCACGTCCTTCCGCCCACTCCCTTTGGGGGCGGAATTCGCTTTTTAGATCGTCTATGAGCTTGTCGTATCTAGTATTTGTCATTTGTCCGATTCCCACTCCAAAGCAGACCTTAGGCCGGCAGATAATAGACGTTGGGTTTTGTGCCTTTTTCAGGCTTCAGAACGAATCCGCCGCGTTCCTTAATAAGCCGGTTAACATTGCTTGTCGGATCGTCCAAATCTCCGAAATGTCTAGCTATCGTTGGACAGTTGGCGACACAAGCAGGCTCTTTGCCCTCACGCACCCGATGTTTGCAGAAATTGCATTTCATCACCACATTGGTCTGGTGCAGGGACGTCTTGGCCTTTTCATATGCAGTGGCCCCTTGTCCCTCGTAATAAGTCCGCTCTCCATCGTTGTAGTAGCGGTTTGAGTAAGGACAAGCCAGCATGCATGATCGGCAGCCTACGCATTTGTCCGCGTCAATATCAACCGTTCCGTCTTCCCAGACAAAGCTGGCTCCAGTCGGGCAAACCTCTACACACGGCGCGTCTTCACAATGATTGCACAGCACAGGTAAAAAAGTTTTGCTGACAACGGGATATTGACCCTCTTCCTGTTTCAATACACGGGCAAAGAATACACCGCTGGGAGTGCCATGTTCGGCCTTGCAGGAAAGCTGGCAGGCGTAACAACCGACGCAGCGTTTCAAATCAATCACCATACCCAGTCTCATGACGCTTTCTCCACAGGGGTAACTTTGACTTTGACACAAAGATCGAGTGACAAGTTGACAGGATTCACGTTCTCCCAATCGAGTTCCAATAATTCGTTGTAGTAAATCCCCTTACCTTTTGCGACGGGCATGCCTTTGGCCCAATGGCCGCAAAGCGCACCAATTCCAAGTCCTTCGGGATGTATCCCCTCGGTTAGCCTGATCCGACCTTTAACCTTGTGACCCTTCTGGTTTTCGATCCATACCTGATCGCCGTCGGCTATGCCTTTGGCACGCCCAACTTCAGCATTCATAGCGGCTAAATAGGAGTAGGGATCGAGCTGCGCGGCCTCATCGAGCCACGGATTTTCCATGGTAAAAGAATTCGTGTGGATCGTGTCGCGATAGTAGAAGGAATAGAAATCGAAACCTTCTTCTTTGCACTCATGTGAAGAGCAGGGAAGGAATTCGGGAAGCGCGGAATAATATTCCATTGGAATATCCAATCCACGCGGCTCTGCTATTGCCGCGATTTTCTTACCAAGTTGCGGCATCCATTCCCAATATATGGGTGCACGCGATTCATTGAAGACCCGCCAATAAACTTCCTGCGGCGTTTTTGGCCAGGTCACCACGCCATGTTCCTTAAACCATTCCAAACCCTTGTCTGGTCCGAAATTGCATTTCAAATCGCGATCGCAGATTTCCTCATATTTGTATCTGTAACCCAGTTCCAGCCGGTGCTCGCCTTCAAGGTCGAGGACCACATTGTAGCTGGCATTCAAGTCTGGCAGGAAACCGGCACGATCGGCCAACTCGGTAAGGACATCGGCAAAAAGCCGTTCTTTACCTTCCGGCTCCACCACCGGCTGTTGGATGGCCCAGCTCCAGTCCCCCATCCCGGCTGGATGGCTGAAGATATAGGGAATGTTCGGCCTCGTGTTGTAGCAGCCGAGATATCCGCGATCAGGCAAAATGATATCCACAAAATCGGACGTCTCGTTCAAGAATAAATCGAAGGAGGCGATGAAGTCGTATTTCAGAAGCGACTCCGCCACTTCGTCCTTATTCCCTATGCTCATGATGACATTGGCGCCGTAATTGAGCATCATCTCCGGTCGATAGGGCAACTCGAAATCATCCCACAGACCATCGCCCTGCCTGGAATTAATGAATGGCGACGTCATGCCCATGACGAACAGGTCCTGCAAACCAAGTTCTTGAGGCATGCGTGGTTCCGGATGCGGATAAGGCGGGTCGTAGGCCTGCCAGGTTCCAACTTCCATCAGCCCATCTTTGCCGGGTTTGGGAGCGTAACCCATGCGCCCGGTCCCCGGAATCCCATCGCAAGCCGGATTAAAGCCGAGGCACGAACCCACCACGTCACACGAACCGACAAGCTGATTCAGCAACAACGCTGCAAGAAAATTATAGGTTGAGTTTTTGTGTCCCTGGATACCCCGGAAAGCAATCGCGGCAGCTGGCCGGTATGGGAGGGTTACACCGTCTATTACAATCGTCGACCCGATGCGTGCTTCCGTTGCGAATTCTTCTGCTATACGGCGGATATCGGCCGCCGGTACTGTCGAGATTTCCTCACACCGCTCTGGCGTATACTGCTTGAGATGCTCCCTGAGCAAATCAAAGGCCGTCGTACACGAAACATCCCCGATTTTGAAGGTTCCCTCAAGAGCCATATTTTCGGGATCGGTCTCGTTATACGGGCGCGCCGCGCCGGCTTTTACATCCCAAACCGTCGGTTCATTGGTTTTTTCATCTCGCAGATAAGCGCCATCTTCCCCGATCAGATAGGGGCCGTTGGTTTTGGCTTTCAGGTATGGAGCATCGATAGCTTGCAGTTCATTGGCGATGACATTGCACATGCCGAGCGCCAAAGCCGCGTCGGTACCGACCCGGATGGGTACCCATTCCGTTGCCTTGGAGGCCGAGAAATTGCACATAGGATCGACGACGACCATTTTCATACCGCGTTCGCGGGCGTCCGCCGCCATGGCCATATTGGAATTGGCCGCATGCCCGGCCGAGTGACCTTTCGATGCGCCAAAATAGATGGCGTAATTGCAATACTGGAAGTCAGGTAGAATGCCCCAGGACGCGTGCATCAGCCCCGAGACCTGATGGGCACTGTTGCCGCAATGCAGACCGCCGCCAGCTTCGGACACATTAGGCGTGCCAAAAGCGGGGGCGAAAGCGCCGAACGGCAAGCCCATAGTATAAACGGTTGTTGTCCTTTGAATGACAAGTTTGCGCGGATCTTCGGCGCGAATGCGTTTGAGGCGACCAGCGATTTCATCAAGAGCCTCGTCCCAAGAGATCTCCTCCCAGCCGGGATCAATACCAATACCTTTTTTGGGATTGGTTCGGCGCAAGGGCGTGCGCACCCGATTGGGATCGTAATGGGTCATAAGACCGCTTACGCCCTTGCCGCACAAACGGCCTTTGCCGACCGTACTTTTGGGATTGCCCTCGATCTTGACGACCACGCCGTCAACGCGATGTGCGAGTATGGAGCATGTGGCGTAGCACATGTTGCATGTTGAAGGAATCCACACATCATCCTTTTCTTCGGACGGCACCGGTTTCGTTTTATCAATTATGTTCATCATCTTATTTCTTTCCGTTGCACGGTCATTCTGACTGGGGTGGCTCGCGGTAAAGCGGCGCCTGACTAAGCGCCGAACGGCCGCAATTAGCGGCCCTCGAATGCTACCCCCCTTCGAAACCTTTCATTAAAATCACTCGATCGACGCTGCATCCCGATTTGCCGCAATTGGCGCATGAACGTCCACAAACGATTCACCGTCGACGAAAATCCTGCAGCACGGGAGTATTCCGCTCTCCGGATCCTTTATGTGGCTCAATATCTCTGAGCCAAAGCGTTCTTCCAAAACAGCCACCACATCCATGGGCGTGGCATCACTAGCCACGCGAAGTTTCAATGGGCGTTCATCCGATAGCGTCGATAACAGTCCGAACAGCCATATTTCGACGACTAATTCGCCCTGCCTCTGCGCCACGGTATGATCTTGGCATTGGTTTCCCGCGACCATGGCAGAAGGTTCTACTTCCTGTGACAGGCCTTCGCGATTTCGACGTGCGGAATACCAGATTGGAGCGGATTGATCGGGCCCAATGAATTTATTGATGACCGGCTTTTGCATCCAATTCGAGCTCCGTTGTCTTCGGTGTCGGGCAAATTGCCCCCGTTTAGTGGTCCAATTCTCCACGGCGAGAAAACCTTAAAGAAAAAAATTGAATTATGCAATACGTTATTACATATCACATTACTTCATAATTATCCTGTCATTTTTTATAAGTTACGTATTACAAAACGTTCGGCCTGATTCATCATGCTGATCGCCCGCCCGAACAAATATCGTGAGTTTTATGATGGCGCGTAATTTGGAGGCTGATTAGGCGACCCTACTGTCCAGCCCGTGGCTTTCTCCAACCAAAAACCTTTTCCGGTGTCGCGTCCGCCCAGGGACAACATATGAATCACGGCGGCATACATGATCAATCTCGCGCCAGGGCAAGCCACATAGCGCCACCGCAGCATTACCCTTGTTGGATTGAGTTGGCCTCGAAATACTGTTGTTGCGTCAGGAAATTTGTAATCTCGATTGCATGAACCGCTCCGGTAAACGAAGTGATCCTGTCTGCTACTCGGCGTCGACCTGCCTGTGAAACACAAAGCATGTCGGCATAGAACGGCTTTGGCAGCTCGACCCAATATCGACCGCTCGGGACAAAAAGTGTGTCGATCTTGACGTCAACATCAAGACCTCCGCTTTCAACATCCGGCAATTCGCAAATGTTGACTGGCAACTCGTGACGGCATGTCGTCTTGGAGATTATTGTGTTTGCAAAAAACCAAATGTCCAGACATGTGGATAGGCGGAAAAAGAAGCGGCGAATAGAGTTGGCGTTGCCCTATGTTGCGGACCTGATTGAAACACATCCAGAAGGTGAAGCCTACTGGCCTATTTTCGAGCGACTGGTAAAGTGGGTTGGACCTCTTGGCCTGTCGATCGAAACGGCTGCATGTTGCAAAGAAGCGGCAATGAGTGTTCAGGCCGAGAAAACCGCTGGATCGAAGGAAAGCACAATCTTTTTGAGCTGACCCCTACGCCATTCCAAGGATCCGCCATCGCCGTATTGCGGTCTGCTGTTGGCGTGACCCAAGAGCCGGCATCTCAGGTCATAGTCCAGCCCAGCTTCCTGCATGCGTTTTTCGAAAGCATGACGCATTGAATAAACCCCGTGAATTTCTGACGGAAGTAGATTGGCCGATCTGAGCGCCTTCATTAATGTTGCTGATAGATTTGTTTCCTTGTCACGGTATCGTGGAAAGCCCTGTGGCGCGTGTTTCATGGCCTCCAAAGAAACACCTAGCAAAGGGATTTCTCGGACACTCGCTTCGGTCTTGATTATGCGATCGCAGTGGAAGCGGATGGCAAGATGTGGAACCTCATGCTCGAGCTTAATATCCTCGGCACGAAGATTACAGACTTCCGACGGACGGCAGCCGGTCTCGATCAGCGCAAGGAATATGAAACGCGCTTCCTCGTTAAGGTGTCCCAACGCGCCGGGAAGAAGTATCTTTGTCCTAATCCATTCAATTTCGAACGGCGGAACCACCCGCTTGCCACCCTTGCGATTGCGGAATGACAGCCCGCCAAAAGGATTCCTGGTATCAAGTGCCAACCAGTTTGCGTAGATCCTGAACAATTTGCGCATGTTCCCGAAATTGCGGTTGGCAAAATTCGGCGAAATGCCTTTACCGCCTTCGGACCCGCTTATTCGGTCAAGCCAGTATTCGTAGTATATTTGGGCATCGGCACGGGTGATCTTGAGAAGCGGTTTGTTCTCGACCGCCGATATGAAGCTCTCAGCGGCGTATCGTTTAACCTTCTTCCAGGAGGCACGTTGATGATCACTCATCCCGCGCGCTTCATCGGCAGCCATCTTGTCGAAATAAAATTCCATCGCGTCTCGGACGTTTAGAGCAGGTTTATCGTGCGCGCCAAGAAGCGATGGCGCCTCACGGCCACCGGTTTCTCGGGTCTTCTCAATGCGGTCGAGAATCTCCTCAAGTGGTTGTCTTGAAGCAATATTACCAGATGACAGATATTCGAAACCAAGCGCCAAAGCCCGAGCCTTTGCCGCGCTGTATGCATCGGTGACCGTTTCCGCCCGTTATCCGGCGGCAAGACCGGACCAGTAGAGGTCGTCGGCCTTTTCGAAAGCGTCCCGTTTGATGCGCGCGACCTCATGGGACGCTGTTTTCAACGAAACTTGAATCGTTCCACGTCCGTCGTAATCCGCAACATGTGCTGGTACGCGCCGTACATAGTGCCATCTCCGACCGCGCTTCTTTAGATATCGGTCAGGATCTGACGCAACGGGAGTGGAAAACGCAAGTCTTGCCATAGCTCGCTTTGAAACAATTTCATATGTAGTGCAATTTGTAGTGCGTTATTATGCGATAATCAATAACCTGATTTCTATTAAAATAGATTTATCTATTCATACCAATAGGTTACCGATGGATGAGATGGTGCGGTCGAGAAGACTCGAACTTCCACGGGTGTTACCCCACAGCGACCTCAACGCTGCGCGTCTACCAGTTCCGCCACGACCGCCCGGTAAAGTGGGCCGTGTGTATCAAGCACGGTCAAGATAATCAAGCTGAAACAGGACGAAATCTTCCCCCTGCCCTTGCGGCTTGTTTGTTGCTGCTTATAGTTGCGGTTATGGCCCTTAAATACGAAAAACCTGACCGTAATCTGCTCGATGAACTGCAGCAGGTTTCAGTTGCCGGCCAAAAGCTGCTTGAAGAGCTTGGCAAGGCCAACCGGCTGCCAGAGGATTTTCCGCATTTGGCGGTGAGCGACATGGTGGAAGGGCTGGCGGGGTTAAAAAACGGCACGGCAGAAGGTTGCCGCGCACCACTGGAAAATGCCCATAAAGAACTGCGGGCGATCCGCTTTGATCATTTTATTTCCGAACAAACAGCGGAAACGTTTGGCGATCTGCCCGACAAGTTGCGGCGTGAAGAAGCGATCGACACGGCGTTACAACGGTTCAAGGGGGCGATTGAATCGGCGCTTGAATGTTATAGCCGACAGGCGCAGGAGAATATCGACGACAGTCTGCCGCTTGCGGCCAAAGCGGATAATCCGCAAACCGCCTCCACCGAAGCGGCGATTGCCGGTTCGGCAAAGGCGGACGAGGCGATCAAACACGATATCGACATGGCGGAAGAGCTTGTCGACCAGGAAAACAAGGCGGGCGGCAATTTTATTGCGGTTCTTCATGATGCGCTCAATCTCAACCGCTATGGCCGGGGCCTGCTGCAATTACCGGAACTTAGCCGCGAATGGCTTAAACCGGTTGTCGACCAAACCAAAAAATACAAAAGCATCATCCACGCGACCGGCCGGGCGGTGACATGGACCGCAGGGAGAATCAGGCGGATCGCCGAATTTTATGATGAATTCAAAAAAGATCCTGGAAAATCGACCGTCGATGCAATGGAGGATATTGGCCGGGCGATGGAGAATTATGGCCTGAAAGAACCGCCCCCTGTCGACCCGGAAGTGCAAAAGGCGGCTGAAGAACAAGCCGAACGCCTATTGAGAAAAAACCTGCCGGTGCCAGACGAGATTGCCGTTAATGTGCGGAATTTGGATGTGTATAATTCGGATTTCGCCGATGTCAATCTACTCGGTAATTTTCATTGGCTTCAATCGTTCAAAGCTTGGGGAACTAAAATCAGCGATATTACCGTGCTGGAAAACCTCACCGGCCTGCAAGAGCTCTACCTCTCCGGCACCAAGATCACCGATATTACCGTGCTGGAAAGTCTCACCGGCCTGGAAACGCTCGATCTCTCCGGCACCAAGATCACCGATATTACCGTGCTGGGAAACCTCACCGGCCTGCAACAGCTCGACCTCTCCGGCACGTCCATCACCGATATTACCGTGCTGGAAAACCTCACCGGCCTGCAAATACTCCATCTCTCCGACACTCAAATCACCGACATTGCCGTGCTGGAAAAGCTGTCCAACCTGCAAACACTCGACCTCGACAGCACAAACATCTCCGACATTTCGGCGCTGGCGGGGTTAAAAAACCTGCTTTTTGTATATCTTGAAAACACCGGCGTAACTGACTGGTCACCGCTCGACCATATGGACAATGTCCTTGGCCGGCCTGATAATTGGAAGCGGAGGCCGCAGGCATGAACCCGGTAGTGTGGCGCCGATTTGCCGGTCAAACCCCTTATGAACAATGCGTTGGCGACATGGAGGCCGCCGTCGAGGCCATTTTTAACGGCAAGGCGGCAGAACAGGTGTGGCTTTGCCAGCACGCGCCAACCTACACCGCCGGCACCAGCGCCAAACCTGCCGATCTTTTGGCGCCGAACCGCTTTCGCGTCCACAAGACCGGGCGCGGCGGCCAATATACCTATCACGGGCCGGGCCAGCGGGTGGCCTATGTGATGCTAAATCTCAATAGCCGCGAAAAGGATGTGCGCAAGCTCGTAGCCCTGCTGGAACAATGGGTAATCGACACCTTGGCGGAATTTAATGTTGCCGGCGAAAAGCGTCAGGGCCGGGTTGGCGTTTGGGTGCAGCGGCCTGAAAAACCGCCCTTGGCCGACGGCAGTTGCCGCGAGGACAAGATCGCCGCTATCGGCATCCGGTTGCGGCGCTGGGTCAGTTTTCACGGTATCTCGATCAATGTCGACCCCGAGCTTGAACATTATGACGGCATCGTGCCCTGCGGCATTTCAGGCCACGGGGTAACCAGTCTGGTTGATCTCGGCCTGCCGGTCACCATGGGCGATCTTGACGTGGCGTTGCGGCGGTGTTTTGAAGCGCAGTTCGGACCGACGGTTGATGGGTGAGTGACAGGGCTGCTGGAACTGAATTACCCCCACCCGAAATTGGCTGACGCCAGTTTCGACCTCCCCACAATGGGGATGCGGCATCCAGCGCACGATGTTGCCAGCATTGGCCAGCCTTGGCCAGCCGGCTACTTCGCCTCGGCCAGTTTGCGTGCAAACATTTGGGCGGCGGCTTGCCATTCCTCGCCATCGGGGAAATTTTTAAGACAAGGCGCGAATTGAGCGGAAAAATCCTGTGACGATTCTTTTGGAACAAGCGATGGCAGATTATCAATCGCCGTCAGTTCCACCGCCTTGCCCTGGCCATTTTGGCCAAGATCGACAAATGGCTTTTGCCAACTGGTCGGCGCGGCATAGATAGGCAACGGGTTAAAGCTCGAAAACGGGTCGCAGGCGACATCGGAAATCATCTGCAACCGGCTTGCGGGTGATTTTAGGTGGTCGCGGGTCGCAAGCAGCAGCCCGGGCCCGGTCAACAGCACGCAATTGACCAGGATATCGTGCGAAAGCAACGTATCGCGGTCAAGATTGGCGGTTTCCTCGATATCCCATTGGGTGATGGTGGCGCCGGCGATTTTCAAGGCATCGATGGCGCCATTGCCGGAGCGGCCTTTAGCACCGATAACAATTGCTTTCGGGCTGCTGCGACCGGCAAGTGCTTCAAGCGCGTTGATTATGGCGTCTCGGTTGTCAAAACTGACAAGATTAGCGACCGGACCTGATTTACCGCTCTGTTTGGCCAAAAAACGCCATGAAGCGAGTGCTGCGCCCATCCATCCGGCCCAATAGCCAAAGGCGGCAACGCGCCGCCCTTCTTTGGCGAGATATTCGATATCGTAAAGCGCCCCGCCGCCACGTGCGAAACGTTGCAATTCTTCACGCCAGCCGGTCTGTTCCTTATAAAGATGGGCAAAATGGACCATCGGATTGGTCAGGTTTTTGGGCTCGTCCGGCAGTTCCTTCAGGCCGACAATGACGGTTTCAGCCGATGCATTATGCCAGCTTCCCGCCGGTACGATTTTGCAGCCGGCCTGTTGATAACGTTCGTCGGGGAATATTCTTTTGCGGCTTGATTCAACGTCAAGCACCAGCCCCTGCTCAAGCAATTCGGCAGCGTGATCAGGGATAATCGGTGCCCGGCGTTCGGTTGGCCGTGCCTCGTCGCGCAATAGAAATTTCACCATAATCTTTCCGCCATTATATTGCCAATTTGACGGTCGCACCATACGACCAATATTGCAATTGATTCTGATTTCGTATTGCCTTTGATACGACCAGAAGCACAAGCGGCGGTAATTCGCCCATGCGACCAAAATTTGCTTGCGCATAAAACAGCGTTCTGTAACCTGTCGCCAAAACCGGGAGAACACAATGGACATACGCGCAGCCGTTGCTTTTGAAGCGGGAAAACCCCTTGAAATTACCACCGTTCAACTGGATGGCCCGCGCCAGGGCGAGGTGCTGCTTGAAATCAAGGCGACGGGCATTTGTCATACCGATGAATTCACCCTTTCGGGTGCCGACCCGGAGGGCATTTTTCCGGCCATATTGGGCCACGAGGGCGCCGGTGTAGTGGTCGATGTGGGGCCGGGCGTTACGACCTTGAAAAAGGGCGATCACGTTATCCCGCTTTATACGCCCGAGTGCCGGGAGTGCGAATATTGCCTCAATCCCAAGACTAATTTGTGCCAGGCCATCCGCTCAACCCAGGGCCAGGGGCTGATGCCCGACGGCAGCAGCCGGTTTTCCATCGGCGGCAAACCGATCTTCCACTATATGGGCTGTTCGACCTTCGCCAATTTTACCGTTGTTCCGGAAATCGCGCTGGCAAAAATCCGCGATGACGCGCCATTCGACAAGGTTTGCTATATCGGCTGCGGCGTAACCACGGGCATCGGCGCGGTGATCAATACGGCCAAGGCCGAACCCGGTTGCACCGGTGTTGTCTTCGGCCTCGGCGGCATCGGCCTTAACGTTATTCAGGGCTTGCGGCTTGTTGGCGCCAACATGATTGTCGGTGTCGATCTTAACGACGACAAGAAGGAATGGGGCGAGAAATTCGGCATGACCCATTTTGTCAATCCTTCCAAGCTTGGTAAGACCGATCTCGTCGATCACCTGGTTGAACTGACCGGTGGCGGGGCCGACTATTCGTTCGAGTGTATCGGCAATGTCAAGGTCATGCGGGCAGCACTTGAATGTGCCCACAAGGGCTGGGGTGAATCAATCATCATCGGTGTTGCCGGCGCAGGCCAGGAAATAACCACCCGTCCGTTCCAGCTTGTCACCGGCCGGTCGTGGCGCGGCACGGCCTTTGGTGGTGCCAGAGGCCGCACCGACGTTCCCAAAATTGTCGACTGGTACATGCAAGGAAAAATCGAAATTGATCCGCTGATCACCCATAAATTGCCGCTGGACCGGATCAATGAAGCCTTCGATCTCATGCATGCGGGCAAATCCATTCGCAGCGTGGTGGAATTTTAAGCCCGTGGCCGCCGGCAAACTGGTTATCATGGCTGGCCTGATGGCGGTTAGCGCGCTTGCTGCCCAGGCGCAATCGGCAGCGACAAACTCCGATGCAAGAGCCCAGCTTGAAAAACAGATTGCCGGAAAATGGGCACGCATTTCCAAGCGGGCGGCGGGCGGTTTAATTGAAGAACAGGTCAGTGCTGCGGCACTTCAATGCATTGCTACAAAGAACTTGACGGTTGAAAAGGCGGCCAAAATCACCACCTTATCGAAAGCGGTTTCCAACCGGCTCAAACGCATCATCTTTTATCTGCCCGACAAAAAAGGTTTGACGCGGATTGATCTGGGCGCTCGCACATCGCTAAAGCTGACCAAATTTCGAGCCGGAAAAACCAAAAATGGCCGGCCCGGCTATCAGCTTTCCAACGGCAAGATCAAAATCGCCGTCACTTTCGCCAAGTTGAAGCGCGGTAACCGGCAAACGCCGATCATGGTGGAAGGTCGTGCGCTTTATCTCAAATGTCCAACAAAAGCGAATTAGTCATTTATGCGGACCGCATCATCTGGCAAGAATGAGCCACCAGTAACCGCTTTATAGTGCATAGCGTGGAACTACATTCTGTTTTACCCTCACATCCAGGGCAACAATTATGAAAACCATATCCCTTTCCAAATCCCATGGCGGTGTTCAGGGCGTCTATAGCCATAACTCGCAGGAAACCGACTGCCAGATGACATTTGCGATCTATCTGCCGCCGCAGGCGACAAAAGCCCCCTGCCCGGTTCTGTGGTATCTGTCCGGTCTTACCTGTAATCATGCTAACGTGATGGACAAGGGCGAATATCGTAAGGCGGCAGCCGAACATGGCATCATTATTGTCTGCCCCGACACCAGCCCGCGCGGCGAAAATGTGCCGGACGATGCCGACAATTGGCAATTTGGTTGCGGCGCCGGGTTTTATCTTGATGCGAGCGAACAGCCCTGGTCGAAAAACTACCGCATGTATTCCTATATTACCGGCGAATTACCGCAACTGATTGCCGATAATTTTGCCGCAGATATGAAGCGCCAGGGAATTTTCGGTCATTCGATGGGTGGCCACGGGGCACTTACAATTGCCTTGAAAAATTCTGGAAAATTTGCCAGTTGCTCGGCTTTTGCGCCGATTGTTCAACCGACGAATGCAGACTGGTCATCTGGCGCGTTTGAACGTTATCTCGGCAAGGATACCACCAACTGGAGCCAATATGACGCCTGTGCCCTGGTCGAGGCCGGCAGCCGGTTTCCAGAATTTCTGATCGATCAGGGCACGGCCGATGGTTTTCTTGATGACGGTCTGCGACCCTGGTTGTTTGAGGAAGCCTGCAAAAAGGCCGGCATCCCCCTCACCCTGCGTATGCAGGAAGGTTACGATCACTCCTATTTCTTTATTTCCACATTCATGGCCGAGCATGTAGAATGGCATGCGGCCCGTTTGGGTCAATAAATCTGCACTCTTCTATGGCATCCTTATGGACAAGGACTTTCTTGCGCATCTGAACACCGAACTATCGGCTTTGAAGACTGGCGGTCTTTACAAGAGCGAACGTATTATCACGTCCAAGCAGGCGGGGGAAATAACCCTCTCCAGCGGCGAGAAGGTACTCAATTTTTGTGCCAACAACTATCTCGGCCTGGCAAATCATCCAGAGCTGATTGCGGCTGGAAAAGCAGCGCTTGAGCGCTATGGCTTTGGCATGGCCTCGGTTCGTTTTATTTGCGGTACCCAGGAAGAACATATTCAACTGGAGGCGCGAATTTCTAACTTCCTCGGTATGGAGGATACAATTTTGTATTCCTCATGTTTCGATGCCAATGCCGGCCTGTTTGAAACGCTGCTGGGGCCAGATGATGCTATAATTTCCGACAGCCTTAATCATGCTTCGATCATTGATGGTGTGCGGCTTTGCAAGGCCAAGAGATATCGCTATCAAAACAACGATATGGCGGCGCTGGAAGCGGAACTGGAAATGACAAAGGATGCCCGTTTCAAGCTTATTGCCACGGATGGCGTATTTTCGATGGACGGCATTATCGCCAATCTTGAAGGTATTTGTGATCTGGCGGAAAAATACAACGCCATGGTCATGGTCGACGACAGCCACGCGATTGGTTTTGTCGGCCAAAACGGCCGCGGATCAGTGGAGCATTGCGGTGTTGAAGGTCGGGTCGACATTGTTACCGGCACGCTGGGCAAAGCGTTGGGCGGCGCGTCGGGTGGGTTCACTGCTGCCAGAAGTGAGATTGTCGAATGGTTGCGCCAACGCTCCCGCCCCTATCTGTTTTCCAATACTTTGGCTCCAGTAGTGGCGGCGACCTCGTTGCGGGTGTTTGAACTGATCAATAACGGTGATGATCTTCGGCTGAAACTTGGTCAAAATGCCGAGCGATTTCGTGCTCAAATGGGAAAACTGGAGTTTCAACTTGGCGGCAGGGATCATCCCATTATTCCGGTCATGTTGGGTGATGCCGCGCTGGCCCAGGAAATGGCTGCTCAGATGCTGGCCAAGGGCATCTATGTAATCGGCTTTTCATATCCGGTTGTCCCGCTCGGCAAGGCGAGGATCAGAACCCAGATGTCTGCCGCGCACAGCGCCGATGATGTCGACCGGGCGGTTGCCGCCTTTGCCGAAACTGGCCGTGCGCTCGGTATCATTGGTTAGGGACCTGGTATGAGTAACATGATGAAGGCTTTGGTGAAATCGAAGGCAGAACCGGGCCTGTGGATGGAGCAAGTGCCGGTGCCCGAACCCGGCCCAAATGACGTTCTCATCAAAATCTCCAAGACCGCAATATGCGGCACCGATGTACATATCTGGAACTGGGATGAATGGGCGGCAAGCATCATTCCGGTGCCGATGGTTGTCGGCCACGAATTTTGCGGCAAGATCGTTGAAACCGGTGCCGGGGTAAATAAATATAAGATTGACCAGCGGGTTTCAGGCGAAGGACATGTGGTCTGCGGCATTTGCCGCAATTGTAGGGCCGGTCGTGGTCACCTTTGCCACAACTCGAACGGCGTCGGGGTGACCAGGCCAGGCGCTTTTGGCGAATTCATCTCGATACCGGAAGCCAATGTGGTACCGATCCCCGATGAAATCCCCGACGAGGTCGCCGCAATCTTCGATCCGTTTGGAAATGCCGTACATACTGCGCTGAGTTTCAATCTGGTTGGGGAGGATGTGCTTGTTACCGGCGCCGGGCCAATTGGTATTATGGCAGCAATGGTGGCCAGACGTTGTGGCGCCCGCAAGGTGGTGATCACCGACAAAAACCCCGTGCGGCTTGATCTTGCCCGTAGCCTTGGCATTGAGTTTGTTGTTGATGTGCGCAACGAACGCCTTTCCAAAGTGATGGAACGCATTGGCATGATGGAAGGATTTGACATCGGGCTTGAAATGTCAGGCGCACCGCAGGCAATGCGCGACATGATCGATAAAATGAACAATGGCGGCAAGATCGCCATCCTCGGCATCGCGCCAAAGGGTTTTCAGATCGAGTGGAACCAGGTGATATTCAAAATGCTCAATTTGAAAGGTATTTACGGCCGGGAAATGTTCGAGACCTGGTACAAGATGATCGCCTTCGTGCAGGGCGGGCTCGATCTTTCACCGCTGATCACCCATCGCATATCCGTTGATGATTATGAAAAGGGATTTGCCGCCATGATTTCCGGAGACGCCTGCAAGGTGGTTATGGATTGGCCAGGTGATAGCCCGGCAAGTTGAGCCTGTTACGGAGGCCAAAAATTCGCTTCATTTGAAGCCTTATCCCGAATTCGCGTTATGACAGGTTAACCCCAGTTGACGTTAATCAGCCTGCGAGAACTGCAATTGCACCAGTTCAATCGGCTCGCCAATGCCCTTTAAGGCGAATTCGCCGCAATCACGCAAGGAAATATCGCTGGCCAGGTCCATGCGTCTCAACACCGATGCGGAGGCCAGAAAATTGATATCTTCCTGTTTGGTCTGCGCTTCAATACGCGCCGTTGTGTTGACCACATCGCCAAGAAACGTCACTTGTCGGCGGCTGTCGCCACACTCACCAACAACCACAGAGCCACCATGCAGCGCCGCCCTGAAGTCAGGGGAATGACCGAACTCGGCCTCAAAGTCCAGTTTCACCTCTTCCAACGATTGAGATATAGCCTTCAGCGCTTCCACTGAACGGGCATTTTCGGTTCCATCGTCTTCCAGTGGCCAGGTAACAATTACCGCATCACCAACGTAAGAAACAATCTCGCCGCCATGATGAACAATTGCCCGATCGGCCACACGAAAAAACTGTGACAAAAATTCGTGAAACCGCACATCACCCAGCTCGCGGGCCAAGCCGGTGGAGTTTTTCAGATCGACAAACAGGAATGCACGTTCCTCGCGAATTGGCCGGAAATAGCGACCCAACAACAAGTCGAGAAATCGCCGAAAGCCGATCAGCGAGGACAATTGAGCAAATGCCACAACAATGACGACAATGGCGAAGGAAACCAGAGTGTCGCGAACCTCGTTGGCAAATTCACCTTCCTCGCCCCGGTTCAGCGTGAAACCATTGCCCATCATGTAATTGGCAAACAGATCATTGCCGATCAGAGCCAGTCGGATCAGCGTGGTGATAATAAGGATGCGCAAAAAAAGTGCGGCAAGAAAAGGCAGCCGGCGGATCCAGCTTCTACCGAAACTCCGGACGACAAAAAGCTCGAATCCACCGGTTAAAATGGCTACAGAAAATCCGGTCAAAAAACCGCGTCGCATATGCAGCCCGTTGAGGTCAGCATAGAATATGGAAGCATAGGCAGCGCCGAAAACACCGCTCAACATAGCGATAATCAACAACACCCCAAAAAGGCGCAGATTTCGCCCATTCTCGCTGGGGTTTTGCCGCTTTTGTCGATCGGATGTTTTCAGCATTATTTGGCCTGACGCTTTTTGAAATAATTCGGCAAATTATTATAGGCCTAAAAGGCTCACGGAAGCATCAAGTTCCGCCCGCCGCACATTTCGTCTTTGGACCGCCTCAAAATCTTCCCCCCACTGGGAAATCTGCCAGTCCTCATCCACATGAGCTGCCAGCCACGCGGCATCAGCATCAATAAACTCCTTCCATACCGCCATACCGATGACAGCCGATCCTGTAATCGAGGTCAATGTGTGAACCGAAGCAAGCACCATGGCATCGTCAATTGCACCAACATAAACCCCAAATGCCGCCATCGCTTCTGCCGGTTGCGCCACATGAATAATGCCCTCGGCAAGAATGAACCTTGCGGAAAGCGTGCCGGCCGCCCAGTCAATCAGCGGGTCCCAGTGCCGTTGCTGAAGCATCACGAGACCCTGCGGCTGGTCAGCCCGATAACAGATCAGATCGCTCGAGGCGAAACGGATGATATCTTCCTTGACGGCCTGCATATCACGCGCGACACCATCGATTGCCGTATTGGCCAGCCTGGTCAAGGGCATGGATGTGGGATCGATCCTTTCTTCTTGTGCATCCCATTCCGCTGCAGCAATCTGCGCCACCTGGCGCGACGGCAATAGAAACGGGTTGCGCGAAGGCGTTTTAACCGCCCTTCCATCCAGCTTTACCGAAAATGCTCCTGCTCCCTCCTCCACTTCGACCTTTTGATAAAATCTTTTTGGCAATACGTCGCGCATTGAAGCGGCCGCTACCTTCATCGGATCCTTCACCGCTTCCAATTCGATATTTTCAAACGTTTCGCGCATCGCCTCATCCATGCAGGTGGTATGTCGCCGAACTTAAGCTAAACCCGTTCCAGTTCAAGTCCGCCAGCGGAGGAAATAACGCTCCGCCCTGCCAATCAGCCAGGCAAAACAAAGACCCATGGTGGATAAAATTGCAACACCGGCGATGAGCTGGTCGGTGGCAAACAGACTGCCGGCAAGCAGGATATAGGCACCAATGCCGAACTCGGCGCCTATCATTTCTGCTGCCACCAGTAGAATGATGGCAATGGAGGCCGAGATCCGGCAGCCCGAAAGGATTGCCGGCAAGGCGCCTGGGAAAATTATCTTGCGAACAATCGACGACCAGGAAAGACCAAACGACTGACCCATGCGAATAAGGTTGCGGTCGACATTGTCAATGCCGCTATAGGTGGTGATCACCGTTGGAAAGAATGTTCCAAACAGGATGGTCGCGACCTTCGATCCCTCGCCTATGCCGAACCAGATAACAAACAGCGGCAAAAGCGCGATTTTGGGAATTGGAAATATTGCTGATACCAGTGGTGCCAACCCGGCGCGGGCGATATTGGAAAGGCCGATAGCAAGCCCGACCGCAATTCCCAGCATTGTGCCGCAAATCCAACCGGTCACGAGCCTTTGCAAAGAGGCCGAAAGATGCACCAGCAGATTGCCACTATTGACCAGCTCCATGAAAGCGGCGAACGCTTCGGATGGTGCCGGCAAGACCAGACCGGAAATGAAACCGGTTTGCGAACCAATTTCCCAAAACCCGATCAGAGCAACGAATACCAACGGTCCGATGACACCAAGTGGCCGAATTTCGAAGCCGCCACCACGAAACGGTATTGGTTTGCGCTGTTCGCCGTTTTCGGGCTTAGGTCGATGACTAGACATCCAGCAGTTCCTTGTCGGCGGCCAGCGCCTCCTCGCGCATCATCTGCCAAAGGGCCTGTTGCTTTTTCTCCAGTTCCACGGCGTGATCGGCCCGCTGCTCCAGCGGAACATCAATATCAACAATCGCCCGGATTTTCCCCGGCCGGCGCGACAGCACCACGATGCGGTGCCCCAAACGCACCGCTTCGGCCAGATTGTGAGTGACATAGCAGGCGGTAAAACCTTCATTCGCCCATAATTCAATCAGATCATCCATCAATAATTCGCGGGTCTGGCTGTCGAGCGCCGACAATGGTTCATCCATCAACATCACCGCGGGGCGCACACTGAGCGCACGCGCAATCGCCACCCGTTGCTTCATTCCACCGCTCAACTGCCGTGGCAGCGCGTCGGCGAATTCTTCAAGTTTGGTACGCTGCAATACATCGGTGATGATCTCGTTGGTCTGGCGTGTGCCGAGACCATGATCCTCCAGCGCCAGCGAAATATTGCCGCGAACCGTACGCCAGGGCAAAAGGGCAAAATCCTGAAATATATAGGTGAGCGGGTTTAATGAATCGGCCGAGGCATCACCGACCTGCAGCACCGCGCCCTGTTGTGGCCTTTCCAAACCGCCAATTAACCGCAACAAGGTTGACTTTCCACAGCCTGAAGGGCCGATGATGCAAATAATCTCGCCGCTGGCGATTTCCAGATTGATGCCATCGAGCACCTGCACATCCTTGTAGGCATGGGAGAGATTTTCAAGGATCAGGTTCATGGTGTCTGCTAATTTTCAAGCTGCCAGCGGGCAGTTCAAATGCAATGCCGACTGGTTAAGTGCCCCCGGCAGGGTTGCCGGGAGCGTCGTCCTTTGAGTGCACTTTACTGTTTCAGCATTGCCCGCAAATGTTGACACGGCCGGTTGATCAAAATGTTTCGACAAAGCTTGCGTCCACCAGCGTTTCCATCGTGATGTCTTTTGAAACGAGGCCTTCTGATTTGAACCACTCAAGCTGATCGGTGACATTGGTAACGTTCAGTCTGGCGTTTTTGTTAATCCGCATCGCACCGTTGCGGATTGAAGGCGCGGCTTTTTCATATGGCCGGCTGGTATAGACATATTTGTGGATCAGTTTGACCATATCTTCTGCGGCCTGGTCGCCTGCGGATTTGTCCACCAGTGCGGCATTGAAATCATCGGCGCCCCTGGAAAATGCCGCTAAAAACCGTTTGACCAGATCCTTCTTGTTGGCGGCATTGTCAGCGGAAGTGAAAACCGTGGTGACTTGATAATCGGGAATGTAGTCAGCAATTTTGCCAATAATTTCAATAGTGGGTGCTTTACCCAGTCCCTTGGCGATATGCGGCACAATTGACCACGCATCGATCTGTTCGGATTTGAGCGCACCGATAATGGCGCCGACCTTTTGCAATGGCTTCACCTTGATCTCACTACCGGGAAAACCTTCTTTTTGAGCAATCTTGTGCGCCATATAATGGAACGACGAGCCAGCCTGGGTTATGCCGAATGAATGGCCCTTAAGCTTGTCCGGTGAGGTCAGGCCCGCGTCATAGGCTTTCTTGGAAGCCAGAATCATCTGTCCGTCGATGCCCGGTTCTTCCTGCAGGGCACCGCCGATCACCTTGATGGCGCCTTTGTTGGCAAGATTAATCAAACCGCCTGAAATCGCCGTTACGCCAAAATCCACGTCGCCTGAGGCAATCGCCACCGCCATTGGTTGGGCGGCCTGGAAAAACTTGAACTCCACTTCCAGCCCCTGGTCGTTAAAATAGCCGCGCTCAAAGGCGACAAAACTGGCCGAGTGCGAGGTGAAGCGAAGCGCTCCAACGGCAATTTTGTCGGCCGCCTGAGCAACGCTTGCTCCCGCCACTAATGTCGCTGCTGCTATCGCACTGCCGCATATGAATGATGAAAATCTCCGCCTTGTGATTGAAAACATGACCGTTCTCCCGCTGTTTGATTAAGTGATAATAGTTATTTTATACCGGCCCGCTATGAACCCCGGCATCGGATACGCCTTATATAAGTGCCAGAGCCTATCGGCAGATTTGATTGGATGCAACGGCATTCGTGATCAACTAATGTCGCCGGCATTCGATCCGGTATCGTGAAAGCAATAGGAAATTATTCACCTTCTCCCTTCATCAATCCTGAACCGGATTTTCTTAACCTGCCACAAATCAAGCGAGCGGCTGTGAGGAGTTAAATCCGGAATGAGCAATCAACAATTTGCACTTGAAATCTCGGGGTTGAGCAAACGCTTTGATCGGCCGGCTGTCTCCGGGCTGGATCTCAAAGTCAAGGGCGGCGAGTTCTACGCCCTGCTGGGTCCCAATGGAGCCGGCAAGACGACCACACTGCGAATGGTTTCGGGCCTGCTGCAACCGGATGAGGGTTCAATATCGATATTTGGCATTGATGCCCGGCTTGATCAGATCGAGGCCAAGCGTATCGTCGCCTGGGTTTCGGACGAACCGATGATCTACGACAAACTCACACCGCTGGAATATCTCGAATTTGTAGCCGGGCTGTGGCAGATAGAAGCGCGCGAGGCCGAGGCTCGATCCAACGAATTGATCGATTGGCTCGATCTTGCGCTTTATAAACATGAACGATGTGGTGGGTTTTCAAAGGGTATGCGGCAGAAGGTGGCGCTCGCCGGCGCCCTGGTGCACGAGCCGCGATTGATCATTTTAGATGAACCGTTGACCGGTCTTGATGCCGGTTCTGCGCGGCAGGTAAAAAACGTTCTATTGTCCCGTGTCAGCCAGGGCGTCACCGTAATCATGACCACCCATATTCTTGAGGTGGCTGAGCGGATGGCCGAGCGGATCGGGGTAATTGCTGATGGTCGCTTGATTGCCGAAGGCACGCTTGAAGAACTGCGCCGGCAGGCAGGCAAGCTTGATACCTCGCTGGAGGACATATTTCTGCGTCTGGTTAGTGAAAGCAATGAAAGCAAAGTCGCCGCATGATAGCCCGGCCCACCTCTATAATCTGGTTCGCTCGTCATGAGTTGAACCTTGCCCTTCGCGACTGGCTGACGATGATGACCGCCGGCAGGCGTCATCGGCAAGGCATCGTTTTCCTTGTCCTTGCGGTTGTAGCATTTATTCTTCATCTGGTCGCCAGCGCCATTATCGAACCCTGGGCCAAGGCGGGCATACTGGCCGACAAGGCAAATCTGGTGTTGCTAAGTGGCTGCGGGTTGCTGTCATTTTCGCTGATGATGTCGCAGGCGCTGGAATCGGTAACGCGTGCTTATTACGCCCGCTCAGATTTAGATCTTATCCTGTCTTCACCGGCCTCCTCCCGCCGGCTGTTCATGGTGAGATCCGCTTCTATCGCGGTCTCAACAATCGCGCTTTCTGCTCTTCTGGCCAGTCCGTTTGTCAACATGCTCGCCTACCACGACGGCGCCAAATGGTTGTGGACCTACGCCGTAATAGCGGCCCTTGGTGGTCTGGCAACTGCGCTTTCGATCCAGATGACTTTGTTGATGTTCCGCACCATCGGTCCAAAACGGACCCGGCTGATTGCGCAAATTGTGGCAGCGGTGGTGGGTGCCGGCTTCGTTATCGGCATTCAGGCGGCAGCGATCCTTGCCTATGGCAGCCTGTCGCGATTTACCATCCTGCAATCGCCGGAGCTGGTCGCCATGGCGCCATCGGCTGCGAACTGGTTGTGGCTGCCGGCAAGAGCCGCCATGGGCGATGGCGCAGCGCTTCTTATCGTCGGGCTTGCTTGCATGGTGTGTTTTGCAGCCGTCGTTGTGACATCGGCATCCAGTTTTGGCTATCACGCCACCTTGGCTGCAGGTGTGGCACAACAGCGCGTCAAGACCATCGCCACGCACACGCCATTTCGCGCCGGTTCAACGACCCAGACTTTGCGCCGCAAAGAGTGGGTTTTATTAAGCCGCGACCCGTGGCTGGTTTCCCAGACCCTGATGCAGATTCTCTATCTGGTGCCACCAGCGCTGCTGATGTGGATAAATTTTGGCGAAAACAGCAGCGTTATGGTGATCATTATTCCTGTTCTGGTGATGTCGGCCGGTCAATTGGCCGGTGGACTGGCCTGGCTTGCCATTTCGGGCGAAGACGCCCCTGATCTCATCGCCTCCGCGCCGGTTAGCACGGCTAATATTCTGCTTGCCAAGATTAAAGCCATCATGACAGTGATCGGCTATATCTTCCTGCCATTCGTGGCTGTTATTGCCCTCATCGCCCCGTCCCTTGCATTGGTGACCATACTGGGGTGCGCACTTTCCTCAACATCTGCCACCGCTATACAGCTTTGGTTTCGCACCCAGGCCAAACGGACGATGTTTCGCCGCCGTCAGGTTTCTTCGCGCGCGGCCACGCTGTCGGAAGCCTTTTCCTCCATCATGTGGGCAGGCACATCCGGCTTGCTTGCGGCAGGTTCATGGCTGTTTGCCCTGCCAGCGACAATCGCCTGCGGCGTATTGGTGACTGTCTGGTTGATGAGACCGAAGCAGGCTTGATCCCGATTGTATGTTGCGGTATTCCCCGTCATCCATTTGCACCGGACCACAGGAGCCCCATCATGGTCAGTAATCCCAAGGCGTTTCCCGTTTCCTGGGACCAGTTTCACCGTGATTGCAAGGCGCTTGCCTGGCGGCTTTCCGACAAAACCGAAAATGGCGAAGACTGGAAGGCGATTGTCACCATCACCCGCGGCGGACTGGTGCCGGCGGCAATTATTGCCCGCGAATTGGGTATCCGCACCATCGAAACGGTGTGTATCGCTTCCTATCACGAATATAAGGACCAGGGCGATCTGCATGTCATCAAGACCATTTCCGCCGAGATGATTGCCGAGGCCGGTAAAAACGGTGAGGGCATCTTGATCATCGATGATTTGACCGATACCGGTAAAACTGCAAAGAAAGTGCGCGAGATGCTGCCCAAGGCGCATCTGGCGACCGTTTACGCCAAGCCGATCGGCCGGCCGATGGCTGATACCTTCGTCACCGAAGTCAGTCAGGACACCTGGATATATTTTCCCTGGGACATGGACCTTACTTACGCAGAGCCAATATCAGGAAAACGTGACGGATAATATTCTTTATTAATTCAACTCACTATAGTGAATTTTTGAATTAATTTCTCAATATGGGACCCTGACCCCGAGTCCACACCGGATAGGAATTCCGCGCCTTGAGAAACCTTTCTGATAATATGCGCGGCGCGGTCTACATGATGCTGGCGATGGCCGGCTATGTCTGCAACGATGCCATGATCAAACTGGTTTCCGGCCAACTTGAACTGTTTCAGGCGGTGTTTTTGCGCGGGATTTTGGTAAGCATCCTGCTTGGCTTGTTTTGCTGGTTTCGTGGCGATTTTGCCCGCGCCGGCGCAGCGATCAACACACCGCTGGTGCTGCGTATTATTGGTGAACTCGGCGGAGTGATCTTCTTTCTGACTGCCCTGTTCAACATGCCGATTGCCAATGTAACAGCTATACTTCAGGTGCTACCGCTTGCCGTCACGCTGGCGGCGGCGTTTTTCCTTGGTGAGAAAATCGGCTGGCGGCGCTATGGCGCCATTGCAATTGGTTTTATCGGAGTTTTGATTATTGTCCGTCCAGGTTCGGATGGTTTCACCATTTACGCCCTAATGGCGCTTGCGGCAGTATGTTTCGTTGTTCTGCGCGATCTTGCCACCCGACGTCTGCCAGCAGTCACGCCGTCTGTGCTGGTTGGATTTTACACTTCCATCGCGGTTACGGTGATGTCTGCCTTATTGCTGCCGTTGCAGCAGTGGAAACCGGTCGGCGGGCTGGAGCTTGCGTATTTGGCCGTTGCCTCGCTCTTCATATTTGTCGGAACTTTATTCAGTATCCTGACCATGCGAGTGGGCGAGATCGGCTTTGTCTCGCCTTTCCGCTATACCATTATGGTTTGGGCGATCTTTTTAGGGGTGTTTGTTTTCAACGAATATCCTGATTTTTATACGCTTTTGGGTACCGCAATCGTTATCATCATGGGTATCTATACGCTTTATCGCGAGCGTCTTGCAGCGCAACTGAGCTAGTTTGATACGATTTGATGTAAATTGCGGCAGCGTGGCCGGTTCGCGCCGCAATCGGAACAACCGGCCAACGATAATTCCGATAACCTACGTATTTGACCTGTCGCATTGGAAAAAAAGATGGCTAAGGATAGCGAGAAACCTCTAATTGGTACGAAACAGGCCTTCGGGCGGCATCGCCGAAAAATCGCACCCTTTCAAATTCCTGAACACCCGGGCGCCTATGCCAGTGAACAGGAATTGGAAAAATGGGCGCGGGCCAAGGCGGCCAATTTAAACCAGCATGTCATCGGCTATGGCGAATTGGCAGAAGGTGAATGGCGTGAGGCAGGCATTGGCGATCCCGATCTTTCAACCATGCGGCGCTACCGCATCGAGCGCATAAGGGCGGAGCTTAGAAAACGCGATCTTGCCGGTATCTACCTCTATGATCCACTCAATGTGCGTTATGCTACCGACACTACGAACATGCAGATCTGGACCATGCACAATCCGGTCCGCGCTTGCTTTGTGGCCACCGATGGGCCGGTCATTCTTTATGATTTTCACAATTGCGAACACCTTTCCGACCACTCGGAAGTGGTGGACGAGGTGCATACGGGCATCAGCTGGTTTTATTTTGAAGCCGGTGGCAGAACCGACGAACAGACCGCCCGCTGGGCCAGAATGACGGCTGATCTGGTGGTTCAACACGGTGGTGGCAATCGCCGGTTGGCCTTTGATCAGATTGATCCGCACGGCATTCCCCATCTCAACAGCCATGGCATCGATGTTGTCTATGGCGAGGATGTGATGGAGGAGGCGCGTAAGATAAAATCGCCAGATGAGCTTTTGTGCATGCGGCGGGCAATCGTTTCTTGCCAGGCGGCTATGCGGGAAATGGAAGACGCCCTGCAGCCCGGCATGAGCGAGAACGATCTATGGGCAATTCTGCACGCTGAAAACATCCGTCGCGGGGGCGAATGGATCGAGACCCGGCTGCTTTCTTCCGGTCCGCGCACAAATCCGTGGTTTCAGGAGAGTTCTGCCCGGGTGATAGAAGACGGCGATCTGGTCGCGTTCGATACAGATCTGATTGGCGCCTACGGTTTTTGTTGCGATATTTCACGCACCTGGCTTGCCGGCAACGGCACACCAACCAACGAACAGCGGTCGCTTTATCAACTGGCAATCGATCAAATCAACTATAATACCGCCATGCTGGCGCCCGGCGTCGGTTATCGCGAACTTTCCCTTCAAGGCAAGAGCCTGCCGGAAGAATATCTGCCAAACCGCTATTCGGTGCTGATCCACGGTGTCGGGCTGTGCGATGAATACCCGGCCGTGCGTTACCCTTGCGACTGGGAAGAAGTCGGCTATGATGGCCAACTTGAACCAGGCATGGTTGTTTGTGTCGAGAGCTATATCGGCCGTCACGGAGGCCATGAAGGTGTCAAGATTGAAGAGCAGGTGCTGATTACCGAAACCGGCTATGAGCAATTGTCCACTTACCCGCTGGATGAACGATTGCTGGGCTAGTGATAGGTTCTTTGGTCACGGGAAGTAGCGCACCTGATCAGATCCAATTGGCCGGAGTTTCGCGTTTTCCGGCTTGGTGCGCCATGCACTAATTGACGGCATTCAAGGTGAATTTGCTCAGTCCGATGGCCAGATTTATCCCCTCGCTGCCCTCAATACTGAAAGGCTGCAAGACAAAGTTGTCACCAGAGCCGCCGACCAGTGCATTGGCGCCGATGCCCAGTCCGGCGGAAGCCGTCGCCGATACACCGGCATAGGAACCGGCCAGGCTGCCGGGTGCTGCCGCATCGACGCTGGCGCCCAGCACAACCCACTTAACCATCGAACGGGCAGTGACACCGACATCCAACCCTACCTTCTTGATTGAACCGGTATAAAGATCATCGGCCGACTTATCGTTGGCATAGGAAAAAACGCAGGTGAGGTCCTTTTTCGATCCAAAGATAAGCCCGACACCGCCTTCGATCTCACAAGTCAACAAGCCAAGTTCGATGTTTTCCGCCTTCGCGGGCTCCACCTGATAAGCCGAGTACAGCATTGCCACACTCACCGCCATCGCCAGGCCAAAACGTTTTACAGTCATTGCAATATCCCTGTTCTTTCTATCTGGAATAGGGATGTGTGAATGGAATTGCGCCTAAAGTGCGGCGAGCGCCTGATATTTGCAAATTGGGAGAACCCTGCAACCTGAAATAGCAAGCTCGGGGCGAATATGCTTGACGGCAGCGGAGGAAAAAACCTCGCAAACGCGTTGCCTTAGCACTTCCAGAACTTTGTCACTTGTTTTCAAGGACGTAATCAGTGGCAAAGCCGGCCGCAGCTGGGTCCAGCCGACAACCTTTAACTGATCGGCTGTCACCGGTTCATGCTGCTTTAAGAGGTGCCAGGATACGGCATCAAGTGTTGCCAGTTCCGCCTTCCCATCGGCCAGCAAGCGGGCCGAAAACCGATGGCCACCGGATCGAACAATTTCGCCGAAGACCTTGGCCAAATCACCGAAATGCGCCTTGGGTGCGCGATAACCGGAAAGGGAATTTCTGGCGGTATAGGCAAACCGCACGCCGCCCAAATTGTCCGCATCAAATTGATAGTCGCGGCGAACCACCAAAGCGCTCGAATAACAGTTGCCCTGACATCCTTTGACCGCATATTGCGGTGTTGCCACATAGCGCACCTTGCCGCGCAACCGGGTGGCTAAAGGATAACCACAGGTTTGTCCAAGCAGCAGATCAGGGTCGGTCCAGTGCTGCTCGTCAGTTTCGTGAGACAGCAACTGCGGTGCGTCCACTCCGTTTTCGAGCAGAGATTTGCGCAAGATCTGCCACAATTGTTGGTATGCAGGCCGGACTTCCGGCCAGTCATACATGGAAAGTGAAGTGATCACGGATGATCTGTCACTCCATTGGAAGTGTCCTGCTCCTCATCACCGCGATAAAGAATGGGGTGAAACACCGGCTGTTTTTGACGAAAAGCGAACTGCCGGATCACATGCCAATAGCCGTTGAAAAGATAACTTTCGTTTGCCGCAAGATAGTTGTCCCGCCGCTCCCGATAGAGCCTGGGCAGTTCGTACCAGGCAACACCGGGATGAGAATGGTGCACCATGTGAAGATTGTTATTTAAAAAGAGCAGTCCGAAGAATGGGCTTGCCTCGACAATCGCAGTACGGCCACCAATTGATTGCGCCGCCTGGTGTTCGGCAAACGAGCGGATCAATATCCATGAAACGCCCGGATACACGACCAGCAAAAGATAGACCAGAAACGGGATGCCGCAGACCACCGTCACCCACCAGATAACCAGTGCGCAACCGATAATATGCAACGCCCAGGCAAGGCGAACACCTTCTTCGCCGGCAATCAGCCGCTTCAGCTCGGTCCGGTAAAATCCGAACAGACCAAGCGGCGGGCCAAGGATCATCCGTCCGACAAAGGTGTTGTTGGCGCCGAATAGCGCCTGCATGACCGGACCGAGTTTATGGTCTTCGCTCTTGGGCCAATAATAGCTCTCGGGATCTTCGTACGGATCGGTTAAATTGGCATCATCGTGATGCTTAAGATGCAGGTCGCGATACCGGCGGAACGGATAGACCAGCACAAGTGAGGGAAAAATAAGCAGCTCATTGAATATGGGCCAAGACGTTGGATGGTCGTGAACCACCTCGTGCTGCACCGATGTGTGAAATCCGGCGGTTAGTGATCCAAATAATAGTAACACAAGTGCCGCCGGTAAAGCGCCCCACATAACGCTAAGTGGTAAATATAATAATGTCGCCGTTATCCAGACCGCGTAGCAACCAGCCAAAAGTGCCGGCGTCGTCCATTCGCCTCTTTTCATGATAATCCTCTGCAAATTGTTGATCACATTAACTTTATCTCATTTTTCGCGAAATTGCACACTTAAAACGCCCTCCCGAATTGAATTTGTCTCAATTGCGTCCAATGACGAAGATCGCAATTGACCTGACATAAAGAATTCTTTATGTGTTTATGTGATTTGACATTGGATACTTATGATGCCTTCCTCCCTTGATGACCTGCTGGCAAAAAAATCCATTTTGCTAGCCGACGGCGCCACCGGTACAAATTTCTTTGATATCGGGCTGGTTGCCGGCGATGCGCCGGAATTCTGGAACGTCGACGCCCCGCAAAAAGTGACTTTGCTCCATCAGCAATTCGCCGATGCCGGCGCAGATATCCTGTTGACCAACACTTTTGGCTGCAATCGCGACCGGCTGAAACTGCATAACGCCCAATCGCGCGTTTTTGAGTTAAACAAATCCGGTGCTGAACTGGTGCGCAATGTGGTTGAGGGTGCTGGCCGCCCGATTATCGTTGCCGGCTCTGTTGGCCCGACTGGAGAGCTATTCGAACCACTCGGCGCGTTGACCCATGAAAGTGCCTTTGACGCTTTCAAAGAACAAATCGACGGATTGAAGGCTGGCGGAGCCGATGTCATCTGGATCGAGACGATGTCGTCGCGCGAGGAAATCGAGGCCGCAAGTAAAGCCGCCCGCATGGCCGGCATGGATTATGTCTTCACCGCCAGTTTTGACACCGCCGGCAAAACCATGATGGGCGTTGCCCCGGGTGAAATGGGTGCTATCGCCTCAGCCATGACGCCCGGCCCCGTAGCTATTGGTGCTAATTGTGGTGTTGGCGCCTCCGATCTTTTAGCCTCTGTGCTCGATATCACCGCGGCCAATCCTTGTTGTGCGGTCGTTGCCAAAGCCAATTGTGGCGTTCCGCAGGTATCGGGCGATCAGGTTATCTATACCGGCACACCGCAATTAATGGCCGACTATGTGCAGCTTGCGGCCGACAGCGGCGCCAAAATTATCGGTGGCTGCTGTGGCACATCGCCAGGCCATCTTGCTGCCATGCGTGTGGCGCTTGATGGCTATCTTGCCAATAATGAAGCGCCCCATCAACGCCCTGATATCGAACACATTGAAAGCCTCACCGGCAAGCTGGTCAATAAAACGGCCAATGCCGCATCGCCACCCGCGCGGCCACGACGGGTCAGACGGCGGGCCTGATTGGGCGAATTCCGCCGGTAAATTCAAGTCGCAATCTGATCGATCGTCTCGAACCAAGGCTTGATATCGATCACCGGAGTGCCATCGAGACAGTCAATTGCATCGATTTCGACGGTCCCGGTCTCGATATCCACCTTCAGGATTTTGACAATCGCCAAGGCGATGGGGTTGGGCCTAACCGGTGAACGAAGCGCGAAAACACCGGTCGGTTTATTCTTATGGCGGGGGCTTTGGATAATCAGGTCGCGCCTGGCCTCATGCATCCAGTAAAGCACGATTACATGGCTGAATGCATCAAGGCCGTTCAGGCCCTGGCGCCAGAAACTATCTAGCCTTATCTGCGCCGATTTTCCCGTCGATCGCGCCTGCGCCAGATTCCGCGGACACTGACTTCTCTCTTTCCAGGGCGTTTGCATCTTGCCGATAAAAACCACCCGGCCATCGTCGGCAAATTCAGCCGGATCGCTTGAAAGCGCCACTTCTCCCTGCCGTTCCTCAATATTTTTCATGGTGTGATTATTGCTACTGGTGGTTGGTGTAGTCGTTACAATAGCGCCGAGTGCCTGCGGATCAATCATTGATCTTGCATTTCCATCGGTTTTTCGCTCAATTGGCGCAATGTCAAATCCTGTAACAAATCTCGGACTGTTGGATGGGTTGTCAAAATTTCCGCGCACGCCGCTGATGAATGGCGAAACGGTGCTGGAACGGCTGCCAAATTTCGAGGCGGCATTGAAAAGCGGGCCCCTTTATGCCAAGCGTGACGACTGCAACACTTTGACATTTGGTGGCAACAAAGTCCGTCAGCTTGAATATTATTTCGGCGAGGCCCAAAGGCAAGGCGCCGATACCATATTAATTACCGGCGCGGTGCAATCGAATTTCGTTCGCCTGGCAGCAGCAGGTGCCGTCCGTTTGGGCATGCAATGCCACGTTCAACTGGAAGAACGGGTCGCCGATACCGACGCGCATTACCGCAATTCGGGCAATGTGCTTCTTGACAAGATGCTTGGTGCCACGCTGCATTCTTATCCGGTGGGAGAAGACGAAGAAGGCGCCGACCGCCAGCTTGCGGAAATCGCTGACGATCTAAAGAAGAACGGTCGAAACCCCTATGTGATCCCCCTTGGCCCCGGCCATCCGCCGCTCGGTTCGCTTGGTTATGTGCTGGCCGCAATTGAGCTGTTGGAGCAATTTGCAACTCTGCCGGTCGAATTGGGCCAGATCGTTGTCGCTTCTGGCAGTGGTGCCACCCATGCCGGCCTGTTGTGCGGATTGCGTGCTGCTGGTTCGCCTGTCACGGTGCATGGCATCTGCGTGCGCCGTAACGCCAAATTGCAGGCCCCACGGATATTGGAACGTTGCGGCGAGATCGAACACCTTCTCGGGCTGGAACCGACGGTCACACAACGCGATGTTATCGTCAATGACAAACATCTTGCCCCGGGCTACGGGGTTGCTGGCGACGACACAATGGCCGCCATTTTGCAAGCGGCACGCCAAGAGGCGTTGATGCTGGATCCAACCTATACGGGAAAGTGCATGGCCGGGTTTCTTGAATTGGCGCGCACCAATACTGAAAGTGGCGCTATCGTTTTTGTTCATACGGGCGGAACGCCGGGCATCTTTGCCTATCAAAGTGTATTTGAGCGCGCCTTTAGAAAATCGCAGCCGTAAGAGGGTAGAAATGGAAGCTCCATCACTGACCGTCGGTATTGAAGAAGAGTATTTTCTGGTTGATCTGGAAAGCCGCAATCTGGCCGATGACCCGCCGGCAGAATTCATGCAGATATGCAAAGATCGGCTCTCCGATCAGGTTTCACCGGAATTCATGCGTTCGCAGATTGAAGTCGGCACAAGACCGCACAAATCGGTGCTGCAGGCGGTCACCGAACTGGCCGAGATGCGGGCAACCATTGCCGAAGTTGCAGCCAGGTTCGATATGGCGCCGATTGCCGCATCCACCCACCCGTTTGGCCATTATCGCGACCAGATCCCCACCCACAGGCAACGTTACGAAGAACTGGCGGCAGATCTTGGCACACCGGTGCGCCGTTTGCAGATCTGCGGTTGCCATGTGCATGTCGGCATAGAGGGTGATGATCTGCGCATCGATTTGATGAACCAGGCGTCATATTTCCTGCCGCATATTCTGGCGCTCACCACGTCTTCCCCCTATTGGGAGGGTGAAGATACCCGCATGCAGAGTTACCGGCTTTGTGTATTCGACGCCCTGCCCCGCACCGGAATTCCTGAGGTTATGGAATCTTCGGGCGAATATAACCGTCTGGTGGCGGAATTGGTCAATTCAGGCTGCATTGAGGATGCGACCAAAATCTGGTGGGATATCCGACCGTCTGATCGCTATCCAACCATCGAAATGCGGGTGGCGGATGTGTGCACCAATGTTGCCGATGCCGCTTCGATTGCGGCACTTTTTCAGGCGGTATTGTCGATGCTATATCGCCTGCGTATGGATAATCAACGCTGGCGCATTTATCCGCGTTTGTTGCTTCAGGAAAACCGCTGGCGGGCAATGCGCTACGGCGTCAAGGGCGAGTTGATCGATCTTGGAAAAGGCAAGACCGTTGCGTTTGCGGAACTTGCCGATGAATTGATCAATATCGTCGGTGAAGACGCGCGACAGTTGGGCACAACCCGCGAACTACAGCACATCATGTCAATCGTCGAACATGGCACCAGCGCTGATCGCCAGCGTGTTGTTTATGACAATGCAATCAAAGCCGGCAAAGACCAGAAAAATGCCTATAAGGCGGTGGTCGACCATTTGATCAAAGAAACCGTCAAGCCACCAACTTGATCTGTTTTCTTGGTCTTTGGTTCGATCCGATCAATCAGATCAACTGCATTTTATTCCAACCTTATCAGCTGAGAATTGTCCGCGAAAAGCGAACCGGCGCTTATGCGCCGCGCCCGCGCAGGCCTGAGCGAAGCGAAGAATTGCCATCAGCGAGAACACTCGAAAACAGTAAACCAAAGATCACTGCGTTATTGTTTTCAAGGGCGCGCGTTTCTTGCCGCGGTTGCGCAACACATGGGCATGGGTCTCATCGTAAAGTGCCGAATCGCGAAATTTTGCGTCACCCTCCATTTGTGCAAACACCGGCCCAACCATAATGAGCGCGGTGCGGGTGATCTTGGCCTGTCGCACCGCATCTTTCATCTTTCCAAGATTCGTGCGGATATATTGCTCGTCCGGCCAAGTTGCCCGATAAGCCACCACCACCGGACAGTCATCACCATAATAAGGTGCAAGCGCCTCTCGCACATAGGCCAGATTGCGCACGGAAAGATGGATCGCGAGCGTCGCGCCTGATTGCCCCAATATTTCGAGTTGCTCACCGTCGGGCATTGATGATGCCTTCATGCCAGTGCGGGTGATGATAATCGTCTGCGCGATCTCCGGCAGGGTCAGTTCAAGTTTCAGTTGCGCCGCGACACCGGCAAAGGCCGGTACGCCCGGCACGACCTGGTACTCGATCGCCAAATCGTCGAGCCGGCGCATTTGTTCAGCCGTTGCCCCATAAATCGAAGGATCACCGGAATGCACTCTTGCGACATCCATGCTCTTTTCGTGCGCCTCGACGATCTCGCCGATTATCTCATCGAGATGCATCGGCGCCGTATCAATAACCCGCGCATTGTCTGGAGCAGCCGCAACAATTTCAGCCGGCACCAGCGAACCAGCATAGAGGCACACAGCACAGCGCTCGATCAGCTGCAAGCCGCGTACCGTAATCAGATCAGGTGCGCCAGGCCCCGCCCCGATAAAATAGACTGTCATTGGGCATTCTCTTTTCTCAATGGGATTTCCGCGCTCTTTGCCGCATATCCTCTGGGCGTATAGATCCAATTGCGGCCATCGCCGGTCTTTACAGCCCTGCTTTCAGACGAACCGACGATGACGACGGTCAGCATATCGACCGCATCGATATTCAATTTCGAAAGCGGCACGAAGGTTATTGCTTCGCCCGGTCGGCCGAGATTGGTGGCAAGGATCACCGGCGTATCGCCCGGTCGGTGGTTGAGCAATACATCTTTCGCGTGGGCAAGCTGGGTACGGCGGCGCTTTGAAACCGGGTTATAAAAGGCGATAACGAAATCACCCTTGGCGGCCATGTCGATCCGATTGGCGATCACCGCCCAAGGGGTCAACAGGTCTGACAATGAAATGGTACAAAAATCATGGCCCAAAGGCGCGCCTGCCCGTGCGGCGGCTGCCTGAAGCGCAGAAATGCCCGGCGCAACCTGAATGGAGATGCGTTTTGCTGCGGCACCAAGACCGCCGTCTTCAAGCAGCTCGAACACCAGCGTGGCCATGGCGTATATACCCGCATCACCAGAACAAACGAGCGCCACATTACGCCCCTCACCCGCCAGTTCCATGGCATGGCGAACCCTATCCTCCTCACGACCAAGGTCAAAATCGTGACGGGTCTTGCCGGCACCAAGATCGCCGACAAGATCGAGATAGAGCGAATAGCCGACGAGGTCGCCCGCCTGGCTAATGAGCCGGCTTGCCTCAGGGCTGCGCCATTCCTGGTTTCCAGGACCGACACCAACGACCGAGAGATGACCGCGCTCGCGACCGAACGATGCTGCATTGACGGGCAATGATGCCTGCGCGATGGCGGCGGTTGCCCGCTTTGACTTGCGCTTGGGAACAATCAGCGAAGCTTCACCGCCGCCGGCGGCCAAAGCCGCACCTTCGGCAACCCCGTGGCAACCGGTTTCGGCAAAAACGATGTCAGATGGATTTTCCAGCCGCGCTGCTTGCCTCTCCAGCGTTGCAGCATCAAAAAATCGAACCGGAACACCAAAATGCGCCGCCGCCTGATGCAGCGCCGGTTCGTCGGCTTTCAGATCTATTGACACAATGGCTGCAACGCTATGCGGTGATAAATTTGCACCATTAATCGTTTCTTCCGCCAGACCAATTACTTCTGCTCCGCTTGTCCCGCGCTCACAGCCGATGCCCAGAAGAAGTGATTTCGGGTGATAGACCAGTTCCAACGCGCCAGGCAGGTGGTGCTTGTCGCTAATCGTCAATCGCACCTCGCCGGCATTGCTCAGCGATAGTCTCGACTGCTCAAGCCAGGGCGCTTTGCCTGAAAGGACAGCGCTTTCACCCTCAAGCAGCGCGGCCATCACCTTCTTGGCGTCACCGGGATTTGCCAGCACATAGCCGTTGGGAGGTTCATCAAGTGCGACACCGAAATTAAGATCGCCGGCGGTCGTTACCGCCGCGTGCGCGCCCAGTTCAGCCGCCAGAAAACGGGCAATCTGGTTGGCACCATGGTGTCCACCCAACAGCGGCACGACACTTTTGCCATCGTCTGAAACCGCCACCACCGGCGGTTCATGGTGTTTGTCTTTCAGTGCTGGCGCCAGACAACGAATAATGGCACCTGCGGCCATAATTGCTATTATCGTCGTTCCATTGGAAAACAGCTTTTGCAAATGCACTGCCGCATCATCAAATTGTTGATCGCAATCGCCCACTCTGGGGGCAAATCCGTGCAGTTGGCCGCCCGAAATATCGCGGATACGGCGAGCGGTTTTAATCGCCGCCGGTGTCAGCACAATTATTGCCGGCTTAGTATTCGAACTCACGTTCCCTCATCCCTTTGCTCATCGATATTTACCGGCAGGTCAGCAATCCACGGTTCCGCGCCTTTATAGACCAGAATGATCGAGAAATAGGGCACGGCCTGGCTATCAATCGCCGATAACGGGATTACACGCTGGTTTATCAAACTGGCCCGCTCGATATAGGCCGCTTTGTCAATCAGCCGGTTTCGACGAAGCAATTTTCTAATACGCTCGAAATGCCGGCCAAGCTTGATGAAGGCTACCGCATCGGCTGTTTCCAACCGTCGTTCGATTTCCCCATCATCAAGCGGTGCCGGAATGATTGTCAAAACATCATTACGCGCCGCAAGCGGCCGTTGCAGTGCTGCCGCAGCCGCCATCAACGACGATACACCCGGCACGATCTCACATGGGTGATCTAGTTGCAATCGCTCATAAAGATACATGAAGGAGCCGTGAAAGAACGGGTCACCTTCACAGATTACCGCCACATCACTGTTTGAACTAAGATACGAGGAGATTTCTTTTGCCGCTTGATCATAAATGGTTTTTGCAGGATGACGCTCTGCTCGCATGGGTATCCATATCGGAATTTCCAATTGATTTTCGCTCAAATATTGCGCCACGACAGATCGGGCAAAACTCGCACCACCTTGCGGCGCCGGCCACGCCACCACCCCGACCCGCTGGAGAATACGAAGCGCCTTCAACGTTATCAGTTCCGGATCGCCCGGCCCGACACCAAGACCATATAATATACCGCTCATGTGCCGCTCCGCCGCTTTGTCAAACGCCACCGGGTAACAGGCCTTGTTTGCCGCCAACCGCGAAAGCTGCCGATTGAGGTGCAATGTTCGACGCGTATTCTTGCAAGTTCGCCACCATATTCTGCGTGCAATGCACCCAGACGCGATTCGCCTTCAAGGGTCACCGTGTTTGCCACAATGGTGCCACCATCACCAAGGGCGTCATAGCAGTTCTCGAACATCTTTTTTGCCATTATGCCACCACCGATGAATATTGCGTCCGGCCCGGGCAAACCGGCAAGGGCGGCGGGCGCGGCACCTTCGATCAATTTTAGTCCGGGCACGCCCAATGCCGCTGCGTTTTTTCTAATGAGGCTGCACCTTTGAGTATTTTGCTCTACCGCGATTGCCCGGGCGTTCGGCGCTGCGCGCATCCATTCAATGGCAATGGAGCCACAGCCGGCGCCGATGTCCCATAACAAAGCCCCCGGGAATGGCCGCAGCACCGAAAGCGTTGCCGCCCGCACCGCCTGCTTGGTCAATTGGCCATCGTGCTCATAGGCCTCGTCGCTAAGCCCCGCTGTCGTTGCCTGCCAGTCTGCCCCCTGGCCGGCGACACATTCAACCGCCACGGTGTTGAGACTGGCGATGTCAGCAACATCGAACCCTGCAGCGAAGGATTTAAGTATCCGCTCTTTTTCACCGCCCAAATGCTCAAGCACCCACATGCGGCTGTCGCCAAAGCCATTCACTGACAGAAATTCGGCAATCCGCCCCGGTGTCGAACCGTCCTTTGAAAGAATGAGCAAGCGGACACGCGGGTGAATGAACCGGGCAAGGTTGGCAAAAGGCAAGCCGTGCAGTGATAGGGTGCAAACATCGGCTAGCGGCCATCCAAGTGTATTAGCGGCGAGAGAAAAGGCCGAGCGTGCTGGAATTATACGCATTTCGCCCAAATCGAAATGACGCGCCAATGTGGTTCCGACCCCAAACCACTGGGGATCGCCACTCGCCAAGACCACTACATTTGTGCCGCGCGCCGCCTTTATTTCATCAATTGAGGCGGAAAACGGCGTAGCCCACCGGCGCTGATTTGCCGCCGTTTCGCCCAGCATTTTAAGGTGCCGCACGCCGGCGAATATCAGATCGGCTTCGTTGATCAGCACCTTTGCTTCAGGTGAAAGTCGCGCAATCCCGTCTTCCTCGATGCCGATGATTGATAGCCATTGGCGATTGCCGGTCATTGCGGCAGCCCCAGAGCAATGGCATTGACTGCAGCCGCAGCCATGGCGGAACCACCGCGCCTGCCACGCACGGTGATGAAGGGGATGGTTGCAGTGTGATTGATCAGTGCTTCCTTGCTTTCAACCGCGCCGACAAAACCCACCGGACAACCAATAATCAGCGCCGGAGGCTGAATAGATCTATCAATCATTTCAAGCAGATGAAACAATGCAGTGGGTGCATTGCCGATAACCACAATGCCGCCATTGATATTTCCTTCCAGGCTCTCGATGCCACCGGCCGAACGGGTGGTCGCAAGGGTGTTGGCACAGTCGATGCCGTGCGGGTGGCCGACATTGCAGAGAACATCATTACCGGCAGGCAGGTTGCGGCAAATAATGCCTTTGCGTACCATCTCCACGTCGCAAACAATGGCCGCACCGGCCACGAGCGCCTTGCGCCCGGCGGCGACGGCGCCCGGTGAAATGACCACATCACTGGCAAGATCGACCATGCCGCAGGCATGTATCAAGCGGATGACCACATCCTTCTCGTCAGCACAAAAACGTGACAAGTCCGCCTCCCGGCGAACAGTCTGAAAAGACTGCCGGTAAATCTCCTTCCCATCCTTTAGATAGTCATACAAAGGAAGACCCTTGCCCTATTTTTTCATCGACCGGGGACCATGCGGGTGATCGGCATGGGGATAGGGATGGTGATCGTGGCTATGGTCATGGGCATGATTGTGCAAAGGTGTCCAGGGCAAGCCATGGTCTTTGCAAAATGCCTCGTCGCGGCATGAGGCATCACAATCGCCGCTGCAAGGACAGCCCTCCAGTCCACCCCCTATTCCTTCCACATGGTGATGGTGACTCTCTTGTGGCAGACCCACCTGATCTTCGAAGCCCAGCACCTGCTCACGGAATTTGCACATCTGGCAATTCATCAGGTTTTGCCCCTCAAGTATCTCATTAACCCGGTCGGCAAAGGTATCGATCACCAGCGGGTGATCGTTCAAATATGGCGCCTTGATGAACTGAATATTCGGATGGCGCGCCGCCACCTGATCGCTGTAGGAATAAATTCTTTTGACCAATACGCCGGTGAAAAGGAAATAAGGAAAGACAATTATCCGCCGGTAACCCAGTCTCGCTGCATGTTCAAGACCCGGCTCAACCAGCGGAAATGTCACGCCCGAGTAACAGGTCTCGCCCCAGCCCAGCCCAAGTCCTTCCCACAGCATGCGCATAACCTTGGCTACATTGGAATTGGCATCCGGATCGGAGGCACCGCGCCCGACCACCATCAACAGCGTTTCTTCGGCTGGCACCTTGTCGCCTGTTGCATCGGCCTCGGCGATGGCGGATTTAATTCGCTCACCGGCGGCGCGGATCATCTTCAGATCAATGCCCAGTTCACGGCCATAAATGATTTCCATTTCGCCATGCTGGGCATTGTAGGTATTGAGCACCGATGGAATATCATTCTTGGCGTGACCAGCGGCAAACAGCATCCCCGGCACCGCCAAAACCCTGGTGACACCTTGTTGGCGCAGCTGATCGAGCCCATGGGTGATCACCGGGTTGCAAAATTCCAGATAGCCATATTCGACCGGCATTTCAGGAAACCGCGTCTTGAGCCCTTCCGCCACCTTGGCAAATTCCAGCGCCGCATTTTGATTGCGGCTGCCATGGCCGCAAACCATGACACCAAGTTTTTCAGTCACAGTCATGATCCCTGCCCAATTTTGGCGGCTTCCGTTTCGCCTTCTTCGCCTTTAGCTTCCTCAGCCGTGGCGTTATCTTTTCCCTTGAGCCGTGCAATTGCCGCAACCGCCGCGGCGGCACCTGCCAACAGGCCCCAACCCAGCCAATGGGCGTGACCGGCCAGTTCGCCCACATGGCCCGAGTGGGCAAATGAGGGGAAAGTAACAAAAAAAATCGCAAGGAATGGTATTAAGCGGTTCATGACGGGTCTCCGATGTTTTTATGCAATCGAGACACCGGACCGGCCATCTGCTTAACACAAATGGAGTCTTCCGCTGTGACAGCTCCAGACTTGGTTCCCTGAATGGGTCAACCGCACCGGAATCTTTTTCAGCCTCTAGCCAAGGCGCCGTCGATTCATCGCCACCATATGGCGCGCTATTGGCCGGGTCAATCAGATTTGCGATCAAGAATGGTCATTCAGCGACCCTTGGTGCCTGTTTCAAAATTTTTGTCAGCAAAAGCATCCATCATCGTAAGGCCCAAAATGTCGGCGGTTTGCTGGATCATCAGCGATTCGCGCGGATCAAGCTCATTGTCCGAGCGAGCGATACGCGCCATGCGTCGTAAAATAGCGCGACGGTGCTCCAAACTCATGTTCGCAAACATTCCTGCCGCCTGTTCAGCAGTCGTTTCATAGCCATATTCGGACAGATATTTGACCACGTCGGGTATGTCTTCGGCGGGAATGCCACATTTCGTGGCGCAGATTTCCCTGAACTTTTCCAGTTCGTCTGCGGTCACTTTGCCATCGGCAAACATCATACGTACCAGCAAAATCAGTTCGGCAGTCAATTGCTGATCATCAGCCACCCGGCTCACACTGTTGTTGGGTTCAAGCAGAGTTCGAATTTTATCAAGGAACGCCATCGTGCTTCCGATTATGCAAATGATGGTTCAGGGTTTGCCGGTGGCAATTTGAGCAATTCCCGGACATTTTCAATCAACTGCGCTTCAAGGGGATGACACTCGCCATCAGAATGAGCCAGCGACTGCAGGTGCTCGATTATCTCCAGTTTTTCAGCTCTCGAACATTTGTTATTGATAATACTGGTGAAGGGAAACAGGCCCGAAGACCGCAAGTCTGCCGCCCCAGCCCTGCTGGAAAGTGTTGAGAGGCTTTCGCGGGTCAAACTGAATTTGGCTTCGAGAATGTGATCAAAGCGCACCTTTTCTACCGGCTTCACAATGCCATCTGCAGCGATCATATGATAAAACAGTGCGGCAATCGCCAGATTTTTGTCATCATCAGCAAAACCCGCATCCAGTCCCTTGCTCAAGGAATCCAAATAGTCGATGATTGTGTCGAACATACCCGCACCTTCCGCCACACATTGTCAAGTGTAGCGATTCGGGCTCTACCTGCATAGATGCAAGATTTTGGCTCATGCCACATCTCTAATCCTGACACTCAACAGACCCTGGGACAGATCAATATCATGGACGTCAAAAGCCAACCAAACAGCATACCCTGGCCACCCATTATCACCGTTGGATCAATCGTCATCGCCGTTGCGGCGCACTGGTTGATACCAATCAACTGGATCGCGCCCGCAAGCGCTTACCTGTGGCCGCTGGGAATTATCACGATCATCGCTGCTCTTGCCATCGATGTGTGGGCATTCAAGACAATGCGCAATGCCAGCACCACGATTCTGCCGACCAAGGGTGCCGACAATCTCGTCACCATTGGGCCGTTCGCATGGTCACGCAATCCGATTTATTTTGCCAACGTCATGCTGATTTCAGGTATCGCGATTGCCGCCGGCAGCAGTTGGATGTTGCTTGCAGCCGCCGCAGCGGCCTATCTAATTGGAACCTTGGCGATCAAACGCGAGGAGGCGCATCTAAGCGCAAGATTTGGCCGGCAGTGGCACGACTACGCCGCAAAGGTCCGGCGCTGGATCTGAGCTATCAGCGCTTTTGCTCATTTCGTGACTACTCTTTCTTCTTGCGAAAATCCTGGTGGCAGCTTGAGCAGATTTTAGCGGTTTTGCCGAATTCGGCCCGAATGGGCGATTGATCGCCCAGCGCAGCAGCCTGTCTTAATCGGTCGACCTGCTGGCCAAGCTCTTTCACCAGGTTAGAAAACTCATCACGTCTTTGCCAAACCGCAGGCAGCGCGTCGCTGTGTTTGTTGTTCCGGCTATCTGTATTGTCGGGAAACAGCGCATCAATCTCGCTTGTGTGCCGTATAATGATTTCGCCGGCTTTTGAAACATCGTCGGCCGAAAAATCTCGCTTGCCCTTAAACATATCGGCAACGGCGCCCATGGCCTTGCCCATCGCGGCCATCGCATCCATGCGTTGCTTGACAATACCGGTTGCACCGCCATGTCCCTCGGCCACATGGGGCAGTATTGCCAGCAACGTGATTGCCGCGATAACCGGCTTTAGCAATTTGCCTGTCATAATTTCCTCCTGATAGGGATAGCAAAAAGAGCTTCAATATATCCCGTTGGCTTTTTGCAAAGAACGCACATAGAAAATAATCTGCGCCAGTTGCGTGTCCCCCACCTGTGGTTGCGCCGGCATATTGCCGAATTTCCAGTGATGGGCACGAACCCCCAGATCTATCGCCCGTTTGAACGAGAAATCTCCGTGGTGGTTAGGTTCGTAGATACGGTGAATGAGTGGCGGGCCACTGCTGGACCCGGCAGCGTTTTGTCCGTGGCATGAGGCGCAACTGGCATTGAATTCCGCTTCGCCCATTTTGGCCACCTGGCTTAGTTCGGGAACAGTAACGTTGACCATCGGTGCGCCGGGGGTCTTTTGTCCACCGGTTGACGCATCGTTCAAAAATCCGCTGAAATAGACCCCCGCGACCAAAACCAACAGCGCTGCGGCAATCATTATCCCTTTGTTTCTCATCGGTTTCCTCCTCCTGTATTTTCACCGGCAATGTCGTCGAGAATTGGACAATCGGGCCGATCACCACCACGGCATTTATTGATCAAATCAGAAAGAGTGCGCCGCATTGACTGTAATTCCACCAGTTTTCGGTCGATATCTGCCAGTTGATCTGAAGCCAGCGCCTTGACGTCGCGGCTGGCACGCGAGGAATCCTGATAAAGCTCCAGCAACTGACGGCATTGCTCAATGGAAAATCCAAGACTGCGGGCCCGCTGGATAAACCGCAGTTTGTGGAGATCGGCATCAGAATAGTCGCGATAACCATTGGCCGCGCGGTCGGGTGCTATCAGGCCAATTTCCTCGTAATAGCGGATGGTCTTGGCGGGTAGTTCCGAGCGGTTTGCAGCTATGCCAATATTCACTATCTCACTCCTTTTTGAAAACTCGAAGGTTGTTCCCGACTTGCTCAGTCAAGTTTTACACCACGCAACCGTAATGCATTGGCGATCACCGAGACCGATGACAGGCTCATGGCAGCGGCGGCAAACATTGGCGACAGCAATGTACCGGTAAAGGGATAGAGGATACCCGCGGCCACCGGCACACCCACCGCATTATAGGCAAAGGCGAAAAACAGGTTGGTCTTGATATTGTTTATCGTCGCGTGGGCAAGCCGGCGGGCGCGGATAATGCCGGTCAGCTCGCCCTTCACCAGAGTAATGCCAGCGCTTTCCATCGCCACATTAGCGCCGGTACCCATGGCGATACCCACATCGGCAGCGGCCAGCGCCGGCGCATCGTTGACCCCGTCTCCGGCCATGGCGACAGTGCTGCCCTTATGTTTTAATTGATCGATCAACGCCTTTTTTTGATGGGGCAATATATCGGCATGAACCGCATCAATGCCTAGATCCCGGGCAACCGCCTGCGCCGTCACTTCATTATCGCCAGTCGCCATGACAATGGTCAACCCTTCTTCATGAAGCGCGTCGATGGCAGCGCGTGCTGATTGTTTGATCGGGTCAAGCACGGCAAACAGGCCACAGGCCACACCATCGCGGGCGACAAACATCACCGTATTGCCATTGTTTCTCAGTTCACCGGCCTGTTTTTCAGCCAGTGACAGGTCGATATTGTGGCCACGCATCATCGCATCATTGCCGAGAATCACGTGTTTCCGGTCGATCTTGCCTTCAACGCCCTTGCCGGTTACCGCGTTAAATTCCGCGACTTTAGCCGGCTTAATATTCCGGTTTTCAGCACCTTTGATTATGGCCATTGCAAGCGGATGCTCTGATCCCAATTCCAGTCCGGCAGCTATTTGCAGAACTTCGGCATCGTCTAATTCGCCCAGTGCGATAATTTCATTCAGCACCGGTTTGCCTTCGGTTAGGGTGCCGGTCTTGTCGACCACCAATGTATCAACGGTGGCAAAACGCTCCAGCGCCTCGGCATCGCGCACCAAAACCCCGGCCTGTGCCCCCCGCCCCGTGGCAGTGGTCACCGACATTGGTGTCGCCAGCCCCAGCGCGCACGGACAGGCAATTATCAGCGCCGACACGGCAGCAATAATCGCGTAGACCATGGCAGGCGGCGGACCAAAAATCGCCCACAAAACGAAGGCGACAATTGCCACCAGCACCACCGACGGCACAAAATAACCGGCCACCCGGTCGGCCATCGCCTGCATCGGTGCACGCGAGCGCTGCGCCTCGCCAACCAATTCGACGATTTTGGCAAGCATGGTATCTGCACCAACCCTTTCAGCCCGCATGATAAGAGAGCCGGTGGCATTGATCGTGCCGCCGGTGACAATATTACCTTCGATCTTTTCAACCGGTATGGGTTCGCCCGAAATCATGCTCTCGTCAATTGACGAATGACCTTCGAGCACCACGCCATCGACCGCAACACTTTCGCCCGGGCGCAGGCGAATCCTGTCGCCGACAAGAATGTTTTCCACTGGTGCATCATATTCACTGCCGTCGTCATTTATTCGCCGGGCGGTCTTTGGTGAAAGATCAAGCAGTGCGCGGATTGCCGAACCGGTTCGTTGACGCGCCTTCAACTCCATGATTTGCCCAAGGAAGACCAGCGCAATAATAACCACAGAAGCTTCATAATAAACCGGCACCAAGCCGTCCGCCATGCGGAACGAAGTCGGGAAAGCCCCCGGTATTATTGTCGCGGCCACACTGTAGCCGAAGGCGGCTGCGACCCCCAACATGATCAATGTCCACATGTTGAAATTGCCGGAAATTATTGAACTCCAGCCGCGTTTGAACACTGGTCTGGCTGCCCACAGCACCACCGGTGCTGCCAACAAAAGCTCTATCCACACCGCTGTTTCTTCACCAAGCCAGGCCCGAAACGGCAGGCCGATCATCGCCCCCATCGTCAACAACAATAGCGGTATGGCCAGCGCCACACAGACCCAAAACCGGCGGGTAAAATCTACCAGCTCCGGGTTAGGCCCTTCGACAGGCGCACCCTTGGGTTCAAGCGCCATGCCGCAAATCGGACAATCTGTTGGCTTTTCCTCCTGCACCTCGGGGCACATCGGACAGATATATTGCGTGCCCCTGGCCGCAACCTTTTTTACCCGCTTGCTAGCGCCGGAAAGATAAAACCACGGATCGGCCTTAAACCGGTCGTGACATTTGGGATTGCAGAAATGATAAGTTTCGCCATCATGGGCAAGAAACATTTTGTCCACATTGTGGGTGACCGTCATGCCGCATACGGGATCAATGCTGGTCCGGGCTTGCTGGGCAGTGTTTTCATGGTCATGACAACCGGTATGGGGGTCTAAATTCATGATATCTGCCTCATATATCAGGTTCGACCAGCAGATAGACCTTCCATTCGATGGAAGGTCAAGGGGCAAATTTGCCTGCCATGGCGAATGCCGGCCCTACGATAGGTCGCCCGCCTCGCTTAACGCCACCGGCAGACATTGTTCAAAGATGTTTAGATCGTCGTTTGTGCCGGTACTGACACGGATGCAGCGGTCTTGTGGCACCACGCCAGACATGCGAACAAAAACTCCCTGCTTGCCGAGACTGGCCAGAACCGCGCGGGCGAAATCACCATCCCTGCCGCAGTCGATTGCCACAAAATTAGCTGCCGATGGCAACGTGACAAGCCCGTTATTGGCCGCAATTGCAGCAATGCGATCTCTCGCCGCTGCCACCTTGTTTTTGACCTTGGCCAGCCAAAGCTGGTCGCGTATGGCGGCGTTTGCACCTTGAATAGCAAAACAATTCATGCCGAAATGATTGCGGATCTTATCGAAGGCGCTGATCACCCCAACATGACCAATGGCGTAGCCGACCCGCGCACCGGCCAGACCATAGGCCTTTGAAAAAGTGCGAAAGCGCAGCACTTGCGGGTTTTCAAGATCAATTTTTGGCGATGTGTCATCAGGTGCAAATTCGACATAAGCCTCGTCAAGAAACAACACCGACGAGGCCGGCAAACGGGCAATCATTCTATCGATTTCAGTGCCGGTCCACCACGTGCCCATCGGATTGTCAGGATTGGCGAGATAGATTATTCGGGCTTTTTGCCGGCTTGCCAACTCAAGCAAGGCGTCAGGACTTTCATGATCATCCACATAGGGAGCGGTTACCAGCCGCCCGCCCAGACCGGCAATGTGATAATTGAAGGTCGGATAGGCGCCAAGCGAAGTCGCCACGGCAACTCCCGGTTCGACAAATAATCTCGATGCTACGCCGAGCAGCCCGTCTATCCCCTCGCCGACAACGATATTCTGGATTGGCACCTGGTGGTGGCTGGCGATAGCCTCTTTCAAGTCAACAAATTCAGGATCGGTATATTTCCAGCAATGGGCAAGTGCTGCCGCAATGGCGGCATGGGCCTTGGGTGAAGCGCCAAAAACGCTTTCATTGGCACCGATGCGGGCCCGAAACGGCGCTCCAATTGCCCGCTCCTGCACCTCGGGCCCGACAAATGGCACCGTAGAAGGCAAGGAGGCGATCAATGGTGTAAAAACAGGTGCGTGGGCCATCAGCTGTCCTTTTGCCAAATAAAAAACGGCGCCTTTTTGGGCCGAACATTGAGTTGCGTTCTCATTTCATCGCTCACACCTTCATCAACCCGTCTGCCACCTGGTATTGCCTCAATAAAGTCAACAAAGTCAGCACCAAACAGTTTGTAGTGATCTTCCTGCAGGAATTTTTCCAGCCGCTCGCCATCGCTGTCAAGATGTTCTCCACCCTCTATCGTTTGCCGGCCCATATATGGCCCGGGTATGGAAAATATCATCCGCCCACCCGGTTTCAACAGCCGGGCAAACCCCGTCAGATGATCGCCAAAATGACCGGGAATGTGCTCCAGCACGTGATTATGCAAAATGGCATTGAAATAACCGTCCGGGAATATGTCAAAGTTTTTGGGAAAGAACAATTTCAAACACCTGGCATGGGGATAACGCTGCGGTGAGGCATCTGCGCAAATATAGCCGGCACCCAGCCGGCGCTGCAAAAGCGGGAAAAGAGCCGGTTCAGGCGCAAGATGTAAAATCCGTCCGCGTGGTTTTTCGGCAATCATCGGGAAGAGATGGTTTTCATACACCGCAAGCGCGACCCGGTGACGCGCCAGAGCGCCGCATTGAACGCACTGTTCACCTGGCCTCCCCCGAAAATCACAAAATTCGTCACCATCGCAAATATTACAGATCAATTGCATTCATCCCTGGTTCGCCCTTCACTGAAATTAGTATCCGACATCGCTAGTTTTCACCAGCCTGTGCTTTACAGGAGATGCAGGAAGCTTTAGAACATAACGTGAATCAAGTTTCTGTCCAGTATCATCGATTTCCGCCATTCACACCTTCGTTCTATAATGGTGTGATTCGAAAAACATAAGGGCGCCCCGTCTATGGACACCACCAACGATCTGTTTTCGGTTGACAACAATACGGCCACCAAACCGGCAAGCCGGGCAGAGCGGCAATCGGCCAAAACGGCTGATCGAAAACCGCGCCGCAGCAATGGCGGCAATGCGGCGGCAATTTCATCGGCCAAGGGCAGCGGCTACAGCGCTTCAGACATTGAGGTGTTGGAAGGGCTCGAGCCGGTGCGCCGCAGGCCGGGCATGTATATCGGCGGCACAGATATCAAAGCACTGCACCATCTTTTTGCCGAGGTGATCGACAATTCGATGGATGAGGCGGTCGCTGGCCATGCCAGCTGGATTGAGGTCGAACTGGACGAGGAAGGTTATCTCTCGGTCAGCGACAATGGCCGCGGCATACCGGTCGACCCTCACCCGAAATTCAAGCAAAAATCGGCACTGGAAGTGATCATGACGACACTTCACGCCGGTGGCAAATTCGACAGTAATGTCTATGAGACATCGGGCGGTCTGCATGGTGTTGGCGTTTCGGTGGTTAATGCGCTTTCCGATGATCTTGTGGTTGAAGTGGCGCGCAATCGCCAGTTATTCCGCCAGCAATTTTCGAAAGGCATTGCCACCGGTAAACTGGAATCGTTGGGCGAGATACACAATCGGCGCGGCACCAAGGTGCGGTTCCACCCGGACGCGGAAATATTCGGCATGAATGCAAAATTTGAGCCGGCGCGCCTGTTCACGATGGCGCGTTCAAAGGCCTATTTGTATGGCGGTGTCGAAATTCGCTGGTCGTGCGCACCCTCACTTATCGGCGAAAAGGATGAAACACCAAAAAATGCGACGTTCCATTTTCCCGGCGGATTGCGCGACTATCTTGAGGCTTCGCTCGGCAAACAGCATCAGGTGACCCGCGAACCGTTCTTTGGCAAATCAGAAAAGACCGGCGGCCATGGCACCATTGAATGGGCCGTCGCCTGGTATGGTGATGACGGTTTTGTCAATTCCTATTGCAACACGGTGCCGACACCAGAAGGTGGCACGCATGAGGCCGGCTTCCGCATCGCGCTAACACGAAGCTTGAAGTCTTATGCCGAAATTGTTGGAAACAAACGTGCTTCTGTTATCACGACTGACGATGTGATGACCTCTGCGGCGGCCATGTTGTCGGTCTTTATACGTGAGCCAGAATTTGTCGGCCAGACCAAAGACAGGTTGGCGACCGTCGAAGCCCAAAGGGTAGTCGAAAATGCGGTACGCGACCCGTTCGACCACTGGCTTGCCGCCTCCCCCCAGGAGGCAGACAAACTGCTCGACTGGGTGGCTGACCGCGCCGAAGAACGCATGCGGCGGCGCAAGGAAAAGGAAATCAACCGCAAGAGCGCATCGCGCAAATTGCGGTTACCGGGCAAACTGGCCGACTGTTCACAATCGGCGGCAGGCGGCACGGAAATATTCATTGTCGAAGGCGATTCAGCCGGTGGTTCGGCCAAGCAGGCACGCAACCGTAAAAACCAGGCGATCCTTCCGCTGCGCGGAAAAATTCTCAATGTGGTAAGCGCCAGCCGTGACAAAATGGCCCAAAGCCAGCAGATTGCCGATCTTATTCAGGCGCTTGGCTGTGGCACGCGATCAAAATACCGCGATGCCGATTTGCGCTACGACCGGGTCATCATCATGACCGATGCCGATGTCGACGGTGCTCATATCGCTTCGCTGTTGATCACGTTTTTCTATTCCGAGATGCCGGACCTTATTCGCGATGGTCATCTTTATCTGGCTATTCCGCCGCTTTATCGGATTTCGCAGGGCGGCAAGACGCTTTATGCCCGCGACGATGCTCATCGCGACGAATTGCTGGAACAAGAATTCAAGGGCAACAAGAAGATCGATATTGGCCGCTTCAAAGGGTTAGGCGAAATGATGCCCCGCCAGTTGAAAGAAACCACCATGGACCCGGCCAAGCGCTCGCTGCTGCGGGTGGAGATTGCCGAGCCGGAGGCAACAAAGATAACCGTCGGGCACCTGATGGGCACCAAGCCCGAGGCCCGGTTTCACTTTATCCAGAATAATGCAGAGTTCGCCAGCGAAGAACTGCTGGACGTTTAGTGCATCTTAAAAATTCCGTGATCTTCTCAATTGGCGTCACTCGCCAAATCCGGCACCGCTTTCCTTGGGCTCAAGGCGGATGAGCCGCGAGGTTTTTACCGCCGCCGTGCGATGATGGACCACCGCCCGATACTGCGGATCGCGAACCATGTCGAGAAAAGCCTGACCGGTCGGATATTCGGCGATGAAAGCAATATCCCAAACCTCATCCACCGGACCGATAACCATGTGCTCAAAACTGCCGGACCAAACCAGCCTCCCACCCAGGCGTTTGAATATCGGCCCGCTCAAACGGCCATATTCCCCATAAGCATCTTTACCGCTGATTACCTGGCCATCCTCGTAAACAGCCTGCTCGTTCAACTGGACCAGATTGAGCATATGGATTGGCCGGTCGAGCGGCAGTTCTTTAAAAAGGGCAAAATGGTCGGGATCCGGGTTAACGTAGTCAGCTATGTTCGCTCTCCCCGGCAATATTCAACGCAATCATCTGGTGATGCAGTACCACCAAATGCAAACTATTGAGACACAAAACCCGGACACGAATGCCCGGGTTCGATGTTGTTTGAAAGCAGTTTTTTTTAGTCTGCAGGTCCAACGATAACAGTGGCACCATTTTCGATCTTGACTTCGTCGTAGGTTCCAGCAACATCGCCAGCTTCATCAAAATCGATACTGCCAGTTGCACCATCATAGTTGACACCCTTGCCGGCCTTGATGGCGGCTACGGCCTTGGCCCATTCACCTGGATGAATAATCTCACCAGGAGCGCTGGCCACATCGCGCACGGATTTAGCGATAGCAGCACGATCGGCACTGCCGGCCTGCTCGATAGCCAGGGCAAGAATAAAGGCCGCGTCATAGGAATTGGCACCATATACCGCTTTTGGATCAAGATTGGCGGCCGTCGCTGCGGCAGTATACATGTCTGTTGCCGCGCCGCCTGTGGCGCCGGGGTTGGTCAGGATGAACTTACCATCAATGGATGTTCCCATATTCTTGATGAAGGCAGTCGAAACCATACCATCACCACCGGCAAACATATTGAAGTCACCTGATTCCAATGCCTGACGTGTAAACGTCATGCCGGAGCCATCGCCATAGGCCAGCAGAACGAGCGCCTCGCCACCAGCGGAAGCCAGAGAGCCGATTTCTGCTCGATAATCTGATTTACCGTCTTCATGAGCTTCATTGGCAGTAACGATTCCACCTGCTGCGGCAAAAGCCCTTGAAAACGAGTCGGCAAAACCTTTGCCATAATCATTGTTAACATAAGTTACGGCGACTGATTTGATACCCTTGGACATTATCAGACGTGCCAAAACCTGTCCCTGAAACGCATCGGAAGGTGCCGTGCGAAACATCAGGTCCTTGTCTTCCAGCGTCGTCAGTTTCGGCGACGTGGCGGCAGGGGAAACCATCGCAACACCCGCTGGAATACCCGCATTGTTAGCCGATGCGATTGTCGCACCCGAACACAATGCGCCAACGATTGCCACAACCTTTTCGACGTTTACCAGCCGGTCTGCAGCATCGGAAGCCTTGGTTGCATCGGCACAAGTTGTATCTGCCGTCACCAGCTCAAGCGTCTTCCCGCCAAGCACACCACCGGCAGCGTTTACCTGATTAAGAGCCAGTTTAGCGCCCTCGGCAATCGGTGGAACAAGCGATTCAATCGGGCCGGTAAAACCGCCCAGGAATCCGATTTTAATATCAGCAGCCACCGCGTTCATCGGCATAGCAAGACAACCAAGTGCCACGCCTGCAGCCAATACTGTTTTAATTGATTTGACCATATTTCTACTCCCATTTGTGCCCGCACCATTGTCGATGGCGGTTCTGATACGATTTTGACCCTGTGGTCGCGTCTTGTAAAGCGGCAATTCGTTCATTGCGCAACCCTTTGCAGCAATAATTAGTTACCAACGTGCCCAAAATGCCCGTGATAATGCAATATGCGGGAAACTCCTGCCTTTTCAGCCCCCTTTGATGTGCTAAGGAATTGCCATGAAATGCAATCGATTCATCTGTACCGGAAAACTGGTTTTTGCAGCACTAGTCCTGGCCGGTGTGTTTTTGCATCATGCGATTAGAGCCAGGGCCGATGATATTACCATCGGCGTGCTTACCGCATTGAGCGGAAAAACCGCGTTGCTTGGCAGGCAACTGGAACTTGGTGCCCGACTGGCTGCCCAAATTGGCGGTAACGCCGGCCAGCCGGTACGAATAGAGGTGTTAGACACTGGATGCAAAGCAAAGCCGGCCACCAAAGCCGCCAACCAAATGGCTAAACTCAAAGTCCAGATCGTTGTTGGCCCGCTGTGCAGCGAAGCGTTTTATGCCGCGCTCGATGTACTGTCGCCAAAAAAGATACCGGTAATTGCCCCTTACGCGCGCGTCTCACGTCTTGCGCAAGGCCGAAAGAAAGATGGCTGGCTGGCCTACACGCTGTCGTCGGGTCCAGATGAAGAAATCAGCAATATCGCCGGTATTTTGTTAAAACGCTGGCGGGGCAAACCCTATGCGATAGCCGACGATGGCAGCGTCTACGGGCGCGGTCTGGCCGATGGATTGCGCACTCTTGCCGATCTCAGTGGGCAAAGACCAGTTGGCCAGGCAAATTTTCGCCCGCTCCAGTCCAATCAGATATCGCTCCTACGGCGATTGTCAAAAAGCGGCATTGAAGCATTGTTTGTTGGTGGTGGAGCCGAAGATATTGCCCAGATCGCCCGCGATGTCCAAAAGTTGAAACTGCCGATAGAGATCGCCGGGGGTGAATCGCTGATTATGCTGCCTCACATCGATAGCGCCGATAGCGTGCCGGCGGGCATATTGGCGGTGTTTCCGCTGGCGCCCGAGTTGCTTCCCGAAGCAGCAGATCTGGTTAGCCGTTTACGCAGCGAAAATGTTGAACCTCAAGGGGCGCTTATTCCCGGCTATGCGATGACCCAAATTGCCATTGAGGCGGCGCTCAGTGGCCAGCTGGAGCTCGAAGGAAGAACATTCCAATCCGTCATGGGTCCGGTGACATTTAATCGCGATGGCCGCGCCTCGGCTTTTTCTCATCGGCTGCATGTTTGGCAAGGCGGTAACATGAAACCTATTGGCGGGTCTTGATCGCATGCATGCATCAGCGCCCGGACCGCTCAATTTGATAACCGACATTGCCGGTCTGCGCGTTGGCAATGCGGATGAGCGGGAAATCAAAACCGGCGTCACGGTGTTGGTGTGCGACAGGCCGGTTACCGCATCCTTTGAAGTGATGGGCGGTGGACCGGGCACCAGGGATACGGAACTTCTTCGGCCTGAAAATTTGATTGAAAGCGTTGACGCAATCGCGCTTTCTGGCGGATCGGCCTTTGGCCTTGATGCCGCCGGTGGCGTGCAGGCTGCTTTACGTGAAATGGGCCGGGGTTTCCCGGTTGGCGATCACAATATTCCGATTGTTCCTTCCGCAATTCTGTTCGATCTGATCAACGGCGGCAACAAAGACTGGGGTCAATATCCGCCCTATCGTGAGCTTGGGTATAGCGCCGTTCTAGACGCCGCAGTCGATTTTGAAATCGGCACCTCGGGCGCCGGCGTCGGAGCGACATCGGCGACCTCTAAAGGCGGTCTTGGTTCGGCCTCTTCGGTTTGTCGCGGTGATGATGGCGATGAGATAACCATTGGTGCGCTGGTGGCGGTTAACGCGCTTGGTTCAGCATTGATTGGTGATAGCGGTCATTTTTGGGCTGCACCCTTTGAACTTAGCGCCGAATTTGGTGGATTGGGGCTACCCTCACCCTTCCCGGAAAATAGCCAGGATTTGCGCATCAAACATCGTAATGCGATACAATCGGGTGCTAACACAACTATTGCGATTGTCGCGACGGACGCAAAATTGACCAAAGCACAAACCAAGAGACTGGCAATTGCAGCCCATGATGGTTTTGCCCGCGCCATATGGCCGTCGCACACGCCAATCGACGGTGATCTGATTTTTGCGCTCTCAACCGGCGAAAACCCCGCCGAATTTTCGCTCGACCGGCAAATAGACATGAGCGCGATTGCCGCCAGCACCATGAGCCGGGCAATTGCCCGGGCAATCTATGAGGCAACAACACAAAAGGGCGACATGTTGCCCACCTGGCGGCAACAATTTGGACACCTAACTGCCAATGGCGAAACCGATTGATGGCGTTGTCGCACAGAATAAGGTTTGCCCGCAAGCGATGGAAACAAATTGTGCTGTTTGGCCTCATCTGGGGTTTGTTCATGGCGCTTCACACCTACGGCACCCTGATGCGACAGGGGTGGCAGGATCAAACGGCAATCATGTATGTTGTTGTTTTGATATTTGTCGGAACACTGATTGGTGGCATGGCGGGCTGGGCAATCGCGCTTATTTTCAGTGCCCGCAGCATTGCACCCAAAAGACTGGCCATCGCTTTGGTGATTATTCCACTGGCCACCGTCGGTGCGGCGGCTTTTCTTTTTGCCATGCATTATCGCATTTACTATTCCCAATGGCACATGCCGACATTTACGCTCGGCTGGACTGTGCAATTTGTCTTTACCACATTGTCCGCGTTTTACCTCTTCGCGGTTCAGGGCTTGCGCATGATACTTCCTTTCGGCCCGATTGCGCTGTTTGTGGCCGCCGGCATCTTTGTCAAATCAACTTCGGATGTGGATTTGATCGAAAAATAGATGGTGTTTGCGTTGTGACCAATAGGCTGTTGCGATTGATCGCTTTGGGGGGTATTACCGGCGCATTCTTCCATCCAAATGCGAGAAAACTCATTCATGATTCCCCGTTATTCACGCCCTGAAATGGCTGCTATCTGGTCGCCGGAAACAAAATTTCGCATTTGGTTTGAAATTGAGGCACATGCCTGTGATGCGCTGGCAAAACAAGGGGTTATACCCCAAAGTGCCGCCGCGACTATCCGGCAAAAGGGTGGTGAGGCCAAATTCGATGTGGCGCGTATCGATGAGATAGAGCGTGAGACCAGGCACGACGTTATCGCATTCCTGACCCATCTGGCGGAAATCGTCGGTGATGACGCCCGCTTCGTTCATCAGGGCATGACTTCCTCTGACGTGCTGGATACCTGTTTTAACGTACAACTGACCAACGCGTCTGACCTGTTGATCGAAGGGCTTGATCAGTTGCTTGCGGCACTAAAAAAACGCGCCATCGAGCACAAGGATACGGTCTGTATAGGCCGTTCCCATGCCATCCACGCGGAACCGGTGACATTTGGCTTAAAGATGGCGGAAGCCTATGCCGAATTTCAACGCTGCAAAAAACGCCTGCTACTGGCGCGAGAAGAAGTGGCGACTTGTGCAATTTCCGGAGCCGTTGGCACCTTCGCCAATATCGACCCTGAGGTGGAAGCCCACGTGGCGGCGGCAATGGGGCTTGCCATCGAGCCGGTATCGACCCAGGTGATACCGCGCGACCGCCACGCGATGTTTTTTGCCACATTGGGTGTAATCGCCTCGTCTATCGAGCGGCTTGCGACCGAAATTCGCCACCTGCAACGCACCGAAGTGCTTGAGGTGGAAGAGTATTTTTCGAAAGGCCAAAAGGGCTCTTCGGCCATGCCGCACAAGCGAAACCCGATTTTGAGCGAAAACCTTACGGGTCTTGCCCGCATGGTGCGCGCCTATGTGACCCCCGCATTGGAAAATGTCGCCCTGTGGCACGAACGCGATATCTCCCATTCGTCGGTCGAGCGGATGATCGGGCCTGACGCGACCGTAACACTTGATTTTGCCATTGCCCGGCTGACCGGCATGATGGAAAAACTGGTCGTCTACCCCGATAATATGATGCGCAACCTCAACCAGTTTCGTGGCCTCATCCATTCTCAACGGGTTTTGCTGGCGCTGACCCAGGCTGGTGTTTCGCGCGAAGATGCCTATCGCCTGGTGCAGCGCAACGCCATGAAGGTTTGGCAGGAAGGTAAGGATTTTCTCGAAGAACTGTTGGCCGATGATGATGTTCGCACCGCCTTAAGCGAAACAGAGATCAGGGAAAAATTCGATCTCGCCTACCACACCAAACATGTCGACACGATCTTTGCCCGGGTATTCAATTCCTGAAATCTATTTGGCGAACACTGCCGGCAATTCGGCCGCTGTAAGCGTAACACTTTCGCCGCAACCACAGGCCGATGTCTGGTTCGGATTGTTGAACACAAATCCCGAACGCAGCTTGGTCACCTCATAGTCAAGCTCGGTGCCTAGCAAAAACAACACCGCCTCGGGCGCCACATAGACCCGAGCCCCATTGCTCTCGACCAGATCGTCCTTGGGGTTCGGCTCGCTGACCAGATCAACGGTATATTCCATACCGGCACAGCCGCCATTTTTAACCCCAATGCGTATACCCTCGGCTTCGACGGTAGCATTGGCAAGAATGTCATGGATACGCTGCTCTGCAAGTTCGGTAATGCTTACAACCTGAAATCCGGCCATTTTTTTGCTCCTTAAACGTACCAGCCAAGCGCCACCTGCGCCTCTTCTGAAAGACGTTCCGGTGTCCACGGCGGATCAAACACCATGTTGACATTAACATGGGCGATGCCTTCGACCGACATTACCGCATTTTCAACCCAGATAGGCATTTCGCCGGCCACCGGACAGCCAGGTGCGGTCAGGGTCATGTCGATTTCGACATTGCGGTCATCATCGATATCGACCTTGTAAATCAGACCGATCTCATAGATATCGGACGGAATTTCAGGGTCATAAACAGTCTTTAACGCAGCGATGATGTCATTGGTCAGCCGTTCGATTTCGGCCTGGGGAATGGCTGAACCCGCTGATTCGATTGATACTTCTTCCGGCACTTGATGCTCTGCCGGGTTGGTATCGCCTGTTGGTTCATTCATGCGAAAAATGTCCTTGCTTTTTCAAGCGCCTCAGCCAGCACGTCAACCTCGGCAAGTGTATTATACATGCCAAAGGATGCCCTGCATGTGGATGTTACGCCGTAAGAGTTCAAGAGAGTCTGGGCGCAATGGGTGCCGGCCCTCACCGCTACGCCGGCCCGGTCGATCACCATCGACACATCATGGGCATGAATGCCCTCAAGTTCAAACGAGATTATCGCGCCCTTGCCCGGCGCATTGCCGAAAATGCGCAACGAATTTATCCTGCTCAGTTGTTCATGGGCATAGTCGCGCAATTGCGCTTCGTGGGCGGCAATGTTTTCGCGGCCAATGGCATCCATATAGTCAACCGCAGCACCAAGCCCGATGGCTTGCACTATAGGCGGCGTGCCCGCTTCAAACCGATGGGGCGGGTCGGCATAGGTGACCTCATCCTTGCTGACCTCTAAAATCATCTCACCGCCACCCATAAATGGTTGCGTCAATTCAAGAGCCTGCTTTTTACCGTAAAGAATGCCGATCCCCGATGGGCCATAGACCTTGTGGCCGGTAAAGGCATAGAAATCACAATCGAGATCCTGCACATCGACCGGCATGTGCACCGCCGCCTGGCTGCCATCGACCAGCACCGGAATGCCGCGTTCATGGGCAATGCGGCAAATCTCTTTAACCGGCACGACGGTGCCTAGAACGTTCGACATGTGGGTAACGGCGACCAGCTTGGTTTTCGATCCCAAGGTCTCTTCAAAGCGGGCAATATTGAAGGAACCGTCTTCGTCGACATCCACCCATTTCAGCACCGCGCCTTGCCGCTCGCGCAAGAAATGCCATGGCACAATATTGGAATGATGCTCCATGATCGAAAGCACGATTTCATCACCGGCACCAATCTGCGGCATCACGTGGCCATAGGCGACGAGATTTATCGCTTCGGTTGCCGATTTGGTAAAAACTATCTGTTCTGATGATGGCGCGTTCAAAAACCGCCGCACACTTTCACGCGCACCTTCATAGAGATCGGTCGCCGCATTGGACAGGAAATGCAGACCCCGGTGCACATTGGCATAGTTTTCTGTATAGGCATTGTTGATGGTATCAAGCACCACATGCGGCTTTTGCGCCGATGCGCCATTGTCCAGATAGACCAGCGGCTTGCCGTAAACCTCGCGCGAAAGTATCGGGAAATCCGCACGGATTTTCTCCACATCATAGCTAGTCAGATTCTGATCCATATTGCCGTGCCGATCCTATTGCCGTGCATCCAGCCAGCGATCAATACGCCGTATCAGCGCCTCGCGAAGGGGTTGGTCATCCAGTTCTTCAAGCACTTCCTCCAGGAAAGCCTTTACCAGCAGATTGCGGGCCTCGCGTTCAAAAATACCGCGCGCCATCAGATAGAACAGATGATCTTCGGAAAGATCAGCAATCGTTGCACCATGGGCGCACAGCACATCGTCAGCAAAAATTTCCAGTTCCGGCTTGGCGGAAAAATCACATTCGTCCGATAAGAGCAGCGTATTGCAGGCCATGGCCGCGTCGGTCTTCTGGGCTTTCTGCGCCACCTGGATCCGACCCTGAAATACACCGCTACCACGCTCGGTTGAAGCATTGCGGTATATTTGTGACGAATTGGTGTGCGCCACCGTGTGATTCAGCACCGTGGTCACATCGACATGCGCCTCGCCGCCGGCGAGATTAACACCGCGGATATTAAGGTTGGCATTTTCCCCGACAACCTCGACATTGATTTCGCGGCGCACCAACAGCCCGCCCGCATTGACAACGAAAATTTCCAGATCAGTGTCATCACCCAGTGTCACATTCAGTTGCGCCAGATGGGTGGCAAGATCGCCCTCTTCCTGACAGATCACCCAGCGGGCCCTGGCGCCTTCACCAAGCCACAGATTGGTCACCGTGTTGGACGTATAGGCGACGTCATTTGGCCCGACGTGGCGTTCAGCAAATGCACTCCAGGCGCCACGACACACAACCACATTGTTGCGGCTCGTCGCCATGGCGCTTTGATCCCCACAAAATGCATTGGCAATGCCGATGGTTTGGCGAATGGACGTATCTTCCTCAACGATCATCGAGAAACCGTCGGTGACAAAGGCCGTGTTGAGCACGTTAATGGCGTTGGCCTGATCAAGCGCACCATCGATCAGGGCACTTTCAGCATCGCCCAGCCTGGCCAGAATGACATCATCGGGCAATTCGTCGGCCAATTCGGCAATATAGTGGCCATTGATTATCGGCAGGCGAATGATCTCGGGTAACCAGTTGTGGCCGTCAAATGCCTGCTTTGCCAATTCCAAATCAGGACGCGGGGCCGGCGCGTGCACCTCGCGCAGGCGGTTGCGCAGATCGGTATAATGCCAGGCCTCAACCCGCCTCGTCGGCAAGCCATGTTGGCGCAGCGCCGCTATCGCATCGGCGCGTGCTGCTGCAATGGTCTCATGGCCTGGAAGTGAACTGCCAATGCGGTCATAGAGCGTGACAAAATCGTTCTCGGCCTGGCTTGATGGAGCGTGCATATTCACCTCTTACGCCGCTTCTATTAATTCGGCATAGCCTTTTTGTTCCAATTCAAGGGCCAGTGACTTGTCGCCCGATTTAACGATCCGGCCCTTTGACAAGACGTGAACCCTATCCGGTACAATATAGTCCAACAGGCGCTGATAATGGGTGATGACAATCACCGCCCGGTCGGGCGAGCGCAGGGCGTTGACCCCTTCGGCCACAACCTTCAGCGCATCGATATCAAGGCCCGAATCGGTTTCATCAAGCACGCAAAGCTTTGGTTCAAGCAGTGCCATCTGCAAGATTTCGGCACGCTTTTTCTCGCCACCGGAAAAACCCACATTAAGCGGCCGCTTGAGCATATTCATGTCGATTTTAAGACCGCTCGCCTTCTCCTTAACCAGCCGTATAAAATCGGGCGTCGTCAGTTCCGTTTCACCGCGCTGCCGGCGTTGTGCATTGATCGCGGTGCGCAGGAAGGTCATGGTCGGCACCCCGGGAATTTCCAGCGGGTACTGAAAGGCCAGAAACAAACCCGCTGCGGCCCGCTCATGAACTTCCATATCGAGCAAATCTTTGCCCAGATAAGTAACCGAACCTTGAGTGATTTCGTAGTCATCCTTGCCGGCCAGAATATAGGAAAGCGTCGATTTGCCGGAGCCGTTGGGGCCCATGATCGCCGCCACTTCGCCGGGCTTGACCGAAAGTGTCAGCCCGCGCAGGATTTCTGCGTCTTCATCGGCGACACGGGCGTGGAGGTTTATTATTTCAAGCATTTTTCGTTCTTTCCAGTCGCTAATTCTATATCGTCGGACGAGTTTCGTGATCATTCATCGGCCAATTCCAGGCGGTCTTCCACCCTGTCCAAACGTACTTTTGGTGCAGCAAGGTCAACGTGATCATGATCCTGCAACGAAACTACACCGTAAAGATGTTGTCGCACTGATGTCATTTCTGCAGCCAGCGTATCCATTCTGTTGTTCAACTTCGCCACATCCGTGCGGATTGCCCGAAGATGCTCCAAAATAGGGTTTTCAACCCTATTTTTCTTCATCGTTTTCAAACCTGTTTTTGCTGGGATTCATAATAAATCTGGTGGCTGCTGCACTAATACAAAATGAAATTCCGCCGGCCAAACCCGCTCCAAGCGCTCCGTATTCCTTCCACAGAAAAGAGCTAGCGAATACGAGGACTCCAGTCATACATGCCGCTATCGTCCGATCTGGCCACACTGGCACGACAGGTGCAATCAACCAACGCCAATTCATCACCCCACACTCCCCTCAAGCGATATGCCGATCAGCTTTTGCGCTTCAACCGCAAATTCCATCGGTAATTGCTGAATAACGTCGCGGACAAAACCATTGACGATCAACGCTACGGCTTCTTCTTCCGGGATGCCGCGTTGCAGGCAATAAAACAGCTGATCTTCGGAAATCTTGGATGTCGTCGCCTCATGCTCGAACTGCGCATCGGCGTTCTTGGCTTCGATATAGGGCACCGTGTGTGCGCCGCACTGATCACCGATCAGCAGCGAATCACACTGGGTAAAATTGCGCGCGTGCTTGGCTTTGCGATGGGCGGATACCTGGCCGCGATAGGTGTTTTGCGACCGGCCGGCGGAAATCCCCTTGGAGATAATGCGGCTTTTGGTGTTTTTGCCCAGATGCAGCATCTTGGTGCCTGAATCGACCTGCTGCATGCCATTGGATACGGCAATCGAATAGAACTCGCCCTGCGAACCGTCACCGCGCAAAATGCACGACGGATATTTCCACGTTATCGCCGATCCGGTTTCCACCTGGGTCCAGGAAATTTTGGAATTCTTGCCACGGCAATCGCCGCGCTTGGTGACAAAATTATAGATACCGCCCTTGCCATCTTCATCGCCCGGATACCAGTTCTGTACGGTGGAATATTTGATTTCCGCATCCTCCATGGCGACCAGCTCGACCACCGCCGCATGAAGCTGGTTTTCGTCACGCTGTGGTGCGGTGCAACCTTCCAGATAGGAAACGTAAGAGCCCTTTTCAGCAATAATCAACGTGCGCTCGAACTGGCCGGTATTTAACTCGTTGATGCGGAAATAGGTCGACAGTTCCATCGGGCAACGCACCCCTTCGGGGATGTAGACGAAGGAACCATCGGTGAATACCGCGCAGTTGAGCGTCGCGTAATAATTGTCGGTGGTCGGCACTACCGTTGCAAGATATTTCTTCACCAGTTCAGAGTGCTCCTGAATGGCTTCGGAAATCGGACAGAAGATAACGCCAGCCTTGGACAGTTCTTTCTTGAAAGTGGTGATCACCGAAACACTGTCAAACACCGCGTCGACGGCGATTTTCGATTCCTGCACACCGGCGAGAATTTCCTGCTCACGCAAGGGAATGCCGAGCTTCTCATAGGTCTTCAGCAATTCGGGATCGACATCATCAATGGTCTGCGGACCGTCCTTCATCGACTTTGGCGCCGAATAGTAATAGATGTCCTGAAAATCGATCTCTGGATAATTTACCCTGGCCCAGGTCGGCTCGACCATGGTTTTCCAGCGGGCGAATGCCTCAAGCCGCCAGTCGAGCATCCATTGCGGTTCGCCCTTTTTGGCGGAAATAAAGCGAACGATATCCTCGTTCAGCCCGATCGGTGCTTTGTCCGATTCAATATCTGTCGAAAATCCGTATTTATACTGATCAACATCAATCCGGCGAACCTGATCGATGGTTTCCTGCACCGCAGCCATTCTGCTCTCCATCTATGCGGGTTCAAGGCCCGCCAGTCGAGATTATGTCAGTTATTCAGCCCAACTCAGACCAAACGATGTAAATAGGAAGACCAGGCTTCCAAAAATTTCTCCGTGTCCGCTGCGGTTGTATTCCAACCAATACTGACCCGAATAGCCCCCCGCGCAGCCTGCTCGTCCAAACCCATCGCCCTCAACACATGTGAGACCTCGACCCTGCCGGATGAACAAGCTGAACCCGATGAAACAGATATGCCATCGAGATCAAGCGATATCAATGCCGTTTCAGCATTTATTCCGCTGACCGCAAAACAACAGGTGTTGGCAAGCCGTTCTGAATTCTCACCGACAATCTTGAGCGGACCAATCCGGTTGCCAAGACTTTTGCTCAGTTCCTTCAATCGACCTTCCAGCTGGTTGCGTACATATAGTGTTTCACGCATATATTCAAGCTGCTCAACCGCTTTGCCGCAGGCAGCGCCGAATCCGGCAATTGCAGCAACATTTTCTGTGCCCGCCCGCAGGTGATGTTCATGGCCGCCGCCTTTTATCAACGGTTCAGGTGTGATGGATTTATCCGCCAGCACCAGCGCCCCCACGCCCTGCGGCCCGCCAATCTTGTGACTTGTCAGGACAAGAAAATCAGCGCCAAGCCGTGACATGTCGAGCGCTATCCGGCCCGCCGCCTGAACCGCATCAACCAGCAAATAACCACCGGCCTGATGTACCGGTTTACCGGCCTCACGAACCGGCTGAATGACACCTGTTTCATTATTAGCCAACATGATCGCTGCCAGAAATGGTTCATTGTCATTTCTTTGGCCAAGAATCGCCGCAAGTGCATCAAGATCCAGCACACCCTCACTGCTAACCGGCAGCGTTGTAATGTTGGATGGATCAAATCGCCCGCCGTTCAAAACACATGGATGCTCGATGGCGCTAACTAACAGGTTTTTAAGCCTGAATTCATCCTTACCACGGCGCAGCCGCGGTGAAAGTGCCAATTGAGCCGCTTCCGTTGCCCCGCTGGTGAAGATCACCTGATCAGCGCTGGCACCAACGAGTGCGGCCACCTGTGCACGAGCAGCCTCAACGACAGCGCGTGCCTGACGACCATCGCTGTGCACTGAGGATGCGTTGGCACCAATGTCCAGCGCCGAAAGCATCGCCGCCCGGGCCTCCGGCACCAAAGGCGCGCTGGCGTTGTAGTCTAGATATATTCCCGACTTGGCCATCTTCGATACTATTCTCCATGCACCCGAAAGGTGGGTACCGGTTTTTGGATAAGTGTATGGATCAAAAAAAACAATTATACCCAAAACGCCATTATGTTGAGTGCTTTGGTTATAATTAATGTGCAATTTTCTTGAAATTCATAGGCCAAATGGCCTATGAATGCCGCGAATTTATAGATCGCCGGTACGATTTGAAAGAAGCAAATTGTCATCGGTTTATGACGCACTGTTGCTGCTAGGCGATTTTGCAGGGCCACCACACCAGCCCGAACTAATCTGGAGCACGAATGCCCGAAGTCTTATTTAACGGCCCCGAAGGCCGCCTTGAAGGCCGTTACCAGCCTTCTGCCGACAAAAACGCACCCATTGCGCTGGTTTTGCACCCCCATCCTCACCCGAAATTCGGTGGCACCATGAATAATCCACTGGTGCATGAGTTGTTTTATATGTTCGTCAATAGCGGATTTACCACCCTGCGATTCAACTTCCGTGGCGTCGGCAATTCCCAAGGCGAGTTCGATCACGGCAGGGGCGAGTTATCCGACGCCGCTGCCGCCCTTGACTGGGTGCAGTCGCTGCACCCTGATTCTACCGGCTGTTGGGTGGCCGGTTTTTCCTTCGGCGCCTGGATTGGCATGCAATTGTTAATGCGCCGCCCGGAAATTGAAGGTTTCATGTCAATCTCGCCACAGCCGAATATCTATGATTTCTCATTTCTGGCGCCCTGCCCTTCTTCCGGATTAATAATCCATGGCGAGGAAGACCGGGTGTCGACACCGATAGACGTGCAGGTGCTGGTGGACAAGCTGCACGCGCAAAAGGGCATCACCATCACTCAAAATACCTTGCCGGAAGCAAATCACTTTTTCAGCGACAAAGTCGATGATCTGGTGGCGCACTGTCAGCTTTATCTCGACAAGCGCATGGGACTGATTGAGGGCGGGCTGGAAGAAACCAAATTGCTGCGTTAAAATCTCACTGCTATCGCCGTTGTTTTGCAAATACCAGGGCGGCAATACCGGAATCCTCGCGTCCGCAATTATCCACCCCACCAATTTTGCTATAACCGTGTTTTTGATAGAACCGGATAGCCGGGGTATTTTGCGCTTCGACTTCCAGCACAAATCTGCGGGCATCGAAAAATGAACCCTCAATCTCGTTGAGCAGCAACTGACCGACACCCCGGCCATGAAATTCGGGCAACACATAAAGCTGATGAAGTTTAACCTCACCCGGCTCGTCCTCACGCGCATAGGCCATGCCGGCGATGGCATCGCCGTCATCAGCTACAAGACATTCGCTATTAAGCATCCGTATCTTCTGACTGATCGCCGACACCGAATGCCATTCGGTGGTGATCTCGCTCACCCGTTCGTGGCCATAGATGGCGTCGTAGGTGGCATGCCAGGTCTTGCTCAGCAATTTACTGACCGCAGCGAGATCTTTTCTGGTTGCCGTGCGTACCCACATGGTCCTATTCCAGACCGATTTTCTTGCGCAGCATTTCGTTGACCGCCTTGGGGTTTGCCTTGCCGCCGGTCGATTTCATCACCTGGCCGACGAACCAGCCGATCATATTCGGTTTGTCCCTGACCTTTTCCACTTGCGCCGGGTTCGCGGCAATCACCGCGTCGACAGCCGCCTCTATGGCGCCGGTATCGGTGACCTGCGCCATGCCTTTTTCTTCAACGATTTTTGCCGGATCGCCACCTTCGCTCCAGACAATCTCAAACAGGTCCTTGGCGATCTTGCCGGAGATGGTGCCATTCTTGATGAGATCGATAATACCGCCCAGCTGATCTGCGGAAACCGGGGTTTCAGCAATGGTCTTGCCGTCCTTATTAAGCGCGCCCAAAAGATCGTTGATCACCCAGTTGGCCGCCTGTTTGCCATCCCGGCCCGCTGCCACGCTTTCAAAGAAATCGGCAACGGCCTTGTCGGCCACGAGGATAGAAGCATCATAAGCTGAAAGACCCAGATCATCGATTAATCTGGCACGCTTGTCGTCGGGCAACTCGGTCAAGTCGGCCTTCAGCGCCTCAACAAAGGCATCATCAAATTCCAGCGGCAGCAGATCGGGATCGGGGAAATAGCGATAATCATGCGCTTCTTCTTTCGAGCGCATGGAACGGGTTTCGCTTTTAACGGGGTCAAACAGCCGGGTTTCCTGGTCAATTTTTCCGCCATCTTCGAGAATTTCGATCTGGCGTCGGGCCTCCGATTCGATAGCCTGGCCGATAAAGCGGATCGAGTTGACGTTCTTGATTTCGCATCTTGTACCAAATGCACCGCCGGGTTCACGCACCGAGACATTGACATCGGCGCGCAGCGAGCCCTGCTCCATGTTACCGTCACAAGTGCCCAGGTAGCGCAATATGGTGCGCAGCTTGGTGACATAGGCCTTGGCCTCGTCGGCAGAGCGGATATCGGGCCTGGAAACTATCTCCATCAGCGCCACACCGGAGCGATTGAGATCGACGAAAGACATGGTTGGGTGCTGATCGTGCAGGCTCTTGCCGGCATCCTGTTCCAGATGCAACCGCTCAACCCCGACCACGACCTTTTCATATTCGCCCTTTTTGTCAGGCCCGACCCGGACAATAATTTCACCCTCCCCGACAATCGGCTGTTTGAACTGGGAGATCTGATAGCCTTGCGGCAAATCAGGGTAAAAATAGTTTTTGCGGTCAAACACCGATTTATTGTTGATCTCAGCCTTTAGCCCCAGCCCGGTTCGCACCGCCTGGCGCACGCATTCCTCATTGATCACCGGCAACATGCCCGGCATTGCCGCATCGACCAGCGATACATTCGAGTTCTGCGGATGGCCGAATTCGGTGGAAGAACCGGAAAACAGCTTCGATTCGCTCGTGACCTGGGCGTGCACCTCAAGCCCGATGACCATTTCCCAGTCGTGATTCTCCCCGGCGATAAAGTTTTTCGGATCGGGGGTGCGGGTGTCGATTAATTCAGTCGTCATTGGTATATCTGCACTGATAGAGTGAAAAAGAACTGCCCCGTTTCCAACTTTTGGTCGGCGGCTACAAGAAAGTCAGCCAATTGTTTGCCGACTGTCTTCGGGACAAATGGTTATTTCTATTTTTGATCCTGTGGGTCAACCCTTATATTCCCTTCGATGTAGTTGATCTCAGACCGGTTGCCAAATCACTACCCCATCACCCGGTCTAAATCGGCGATCAGATCGTCGACATCTTCCAGTCCGACCGAAAGGCGGAAAATGCCATCGCCAGCATAGGAACGATAGGATTCAAGCTGCTCGCCCTCAAGCCGGAAAGATGTTTCCATTAGTCCTTCGGTCGGCATCCAGAACACCAGACTGCGGTGATGGCCTAGCGAAACCGCATAGTGTATTACCTGCAGCTCCTCTGCCATTTTGGCCGCAAGCCTGTCGCCATCAGCTTCACTGCCCACCTGGAATGAGAGCATCCCGGAGAAATTCTGCATCTGTTTTTTGGCGAGCGTGTGTTGCGGGTGGCTTTCAAGCCCCGGATACATCACAGAAGTAACACGTGGCTGAGCCTCCAGCCATTTACCGATCGCCAACGCGGTTTCCTCATGGGCCTTCATCCGCAATGGCAGCGTCGCCACCCCGCGTGAAATCAGCCAGGCATTAAAGGGCGAAAGAATGCCACCATAATGAATAGCAGCCTCCAGATTAAGCGCCCTGATATCTTGTTCGCGTCCACAAATCGCCCCGCCAATCGCATCACCATGCCCGCCGACATATTTGGTAATCGAATGCATAACATAGTCGACACCCAGCGCTGCCGTGCGCTGCCCTATGGGTGAGGCAAAGGTCGCATCACACGACAGTTTTGCACCGGTGGATTTGGCGATTTTTGCTAACCCCTCAAGATCAGCAAGCCGCATGATAGGGTTGGCCGGCGTTTCAGCGTGAATGAGTTTGGTATTGGTTCTTACCGCATTGGCAACAGCGTCAAGATCGCTCATGTCGACGGCCGTTACCTCGATACCAAAACGTGGCAGCGTGTCGCGTGCGAGTTCGGCAACACCTGCATAGGAAACATCCGAAATGATCAGGTGATCGCCTTTGGAAAGCAACGAAAAGAAAATCGCCGACGCTGCCGCCATGCCGCTGGCTAAACATATGCAGCTTTCGGTGCCTTCAAGGGCAGCGAGCTTTTTCTCCAGGCTGCGCACCGATGGATTAGCCCAGCGGCCATAGAGAAACGGGCTTTCGGCGGTCAGATCATGGGCTGAAAATCCGGCCGGCTCCTCGCTGACATAGGTTGAGGACATGACGATATTGGGAGCCGATGCACCGGTTATCGGATCGGGCATTTCGCCAGCATGAATGGCAGTAGTGCGGGTGCCCGAATAGGCATTGGATTTGGCCATCTGGATGATCTTTCTTTTACTGTTCAATCATTTCAATTGGTCTGGCGCAATGCCAGCCGTTGTTTTGAGTATTAACATCCATTGTCGGTTAGACTGTCGAAAATGTGCTGCCACTCGGCATCAACACCATCATGCGCTCTGCTTTTTCCAGCCCTGCGATACCAGTAATTGGCGTTCCACTCATCGCCCTCGATGCGATGGCAAAGCGCGTGTACCCAGTCATAGGCCGTCTCGCCCTCATGCGTCTGGCACAAATTATGCAGCGAATGCCAGGGCGCGCCAACCCTCAGTCCAGCCTCACCCAATGCCTTCAACCCGTCAGTCAAGTCTGATTTAGCCGCCAATTCTTACCACCAACGTTCGGGTGTAAACCGGCCCGCCGCCTGTTCGATCACGTGGGCGGTTCTAAACAGCGTTTCCTCGTCAAACGGTCTGCCGATCAGCTGCAACCCCAGTGGTAGGCCCACATCGGAAAGACCGGCAGGAACCGAAATGCCGGGCAGACCTGCCATATTGACGGTCACGGTGAAGATGTCGTTGAGGTACATTTTTACCGGGTCGGCATGCAATTCCTCGTCACCAATTGCAAATGCGGCAGTAGGCGTTGACGGTGTCAAAATTGCATCGACGCCATCGGCAAAAACCCGTTCAAAGTCTCGTTTGATCAACGTGCGCACCTTTTGTGCCCTAAGGTAGTAAGCATCGTAGTATCCGGCTGAAAGCACGTAAGTGCCAATCATCACCCGGCGCTTGACCTCTTCTCCAAAGCCTGCCGCGCGGGTTTTTTCATACATCGCGGTGATGTCGCCGCCCTCTACCCGCAGGCCATATTTCACCCCGTCATAACGCGCCAGATTGGATGAGGCCTCCGCCGGTGCGACGATATAATAGGCCGGAAGCGCATATTTGGTATGCGGCAGGGAAATTTCTACGATCTTGGCACCGGCTTCCTCTAGCCACGCCCTGCCCCGCTGCCACAGCGCCTCGATATCTTGTGGCGTACCATCAAGATGGTATTGTGATGGAATGCCGATCCTCATGCCCTTGATCGAACCGCCAATCGCCTTTTCATAGTCGGGCACTGGCCGGTCGACGCAGGTCGTATCCTTAACATCGCTGGAAGCCATCGATGTCAGCATAATCGCCGCATCGCGCACATCGCGGGCAATCGGCCCGGCCTGATCGAGCGAAGAGGCAAATGCCACCATGCCCCAGCGTGAACAACGGCCATAGGTGGGTTTCATACCGACGGTGCCGGTAAACGATGCCGGCTGGCGGATCGAGCCACCGGTATCAGATGCGGTGGCACCGGCGCACAAATGCGCCGATACGGCGGTGGCCGAGCCACCGGAAGAACCACCCGGCACCAGCGCCGTGTTGGTGGCCGAACCTTGCGCCCTCCAAGGGTTGGTCACCGGGCCATAATAGCTCGTTTCGTTGGAGGAACCCATGGCGAACTCGTCCATGTTCAGTTTACCCAGCATGACCGCACCATCAGCCCACAAATTAGCCGTAACGGTGGATTCATAGCGCGGTTCAAAGCCATCGAGAATATGACTGCATGCCTGGGTATGCACACCTTTTGTTGCATAAAGGTCTTTGATCCCGAGCGGTATCCCCTCCAGCGCGCCGGCATCTCCCGTGGCCAGCCGCTGATCAGAACGGGCGGCCATTTTTCGCGCCTTTTCGGCGGTCACCGCGATATAGGCATTGAAACTCGCATTAGCGCTTTCAATGGCGGCAAGATAGGCATCGCTCAGTTCCAGGGCAGTCAATTCCCGTGCCCGCAATTTTTGGCGGGCCTGGGCGATGGTCAGTGAAGTGAGATCGGTCATTTGGAAATTTTCTTTTCGTAGAATCGCGAGTAGCCGGAATCTGGATAATCAAGTACCGCGCCGCATTTGGTGAAACCGCCGCGCTCGTAAACCCGCCAGGCCGGTTCAAAGCCCTCGGTCGCGCCGGTTTCAAGCACCAGCAGGCCCAGGCCCTTGGCACGGGCTTCATCTTCGATCGCATTTAACATCATCGTGCCGGCACCAGTGCCGCGCACAGTCGAATAGATAAACATCCGCTTCACTTCGCCGAGCTTGGCATCATGGACTTTCAGCGCACCCATGCCGACCGCCTTGTTATCGTCATCACGGGCGATGAATACATCGGTATCGTCGCCGGCCATTTGTTCAGCCGTCATCTGAAACTGGAATTCGGGTGGCGACAATGGCTGCAGATAGGCGTTCAGCTCGCCGATCATAGCGCAAACATCTTCCTGCAGCGGTGTTTCAAGAGATATGGAAATCATTCTTCAGCCCTACTCAACCACTTTGGGAACCATGAAGAATTGGTCGTCGGACAGCGGTGCATTGGCGACAATATCTTCCGCCTTATCACCATCGCTCACCACGTCGAGCCGTTTTTTCATTGCCATCTCAACCACCGAAGTCATCGGCTCGACGCCCTTGACATCAACCTCATTCAGTTGTTCGACGAAGCCAAGAATGCCATTCAATTCTCCAAGCATCTTTTCCGCCTCGGCGTCACTGACTGCTATCCGGGCAAGCTTGGCCACACGTTTGACCGTCTCAATATCGACTGACATCGCAATTTCCTGAAGTTTCCAGAGGATCTGTGGTGTTGCTATAGCGCTAAAGAACTATGTGTCAATGGGGTTGCCGGCCAGCTAAAGCGAAGCCGATCCGCCCGGTTCGAGCACATTGACCTTTTTGATATCATCCTCCATCGCGATGAGAAATTTTTCGGCTGATTGGTCGATGATAGGAAAAGTGCCATAGTGGCAGGGAAATACCGTCTCGAAATCGAAATAACGCCGGCAGGCGAGCGCTGCAACCGCACCACCCATGGTGAAACGATCGCCGATCGGTACAATGCCGATTTGCGGCTGATGCAATTCCTGCACCAGTGCCATGTCGCCGAAATATATCGGTGTCACCCATGTGATAAACGGTTTTTTCATTGTCGATATGCAACACCACACCGTTGGGATCACCCAGATCGTGGGATACACCTTCCTCATCAAGATGTGCGGAAGAGTGCAGCGCCTGAACATAGGTAACCGAAAAACCATCATGAAAAACCGTGCCACCGGTATTGGTCGGATCGAATTTTTCGACACCCTTTGAGCCAAGCCACATGCACAGATCATAATTGGCAATCACCATGGCGCCGGTTTCTTTGGCAATTGCCACCGTATCGCCGACATGATCACCATGGCCATGGGTGAGCACAATGTGGGTTGTGCCGTTCACAGCCGCCGGGCGAGTTGACGCGTCAAATAAGGGATTTCCCTCAAAGAAAGGATCGATCAGAACTTTGATACCACCGAATTCCAGCCCGAATGCCGAATGTCCAAACCATGTGAGCTTCATTTTGATGCCTCCAATTCCCAAGCTATGCATTTTGTAGTATCAGTCAGGGCCGTCAACCAATCAAGCTTGGAAAGGGCTTTATATTTGCCCGGCACCTATGAGATCGATGTTGAAATTCTTGCCGGCATAATTGGCCAAGGTCAGCGGCTGATGGGTCTCGACCTGGGCACCAAAACCATCGGTGTCGCATTATCCGACCAAAGCCTCACCATCGCCAATGGACGAACCACTATCTCACGGACTAAATTTACCCGTGATGCTGACCAGTTGCTTGAAATCGCGGCAACGGAAAACATCGCGGCGATTGTGTTGGGATTGCCGGTCAATATGGATGGTTCGGAAGGCCCAAGGGCACAGGCAACACGTGCGTTTGCACGCAATTTTTCAGCCAAGTCTGATTTGCCGATTGTCTATTGGGATGAAAGGCTGTCAACAGTAGCTGCTGAACGCGCCATGCTTGAAGCAGATCTGTCGCGGCGCAAGAGAGCTGAAAAAGTTGACCAGGTTGCAGCAAGCTTGATCCTCCAGGGATTGCTCGACAGGCTGCGCGAAATGCGCCGGAAATAGGGTTGAACCGGTGCCAAAATCGTATCAAATATCGCCATAACGCGCGGGGCAACACGTGGCCACCAGGCTTTTCGTTTGCGATAAGCGATAAAGCCGAAAACAATCAGTGTGTCGGTGATCAACGCATCGACGATCATCATCGGCAGCGCTTGTGGGTCAATCCCTAAAAGATTGCCATAGATGGCAAACACGTGATCATGGAGTTGTCGCGAGAACATTATCGTGCCCAAGTTCATATCGTTTACAGACAACCCATACCAGATGCCAAAAAGCAAAATCGGCAGGGCCCACAACAGAAACAAGGTTCTCCACATCCAACAGCACTTCCCAATGTTATTTCGCTTTTACCGAAGCGACAGCTGCACCCCGCTTCAAGCAAGATCGTCAATATGCCCCGGCCAGGCCTTTGGTGCAACGTAAACCATCTGTTAAGGTTAACGCTAAATCTGGCCGGAAAACCAGTCGATTGGCCGCCTCTACACCACTCCTTGCGAGGTTGCTTGTATAGGCGCACAAAAAAAAGGCGGTCATCAAAGGATAACCGCCTGATTTAACAAAGTTTACTGGGTTCAGCTGATCTTCAATTCCCTGATTGCGGTCAACCGGGAAACCAGCGGGTTATCCCGATAAACATCGAGCAAACGTACGGCAAGCCATGTCACAACCGGCTCAACCGCCACTATGGCAAGATAAGAGCCGGCAAAGGCTAGCCATGAAGCAAGCGGTGTTGCCACCTCGCCGATAACCAGCCAGAACCCGACCATGCCGGTAACACCGCTATAGTAGAGGGCGTCCAGCTTGACGATATTTTGCCATGACAGCCGGTCTTTTGCCGAAGCTTGAAAGTACTTATTTCCGGCCAGATAATGCACCGTGATCAGTGGCAGCATGAGAGACAGGCTATTGATGCCAAGATGAACGAGATCGCCCGGATTAAATACCATGCCCTGGAACAACAGTCCGATGGCAAAACCGAGCAGCACGGGCGTGAAACCGAGCGTCAAATACATCGCCATTGCGCCAACGAAATGCAGCTCTGAAGGCCCGACCGGCATGTGGAACGATTGCATGAACAGTGAAAAGAAGCCTGCCGCCAGCAGTGTTTTTACCGGCATCCAGGGTTTTGCGGCAAGTTCTTTGAACTGCTCCTTAAAACCCCAGGCCAAAACACCAATCGCGCCTGCATTGGCTGCCACCACCTTGGCTGCAGCAACATATCCCGGTTCAATATGCATTATTTCCTCCTTGCGCACCCACCGTGCGTCTTATGCCAAACGGATTATCCGTCCGGCGGTTTCACCCGATACGAAGGCAGGTCTCCTGGCTCACGTTTTGATACTCGCCTCGCCTTCCCGGGGCTGCCCAGTGGCTTGGGTCCATGACCCATGAGGTTCGTAAACGCTTACAGTTGCGGGGGCAGCTACGGATTGGAACCCTCATTTGGTCGTTCTTTCCGTATTCCCTTTTTGATCCTGCGGGCTTTGCCCACATGGAACCCTCGTCCTTTCACATTGATCAATTGACGCAGATAGTCAAGCAATTGTCGACGGACAGCAGTATTCTACAATGCCGCGGCTATTATAGCGGGCATCAAGCATGCCATAGGTGGCACGCCAAGGGCCGGCCAGCCGAGATTCGGTAAATGCATCGGCCAGTTCGCCACCAAATGCCCGGCGCAGTTCTGCTGCTGCAGCAGTAAGCGCCAATTGCTCGGTAAACAGTCTGGCTGATCCCTCATCATTCTCCGCAGCTTGTGCTGCTGCCCTCATCACATCAAGCGTCTGACTGGCGGTGTTATCAAGATCCTTGCCCAATTCCTCAAGCACGGTTTGTAAAAGCCGCGGTCCTTTTTTCATTACGCGCAACACATCGAGGCACATCACATTGCCCGACCCTTCCCAAATCGCATTGACCGGTGCTTCGCGGTAATGGCGGGATAGATTACTCTCTTCCACATAACCATTGCCACCAAGACACTCCATCGCCTCGCCAATCAAAACCGGCGCTGTTTTGCACACCCAGTATTTGACTATCGGGGTCATCAATCTCGCATAGGCTGCTTCATTATTGTCGTGCGAAGCCCGGTCGAACGAACGGGCAAGCCGCAATGAAAGCGCCATTGCCGCAGTGACATCGAGCGCCATATCAGCAAGCACCCGGGTCATGATTGGCTGATCAATCAGTTTTTTACCGAATGTCTGGCGGTAGCGGCAATGATGAACCGCCTCGGTCAACGCGGCCCGCATGAGCCCGGCTGAAGAGGTGGCGCAATCAAGTCTGGTGAGCGACACCATCTCCAAAATGGTGCGCACGCCCTTGCCTTCCTCGCCGATCAACTGGCCGTGGGCATTGTTGAATTCTACCTCGGATGAGGCGTTGGAGCGGTTGCCAAGTTTGTTCTTCAATCGCTGGAAGTTTAATCCATTGATGTCACCATCTGATGTTAACCGCGAAACCAGAAAACAACTTGGCTGGCCGGCCATATCATCGCCACTCTCCGCCGGCCGGGTTTGCGCCAGTATCAGGAAGGCATCACACATCGGCGCCGACATAAACCACTTATGGCCGTTAATGTGCCAATTGCCATCACCGAGCGACTGCGCCCTGGTTATGTTGGCTCGTACATCGGTTCCACCCTGCTTTTCGGTCATGCCCATGCCAATGGTAACACCGGCCTTTACCTGTGGAGGGCGCTGGCTTGAATCATACTTGCGCGATCTGATCATCGGCAACCATTGTTCCAATATTTCGGGCGACGCCATAAGTGCTGCGACCGACGCGTTCGTCATCGTCACCGGGCACAAATGACCGCAATCCGTGGCTGACGTCAGCATATAACGTACGGCACGAACCGCATTGCGATTGCCCCGCTCGACCTCACTGTCATCCCAAATTGAGCAATGCAGGCCGTTGGCTACGCTGCGTCGCATCAAGGCATGCCAGGCTGGATGATATTTCACCTGGTCAATGCGGTTACCTTTGGTGTCATGGGTACTGAGTCTGGGAAGTTCAGTGTTGGCCAGCCTTGCTAGTTCATTAGCCTCGGCCGAACCAGTCCACTGGCCAAGTGCCTGCAGCGATTCTTTCACCGGTAAAGGAAAGTGCGTCACCAGGCGCTGCAGTGGCGGGTCGCATTCGAAACTGTTATGGCCTTGAAAAAGCGGCGATTGGTTAAAAACACTAGCTGAATGGATGTGCTTCTGGCCGGTAATATTCATCGCGCTGCCCTTTGCGGCGCCCGTTGGGGAATAGCTGGTTTATGCCGGTCTTTTGGCCTCAGCGCAAGGTCATGCCGTTGGATAGTCTCGAATGGGATTTACTTGAATGACATCTCGAACTCTTCGGGAGCACCATTTTTCTTGCCGTCATAGAAAACCAGAGCGGTGAATTTCTTCGACTTTTTGACTTTAAGGATGGTGATCGCCTCTGCCTTGCTGCCGGCAGGAACCCTTAATGCCTTCAACAGCTTTGGCTCGGCACCCGGTATCCAATACCAAATCAGTGGAGCAAGATCGCCATCAATGCTTGCTCCGGCAAGAATGGCAAATCCATTGCCCAGGCGCGCCATATCGCGAATTCCGTAGCCGGTACCGAAGTGTATATGATGGGTTTTTGGCATTTGTACACCTTCACCAAACAATCTGTCCAAAGCGACTTCCAGGACAATAGCGCCATCCGCCTCGACCGGTGCGCGAAAGCCGAAATAGGCCGCGTTGCTACGGATTCCAATCCCTTCGATATTGGCCCCTTTATCGGCAAGGTGTTTTTCCGCGTATTCCTTCAGTCCATCTGCCTGCTGGATAATTTCACGCAATTTGTTCGTTTTGACAATCTCGGGAGCCACTGTGTCTTTGGGCAAATCGAAATCCGGTTTACCCTTTTTCTTTTTTGTCGGGAAGCGGAATAAATAAAATTGAGTTGGCCTTAGTTTGTTTTTCTTCCGCGAAAGACCATGGGACCCGGTCGCATAGACAAAGCCATCATGGTAGGCAATTGCTTCAAGATCTGCCTCTTTTGTCTTCTTATCGGCGACGGTTCTTTCAGGTAACACCCAGAAGCGATCTCCCGGGACAATTGTCCTGCCTTCAAGCCGGAAAATCTGGATCCGGTTGTCCTCGTCATTAACCGCGTAACACCATTGATTTTCCGGTTTTTTCTTATTTTCACCCGGACAAATGGCGCCGCTAATCTCCATCGCCGCCTTGTTGCTTTGAAAATCCGGGCGTACATTCCATTTGATGCCATCGGCAAAAGTTACAAACGGATAGACCAAGAAAAATAATAATACAAAAAACCTGTACATTTTGGAACCTCGATATAGATCATTGGCATTCCTATTATTTATAATATAGTATTTCATGTCTAAATGGAATTGTTTGTGCACCACTTTTTTGTATTCCGGCGAGAAGTGTGAGGCACATGCGGGACTCAAATGTCAAATTCAAAAATTCCACTAGATTCAATATCTTGCTAGTGGTTCCTTTGATTCCACCATTTGCAAATATGGGTGCTGCAACGGGATGCAAATGTTGGTACAGAACCACTAGTGGAATGAATTTGACATTTGGTACCCACTGCAGCTTCGTTCATTTTCAAATGTCAAATTCAAAAATTCCACTAGATTCAATATCTTGCTAGTGGTTCTTTTGATTCCAACATTTGCAAATATGGGTGCTGCAACGCGATGCAAATGTTGGTACAGAACCACTAGAATGGAATGTCGTCGTCAATTCCACCCGCCGGTCCACCTGCCGGTCCTGCTGCCGGCAGCGCCTGGCCATCCTGGCTGGACTGCGAAGAACCATAGTCACTGCCGAAATTCTCGCTGCCGCCGGAAGCGCGGCTATCGAGCATGGTCAGACTGCTGTTAAACCCCTGCAGCACGACCTCCGTGCTGTAGCGGTCGGTGCCCGACTGATCTTGCCATTTTCTGGTCTGCAGCGCGCCTTCAAGATAGACCTTGGAGCCCTTGCGAAGGTAGTTTTCGACGATTTTGCACAAGCCCTCATTGAATATCACCACCCGGTGCCATTCGGTGCGCTCACGGCGCTCGCCGGTCGCCTTGTCGCGCCAGCTATCGGAAGTCGCAACGCTGAAATTGGCAATTGGCCTGCCGTCCTGGGTACGCCGGATTTCCGGATCGGCACCCAGATTGCCAACCAAAATCACTTTATTGACACTTCCCGCCATCTGTTATTCTCCAAATAGTCTTTTTTCTGATCACTTGCCAGAATTGCTGGATGGCAACCTAACCCAAGGTTTGCGACATCGCCTTCCCCGCTTTGCCAATTCATCGACTTTTCCACCGGTTCTTTGACCGGCAACAAAAATGTTGACAAATTTGCCATCCCCACGCGCTTGCCTTACATTGTGTTCATGTTATGTTCGTGATGTCAAATGATTCTTGCCAATAATCAATACAGCTTTGGGGATAAGCGGAATTTTATTGTCTTGAGGGCCTCGACAGATTAAATCCGCACCATAGACTGTAAGGTTTGTGCAGCAAATTTGAACAAGCCTGTGTCATCGGGCACTAAAAACACACCGCAGCGCCAAGGTAAGCAACAAGCACTATGACTGACGCCGGCAAGATCATTTCCGTTCGCGGCGCACGCGAGCACAACTTAAAGAACGTCGACCTCGACCTTCCGCGTGACCAGTTGATCGTCATGACCGGTCTTTCCGGTTCGGGCAAGTCGTCACTCGCGTTCGACACAATATATGCCGAGGGTCAACGCCGTTATGTCGAGAGCCTGTCGGCCTATGCCCGTCAGTTTCTCGAAATGATGCAAAAACCGGATGTCGACCAGATCGACGGACTGTCGCCGGCCATTTCGATTGAGCAGAAAACCACTTCACGCAATCCGCGCTCGACGGTTGGCACGGTTACCGAGATTTATGACTATATGCGGCTCTTGTTTGCCCGCGCCGGCATACCCTATTCGCCCGCCACCGGCTTGCCGATCGAAAGCCAGTCAGTCAGCCAGATGGTCGACCGGATTTTGGCACTGGAAGAAGGTACGCGGCTGTATTTAACGGCGCCTGTTGTGCGTGGACGCAAAGGTGAATATCGCAAGGATATCGCTGAACTGATGAAAAAGGGCTTTCAGCGACTCAAGATTGACGGTGCATTTTACGAGATCGCCGATGCTCCCGTTCTCGATAAGAAATTCAAACATGACATTGATGTCGTCGTCGACCGTGTGGTGGTTCGCGAAGATATGAAAACGCGGTTGGCCGACAGCTTGCAGACCGCGCTGCAACTGGCCGATGGTCTGGCGGTCGCCGAATTTGCCGACCGCCCTCTGCCGGATGAGGAAACGTCTAAAGAAGCGGCCAACAAATCGAAAAACGAGACCCACGAGCGGCTGTTGTTTTCCGAAAAATTCGCCTGTCCGGTCTCGGGGTTTACCATTTCGGAGATCGAGCCGCGGCTGTTTTCCTTCAACAATCCGTTTGGTGCCTGTCCGACCTGCGACGGGCTTGGCACGCAACAGATGATCGACGATGATCTTGTGGTGCCCAATGATGCGCTCACCCTCCGCGGTGGCGCCATCGCCCCGTGGTCGAAATCTTCCAATCCTTCGCCTTATTATGCCCAGACCCTTGAGGCGATTGGCCGCGAATATGATTTCACCCTGGCCGATCCTTGGCACAAGCTGAGCGATGCCGCCAAATTTGCGGTGCTGCACGGCACCGGACAAAAAGAAATCCAGTTCATCTATGATGACGGGCTGCGCACCTATAAAACCAAAAAGCCGTTTGAAGGGGTGGTGGCAAATCTCGACCGGCGCTGGCGCGAAACTGATTCGGCCTGGATGCGCGAGGAGATCGAGAAATTCATGTCCCGTTCCGCCTGCGAGACATGTGACGGCCATCGGTTGAAGCCCGAAGCGCTGGCAGTCAAGCTGGCTGGTTTGCATATTTCAGAAGTCACTCAAATGTCGATCAAGCAGGCAGACCAGTGGTATCGTGCCCTTTCTGGCGAACTGACCGACAAGCAATTGCAGATTGCCAATCGCATATTGAAGGAAATTCGCGACCGGCTGAAATTTCTCAACGATGTCGGGCTTGATTACCTCACTCTTTCTCGCAATTCCGGCTCGCTTTCGGGTGGTGAAAGCCAGCGCATCCGCCTTGCCTCGCAGATTGGATCAGGTCTCACCGGTGTGCTTTACGTGCTGGACGAACCGTCCATCGGGCTGCACCAGCGCGACAATGCCCGGCTGCTTGAAACCTTGCGCCACCTGCGCGACCTTGGCAATACGGTGATTGTTGTCGAGCACGATGAAGACGCCATTCTAACCGCCGATCACGTGGTCGATATCGGCCCCATGGCCGGGATACACGGCGGCGAGATAGTTGCCTCGGGCCGGCCTTGCGACATTATGGCCCATCCAGACAGCATTACCGGCAAATACCTTTCCGGCAAGATAAAAGTCCCCATACCGTTAAAGCGGCGCAAGATAGTCAAGTCCCGCCGGTTGCGGGTCAAGGGAGCACGGGGCAACAATTTGAAATCTGTCACGGCGGATATCCCGCTTGGCACATTCACATGTGTTACCGGAGTTTCCGGCGGTGGCAAGTCGACACTACTGATTGAGACACTTTACAAAGCCACGGCCCGGCATCTCAACAAGGCCCGCGCCGTGCCGGCCGAACATGACCGCATTGAAGGCTTGCAGCATCTCGACAAGGTGATCGATATAGATCAGTCGCCGATTGGCCGCACGCCGCGCTCTAATCCCGCCACCTACACCGGTGCGTTTACACCGATCCGTGACTGGTTTGCCGGTCTGCCGGAGGCCAAGGTGCGCGGCTATCTGCCCGGGCGTTTTTCGTTCAACGTCAAAGGCGGGCGTTGCGAGGCCTGTAAGGGCGATGGTGTCATCAAGATCGAGATGCATTTTCTACCTGATGTTTATGTCACCTGTGACGTGTGCAGGGGCCAGCGCTATAATCGCGAAACACTTGAAGTGCAATTCAAGGGTAAATCGATTGCCGATATTCTCGATATGACTGTTGAAGAGGGCAATGAGTTCTTTTCAGCCGTTCCTGCGGTGCGCGAAAAAATGGCAACGCTCAAACGTGTCGGCCTTGGCTACGTCAAGATCGGGCAACAGGCGACCACCCTTTCGGGCGGTGAAGCCCAGCGGGTCAAGCTGGCCAAGGAATTGTCCAAACGGGCAACTGGGCGCACCTTATATATTCTCGATGAACCAACCACCGGCCTGCATTTTCACGACGTGGCAAAGCTGCTGGATGTGCTGCATGAACTGGTAGATAGCGGCAACACGATTGTGGTGATTGAACACAATCTTGAAGTCATTAAAACCGCTGACTGGATCCTTGATCTTGGCCCGGAAGGCGGTGATGGCGGTGGAGAACTGGTGGCGAGCGGCCGGCCTGAAGATATTGCCGAGGTAGAACGGTCTTATACGGGGCAATATCTGGCCAAGCTGCTGGGGCGGCGGCCTCGGCAATCATTGCAGGGGTCGGCGGAAGCGGCTGAATAGCCTCCAACTGTTCACAGCGTTGTCGGCGCCACGCCCATCATAATCCAGCCATTATTTTGCCCTGCCACTGCCATGCTGCCTTGCATCATCTGCACTTCTGATATGCAGAAATTGCACTCGTATTTCAAACAGTTCGCCCCTAAATAGCAGTCAACCAAGAACACTTGGTTGTTATAATTTTACTTCGCCGCAAGGCACAAACAAAGGACATGGTTATGGATCTCTTCAAATCATATCAAACCTGGAAGCGGGTCCGCCAGACTCGCAACGAACTCAACGCTCTGAGCAATCGTGAACTCAACGATCTTGGTATCAGCCGTGGTGACATTCCTTTTATCGCCCAGCGAGCATCCCGCTTCTAGTGGTTCTGTACCAACATTTGCATGCCCCTGCAGCACCCTTATTTACAAATGTTGGAATCAAAAGAACCACTAGCAAGATATTGAATCTAGTGAAATTTTCGAATTTGACATTTGAAAATGAACGAAGCTGCAAGTGGGTACCAAATGTCAAATTCATTCCACTAGCAACAGTTTCAACCAGGATTTTCCTCCTCCCAATTCCAGGTTGACAAGTCCAGCGGTTAATTCTCCCTCCGTTGGGCCACAAAACGACACCTGCCGGATCTCCTCCCCCGGCAGGTGTTTGTGAGGCAAATTTTTTTAAAGTCGGCTGCGTGCGAACAACTTCAATACAGACGTTCACAACAAGTGGGCGATTGAATTGGCGTAGTATTTGAGCAGTACCGTCTCATCAGCGCTTGCCTCATATAGCCCGTCCTCTTGCTTAACAATATGGCGCATGTTCAACATGCGCAGACCTGTTGCAACCGCATAGTCACGATCATGGCGCGGAATGTGGATGTGCGCGCCACGCTCTTCCAGCTTTTTGATCAGGGCGAAGGTCCGGGATTTCACTTCCAGTTCACTGAGACTGCTGCCACCTGCTCGCAAAAATACGGTCGCCACAAGCGAAACCGGCAGTACCGGAATAACCGCTCCGATGCCATCCATCAATGTCTTGCCGAAAGTCTCGATACGTTCAAACCTTTCGGTGATCGGCAAATCCCGAAGATCGCAATTTTGTTCCTTGAGCCATGATTTCAAGGAAATTGGTGTGCCAAAACTGGTGCAGGCATAGCCATAGCGATAAAGCTGACCTTGCAAACGCAGTTTGATGTTGTGGGCCACAAAGCCGATGATTTTGAGCGGACTGGTTTTGAATGCCTTGCCACCTATTTCCTGTGACGCGCGTGAGGTAAGGATGCGGTCCTCGATCACCCGGTCATAATTCAGCCCAACCGGAATAAAAACCACGTCGCGGCCGCCATGAGGATCAAAGTCACCAAGCATATAGCCGAGCAAACCGAGGCGCGGTTCCATCAGCTTGCCGTCCCTGGTGAGTCCTCCCTCGGGAAACACCGCCTGGGTTACCCCTTGCCTGGTCGCCATGCACACATAGCGTGCCAACACCCGCCGGTAGAGCGGATTTTTCGAATTGCGCCGGATAAAGTAGGCGCCCATCGAGCGAATTATACCCTGGATTGGAAACACCCGCGCCCATTCGCCGACAGCATAGGAAAGGGTGGCGCTGGTGGCAGCCATATAGGTAACCAGAATATAGTCCATGTTGGAACGGTGGTTCATAACGAAAACCACCGCGGCGTCCTGATCAACCGCGCGCAGGCCCGCATCATCGGAATAACCAAGACGCACCCGGTATATCCATTTTGATACCGCCCGCGCCAAACGCGTGCCAACCCGAAAATACGTTATGGCATTGAAGGCCGGCACTATTTCGCGCGCATATCTTTGTGCCTGGGTCATTGAAACGCCAAGCGGCACGTTGTTTTCGCGAGCGTGCTTTTCAACCGCCTTCACCACTTCCTGGTCGACCATCAGCTGGTCGACCAGTGTCTGCCGACGGGTCAACTTAAATGGCTGGATGCGCAGTTTCAGCCGGGTGTTCAATTCGTCAATTGCCCGGTTGATGCGGCGGCGGAAAAACCACCTCACACCGGGAGCAAAGACACGGTCGGTAATGCCGATCACCGCAAAAACCGCGAGTAGTATGACAATCCAGGTCTGAATCTCAATCGATTGGTTCAACGCAACTCCGGCCCATTGAGCGTTTTTGTTACTCACCATGGGACAAAGAAGCAGCGATTGCAATGATCGTGATGTTGCCATATATCAGCCGGCAGTTCGCTGCTGCCTAACCCGGCGCTGCCGTTAACAACCGAAGGGATCAGGACCCCATGTCGTGCCTGCTTTGTGGCTCTGCCGAATCAGAAATTATCTCCGAAAAGGACCGTCATGGCCAACCTTTGACAACGAGAGTCTGTCAAGGGTGCGGACTGGTGTGCAACGATCCTATCCCGGATGATGAGACGCTCTCGCAATTTTATGCCGAGAATTACAGAGTGGCATATAAAGGCGCAGCTGAACCCAGGAAACGCCAGGTGTTGCGCAATTTCCGCCGGATCCGCGATCACATTAGCCGGTTCCAGGATATCATCGATCCGGCAAACAATGTGCTGGATGTTGGCGCCGGCAGCGGTGAATTTCTGTTTTCAATGAAAAATGCTGGAAAAAACGCCGTCGGTCTGGAGCCCAATCGCGAATATGCCGAATATTGCCGCCAAATCCTTGGACTGGAGGTTGAGACTGCGGAGATCACTGCTGATTTGTTTGGTGATCAACATTTTGATCTGATCCGTTTGAACCACGTGCTAGAGCATATGAACGATCCCGTCGGAAAGCTGGCGATGATCAGCGAATTGCTCAGCGACAAAGGCGTCCTTTATGTCGAGGTTCCCAATATTGAGATCTACGCGAAAACCAAATCCCGTGGCAACATGTTTCACTTCGGCCACATCTTCAATTTCAACCCCTGGACATTGCGCGCAGCAGCTAAGCTGGCGGGCCTGAATGAAGACCTGCGGTCACAACAACGTTGCCACGCGACCACTGGTTTGTTCCTGGTTAAGGGGCCTGCACGCGACACGATGGCTGCCGCTGCCAATGCTGACAACGTGCATCAGGTGATGAAGGCGATAAAAAGCCATTATCAAGACAGCGCGACCGCCGCAAGGATAACAAAGCTCAGGACCAAATTGGTAAAGCGGGTGGAAGAGACGATCACCAGCCGCCGCTACAACACCATGCAGGACATCGGCAAAGCGGTGTTGAACGGGTAAAATGACAAAGGCCCTGCCAACCGGCAGAGCCTTCAATAAACCAAGAACCGATGGCGTTTGCTAATCTTTGGATTTGGCTTTTTTCTTGGCCGGCTTCTTTTTGCTATCGGCCTCATCTTTTTCATCGTCATCTTCTTTCATCAGCTCTTCCTTGCTGACGGTTTTGTCCGTCACGTCGGCGATGGTCATGATGTGATCGACAACTTTCTCTTCAAAGATTGGTGCACGCAGCGTCGCCAGAGCCTCGGGATTGTTCTTGAAAAACTCAAACACTTCCCGTTCTTGACCGGGGAATTCTTGCACATTTTGATAAAGCGCCTGCTGCAATTCCTGCTCGGTAACCTCCACCTTTGCAGTTTCGCCAATGTCTGCCAAAACGAGGCCAAGACGAACCCGCCGTTCGGCCAGGGTTCTATACTCGGTACGGGCCTCTTCCTCGGTGGTATCTTCATCCTCAAAAGTTTTTTCGGCTTCCTTCAGATCGGAAGTTATCTGGTTCCAGATATTATCGAACTCCTGCTGCACCATGGTTTGCGGCAATTCGAACGAATGCGCACTATCCAGCGCATCAAGCAGCTGACGTTTTACCTTTTGCCTGGTCTGCCCACTATATTGGCTGGCAATCTGTTCACGCACCACATTGTTAAGCTGCTCAACCGACTCCAGCCCCAGCGTTTTGGCAAGATCGTCATTGATCTCCAGTTCGCCCGGTTTGCCGACTTCTTTGATTGTCACATCGAACTCGGCATCCTTGCCGGCAAGATCGGCAGCATTATAATCTTCCGGAAAAGTAACTTTGACCACGCCCGTATCACCGGTCTTCATGCCCACCAATCCCTCTTCGAAACCAGGGATGAAGTTGCCGGAACCCAATACCAGCTTGGCATCATCGTCAGCGCCACCTTCAAACGGTTCCCCGTCGATCTTGCCGAGGTATTCGAAAGTCACTTGATCCTTGTTCGCAGCCTTGCCCTTTTTGGGCTCATAGTTACGCGAGTTCTCCGCGATGCGTTCAACTTGCTCCTGGACCTCGCTCTCCTCAATATCAACGATCGGGCGCTCGAGTTTGATTTTCGCAAGATCGGCAATTTCAATTGAAGGCAGGGCTTCATAAGCAACCGAAAATTCGAAATCCTGATCACCGGCAAGAATTTTCTCCGCTTCACTCTCATCCTCGGTCATCTTGATTTCTGGCCGTTGGGCGGCTTTTTCGGCGCGATCCTTCAAAATGGTTTTGGCCTGCTCGTCGACCGTCTCCTGAACAATCTCCGCCATCGCCGATTTGCCATAAAGCTTGCGCAAATGGGAAATCGGCACCTTGCCAGGGCGAAAGCCGTTCAGCCTGACTTTGCCCTTGAGATCAACAAGCCGGCTTTCCAGCTTGGCCTTCATATCCGTCGCCGGAACCACCACTTTGATCTCGCGTTTCAACCCTTCGTTCAGGGTTTCCGATACCTGCATTTCATTCTCGCTTCATTTATTTCACGCCCATTTTTTTAGCGCATCGTTCAACCCGAGCCCGCCTTCGGCTCATCGAAAATCATCCGTCAATTGTGGTGCGGGTAGAGAGATTTGAACTCCCACGACTTTCGCCACCAGATCCTAAATCTGGCGTGTCTACCAATTCCACCATACCCGCTGTTTCACCCGCAGTATGCCGCCACGGCTCATCCGCGCGGTCTATAACACCACACACTGCCGGATCAAAGGAAAATTCGTCGTAACAATCATATGTTGTCAATTCACTCGGAAAGAGGCTGAACTGCCATGCCTATTAAATAGGCAATATGCTGTCTATTTTAGCATCGGCCACTCCAAAGAAGTGGCGTTCCTGCCACAGGACACGGTTGATGTGAGGATAACCGCCGAAAGCCCGATATTATTGAAGCTGCCTCAAACTGGCACAAATCCTGCGTAAATGCGACGAGTGCGTTAACGGCCCGGCAGACTGGCGAGACTGGCGGCAACATAAACAGGAACCATTCAATGAAAAAGATTGAAGCGATTATCAAACCATTCAAGCTCGATGAAGTCAAAGAGGCGCTTCAAGAGGTTGGATTGCAGGGCATCACGGTCACAGAAGCGAAGGGTTTTGGCCGGCAAAAAGGCCATACCGAACTTTACCGTGGCGCTGAATACGTTGTTGACTTTCTGCCGAAGGTGAAGGTCGAGATTGTGCTTAATGACGAGGAAGTCGATGACGCTGTAGGAGCAATCCGCAAAGCAGCTGAAACCGGCCGGATAGGTGATGGCAAGATATTCGTCTCCAGCATTGAGCAAGCCATTCGCATCCGCACCGGAGAGACCGGACCGGATGCAGTATAGTCACGTCAATCAACCAACGAACATATAGCAATTTATTTGCAACAGAAAGGGACATCATGACCACCGCAAGCGATATTTTGAAACAGATCAAGGAAGAGGACATTAAGTTTGTCGATCTCCGGTTTACCGACCCGCGCGGCAAGATGCAGCATCTGACCATGGACGTGACCATTGTCGATGAGGACATGTTTGCTGATGGTGTAATGTTTGACGGCTCTTCCATTGCCGGTTGGAAGGCGATCAATGAATCCGACATGGTGCTGATGCCAGACACAGAAACTGTGCATGTCGATCCATTTTTCTCCCATTCGACCATTTCCATTTTCTGCGATATTCTCGACCCGGTTTCCGGTGAAGGCTACAACCGCGATCCGCGCATGACGGCAAAGCGGGCCGAGGCCTATCTGCAATCCGGTGGCTTTGGTGACACCATTATGGTTGGCCCGGAAGCCGAGTTCTTTGTCTTTGACGACGTGCGCTTCAGCGCCGATCCCTATAATACCGGCTTTGCCCTCGACCAGATAGAACTGCCATCGAACTGCGATGCAGAATATGAGGTCGGAAACATGGGTCACCGTCCGCGCATGAAGGGCGGCTATTTTCCCGTGCCGCCGGTTGATTCGGCCCAGGATTTGCGTTCCGAAATGCTTGTCGCACTGACCGAAATGGGCGTCACGGTTGAAAAACATCACCACGAAGTGGCCGCAGCCCAACATGAACTCGGCATCCTGTTCGATACCATGACCCGTAACGCCGACAAGATGCAGATCTACAAATACGCTGTGCATCAGGTCGCCCATCAATTCGGAAAATCCGCCACCTTCATGCCCAAGCCCGTATATGGCGACAACGGCACCGGCATGCATGTGCACCAGTCGATCTGGAAAGATGGCAAGCCGACCTTTGCCGGTAACGAATATGCCGGCCTGTCGGAGAGTTGTCTGTTCTATATCGGCGGCATTATCAAACACGCCAAATCTCTCAACGCATTCACCAATCCGTCGACCAATTCGTACAAACGTCTGGTGCCGGGTTTTGAAGCACCGGTATTATTGGCCTATTCGGCCCGAAATCGTTCAGCATCGTGCCGCATTCCATTTGGATCGTCACCCAAGAGCAAACGGGTTGAGGTTCGTTTCCCGGACCCGACCCAAAACCCCTATCTCGGCTTCACCTCCATGCTGATGGCCGGCCTTGACGGCATCAAGAACAAGCTGCATCCAGGTGATGCAATGGACAAGGATCTCTACGATCTGCCGCCGGAAGAACTGACCGAGATTCCGACCGTTTGTGCCTCATTGCGCGAGGCGCTGGAGGAGCTCGATGCCGACCGCGGCTATCTTAAGGAAGGTGGCGTGATGGATGACGACCAGATCGATTCCTATATCGAATTGAAGATGGAAGAAGTGATCCGTTTCGAACACACACCTCATCCGGTCGAATTCGACATGTATTACTCGGTCTGATCGCTCATTTCAGACTTGAAAATGATTGCCGGGACATTGCAAGATGCCCCGGTATTTTTTATGAAAGGCGACATGATGATTGGTGACAACGGCCTTTTTGATCTACCGGACGGCAAGATCGCCTCCATCGTCACCTCGTTGGAAATGATCGCCCGTCCCGATATTCAAACCGCTGCGACAAATGGTAATTGGCGGCTTGATCGGATCAATCACCCGCAAACCGGGTGGTACCGCGAGCTATTCAGTGAAATTGGTTCCGACTGGCTGTGGTTTTCAAGAATTGTGATGCCGGACAATGAACTTGCGGCAATCCTGAGCGATCCAAAGATCGAAGTCCACACACTGATGGTTGACGGCGTGGAACAGGGCTTGCTTGAACTTGACTACCGCACCAAGGGCGAGTGCGAATTGGCCTTTTTAGGCCTGACTTCTGCCATGACCGGCAAGGGGGCCGGGCGCTGGCTGATGAATAATGCGCTGAAACTCGCCTGGTCAAAGCCGATCAAGCGATTGTGGATCCACACCTGCACACTTGATCATCCAGCCGCCCTGCCCTTATATATCCGCAGCGGATTTGTACCCTATATGCGGCAACTCGAAATTGCGGACGACCCGCGTGTGACCGGCACCATTGCACCCCATTTTGCCACTCATTATCCCCTGTTGGCGAAAGCCCGATAAAGGAAATCTGCATGACCAAAATCATCCTCATTACCGGTGCCTCAACAGGCATTGGCGAGGCTTGCGCCCGCGCCGCCGTTGAAGCCGGCCACAAGGTGGCGCTTGCCGCCCGTTCTAAGGAAAAGCTTGCCGCCCTGGCCGAAGAACTTGGTGATGACAGGGCGATTGCCATTGCCTGCGATGTCACCAGCTTCGAACAGCAGCAGGCGATGGTCGCCACAACGTTGAAAAAATTCGGGCGCATTGATGTCGCCTTTGCCAATGCGGGTATCGGCGCAACGGCGGCCGGCACTGAAGCAGGCGATCCACAAAACTGGCGCGACATGGTGCTGACCAATGTGCTTGGCGCGGCGCTGACAGCCAAAGCCACCATTTCCGAATTGAAAAAAAGCCAGGGCCATTTGCTGTTGACCGGTTCGCGCGCCGGACGGGTGATCCTCAAAGGTTCGATTTACGGCGCGACCAAATGGGCAATTGCCGGTTATGCCCAAAACCTGCGCGAAGAGCTTGCCGGCACCGGTGTCAGGGTCACCAATATCGCCCCCGGCATGGTCGATACACCCTTCTTTGATGCGGCAAAACCCGATGCGCTTCGCCCTGAAGATGTCGCCAATGCCTTTACCTATGCCATATCACAGCCGTCTCATGTCGATGTTGGCGAGGTGCTGATAGTACCGGTCGCCCCGCTGGCGAAGTGAACAACAATACTGCGCCTTAGCGCCAAGGCGCATAACTCATCGCGAAGATCGATGCCGGCCCAAAATATCGGCCAGTGTTGAAAATGCACCATCCAGTTCATCCCTGGTAAAGCCGCAAAAGCCGAGCAGCAGTCCATTGAGGGTATCACCGGCGAAGCTGAATCTCGACAATGGCTCGATTGACAGGTTTTGCGATGCGGCAGTTTGCGCAATCTCGCTATCCTTGTATTGTCTGTTGAGATAGAAGGCTATCTGCATGCCGGCATGATGATCCTGGAAAGTGCCATAGGTGCTGAATTCTCCGCCAAGCCGTTCAAGTAGAAAATTCCGTCTTTCGCCATAGATACGCCGCATCCGCCTCAGATGGCGGTAAAAATCGCCATTTTCGATAAATTTGGCCAGCGCCTGTTGCGGCATGTAGGAGGCTTTTAGACCGAAGCGCACCAAGGTCGAACGGAATTGTTCCAGCAAACGAACCGGCACCACGACGTATCCAAGACGCAAACTATTGGAGAATATTTTGGAAAAACTGCCAACATAGATGGTGTGATTAAGCTTGTCGAAACCCGCCATCGCGGGGATTGGGTGGCCGGCATAGCGAAACTCGCTATCATAATCGTCCTCGACGATCCAACCGCTTTGCTGTTCTGCCCATTTGATAAACTCAATGCGTCTGTTGGGGGTCATCGCACCGCCAAGCGGGTGTTGGTGCGACGGAGTCAGTATGACCAATCCGGCATTGTCGGCGTTCGCAGGCAGGCTCGCCCCACTTGCATCGATTTCCAGATAGCTCGGCGTCATGCCCATCTCTAAGACAAATTGGTACAATGGCGGATATCCCGGATTTTCCAAGCCAATCCTGTCTCCAGCACGGGCCAGAGTTCGAAGGCACATTTCAAGCGCATCGCCGCTGCCGGCGGTGATGATGATTTGATGCGGCGATGCCTCAATGCCTCTCCATTCAAAAATATGGTCCGCGACGGCCTTGCGCAGGTCAAAATTTCCCTGAACCGCTCCACCAACCAACATGGCTTGAGGGTTTGTCCGGCACACGCGCGATACGGTCTTGGCCCACTTGGCATGGGGAAACAATCGCATATCCGGCTGACCGGCCTGAAACGGCCGCGGCGAGACCCGGTCATCTTCGCCCAAATCGGCATTGTTGGCGGCTGGTGGGGCGACCAGTTCGACAGATCCCATTTGGCAAATCGTGTAGCCCGAACCGGGTGCACTACGAAGATATCCTTCGGCAACCAGCTGCTCATAGGCGGTAACCATGGTCGACCGCGACACCCCCAGCTCGGTGGCAAACACCCGCGTTGGCGGCAATTTGGTGCCTTCAGGCAATTCGCCGGATGCGGCCTGGCTGCGGATAGCAACGCAAATCTGTTCGAACATCGGTGTTGATGATGACCGGTTGATCGAAAATGCCATCCAGGGAGTTTGCTTCATAAAATTGGTCTGGTGAAATTGTTGATTACTAACAATTCACACTAGACCGAATAGATATGCAAGACAAATAATTGCCCCGAATGTGATAAATCTCAATTCCGGTGCACTGATCAGAATAATTCCACGTCCACAAAAGTTTCATGGTAGCAGGCACCATCTTCGATATCAGTACGAATATCCGATGGGATCAGCGCATTGGCGGTGAGACCCGTTTCGCTGGTGCGCCGCCAGGCTCCTTTGGGGCTATAAAGCACGCCCTGGCGGGTTTTGTCGGTGACCACCAGTTGAAAGGTCACCTTTGCCCGGGCGTTCCAAACGGCCACCTTGTCACCCTCGTTCAACCCCCTCGCTCTGGCATCGGCCGGGTTCATTTCGACGATTTCCAGGCCATCAGAGGCATGGCATCCGCCAAATGTGGCGTTGGTCCGTTTTGACGACGATGGGGTGATCAAGGTCAGGGGCATATCCTGCTCGACCGGATCGTAGCGCGGCACGCCATAGCCGAACCGGGTCTCCAGATCTTCTGAGTAAAGTTCGATCTTGCCGGTCAGGGTCGCGGGCAGCACAGTATCGCACATAATAAGGTCTTTGCCGTCCGGCCGTTTCATCTCGATAGCCTGATCGATAGCGATCCGGCTTGGCCGCACACCTTTAAAGCGCGGATCATTGCCGTCCATAGCTTCGTCCATCAGCTGCGCGTCAGTGGCGCTGAATATTGCATCATCATAGCCGAAACGGCCAGCAAGCCGGCGGAATATCTCGGTGTTAGCCAGCGAACGGCCGACCGGCGGGATAATCGGTACGGAGCGCTGAACATAGTTTTGACCATAGGCGCCAAAAATGTCGTCACATTCAAAATGACTGGCAGCCGGCAAGATGACATCGGCGAATGCCATACTGTCGGTCATCGCAACATCGCAACCAACGATGAACAGATCATCACGCAGCAGCGCCTTGATCAGATTGGCCTGATCAGGATGTGTCGCCACCGGGTTATGATTATAAATCATCGTTGCCATGACGGGAGGATCCAGCTCTTTGTCCAGCAGCTTTTCGGCCACATCGACAATGTTGAAGGTGCGCGTTCCATCGACAATCAAATCGCTGCGATGAAGCCGATCCTGAGTTTTTGGCGCAGAAAAACCCGATTTGGCGATCACGCCGGCACCAAGGCGGCCATGATTGCCGGTCAGCGCCTGCAATGCCATCGCCGCGCGCAGGCCCGAGCCGCCGCTGCGGCCTCTTTCGATGCCATTGCCGACAGATGTCGCAACATTTTTGGAAACCACATAAAGATCAGCGAGTTGGTGAAACTGTTGGCTCGAAATTCCGCATTTGGCGACAACATCCGCCACCGAATAATGACGGGCCTGATCCATATAGGCATCAAAGCCATGGGTCCATTGGCTGGTGAAATCCATATCAAGCGCTTGGCGGCGCTCAAGTTCTGCCGCCAGCGCCATGGCAAGAATTACATCCGTACCAGGCCTGATCTGGATGAAGAGATCAGCCTGTTCTGCCACTTTGATACGCTTGGGATCAATGATCACCAACTTGGCACCGCGTGAGCGCGCAGCCTTTATCACCCGCACGAGATGAAGATTGGAGACGGTGACATTGTTACCCCACACCACGATCAAATCCGCTTCGATCGCCTGTTCCGGTGGCATGCCGGGCGCATTGCCAAACAGGCTCGAATAGGCAGCGCCCCTGACCCCGCCACAAAGAGGTCCGCGGTTGAGCAGCGTTGCGCCCATTTTATAGAAAAACCGGCGATCAATCGATCCGCCTGCCAGTTCGCCATGCGGACCGGCATAGTTAAACGGCATCACCGACTGGGGACCATGGGTTTCGATGGCCTTCGAAAAACCCTCTACCACCAGATCAAGAGCCTCGTCCCAGGAAATTTTCTCAAACTGTCCCGAGCCGCGCATGCCGGTGCGCTTGACAGGATCGGTCAACCGATTGTCGCCGTGCACGAATTCGGGATAGGAGCGGGCTACTTTGTTGCAAATGACGCCTTCGGTATAGGGATTGGCGTGAGACCCCTTAACTTCGATCAGCTTGCCGTTTTTGACGGTGGCTATAAGGCTACAGGTATCCGGGCAATCAAGCGGGCAGACGCTGGGTATGGTCTGCACATTAACATGTTCGTTCATTTCAATCTCCGGCACGGGTTATGGATTCGACCAAATATAACCTACCCAACGACCTGAATGTTGAAAATGTCCAAAATCGGCAAAAAACTGCATACCAATTTTACGCAACTGTCTGATAATGTCGACTTCACAGCAACCTTTGTTCGCTCCGATTGTGAAACAACAGCACCGTCGTCGGATCGATGTCTGCAGTATATGTCTCTCCCTCGCGGGCATCGTGATCGCTTGCCGGTTGAATGGTCAGCGGCTTGTCGGTTTCGCCGCCGGCATCCGAAGAGTCCACCCTGGCATCGAGAAAGTTCATTCTGGGAGAACCGATAAAGCCGGCGACAAATACATTTTCCGGATCGTGATAAGGTCAGGTGGTGAACCTACATGCTCAATAATACCGGCGCGCAGCACGACGATTTTGTCGGCCAATTGCCACCTGTTGCCGCTGGCCGTCAGAGAGCGCTTTTGGTTGCGATCCAACAATTTGTCGAGACGAAGGATTGCCGCCGCCCATGGCCCCATAGATGTGCTGGTCAATAATGCGGCATCCGACAATCGTCTTTTGCTGGCTGATTATTCGGCGGAGCAATGGGATGCATCGATCAACATCAATCTTCGACCGCATTTTTTCACAGCACAAGCGGTGGCCGATGAAATGAGGCAGAGCGGCGGCGGCTCGATCATCAATTTTTCTTCAATATCCTACATGATGGGCAATGCCGGTTACCCGGCCTATGTGGCGACAAAGGCAGGCATCACCGGGTTGACCCGTGGCCTGGCAAGGGAGCTGGGGCCGCACAATATCCGGGTCAACGCACTGATGCCGGGCTGGGTTTTGACTGACCGGCAGCGCGAACTTTGGGTGACCGATGAAGCTCTGGCTGCCCATTTGGCTCGCCAGTGTTTACCAGAAGCTCTTCAACCCGAAGACATAGTTGCGCCGACCCTGTTCCTGGCATCAAGTGCTTCCCGGATGATGACCGGCCAGGCTTTGGTGGTCGATGGTGGTGTGGTGACCACCGGATGAAACCATCTTGCGCTGCTATTGACTGAGGTACTTCGCGTTTTCGGCTTTGGATACTGGCCGAAGACGGAACGGTTCTTAAGGAACGTTGCACCAATGAGGGGCTGGCCCGCTCTATAGACGCCGGCTTTTGCAAATATCGTCGACCAGCACCTGGCGGCGCTTGGATTGGCCGCGGGTGGATTTGACACTGGTCTTGTTTGTCTTCCCGGCACCTAATCCAAATGGGTTTCAGTGGACCACGGAACCGTGGTGAAGTTTTCATCCTTCTTGAGCGCCGAATTGTTTGGCGTGTTGACCCAACACTCGATATTGGGCCAGGGATTGAAGCCTCGAAAAATAGTAGCGCGCGATCCCAAGCCCGTTAAAAAACTCGGGGTCTGTTATTATCCCGAGCATTGGTCGGAGGAATTCTGGGCCAGCGACGCCAAAAGGATGCGCGAACTGGGGCAATGTCATTTGGTCGATGGCGTCCCCGCCTTAGACAATGCGGTGAACTAATCTTCGCATTCAATTATGGCGACGCTGAATGTGATTTTGCACCATTTGCACTTGCAAGATGTATTTATGGCGAAGTCATCTTGCCGCCATCGGGCGTATCGGTATTTCAAAAGGTGCAAAATACACCGAGAATTTGACGCCTTGGACGGTTGCTGATACCGCAGGAAAGTTCAATAACCCGTCACATCCGCCAGCGGTAATACAGGGTCTATCATGGTAAAATCAGAAACCGGCAATAGTGCCGCCATATTCAACTGGAATACGCCGCTCGGTTTGCCCGACTTTAGGGCATTTACCGACGAGGAACTGGCGGCAGCGCTTGAAGCTTCATTGCCCGCCCATCTTGCTGAAATTGAGGAAGTCGCCTCAAATCCGGCCCCGGCGACCTTCGAAAACACCATTATTGCATTGGAACTTTCAGGCAAGATGTTAAACCACGCCGGCAGCATTTTCTGGAATTTGACCGGTTCACATACTAATGAATTTTTACAATCCGTGGAACGTAAAATGGCGCCTGAGATGGCCCGCCATCAATCCACCATCAGTTCAAACCACAAGCTGTTCGACCGTATTGACGGGCTTTATTCCAAACGGGGTGAGCTGGCGCTTGATGCAGAGTCTGACCGGGTGCTTGAAAACACCTGGAAGAATTTCGTTCGCGATGGCGCCAGGCTTTCTGCGCCCGATAAGGAAAAGCTTGCCCAGCTCAACCAGCGTTTAGCCGAGCTCGGCACGCGATTTGGCCAAAGCGTGCTTGGTGACGAGCAGGAATTTCATTTGATTTTGAATGAGACTGACGACCTTGCCGGACTGCCCGACTTTTTGATCGATGCCATGGCAGCAGCAGCCGAGGAGCGCGGCCACAAGGGTAAACATGCGCTGACACTATCGCGTTCGATCATCGAGCCTTTTCTTACCTTCAGCGCACGGCGAGAGCTGCGTGAGCAGGGTTTTAGAGCCTGGACCAGTCGCGGCGCCCATGAGGGTGAGCGCGACAACCGGCCAATTATCAGCGAAATTGTCAAGCTGAGAGCCAGCAAAGCCAAGATACTCGGCTTTGACACTTTCGCCGACTTCAAACTTGAAAACACCATGGCCAAAACGCCCGCCGCGGTTCTGGATCTGCTTGAATCTGTTTGGCATAAAGCCTTGCGCAAGGCGGAAAGTGAATCAGCCGAACTGGCCGATCTGGTGGCAAACACGGGTAACAATCACGAAATTGCCCCGTGGGACTGGCGATATTATGCCGAAAAGCTGAGGAGCGAGAAATTCGATTTCGACCAAAGTCAACTGAAATCCTATCTACAGCTCGATAATATCATCGAGGCGGCATTCGACACTGCAACGCGATTATTCGGTGTTCAATTCCGCCAACATCACGGTGTCGAAACCTTCCATCCCGACGTTCGGGTGTTTGAGGTGCTGGACCAAAACGGCAAGCGCGTAGCGATATTTCTGGGCGATTATTTCGCCCGTACCTCAAAGCGCTCTGGCGCCTGGATGAGCGGGCTCGAGAGCCAACACAAGCTTGCCGGTGGTGCCACACCAATTGTCATGAATACGATGAATTTCGCCAAAGCGCCGGCCGGCCGGCCAAATCTGCTGAGCATGGACGATGCTCGTACGCTGTTTCATGAATTTGGTCATGCGCTGCACGGGATGTTGTCAAATGTCACCTATCCGTCGATTTCCGGCACATCGGTGTCGCGAGATTTTGTCGAACTGCCCTCCCAGCTTTTTGAGCACTGGCTGACGGTGCCTGAAACGCTCGCCAAATACGCCGTGCATTACCAAACCGGTGAGGCCATGCCACAAAAACTGATCGACAGGGTTTTGGCGGCGCAAACTTTCAATAGTTGCTTTGCCACGGTCGAATTCACCGCCTCTGCGCTGATCGACATGGCATATCACACGCTGGATGAAAACGAAGCCAGCACAATTGACCCGATTGCGTTTCAAAAGACCCGGCTTGATAAGTTGAAATTGCCTAAGGCTATAGTCATGCGTCATGCCTCGCCACATTTTGCCCATGTGTTTTCCGGCGACGGCTATTCGGCTGGATACTATTCCTATATGTGGTCGGAAGTGCTGGATGCCGATGCTTTCAGGGCCTTTGAGGAAAACAGCGACCCGTTCGATCCGCAAACCGCTGAGAAACTGAAAAAGCATATCTATTCGTCGGGCGATTCGCGCGATCCCGAAGCCGCCTACACCGCCTTTCGCGGCCAAATGCCGACACCGGATGCGATGCTGCAAAAGAAGGGGCTGACCGGCTGACCGCAAGTCGAGCCGAATAGGCAACCCGAACAACTCAAATTCAACCTGTCTGTCTGGAAAAACGATATTCGCTAGCGTGATGACAGGTTTCGCCGGGCCGCAGGATCATGCCGGGAAATTCCGGTCGGTTGGGCGCGTCCGGCCAGTGCTGGGTTTCAAGACAAAGACCCGCATTGGCGCCATAATAGCGGCCATCGAGCCCTTCGACCGGACAATTGATCTTGGCGCCATCATAAAATTGCAAACCGGGCATGGTGGTCGAAAGCCGCATTTCAATACCGGAGACCGGTGCCTTGAGCAAAGCGACCGGTCTTTGCGCAACCGACTGGCGTGAAAGGCAGAAATTGTGGTCATAGCGCATTGTGCCATCGGCTTTGCCATCTGATATCGGGCGCAAGCGGCGAAAATCATAGTCGGTATCGACAACTGCCAACACCTTTCCACTGGGGATCAATTCTTGATCGACTTCGGTGATTTCATCTGCCTCCATCATCAGTCGATGGCTGAGGATATCCCCTTCCCCTTCCAGGTTGAAATAGGAATGGTGCACCAGATTGCACGGCGTTGGTGCATCGGTTTTGGCGGTCAAAACCACATTCATAGAACCTTCCGCCGAAAGGCTATAACGGCATAGAACGGCCAAGTTACCGGGAAATCCCATTTCGCCATCGGGTGACAGGATTTCCAAAACGACAAAATCTGCACCACTGTCGGCAATTTGCCAGTTTTGTACCGCAAGCCCGTTGGAACCACCGTGAAGCGTGTGCACGCCATTGACATTGCGATCCACGTCGTGGCGCACTCCGTCAAGCTCAAAAGCACCAAAGGATAACCGGTTGGCGACCCGCCCGACAGTCGCTCCAAAACAAGGCGAATGGCGCCGATAATCGTCAAGACTATTGAGGCCGAGAACCAAAGAGCGGCTGAAATCATCAAGCCGCAGGTCCTGCAAAATCGCCCCATAGGTTAAAATGGCAGCAGAAAGCCCGCCCGCGGCAATCTCAATCCGCAAAACCGGATCGCCCGACGGCATAAGGCCGAACTGGGTGATCATGTCGCTGCTCACCGGCAAACCGCCCTAAAGCCCCAAACCGCCGATACAGGTATATTTGGTGTCGAGATATTCATGAATACCCTGCGCACCGCCTTCCGACCCAAGGCCCGATTCCTTAACCCCGCCAAAGGGCGCTTCCGGCGTGGTGATGATGCCCTCATTGACCCCGACAAGGCCGTAGTTCAGCCCCTCCATGACCCGGAAAGCGCGGCCAAGATCCCGGGTATAAAAATAGCAGGCAAGACCATATTCTGTGTCATTGGCCATTTTGATCGCATCTTCTTCCTTGGAGAATTTATAGACCGGGGCCACCGGGCCAAATATCTCCTCCTTGGTAAACCGCATGCGCGCCTTGGCACCGGCGATCACGGTCGGCTCATAGAAGCTGCCACCCAGCTTGTGCCGTTTGCCGCCGGTTGTCACATTGCCACCGCGTTTAACCGCATCGGCCACCAGTTCCTCGACCTTTTCAACCGCAGACTGGTCAATAAGCGGTCCCTGGTCGTTGTCGCCATCAAGGCTGGGGCCAACCCGCAATCCTTCTACTGCCGCGGTCAGTTTTTCGACAAATTTGTTGTAAACCCGCGACTGGACATAAAAACGGTTGGTGCAAACACAGGTTTGGCCCGAATTGCGGTACTTTGCAGCGATAGCACCTTCGACCGCACGATCAATATCCGCATCGTTGAAAACAATGAAGGGTGCATTGCCGCCAAGTTCCATCGAGACCTTTTTAACCGTCGAAGCCGACTGTTTTATCAACACCTTGCCGATCGCCGTAGAACCGGTGAACGTAACTTTCTTTACCGCCGGGTTTTTGGTGATTTCAGCACCGATTTCCGAAGCCCGTCCGGTCACCACATTAATGACACCGGGGGGAAGGCCAGCCTCCTCGGCCAAAACGCCCCATGCAAGCGCCGAATAGGGAGTTTGGGAGGCCGGCTTTACAACGCTCGTACAACCGGCGGCAATGGCCGGGCCGATCTTGCGGGCAAGCATCGATGAGGGGAAATTCCACGGTGTGATCGCGGCAATCACGCCAACAGGCTCCTTGGTTACCAGCAAACGCCGGTCGGCCCATGGAGAAGGCACCACATTGCCATAAACACGCCGGGCCTCCTCGGCAAACCACAAGATATAATTGGCGCCGATGGTGATTTCACCCTTGGCTTCGAACAATGGCTTGCCCTGCTCCATGGTCAGCAATTCGGCCAGCGCATCAACATTATCGAGCATCGCCTCATACATACGCCGCAAGATAGCAGCCCGCTCGTTGGCGGTAGTCTTCCTGAAACTGTCAAAAGCATCAGCAGCTGCGGCAATGGCACGCCTGGTTTCAATCTTTCCGGCAGAAGGAACAGTACCGATTTCCAGACCGTTGGCGGGATTAACGACGGGCATTGTCGCGCCGTTATCGGCCCCTACCCACTCGCCACCAATAAGATTGGCCTGTTTCATATAGTGTTGTGTTTTAGCAAGCATGAGAACTCCGAATTTTCCAGCAATTTTGACTGTTTGAGTTAGATTAAGACCCATTCAACGCCAAATTCAATCTAATTCAGGCACTCTGCCAGTTGAATGGCGAGATTTTCCATCAACTTTTCATAGAGGCCCGCTCCGGGCGACAATTTCGCCCCCAAGGGGTCGAGATCGACCAGTTTCATCGTCTTGCCTTCAAGCAGGATTTCCGCAAGATGATTCTCCTCGCCATATTCACTGACAAGACAGGTAATATCCTCAGTAGTGATTCGCTTTCGAATGGCTATTATTGCAGCAGCGCCCGGTTCAAGTACGTGGTTTGTCATTACCGGGGTGCGTGCCTGCAATCCAAAACGCCGGGCGAAATCGCCAAAGGCGTCGTGAACCGGCAAAAAGACGCGATGTTTGGCCTCGACAAGCACCATTTCCATGCGAGTGGTTAACGCTGCGGCTTTATTGTCGAAGCTGATTGAGTTACGCCGGTATAGATCGGCATTTTTGCTATCAAGCTGCGCAAGCTCCGTCGCCATCAGCCGGCCAAGTGTGGCCGCCCCAACCGGATCAAGCCAGACATGCGGATTTTTTCCCGAAAATTCTTCGGCCTCCAACAGTGCAACCGCCCGTCCCCCACTCACCATTGTTTTTATTGGCCTGATCAGCGGTGTTTCCATGGTTTGCCCCAGCCAAAACACCAGATCGGCTGACTGCAACAAGCGTGCCTGAGACGGTTTTAGGGCAAAGTCGTGTGGTGAAAGCGTTTGATCGACAAGCAATACCGGCTCGCCTGCGCCTTTCATGATGTGAACCGCGATAGAGTGCAGTGGTGCAATCGAGATGACCACCTTTGGCGTGTCCACAGCAGCGGTTATGCCTGGAGCAGCTCCAAAAAAAGCGATGATTGCAATGAAAATTATTCGTGTCATAAGGTCATTTCATTTACCGGAGCCGAATGGATTATCTCATGCCCCCCTCACTGCCAGCCGGCGAACCTGCATTGCTGCTTAAGGCCAATAGGCTCGGGGTGAAATCAGGCGAACGATGGTTGATACGCGATCTCGATATCGAGATCAACCGCGGAGAGATAGTCACCCTTGTTGGCCCTAATGGTGGTGGCAAGTCGACCAGCGTGAGAGCCCTGCTTGGTCTGGTGGCCACCGATGCGGGCTCAATAGAACGCAAGAAGGGGTTGAAAACCGCCTATCTGCCCCAGAAACTTGCGCTTGAAAGCACCATGCCGATTACGGTCAAACGGTTCATGCAGATTACCGGCCGACTTGATCAATCCGCCTTGGAGATGGCGCTTTACCGCGCTAGCGTGGCCTCGCTTGCCAACTCTCCCATTCAAACATTGTCGGGTGGCGAGTTTCAGCGCGTGCAGCTGGCCAGGGCGATTTCCCGCGAACCCGAGCTCCTGGTTCTCGATGAGCCGGTTCAAGGTGTAGACTTCAATGGTGAACTTGCACTTTATGAGTTGATCGGCGAAATTCGCGACGAGCTTCAATGCGGCATTCTCATGGTCAGTCACGATCTCCATATCGTCATGGCCAAGACCGATCGGGTTCTTTGTCTCAACGGTCACGTGTGCTGCCAGGGAACTCCCAGCCTGGTCCAAAGTGACGATGCCTACAAGCAGCTTTTCGGCTCAGAGGGTGCCAGCCTTGTCGGCCTGTATCACCACCACCATGACCACACACACGATGTTCATGATCATTGTGTCCCGATCGATCCGACGCCCGGTGGAAAGCACAATTAATGCTTGATGATTTCTTCATCCGCGCCATGCTTGCCGGCCTCGCCACCGCGGTGATTGCCGGACCACTGGGGTGTTTTGTCGTTTGGCGTCGCATGGCCTATTTTGGCGACACAATTGCCCACGCGGCATTGTTGGGAGTGGTGCTGGCACTTGGCTTCGAAATCTCCATCACTGCCGGCATTGTCGCCGTGGCGCTTGCCGTGGCAATCGGGCTTTTGGGCATTCAAAACCGCAAAACCATTGCGCTGGACACAACGCTTGGCATTCTGTCGCATTCAGCACTCGCTATCGGGTTGGTGGCGCTGTCATTTATGCGCGGAGTGCGCATCGACATCAATGCATTGCTGTTTGGCGACATTCTTTCAGTAACGAAGGGAGACATCGGACTGCTGTGGCTTGGGACGGTCACGATTTCCGTGGCACTGGCCCTTATTTGGCGCTCGATGATCGCCGTTTGTGTAAATCGTGATATAGCGCAAGCCGAAGGCATCAACGTCGTTCTGGTGGAGACGGTTTATGTGCTATTGCTGGCCATTCTGGTGGCGCTTGCCATCAAGATTGTCGGCATTCTGTTAATCACCGCATCGCTGGTCATCCCGGCGGCTACCGCCCGCCGCTTCTCAACCACCCCCGAAACCATGGCAATTGTAGCAATCATTTGTGGCGCTATTTGTGTCGTCCTCGGGCTGTTGGGTTCGCTGCAATTCGATTCGCCCGCCGGACCCTCCATTGTTGTGTTGATGTTCTCCCTGTTCCTTGCCAGCCTGGCAATGCCGGCCCGGCGCTGATTGATGCGAGGTCATGCACAAAAAAAATGCGCTTACTCAGTGAAAATGACCTTGAAAACGCCCCAATTTCACTAAATGAGGCAACAGCAATGCCCAACTTGGAAAGAACCAAAGATAAGACTTTCTTTTTCGCCCGGTTTTTTCTAGGTTCCGGCAAAAACCGGTTCCAAAGAGGTACATAAGTGTCGTCCACATTTGACAAGGTCGCAGAAATAATCGCTGACACCAGCGAAATTCCGCGCGCGGACATTACCCCGGAAAGTCATACAATTGATGACTTGGGCATAGACAGTCTGGATTTTCTCGACATCGTGTTCGCCATCGACAAGGAGTTTGGCATCAAGATTCCACTTGAAGCCTGGACCCAGGAAGTTAATGACGGCAAGGCATCAACCGAAGAATATTTCGTGATGAAGAACCTGTGCGGCAAGATTGACAGTTTGATTGAAGCCAAAACGGCCTGACAGCCATTGTTGCTGTCCCAACATTTGATCGCGCTTCGCCATGTTGCTTGAATATTTCCAGATGATTGACCGCGTGGAGACTGTCGATCTGAATGGCAAGACGATTGTGTGCAGCGCTAAAGTGCCGGAAAAAAGCCCGGTATTTGAAGGTCATTTTCCCGGCCACCCACTGGTTCCGGGCGTGTTGCTGATTGAAACCATGGCGCAAGCCTCGGGGTTTTTGTTGCTGGTAAATGGTGATTTTGAGCAAATGCCGTTTCTGGCAGGCGTCAAAGAGGGCAAACTCAGAACTTTTGTGGAACCGCAGACGCCGCTTGAGGTGGTGGCGGAAATCGAGCACGATGGATCTGGATTCGCCATGACCAGGGCATCAATTACCACCGGTGGCAAAAAAGTGTGCGACGCACGGCTGACTTTTAAAACAATGCCATTTCCAAGCCCTGAGTTCGCTGACATGATGCGCAACCGCGCCTCGGAGCTTGGTGCTTGCGCACCCGTGTAATTGCCGACAGCGGCATCTCGTCTTCAACGGAGTTGAAAGAACCGCAACTATGAACAACGACAAAGACGTATGGGTTACCGGCATCGGCCTGATCTCTTCATTGGGCGAAGGCGGCGAGGCGCACTGGCAAGCCCTTGGTGTGGCGCCGGTAACAGAGCCTGTCATCGACCGCGAAAACTATTCTCCCTATTGCGCTCATCCGCTTATCGAGCCGGAGTGGGCTGGCCAGATTTCTCGCCGCGACAAGCGGCAAATGGAACCGTGGCAACAAATCGGCACCTATGCCGCCGGGCTGGCGCTTGACGACGCCGGCATGAAGGGTGATGCGGAGCTGTGTTCAACAATGGACATGATTGTGGCAGCAGGCGGCGGCGAACGCGATATTGAAACTGACAGCGCCATTTTGGAAGATGGCATTGGGTCCAACGATCGCGACGCGCTGGTCAATGAACGTCTTTCCAATGATTTGCGCCCGACTTTGTTTTTGGCGCAATTGTCCAATCTACTGGCCGGCAATATCTCCATTGTACACAAAGTGACCGGATCTTCGCGGACCTTCATGGGAGAGGAAAGCGCTGGTATTTCAGCTATTCAAAACGCCGCCGCGCGGATAAGTGCCGGCCAAAGTGATCATATGCTGGTCGGCGGTGCCTATAGTAGCGAACGCAAGGATATGATGCTTACGTTCGAGCTTGGGCAATATCTGTGGTCGGGCAAGCCGGCTGGCGTTGCAACCAGAGCCAATGAAGGCGCTGGCGGTATCATCCTTGGCAGCATCGGGGTTTTCTTGGTGCTTGAATCGAGCGATCATGCAAAAACACGTGGCAGAAGACCTTATGCCAAAATCGATGCTGTTGCGACCGATCACGGACCGCGCGGCACCGGTGAGGCCACGGTCCGCGGCCATGCCATGATATCGGGGCTGGGTGGTGCAGCCGGAATGCCCGTACTTTCCGGCGCATCCGGCATCAGCGATGTCTATAACGAGGAGATGGGTGTGCTCGTCGAATGCAAAGCAGTTCGATGCTTCGGCACGCCATTGGGCCACACCGTTGAAGCACATTTTCCTCTTGGGGTGGCCCTTGCGGCCCTGGCGCTTTCAAGACAATCATTTTACCCGCCGTTCGAAAATGGCGAAACCGACTGTTCGTTCACCCCAGACAGGGTCTTGGTGACAGGTTTTGGCCATTGGCGCGGTGAAGGCATGGCCATCGTTTCATCCATCAAGCAGAAAGACTTATCATGAGTACGTCACATTTGGATCATGATGGCCGACCGATTGTTGCGATTACCGGCATGGGCGTGGTTTCCGCACTTGGCCGTGGCAAGCAAGAAAACTGGCGCAATCTGACCGCCGGCAAATCCGGTATTCACGAAATCGACCGATTTTCGACCGGTGGCCTTAAAACAACAATCGCCGGTACGGTTGATTTCATGGATATCGAGCCGATGTCCGCCCCGGCGCTCACTTATGCGCTTGCGAAAACCGCCGGACGCGAAGCTGTCGCGCAGGCAGGGTTTTCCAGGCATAAATTTCCCGGCCCGTTGTTTTTGGCATCCCCCCCTGTTGAAATGGAATGGCAACATAAGTTCGAAGTCTATGATCAACCAATAGACGGGGCCGTCACTGGCTACGACCGTATGCTGAAAGCATCGCGGGAAAAAAAGAGAACAAAGATGTTCGAATTGATCCAATTCGGACGAACGGCGGATCTTTTAGCGGAAAAATTTGGTACGACCGGCTTGCCAATCTCGCTGTCCACGGCCTGTGCTTCAGGTACCACGGCCATTCAAATGGGCGTTGAGGCGATACGTCGCGGTGAGTGTGATGCTGCTTTTTGCATCGGCACCGACGGGTCCGTTCATGTCGAAGCGCTAGTGCGGTTCTCCTTGCTTTCCGCGCTGACCACGCAAAATGATGACCCGGCTAAAGCTTCGAAACCGTTTTCGAAAGACCGTGATGGATTTGTCATGGCCGAGGGCGCGGGCGCGCTGGTTCTGGAATCGCTAGAAAGCGCCACTGCGCGCGGTGCCAATGTGCTTGCCATTATCCGCGGATGCGGTGAAAAGGCAGACGATTTTCATCGCACACGCTCTTCACCGGATGGCTCACCGGTAATATCGGCCGTTAAGCGCGGCTTGAAGGACGCCGGCGTAGAGCCCGGAGAAATTAATTACATCAACGCCCATGGCACCTCAACGCCGGAAAATGACCGGATGGAATACAATTCGCTAAAAGCTGTTTTCGGTGAGAATATCCATAACATCCCGATCTCTTCGAACAAGTCGATGATTGGTCACGCATTAACAGCGGCCGGCGCCATTGAGGCGGTATTTTCGGTACTTGCTCTCCAGCATGGGCTTATTCCGCCAACCATCAACTATACCATTCCTGACCCGGACATTCCGCTTGACGTGGTTCCAAATAGTGCTCGAAAGGCCAGGGTCGACAATATCCTATCCAATTCATTCGGATTTGGTGGTCAAAACGCCTGTCTGGTAATTGGCAGGGCCCAGCACGCCCTCTAACCAAACCAGGTCGGAATGAAACCGGGGTGAAGACCCATGTTGAACAGTATATTTTACATTACTGCTCTAGGTCTGTTTATGGCTCTGTCTTTGGCATTGCCAATGCTGACAGCAATATTTGCCAGCGAATTCGACATTGCCGTCCGACTTGGCCAATATCTGGTGCTTGGCACTTTTTTCTGCATTGCCGTACTGATTTCAGTGTCGAGCCGACGAAAAATGTACAACCAGGTGACCGGTTTTGTCACGACCGTGGCACTTTGGACCGTTACGCCGATTTATCTGGCCATTCCGCTGGCTGACATGGCAGGCATGAACTATCTCGATGCCCTGTTTGAAATAACCTCCGGTCTCACCACCACCGGCGCAAGCACCATAATTGATCTGGAACTATTGCCCCGCTCACTGATATTCTATCGTTCCCAGGTGCAATGGACAGGTGGTCTGCTGACCATGGTGACGGTAATTTTGTTCCTGTCGCCCTCTCGCATCGGCGGGTTGCCAGATAGTCAGTTTTCCTCAGTTTCAAGAAAGAACACCTGGTCGGGAAACGAGCGGTCGTTTTACGTCATTGCGATGATCACCAGGATCTATCTGGCGATGACAATAAGTTGTTTCATTGCGCTGATTCTTGCAGGGCAACCTCCGTTTGAAGCCGCAACTCTGGCGATGATGGCGCTGTCAACCGGAGGGTTTCTCCCGGCCAGCGGGTCTCTTTTGACCATCGCCGGACAACCGGCCCTTGTGGTGCTCAGTCTTTTCCTGATCATCGGTGCCACCAGTATTTTTTGGCAGCGGATGTATATCCGTGGCCAGATCCACGGCACCAGTCAACGCCGCGAGGGCATCAGCATTGTGGTGACCATATTTATTCTGGCGCTGGTCATCGCAGCGCTGCTGTTTCGCGCTGCCGGTTCTGCCGATGTCCTGCCGGTCTATTCAGCCCTTGTTGAGGGACTGTTCAACGCCGCATCACTGGTCTCTACCAATGGTGTTGAAACCCGTGAAGGCGTGTTCGCATTATTGCCTGTGACGCTGGTTCTAATAGTAGTCATGGTTGGAGGCGGGACATTTTCGACCGCAGGCGGCATGAAACATTACCGTCTACGTGGCATGATTGCCCATTCGTGGCACGAGGTTTACCGGCTTATTTATCCCAACGCGGTGCGCGCTACCGGCGCCGCCAGCCATAGACCAGATAGCGAAATGCAAAACGCCATCTGGAGTTATTTTGGCATCGCGATCCTGGTAATTTCCCTCGGTATGATTGTTCTCAACTTCACCGGTCTGAAATTTGACGCTGCCCTGGTCGCCGCCGTGTCATGCTTCTCCAATGCCGGACCACTGTATAATCCAGCCTGGGGTGCGCAGGGCGAAGCAGGCTGGCCGGTATATGCAGACCTGTCAGTCAGCGCAAAAATCACGCTAATGGGGCTGATGGTGCTGGGACGCATTGAAGTATTGGTTGTGCTGGGTAGTATCAATCTTAAATACTGGTTGCGGCGATGACCGGTGGCAAGTCCGGCCTGGTTGAAAACAACGGAGAATTGAAATGTCCAGAATAGCCTATGTGAATGGCCGCTATTTGCCACATGCACTGGCACAGGTTCATATCGAGGACCGTGGTTTTCAGTTTTCCGATGGTGTTTACGAGGTCTGCGAGGTCAGGCATCGGATGATCCTCGACATGACTGGTCATCTCAACCGGCTAGAACGATCGCTGGGTGAATTGCAAATCAAAATGCCGATGCACCGGCGCTGTCTGGTCACAGTTTTGCGTGAAGTTGCACAGCGAAACCGACTGGTCAATGGTTTCATCTATCTGCAAGTAAACAGGGGTGTCTACCCGCGCGATCACGTTTTTCCACCTCCTTCGGTATCGCCGTCGCTGGTGATTACCGCGCGCAACACAAATCTGGCTCGTTCAAACGCAATTGCCGAAAAGGGCGTTGCAGTTATCACCGTGCCGGAAAATCGCTGGGAACGCGTGGATATTAAAACGGTGGGTCTGTTGGCTAATGTTTTGGCAAAGCAAAAAGCACGCGAAAATGGCGCAAGTGAAGCCTGGTTCGTTGACACTGATGGCTTTGTGACAGAGGGCGGATCGTCCAACTCCTGGATTGTGTCCAAAGAGGGCGTGCTAATTACCCGACCGGCCGAAAGCGGCATTCTTCGCGGCATCACACGAGGTTTGGTAATTGATCTTGCTGCTCAACTGGGACTAACGGTAGAGCAACGGGCGTTTACGCCTGATGAGGCAAAATCTGCTCGGGAGGCCTTTCTTACGGCTGCTAGCGCCGTTGTCATGCCGGTCGTAATGATCGACCATAAACCGGTTGCCAATGGCCACCCGGGGGAACTCGCCACCCGGTTGAGATCACTTTTTTTCGACCATTCCGAGAAACTAGCTTGCTAAAGTATGAAGAAGGTTTCTATGCTTACAAGCTGTGTATTAATTTGATTGGATTTTCTTTACCATTCAGTGTCGATATTGCTGTTGGTGGCAACTGTGTAAAAAATACAAGCATAAGAACGAGGGCAGAGCACGATGGTGGAACGATCACAAAACTTGCAAGACGTGTTTCTCAATCACGTAAGAAAGAACAAGGTATCGCTGACTATCTTTTTGGTGAATGGGGTGAAGCTGACAGGCGTGGTAACCTGGTTTGACAATTTTTGCGTGTTGCTGCGACGAGACGGACACTCCCAGTTGGTATACAAACACGCCATATCGACCATCATGCCCAATCAGCCAATGAATTTGTTTGAAGGCGCCGCCCCGCAAGACAGGAATGACTGATTGGACAATAAAGAAAAACCGGATCGGAAAAAAAAGGGACCTGTCAAATTTCAATTAGTTGAGAAGAGAGAAAATCAGCAGGTAAAGGCGCTGGTTTTGGTTCCCGTATTCAAGACACGGGTCCTCAATGGTCCTGGTGGTGATCCCATCAACAGTGATCGTTCAGATGCTTCGAGACTGGAGGAGGCGATCGGCCTTGCAAGGGCGATTGATCTCGAAATTGTTCATTCAGGTCTGGTAAAGGTAAAAACGGTCAAACCCGCGACGCTGATGGGTTCGGGTAAAGTCGACGAACTGGCAGGAATTGTCGCTGCAAGCGACGCGGGACTGGTTATTGTAGATCAGCCGCTGACCCCGGTTCAACAACACAATCTGGAAAAGGCCTGGAACGCAAAGGTGCTGGATCGCACAGGTTTGATTCTGGAGATATTTGGGGCGCGCGCCCGTACCAGGGAAGGCACCCTTCAGGTCGAATTGGCCCATCTGAACTATCAAAAGGGCCGCCTTGTCAGAAGCTGGACGCATCTGGAGCGCCAAAGAGGTGGTCTGGGTTTCGTCGGTGGTCCAGGCGAAACTCAGATAGAAGCCGACCGGCGGCATTTGCAGGACCGCATCAGCCGGCTTGAAGTGGAAATTGAAAAGGTCCGCAAAACACGCCGCTTGCACCGCACGCGCCGGCAAAAGGTGCCGCATCCGGTTGTTGCACTGGTCGGCTATACCAACGCCGGAAAATCCACCCTGTTCAACCTGTTGACAAATGCCGGCGTGAAAGCCGCAGACCAGCTCTTCGCGACGCTTGACCCTACCTTGCGCAACGTGACCCTGCCACAGGGAACACCGGTTATCTTTTCCGACACCGTAGGATTTATCTCGCAATTGCCAACCCACCTCATCGCCGCATTTCGCGCTACGCTGGAAGAGGTGGTCGAGGCCGATCTTATCCTCCACATTGGCGATATTTCCCATCAGGACAGCGCCGCTCAAGCAAAGGATGTCGCTGAAATATTGGAGGAGCTGGGTGTTGTTCGCGAAAAAAATGACCGGATTATCGAAGTCTGGAACAAGATCGATTTGCTTGAGGAGCAGGATGAAAGCACTGCAGATAATAAGTTGGTCACCCATCCGGCAACAGCGGGCGGCGAAAGCAATGCGCCAATTAAGGTTTCCGCTTTGACGGGCGCAGGCATCGTTCAATTGTTGAACGAGATTGAAAGCCGCTTATCTCGCGACGCCAGCGTGTTCAACCTAGTGCTTGATCATACGATGATGGGGCGATTGCCATGGATTTATGAAAACTCCAAGGTCATCAACCGCAAAGACCTGGATGATGGCCGGCTCGAATTGAAACTGATGGTCACGCCGCAAGTCAAGAAAAAATTGCTCAATCGCAATTGATGCAGCCTGCCAGCCGATGCGATATTCTGATATTGATGGCCGTCAGGACGGGAGTTTAAAGCACATATTTCAGCGAGTTGAATTCACCGCGAAGCTTAGCGGTTTGACTGGCCAGCGTTTCCGGTTCGCTAGATTTCAATGCCCTTGCCAGCAGTGTAGCAAGCTCTCCAACCCGCGATGTTGTAACGCCCCAGCGCACCAGTTCAGGCGTGCCGATGCGCAAACCATTCAAATCACCTGCAACTGGCTCGATTGGCAAACCAATTCCGCAAGCAAGAAACCCGGCCTTTCGAAGTTTCCTTGACGCGTGCTGACCACCGCCAAATCCACTCGCCTCAACCGCAAACTGATGGGAGTTGGTGAACCCGCCCGCCCCGGCAAATACCGGCAGACCCTCTGCGTCCAGCGCATCGGCAAAGGCACGGGCAACGGCAATCATTTCACTTGCATAGGCCTGCCCGTGTTCGCGCCAGTCCAGCATAGTGATCGCCAGCGCCGCCGATTTCGCCGCATCAAAATTTGCCGTCATGCCGGGAAATGCGATCGCATCGAGCTGCTCGGCAAGCGTTTCATCACTGGTCACGATTAACCCTCCCGCCGGGCCACCAAGGCTCTTGTATGTGCTCATGGTCATCAAATCTGCACCCGCGTGCAGCGGATTCTTCCACGCACCTCCAGCAATCAAACCGCATTGATGAGCCGCGTCAAAAAGCACCTTTGCGCCAACCAAATCAGCAATTTTGCGTATTTCAGCCACCGGATGTTCAAACAGATTTAGACTTGAGCCGACGGTGATCAGTTTTGGCCGCTCGGCGACCGCAAGATCGCGCAATTTGTCGGTGTCGATGGTGTATCCATCGGCATTTACCGGTGAATAAATTGTATTTAGGCCATATTGTCCGGCGCAACCGGCCAGGTGATGGGTGACATGACCGCCAATTGTCGCCGGTGGCGCGATGATGGTATCGCCTGGTTTGCAGGTCGCCATAAAGGCGTATAGATTGGCAAGCGCGCCGGAGGGAACCCTGATTTCGGCAAATTTTGCCTCAAAAATTTCAGCACAAAGCTCGGCTGCGATAATTTCAATCTCTTCGATCGCCTCGAGCCCGGTCTCGTATTTGTCGCCCGGATAACCCAACGAAGGACGCGATCCCAAGCCTGCCGACAACAGCGCCTCGGCCTTCGGGTTCATCACATTGGTTGCAGGATTCAGGTTAAAACATTCAACTTCGTGTATGATACGATTGCGGCTGACCAGTTGATCGATGGCTTCGGCAATATTTTCAGATGATTGACCGGCCGTTCGCCTGGCAATCGACTGGACCAGGCTTTCACTGTCTGACGGAACCCAATTTCTGCGCGCAAGCTGCATTTCAATCCCCATAATCGCTCATCAAGTTTCCCTTCCGTAGCACTGTTTTTTCATGTCTTGCGAGAAATGAATTGCCAAAAATGAAACGAAATTCGAGGAATTGTCATCAAAAGTATTCAAGGCTGACACGAAACATTGACTCAACCTGCTTGACCAGGCTGGCAACAGTAAAAACAATCACCCGGTCGTTCGACTTGATCACCGTATCTCCGTCCGGCTGAATAACTTCATTCTTGCGAAATACCGCACCGATGCGAATGCCGTCTGGCAAATCAAGTTCACGCAACGGCACACCAACCAGCGGCGAAGTCTGCAATGCCTCTGCTTCAATCACTTCGGCGGCGCCATTTTGAACCGAATGGACGCTGCGAATCCGGCCTCTTCGAACGTGCTGCAATACCTTCGAAATGGTCACTGAGCGTGGATTGATGTGCGAATCAATGCCCATGGCACGGGTAAAATCGTAATAGCTGGCATTGTTCAACAGGGTCATGTTGGCGGCACACCCAAGTTTCTTGGCCATCACACTGGAAAGAATATTGATCTGGTCGTCATGGGTCAGCGCAACCGTCAAATCAGCATCACTTATTCCTGCTTCCAGCAATAGTTGCTGATCCAGACCTCCTCCGTGCAACACTATGGTGCGGCTTAGTCTGTCGGCAATAGCGACAGCGCGCTCGCGGGAGAGCTCGATAATTTTAACCCGTGCATTGGGTTGGCGTTTCTCGATCGTACTGGCAACATAAAAACCGATATTGCCACCGCCAATGATGACGATGCGGCTGGCGTCCGGTTCCTCATGACCAAATATTCCAAGAGTTCTGCGAATTTGACCCTTTTGCGCAATCACGTAGGCGATATCGCCGGCCAATAGAGAATCGGTAGAGTGCGGCACAAATAAAGTACCCGAGCGCCAAACGCCGGTCACCACCGCAGTCAGATCCGGGAACAGTTCGGTCAGCTGCTGCAGCGGCGTATCAATAATCGGGCAGTTTTCGTCGCATTCAATAGCCACCATCGACACCGCTCCGTCGGCAAAGCGCACCACCTCGGTGGCGCCTGGCAAAGCAATGCGCCGCAACACCATCTCGCCAACTTCGATTTCGGGAGAGATGATCACGTCAATCGGCATATGTTCGCGCGAGAACAGGTCCTGCCAATGGGGAAGAAGATAGTTTTGCGCTCTGATTCGAGCAACCTTGGTCGGCACGTTAAACAACGAATGGGCAACCTGACAGGCGACCATATTGACTTCATCATAAAGCGTTACCGCAATGATCATATCGGTCTGGCTGGCGTCGGCAGCAGACAGAACCTCAGGGTCCGAACCATGACCAACAAACCCGCGGACATCCAGCGTATCGCGTATCGCCTGCACCAATTCGGGCGATTTGTCGATGACCGTTACATCGTTGTCTTCGGCCGAAAGACGTTCGGCAATACCATAACCCACCTGGCCTGCACCGCAGATAATGACTTTCATGGCAAATCAGCTCCAGATCAGGCTTTAAACACCGAGAGTCTTGAGTTTCCGGTGCAATGCGGAGCGTTCCATACCAACGAATTCGGCCGTGCGCGAGACATTTCCGCCAAAACGATTGATCTGGGCCACCAGATAGCCTTTCTCAAACATCTCGCGCGCTTCGCGCAGCGGCAGCGAAAGCAGTTGTTCATCGCCCGCACCGGGCGGTTTAGGCAGCATATCGCCGATCTCACCTGGAAGCATGTCAACCGTGATGGCGCCATCTTCATTGTCGCGGGCAAGGATCATCAACCTTTCAACATTATTGCGCAACTGACGAACATTGCCCGGCCAATCATGGGCCTGCAACACCGCCATGGCATCATCACCGATGGTGCTGGGCTTGATGCCTACGTGCTCGCCAATCTGCCGCATAAAGGCCGCCACCAATAGCGATATATCATCACGTCGTTCTGAGAGACCTGGCACCCTGATAGGCACAACCGCCAGCCGATGGAATAAATCCTCGCGAAAAGCGCCGGAACGAATAAGCGCCTCAAGATCGGTGGCAGTGGAAGACAAGATGCGCACATCCACTTTAACCCTTCCGGCACCACCCACCCGGCTAAACGATTGGTCGACCAGAACGCGCAATATCCGGCTTTGCGTATCCCGTGGCATATCAGCAACTTCATCCAGGAACAAAGTACCGCCATGGGCTTCTTCCAACGCGCCCACCTTGCCCTGTTGCTGATCGCTGCTTTCAATGCCGAATAATTCAATTTCCATTCGCTCGGCGGTAATCGTCGCAGCATTCAGCACCACAAATGGACCGGAGGAACGATTGGAATTGTCGTGGATGGCCCGGGCGACCATCTCCTTGCCCGAACCCGAAGGGCCGGTTATCAATATTCTGCTATTGGTCGGAGCAACCCGTTCGATGGTGTGTCGCAATTGATTCATCGGCACTGAAGTACCGATCAGTTCAGCCATGTCGGGACTGCGTTTTTGCAGATCCTTGACCTGACGACGGAGCGACGATGCCTCAAGTGCCCTTTCCGCTACTAGAATCAACCGATCCGCCTTGAACGGCTTTTCGATATATTCATAGGCACCGCGCTTGATCGCCGATACGGCGGTTTCGATATTGCCGTGGCCTGAAATGACAACGACAGGCAGGTCGGCATGACTTTCCTTGACAATATCCAATAGTCCCAGCCCGTCCAACCGGCTGCCTTGCAGCCAGATGTCAAGAAATATCAATGACGGCCGGCGCTCAACGATAGCCTCCAGCGCCTCATCACTATTGCGGGCTGTGCGGGTTCCGTGTCCCTCGTCCTCCAGTATCCCGGCCACCAGGTCGCGGATGTCGGCTTCATCATCAATGACTAAAATATCGGAGGCCATCAGCTTTCTGCTCTTTCTGCGGGTTTTTTTGTCGCCGTTTTTTTCTCGGCGATATCAGCAGGAGAAATGCCAGCATCCGCCACCTGCACTCGCGGTTTTCGATCAACTGCCGGTAACACCACACGTATCAAGGCACCACGACCGCCAAGAGCCACCGCCGGTGCGTCAAGCAATTCGATATAACCTTCGTGATCTTCAAGAATTTTTCCAACGATCGCCAGGCCCAGTCCGGTGCCCTTTAGTCTGGTCGTCATATAGGGTTCCAGCAGGCGATGGCGGTTTTCCTGGGGCAGCCCCTTGCCATTGTCAATCACGTCGACAACTATCTTGCCAGAATCCACACGACCTTCAATCACGATTTCTCCTTTAGTCTTATCGTTATTTCCTTCAATAGCTTCTACAGAATTTTTAATGATGTTTGTGAAGACTTGGGTCATTAGCCGATGGTCAAATTTTCCTGTCAAGGGCGCTTCACCCAGTTTCGTTTCAAATAGAATATCCGGATTGGCCACCTGTTGCAGAAACACCGCCTCCTTGACGTAATCGCCGAGATTAGAGACCTGCATCGTCGGCTTTGGCATTCGGGCAAATGATGAAAATTCATCTACCATGCGGCCAATATCGGAGACCTGGCGCACGATTGTGTCGGTGCACTGGTCAAAAATTTCCCGGTCCTTTTCGATAACATTGCCAAACCGTCGTTTGATGCGCTCTGCTGAAAGCTGAATTGGTGTCAACGGGTTTTTGATTTCATGGGCGATGCGGCGCGCCACATCTGCCCAGGCAGAACTTCTTTGCGCTGCGACCAGATTGGTTATGTCATCAATGGTGATCACATAGGAGTGTAGGCGGTCTTCTGAACCCTCCATTGTCACCTGTATGTTCAGCGTCCGCTCCCTACCGCTGACAAGCGTGGTAAGCTGGCTTCTGAATTCGCCTTTTCCGGCAGCAACGGCCTGCTCGAAAACCCGGTTCAGTTTTTGCGATACCTCGCGAAGCGGCTTTCCGACGATATTTTCCTTATCCCCGGCAAGAAAGAATGCAGACTTGTTGACTACTGTTACAATGCCATCGGGATCGACCCCGATGACACCGGCCGAAACGCCTGATAAAACCGCCTCGATAAAACGTCTGCGTTGATCGATTTGTTCCTGGGTCTGAAGAATTTCATCGCGCTGGCTACGCAATTCCATCGTCATATTGTTGAAAGTGTTGCCAAGCGACCGCAAATCACCTTCGGAGCGATAGGTCTCGACCTGGACTTCAAGATTGCCGGAACTTACTTCATCGGCAGCACCTATTAATCTGCGAATCGGAGCAACCAACCGGTCGGCGACACCTACCCCCATCCAAATGGCAGACAAAAGAACAATCAGAGATATGCCGATATAGAGCAATGCAAATGTCAGTTGCAGAGAAAGTCGATTGTTTTCGAGTTTCTTATAATCGGCGGTCAGCTCCTGCATGGTTTGGATCGACCCCATGACTGTCGAATCAATCACCCGGATGGTATAGAGGTATCCGGCCGGAATTTCCTTGAGCCTGACCACGCTGCCGACCAGGTTTGTCCTGCCAGGTGGAATATATACCGGCGTGCCGTCCTCGGCTGCCGTCAAAATGTCCTTTGGAACATTGGGCAGTGGTCGGTCAAGCGGGATATCAGCCTCGACAATTATTGTACCATCCCGCCGCAGCAATTTAGCAAGCGACAGCCCCCTGCCTCGAGCCTGCCGGGTCATCATGTTTTTAAAGCCCGTGCGATCAAGATTGTAGAGCGTGCGCGCCCTGTCGAGCGTCGCTGCCATCGACAACGTGGTGTTTTGCAGGCCGCGTCCACTTTCGTTGACATAGGCCTGGGCCACACTGATGGAGGAATCAACAATCGAGCGTGTCCGGCTTTCAAACCAGCGATCCAGACCAAGATCAAGCGTGATTCCGGCCGCTACCGCCACGAAAATCGCTGGCAAAGCCGCCACGATGGCGAAAAGTCCGACAATACGAATATGCAGACGGGCCGCCGCCTTGCCTTTACGCCGGGCTTGATAAAGGTTGGTTGCCTCTCTGAAAAGAAAACCCATCAATGCCGCAATGAGCACACCGTTGATCGCCATCACTCGGATAACGACGGTATTGGTGGGGACTACAGGGGTAAAACCCATCAGCAGGACAAATGATGCCGACACAAACACGAGCGCTGCAATAACCAGCACGAACCCGAATTTGCGCACTCTGGTTTGGTGGCGCGCCTGATCGGCAGGTCGGGTGATGGAATCCATCACATCTGTTGCAAAATTTGTCGTCATTTATCAACCTGTTCAAGCAATAAACTCAGGCATCATTGCGGCAGTTGCCAAATTGCAACACAGTTGTGGCGATTTTGCAACAAAGATTGCGCGCTTAAATACGCTGTGATCAGTCATGTTTTCTGGCCGACTTTGTCACTTCGATGTCCAGTTCCCTGATTTTCTTGCGTAAGGTGTTCCTGTTTAGACCAAGAAGATCAGCTGCCTTGATCTGATTGCCATGGGTGGCCGCCAGGCTCGCCAGTATTAGCGGTTGTTCAACTGCCCTCAGTAGCCGTTGATAGAGACCGGATGGTGGCAGTTCCTCACCAAAGCCGGCAAAATAGTCCCGTAACCAGCCTTCAATCGCCAAGGTCAAATCGACATCACCAGAATGTACGGAATTGGCAGGCATCGAACGTCCGCCGGTCTCATACAACTCGCGCGCCACCAGTTCCGCATTGATGTTTTCCTGAGTATAGAGCGCTGAAAACCGCCTGACGACGTTTTCCAGTTCACGCACATTTCCCGGCCAGCGATAGCGGCACATGTGCTCAAACGCTTCCTTGCTCATGGTCTTGACGGGCAAGCCTTCAGCCTGACCGAGCGCAAAAAAATGGCGCACAAGATCGGGAATATCTTCAGCCCGCTCACGCAGCGGCGGCAACCGCAACGGCACCACATTGAGGCGGTAATAGAGATCCTCGCGAAACAACCCCTCCTCGATAAGCGATTGTAAATCCTTGTTGGTCGCCGCAACTATGCGCACATCGGTCTTGATTGGCGTTCTGCCACCAACCGTCATGTATTCACCCTGTTGCAACACCCGCAACAATCTTGTTTGCGCATCCATCGGCATGTCGCCGATCTCGTCCAAAAACAGTGTCCCGCCATTGGCCTGTTCAAATCGGCCAGAGGAACGTGATTGCGCACCGGTAAAGGCACCGCGCTCGTGACCGAACAATTCCGATTCGATCAGGTCACGCGGTATCGCCGCCATGTTAATGGCTACAAATGCCCCCTTCGCCCGCTTGCCATAGTCGTGCAAGGCACGGGCAACCAGTTCCTTGCCGGTGCCTGATTCGCCGATAATCAAAACCGTGAGATCGGTCTGCATGGTGCGCGCCAGCAACCGGTAGATATCCTGCATCGCGGGTGAGCGGCCAATCAGCGGCATTGCTTCTTCCGCTTCTGCGGGCTTGGCAACCGGCGCTGTCCCTTTTTCGGCCAGGGCGCGACGTACAATTGCAATCATTTCTTTTAGATCAAATGGTTTTGGCAAATAATCATAAGCGCCGCATTCAGAAGCCTTGATCGCCGTCATGAAAGTGTTTTGTGCACTCATCACCAGCACTGGCAATTCCGGCCGGATGCGTTTGATGCGTGGCAGCATGTCGAAGGCGTTTCCGTCCGGCATTACCACATCGCTAATCACGATATCGCCGTCCCCGGCAGAAATCCATCGCCACAACGTTTCGGCGTTTGAGGTTACGCGCACTTCAAATCCGGCCCTCGACAATGCCTGGGAAAGCACCGTGCGAATCGCAGCATCATCATCGGCGACCAAAATCTGAGGGCTTGTTTGGTTGGTTTCCATATTAGCGCTTGCCATGTGCGTGCTCTGGTCTATCCAAGTAAGCCGGCATCAAGACCCTGAATGTGGTTCGTTGCTTGTCGCTTTCGCATTCTATAACCCCGCCATGATCCCCTACAATCTTCGCGACCAAGGCGAGACCAAGGCCTGAGCCTGTTGCCTTGGTTGTTGTGAACGGTTCAAAGATGTGCGGCTTCATGTCATCGGGGATACCGCAGCCGTTGTCGATGACGCAGAACTCGAGCGGCAGCGACACCATTTCGCTGGAACCTGGCACCGAAAGCCTTACGCCCGAGCGAAAGGCGGTTGTAAACATCAATTCCCGCTGTTGTTGGCCTTCCATCGCCTCGCAGGCATTTTTAGCCAGATTGAGGAATATCTGGATCAACTGGTCCCGGTTTGCATAGACGGGTGGTAATGACGGGTCATATCTTTCCAGGATATTGACATTGCGGCCAAATCCACTTTTTGCACTGGTTTTTACCCGCTCCAGAACCGCATGAATATTGACCGGATCACGCTCAATTGGCCGCTGGTCAGAAAACACCTCCATCTCATCCACAAGATTGACAATACGGTCGGTTTCCTCGCGGATCAGATTGGTGAACTGCCGGTCGCTGTCATCAACCGACATCTCTAATAATTGCGCCGCGCCGCGAATACCGGCCAACGGATTCTTGATTTCGTGAGCCAGCATAGAGGCCAGTCCGCTCACCGTTCGGGCCGCCCCTCGATGGGTCAGTTGACGGTCCATCTTGTCGGCGATTGATCTTTTTTGAAACACGACAACAACAGCGCCGGGTTTTTCAGCCACCGGCGCCACTTGTAAATCAACAAGCTGGTCTTGCCCAAGCCGTGGTGATGACAGATCAACCCGGTATTCGTTGATCGGCGAGCGCGCTTGTCGAACCTGATCAACGAGTGTAAAGAGCGGGCTGCCGAAGGCGACAAAGTGATCCAGATTCCTGCCTTGAAGAAAGGCCGAACCGGAGCGAAAAAAAACTTCGGCGGCATCATTATTATAGGTGATGGTATCATCTGCAGCCACCATAATCACCGGATGCGGCAATGCATTGAGCACCACAACGGACGGCGAAATATCGGCAATCGTCTCGCTCATGCGGCGCACCGTTCAGGTATGCCGGAAAAAGCCGCGTGTACGGCAGTACGCACTATATCGGTGTTGATTGCGGTAAGCGCTAACCGGCGCAAGCTGGCCGTTTCGGCGCTGTCCTCCAGGTGATCAAAATACCAGCCCAGATGTTTGCGCGCCAAGCGAAGACCGAGTTTCACGCCATAAAACGACAACATATCCTCATGATGCTGAAGAACGGTATCGAGCAGCATGTTGCCCACGGGCCGAATCTGCTGTGACTTTCCGCCCAAAGAACCGGCGATTTCTCCCGCCAGCCAGGGGGCACCATAACTGGCCCGTCCGATCATCACCGCATCAGCGGTTGAGGCTTGAAGCGCCGCTTTAGCGTCCTTGGCGCTACGGATATCACCATTCACCACAACCGGCACGTTTACCGCCTGCTTGACCGCCCGTACAGCTGACCAGTCCGCAACGCCCCTGTAGAACTGGCAGCGGGTGCGCCCGTGAACGGTGATCAGGCTAACGCCTGCGTTTTCAGCCCGCTGGGCAAGATCAGGCGCGTTGATGGATCCATGATCCCAACCAAGCCGCATTTTCAAGGTCACCGGCGTGTTGGCTGCAGATACGGTAGCATCGATCAAACGAAGGGCGTGGTCCAGATCACGCATCAACGCAGAACCGGAATAACCGCTGGTCACACGCTTTGACGGGCAGCCCATGTTGATATCGATGATATTGGCACCCTCGCCCGCAGCAACCCTTGCCCCTTCGGCCATCCAGCGCGGCTGACGGCCTGAAAGTTGTACAATATGAACCGGCAGTTTCGCGGTTTTAACCTTGGAACGCATTTCCCGCTGGCCGGTGACCAGCGCCTCACTGGCAACCATTTCAGATGTCACCAGACCAGCGCCGAATTTCCAGGCCAGTCGCCTGAATGGCGCATCGGTGATGCCGGACATCGGCGCTAGAAACACCCGATTGCGGACCGGAATGCCGCCTATCTCAAATGTGTCTTCGATGGTCATGCGGCTCTATTGATTGATTGCAAAATGGATTCTGCCTAATTCGTAGGCAGCTATACTGTCTGCCTGTGATTTAGACAAGGCGGCGCTAAAACACAAGTCTGTTGAAGACTTGGCTGCGACGTGGTTTAAATTCGCCGCAATTGAAATCAGTGCTTCAGGCAATAAATGACGGAAAGTGATCAAAACGCGGTGATAATTGTCGCGGCGGGCAGGGGCGCGCGAGCAGGCGAAAAGAACCGCCCCAAGCAATATCGACTTCTCGACGGGCAAAGTGTGCTTGACCGGACCATCAGCGCCTTCGCCGATCACCCGGCCATTGATCTGATCCAGGTTGTTATCCACGCCGACGATGTGGCGTTGTACGATGAAAACACCGCGCCGCATACCAAACTGCAGCCCCCTTGCACCGGAGGCGAAACCCGGCAGGCTTCGGTTCTGGCCGGGCTGGTTGCAATGCGCGGCAGAAATACCAATAAAGTCATAATCCACGACGCCGCAAGACCGTTTGTCAGTGCGCCATTGATTAGCCGGGTCTTAAACCATTGCAGCAAAGAAAACGGCGCGCTGCCGGTATTACCGGTCACCGACACCATCAAAGAAGGCAAAGACGGCAGGATTGTTAAAACCATTCCACGCGACCATCTTTTCGCTGCGCAAACCCCGCAAGGGTTTGCCTACGCCGCCATCCTGAAGGCGCACCAAAAAGCCGCAAAGCATGATGCCCATTCGTTTACCGACGATGCGGCAATTGCAGAATGGGCCGGAATTCCAATGAATCTGATTGAAGGTGATGCGGCCAATCGAAAGCTCACATACGAGAAAGATTTTTTCATGGCTGAAGAAACCTCTGCAAACCACATTCCCGATATCCGGACCGGCAATGGCTATGACGTGCACGCCTTCGAACCGGGCACGAGCGTCAGATTATGCGGTGTGGATATAGCTCACAATGCCAGTCTTAAGGGGCATTCGGACGCCGATGTCGGTCTTCATGCGCTAACCGACGCGCTGCTTGGCACAATTGGTGAGGGCGACATTGGCACATTCTTCCCGCCGTCTGACAGCCAGTGGCGCAATGTCAACTCAGATGTATTTCTCGGCTATGCGGTTGACCAGGTAGCAAATTCAGGCGGCACCATCACCCATCTCGATGTCACCTTGATTTGTGAGGCGCCAAAGATCGCCCCTCACCGGCACGAAATGCGTGAAAAAATCGCCAGCGTGGCGAAGATCGACGTCGGCCGGGTCTCGGTCAAGGCAACCACCAATGAACGTATCGGCTTTATCGGCCGCCAGGAGGGAATTGCAAGTCTTGCCACCGCCACTGTTGTTTTCAACAATGCGGTGAATGCATGAATACCGATACCAGTCTAGCGGAATTGGCAACTATAACACTACACACATGCCGTGATGCGGGATTGACTATCGCGACGGCAGAATCCTGTACCGGAGGTCTTATCGCGGGCGCTTTAACCGATATCGCCGGCTCGTCAGATGTTTTCGATCGCGGCTATGTCACCTATTCCAATCAGGCCAAATTTGACATGTTAGGTGTACCGCTTGAATTGACCGACAGCGAACCGGGTGCTGTATCAAAAAAGGTGGCGCGCATGATGGTGGAAGGCGCGCTGGCAAGGTCTGGCGCTTCGCTTGGTGTGGCGGTTACCGGCATTGCCGGACCTGGCGGTGGCAGTAAAGCCAAACCGGTCGGCTTTGTTTATATTGCCGTTGGGCGTGCGGGTGCTCCGGTCAAGATTGTCGAGTGTCGGTTTGGCGATGTTGGGCGGACCGAAATTCGCGCCAAAACCGTCCAACAGGCGCTTGAGCTGTTATGCCAAGCTGCTTCGCTGAACCATATCAGTTAATTGATTGCCTCATACGATCGGCTGTAATGGCGGTAAATGGCGGAAATGATGTTGGAATAGTCGTCGCTCCAGGGCCTAATTGCTTTCTCGACTGGAACTTTGCGCCACTGGCTGTTGCCGGCTATATGGCCCAGATGTTCCGACCGGCGGGCGACAATTGCGACCATCGATGTTTCATCAAGCGAAACCACTCCAGGTTTATGCAATGGCTTTTTCAACAGGCTAAAAGTGACCAGCCCGTTTTCAGCAGCAATCGAGGCAACAACTTCAGCAAGCCGCATGTGCCGGTTTGAGATGTGAAAAGCTATTGCGCCCCTATCGGATAGTTTGTCGAGATACATCTCAACCGCCTCTTTGGTGATCAAGTGAAGCGGAATGGCATCGGAAGAAAACGCATCGACAATGATGAGATCATGGGCGCTATCTTCTTCACTGGCCATGGTCAGTCTGGCATCGCCAATGACTATCGGCATGCGCGCGCCACAGCGGGCGAGAAATCGGAACTTTGTACTGTCCCTTGCGATCTTTACAACGGCGGGATCGATCTCAAAGAATTTCCATTGGTCTTTTGGGCCGGCCGCACAAGCAAGACTGCCGGTGCCAAGCCCGATCGCTGCAACTTTGAGCCGGCCTAAGTGGGTGTCATGCAATGCCGAGATTGCCTGGCTCAACGGGCCACCCTTATAGTAATAGGTCGTTGGAACCGGCTCACCGGTATAAGGGCTGCCATCTTCATTGCGAATGCGCTCCGCACCATGCAGGGTTGTGCCATGAAACAGCAGGCGAAATTGACCATCGGCTGACTGGGCAATTTTACTGACGCCGAAAAAACTGCGATCGTATTCGATCGAGCCAAGGTCTGACTTATAAAAGCCGCCAAGCAGCAGAACCGAAGCAACCAGGGCAAAGTGGCGCGCGGGCCTTGCTCGAGACAAAATTATCAGTACCGAAGCCATCACCAAAGCGGAAAAGAAAACAAATTCGGTGTCAGGATGAAACGTAAATCCTCTCCAGCCGGGAAAAAGCAATATCAGCGTACCGGCTATGACAAGCAACAAATCGCGTTGTACAGTCGCTCGTTGCTCCCGGTAAATCGGGCTACGGCACAAGAAAACTGCCACAACAAGCAACGGATACTCAAGCACTGTTGAAAAAATTGCCGGCGCAACCAGGCCGGTAAAGATGCCGCCGAGCACCCCGCCAAAAGACATCCACAAATAAAACGCGGTCAGGTGTGAAGCGGCCGGTCTGGAACTGACCAATTCGCCATGGCAGACCATGGCTGCAACAAAAAAGAAGGTAAAATGTAACGCGGCAAATCCCGCCACTGAGACAAAGCCGTTCGTGCTGGCGAAAAAGGAGACCACCAAGGGTGCAGCCAGCAATGGAAGAAGGACGCTCATCCAGGAATGCTTCAACACCGGGTTTCGCTGGAAGGTTATGACAAAGGTCAACAAAAACAATGCCAGCGGCATGACCCACATAAAGGGTGCCGCCGCAATATCGGTTGAAACATGCTGGGTGACCGCGACCAGTAGCGCCGAGGGTACAAAGGCGAGGCCAACCCATTTGGCGCGAAGGGCAAGCGGTAACTTCGCAACCGCAGAATTTGGTGAACTGATCGCGGGTATTTGCGAAACACGCCGGGATGTAAAAAACCCACTCACAACAATCAACAAGGTGAGAATGGCGAAGCCGGCTGACCACAGCCAGGCCTGCGTGCCGAGCGTGAACACGGGCTCAAACAGGATGGGATAGCTGATCAGTGCAGCAAAGCTGCCAACATTACTTGCACCATAAAGGAAGTAGGGATCGCTGGCGTGGGGATGATCGGTTTTGGCAAACCATGCCTGCAGCAGCGGACCGTTGGCGGCGACAGCAAAAAACGGCAGGCCGACAGAAACGGCAAACAGCCCGATCAGCCAAAACGCCTGACCTGATTGTGGAGGTTGACCCCAGCCAACGGAAACAGTGATGGGCAGTGTGGCAAATGCCGTCAACAAAACCAGCGTATGAATAATCAACGCCGTTTTCAGCCGGGTGAATCGGGCAAGTGCGTGGGCGTAGCCGTAGCCCGCAAGCAACATGCCCTGGAAAAACACCATAGCCACCGACCAGACCGAGGGCGAACCACCCAATCTCGGTAATACCATTTTGGTGAACAAGGGTTGCACCGAAAACAGCAAAAGTGCGCTGACAAACAATGTGGTGGTAAACACTAGAAGCATTGCAGACCGCCCCGATGAGCGTGTTTGCTGATCCAGACTACCAAAAGCGCCAATTTCCGTTTCGACCGAACTCATTAATCCCTCCAGCTCCTCACCGATGGAGTTGTCGCTTAAGAAGCATAATTATCCCTTAAGCCGGGATGGGGATGAATTGTGTCTGCGAAGGAATGTTGACGCCCAAATGAACTGTATCAGGCTGTTTGCGAGTGATTTCTTCCTCAGTCAGTCGAACTGGCGTAAATCTGGTCGGCTCTTTCTTCAAAAGCGCGGGTGAAGCGCGCAAAGATCCGGTCAAACATCGCACCCATCAACATGGCTAATGCCCTGCTTTTAAATTCGTAATCGATATAGAATTCAATATCACAACTGGCCCCATCCGCATCACAATGGCGGAACTTCCAGCTGTTGTGCAGATACCGAAACGGTCCTTCCAGATATTTTGTCCGTATCTCCATTTCTTCCCTGTTGAGAACCACCTGGCTGGTGAAAGTCTCGTTGATCGCCTTGTAGCCGACGCTCATGTCAGCGATGAGGACCTCTTGGCCATGACGTTCGGTCTCAGAACGTACACGCATGCCAGTACACATCGGTACGAATTCAGGATAGGCGCGGATATCGGCGACGATATCGAACATCTTGTCGGGCTGGTGACGCACCCGGTGCATGGTCTTAAAGGAGGGCATCGCCTTCTATCCAGGCGCCTTGTTGCGGGCTTGTTTGAGACGGGCAAAATCTTCTCCCGCATGGTGTGAAGAGCGGGTCAACGGGCTTGCCGAGACCAGCAGAAAACCCTTGGAATAGGCGTTTGTTTCAAAAGCCTTGAACTCATCCGGCGTCACAAAGCGGGCAATCGCGTGATGCTTGCGGGTCGGCTGCAGATATTGGCCGATGGTCAGAAAATCAACGTCCGCCACGCGCAAATCGTCCATTAATTGCAGCACTTCATTGCGGCTTTCACCCAGACCCACCATGATGCCGGATTTGGTAAACATCGAAGGTTCAATTTCCTTGACCTTTTGTAACAGGCGAATGGAGTGAAAATAACGAGCGCCGGGCCGCACGGTAAGATAATTTGACGGCACGGTTTCAAGATTGTGATTAAACACGTCCGGTTTTGCCGCCACAACGGTTTCGAGCGCCACCTCCTTGCGTAGAAAATCCGGCGTCAGTACTTCAATAGTCGTTTCCGGCGAGGCCCGGCGAATGGCCGAAATCACCTGGGCAAAATGGCCAGCACCACCGTCTTCAAGATCATCTCGGTCCACCGATGTAATGACCACATGCCGCAGGCCAAGCCGCGCCACCGATTTGGCAACATTTTCCGGCTCCGCCTCGTCGACGGGACCGGGTTTGCCGGTTCGCACATTGCAAAAGGCGCAGGCCCTGGTGCAGGTGTCACCAAGGATCATCATCGAGGCATGGCGTTCGGACCAGCACTCACCAATATTGGGGCAACCAGCCTCTTCGCAGACCGTTACTACCGCATGATCGCGCACGATTTTTTTGGTCTCGTCATAGACCGGTGAACCCGGTGCGCGCACGCGTATCCAGGTCGGCTTACGCAACAAAGGCGTCTTAGGATTGCGCATTTTTTCGGGATGACGGGGGCGGGCAGTATTGGTGTCAACAACGGCGACCATGGGAATATTTCTCGATTTGCCTCGATGTAACCGACAAGTGGAGGCCGGTTTCCGGGTGGATGGAGTATACGAAGACGATCAATCACATGCATCACCCTCGCCCTATTTGTGAATTACCCGCCCATAGGCATCGAGCACACTTTCGTGCATCATTTCAGACAAGGTCGGATGGGGGAAGACCGTGTGCATCAATTCTTCCTCGGTCGTTTCCAAATTCATGGCGACGACATAGCCCTGGATTAACTCGGTCACCTCGGCTCCAACCATATGCGCGCCCAAAAGCTGACCAGTTTTAGCATCGAATACGGTTTTGACCATGCCATTAGGTTCACCCAGCGCAATCGCCTTGCCATTGCCGACAAAGGGAAAGCGGCCGATTTTGACCTGGTGACCGGCGTCCGTGGCGGCTTTTTCCGTCATACCGACGCTCGCTACTTGCGGATTGCAATAGGTGCAACCGGGTATTTTTTTCTTGTCCATCGGGTGCGGATTTAGACCGGCTATTTTTTCAACACAGATCACCCCCTCATGCTCGGCCTTGTGGGCCAGCATCGGCGCACCCGCCACATCGCCGATGGCGTGAATGCCAGCCACATTGGTGCGGCCAAAGTCGTCGATTGAAATAATGCCGCGATCGATTGTAACGGCCAATTCCTCAAGACCTAGATTCTCGGTATTACCGGCGACACCGATTGCCGAAATCAGCTTTTCGGCGGTGAGTTGCCGGCTTGAACCATCGGCCATTTCAACCTCGGCGCTAATTTGCCCTGCGCCCTTGTCGACCTTATTTACCTTTGCTCCAAGCAGAAACTTGATGCCCTGCTTTTCCAGTTCCTTTTGCGCCAGTTTGGAAATTTCCTCGTCTTCCACCGGCATGATTTGCGGCAACAGTTCCACCACCGTCACCTCAGCGCCCATGGTGCGATAGAAAGAAGCAAATTCAATGCCGATGGCGCCAGACCCCATGACAATCAGTGATTTCGGCATGGTTTTGGGTTTCATTGCCTCAAAATAGGACCAGATATGCTCTCCGTCCGGTTCGATGCCCGGCAGCACCCGTGGGCGAGCACCGGTTGCGATGATTATGTTTTTCGCATCATAGGTACCCTCACCCAGAGAGGTTCTTGGCGGCTTATTCTGCGGTTGTTCAATTTCTTTTGAAGTAGAACTGACCGTCACCTGGCCTGGCCCGGTAATGCGGGCCTCGCCCCAGATCACATCAACCTTGTTCTTTTTCAACAGAAAACCAACGCCGGTCGCCAGTTGGCCTGAAACACCACGCGAGCGGGCCACTACCTTTTCGATGTCAAAATCAGCGCCCTGGACCGACAATCCAAAACTGCTGGCGTGGTTCATGTGAGAAAAAACTTCCGCCGAACGCAACAGGGCTTTGGTCGGGATACAGCCCCAGTTGAGGCATATGCCACCAAGATGCTCGCGTTCGACGACACCGGTTTTCAGCCCCAATTGGGCGGCGCGAATAGCGGCAACATAGCCGCCCGGACCACCGCCCATTATAATGATATCATAGGGTTCAGACATTTTTTAGCTTCCCGTTATGGCGATAAGGCTTCTGACAGATGCTTTTCGAGCATAATTGTTACTATTCGCATTGCTGCATTCGATAGCCCAGCCCGCCCGCTAGTGGAATGAATTTGACATTTGGTACCTACTTGCAGCTTCATTCATTTTCAAATGTCAAATTCAAAAATTCCACTAGATTCAATATCTTGCTAGTGGTTCTTTTGTTTCCAACATTTGCAAATATGGGTGCTGCAACGGGATGCAAATGTTGGTACAGAACCACTAGACCAGCATCCCGGCCGGTTGTTCGATAAATCCCTTAAATGATGCGGCAAGTTCAGCGCCCAGCGCACCATCTATCACCCGGTGATCGAAGGCGAATGTGGCGCTCATTTGTGTTGCAATGGCCAGTTCGCCATCCTTGACGATTGGCCGTTTTTCACCCGCACCGATGGAAACAATCGAGGCATGGGGCGGATTGATTATCGAGGTAAACTCCTTGACGCCGAACATGCCTAGATTGGAAACTGCGGTTGAACCGCCCTGATATTCGTGGGGAAGTAGCTTTTTGTTGCGTGCCCTGCCGGCCATATCTTTTACTTCCGCCGAAATAGTCGACAGCGACTTTTGCTCAGCCTTGCGCACAATCGGCGTGAGCAATCCATCGGGAATCGCCACGGCGACGCCAACATCCGAATGGTTGTGAATGATGCGTGCCTGGCTGGTCCACGATGCATTGGCCATCGGCACCCGCTGTAGCGCCAGCGCCATTGCCTTGACGATAAAATCATTGACCGAAATTTTGTAAGTCGGTTTGCCATTTTCATCCACAGGTGCGGCAGCGTTCATGGCGGCGCGCAGGCCAAGCAGCGTGTCGAGGCCGCAGTCGACGGTCAGCATATAGACCGGAATGCTTTGGCTGCTTTCGGTCAGTCGTTGAGCAATGATGCGCCGCATCGCGTCATGCTGTTTTACCGTGTAGGTGTCCTCCTGATAGAGTTTGAGCACCGCATCGTCCGGCATGGCAAACGCCGCTGGTGAAACCGGGGTCGGTTGCGCGACCGGGGGCGCTGACCTGGCGGCACCGGCTGCAAGTGCTGCATCAACATCTTTCCGGACAATCCGGCCTGCGGGTCCGCTGCCGGTAATCAGGGTCAACTCAAGCCCGGCCTCCTGGGCACTTTTGCGCGCCAGCGGTGAGGCAAAGATACGGTCCCCACCGGCCAATTCTGGCGTTGCGCCGGCAGAAGCTGCAACAACATCGGACATGACAATTTTACCCTTTGCGCCCGTGCCCGAAACCGCTTCAAGCGCAACCCCTTGCTGACCGGCAACCCGGTGCGCCAACGGCGTGGCATTTGCATCGCTTTGATTGGCTTGATCTGTTGCCGGGCTTTGCGCAATTGTCTCGGTATTCGAACCATTTGCCTGATCGCCAGGTGCCGGATCAGGGGCACCCTTCGGCGGTGAAGATTGGCCAGCGGCCGCCTTGCCAACATCCTCACCCTCTTCAGCCAATACGGCAATCACCGCGTTGACCTTAACGCCTTCGCTGCCTTCGGCGACCAAAATCTTGGCAACCGTGCCCTCTTCGACCGCTTCCACCTCCATCGTCGCCTTGTCGGTCTCGATTTCGGCGATCACGTCGCCGGGGGCAACCTGGTCGCCCTCCTTGACCAGCCATTTGGCCAGATTGCCCTCCTCCATGGTGGGCGACAATGCGGGCATGGTGATATCAATCGACATATTCTTCGCTCTCCCAATTGCGCCCGTTGAGGATGCTGGATGTAATATTGATCATACCGTCATCGGCCGGTGTTGCATTGGCCGCAAGGCGAATAACCATGCCCGCACCGATGGCGCCATCGACCGCCTCGTCCGGCTCCAGCGGTTTACGATAAAATTCCTCAAGCGCCTCAAGAGAGATGATGACGCGGCCCCTGCCCGCTCCAATCACCACCGATTGACGCATGCGGTCATATCGGGCGCTATCGATATCGAGTTTCAACATTTCCTAATCCCGATAGGTCACCGCTTTGACCGCTTCAACAACTTCCCCAACACTCGGCAAGGCCAGCTTTTCGAGGTTCGCAGCATAGGGCATCGGCACATCCTGGCCGGTCACCCGCAACACCGGCGCATCAAGCCAGTCAAATGCATTTTCCATAATTTGCACGGCAATTTCGGCACCAACGCCGGACTGAGGAAACCCCTCCTCGATGGTGATACAACGATTGGTCTTTTTGACGGAATTGACCACGGTCTCGATGTCCAATGGACGAATGGTGCGCAGATCGATAATTTCGGCCTCAATACCGATTTCAGAAAGTGCCAACGCAGCCTCGTCAGCATAGCGCAGACCAATGGCAAAACTAACGAGCGTTACATCGGCCCCTTTGCGGTGCACCCGGGCCTTACCGATGGGCAGGACAAAATCATCCATCTCCGGCACATCGAAACTTTGACCATAAAGAATTTCATTTTCCAGAAATATTACCGGATTAGGGTCGCGAATTGCCGCCTTCAACAGGCCCTTGGCGTCAGCTGCACCATAGGGTGCCACGACCTTGAGGCCCGGAATGTGGCCATACCAGGCCGCAAAGCACTGGGAATGCTGGGCCGCCACCCGGCTGGCGGCACCATTGGGACCACGGAATACAATCGGTGCGCCCATCTGTCCGCCCGACATATAACGGGTCTTGGCGGCTGAGTTGACTATCTGGTCCATCGCCTGCATGGCGAAATTGAAGGTCATAAATTCGACAATCGGGTGCAGACCGGCCATCGCAGCACCAACACCAAGGCCGGCAAACCCGTGTTCGGTGATCGGCGTGTCGACCACTCTTTGTGCACCGAATTCATCCAGCAGCCCCTGGGTGATTTTGTAAGCGCCCTGATATTCCGCCACTTCTTCGCCCATGACAAAAACTCTGTCATCGATGCGCATTTCCTCGGCCATGGCATCACGCAGGGCTTCGCGGACCGTGGTTGAGATCATTTTCGTACCGGCTGGAATGTCCGGATCGCCCGTAGTTTCCTGGCGCGGAACGGCAAGTACCGGCGCGCTGGCCATGGCTGCATTTTCAGTTGCCGGCACTTCCTCGCGCGTTGCTGTGTTGGCCGTTGCTGCGTTGGCCGTTGCCGCATTGGTTGCGATCGATTCAGCCGGTGCGGCGGCAATATTTGCCGCGTCCTCACCATCCTGCAGCAGCACCGCAATGACGGCATTCACCTTGACCCCTTCGCTGCCTTCCGCCACCATAATTTTGCCCAGCACCCCATCGTCAATCGATTCAACCTCCATGGTTGCCTTATCGGTTTCGATTTCGGCAATGACATCACCGGCAGCAACAGGATCACCCTCCTTTTTCAGCCATTTTGCGAGATTTCCCTCCTCCATCGTTGGTGACAGCGCGGGCATGAGAATATCAACGGTCATAGCGCTGGCTCCTAAGCATAAATATCGGTGTAAAGTTCAGCGGGATCGGGTTCCTGGTCCCGTTGCGCATATTCAGCAGCGTCCGCGACGATGGCACGGACCTTTCGGTCGATGGCCTTCAAATCATCATCGGTTGCCTGGCTGCTGGCGATCAGACGCTGACGTACCTGTTCGATCGGATCGCTCTCTGCCCGCATTTTTTGCACTTCGTCTTTGGAGCGGTATTTTGCCGGATCGGACATCGAATGGCCGCGATAACGATAGGTCTGCATTTCAAGAATAATCGGCCCCTTGCCGTCGCGACACCATTTAACCGCAACTTCGCCAGCCGCCTGCACCGCCCGCACATCCATCCCGTCAACCTCGATGCCGGGAAGATTGAACGACGAGCCGCGCTTGGAAAAATCGGTCAGCGCCGAGGAGCGTACAACCGATGTGCCCATGGCGTAACGGTTGTTCTCGATGATATAGACCACCGGCAGCTTCCATAATTCAGCCATGTTGAAACTTTCATAGACCTGACCCTGGTTGGATGCGCCATCGCCGAAATAGGTCAGACAGACGTTGTTTTCACCACGATATTTGTTGGCGAAAGCCAGGCCGGTTCCAAGCGATACCTGCCCTCCGACGATGCCGTGGCCGCCAAAAAAGTTTTTCTCCCGCGAAAACATGTGCATCGAACCGCCCTTGCCGCGAGAATACCCGTTGCGGCGGCCGGTCAGTTCGGCCATGACACCTTTCGGATCCATGCCGCAGGCCAGCATGTGGCCATGGTCGCGATAGGAGGTAATCACCTGGTCGTCACCGGTTATTGCACCCTGCATACCAGTCACCACCGCTTCCTGTCCGATATAGAGATGGCAAAATCCACCAATCAAACCCATGCCATAGAGCTGTCCCGCCTTTTCTTCAAACCGGCGGATCATCAACATTTCCCGGTAGGCGGAAAGTTCCTGATTTTTGGTGAATTCTATCGGTGGTGGTGGCGTGGGGTGCCCGGAGGACTTTGCCGTGGATTTCGCCGGACGTCTTTTGGTTCGACTTGTTGCAGGTTTCTTAGCAATTGGCTTGCGCGCCATGAGCTTCTCCAGGAGTATTTACGACACCCCATTGAAAACTATTTTACAACGAATTTCAATCCCAAAAGCAGCTATATCCTGGCGCGTAATTATATGTATTTATTGAGTTAAATAAACTTAACTGGAATTAAGTTAACACAATATCAAAGTGAAATTGAAATTAGTAGCGAATGATAATATCATCTGCATGGACAAAGCCCAGGTGCCTGCGAACCTGCTCGTCAAGCATGTCTTTTTCGATGCTGCCATCACGCAACAGGGCGACCCTGTTCTCCAGCACTTGTCGTTCAGACCTGATCCGAACGAGCCTTTTTTGCAACACCGCGGCCTTTTTTTCCAGTCTGATTTGCGCACGCATACCATAATCGCCCTGAAAGGCCTGCGAACCAAAATATCCAAATACCAACAAGGCCATCACCGGAGCGATAAGCCGGGCGCGATTGGTGCGCTTCTTTTGTCTGGTGATCATCAACAACCGGCCCCATGAGGCCATCTACGCGTTTACACTTATGCCAACACTATGGCCGGCTAGCGTTAATGAGCGGTGAATACCAGAGCAACATTCGACCACACTGGTTCAGTTTGAGCGCCGGTATTTTGTGCCGTGGCTGGGCGTGGAAACCGATGCGATGTAATCACCGTTAGGTTTTCGCAACAATGTTCGCGCCACATCCAAAACCTGATACTCAACAGGCCCTAATACACGCTGGCGGAATTTTTGACTCCTTTTGCTTGAGGTTTTCAATGATGCCTTGAGCTGATTTGCTGCAACGATTGGTTCATTTTGGAGAATGGCTATGGGCGTTGCGGCGGCAGCAATTTGTTTAAGTGAGCTGAAGGATACTCGAATTCCCGAGATTTTTCTTTGAAAAAATCCCTCCATTCGGGCGCCATGCGGATAAACTTTCTTTCAAGCGATCGCCGTGGCATCGGGCCGCAGATATTATGCTCGGCGACGTAGCGGGCTGGCAGATATCAGCTGGAAGTCGGGGACTGCAGATCCCGGGATAAGGCAAAACATCCTGCCCTATCACAACATGTTTTAAGGGACATGATTAGACGATAATGATCGGCGAATACCTATTCGTCGCTCCAAACCGGGTCGCGGTGTTCGATAAACGCGCCCAGCCCCTCCTCCGCGTCCCGTGCCAGCATATTTTCAGTCATCACATTGGCGGTGTATTCATAGGCTTCCGACAACCCCATTTCCAACTGCCGGTAGAATGCCTGCTTGCCAGTTTTCAGCGTCAGCGATGATTTTGCCGCAATGTTGCGAGCGTATTGAAGGGTCAGTTTCTCAAGATAGTCGCTTGGTGCGACGCGGTTTACGAGACCATACTCGCGCGCAACCGAGGCATCTATGGCTTCTCCCGTCAACAACATCTCCATTGCATGTTTAGGCAATATGGTGCGCGACAGTGCCACCATCGGGGTTGAGCAAAACAAACCGATATGGACACCGGGTGTGCAAAACGCCGCCTTATCGCTGGCGATTACCAAATCGCATGAGGCGACCAACTGGCAACCTGCGCCGGTGGCCAGTCCGTCAACTTCAGCGATAACCGGCTTCGGGTGGTTGACAATGGTTTGCATCACCCGGGCGCATCGGCTCATGATATCGGCGAAAAAGGCGCGTCCTTTGTCTTCATCGCCGCGCCGTGCAGTCATCTCCTTCAAATCATGGCCGGCACAAAACAATTTGCCTTCAGCCGCCAGAATAATCACCCGGGTATCGCTGTTCTTTTCGGCCTCATCAAGGGCCGATTGCAGGGCGATTAACATCGCCACCGAGAGCGTGTTGGCCGGTGGGCTGGAAAGCGTAACTTTGACAATGCCCGGTTCAGGCCGCGATATTTTCAACGGCCCGTCGGTGTTGGCGGGTTTTATTTCTGCCAGCATACTTAGCTCCATGAACTTTCTGCTTCGCCATAGCAGATCAGTGGCTTTCAAAAAAGCGAAATTCGCGGCAAGGTACATTTGACCCGATACGGCAAGTGGAGTTTATCAATGCCTTTCAAACCTTTGATGTCGATTGAGGACGTCAGTGAATTTATCGACCGTGAGTTTCCGCAAATTAGCGATGGCGGCAAGCAATTCCATATCGAGGCGATCGAACCGGGCGTCGCGCTAATGCGACTTGAACCCGATGACCGCCATCTTAGACCTGGCGGCACGATTTCCGGCCCGACGCTCTTTTCGCTGGCCGATGTTTCCGCCTATGTGGTGATCATTGCCCATATCGGGCCGGTGGCTTTGGCGGTCACCACCAATCTCAATATCAATTTTCTCAAGAAACCGCCGCTTGCGCCTTTGCTGTGCAGAGGCACGATTTTGAAACTTGGCAAACGGCTTTGCGTGGTGGAGGCAGATATATTTCCTGCCGCCGGTGGAGACAGCGTTGCCCATGCTACCGCGACCTATTCGATACCGCCGCGATAATATGCGGTACTATGATACCGCAATTGTAATCCTTTGTTTTCATTGAGTTAATTTCATCAAACTCAAAACAAACTGCTTGACACCATTTGTCGAGCCTTGTAATAACCGCCGCAACCAACCTTGCGCAAGCAGGGCTAATGATGTGGGAAATTTGTGAACCGCGCTATCAATTCAACCCTTGGTCACAAACCAGCACAACTGACTGATTGTAACCGTGCAACGATCTGGCAATCTCCGGCCAGCGCACACAGGACTTTAACAATGAAAACATTCTCGCAAAAACCGGCGGAAGTGGAAAAGCAATGGATTGTGGTTGATGCCGAAGGCATCGTACCGGGTCGTCTTGCTTCCTTTGTCGCTAATCGCCTTCGCGGCAAACACAAGCCAACCTTCACACCGCATGTGGACGATGGCGATAATGTCATCATCATCAATGCGGAAAAAATCGCCTTTACCGGCAAAAAATATGCCGACAAGAAATATTATTGGCATACGGGCTATCCAGGCGGCATCAAAGAGCGCACGGCGCGCGCCATCATCGAAGGCAAGTTTCCCGAGCGGGTGATGGAAAAAGCCGTTGAGCGGATGATGCCTGGCGGTCCCCTTTCCCGTCGCCAGATGAAAAATCTATATGTTTATGCCGGCGGCGAACACAAGCACGAGGCACAAAAGCCCGTGGTAGTGGATTTTGCCGCGATGAATGCCAAAAACAAAAGGAGCGCCTGAAAATGGCCGAGATTAATTCTCTTGAAGACCTTGGCGCTGCGATCAAGCAAGCGGGCAATGAAGAGCCAGCAGCCGAAAGCACAGCCAGCGAAGAGGTCGTTGTCGAACAAGCCGCGCCTGTGCACGAGCGCAAGGTTGACCAGCATGGCCGTTCATATGCCACCGGCAAGCGCAAGGACGCCATTGCCCGGGTGTGGATCAGGCCCGGCACCGGCAAGATCACCATTAACAAACGGGAATTTGCCACCTACTTCGCCCGTCCGGTTTTGCAGATGGTGTTGAGGCAGCCGATTGTTGCCGCCAACCGGGACGGCCAGTTTGACGTTATTGCCACAGTTTCCGGTGGCGGGCTTTCCGGCCAGGCCGGCGCTGTGCGCCATGGAATTTCCAAGGCGTTGACCTATTATGAGCCTGAACTGCGCGGTGTGCTGAAAAAAGGCGGGTTTCTCACCCGCGATTCCCGCGTCGTGGAACGCAAGAAATACGGTCGCGCCAAGGCCCGCCGTTCGTTCCAGTTCTCAAAGCGTTAAGCTTCGCTTTCAAACTTCACTTAGAAAGGCGGGCTTGCGGGTCCGCCTTTTTTGTTTTTGATCAAGTTGTACGAGAAACTTTGCCATGCCTGAAAAATCCCACAACGATAACGCCTTTATGGGCGACAATATCCTTGGCGGCGCCCATGAGCAGACCTATGCCGGCGCACTTTCGTTCATGCGGCGGAAATATTCGCGCGATCTTGGCAATATCGATGCGGTGGTTTGGGGTATTCCGTTTGATACGGCGACCTCCAACCGGCCAGGTACGCGCTTTGGGCCGCAAGGGGTGCGGCGGGCTTCGGCCATCCTTTGTGGCGATCCGCAATATCCGTTTGGTGTCGATATTTTCGAAACCATGGCGGTAATCGACTATGGTGACTGCAAACTGGATTATGGCCATCTGGCTGCTGCACCGGACGCCATGGAGCGCCAGGCGAAGGCGATAATTAACGCGGAAAGCAGCCCCTATCTGTTGACCATTGGCGGCGATCACTTCATCACCTATCCGATGCTGAAAGCCCATGCGGCAAAGCACGGGCCTTTGGCGCTGGTGCAGTTCGATGCCCATCAGGACACCTGGGACGACGATGGTGGCCGGGTTGACCATGGCACCATGATAACCCGCGCGGTGAAAGACGGCCTGATCGATGTGGAACATTCCATTCAGATCGGCATCCGTACCATTGCCAGCGATGATTACGGTATCGAGATCCTGCACGCGCTTGAGGTCGAGGAAATGGCGGCGCGCGAAGTCGCCACTCGAATTCAAGAGCGCACGCACAACAAGAAAACCTATTTGACCTTCGACATCGACTGTCTGGACCCGGCCCATGCGCCCGGCACCGGCACACCGGTTAGTGGTGGTCTTTCGTCGGCCAAGGCGCTGAATATTCTTAGCCGGTTGAATGGCTTGGACATCGTTGGTTCCGATGTGGTTGAAGTTTCACCCGCCTATGACCACGCCGATATTACATCGCTCGCCGGCGCCACGTTTGCCATGTATATGCTTGGCCTGCTGGCACAGCGACGATGAGAAAATGATTCAACTGCTTGAGAAATTGATGAAAGAGGCCAAAAAAATGAGTCTCCTTGTCGAGCTAACGCTCTGTAATAATTGCATAATGGAAGAAAAATGACCCAGAAATTCAAAATTGGCGTACTTGGCGCTTCCGGCTATACCGGCGCTGACCTGGTGCGGTTGGCGCTGCGGCATCCGAATATTGAAATCACCACACTGACTGCGAATTCGCATGCCGGCAAACCGATGCGGGCGGTCTTTCCGCATCTTGGCCACGAGCTTCTCCCCGATCTCATCACCATCGAAGAGGCCGACTGGAACAATGTCGATGCGGTATTTTGCGGCCTGCCCCATGGCACCACCCAGGCAATAACTGCAGATATTTTCACCCGCTTTGACGGTGTTGGAATTATCGATATGTCGGCGGACTTTCGCCTGCGCGATCCGGCCGATTATCAACACTGGTATGGGTTGGAGCACACGGCAACCGACATTCAAAAAGAGGCGGTCTATGGCCTGAGCGAGCACTACCGGGAAGATATCGCCGGTGCCCGGCTGGTGGCCTGTCCGGGCTGCTATCCGACCGCCGTGTTGATGGCCTTGTTGCCGCTTGCCAAGGCTGGTCAGATCGATGTGGAAGACATGGTGATCGACGCCAAATCCGGGGTCTCCGGTGCTGGACGTGGCTTAAAGGAGAATACACTGTTTTGCGAAGCCGGTGAAGGGCTTAGCCCCTATGCGGTCGGCAAACACCGGCATATGGCGGAGATCGAGCAGGAAATTGGCGCAGTTGCGGGCAAAGCCATCCGCACCAATTTTACCCCGCATCTGGTGCCGATGAGCCGGGGTGAGCTGGTCACCTGTCATTTGAAGCTGACCGGCGGGGCTTCAGCAGATGATTTGCGCAAGACGCTGGTCGAACGCTATCAAGATGAGCCTTTTGTCATGGTCGCAGCGAAAGACGTGATGCCGGCCACCCAGCATGTGCGTGGCTCGAACCACACAATTGTCGGCGTGGTGGAAGACCGTATTCCCGGACGGGCCATCGTTATTGCCACGCTTGATAATCTGGTGAAAGGTTCGGCCGGTCAGGCCTTGCAAAACTTCAATATCGCCTTTGGGCTTGCGGAAACCACGGGCCTTGGCCAGATGCCGCTGTTTCCGTAAGCCAATGGACATTCACCCGGCCGATGATCACGCACACTATGTGAAAAAGTGGCGACTTCACGAGCCGCTGCCTTTAGCCGACACACCAACTGGCAAAGTGTGGAAAGTGTTGCAAGAGAATGGCGAACCCGCGGTATTGAAACTCCTCAAACCGCGCGGCACGCCGCAAGAAATCCATGGCGCCGATTTTTTGCAAAACCAGAAAGGGCATGGCTGCGTTCATCTGTTGAAACGTGAAGGAACGGTATTTTTGATCGAGTATGCCGGCAGCCATTCATTGCGCGATCATTTGGCAGCCACAGGTGACGGTCCGGCAACCAACGTCATCTGTGAGGTGATCAGGCAAATACACGCGTTTGATGCGCCCCATCGGCTTAATCACCTGCCCTCGCTCAAGGCGTATTTCATATCGTTGACCCGTAAGGCCGAGGCGGAACTGGCCGCCAATCGGCCCGGATTTATCACCATAGCTGCAGATCTATTGGACCGGCTAGCCACCGAGCAGCGCAATATCCGCCCGCTACATGGCGACATTCATCATGAGAATATCATCTGGAGCAAGCAGCGCGGCTGGCTGGCCATCGACCCGGGCAGTCTGACGGCGGACCCAGCTTACGAAACCTCCAATGTGTTCTTTAATCCGGGCGGTTTTGAAAAACTGGTGCAGGACCCTGAGCGAATACGGTTTTTGGCGAAAACATTTGCCGACCTGCTTGACCGTTCCACAAAAACAATACTGCAATATGCCTTTGCCCATGCCTGCCTGTCAGCCAGTTGGGCTGAAGAAGACGGTCGCAACCCGACCTCCCGCTTAGCTGCTGCAAGCCTCATTCATTCGATGCTATAGTGCTGAACTGCCGGCGATCCTGATCTCGACTGCAGGAGGATAAGGTCCATGCAATCCCCGCCAGTGGGCAATGGCGAACCCAAGCAGCACAATAGCCGCGAATTGATGCATCAAAGACCAGTCAAACGGTGCCTGTTTGAGTAGAGTGATAATGCCAAGTATCACCTGCAACAACACCAGCGCCAACAACAATAACGCCCTTGTCTGATGGGCGGAAGCAACCGGCCTGGCGAGGCATGAAGCAGCATGCCAAATAACCATAAGGATTACCAGATATCCGGTGGTTCGATGCACAAACTGAACGGTTTTAATGTTTTCAAACAGGTTCAGCCACACCGGCATCTCGACCCATAACCCCGATGGCACCCATGCGCCGTCGATTTTTGGCCAGGTGTTGAAAGCAAGGCCCGCATCTAATCCTGCCACCAGGCCGCCGAGAAATATTTGCAATAAAATCAGCATCGTAAGAAGTGCTGCCTGACGTCTAAGGTCGGCAGACCCCGGTGCTGCACTGTGGGCTGCCAACCCCCGCGCCAGCCAAAGCGCATAGGCAAAAATGAGCATTGCCATCACCAGATGGACAGCCAACCGGTATTGACTGACATCTACCCGGTTCACCAGCCCCGAGGCGACCATCCACCAGCCGATTGCGCCCTGCAGGCCGCCGAGCAGGAACAGAACAACCAGATGCGGTTTTAACCGCGCCTCAAGCCTGTTGGTGAGCCAGAAAAACAACATCGGCAGCAGGAAGACAATGCCGACAAATCGGCCCAAAAACCGGTGGCCCCATTCCCACCAGTAAATATATTTGAAACCGGCAAGGTCCATGCCGGCATTGATCTGCTTGAATTCGGGTATTTGCTGGTATTTGGCGAATTCCTGTTGCCAGACTTCCTCCGACAGCGGTGGAATAGCGCCGGTAACCGGCTTCCATTCAGTGATCGAAAGGCCGGAATCGGTCAACCGGGTCGCACCACCGACCAGCACCATGGCGACGACCAGAAGACAGATAATATAAAGCCAGCCACGCACCAGTCTGCGATTGGCTTCAACCATTGATTGCATTGCGCTGGCCTGTTCGAAACTGGTGGTGGTCATAAACGGCTCAATTTGGCGAAATTAGATCCTGCTTGAGGAGGCCTTACTTCAACATATCGCCATTGGCAATGATGGTTGGGGTGGTCAAATCCACTGACAATGGCTTTCGAAAAATATTGATTGGAAATTTTGGCCGAACATCCCATGTTGGACCCATGGAAAACAACGCTAATTCGGGTGAATACAGGATCAACAACATTCCATTGAGCGGACGGGTTGTGGTTCGGGTTGGCAATACGGTCATCGCCGATACCACCTCGGCAAAGGTTATGCACGAGACCCGCTTGCCGGCCATGGTCTATATTCCTTTCAAAGACGTAGCCAGCCAGTACATCAAATCGTCGGACCGGCGAACATTCTGCCCGTTCAAGGGAACAGCAACCTACTGGCACATCGATGTGGGTGATCAGCGGTTGGAAAATAGCATGTGGTGCTATCAACGCGCCCTGCCGGAGGCAAAGGACGTTGAAGGCTATGTCGGCTTTATGTCGCACCCGCAAATCACCATCGAAATGACGGATGGGCCGGCACCCGCCCCTGTCGATGGCTATATTTCCGGCCCGGCAATTGACTGGATCATGCGCGCGGCCTGGTTGTGCCGATCACCGGAAGAGCTTACGGCGGCATTGTCCCGCAAACTGGTCGAACAGGGCATCGCCGTATTCCGGCTCAATGTGATGATCTGGTCGCTTCATCCAATGATTGCCGCTAAAAGCTACACCTGGACCAAACAAACCGATGAGGTGGTAACCCGCACCCCTTCCTATGACCTTTTAGATCATCCAGCCTACATCAACAGCCCCTTGCGGCACGTCACCAATGGGCTTGGCGGTGTGCGCCAAAGTCTGCTGGCGGACAATTCGGAATTCAGCTTTCCGATCATGGATGAACTGAAGGAACAAGGCGCTAGTGACTACGTTGCCATGCCTCTGCCGTTTTCCAACGGGCAGACCAATGTTCTTTCGATTTCCTGTGACCATCCAAAAGGTTTCACCACATCCAATCTCGGGCTGGTATTCGAATGTTTGACCGTCATTAGCCGATATTACGAAGTCTTCAACCTGAAGGAAAATGCCTCTTCCTTATTGGAGACCTATCTTGGAAAACGCACCGGTGCGCGTGTTCTGGGTGGTGAAATCCGGCGCGGCGATGGTGAAGAGATCGACGCTTCGATCCTGTTTTGCGATTTACGCCGCTCGACGATGCTTGAGGAGAAGCTGGGGCGAAGCGCCTATTTGACCCTGCTAAATGAGTTTTTCGAACTCGCCACCGACATTATTAATCGACATGATGGCGAGGTGCTGAAATTCGTTGGTGATGCCGTATTGGCGATTTTTCCGGTAAGATCAACCAAATCCGTTGCCTGCAAACAGGCGCTGAGCGCGGCTTGCGAAATTGCCGGGCGGATGTCTGAATTGGGAGACCCTGATACAGCCGAGTCGATCGAATGTGCCATCGGTATTGCTTTCGGCAATGTGACCTATGGCAATATCGGTTCGCGCGAGCGGCTCGACTTTACGGTCATCGGCAGCGCGGCAAACATCGCCGCCCGTCTTGGCGATCTTGGCAAGAACCTGGAGCAGGTAATTATTACCGGACCGGATTTTGCCGATGTGGCTGATATTCCAATGGACGCGCTTGGATCTCATTCCTTAAGAAACGTATCATCTCCGATCGAAGCCTTTGCGGTGGCAATGGATTAAGACCAATTGCGACAAAGATCTACCTATGCGATCGTCATTGGCTGACCTGATCGGCGGACATTTAGCAGAACAATTTGGACTTGTGGCCTGAAGTTGGCCGGTCAAGTCGGCCAATGACGCTCGGTCTTTCGGGTGAGTCGAGATCAACTGCGTCTGGCATAAGACAGGCTGACAATCAGGTGAGGACCATCGGCGCCAAGGGGTTTGCCAGTTAGGACAAACTGCCCTATGACCGCTTGTGTTATCGTCATATCAAGAGAACATCCTCATGCCTTTGCGCTTAAGAAAACTAATTGGTGCTTTATTGATTTTGGCAATCGCCATTATTTATGCACTGGTTGCAACAACCGTTGCGGTTGCGCAATTGGGTGAAGCCAGCAACTTAATGCGCCTGTTATTTTTCGGCCTGACCGGTTTGTTGTGGATCGTCCCGGCGATGTTTATCATCAAGTGGATGCACAAAACACCAAAGCAAGGCACTAGAGCAACATCCGATCACCCTGGAGCAGTTTGATGGGATGTTGCTCTAGATCGCGTTAATGCGCTGCATCTTGTTGGCAAGCATGGTTGGCAGACCGGAAATCAAGGTGTTGGCATAGCGTGGTTTTTGAAATTTGCCGGAAAGAGAGATTCTTGGTAGCGCCGTCATGTGATTGCGATGTTCGTTATAAATCACCCCCGGTCTCGTGGTAACGGCGGTTTCAAATCCCAGTTCCTTGGCAATCCTGATATCCCGTCTTCCAACCGCTGCAGAATAGCCATAGGGATAGGCAAAATGACGTGGCTCCTCGCCAAGTGCTGCAGCAAGAACCCGGGCTCCTTCAAACATTTCGCGGCGGGCTTCATTTTCGCTCAAACGGGCCACTGCATAGTGGTGAATGGTATGGGCGCCTATGGTGCACAACGGATCTTCAGCAAGTGCCCGGACCTCGGCCCAATTCATCAACTCACTTTGGCGCAGACCGGCAAGATCGTATTTGTAGAGATCTGCCAGTTCCCGCACCCAGTCACGTTGTTGGTGCTCACCGGTCTCGAGTGTCAGCCAGGCAAGGAGATTTTGATAAGCTGCGTGTTTTTCTGCAGGCGTCGCGCAAGCCAGTTCGGTTCTTGTTCCATCAATCGAAACAAACAATCCGTCTTGTTTGCGGATGATGGCTTCAAGGCCAGCCCACCAAAGATCGGCCGTCCCATCGATCAGACCCGTGGCCACAAAAATGGTATAGGGCACATCAAATTTTCTTAAAATTGGCGCAGCGTTTTCAGCGGTATCACGATAGCCATCATCAAAAGTGAAGGCCGCAAACCGGTTGCCTTTGTGCCCGTTTTTTATTCGTCTGGCCACTTCATCAAGAGAGACGAGATCGATATTCTTTTTCCGCAATAGCTGCAGGGTGGATTCAATGAATTGAGGTGTGACTGACAAATGCGCATTTGGTGAAAACACTTCCTCCTGTGCGTCGCGCACATGGTGAAGTGTAAATATGGCGCCTAATCCCGCCGCCCTTCCACCCAAAATCCACTGCAGGCCGCTGAAATAGAGCCCGTTCATCACGGATTTGAACGCCGCATTTCTGAAATTCATCAACTGGTGCTCTCTCAACAATTTTCGATTGATATCAATTTGCGATTAATCTTAGTCACCGTTCCTTTAGAAATATTTGATAAAAATGCAATTAAGCGGGATGGTTTGGCATATGCTTAGCACTACGATAGACAAAAAAAAGAGATTGGCCGTCGATGCGCCGCCGCTTGCCCCGTGCGCGCCTGATGCATTGGTATCCACAGCGGTAGCCGGAAAGATCGAGATTTCTGTTCATCACGATCTCAATGAAATTGAAACTCTTTGGCGTGAGTTCGAACAAACCGGTGTTTGTACTGTCTACCAGCGGTTCGATTGGGCCGCAAATTGGCTCAATACCGCTGGAAAAGCCAACCATGCCAAACCCTATATCGTCGTTGGCAAGGCAAAAAATAAACCCGTGTTTCTCTATCCGTTTACCCTGTTCAACCACGGTTTATTTTCAGTGGTATACTGGATTGGCGGCAGCCACTCAAACTTCAATATGGGTATCTACGAGGCCGAATTTCTTGATAGTGTGCGCATGGAGGATATGCGGGCGATTTTCGATCATATTTTCGATAGTGCTGAAAATGTTGATGCATTTGAATTGTGTTGCCAACCGGTGAGCTGGCAAAACCACAATAATCCCCTCAATTTTCTGGGTCATATGGCCTCACCCAATCACGCGTTTTCAATGCAACTGCACACCAGCTTCAATGACGTGCTGGCGCAGCACAACCCAAAGAAAAAGCGCAAGAAATTTCGTTGGCAAATGCGGGCGCTTGAGGCGCTTGGTGGCTACAAAGTGATACGAACCGAAACGCCCGAAGAAATTAACGCCTTGCTTGACGCATCACTTGCACAAATTGAGGTTAGACAATCGAAAATTGGCGTTTTCAACATGTTCAGTGAACCGGGAATTCGTACTTTCTTTAACGATCTTGCGTTATCATCAATCGGAAGCAAAGAACCTTCTTTGGTTCTCTACGGGCTCGAAATTGATGGCAAAATCCGCGCGACATTCGCCGGCGGTGGTCACCAGGGTAGGTTTTCGGGTTGTTTTACCTCAATCGCAACCGACGAATTAACCTACATCAGTCCGGGAGAGCTGTTGCTTTATCTGGTTATCGAGGATTGCACCAAGAGAGGTTACCAGTCTTTTGATCTAGGGCGGGGCCAGGAACGTTATAAATCTTCCTGGTGTAACGAAGTCCTGCCGATGTTCGAAAGTTTTTTTCCCGTCACCCGCAAAGCCACAGTGCTTGTTGTATATGAAAGCACGAAGGTGACGATCAAACGGCTGATCAAACAAAATCCGACCTTGTGGCGATTGGCGAAATATGTACGCGCCCGCCTCCATCGGCGACATCAGCACCATCATTAGTCAATTATAGGTGCACGCTAAGCGGCGACGGTGGCCAATATCTGGCGTTCAGATTTGCTTGGATGAATGATCAACGGCTTGCGGAAACCCGCGTGCTCCAGCATTTCAGCGGCCATAAGAACTGCCGAATTGCTCTGGTCAATCGCATTAATCACGTTGATCGTGTTTGGTTTGGAAATGCGTGACAAGCCGGCCACATCGGCAGCGCCACAATCGATAACAACGTAATCATAGGTTTTTTCCAGCGCATCGAATATCATATGCAGCCGATCACCTGATTCAGCCGCAATTTCGGCGCTTGCCACACCTGTGGGAATGATGTGAGCCCGCGATCCGCGATCGCTGTGAATAACGTCGCCAAATGTCGCCTCTCCCGCCAGCAGATCTTTAATGCCCGGAACGACACTCGGACCGATCATTGCGTGACTGGAGGCCCCAGCTCCCGTCATATCGACAGCGATTACGCTGGCGCCGCCGGTGGCAAGATACCGGGCCAACAACACCGATCCTTCAGAACCAACCTCACCTTCCGGCGAAAGAAGTGCAATTCGTGCCTTGCCCAGCATACTGATCGATTTGGCGGCAACAGCGGCACTACCTTGCATTGTCTTTCCTGACAGTGAAGGGCCTTCATCGGCCAGGTCGGCGGAATCATTTGCCAAAAACTCACTGGGGCCGGTTTTTGTCACCTCGGCTTGATTAAATGACCCCGGAGCAGCAACAGGCTTACTGGTCATAATTACCGCCTCACGCGCTGGCCTTGTACGCAATAATGCACCTGCCAGAATGAACAGTGATGACAACAATATAACGCCAAGAAACGCCGCCGCCACCATCGGCAATGTCTTGGGAAAGTATGGTTCAAAGGGAAGCGTTGCACGAGAAATAATGCGGGCATCAGCGGCCAGGAAATTCTGAGCCTGCCTTGAGGTGGCCTCGCGAAAGCGCCTGAGATAATTTTGCAACAACTCGCGCTGTGAGGTCGCCTCGCGCTGCAAGGCACGCAGCTCCACCTGCTCCTCGCCAACCCGCGCCGATTCGGCCTTGAGTGTATTAAGATTGGCCTTGAGGGCTTTTTCACGCGAACGGGCAACCGCAGCGTCATTTCGCAGACTGGCCAGAATCTTCTGCGCTTCCTTGCGAATTTGCCGATCAAGATTGTTCAATTGCGATTGCAGCGACCTGATACGCGGATGGCCAGGAAGCAACGTTGCCGACAATTCGGCAATTTGCGCCCGCAAGGCTACCTGCCGCTCCCGCAGTCGCTGGATCAACGGTGCTGAAAGCACATCCGAATTGGAATCGATGGATGCACCCGAACCAAGCGCCTGTTCTATTGAAGCCACCTTGGCGTCCGCTGTTGCCTTGAGTGCGCGAACTCGGGAAAGTTCGCTCGACATATCGGAAAGTTGCTGGGTGGCCAGCGAGGCATTGTTGCGACCCAAAAGCAGATCCGACGACGCACGATAGTCCGCCACCCTGGATTCAGCCTCGCGGACCTTGGCGCGCAGCTTTTCAATTTGCGGCTCAAGTGCTGCTGCCTCATCATCGTTCACGCCCTGTTTGGCCCGGGTCTGAATGCGCAAATATTCTTCTGCCATTTCGTTGGGAATGGAGGCTGCAAGTTTCTGATCTTTGGTAGAAAATTTGATATTGATGACACGTGAGCGCAATACTTGAATGACGCTTAGCTTTTTGTTGAATACCTTCAGCACCCGCTCCTCCGGCGATATGCTCAAGGGATTATTTATCAAGCCGAGCATGGCAAGAACATCGGTCATCACAGAAGGCGTAAGTGTGGTATCGAATTCCGGCAGCTTGGCAAGGTCAAGCTTTTTGATAACCGCCCGGGCAACGTCGCGGGAGGTTATCACCTGTACCTGGCTGGCAACACCTTCCTGATCCAAAACCGCTCGTTGCTGTTCGGTGTTGGCGCGATTATCTCTGGTGAAATTTCGGTCCCGGCTTTCGATCAAAATGCGGGCTTCAGATCGATATAAAGGCGATAAAACCTGCAGTAATGCAAATGTCGCGATCGCCGCAACCAGGCCGAGCAAAAGCAGTCGGCCACGTTTGCGCCACAAGGTGCCAAACAACCCGCCTACATCAATATCTATGTCGTTTTCCAGTTCGTGGGACGAACTCATCTGCACCTGCTCCGATTCTTGCAAGTAATAATGATCTGTTATGGTAACCAAGGAGTTAATTTTGGTAACAACCTGCGATATTCATTCCGTCATCGGTTTTCTTCGTGGAAAGTCACAATTTCCAAGTTCCGGTTGTTCAAAAATTTTCTGGTTTACACCAAATTAACCATAATCAACGAATGTCTACACCGACAATTTGTAGCCCTTTTGGGGCAAGTATTAGTTGGGAAAAGTGCCATGGTAGAGCGTAGGGTTTTTATCCGAGGCGCAGTTGTATTGTTGGCAACTGCAACTTTTGGTAGTTGCGCCTATTACAAGCCAGCCGATCCTGCATTTCATAAAATATTATCGGCCCCTTACCGGCTGGATTCAGGCGATCGGTTGCGGATTACTGTTTTTGAGCAGACCGGGTTAACCAATACTTATTTGGTCGACAAGGCTGGTTATGTGGCATTTCCGCTGGTTGGCGCAATTGCGGCGCGCGGTCGAACCCTCAAACAACTTGAAGCGGGCATCGCCACCGCATTGACTAAAGGGTATATCCGCAGTCCTGATGTTTCGGTTGAAGTGGACCGCTATCGTCCTTTCTTCATAATGGGTGAAGTGGGAACCGCCGGGCAATACACTTATGTCGCTGGCATGACGGCGCAGAATGCAATCGCTATCGCCGGTGGTTTCTCCGCCCGCGCCCGCCAGGACATGGTAGATGTCACACGCCATATCAATGGCGAAGTAATAACCGGAAGAGTGCGGATAACCGATCCCATTATGCCAGGCGACACAATCTATGTTCGCGAGCGGTTGCTTTAGGTGATTTTGAGTTAATGCCCTTGTCTGAGCAACAGCATCTTCGCATTGTTCATTGTTTCCGCTCTCCGGTTGGCGGCATATTTCGTCATGTGCGCGACCTGCTCGAGTCACAGGTCTCCGAGGGGCACAAGATCGGGATATTGTGCGATTCAATTACGGGTGGTGACCACGAGGAGGCATTATTTGATGCCATAGCACCTCAACTGGAGCTCGGCTTGTTTAGAATTCCGATGGACCGAAAAATCGGACCCTCCGATCTGGTCGCCACGTGGCGGGCCTACCAAAATATCAAAAATCTCAAGCCTGAAGTGATCCATTCTCATGGCGCCAAAGGTGGCGCATATGCACGTATCATTGGTACAATCTTGCGCCTTTCGGGCGTGAAAGTGGCGCGGATTTATTGCCCACATGGGGGAAGTATCCACTATGATGCCTCGACTTTAAGTGGACGGGTCTATTTCTTTCTTGAAAGACTTCTCGAACGGGCAACCGATCGGTTGATTTTTGTCAGCGACTACGAAAAGCAAGGGTATTTCAACAAGGTCGGACAGCCCAAATGTGCCCACAGCCTGGTTCATAATGGCTTGAATGAAAGCGAATTTGTTCCGGTGGAGAACGACCCCGATGTGGCCGATTTCCTCTACATAGGCATGATGCGGGATCTTAAAGGTGCCGATCTCCTTATCGATGCACTGCCGGCCATCGAGAAGCAACTTGGCCGAACAATTACGGCAAGACTTGTTGGCGATGGTCCCGATCTTGGTCGCTACAAGGAACAGGTTGCATCCCTCGGGCTGAACGATCGGGTAACATTTTTTCCGCCGATGGCCGCAAGAAAGGCATTCGCCATGGCAAAGGTGGTCGTGGTGCCATCAAGGGCAGAATCGCTTCCCTATATTGTATTGGAAACAATTGCTGCCGCTAAACCACTGGTCACCACCAACGTGGGTGGCATTCCCGAAATATATCGCAGTAACGCAGATGTTCTGGTTACGCCTGGCGAAGTCGATGCACTGGCATCGGCCATGGCCCGGCGTTTGCAGGACCCGGAGGCTAAACTGGAAGCCAAGCGGTTGGCGAGAGAGATCAAGGGCCGCTTTACGGTGAAGGTAATGGCCGAGGCAATCGGCGATGCCTACAGGGATACCCTAGGGGAAATCCGGCGATGAAAACCGCCGGTTGGGGCATTTGATTTGGATTAGTTGCGCTTATCAAAGGTTTCTTAGGGCATTTGCGATACTTTTACTCCGCAATAGTCAATAGACGAGTGTAAGTTTATGCAAGATAGTGATCCCAAATTAACCTTCGGTGCCAGTGCGGTGATGGCTTCGAACATCAGCGATCCCTCTGATGGCAAGCGTGAGCCGGTGCAGCTTAGTGAGCGAGCCAGCCTGGTAGCATCGAGATTCTCCGCTGATGCGATCTCGCCATCGATGATCTCTGGCGTTATCAGGCTGTTCGAGTTTCTGGCCATTGTCGCAATTGGTGTTGGCGTCTATTTTTGGCATGTCTATCCCGTAGACGGTTTCATGAATTCCTATATTTTCGCCAGCATCGCCGGGGCTATACTGGCAATGGTGTTTCTACAGGCTGCTGATGCCTATCAAATCGGGGCGCTACGTACCAACATCACGCAAATCGGCAAGGTTTTCGCGGCCTGGACAATGGTATTTGCGTTGTTCGCGCTGCTGGCATTCTTTGCCCGTGTGGGCATCGATTATTCGCGCATCTGGTTTGGCTTTTGGTACGCCGGAGGCCTGTTGTTCTTCGTGGTGTTCCGGTCGATTGTCGCAACTTTGGTGCGAAAATGGTCTAAAGACGGCCGGTTGGAACGCCGTGCTGTCATTGTCGGTGGCGGTAAGAACGCCGAAGATTTGATAATTTCGCTGGAACAGCAATATGACAGCGATATCAGGATTTGTGGCATCTTTGACGATCGCAAGGATGATCGATCGCCCCCCATGGTGGTTGGGTATCCTAAACTTGGAACCATAGCGGAACTGGTCGAATTTGGCCGGCGGGCTCGCATTGATATGCTTATCGTATCGCTGCCGATCAGTGCCGAAAGCAGGGTTCTTGCAATGCTCAAAAAGGTATGGGTCCTGCCCGTCGACATTCGTCTGTCGGCCCATACCAATAAATTGCGTTTTCGTCCGCGTTCCTACTCCTACGAAGGTTCGGTGCCGTTTCTTGATGTATTCGACAAGCCCATCGCTGATTGGGACTCGGTGATGAAGCGCATATTCGATGTTGTTTTTTCATCATTGGCGTTGCTGGCGCTTTCACCGGTCATGCTGATTGCGGCAATTGCCATCCGCTTGGAAAGCAAGGGACCAGTTATTTTCCGGCAAAAACGCTTCGGCTTTAACAATGAAGTAATCGATGTACTGAAGTTTCGATCAATGTATCATGAGCTGGCCGATCCGGACGCCAAAATCGTGGTGACCAAAAATGATCCACGCGTAACAAAAGTCGGTCGCTTTATTCGCAAAACCTCGATTGACGAATTGCCGCAACTCATCAATGTGCTACGCGGCGAGCTTTCGCTCGTTGGACCACGCCCCCATGCGGTCAATGCTCATACCAAGGACAAACTATGGGATGAGGTCGTCGATGGATATTTTGGCCGCCATAAGGTTAAACCGGGTGTCACCGGCTGGGCTCAGATCAAAGGCTGGCGCGGCGAAGTTGACAATGAAGAGAAGATCCACCGGCGGGTCGAGCATGATCTTTACTACATCGAGAACTGGTCGGTTCTGTTTGATCTCTATATTGTGCTCATCACGCCATTCAAGATGATCGGTTCGGAGAACGCCTATTGAGCCTGGCGACGGTTTATCCGCCCTCTCCTTTATCGGACCCCCTCAACCCCGCTGGCAAGCGACTTACTAGCCGGGCATTTTCGCGGCTGGCGTTGGCTTTAGTCGTGTTCCTGGGTGCGTTCGTCATCAACGAGCCCGCGCCCTACGAGTTGGCGTTGATCGCCGTCATGGGTGGCTTTGTCATATTTGGCCTGCGATTTTCGAGCTTTGCCATCTCCATTGCAACCTTGTTTTTGTTGTTCAACCTCGGCGGTCTTTTGTCGATGTTCCAGATGCCCGACTACAAGGAAGTGCCGCTCTATCTGGCCGTCTCGCTTTTCCTCGGGCTTTCGTCGGTATTCTTCTGCGCTGTGGTTGAAGGTGACATGGGAAGATTGCGGGTGATCTTCCGCGCCTATGTCATTGGGGCGCTGATCACCGCTACACTGGGCATTTTGGGGTATTTTCACGCTTTCCCCGGGGCTGAGGTTTTCACCCGCTACAGCCGGGCAATGGGTGCTTTTCAGGATCCAAACGTGTTCGGACCATTTCTCGTCGCGCCGACCATTTATCTGTTCTACGGCATATTACAACGCCGCTTCACGTTTGCACCTTTGCGGGCCGGTGTGCTGCTTATCCTACTGGCTGGAATATTCCTTTCTTTCTCCCGTGGGGCATGGGGTTTGATGGTTATTTCCGGTGCTATTTTCTACCTGTTGCAGCTTGCCAGCGAACAAAGCGCAAGAAAACGGTTGCAGATGATTGCGGTGGCGGTCGGCGGAATTGTGTGCGTAGTGCTGATTATTCTGGTTGCCCTGCAGACAGAAACCATCGGCGATATGTTCGAAGTTCGAGCCAGGGCGGTACAAGACTACGATGGCGGCAATCTTGGTCGCTTTGCCCGCCACATGATCGGATTTCAGTGGGCGTTGGAAAATCCGCTTGGCATCGGACCGCTCGAATTCGGATTGATACTGGGTGAAGACACCCACAATATCTGGGTAAAATCACTCATGGCCTATGGCTGGCTCGGCTTCGCCAGCTGGCTATGCATGACCGTGTGGACCATCTTCGGTGCGCTTGCGCAGTTGCTGAAAGACCGCCCCTGGACACCCTATTTGCAAGTGGCGTGGGCGGTATTTGTTGGCCACACCATCATTGGCTGGGTGATAGATATCGACCATTGGCGTCATGTCTATTTGATGATCGGCCTCATCTGGGGCTGCATGGGGCTTGAGGTCCGGTATCAAGCAAAACGATCAATGTCATTGGCCAATGCAGCAAATGCATCAGCTCTCATGGCTCGATAATTGCGCCACGCTGTCAGGCGACCAGGTTGCCACCTGTTGGTGACACGAAATCTGTGCCCTGTGTCTCCGGGCTGGACCCGTTGAAAATGGTCGGAACAGCAGGATTTGAACCTGCGACCCCTCGCCCCCCAGGCGAGTGCGCTACCGGACTGCGCCATGCTCCGACATTTTTTATCGAAAATAAAACAACACGTTACCACGTATCATCAAACTGCTTACGGGCGGCAATATACTACAACTTGCCGTTAAATCCAGCCAAATCCCGTGAAATGGAGACATAAACGCCCGGAAAATCCCTGAAGCACATTCGATGGCCATTGTTGATTAATCAAGGCGGACGCATGACGGATAAAAAACGCTGTGATCTGTGACACGCTACTTATATATCTAAACGACCTAAACATTATTCCACCATTTGTTTTTTCGCTCACGGCCATTTTGGGCTATGCTCAGGCCTCCGCGGGGCGGCGCGTAAACGCCGGTCGCTTTGCGCTCCTGATCGCGGATCATAATAAAGCAATCCCGCTACACCAAGACAAGTCAATATTAAAACATCGACCATGAGACCATCAAGTCTTGATTAATGGAACCGCCGTGCGAGGGTCATCGCAGCTCAATCACTTTCACTGCTTGTCGGGCTCAACAATTTTTTCGGTCTGCCTCGTTTTGCAATTTTATCAACTGACCCTTGTTTTGAGCCAGTCGCTCCAAGCGGGGCCGATTAAACGCTGGCAACGATGTCAATACAAACATATTTATGTTGTGCTGCGCATCGGAATCATTAAATACCTGAAATCTTGTTTCCCTAATTTTTTTGTGAATAGCAGAGCAGTCAAGATCTTCGTATGGCCGGCCTTCAAGTGAAACAGGAATCACGGTATCGGGGTTTGCACAACTCCAAACAAACAGTGTTCCAGTAAAAATACTGATTATCTTTTTTGAAATCATTAATACCACAGAATCAGTTTTGTTACTCTTAAAGAATAACTCCATTCATCCGGTTTAACAAGTAAAGGTTTCTATTCCGGACCTATTATACAAAGGGAAAATAATATTGACTCATGCCAACTGCAACAAAGATCAACCCATGCCATCGTCATCCGCCGACTTGATCGGCGGACCTTGAGCAGAACAATTGGGGCTTGTCGCTCAAGGTTGGCCGGTCAAGCCGGCCAGTGTATGTGCGGTCATTCAGATTTGGCTCCTCGCGGACTGCAAATTTCGCATCACATGATTTGCCAGATGCATCGAAATACCGGCTAAATCATCGTGCCTGGTCGAGCAACCGCTTGCATTCCAAAAGCTCCATCAGCGTATCATTGAGCAATTGATGGTCGGACACCGGGATATTGGTATCCACCTGTTTGAAGCTGCCATTTTGACCGGTATGTTCTTCTCCGCCTGTGGAAAGTCCCTTCACCAGTTTGCCAATAATGCCCTTGTTAGCGTCCGGATTTGCCGGCCTATCAAGATCAGCAACTGTCGGCACGGCAGCTTGCTTCACCGTGGTGGTGCTGGATATCACCGTTGGATCATGCGTGCCGTCGGCGATAGACATAACGAACTTGTTGCCCTGCTCCTTCAATATCCGCTGAACACCTTTGATGGTGTAGCCCTCCGCATAAAGCAGAAAACGGATACCCTTGAGAAGCGTGACATCATCCGGCCGGTAATATCGCCGCCCGCCACCACGCTTCATCGGTTTGATCTGATTGAACCTGGTTTCCCAAAACCGCAACACGTGTTGCGGCAGATCAAGGTCAATGGCGACCTCGCTGATGGTACGAAACGCATCTGGACTTTTATTCACCAAAGGCTCCCTGGCTAGACGCTTGATTTCGCAAATATATTAGCATACCAGGACAGACAGAAACACCTGGGTCAGCGTTTTTTCCCATGGCCCTTCAAAACAGCCTGCTTTAGCACATTTGAAGGTTTGAACACCATTACGCGGCGCGGAGAGATGGGCACTTCCTCGCCGGTCTTGGGATTGCGCCCAATCCGTTCGTTCTTTGAACGAACAATGAAAGAACCAAAGGAAGAAAGTTTGACTGAATCACCTGCGACAATGGAATTGCAAATTTCTTCCAGCACGGTTTCAACAAATTGGGATGACTCAGTACGCGACAAACCGACTTTCTGGTAAACCGCCTCACACAAATCAGCACGGGTAAGGGTTTTTGCGGCCATAATTAATCCACCAATAAATTTGGACGTCAAGTATTCTCAATTTTGGCAAGAAAATTGACAAATAACAATAGCATATGGACAATTTTTAAGACAAACAGGATTTCACCGACCCAGGATGCGAATTTGTCACCACCGTAATAACACCGAGCCCCAAGTAAATCCACCACCCATCGCCTCCAGCAAAATAATATCGCCAACCTTGATCCTGCCATCACCAACAGCGGCGGTGAGTGCCAAAGGTATGGAGGCTGCAGAGGTATTGCCGTGCCGGTCGACCGTAATCACCACCTTTTCCCCCGATATATTGAGCTTTCTTGCCGAAGCATCGATGATGCGTTTGTTTGCCTGGTGCGGAACGAACCAATCGATGTCATCTGCCGACAGCCCCGTTGCCTCAAACGCAGCGACAATAACATCGGTAATCATACCGACGGCATGTTTGAATACTTCCCTGCCGTGCATTCGAAGATGGCCTACTGTGCCGGTTGAAGACGGCCCGCCATCAACATAGAGCTTTTCCTTGTGGTCACCGTCCGAGCGAAGATGGCTGGACAGAATGCCGCGGTCGGCCGTCAACCCCACGCCCTCTTGCGCCTCCAGCACAACAGCGCCCGCGCCGTCACCAAACAATACGCAGGTTGTTCTGTCTTCCCAGTCTAAAAGACGCGAAAAAGTCTCAGCGCCAATTACCAACACCCGATGGGCCTGGCCACTGCGGATATAAAGATCAGCAGTGGTGAGGGCATAGATAAAGCCTGAGCAAACGGCCTGCAGGTCGAAAGCAGCGCCATGTTTCATGCCCAACCGATGTTGAATTTCAACTGCCGTTGCCGGAAACGTGTTGTCCGGTGTTGAGGTTGCCAAAATGATCAGATCAAGATCTTTGATATCCACACCGGCGTCTTTGAGTGCAGCGATCGCAGCCTGCTCACCCAGATCGGCGGTTGTCTCACCCTCACCTGCAATATGACGTTGTTTTATTCCCGTGCGTTGCACGATCCACTCGTCGGAGGTATCTACCTTCGCGGCAAGTTCGCTGTTGGTCATCACCCGTCGGGGAAGATATGCGCCACAGCCAATAATTACGGAGCGGATCATCTTGGTCTCATCCTGTTAGCTTGAAGTGTCGGCAAGTTCTGCCCGATTTTTTTCATAGCGCGCAAGATCGCGGGATATCCTGTCGATCAGGTTGTTATGAATCATGTCGTAACCAATGTCTATCGCAGCAGCAAATCCGTCCACGTCGGTACCGCCATGGCTTTTGATCACAACGCCATTAAGACCCAGAAACACCCCTCCATTTGATCGTCGGGGGTCCATCTTGTCACGCAATCGGTCAAACGCCTGCCGAGCGAGAATATAGCCAAGACGTGCCATCATCGTCCGATTCATCGCAGCCCGCAGGTAATTGGCAATTTGCCGGGCAGTACCCTCGGCACTTTTAAGTGCAATATTTCCGGTAAATCCCTCGGTGACGACAACATCGACGGTGCCCTTTCCCAGGTCATCTCCTTCCACAAAGCCGAAATATTCAAGCCTCGGCAGGGAAAGTTCACGTAAAATGGCACTGGCAGCCTTGATCTCATCAAGGCCTTTGACTTCTTCCACCCCGATATTGAGCAGACCGACCGTCGGTCGTGTCAAATCGAACAGCGCCCGTGCCATCGCCGCTCCCATTAAAGAGTAGTCCACCAACTGGCGCACATCGGCGCCAATGGTGGCACCCACATCCAGCACAATACTTTCACCCTGCAGGGTCGGCCAGATCGCCGCAAGCGCCGGCCTCTCGATCCCCTCCATCATGCGCAGACAAAATCTTGACATGGCCATCAACGCACCGGTGTTGCCGGCAGAAACGGCCACATCGGCCTGCCCCAGTTTCACCGCCTCAATTGATTTCCACATGCTTGAATTACGTCTGCCGCGGCGCAGGGCCTGGCTCGGTTTCTCACTCATTGAAATGCTAATATCGCAATGGTGAACCGTGGACACAGCCTTCACACGCGGGTATTTTTCGAGAATCGGTGTAACGATTTGCTCTTCACCATAGAGCTCGTAGCGAATTTCGGGATGGCGCAGCAAGGAAATATCAGCACCTGGAATAACCACATCGGGGCCTACGTCACCGCCCATCACATCCAGTGAAATTGTTACAGTATCTGTCAAGTTACCTGCCAGCTCCGATTCGGGCGCGGAGTACCTCCGCAGTCCGCAGGAAGGTAATGATTTATTGACAAGTAACAAGCGCGGGTGTGGATAACATGGACGCAAAAAGGCTTATTGAGGGTATTGAGGGTGCAACAGAATCAATCGCGAGCACCTTATTGCGATAATTGATCGGTTTGGGCAGCAAAGCCGTCTTGGCCTGCAACACCAGCATATTTGGTCACTTGTGATCAACCTTCAATTGGCTCAATACGGCAAATGGTGATGGAGCCTCGTCAATGATGGTTGAAGGGGGTGATGGTACCGGCGGTAAAGCCGCATCCGGCAATTTTGGAAAAGGGTCGATTGCAAGGCTCAAGTTCTCAATGATCACAAGGGAAAGATCGATTATATCGCCTGAAAATGCTTCTGGTGGTTCAGGCTGTTCAAACTCGATTTGCAGCTCGCCGTTTTCAGTCGACCCAGGTAAAATCCTGTCATCGGGTAAAAATCGATGGGTGAATTCCTCGTCGATGATTTGAGCAACCGGTTTGAGCGATATCACGCAGGGCTGAGAAAGTGAGGCCGACAGGTGTCCGGTTACCACTACCCCCTGCCACCGGCAGCGTTTGAGTTTCATGGATGCAGAAAGGTGCTCAAGCGACAATAAATTGAAGGCATTTGCAAGACCGCTACGCTGTTCTTGCGTTGCGGTAAACTCAAAGCTGCGCCCGTTTTTCGACACTTTCGAGACCTCGAGTTCAATCGGCTCCAAAAGATTATCGGTCCCGTTCATGGCAGATGATCCGGTATCGGCACGGTGGTCTGCGGTTCGACGGTATCCAACCGTAAACGGCCATGCAGCAGATCATTGACCGTGAGATGCTCAAGATGGTCGGCAACGCGCATCATATATTCGGCCAAACGGCCTGCATTGGCCGGGTCGCTTGCCTGGGTAAATAAATTTCGATCCACAACGGTCGCCAAGGCACCTATGTCGCGGTCGTTTAACGGCCGTTCATAAGCGCCGGCCCGGCCATAAAATATCTGGGTCATTTTCTTCAGCCGTTTGGGCACCGTCAGGTCGCCAACACCTTCTTCACGCAATCCGCGATCCATGTCGAGCAAGAATACATCAAAAATGTCCTGCGAAAGGGCCCGACATGTGGCGTCCTGATCTTTCAGCCGGTGCGCCAACAGGAACACGTGCATTACCATCATGTCAAAGCGGCCATCAATGCTGTCCGGCACGCCAAGTTCGGTATAAAGCGTGCGATTGCGCGCCCGCGACACAAGACCGCCATAAATCTCGTGTGGAACGTCGCTATGTGTGGTCGGGGAAATAATTCGGCTAAACATCTTTAAGTGTTGCACTCCTCGTTCAGACTTCCAACCATTTGCAACAGGAAGTGTTGTCTGATAACCCGATTTGACAGCATTGCATATCCGGCAGTCATGGTTTACCCAAACCAGCGATTGCCAACAAAGGAAAGTGTCAAATGGGGTTTGATTTAGCTGACGGCAAGATTCAATTGGCGAAGAACCGCTCCAATAGAGCTGGTGAGCGCGTTTTTCCCTGCCTGAGCGCGGCAATTATTCTGTCGGCGGCTGCGCTGCTATCCTCTTGCAACAGCTCCTCTCAGGTGCTTTCTCACGGTTATCAGGCAAGCCAGGACACGCTCGATCAAGTACCGGTCGGCTCGAGTCACGAGCAAGTGCTTTTAGCTCTTGGAACACCATCTACCACTATAAACCAGGGTGAGCGTGAGGTGTTTTACTACATCTCGCAAACCAAAAAACGTAGCGTCGCTTTCGCCAAACCGAGAATAGTCGACCAAAAAGTGCTGGCGATTTATTTCGGCACCGACCGAACGGTCAACCAGATCGCCAATTACGGTCTGAAAGATGGCAAGGTATTTGACTATATCTCGAGAACCACACCGACATCGGGTAGCGAACTCACTTTCCTCGGTCAGGTACTTGGTGCAGCTGGTTCTGGCGCCATCAACCCGTTTGGCGGTTAACCAGGACCCGGATTACACTTGGTGGCCTTGTGGTGAAAATTGGTGAATGCCGGAACGGGCTGAATGACCAAACTCGAACACAGTCACGACAAAGCAGCGATTGCAGCGCGGTTGGCGGTCGATCACCGCCCCTCTTATGTGCGTGATTTCGTCTATGGCGGCATCGACGGGGCGATTACAACATTTGCCATCGTTGCCGGTGTCGTTGGTGCTGAATTATCCTCTGCAATTATCCTGATACTGGGCCTGGCCAATCTTCTGGCAGACGGCTTTTCAATGGCGGCAAGCAATTTCAGCGGCACCAAAACCGTTCTTGATGATTTAAGACGCTATCGCGCTATCGAAGAACGGCATATCAGGCTTGATCCTGAAGGCGAACGTGAGGAGGTCAGGCAATTGCTCAAGGCGAAGGGTCTTTCGGGCCAGTCGCTTGATGATGCGGTGGTGCAAATCACCGCCGACAAGGAAAGCTGGGTTGACCTGATGTTGACGGAAGAATACGGACTTTCGATCAACCAGCCTTCACCGTTTCGCGCTGGTCTGGCGACTTTCGCCGCTTTTGTCGTTTGCGGTGCCGTACCGTTGCTGCCCTTCGCGTTGCAGTTTTCCAGCGCCTTTTCTATTTCCATCATAATGACCGGGTTGATTTTTTTTGCAATTGGAGCCGGCAAGGCGCGCTGGTCGCTTGCGGCATGGTGGATTTCGGGACTGGAAATTCTGCTCATCGGCGGAACCGCCGCAGCAATGGCTTACGGTGTGGGGTACCTGCTCAAAGGACTGGTATGAAAAGCGGCGAAGCCGAATAAAAAACCCGCGGGCCCAAAAAGACACGCGGGTTCTGTTTTTTCGCAGGTACCGCGGTTGATCAGTGAGCCAACACGGCCAGCAACAACAACGCCACGATATTGGTGATTTTGATCATCGGATTGACCGCCGGTCCAGCGGTATCCTTGTAGGGATCACCCACAGTATCACCGGTCACGGCTGCCATATGGGCTTCCGAACCTTTGCCGCCGTGATTGCCATCCTCGATATATTTCTTGGCGTTGTCCCAGGCACCGCCACCGGCGGTCATCGAAATTGCCACGAAAATACCGGTAACAATAACACCCAAGAGCATTGCGCCGAGGGAAGCAAAAGCATGCGATTTGCCGCCGATGAAGTAGATCACGGTAAAACATACTATCGGCGAAAGCACCGGCAGCATCGACGGAATGATCATTTCACGGATTGCCGCCCGGGTTAGCATGTCCACGGCCCGTGCATAGTCGGGTTTGGACGTTCCTTCCATGATGCCAGGATCGGCCTTGAACTGTCGGCGCACCTCTTCAACTACCGCACCAGCGGCCCGTCCGACTGCTGTCATGCCGAGACCGCTGAACAGGTAAGGCAGCAGTCCACCAAAAATCAGCCCAACCACAACATAGGGATTGGAAAGCGAGAAATCGGCTTCCACGCCGTAGAAGAAGCTTCCTTCGGTGGCGGTGGCGGCAAAATGCTTCAGATCTTCGGTATAGGCCGCAAACAGCACCAGCGCACCAAGACCGGCAGAGCCTATGGCATAGCCCTTGGTCACGGCTTTGGTTGTGTTGCCAACGGCATCTAGTGCATCTGTGGTATCACGAACTTCGCTTGGTAGATCCGCCATTTCTGCAATGCCACCGGCATTGTCGGTAACCGGACCGAAGGCGTCGAGTGCCACCACATTGCCGGCCAGTGCCAGCATCGTGGTCACAGCGATGGCTATACCGAACAGACCCGCCACGTTAAAGGTGAAAATGATACCAGTTATGATAACGATGGCCGGCAGCGCTGTTGCTTCCAGCGAAATCGCAAGACCCTGAATGACGTTCGTGCCGTGGCCGGTAACCGAAGCACTGGCAATCGACTTGACCGGACGATAGTTGACGCCAGTATAGTATTCGGTGATCCAGATAATCAGGCCGGTAATCACCAGGCCGGCAATGCCGCACATAAACAGGTCCATGCCCGAATAAGCCTGGCCGGCAATCTGGCCAAACCCGAGAATCCAGTAAATCACGCCACCAACAGCGAACAATGACAGCACCGCAGTGGCGATGAAACCCTTATAAAGAGCACCCATGATCGAATTGTTGGCGCCAAGGCTGACGAAGAAAGTGCCGATGATCGAAGTCACCACGCAAACGCCGCCAATCGCCAACGGCAGCATCATGATAGAGGAAAGCAGTTCTGTTCCAGCAAAATATATCGAACCTAGAACCATCGTGGCAACCACAGTCACCGCATAAGTCTCGAACAGGTCAGCGGCCATGCCGGCGCAATCGCCAACATTGTCGCCCACATTGTCGGCAATTGTCGCCGGGTTACGCGGATCATCTTCCGGAATTCCGGCTTCGACCTTGCCCACCAGATCGCCGCCAACGTCGGCACCCTTGGTGAAAATACCACCGCCAAGCCGGGCGAAAATAGAAATCAGCGACGCGCCAAAACCAAGCGCCACCAGCGCATCGATCACGGTGCGATCACTCGGGCTCATCCCCATCGAGGCGGTCAGCACCCAGTAATAGACGGTGATGCCAAGTAGCGCGAGACCTGCGACCAACAACCCGGTAACGGCGCCCGACTTGAAGGCGATCGCGAGACCGGCGCCAAGGCTCTGGCTGGCGGCCTGGGCGGTGCGCACATTGGCGCGGACCGAAACCAGCATGCCGATAAATCCGGCAATGCCGGAAAGTATGGCGCCAATGGCAAAACCAAGCGCCACCAATCCACCAAGCAGAAACCAGACGATGGCAAAAACCACCACTCCGACCATGCCGATTGTCATGTATTGCCGGGTCAGATAGGCCTGTGCGCCTTCCTGGATTGCGCTTGCTATTTCCTGCATGCGTTCACTGCCAGCATCGGCGTTCATCACCGATTGGCTGGCCCAAATTGCATAAACAATCGACAGTATGCCACAGACGATTGCAAGATAGAGTGGTGCCATTGCCCCATTTCCCTTGTTAGGCCATGCATTTCAAATTTTAGTTCAGAAAGTGCCAGGCTCATCCTTCGTGCCGCGATTCTTATCGAACCGGAGCTTTCCGCCGGCAAACTATCGAGCGTGCCGCTCACGTCAAGGATTTGTTAGAAATTCTTCGGAAACTATGTCGATTTCACGCTATCTGCTTAGACTTTAGGTGTAGCCAGGCCAGTGAAATCAGACATATCATCACAACCGGGAACACGATCCAGTTGAGCATGTACCAGCCAAAGGTGTTCAAGGTCTGTCCTGCCATGAGGGAAGCGAAGGCAACGGAGCCAAATAAAAGGAAATCATTAACCCCTTGTGTCTTGTTTCTTTCAGCCTCGCTATAGCTTTCGGTCAACATCGCTGTTGCACCGATAAAACCGAAATTCCAGCCAAGCCCAAGCAGTATCAGCGATACCCAGAACTGCCATAACTGTTGTCCTTGCAGCGCAACAATGGCGCAAGCCGCCAGCAGCGACAGCCCGGTCACGATAACGCGTGGCGTGCCGTAGCGGGCAATCAGATGGCCGGTAAAAAAGCTGGGACCAAACATCGCCAAAACGTGCCACTGAATGCCCAATATGGCATTGTCTTGACTGATACCGCAGGCCACCATGGCGAGAGGTGCGGCGGTCATTACAAAGCTCATCAATGCAAAGGAGCCGATGGCGCACATTAATGCAGCAATAAATTTCGGCTGCATCATGATTTCAACAAGCGGCCGGCCCGAATCACTGATTTCGACGGCCGTGTTCTTCATCGGTATTGCAAATTTTAATTGGGAAAGCACGAGCATGCCGGCAAACAGCAAAAACGTGCCGACAATATAGGCGCCGGCAAACTGAACCGGTGCGAACAGGTCCTTAAAATTGGAGGCGGTTTGAGGCCCGATAACTGCCGCGACAATTCCACCCGCCATAACCCATGATATTGCTTTCGGTTTGAACGCTGCATCGCCCTGATCGGCGGCGGCAAACCGAAACTGCTGGGTGAAAGATCCTCCCATGCCGCTAAACGTCATGCCAATGCAAAACAATGTAAAACTGCCGGCAAACAACGCCCAGGCGGATATCAGACTGCCAATCATGCCGACAACAGAACCGCTCATGAACCCTAGCCGGCGACCAACCCGGCGCATCAACATGGCGGCCGGCAGTGCGCCCAACGCCACACCAAGGTTGTAACCGGTGACCGGCACCGTCGCCCACGACTTGTCTTCGCCCAAAAGATAAAGCCCGGCCAGACCGCCAAGCGCTATTGATATCGGTGCCGCAGAACCGTTTAACGCCTGGGCCACCGACAAGATCAGCGCATTGCGCCGGGCAAGCCGGTTGTCGTCAATACTCAATGCTTCGTCATGGACCGCCATCGGGCTGGCTCTCTCCTGCTTGATCAATCAAAAATGTTGATAGGAATTCTGGGCAAAATTCAGGGGGAGACCCGAACCGTCTAATATGACTATGCCATCTTGCGGCCTTTTCACAACACCTATTTTGCTTATCGTGACCGGGAGAAGACGGGTGGCGCGATCAAACGCAGCGAGATTTTCAGGCGAAATGGCAAACAATAACTCGTAGTCGTCGCCACCGCAGAGCGCAGTCTCGAGATGCCGGGGCATTGCCTGAACAATCTTTGCAACCGGCGAGGACAGCGGAATTTTATCACTTTCCACCCGTGCGCCTGTCTTGGATGCATGGCAGAGTTTTTCAAGATCGCCGACCAGCCCGTCTGAAATATCCATGCTGGCTGAAGCAGATTCGCCGATTGCCCTGGCCAACATAAAGGCCGGCTGCGGCAGGTGATAGCGATCGGTTAAAAGTTTGCGCTCGTGCTTTTCAACCAGGCGACTATCAATCTCGCCCTTAATCAGCTTTAGGCCAAGGGCGGCGTCTCCAATAGTGCCGGTGACAAAAAGATGGTCGCCCGGCTTGGCCCCCAACCGCGAACAATAGTTTTCGGTGATGCCAAACCCCGTAATCGCGATGGTGGTGGCGCCCGGGGCCTTAAAAGTGTCTCCACCCAGGAGTTTGATACCGAACGCCGCTTGATCTTCGCCCAGGCCTTTGGCAAAACCGGCAACCCATTTTTCTTCAAATCCGCCTTCCAGCCCCAGCGTGAGTAAATATCCAACCGGTGTCGCCCCCTTGGCAACTAGATCGGAGATGTTGACCCGCAGGGCTTTCTTGGCGATCAGCCGGGGCCAGTCATCGGCAAAGAAGTGAACTCCTGCGGCAAGTGCGTCATTGGTCACCACCATGCGTTTGCCGGGTGGAATATCCAGTATGGCCGCATCGTCAAGCAGGTTAAAAGCGCCCTCGCCGGCAAGCGGCGCGAAATACCTGGCAATCAGATCAAACTCACTTAGGCGCGTCTTCATCGGCATTCCCCTGACGCTCAGACAATTCCCCTGCCCGCCACCGTCGCGCCATGCGGTCTAGGGCGGCGTTAACCATCTTCGGTTCGTCAGCCTCAAAAAAAGCCTTGGCGATGTCGACATATTCGGAAATCACCACCTTTGCCGGCACGTCCTTGCGGTTGATCAGTTCAAACGCCCCGGCCCGCAAGGTGGCGCGCAGAATGGAATCGAGCCGTGACAACGGCCAATCGTCGCTCAGGCTGGTATGAATAACCGGGTCAATCTTCGCCTGCTGCTCGACCACACCGGCCACAATGCCACGAAACCAGCCGGCATCGGCCTCACGATAAAGCGCGCCGTCGAGCTCCTTTCCCAAACGAATTGCTTCAAACTCAGCCACCGTCTCCATGACGCCGGTGCCGGTTACATCCATCTGATAGAGCGCCTGAACGGCGGCAAGCCGGGCAGCACCGCGCTTATTGGTCTTGGCTTGATCCTTTGACACTTCAGGCTCCAAATCGCCGCGCCAGGTGGACCATGGCAATGGCCGCTTCGGCAGCGCCGCCGCCCTTGTTCTTTTCCTCGACCCGGGCGCGGGCCCAGGCCTGCGCTTCGTTTTCTACCGTCTGAATGCCGTTACCAATCGGCAATGAATGTTCAACCGAAAGATCCATCAGGGCTCGGGCGGATTCTCCAGCGACAATATCATAATGGGTGGTCTCACCCCGAATGACGCAACCCAGGACCACGAAACCATCATATTGGGCGTAATCAATGCCATCCCCCTTCGCCGCCATAGCCACGGCAGCGGGAATTTCCAGCACACCGGGAACGGATACGACATCGTGGGTGACACCGGCAGCGTCCATGGCAAGCTTGGCACCGTGGTAGAGCGCTTTGGTGATTTCCTCATAGTAAGGTGCTTCTACAACAAGCAGGTGTGGAGTATTGGCCATCATTTTGTTCCATGCCGGGTTGGCGGTGGTGAACCATGGCGTGGTCAATATGGCAAGCACAATTTCCCGATTGATTTGAGATAGCTCGCTACCAGCGGAGGGCAATCTTCGAAAACATCTTCCAATGTCTGCCCTGATTTTGGAATCAGATTTCTGTCGGCAACGGCAATGCGGTTAATTCTCCTTTGACCTGGTTCCAAATTTGTTGAATAAGTTCAATCAATCAAAGCAAACCGCCAAAGCGATTATCAGGGAGAGCATAATGGCCATTGACGAACCGGGTTTCAGCACTCTTGCCATCCACGCCGGGGCCCAGCCCGACCCGGCCACAGGCGCCCGCATCACACCTATCTATCAAACCGCCTCGTATGTATTTGACGATGTTGACCATGCCGCATCGCTGTTCGGCCTGCAGGCTTTCGGCAATATTTATACCCGCATAACCAATCCGACCCAGGCGGTGCTGGAAGAGCGTATTGCAGCGCTTGAAGGAGGCACTGCGGCGCTAGCGACAGCTTCGGGCCATTCGGCTCAATTGCTGGTGATGCACGCGCTGATGATGCCGGGCGACCAGTTCGTCGCGTCGAAAAAACTCTATGGTGGCTCAATCAACCAGTTTGGCCACTCGTTTAAATCCTTTGGCTGGAATGTGGCTTGGGCAGAAGGTCTCGATCCGGAAGATTTTGAAGCAGCCGTTAACGAAAAGACCAAGGCGATATTTATCGAAAGCCTCGCTAATCCCGGCGGATATGTGCTGGATATAAACGGCATTGCCGAAGTGGCGCGTAAACACGGCATACCGCTGATCGTCGACAACACACTTGCCTCGCCCTATTTGTGCCGGCCAATCGAGCACGGCGCCGACATTGTTATTCATTCACTGACCAAATTCCTTGGCGGCCACGGCAATTCAATGGGCGGGGTAATTGTCGATGGCGGCACGTTCGATTGGTCGAAAGACGGTAAATACCCGATATTGTCTGAACCACGGCCCGAATATAACGGCATCGTACTGCACGAGACGTTTGGCAATTTTGCCTTTGCCATAGCTTGCCGGGTGCTTGGTCTGCGTGATCTGGGGCCGGCGATCTCACCCTTCAACGCTTTTCAGATTCTTACCGGCATCGAGACCCTGCCCCTGCGCATGCAACGTCACTGTGACAATGCGCTCAAGGTGGCTAAATATCTGCGAAAACACGACAAGGTCGATTGGGTTTCCTATGCCAGGCTCAAAGGCGATCCCTATCGTAAGTTGCAGCGGCGTTACATGCCAAAGGGCGGTGGTGCCGTCTTCACTTTCGGCCTTAAAGGTGGTTATGACGCCGGTGTGGAACTGGTTTCCAATGTCGAGATATTTTCCCATCTCGCCAATATCGGTGACACCCGTTCGCTGATTATCCATCCGGCTTCCACCACCCACCGACAACTGGACGATGAGCAGAAAATTGCCGCCGGCGCGGGGCCGGATGTGGTCCGGCTTTCTGTCGGTATCGAGGATGTGGAGGATATTATTGCCGATCTTGAGCAGGCGCTGAAGCAGATTTGAACCGCGCATCTGTAACGAAGATGCATTTAGACCAGGAGATCGGGCTCATTCATTTGAACCATGAATGGCATTGATCACTGCATCAGTGACGTTGCGTGTGGTGGCCTTGCCACCCACGTCCGGGGTCATAATGCCTGCAGCACATACCTCTTCGATTGCCTTCATCAGTCGCGCCGATGCATCGCCCTCGCCCAGGTGTTCAAGCATCAAACACACGGTCCAAAAGGTCGCCACCGGGTTGGCGATGCCCTTGCCGGCAATATCGAAGGCGGAGCCATGGATTGGTTCAAACATCGATGGAAACCGTCGCTCGGGATCAATATTCGCCGTCGGCGCCACACCGATACTGCCGGCCAGCGCACCGGCAAGGTCTGACAGGATGTCCGCATGCAGATTGGTTGCAACAATCGTATCGAGGCTTTCGGGTTGCAGGGTCATCCGAACGGTCATCGCATCAACCAGCATTTTGTCCCAATTCACATCGGAAAATTCGCCCGCAACTTCAGCTGCGATCTCGTCCCACAAAACCATGCCGTGGCGCTGGGCATTCGATTTGGTGACCACCGTCAAAAGTTTACGCGAACGAGACCGGGCAAGGCGGAAGGCATAGCGCATGATGCGGACAACTGCCGCACGGGTGAAAATCGATACATCGGTGGCCACTTCTTCCGGCAACCCCCGGTGGACCCTTCCTCCGGCCCCGGAATATTCCCCTTCCGAGTTTTCGCGGATAATGACCCAATCCAGATCTCCGGGCTTTTTGCCCTGCAACGGTGAGGGAATCCCCGGCAGAATGCGGGTTGGGCGCACATTGGCATATTGGTCAAAGCCCTGGCAAATCGGCAAACGAAGGCCCCAAAGCGTGATGTGATCAGGCAAGTCCGGTGCTCCAACAGCGCCAAAGAATATCGCATCGAACGGCTTTAGCTGCTCCAGTCCATTTTCGGGCATCATCGAACCATGGGCCCGATAGAAATTTGATCCCCAGTCAAAATGGGTGACATCAAAGTCAATGTCGTCAATGCGTTGTGAAAGCGCCTCCATCACTTTTAAACCGGCGGCAATAACCTCTGGTCCAATTCCATCTGCTGCGATAGCGGCAATCCTGTATTTTCGCATGTAGCCTCATGGGGAATGGAGAAGGAATGAAATCCGTACCGATGGTAAGACAGAATGATAGTGGCGGCAAATAAATCAAGATCGACAAGTCTGTGATATTATACCAATGGAACTTGATATTACTGGATGATGTATCCAAGCGGACCGGCAGCTCACTGCCACGACGGTACCGTTTTGTTTTCCCTCCAACACCGTGTTTTCAGTGGATATTTCTTTGTCATCGTCATATTTTGGCGCTAGTTTCCCCGCATATCGGTATCACCAGTTCCAACGATGCTATATCAACCGCCCTGCATTTTGATCACAATGCCAAAACCAAAAAAATTACCGCTTCCCATACCGGTCGCATGTGGCATTGTGCTGATGTTGCTCGCAACCGCGATGACGGGGTGTCAGACCGGTCTGCCGGGCAATCTTGGGCTAGACGCGCCAAGGCCAATTACGCCGCCTGCAACCGCGACAGCACCAGAACCGCCGGCCAGTACCGATCAATCTGCCGAAGACGCCTTGACATTTACGACAGCGCCCCCTCCCGAGCAAGCCAGGTATCAACGAGAGCAGGTAGCTGCTGACAAATCGGGCGATTACCCGAAGATTGGCCATATGCCAATTGCCGAAACCAACCAGCTATCCAAAGCGAAAGCCGATGAAATTCGCAGTGAATTGTTGAACAAGGGCAAGGAAAATGCGCAAAAGGGCGAGGGTGAATCTTTGAGCGACTACCAAAAGGAACTGGAAGCCTTGCGCAAAAAGGCCCGCACCCACGGCAAACAGGCATTGAAAAAAATCGAAAATTCTTCGGAGTAGGGTCCAAATTGACTTCATTTGGCCATAGATCAGGCATTGCGGAGTTTTGTATTGATCGCAATTCGTGCTTTTTATACAAAACTATTTGTGATAATTATTGCAAATAAGCATCTTGCGCAAAGTTTTGACGCAATGATTGTTGGTATTATGCAAAATTATCGATAATTATTGCGTTCAATGGCTGGAAATGAGAATACCCATGCAGGAATTTCACAAAATACGCCGTCTGCCACCTTATGTTTTCGAACAGGTCAATCGGCTAAAGGCTAGTGCCCGGGCCAAGGGCCGCGACATAATTGACCTTGGCATGGGCAATCCAGACCTGCCAACGCCCCAAATCATCGTCGACAAAATGTGCGAGGCGGTTCAAGACCCGCGCACCCACCGCTATTCATCGTCCAAGGGTATACCCGGCCTCCGCCGGGCGCAGGCCAATTATTATCAACGCCGTTTCGGAGTAAAGCTTGATCCCGATAGCCAGATTGTTGCAACGCTCGGTTCGAAGGAAGGTTTTGCCAATATGGCGCAGGCAATCACCGCGCCCGGTGACATCGTGCTGGTGCCAAATCCGACCTATCCAATCCATTCGTTCGGTTTCATCATGTCCGGCGGTGTGATTCGCTCGGTTCCCGCCGATCCCGACGATGATTTCTTTGGTCACATTGACCGGGCGGTACGCCATTCGACGCCAAAGCCGACAGCGCTTATTCTTAATTACCCGTCGAACCCGACCGCCAAACTTGCAACCCTCGACTTCTACAAGGAAGTCGTCGCTTACGCCAAAAAGCATGACATTATTCTGCTATCCGATCTTGCCTATTCGGAAATCTATTTTGATGGTAATCCACCGCCTTCGCTGTTGCAGGTGCCTGGTGCGATGGATATTGCCGTGGAGTTCACGTCGATGTCCAAAACCTATTCGATGCCGGGCTGGCGGATGGGATTCGCGGTCGGCAATGAACGGCTGATTTCGGCATTGACCAGGGTAAAGTCCTATCTCGACTATGGCGCATTCACCCCGATCCAGGTGGCCGCTGCCGCAGCACTTAACGGTTCTGATAAATATATCGAAGCGGCCCGCGAGACCTATCGCGAGCGCCGCGATGTTATGGTCGAGACTTTTGCAAAGGCGGGTTGGAATGTGCCGCCACCACCTGCGACAATGTTCGCCTGGGCGCCTATTCCGGAGAGGTTTAAGGCTCTTGGATCACTGGAATTTTCCAAGCTGCTGATCGAGGAGGCCGAGGTTGCCGTTTCTCCCGGCGTCGGCTTTGGTGAATATGGTGACGATCATGTGCGCATTGCTTTGGTGGAAAATCGCCAACGTATCCGTCAGGCGGCGCGTAACCTGCGCAAGTTCCTTGAAAGTGGTGATGAAACATTGCACAACGTGGTTCCATTCACAGCACGCCGGTAATTCTTTTTGACCACCGGCGAACAACTTGATCGCCGGAAATCGACAATGAATAAACCCTTGAAATTAGCTGTGGCCGGGCTGGGCACGGTTGGCGCAGAGCTCATTCGCATTCTTCACGCCAAAGGTAACGTGCTGGCCGAGCGCTGCGGCAGAGCCATCACCGTTGACAGCGTTTGCGCCCGTGATAAGCAAAAGGAACGCAGAGTTGATCTTACAGGTGCACATTGGTTTGATGATCCGGTGGCGCTGGCCGGCTCCGATATCGACGTCTTTGTCGAGTTGATGGGTGGTGAAGACGGCCCGGCACTGCAATCGGTTCGCACCGCGCTTTCATCCGGCAAACACGTGGTCACTGCCAACAAGGCATTGCTTGCCAAACACGGTGTTGAATTGGCCCGCCTGGCAGAAGAAAACCACGTATTGTTAAACTATGAGGCGGCGGTAGCTGGTGGTATCCCGGTCATAAAGGCGATGCGTGAATCGATGACCAGCAACAATATCAACCGCGTTTATGGCATCATGAATGGCACCTGTAATTACATGCTCACCAGAATGGAAGACGAGGGTCTTTCCTTCGACGAGTGCCTGGCCGATGCACAACGGCTTGGCTATGCCGAGGCTGACCCGGCCTTCGATATCGATGGCGACGATACCGCCCACAAGCTGGCAATCCTGGCAAGTCTTTCCTTCGGTACAGAAATTGCGGCCGACGAAATCTATATTGAAGGCATCACCAAAATCACCCCCGAAGACATTGTCGCTGCCAAAGACCTCGGCTACCGCATCAAGCTGCTAGGTGTAGCACAGATGACCGATAGCGGAGTTGAATCGCGCGTTCATCCGACAATGGTGCCGCTGTCTTCGCCAATCGCGCAGGTAGCCGGCGTGATCAATGCGGTGGCAATTGACGGCGATATCGTCGGCACCTTGATGATGACGGGAGCCGGTGCAGGTGGCAGCGCCACGGCTTCGGCAGTGTTGGCCGATATTACCGATATTGCAAAAAGCCGGCCCGGCTATCAGCATGGACCTGTATTTGGCAAGCCGGCAGCGCTGCTGCAACCATATAAGCGGGCCAAAATGCGCCAGCACGAAGGCGGCTATTTCATTCGCCTTTCCGTCTACGACCGCGCCGGTGCCATGGCGGCAATTGCCACGCGCATGTCAGAACAGGATATTTCGCTGGCCTCCATCGTCCAGCGACGCAACAAACCACGTTCGGCGGTGGTCAACAAAGACGAAGATGCTCAAACTATCATTTTGATCACTCACGAAACCCATGAACTGCAAATCCGCGAGGCGCTCTCGGCCATTTCTTCGGATGGCTATATGGCCGCCGAACCACAAATGATCCGCATTGAGGAGATGGTGTAGGAAATGGCTTTTTTCGCCACCTTTGGCTTTTCCCGATCTCGGGATTGACCGCATTAAGGCGAAGATTGATACCGGTGTGCAACCTCATCGCGCAGGTTAGAAACTGCCGCCTCCACTCTCAGCCGCCAACAGGCAAGATCAAACGGGCAAAAAACAACAGAAAAATCCCCACAACTTTTGTCTTTCTGTATAACATCTGTGAAATAGAGATAGCCTTTCTCGAATCACAGGAGATTTCATGGCCTCCCAGCAATCCGGCTCTGCAAATGTAATAGATCGTATTTTGACACTTGAACTTGTGCGGGTCGCGGAGGCGGCGGCTGTGGCCGCAGGCCGGCTGCGCGGCAAGGGAGACGAAATGGCCGCCGATCAGGTTGCGGTGGACGCCATGCGGCGCGAGCTTAACCGGCTTGCGATCAAGGGACGGGTTGTTATCGGCGAGGGTGAGCGCGACGAGGCACCGATGCTATATATCGGCGAGAAAGTCGGTTTGGGCGAAGGGGCGGAAGTGGACATCGCTCTCGACCCGCTTGAGGGCACGACAATATGCGCCAAAAACCTGCCGAACTCGCTGGCTGTTATCGCCATAGCCGAGCGTGGCAATTTGCTTTATGCGCCTGACGTTTATATGGAAAAAATCGCCATTGGGCCTGGTTATCCTTCCGGTCTTATCGATATCAGCGCATCGGTTGAATCCAACCTTTCCGCGTTGGCCCGCGAAAAGGGCGTCGATATTACCGAAATCGCCACCTGCATACTTGATCGCCCACGCCACACCAAACTGATCGAACAGGTGCGGGAAACCGGCGCTGCCATCCGGCTCATTGGCGATGGTGATGTGGCCGGTGTCATCCATACAACCGACCCGGAAGAAACCGGCATCGATATTTATCTTGGTTCCGGCGGCGCGCCGGAGGGCGTATTGGCTGCGGCGGCGTTACGTTGTATCGGCGGTCAGATGCAGGGCAAGCTCTTGCTCGACACACCTGAAAAACGCGAACGGGCCGCGACCATGGGTGTCAAAGACCCCAACAGAATTTATACCGCTGAAGACATGGCCAAGGGTGACGTGTTGTTTGCGGCAACCGGGGTCACCGATGGCAATCTGCTCTCAGGCGTCAAGTTCTACAACAATGAAATCAGAACCCATTCCATTGTCATGCGCTCTTCCTCGGGTACTGTCCGCGAGATCAAGGCCCGGCATCAAAATATGGCAAAGTTTGTTTGAGAATTAGCCGGGTTCTGTTTCTGCCAGCCGCGCTGCGTATCGCGCCATGGTATCAATTTCGATATTGACCATATCACCGACCGCCCTTTCGCCCCAGGTGGTGACTTCCAGCGTGTGGCGAATCAACAGGACATCGAAGCAATTGCCGCTGACGCCATTGACCGTCAATGAGGTTCCATCAAGCGTTAGGGAGCCCTTGGCAGCGATAAACCGGGCCAGTTCCCGGGGCGCTTCAATGGTGAAGCGGACGGCCTCGCCTTCCTCGTCAACTGCGGTGATCATCGCCATTCCGTCGACATGACCGGACACAATATGACCACCAAGTTCGTCCCCGACCTTGAGCGGTCGTTCAAGATTGACCCGATCGCCCGGTTTGATGGTTCCCAGCGTTGTCAACCGTAGCGCCTCCTCCCAGCCCTCAACCTCAAACCAATTGGCGTTCGAACCTTGTTCCGGCTTGGCAACCACCGTCAAACACACACCTGCATGGGCAATCGAAGCGCCGATATTGATGGATTGGTGATCGTAACTGGATTCAACGCGAAGCCTGACACCCTCATCCAGCGGCGTGATTTCGTCGATAACACCAATATCGCTGACAATACCGGTAAACATTAGGCCTGCTCCCTGACAAAAACATCCAGTTGGTCATCGGCGAATTCCTCATGCCTTGCAAGCGCGAATCCTTTAGGCATGGTTTGATTGGTGAAGGGTGAGCGAATACCATCAGCGCCAATGGTGCCCGATCCGGTAAATAAAGCGATCTCGTCGACCAGTCCGTCATCCAGAAAAGACTGAACGGTCAACGCGCCGCCCTCGACAAATAAAGAGGATATTCCGGTTGCCGCCATATCATCGAGCAGTTCAGGTAGTGCAATGCGACCATCGACAAGTTCACCGGCAAATATCGATGCGCCTTGTAGTTTCAATGCGGCGATGTTTTCTTCCGGTGCAGCAGGCGCAGTTACCACCGATAATGCGGCAATTGAAAGGGTTTGCATCAGGCGGCTTTGAACCGCAATAGAAGCGGACGGGTCGAGCACAAAGCGATGTGGCGAGCGAGATTGAAGGTCCGGCAAGCGGCAGGTCAGTTCGGGATCGTCATCTCTCGCAGTAACCGCACCCACCAGTATCGCGTCGTTGGCGGCCCGCATCATATGGACTTGCCTTTTGGCGATTTCACCGGTTATCGGCACCTGCCCCCTGCCCTTTGCACCGATCATACCGTCACTGGAAACCGCAAGTTTTACCGTCACATAGGGCCGGTTTTTTTGTTTTCTCGAAAGATAGCCGGCAAGGCCTTGCCGCGCCCTTTGTGGCAACACGCCGGCAATCACTTCGATGCCGGCCTGACGCAACATTTCATGCCCCCTGCCATCGACCCGCGCATCGGGGTCCAGCCAGCCGGTGATAACCTGGCTCACACCGGCATCAATCAACAATTGCGCACATGAGGGCGTCGCGCCGTGGTGGGCGCAGGGTTCAAGCGTCACATAAGCGGTGGCGCCTTTGGCCAAATCTGCAGCCTGGCTAAGTGCCACCGGTTCGGCATGTGGCCTGCCGCCAAGAGCGGTTACGCCACGCCCGACAATTACCGTGCTATCACCATCCGATTTGACGATTATCGTGCCGACGGATGGATTAACCCCGGTACGCGACAAATTTCGTCTTGCCAGGCGAATGGCCGCCGCCATGTGGCGTTCATGGGTCTTGTTAGTCACCATCACCGGCTTCTTTGGTGCTGTCATCGGCCGTCAATTCGCCAAGAAACTCCTCGAAATCACGGGCCTCGCGGAAATTCCGGTAGACGCTGGCAAATCTCACAAATGCCACATCATCCAAACCGTGCAGTCCTTCCATTACCAGATGGCCGATGTTTTCTGAATCTACATCCGCATCTCCGGCGCTTTCAAGCTGACGAACTATACCGGTTATCATTCGCTCGACCCGATCCGGGTCAACCGGGCGCTTGCGCAGGGCCACCTGCACCGAACCGGCAAGTTTGTCGCGGTCAAACGGCGCACGGCGGCCCGATTTCTTAATAACCGTCAGCTCCCGCAGTTGCACTCGCTCGAACGTTGTAAACCTGCCACCACAATCGGAACAGACCCTGCGGCGGCGGATCACTGTATTATCCTCGGTGGGACGTGAATCCTTGACCTGTGTGTCGCCGCAATTGCAGTAGGGACATCGCATCAATCAGCCTCGGCTTCCGTTTTTCAAAAGGTATTACTCGCTGCTAAGAATTCTGATAGATCGCAAAACGCCCGGTCAATTCAATCACCTTGTTTTTCACCGCTGCCTCAACTGCGCCATTGCCGTCATCGGAATTTGCTTCTTTCAAACCATCCAGCACCTCGGCGATCAAATTGCCAATTTCAGCAAATTCCGCCTCACCGAAACCGCGTGTGGTGCCAGCCGGTGTGCCAAGGCGAACGCCAGAAGTGACAAACGGCTTTTCTGGATCAAATGGAATACCATTCTTGTTGCAGGTGATATTGGCGCGCCCAAGGGCCGCCTCGGCGCGCTTGCCTGTGGCATTCTTTGGCCGCAAATCAACCAGCATTAAATGGTTGTCGGTACCACCGGAGACGATATCAAGACCATTGGCCTGCAGGCTTTTGGCAAGGGCACGCGCGTTGGCCACGACCCTGTTTGCATAGGTCTTGAATTGCGGCTGCAGGGCCTCTTTAAAGGCGACCGCCTTGGCGGCAATAACATGCATAAGTGGGCCACCTTGCAGACCGGGAAAAACGGCAGAATTGATTTTCTTGGCAATCGCTTCGTCATTGCTCAGGATTATGCCGCCACGCGGGCCGCGAAGCGACTTGTGGGTAGTGGTGGTGACCACATGGCCATGCGGCACAGGCGATGAGTGGGCACCGCCGGCAACAAGACCGGCAATATGGGCCATATCGACCATCAGATAGGCATCGATCGAATCGGCAATCTGGCGAAATCTTGCCCAGTCCCATTGACGTGAATAGGCGGTGCCGCCGGCAATGATCAGCTTTGGCCGATGCGTCTGTGCCTTCTTTTCGACTTCATCCATATCGAGCAGATGGTCATCTTGGCGTACGCCATAGGAAACAACGTCAAACCACTTGCCCGACATGTTGACCGGCGATCCGTGGGTCAAATGACCTCCCGAATTAAGATCAAGTCCCATGAATGTGTCGCCTGGCTGCAACAGCGCCAGAAAAACCGCCTGGTTCATCTGGCTGCCGGAGTTTGGCTGCACATTGGCAAAACCGGCACCGAAAAGTTGTTTGGCCCGTTCGATCGCCAGTGTTTCGGCCACATCGACAAACTGGCAACCACCATAATATCGCCGGCCCGGATAGCCTTCGGCGTATTTATTGGTCATGATCGAACCCTGCGCCTCAAGCACCGCGCGCGAGACGATGTTTTCCGATGCGATCAGCTCAATTTCGTGCTGCTGACGGCCCAGCTCGTCGCGGATGCTTGCAAATATCTGTGGATCGCTGTCGGCCAGCGAGCGGCTGAAAAATGCGTTGGTATCTGCGCCGGCGGCTGAATTTGTAGTTGTCATGTGTGTGTTCCCAAGTTGGCTGTTACATGGGGTGTGAATTCGGCGTGTAGCACAATTAGAGACAATGTAAAATAAATCATCGCGACGCTAAAACGTCGCAATTCAGAACAATCAAGGGTCGTATGTTGGTGTCCGCAATAGCTGCGGCTACTGGCCGAGCGCCAGTTCATCGACACCATCGCGGCGATAAATGTCATCGCGGAAGTGGACGATGCCGTCGGCGGTCGACCAGGCAGTAACATAAGTGAAATAGACTGGCACCGGTGTGGCCAGTTTGATATCCACCCGCTCGCCGGTGGCGATGGTGCGTTCGATATTTCGGCGCGACCAACCGGCAGTGTCCTTGGCCAGCCAGGTCAACAAATCCCGCACATTCTGCACCCGCACGCAGCCGGACGATTCAAATCGCAAGAGTTTGCTGAACAGGCTCTGTTGCGGTGTATCATGCATATAAACGGAATGGGGATTGGGGAAATTGATCTTCACCGAGCCCATGGCGTTAATACGACCCGGTTCCTGACGAAACCGATAATTGGTCGCCTCATCAGAGGTCCAGTCGATTTCCTCTGGCAAAATCTCACTGCCATCGCTCCGAAACACGTGTATTTTGTTATCGGTCAGATAGGTTGGATTTTTGCGCATCACCGGAATAATATCCTTGCGCACAATCGACACCGGCGCGGTCCAGTATGGATTGAGTTTCAGTTCAAAAATCTTGGAATTAAGGATCGGAGTTTGCCGACTGGTTTTTCCAACAATCGCCGTATGGCGCTGGGCCACCCGACCCAGTTCTACCGCCTCGATCTGGGCACCGGGAATATTGACCATGACATAGCGGTCACCGAGAAATCCGGACATCGAGCGCAACCGCACCAGATTGGTTTCCAATTGGCCAAGCCGGATATCGGCTGGAATATTCAACGCGGCAAAAGAGAAGCGACCCAACACACCGTCGGGCGGCAGGCCGTGGCGGCGCTGGAAACGTCGTACGGCAGTATCAACATAGGAATCAAACTGGCTAGAAATACCCGCCCTGGTCGTCAGATCTCCGGAAATCATCAACCGCTTGCGCAAACTCACGACGTTGGGATCATTGGAACCTAGCTTCAATTTCCGGTTCGCCGGCACCACAGACCAGCCACCGCCGGCAACAATATTGCGGTAATCGAGAATGGCTGTCTCGATATGCGCTAATGTCTCCGCCGCAAAAATTGGCCGCGTTGAGGCAACATTCTTTGATTTTGTGCCGCGTGAATCGAACTGATCGCTCCATTGATCACGACGGGATGATTTCAAGATTTCATCAATGGCGCTTTCCGCCATGGCAAAATCGTGGGCACCAGCGATTATCGTGGCACCGGCCATCGTGGCCAAATATCCACGATAGAGCGACTTCTTCAATTTGCAGACTAAATTGCCCATATTCATTCCAGCTGGCTGATATTCATCCGATTTGGCCAAGTCGTACCGACCCTGTTCTAGCGAACATTCCAATAAGGCACCATCAAGCAATCAATCAATTGCCTCACGGAAAGTTGCTCACCATCAAACGACGACTGAATTTCAATAGCTCGTCAAGGTTAACAATCCCCCACTTAATTGAGTTGTATCAACACTGTGGCACAATAATGGTCAGTTAGCGCGCAATCCTGTTGGGAATAGAATCGATTTTGATCGAAATCACGACAAAGGGTCCGAGCAAGTCGCCCGAACCCTTTGATAATTTGAACTGCAAGTGGTGGCCTAAAGCCGGTACAGAATCTGATCAGTCCAGAAACGCTCCAGGCGCTGCAGCGATTTATTCATCCGGTGGAACTCGTCACTGCTGATGCCGCCCACCTTTTCAATCGACATCAATTGACGATTGTAAAGACCGTCGACCGTTTCGGCGATTTGCTTGCCTTTGTCGGTCAAACTTACCTTGACTGACCGGCGGTCGGTGCGTGAACGCTGGTGATGGATGAAACCCTGGTCGACCAGTTTCTTCAGGTTATAGGAAACATTGGAGCCAAGATAGTAACCCCGCGAACGCAGTTCGCCCGCGGTCAATTCAGAATCACCTATATTGTATAAAAGCAGTGCCTGAACAGCATTGACATCGCCGCGCCCTTGCCGGTCGAACTCATCTTTAATGACATCTAGCAGACGGCGATGCAACCGTTCCACAAGTGTCAGGGACTCCAAATAAACCGGTTTAATCTCGCCATTGTCATCTTCGGTTGCGGCCACACCGGCAACCATTGGTGCGTTAATCATGGGATAGCCTCTCTGTTTGGTGGTGGTTATTTTTTCTCCACCATTGCTGCCATCCTACACAGTTTGTCTAAAATTCGACTTAAAGCACAGTCTTAACCCAATCTTACCGCGAACTCGTAAAATTCAATAAAATCAACATGTTCAATAATTTGGTAAGGATGTAGATTCACCCTTTATTGGCTTTGAAACGAATGACCAGCCGGAACGTCAAATATATTATGATGGAAGCCAGGTGAAACGTAGTGAGCCACGGATTGACACCGTAGATACTGGAAAACCAGCCGAACATTAGCAGTTCCGTCACAATCGCTATGGTCCACACGACTTGACCCCAAAACAATGTCGACCAAAGACCAACGGCCGAAACCGGCAGCAATACAGACAACATGGCGCAGACGATTTTCCACTCGATTGTCATGGTATCGAAGCGCCAATTTTCACCTGGATAATAACCGCTCACCCGCAACCAGTATTGCAGCGTGAAACCGATGAAACAGATCGCCAGTGCCCGCAGATACCAGACAAAGGCCAATTCAATCATGGGTGGTGGCTCGGCTTTACTGTCTTTTTGATCTATCATTCAAACTGAAGTTCCCCACCAAGCGTTCCGCGGTTTCCTTTTCTGGCTGCAAAGATAGCGTCAATTGCCTGCGGGTCAACCTGCTCCAACGTCGCCGGTTTCCAGCCGGGTGTATTGTCCTTGTCGATGATCGCCGCGCGAATGCCCTCGTAGAAATCGTGGCCTTCAAGCACGGCGGAAACAATACGGTATTCCAACTGCATGCATTGAGGCATTGAAAGGCCCCTGCCCTGGCGCAGCTGGCGAAGGGCAATTGCCAGACTTGTCGGAGATTTTCTTTTAATGGTGGCGAGAGTTTCGGTTGCCCATTGGCTAATGCGTTCAATTCTGCTGAATGCCATGGCGTCAAGTCTCAGCAATATTTTATCAACTGTTTCGCCACCAAAAGCCGTATTAACTTCATCCAGCCCGGCCGCAAGGTCATCCTCGCTATTTTTCGGCAGATAATTCTCAAGCACTATTTCTGCGTCTTCACTGCGGCAGATGGCTTCTTCAATTTCCGGCAATCGGTCGCTTGAACATGCATGAGTGGCAAGGCCGGCCCAAAGGCAGTCTTCCTTCTTGATGCGATTACCGGTTAGCGCCAGATACATGCCGGTCTCTCCGGGCATGCGCGGCAAAAAGTAACTGCCACCAACGTCAGGAAAAAAACCAATGCCGACTTCCGGCATGGCGAAGGCGATGTTGTCCCCTGCTATACGGTGTGAGCCATGAAAGGAAATTCCGACCCCTCCGCCCATCACAATGCCATCAATCAAGGCGATATAGGGCTTGGGATAGGACTTGATATAGGCATTGAGACGGTACTCATCCCAGAAGAATTGTAAATTCGGTTTGCCTGCCCTGCCGCGCTCGTAAAGGTTGCGAATGTCGCCACCGGCAGAAAACGCCCTGCCCGATGCCGCTTTGATGATCACGTGTTTGACGGCGGGGTCGTCTTCCCACTCGACCAATTGGGCGTGCAAACCAAGGATCATGGCATAGGTGACGGCGTTCAGTGTTTCTGGCCGGTTGATGGTAACGACCCCGGCATGGTGATGGCGATGAAACAGAATTTCGGGCTGGGTCATATTGAAGAAGCTGGTTAAGGGTATCGAAGGCGTCGCGGCTAATTGAAGAATTGTCGTTTGGGTATAGAATCCCGTTGGCTTTAGCTCAGACTATTAGGCCAAAGGATGACAACTTACAAATGGGATGATTGACAATCGGTGCCGCAACGATAATGGCAACACCAAAAGCACCAAGACTCAGAAATCCGGCTATGTGCACTGGAAATTCCTGTCTGAACCGTGCTTAATGTATCGATGTCATTATCGTGTTTGCGGGAGAGAATTTAATGCGTTGCTTTTCGGTACTTGGTCCATCGCACTCGGGGAAATCTACCCTGGTTGAAAAACTAGGCTCGCTGGAGGGCGAACCGAAAAAAACCACATCGCCATATGGTATAAGCCTGACAAAGTTTAACTTTATGGGCGATGAGTGGTGCGCCATCGATGTACCGGGTACCAATGAGGCTTTGGCGCATGCCAACAACGCACTGCTTGCCAGCGATGCCTGTATTCTATGCGTTTCTCCCGATCCTGACAGCGCGGTACTGGCGGCACCTTATCTGCGAGCGATAGAAGCCTCGGGCACACCGTGCGTTTTGTTCGTCAACCGGATGGACGAGCCCCGTGGCAGGTTGCGGGATATTGTCGCAGCGATACAGGATTATTCCAACCATGCGCTGGTGCTTCGCCAAATGCCAATCCGCGAAGGCGACACCGTCGTTGGTGTGGTCGACCTGATTTCGGAACGCGCCTGGCGTTATCGGGAACAAAAAACATCGATGCTGGTCGATATCCCGGAAAGTGCTGCAGAGCGTGAGCAGCACGATCATACGGAACTGCTCGAACTGCTGTCGGAATATGACGACTGGCTGTTGGAAGAACTGATTGAAGACCGGCATCCGCCAAGTGATGCGGTCTATTCGGTTTCGGCGCGTGTTTTGCAAGAAAATCAGATCATTCCAGTATTCGTCGGAGCCGCCAGCCACAACAACGGTGTTATGCGATTGATGAAGCAACTTCGCCATGAAGCACCGCCGCTGGAAGTGCTGAAAAACCGGCTTGCGGCAGCAAGTGAAATTGCTGAGGACAAACTGGTCGCCGTGAGTTTTCACTCCTACCATCGGCAAAATGTTGGCAAAACCGTGCTCACGCGCGCGCTCAATAGTGGACTAAAACAAGGGGTTGAGCTGGCTGGTGCTAACCTTGGATCGGTGCAAAACCCTGCAACCAACAAGCCGTTTTCTGGTGAGGTTGCCGACGGACAGATTTTCGCGGCTCTGAAATCCGACCACCTGCAAGCGCCCTCGCTTTTAACCTCCGGCACCGCCATCGCAGCACCCGATTGGACCAAACCCCCAACGCCGATGTTCAACGCGGTGCTCGAACCGACCAACGAACGCGACGAAACCAAACTATCCGGCACACTGGCAAGGCTTGCCGAAACAGATTCCGGTCTGGAAACATCAAAAGAGGAAGGAAGCGGCGCACAACAGGTTTGCGTTCAGGGACCGTTGCACTTGCGCAATATACGCGAAACGCTGGCGGAGATTTTCCACGTTGATGTGGGTGATCGACTTCCCCGCCCCACCTATCGTGAAACCATCACCAAAAAATGCGAAGTCAGCTACCGCCACCGCAAACAATCAGGCGGCGCGGGCCAGTTTGCTGACGTGAAACTAACCGTTCAACCGCTACCGCGTGGTGAGGGATTCGCTTTTACTGACAGCGTCAAGGGTGGCGCGGTGCCGAGAAACTATATTCCGGCAGTTGAAACCGGAGCCAAGGAAACACTGGCAAAAGGACCGTTGGGCTTTCCTGCCATTGATGTGAGCGTTCATTTGACCGATGGCCGGCATCATTCGGTGGACAGTTCGGATTTCGCCTTCCGCGCCGCCGGCAGAATGGGCGTGCAGCAGGCGCTGAGCGAAGCTTCTCCGGTACTTTTGCAACCGATATTCAAAATCGAGTTTCACATACCGTCTGTCTATTCCGGTAATCTTGTACCCGTTGTGTCGTCCATGAAGGGTCAGGTGCTTGGGTTTGACCGCGATGAAAACGCCAAGGGCTGGGATGTTTTCCGCGCTCTGGTGCCTGGCAGCGTGCTTGAGGAGCTGGCCCGTTCGGTACGCTCTTCGACCCAGGGCATTGGTTACTTTGACAGCACCTTCGATCATTTTGAAGAATTGTACGGTAAGGAAGCCGAGATCATCGTTGCCGAACACGCGGAGGAAACTTAGGGCTACCCCTTTTTGCCTAAAATAAGATCATATGATTGATCTCACGCACCAGTTTGCGGCGCATGGCACGCTCGAAACTGGGGTAATCGTCGGTCGCCTCAGCAAAGGCGCCCGGTCCGCCGATGACGAACATTTCGTAGTAGTTTAACAAAGCCGGGCTGCCACCGGTGATCGCAAGACCATTAATGATAAGGCCCTCTTTTACCGCCCTGTCGCGTTCCAGATTAGGCGTTTGATTGGTGTTGTTGGTGCCATCGCCGGCGACATCGATAACCATTCTGGGTGCGGTGAATGGCGCTGACAAAATCTTTCGCTTGGAAAATTCAATCGCCCCGCCGATGTCGGTGGACCCATGATCCCATCGTCGGCCGAAACGACGCACCTCGCCGGCGACAGTCGTCAAGTCCGCCGGGGTGGCTACCCGCCTCCAGTCAATGTTGACTTGTTGTTCGGAAAATCCAGACCATTGCACTACTGCCAGCCCTATAGCGCCGTTCTGACCCGACGCTATGGCATGGGCTACCTCAGGAGATTCCAGCGCAGCGGCCAATCCTTCGCGCATCAACAAAAATTCATTTTCATCAACGCTGGCCGAGATATCCTGGGCCAATAACAACAGCATGTCGACATTGCCATTTGCCCTCGATTTGGACAGCGTTAACGAACCAGCGATGATCAACGCAATTGGCCCAATCACCAGCACCAATGATGATATCTTACTGATTGCTCCCATGCCTCGCATCGCATGATTGTCTCATAACTTTTCACCAACAGCAACACACAACCCATTTGCAGCGCTGATAATACCTTCTTCATAATCTGACGACACCGTGCTAGAAACCGCTGAACGAAAAAAGCTGGACGACCCGATGAACAAGCACCGCTCGCCCTCACCCGACGTCGACGCGATTACCGGCCATAATCGTCTGCGCCGCAACCGCAAGGCAGACTGGTCTCGACGCCTGGTGCGCGAGAATACTCTTGGTGTTGATGATCTCATCTGGCCGTTCTTTATCGTTGAGGGAGAGAACCGACGGGAACCGATTGAGGCAATGCCGGGTGTCATGCGTCTTTCTGTCGACCAGGCGGTGCGTGAGGCTGAAAGGGCCGCCAAGCTTGGTATTCCGGCAATCGCCCCGTTCCCAAAGGTTGAACTTGACAAAAAGGACGTGACGGGCTCGGAAATTCTCAATCCGGCCAATCTGATCTGCAAGGTGACCAGAGCGATCAAGAAAGCGGTACCTGAAATCGGCATCATCACCGACGCGGCGCTCGATCCCTTTACCGACCACGGCCATGATGGAATATTGCGCGACGGCATTATTGTTAATGATGAATCGGTTGCGCAGATTACCCGGGCCGCGCTGTTGCAAGCCGATGCAGGAAGCGATGTAATTGCCCCGTCTGACATGATGGATGGCCGTATCGGCGCCATACGTCAAGCCATGGACGGCGCCGGCTTTCAAGATGTTTCTATCATGTCGTACACCGCCAAATTCGCCTCTGCATTCTACGGCCCCTACCGCGAGGCAATTGGCACTGGCGGGCTGTTGAAGGGCGACAAGCGAACCTATTATGTCGACCCGGGTAACAGTGATGATGCCATGCGCGAGGCCGAAGCCGATATCGATGAAGGTGCCGATATGCTGATGGTCAAGCCCGGCATGCCCTATCTCGACATCATTCGCCGGATGAAAGATGAATTCGCCATGCCGACCTACGCCTATCAGGTTTCGGGCGAATACGCGATGATCGAAGCGGCAGCACAAAACGGCTGGCTCGACGGTGAGAGCGCGATGATGGAAAGCCTGCTTGCCTTCAAACGCGCCGGGGCAGATGGCATCCTCACCTATTATGCACCGCGTGTGGCGGCACTGCTGAAAGAGTGAGACAAGTTTCCGGTTGCTCCGGTCAACCAACCCACGATGTTGACAGTACTGCCCTTAATCGCCGCACTTGAATCAGCCGGGGATACCTCCCATGTCAATATGGACAGGAGGGTGTTTTGCCATGGCCCGTAATTACAGCCACGTCTACGATTATGACGAACTAAACCCGCAACCGGTAACAGCGGAACAGCTTTCAGGCGTTCGCACCGCCCGAATTTTGGCGTTTTTGATCGACTATCTGCTGGTGGCGCTGTTTTCAGTACCGTTTGCATTTATCATTGGCATTTTGGGTTTGCTGACATTGGGCCTTGCCTGGGCGCTTTACGCCATATTGCCAGCCACTGTGGCGATCATTTATCTGGCGCTAACCATGGGTGGCCCCAACCAGGCGACAATCGGTATGGGTATGATGGGGATTAAGATCAAAAAGTTGGAAGGTGGTCGAGTCGATCCGTTCCTGGCTATCCTGCATGGCGTACTGTTTTGGCTATTCGCCGCTTTTCCGTTGCTTTTGCTGGTGACGTTCTTTTCGTCGAGAAAGCGGTTATTACACGACGTTCTTCTGGGCACCTATGTGGTGCGGGTCGATCGCTTGTATTGATTATTTTTCGCGAAGTCTCCTCCCTTTGGTATAACAACCCGGATTTGCCTTTGCGTGGTGATCACGCTTGCAAGCAAATCCGGACTTTTCCGTGTTAAATCTGCCGGAAGTATTGCGGCAGACTTAGCCTTCCTTCTGTGACTGCCTCAGCCCGATATAAAGGCTGACGCACATGGCCAAGAGCACGATGGTGAATGGAAAGCCGGTCGAAACCGCCATCGCCTGCAGCGCCGTCAGGGCGGAAGAACCGCCCACCAGCAACAATGTTGCTGCAACGACGCCTTCAAATGTGCACCAGAACACGCGCTGGGCAACGGGCGCATCGGTCTTGCCACCGGCGGTGATGGTGTCGATCACCAGCGAACCTGAATCCGACGAGGTGACGAAGAACACCAGCACCAACACGATACCCAGGAACGAGGTGAATGTCGCCAACGGCAGTGGTTTCAGCATCTCGAACAGTTTCAGTTCAAGGGAGGCCGCTTTGACCGGTGCAGCGGCGTCGGCAACTACCTGGGCAATCGCCGTGCCGCCGAAGGTTCCCATCCACACGACACAAACCAGGGTCGGAATGATGATGACGCAAAAGGTAAACTCGCGCACCGTGCGCCCGCGCGAAACGCGTGCGATGAACATGCCGACAAAAGGTGACCATGAAATCCACCAGGCCCAATAGAACGACGTCCAGCCCTGGGAGAAATTGGCATCTTCACGACCGAGCGGCATCGACAGGGGAATAATTTCCTGCAGGTAAGCAACACCACCGTAGAAAATCGTGCTGAAGATGGTGCCGGTCGGCCCAACCAGAATGACGAACAGCAACAGCAATGCGGCGAGCACGATGTTGATTTCCGAAAGCACCTTCACACCGCCGTCAAGGCCGCGTACCACCGAAATCAAAGCAAGAGCGGTGATCACCGAGATAAGCACCACTTTGGCAACATTGCCCGTGCCCCAGCCAAACAGGAAATTGAGCCCGGCCAACGCCTGTTCAGTTCCGAAACCGAGCGATGTCGCTAACCCGAAAAGGGTGGCAAAAACAGCCAATGTATCAATAACATGGCCCCACCAGCCCCAGACGCGTTCTCCCAATAGCGGGTAGAATGCTGAACGAAGGGTGAGCGGCAACCCGCGATTGTAGGTGAAGAAGGCCAGCGACAACGCCACTACAGCATAGATCGCCCACGGATGTAGTGCCCAGTGGAATATGGTTGCCGCCATACCAAGATTGCGCGCAGCTTCGGCATCGCCTGCAGCAGCACCCAGGGGTGCCCAGTCGGTGCGCGCACCGGCTTCTCCCACTGTGCCGCCCATTGACGAGGCAAAATGAGACATTGGCTCGGAAACACCAAAGAACATCAAACCGATGCCCATGCCGGCAGCAAAGAGCATGGCAAACCAGCCCATATAGGAATAATCAGGCTTGGCATCGTCACCACCAAGGCGAATTTTGCCCAGCGGCGAGACCATCAAAAAGATACTAAAGATCACGAAAATGTCTGCGGCCCCGAGAAAGAACCAATCAAATGTCGATGTCAAAGCGGGTCTCAACCAGCCAAAGAATTCGGTCGCGGCCCCCTGGAACGCCAAGGTAATGAAAACGAAAGCAACAATCGCAATACCCGATACCATGAATACCGGGTTGTGGATGTCGAGACCAAATGGCGTGATGTTTTGTTGGCCGATCTCAAAATCGGTATCAACCGGGTGCGGCGCATCGCGGCCCGGTGTTTCAGCTGTATCTGTCAATTATTCATCCCCTAATACAGTGTTAACGCGCACGATTTTGCGCAGTTAATATTCTTTTTGGCAGGTGGAGACGCCAGCGCCAACACACCCACTATTAAAAATTTGCGTATTATCACCGAATTTAGCCAACCAAAGGCGACAATCATCCGACATTTTGCGACGTTGGGCGGCCGGTATCGCGGCTCGATATCGGCGTTTGCGACATACCAAACGCACGCGCTATTGTTACAATCAGTTTTAAAATTGGCCGTATTTTGGCCAAAACCATGATATTCTGATTCTACACTTTGGAGGAGGAAGCCCTGCCCGACACCCTTCACATGTGGATGACATTTATTATCATCCTAGGCACCATCACCGCGTTCGCGGTGGAACGATGGGCTATCGAGGTAGTGTCGCTTGCCGTCGTGGTGATCTTTCTTTTGCTGTTCTCGCTGGTGCCGATGGCGGATGAAGCAGCGCAGATATTACCGGGCGACCTGGTTGTCGGTTTTGCCAATCCGGCATTGGTCACTGTGCTGGCGCTGTTGCTTGTCGGTCAGGCACTATTCAACACCGATGCGCTGGAAAAACCAACCCAGTGGATGTCGAAGCTGGGTGGTTCAAGCGGCAAACGCACGATTGTCATCCTGCTGGTGGTGGCGGCAATTGTCAGCGCATTTCTTAACAACACACCGGTAGTGGTGATGTTTATCCCTGTTGTTACCGCTATCGCCCGACAACGGGGCTTTAGCGCCGCGAAAGCGTTGATGCCCCTATCGTTCATCGGCATCCTCGGTGGGATGACGACAATGATCGGTTCTTCAACCAATCTTCTGGTGGCCGGTGTCGCGGCCAAGTCCGGCATTACCATTGGCTTTTTCGATTTTACCATACCCGGTGCCATGCTGGCGGTGATAGGCGGACTTTATGTCATCTACGTCATGCCGATGATACTTGGCGGCAGCGATGAGGCGGATCAGGCGGCCTTGCCACAGAGCGGCAAACAGTTTGTGGCGCAGATCGAGATCACCGAGGATCACGCCTTGCGCGGTGCTCAATCGAAGGCTGGCATGTTTCTCGATCTGACCGATATGACGGTGCGCTCGATCTTGCGGGATGGTGGCGCCATCTTGCCGCCGTTCGAAGATGTCGAGCTCAGTCTCGGCGACGTGGTCATTGTCGCCGCCACCAGAACAGCATTAACCCGGGCGCTGGCCATGGGTGAAGCCTCGCTTCCGGTAATGCCCGAGCACGACCGCCAGCGCGGCAGCGATGATTTGGTTGCCGTGGAACGCGATTTTATCCTGGCAGAAGCAATTGTCGCGCCGGGCTCGCGCTATGCCGGACGCACCATCGAAAATTCCGGCATTCGCGCCACCTATGGCACCATGGTGATTGGTCTGCAGCGCCGGGCCGCCATGGCCCGGACATTAATGCGCCAGACCAGGCTTGAACCGGGCGACACCTTGCTGATCGGCGGCATGCCCGAAGACCTTGAGCGATTGCGTTTGAGCCATGATCTCATTTTGCTGGAATGGTCGGCGATGGAAGTGCCGATGCGTGCCTATGCGCCACGGGCGATGGCGATATTTGCAGCTGTGGTGCTTAGCGCCGCCAGTGGTCTGCTGCCTATTATGATCGCCTCGCTGGCCGGCGCATTTGCCATGATTGCGACCGGGTGTTTGAACATACGCCAGAGCGCGCGGGCTTTCGACAGCCAGATTTTCATGCTGGTGGGCGCATCGCTTGCGGCTGCGACCGCGCTGGAAGGGACCGGGGGTGCGGATTTCATTGCCACCAGCGCTGCGATGTTGCTTGAGGGCCGGGAGCCGGCGCTGGTGCTCTCGCTGATGTTTATGTTCACCGCCATTGTTACCAATATCTTGTCCAACAACGCCACGGCGGTGCTTTTTACGCCCGTCGCCATTGGCTTGGCCGATGCTATCGGCGCACCGCGCGAAGCCTTTGTTGTTTGCATCATATTTGCCGCTAATTGTTCATTCGCCACACCGGTTGGTTATCAGACCAATTTGCTGGTGATGGGGCCTGGACAGTACCGTTTTGCCGATTTTCTCAAAACCGGTGTTCCGCTGGTGGTGTTGTTGTGGCTTTCTTTCAGCTTTATCGGCCCATGGTACTATGGGCTCTGATTGCCTTGTGCCAAAAAATGCGATAATTGAAAATTCCCATGTCGTACCACCCGCATGATGCACCGCAATTTTATCTCACCGCTCCGGCGGCCTGTCCCTATATTGACGGCCAGCTAGAGCGCAAGGTATTTACGCATCTTGTCGGTGAACTGGCGCCACAACTCAACGATGTGTTGAGTGAAGGTGGATTTCGGCGCAGCCAGAACATCGCCTACCGACCGGCGTGCGAAGCCTGTCGTGCCTGTGTCTCGGTACGGGTTTTGGTGGATGAGTTTCAACCCACAAGCTCGATGAAGCGCATCGAAAAGCGTAACAGGGATCTGTTTGGCAAATCAGTTGAGCCGGTGCCCACCCGTGATCAGTTTAGCTTGTTCCGTAAATATATCGACGCCCGACACCAAACCGGCGGCATGACCGAGATGACGGTGCTCGATTATTCGATGATGGTGCAGGACAGCCATATTGACACCCAGTTGATTGAATACCGAAAACGCGGGCCTGATACCGCAATCTCGGGCAAAGGCGAAGGTCCGCCGATAGCCTATTGCCTGACCGACAGGCTGCAAAACGGTCTTTCGATGGTTTACAGCTTTTTTGATCCCGATGAATACCGGCGCAGTCTTGGCACCTATCTCATTTTGGAGCATATAAGCCGGGCGCGAAAATCTGGTCTTCCTTATGTTTATCTTGGATATTGGGTCGAGAGCTCGCCAAAAATGGCCTACAAATCGCGTTTTCTGCCACAGGAGCGCATGACGATCAGCGGTTGGGCTAGACACGACAAATCACCTTCAGTGGCCCAATCAACGTGATCTTCAACTACTCCACTTGGTCTCGCGTTATTTTGCCTGTACGCTTGTGTTCCGATTTGGGGGAGCATGGGTAGATGGCAATTTCAATTACCACAATTGTGCCGGTGCTGCTGGCGGTGGGGCTTGCCGGTGTAGTGATATTTCTGCTGGTAACCAAACCATCGCTCGACCGTGACTGGTCGCCCGATCAGGCGGTTATGCCAAGCGTTGTTTTCGGTGAAAACGGCGCTATTCTTATCAAGAATGTCCGCAACATCAATTACCGAACAACCCGAGACTATGATCTCAACTACTATGACCGTGAATTCAATCTTGAGAGCTTGAATTCCGCCTGGCTGGTGATTTCACCGTTTAGTGGACCAGGTGCAGCGCATGCATTCCTCTCATTCGGTTTTGAAGATGGTACCTATATCTCTGTGTCGGTGGAAATCCGCCGGAAAAAGGGCCAAAGATTCGGTCCGCTAAAGGCGTTTATGCGTCAATTCGAAATCATGTATGTGATCGCCGATGAGACCGACGTTATAAGGGTGCGCACTAACTGCATCAAAGATACTGTCCGGCTATTCCCGGTGCAGAGCGAACGCCACCTCATGCAGTCGGTATTTGCCGATGTTATCAAACGCGCCGATTTGCTTGGCCAAAATCCGGAATTTTACAATACATTGTGGAACAACTGCACCACCAATATTATCAAACACACAAGGCGCTTTTCACAAAAACCGATACCCAAGTGGAATTTTCGCTACCTGTTTCCCGAAAGTCTGGACAAACTGGCTTACCGGCTCAATATAATCGACACCCACCTGCCCTATCAGGCAGCCCGCACGCATTTTGATATCACCGAACGGGCCCAGGCCGCAGAAGAAGCATCAGATTTTTCACAGGCCATCAGAGCACATATTACCACCAGACCGGTTGGATAATCACAGAAGCTTGTCTTGCCGTTTTTCCATACGACGTCTGGTCAGCCGCAGCAATTGGGCATTATAGTCGGCGCTATCGGTTACCACTTTGGTAATCGCACCAAGGCCAAGCAGCATTAGACCGCTGAACAAACCGCCAAGTGACGGAGTTGCCGCGATGATGCGCAAGGACATACCGGTTGATGGTGGCAAACCCATCATGGTGAAAACCAAAAGTCCCAGCGTTGCCGCAATAGTGAGTGCGCCGACAGCCATCAGCGCGATGGCAATAAAGCGCGTAAAACTGAAGCCGCCATGTATCTGGATATTGGCCGTTTGAGGTTTGTTTGTCGCTTCAATTGAGGTCAAAAGAGCGCTCAGATTATTGAGAAGGCTCTTGGCCGTTTCTGTCTCAGCCACGTGAATCACCTTTAGTTTGGTTATGCCCGTTTGAAACCCGAATATTGAAGAATTTCAACAGGCGTGCCGTTGCCATGTCTAATGTCTACCCTGTTAGCCAATAACGCAGCGTTAATGAGACCAAATAATGCCTTTCAACCGGAGTGAATTCTCGCGTATACCAGCGTCGAAAGGAGCAGGTCCGTGGTCTATATTCCCCCTCACCGGCTAATACCGGTTGTGCCGGATACCGAGAACCTGCCGACCACCATTCGCCTGCCGCGCAACCGGCGGTTTGCCGTTGTGGTTTTGGTCGTCTCGGGCGTTTGGATGATGATCGGTGCTTTCAGTGCCGTATGGATGCCGCTGATTTGGCCGCAAATGAGCCTTGCCATCCAGGTGCTGGTCACCTTTTTGATAACCGCGATTACATTGACCGGCGGCATCGCGGCATTGCGTCGATACGCCAGCCAAGACGAGGTGACCATTTCGCTCTCCGGCATTGTATTCAAGAAATTTACCTGGTTGGGAAGCCAACGCTCAATATGGTCGTGGCAGCAGGTGTCGACCATTGAGCAGCAGAAGATAAACAATCAGATGGTGCTTTTTGCCAGTCCGAGTGATGCCGGCAAGGAAGAAATTGTAGTTTGCATTGTACCGGAGGAACGCAGGGCATTACGGGTAAAAGAAAAACTGCAAGAATTGAAAACTCGATCTCAGAATTGATCTGCTTCAAATTAAGCGCCAAAAAACAGCGTTCTAGTGGTTCTGTACCAACATTTGAATGCGCCAGCGGCTCGTACTTATGGCAAATGTTGGAATCACAAGAACCACTAGAATTCAATAAGTTGCTAGTGGTCTTTGTGGCCAAAAACGCTTGAAAAAGAACGTGCTGAAAAGGGATTCAAGCATTTCGACCAGACAACTATTGGAGTATTCGACAGAAATATTGAGTTGCAATGTTGCTCATCGTATGATTGACAAAATAATTGAACTAGACTCTGAGTAAAATTGCCGCAATAATGAGCTCGTAATCGAGTTGGTAAAATCATATGTTCAGGATGTACAAGCTTGAAAAACAATGTGATTTAGCGATTGTTTTGGTGTTGGCAACATTTATCTCGAGTTGCTCGGTAGAAAAAATTTATGAAGACCAAAAACTTCTTGTAAATACTACCAGATTCGGACTGACGCCTTCCCAACTCTGCAGCGGCGAGCGGAGTAAATTGGTGACAAACACAACATTTGGAATTCAAGTCAGTCGACAGCGTATCAACCTTGGATACTCAAACACGAGACAGTCCTGTATCCCGAGAGAATGCAAAGTGGTGTTTTGGGTTGAAGACCTCAAAATGATTGATGATGCGAAGGCGATGATCGGACCCGATTTGTCCGCTTGTGTCGCGACAACGAAGGGGAGATAAGAGGATGAAGAATGGGCTACTTGTTGCAACACTGGCACTGCTCGTCGGGTGCACATCAACCGAGAATGCTCCGCTGATATTTGGTCAAGCTCAAACGCTTGGAATATCCGTTGGCGCCAGCTCGACCAACCTGACACCAGAAATCACCGTTGGTTACAAAGACATCAACATTGCCCACATTCCGACGATCGTAAGGACTGATGATGGTTCGGGGGTGCTGATACAGGGTACGGTCGGCGATACCGGTCAACACAAGGACGCCTATTCGACTTTCGGTCAGTTCGAGGCAAGCGCAAAGGCCGATGAAGTCTCACTTGGCAAATTTTTTGCAACCGGCATAGCCGCGCGACGCCTGGCAGATGGTTTTGCCTGTGCGTTGTCGAAAGGCACCGAAACCAATTGTCCTAAGAGACCGGCCGTGAACTGAGTTCCGTGTACATAATAACCGAAAGATCGCAATATGCCCGAAGCTACTGATGCCACCGATGCAGGCAATGCCACTGATGCCAGCGATGCATCAGGAGGGACCGGAGGCACGGATGGTACAGGTGGAACCGGAGGTACAGGTGGAACCGGAGGTACTGGCGGAACCTATTCAACTGCAATTACCAGCGCTATCCACTCGTTAACCGGCAAACACCTGACTTCCATTACCACGCTTTCATCGGGCGACCAGTCTTCAGGCCTGGTTTTAACGCCTTCACGAAACAGCGGCGGTGTATTTCGCCAGCCAGGGCCCGCGCTGAGCGCCAATGTACCGGTACTTGCCTCTGCTGATGATACCGTTTTCATATCGACGCGTGTTCCGGCGGCAGGCAAGGTGGTCTATGTCACAGCGTCAGGTGACGAAACTGTGCGTGAGGGCGGTTCACGGGCCTGGCGGAACAATAATCCGGGAAATATTGTCAAAGGATCGTTTGCTTATGCAAACGGCGCAATCGGCGGCGATTCACGCTTTGCCATATTTCCCGATCAGAAAACCGGTGCCGAAGCAATTGTCACGCTGCTTCGCGGCCCGTCTTATCGCAATTTGACATTGCGGCAGGGGATCAACCGATATGCGCCGCCGCATGAGAATAATACGGATGGCTATGTCGATTTTGTCGCCGAAAAAACCGGAATATCACCGTCGGCTGTATTGGGCGATCTCAAGATTGCAAAAGTTCGAGCGATTGGCGGTGCCATCAAGATAATTGAAGGATGGGTACCAGGCACCATCCGGGAAAATGCACCCTTTGGCGGCCTTTTTAGCGGTGCGCCATTGTCTTCTGCCGCTGTCGCAGCAGATGACTGGATGAATGTGGCAAAAAGCGAAGCTGCATTGCCATCTCACGAGCGCAGTGAATGGCCGGACCCGGGTGAGAACCCGCGTATATTGAACTATTTTGAGATCGGTGCTCCCGGTTACAATCAGGAGGGCACTGACGAGATGGACTGGTGCGCCGCGTTCATAAATTACTGTCTTGAAACGGCGGGATATTCAGGCACCGGGCACCCTGGTGCGCGATCGTTTTTCTGGAATAAACGTAACCATTTCATCGAGCTGGAAGAGCCGGTCTATGGCTGTGTTGCCGTGTTGAGAAAACGACCGTTCGATAACCCTGCGTGGGATACCGGACCCGGCCACGTTGGCTTTGTGGCCAATTGGACCGACACAAGGCTAACATTGCTTGGCGGCAACCAGGGCAAGACTGTGAAAATTCGAAACTACAACAAGATTTCCCGCAACAATGAAGGCAAAATCACTCGCAAAGTTGTCGCTTACATGATGCCGGTAATGAATTAGGGCAATCTGCGCTCATATTGAGTCAATATGAACGCAGATTGCCCTAGTGGTTCGATGCCAACATTTGCGCGTTGGGGTGCTGCAGGGGATGCAAATGTTGGCATCGAGCCACTAGAAAATTCATGTTCGAGTGGTCAAAATGCGCGTCTTTGAAGACCAAACAATCGTCATTTTTGGGCATAAACTCGGAACCTGCATTGTTGTAAATTATCATCGCAAAGAAGCGAAGATATTAAAATATTGGCTATAGCTGGACACCTTCAAAATGATTCGATCAGTATTCTCTTCGCTCACGGCCTATCCGGGCATTGCCCGGGCCTGCGCGGGCGCGACGCATAAGCGCCGGTCGCTGTGCGCTCCTGATGAGCCATGATCATTTCAAAACAGTCATCCAGAACAAGTGGAACCACCACACTCAGCCAAACTTGCCATTCCTTGGAAAGCCGCGCGGCACCATGCGGCCGGCCTGGGCGCGGTCGCCGACGAATTCGGCCAGCTCTTTGAGTGTGCGGGTGTGGGTGCGGCCGGAGGCATCCTGCCAGGTCAGGCCCTTGATGGCGGCAAAGGTGCGCGCGTCGGCGATGCCGCCATCCTTATAGCGCTGCAGCCGGACACCCTTGCCTCGCGACATTTCCGACACCTGTTCCAGTTTGAAAATCAACAATTTACGGTTCTCGCCCACTACGGCTATGCGGTCGTCACCCTTTGTCACTGGGGCACAAATCACCGCCTCAACGGGCTGTTTGACATTAAGCACCTGTTTGCCCTTGCGGGTGTTGGCGATGACGCCGGCCTCAGCCACAACAAAGCCGTTGCCCAGCGTTGAGGCAATAAGGCGTTTTCTTTCCGGATTGTGGACAAAGGCGGCGATGATGTCCTGGTCGTTTTCCATGTCGACCATCACTCGCACCGGTTCGCCATGGCCACGCCCGCCTGGCAGCTTGTCAGCGCCGAGGGTATAGAATTTGCCACCGGTGGTAAACAACAACACCTTGTCGGTAGTGACCCCGTGAAAGGCCGTTTGCAGCCGGTCGCCCTCTTTGAAGGTCAGCGTGGAAAAATCTGCCAGATGGCCCTTTAGAGCGCGGATCCAGCCCTTTTCGGAAACCACCACGGTTACCGGCTCCTTCTCGATCATTGCCTGCTGCACCGCCTCCAGGTCGATCTCTACAGCTTCAGCAAACTGGGTCCGGCGACGGCCAAGATCAGTTTCCTTGCCGAATTTCTTTTTTACCTCGCCTATTTCCCAGGCGACGGTTTTCCACTGTTGGCCTTCGCTTGCAAGCAGCGCTTCAATGCCGGCTTTCTCTTCGGTGAGACCGTCAAATTCCTTGCGAATTTCAAACTCCTCCAGCTTGCGCAACGACCGCAAGCGCATGTTGAGGATCGATTCAGCCTGCAGATCGGTGATCATGAAGCGCTCGATCATCACCTGCTTGGGGTTGTCATCCTCGCGGATGATGCGAATGACCTCGTCGATATTGAGATAGGCAACGAGATAACCACCAAGAATCTCCAGTCGCCGTTCGATATTGGCCAGCCGGTGACGCGAGCGGCGGATCAGCACATCTTTGCGGTGATCGAGCCATTCGCGCAGACAATCGCGCAACGAAAGCACCTTCGGCACCTTGCCGCCGGAAAGCACATTCATGTTGAGTGAAACCCGGCTTTCAAGATCGGTCAGCTTGAACAGCGATTCCATTAACAGCACGTCATCGACGGTGCGGCTTTTCGGCTCGAGTACAATGCGGATATCTTCCGCCGATTCATCGCGGATATCGCCCAGCAAAATGAGTTTTTTTGCCAATAACAACTCGGCGATCTTTTCGATCAGCCGTGATTTTTGCACCTGATAGGGAATTTCAGTAACGACTATCTGATAGCCGCCGCGGCCGATTTCTTCCCGCTCCCACTTGGCCCGAACCCTAAATGATCCCCGCCCGGTCTTATAGGCATTAAGCCTGGTATCGCGGTCATCAATAATGGTGCCGCCGGTGGGGAAATCCGGCCCCTGCACCATTTCCAGCAGTTTGTCGAAGCCGGCATTGGGGAATTTGATCAAATGCAACGCCGCATCGCAAAGTTCGGCAGCATTGTGTGGCGGTATCGAGGTCGCCATGCCGACCGCAATGCCGGAAGAACCGTTGGCCAGAAGATTGGGAAAGGCCCCCGGCAGCACCACTGGTTCTTCATCTTCGCCGTCATAGGTCTCGCGAAAATCGACCGCATCTTCGTCGATGCCCTGCAACAGCAGTGTCGACACTTCGGTCATGCGCGCTTCGGTGTAACGCATGGCGGCGGCATTATCGCCATCGACATTGCCGAAATTACCCTGACCGTCGACCAGCGGATAACGCACCGCAAAGTCCTGCGCCAGCCGCACCAGCGCGTCATAAACCGCCTGATCGCCATGGGGGTGGAACTTGCCGATCACATCGCCGACGATACGCGCACATTTCTTGTATCCGGCGTTGGGGTCGAGCCGCAATATGCGCATGGCATGCAGAATACGCCGGTGCACCGGTTTCAGCCCGTCTCGAATATCCGGCAGGGCGCGGCCCATGATGGTTGACAGCGCATAGGCAAGATAACGCTCTTCCAGCGCCGATTTCAGATCGACCGGAGTGATGTTGTTGCCACCGTCGTCACCTGGAGGAATCAAATCTTTTCCCATGGGGTTCGAAATACAGCCCCAACCTATCCACGGCAAGCCAAAGCACCGGTTTTGCCGCATTTTGGTGCGAATCGGCAACCTGGCTTAATGGATTTGTTAGCAATGATACCCTGGTGGCTTGTCACACTGCGAACATACATGGCAGATTGTATACTTCCTTCAAGACCGGATTCGGCCCTCACATCTATTTAACAGGGATACCCCATGCGCCTGACTTCACTGACCACACGAAATACCACTGCAGGATTTTTCGCCGCTTTTTTGATTCTGCATTCCGGCAATTCTGCTCTTGCTATCGACGCCGAGGCGTTGGCCAAGCGATTTGCCGAGTTTGTATCGACAAGTGAGGGCAAACTCACTTATCAAAGCACCGAGATAAACGGCGATGGTTCTATTTCGATTGAGGATGCAACTTTCGATATTCCTGATCGAAAGCCAATTAAGATCGCCAGCATCAACTTTGATGGGATTACAGAGAACGCCAATGGCAGCCTGACCATCGACGCCGTTAGCTATAACCAACTAGGAAATTCTGATGAATTCACCTTTGCAAAAATTGTCGTTCAGAATCATTACTTGCCATCAATGGTTGATCCGGACCCAATGCGCAGCGTGATGTATTTTTCCAGCGCCGAAGCTACCAACATGAGAATGGTATCAGATGGCCATGAATTTGCCAGAGTTGCATCTATGCGCGTCAATTATGGCGACATTTCTACGGATAAACCAATCGACATGGAAGGCGATGTGAACGGGATAGCCCTTGATCTGACCAGTGTTGGTGACCCGCAATTTCAGGCGATACTTGGCCAGCTTGGCTATGATGGCAAGTTTTCCGGCAGCATGATGATGAAAGGATCATGGAACCCGGCAGATGGTCGCATGCTACTTTCGCAAAACGATATTAGCATCGATAATGTGGGCACGTTGGGCCTTACGCTAACGATCAACGGCCTCACTCCAGAATTAACCAAGCGGCTGCAGCAGGCGGAGGCAATTGAAAAGGACGATCCACAGGCAATGGAGCAAGCAATGATGGCGGAGATGGAAAACGTGTTGCTGGAAAGCGCCATGGTTAAATTCACCGATGCATCGATCACCTCACGGGCACTAAAATTTCAGGCCTCCCAGATGGGCGGTAGCCCGGACGACGTGGCCAAAATGGCACCGATGATGTTGCCGATGGTGATGGCCGGCTTCGGCAATCCGGAATTCACCACCATGGTGGCCGGTGCTGTCGGTCGCTTTTTGGGTGAACCGGGCAATATTGCGATTACCGCCGCACCTGCCACACCTCTGCCATTTTCAGAAATCATAGGCATTTCCATGGCCGCCCCGCAGACCCTGCCCGATGCGCTGGCGGTGAAGGTGACGGCAAACGAGTGATGTCGTTTTTGCCAAGAGTGAACGAATTGGTGTCGGGATATATCCACACCTACGTTTCGTAAGTCGTCTCATAGGCCCTTGCGCATGGTGATGGTATTACCGCTGGTTTGCAATTGTTGCCAGCCCAGATGGGAATAAAGTTCAACATTTTCCGGCATGGCAACATGGGTGTTTAGCCGCATTTCATGGTAGCCCTGTTCCACCGCCTGGCCTTCCGCAAGTGCCATCAGCTTCCCTCCTACACCCCTTCCTCCGCTTTCAGGATGCACCGCCAGATTGGCGAGCTTCATGAACCCAGGTTCGGCAATAAGAAATAGTCCGCCGATAATCTTACCGTCATCAGTGGCCACCCAAACCTGATTTTGCGCGATATCTTCCACACAGCCTTCAGAGACCGAGGGCATGTCTTGCACCCGGTCAACGTAGCGGGCGTAGGCGGCATCAAGACATGAAGCCAGTCCAACGACATCTGATGGCCGGGCCTTTCTTATATGCACTTCACAGACATTCAAGCGGCGGCTCCCTTCGCCCATTACAATAACCCACCGGGTTACTTCTTATACCTGCAAAGTCGATCAAAAAACCTTTTTCAAGAAACGTTCAACTGCCCGTGTGACTTCGTGACTGGTGCCAATCCGCGACATGATAGCGCCATGGGTGTAGCGCCTGCCATCAAACAGCGTTACCCTTGCGCCGCGTCGGCGCAACTCGGCGGCAAATCCACGTGAAAGGGTGCGACGGCGCGCGGTGATATTGCCGCCGGAATGCATGATCAAGAATGGCGGGAAGCCCGATCTTTTGCGCACATAGGTGACCGGCGACCAACGGGCCCAATTTCCGGGCGAACTGCCGAAGGCGGCCGCATAGACCCGCGGCAGCGAACCACGCATGCCACCATAGGCAATCATGTCATAGGCCTGAACATCGTTTGAAATTACCCCACTCAACCCTTTGATGGCGCCCTTAGCAGCAATCATTGCCACCAGATGAGAGCCGGCCGAGTGGCCCATGATAACAATCTTTTTCGGATTGCCGCCATAGCCGCGAATGTTGCGTTGCACCCAGCGGATACCACGGGTCACATCACTGACCTGGCCATCGATATTGGTATTCGGCACCGGGCGATAGTCGATCGAAACCAGCATGTAGCCGCGGTCGGTGGCAAATTTCGGCAGCCGGTACACCTTGGCACGGGTGCCGCGTATCCAGCCACCACCGTGTACGTAGATTATTACCGGGGCTTTACGGCGGGCAAAGGAAAAAAGCCTGCGGGGGCCCTTGGAAGGGGTATATATATCCGCCTTCAATCCGCCGCCGATAGAGACACCCCGGATTACCGGGGGCGCAGAACTGGCAACACCGGGCCAACTCAACAACAGTGCCATAATGACCGTATGAAAAAACAAACGCAGAAAGTTATTCATCATGGTAACATTTATACAATCAGGAATTTATACGAGCAATTCGGATCGGCAAACAGTCGTAAACACATTTTTCATAAATGTCATTTATCACATTCATGGCAGGATTATGAAAACCTGGGTTGCGTTGGCAGGAAATTGAGCTTGGTTCATAGCATTATACCCAAAGCACCCAATAAAATTGTGTTTTGGGTATAAGTGTTTTTTGCTTCATACACTTATCCGAAAACCGGTGCCCACTTTTCGGGTGCATGGAGTATAAATCTCCAAATTTGGCGATTGACGACAAATATGGCGCTCAATTACTCATAGCATTTTTATTCTCGCCAACGGCTATTTTTCGCTTCGCTCATGTCAGCACGATGCAGGGTTTGTTATTCGCAAATTTTCGACTTGCCAATGGGTTGAATTCGGTTGCAATTGTTATATGCTCGTCTGTGAACTATCTAACTAACAGAATGATATTATTGTTGAATTCTGCCAAAGTGTTGATTATTATCGGTTTTTACAAATTCAAGATACAGGGCAACAATACATGATCTGGTGGAACATTTTCAAAACTTCTATTTTTCTAATAATTTTCAATTTCACAGACGCACTTAAGATATCTGGATTTTTATACTTGCTATCGGTGATATTTAATTTTGTATTGAGCTATTTGTTTTTCGGAAGAATATATTATGATCTAAGCTCAATACCATTGGCTGAATCGGAAAATCCTGGCAAGTATTTTCTATTTTTTTTGCTAACCTTAGTTGTTTCAATGGTCGTCGCGTCGTGGATTGCCGTGCGCTGGCATCGCTTTATCTTGCGCTCGGAGTATCCCAAATCCTTATTGCCAAATTGGAACGGCGGTCTGATTTGGGCCTATATTAAAAAGGGCCTGCTAATCGCGGCAGTGATAGTTTGTATCGCAGTGCCATTTTCGATCGTGTTTGGAATTGTGATAAAATTCCTGAGCATTTCCTTGCCACTTTTGGTATTTGCAATGCTGGCTTGGACATCAATTATTTTATATATTTCCTTCAGAATTAGCTTGATTCTTCCCTCAGTAGCAGTGGATGATCCGCTTGCCATTATGCAATCCTGGGATGCGACAGCGAAAGCAAAAAAATCAATCTGGGCGCTCGCGATAATGCAAACACTAATTGCCACTTTGCAAGATTACCTGGCTAAACTTGTGGTGATCGACGGAGCCGTTTATGCACTCGTCACGAGTGTTTTCTTTTGGATTTCGATGATGATAGGCCTGAGTGTTCTAACCACACTATATGGCTATCTGGTTGAAAAGCGTGAATTGGCGCCTTCATCCAGTGTCTAGTGGGATGAATTTTCACTTTACACGCTGACAGCGAAAAAATCACACCTTTGGCATATCCACCCTGACATGCAAATCGCGCAGTTGCGCTTTGTCCACGTCGCCGGGCGCACCCATCTGCAGGTCCATGGCCTGCTGGTTCATCGGGAACATAGTGATCTCGCGCAGGTTTTTAGCACCGCACAACAGCATGATGATGCGGTCGATACCGGCAGCAAAGCCCCCATGTGGCGGGGCACCATATTGGAACGCCCGGTAAAGCCCACCAAAACGCTCCTCGACCACTTCTTTGGAAAGCCCGGCAATCTCAAACGCCTTGACCATGGTGTCGGGCAAATGATTTCTGATGCCGCCGGAGCCGATTTCAAAACCGTTGCACACAAGGTCATATTGCAACGCGTTGATTTCCAGTGGATCTTCATTTTCGAGTGCCGCGAGCCCGCCCTGTGGCATCGAGAATGGGTTATGCGAAAACTCAATCCTTTTCGCCTCCTCATCCCACTCATAGAACGGGAAATCGACGATCCAGCAAAGGTCAAAACGGTTTTCGTCGATCAGCCCCTGTTGTCCGGCCGCCCTGGTGCGGGCATCACCGGCAAAGCCGGCAAACTTTTTGGGATCTCCGGCGGCAAAGAAACAGGCATCACCCTCCTCAAGCTCCATCTGGGTGCGAATGGCGTCGGTGCGTTCAGGCCCGATATTCTTGGCAATCGGCCCGGCGCCGGCGATGGCATCGCCTTCCTTGCGCCAAAAGATATAGCCCAGCCCCGGCTGTCCTTCGCCCTGCGCCCACGAATTCATCCGGTCACAAAAGGCGCGCGAGCCGCCGCCTTTAACGGGAATGGCCCAGACCTCGACCTTGGGGTCGCGGTCGATCATGCCGGCAAATACCTTGAAACCGGAACCGGCGAAATGCGCCGTCACATCCTGCATCTCGATGGGGTTGCGCAAATCGGGCTTGTCGGTGCCGTATTTCCGCATCGCCTCGCCATAGGCAATGCGGGGAAACTCTCTGGTCACCGGCTTGCCATCGGCAAATTCTACTATCGTTTCCCGCAGCACCTTTTCAACTGCCGATAACACATCATCCTGTTCAACGAAGCTCATTTCAAGGTCAAGCTGGTAGAACTCACCCGGCAGCCGGTCGGCGCGCGGGTCTTCGTCACGAAAACACGGCGCGATCTGAAAATAACGGTCGAATCCCGACATCATGATCAACTGCTTGAACTGTTGCGGCGCCTGCGGCAGGGCATAGAATTTGCCTGGATGAATGCGGCTTGGCACCAGGAAATCACGGGCGCCTTCGGGGCTGGAGGCGGTCAGGATGGGCGTGGAAAATTCGGTAAAACCGGCGTCGTTCATGCGGGCGCACATATCGCCAATAATGGCCGAACGTTTCATGATATTGTCGTGCAAAGTCTCGCGGCGCAAATCGAGAAAACGGTATTTCAGCCGGATTTCTTCGGGGTAATCCAGCTCACCGAACACCGGCAAAGGCAATTCCCTGGCGGCAGAAAGCACCTCAAGCTCGCGGATAAACACCTCTATCTCTCCGGTCGGCAGGTTCGGGTTGACAGCATCGCTGTCGCGTCCCTTGACCTCGCCATCGATGCGGATCACCCACTCGGAACGCACCGTTTCGGCAAGGCTAAATGCCGGCGAATCCGGGTCGGCGACCACCTGGGTGATGCCGTAGTGATCGCGCAGATCGATGAACAGCACGCCGCCATGGTCGCGCACGCGGTGCACCCAGCCGGAAATGCGAATGGTGGCGCCGGTGTCGGACTTCCTCAATTGGTCGCATGTGTGGCTGCGGTAAAGATGCATTTTAATTGATCCAGAATCTCGCCCTGCAGGTCCCAAGCGCGCGATTGCGCTGCCTATTGGGCCGGTTGAATTGCGCCGGAAAAGCGCATGAGTAGGCCCATTTGTCAAGGTTTTGATCAGCGATGAGGCAGTGCAGGCCAAGTTTGTTGTGGCGCATCGTGAAAAATGGGTGCAGGATTTTGATGTTTGTTAAAAAACGAGTCGTCGTATGTCGACCATCCGCCCGCTTATCCCACTGCTTATCGCCGCCGGTATTTTGCTTGCCGGTAACGGGCTGCAAGGCACGTTGATCGCGCTGCGCGGTGCCGATGAAGGCTTTTCGCTCGGTATGATCGGTTTTATGGGAACCACCTATTTTGGCGGCTTCATGCTGGGTTGTGTCATCGCGCCGCGCTTTCTGCAGACCGTCGGCCATATTAGAACATTCGCTTCGTTTGCAGCAATCGCCTCTGCTGCAACCATTTGCATAATAATCTGGATCGACCAGTATGTCTGGATGGTGATGCGGTTATTAATCGGATTTTGCTTTTCCGGTCTGTTTACCGCCGTTGAGAGCTGGATAAATTCCGGGGTGGCCAACAAGGACCGTGGTCGGGTTTTATCGCTCTACCGACTTGTTGACCTTGGCTGTGTCACCAGCGCGCAGTTTTTGTTGCCGGTGTTCGGCACCGGCGGATTTGCGATTTTTGGCATCATAGCAATAATCATATGCCTGTCGCTGGTGCCGGTTTCGCTGGCGGACCGCTCAAACCCAAAACCGCCGGAAAGCTTTAAATTCGATCTGCCAAAGATCTGGCGATTGTCACCGATGGCGGCAATCGGTTGCATCGCCATTGGCATGACTGCAAGCGCCTTTCGGCTGGTCGGCCCCATTTATGCCCAGGAGATTGGCCTGTCGATCGCCAATGTGGCGACTTTCATGAGTGCCGGCATTGTTGGCGGCGCCGTGCTGCAATATCCGCTTGGCTGGTGGTCAGACCGTTATGACCGTCGCTGGACCCTGATCGGCGCAACAACCGGGGCTGCGATCTCCGGGCTTTTTCTCTCATGGTTCGCCGGCACTTCGCAGATGCTCAACTTTGTCGGCATATTCTGCTTTGGCGCCTTTGCCATGCCGCTTTATTCGCTTTCGGCTGCCCATGCCAATGACCGGGCTGGCAAAGAAGATTATGTGCTGGTTTCCGCCGGTCTGATATTTCTGTTCTCGCTCGGCGCCACCATCGGCCCAACGGCTGGTTCTGCCCTGATCGAGTATTTCGATGCGCGGGCGCTTTTTACCTTCACCAGCACGGTGCATATTATGCTGGTGCTGGTTATCTTCTGGCGTATGCGGGCGCGCGGTTCGGTGCCGGCCCGGCGCCGATCGCGCTATGTCGGACTGATTCGCACCTCTTCTTATATGGGCAGGTTGGGCAACAGGAAAAATCGAAACGACACAGATGACTGATACCAGGCGCAGTTGATCTCGAACCACCAAAAAACCGTTCGAATTTGTGGGTTTGATGAACCAATGGGCGACAATTAGGTTTTGCTTCGTTATAGAGACCGAATGCAGATAATCACCGATACCGAAAGCCTCAAGGCCGCCTGCCGCAGGCTTTCCCAGCACGAATTCGTCACCGTCGATACCGAGTTCCTGCGCGAATCGACCTTCTGGCCGATCCTTTGTCTTATTCAGCTTGCCGGACCGGACGAGGAGATGATTATCGATGCGGTGGCAGAAGGTCTCGACCTCAAGCCGTTTTTCCAGTTGATGGCCGACGAGAGCACGATCAAGGTGTTTCACTCCGCCCGCCAGGATATCGAAATCGTCCACAATTTGGGTAATCTCGTTCCCCACCCGGTATTTGACACCCAGGTAGCGGCCATGGTTTGCGGTTATGGTGACAGCATCGCCTATGATCAACTGGTCAAGAGGATTAGCGGTGCCCACATTGACAAGACCTCGCGCTTCACCGACTGGTCGCGCCGGCCTCTGAGCCAGAAACAACTCGACTATGCGCTCGCCGATGTCACCCATTTGCGCGATGTGTATCGCTCGCTCAATGACGATTTGAAAAAAAGTGGCCGGGCCCATTGGCTGGAAGAGGAAATGGATGTCCTCACCAATGTTAATACCTATGACGTGCCGGTTGAAGATGCGTGGAAACGGCTGAAAATGCGGGTGCGTAAACCACTCGACTTCACCATCATGCGGGCGGTGGCCCGGTGGCGGGAAGTCGAGGCCAGAAAACGCAATATTCCGCGCGGCCGGGTGATCAAGGATGATGCGATTTATGAAATCGCCATCCAAAAACCCAAGGATGCTGCAGCACTTGGCCGGTTGCGTGCGGTGCCCAGAGGGTTTGAACGTTCCCGCCATGCGGCCTCGCTGCTTTCGGTGGTGGCTAAAGCCATGGCAACGCCTGATGATTCCCATTGGCCGGTTCCAAGGCCCTCAAGATCACCGGAGGGTTCGGGGGCGGCAACAGAAATGCTGAAAGTCCTGTTGAAACTGACGGTCGAACAACATGGTGTCGCGGCCAAGGTGATCGCCACGGTCGATGATCTTGAAAAGATCGCCGCTAATGATGATGCTGATGTTGTCGCCCTGAAAGGCTGGCGACGCGACATGTTCGGCGAAAACGCCCTGAAATTAAAAAACGGCAAATTGGCGCTCGGTTTCAAAGACCGAAAGATCACGCTTATCGATATCGGCGACGAAAACCAGCAAGCGGCTGAATAATACCAACTGCAACAAAGATCACCTATGCCATCGTCATCCGCCGACCTGATCGGCGGACCTTGAGCAGAACAATTGGGACTTGTGGCTCAAGGTTGGCCGGTCAAGCCGGCCAGTGACGCTCGGTTTTTTTAGTGAAGCGAGATCAATTGCGTCTGGAATAAAGCCGCCAACACCGGTGGAAGCCTTGCGCATATGAGTCAATATCGACTTCCCCTGGTATAATCAACTCAGCTTGATTTAAGTCAATGAAACATCTTCAGATTGTGGAACACTCCCCATGGAGGTGACGCCGATGTCTCACACGCCGCATGAACTTGCCGAGGAATTTCCGGATGATCATGAAAAACTGCATCAATTGAAGCTATCCAATGATCACTTCAACAGGATCGCGGATGCCTATCACCAAATAAACCGGGAAGTTCATCGCATTGAGGCTGAGATTGAACCAGCAAGCGACCTGGTGCTTGAGGAACTGAAAAAAAAGCGGCTGGCGTTGAAAGATCAGATAAACGCGATAATTCACACCCACTGATGGCTCCAATTGCCATTGTTCCAGAAAGGAAAAACCATGTACAAGAAAATTGCTGTTCCGATTGATTTGTCTCATGTGCACAGCGGCGTAAAAGCTGTCAGGATCGCGCAAAAACTGCTGGATGATGGCGGCAAAGTACTGCTGATAAATGTGGTTGAAGACATTCCGACCTATATCGCGGCGGAACTGCCGGTAAACATGCTGGATGATTCTAAAAACCAGTCGCTGACCGAATTGCGCAAGACGGCAAAATCTGTCGGTCTGGATGCGGAAATTGAGGTGCGCACCGGTCGCGCGGCACCGGCAATTCTTGATTCGGCGGAAGAAAATGAAGCTGATTTGATCATCATTGGCTCCCACAAGCCCGGATTATCCGATTATTTTCTTGGCTCCACCGCCGCCAGGGTTGTGCGACATGCCCAATGCCCTGTATTCGTGAACCGGTAATAGTCAAACACTTCAAATTGAGAAGTTGGAACTGCGCTCTCGGCCACCCACCAACGAATGCACAAGGACTACGCACCGTGATCAATGTGAAAACCTATAAAAAGAGGCTGCTCAAACGGCTGGAGGAACTTGATGTCAGGCTGCAAACTATCGAGCATGACCTCGACCAGCCGATGAGCCCGGATGTGGAGGAGCGTGCCACCGAACGCGAGGGCGATGAGGTGATGGAGTCCATGGGCAATGCCGGTCTGGCCGAGATCGCCGCCATCAACGCGGCGCTAAAGAGAATAAAGAAGAACACATTCGGGGTCTGTGTCGAATGTGGTGAGGACATTTCAGAACAGCGGCTGGATATCATGCCGACGGCGGTAAAATGCCGCAATTGCATGTAGGTGTATGAGTCCAGTTGAGATCCAACTTGTCAGGTCGAAGAATAAGGAACGCCCCTTCAACATTGAAATGCAACATTTTGCTCACATTCCTTTGAAAAGGCCTCATATGGGGTTTTGTATTCGAGACATTTTCTTGGACGTTGGTTCAGCTTGTCTTCGACGATCTGAACTTCGGCTTTTGTCAGCTTAGTGAAATCGGTACCCTTTGGGAAGTATTGGCGAACAAGACCGTTGGTATGTTCGTTGAGGCCGCGCTGCCATGAGTGATAGGGCTTGGCGAAATAGATGTCGCATTGCAATATTTTGGCGATCTTTTTGTGCCCGGCGAATTCTTTGCCATTGTCATACGTGATGGTTTTGATGAACGCTTTGAGCTTTGAAAGCGTCTTGCCGCAGGCCTTTTGCACGCTGTCCTTTGATTTGTCGCGCAACAGAACCAGCTTGGTGTATTTTGATTTTCGATCGACATGAGAAAGAATGGCACCCTTGTGGTTTTTGCCGATGATAGTATCGCCCTCCCAGTCGCCAACACGGCTTTTGGTTTCGACGATTTCGGGACGTTCCTCAATGTCAACCCGCCCTGGAATGAGGCCGCGACCGGCTGTTTTCGTGCCGCGTCGATTGTATTTTTTGCCGCGATGGCGCAGGCAAGTCCATAATTTGCCACCCTTTTTTTTGTCCGCCCAGATGTGGCGGTAAATCCACTCGTGTGAGACGAAGAGCCCGTTTCGAGCCAGCCAGCCGCTGATCTGATCGGGGCTCCACTGCCATTTCGTCAGCAGGCTTTCAATGAGTTCGACGCGCTCAACGGTCATTTTACGCGGCACACAAGAGGCCTTTTTGCGCCGCTCACACGCCTTGTCATGCGCTTGTTTAAAGCGATAACCACATTTGCCCTTGTTGCGCTGCAACTCTCGGGTGATAGTCGAACGCTCAACGCCAATCTGGCGGGCAATTTGGGCGCGGCAGAGACCGGTTTGCAAAAGTGTGTAAATCTGGCATCTTTGATCATAGGCCAGATGGTGATGTCCTTTGGGCATAATATCCTCCGTGAGATGTGGTGTCCCATACGAGGATTGCAGCCATCTGGCTAAATAATCAAAGGCATAATGGAATGGTTTGACGAGTTTTGCGGATTTTCCGGTCGGCCTCAAGGGTGCTGCGCATCGCTACGCGACAATGCCCTTGACCCCGCCCACCAAATCCGCAAACAAAAATCATATTCCATCAGCAAACAAATGTTGCGTTTCGGAGTTGAACCGGGGGAACATAAAATGTTGCAAAAACTATACAGACCGTGTGGAAACTCCGATTGCCCCAGAGTAAAATGGCTAACGATTGGAATTTTGCGATTATTAACTGGTTGAACGGAATTTTGACTTGAACTGCGTCGTTGGCTCCGTGCGGGCGGGTTTTCAGGGCTGTTCAACGCTAATTACTTGTATTGGTAATCGAGCACTCTGGTGAAGTCGAGGGCGTTGCGCCACAGGGCGTCTGCGATGTTTTGTTCGCCGTTGGCACGCAGGATATTAAGGGCGAAACTGCGCGCTCTGGCGAAGATGCCAGGGTTGGTGCGAATGCGGCTGGCGTCCTCCAGCATCGTAACATCGCGGACATAATGATTTCTGTTCTCGATACCCCAGTGGTTGCGAATGGCTTGCGCCGCTTTCTTCGCGCTGACGGGTGCGGAGCAGGCATAAAAGCAGGTCTCCTCGCGACAGTTCCACATCCCGGTTTTGGCGCTGCGGAGAAATGTCACTCTCGTCACACGGATGATACGCACGATGAGCCCGTTCCAGCCGGTTTGTTTAAGCGCCTGAGCGGCATCGAAAACCTCGACAATGCGGGTCTCGACGCGCATGCGCTTGCCTCTGTCGATGGTTTCATGACGAGCCAGCGGCAGTTCTCTTTCGCCGACAGCCTCGATTATTCGCAGCAGACCGGGCTGATTTTCCTTAAGTTGAACAATGAGATGGCTTTTCGCCGCCCGGGCCGCCCGGAAAGTTTTTTTTGACAGTGCATGGCGTCCATCGTAAACAGCCGGCCGGTAAGCGCCAGCGCTTTGATCATCGCTTGCGCGGCGGGGATTTCGTTGCTCTTCTCGTCCACCTCCAGGTGTCCCAGGATCAGCGCGTCATCGACCGCAAAAGCGCTCAGAACATGGGCCGCCTTGCGGTCGTTAAAGGCATCGAAACTGTGCCGCAGCGTCTTGCCGTCAATCGCCACGACCGGCATCGCTTCCACGTCTTCACCCCGTTCGCTACCGCACAATTCCACCGCATGCTGGCGGAAAACCAGCTCCACCTCGCCACCATCAAGCCCGTGCAGGATGGTTCGCACGGCACTATAAGCCGGCGCGCGCTCCCAGCCGAAGCCGAATGCCCCATTGAGGTGCTCGCGATGAGCCTCGATGAAGCGATGGACCTTGCGATAGGACGTCGCCCCGGATAAAATCGCCAGGATCGTCGCCAGCATCACCGGACCAAGCTGCCATTTCTTGCCCTGCGCCCGGCGTGGGTCAGGGATCGTCGATAAAAGTTCCAGGAATTTCAATGTCATGAGTGCATCCTCCGAATCAAATACACTCCTATAGATTCAGACAAATACCGCTTTGGGAATCCCCCAGACAACCATCAAGCATTTAGCGTTGAACAGCCCTGACAAATTTGCCGACAACGTACCTATTAAAAAAATAAGTATAGCAGCAACTATCACGTAAATATTTTTGTCAAATAAAATAGGTGGTTTTTCTGGAATCGTTGTCTTTTTTGTGGTCATAAATTTTCCATCTCACCTACCAATAATTTGCATTCCAAATTTGACTAATTTAGCTGAAAGATACCTCTCGAACAAAGATATCTCTCAGGCCAAGTTTCAAAAACAACATCGGTCGGTCCTGTGGCATTTACAAATTCATACCAATGCCCATTCCTAAGTTTCAAAAGAGAGTAAATGGTGAGACCATCCATTTGGTCACCTGCGTTCCGAAATATTGTATTTTCTATGTCAATTTTTCTTCCATTTTCCTTACGTGGCGTGACTATCAAAAAGGCGCAATCATCTTCAACACGCATTTTCTCAACTATAAACTGAACCTTTGTTCTCAACTCCGTTTCGACCCTTGGGCGGATCATATCCAAAAGCATTTTTCGAAGAGGGTTGTCGCGTGCAGGTTGGATTACTTCAGCGACAACAGGAGTCGCCAGAATTATTGATAGAAAAAAACACGTTAAATTAGTAAACGATAAAATCTTTTTTCTTGTAATTTCTAATCCTCTTACAGACCTCATACCCCTCCCAACTCCCTTCATCGTTTGTATTGCCCTCTATTGTGATAATCGTATCGTTTTTTGCTTCTAGGACCATCCCAGTATGCGTCCAATCAATTGAACTCTTTCGTACTAGGAAGATAGTACCTGTCGGTAAGATACTTGATGGATCGCCAGAGGCTTTCACCTTAGCCTCAGAAACGAACAGGCCATTATTTTTTGCGCGGTCTGCCAATACATCACAAGAATATGTGCGTTTAACTGAATTTGTAACACTATGGTATTTAGATGCCTGTTTAACAACCAACGTCACGAATCCTGCACACCAGGGCCACGGATTTCCCTCGTTTCCGCCCATGTACAAACGGACCCAAGGTCCTCTATTTTGCCCACCAACTTCTCTTGGGTGCTCTTTCAGGTGTTGCTGAGCATAAGCAATGGACAAATCGCTAAGAGACCCTGCTGATGCTATAGGCGTAAGTGCTCGTAAAAATGGCAGTCGCAGATGCTCGAATGTCGCCTTGTTAATTGCTCCAGTTGCTGAAATTCCATTTGTAGACTGATAATCTTTCACAGCGCCCTCTGTAGCTGGGCCAAAATCCCCATCAATAACTAAATGATTCCCAGAAAGGGTTAAGCATTCTTGACAAAATTTAACCTTCTTATTCTTATCCCCATTTTTCAAAGTGTTTGAAAATCTAAGTTCATTTTTGAACCAACCAAACGGAATATCTTCTACACCAATCATAACAATACCTCCCACTGTGATTATTATTTATACATGGTAAATGTTTAGATTCAAGGGAACCTCGAAAAATTAGTCCATTTCAGCCAGATCGTCTAGAATCACCGCAGGTACTGAACTGAATCGGTGATTGGGCGTGATTATGGGGCAATTTGGGTTTTTTGATCTTGGCGACAGGTATGCGGGGCTGGATAAATTCGGCGATCCGTTAGTTTTGCTGAAAAACACCATTGCGTGGGAGTTTTTCCGGCCTGAATTGAAAGCTCTTTGGCGCACACCTTGTGAAAAGCGCAAGTCGAGAGCCGGTCGTCCGCCATGGGACGAAGTTCTGATGTTCCAGGTGCTCGTCCTGCGGCAGCTTTACAATCTGTCGGACGACCAGATTGAATATCAGATCCGCGACCGGCTTTCGTTCATGCGTTTTCCTGATCTCGGGGTTGAAGACCCGGTGCCGGATGCCAAGACGGTATGGCTTTACCGCGAGAAGCTGGCAAAAGCCGGGATGGTCAAGGCGCTGTTTGACAAGTTTGACGCCTATTTGCGCGACAATGGATATCTCGCGATGGGCGGTCAGATTGTCGATGCTTCAATTGTGCCTGTGCCGAAGCAGCGCAACAGCCGCGAGGAGAATGAGGCGGTAAAGGCGGGCAAGACGCCCAAGGGCTGGAATAAAAGAACCGCGCAAGAAGCGGCAAAAGGATGTGGATGCGCGCTGGACGAAGAAGCATGGCAAAAGCCATCACGGCTACAAGAACCATATCAAGCACTAGATCGCTTTGCGATATTTGGCGAGTTGAGCAGGGTGCTTTACTGATAGCGAATGTGTTGCGCGTGGTTTGGTGAGGGGTGTGTGCTGTTGGTTGAGGTGATTTTGCCTCGATTGACAGAGGGTTTTCCCATGAACATTCAGACACCGACGACCACATCACCTGAACCGCCCCGGGTTTACCGGAGGCTCCAAAGATAGGATAATTTGGAGCTATGGAAAAGAACAAGAGATCGAAGAGATATTCACCTGAAGTGCGTACGCGTGCCGTTCGGATGGTGTTGGAACATCAACAAAATTATGACAGTCAGTGGTCGGCGATTTCTGCTATTGCACCCAAAATTGGCTGCACTGCGGAGACGCTTCGCAAATGGCTTCGTCAGGAAGAGACGGACACTGGCTTGCGCGATGGGGTGACGAGTGACGAGCGTGAGCGCATCAAAGCGTTGGAACGCGAAGTCCGGGAATTGCGTCAGGCCAATGAAATTCTCAGGAAGGCATCTCGCGTTGACCTTGTCACTCGAACCAATGGCGTTTTGGCGGTCAACTTTGCCCAGGCGGAGCTCGACCGCCCACTGAGAAGATGAAGATGTTTATCGATGATCATCGTGATGATCACGGGGTCGAGCCAATCTGCAAGGTTTTGCCGATTGCCCCTTCAACATATCATACCAACGGCAATTATTACTGACCTGCATGAGCCCAATCTCGCATTCCGATTGATTTGATAGTTTCGGGTTGTGCAAGGAGTTTGTTCCAGGCATCGCATCCTGCATCAATGATAGCATTATAGTCCTCGAAGATACGGTTGGAGAGCCAGTTCTGCCGTTGCCTATAGCCAAGCGACATAATTTTGATTATAGTTTTGTGCATGACTTATCCTGTTAAATTCCGCAAACATGTTCTTAAGGTTCGAGACAAGGAAGGGCTGACATTTAAACAAACGGCACTTCGGTTTAGCGTTGGGGTTGCCTCGGTTGTTCGCTGGGCCAATCGGCTTGAGCCGGATCAATCCAAGCCCCGCATGCGCAAGATTGACATGGCTGCACTGGCCCGCGATGTGGCGGAATTTCCCGATGCCTATCAGTATGAACGTGCGGTGCGTTTTGATGTTTCACCTAAGGCAATCTGGCAGGCGTTGCGCAAGTTGGGGGTGACATATAAAAAAAGCGTTTCGCCATCCGAAAGCGGACGCGACCAGGCGTACAGCCTTCCAGGAAACGATTAGCGGGCATGAAAAAACCGGCAAGCCCATCGTCTATATTGATGAATCAGGCTTTGCCCATGATATGCCCCGCACCCATGGCTATGCGGCCAAGGGCCTGCGCTGTTTTGGCGTTCATGACTGGCATGCGCGGGGAAGGACAAACGTCATCGGGGCGTTGTTGGGCGGCACCTTGCTGACAACCTGCCTGTCTCCATGCAATATCGACAGCGATGTCTTCCATGGCTGGCTGACAGGCGATCTCATTCCAAAGCTGCCTCCCGGTGCTGTTGTTGTTATGGACAATGCAAGTTTTCACAAGCGCCAGGACATGAAGGAGGCTATCAAGGATGCCGGACACACACTCGAATATCTACCGCTATATTCTCCAAACCTCAATCCGATCGAGCATAAATGGGCACAGGCAAAGGCCATCAGACGAAAACACAAATGCGATATCTAAACACTGTTCAAGGACTTCAATATTTGAATCAAAACAGTGTCGCTTGGCTATATTGCCAGATGTTTTCTACCGGGTTGAGTTCTGGCGAACGCGATGGCAGCAGGATGATGGTGATGTTTTTCGGTACATCGAGATTGCCTGTTGTATGCCAGCCTGCCCGATCCATGAGAATGACAGCGTGGGATTTTCGCGCTACATATTTGCTGATTTCGTCAAGATGCATTTGCATTGTCTCAGTGTTGGCCCACGGCAACATCAGGGCGGCTCCTTTGCCATGGGCCGGGCATATGGCACCGAACAGATATGCATTCTTGTATCGCTGATCAGCGGGCATTCGGGGGCGGGTGCCTTTCTTCGCCCAGATGCGTGTTTGCCCGTTCTTCTGGCCCAGCCGGGCTTCATCCTGCCACCAAATCTCAACGGGAGTGTCTTCCGGCAGATCGGCTATGTGAGCTGCAAGCGTGTTGGCGAAGTTTTTTTGAAAGCCTCAATCACACGCTCATCCTGCTTTGGATGCTGCGGGCGGGTGCTCATGCGGGAAAAGCCAAGGACGGCAAGGAGTTCGGATATCGAGCGTTCGGCGTAGACGGCACCAAAGCGCTCTTCAATCACCCGCTTTAAATCAATCCGCCGCCAGCGCACAACCCCGTCCACCGCCGGATCAGGGCCAGCATTGACGATCTCGGACAGTTCATTCATTTGTTCATCGCTCAAAAGGCGTGGCCGTCCCGCCCCCTGACGATTGGTCAGGCCATCTGGACCTTCTGCGTTGAATCTCAAGACCCAGTCGCGCAGCGTTTGACGATCCATCCCGCCAACCCTGGCAGCATCTGTCCGGCTCATGCCATCGTAAATGGCTGCAAGCGCCAGAAGACGGCGTACCTGTCTTGTGTCACTGCATCGTCGGGAAAATTGGCGAAGCGTGGGGGCATCAAAATCTCTTCGAAGTACAAGTCCTGTTGATGGCATGGAAAATCTCCTTCGCCACCCATTGAATCAGAACATCAGTGATTTGGGAATCCCATACGAGTCAGAAAATCATGCCATTGGTATCATTCCCATGCAGCTATTGCCCGTGATCCCAGTCTGGCCAGTGATCGCGCCAAACGAGATGCAGAGTTGCGCCCTGAGGTCCAGCGTGTTTGGGATGACAATCATGAAGTCTACGGGGTACGTAAAGTCTGGCGACAGATGCAGCGAGAGGATTTTGATGTCGCGCGTTGTACTGTGGAGCGGTTGATGAAACAGCTTGGAATACAGGGCGTTATCAGAGGAAAAATCCTCAAGACAACCCACAGCAATCCTTCCGCCCCGTGTCCACGCGACCATGTGAACAGAGAATTCAACGCGCCTGCACCCAATATGCTGTGGGTGAGTGATTTTACCTTTGTCTCCACCTGGCAGGGATTTGCCTATGTTGCTTTTATCATCGATGTATTTGCCCGCCGGATTGTTGGCTGGCGGGTATCCCGTTCTGCCAAAACGGACTTCGTTCTGGATGCTCTGGAACAGGCTCTTTATGATCGACGGCCGGTTCAACAAGACGGGCTGATCCATCACAGTGACCGGGGCGTTCAGTATGTCTCGATCCGCTACACCGAGCGGTTGGCCGAGGCCGGGATTGAGCCATCCGTTGGCAGTGTCGGCGACTCATATGACAACGCCTTGGCCGAAACCATCAATGGACTTTACAAGGCCGAAGTCATTCATCGAAAGAGTTCATGGCGCAGCATTGATGATGTTGAAATGGCAACCCTCAAATGGGTTGACTGGTTCAACAACCGTCGCCTGCTGGAGCCAATCGGAAATATTCCACCCGCTGAAGCAGAGGAGCTGTACTATGCACAGATAAACCAGTTAGAATTAGTCGCATAAACAAACTAATCAGCCTCCGGTAAACCCGGGGCGGTTCAATCACCACAAGGCCCTATTGAAAGAAATGGATGCGACAGGCCAAAGCCAGATATCGCTGAGTGACCCGGACAGCCGGTATCAGTCGGGCAAAATCAAGGCAGGGGTCAGCTACAATGTGCAGATCGCGGTTGATTGCAAGCACAAACTGATCGTTGAGCAGGAGGTTTACACTCAGGTTGGTGATTTGGGGCTGTTGGCCAAAACCGCTGAGCCTGCGCGGGAGATACTCGATGTTGACGAAATCGATGTTGTTGCTGATCGCGGCTACTTCAAGATTGAGGATATCGAGGCCTGTGAGAATAGCGGACTTGTTGCTTATGTTGCCAAACCACAACGTGGCCCGGCTGTGCGCCAAGGCTTCTTTGCCAAGGACGTGTTTTACTATGATGCGGACAGGGATCAATACACTTGCCCGGCAGGGGCTCATCTTGAGCCCCGCTACCGGCGCAAGCTGCGCGATACCATTCTCGTTGACTATTGCAATCGGGCTGCCTGCAAAGCCTGTAACCTTAGAGTGCAGTGTACCGGTTCCAGTTTCCGCCGGATCGCCCGCTACGAGAATGAGGCGGTTCTGGATCGTATGGCCGTGCGGGTGAAAGCCAATCCTGAAATAATGAACGAGCGGCGCAACAGCGTTGAACATCCCTTTGGTTCGATCAAGCAATGGATGAACCAAGGAGCATTCCTGATGCGACGGCTGGAAAATGTCAGAGCGGAGTTCTCACTCACCGCATTGGCTTACAATATTCGCCGGGCACTCAAGCTTGTTGGTGTAGAAGGATTGATGGCGGCAATACGGGCTTGAGGAGGCGACATTGGCCAAAATTCCGCAAATGCAACCCCAAAAACCCGCCCGCACGGAGCCAACGACGCAGTTCAAGTCAAAATTCCGTTCAACCAGTTAATAATCGCAAAATTCCAATCGTTAGCCATTTTACTCTGGGGCAATCGGAGTTTCCACACGGTCTGTATAGTTTTTGCAACGGTTGTTCTGTTGGATGAATTTCAAACCCTTGGCTGCAGCCAACAACTGACCCAAAGAAGCTAAAATTTGCGATATCTATTATGGTGGAGCAAACTCGCTGGGATTTGGCCGCTTCCCGACAGACCTCAAAATTCCAAAGCGCTTCACACAATCCGAACATCAATATCCACATCCAGAAGACGCGCCAGGTGGCGCAGGCGGCGATTTGGCAATTCGCCGATAAAAATAGCCATCTTTTCCGGGATATCGAGCGAAAAACGCCCTTTTTGGTGTCTGGTGAATTCAAGCTCGCTCATTTGTCCAGGCATCGCAGCTGAAAACTGATAGGCGACCCGCAGCAATGCCCCAAGGGCCTTGGCACGAAATGCGGTCCGCCGGCTGGCGATGCGGAAAATCGACGGGCTGAGGTTTTCATCGACCAGCCCGGTGTGGCGATAATAATTGGCCAGTGCAAGATAGGCGCGCCCGTTGTGGTCGACCCCGACAAAGGCTGCATTGGAGATGATATTCAGGCTCTGTTTGCCGCGATAATCAGGATGCGCCCGCCAGCCGATATCAGCCAATAAACAGGCCGCCATGCGCAAGCGTTTTTCGGTTTCGTCCTCAAAAATTCCAAATACGCGGAATGCATCGCCGGTCCAACCGGCAAGCTCACGGGCATGTTCAGGTGAGCGCGCGCGCAACCGCGCCAGCTCCTCGCACGCAACAATCAACGGGTGTTGTTTGCGGGTTTCATCGTCCAGCAGAGAATATAAATACCCCTCTCGTACACCCAGCGCCGACATGACAATTTTCTTCGGCTTCATCTGCTTTACCAACTCGTCGAGCACGATAGCGCCAAAGGGCAGCAACTGCCGGCGATTGTTGGAAACCGTTTCAATGCCGGGAAAAGTGTCCAAATCAACCCGCGCCACCAGCCGGCAAAATTCCTTCGCCTTTGTGGCGCTCATCTGGTAATTGTGGGCGACATGCAGGGGATGGCCGGTATGGCCGATATGCAATTGCGCCAACGAACGCCAGGTGCCACCAACGGCATAGAACGTGCGCGCCTTGCCGTCGGGCAAAAATTCAACGCCGGCCAAGGTTTCTCTCGCGACCTTGCGCGCCCGGCGCAGCGAACCTTCAGCCATGTCCTGCAAGCGCAGGCCACCCAACGGCAAGGTAATGCCCTGGCCAAAATCTTCTCCCTTGATGTCAACAAGTTCAAGGCTGCCGCCGCCCAAATCACCCGAAATGCCATCAGGATCAGGAAAGCCGCAATTCACCCCCATTGCGGCGTAATAGGCTTCCTGTTTGCCGCTAAGCACATCGATCTCGATATCAAGCGCCTGATTTGCCCGTTCGATAAACTCGGCGCCGTTTTCCGCCTCACGCGCTGCCGCAGTGGCAATGGCATACATTTTATCGGCTCCGGCCTGTTGGCTTAGGGCACGATAGCGCTGCAGCGCGGCAATAGCGCACTCCACCGCACTTTGATCCAGGCGGTTAGTTGTCGCCAGCCCGCGCCCTAGCCCGCAAAGCACTTTTTCATTGAACAATACGGTGGGCGAGCGTGAAAGACCCTCATACACCACCAAGCGCACCGAATTTGAGCCAATATCGACAATTGATATCGGCGTGCGATGTGGCAACCGGCCCTGCGCCGAACCCTCAGTGGCAATGTCAGGCGGAATGGAGATCAGGATGCCTTTTTCTTGAGCTGATCAGGTTGAATAACGGCCGGTTTGGATTTGTTGGCCCAGGATTTGAGGAATTCCTTGGGAGCGTTTTTCTTCAATGCCTTGCCGCGCCCGGATAGGCTCGGGTTGGTCATGAAATAGTTCTGGGCATCGAAGGCGGAGTGGCTCTTTTCCTTCACCACCCGCTCGGCCGTACCATCACGAAGCACGCGCCAGCTTTGCAGGTTATCGAGAATATTGGCCAGCATTATCTGCTCCAGGACCTGGCGGTGCACGGTATCGTTTCGCAATGGTACCATAACCTCGACCCGGCGGTCCAGATTGCGCGGCATCCAGTCGGCTGAACCGGCAAATACCAGCGCTTCCTCAGACGGCAGACCATGACCATTGCCAAAGCACATGATGCGGGTGTGTTCCAAAAACCGGCCGATGATAGATTTGACCCGGATCGTTTCCGAAAGGCCCGGTAAGCCCGGTCGAAGACAGCAAATACCGCGCACGATGAGATCAATCTCCACCCCGGCGCGGCTGGCCCGGTAAAGCGCATCGATAATCTCGGTGTCGACCAGCGAGTTCATCTTGGCCCAAATCTGCCCCGGGCGTCCTTCCCTGGCGTGGTCAATCTCCGCATCGATCAGCTTGATCGTTTCTTTACGCAGGCTAACCGGCGATACCAAAAGGTTCTTCACCTCCTGTGGTGTTGCGTAGCCGGTAATGAAGTTAAAGACATGGGCCACGTCGCGGGCAATTTCGGGATTTCGGGTAAAATAGGAAATATCGGCATAGATGCGCGCATTTATCGGATGATAATTACCGGTTCCAATGTGAACATAGTTGACCAGTTTGCCGTTTTCACGCCGCACTACCAAAGAAAGCTTGGCATGGGTCTTCAGTTCGACGAAACCGAACACCACCTGCACACCGGCACGCTCTAAATCTCGCGCCCAGCGAATATTGGCTTCCTCGTCAAAGCGGGCTTTCAGCTCCACCAGTGCGGTCACCGACTTGCCGGCTTCGGCCGCCTCAATCAGTGCCTTGACAATGGCGCTGTCGTGAGAGGTGCGGTAGAGCGTTTGTTTGATGGCAATGACATCAGGATCTACCGCTGCCTGTTCGAGAAAGGACACTACCACATCAAACGATTCATAGGGGTGGTGAATGACCATGTCCTTTTCGTGGATCGCTGCCAGACAATTGCCACCATGCTCACGAATCCGTTCAGGAAAACGCGGCGTGTGAGGTGGAAATTTGAGATCCTTGCGCGCCAGGCGAACGATCTCGCTCAGATTGCACAAAGCCAGCATTTCATGGAAGGTCATGATCTGGCTTTCGGCCACCTCCAATTCGGTAGTGACGAATTTGCGCAGTGTGTCGGGCATAGAACCGTCGAGTTCAAGACGGATAACCGAACCACGGCGGCGTTGCTTCAGCGCGGTTTCAAACAACAGCACCAAATCTTCCGCCTCTTCCTCGATCTCGATGTCGGAATCGCGAATAACTCTGAATGCCCCTTTGCCTTCAACTTTATAGCCCGGAAAAAGCCGGTCGACAAACAGACTGACCACATCTTCAAGCAGAATGAACTCATCCTTCAATGGCGCATCATTCGCCTTGCTCACCTGTGCCGGCAGATGAACCAGACGCTTGAGCGGCGTTGGCAGACGAATTAGCGCCGTCATCGGAGCGCTTTTCTTCAGGCTGACCAGATGTAATACCAAGGACAGGCCAAGATTGGGAATAAACGGGAACGGGTGAGCAGGATCGATGCACAAAGGTGTCAAAACCGGAAATATCTCTTCTAGAAAGTGGTTTTCCAACCAGTCCTTTTGACAGTCCGATAGTTTTGTGCCATCGACCAGTTCAATGTGCTCTTGCTCAAGCAGTTGCCGCAACTGCGACCAAACCTGCTGCTGGTCGTGTTGCAGCGCGCTTGTCTCAGCGGTGACACTTTGCAACTGCTCAAGCGGGTTTTGCCCATCATCACTCAAGGTGCCAATGCCTGCACGCACCTGACCGGCAAGACCAGCCACACGAACCATAAAAAATTCATCAAGATTGTCGGCGGATATCGACAAAAACCGCAATTGCTCAAGCAACGGGTGCGACGTGTTCTGCGCCTCATCCAACACCCGGTGATTGAACTGTAGCCAAGAAAACTCACGGTTGACAAACCGTTTTGGGCTGGTCAGCAGCTCTTCAATAGGCAACTCTTCAATTGGTGCGTCATCATTGCTATCAGCCGTCGAAGCGGCGATTTCCTCCTGGCGATTATCGGTCGGGAGATTTTCCATTACTACTACTCTCACGCTTTCAACCGGCTACCGCCGGTTGGTGGGTCTCACTAAAAAATAAGCCGGCTGGCCAGACATTACAAGAACACTTGTTGCGGCAAATTCAGCTAATACTACAGTCTCATGAAAACATCGTTATCGAACGCGGCTTCCTTTGGTACTACTTCTTTCCCTCGGCTATTTGTTGCAACACTTTGGCGGCCATCGGTCGAGTGACCGGCCGGTTGCGTGCCAGTGCTTCGCTATCCAAAAGGGTGACGATCTTTCTGGCGGCGCCTAAGGACCGCTCCATACGCACCACCAGATAGTCGATCACCTGACGGTCAACCAGCAATTGTCGGTCGGAAAAAAGTTTGATCATGGTCTGCCGCAACAACAGATCATCGGGCTCGCTCAACTCGACAAGGGTTGCAGCGCGCAGACGAGAACTGAGATCTGGCAACTGAAAATTCCATGATTGCGGCCATTGGGAGCTGGTCAAAAGGCCGTGACCGCCCCTTTGGCGGGCCAAGTTGAGCAAATGAAACAAGGTTGTTTCATCGAAATTTCCAGCTGCAATGTTCTCAATAGCAAAGTTAACCGGTGCAGAAATTTCGTCACTTATGTTGCCGATGTCATTTGCCTCCAAAAGCCGGGCGTTAGCTTTTTCCACCCAAATTGAGGTCAAATGGGACTTTCCCGAGCCAACTGGCCCGGCAAGAACGACCAGTTGCGACGACCAGTTCGGCCAGCGATCAATCATATCGACCGCAAGCTGGTTTGCTTCACCGACAATCAAATCATCGCGGCCAAAATGCTGCAAGTGAGGCAACTCCAGCGGCAGCTGTGACGGCTTGTCCTGCGAATTCGGCACGGCGGCGGCTCCAAGTTCTTTCAAGGGCATGTATTGGTCGCGGTTAATCGACCGCTTTTCCGCTCGAACGGGTGTCATGACCCTTGTAATAATCGCTTTCCAGATACCGGCTTAGCACGAAGCGTACAAGCACGCCGATCGCAGCGGCTGCCGGAACGGCTATCAACATGCCGGTGAAACCGAGCAGGGAACCAAATGCCAACAAGGCAAACATCAGCCATACCGGATGGAGGCCAACACTCTTCCCCACCAGTTTCGGCTGCAATATGTTGCCCTCAAAAAACTGCCCCACCACAAATATGCCGGCAATAACCGCGATCATGATCCAGTCAGGCCAGAATTGCACCAAGGCCACGCCGATCGAAAGCACCAGGCCGAGCAAAGAGCCGACATAGGGGATAAAGCTGACAAAGCCGGCAAACAACCCTATCAGCAGCCCGAAATTCAAACCAGCAAGTGTCAGACTGAAGGCGTAGAATACACCAAGGATTAAACATAAGAACCCCTGCCCGCGAACGAACCCCGAAATTGCCTCGTTGATGCCCTCAGTGATTTGATGGATGGTGTCGCGGTGGTCACGGGGCAACCACTCGTCGACCCGCGCAACCATGCGATCCCAATCATAGAGCAGATAGAAAGCCACGACCGGCGTGATGACAAATAGCGAGAGAATGTCGAGCAGTGCCTTGCCGGAACTCCATATTTGCTGAAACAGTGTCGATAACCAGCTGGCACCTTGCTTCAACAATTCGTTGAGATTGTCCTGAATTGTCTGCCCGCCCTCACCGATGATCCGTTTCAACCAGGTGCTGTCACTGGAAGCAATTAGCGATTGCAAGCGGGTAATATAGGATGGCATGCGCTCGATCAGTCCCGACAATTGACTGCCAAGCAACGGAATCACGAGCATCAGTGCAAGGACGAACACAATAATAAACAGTACCAGTATTATACTGGTGGCGAGCATTCGGCTGGTACCCCATTTCTCAAACCGGTCGGCCAACGGGTCGAGCAAATAGGCCAATACCATGCCGGCTACGAACGGCAATAATATGCCGCGAAACATCCACAAAAACAGGATCAATATGGCCGTCGCTGAAAGCCAGAAAATCGCCTGACGGCGAATGGCGACGGAAAGATAACCGTTATCGCTCTTTGCATCAGGTGCGGAGTCGGTTGAATTTGTCATCGCGTGTCCATCGGCTATTCCGCCAAATGGCGGGTCCAGGTGGAAAAATAGGCGAAAGCAGAGGCCACGGTCAATGTCCCGCAGATCCATACCAGAATGGTCTTAACCAGCGTCAGCTCAATGTCAAACGCCGGTGCACCAAGCGCTACGGCAACCAGAACAATCTGAACAGCGGTGTTCGCCTTGGAAACAAATAGCGGCTTGATGGCTATTGGGTTGCCGAGAACGAAAGCCACCAGCACCGCTGCGGTGATCAACACATCGCGCGTAACCACCGCGATGGTCAACCAAACCGGGATCGCCTCAAGATAACCCAGCACCACGAACATAGCGATCAACAGGCTTTTGTCGGCCAATGGGTCGAGATAAGCGCCAAGCTCGGTGCGCTGGTCAAAGCGGCGGGCAATAAATCCGTCAACCCCGTCAGAAATACCCACCACAACAAATATAATAAAAGCTTGCATGTACTGGCCTTCCAGCAGCGTCCAGACAATAAACGGCACCAGAGCAAGGCGTATAACCGAAATCAGATTGGGGATGGTCAACTTCGTGATGTCCTCGAATTATGACAGGTAATATTCGCAACGCTGATGTGATGACAAGTTCAATAAAGGGATTTATCGCCGCATTTGGCAACACAGATTAGACAATCCGCCAAAGTTCAATATACCTCACCGCCCAACAGGATCGCCCGCACTTATCCTCCTGCGATGCACCATTTTCTTCAAAACCAAAATACGACGGCTGAACGCGCAAAAAATTCCTGCGCCGCGACCCATCCTTGCAAACGACGATAACCTATGGTGATTTGCGCCTACTGACAAGCGATGCTTCGGCATCACTAATAGAACTCGGGAGAACCAAGGAATGACCAGCAGGTTTTTTTCATGGCTGATTTGTTGTATTCTGCTGCTCAGTGGCAGTTCGGCTTTTGGCGATGACAATCATTCGGGATATTATTACCCCGAGCCGCGCAGCAACGAGACATACATCTCCCGTTTGTCGATACTGGAAACGGCCTCCAAACGTGCGCGGGTTGGTTTTACCGTCGGATTGAACTCCAAACAACTTGGCCGGTCCTATGCGCCTGGATATCACATTTTCGCCAAAGGAGGCCGGGCCGAAAAGCTGATTATCGTGTCAGTGGAGGAGGATCGCTATAACACGCTGTTTCGCCTCAGGGCGCTGATGGCATCGCTTACCGCTTCTGCACGCACATCGCCGCTTTTTACCGAAACCAATATTCCTGAAGAACTCAATTTCCTTGATCTGTGCAAACTGGCGGGCTTCACCCAGGTAACAATCTCTAACGGCCGCGATGTAACCCATCAGATATTAGTTGTGTAAGAGACGCCGGTTGACTGGCGCGGCGCGGTCACCGGGGCTATTCAATTTGGCATGACAAAAGGTAAGAAATCCCTCACCTATGCTGATGCGGGTGTCGATATTGACGCCGGCAATGCATTGGTTGATGCCATCAAGCCACTGATCAAATCGACCGCGCGGCCCGGCAGCGACAACAGTTTCGGCGGATTTGGCGGCTTGTTCGACCTCAAAGCGGCAGGATTTTGCGACCCGGTGCTGGTCGCCGCTAATGACGGGGCTGGCACCAAGCTCAAAATCGCCATTGAATCCGGTGTGCACCACTCCATCGGCATCGACCTGGTCGCCATGTGTGTCAATGATCTGGTGGTGCAAGGGGCCGAACCGCTGTTCTTTCTCGACTATTTCGCCACCGCAAAGCTCGATGTGGTGGAGGCGACAAGTGTCGTTTCCGGCATCGCTGACGGCTGCCAAATGGCGGGTGCAGCGCTAATTGGTGGCGAAACGGCCGAAATGCCGGGGCTTTATTCGGGCAATGACTATGATCTTGCCGGATTTTCGGTTGGAGCCGTTGAACGGGACCAGTTATTGCCTCGCAGCGACCTTGAGCCCGGCGATATTGTGCTTGGACTTTCATCTTCGGGCGTTCATTCCAATGGATTTTCGCTGGTTCGCAGGATTGTCGAAAAGGAGCAACTTTTCTGGCGCGATGAGGCACCTTTTGAACCATCAAAGACCGTGGCCGAGGCACTGCTGACCCCGACCCGTATCTATGTAAAGCCATTGCTGGCGGCGATCAGATCCACCCGCGCGATCAAGGCGCTGGCGCATATCACCGGTGGCGGTTTTACCGAAAATATTCCGCGCGTGTTGCCCGACGGTCTTGCCGCCAGGATCGACCTTTCCCGCCTTGAACCACAACCGGTTTTTAGCTGGCTGGCGCATTGCGGCGGTGTCGGCAAGGACGAAATGTTGCGCACTTTCAACTGCGGCATCGGCATGATTATCATCGCCGGCGCCGGAGAAACAGAAAACGTGACAACTGCGCTTGAAGCTGCCGGTGAAAAGGTGACGCGGCTCGGCCAGCTTACACCACGCAGCAAGAAGGCGGTAGAATATACCGGCAAGCTCAATCTTGGAGACTGGTCCGGTGAGCGGCGATAAAAAACGCGTTGCCGTCCTTATTTCAGGCCGCGGCTCCAACATGATGGCGTTGGTTACGGCGGCCGCCGATCCGGACTATCCGGCCGAAATTTCACTGGTGATTTCCGATCAAAACGACGCTGGTGGTCTGGTGTGGGCGCACGAACATGATATTTCTGCTATGGCAATCGAGCGGGCCGGTTTTACCAGCCGTTCTGCCCATGAGGATGCGATACATCAAGCATTGCTCGATTATCGCATCCAACTGGTGTGTCTGGCCGGCTATATGCGCATTCTCACCGCCGGTTTTACCAATAAATGGCAGCGCAGAATGCTCAATATTCACCCCAGCCTGTTGCCCGAATTTCCGGGTCTTAATACTCATCAAAGGGCAATCGAAGCTGGCGTAAGCGAGCACGGTTGCACGGTGCATTTTGTTACCCGGGAACTTGATGCCGGACCGGTTGTCGCACAGGCAAAGATCGAGATTTTCGCTGATGACAATGAAGAAACCCTGGCCGCCCGGGTGCTTGAACAGGAGCATCGTCTCTATCCGGGCGCTTTGGCGAAGGTGGCGCGGGGCGAAGTTTGACAATGGAAACCGCACAATTTGATCTCAATTCCATCGATTTTGGCGATATCGAGAACCCCTATATCCATGCCGCTCTGGCCTTGCGCGAATGGAGCAACCGCTTGTATAAAAACGATCCACGTAGCTGACCTGGACACAAGTTTGGCGGACTAACCACAGACAGGCTATCCTAATTCCAGATCGGGAACATGTTTTAGGAACAACCGAACAGGCGGAGAATACCCCTTGCGAACCTTTTTTCTGCTGATGGTGATTGTTGGCTCGGCCTTGCGCATCGGCTATCCGATGTATGTGTCAAATTTTACCGGACAGCGGCTGGCTGATATGAGTTTTTATAAGCGTGGCGGCAGTTGGCAGCCCGTTCAGGTGCAACTGGAGCCTGAGATGTTTCCCGTTGGCGTGCAAATCGGGGTGAGCGTTGATGCGCCGTCGGAACGCCTTTCTCAGTCTTCCGATTTTTCCCTGAAAATCAACGGGCCGGCAGGATTTTCATCACGTGAGGTATTGAATTTTCAACTTCAGCCGGTCGGTGATGGCGCCGCCGGACCACCGGTGCAAAAATTGTGGCAAACGGCGGCCCCGTTGCATTTTGCCACTGCGGAGGCATATTTATTTACCCTCGAACCGGTTAAGCCCGAAAGCTTGAGCGTGCGGTCCGCGTCATTGAAGTTGACGACCAACGTTGCCACCTATGATGGCCGGCTATTGATGGCCGGTGCTGTCATGATGGCAGTCGGCGGCTTGGGCTTTTTAATAACCGCACTAAAGCGAAGTCGCCGGCGGCGATTGGCTAAAGATGGCAAGAACTCCCGCTGGGGCCGTGGCGAATAGCGGTGTTGGCGCGCAGTTAAGTGTCTTTTTGACGACAAAATTATCATTGGTTGAAAAACTACGCGCCGATGATTTTCTTGCCGAAACCGCCATAGGTATGGTCTTTACGCTGGCGCAATTCTTCTGCCGCCTCTGCATCTTTTGCGTAATCGAAGGTTACACCGGTGCCCTCGATAATGCGGTTCATGAAATTGAAAATTGCGCAAACCTGCACGGCGTCATAGAGCGCCTCCTCGCTCCAGCCCACATCGAACACAGCCTTGGCATCGGCCTTGGTCAAACGGGCAGGAAGTGTGGTCAGTTTGCCCACATAGCGCAATACCGGTTTGAGTTTTTCATCCACCGGTGCCGCATCAATATCTTCCACCAATGCATCGATCAGCGTTTCGTCGATACCAAACTTTGAAGCAATGATTTTGTGCGACCCGAAACAAAAGGTGCAGGCATTGAGGCCGGAAACATATGCCGCGATCAGTTCGCGTTCTCCGATCGAAAACTGGCTTTCTCCACGCAATAGAAGATCGTGAAACTCCAGCAGCGGCGGCACGTTTTTGGGAAATTTCTGGAACACATCCTTCAAATGAGCGGTGTCCGGCAGGCTTGGAAATAACGACATTGCGACCTATCCCTCGTAGTGATCCCTAACTAGCCGGTCGAGCAGGCGGACGCCGAAACCCGATGCCCACGAGCGGTTGATCGCGGTTTGGGGCGAGCCCATCGCGGTGCCAGCGACATCAAGATGCGCCCAAGGCACATTGTTGACGAATTTCTGCAGGAATTGCCCGGCGGTGATTGAGCCGGCCAGCCGGCCGCCGATGTTCTTGGTATCGGCATTTTTTGAATCAAGCAGCTTGTCATAGGCTTCATCCAGCGGCATGCGCCAAACCCGTTCGCGGGTTGATTGGCCGGCATGAAAAAGTCTCTCGGCAAGCAAGTTATCGTTGCAGAAAAGACCGGCATGCTCATGGCCCAGCGCCACCAGAATAGCACCGGTGAGTGTCGCCAGATTGATCATGAATTGCGGTTTGAAACGGTCCTGACAATACCACAGGGCATCGGCCAGCACCAATCGGCCTTCGGCGTCGGTATTAAGCACTTCAATTGTTTTACCGGACATCGCCTTAACGATATCGCCTGGCCGCTGGGCTTTGCCGTCAACTGCGTTTTCCACCAGACCGACAATGCCAACCACATTGGCGCGCGCCTTGCGAGCAGCAAGCGCATGCATTAGCCCGGTAACTGCCGCCGCCCCTCCCATATCACCCTTCATGTCTTCCATGCCCGCCGCCGGCTTGATCGAAATACCACCGGTATCAAAGGTCACACCCTTGCCGACAAAGGCTACCGGTTGGTCTTTCTTCTTGCCGCCATGCCATTGCATCACCGCCATGAACGGCGGCAGTTGCGAGCCCTGCGCCACGCCTAAAAGAGCCCGCATGCCAAGCTTTCTCATCGCGACTTGATCGAGTATCTCCACTTTAACACCAAGTTTTTCCAATCCGCCAATGCGCTTTGAAAACTCTTTTGGGGTCAGGATGTTGCCAGGCTCGTTAACCAGATCGCGGGCAACAATGACGCCATCGGCAACACCACTTCTTTCTTTCCATGAGCGACGCACCGCCGCAGCACCAATGGTGGCTATCTTAATCCTTGAGGCCGGTTTTTCCTTCTTTTCTTTGGATTTGTAGGCATCGAACCTGTAGGCGGCAAGTTTTATACCCATGGCGAGATCTGCCGCCTGGTCTGCTTCAACCGCCTCCGCATCGCCCGGTAAATCCAGCATCACGGTAATGTTGGCAATCGCCTCAACCGCCTTGAATATCGTCCCGCCAAGTTTCAGCCAGTCAAATTCTTCCCACCCGTTCTCCTGACTGATGCCGACAATTATTATCCGGTCGTAGCCGCTTGCCGGAGATATGAGGCTTAACGTCTTCATTTCCTTGCCAGAAAATTCGGCAATTTTGGCCGATGCCTTGAGTAATTTTGCAAGCTCGGGATCGATTGAGACAGCGAATTTCAGATCGCTCTTGCACAGGACCACAAGATTGCCTTTTTCTGGCTGTTTGAGATTGATGAAAGAAAGGTTGGGTAATTGCGCCATGGTCGCTCCGGTCAACGGGTCAGGTAAACTACGTAAGCCCTCATATTTTAGCAATCGCTGGAAAATGGCAATGTTGACTTGGCATTTTGTTAACCAAGAATTTTTGCCGTTTTTTTGCCATTACAAGGCTTTAATAAAACGGTGCATTACACTCGCTGATCCGGTTGGAGCTTTGGGAGAAATGGAGTATGTTTAGATCATATGATCGAAGCATTGATTCAGCTTATTGAAAGCCAATAATGTATCGCTATGCGGCGATAAACATGGCATCAAGAATTGAACAGGAATTTGGAACGGAATCCGGCAAATCATGACACCGAAGCTGTTAGAGCGTTATATCTTTCGCCGAGCCTTTTTTGCCACTCTCACGGCGACCTTGTCGCTGACGGCGATTGTCTGGGTGGTCAAAGCGTTCCAGGGTGTCGATTTAATTACGTCAAAGGGTCAAAGCGTTTTTCTCTATCTTTATATGACTACACTTGGAGTGCCAACACTAGTGTCAGTCATCTTGCCGGTAGGGTTGTTGTTGGGGGTGATGAACTGCATCAACGGCATGAACAATGATAGTGAACTGGTGGTTATTAATGCCTCGGGCGCTTCGCAGTCTATTGTGTTGCGGCCACTATTGGTGTTGAGCGGATTAATCGCAATCGCTGTTATGGTGATCGCCTTGCAATTTGGACCATCCAGCCTTGCCGTGCTCCGAAATTTTGTCACTCAAGTGCGTTCCGATCTGGTTTCGGTGATCATCAAGGAGGGCGAATTTAACAAAATCGGGGACAACATCACTTTCCACATAAACCAAAGGGCGTCGGGTGGTGTGCTTAAGGGCGTGTTTGTGCTGGACGAACGAAACAAGGATGAAACCTTCACCTACCTGGCGCGAGAAGGTGATATTGTCAAACAGAAAGGCAACGCGTTTTTGCTTCTGCGGGAAGGTGAAATTCAACGCGCAAAACGGCAGGACGACAACATATCTGTTGTCAAATTCGAATCTTACGCCTTTGATCTTTCAAGCTTTTCCGGCGGTGGCTCTGGCGGAAGCAGCCTTGAGGAATTAGCAACAAACGAACTGTTCAATCCTGATCCTAATTCCTATTACTACAAAAAAAGACCAGGTGCGCTGAGAGCGGAAGCCCATAACAGGCTGACTGCCGGTCTTTACCCTTTCGCCTTTGTCCTCATTGTTTTGGCTATCTCAGGGCGCGCGCGCTCAACCAGGCAAAGCTATACTATCGCCATTTCGGCGGCCTTTATGATATGTGCTATATTGCGTGGCCTGAGCATCGTCGTGATCAATGCTTCACGCAACAATCCGGACTCTATCGCCTTGATATACATCCTCCCGCTCACAGGTCTGGTAGTCCCCACCGTTTATCTGATGACTGGCAAACAAATGGCCCTGCCTGGTTTTGTCCAACACTGGCTTGATGGACTGCAATTGTGGGCTGAGGCCCGTTATCATCATTGGCGCCGCCGCTACATCAACTTTCGTCGAGGTGAGCAGAAGGCGGTGTCATGATCGGTCGCACCCTTGGATTCTATTTCGCGAAATTGTTCTTAAAGAACATATTTCTCATTTTCCTGTTGATCTCTTTTCTTATCATTGCGGTAGACTTGACCGATCAGGCCCGGCGCATGTCGCGCCATCCAGACGTGCCATTTGCCGACTTCCTGATAATATCGTTGGCAAAAACGCCGGGATTTGCTGAAAGAGTTCTCCCATTCGCCGTATTGTTCGGCTGTATCGGGACGCTAATTCTGCTGAATCGGAAGATGGAACTGGTTGTCGCACGCGCGGCCGGGGTATCGGTGTGGCAGTTTATCTGGCCCGCCGCCATATCGGCAATTGCCGTTGGACTGTTTTCAGCGTTGTTATTTAATCCTCTGGCCTTGTCAGCAGCCCGCTATGGCAAAGACCTTGAGGCGCGGGTCTATGGTGGCCGAGGCAATGTCGATACCGACAGATCCCGCAATTTGTGGATCCGCCAATCCAGTAACAAGGGCGACATGATTATTCATGCGGCAATTTCGCGTGAAAAGGGTACAGTTCTCAACGGTGTCACGGCCTATCGCTTTGAACAATCGGGATACCTTAAAGAGCGCATTGACGCCGATCGGGCTGGCTATATTGCAGCCCAAGACGGTAAATCCGCGCAAATGACGTTTCACAAGGTCAATGTGACAGTATCGGGTAAAAAATCACTGCCAATAGAGACCTACCAGGTAGAGACCAATCTAACCGCAGGCCAGCTAGACGGCGTCTCTACCAGACCGGAGGATCTATCGTTTTGGCAATTGTTAACAAAGATCGAACAAACCGAATCGGCGGGGAAAATATCCAACAATTTTCGCATGCAATTTCAATCACTTTTTGCCCGACCCCTGTTTTTTGTGGCGATGGTATTCATTGCCGGCACGGTTTCCTTGCGATTTGTACGCTTCGGCCAAAACAGTAAGATTGTTTTGACTGGAATCCTTGCCGGCTTCGTGCTTTATGTCGTTACAGAATTGGTAATTGGTTTTGGCAAGAATGGAATCGTACCGCCATGGCTGGCGGCGTGGTATCCTCCAACAGTAGCGGCTTTGATTAGTGTGACAATACTTTTGCATCAGGAGGACGGATAATGCCTCCCGGTTTTGCGTATCTGATGTGGGCACGGCATTCCCTTTATAAGGGAATTCTTGCAGCTTGTGTTTATGCGGCCGCATTTGGCGCTGGAGCCGAAGTGATGCTAAATCAAGCTCACGCCCAAGATGCAGAAGGAAGTGTGTTCGGCAAACCGAACTCCAATCCTGACGCGCAAATGCTGCTGCAGGCGGATCAATTGATCTACGACAATGATGCCGAGGTTGTCACTGCTACTGGCTCGGTTCAGATTGACTATGATGGTTACAATCTTGTCGCTCACAAGGTTTCCTACAATCAAAAGACGAAGAGAATTGTCGCCTCCGGCAATGTCGAGATTATCGAGCCGAATGGGCACAAGATTTTTGCCGACAGAGTCGACATCACCGACGATTTTGGTGATGGATTTCTCAATGCGCTGCGGGTCGAAACACCTTTGGATACTCGAATTGCGTCAGAAAGTGCCGAGCGGTTTGCGGGGCAGAAAACAGTATTCAATCATGGCGTCTATACCGCCTGCAAAGCTTGCAAGGACAATCCTGATAAACCACCATTTTGGCAAATCAAGGCCAAAACTGTTATTCTTGATGGCGTTGAAAAGACCATCACCTACCGCCATGCGCGGTTCGAACTCTTCGGTCTGCCAATCGCCTATTTGCCATGGTTTCGCCACGCTGACCCTTCGGTAAAACGCAAGAGCGGATTTCTGCGGCCTCAGTTCAGCTATAGCGAAAAATTGGGTGACGGCATAACGGTACCCTATTTTTTGGTGACCGGACCCAGTCATGATCTCACGATTAGTGAGACCTGGTATTCAAAGCAAGGATTCTTAACGGCTATTGAGTGGCGGCATCAACTTGATAACGGCTATTACAATATCAGGGCGGCTGGCATTGACCAGGATGATCCCTCCTTGTTCATTAACCAGAATAATTCCCCCATGTTCGCCGCCACGCCAGATTCAGAGGCAACCGAACGGGGCATGTTGGCAACGACTGGCGCTTTTTATATTAATCCGCGCTGGACATTTGGCTGGGACGTAATGCTGCAAAGTGACAGGACTTTCTCGCAGACTTACAAGATTCCCAGCTACTCCAACCAGTTTATCGACAATGAGATTTACCTGCGCGGGATGCATGATCGCAGTTATTTTGATTTGAGCGCCTATCAATTCCTCGTGCAGGCACCGTATGTGGGTTGCGGTCCAGCAACCGCCGTTTGTCCGCCCACCGGGCATGGGCCGAGACTCAGCAAGCAAGATCAGCAGGCGCAGGTCCATCCGGTGCTTGACTATAACTACGTCAAATCAGAGCCGGTTTTGGGCGGCCAATTGGCCTGGAATGTCAATGCCTTCAGCATCACACGCACCGACCCCAATGCGGTGACACCAGCCAGCGATGACATCCGTTTTCACGGCATCGATGGTGGATTGACCCGGGCCAGCCTTGATGTTGAATGGAAACGCACGCTCACCACATCGAGCGGTATGGCATTTACGCCATCACTTTCTTTCGAGGGTAACGCCTTTTTCATTCGACCCGATGGTGAGAGCACAGCGCCCGTCATCAATGCAAATGAATTCCGCGCCATGCCGACAATCGGACTGGAATACCGCTGGCCGATATTGGCCACCCATCCAGGTGGTAGCCACATTTTCGAACCCATTGCCCAGATATTTGTACGGCCGAATTCGGCTTCAGTAGCAACTCTTCCCAACGAAGACGCACAAAGCCTGGTGTTCGATACGTCAAATCTTTTCGAGCGCAACAAGTTTTCCGGTTATGACCGGCTTGAAGGCGGTGTTCGTGCCAATCTCGGTTTGCGCTATTCCGGTGTATTTGACAATGGCACTATAATCAGTGCGCTCGCCGGACAGTCCTTCCATTTGGCCGGGACCAACCCTTACGCCCGTGAGAACGACGTGGTCAATGCCGGTGAGGAATCAGGATTGGAAACAGACGCTTCTGACTATGTTGCCATGCTCGGTTTGAAAACCAATTTCGGGCTCTATTTTGAAACGCGCGGGCGCTTTGATGAAAAGGACTTTGCTACACGCCGGCTTGAGGCATCCGCCAGTTTCACCCACCGCCGGTTTTCACTGTCCGCCGGTTATGCCTTTATAGACTCCCAACCGGATTATGGTTTTGTAGATAAGCGTGAACAGGCCACTGCTTCGGGCTCGTTAAGGCTTGGTGATTACTGGCGGATATTTGGCAGTGCTCATTATGATATCAGAAACAACTCGCTGATAAACGATTCCTTCGGTATCTCCTATGATGATGAGTGTTTTTCCATGTCGTTGACGTTTTCTGAAAACCGCAGGCGCTACTCCAATGAGGTTTCCGGTCGCACAATATCATTGCGACTTGGCTTCAGAACGGTGGGTGATGTTGGTTACAGCCAAAACCCGGATGATTTCAATCTGTTTCAGCGATAATTTTTCAGATTATCACGACAGAAAGAACTGCAGATACCATCGCATCTGGAATTTGGAGCTTGCTAGTGGTTCTGTGCCAACATTTGCATCCGCCAGCGGCTCGTACTTATGGCAAATGTTGGAATCATAAGAACCACTAGAATTAAATAAGTTGCTAGTGGTCTTTGTGGCCAAAACGCTTGAAAAAGAACGTGCTGAAAAGGGATTCAAGCGTTTCGGCCAGACCACTAGTGGTTCCATTCCTACACGTTGAATAAATTGATCATGTTTTTGCCAAACTGACGATATTAATGTAAGTCTGCCAGTCCATACCAGGCGGAAGTTCTGCCTTACTAGTCACCAGGAAGCCGAAATTGACCAACCAAATTACCAGTCTCAGTCACCCCTGTATCAACGGCAACAGACATCGACCCGCAGCCTTGATCGCGTTGCTGATATTGACATTGTCAGCGTTGTTTGGATTTGCGCCACCCGCCCTTTCAGCCAGCAAAATCAAGGTGGTGGTGAACGATCAACCGATCACCAGCTATGACATTGCCCGCCGGGCGGCGTTTTTAAAACTGCGCCGCACCGGCGGCAACCGGTCCCAAAAGGCTACGGAGGAACTAATCGATGAGGCGGTGCAAATGCAGGCCGCCAAGCGGGTGAATATATCGGTCCCTGAAAAAGAAATCGATGCCGCCTATGCGCGTTTTGCCAAGAGCAACCGCATGCCGGTCAAAGCATTGACGCAGATACTGACCCGCTCTGGCGTTACCGTGAGCGGATTCAAGAGTTTCATCCGCGCCCAGATGACCTGGCAAAGGCTGCTTTCAGCAAAATCGCGCGCAGAAAGTCGGCAGTCCTCATCACCGGACATTTTTGCCAAGATTCGCGCCCGCGGTGGCGACAAACCATCGACAACAGAATATACCTTGCAGCAGGTAATATTTGTGGTTCCAAAAGCCAAGCGCCGCACTCTCATGGCCAAACGGCGCCGCCAGGCAACGGCATTTCGCCATCGCTTCGAGAGTTGTGACAAAACCAGAGGATTTGCCAAGGGCCTGATTGACGTCACCGTGCGGTCGCTGGGCAGGGTTATGGAGCCGCAATTGCCGCCGGACTGGAAAAAACACGTTATCGCAACGCCGCAAGGCAAGACCACGAAAGTGCGTGACACCCATCGCGGTGTTGAATTTTTGGCCGTGTGCCGGTCGCAAACGGTCTCGGATGACCGGGTTGCCCAGCTCACCTTTCAACAAGAGCAATTAAAAAAGGGTGTCAGCGATACCGACAAGAAATATCTTAAGCAGTTGCGGAAACGGGCAACGATAGTTCGCCGCTGAGTGCCTTCGTTGTCGCAATCTTCCCTATTGCCGCTCACAGTGACCACCGGCGAGCCGGCCGGCATAGGCCCTGATATTATCATAAAGGCCTGGCTTGCAAGCAGGCGGACGGCAGATGCGGTGCCACCATTTTATGTGCTTGGCGATGCGCGCTTGCTGAGAAACCGGGCGCAGCAGATGGGCGTTGAAATCAGGCTCGAAGAAACCACCCCAGACAAAGCCATGCCGGCTTTTGAATGCGCCCTTCCGGTGGTGCCACTTGCCGCGGCTTTGAAGGGCAAGCCGGGCAGGCCTGCACCGGGCGATTATACCGGTATAATTGAAGCCATCACCACCGCGGTGGAGCATATAAAAACCGGCTTTGCCCGCGCAATTGTTACCGCGCCAATAAACAAGAAGGCGCTTTATGATGGCGGCTTTTCTTGCCCCGGCCACACCGAGTTTCTGGCCGAAATCGCAGGCGGCTGGCCTGGCTTTGACGGGAAAAAACCCAGACCGGTGATGATGCTCGCCGGCCCACGCCTGCGGGCCGTGCCGGTGACCGTTCATATTGCGCTGGCCGATGTGCCTAAATCGCTGACCAGTGACGATATTTTTGAAACCGCGACAATTACGGCAGCCGATTTGCATACGCGGTTCGGTATAAAAAAACCACGGCTGGCGATTTGCGGCCTCAACCCCCATGCGGGTGAGGAAGGCACGATGGGCATGGAGGATATCGAGATTATCGCGCCTGCCATCGCCCGTTTGCAGAAAGCCGGCATTGCGGCCACGGGCCCCCTGCCCGCCGACACTTTGTTTCACCAGCGCGCGCGCAAAACCTATGATGCGGCGATATGCATGTATCATGACCAGGCGCTGATACCGGCCAAGGCGCTTGATTTTGATAAAACCGTCAATGTCACCCTTGGCCTGCCCTTCGTGCGCACCTCGCCCGACCACGGCACCGCCTATGATATCGCCGGCAGTGGCAAGGCCAAGGCGCAAAGCATGATCGCCGCCCTGCAGCTTGCCGACCGGATGAGCCGCGCCGGTGGCGCATGATTGACGATTTGCCCCCGTTGCGCGAGGTCATCGCCCGCCACGGGCTGGCGGCCAAAAAATCGCTCGGACAGAATTTCCTGCTCGATTTCAATATCCTTGAAAAAATTGCCCGCGCCACCGGCCCGCTGGAAGGCGTGACGGTGATCGAAATCGGACCTGGCCCCGGCGGACTGACCCGGGCGCTGCTGGCCCAAGAGGCCAAAAAAATCATCGCCATCGAGCGCGATCAGCGCTGTATTGCCGCCCTGGCGGAAGTTGCGGCGCACTATCCCGGCCGGCTGGAAATAATCGAGGCCGATGCGTTGACGGTTGATTATGCCGCCCTTGCCGATGGCCCTTGCCGCATCATTGCCAATCTGCCCTATAATATCGCAACACCTTTATTGACCGGTTGGCTGGGTGGCAAGAACTGGCCACCTTTTTATCAATCAATGGCGCTGATGTTTCAGCGTGAGGTGGCGCTGCGCATAACTGCCAGAGCGGGAGAAAAAGCCTTTGGCCGGTTGTCGGTGCTGACCGGCTGGCGGTGTAAGGCGCATATCGCCTTCGATCTTGCACCGCAAAATTTTTTTCCACCACCAAAAGTAACCTCCTCTTTGGTGGTGGCGTCACCCCGGCAAAAACCGCTTGAAGCCGATGTCAAATCGCTTGAAACGGTAACAAGAACAGCCTTTGGCCAGCGCCGCAAGATGTTGCGTCAGAGCCTCAAACCGCTGGGCGGTGCTGAATTGCTTGAACGCACCGGCATTGCCGGCACAAAGCGGGCGGAAGAGCTAGGTATTGAAGAATTTGTGGCGCTTGCAAATTGTTTTCGACTGGGTGGCGATAGAATCTGATTTGCTCAATCGGGCACCCAGAAGCCGGAATCGAGATTATCCACTGTCACCCGTGCTTCAAAATCATAAGGATCGTCATCATCGGATTTAGCGAGTTTTTCCAGTGCTTTTCTTGCCGCTTTCGGCCTCACAGCCAAGGTGCTTTTAATTGCATGCAGCCGGACCTGCGGGTTTTCGTGGGTGAGCAGCGGCAAAAGCAAATGCCGATGATCACCGGGACGGGATTTGAGTTCATCCTCTATCAACATCATTTTTCGAAAGTGAGTGTTGTATTCGTCGGAATCTTCTATTTCTACGGCATCATACATCAACAAACAAAGCTGCACATGGTTTTTGACAAGCTTCTTGGAGCTTAGTGTTTTGATTTGTTTGGAATTCATGGTTTTAACACTCCCTTTTCAATCATTATTTTGTGTCCAACCTTCAATCGCTCTTCCCAACTCTTGTCATGCAAATGTTCTCGCGGTGATTTGCCATCAAATTCCCTGTTCCCTCTCGCGTACCAGCCGGTTATCTCATGGTGTTTCCAGGTAGGAATGCGCGCCAGGTTTTCCCGCGAGTTGATTTTCGACTTGGGAAATCCGGCTTTTTTGGCCGCTGTTTGCTCAACGATGTGGTGTATTTCATACCCTCTTTTGGGAGATTTGACGAGATCATGCAACTCTGCAAGCGGTTTGGGATCATCAAAAGATGAAATGATCGACGAAACTTCGTCGTGAATCCAATGGCGATTGTCATAAATAGTTAAAGCAGCTCCAATGTAGGGTTGTTTTTTGACAACCTTTTTCCCCAGCCACATTGCTAACTGCTTGGCATAGGCTTTAGTAAACCCGGGTTTTGTTGGCTTATTTCTGGGTAATTTTGGTGGTTTTGATGGATCCCCCTCTGGAAGAAGTGGCTTTCGCGGTTTTCCTTGAGCAAACCGCTGCCGGCTTTGTTGGCGCTGGCCATTACCGGAGCTCGAGCCACCCGCTCCGTCTGTCCATTGACCTCCATCCCGGTTGCCGCGCGGCACCCGCGGTTGATTCTCATCAAAAGTGCCTTTTAGCAAAAGCAATTCGAGGCGCAGAAGTGAAAGGGAAAGGGAAGCGGCGGCGATTTCCCGCTTCAAAATCGCATCGTCAGGTATATGTTGGTGGAACATGGGCAGGCATCTGTGTGGGTTGAAGTTGCCACGATGCTCTCATTCCCCGGCAGGACGGGGATAACTAATGTACCTCCAGCACTAATCAGGCAGTAATATTCGCGCCTTGCGTGTTATTCTGCCCTGCCCTTTTCCAACATCCCCCTTGCATCTTTTGCCCTTCTCGCCCATTACCCGGCCCATGCTGCATATCAACGATCTCACCTTTCGGATGATGGGCCGGTTGCTCATTGAAAACGCCTCGCTGGCCGTGCCGCCGGGGGCCAAACTTGGCTTTGTTGGCCGCAACGGCACCGGCAAGACGACCCTTTTCAAGCTGATCACCGGCGAATATGCGCCGGAGGCCGGGACGATAAAATTGCGCCGTAATATGCGCCTCGGCCAGGTGGCGCAGGAGGCACCGGGCAGCGAAATCAGCCTGCTCGATACGGTGCTTGCTGCCGACCCGGAGCGGCTGGCGCTGCTGGCGGAGGCCGAGACCGCTACCGAGCCACATCGTATTGGTGAAATTCACGAACGGCTGGGCGACATCAATGCCCATTCGGCCGAGGCGCGGGCCGGCTCTATCCTCAACGGGCTGGGTTTTGATGCCGCCGCCCAGCTTAAACCCTGTTCATCGTTTTCCGGTGGCTGGCGCATGCGGGTGGCGCTGGCGGCGGTGCTGTTTTCCGAACCGGATTTGTTGTTGTTGGACGAACCGACCAACTATCTCGATCTTGAAGGCACCTTGTGGCTTGAAAACTATATCGCCCGCTACCCCCACACGGTAATCATCATCAGCCATGATCGCGATCTGTTAAACCGCACGGCAACCACCATTGTTCATCTCGAAAACCTGAAACTGGCCGCCTATAAGGGCGACTACGATTTCTTTGAAAAAACCCGCTCGCAGCAGATGTTGCTGCAGTCTAAAATGAAACAGAAACAGGACGCCAAGCGCAAGCATATGGAGGCCTATATCGACCGCTTCCGTTATAAGGCCTCAAAAGCCCGCCAGGCCCAAAGCCGCATCAAGGCGCTTGAAAAAATGCAATCAATAGGCGCTGTCAGCGAAGCGCGGGTGGCACCAATCAGCTTTCCTAACCCGCAACGTGAAGCCGCCTCGCCGATCATCAATATGGAAAATGTCTCGGTCGGCTATGAACCGGAAAAGGCGGTGCTTGGCGGGCTTGACCTGCGCATTGATGCCGACGACCGGATCGCGCTTTTAGGTGCCAATGGCAACGGCAAATCGACCTTCGCCAAGCTGGTGGCCAAAAGGCTTGAGGCCCAATCGGGCCATATCACCCGGGCGGACAAGCTGCGCATTGCCATGTTTGCCCAACACCAGATGGACGATCTGCTGCCGGAAGAAACAGCATACCAGCATGTGCGTGCGCTAATGCCCAATGACAGCGAGGGCAAGGTGCGGGCGCGGGTTGCGCAACTAGGCCTTGGCACCGAGAAAATGGACACCAGGGCGCGCGATCTTTCCGGTGGCGAAAAAGCGCGGCTGTTGTTGGGACTTGCCACCTTTCACGCGCCGCATCTGCTTATATTGGACGAGCCGACCAATCATCTCGATATCGATTCACGCGAGGCGCTGGTGATGGCGCTCAATGCCTATAAGGGCGCGGTTATTCTGATTTCCCATGACCGTTCGCTGATTGAAGCCAGCGCCGAGCGCCTGTGGCTGGTTAATCAGGGTGGCGTTGCGCCCTATGAGGGCGATCTCGACGACTACCGCCGGTTCATTCTGCGAGGGCCATCAACCCCCGCACCGGCCGATGATGCAGAAACGCAAAGCGGCAAGAAACCTGCACTTTCGGGCAAGGAACGGCGCAAACTCGCCGCCGCCAGACGGATCGAACTGGCACCCTTGCGCAATAAAATAAAGGCACTTGAAAAGAGAATCGATAAGGCGCAGGCGGAACTGCAGCAGCTTGAAGCCAAGCTTGGTGATCCTGCGGTGCTGGATGACAATGAGCAGGTGGTGGCATTATCGAAAGCACGCGGGGCAAGCGAAAAGACAATTCAAACACTTGAGGCCGCGTGGATGGAGCTTTCGGAAACCTATGAGCGTGAAAAACAAGTTGATTGACGCGCCGGTGACGGCAAAATTGCAAGCTTGGCCGGCCAAAGCAAAGGTATCTTGTGCCATTTGCGCGAACAGGCTTGTTGCACAAAATATTGAAGCTTCATGGCTTGTGTGTTTTGCAGCCGGGCGTTAACGTCGCGCTCGACCAAACAAGGGGCATTAAGATGACGATCCAACTTTACGAACTGTGCGGCAGCGATGAAAACCATGTGTTCAGCCCCCATTGCTGGAAGACCCGCATGTCGCTGGCCCACAAGGGTCTTGAATTTTCTTCCGTTGCAACACCGTTCACCAAAATTCCGGAGATCGAAGGCGGTATCACCAAGACCGTGCCGCTGATCAAGGACGGGGAAAAGCTGGTTCAGGAAAGCTATGAAATCGCCAAATATCTTGATCAAGCCTATCCCGACAGGCCCTCATTGTTGGGTGGAAGCAGCGGCGAAAAGCTGACCCGATTTGTCATCGCCTGGGCGCAATCTCAGCTTCACCCGCTGGTTGGCGCGTTGGCGATGAAAGACATCCACGATTTGCTTGATGATGTCGACCAGACCTATTTTCGCCAAAGCCGTGAAACCATGATCAAGACCACGCTTGAGGCGCTGCACGATGGTCGCGATGTCAAGGTCAGCATGTTGGTAAACGCCCTGATGCCGCTTAAACTCACGCTAAGCCAACAGCCCTATATCGGCGGTGAAACCCCGCTTTTTGCCGACTATGTGGTGTTTGGCACGCTGCAATGGTTGCGCATGACCTGCACTATCCCGGTTCTGCCGCAAGAGGGCGAAGTGGCCGAGTGGTTCGAGCGGTTGCTCGATATGTATGATGGCCTTGGCCGGGCCGCGCGGGCCGCAGCCTGAGGTCCAAGGTAGCAGAACCCAAAACCACTTGCAGCAGCTTGCGCAAGCCGCTATAGGCTCGCCAACGCTGGCGCTTTCGCGTCAGCCAATTTCGCCCCATTTGAATTGACAAAATCGAGGAACGCCCGATGGCCATTGAACGCACCTTTTCCATGATCAAACCCGACGCCACCAAACGCAATTTGACCGGCGCTATCACCGCAAAATTAGAACAAGCCGGCCTTCGCGTCGTCGCCTCCAAGCGCGTGTGGATGAGCCTGAAACAGGCAGAAGGATTTTACGCCGTGCACCGCGAACGTCCGTTCTTTGGCGAACTGACCGAGTTCATGTCTTCTGGTCCAACTGTGGTACAAGTGCTTGAAGGCGAAAACGCCATCCTAAAAAACCGCGAAGTCATGGGTGCCACCAACCCGGCCGATGCCGACGATGGCACTATCCGCAAGGAATTTTCCCAATCACTGGGCGAAAATTCTGTCCACGGCTCTGACGCTCCGGAAACGGCAGCCGAAGAAATCGCCTACTGGTTTTCGGAAATCGAAATCGTCGGTTGATGAGGATTGATCCTTTCAGGCAGCGGATTTAACTGTCAACGATCTGGTTCTCAACAGCCAACAGAACGGAACCGCTGCGATTGAAACGATGGCCATCGCCAGCAAGGCGGTCTCGATGGTGAAATGATCCGCGATCAAGCCAAATCCTAATGGGCCGGCAATAGAGGCGAAGCCCGATGAGCCATACATGAAGGCGTAACCACGGGCGGTGTGGCTGGGGTGAACGAGATCATTGACCGAGCTGTAAGTTATTGAAGTCGACCCCTGAACCACAATGCCGATAAAAGGTAGCAACATATAGGCGGGCCACGCGGGAGCTGCCGCCACGGCGATAAGGCCGAGAGCAGTAGTGACCTGTACCATTGTAAAGGCCAATCGAACACCAATTCTCTCGGCCAGAAAACCGCACACAGCTTTGCCAAACATGCCGCCAGCCAACACCAGCACCGTCGCCATGGTGGCGCCAAATGTCGAAAACCCCTTTTCGATCATCACAAAGGCTGCGAAGGTCAACACACCGGCCTGAACCATGCTATCGAGAAAAACCGCAACAAGCAGCGCTGTATAATCGCGCCGGTCGGTTATTCCATGGCCCGGCTTTTCCTGCTTGGCATCGCCGACAGTACTATTAAAGTGATTGGAGCTTGCGCCTTGCGACATGCGTTGAAGAACCAACCACACCGTCAGCGCGCCGGCAACCGTGATCAATCCATAGAAGAAAGCGACGAATTGCCAGGATATGGCGGCGGCAGTTGCCAGGCTCATGAGTGCCGTGAACGCAAGTTTGCCGGCATCGCCAGCCGAATTATAGAGGCCCAAAGCGCCGCGCCGGGCGCTAGGGTGAAAGGCGTGGGTGACCAGCTTCGATGATGGCGAGTGATGAAAAGCGCCACCAATTCCGACAATCACAAGGCAGATAAGTACAGTATTCTGCGCTTCGGCCTGCGAAAGCAGCAGATATCCCGCGCCAGATAAGGTGAGCCCCGCAGCAAGAACAATCCGTTCGCCAAATCTGTCCGATAAAAATCCGGAAAAAACCTCGACCAACGCCTGCGCCAGGCTCTTGAGCCCCTTGAACAGGCCAACCTGTTGATAGTTCAACCCAAAGGTCTGGGCCAGAATTGGCAGGAGCACATAGACCGACGCCGATAATCCATCCTGAATGCTGTGAACGGAGCAACAGATGGAGAGGACTTTCTTGTGTTTGGCAGAATCGGTCATGGCGCGGCGACCATAGCGATTTCTGCGCTGGTGTCACATGGTCGTTTGTATTTATGTCATCAGCAAGATGTTTGCTATCGCTTCTATTTCGATGCGGGAGAATACCAAAATTACCTTTTTCAAACTTTGTAGATATCAGCAACCCAGGTTTTCATGGCGTCAAGAAGTTCGATTGTCGGATAGTCCATTATGTCGTCTTGCGAAAATCCGGCAGCAAGTTGTCTTTTGTAATACCATTCTTGAAAATCTGTATATTGCGAATAAATTTCCTGCGCCCCCGGGGAATTGGCACCCGCTTCACTAACCAACCAGTTTCTGACCTTTCGAATTGCGATTTGAAAGTTAGCCTCGTGTACTTGAATGTCACAGCCAGCGAGATCAGAGATTGACGCCTGATAGCGATAAAACTCCTGCTCGAGAATCAGTATTCTTTTCCTGGAATGCATACCGCCTTTGAAACTGGCGCATCCGTAATCAATGCCCAGTTCAAATGGCATGTTAAGCCGGTAATATTCGCCTTCGACACGTGCTTGACAGCGCGATAAATCATGTATGGAATATTTTGAGTCGATGATTAGATCAACGATTTTTTCTAATCTGTTTTCATGCGAGTCCATGCGTTCCGTTGCAATTCTTGGAATAAACCCCAGAAATACCAAGCAAAACAACATTGCTTGGAGAATTGGTTCATATTCGTCATCAAACGGGCAGTTAATGAAAACACTTCGGTCAAACTCGATAATTTCAGCCAACCTAAAATCTAGCCTTTTGGCGGATGAAAATCCTTACCGTAAGAATCTCGTTCACGTATCCGGCCATCTCGCCCATGTATGTATAATTCGGTTTTTTGACTCTTCGCTTTCTTTCTAGCGTCCTCGATCGCTTCACTTTGCGTGTCAAAAGTTCTCGAGGCTTTTTTCGCCCCGGTACGTCGAACACTCCATTTTCCATGGTTAGGAACTACATGCTGACTTTTGGTTGTCATGTCGCGGTGTCTCCAATAATTCGATCTCTGACCAAGTATAACACCTCGCCACGTCGAATCAAATGCGGTAACACCGCGAAGAAAATCGAAATCGCCGGCCAACGCAAGACGATCAAGCCCCCAGGCCCATCTTGATATAGCCGGATGGGCAAACGTCCTCGCAAATGTGGCAACCAATACAATCATTGTAATCGGTATAAACATATCGGCCCATGGTGCGGTCGCTCTTCTTCACCCGGTGAACCGCATCCTGGGGGCAATAGATGACGCAATTATCGCATTCAAAGCACATGCCGCAACCCATGCAGCGGTCCGCCTCTTTTTGCGCCTCCTCGGCGTCAAAGCTATAGAGGCGCTCATCGAAATGGCCAAGAACATTGGTCGCGCTGATCGCATTCTCGCTTCTCTTGATGCGTTCAACATAATCGAAATGGCCAAGAAACAGTTCATCACACGGCACTATCTGGCTGCCCGCACGATCCTCATAATTGTGGATGGCATAATCAGCCTGGTCGGTGCCCATTTGCTCGATATGGTCATAATCACCGGGTTCGTGGCCGGTCTCGCGCAGTTTTTCCAACAGGCTGAAATGGTGCACATTTACCTTTGGCTGTTTTCCCGGTTGTTCACCGCGAACATAATCATCAATCGCATTGGCGGCGATTGATGCCTGGCCTACGGCAGTAGTTAGAAGATGCGGACGAACCACATCACCGCCAACAAATACACCTTCTCTCTGCGGCCAGCGGAAATAGCTATCCGCATTCATCAACCCGCGGCCATTGTCGAGTTCTTCCATACCGGCAAAATCGCCGACCTGGCCGATAGCAGCAACGATCAGATCGCATTCGATGTCGATCTCACTGCCCGGTTTGACCACCATCTTGCCGGTGCTCCAGTCAGCCTCGATTACTCTTAAGGCCTTCGCCTGATCTGAGCCATCCAGCACTACTTCAACCGGCGCAAGCGAACCACGGATGCTCACGCCCTCCTGTTGGATGTGTTCAACTTCCATCTTGGTCGCCGGCATGCTTTCAACCGGTCTTCGGTAAACAACGGTCACTTCGGCGCCCTGCCGTTTGGCGACCGTGGCAACATCATGCGCTGTTTGGCCCAAGACAACATATTCAGGCCGATCTTTTTCGTGGCTTCGTTCGATATGGCCGAGCCGGCGGGCAACTGCCGCCACGTCCATCGCCGTATCGCCACCGCCGACCACAAGCACCCGCTTGGCCGAATGTTTAAGGCGGCCATCATTAAATGCATCAAGAAACGAAATACCGCTGATACAGTTGGTCGCCTCGCCAGCGCCTGGCACCGGTAGCGGTGTGCCGCCTTGCGCGCCAATGCCGACAAATATCGCATCATAATCCTGCTGCAGCCTGGCCAGTTCCACATCGACACCGATCTTGGTATTGGTGTGAACGGTGACACCCATATCGATAATACGCTTGATCTCGCCATCAAGCACATCGCGCGGGGTGCGGTAGCCGGGAATGCCATAGCGCATCATGCCGCCAAGTTTTGAATGGGCCTCAAATACGGTGCAGGCGTGGCCCATGCGGCGCAACTGATAAGCACAGGTAAGACTGGCGATACCACCGCCAATCAGGGCGATCTTCTTGCCGCTATCGCTGCCGGCGGGATGAAGCGGCAAATTGTGCTTCAGGGCAAAATCACCAATGAAATGCTCGACCGCGTTAATGCCGACCTGATCTTCGACCTCATTTCTGTTGCAGCCATCCTGGCAGGGTGCCGGGCAAACCCGCCCCATGATTGCGGGAAATGGGTTGGCATCTGTCGCCCGCTTGAAGGCATATTCAGCCCACTCCATATCTTTGACCGATAGCCCTTGTGGCGGCAATTCGATACCGCGCACGATGTTGAGCCAGCCACGAATGTCTTCACCGGCCGGGCAACTGCCTTGGCAGGGGGGTGTTCGGTGTACATAGGTCGGACATTTGTAGGAGCGGTCCTGTTCGAATATTTTTTCCGCCAGATCCCAATTATCAATCGAATCTCCATCCTTGTAGCGGCGAAAATTGCGACTTTGCTGGCTCATTTCTTCCATAATCTACCCTCTTCTTCTTGGCGCTTGCCTAATCTTATTTCGAACGCCCCAAGACGGAAAATCGATTGCGATCTCCACGTCAAACGCCTATCGAGCAAGGCTAGTAAAGAGGCCGTCGCTTGTCCAGCGCCTGTCGGCCAGGATTAAGGCAATGGCCTTAAAAAGCCGGAATTACCCGGCGCGCGTGCGGCGATTTATCGCGTTCGAGCAGTAGCGTGTGTCCCTCAAGTCTGGGGCCGGTTGAGAATCAGGAATTGGAATGTGGTATGAGCCAATATCGGCAGGACATGGGCACGACGATTGTTAAAAAAAGGATTATCGCAAACTGTTAGTCGAGACAACTTCACGGTATATTTGCCAAATCGGCCAAATTGATCCAGGTCAGTTTGCATGTTAGATATTTATAGTAGGCTAATTTTCTAAGCAACAATAATATGGAGTAAGAACATGGCTGATGATATCCTGAAAACTGCTTCGGATGACGAACTCAAAGAAGCACTGGTGTTCGCGAGAAACTTCAAAAAGCCCGGAAAAGGACTTGAATCGGTGACCAACGTTTCACGCGCGCACGCATGCAACTCAAATTGTGAATGCTATATCGAAATTGAAATTGCACAGGCCGCCGGGATCGGTGGATATCGCTACGGCAGCTAGTTCAAGACAAAGGCAGGCGCCCGATGAGCGCGGTTCAGGAAAAAACCCGAGCACCTGCGTGTGGCTCGAATAAATCCCTTCCCGTGCTGCGGTTTACGACCAAACAGCATAATTATGTCTATGATGCCGCAACCAATGCTATTGTGCGTGTGCCCGACGCGCTTTACCAAACTCTGCCCGATTTGATGAATGCCAGGTCTGCGGATATCGACGCGCTGGATATTTCACTCAAAGACATGAACGCCGCCAAGCGGTTGTTTGACGATTTGCAAACCAAGGCTGGCGTGCTTGTTCCACAGCGCCCTCATCAAGTGGTGGCCAAGCGCCCGCCGGACGCATCTGACGAGCACATGCTGTTCTCGTTGCTGCTAAATGTAACAGAGGCGTGCAATATCCGTTGCAATTACTGCGTCTACGGCGGTTCTTACCAGGGCAAACGTCAACACAACAACGCCCGAATGTCCATCGAAACAGCGCGCCGGGCAATCGACTTTCTCGCAGCGCATTCCGGTCAGGCCGAATATCCCTTTCGGATGCTCGGCTGGTATGGTGGCGAGCCGTTGGTCAACTTTGCTGTCATCAAGGATTCTGCCCGGTACTTTCGCGAGGTCTTCGCCGACTTGCCAACGCGGTTTCATATGACCAGCAACGCGCTTTTGTGGAATGATGAAATCCTCGATTTCTTTACCGAATATGATGTGGATCTGGTAGTCAGCATGGACGGTCCTCGACCGATCCACGACCGCAATCGCATCGGACCAAAGGGAGAGGGCACGTTCAACCGTGTGAAGTCCAATCTGGATCGGTTGCGCGCCCGCAACCCAGATTATTTTGCCAAAAAAGTGACGCTGAACGCCGTTGCTACCGCCCCACTGGATCTTGTCGAACTTGACCGTTTCTTTTCCAAATTCCCAATCCAGGTGTCGATATCTTCGGTCGAGCCTGACGATTTCACGGAAAATGGACCGGAACCAATTGAGGCGAAGGGTTGGTCGCAAATGCGCGCGAAGTTCATAAAAGGCTGTTTAGAACGCGCCTTTGATACACCGGATTTCAAGAGCCGCGGATACAACTTCGTATACTATTTGTTTATTCGCGATATGCAGCGTTTGCACAAACGTCAACCCAAGTCGGGTTTTGACAGCGAACTGTCCGCATACAGCAATTGCGTGCCTGGCGTAGAGCGAGTTTTCGTCAACACGCGTGGCGGGTTTGAAACCTGCGAGAAGACCGATGGAAGTGCCGTTATGACTTTGGGCGACCTCACCACGGGCATTTTACAAGAAAGTGCAGTTGCAATTTATGACCATTTCAACGAAATGAACAACGACCATTGTCGGTCGTGTTTTAACCTTCGCCAATGCACAATGTGTTTTGCCCACGCCCAACTCGGCGACAATTTTTCCACCCAAAAGCGCGCCTGGAACTGTCGAGCTCTACGCCGGAGGACCAGGGAAATGCTGTCGCTATATTGCGAGATTCTGGAACAGAATTCTCAAGCGCTGGACTTCACGACCGAAAAACAGATCTAATTCTCCCACTTGTACCATGGCAAGCAATATCGCCGTGGCGTTGTCGCCTTCATGGCGCCGGCAATAATTCTGCCAGTCAAACCCAAGAGAACGATCCGCAGCTTGTTCAAAACGGATACTCTACTCCCGTTCCCACCGGGCCAGTGCTGCGTTATCGACATCTTTTGCATCAACCCATTGACCGGCGGTGCCGTCTTTCAAGTGTTCTTTCTTCCAAAACGGCGCCCGGGTTTTAAGATAGTCCATCAGATAGGATGCGCCATCGAATGCCGCCTGGCGATGGCTTGAGGCGGCAGCCACCAGCACAATATTCTCGCCCGGCTCAATTTTGCCAAAACGGTGGATGGCGCGCAGCCCGGTGAGCGGCCAGCGGGCACAGGCGCGATTGGCAATACGGGTGATTTCCGCCTCCGTCATACCGGGATAATGTTCCAGTTCCAAAGCTGCAAGCGTGCCCTTTTCATCGCGGCAAAGCCCGGTAAATGTCACCACTGCGCCGACATCAAGCCGGCCGGAACTCAAAGCGGCAATTTCAGCGTCGATATCAAAATCATCCGCCTGAACGCACACCAACGGTGTAGCGGGGGAGTGGGCCATGTCGTCATCCCCCGGTCATCGGCGGGAAAAGGGCGATTTCACGCGCATCGCCCAAGGGTTCATCATGTTCGGTGTGTTGTTGATTAACCGCAACGCGGATGATCTTAGGATGTTCGAGCACGGCTTCAAATTCTTCGCCGCGCGATCTTAGCCAGTTCAGCAATTCAGCCACTGTGCCAATGCCGGCTGGCAACTCGACCGTCTCCTCACCCATGCCGACACGTTCACGTATCCAGGAAAAATAGAGCATTTTCAACGCCTAGTCCTCCACCACATGTTTTATGCCGGCGCGAAAATAGTCCCACCCCGTATAGAGAGTGATCAGTGCTGCAATCCACAGCAGTGTCAAACCAATCTCGGTTGTATAGGGCAGCCATTTATCGCCGGCAGGCCCTGCAAGCAAAAACCCGATGGACACCATCTGCATGGTGGTTTTCCATTTCGCCAATTGGGTAACGGGCACACTGACCTTCAATTCGGCCAGGTATTCACGCAAGCCCGAAACCAGTATTTCACGGCTCAATATAACAATGGCCGCCCATGTGGCCCAACCGGCGATGGTGCCATCAGCGGCAAGCAGCAGCAGGCAGGCGGAAACCAGCAATTTGTCGGCAATCGGATCCAGCATCTTGCCCAGCGGCGATGTCTGTTCCCAGATGCGGGCAAGATAGCCGTCAAAAAAGTCGGTAATGCTGGCGATGATGAAGATTGACAACGCCAGCCAGCGGGCAAAATCACTGCCCTGGAGTTTTCCTTCAAGATAGAAGCACAAAACCACCAAAGGTACCGCCAGAATCCGTCCATAGGTGAGCAGGTTGGAAATGTTCCACAACTCACCGGTCGTCATCTTTCTTTGATGATCACTCATTTGACAATGAAATCCCGGTTCCAACACTATTAACGCCATTTGAGTATCAGAATTCGGACCCGGCGCGAAGCCCCATGCTCAACTGGCCAAAGACTTCAACGCCATGCCGGACTTTTTTTCAACCCAATCTTTACAAAATAGTCAATTTGTTCAGTGATCATCACCTTTTCCAATTGCAATAATTCGCCAAATACAGACAGGTCGCCGGTTTGAGACATATTATCAACGCCACCCGATACTCGCTCGCAGGGCTGATAGTGCTGATGCGGGAACAGGCCGCCCGGCTGGAATTGATGATGCTGGTTTGCAGCCTTGCGTTGCTGTTTATTGTGGGTGGGCGCTTTAGTGACTATCTGGTCATTACCATTTTGCACTGTGTTTTGTTTTCGATCGAGGCGTTGAATACAGCCGTTGAAATGCTGGTCGATCGAGCCTCGCCGAAACGATCTAAATTCGCCCGCAACAGCAAAGATCTGGGTTCGCTTGCGGTGTTTTTTCTGTTGAGCGCTATTGGCCTTTATCTCACATCGGTGCTGGTGCGGGTTCTCGGCCTGGTCAATTGGTAATTATCCGTTGCCCTGGTGAAAATGATCGTAAATCACCTGCGCCATATGGGCCGAGACACCATCGACCGCTTTCAGATCCTCAATTCCTGCCCGGCTTGCCGCCTTGGCTGAACCAAAATGATGGAGCAGCGCACGTTTGCGCGCCGGGCCAATGCCGGCAATTTCATCAAGCGGGTTTTTGATCATCTCTTTTTTTCGCTTGGCGCGGTGAGAACCGATGGCAAAACGGTGCGCCTCGTCGCGCAAGCGCTGAATAAAATAAAGCACCGGGTCGCGTATCGGCAACATAAAGGGCTTGTGGCCGGGCATAAAAAAACGTTCGCGGCCCGCATCGCGATCCGGCCCCTTGGCGATGCCGACCAGCGGCACATCGTCTTCAATGCCGAGTTCCTTCAGCACCTCGCGCACGGCGTTCAATTGCCCAAGGCCGCCGTCGATCAGCAACAGATCGGGCCATGGCACAAGATTTTCCTCACCCTCACGCGATGGTTGGCTGGCGCGTGGCCCTTGCTCTTTTAACAGCCGTGAAAATCGCCGTGTCATCACCTCCCGCATCATGCCATAATCATCACCGGGAACGAGATCTTTCGATTTGATGTTGAACTTGCGGTACTGGTTTTTCACCAAACCTTCACCCCCGGCAACGATCATCGCGCCAACAGCATTGGTTCCCATGATATGAGAATTGTCATAGACCTCCACCCGGGCGGGTGGCGCCTCTAACGAAAAGGCTTCTGCCAGTCTGGCCAGCAACTTGGCCTGGGAGGAGTTTTCGGCAAGCCTGCGACCCAAGGCTTCGCGTGCATTGGTTAGCGCATGGTCGACCAGTTCGCGCTTTTCGCCGCGCTGCGGGTGGTTGATACGAACTTTCCGCCCAGCCTTGACCGACAGTGCCTCAGCCAGCAAATCGGCGTCGGCGGTGGCATGGGAGAGCATGATGAGCCGCGGCACCGGTTTGTTGTCATAGAACTGGGCGATAAAGGCGCTTAATATCTCCGCCGGCTCAAAACTCTTGTCAGCCCGCGGAAAATAGGCGCGGTTGCCCCAGTTCTGGCCGGTGCGAAAGAAAAATACCTGAATGCAGCTTTGCCCGGCCTCCTGGTGCAGGGCAAAGATATCGGCGTCATCCACATACTGCGGATTAATGCCCTGGTGCGATTGCACATGGGAGAGCGAGCTTAGCCGGTCGCGAAGCACCGCCGCCTGTTCGAAATCAAGTCTGGTGGACGCATCTTGCATCTGTGCCACCAGTTGCGCCTTGACCCGGTGGCTCTTGCCGGAAAGAAAATCATGCGCCTCTTTTACCAGTGCCGCATAATCTTCAAGCGAAATTTCGCCAGTACAGGGTGCCGCGCACCGCTTGATTTGATGTTGTAAACAGGGTCTCGTGCGGCCCTGATAGAAGCTGTCGGTACAGGTACGCAGCAAAAACACTTTTTGCAGCGTGTTGATGGTGTCATTGACCGCGCCGGCAGACGCGAACGGACCGAAATATCGTCCCTTTCTGGTGTGTGCGCCACGGTGCTTGAACAACCCGGCGGCTTCATGATCACCGCTCACCAGAATATAGGGAAATGATTTGTCGTCGCGCAAAAGCACATTGAAACGCGGACGCAGCCGCTTGACCAGATTGGCCTCAAGCAACAGCGCCTCGATTTCGGTGTGGGTGGTGATGAACTCCATCGCGACCGTCTCGCTGATCATCCGTGCGATGCGATTGGTATGACCATGGGCGCGGGCATAGGAGGTGACGCGGTTCTTCAAATTCCGCGCTTTGCCGACATAAAGCACGTCGCCGGCAGCATTGATCATACGATATACCCCGGGTGCGCCGGGCAATCGCTTGACCAGCGAAGCTACAAGTGGGGGGCCGGAAAGCCGCTCTTGTGGCTGATCGTTCGATTGCGGGGCTTTTGCGTTGCCATCTACCGATTTGGTGGAGATCACCGTTGCGACTTCAATGTTGCCGGTAGAGGCCGCCTCTTCCCAGACGATATCACGCGACAGCGCCGCCAGATCAGGCTTGCGGGGGGCTGCTGACGATTTTGTTGATTCTAACGGATCGGCCATCAGGCTTTATAGCATGGTGAAAAGAACCCCGGCCAGCGTGCTTGATTTGCTAGCCACAACAATTCGGGCGCACCTAAGTGGTGCCTGGTCAGATCAGGTGCCAAGAGTTGGGGGCCAATTTATGGTCGGCGCTCTATCCGGCATTCTCCTGCAACTCCTGAAGGGCGACCCTGCCTTTTTCAAGCTGTGCCTGGCAAACCTTTAGATGCCGCCTGGCCTTCTTGATGTCTTTGTCGGACTTGGCCTCGGAGAGTTTGCGTTCGAAAGCGGCCTCCTTGTATTCCAGCTTATTCACAAGTTTTTTCACCGCTTTGGTTCTTTTGGCTTTCAAGTCCTCACCGGTGTCGAGAAGTTTATGAAGATGTTTGACAATCTTTTTTAAGCCCATCGAATTAACTCCTCCTAGTCACCACGCGTGCACGGTCATCTGCCGGCATCCATTTTACGCATCCGCTAAAACACGAATTTCCTCTTCTTCAAGACCCAAAGCTTCCTCCAGATCGTGCATTTCAACATTTTTGTCGCTAAACAGGATTTTGGCCGTTCGGGTCAGATCCCTGATGATCGACTTGCTGAAGGCCAAATCATTCATCAGCGATGTCGCCATTTCCGCTGTAATCTTGCGCTTGCGGATCATCCTGTCGAGATTATCGATGGTTTTATCGCGATCTTCTTTCGCATCGAGCTTGTTTTCATCAAGGTCAAACACGTCAACATCCGGGCGGCCCTCGCGTAAGCGATCGATTATCCGCAATGCGCCGGCAATGTTGCTTCTGATGGTGTTATATTCCTGCCGGATGGATTTGTTGTTGGAAACGATGTATTTATCGAAATTCTTCTGCAGTTGCTTGGTATCCTTGACAGCCTGGACGATCCTCTGGCTGGCGCGGCGCAATTCAAACAATTGATTTGAGAATTCTGGATCAAGTTGCGTTTGTGCTCTGCCTGAAAACTCGATAATGGCGGAATGAAGGCTTTTGATGCCACGCGCGTATTGCGCATCGATATCGAGTTTAATTACCTCCTTTGAGTGAGAAGCCTCCTCATCCAGATCCGCGTTTGAGACAATGACATGGCGGTGCATACTTATGCCATGGGCGATAATCTCAAAGGCATTGTCATAAAGATGAAACACCTCATTGCGAACCGAAGTCAGCAACGTTTCAGGAAAATCAATAACCGATTCACTCAGATATCGAGGTTCGACAATGGACGGCGCCGGCGCCGGCAGTGTTTTTTCCAAAAAAGCCACCAACTTGCTAACGAATGGTGTCATGACCACCACGCCAATGGTGTTGAACACGGTATGGAAAACAGCCAGTTTCAACGTGTAGTTGTCATCGGCTATGCCGGTCAGACGGCTTATTTCGTCAACTACCCATATGATCTGCCAGATAAAGGCGATGGCGATCACCCCGGTGACCACATTGAAAATAAGATGAGCGCCCGCAAGTCGTTTGCCCTGATAGTTGGCGCTCATAGAGCCGATAATCGCTGTAATGGTGGTGCCGACATTGGCACCGATAGCTAGTGCAAGCGCATTGTCATAGGTTATCTGGCCAACAGAAAGAGCGGTAATAATTAGAACCAGGGTGGCATGAGAACTCTGCATAATCACCGTCGCTGATATGCCAATCAGCGCAAACAGAAACAGCCCAGAATAACCAGGAATGGCAAACTGGGTCAGATCTATTGTCTCTCGGAAAGCCTCAAATCCCTCCTTCATGTGATGAATGCCAAGGAACAGCAGACCAAGGCCCGCAAGAATGTAGCCTACGCCCTTGAGATTTTTCGACTTTTGAAAAACCAGCACAATGCCGAAAACCAGCATCGGCATTGCATAGGCTGAAATCTTCACTTTCAGGCCAAATCCGGCAATCAGCCAGGCGCCGGTCGTTGTCCCGAGGTTAGCGCCGAAAATAATACCTATTCCGGCAGCAAGCCCAATCAAACCAGCACTCAGGAAGGAGATGGTGATCACTGAAACCAGCGAGCTTGATTGCATGACCGTGGTGCTGATGATGCCGAAAGAAATGCTCTTCCAGAATTTGTCGGTGGTACGCGCCAGCAGCTTTTCCAAAATACCACCGGTGAAGGTGCGAAAACCGTCTTCCAGGAAAATCATGCCAAACAGGAAAATGGATACACCTGCAGCGATTTCCTTGAAATTGGGACTTATCCAAAACCCTATAGCGAGCACCATAAAAATTATCGGAAGAACTATTCGTTTTATCACAACCGTCAATTCCATTTTGTTGCCAGTGTGAGGGAAGCTACACCGGTTCTTCCGATTTTGCGATTCCAAACAACAACAAATTCAAGAGGCGGTAAGTTGATCGCGGGATGTGCATAAAAACCACAAAAATTCGAGATTCCAACATGGCGTGGTGTCCCATTGTCATTCTGTCTGTGGACTGGGATGCGGATCGGAATTTTTGGTATCCAAATTTCCAAATTCTGTTATTAGGCAAGTAAAGATTGCTGTGTAAAATTTTGGTCTGCTTGACTGAAATCAATGACAGAATTTCATGGTGAGTTTCACAATCTTTAAGACATCGAATTAGGGCTTTGGTCCCGGCCACAGGGGCCAGGTGAATGTTGGACACATATTCCGCTGGCAGTTGGGTGAGCTCAAGGCCGGCCGGGGGGCGCTAGTCAAATGGAACTCAACAGTATCAGAGCGTTGGAGCAAGCAACAAATCTCGGGCGCGGTGAATTATTTCGCCTCGGTACGGCTCTGCTGTTTATCGTTGCTATTATGCTCATTGCCAATGTGCGGCTTGAGTCGATGACCAACGGCTATTTGCTGGTTATAGCAGCGATGATCGGCGGCTATATGGCATTGAATATTGGCGCTAACGACGTCGCCAATAATGTCGGGCCAGCAGTTGGCTCGCAGGCGCTCACCCTGACAGGCGCGATCCTCATTGCGGCAATATTTGAAGCAAGCGGCGCGATGATCGCCGGTGGTGACGTGGTCAGCACAATCAAGAAGGGGATCATTGATCCATCTTTGATTACCGACAGCAATACGTTTGTGTGGCTAATGATGGCGGCCTTGCTGGCGGCAGCTGTCTGGTTGAATGTGGCAACCGCTATTGGTGCGCCCGTGTCTACCACCCATTCGATTGTTGGCGGAGTATTGGGAGCCGGCATTGCTGCTGCCGGTTGGGATATCGCCAACTGGCCGAAAGTCGGTGCTATTGCTGCAAGCTGGGTGATATCACCATTGTTGGGTGGTCTGATTGCCGCCGGCTTTTTGTATTTGATAAAGCGGACCATCGTTTACCGATCAGACAAGATTTCGGCCGCAAAGCGAATGGTCCCAATGTTGATCGCTGGCATGACCTGGGCGTTTTCGACCTATCTCGTTTTAAAGGGCTTAAAGAAACTGTGGAAATTCGATTTACTATCGGCCACCTTGATTGGTCTCACCGTTGCGGTTGCAATTTACCTGCTGGCCAAGCCGATGATTGCCCGGGCGGCGGAAAAACTGCAAAATGACCGGGATAGTATCAATACACTTTTTGTTATCCCGCTGATATTTGCTGCAGCTCTATTGAGCTTTGCCCATGGGGCCAATGACGTAGCCAATGCGGTTGGACCACTGGCGGCGATTAATGACGCCATCGTTCATGGCGGCGTGGCGGCAAAGGCGGTGATACCAGCCTGGGTAATGCTGGTTGGCGCGGCGGGCATTGCGCTTGGCTTGGCACTCTATGGACCAAAGCTCATACGCACCGTCGGTTCCGAGATTACCGAACTCGACAAAATGCGCGCCTTCTGTGTCGCCATGGCCGCGGCAATTACGGTTATTATCGCTTCACAACTGGGCTTGCCGGTCAGTTCAACCCATATTGCGGTTGGGGGTGTTTTCGGTGTCGGTTTCCTGCGGGAATATCTGGAGGCAAACCACGCCCGCTTGCTTGATGAAATTCGCGAACACCATGCTGATAACGAACCTGAGGTCGTCGAAGCATTTTTGGAGGAATTCGAACAGGCGGATGTCACCGAAAAAGGTGAATTGCTGAGGCAGCTGAAAGCCAAAAGCGGCCCGCACCTTTACAAAAAAGAACGAAAAGAGCTTCGCAAGGTTTATCATCGTGAACTGGTGAAACGATCAGTGTTGTTAAAAATCGCGGCGGCTTGGGTTGTGACAGTGCCACTTGCGGGCATACTTGCTGCAATGTTGTATTTCACAATCAGGGGAATGCTGTTACCCTTGTAATACCAGACGCAATTGATCTCTATCCACCACAAAACCCAGCGTCATTGGCCGGCTTGACCGGCCAACCTTGAGCTACAAGTCCCAATTGTTCTGCTTAAGGTCCGCCGATCAAGTCGGCGGATGACGATGGAAAGGTTCGTTGATGTTGAGGTGCCGGATGATGTGATTGGCATTGCCGCACTGCGCCGGGTTATGCCGTCGAAATTCCAACAGATAATGGGCGTATTAATGGCAAATTGGTTGAACTGCGGTTTTGTGAGCAAAACATCGCAGGCTGCACGCCAAAAGGTCAATGACAAGCTACGCCAGCGAATTCACTCCACCACGCCAGTGACATCGGGTGCCTGCCAATAAAGATGCTGGCCACCGTCATTGCAGATCATTTGTCCGGTGATCGCCGGATTGTCATCAAAATAGCGTACGGCCGCACCGAATGATGCAAGTTCCGGCGCCTGTTTCATTGGCAGCAGTTTGATCTGTCTGGCGAAGTCCTCTTCGCTTTGACGCGCGTTCCTGAGCGTTGGACCGGGACCGATGGCGTTAACGCGAATACGTGGGGCCAACGCCTGAGCCATGATTCGTGTTGCTGTCCACAGCGCCGATTTGGACAGCGTGTAGGAGAAGAATAGCGGGTTTAGCCGCAGCACCCGCTGGTCGATTATGTTGACGGTCAACCCCTCATGTTGCGCGTGATTTTGGGCAGCAAAGGCTTCGCTCAAGAACACCGGCGCCCTGACATGAAGGTCGAAATGAGCATCCCAAATCTGGTGATCCAGCGTGCCGAAATCGTCATTTTCAAACACCGAGGCGTTGTTTACCAGCACCGATAACGGGCCAACCATATCAGCTGCCTGTTGCACGAGACTGGCGACCGCTTTTCGGTCGGTCAAGTCGGCTTGCAGGACCACCGCCCTGCCCCCATTTGCGGTAATTGCTGCGGCCAGATCGTCGGCATCCTGCTGCACAGAATGGTAGTGGATCGCCACAGTATAATCATGCGCGGCCAGGTCCTCGACAACCGCGCGGCCTATGCGTGTGGATCCGCCGGTTACAAGGGCGCATTTTGATAACTTGCTCAAATTTGTTCTTTCACACGTTGAAACTATCAATTATGGTTCGGACGTTCAAACTTGTGGTTTCAATTCGGCATAGGCCGGCACAGTGCTGGCAAACTGGTGCTGCCACCCAACAAGTTTATCCCTGCCCGGTTGCCACTTTCCCGCATAGCGCAGATCAAGATAGCCAAGCAGCGCGGCAAGGGCAAAATGGCCGGCATAAAGTTCTCTCTGAAGCGAAGGTAAAGCGTGGTCGATATGATCCAAACCACGCACGACCTTTCCCCATTGGCGGTTGAACCATGGCTGATGAAACTTCTCTTCAGGCCTCATCCGCAACTCATATTGGCCTGCCACCGCGCAATCGCTGATGCCATCTGCGACACTCTCCAGTTGTTCGGCATCAAGCAACGCATCATGGTCTTTCGGGAACAGCCTGCCGTTTGAAATCCGGTCGAGTTCGCGCATGATCACCTTGCTGTCATAGACGGCTCTTCCACTGTTCAGCAATAGACATGGAATTTTACCCAACGGATTGCTGATGAGCAGATCATCCTGCTCGCCAATCGCATCAACCAGCACATATTCCAACGCGATACCAAGATGCCCGGCAGCCAACCGCACCTTGGCAACAAATGGCGAGGCTGGAGAATAAAGTAATTTCATCCGGCTGTTCCTTTTTTTCATGTTACATGCTGCTACGGATAACTTTGGGTCCAAGAGGCCGGATTTTTGCTTTGTTTGCAAGATTTCCGATAACGAAACTGGTCAAGTTTCAGCGTATAGTCGTTCCATTGCCAGCGGCCAAAGCCACCACAGGCACCGCCCCACCGGTCGAGGCTCTTGTGGGTGATTGTGGCGGTCGCCGCGTCGATTTCAACACCACGCAGCAGGTCGGAACCGACCCAGCCAAATTCGGGGGTAAAAAGAGCAAACAGCAGCGGCCTTATGCCACCGATCTCGCCGGTCTCAAAAAGGTAGACACGCCAGGTGGCACCATCATGGCTGCTGTTGGAACAAGGCAGCGCATAAAGTCTTGCCACATCTGAAATCTCGGCCGCAATTGGCTCCGCGCCTTCGATCGATTGGAGGCTCTCACAATTGCTGGTCAATTCGTGCGCATCAAGCAGAAGAGCAGGAAGGTTGTCATCGGCTTTGGTGCTGTTAATGAGCGCAGCTGTCACCAAAACTGCCGCACACAGGATGAAAAGTTCTTTCATAATTCTGTTCCCTCGCCCTATTTCCCCAGGTCTTGTGATCACGCGCCCCTTACCGGCGGCATGACGATTTTTTGTCTGCGACAGGAATTGCGGTCAACCTGTTGGCAGGCGCGAAACTGCAAGTCCCTTGAAAAACAAATCCGCACTTCGCGTAAGCGCCGCTTGTCGCAGGTAATAGCAATAGCACCTTTCCCAAGTCCGGGGTTTTCAAGGCCAAACGCCTCTTCCATCTCGTCCGGCGACACCATCAAGTATCGGTCGTTTAACCGGTAGCGGGCCGGAAACCGTATCTTCTCATAGGCCTTGCGAAGCTTAGCGAAATAGCCACGTTGGCCAAGGCCCGAACAGGTGCCATGCTTCTTCCATTCGTGCTGGATCAGACCTTTTGCCGGCATGATATCCAGCATCGAATTAACCAGATTTGAGTTCACCTGTCGAACTTTCGCGTCGCAATTGGATGGCCAGCCCTTTTCATATTGTGGCCACAACCCATGCACGATGAAGGAAAAGAAGCGTTTGCCGCCGCATTGCAGGCCGGATGTGCGATTTTTCGCAGCGCAAAAACTGGGTGACCAGGAAAGTGCCAGGACATAGAAATCAAATTCGGCCTGGTCAGATTTCCGGTTGTTTGCCCTGTCGATGGTCGACGGGCTTGGTGATGTCTTGGCGCCGGATTGTGACGTACGACCTTGCTGGCGTTCATCCAACTGCTCAAACAGATATTGGGGATGGAATACCAGCCAAATCGCAGCAACAGTCAACAGGGCGATCAAGGCCCAACGTTTCAAGTGGGGCGGTAATTGGTCCAGCATAAAAGAAAACTACCGCCGCAAGGTCCGGCACGAGCCATCATAAACCATCCAGCGATCATGACCGATAACACAGAATTCGACATTCCATTTAATGCTGGCAAAACCCTGCCGTTGTTCGATCAGATAATGGACGGTCGGATGGCGGCCATTGGAGAGCCGCGCATGACCCCGGCAAAAGCGACGATTGATCAACCGATCACCGCCGGCAAGGGTCAGCCTTTCGCGCGCGCGCTCGATATTATTCAGCTCAACACCACGTCGCCAGGTGTGTTCTTCGGCCCAGTTATAGCGCTTGATAATTTTTTTAAGCACCTTTGGATCATCGCATTGAGGAAATTCGTCAAGCCGTAATACCCGCTCCCATTGTTTCGCTTTCCAGCGAAAAATCTTACCCGCAATGTCATTGGAAGTATCAATGCCGTCGCCGCGGGCGGAAAATATGCCCGCCAACAGCAAGGATATTGATAACAGGACCGCTGATAATCGCACGACTCAACCCGCATGGAGATTGCTATTCACATACGATTGCCTAATGCGCCTGCAAGGTCAAGTTGTGAATGCGAATTTGATCTCCAGTTCAGGCTCAAATCCGGATTTCGAAGACAAAAAGACCGGGCGGTTTGCCGCCCGGTCACTATCAGGTCTGGTATTCTTGTTTAGTGAGCCTGGCGGTCACCTTCATCGTTCCGCCCGTTTTCGTCCGGCGGCAGGTGATCGTCGGCATCCACCGTTTTCTTGCGCGATTTCATGAACTTATCGAATTCCTTTTTGTCGCGCGCCATGCGCAACTGGTCCAAAAAGCCCTGGAATTCATCAAATTCTTCTTCCAGACGGCGCATTGTTTCTGCGCGGTATTCGTCAAAGGCGCGGTTGCCGCTGGCCGGTGCATGCCGGGACCAGGCTCGCATGGCCTTGGAGAATCCATAATCCGTCGGTTCTTTTCGTTCACCGGCCCACATCTGTTTGCGGTGCCGTCTGCGTTTACAACTTCCCATTCTTCCACTCCATAGCATGTATCCAAGGACCGCAAGGCCAATCGGCCAAAAGATAATAAAGCTGAGTATCATCAATACGATCCATGCCGGTTTTCCATATTCGTCAATGCGATGCACAAGTTCCATAGTGTCCTCGGCGGTTAATGTTAATGTTATTTACATTTACATACCTAGTATCGCCAATCCGCTTTGTCAAGAAAGGCTAAAACGAAAATTTCAGCGCGGTATTCCAAGCCCGTCGAGATAGATGATAATGCCCGCCTCAAGCAGGTCTTCAGCTTGCATCGGCAATGGACGGCGGGCAGCATCACCCCTGGCAAATAATGAGGCGGTGCCGTGGGCCTGCGACCAGATATGCAGTGCCACCATCATGGCAGGTGGTCGCTTGTCCTCTTCTACCGTCATGCAAATCGCCTCGGCCGCAAGGCGCAGGACTTCAAAGGCAGCCCCGGCCGCCTTCTCAAGCTCGCGGTCGGCGTCGGGTGCAATGCCTGCCTCAAACATGGCGCTATAGAGTGCAGTGTCATTGCGCGCAAACTGAAGATAGGCGGCACTCAGCGATTTGAGCGCTGAATGAGGGTCGGGTCGTCCCTTGTTCCAGGCTTTGTTAAGAGCCTTGGTAAACCGCTCAAAGCCGCGCCTTGAGACTTCGACAACCAATTCGTCACGATCGCGAAAATGCCGGTAAGGCGCTGCTGCACTTACACCTGCCTCACGCGCTGCCTCGGCAATGGTAAAACCATCCGGTCCCTTTTTGGTCATCAACGCCAGCGCGGCATCAATCAACGCCTCGCGCAGATTACCGTGATGGTATCCGCGCCCGCCGGATTTTTCCTTTTGCCGTTTCCAACTCATTTAGACGGGATATTCCATTTGTTGCCGACCCTGGACGGAATGTCCGTAGGCATCTGCACCAACATAGTCACAATTTGGCTCTCATTCCAATAATCCTAATAACTGAGTGATTTTGTTGGCCTATTGACTCTCCATTGGCATTTGACACCGGCAGAAATCAAGATCACCCGAATTAGGCTTCAATTATTGCAGCTTCTGGCATAGGGTTTTTCCTTCATAAGGATGGAGTGCGATGTGAATACTGCCGTGAATATCACCCGAATTGCCCATAGCGCCTGCCCGCATGATTGTCCTTCGACTTGCGCGCTTGATATTGAAATAATTGATGAAAAACGCGTCGGCAAGGTGCGTGGATCGAGCGAAAACGCCTATACGTCGGGCTTGGTTTGCGCCAAGGTGGCACGCTATAGTGAACGCATTCATCACCCCGATCGTTTGCTAAAACCGCTCAAACGCACGGGTGAAAAGGGTGCCGGCAGCTGGCAGGATATTTCCTGGAACGACGCGCTCGATGAAGTGGCAGAAGCATTTATTGCAGCCGAAGCAAGGCTCGGCAGCGAAACAGTTTGGCCCTATTTTTATGCCGGCACTATGGGGCTTGTACAACGCGATTCAATCCAGCGACTACGCCATGCCAAGCGTTATTCCGGTTTCTTCGGCTCAATCTGTGTCTACCCGGCCTGGACAGGATTTTCTGCTGGCGCTGGCGCCATCAGGGGGCCGGACCCGCGCGAAATGGCCAGGTCTGATTGCGTGGTTATCTGGGGTACCAACCCGGTTTCAACCCAGGTTAACGTGATGACCCACGCGGTCAAAGCGCGAAAGCAGCGCGGCGCAAAAATCGTTGCAATCGATATTTATCATAATGAGACCATGAAGCAGGCCGACATGGCGTTGTGTGTGAGGCCCGGCAGTGATGGCGCACTTGCCGCCGCAACCATGCATGTGCTGTTTCGCGATGGGCTTGCCGACCGGAAATATCTGGCAAAATTCAGCGATGACCCAGCCGGGCTTGAAGCCCATTTGAAAGATCGTACGCCTGAATGGGCGGCAAAGATTACCGGTCTGTCGGCAACAGAAATCGAGGATTTTGCCAGGCTGGTGGGCGAGACCAGGCGAACCTATTTCCGTCTTGGCTATGGTTTTACCCGCTCTCGCAACGGTGCCATCAACATGCATGCGGCAAGTTCTATCGCAACCGTTAGCGGTGCCTGGCAATACGAAGGCGGCGGGGCCTTCCATGGTAATGCCGATATTTTTCGGTTGGACAAAAGGGAGATTGAAGGATTGGCGATGGTCGACCCTTCTATTCGCACATTGGAACAATGCCGCATCGGTGCGGTGCTGACCGGTGAGAAAAATGCGCTTTACGGCGGGCCGCCGGTAACCGCCATGCTGGTTCAAAACACCAATCCGGCAAGCATTGCGCCCGATCAGTCCAGGGTTTTGGCCGGGCTTGGGCGCAACGATCTTTTTTTGGCGGTGCACGAGCAGTTCATGACCGAAACGGCCGCGCTTGCTGATATTGTTTTACCGGCAACAATGTTCATGGAACATGACGATATTTATCGCGGTGGCGGGCATCAGTATATCATCTGGGGGCCGAAAATTCTCGATGGACCGCCGCTTTGCCGGTCGAATTTTTTTGTCATCGAAGAACTTGCCAAGCGCCTTGGCGTTGCCGACCGGCCCGGTTTCGGCCTCAATGAGCGTCAATTAATCGATAACCTGCTAGAAGCCGGCGACTATGGCACGCTGGCGGAACTTGAAGAAAACAAATGGATCGACTGCCAGCCATCGTTTAAAGAAAGCCATTACCTCAACGGCTTTAACTGGCCGGACGGTAAATTCCGCCTCAAGGCCGACTGGCACAATGTGCCCTGGGGCCGCCCGCCGGAAAATCTCGGTCCGCAGGGTGATCTTTCAACAGTGCCCGACTTTCCCGACCATTGGGATGTGACCGAAAACGCCGACGCGGATTTTCCATTCCGCCTTGCCACGTCCCCTTCCCGATCGTTTCTTAATTCGACCTTTAATGAGACCAAAAGTTCACGCGACAAGGAAAAGCGCCCTCATGTAATGATTCATAGCGATGATGCCCAAGCTCTTGGGATTGTCGATGGCGATATAGTGCAGCTCTCCAACCAGCGTGGCACGGTAAATTTGCATGCTCAGCTAACAGATATCATGCAAAGAGGCGTGGTTATCGCCGAAGGTATTTGGCCCAACAGCGCCCATTTGGCCGGACGTGGTATCAACACGTTGACCAGCGCCGAACCAATCGCTCCCCATGGTGGAGCCGCGTTCCATGATAACCATGTACGGCTGGATAGGGTCAGGCCGGGTCATTCATAAACCGCTCGTCGAATTGATGCTGGAAGGCCACCAGACTGCCGTGGCAAAGCTCCGCCTGTTTCAGCGGTGGCCTGGTTTCAGATCATCGTCAAGGCCACTCAGGTGTTTTTCGGTGCCAAGGAATTCTCATATAGCTGGACACCTTCAAAATGATTCGATCAGTACACTCTTCGCTCACGGCGGGCTACGCCCAGGCCTTTGCGGCGGCGGCGCATAAGCGCCGGGCGGTTCCGCCCGCAAATTGATTTCATCAATTTGTACATCGGGCTTCAATAGCTCCTGATAGCGGGATCATAATAAAGTAATCCCGCTAAGGTCACCTGCAACCTTTTCAAATTACGCAATTAAGCGATGCCAATTCACGAGCGTTTTCCTGAAGGCTGTTTTGCAACCGGTTATGGTCGTTTAGCAGATATTGCGCATCATTTTCGATCAGGCGAAGTTCGAGTTCCACACCGCGAATATCCTGCTTGACCGACTCAAGCTCTTGCTCGCTACCTGAGTTGACCGCGCCTGAAGCTGAGTTAAGGAACGAGAGAGTTTTTTTTCTTGCGCGACGAATAGTGGCAGCAGTAGATGCAATACCAATTCTGATTTTTTGTAAGAGTCCTTTTTTCTTTGCCCGTAACCTGGTAAGTTCTGCGCGTTTATTGTCAATTTTTCGCCTGTTTTCGTCGCGTTGAATTTTTGTCTGCTCCATCTCCTTGAGTATCCTTTGTTCAATCCGCCTCAACTCTCTGCAACGCTTTGGGTCTTTTTCTCTATCCGTCATCATGAACACCTGTTATGTTTCGATGATGAAGTGTAAGCGGAGAATTTTCAACGACGATAAGTTGACGCGTTTTTTTCGCTCAAGGTCGCTGAAACTGGCATTTGCGATGCTGTTAGCGATGTTCCTATTTATCGGCGTTTCCTCTGCGGCAGATATAGACTGGTCTTTTGCTGACCATCCCCACCCTGAACCACATCAATTGAGCGTTGAGGAAGAAGCTGCATTGAATGCGGCCCATAGGCCGGACATACCATTCACCAAATTTTGCGACAGGGTCGTTCAAGCCAATTTCGATATCTATAACAAACATTATCCTCAATTCGCCGCAACCGGCGATTTCCCAACCCGTTATTCAGCCTGGAGATATCATCTGGTGGCCGTGCCAGTTCCATGGGAGAGCAGTTGCGTGTTTGATCAGACTTCTATGAAAATATCGGAATCTCTACAAACGATAATCAAGTCAGGACTGGTCTTCTGCGGCGTCTATTCACGCCAGCCGCGAACGCCGAAAGAAAAAGAGTTCGTCAATGATATGAATGAGCTTGTCGACTTTATCGGGTTCGGAGATCCTGATGCTGTCTGGCAACTGTTTAATTTCCGTCTATCGAAACCGCAAATTAATCTGAACCCCGATGTCGAATATTTTTTACGCAAGTCATTAAGGCAAAACGAACGACTCAAGAATGATAGGAAAACCAGCCACCTGGAGCCGCTGCTTTCACGCGAGCGAATAGAGTTTATTGATCAAGCCGTCAAAAGGCGTGATTTTGAGGCCGTATTACAATCGACCAGGCCCTGTACATCGCAATAACGCCTACACTTAGGAACATTGTCCTACCAAGTTTCTGGCGTTGGACCTATCCGTCATCTTGAACACCTGTTATGTTTCGATGATGAAGTGTAAGCTGAGAAATCTCGACGAGGATAAGTTGACGGGTTTTTTTTCACTGAGGCCGCTGAAACTGACCTTGGCGACGCTGGTGGCGGCGTCTATATTCGTCGGCGTTTCTTTCGCGGCAGATATAGACTGGTCTTTTACTGACCATCCCCATCCCAGATCACATCAATTGAGCGCCGAGGAAGAAGCTGCACTAGATGCCGCCCATAGGCCGGACATACCACTCAACAAATTTTGCGACAGGGTCGTTCAAACCAATTTCGAGATTTATAACAAGCATTATCCTCAATTCGTCGCAACCGGCGATTTACAAACCCGTTATTCAGCCTGGAGATATCATCTGGTGGCCGTGCCAGTTCCGTGGGAGAGCAGTTGCGTATTTGGTCAGTCCTTTATGAAAACATCAGAATCTCTACAAGCGATAATCAAGTCAGGACTGGTCTTCTGCGGCGTCTATTCACGCCAGCCGCGAACCCCGAAAGAAAGAGAGTTCGTCAATGATATGAATGAGCTTGTCGACTTTATCGGGTTCGGAGACCCCGATGCTGTCTGGAACCTGTTTAATTTCCGTCTATCAAAGCCGCAAATTAATCTCAACCCTGGTGTGGAATATTTTTTACGCAAGTCATTAAGGCAAAACGAACGGCGCAAGAATGATAGGAAAACCAGCCACCTGGAGCCGCTGCTTTCACGCGAGCGAATAGAATTTCTTGATCAAGCCGTCAAAAGGCGTGATTTTGAGGCCGTATTACAATCGACTGAGCCCTGTACATCGCAATAACGCCTACACTTAGGAACATTGTGCTACCAAGTTTCTGGCGTTGGACCCTGAGATTTCAGGCGTCGGGCGGTGAGGGTGATTCCAGCCATTGCATTTTAATTAACCCAATGGTTAACTGGTGAAAGTTCGAGAGATTTGATTGGAGACATCATGAACGGCATCATCATCCAGTACCAGTATTCAGGCGACGAGGCAGCATGGGAAAAGGCCACCGCAGATTTTGTCGCCGCGATCGAAGCCGATGCGGGACTGAACGGCGGCTTCATGTATATGGTGACCAAATCGCGCGGCAGCGATCTGCGCACCCATGTCGGGCGCTGGCGGGATGAGGAGACGCTCAAGCTGATGCAATCACGCGACTATTTCAAAACCTTCGCTGGCATATTGAAGGGAATGGCCGGCGATACGCTGAAACCGGACGGCATGACCGTGACGACGATGACGCCGCAATAATTCAGACATTTAGCGATATTACGTCGTGCTTCGCCATTCGGCGAAAACATGCGAAATGGTCTTGTCGGGACGCTCAACTTGATAAATTGATTCAGATTCAAGTCTGAACCCCAAATCTTCGAAAATATTATATTCCGAAGGCGCAAGATGCCAAGGTGGTCCACTGGCCTCCTGATCTTCTTTGCGCGTGCGGGCAATCACCAGCAACGTGCCACCTGGCGCCACCAGCGATGCAATGGCCTTTGAAATATCGGCGTGAAGTTCAACCGGAACCGCCTGAATAGTATAGCATTCAAACACCAGATCGAAGCCCCCAACCCATTCATCGGGAATGGAAAACAGATCGCAATAGCGATAGTCGACTGCAGAATTTGGAAACCGCTTTTGAACCCAGTCGAGGGCAGCGGTCGCGATATCAAAGCCGGTGGTGTGGTATCCTGCGGCTGCCATCGCCTCGGCATGATCACCAAGCCCACAGGCCACATCGGCAGCGCGAAGACCGGCACGGGCAACAGGATTAGCGGCCAGCCATTCGACCAATTGCGGTTTGGGCGCAAGGTCTGCCCAGGGCACCGCCGCGCCATCGCCTTCGGCGCGCTGATAGACCGCGTTAAAAAAATCTTCGCGCTTTGGCTCGCCGGCAAGTGCAATTTGATCAAGCGCGTTGACCTCTTTACGTGCCGCAATTCGGCGCGCCTCAAAATCGCCACTGCTCACACCTTCTTCTCCCAACCGCCGCCCATGTTCTGCTGCCAATAGGTAATGTCGTGACCGGCCTCTTTTTCAGCCTTCCAGCGGGCCCGGGCCTGCGCCACCGCCTCATTGTCATGACCATCAAACATATAGATAGCGCGGGTATAGGCTGAAAGATCGCCCGGTTCGGCCCCATCGACCAAAAAGCGCACGGCAGCGCCATTGGGATTGTCCGTCTCGGTGGTCAGCCAGATAGGATGGAGCGCACCATCACCTTCCATCGCATGGGGCAAAAAACTGTCGTCGCGCCAGGTCCACAAATGGCTGTCGAGCGCTTTGCAACGTTCCTGGCTGCCGGTCTGGACAACCACCTTCCAGTCACGCTCCAGACATTTATCCAGCAGACCCGGCAAGGCGCGCTCCAGGGTATGCTCGGTCAAATGATAGAACAGAACCTCGGTCATGACGCCATTAACAGTCCACCGACAAAATCATGCAATCCCGGACGGCGGTCGCGGCGCAGTCGCTCACTGGTGAGGATGGCGCGAACTTCCAAAAAGGCCCTGTCGAGATCATCGTTTACGACGATAAAATCGTACTCGCGCCAGTGCTCTATCTCGATGCGCGAATTTTCCAGCCGTGCATCAATCACTTCAGCAGCATCTTCCGCACGGCGCTCCAGCCTTGAACGCAATTCAGCCATGGAGGGTGGCAAAATGAATATCGAGACCACATCGGTTCGCGCCTTTTCGAATAACTGAAGCGCCCCCTGCCAGTCGATATCAAACAGCATATCGCGGCCCTGGCTCATCGCCTCTTCCACCGGGTCACGTGGCGTGCCGTAAAAATTGCCGTGCACTTCCGCCCATTCAAGCAAACCATCGGAGGCACTAATTCCCTTGAACTCACGCTCTGTCAAAAACCGATAATCCTGACCGTCGACCTCGTTGCCACGGCGTTTGCGGGTGGTAACCGAGACGGACATTTCCAGCTCCTGCTCAACCCGCAGCAAATTTCGGCAGATAGTGGACTTGCCTGCTCCAGAAGGTGAGGAAAGCACAAACATAAGGCCGCGTCGGTCGATTCTTGGAGACATGAGATTTATTCCAGATTTTGTATTTGTTCGCGAAACTGGTCGATAATCACTTTCAATTCAAGCCCGATTGCGGTTATTTCGCTGGCGTTTGACTTGGAACACAAGGTATTGGCCTCGCGATTAAATTCCTGGGCAAGAAAGTCGAGCTTGCGTCCAACCGGACCACTTCCAGCAAGCAATTGCCTTGCCGCGGCGATATGGGCGAAAAGCCGATCAATTTCTTCCTTGATATCGGCTTTGGTGGCAAGAATTGCCGCCTCCTGATAGAGCCGATCCTCATCGAGACTGGAACTGGCATCCATAATGCGGCCAATCTGCTCGCCTATCCGGGCGTTGATTGCTTCGACGCTGCGAGACGGGTTTTGCTCTGCTTTCTGAGTGAGGTTTTCAATCGTGTCGACATTTTGTGCGAGCGTTTTGGCAAGCGCCGCGCCCTCCTGCATCCGCACCTGGCAGAACGCGTCAATTGCCGCATCAAGGCTAGCCAGCAAAGCGGTCTTGCGATGTTCGCGGTGTTCGGGGGAAAGTTTAGCTTCAACTAATTCAAGCACACCCCGCAAGGCCAATATCCCGTCTGCAGTTGGTTTTTTGGTTTTGGTGCGGCCAGCAATATCTTCAATGGCGCTCAACACCGCATCAAGGGCCGATTGGTTGATGACCGGCACGCTAAGTTGTTGTTGGTCTTCAACCGCAAGCGAAAGGTAAATACTGCCGCGTTTTACCGCGCTTGAAACCCGTTTCCTGATCTCTTGTTCCAGTCGCTCCAGCCCGGACGGCAAGCGCAGGCGAATGTCCAGCCCCTTGCCGTTTACCGAGCGAATTTCCCAACGCCAGGAATAGCCCTCCAGGCTTCCTTCCGTGCCGGCAAAGCCGGTCATGCTCTGCAACGTGGTTTGGCTCAATAATTCCCCCTAAATGCGGCACCATCTACTTGATTAATTGCTTTCACTGGCGCCTTCAAGCGACCCGCGCACCGCATTTTTGGCCTCCGCTGCCCGTCGTCTTTCAATGGTCCGCCATTTGATCACATTGGCTTCATGTTCCCGCAAGGTCTTGGCGAATGCGTGGCCACCGGTGCCATTGGCGACAAAAAACAGATATTCCGACTGAGCCGGATGAGCGACCGCCTCCATCGCCGCCCGCCCGGGATTGGCAATCGGACCCGGTGGCAGTGCCGGAATTGAATAGGTATTATAGGCCGTCGGTTTATTAATGTCGGACCGATAGATCGGCCGGTCCTTTGGCTTTCCCCTGCCACCGAAAATTCCGTAGATAATGGTCGGATCGGATTGCAGTTTCATACCCTTGTTCAACCGGTTGATAAAAACCGAAGCCACAAGCGGCCGCTCGCTTGCAACGCCTGTCTCCTTTTCAACAATAGAGGCCAACGTGACCAGTTCCTGCGGCGAAAAAACCGGCAAACCGGAGTCACGACCAGCCCAGATTTCAGCCAGGACCGTTTTTTGGTGCTCCAGCATCATCTTGACCACCATCTCGCGTGTTGCACCACGTAGGAAGTTATAGGTCTCCGGCAGCATGGCGCCCTCCGCTGGAATCGACGGCACATCGCCTTCAAGCACGTCGTTCAGTGCTACCCGCTGCATTATTTGCACCGATGTCAGCCCTTCAGGAGCGGTGAATGCATGCATTATCGCCTTACCCCTGACAATGGTGTTCACAATCTCGCGCATGCTCACTTCGGGAGCAAAGGCGTATTCACCGGCTTTGAGTTTCGCCTGCCTCCGGCTGGCGCGAATGCCGTACTTGAACAGTAATGGCTGATCGATGACGCCCCTTCCCATCAGCACATCGGTAATGCTGTTAAGGCCGGCGCCCTTTTCAATGAGTACCATGGTTTTGGTCTTAAGCGGCCCAGGTGCGTCAAACGCCTGAACGCCCAGATAAACCGCTATTCCCGCGATAACAGCGGCGAGTAAAGCGCCTGATAAAACGAAGTTCAAAAACACCACGAGCTTGTTGCGCGCGCCTGCCGAACGACGGGATCGCGGCATTTTGAAACTTTCCGCTTCGTCCATCGGTTGGCTGGCGGGCCGGGTCTTATCGGCTTTGCCGAATTTTACCACGTTACGATTGGACGAGGAGGAGGTATTTAATTCAGATGTCACAGGCGCAGCTCACATAGAATGGACCGATTAATCACGTAGAGAATCACTCACAATTATGGCCAAATCAGGTGGGAGTGTCGCCGGTAAATTTCAGTTATTCAAAAAGACCGGAAAATGATAGCGGCATTGGTGCCGCCAAATCCGAAGGAATTCGACAAAGCTATGTTGACTTCCTTCTCCCTGGCCACAAGAGGAACCAGATCAATTTCAGACTCAACCGCGGGATTATCCAGATTGAGCGTCGGCGGTAACCGGTTATCGCGAATGGCCAGCAGGGAGAAGATTGCCTCGACTGATCCGGCGGCCCCCAACAGATGACCAATGGCCGATTTTGTTGACGACATGGAAATGCCTGATGCCGCCTCAGCCATAACCCGTTCAACCGCCCCAAGCTCAATTGTATCGGCCATGGTCGAGGTGCCGTGGGCATTGACGTAGTCGATGTCCGATGGCGCGATGCCAGCGTGTTTAATCGCCGACTTCATGCAGCGATAGGCGCCATCTCCATTTTCGGCAGGCGCGGTAATGTGATACGCATCGCCCGAAAGACCGTAGCCGATCAACTCACCATAAATTTTTGCGCCACGCTTTTGGGCGTGTTCCAGTTCCTCCAGCACGACAATGCCGGCACCTTCACCCATAACAAAGCCATCGCGATCTTTGTCATAGGGACGTGAGGCCCTCTGCGGATCATCGTTGAAATCGGTGGACAACGCCCTGCAGGCGGCAAAACCGGCAATCGCCAATCGGCAAACCGGTGACTCGCTACCACCGGCAACCATAACATCAGCATCTCCCAACATGATCATGCGTCCGGCGTCTCCGATGGCGTGGGCCCCTGTCGAACAGGCTGTAACAACCGAATGATTGGGGCCTTTGAGGCCGTGTTGTATGGAAACATGACCCGAAACCAGATTAATCAGCCGGCCTGGAATAAAAAACGGACTGACACGGCGCGGACCGCGTTCTTCTAATAGCAGCGATGTCTGCTGAATGCCCTGGAGGCCGCCAATACCCGAGCCAATCAATACGCCGGAAGCGCATTGGTCCTCGAAATTTTCAGGATGCCAGTCGGCATCATCCAGCGCCTGGGTGGCAGCTGCAACCCCATAGGTGATGAATGGATCGACCTTGCGCTGTTCTTTCGGCTCCATCCAATCGTCGGGATTGTAGGTGCCGTCAGTGCCATCACCACGCGGAATCTGACAGGCAATCTTTGCAGCCAGGTCGTCGACTTCAAAATCGGTCACCCGCCGGGCAGCATTTTCACCTGCAAGCAGGCGTGACCAGCTTACTTCCGCCCCACAGCCGAGGGGAGAAACCATGCCTATGCCGGTAACAACAACCCGTCTCATGGAAAATCCGCTGAAAATTCGGTCAGGTCAACTGCGCTGCTATGGGGTAGCGTGTAAAACCTGCCTGTCTAAGCTGTCAGCCTTTGTTGGCGTCGATGAACTTGCTGGCATCGCCAACAGTAAGAATTGTCTCAGCCGCATCATCAGGAATTTCGACCCCAAATTCTTCCTCAAACGCCATTACCAACTCTACGGTATCAAGGCTATCAGCGCCAAGATCGTCGATAAAGCTGGCCGTTTCCACGACCTTGTCGGCTTCTACGCCGAGATGTTCAACAACTATTTTCTTTACGCGTTCAGCGGTGTCACTCATGGGGTACCCCTCAGTGGTTATGATATAATCAGGCCCCTAGTTAATGGGCAAGACGACCTAGATCAAGTTTAATGATTAACATTGGTAAAAAGATTCAATGGCAAAATTTCCAGATATCCATCGCAGCAGCACATGTACACCAAATTGCCGGCTGCCGAACAGTCTTTCTCGGGGATCAACACGGGCGGAATGATCACCCATTTAAATCATCACCATACCGCCATTGACGTGAATGGTCTGGCCGGTAACATAGGCCGCTTCACCAGCGGCCAGCCAGGCCACAGCGGCGGCGACTTCCTCACCGGTGCCAAGCCGCTTTGCCGGCACATTTGCCAAAATCGCCTCTCGCTGTTTATCGTTCAGCGCGTCGGTCATCGGCGTTGCTATAAAGCCCGGGGCAACACAGTTTACCGTCACGCCGCGACCGGCTATCTCCATCGCCAGCGACTTCGACATGCCGATCATACCAGCCTTTGAGGCGCAATAATTTCCCTGTCCGGGATTGCCCGTCACGCCGACAATCGATGTAATATTGACGATGCGGCCAAAACGGCGTCGCATCATCGGAAAGGCCGCATCGCGGGTGAGCTGGAAAGCCGCGGTAAGATTGACCTCTAGCACCTTGTCCCAGTCTTCGTTAGACATGCGCACGAACAGCCCGTCCTTGGTGATACCGGCATTGTTGACCAGAATATCAACATCGCCCATCTCGGCTTCGACCCGCTTGATCAGACCACCGACCTCTTCGCGATCGGCAAGATTGGCCGCAAAGATATGGGCGCCCTCGCCTATTTCAGCGGCAAGCGCTTCCAGCTTTTCCACTCTGGTGCCGTGCAGTCCAACGGTTGCACCTTGCGCATGAAGCGCTTTAGCAATAGCCTCTCCAATGCCGCCGGACGCGCCGGTGATAAAGGCTTTCTTACCTGTCAGTTCAAACATGAGAGTTCCGTTTCTGTTGTGATGTCATAGTGTTAGGAGAACCAGTTGGATGGTTGAATCCACGCACTCAGTTTTTGATTCAAGCCGTTAATCCAATGTTTCAAGCAAGCTCGCTATTTCTTGCGGGGTGCCGATTGCCCTGGCCGCAAGCGACCGGTCGATACGCCGTGCCAAGCCGGTCAACACCTTGCCGGCACCAATCTCAAGCAGCGTATCGGTCCCTTCGCCCGCCATATAGTTGACACTCTCGCGCCAGCGAACCCGCCCGGTAACCTGCTCCACCAGCCGGGCGCGGATCTCGTCCGGTTGGGTTATTGGTGCCGCCAACACATTGGCGACCAACGGTATATTCGGCGCGCTAACCTCGACACCAGCCAAGGCTTCTTTCATTGCATCGGCAGCCGGAGACATCAGGGTTGAGTGAAATGGTGCTGAGACAGGCAGCGGCAAAGCCCGCCTCGCGCCGCCTTGCTTTGCCGCCTCACAGGCCGTGTCAACCGCTTGCTTGTGGCCCGAAATCACCAATTGCCCACCGCCATTGTCGTTGGCGATCTGCACATGATGTTCGGCGTTGGAACTGTCGGTGCAAATTTTTTCCAAAATCTCGCTCTCAAGACCAATTATCGCCGCCATAGCGCCAATACCAACCGGCACTGCCTGTTGCATGGCGTTGCCCCTGATGCGCAAGAGCCGTGCCGTGTCAGCGATCGAAATTGCGCCGATGGCGGCAAGAGCAGAATATTCACCGAGCGAATGACCGGCGGTAAACCGGGCCGCTGCACTTTCAAAACCGCGCGCCTCAAGCGCTCGCAAGATGGCAAGACTGACCGCCATCAGCGCTGGCTGGGCATTGGCCGTCAGGGTTAACTGATCATCCGGCCCTTCCCAGATCAAAGTGGAAAGATTCTCACCCAGGGCCTCATCCACCTCTTTAAATACCGCCCTTGCTTCCGCGAATTCTTCGGCGACGGCCTTGCCCATGCCGGTGCTCTGGCTGCCTTGGCCTGGAAATGTCATCGCAAAAATCATGATCTTCCACCTGCTAAGATTGTCGGAAAGCCGAAGGCTGTCCCAAAGTCATTTTGTTTATTCGCCTGTCGATTTTATCTTCAGCGGTACGAATCGCAAGATTACGGCGGTCTTGCGCCTCAATCTGCGCCCAGCGCACACAAACCTTGGCGATCACCCAACCCAAGGACCGCCTCTAGTTGACCGATTTTGGATTTAAGTCAAGGGTGTTTGGTGGGCCGATTCGTGATTGGATCTTGTGCGTGAAAGCAAAAACGGCAAGATCAGGCCACCGGCCAAATGAAAGAAACCACCGGCTTCAGTTTATGATGCGCCACTTGATCCAGTTATTTGCCGGCTCGTCTACACTCGCCACTACAATCCTCAATACCCGAGAATATATTTTGCCATGGAATTCATACCCCCATTAATCGAAACCACCCTTGTCAGACGCTACAAACGTTTTCTGGCGGATGTGGAACTTGCCAATGGTGATATTATTACGGTTCACTGCCCTAATCCCGGTTCTATGGCCGGGTTAACGGCACCCGGCATCCGGGCCTGGATATCTGATAGTCAAAACCCGAAACGCAAACTGCGTCACACCCTGGAACTGGTTGAGATTGCCAGCTTCGGTGAACCGGTAATGGTAGGTGTTAACACCAACCGACCCAATAAACTGGCCGAGCAAGCCATAGTTTCCGGCGCGATAGAGCCGCTTTTCGGCTATTCGTCGCTGCGTCGCGAGGTGCGCTACGGCAAAAACTCCCGCATCGATATTCTGCTTGAACATGAGGACAGACCGCCATGCTATGTGGAGGTCAAGAATGTTCACTTTGTCCGAACCAGGGGCCTGCATGAATTTCCAGACAGCATTACGGCCCGTGGCGCCAAGCATCTCGACGAACTTGGGCATATGGTCCAGGCGGGCAGTCGCGCCGTAATGTTATACGTCATCCAGCGACAGGATGGATCACGCTTCAAACTGGCATCTGATATTGATACCAACTACGCCAGCGCCTATACACAGGCAAAGCAATGCGGCGTGGAGGCCTATGCATTGCGATGCCGCATCGGCGCCGGCGCCATCGACCCGCTGGATCTTGTGCCAATTATTGACGAAGCTTGAGGAGCGACGGGCCCACCCATGGTGACATATCTGGAAGCTGGAACTGCACCGCTGAAAAACACCGGCCATATCAAACTTTATGATGCGGAAGACTTTGCCGGCATGCGAAGGGCCTCGCAGTTGACTGCCGAGGTGCTTGATCTGATTGCCGACATGATCAAGCCGGGCCTGACAACAACGGCCATAGATGATTTGGTCTTTGAATTCGGCATGGACCACAAGGCTATTCCGGCGACTCTCAATTACCGCGGTTACAACAAATCCTGCTGCACCTCGATCAACCAGGTCGTCTGTCATGGTATTCCCAATGACAAGCCGTTGCGCGACGGTGACATCATGAATGTCGATGTCACCTATATTCTTGATGGCTGGCACGGAGATTCAAGCCGCATGTACAATGTCGGCACGGTTAAGCGTGCTGCTGAACGGCTGGTCGATGTCACCTACGAGGCAATGATGCACGGTATCGCCGAAGTTGCACCCGGCAAATTAACCGGTGATATTGGTGCAGCCATCCAGGAATTCGCCGAAGGCGAGCGCTGCGGCGTGGTGCGGGATTTTTGCGGCCACGGGGTCGGCAGACTGTTTCACGATGCGCCCAACATCCTGCACTATGGCCGGCGTGGTGAAGGGGTGGAAATGAGGCGCGGTATGATTTTCACCATTGAGCCGATGATCAATCTCGGCAGGCCGCAAGTGAAGGTCAAATCCGACGGTTGGACGGCGGTCACCCGTGACCGTTCGTTGTCGGCCCAATTTGAACATTCGGTCGGGGTCACTGAAGACGGCTGTGAGATTTTCACCCTGTCTCCGGCGGGCCATACCAAGCCGCCCTACCCTGTTTCCGGCTCGTGAGCGATATGGCTGGGGCCCTGAAAGAAAAATCGGGCAACATGCCCCATTATCATGGCCACCGCGAGCGGCTGCGCCAGCGCTTCAAATCGGGCGAGGAAGGGCTGGCGGATTATGAAATGCTGGAATTATTGCTGTTTCGCTCTATCCCCCGGCGCGACACCAAGCCAATCGCCAAACAATTGATCAACCGGTTTGGGTCGCTGGCTGAAGTTTTGGGCGCACCGGAAAAACTGTTGGCGGAAGTCACCGGCTTGGGCGCTGCCAGTGCCACCGATCTAAAGATCATCGCAGCCGCTGCAAGCCGCATGTTGAAGGGTGAGATCCGGGGCAAGCAGATTTTAGGCTCCTGGTCAGCGGTGATCGACTATTGTCGCGCCTCAATGGCCTTTGAGGAGCGTGAAATGTTCCGCATCTTGTTTCTCGACAAGAAAAATGCGCTTATCGCCGACGAGGTTCAGCAGACCGGCACGGTTGACCACACGCCCGTCTATCCGCGCGAAGTGGTCAAGCGGGCGCTTGAACTGTCCTCCACCGCTATTATCCTGGTGCACAATCACCCTTCAGGCGACCCGACACCGTCGCGCGCCGACATCGAAATGACCAAGACGGTGATGAACACCGCCAAACCGCTGGGCGTCACCCTTCATGACCATATTATCGTCGGCAAAGATGGCCATGTCAGCATGCGCGGGCTGAAGCTGATTTAGAGCTATATAGCGGGATTACATTATCATGATCGCGCTATTAGGAGCGATTGAAGCCAGTCTTGCAGATTGATGAAATCAAACTGGGGGCGGAACCGACCGGCGCTTATGCCAGACGCAGTTGATCTCGCTTCACCAAAAAACCGAGCGTCATTGGCCGGCTTGACCGGCCAACCTTGAGCCACAAGTCCCAATTGTTCTGCTCAAGGTCCGCCGATCAAGTCGGCGGATGACGATGGCATAGGTTGATCTTTGTTGCAGTTGATATTACGTGCCGCCCCCGCGCAAGGCCAGGGCGTTGACCGCAATGGCCGTGGGCGAAAGAACCAGGTGGCGGAATCTGACCCGGTCGTTTAGCTAAATCAGATCGGGCCGGTGGCCAACCCGGTGGGGGGAATTAATCGATTCCAGCTGCAACAATAGCGCTGAATGGTCATGTTCTGCCAGCCCTTGTTGATCCACCATGTGGTGGAAGCGGTCGCGGACATTTTGGGTCAGCGGCAGCGTGACACCCGCTTCCTTTGCTGCTGCAAGCACATTGTCGAGATCCTTTAGCTGATTGCGCGACGCGCCGCCAGGTATCCAGTTCCGCTCTAACATACGCTTGCCATGCAGCTCGAGGATGCGGCTTTCAGCAAACCCGCCGCGAATGGCATTGCGCACCGCACCGGGAAAAGCCCCCCCCGCCTCGGCCAATAACAATGCTTCGGACACAGCGCCGATGGTGATGGCGACAATCGCCTGATTGGCAAGTTTTGCTAATTGACCGGAACCCGGCGGACCGACGAATGTTGGCCGACCCATCGCCTTGAACACCGGTTCTATGGCCTTGAATGTGTCGCGCACACCGCCAACCATGATCGCCAGCGAGGCAGCTTCTGCACCCGCGGTGCCGCCCGAAACCGGCGCGTCAAGAAATGCAAAGCCTTCATCTTCCAGTTTTGCCGCGATATCGCGTGCGGTGGATGGTGCGATCGAACTCATATCGACAAAGGTTGCACCGGGTTTGGCCTGACGCACAACACCCATTTCAAGCAATATGTGGGTAACCGCTTCTCCTGCAGTCAACATGGTGATTACGACATCGGCACGGCTTGCGGCTTCCGCCGGGCTGGCCATTACCTTTGCACCAAATTGCTCCAGCGCCTCGGCCTTTTCCAGTGTGCGGTTCCACACCATGACATCAAATCCGTCATCAAGCAGGCATTTGGCCATCGGTGCGCCCATCAACCCGGTGCCGATAAAGGCTACGGTAGGATTTTCTTCACTCATTGTCTTCTCCTGCAAGTTTTCCACCCAGCGCGTGCAGCATGGGAAGTGTATCAACATCGGCAGCTGCCGCCTCGCCCAATTCGACCTCGATCACTTTCTCCGCATTTTGCGCAATCAGATGACGAGCGCCAACATCGCCACTGAGCTCTTTCAACTGATCAAAATAACGCGCCGGCCAAAGCACCGGGTTGCCCCGTTTCCCCTGGCTGGTGGCGTGAATTATAGCGCCGTCGGCGGCCTCGTCGTGAGCCTCAATCATTCGGTCTGTCATCGCCGTAGTGATTTGCGGCATATCGGCCAGCAATATCAGCGCACCGTCACAATCGGCTGGCAGCGATGCTATGCCGGATATCAGCGAAGAGGCAAGGCCGCTGGCAAATGCACTATTGTGGACAAATTCGACATCGAGCCCTTCAAGCGCCGCTTCTATACTCGCCGCCTGATGTCCGGTGACGACGGTGACCCCTGCAGCCCGGCTGTTGAGTGTTGCCTTGGCCACTTTTCGAACCAGTGAAATGCCGTCAAACCTGGCCAGAAGCTTGTTGGCTCGGCCCATCCTTTGCGATTGGCCACCGGCAAGAATCACCGCCCGCATGTTACCGTTCGATTTTTGCGGTTCCTGTCTTGGTTGAGGTCTTGAGTGAATTTCCTTCAGCAGACCGCCGACCCCCATTTCGGAAATATCTCGATTTGTAACCGTGACGCCGGCCAATATTCGCTGCAGCACCCAGTCAAATCCGTTCTCACTGGCCGAACGCGCGCATCCCGGGGCGCCGATCACACTTACCTTATCCAAATGACCCAACATCAATAGGTTGCCGGGGTCTACCGGCATACCAAAATGCTCCACAACACCACCAGCAAGGCGCAGACCAGTCGGAATAACGTCGTCAATATCGCTGGTCGCCGACGCACCGAAAATGATGATGAGGTCGCAGTCCTTCTTCAGTTTGCCAATCGCCTCGGCAATGGCGGTGGCATCGTGGACCACTCGTTCTTCATGTAGTATAGAATTGGCGGATGCAGCAAGCCGGTGTTTCAGTATCTGGCGCGTCTTATCAAGAATGGAAGGCTTGAGTGATGGCAGGGTCGTGGCAACCAGTCCGGTCTTTTTGAGCATATATGGGGCAACTTCAATCGCAGCAACCTCGTGTGCATGCGATACGACCCGCTGAATGGTCGACCTGGGCAGCGAAAACGGAATAATCTTGACGGTCGCCACCATTCTTCCCTCCTCGACCGCCGTGTGGTTGGCAAGCGTGGCAAGCGTAATACCCGGGTCGGCCAGATTGATTGCATCGACGGCCTTGCGGTCGACCATCAACACCCCTGATTGAGCCGCATAAAGGTTGACCCGCCCGGTGAATGGTTGGTCGAGGGTGACAGTAGAAGAAAGGGCGAGGGATCTGGCAATTTGTTCAGCCGCCGCGTCCTCCGCGATATCATTACCGGACAGACGCGCGGCGATAATCGTCTTAACGCCGCTTTGTTCAAGCGCTGCAATATCACCGACGTCAAGAATCCTGCCCTTTTTCAGCTTTCCCGTGTCAGTATCAACTGAATGGGCCAAAATGGCGCCGATGGCTTTCTTCGGCGCTACGGGGCCGAACTTCATGCAGCCTCTCCCGGCGCTTCACCCCGCCGGCGGAAACACTCGATGACTTCAGCTATCACTGCCACCGCAATTTCGGAAGGGGTTGCCGCTGCAATATCAAGACCTATTGGCGCGTGAATGCGGTCGATCTGGTCTGCACTCATTCCTGCATTTTGCAGCCGGTCACAACGTTTGGCGTGGGTCTTTCGGCTACCAAGAGCGCCGACATAAAAGCAATCGCTGCCAAGTGCTTCAATCAGCGGCAGATCATCAATTTTGGGGTCATGGGTAAGGGCGGCGAGCGCCGTAAAACTGTCCAGCGGTCGATGCTTTAGCACCTCATCGGGCCAATCGGCACAAAGTTGTGCACCAGGAAAACGCTCACTGGTGGCAAAAGCGGTGCGCGGATCGATAATCACCGTGTCGAAACCGGCAATCTCGGCCATTGGAGCCAGCGCCTGGGAGATGTGCACCGCGCCGATGATCACCAGTCGGGGTGATGGCACATGGGCATTGATGAACATTTCACAACCCTCGATCTCGACAATACCCGACTTGCCGGAGCGAAACCGGAGCGCCGCCTCGTTAGCGATTTCAGGCTGAGCAATTTCCTGCCCTTCAAGAAAAAGCCCCTGGGTGGCGTTTTTCAGATCCGATACAACAATTGCTGCCCGGCGTTCGTTGCGTGCTTTGTTCAGTGCGGAAAGCAGCTTGCCCCTCATTGCGGCAAGCCTGCGAAAAGGTCGATGTCCTCTAAAACCGGCTCGACATAGATGCGGATTTTTCCTCCACAGGAAAGCCCAACCTCCCAGGCAGTTTCATCGGCGACGCCAAACTCAAGAACGCCCGGATTGCCGCTCTCGATGACATCAATGGCCTCAGAGACGACGGCGCCTTCAACGCATCCGCCCGACACAGAGCCCTCGAAATTGCCCTCATGGTCGATGATCAATTGACTGCCGGTAGGTCGCGGCGCCGACCCCCAGGTCTCGATAACTGTTGCCAACGCCAGCTTTCTCCCTTCCGAAAGCCACTGTTCGGCGGTTTCAAGCGGTGTTTTCGGGGCTGATGTCTCCATGGTCGTATCCGTTGCTTCATGCCTCGACGATATTGTGATCGCAAATGCTGCGTTCTGCAACTTCATTTGCCACCGCAAGCCACGCCTTGGGGTCATTGAGCCGGCTTGGTTTGCAACTCAGCGCCGCGCACAGGCCGCTGACAGCTTCAAGTGAGTGTATGGGGCGAAACTCGTCAACATGGGGCAGCATAGCGCGAATGCCGCCAGCGCGAGCCTCAAATCCGGCAAAACGCAACAATGGATTAAGCCAGATCAAGCGGCGGCACGACATGTGCAACCGCTCCATTTCGTTTGATAGCCGGTCGCCATCATCATCATCATCGCTGTCACGCTCAAGGCCATCGGTTATCAACAGCACGATAGCCCCCTGCCCCAAAACCCGGCGCGACCAAAGCCGGTTGAATTCGTGCAACGTGCTGGCGATCCTGGTGCCACCTTCCCAGTCTTCGACATGGTCAGAAACCTCCGCCAGCGCCTGATCGGGATCCTTCATCCTGAGCGAGCGGGTGACATTGGTCAGCCTGGTACCGAACAAAAAAGTGTGAACCCGGCGGCGATTTTCGGTCAGCGCGTGCAAAAAGTGCAGGAATATTCGCGTATACTGGCTCATTGAACCAGAAATATCAGCGAGCACGACCACCGGTGGCGCGATCTCGCGACGTTTTTTGAACGCCGGTAAAAGCAAATCACCTCCGGTGCCAAGCGACTTGCGCAACATCGTGCGGGGATCAATGATCTTGCCATCGTGAGCCGGCTGAAAACGCCGGGTTTTGAAGCGATCAACCGGCAAGATCAACGACGAGAGCGCCTGTTTGGCCGCACTGATTTCGCCGGCAGTCATCTGGGCAAAGTCCTTTTCGCGCAGCATCTCCTTATCCGAAACGCTGAATTCGGCGTCGATTTCGATCTCCGGACGTTCAAGCTCCTGTTCGCGCTCCTCTCCCTGAAACAGCGCCTGGGCCACCCGCGATTGGCCTGCCGCGGGTTTCTGTTTCTCGGTGGCAGGATTAGCGACGGGAGAAAACATGGCGATCATTTTTTCAACCAGATCACGCGAGCGCCAGAACAGTTTAAAGGCCTCATCAAAGACCGGGTGGTCCTCGTGACGGGTGACCAGCACACAGTGCATGGTCCAGTAAAAATCATCACGATTGCCGATACCGGCGGCCTGCACCGCCCTGACCGCGTCAATGGCGGCAGCCGGGCCAACGCGTATGCCGGCATCCCGCAAGGTGCGGGCAAAATAAAGAATATTGTCGGCAAGCAGCCCCTGTTCGTCGCTCATTCGGCCGCTGCCATTTCCTTCTTAACCTGTTTGAGCAGTCTGGTGCTTTCATCGGCCTCAATCTTGGCAATATCGTCCTGATATTTCAGCAACACGCCAAGAGTATCGGAAATGGTTTGTGGGTCGAGTGCCATCTTGTCCAATTCGATCAGTGCGGTTGCCCAGTCAAGCGTCTCGGCGACACCCGGGTTCTTGAACAGGTCTTGCTTGCGCAGCTTTTGCACGAAGGCAACGATCTCTTTCGATAATTTTTCGCCGGCCTGGGGTACTTTGGTGTGCAAAATTTGCAACTCGCGCTCGGCATCGGGATAGTCGAGCCAGTGATACAGACACCGCCGCTTTAGCGCATCGTGTATTTCGCGGGTGCGATTGGTGGTGACAATAACAATTGGCGGCTCTTTCGCCTTAATCGTACCAATTTCGGGAATGGTGATCTGAAAATCAGACAAAACCTCGAGCAAAAATGCCTCAAATGCCTCGTCGGTGCGGTCGAGTTCATCGATTAACAGCACAGGCGATTTGCCACCGGTCTGTTCGAGCGCCTGCAGCAAAGGCCTGCGAATAAGAAACTTTTCGCTGAAAATGCCCTCTTCCATGGCCACGCGGTCGGTATCGCCACTGGCTTCCCGCATACGAATTTCGACCATTTGGGCGGCATAGTTCCACTCGTAAACCGCGGACGAAACGTCCAATCCCTCATAGCACTGCAACCGTATTAGCGGTCGTTCCAGCGAGGCCGCCAATACCTTGGCAATCTCGGTTTTGCCGACGCCGGCTTCACCCTCCAAGAACAGTGGTCTTCCCATTTTGAGCGACAGATAAAGCACTGTGGCAAGCGGCCGGTCGGCGACATAACCGGCGTTGCTTAAAAGGTGGAGAGTGTCGTCAATCGACTGTGGCAAAGTGGTTGGCATCGAATAGGCTCTCCGCTCGAAAGTGGGATGTTTTTGTCGGTTTCCACCTAAATAAGGACATATTTTGATCCCGGCAATGGAAATTCATTTGTGCAAACGACAAGCTGTTGTTACAAGGCTTGCTACGATCTGCCCCACAAAGAGGGCGGACGTCATGAGGGGAGCGCACGCTAAGGCGTTGTGAAGAGTAATTTGAGCGCCATCATTGATGTCCGCAACGTGACCAAAAGATTCGGCGGATTCTACGCCATCAGCGATTGCAGTTTGCAGGTCGAAGAGGGTTCGATTACCGGATTGATCGGCCCAAACGGCGCTGGCAAAACCACACTGTTTAATATAATTGCCGGAAATCTCGCGCCCTCAATGGGTACAATCCATTTCGATGGTAATGACATTACCGGCACCTCGCCACATGAATTATTCAAGCGCGGGCTGTTGCGCACCTTCCAGATCGCCCACGAATTCTCCCACATGACAGTGATGGAAAATTTGATGATGGTGCCGGACAGCCAAAGCGGCGAAAATATTACCTTGGCATGGCTGCAGCCAGCGCGGGTGAGCCGGGAGGAACAGGAAGTCGGCAAAAAGGCCCAAGAGGTGATCGATTTCCTCAAGATCAGCCATGTCAAAAACGAACTGGCCGGCAATCTTTCCGGCGGCCAAAAGAAGCTGTTGGAACTCGGCCGAACGATGATGGTGGATGCAAGAGTGGTGCTGCTCGATGAAATCGCCGCCGGTGTCAACCGCACTTTATTGAAGGACCTGGTTGACAATATCGAACGGCTAAACAGCGAACTCGGCTACACTTTTTTCGTCATAGAGCATGACATGGACCTCATTGGCCGGCTTTGCGATCCTGTTATCGTGATGGCGGCAGGCGCGGTAATGACGCAAGGCAAGATGGCGGACATTCGTGAGGATGCACAGGTGGTTGAAGCTTACTTTGGCGGTTCGCCAACGGGTGAGGCGATCACCACTTCTTCAGCCGGGGCGCCGCAATGAGTGATACCACACCGCTGATCCAGTTGACCGATATTCATGCCGGTTATGGTGGCATGAATATCCTCAATGGTGTCGAGTTTTCGCTGCAAGCCGGCGAAATCGGGGTTATTGTCGGCCCCAATGGGGCTGGTAAGTCGACCATGTTGAAAGCCATGTTCGGCATGCTGCATTGTTCTCAAGGGTCAGTGGTATTGGACGGTAAGGACATCACCAACCGGCCGCCGGAAAAGCTGGCAGAATTGGGCATGGCATTTGTGCCGCAGGAGGCCAATGTTTTTCAAAGCCTGTCGGTGTTGGAAAATCTGGAGATGGGCGCCTATGTGCGCCGCGATGATTTTTCCCACCTGATCGAACATGTGTACGAGATTTTTCCGGCATTGAGGGAAAAGATCCAACAGCCAGCAGGCGAACTCTCCGGCGGCCAGCGACAAATGGTGGCGATCGGTCGGGCGCTGATGATCGAACCAAGTTTTCTGTTGCTTGATGAACCAACCGCCGGCCTGTCGCCGTTGTTCATGAGCGAGGTGTTTGATCGCATCATTGCTGTCAACAAAACCGGTGTCACTGTTGCGATGGTTGAGCAAAACGCCAAACAGGCGCTTGCCTTTGCCCACAAGGGCTTTGTGCTCGCCGGCGGGCGTAATCGCTTTACCGGCAAGGGCTCGGAACTGCTTGCCGATCCTGAAGTTGCAAAAAGTTTTCTGGGAGGTTGATGGGGTGAATTGCGCGAATTTTCATCTGACTTTACCGAATTCTGCAGCGCGGGGTTTGACGTCAATTAACGAGAGAATAGGTGTGGTGAATTGAACGAACTTGTTTTCTTTCTCAACAAGGCGATAATTTCAGGAGCGATCATCGGTTCGATATACGCTCTGGGCGCGATTGGCGTAACGCTGATATTCGGCATATTGCGATTTGCCCATTTCGCCCACGCCGATTTGATGACCGTCGGTGCGTTTATTTCCTGGATACTGATGGCCTTTTTTGTCTCGCTCGGTATTTCAGCGCCGGTACCGATAGCGTTTGTGGCAATGTTTCCAGCGATGATCATTACTGCCGCGCTGGCAATATTGCTGGACCGGGTGTTTTACAAACCATTCCGCGACAAGGGGGCCAATCCGGTTATCATCGTCATGGCCTCGCTGGGCGTGACCCTTATGCTGCAGGGCATTGTCCGCCTGTTTGGCGGCACCCACGCGCGTTCAATGTATATCGGTGAGAACAAGGATATATTTCGCATCCCCATTGCCGGCGCCCGGCGCGATCTTATCCTCACCGAACCACAATTGCTGCTGATTATCTTCACCATCGTCGCTGTTGTAGCGCTAACCATGTTCTTGAACCGTTCCCGCCTTGGCAAAGCCATGCGCGCAGTTTCTGACAACCCCGATCTGGCGCGGATTTCAGGCATCAACACCGAGCATGTGGTGTGGGCGACGTGGATTATTGGCGGCACACTTTGTGCTGCTGCCGGCACCATGCTGTCGCTCGATGTGGTATTGAAACCCGATCTTTCCTTCAACCTGTTGCTGCCGATCTTTGCATCGGTGATTGTCGGCGGTATTGGCCAGCCCTATGGCGCTGTGGCCGGCGGATTTCTCATCGGTTTTTCCGAAACGCTCGCCGTATTCAACTGGGCGGTGCTGTTGCGCCCGTTTAAGGAGAGCCTGTGGTTTGAACTGCCGACCAAAATCGCTTTCGTGCCGACCGAATATAAACTGGCCGTTCCGTTCTTCATTCTAGTCATCGTGCTGATCTACCGGCCAACCGGTATTTTTAAAGGAAAGGTATTGTGATGGAGGGATCGATGATGAGCAAATACCGCCGCGATATCCTGTTATTTGCAGGGTTGATATTGCTGGTGGTGGTGATCCTTTCCAGCCAGGGCTCGGCCTACACGTCCAGGATGATGGCAGAGGCGGCCTGCTATGCAATAATTGCGCTCGGTCTCAACATCCAGTGGGGTTACGCCGGCTTGTTCAACATTGGTATAATGGGCCTGATTGCAGCCGGTGCCTTCACCACGATGTTCCTGTCTTTTCCGGTCAATGAGAAATTCTGGAGCGGCGCGGGGCCTGAATTGCTGACCCGCCCGTTACTGACGCTGATCATCGGCATCGGCATCATTGTGGTGATCCAGCGCCAATCAAAGATACCGAGCGGCTTGCAGACATTCCTGACCGTGGTCATAGCAGCGATTACCTATTTGCTGGTCACCATTGGCATCGAGCCAGCCGCACATATTATCGAGACCGAGGCAGGTTTTATTGGCGGATTTGGACTGCCGGTCTTTGTCGGTTGGATTGGTGCCGGCATTGTAGCCGGGGTAATTGCCTGGTTTGTCGGCAAAATTTGTCTTGGTCTGCGGGCCGACTATCTGGCCATCGCCACACTCGGCATTGCCCAGATCGTCAAAACCTTTTTAAAGAACGCCGACTGGCTGACCAATGGCACGCTGACGGTTTCGCCGCTTCCCTGGCCGGTGCCAAAACCCGCCGATGGCAATTTCACCGAGGCGCGTTCGCTTTATTTGGCGTTGACGGCCATATTCGTGTTGGTGATCTATCTGTTGCTGGAGCGGGCCTATCATGCCCCATGGGGTCGGATGATGCGGGCCATCCGTGACAACGAGGATGCCGCCTCGGCCATGGGCAAGGATGTCAACAATAGGCGGCTGGAGATATTTGTTCTTGGTTCGGTAATTATGGGCCTGGGCGGTGCCATGCTGATCAGCTTTACCGGCCTGTTCGATCCGGCCGGATTTGTCGATCTCAATCACACCTTCCTGATTTGGGTGATGGTTATTCTCGGCGGTACCGGCAACAATCGCGGTGCCATTATCGGGGCGGTGCTGGTCTATATTATCTGGGTGATGTCGGAACCCATGGCGCTGTGGATGTTCGGCACTATTCGCGAATTGGGTCTTGCATGGTTTGGCTGGGAAGCACCGCATGATCTCGACAGTCGTGCCCTGCAAATGCGGGTATTTGTTATCGGCCTGACCATAACGCTGGTATTGCGCTTCGCCCCCAGCGGTATGCTGCCTGAACGTATCCGGCAGGATTGAAATCAGACCTAAACCTGGCGATTACGCCAAGAGCGAAGCGGTCTTTAATGGCCTGGGTCTATCGAGACTACACCAAACCTTAATGTCTTTCGCTGACAATCGGCAACATTAATCCCTTGAATTTGTTCATCGTGGATGCCTACTGAGTTACTGAAAGTGCCCCAATGTCAGCGATCATGCGCCACTTTATTAATTCTGCACTCCCGGCATTTACCAACGATGCGGTTTTGAGGGCACAAGTTAAAATTGTCAAAACCCAAATGCCACTTATTTTTGGTTGTTTGTTTGTCAATTTACTGGTGGTTTCCGCTGCCTTTTTTTACACAGCCCCGATGTACCTTACAGTAATTATTCCTGGAATACTACTTGTAGCAATAACGTATAGAATGATATACTGGCGAAAGAAAGTATTTTCAGAGAATTCATTTAATTATGATGTAACACTTGAATTTGAAAAGTCAACTATTTTAATTTGGGTATTGACATTTCTTGTTGGTTGTTGGTCTGTTGCTTTATTGCAATATGCTAATTTATCACAAATGGTGTTGATGATTTGTTTTGTTTGGATTAATTCTGCAAATATCATAGTTGGATTAGCTTATTTACCAAAAGTTCACAAAGGAATGTTGCTGCTCGCCTCCGCATTATTAAGTTACATCCTAATTATAACCGGTGAACCTATTATTTGGTCTTCTATTGTACTGTTTACAACATTCAGTCTGATTTTTATTCGCCTGTTGAACCAACACTACAGATCTTTCGTGGATGCGGAATCGAGCAAGATCGAACTAAAGCAGCAAATAGAACAAACCAATCTGGTCAAACAGCAGATGGAAAAGTTGGCGCTGACCGATGCCCTTACTGATTTGCCAAACCGGCGAGCGTTCGCTACCGAAATAGAAAACCGGATAAAATCTGCAAAAGATGATGAAAAATTTGCCGTTGGCGTCATTGATCTGGATGGTTTTAAACCGGTCAATGATGTATTTGGCCATGCCTGCGGTGATAGTGTCCTGATCGAAGTGGGCAAAAGAATAACCGCGGTTCTTGGCGATAATGGAATGGTTGCACGGTTAGGAGGGGATGAGTTCGGACTGTTTTTTCCGAAGCTCTCGAACAAAAAAGAACTTTTGAAAATTGGCGAAAAAATGGCAACTTGCCTTCGCCAGCCTTATCAATATGAGATGGCCAAGGCGATGCTTTCTGGCTCATGCGGCATTGCAATCTATCCAGACAACGGCAAATCTCTGGAAACGCTGCTGGAGAACGCTGACAGGGCACTTTATAAAATAAAGAAATCCCACAATGTCGAAGTAGAAATTTGTTCGGCTGATAACGATGATAGTCTCACGATTGAAGCCAGACTGGAACAGGCCCTGCGTTTGGCAATAGCTACCAATTCGATCTATTTGGAGTATCAACCAATTGTCAATCTCTCCAATGGGCAAATCGTAGCGTTTGAGGCCCTGGCGCGATGGACAGACCCGGCTTTTGGCAACGTCCCATGTGAAAAATTCATCGCCATGTCCGAGCGTACCGGACTTATCAACGAATTAAGCAACCAGCTTTTGGTCAAAGCTTTTGCCGACGCGGTCTGTTGGCCTGGCGATGTTGGTCTTTCAATCAATATTTCGGCAGTTCAAATTGCCCGCCCGGAATTCGGCCTGTCGTTTATTGCCACCTTGAGTAAATATGACTTGCTGCCAAGCCGCATTCAAATTGAAATAACGGAGACTGCGCTGATGAGCAACTTCGACATTGCGCGCAAGAATATTGATGATTTTCGCGCAGCCGGTGTGCAGGTCGCTCTTGATGACTTTGGATCAGGGTTCGCCGGATTTGGTTATCTCGACAAGATTGTCGTCGACAAGTTGAAAATTGACAGCAGTTTTGTTCCAAGCACGAATATGTCGAACGGAAAACGCCAAATCCAGAAGTCTATCGTCGGATTGAGTACCGGGCTGGACATTATAACCATTCAGGTGGGCATCGAAAATGAAGAACAGCATGATCAAGCGATGAAAACCGGCTGCAAATTTGGGCAGGGATATCTGTATTCAAAGTCAATGCGGGCCGATGAAATATTGTCGTATATGGCCGATCAAATTGGCGATGGCAGCATCGAAAACGCTTCTTGATGACGGCGTTGAATCGCAAATTCACCAGGCGAACAAGCGAGCCTGTCATTGGAATTGCTCTCACATTCTGAACACGCCAAATTTGGTTTCTTCTATCTCGGCATTGAGCGCTACTGAAAGGGCCAGTGAAAGCACCCGCCGTGTATCACGGGGGCGAATGATACCATCGTCCCACAATCGGGCAGTGGCGTGCAGCGGATTTCCCTCATGCTCATAGGTATCGACAATCGGCGCCTTGAACTCGGCTTCCTCAATTTCCGACCATTCGCCGCCATCGCGTTCAATTGCATCGCGTTTGACGGTGGCCAGCACCGAGGCCGCCTGCTCCCCGCCCATTACCGAAATGCGGGCATTGGGCCACGTGAACAAGAACCGCGGGCCATAGGCACGGCCACACATGCCATAATTGCCAGCCCCATAGGAGCCACCGATAATCAAGGTCAGCTTCGGCACTTTGGCGGTGGCAACGGCGGTGACCAGCTTGGCGCCATCCTTGGCAATGCCGCCGGCCTCATAGTCTCGGCCAACCATAAATCCGGTAATGTTTTGCAAGAACAGCAACGGGATTTTGCGCTGGCAGCACAGCTCAATGAAATGGGCTCCCTTCATCGCACTTTCGGAAAACAAAATGCCGTTATTGGCAAGAATGCCGACCGGCATGCCGTGCAATCTGGCAAAGCCGGTAACCAGCGTGGTGCCGTAATTGGCCTTAAACTCGTCCAGCCGCGACCCATCGACAATGCGGGCGATTACCTCGCGCACATCATATTGTTTTTTCAAGTCAACCGGTACGATCTGTTCCAGTGTTGCCGGGTCGAACACGGGTTCTTGCGGCGAAGTGCGGGTCAATTGGGCTGCGCCATGCCGGTTGAGACTGGCAATAATCGAGCGGGCAATCTGTAGCGCGTGGGTATCGTTTTCGGCCAGATGATCTGCGACACCGGAAGTTTTGGTGTGCACTTCCGCCCCACCGAGTTCTTCTGCCGAAACCTCTTCACCGGTCGCGGCCTTGACCAACGGCGGACCGGCCAGAAATATAGTTCCCTGATTGCGGACAATAATGGTCTCGTCGCTCATTGCCGGCACATAAGCACCGCCTGCGGTGCACGAGCCCATGACAACGGCAATTTGCGGGATTCCTTTCGCCGACATGTTTGCCTGATTGAAGAAAATGCGGCCAAAATGATCCCGATCAGGAAAAACGTCGACCTGATTGGGCAGATTGGCACCGCCTGAATCGACCAGATAGATGCATGGCAGATTGTTCTCGCTGGCAATTTCCTGGGCCCGCACATGCTTTTTCACGGTGATGGGAAAATAGGTGCCGCCCTTGATCGTCGCATCATTGCACACGATCATGCACTCCCTGCCCTCAACCCGGCCAATGCCGGTGATCACGCCTGCCCCGTTGATCGTGCCGTCATACATGTCGTTGGCGGCCAGCGGTGAAAGTTCAAGAAATGGCGAACCTGGGTCAATCACGCCCGTCACCCGCTCGCGCGGCAACAGTTTGCCGCGATCCTTGTGGCGGGCGCGCGCGCGTGGCGAACCGCCAAGCGAGGCTTGCGCGGTTTTATCCTCCAATGTCGAAATTAGTTCACCCCAGGCATTGATATTAGCCTCGGCCAGTGGGCCGGAAGTCGCAATTTTTGATGTAAGAACGCTCAATTTCGATCTTTCCTTGGCCAAAATTTGTAGATCGGCGGGATATTCCTGTTTTTCTCAGCCAGACAACCAACACATGGCTGGTGATAACCCATTTCAACCGGGATAAAAACCCGTTGCCTTTGCCAATCAGGCCTTCTTTTCTATCTCTTCCACCGGAGCGCCACTTTCTTTCCAGGCGGTAAATCCACCCTCAATATGGGCGACCGGCTCCATGCCCATATCTTGCATCGCCTTGGTGGCAAGCGCCGAACGCCAGGCCAAAGCGCAGAAAAATATGTAGGTTTTGTCCGCTTGCGCAAAAACATCACGAAAATACCGGCTTTCCGGGTCGACCCAGAATTCCAGCATACCACGCGGCGCATGAACCGCGCCAGGAATGCGCCCCTCGCGTTGCAGCTCTCTGATATCACGAATATCGATCAGCACCGCCGAGCCATCCTCCTGGGCAGCACGCGCCTCCTCGATTGAGACTGTGGTAATCTCCTTATTGGCCTGTTCAACCAGTTGCTGGGCGGTGATTTTCACTTGTAATTTTCCTTTTCTGAGTGTTCATGAACTGGTCTGAAATATTGGCATTACGCTGCTATGCCCACAAGCCCGGCCACCAATCTTATATCATCAAATGGTATAGCGGCGGCGAGCATAGTCTTGCCTTGAAACAATTGCCGGCATTGATGGCCGGTAATTGGTGGCCGGTAATTGGTGGCCCAAGCTTCGACAGCACAGCCGCGATTTGACGGTTGGCGATGACTTCGGTATCGACCAGCACACCATCGCAATCAAAGATGATCAGTTTCGGTGGTAATACGGTCATCCAAATTCAGCCTCAACAAGAAAAAGGAGAAAAAGCCGTAACTGGTTTCCAATAGTGCGGCAAGCTGGAGGGTTGATTTTCTTGTTGGTGCGAATATACCGGCACTGTCAATTAATGTCAGTCTCATAGGGAGCCATTGATGTCCGTCACCCGCCGTTATGTGCTTAAAGGCGCCTCCGCCATCCTCACCGCCGGCGCTGCCGGGCTGCCGGCCATTCCTGCGTGGGCAAAATCTACGACATCGCTGGGTACCGCCAAAATCGATGTTCTAAGCGATGGCAATTTAAGCCTGCCACTAAGTTTCGTCGTGCCGGACGCGCCGAAAGATGAAATCACGGCGCTGCTGTCAAAATATCAGCTTCCCACCGATGGCCTTAAGCCCGATTGCAATCTCACACTCTTGCGCGATGGCGAGCGCACGGTGTTGTTCGATGTCGGTGCCGGTGCCAATTTCATGCCAAGCGCCGGCAAATTGGCTGAAGCTCTGGAGGCGATTGAACTGGACCCGGCCGACGTTACCCATGTGGTCTTCACCCATGCGCATCCTGATCATCTATGGGGGTTGATGGACGATTTCGATGAGCCGGTATTTACCGAAGCCGAATATATGATTTCGAAGCCGGAGTGGGAATTTTGGATCGACCCTTCAACGGTTGACAAAATGTCGGAAATCCGCAAAAGTTTTGCCGTTGGTGCAAAGCGCAATCTTAAACTGATCGAAGACAGGATCAGCCGCTTCAAATTCGGCGAGGAGATCCTTCCCGGCATTTTGGCGGTTGACACCAACGGCCACACGCCGGGCCACGCGTCTTTTGAAATTCGCTCAGGCAGCGACAGCCTCATGGTGCTTGGCGATGCGATCACCAATCATGCCATCTCATTTGAAAAACCCGGCTGGCGCAGCGGCTCTGATCACGATGGTGAACAGGGTATCGCTACCCGCAAGATGCTGCTCGATCGCATGGCGTCAGAACAGTTGCGCATGGTCGGCTTCCACCTGCCCTATCCAGGCATCGGCATGACGGAACGCAAGGACGGCGCCTATCGTTTTGTTGCGGCACCATAAAAGACGGTGTTCAGCCTTCACTCAACCGGGCAAGAGCGGCTGAAACTTTCTCCAGCTTGGCTTCAGCGGTTGCCAGCCGGTCGCGATTTTCCTGAACCACTGCTGCCGGTGCATTGGCGATAAATTTTTCATTCGCCAGCTTGCCGGATAATTGTCTGATATCCTTGGTGAGAACAGCCTGTTCTTTGGCAAGGCGTGCGGTTTCAGCACCAAGATCAACAATGCCGGAAAGCGGCAGACAGACAGTCGCCTCCCCCAATACAATTTGAGCCGAAGCCTTTGGCGCCTCTTCAACCAGCGCAATGTTTTCAATCCGCGCCAGCCGCTGGATCGCGGTAGCATTGGTTTCCAGCCGCAATCTGGTTTCATCGCCCGCCCCGGTGACCAAAAGTGGCAATTGCAGCCCGGGCTTGATGTTCATCTCCGAACGTACTGATCGCACTTGCGATACCAGTTCGATCAGCCAGTTGATTTCATCGGCTGCCGCCGCGTCGCCAAACGCCGCTTCGGGCCACTTCGCGTGACACAAAAGCCCTTCACGATCGGACGTTTCGGCCCATAGCTCTTCGGTCATGAACGGCATGAAGGGATGCAACAATTTGTAAATCTCATCCAGCACATAGGCGCTCGCGGCCTGTGCCTCCTGCTTTGCTGCCTCGTCTTCGCCCGAAAATACCGGTTTGAGCAATTCCAGATACCAATCGCATGTCTGGTTCCAGACAAAACGATAGGCCGCAGCAGCCGCGTCGTTGAAGCGGTATTTTTCTATACCGGCAGTGACTTCACCCACTGTCCTTGAAAGTTCCGTCAGGATCCAGCGGTTGACCGTCAGTTTGGCGTTTTCCGGCTTGAATTCGGGGTCGCGCCGGGCACCGTTCATGGCGGCAAAACGTGTGGCGTTCCACAGTTTGGTGCCAAAATTGCGATAGCCGGCAATGCGGGCGGTATCGAGTTTTACATCACGCCCCTGTGCCGCCATGATCGCCAGGGTGAACCGCAAGGCATCGGTGCCATATTGATCCATCAGCTCCAGAGGATCAATAACATTGCCTCTGGATTTTGACATCTTGGCACCGTGCTTGTCGCGCACCAGTGCGTGCACATAGACGGTGTGAAACGGCTCGACCGGATTGCCCTGATCATCCTTCATGAAATGCAGGCCCATCATCATCATGCGGGCGACCCAGAAGAAGATAATGTCGAGGCCGGTAACCAGCACATCAGTCTGGTAATAAGTGTCGAGTTCAGCGGTTTTTTCCGGCCAGCCGAGGGTGGAAAATGGCCAAAGGGCCGAAGAAAACCAGGTGTCCAGCACATCTTCGTCGCGCACCAGGGCGGTGGCTGTTCCGTAATGACGGTCGGCTGCGGCTTGCGCTTCCGCTTCGGTTTTTTCAACAAAGGTCTGCCCGTCCGGCCCATACCAGGCCGGAATGCGGTGGCCCCACCACAATTGACGCGAAATGCACCACGGCTGGATGTTTTCCATCCAGTGGAAATAAGTGTTTTCCCAGGTCTTGGGAATAAATTCCGTGCGCCCCTCTTTGACAGAGGCGATAGCCGGTTTCGCCAGTGTGGCGGCATCGACATACCACTGATCGGTAAGATAGGGCTCAATCGGCACACCACCACGGTCGCCATGGGGCACCATGTGGGTGTGTTTTTCAATCTCGGCGACGAGACCACGCGCCGCCATCATCTCGACGACAATATCGCGCGCAACAAACCGGTCGATGTTATGACAGCTCGTCACGACCGACCTCATGTCTTCATCTTCCTGATCTAGGCCATTAAGAAAATCTTCGTTGGCTAACAAGTGCAAGCTCGCATCAATAGTTAAAACATTGATCGCTGCCAGTCCCTGTCTTTTGCCGACTTCAAAATCGTTGAAATCATGGGCAGGGGTCATCTTTACCGCACCGGTGCCAGCCTCCATATCAGGATATTCGTCCGCGACAATCGGTATTTTGCGCCCGACCAGCGGCAAAATGACATGCTTGCCGATAATATCCAAGTAGCGCGGGTCGTCGAGGTGAACGGCAACACCGGTATCGCCGAGCATGGTCTCGGGCCTGGTTGTGGCGACCACCAGATAATCGCGCGTTTCATATCCCGACGGTTTCCCATCAGAAGGTTTCCAGTCGCGGCGGTTGCCCTCATCGTCTTCAACATAGGGATGGCGATAAGTAACGCCATCTTCAAGCGGATATTTAAAGTGCCACAAATTGCCCTTGATCTCGATCTGTTCAACTTCAAGATCAGAGATCGCCGTGTGCAGTTTCGGGTCCCAGTTGACCAGCCGCTTGTCCTTGTAAATCAGCCCTTCGCGGTAGAGCGAGACAAACACTTCGAGCACCGCACTGGACAAGCCCTCGTCCATGGTGAAGCGCTCGCGGCTCCAGTCGCATGAGGCGCCGAGACGTTTCAGCTGATTGAAAATGATACCGCCGGACTGTTCTTTCCACTGCCAGACTTTTTCGACGAATTTTTCGCGACCCATATCCCGCCTGCCAGGAAGCTGATGCTCCATCAACTGGCGTTCGACCACCATCTGCGTGGCGATGCCGGCATGGTCCATACCCGGTTGCCACAGCACGTTCTTGCCCCGCATACGTTCAAACCGGATAAGGATATCCTGCAAGGTGTTGTTGAGCGCGTGGCCCATGTGCAACGAGCCGGTAACATTGGGTGGTGGAATGACAATGGTGTAGGGCTTGGCATCGCTCAAAGCGCCTGCGCCCGCTGCAAAAGCGTTGGCTTCGTCCCAGTTTTTGGCAACACGCGGCTCGGCGGCCGCGAAGTCATAATTCTTGTCAAGCATGGTCAGTCCGGAAGAAGTTTGGTTGCACGGCTGTAAAGCCAATGCCCGGCGATAAGTCAACCGCCAATGGGTTGACGCGTGCCCTATTGGTGTACGCCGCGGGAAACGCGCTCGATTTCCTGCCGTACCAGCCGCTCTACCACCGAGGGCAGATTGTCCTCTAACCAGTTCCTTAACAATGGGCGCATGATTTCGCTCATCATCATGTCCATCTCTTCCTTGCGCTCTTCAAACATTGATAACACCAGACGCTCAAACGAAGAGGCGATGGCCATATTCGCTGATGCCGACAAAAGCGGTGGCACATTGTTCTTTTCTGCAACGGCCAGTTCCTTTGCCTCTTCGACCGGTTGTGGAGAGGCTTCTTCGTTCATTTCGAACTTAAGGTCGCTCTTCCGCATTGCCTCTTGAATGGCCACATCAATGCGATGTTCCACATCGTGCTCACTGTCCTGAGACAACCCAACATTCGCGTCCGGTTCGCTCATTGTGCCATTTACCAGTGCAGTCAATGATGCGCCAATGTTCTCCTCAGAGTTCAGCGGGTTTGGCGACACTTGCAAGACGTTTCTGCGCGCAATCAGGCGATCCAGCGCCGATGCATTTGTGTTTTGACCAGATTGAGGTTCCTCATTCTCCCAATCCGGCAGCCTCACAGGTGCAACGGGAGTTATCTGGGTTGGCACTTCAGGAGTGTCGTCCTCGAGCAGATCTTCAAGCTTGGCTTCCGGTGCAGTTTCCTTAGTCCCACCCGATCCCGTATCCTGGCTGGGCGCGCTTGGCGTATGAGGTAATTCGACGGGGGTTGACCAGTAATCGGCAGCGACAGAGCCAATCAAACTATCCACCTGCGCCACAGGTGGTTCGGGATTGGCGACTTCATCGGCGGCCTTTTGCGCCGCCAGGTCGGCTTCCTTGTTCTGGTCGGAAATTATTTTACGGATTGATGCCAGAATCTCGTCCATCGACGGTTCTTGCAAGCTGGCGGCACTGTCGGGAGGAACTGCCGGCGTCGAATGATTGACAGCATCTGATCTGAAAGCTCTGGCACCCGACATAGAAAATTCCTGTCCCGTAAATCATGTAGACTGGTGATTCGAGCTTTATTCTATCCCAATTCAGGCGGATTGGGTAATTGCTAAACAGGTAATCAGGGCAATCGCATTTCAAAAGTTGTTTAGGAGTGAAAGCAGGAAATCATCATTCCAGCCAGCGCGTTTGAATTTTACGCGGTTTGATCCCTTGTCCTGATTTGCCTTTATGATGTTTAGTGCGATACGTCTGAGGGCTGCAAAATTGATCGGTGCGTTGTCTTTGCGAGCGCGATGGAGATCATCATTCATAATGACATCAAGCGACCAGTGAAGGCTGTTTTCAATTTGCCAATGCCCCCGAATAATGGTTGCAGCTTCCTGCGCTTGTGGGGGTTTTGACATGAGATAAACGCGTTCGCAGCGGCTTGATTTTCCGTTCATTTCACGTGTTGAAGTGACATGGACGAAGGTCTTGAGGCTTGGCCATTTGTGTGTGTCGTCAAGATATTGCGTAGTGCTGTAGACATGGTAACATCGCTCTTCAATGCGGCCATGGTTGGCGTCAGTTGAGATATATTCGTCAATATAATCAGTCTCTTGATCATCAATGAAGGCCCGCACATCCGCCTGCATATCGCCCTGATTGCCCTTCAGTTGCACACAGTAATCGCCGCCTTCACGCACGATCAACTCACAGGTCTCGCGTTGGCAATGCAGCGCGTCAGCAGTGATCGTCATGCCCTTGATGTCGAGCATTTTGATCAACTCACGTAGGGCCAAAATCTCGCCACCACCCTTGGCACTTTCGATAATACCGAGGCTCAAACGAGCCCCATGCGCAAAGGCGGTCACCACGTTCAGGCCGGATTGATTGGCGGCCCTGTCAAAGGTGCGACGCATCTCTTTGCCGTCAATGGCGATGGCGGGTTGGGCATCGCGTGCCTGGGCAAAATCAGCACGGAACTTCTCAAACAGGCGTTGAAAGCTTGCGGGCTTAAGCAACCGAAACAGCCGTGAAAACGTGTCGTGACACGGCGTGCCATTCGGCAATTCGAGAAAATCGCGCAGAAATTCTTCCTTCGCATGGCCAAAATCGGCCATATCCACCGCAGTTTCGCCGCCACACAAGGCACATAAAAGGCTGATTGTCATGATGTCACAAAACTTGTGACGGCAGGCATTGCCCGTGCGTGGATCGTCTATATCATTGAAATAGCTTATGATTGTTGACATCTTGAGGCTCCATATCGTGATGGAACCTCAAGAATCTATTCAGGCATATTTGTCAAACCCCAAATGCGATTCCCCTGAACAGGTAATTCACCGGGCAAAAGTATGAGAGCGCGGGAGACTGGCGTAAAAAACCGCGGATGTAGCCAAATACAGGATTAACGGCCATCCGGCGTTCGCCAGCCGTACCACTTGTCCTTGACCGCTCGATAGTGTTCCTTGGGCTCATAATGCGCGACCTTCAAACCGAGTCGCCGGTTGTCCAATCGGCCGACGGCAGATACAATTGCAAACCCGGCAACTCGTTCGTTGCGCCGCGATATCGCCAGGGATTCCTGCGCTGACAGCACATCCGACTGCGCATCCAAAACGTCGAGCGTGGTTCTTTGGCCGACTTTTCTTTCCTCGATTACCCCTGAAAGTGCCAGCGTGGTTGCATTGACCTGTTGGGCATTGGCCGTCGACTGCGCTTTGGCCGATAATGATTGGGTCCAGGCCGATACCACTGCTGTTTTGACCTGATCGCGCGATGCATCCACTTCGATACGCCTTTGCCCCAGAGTCTCCATGTTTTGCCTGATGGTCGCGGATGTCGTACCGCCGGTATAAATCGGTATAGACAATCGCGCGGTGATAGAAGCCGACGATGAATGATCGATGGCCGAGGAGGGGTTGTATCGTCTCGATGCCGACCCTTCAAGCGACAGGGTTGGCAATAGCGTCCCTTCCGACACCTTGACGTTGAATTCCGCCGCGTCGACTAGATGCTGGGTCGCCTTTATTGCAGGATGCTGGCGAAAGGCGACTTTGAAAGCAGCATCAAGACTGTTGGGAATTAGGTGGCGGATTGATCCTGCAGCACTCAGTTTGCCGGGCGCGCGGCCGATCAGCTGATGATAAATTGCTGAACTGGAAGTGATTTGAGCTTTGGCAGCGCTCAACTGGGCCCGCGCGAGGGCTCGCCGGGCATTGGACTGGGCAACATCAGTGCGCGTGCCTTCACCAACATCAAGGCGCGCCTGGGCGGCGCGTGATTGCTCGTTTAGAAAAGAAAGGTTCTTCTTTCTGATCATGACAATCTGCCGGTCGCGAATAACGTCCATATAGGCGCTGGCCGCGTCAAACAATACGTTTTGAACGGTATTTCGGAGGGTTTCGCGGCTGGCGCGAATACCGGCTTCGGCGGCTTTGATTGAGTTTACGGTGCGAAAGCCCCTGAACAGGCTTTGGGAAATCGTTACGCCGAAGCCGGCTGGATAAAGCGTCGCACCAGTGGTGCCGATGGCCGGTCCGGTACTGACCGATCGGGAGGCGCCGATATCGGCGGAGGCGCTAATTACCGGCCTGTATCCGGCCTTTGCCAGCGGTAGATTTTCATCGACAACGCGAGTGGCCGCCCGTTGCGCATTGATGGTGGGATTGGAGGAATAGGCCGCCGCAAGAGCACTAAAAAGGCTCTCCGCCCTGGCACCGGCAGTGGTCGCAACAGCAACCAGCCCACCGGCCAACAGCGGCCCGGCTGTTCTTTTCGCTAACTGAAAAACAGACTCAATCACCACCAGCTCCAACATCCGTTAGTAAAAAAGTAACATCGTCTTTTACACTTGTGGTTAACACATTCGACACATATTGTTTGAACTAAATTTGCGGTTAATCAAATACTACAGACCGCCCCGTATCGATATGGAAAACTGTTAATTTCCCCAAAATGTTCTCAAACCGATGGTGTTCGGACCGATTATCAGCCAACTGGCCGAAATGTCATCACCCTTGCCGGGGGGGGGGTAAACAAATGACCGCACTGCGAAATTGCCGCGTTATTATAGCACGAATTCCTTGACCATCTGGAAACCGGGCAGCGGTTTGACCGCGCAATTGAACACCGTACGACCGCTTGTCACTTCACCATCGCGCACGTAAAGCCGCGCGACGCCAGCATTGCCAAGGCCTTCGACAACGACCAGTTTGCCACCATCTTTCAACTGGGAAAACAGCGATTGGGAGAGGGTTTCCACCGCACCGCCAATGAAGATGACATCATAGGGGCCTTCTGCATCATAACCTTTTTCCAGCGGGCCGGCAACGACAACCACGTTGTCATAGTGCAATTCGGCCAGACGCTCCGAAGCTTGCTGCGCCAGTGTTTCATCGCATTCAAGCGCCACCACCGAATTGCACAATATTGACAATATCGCAGTCGAATAGCCCGAGGCACAACCCACGTCGAGCACGATATTGCCTTTTTCCACGCCGGCCAGCTGAATCAGCCGTGCCATCGACATCGGCTCTAAAAGATAACGGGAAAAGACGTCCACCCCGTCTGCGTGAACAGCGATGTCTTCGTCGACATAGGCAAGTTCGCGGTTCCTGGACGGCACGAATTCCTCCCGTGGCACACTAGAAAATGCATCGAGCACCGCAGAATCGGTGACATTGTTGGGGCGGATCTGGTTGTCTAGCATTGTCATTCGGGCGTGCTGGAAATTTATCATATCCGCTCCATCGGCCTGCCGGCACGTGTTGTTGTTCGTCCAGACAGCAGGTTTCTGCGTGACACCGGCAACATTTTTCATTTGGAGGCCTCGCCCCGAATGGGAGAATCAACCAAATATAATCGGTTCGGCGCCAGTGTAGCAGTTTGTTGCTTTATCGAAAATCAATGGGTTAGGCAACACACCGCCACACCTTTTCCAATCAATAAACAAAAAAGCCCGCCGACCACGGCAATCGCTTGAAAGCGATTTGCACGTATTTTGTTAGTTCGCTCCGCTGCGGGCGGTTCTTTGCGGCGCTTTTTGCGCCTCAATCACCGTCCTCACATGAGCAATGCTCAGGGCTGACCCAAATTCCCGAGATTTTTCTTTGAAAAAATCCCTCCATTCGGGCGCCATGCGAATAAACTTTCTTTCAAGCGATCGCCGTGAAATCACAGCCCTGCCCAAATTGCTTGAGCTTCTTGATATCAAGGGTCGAATTGTCACCGCCGAGGCCATGCATACCCAACAGGGCTGTTCAACGCTAAATGCTTGATGGTTGTCTGGGGGATTCCCAAAGCGGTATTTGTCTGAATCTATAGGAGTGTATTTGATTCGGAGGATGCACTCATGACATTGAAATTCCTGGAACTTTTATCGACGATCCCTGACCCACGCCGGGCGCAGGGCAAGAAATGGCAGCTTGGTCCGGTGATGCTGGCGACGATCCTGGCGATTTTATCCGGGGCGACGTCCTATCGCAAGGTCCATCGCTTCATCGAGGCTCATCGCGAGCACCTCAATGGGGCATTCGGCTTCGGCTGGGAGCGCGCGCCGGCTTATAGTGCCGTGCGAACCATCCTGCACGGGCTTGATGGTGGCGAGGTGGAGCTGGTTTTCCGCCGCCATGCGGTGGAATTGTGCGGTAGCGAACGGGGTGAAGACGTGGAAGCGATGCCGGTTGTCGCTATCGACGGCAAGACGCTGCGGCACAGTTTCGATGCCTTTAACGACCGCAAGGCGGCCCATGTTCTAAGCGCTTTTGCGGTCGATGACGCGCTGATATTGGGGCACCTGGAGGTGGACGAGAAGAGCAACGAAATCCCCGCCGCGCAAGCGATGATCAAAGCGCTGGCGCTTACCGGCCGGCTGTTTACGATGGACGCCATGCACTGTTAAAAAAACTTTCCGGGCGGCCCGGGAGGCGAAAAGCCATCTCATTGTTCAACTTAAGGAAAATCAGCCCGGTCTGCTGCGAATAATCGAGGCTGTCGGCGAAAGAGAACTGCCGCTGGCTCGTCATGAAACCATCGACAGAGGCAAGCGCATGCGCGTCGAGACCCGCATTGTCGAGGTTTTCGATGCCGCTCAGGCGCTTAAACAAACCGGCTGGAACGGGCTCATCGTGCGTATCATCCGTGTGACGAGAGTGACATTTCTCCGCAGCGCCAAAACCGGGATGTGGAACTGTCGCGAGGAGACCTGCTTTTACGTCTGCTCCGCACCCGTCAGCGCGAAGAAAGTGGCGCAAGCCATTCGCAACCACTGGGGTATCGAGAACAGAAATCATTATGTCCGCGATGTTACGATGCTGGAGGACGCCAGCCGCATTCGCACCAACCCTGGCATCTTCGCCAGAGCGCGCAGTTTCGCCCTTAATATCCTGCGTGCCAACGGCGAACAAAACATCGCAGACGCCCTGTGGCGCAACGCCCTCGACTTCACCAGAGTGCTCGATTACCGATACAAGTAATTAGCGTTGAACAGCCCTGGCATACCCAAAGAGCAAGCGCAAAGGCGATTGGCGAAAAGGGTGCAGACTATGTTGTGGCGCTGAAAGGAAATCTGGGGGCGCTTTATGATGATGTGAAACTTTATCTGGATGATCCACAGGCAGAAAATATGGCTATATTTCAAGATGTTGATGCAGGTCATGGCCGCATTGAAAGGCGCATCGCACATCTGACAGGTGATATTGACTGGCTGCAGGAACACCATGACTGGCCAGCTCTGGGCGCCATCGGCAAGATTACAGCCTGAGGTGAAAGCAACGCCAGCAAGTCGGTTGAAACGCGCTATTATCTCCTCAGCCGTGCCTTGAGCGCAGAACAATTCCTCACTAAGGGCTCACTGATCAATCGAGAACGCGCTGCACTGGGTGCTGGATGTCACCATGAACGAGGACGCAATGCGAAACCGAAAAGGCAACGGCCCGGAAAACCTGGCCATCCTGCGTCGCATCGCGCTCAATCTTGCAACAAGCGAACCCTCAAAAGGCTCTATGCGCGGCAAACTGAAAAAAGCCGGATGGAACGACAATTTCATCCTAAATCTCATCAGGACAACCGCTAACGTTTGAAAGCGATTGCCCTGGCGAAATTGATCTTCCTGGTTGACCAGACAAGCCATGATACGGTATTGACCCAATTCCGGTCCCGGCCCCTCTGGCGGAATTGGTAGACGCGCGGGATTCAAAATCCCGTTCCTTTGGGAGTGCCGGTTCGATTCCGGCGGGGGGCACCAAAACAGAATCCCTTAGCTGAATCACCCCTTAAGGCTTTGAATGGTAAGGATATTTTGGGGGTTCTAGCACCCTTATTTTGGTGGTAGGCAAGTCGCTCTTTGAAGGCCAGTCGCAGCACTACTCGTTGCAGGGTGATCTGGCCGGTTTCCCATAGTTTCCAAGGGTTTGCGAGGAACTGAAGCGCCGGTTCTAGTTTTTCCTCGAATGTACCTGTTGGCTGAGCACGATTTGCCATTTGTTCCTGTAGTCTGAGCCTGCCCAGTTCGAGATCGGCGATCTTGCCTTCGTAGGCCTGAATGACGCGGGGATTGGTTGCCTCGATAATCCGGCTCAGCAGAGCTTCTGTCTGTTTTTCTATTGCCCTGATCTGGCCTTTGGCAGATTTCACGGCGTCTTCGGCTTGAGCAAGCCGCTGGTTCCATGCCTGGCGGAACATCACCTTGACCAGATCAAACAGGGTTTGGCTGGGTTGCAAGGTCTTGACGATATCGCCGACTTCGCTTTCCAGCTTGTCGCGGGGAATGGATTTGCCATAGCTGGCGCATGATTTGGTTTGGCAGAGGTAGTAGGGATAGCGCTGTGAGCGACCTGTAGCCCATGAACTGCGTAGCGGCACGTTGCAATCACCGCAGGTAACAAAACCGCGTAAAATAAAATCGTTGCCGATATTCTTGCGCATCGGTGTTCTGGCAACACCCTTACGGCGTTGCTGCACCTTGTCAAAGACCTCAAGTGAAATCAGGGCTTCATGGTGACCTTGCAGCCAGTCGATGCCATAGGTCTTGGAACAAATAAAACCCGTATAAAGCGGATTAATCAGGATATCGCTGATGCGTTGCTGGGTGATAATACCTGCTTTATTCCGGGGAAAGTCTGGATGGGTTTCAAAAAAACGCTTTACTTCGGCCTGTGTTTCAAAACGACCCGCCGCATATCCTTCAAAACCTTCGATCACGATGGAGGCCAGCGGTTCATCGCGAACCAGCAATTTGCCGCGTCCTTTTTCGGCGATGTATTTATAGCCCGCAGGCGCGTTGTGTATCCAATAGCCGTTTTGCATGCGGGCCTTCATTTTTTGGGCCACTTGCCGCCCGTTTTGCTTGCGCTCCAGCGCCCCTTGCGCCGCCATGATGGTCTCGATGAACTCACCTTCAGGCGTATCATCAAACTTGAAGTTCAGACATTCAATGATCGCGCCACGTGCACGGAATGCATCGCGCAAATCAAGATGAAAGCGCGTATCACGGGCAAAGCGTTTCAGATCGTCAAAGATGACAACATAGTTTTCATCTGGCTGGGCATCAAGATAGGACAGCAGTGCCACCATACCGGGGCGCTTCATGAAGTCACCACCACCGGTAATCGTATCGGGAAATGCCGCTTCGACATGATAACCCTTCATGCGGGCATGTTCACGACATCTTGTCTCCTGGGATTCAAGACCATGGCCGTCCTCTTCCTGGCTTTTTGAGGAAACCCGGCAATAGATCACAGCTTTGATTGTTGTCATTCGGGAATCCTTTCCGGTGTGAGGGCGACATTTTCATGCGCACTGGCTGTAAATTCTGTTTTGGTGGTATGGAGACAGTCTAACACGGATGCCGATTTCCCAGCGATTAAACTGTCGTTCCGCTCACAACAATCTTTGGTGGCCAGTTGCGCTGGATGAATGTTAAAACCAAGATCAACAAAGCTGACCACAATGGACCAGAGGGCTTCGATCAATTCGCGTTGCTCGGCATCACTCAAATCGAATTCTTCGAGATATTCGCCATATAATTCCCAATCAATAGTAAGTGTTGGGATGGCCGCAGGCGGCCCAATTGTCTTTTGGGCTCTGGCTGGTCTGATCTCGGGGTCGTCTGTCATACTTTTCTCCGTGTCTTGTCTGGCTCCATTTCTGCGATCTCTTAATGAGAACATAAACGGAACACACTATGTAATTATTTCTATAAGTGCAAGTTATTTATGCGCTTTTTTACATATGACGGGCGGGCGCTCTGGCAGTTGTTTGCTGGGTGTTGGACCGACGCGCCGCGCGCTCGGCATCGCGTTTTGGTGTATGATATTGCTGCTCCAGTTCCTTGCTGGCCTCATAAAGCTCGCGACCTTCTGAATGCGCGAAGGCATCCTTCATCATGGTCTTGGCCCCGGCCTCGGTGATATTGTGCTGCCGGGACATCTGCACGGCGGCCTGGTCATAGGCGCGGTAGAAGGGCATGGTCTCGCCCTCTTTAATCATACCTTCGATAGAGCGGGCGTGATGCAGGGACTGGTCTTGCCCGGCCTCGCGTAAAGTATTCTCGCGCTCCATAAGCCCTTCGCGCATCTGGTTCATGGTTTCGCCATAACGTGATTTGAAAATGTCGCGCAGAATGATCTCGCCTTTCATTTCGTCGAATTTCTCCGAACGGGAGAATGTATCGGAATAATTGGTCAGTTTTTCACGAAAACTCCCGGACTTGCGGATTTCACGCTCTACCACACCCACGATGGCCCAACTTTCATCGAGCTGGCTCGCGGTGAGTGTCTTGCCGGTAAAGCTGGTTTTGGCTTTCTCAAAGCCTGTCTGGTTATTGTCAGTCATGGTCTTTCCTACTCTTCGTCAGCGGCTGCGGGATGGTGCACGGCGATCAATGCCACTACGCTGGTCGCGTGCCTGGTTGAAATGCTCTTTGGCCTTGCCATGGGTTTGCATGGGCGGCAGGTCACGTTGACGAGCCTCGTCTTTCAAGGTTTCCAATGTGGTCGTCTTGTCATCTCTGATCTGCGCGATCACCCGCTCATGGTCTTGCTGGACCTCCCGGTGTGCCTGCCGGTTAATCGCCTTGGCATCAAACTTGTCCCTGCCGACCGGCGCAGGATGATCGAAGTTTTGTTCACCTGCTTTATCGATCAGGCGTTTGCGCACGATCTCGACACGGGTGTCATATTCATCAAGGTAGCGTTCGGTTACTTCATTGATCCGCTCTGTGGCAGCGTCACGAATTTCCACTAGCTTTTGCCAGTCTTCCGTCGTCCTCAGGCTCTTTGCCTCATGGCTCATCACAGCCTCGTCAAAGGTCTTTTTCAGTTCGGTTTCAATGTCGAAACTCATCCGCCTTGCTCCACAGCTTGACAAACTTGCGTTTGGTTCCAGCGATTTGATAGGCTTGGTGTATGGTTGTTTTTCAGGACATCGAAGATGTGAGCGAATGGCTGGAACCGATGGAGTATGTGGGTTTCTGGGAAGCGGTTGCGCCCTATAATCTGACCTTGCAGGATCGGGATCATTGCGACGGGCTGATTTCGCGTGGTGAGGTTGAGGCAAGCCTGATTCTCGAAGGACTCAAATCCATGGCCGAGATGGAACTGGCGCAGGCTTTCAACCTGAATTACCGCATCTATCACCCTTACGCGTCCGATATGCATTAGCCTTGCTCCCTGAAGAAGCGCACCCAGTCGCAACGGCTATTGCTGGCGTGGATAGTGAAAGCTCCATACCAGCCAACAAAAGTGCAGGAGGTGTAGTAGCGTTCAGCCAGAGGATTATATTGATCGCCATTGTCGAGAAACGAGTAGCTCCAGATTACGTGGGGCAGGCCATTGGTGACATAAACCGAATAGGCGGCACCCGCACCGACGAGCCAGAGAAACAGGCTGAGATATTTTATGGAGCCGGTCATGAGTTTTCTCTTTTCGGATCGATGAGCGTAATTTTTGGATCGGCATCAAGCGTGCCGCCCTCCAGCGGGTTTGGTGCAATCAAATTGCACCAGGGCGCGATGTTTTGCTGGCTGATTTTGAGCGCATTGATGAACCCGACACCCTTGACGTGAATGAGCTGTTCATTGGCTGGCATCGCCATCAGTTTGCTGGGTGTAAAATTGCGTTCCTTGCCGGTCTGATAGCTGAATTGCAGGCGCAACTCCTTGTTGTCCGTACTGAGACCCGGATTGATTACCTGTTCTTCGCCAATGGCTTTGGAGATGCGTTCGGCCTCTGAGAACGAACTGAAACCGAACCATTGTTTGACGATGGCGTTTTCTTCAATCGTCTCACATTCCAGCTTGCCCAATCGCCGCTCAATTTCGGACCGGCTCTGGGCTATCATATGAAGTTCAGTGCCACCGAAGGCTCTGAGCGTTGTCATGGCTTCGACGAGCGGTTTCAAAGGGGCATTTGTAAATTCGTCTAGAATTTGAATAAGGCCACCTGCACCCAAGTAAAGCGCCTGATTGAAGGCGAGAATATGCAGCGCGTAATAGGCCCCGAGCCGGTTCATGTAAGCCTGCGGACCGACTATGAAGATCACATAGCCTTGTTCGATCAAATCGGCATGAGTGAGATGTGCTTTGGCACCCGCATCATGCAATCTCGTGCCAACGGCGAATATGCGTAGCGCTTTCAAGGCGGCGGAACGGTGCTGGGCAAAATGCTCATGGCCGAACATTTCCAGCACATTCAGCGCCAGCACTTTGAGCATGCCGTCACCTTCCACAGCCTCGATTTCGGCAAATTTACGCAACATTGCCGGGTTGCCCAAAAGCGCCCAGACACCGCCCGGAATAGCCAGAAGGGTATTGCGCTTCATCAGCACATAGGTAGAGAATTCAATTAGCGTTTGGGGTTCCCGTCTCCAATAGGCATTGCGTTCATCGCGTTCTGGCTCGGGAATCAAGGCATAGTTGGCATTCTCACTGGCGAAGATCAGGTCACGTTTATCGCGCTCAAAAGACGACGTGACCGCGCCAAGTGGGTTGAGGAATACAAGATGCGGATTGTCCGGCGGGAAGACGCCCATACCATCAAGAATGGCAACCTTGCGCCCCGTGGCCGCGATCATGTCGACACATTGCCATGCCAGCTCTCCATCCTTGCTGTCAAAAACCGCAATGGCTTTTGTGGGGTCAGAGGACAGCAACGAGAACAGCCACACCATTGCTCCATTTGTCGTTTTGCCTCCACCATTTGCACTCAAAAGCAATGAATGACCTTTGGGTGCAAATATCGGTTGGTGGCTGCCCTTGGTAATCCCGATCAAGCGTCGCCCCCTCGGGTCGATCAGCGCAGGCTGTTTCGCCCTTGCAGGAATGCGCCTGCGCTTTGGAAAACGCAGCCATTTTTGAAATGGGAAGCTCACTCGATCATGCCCGACTTGCGCATCGCATCATCACCGGCAAGGTGGTCCGATTGCGGCTTGCGACCCAGACGGTGGAACCTGCCAAAACCAATGTCGCGCTTGATATATTGCCAGATATCATCGGTGCCCTGGAACGCCAGCGCTAAACTACCCAGACCGCAGAGAATGGAAAAAACACCAAACCGCCAACCCTCAGCGGTTTCAGGCCAGCAACGCCATGCCAGCGCTGCGAAAAAAGCGGCAGCGAGAAATGTAAAATTGATCGCGATAATCGAGCGTAACCTGGGGCCGGAGGGCATCATGTGCGATCCTCCTTGTTTTCGTTTCCAAAGTGTACCCGGTTTACGACATCAGCCACCTGCCTTCGAATGCGGTTGAGGTGGCTATAACTACCCCAAATGGCCGTCCCCAGTTCCGACCCGCGTAGATCACGGCTGAGCAATTGAAGCTGCCCCAGCCAAAATCCAAGGAAAAGGCACGCACCGACCCCCATAAAGATTCCCGCCAATTCAGCCGGATACAGCAGGTCGAAAAATGAAACACCGAATCCAGTAATTAGCGTCGCGATCATGCAACCTGCGCCCAGAAACGGTCGTCGGGCCGAGATTGTTGTGATATTCGACAGAATATAGCTGTCATTATGTGTGTGAATGGCGTTGCCACCGATATGAAACTGGCCGAAGATCATTTCACGGCCCTCTCAAGGCGGGAACAGGCGGATGAATACAGGGCTTGCTTCAAATCGGATTGAAGGTTTTTCGGCCCGCCAAACAACCGGGCCGATCCGGCATAAAGCCCCCACTTCAACCTATCAGCCCCCACAACCGATGCGGCACAGGAACAACGTGATGGTGCCAGTTCCGCAATGCGGGCCAAACGAGCTATCTCCCGGCGGCGCAACTGTTCCTTTTGGCCTGCCAGCGGGTCGATTTTCAGCAAATCAAACAACGCATTACCGCCCTGATTGCAGAAGCTATCCGCCCCGTTACCAAATATATTCATGATATCACCGCAGGTGATATCCGGCATTGACTGTCGCTCAGGAGCCTGCACGACGGCAGAACGACGCAAACCGGATTGGCAAATTGCCTGCCAATCCGAAATTTCAATGGACCGCTGAGCTACAAACGGCCCAATTGCAAAGCCGGATATAACCGCCCAGGTGACCCCGGCGACAATAATGCCACCGGGAATTGGAAGTGAATTCATATCAAACATAGAAAAATCTCCTTTTAGCGATTACGTTTACGGTTATTCCTACGGTGTGTTGGGCGTGAAGCAGGCTTGATCTGGACAGGCGGCGTTTCCACAACAGCAGAAAAGTCAAAGGGATCGTCGTCACCATTTTCCGTCTCAGGTTCCACCCTCTGACGCAGGGCCGAGAAAGTGAAAAACCACAGCAGAATCGGGAATACCGTATCGATCAGAACCAGTATTGCCGCCAGAAACAGAAAATGTCCGATCCATCCAAGTGTTTCCATCACGCCGGTTTCAACTGGCATTCTGGGACGTTTCGCCTTGGTCACACCGACTTGTTCCAACGCCTTGACAATACCGCTGGCCGCCTTTGACAACCTTTCATTGATGCGCTGTGATAAAACGGGGTCGCCTGAAAGATTCACGCCACGTTGCAATTCTTCCGCCAGACTGGAAACGAGTGAAAGCGGCTGAGCGCGATCAAGGGATGCCAAAGCTTTATTTTGCTCAGATACATGTTTTTGGATTTTCGCACGACGTGCCTTGCGTGATGGATTGACCGCATTCAATACCGTCAGAATATCCTCTTCTGATTCCTCAACTTGCTGGAGAGCCGCATCAAGGTTTTCAGTGCCATCCTTCAACTTTTGCAGGACAATGCCGATCCGGGTTTCTGTTCCCTTGAGGGTGAAATAGGCAAGACCTTCGCCACCGTTCCCTTTCCGGCTCACGCAACTTTTTTCACGCTCGCAGGTGCTGCTTGCCTTGATCTGCTCAAAAGCAGATTCTACCGAAACAACAACATGGTCTGCCTGACGTGCGGCGGTGATGCGTTCTTCAACATAGGTGGTGTTTTCGCTCCCAAAGCCTTGCAACCGCATTCGGTCTACGGAATTGATTGTCATGCCCGTTATTGAAGCGATGGAAATCGTAACACCCATTGCAGCCATGGTCACAAGGCTGGCGGGCGCAGCACCCGTGACACCGGTAGCCGCCTGATATGCGCCTTTGGTGGTGCAGATATGATTGATGCTATAGGCAGCAAAACCTCCTGCAAAGCCGACAACGGCAGTTTCCAGCCACTGCAAAATGGATTGCGGATCGATCAGGCCATAGGCTCCGATGCCGAAGAACACGCTTGAACATGTGTTCAGCAAACGCATTTTGGTCAAGTTGGCAGATGTCTTCTTTTTTGACTTTATTGCGCGCTTCAAAGGTGTTGCTGCGCTTTCGCCACTCACGGGATAAGTAAATTTTTGGTCGGTCATGATGCCGTCCTTTCTCTGTTAGAAACATTGGAATATTAGCGGGTGAAAGGACCTGAGACGGGCGCACAATGGTTTAATATGCGAGCGTATCTCAGGCCCAGTCTGGGCTGATTTCGCGAAGGCTATCCTGCGATGCGGGAACATTTGCCCGTAGTGCGGCAGCGGTAGATTTCCAGCGCAAACCACAAAAGCGTCATTGGATAGACCATCCGCTTCTGAAGCCGGTATTTGCCAGTCCACTCTTCTTGAGCTTTGGCTTTGACCCGGTTAATAAAGCGACGGGAATCGTTTCGAAACGCATTATCGAACTTCTCAACCTCGTTGGGATCATCCGTGTCGAACACGACCGGCTTTCTATCGGGGCCGGTTAACTGCCCGCTATGATGATCAAGCACTTCTTCAAGCGCCCAATCTATCGTCTCCGTGGCACTCAATCTGCGAGCCAGAAGTTGAACAGCAGTCGATTTGACAAGCCCAGGCGTTGTGAATGTGAACATCATGGGTGTCTTGTGATCGCAGCTACAAGTTTTTACAGCCGCATTTTGTATGATTTTGTACATTTGTTACTCCGCATAAAATGCGGAAAACAGGTCCTGATTTCCTGGTAATGGATGTGAGAATTATTTCCCAACATCCGAGCTCTGGAAGTTACAGAACCATGGCTGAACACTCATATCGACCAGAACAGTCTGACAAGATTCTGAAAAATATCAGATGGACAACGTGTTGAAATATAAATACAATATATGTCAGTATTATTGACCTATTTTACTCCATCTGATACACTATTGATCAGTGACTGAGCAGTTTGAGGAGATTTTTGAAGTAAAGATAAGACGCAACGCCGATACCGGCATTGTCGAGGCGGAGCATTGGCTATTGAACGGAGAAGGTCAAAGTCCGCCCGGTGATCGTCCCTCAACGATCCTCTATGACGAGCAAGGGCGTGTGCAGACAATGCTTTGGAAGAAGCAGGGCAAACTTAACCGAACCAGCGGACCTGCCTGGATCAAGATAAATCCTGAAAACGGCATACATGTAACCGAACAATTTTTTGAGGATGGTCGCTGCCATAGAAGCGGACGGCAGCCAGCTCAAATTCACCGCGATCCCAACACCGGGGAGGTTACCCAAGCGAGATATTTCGAATATGGTGTCGAGAAATATTGGAAAAATAAGCCGCCCATTGCTAGTATTCCCTAAATGAAAGATAATCAGAGGTAAGTCCAAATTGTGAGTCTTATGTTTGAAACACCGAGCCAACATTGATTTTGTCACCTTTCGGGACAAAGTTCTTCCGCAGATGTCAGGCAGCGCCTGCGATGTCCGGCGAGAGATAGGAAGTGCCCTACGCGGAATTCCTCGGTTTCCAAATGGTAAGGCATTGATATACAGCTCTGAGTGGGAAGACTGGTTACACGAGGTTGACCTCCCACGAGACAGGTCGGAGGAGTATGAATGGCTTGGGAAGAACGGAAAACCGCGCGACATATCTAACTTTGTATCCAAACTGGCTAAACGTGGCTCAGGTAGCAAATTTCTGGCCGCGGCACTTTACTATCGTTTGCACTATCATGTGGAGAAGCTAGATTTTGCTTGGCGGGTTGACGAAGCCGCGTTCGGTGAAGGTAAGAAATTCGACGCTTTTAACGATGATAAGCCTGTCTTTGAAGCTAAGCCCGAACTGATTATGTCGTCGGCTCCGTTTTCGTATCCACCGTACAAATTCGAAGATGATGTCAATCGGCTATTGGCCAGAAGGAGTGACGATGGCATCTGGCTGGACCCGCATAATCATCACTCCATACCAATGTTTCCTAGGCCGGACGCAGAAGCCCGTCTGACAAAATTCATGAACTCCGGTCGTTCCTTGGGAATTTGCCCGGTGATTGGCCCATCGGGTGCAGGCAAAACGCGACTTATCTCAGAATGGATGCGACCCTATGTTCCGACTGTCAGTGACACGAGTTGGGATGCAGGGTTTGTTGTTTCTGACAATCCCAAAGCGCGCGATCCGAAACCCTGGAGAAGGTGGAAGATCAACCGCGATACCCTGATCGTTATCGACTACACCTATGCGTTTGGAGAAGTCGTGAAAGCGATCGTTGAAAAGGCTCGTGAGCAGGACGAGTACAGTGTCCGGCTGATCGTAATCGATCATATCATGCCGAAATTCCTGCATGATGATTTTTTCTGGGGCGAGCTGGGTGGTGGTCATCCATCGACGCTGGACAGCATCCGGACGCTCGTCGTGCCTGCAATCGAAATTGAATGTGAGAAAGATGACTCGGCGTTGCTTAAACATGTCATCGCCAAGTCTGCGAGTGTTGGAGGTGGCGACTACTCCGGCAAAGAACCAGTTATCATTGAAGCGCTATCACAATTGGACCGCATGGGACGAGAACAAGGCGATTTGGACGCGGTGCGCCACCCTTTGTTTGCAGCACTCATGGGGCAAGTAATTCGTGAGTCCAACGGCAAGGTGCCTGATTTCTCGGCATGGTCCCGCCGTGATCTGGTTACCTACTATTTTCGTGGCAAAGACCGATTACCGTGGACAGGATGGGATTGCGTAGATGGAGAGGTCGACAAATCGAAGGAGGGATTGTCTGTCGGTGCTGTTGTAGCCGCGGCTACGCTCCGGCGGGGATTGTGTATTAATGACGTCGCCAAATTTCTGCCAAAAAACCACAAAATAGTCGTGCAGTGGGCGAAACGCATTGCCTCATCCAACAGTCGAAGTCGAATCGAACCACTCGTTCCAGACGTGCTTGGAGAAGCATTTTTTCTAAAATTCATTAAACAAATCGAGTGGGACGATGATTTCTGGGAATTCTTCATTGAAATTCTTTCAACATTCAAGACAAAAGAGCAGGAAGAGTCATCGGTGTTATCATGTACCGAAACCATTCAGCGCTTAGTCCGCAATCTACTCAATGAAAATCAACAGACTGTAGACACGCAAGATGATTGGAGACTGTTGACAATCTTTTTAGATCCGGCGCGTTTTCCCGAACATTCCCAAATTCGTTATGCCATAACAATTTCGCTCTGTGACACAATCAAGCAAATGCGACGCGCTCGTCGCCTAAATTTGATGCCACAGTTCGCCGACCAAATCATATCTGCTGATTTGGTTGCAGCCTGTGAAGGCAAGCTATGGAAACATGCGTCGCACGCATACATTCAATATTTTGACTATATTGTTACCAACACTAACCACGTAGAGAGTATATTATCTGAATTTTACCAGATCATTTCGAAATACAGAAATAACTCCAGCGATCTGTGGCCTATTTCCAAGATGATAACCTACGAAGAGTGCCTGAATACGGCAATGTTTACGCACCAAATATTTGATGGGGATTCTGAAGCAAGCACGCCAGAATTTTGGACTAGATCGGAACTGGCGGCAATCAAATCAGATAGGCGAGTTGCCATCGTGGGTTCGGGACCAGCCGGACTTGCCGCAGCGTGGCGACTTTCCTTCTCGGGTCACAATGTTGATGTGTTTGAAAAAGATGCGAAACTTGGTGGGCTCTTGCGTTACGGCATACCGGACTTCAAAATTGACAGGAGATTTATTGATCGCCAAGTCCAGCAGATGGAAAAAGATGGCGTCGTATTCCACCGCAACACTGCTGTTGGTGCATCGGTATCAGCGACCGAATTGATTGGTAATTACGATGCTTTCATACTCGCCGGGGGAACCGGAACACCTCGCGATCTTCCCATTGCAGGTAGGAGGCAATCCGGAATTTATTTCGCAATGGAGTTTTTAGCACGTCAGAATCAACAAAGTAATGATGAAACTATCGACGTTTGTGGCGGTGTTCATGCAATTGATAAGCGTGTCGTAGTGATCGGAAACGATGCCGGGACCGCAGAAGAATGCATAAGAAGCGCGCTGTGCCAGAATGCCGTGTCAGTAGTGCATATTCTCAACGTCACGCACTTACCTAGTGAAGAATCAGTTCTCCAGAATTGGCCAAATTGGCCGATGGAACTCGGTAACCGGTTTTCTTATGACGGGAGAGTATCTCGTATGTTCGATGTTATGGCCAACGGGTTCGTTGGGAGAAGCGGGCATGTTACAGGCGTTGACTGTGTTAAGGTTGACGAAAGCTACTGTCCGGTGCCTGGATGTGAGTTTTTGCTGGATGCTGACTTAGTGTTGCTGGCCATGGGCTTTGTTCACCCGATTCACCAGGGCATGCTGCAGGAACTTGGAGTTGAATTTGATTGCGACGGAAACGTTACAGCTAGCACTCGCGATTATCGTACCAGTCAACATAAAGTTTTTGCTTGCGGGGATATGCGATCTGGCCAATCTCTGGTTGTTCGGGCAATTCATGACGGCCGCCAAGCGGCGCTTTCCGTGGAAAAATTTATTGTGTAACACCACGAATGGCAGCAGCTGTTGCTCACATGACCCGTCGGGGACAGGATGATCTAGTCTTGCATTCGGGACATGCGAACATTCCCTTTCATCTGTTCAGATCAAAACGGATGTGCAATTCCGATCCAGCTTGCCATCGGCCCTTAAGACCAAAGATGTGTTCGATCCAAATCATACGTCAGACCGTTAAATCCGACAGCTCAACTATTGCAAAGAAATGAGCCGTTATAAACATACGCAAGCATCTGTTGTGAAAATCAAGCAAAAAGTGCAGGTTCACCATGCGGATGGATCATCCCCACGAAGCCCCCATCACACACTGAACAATTGGCAAAGCGCGTGATGGTGGCTCCGAGCGGATGATTTTTACACCCGCTGCCTATCAAGGATGGGCTGTTTGCCAGTGTCGATTTTCGGTAATCAGCGTATTGGCAATGACAACCAGTTTGCGTGCTACTGCTGTAAGGGCCACTTTTGGATGTTTACCTTGTTTGACCAATCGCCGATAGAAATTCCCCATAAGGCTATCCCTTTGAGATGAGCTGACGGCGCACATATAAAGCAGATGTCGCACCTGGGGACGACCGCCTCGTATGGTGCGTTTTCCCCGCATGATACCGCTGTCACGGTTCATTGGAGCTACGCCTGCAAGGGCAGCAATCTCTTTGCAATTGACCTGTCCCAACTCATCCAGATCAGTCAGTAATGTTGTTGCTGTCACAACACCGATACCGGGGATTGAGGTGAGAATTTCGAAGTGGTGTCTCAAATCATCTTGCGCCTTGATCGATTGGTGGATTTCGTCCTCCAAAGCACTTTTATGCCGCTCGCACATTTTTATCCGCGCTCGCAACTGACGGGCCGCAAATGGATGATCTGTCGAACTTAATTGCCGATTGAGCGTGCCGATTTCATCCACCACCTGCCGTCTGGCGACATTGAGATCCCGTAAAGCCTTTCGATGTGGCGTAGGAGGTTGAGTGGGTTGTGGTTTGATAATCGCGGCAAAATGCGCCAGAACCTGCGCATCAATCGTATCGGTCTTTGCCAGTTGTCCCAGAACATCGGCAAACTTGCGACTGCGATAAGGATTGATCACCGCGACATTTAAATCCGCCTCATGCAGCATTTGGTGGGCTTGCCGGTGGTACTTTCCCGTTGCTTCAAGCGCAATGAGATCAACATGGTCACGGGTACATTGCCTGACCAGTTTCTGGATGCCGGAGCCATCATTGGCAAATCGATATTTTGTATTGAGCGGATGGATGTAAACATCCAGCCAGTCTTTTGCGACATCAATGCCGGCATAGACATTTGTGCATGGTAGATTTATCTTGTCTTGCATTCGGGACATGAGAACATTCCCTTTCATCTGTTCAGATCAAAACGGATGTGCAATTTTGATCATGCTTGCGGACGGCTCTAAAGGCCCGATGTGTACCGATCCAAAACTGCACGCTGAACAGGTCATAGTGACTGCATCCAGCAGCCCCATACTTGCATGGAATAGGGCTTATTGAAGTATGCAAGATGTGTGGGGGCAGACCCCACCACCTTGGCAAGGGGGCGAAGCCCCCGTTGCATCCCGTCTATCCAAAAGTGTGGTATTTGATTGCATGTTGGGAATTCCATTCCCCATGAGATATCTCATATGAAGTTGCAAAAATAGTCTGCAAATATGTCAAGTTCCTTCGGGATCAACAGCTTCGTAGGCAAAATTTAACCCAGTTACGTCGTATTCGACGATAGATGTAGAATTAGCCAAATCGGGATCAAACAATGCTAAGTTCATTCCGTTGCTCATTGCACTGCCATATGCAACGCCGTCAAAACCACATTTCTTAATAAACTCGCACAGGAATTGGCTGGGAATATAGTCGATCGCTGTATTATTGGGAACGATAGGAGTAGCTAACTCACGCCCAAGAATTTCTAAAAAATCAACATCACCCCGCATTACAGCAATCTCATTCTCGTCCTCCAGCAAAAATGGTGAGATCAGGGTCCTAGGTTGTCTTAAGTCAACAATTTTTGACGAATCGTCGACAGCAAAGCCCGCTACACAGATTCGTTCACCCGGATGTGGTCGAACTTCAGCGATGACCGTATCTACTTCTGATGCAAGATATAGATATGGGATACCAGCAGGGTTCGCGCGGCCATGAGCCGCAAGTTTTTCTGGCGGTGCTCCCATATCACCTAATGCAATAGACTGCCGATCTTTTTCAATCCGCGCCCGAAACCATTTGTCAGGCCAGTTTTCGAATTCCAGACGCAGATTGGACAGCAAGAACTCAAGTCTATCTCTGTCAAAATCACTGTCTGGAAAATAGCGATTTACATGCATTAATTCGCGTCTGAGCTTGTGCCATCGTTCAACACTATCAGTTTTACATTTTTCTGAAACATCAAAGTTTTTCCTTACGATTTCTCCATCGTCCAATATTTCAGACAATAATTCCTTTGACTTCGCTGCTGAAATTTCGGGATGTGTGAAAAGAGCCCAATCGTCTTTGAGCCAAGATGTAAGAGGTTTCCCCTCATCTGATGGAATGTAGATACCAACAAGAAGTTCAAAGTAGTCCGCTAGTCGCCTAGCGTCTACCAGTGGTTCATTTGTTGATCTGCAATTCGGACATGTTCCGAATTCAACCGACCATTGAGGAATTATTTCTCTTCTCAGGCCAACGTCATTAAAGCAATTTGGGCAACACAACATCTTTATTATCCAGCTCCGCGAAAGTACTCCGCAAAGGTTTCAATGTGATGCTTCATTGCCAACTTCTTGACATACCCAAGGCCAGGGTAATGGCCTTTATTGTGGAGTTCTCTAAATTCCAAAATAGCGCTCGTTTCATAAAATTTGTTTTCGCTTGATTCCAAATGTTGGACAAGAGCATCCAGTGCTTCCGCAAATTTTCCAGCGGGGTCGGTAGGAGTATTCTGCCTAATAGACTTGAAATGACGAATATACATGATGTCTTCATTTTCGCCGTCAATATAAGTCAAATGGATCGCAACGGTGTATGCGGGGCCACCACTTTCCTGATAATCGTCACCTACAATCAGAAAATCAGAAAACCCGGTCATTCCCTCCATCTGATATGTAACATGAAGGTCCGAGTATACTTCAACAGGTGGATGATCGGCGTTTCGGCGTTTTTCAAAGCCATTTTTTAAAAAAATTCTGTTTTCATTAAATGCGAAGTGCTTTTGATAAAGCTTGCCAGATTTGCCATCTACGAAGATACTGGTTTCAAATAAATCGTTGTTCTGAACCACATCAGCAAGATTCTTAGCATTAGAAAACCCCGAATGAATCAGTGCAATTTTATTTGCTTCAAATCTACTGCACAACGCAACCGCTTGTTCTAAGGTAGTACTTTCTCTAAGCAGCAAACCAATAACAAATTGTTTATCCTCATGGTATTTTTCTTCGATTAGTGACAGCAATTCTGTATTATCATTACTAAAATCACCGACAATTGGGTTCGCGATGACTATCGAATTAGCATCGTTTTCAACCAATACATTAATTGTTTTGCTCAGGCCGTTTAGTTGAGATTTTACCGGTTCGATAATTGGAACAAAACTGCTCGACTTTATTATCTCGACACATTCTCTAATTGTGATGAGTTCATACTGTTTGCCGCGAAAATATGGGTAATACATTAGTACTCCGCCCAATGAACTGCTTGGCCAACGGAGACAGGCATGACAGCAATCAGTTGTACAAATTCTGCTCGGTTCAGTCGAGTGCTCAGAGCAACTGATTGCAACGCGGAGGGTAACTTTGAAATAACCGGTTCCAAATGCGTAAGCTCTCTAGTTTGTTTGAGTACTCTAACCATCTGCATGTGGGCTTCCGCAGAGCTAATTGTTTTGAAAAGGCTCTCGAACGTTTTGTATCGAATAGTGTTGGGAACTCTCGGTGGAGTAAGGCCCAGACTTTTCATTATTAGCTCTGCTTCCTTTAAAGTAATCGCTTCAAATATAGCCGCGGAATCAGTACGATCCGGATTGCTTTCGGCAGGACGAACAGTATGTATGTGGTACCTGCTCGTTAATCTCATTACGCCCACGTCATCAGGAACACTGTTAAGAACGTTTTTCACGTGGTTCTCTCCGACAATCACATTCACACTTGCAAAAACTTTTCTATACGTCTCAATCTGTTTTTTAAGTCGAGATAAAGAATCACGTTCTGACTTGATTTCATAAACTGTACCAGTACCGTTAAGTATGACAACATCTGCCTTGCAATCCTTAATCCGAAACTCATTCATCATCGAGGCGGTTTTTAGTGAATGTTTGCCGAGTAATATTTTGTGGGCAATTGCAGCTTTGTAAACGTATTCGTGCCGGTGGCCTTTGTACTTCAAAAAATCGAATGCCCTATCGAATGCTGATGCAACGGTATCATCACTTTTAAGATGGGACATTAGACCCGACTCATGAAGTAGCCGAGCGAAAAGTGGGGAGTGGCCTTTGCGCGCCAACTCCTTGATCAGCGATGACGAAAAAAATCGACTCACTGATGTTGCTCGTATGTCTTTGTTTTTGCTCATTACTTCATCTCATTGCTCAGTTTCATTCTACCTGAAGACAGGAAAATTGAAAGGGTAAGTGTGTAGATTCGGCAAGGTTCCGCTATAAGTGTTCAACGTAGATCGAGTGCAGGTTTGTCGGAGTGGTATAATCTTGTCCGTTGCTACAGGCTATTTAGACTATAAAAGTGCTGACAAAATAATATGTTAGCGTAAACAATCACATAAGCTATGTGCTATCCTTCAAACACAGTTTTTTGTTTAAAATTTGTGTATTGGGGAAGCCGGGAGGCTTTGCCTCCTCTCTCCCCACAAGACAATTAGACAAAAAATTGTCTACTATTTCGGCTCCCCCTGAAGGTCTCCCCCAAAATAGAAGAAATTTTCCATCGAATTGTCTTGTCCCCTCCCATCTCCATCCCCTTCGGAAGGCCAGGTTGCATGTGCAACCCAGACCAATTTAAGGAGAAGAAAATGAAACAAATCAACAAAGACATATTGAATATTACGTGGTGTACGGACGACATATTGTCCGTTCGACCCGATCTTACAAACGCACAAGCGCGTGACGTTCTGCGTGCAGTGGAATCCAACCATGACGCCTGTATTGGCGTTAATTGGGAGGTTATCGAACATTGGGCGCAGGGAATACACCCCAAGCCGATGATTGACTTTCAAAATTCAAATGAGCGGGGGTAATCATGACTTTGATTTTATATGCGCAACGTAGAGTAAGAGGCGCGTGAGCGCCTCTCCTCCCCAAACCGTACGTGCGAGTTTCCCCGCATACGGCTTTCCCTTCAAGTCTGGCCATAGGCCAATGCAATATCACGATAACGCGATGTGAAGATGTTTAGTTGTTCGTCAGAATTCAGATATGGATTTGCTTGAGGTGTTTTGTACCTGAAGCGTGAATCTGAACCCTTTTTGAGCCGCTTAACAATCCCCGACACGCGTTCTCCTTTTCGGTTTTGCCGAACAACCGCCCATGTTTTGGCCGTATGGCCGGGCAGTTTTCTATACCATTTCCGCAACAAAGGTTTGATGCGGGAGCGGTATTTCCTTGCCAGCCAATGCGCCATCTTCCAAAAGACAATTGTGTTAATCTTTTGAAAGGTTTTGGAGCAATAGTCAGCAAACCTGTAGAAGTTGCGCCACCCGACAAGTTGTAGATTAATGTTCTTAATCATCTTTTCGGGTGCCATATCATGATTGCCACTGAGAGTTTTAACCAGCCGATGTATAAACACCTTGGTTTTCTCATTTGGAATGGTTGTAACAGGCCGCATGGTTCCCCGTGATCCTCTTTTACGAATGATCCGGTGACCCAGAAAAACAAAACCGTCATTGACGTGGGTAATATGGGTTTTATCCATATTGAGCGTCAGTTTCAGATTGTCTTCCAGAAATGCCCGACAAAGCGTCCGTATGGACATGGCATCTGACTTTGTGCCTTTGATGATGATAACAAAATCATCAGCGTAACGACAGTAGGTCACAGCCGGTTTCCATTGCCTGTTCTGACGAACCGCAATGGGAATGGCACGTTTGATGCTTTTGTTCCACCATGAACGCTTTTCTCTGGCTACTTTATTCCGGTAATTCTCTTCCATCCAGCAATCAAACTCGTGGAGCATTATGTTGGATAAAAGGGGAGATAAAACCCCTCCCTGAGGAACACCTTCACTGGCGGCTCGAAACAGGCCTTTATCAATGTGACCCGATTTCAAGATACGCCACAGTAGCGCAATAAACCGTTTATCCCGGATGCGTTTGCGCACACAGGAGACCAGTTTTCTGTGATGGACTGTATCAAAGTAACTGGCAAGATCACCTTCGATGATCCACCGGCCTCTGGGACAGGCCCAATCTGTCAACTGGGTTTTAACGGTCCTGATCGCATGGTGCACGCTGCGTTGTGGTCTGAATCCATAAGATTGGTGACTAAAGTCACTTTCCCAAACAGGCTCCATGGCCATCAACATAGCGCGTTGCACAATACGATCAGTGATTGTCGGTATTCCGAGCGGTCTGAATTTACCGTTCGCTTTGGGAATGTATATCCGTTTAACCGGCGAGGGAACATAGGTTCCACCCAGCAGTTCCAACCTCAGTTTTATCAGGTATTCATCCTGATTTAACTGGAAGTTATCACGGGTTATACCATCCACACCCGCCGTTTTGGCACCTTTCGATGTCAATACTGCACGGGCAGCCTCAGTCAACCAATCCTTGTTGGCAATGAGCCGCAGAAGACGATCAAACCGACGGCCTGGATCATCTGTTGCCCACCTTGCGAGCTTTTGTTGTATGTCACTAATTATCAAAGGTCTATCACCTCTTTAGGTTAGCTAATGTACAATTCCAAGCAACTTGAACTGCTCCCCTTCGCCAGCCCGCCATAATGGCAGACAATGTGACAGGTTTTCCCTGCCTCGGACTACTACGGGAACTCCGTCAGCGCAGATGTTATCAGGGTGAACTCCCTTGGGCATCAATATTGGATGCACCAACATACACGCTTTCCCTCGTTCATATGTTTGGACCATTTCTGTCGGGGAGGTTGCCGACCGCAATCTTTATCCTTGCGTTCCGCAAGTCGCTGTCAACACATCAGAGCCAAGCTGTAATTGCTCTGATGCCTCACATAAAATCCATTGCAGATCTATGCTGCGGGTGCATTTGGCATAAGGTTCCTGAGCACCGTTGATAGTTCACCTGTTAAGCCATGTAGGTGAAGGCGCAATTCCAGCCCTCAGACGCGAATTAGCCGGTTTGTGTTCCTCAACCTTCCAACAGTTTTTCCTATAGCCTCGAAATGCTTCTCGACTTAATGGCTTCGTCTCACATTCCTTTTCAGTGGGCTACGTCACCCTGCCAGTTCACAGCAAGTCACCGCCACTTAGGCTCAAACTTCAATACAGACATGAAGCAGGTTAATTTGACCAGAGGCATCTCCTTTCATTAACATTCCAAACATATGCACCTCAGAACAAATCTGATTACGAGGCGCACCCTTCGATATCTCAGCCACCGGATTTTATTTCGAATCCGCCGAACAATTCACGGCGAAAGTAGCCAAGGCCAGAAATGACTACGGCCAGCCCGTCGAAGAGTTTGAAATACAGTTTATCGACGGAAATGATTTTGACGTCAAATTTGCCCAGGCCATTGGACTGAATCAGGTCAACCTGACGCGGTTTTTTGAACTTGCCGAAGAATGGGAAGATCACGAGAAAACCCGTTTTATCATCGCCGTTGGTGAGTGTGGTTATTCCTTCGACTTCGATCATGACGATATCGACCAGCTTGATGTTGAACTCTACGAAGAAGACAACATGAAGGACTTGGCAATACGTTTTGTCGAGGATGGCCTGTTTGGCGACGTGCCGGAATCTTTCCAATATTACATTGATTATGACGCTATCGCCCGCGATCTGGCGATGGATTACGGCGAGGTCACCATTGCAGGCGAACGCCTCATTTACCGGTGTGGGTAAGGGGGCGATGATGATTAAGCAAAAACAGATGGCCTCTGCCAACATAAATTCAGCCATTGAGCAGACCGATATCGGACAGCAATATTTGATTGATGGCTGTAAACCCGTGACCATGAGGGAGCGGCTGGAGTTTGCCACCAGTCTGCCCCTGCAACCCAAGCGCCCATGCCGACAAAAGCCCTGTGACATTGGCCTGTTTGACGAAGTTTCGCGCAATCAGATGGATTTGTTCTGATGGCGATAATTCATCACAATGAGCCTGCCAAGAGTTTCAAACGCCTGACTTGTGGTGGCTACAATGCCGGGCATCCGTGGTATTATCTGCTTGGCGGCGTCGTGCCGACACTTAAACAAATCCGCAACGAGGCGGTTGGCAGCTTCTATCGCGGTTACATGGCAGGGGATATTGATGCCGCCGCAAAAAGAGCAGAACCCAATCGCTCGGAAGTTTTGCGCAAAATCAAAGCCAAGATTCTGGACGACCTTCACAGTGACATTTCCTGCTATCGGAAAGTGGCTTTCAATTTACATGCCCACCGACGCATTGCCGCAAAATGTAAATCGGAAGTCATTTCTTGTGATGATATCCATACAGCCATGAGCCTCAAGAACGCCCATATCTATAATGGCTTTGCGCATCTGAACACGCTGGACAATCTGCCGGAACAGCAAGGCGATTTGTTTGAGTTATAGAAGCCGGTTCTATAACTCATGCTCAATGCCAATTGAAACGGCAATGCATCGGCTCATTGGTTGGTAGTCACCAAGATGCGCATTTTGTGATGCATCCATCCATGCGTCTTTTTCAATCGCTGTCAGATCAATGGCATGACCAGCCTGCTCGGCAAGCAGTTTGAGATATTGCATTTGGGTGCGGCCATTGCCTTCGCGGAACGGATGCACATAATTGATGTCGCCAAGTATCTCACCGGCAAGATCGGCAAATTGCTCTGAGGGTAAGTTTTTCAGATAGCCATGGGCTTTGATGCGCCGATGCACATCGGCCATGCCGGTTTCGATATATTGGCGGAACTGAAACTGACTGCCGCCTTTCGAGATTTCCGTTGTGCGGATTTCACCGGCCCAGTCAAAGATATCCTGAAACATATGCCGATGAATGGCTTTCAAATGCGCCAGATCAAAATCACCGGTTGGGATTCCTTCAAGAACCCGTTGAACCACCAAACGGCGCTCTGTGCGTTCCAGCAGATCGGCATCTCTCAGATCAAGTTTGTTTTTGAGAACCAAATAATCCGGCGGGTAACAGTATTTGGTATCACTCATTCAGCCGCAGGCACCAGTGCATCGGCTTTTGCCTGTTCAATGATATAGGCGCGACGTTGTTCACCCGGCCAGCCTTCACGTTCAAACATATCGAACATGGCCTTGTCTCGCGCATCAAGCGGATTACTCTCCATCGCCTGCAAATGCATGGCCTCGCGCAAAATCTGTTTATCAGTCACTGTCTTGCTCATGGAACCATTATACCGGAAACCGGTTTCAAAAACCACAATAATCAACCCTTTCCAGCGGCAACCAGCCGCCTAATTGAGCGTGAGATGGTAGACGGATGCACCCCGTTGAGCCTGGCCATTTCCGCCACACTGGCCTCTTTGGCCTCAATTTTCAATTTTGCCGCGCGTACCTGCTCATCGCTCATTTTTGGCGGCGCACCAAAACGAGCGCCGCGTTTTCGCGCTGCTTCCAGCCCTTCCAGAGTGCGTTCCGATATTTTCTTGCGTTCTCGCTCGGCAGCAGCGGCGGTAATGACATAGCTGTATTTACCATCGGCGGTACCAGTCTCGATCACAAAATTCCTGGCGTGGAACCTGATACCGCGTTTGCGCAGGCTCTTTTCATGATAGAGCGCATCTTCGGTGGAACGAAAGGCACGATCCAAATCCCACACAAACAGGGTATCACCGCGCTTTAACTCACTCAGGACTTTATCGAAAACAGGTCGCCTTTTGGCTACCGCCGAGAGTTTTTCGACATAGAGCCTGTCACACAAATCCTTCAGACCATTGATTTGACGATCCAGTTTTTGGGTTTTGGTACTAACGCGCAGGTATCCTATTTTCATGTTCTTTCAGTACCTTAACGCGGTGGGACGCATGCAATCGCATGCAGCATAATCGACCCTTTTCGCATTGAGGCTTTTCATTGGGGTTTGAAAGACGCTGAAATCCGCCAAACCCTTGATATTCCCTTATTCTTCTATAATTATAGCAAAGTAAAGGTCATTAAGTAAAATATTGCAGAATCGGTCGATTATGCAGGTTAATATTTCACAAATCTTAAGTAAATCTCAAACATTATCCATAATAATACTTATAAGTATATTAATAGGAAGCGGAATGGCGCAAGCGGAGACTTTAACGGCGGGGGTCATCATGAACAAAATGAACTCTGATCAACGGGTTGGCTATGTATCAGGTGTTATAGAAGGACTGGCATATTCCCGCTTTGTACGTGATAAGCCAAATGAAACTGGAATGAAGTGCATATATGACTGGTATTACGAGGACAACGCAAAGCGCTGGAAAAATTCGCTGTTTCCCGTATTTGAAAAATACAAGGATAAACCGGTTGGCGTCATATTATATGTCCTGACAAAGAAAGCATGTGGAGCATAAATGATTCAATTGCGTGACCATTTCAGCAGCGATGATCCTGGCCGCCATTCCGAATGGCTCCGGCATCGGCAATGGTTCATCAAGGCGCGTCGCGATCAAGTCCGCAAAGAAGAACTTACCGACAAACTTGATGATCAGGTTCTTTCGTTGGCCGTTGAAACTGTTATGGCGACAAAATTTCAAATTGAAGAATTCAAGGTCAAACTTGATGACTATGATCAGGCAGCCGTCGCAGCCCTGATGGAAAATCAGGAACTGCAGGCCGAGATCAAACAACACCTGTTCGACGTTCAGACCCGCATTCAGGATATGCTCGATCGTGCCTATGTCATGGAAGATGGACGCCGTGCATTTCTGACCGAGGATGGAACACAGGCCTTCGATGAGAATGGCACAGAAATTACACGCGACGAACTGGATTTTAGTCTGGTTCCGGCAAACAATCCAACATGGGAAAGCATGTCAAATGCATTCTCCGAACAGGATGGTCTTTTGGCCGACTATAATAAGGCAAAAATTGAGCGCGCGCAGATTCATGAGTTTCAGGAAAAAGTCGATCAGGTTAGTGAGAAGTTGGCAGATGGAACAACGACCAAAGATGATGTTGATAATTTTGGTGCTGAACTATCCGATGCCACACCTGCATCGGTCAAAAAACATATGAAAGGCCATTCTGCAATAGACAACGCACCAAACGCCAAAGGCACATTTACTGCCAATGCCAATCCCGCAAGCATCGTTCCAACAGTCGCGCCGGAACAAGCACCAGCATATGACCCGATGGGTTAGATTCTAACCCTCGACTTCATAGTGATTAATAACAAACCCCGATGATGAACCGCGCCGGAACTTGCCGGAATCTAAAGTGTTGATTATTGGCCAGTGCCACCTGAAAATTCATTATCCAGTTCCTGTGCCGTTTCAATACACGGCTCCCAGATATTCAGCGTGTTCTTGATGGCGCTCGTGCCCGGAAATCCCTGGGTGCAAGCATTTCCGGTTCAAATAATTTCCGCTTTGATGCGATGTCCGGTGCGGTGTAGAAGCCTGTTTCTTGCCTGTGCCGGGTGAGAGCAACGTATGTCAGGTTTTTGTCGAGCGTTCGGCTGGCAAGTACAAAGCTGCGATCAACGGTGCAGCCCTGGGAGCGGTGAATGCTGACGGCGAAGCCATGGTCGATGGATGGGAATTCCTGCGGTGAGAATGTCAGTTTTCGGCGGTTGCCAGTTTCGTCGAGGTCAAGCCGGACAGTAAGTTGTCTTTCGCCAACTGTTTCTGCAGTACCAAGCATCCCGTTGCGAACGCCAAGCGTAGCGTCATTGCGGGTGAAGAGAATACGGTCGCCCTTTGCGAAGGCGCGCGGCCCGTGATTGGTATCGAAGAGGGTTTCAGTGGCGGCTCCGCTTTCAGCCGCACGCGCGGACTTAATCGCCTGATTGATCGCATGAACATCTATACGGCGATGGGCGAGGGCCAGCCGAGACCTGGCATGACCATACTTTTGCCAGTCTGCCATATAGTCTTCGACCAGTGCCGCAATAGCCTGATCGCAGTTCTGGCCGTCATGCACAGCACCGTGATCGGCGTAGCTCTGGATCGCCATTTCGGTATAACCATTTGCCAAATCGCCTGAGGCCTGGCGCTGCCACTCGGTATTTTGCCTGCGAATTTCTGTGAGGCGCGCCACGCCAACATTTTGGCTGATACTCCTGAAAGGCGTTCCCGCCTGAATCGGTTGGAGTTGATCAGGATCGCCTATCAATACGAGCTTGCAGCCACGTTCGCGAAGCTGTTCGGCAACACGCGCCAGTTGCCTTGTGCCAACCATTCCGGCCTCGTCGATCACGACCACATCGCCGCAGGCGACAGGTTCATAGCCGCTTTTCCAGCTTGCTTCCAGCGAGGCCAACGTGCGTGAAGGAATGCCGGACGCCGTTTGCAAGCTGTCTGCGGCCTTTCCGGCCAGTGCCGCGCCGTGCACCCGATAACCCTGCCGTTCCCATGCCTCGCGCGCGACCGATAACAGCGTACTTTTGCCGCTACCGGCCAGACCAACAACGGCGGACAGTTGGTTCGGAGCCAAAACATGGTGGATGGCCTCAACCTGTTCATCGCTGAGATGCGCACCAACTTGGCTCTGCAATTTGGTATTCTCACGTTTGATTGCCCGGTCAATATCCCTGGCGCTCACCCGAAAACCACCGGAACGGGTCATTTCAGTGGTACAGTCGGACAGGTGTTTTTCAATCTCCTGAAATTCCCGTGTTGTGAATTCGTCTTTTTCGCCAGCATCAACATTTACCAACGCCCGCGAGGCCAGCACCCGATCAGACGCTGCCCGCAATTCCAACGGATCATTGATGAATTCAGCCAACCCGCGCAGAATATCGGTGCGGTTGAAACGTGCTTTCTTGTCCGAGATATGGGCAAGAATTAAATCGGGCTGACGTTTGAGCTGATCCGGTGTGAATGGTACATCCTCGCGCGGCAGTATCAAAGGCTGGCGCGGATCGGGCTGATAGATGTGCTGCCGTGAGGGTGCTGATTTATCACGGAATTCCCGTTCCAGCGCATATTGAGCTTCAAGATGTGCCAGCTCCCTTTCCAGCTTTTGGCCAAGTTCCCGCCGCTCTGCCAGATGGCGGTCAATAAGAGCTTCCGTTTCTTGGGCGTCTCGCGCTTCGCAGGCCTGTGCATCCAAAGCCAGTTCGTCGACCAGACGTTGATAGTGCCCGGTCAGATGCGCCCATGCAGCTTTGAGACCCAATGGCAGGCGGGATTGGCGGGTTTTGATTTCTTTGATCCGCCGCACTTCCTGAGCTTTGGACAAAACCTGTCGTTCCCGGCGCTGGCGTGCAACCAACTCGGTCAGTTTGTTTTTGTAATCGCGCAGAGACTGGCCGAACTGATCGTCTTGATGCTGCGAGGCGGGTTGTTTTTCTGTCTTCTGTCCACTGTTTTCTGAAACCTGAATCAGCAACGCAATGGCGTCATCAACACTCGGCAAATCAGCACCATCACCGAGTCGGGCGCGCAGCTCTTTGGCTTTCACGCCACACCAGCGGGACAGGGAATATACTTCGCCCTCAGCATCGACGGCGACAAATCCGCGTCGATCCCCGCGCGCAAGGCAAAAGCCTTTCTCCCAAAGTGCTGCAGCAAAGGCTGTACGAGAGTCCGACGCGGCCCAGCAGGATTTGAACAGCGCTTTTAGCGCCACCGGATCACGTTTTGCCCGCTTCGCCTGACTTGCTTCTGTGCCGGAATAGTTCAGTGGATCGCGGTCTTGCGTATTGAGCAAACCGGCAGGCATTTCCCAGCCATGCTCCAGATAAAGCTCGCGCGAGATATCCATCAAACGCCGTTTGAAATGCGGTAAGTTGATCGCCCGCATCCTGGCCACATCAATCCGCGACCAGACGCAGTGAGCGTGGCGACGGCCTTTCTTCTCGTGAAAAACAATTGCGCGGGGCAGGCCGGACGGGCCGAGCCGCCGTTCGATCTCGCTGATGGTCTTTTCAAATTCTTTAACGGAAACCTTCGCCGACTTCGGCGGATTGAGACTGAGCGAAAACAGATATTGCTGGCATTGAGTTCCCAGCGAAATTGCTTCCACCTCTTTGAACGCCCCCGCCAGATCATCGGTCAGAAAGCCACGCAGTTCATGCACCACCGCATGCTCATTATCGTCAACATTCATCAGGTGCAGCGCCAGTTCGCGCCCATTTGCCCGCTGGTTGCCTTTCAGGATCATTCCCGCAATCCCAAAGCTGCGATCAGGGTTTTGCGCAAAAAGAGCACATGATCATAGGTCTCACAAATCTGAGCCTGAGTGTCCTCGTCCATCACCAGTGAGCCAATATTCGCATGATGGGCAAGCTGGTTGAGATTATTGGCGATCCGCGATTGGCCAAGCAGCCCCAGGATTTGCGCCAGTTTCTTTTTATCTGCAACCGAAGCCATAGATCGAAGTCTTCGGCGGGGCCGGTCCTCACCCAGTGCCTTCGCCCGAATATAAGTCGCAAGCGCCATCCCGTCCGCAAGCTGTTTCAAGCGCTTATAATCATCAGGCGAAAACCGCAATGTGACACGCGGACAGTCACGCGTGGTCTTGTATCGTGGTGATTTACGGCGCGATTTCCGCTTTGCCGATCTGGGTGCCGCCCGAGATATACTACAGGGTGCGACGGGGTTCGCATCTGCGGCCAGCCGAAAATCCTGACTGATGGCCCTCATAGTGAAGGCCCCCGAAGACGGGCAGGCCGGACCGGCTTTTTTTCAGAATTGTCATCTGCCCCAACGGCTGCATCGTCAAACGCCCGCAGCCTGTGAGCAATGTCAGAATCCGCCTTGAGAAATCGCCCCCATTCCTCCAGTTCTTCCAGTATGGTGAGGGCTGGCGCGGGTTCTAGATTCGTCCGGTCAACTGCACCAAATCGGATTTTCCTGTACGAAAACTCTCTAACACCTTGAAAGGTAAAGAAGTTTTTGGTGTTCGATAGCCTTCTTTTCGGTGGTATGCAACGCGCTCTGAAAAGGCCAGTCTGAGGACCAGTTGTTGCATGTGGTAGTGACCAGAACTCCATAGATTCCAGGGGTTTGCCAGGAATTGCATGGCGTGTTCGATAAATTCATCGAACCTTCGATCTGGAACGGTATTTTGCTCCAGTTTTTCGATCATTACGGATCGTCTTCGCTCCAAAGTCTCGATTTTGCCTTCATAGGCGCAAATCACGGTTGCATTGGAAGCTTGAAGAACGCGCTCGAGCAATTCATCGATTTGTTTTCCAATTGCCTTGGTTTCCTGTTTGAGCATCATAACACGCGCTTGGGCTTGTTCTGCTCGCTGGTTCCAGGCGTTTTTGAACATGGTTTTTGCCAGAGCAATCAGGTCTTTGGTTGGTTGAAGGGAACGAATGATTTCATCAAATTCACCCTCGATTTGTTCACGGCGAATGGACTTGCGGTAACTTTCACAATTCTTGGTGTCGCACAGGTAATAGGGATATTTCTTGCGCTTACCCGCTGACCAGCAGGCTGTGAGCGGCCTTTGACAATCATCGCACAACACGAAGCCGCGCATGGGGAAATCGATATTGAGGTTTTTGCGTGCCGGCGCTTTTGCTGTTGCCTTGCGGCGCTCTTGTATTTTTTCAAACGTGTCCAGTGATATTATGGGTTGGTGGTTTGCCCGCACCCAGTTTATTGCCCACCTTTTGTGATTAAGATAACCGGCATAAAGCGGCTGGGTAAGCATTTCGGTTACCCTTTGTTGGGTAACTTCGCCGCTGCTTGGTTTTGGAAATGCCGGCTGGGAATTCAAATACCGTTTAACCTCCGCCTGAGTTTCAAAATAGCCGGATGCGTATCCCTCCAGGGCTTCCTTAATGATTGGTGACAAAATGTCATCGAATACAAGTTCTTTACCGCCCTGTTTTGATTTTGTGTATCGATATCCCATGGGCGCACAAAACACCCAAAATCCCTGTTCCATGCGCGCTTTCATCTTTTGAAGCACCTGACGCCCGTTTTGTTCACGTTCAAGCGTGCCGGTTGCAGCGATGATGGTTTCCAGGAATTTACCTTCCGGCGTATCTTCAAAAGGAAAATTCAGGCACAGCCGGATGGCATTACGCGTTTGCATCTCGCGGCGCAACCGCAGGTGAAACTCGGTATCGCGGGCATAACGTTTCAGATCATCAAAGATCACCACATATTTCTTGTGCGGGTTGGCATCAAGATAGGCCAACAGCGCCACCATGCCACGCCGCTTCAAGAAATCACCGCCGCCTGTGATAATATCAGGGAATATGGCTTCAACCGGGCAGCCAAGCACTTCGGCACGTTCCCGGCATCTATGTTCCTGACTATCAAGGCCGCTACCTTCATCATTTTGCTTTTTGCTCGATACACGGCAATAGATCAGCGCAGCATCCGGCTTGATCATGGCTTCAGTTTCATTTTTCATTTTTGACTCCTCTCTGGTGATGGAGCACCATCGCCAATAGGATTAAATGTGGAATTATCCTCCAATTGTATCACGCCTGATGCATCAAGTTCGGCAAAATCAAAAGCAATGCCGTTTTGCTCACAGGCTTGTTGGGTCGGGTGAATTCCTCGTGCCAAATCAACCCAGCTTACCGAGATTGACCACAGAATATTGATGAATTCCCGAATTTGCTCATCGCTCAGATCGGAATTTTCCAGATAACGCCCATAGAGTTCATAATCGATGGTCAGTACAGGCCATGGGGCGCCTTGATTAAGCGGAGGATCGGGCATTGGACCAGGCATTGGATTTGGCATTGGATCAGGCGGAGGATCAGGGTTTTGTACCTTATCCGGTTTGGTTTTGTGTTGCTTCTTGTTATCTGGGGTGCTGTCGTTCATCATTATCATCCTGTGGCCGCTTCTCCTTTTTGGTTGGTTGAAGCAAAAAGGGAACATTATAGGAACATATTCCCACATATTACAATCAAAAACGGCGTAATATTATTGCGTATTTCATGTCCGTGAATATTCATGAGTTTTCTTTTGGGCGCGTTGCGCCTTGCGTTGTTGCTTTTCAGCTTCGATCTGGGGTTTGTAAAAACGCGTCTCATGATCTTTGCCCCAGTCGTAGAGTTTCTCGCCTTTGACGGCTTCAAACTGCTCACTCATGATACGCTTGGCACCCAAATCAGTGATGTTGAGTTCCATGGCGCAAGTTTTTGCCTGGTGCGAGAAGGCCCGGTGAAAGGAGATTTTGTTACCCTTTTCAATCATCGCTCCGATCTCTTGGGCATAGGGGAATGCAGCGCGTTTCTGAGTATCGCTCAGACCTTCTTCGCGTTGTTCGAATATTTTACGCATGTCATTCATCCACATGCCTGTTCGTTCCTTGAACAGGTCGCGGATGATTTTCTCAGATTTGATCACCGAGAGGTTTTTCCTGGTATGGGCATAGGCAGCGGAATATTCATTCAGCTTCTGGGCGAATTGTCCCGTTTTCTGGATTTCTTTCTCAACGATATTTGTAATCAACATCGCTTCATCAAAATCCGGGTCAGACAATAAGCGGCCTGAAAAACTCTCGCGGGCTGTTGAGACCCGCTGCATTTCTTTAGGGTCATATTGAATATCCATTTTGGTTCTCCTTTGGTTGCCTGGGTTATCTTTGTTATCTCAGTTGTCTTCGGGACTGTTTTCGGGACTGTTTTGCAGAACTGCCAATACGCCGCTCTCCACCAACACGGCGATCAGCAGTTTGGTTGAAGTTGCTGACAGATTTGCCTTGAACTTTATTTTCTCGACGTGCTGATTGCATCAATGCTTCAAGGCCACTTCTTTCATAATTGTCGATACGGGCAATTCGGTTTTCGTGTGCCGATCTGACATTGCTGTCGGCCTGAGCCAGACTGGTCGTGCTGTCGAAGAGATCATCTTGTGCCCAAATCGGTTTGTAATTCCTGGTCTTTGATCCCGCTTCATCAATCAGCTTCTTTTGCTCATTGGCAACGCGCACATCAAAACGCTCTTTAAACAGACCAATCTCTTTCCCGCGTGCCTGATCACAGCGTTGGATTAAGCCATCACGCTTTTCCCACTGGCGGCCCGTCACCAGGTCTTTAGCCTCTTTGCGAAGGGCGACAAGATGGAAGGTCTGCTTGATTTCCTGCGAGATCGACAGGTTCATGCTGTGTATCCTTTGGTCGAAAAATGTTGCAGGCGGAATCCAAGATTTGCTACAATCGAGCCATGCAAAGTTTTGATGATGCTACCGAAGTTGAAGAATGGCTTGAAACGCTCGATTACGAGCAATTCTGGCAGGAAACCGATCCGCACGGATTGAACGTGGATGAACGCACCAATTGCGATATCTCGATTGCCCAGGGCGTTGATAAGGCAATGATCCTGCGATGCATCAAGGCAGCAATGCGTCTTGAGATTATCGAAGAGCAAAACCTCAAGGTTCGTATTTATCAGCCACCCACTACGCTCCATTAGTTTGCTCCCGTTTTTTTGTAAAACCGGAACCAGGGGCATTTACCGTCAGGGGGAATGGTTCGGAGGGAACCATAGGCACCGACATAGGTGCAGGTGAGATACCAACGATAGGCAAAGGGATCATATCCCTGCCCATCATCGCGCCATGAATAAGACCAGGCAAAATGCGGTAACCCAAAAGCGAGGAACACCAGATAGAAAGTGACAGGCACGATAATCCAGATGAAATAGGCCGGACGGATCATTGGTTGTCCTCCCATTTCATGGGAATGATCACTTTGATATCAGGTACTAACCTTCCACCCTCCACAGGGTTTGCTGTCAGATAATAGGCGCTGTCGCCGATCTCGTTTTGTCGAACTTTCAAACAATGGATGAACCCGATCCCTGAGATGAACAATATCTGTTCATTGGCTGGCAGGTTCATGAGATCGTCGGGCGTAAACAGACGTTCGCGGCTGGTATCAATTGTCGTGTTGAAATCGGCATTGCCGGAACTGCCGCTAACATTGTATTTTACCGTATCAATCTGGCCGATGGCCTCAGAAACCCTTTTGGCCTCCTCGTAATTGCCAAATTGAAGCCATTGAAGATTGCAGTTATCTTCCAGAGTGGCGATTAGTTTTTCAGAATTTTGACGCTGAAGGTCTGAGCGAGATTGCGCGATATATAAAACCCGCAGTCCGAAGGCCCGAAACACTGTCACTTTTTCAATCAAATCCTTGGCAGGCGTATTGGCTGCTTCGTCAAATATGATGTCGGTTCCGCCGCATTCACCACCAAGCTGGGCGCTCAGGAATGCGTTGAAGTGCAGCCCGTAATAAATACCAAGACGGGAAGCATTCTTCTGGTTTTGAACAATGCAGACAATGTAGTTTTGTTTTAAAAGTTGCTCGTGGGATATTGTTTGGTTGCGTCCAGCCTCATGGATGGGGCTTCCCACCGCGAAGCTTCGAACGGCAGATACCGCCCCCAAGTAATGTTTGGAATATTCACTTTCGTCATTTTCCCGCAATTCCTGAAGTTGCCGCGCACGGCCCCGGATGATGTCGACGCCCTCTTCAGCTTCAATATCAATCACCGTTGCCAGCGTTTCGGGATCACCAAGAAGTGCTGCTAATCCGCCCGGTGTTGCAACTTTCCTATTGCGTTTTAAAAGTGCCAGAATGCCAAAGAACATAAATTCTCGTGGTACTTGTCTAAAGAAGAAGTTTTTATCCAACCCGCCATCTGGTTCCGCCAATATCGTCAGGCATGCGGTTTCAATTTCAGACAGCAGGTCCGGGCTATTACGCTCATAGGCCAAAATCAGATTGCTAAATGGATTAACCCGTACACGATATGGATAGTTCTTGCCCATGACAGAACTGTCATCAATGACGGCAAACTTTCTGCCCAAGCGAATGCAAAGCTGGGCTATCTGATGCGCAATCTCACCGGACTTCACGTCATTAATAACAATCGCACGTTTTAAATCTGCGATCATCGCTTGCACCGCAGGAACCGAAACGCAGGTGGATTTACCCGAACCTGCGCCACCATAAGTCACCCACGAGGTTGTGGTATCCGGTTCAAAGATAGGCGAACCATTTTCAATGGAAACATCTTCGATCATCCGGCCAATGACACGGCGTGGTTCGCGGTTCTCGCGTTTAATCCTGCGGACATCTTTATCGGTGATGCCAAACTGTCTTTTTAATTTATTCAGTTTCTTACCCATCAATTCATGCCTCCCCGTTGAAGATCATGCTTTGTGGCAAGCCGTGCGTTTTTGGGCGAGTTACCAAGCGCCTGAATTTCTCTCCATTTCCTGCGGATTTTTTGCAACTTGCGCATCGTGCGCAGGGAGCTAAAAACAAGCCCAAATGCAGCAAGGCATAAAATGACGCTAAGACCGTAAAACGCATACCAGTGTGGATCAGACGGCCATATCCAGATCGCAGTCAGAACTAAAGCAACTGCCCAACAAAGCGATGCATTGATTTTGATGATTTCACCCGTGTGGTCATAGGGAGGTTCGGGTTTCATTGGCCACCCCTTGTCACAGTCGCATCAAACTTTTTGGCCAGTTCCGCCCGAACCTTTTGCAAGCTGGCATAGCGACCCCACAAAGCTTGACCATAGGAAGTGCCGCGCAGGTCAGAACCATGCAGTCGCAATTGGGCAACCTGCCATCCAATGATAATTACGAGTGCACAAGCGCCGAGTATCGACGTGATTTCTATCGGATACAGGAGATCTGAAAATGCCACCGTGAACCCGGCAAACGCGCCTGCCAATAGTATGGATGGTATTAAGAGTGGCTGATTAACGTCAAAAAACGTCAGAGGTGATAATATAAACGTCTTCTTATGCGTAACGATTGTGCCGCCCTTGACGCGTATGGAACCCATAATCATTTAGACCTCCTGTCAATTTTTGCAACGCATACGGCTGATAACAGGGCAGCGTTTAGGCGGGCGTTCAAATTGTCGATTTCCGGCATTTTTATCAAACGCAATGACCCGGCATAAACAGCCCATGGCACACGATCTTGCTGGATAATACGCGCACTACAGGCGCACCGGGAACCGGCACTTGCCGCAGCTTTTGCAACACGGTCATTATAGCTTTCTCTCAGCCTGCGGTTTTGATCTTCAATCTGACTTATCAGCGGATTTTCAAACAGAAACCCGGCAGCATTGCAGAACGCTTCACCATCACGGCTACCAGAAAACACACCAACGATTTTGTTGCAGTTAATCTTCGGTGGTGCCGATTGCAGTTTGGGCTGTTTCCGCTTTGCTGCTTGCACGACTGAGCGTTCACATATTTGCAACCACCCACTGCGCTCAGTCACCCGCTTGCTAATAATCGGCCCGGTAACGATCAACGATAAGGCCGTATATCCAGCAACAACCACAAAAAGCGCACCACTTATAGGAGGGGTAAATTGATCCAATGACATGCTATTTCTCCGCCGTAATGGGTTTTTTCCGGGTGTCAAATTCACCAAACTGACAATTGGCTCTGGCAAGGGAGGCAAGACGATCAGCAGTCACCCCAAGTTCATCCAAAACATCCTGGGGGACTGCCTGAAAGTCACTGAACGCAGGCGGGGTCGATTGAACTTGTTTTCCAAGATCAATGTGCTGCGTGGCAACACCGCTTCCAGCGGTGATATAACACCAGCGCTTGGCGGGGGTGTTGTTGATGACATCTTCACTGGAGTTGAATTTGGCACCCGTCATTACAGACCCAAGTCCCGCCACCTTCACCCGCCTGAAGAAGTTAATCTCGTCAATGCCCTTCAACAAATCGGTTGCTGACGATGTTTTGTTTGGTTGCCACTTACCAAACATCGCCAGCTTGAATGTCTCCCACTTGTCGCGGGCCACATAATAATCCGCATCCCACAAAACAACAGCCGTTAGAACGAGCACACTGAGGCCAGTTAAAACCGTGATGATGACCGCTTTGCCTAGCAGCGACAGCCACCTTCTGCGACGGGGGTTAGTGGAATTACCCATTACTGCCCCCGGGAACGGCGGTTGTGGTGACCGCTGTGATTCTTAGGGGTTGCGCGGTGTTTTTGACCGCCATCAGGTTGTTTTGCTCCGTTTAATGCTCCATCAGCATTCGCGCCGTTCTTTGCAGGCAACAAACTGCTATCCGTCTCCTGTGCATCCATCTCAAGCAGCGCCAGATGATCAAGCAACCGACCACGGTGATATTTGACGCAAAGCAGGAAGCAAAAGACACCACTACACTCGATGAAGATGGCAAGCAGCAGATAGGGCAATGTATTGGGCAATACCGATGCGCTAAAACTGCTGGAAAGACTTACCGGCCCCGGAAAAGGCGGCAATGGCACTAAATCAGCATGCAACTCTGCCAAAGCCTCTCGCAGGCGTTTTGCGTGGTTGCGAACCAATGCCTCAGCCAGTTCCATGCCACTACGTTGTTTACGCGAACCGATTTCATCGTCCTGGGATGAGCGCAAATCACCCGCGAGGTTTTGAAGAACCCGTGACGGTGATACCTGTTCAAGCTGGGCCAGCTTGTCGCGGATTTCAGAATCAAGCGCGATCAAAGTCTTGCGTTTATCCTTGGCATTTTGAGAGCGGTCAGAGGCAACTTCATTATAACGATCACCGGCGCGGTTGAGATCGCGTATCAGACCATCACGTCGCCCCTCTGCATCCTCCATGGTGCGAACCGCCCTGCCAAAACGGTTGGCCGCACTGCCCAGAAAATCGCTGACTGGTGCCGGACCTTTTCCGGCATAGGGCTTTCCTGTTAAACATCCTCGAAGCCGTTCGCAGGATTCTGTGTCGCGAATGTCTTTGTGACCATCGGCAACAATTGGTTTGATGGTCTGGCTCTCAATGGCTACCCGATTGGCCGCTTCTGTACTAGCCTTGATATCTTGACCATGGTCAGTGAGCTCGATTTCCACCGCAATCTTTTTGGCCATGGCAAAATAGGTCGTTGGCGCAATAATCATGGCGGCGGCCATAAACCCGCCAAGACACAGGGCCAGCATTGTCCTGTCACCGGCAGCAACACGCTCGGCCCCGATTTTGATGCTGAAATAGCCAACGCCATACACCAGCGCCGCCCCAAGAACCGACATGACGACATTTCGAAGTGATGCCACAGGCCCACTATCCGGGCTGATGGCATTAATCCCCACAAGTAACAGCAGAAACGTCCCAGTCGTTATCAACCCAATCCAAACATGGGCTATGCCCTCTGGGTTTTTACGGCTAGTTTTGCGTGCAGCTTCACGCTCACGCAACTGTTTTGCTTTCGCCGTCAATAACCGGTCTTCAGCGGATTGTTCCATATCGGTAGCATTATGTTCGGCATGGTTTTGTGTAGTTGTGGGCATAGAGGCATCCTTATGTTGGGACGCTGCAGCTATGAACCTTGACAAAGGCCGCGCGCCCGCTACCAACATTAAGACTGACAAACCGGGTATGTCAGTCGGCCATGTTCGGGTAATCGGGTACCAAGGAAGGCAAATGACCAGAATGGCAAAGCCACAAACCATTGATTGGCAGGCGGCAAGTATTTTAGAGCGCAAGGTTCTCTATCGGTATACACGTGATTTAAAACGCACCCTAAACATGGCTTGGTCTGATGTGTTTGAGGATGCCTTAACGACCGCCGTTGGTGCAGACTACGAAAATAATTTTCGCAAAGGTAAAATTTCCGGCGAAAGGTCAGCCGAAATATTTCTATGGATCGCCGGAAAGGCCCCTGTGATCGCGGATCGAATTGAAGATGACGTATTGCATGAGAGAGAGCAAATCGACCGTAACGCACCGCCTTCGGTCGTTTCATGGAACAATGTGCTGCAACAATATGGCAGATTCGAAAATATAGAGGTCTACCGCCACACGCACGATCTTAATATTGTGCGATTTGCAAATCCTGAACCGCTCAGTGATCTGCGTCTTAGGCTGACGGATGAATTTTATTTCAAGGCTTCAATTGATGAACAGGGAACGGTGGGCGTCCTGCAGGGATACAAATCAGATTGGTATCTGTTGCCGACCTCCCGAAATGGGCGCATACAGAAGATTACTAATCCAGGCAAAATCATCATTCCAGAGCGCGACAATGAAGATAATATCGACCCAATCAGCGAAGAAGAAGATGTTGGCAAACACAGCTTTATCTTCATTTGGAGCAGTGACGATAGCGCGTTTTCGTCATGGCCAAATTGGCCGTTTGACAGACCAATTGCCGAAACTCAATTGAACAATTTTGCTTCGGAGTTGATTGTCATTCCAAGCAATGAATGGCTGATTTTCCGATGCAACTTAATGATTGGCAATTGGCAATCATGAGTGAGGATATTGCCGCGTCAACGACTGGCCCATCCCTGTTTGAATCTTTGTGCAATGAGGCTATTGCTGATCTTAGTGATTATGCTGGTGAATTGAAAAATGAGATTGATATTCCCGATCCCGTACATATCGCTGTCGGCATTTCCGATTCAACCGATGTGAGTGCGTCGGCGTCCTGGAACAAGACACATGATTTCTATCAGATCAATTTTAGTCGTGGTTTATGCGCTTGGGCATTCGATTTGGCGGTGTATTCAAGCATCCATCTTGATCAGGATTTTACCTCCAATTTACCCCGACAACTGGATATCACCGACTATAGCCGCGTGATGTCTGCAGATGATTTGGACAAAAGAACCAATTTGGCGGAAAGGATGTTACTACCACATAAAAAGGGTTTTTGTCGTTATTTGTTCGGCACGTTCTGCTTGGTAGTGTTTGCTCACGAACTTGCACATATCATCAATGGCCACATTGATTACCTCAAGTCTCACCGCAAACATAATCTGGGGCTGATCGACGAATTGCACATAGCAAAGCAGTCAGAAAAGACGATTGATTTGCCCTTGCAACTTTTGGAATTTGAAGCTGATTTTCTTGGATCGCGCTGGCTTGTTGAATTGGCGCTCGGTAAACGGCACTGTCCCAAGATATGGCGCGGCTACACTGCTCAACAAAACCTTGTTATGGGACTTTGGGCATTTGTACTATTCACCATAGCCATTGAAGAAGCTGTGGTTCGGTCAGGTTTTAAGACCGGGCAATATCCGGAGCCGATGCTTCGGTTCACAACAGCAGTCTCGGCAATGAATGGTTTATGGAACAAGCAAGTGCCGCACGTCGAATTTCAAGAGGAGGTTTTCTATCCGGTCGCCGATTTATTGAAACACTTCGAACCACTTTATCCGGCAATCGATTATGTCCGTAATTTTGCTGATGAGGACTGGGCGAGCGCAATGAAGGACGATGCGGCAAAACTCCTCACCATCAACAAGCCAATAATTGATAAGCTAGATCATTACCGTCTTAAATACATTTAGTTTTGTTTTAGAAAATGACTGGCCGTCCCCACATGAATGTGGGCGGGCTTTATTGCCCTAAATTCGTTCCTCATTAAGGCCAACCGAACCCGATAAATCGGTTTCGTCCCACAAGGGGTCACTGTCCCTGACAGAAGAAAGTTATTTGGTGGCAACACCCATCGAAGATGATGCCGCCGCTTGGTTGTGATGCCCGCCACACCGGGCATGGAACCCTAAACCAAGCTTCGCACAGTCTTTGAAATTTTCAATCACTTTTACCCGTAAGCGGTTCCAGCCAATCTGCAAGCAGATCGGGAAAGCCGCTAAACGGTCCCCCACAAAAGTCATTGAAAATTGAAAAGCCAGTGCAACAACCGTCCAAAGATCAGTCGCCCCAAAGGATTTGTGGCGGCTTTTTGTTGTGGTTGTCACCACGTGACTTTGGACGCTCGCCGCTGGGCAAGGTTTCATGCGCGGGGTAGAAGAAAAAGAAAACCTCGCTTTTGAAAACCAAAACCAAGCGAGGAAAAAAATGACATTATTATTTTACGCACAGCGTAGAGTAAGAGGCGCGTGAGCGCCTCTCCTCCCCAAACCGTACGTGCGAGTTTCCCCGCATACGGCTTTCCCTTCAAGTCTGGCCATAGGCCAATGCAATATCACGATAACGCGATGTGAAGATGTTTAGTTGTTCGTCAGAATTCAGATATGGATTTGCTTGAGGTGTTTTGTACCTGAAGCGTGAATCTGAACCCTTTTTGAGCCGCTTAACAATCCCCGACACGCGTTCTCCTTTTCGGTTTTGCCGAACAACCGCCCATGTTTTGGCCGTATGGCCGGGCAGTTTTCTATACCATTTCCGCAACAAAGGTTTGATGCGGGAGCGGTATTTCCTTGCCAGCCAATGCGCCATCTTCCAAAAGACAATTGTGTTAATCTTTTGAAAGGTTTTGGAGCAATAGTCAGCAAACCTGTAGAAGTTGCGCCACCCGACAAGTTGTAGATTAATGTTCTTAATCATCTTTTCGGGTGCCATATCATGATTGCCACTGAGAGTTTTAACCAGCCGATGTATAAACACCTTGGTTTTCTCATTTGGAATGGTTGTAACAGGCCGCATGGTTCCCCGTGATCCTCTTTTACGAATGATCCGGTGACCCAGAAAAACAAAACCGTCATTGACGTGGGTAATATGGGTTTTATCCATATTGAGCGTCAGTTTCAGATTGTCTTCCAGAAATGCCCGACAAAGCGTCCGTATGGACATGGCATCTGACTTTGTGCCTTTGATGATGATAACAAAATCATCAGCGTAACGACAGTAGGTCACAGCCGGTTTCCATTGCCTGTTCTGACGAACCGCAATGGGAATGGCACGTTTGATGCTTTTGTTCCACCATGAACGCTTTTCTCTGGCTACTTTATTCCGGTAATTCTCTTCCATCCAGCAATCAAACTCGTGGAGCATTATGTTGGATAAAAGGGGAGATAAAACCCCTCCCTGAGGAACACCTTCACTGGCGGCTCGAAACAGGCCTTTATCAATGTGACCCGATTTCAAGATACGCCACAGTAGCGCAATAAACCGTTTATCCCGGATGCGTTTGCGCACACAGGAGACCAGTTTTCTGTGATGGACTGTATCAAAGTAACTGGCAAGATCACCTTCGATGATCCACCGGCCTCTGGGACAGGCCCAATCTGTCAACTGGGTTTTAACGGTCCTGATCGCATGGTGCACGCTGCGTTGTGGTCTGAATCCATAAGATTGGTGACTAAAGTCACTTTCCCAAACAGGCTCCATGGCCATCAACATAGCGCGTTGCACAATACGATCAGTGATTGTCGGTATTCCGAGCGGTCTGAATTTACCGTTCGCTTTGGGAATGTATATCCGTTTAACCGGCGAGGGAACATAGGTTCCACCCAGCAGTTCCAACCTCAGTTTTATCAGGTATTCATCCTGATTTAACTGGAAGTTATCACGGGTTATACCATCCACACCCGCCGTTTTGGCACCTTTCGATGTCAATACTGCACGGGCAGCCTCAGTCAACCAATCCTTGTTGGCAATGAGCCGCAGAAGACGATCAAACCGACGGCCTGGATCATCTGTTGCCCACCTTGCGAGCTTTTGTTGTATGTCACTAATTATCAAAGGTCTATCACCTCTTTAGGTTAGCTAATGTACAATTCCAAGCAACTTGAACTGCTCCCCTTCGCCAGCCCGCCATAATGGCAGACAATGTGACAGGTTTTCCCTGCCTCGGACTACTACGGGAACTCCGTCAGCGCAGATGTTATCAGGGTGAACTCCCTTGGGCATCAATATTGGATGCACCAACATACACGCTTTCCCTCGTTCATATGTTTGGACCATTTCTGTCGGGGAGGTTGCCGACCGCAATCTTTATCCTTGCGTTCCGCAAGTCGCTGTCAACACATCAGAGCCAAGCTGTAATTGCTCTGATGCCTCACATAAAATCCATTGCAGATCTATGCTGCGGGTGCATTTGGCATAAGGTTCCTGAGCACCGTTGATAGTTCACCTGTTAAGCCATGTAGGTGAAGGCGCAATTCCAGCCCTCAGACGCGAATTAGCCGGTTTGTGTTCCTCAACCTTCCAACAGTTTTTCCTATAGCCTCGAAATGCTTCTCGACTTAATGGCTTCGTCTCACATTCCTTTTCAGTGGGCTACGTCACCCTGCCAGTTCACAGCAAGTCACCGCCACTTAGGCTCAAACTTCAATACAGACATGAAGCAGGTTAATTTGACCAGAGGCATCTCCTTTCATTAACATTCCAAACATATGCACCTCAGAACAAATCTGATTACGAGGCGCACCCTTCGATATCTCAGCCGAAGGATTCTATTTCCGTTCTGTTGAAGAATACGACAGGAATGTTGGCAATCTAAAGAACGACTACGGCCAGCCCGTTGAAGAACTCGAAATCCAGTTCATCGATGGTGAATTGATTGACTGCGAACTGGCAAAATCCATTGGTATCAACCAAGCAAATTTCAAGCGTTTTTATGAACTGGTGGACGAGTGGCAAGACCACGAGAAAATCCGTTTTATCATTGCCGTTGGTGAATGCGGTTATTCCTTCGATATTGATAATGACGATATCAACCAGCTTGAAGTCGATATCTACGAAGAAGCCAGCATGAAGGAATTGGCAGTCCGCTTTGTTGAAGATGGTCTGTTTGGTGAAGTGCCGGAATCTTTCCAATATTACATTGATTATGACGCCATTGCCCGTGATCTGGCAGTTGATTACAGCGATACGACAATCGCAGGTCTGCGCCTGATTTATCGGTGTGGGTAAAGAGCGATGATGAACAAGCACCCCCTCAAGACCCAATACCTGCGATCAAGCAAAGTGAACATTTTACCGCAGAGCGGCCTTATCAGGCCGTTCAACGGTGCAATGACGCATCAAGCCAACCCATATTTTAAAAAGGAAAATTATCATGGAACTACAACATATTGAACTTTAAAACCTTAAAACCACCAACATCAACGTACGCAAGAAAGGCGGCAAGGATATTGCTGACCTTGTGCCAAGCATTCGCTCACTCGGCATTATTCAGCCGCTTCTGGTACGGAAAAACTGTTCTGGTTATGAGATCGTTGCAGGACAGCGCCGCTATCATGCTTTGACCAAAATTGCCGAAACGGACAAAGTGGAACCAGTTCCTTGCATTATCATGCAGGAAGGCGATGATGCCAAAGCAATTGAAGCATCTTTGGCGGAAAATGTTGCCCGTTTGCCGATGGACGAGATTGACCAGTACCGCGCCTTTGCCGCATTGGTCAAAGAGGATAAGAGCGTTGAAGAAATCGCCAGTCAATTCGGTGTAACGGAAAGATTGGTCAAACAACGCTTGGCCATTGCCAATCTTATCAGCCCCATTTTGACGCTATATCGCAATGAGGACATTCACGGAGAGACAGTGCGTATTTTGACCATGGCAACCAAGCGCCAACAAAAGGCATGGCTTGCCCTGTTTAAAAGCGAGGATGATTATGCGCCCCAAGGCCACAGGTTAAAAAGCTGGTTGTTTGGCGGGGCTAATATTCCTGTCACCAATGCCCTGTTTGATGTTGGTGATTACAAGGGCAGTATCGTGTCTGATTTATTCGGTGATGAATCCTATTTTGCTGATATTGATGAATTCTGGTCGTTACAAAACACCGCCATTGCCGAAGCCAGGGAGCGCTATCTTGCTAATGGTTGGAGCGATGTCATCATTCTTGATGTTGGTGAACGCTGGCTCAATTGGGAACATTCCAAAATTGCCAAATCCAAAGGCGGCAAGGTCTATGTTCAAATCGCCAGTGATGGTGAAGTAACCGCGCACGAGGGCTTTATCACCGAGAAAGAAGCCAAGCGACTGGAGAAAGTGGCAAGTGGTGAAAAGGTCGAGGAACAGGCGGAACGCCCCGAACTGACCAAGGTGATGCAGAATTATCTCGAATTACATCGTCATTCAGCCGTAAGAAAGGAACTGCTTAACCACAGCAACATTGCCCTGCGTCTGGCCGTAGCGCAAATCATTGCAGGCTCTGACCTTTGGGCAATTCATGCCGATCCGCAAAAGGCCAACTCGGACGCCATTGCCGAAAGTCTTGCCACCAACAAGGCGGAAAGCGCATTCAGCGAAGAACGGACAAAGATTCGTGCCTTGCTGGGTATTGGAAGAGCCTCCGATGATACGCTTGTCTATCGCAAGGATGATTGGGGCAAATCCCATGATGTCCATCAAATCTTTGCCAAGCTGATTACGCTTTCCGATGACGAAGTCACAAATATTCTGACATTCGTTGTTGCCGAAACCCTGCCAGCAGGTAGCGCCATGGTGGAGGCACTTGGTAAATTATTATCTGTTGATATGGCCGATCACTGGCAACCAGATCAGGTCTTTCTTGATCTCCTTCGAGACAAGGAAGCCATCAATGCCTGCCTGAAACACATCGGCGGCAAGCATGTGGCAGATGGGAATATATCGGCAACCGCCAAAGTACAAAAGAAAATCATTGCCGATTATCTCGATGGTACGCGCCAACCCCAAAAGCAACACTGGCAACCGCGCTATATGGCATTTCCATTTAGTGCCTACACCAAGCGCGAGGGCATAGCGGCAATCGCCCAATGGAAAGCGGTCAAGAAGCGTTATGCTTGATGATTGATATTCGAGGCGGCAGGAAATGTCCTGCCGCCTTGATTTTTGTTTTAGTGACATTTGTATCGCCTAATAGTGTGGTGCAAAAGCATCAGCCCGAATTATGGCAACCCAAAAAATTCCGCCGCCGTTCAACGATGTTGCCCGGCGGCGTTTTGCCAGGTTAACTGGTAATCAAAAAACAGGCGTCAAAAATATGTTTCCAAACAAATGCCAATTTTGATATAATGAAATCATGAAAAATGAATCTCTACATTTAGCCCCTGATCTACAGGTTCGCCTTAAGGTACTGGCGGCTAAATCCGGTCGTACATTGGAAGAACTGGCGGAAAATATCCTGCGCGCCCATGCCGATGAGCAGGAGCGGGTAATCACTGAAAAAGCCGAAGATGAGCAGCGATGGCAGAGATATCTTGAAACGGGACAATCCATATCGCTGGATTCGGTACGCGGAAAACTCCACACTTTAGCGGGGCAATCAGCCACTAAAGCGGAGTTGCAGTGAAACTCGTTTTTCTGCCGGAAGCTTCCAACGATATAGAACGTCTGCATAGGTTTCTAGACGATAAAAACCCACGCAGCGCCCAAAAAGCCATGCTTGCGATTGATGAGGGGATTGAGATTTTGCTCGACAGTCCCTTGATTGGCGTGAAGATGGAAAGCCGACCCGATTATCGCCAGTTATTTGTTCCCTTTGGCAAAAACGCCTATGTTTTACGCTATCGTATGAATGAGGAAAACGACACTTTGGTTGTGGTGCGCATTTGGCACAGCCGGGAAAACCGGATACTAAAATAGCAATAAGGCGGATTCATACCTTTTCTTCCATGCGCCGGATAGACCGCGTAACTGTAGAGGGATGCACGCCGTTGAGCGCCGCCATTTCTGCAACACTGGCCTCTTTGGCTTCGATCTTCAATTTTGCACTGCGAATTTGGGTATCCGTCATTTTGGGCGGTGGCCCAAGCCGCTGACCGCGTAAACGGGCTGCTTTCAGGCCCTCAATGGTGCGTTCGGATATTTTCTTGCGCTCACGTTCAGCCGCAGCAGCGGTGACAACATAGCTGTATTTGCCATCGGCAGTGTCAGTTTCAATATCAAAATTCATCGCATGGAACTTGATGCCGCGTTTACGCAGATTTTTCTCATGATATAGAGCATCTTCGGTGGAGCGAAAAGCACGATCCAAATCCCACACAAACAGCGTATCACCGCGCTTTAACTCACCCAGGACTTTATCAAATATTGGTCGTTTTTTCGCAACTGCCGAAAGTGTCTCGACATAAAGCCTGTCACACAAATCTTTCAGACCATTAATTTGCCGGTCTGGCCTTTGGGTTTTTGTACTAACGCGCAGATATCCTATTTTCATGTTCTTTCAGTGCCTTAACGCGGAATTATCACACGACTGCATGCGGCATAAACGACCCTTTTCGCATTGAGGCTATTCATTGGGTTCTGAAAGACGCATCAATCAGCCAAACCCTTGATATTCCATTGTTCTGTTATAATTATAACAAAACCAAGGTACATAAGTAAAATATTGCATAATCGGTCGAATATGCAGGTTAATAAATGGTTGAAATTAAGTAAATATCAACGAATATCCATAATAATACTTATGTGTGTATTTGTCGGTTCCGGCACCGCTCACGCGGGAAGCCTGAATGCTGGGTATGTATTGAAGGAAATGGATGCAAAACAACAAGTGAGTTACATTTCAGGTGTGATTGAAGGATTGGCCTATTCCCGATTTTTACGGGACAGGCCGAATGATAGCGGCATGAACTGTATATATAATTGGCACAGTAAGGGCGGCACGGGTCGCTGGAAAAAAATGGAGGCATGGTTTGCCCGCCATCCCGATAAGCCGGTTGGAGTATTGCTATATGTACTGATCAAGAAGGAGTGCGGAGCATAGATGATTTTGTTAGTTGATCATTTCAGAAGTGATGATCGAAACCGCCATTCAAATTGGTTGCGGCAACAGCGTTGGTTTATCAAGGCCAGACAGGAACACCACCGCAAAGAAGATATTGCTGACAAACTGGATGATGAAATCCTGTCTATTGCAATCGAAGCAACTGTTGCCGCTGAAATTCAGATTAGAGAATTTGAAAGTCGGATGGACGCCTTTGAAACCCGATTGGATAAATATGACGCCAGATTGGATGCTCATAATACAGCCATCACCAAAGCATTGATGGAAAACCGGGAACTGCTCGACCTTCTGAGCGAGCGTTTGCTGCAAGTTGAAACTGATCTGCAGAATATGTTGGATCGTGCCTATGTCATGGAAGATGGTACACGCGTCTTTAAATCGGAAGACGGAGTTACCGTCATTGACGAGTTCGGCAAAACGGTTGATCGGGAAATTCTGGACCCCAATCTTGTTCCAAACAATGGTGACACTTCTGAACGGTATTTGGAAAGGCTCACATTCAAGCAGGAAACACTTGAAATAGAATCAAATGCTCTGGTCAATCGTCAGAAATTGCATGATGCGGCAGACAACATTGTAGAATTGAAGGAGCGTTCGGCGGTCGCTCACACGAAAATATCAGAGTATCGAGAACGGATCAAAGATGGCGGATTAACCGTCGAAGAGATTGAGGAATTTGATGCGGAACTGCTGGATGCAATGCCGCCATCAACACTTCCAACGTTACCAGCATCAGCCATGAAACATCTTTCTGGCATCGACACCACTGACAATGCACCTGCTGTAAAAATGACATTTACCGCCACAGCCAATCCCGAAGCATTAAATCCCGCCATTCCTCCATCGCACGATGCCAAACTTCAACCACTTTGATTTCTTGGTATTTAGATTCTTTTCGGTAAAGCCCCCGTATGGATGGACATGTGGATGGAATTGAATATTTAGTAAATTCTTCTTTTCTCACTTATTGATAACCTGCACGCTGATGATGTGTTGGCATTTGTCGCACCCGGTTAGAAAACCCGGAAAGCAGGAGAACGGCTCTTTAACGGGGCCGGATTGCTCCGAGATAAGGCTTTGCACGAATAAGGAGCAACGTAGCCTGCTACGGTTTTCAAAATCCGGCCACCAAGTCCAATTAAGGAGCCGTTGAGATGAACCAGCCCCCCAAGATAAAAGATGACCTGTTGAATAGAAAATACGACCGTATGAGCCGCCAAACCAAATCGGCATTGATCAACCTTGCTGAAAATTGCCCGCCAGATTTAATTGCCGCACCCACCAAGAAGAAAACGGGCGCTGCAATTGCTGCAACGCCCGTATCTGGTTTGTAAATCCGGGGATAAATTTATAAACCGGGGAATGGAAAGATCAGGCGGCTTTGCTGGATTTTTTGCTTTCTTCATGGGCGCGGTTGATGGCGCGTACTAAATGGTAGACGCTTTTGCGGACATTATTATCGGGCAGTGCCATAATGTCAGCGGCCACAAGCAAACCCGTTTTGTTGGTGTTTGATGGTGTTGGCATGGTTTCGTCTTCGCCGTAGAAAAAACCGACTGGCGTGTTCAATCTTCTGGCGCATTTATCAAGCGCTTCGGGTGATATGTGGATTTCACCGGATTCATAGCGTTGAATGGTCTGCTTTGATACGCCGATGAATTCCCCAAGCTGGCCTTGTGAATATCCATTCAGGTGGCGCATTTGCATTAGCCGAAACCCCAGATTGACATAGAATTTTTCTTTGTTTGCATGTTTCATTTTCTCCCCCCCTAAAAAAGAGACCTTTGCTAAATTTATTGATTTCTATGCGGCCATGACCGTATCGATTGAACCGGGGGCAGATACGCGCAGCGGATATTGCGGTTTCCGGGCAGCATTCAGGGCATCTTGATACATCGGCTGAAACAGTTTCAGGCTGATCCACCAGACACGGCGGATTTGGCGAAAGTCAGCCTCCATGCGCCGCAGTTCAATCACTGTGACGTTTTCTGGCGCATCAACCCACTTTGCCCGCAATTGTTTCAATTCAGCCCGCAACGTGTGAGCTTCACCTAAAAATTGCTCCACCATCTCGGAAAGCACCTTCACCAGCATATAATCAGGTGTTTTGCCCTCTTTGAGAGTGGATTTAATCGTTTCCACAATTTCCTGCGCGGTATCACGGCCATAACGGGCTTTCAGCATGTCATGCAGTTCGATCAGGGCGGGTTGGTCATCTTCAATTAAAGTAATGTTACTCATAATGTCGTTCCTCAAATTATGTAAATGTATAAAATATGTTGTACTTTCTACACAAACATGGTTAAAGAATAGTTAATATAACTAAATATATTAGCTTAAGTAGTAATAATAGTGATATTTACTTTGAATAATACTGTATTAACCTAAATAATTAGGCCTTTCATGAAGATTATTTCACCGATGCAATCTCGTGCCGCACGAGCGCTTATTAATATAAGCCGCTCTGATCTGGCTGACCTGTCATCTCTGTCAGCCGCCGCAATTGGTGGGTTTGAGACAGGAACAACAGAGCCACGCATTGCTTCCCTCAATCTCATGCGTATTGCACTGGAGGCAGCCGGTGTTGAATTCCTTGATGAAGATGGTGTTCGCTTAAAACGCGATCAAATCAGAACTTATGAGGGACGCGCCATTCATCGCCAATTGCTTGATGAGATTTATAATGATCTCAAGGACAAGGGTGGTGAAATCCTGATACGGGGGTTGACCGAAAAGAAGTGGAGGTCTGGTGATGATGAAGCCTTTTTGGGCAATCATCTTACCCGATTGCAACAGGCGGGAATAACAGAACGAATTTTGGTATCCGACCGCGACGATGTATTTGTTGCTCCCAGGCACTGGTATCGGCAAGTGCCAGAAGAATATTTCTCTCCCCATACCCAATGGATGTTCAATGGCAAAGTTGCAATGGTGGCCTGGGGCGATGTGGAAACGCTGACCATCATTGAAAGCAAGGCACTGTTTCATGCCGAAGCGCGCATGTTCAATTGTGTATGGGACAATGTGGCGAAGGTTACAGGATAGAGGGATTATTGCTGCATGCTCATATACCACAACTGAAAACACCATTTGCTGACAGGGCAAGGCCAGTCTTGTGGCCTGTGGGTGATGATGATCTGGCGGGATTACAGAAAATCCTCAATCACAGTAATAGCGCTGATCCCTATCAAGCTTCTGCCGGATATTTTGCCATGACCGGGCGTGACGGATTATGGCTGGTGAAGGAAGGAGATGTTGCTGTTATAATTTGCCGCCATCCAAATGTTGATGATACGTTTCTTGTTTTTCCGCCGATTGGATCAAACGGTGCCGGTCTATTAGCCAAGACCATTTCTGCTATTGCCAAAACGGGTGTCAAAGTATCATTGGCACGCGCTGATGAAAAAACAGCAAACCATATGATCGCCGGACATCCCGCTATTGAGTTGATGCACATGCCGGAAAGCGTTCTGGATTGGGCCTATCCCGTTCATGTGTTGGATACTGCAAAAGTAACAGCGCACAAAGGTAACGAGTATCAGCAGTTTCGTACCAAATTGAACAAGATTGATCCTCTGCGCATTAAAGCCATTGATCTTAACCCCCGCCATCATCGTCAGGCAGTGGGCGATATCGTTGCGCAATGGTGTGATGGCGAAGAAGACAAGGCCGCTCCCTACATACGGTTGCTTGATCTTTATGCCAAGGTCAGGGGAATCGCATTTGGGGTTTGACAAATATGCCTGAATAGATTCTTGAGGTTCCATCACGATATGGAGCCTCAAGATGTCAACAATCATAAGCTATTTCAATGATATAGACGATCCACGCACGGGCAATGCCTGCCGTCACAAGTTTTGTGACATCATGACAATCAGCCTTTTATGTGCCTTGTGTGGCGGCGAAACTGCGGTGGATATGGCCGATTTTGGCCATGCGAAGGAAGAATTTCTGCGCGATTTTCTCGAATTGCCGAATGGCACGCCGTGTCACGACACGTTTTCACGGCTGTTTCGGTTGCTTAAGCCCGCAAGCTTTCAACGCCTGTTTGAGAAGTTCCGTGCTGATTTTGCCCAGGCACGCGATGCCCAACCCGCCATCGCCATTGACGGCAAAGAGATGCGTCGCACCTTTGACAGGGCCGCCAATCAATCCGGCCTGAACGTGGTGACCGCCTTTGCGCATGGGGCTCGTTTGAGCCTCGGTATTATCGAAAGTGCCAAGGGTGGTGGCGAGATTTTGGCCCTACGTGAGTTGATCAAAATGCTCGACATCAAGGGCATGACGATCACTGCTGACGCGCTGCATTGCCAACGCGAGACCTGTGAGTTGATCGTGCGTGAAGGCGGCGATTACTGTGTGCAACTGAAGGGCAATCAGGGCGATATGCAGGCGGATGTGCGGGCCTTCATTGATGATCAAGAGACTGATTATATTGACGAATATATCTCAACTGACGCCAACCATGGCCGCATTGAAGAGCGATGTTACCATGTCTACAGCACTACGCAATATCTTGACGACACACACAAATGGCCAAGCCTCAAGACCTTCGTCCATGTCACTTCAACACGTGAAATGAACGGAAAATCAAGCCGCTGCGAACGCGTTTATCTCATGTCAAAACCCCCACAAGCGCAGGAAGCTGCAACCATTATTCGGGGGCATTGGCAAATTGAAAACAGTCTCCACTGGTCGCTTGATGTCATTATGAATGATGATCTCCATCGCGCTCGCAAAGACAACGCACCGATCAATTTTGCAGCCCTCAGACGTATCGCACTAAACATCATAAAGGCAAATCAGGACAAGGGATCAAACCGCGTAAAATTCAAACGCGCTGGCTGGAATGATGATTTCCTGCTTTCACTCCTAAACAACTTTTGAAATGCGATTGCCCTGATGCCAAGGTACCAATGGCTGGACGGCTGATATATTATGATGGTCAACCTGCCGGTTTCTCCATATGGGAGGAAACTTCACCCGCATCAGGTCTTGCTAATTCGTACGCCCACGTTGGTTTGCACAAAATAGCCGGTATGGCGCGTTTCGTAATGCTCGATATGTGCCAGACATTAAAGGCCCGCAATTTCTCAAGGGTCTCGGTCGGTGGTTCAGAATCTGCTGGCCTTGATCAATTCAAAAGGCAATTGCGCCCGGTGGAGAGCATCCAACTGGGTACGTGGCAGGCTAAACCGGCAGCACCATCAATAAGGCCAGCACTGGTATCAACAAAACTGCGCGGATTGATGCCTTTAAACGCAAAATGAACCCGATTAAATCGGTTCCCCTACGATAGGCTTTCCATTACGCCATAACGTCAAACGCGACCCTTGCACCAACATGTCACGTCAAACGTCACGTGAGGGGTGCAAGCCGGGTTCTGATCGCCACGCCAGACGTGTCAAATGCAGGGTTTCGACTATTTGTTATTGAACGTATTGGCAAAACCCATGAAAATCCCCTCAGAAACGAAGTTGAAATGAACAAGCAGATTGTGCGGTTTGCGTCTTTCCCCGGCGCTTGCACAAACCGGAAGAGGATTTCCCTGACACAAATAGAGTGTGTGACCTCTTCCGGCTTTTCATTTTCCGCTTTGTAAAACCACAAAAAACAGGAATTGCCATGAATGCCGACAAAAAGGCCGCAGAAGACAGGATCAGCATGATCACCATTTCCAAGCAATTACAGCAAGTGCTTGATGGCGTAAAAATTATCACCGAGGAAATCGCGGAAATGAAAGAGCGGGAAGGCGGTGAACATGGCGACAACTAACGCTGATATACCCGCTCATTTCTTCCCAAATGCAGCCCCAAAAATGAGAGTCCAATTTTGGCAAAGTCTCATGGTCGAAAAGCGATCAATCCGTGAGACATTAACCGCATACCTGAAAAACACCATCAAGACGCTCAACGAACAGGAAATCGCTGATCTGATTACCGTGACGCTGGAACTCGACTGGAACAATTACCTTGCCGCCGAAAAAATAAGAAAATCCATGGTAGATGCCACAGCATCGACTTCACCGTGAAGTATAGACAAATCAAAGCAATGCCAAAATTGGTGCACCCAAGGGGAATGGGTATTACCCGGCAATTATAATTTGATGCCAACGGCAAGGACGAAGAGGCTCGCAAAAAGGACCGTCAAAAGCAAAAGAACCAAACCACGAACCAAAGCCAGCAAACCGGAGCCACAAAAACGCACGAGACAAAGCCAGCAGCAAAACAACCGAAAACGGAGACGCAGGCAGAACCAAAAACGACGCAACCACGAGCCAACCGAAAATGGCACGGGCAAACCACAAAACAAATACCGCAGGCGGCAAGCTGTGTTTTGTATTACAAAACCATCATGGCAAGGGGGCAAAGCCCCCGTTGCATCCCCGGCCTCCGGCTTACCGCGCGTGCGGTCTCATCCATGGGCTCTAAGCATAATTTGGATTGTCACAATCGCGATTGAGGAAATCAGTATTCACGGCCCATACCGGTCATTCACCGCAACAAATTTTTGAAGTACATTTTCTCTCAAGCAGCCATTGACCGTTGGTTGCGATATTGCCATTCAAAGGGCAGCTATGCAGACCTTCCAGACCTTGGTGAAATTGGCAGGCTGGCAACTGTGGGGGGAAACGGAAATTCATCGCACTGGGAAGATCATTGGTAAATTTCAATTAGTGGACGTTCAAAATTTGCTTGGCGAATTCAAAATTCGACATAATTGCGATGAACACTTTATGCAAATAGTTGATTTAGCTTGCATATAATTTATAGGTCAGCTCTGACGGGGTTGTAAAATCGAACCGAATTCAACTCTTCCATGAATATTAACCTGTTCAAGCCCGGAATATTTCTCGATTGGACAGTCAACGCTCCAAAGTCCGCCCATCAGAATCGATCCAGAAAAATCTGCCGGCAAATCAAAATATGCACTTGCGGCGGAAAGATTACCATTGAAAATGGCGCTTGAGAAATTTGCATCACCGTCAAATCTGGCATTGTCCAGTACAGCAACACCCTGAAACTCTACATCGCAAAAATCTGTAATCTGTTGAAAATGAGCTCCATCAAATCGTGCGTCATTTGAAAACCTGGTATGAAAAAAATTGGCATTTTTGCGAAATGTTGCCCCTTTGAACCAGCTCAAGCCGCAGAATATTGTTTTGACAATCTTTAAAGCCCCTAAAAACCTGGATCCGGAAAAGTCACAACCACAAAGCCTTTTGCCATCAAGTTCAAGATCGCCTATAACATCGCAATTTGAAAAATCCACAAATTCTCCAAATTTATAGGGCTTGCACAGCTGCACGCTAACATCTTGGGCGTATACTTCCCGGCGTTCGATCATAATTCAACGCCCCATGCATCATACCCATAGACCCAGTCGGCGTTACCCTGTTTTTTCATCCACTCATTTGCCAGTGATGCAGCCTGCACTTTAGCCGTGCGCGGTCGACGCTCTTCCTCATAGGTGGCAAGTGCGGCCTCAATACCGTCCAAGTTCACTCCTTCCAGCGCGCGGGCCAATATAACCGCATCTTCAATTGCCATGCAGGCGCCTTGCGCCATGAACGGCACCATTGGATGTGCCGCATCGCCCATAATCGTGGTATTGCCCTTTGACCAGCGCTCCATTGGTTCGCGAACATGCAGGGCACTGCAGGTAACTTCTGTGCAGGCGGCCAACAGTCTTTGGGCCTCAGGGTGGAAATTTTCATATGCGGCCTGCAATTTTTTAATGTCACCGGGTAAGGTCCATCCTTCTTCGGTCCAACCGTCTTGCCCGGTGGTCGCAAAGACAAAGATTTCTTCGCCGCGAGTAAGAGGGAAAGTAACGATCTGCTTTTCAGGAGTCTCACCCCACCACTTGGTGAATGCTTCCAAATCCTTTACACCGTCGGCTTTATCCCGTGGGAAAACGGCACGATAAGAAACAATGCCGGTAAATTTTGGATTGTCTTTGCCGAATAAAGATGTGCGAACTGCAGAATGAACGCCATCAGCGCCGATCACAAGATCAAAATCGCGCGATGTTCCATTCTCAAAATTGATCGTTGCTTTGTTGTCGCCCTGTTCAATTCTTTTGCAACCCATACCCAAATGGACAGATTCCTCTGGTAATTGATTTTGTAGAGATGTCAGGAGGTCAACCCGATGAATAGTTAGCTGCGGTGCACCATATTTTTCCTCTGCGGCATCGCTCATGGGCAAGCGTGAGGTTTCTTCGCCGGTAATACCATCGCGGCTGATGCGGAATGTTGGGCGTGCTGCAGTCTCGCGCAAATACCCTCCAACACCCAGTTTGTCGAGTGCGAAAACCGCGTTGGGAGTTAGGTTGATATCGGCACCAATCCGGTTGAACTGCTGTGTTTGTTCAAATATCTCTACATCATGCCCCATTTTGCGCAATGCAATTGCAGCACTGAAACCACCAATTCCTGCGCCGATTATTCCGATATTCAGTGCAGCCATAATTATTCCAATCTATCAAGTGTTTGGCCATCTGGCCCAGGGATGGGGCGATCCGCTCAAATCGTAGTAAATCGACTTTTGTCGCATGTAGGCCAGCATACCCTGACGCCCTTTTTCTCGTCCTGCACCACTTTCCTTATCACCACCAAAGGGCGTGGAAATTGAGAATTGTTTGTAGGTGTTGATCCACACTGTTCCGGCATCGATTGCTTTCGCCACACGCCAGCAACGGGGAAAATCCGTACTCCAAATGCCACAGGCCAGTCCGTACTGATTATCATTTCCCGCTTCGACAACATCTTCTTCATTCTCGAAGGGCAGCACAACCAGTACCGGCCCAAATACTTCTTCTCGGCATATTTCTGAATGGTTGGAAAGGCCGGAGATAATCGTTGGAAGATAGTAGGCGCCTTTAGATAAAGCGGTATCGCCAGGAGGTGCGCCTCCTGTCAAAATCTTGCCCCCTTCAGCTTTTGCGCGATCAACAAATCCGGCAACACCACTTCGATGGTCGGGATGAACCAGAGGTGCTACCTGAGTTTTCTGATCGTGGGGGTGTCCAGTCACCAGATTTTTGGTTGCCTGGAGCAATTTGGCAAGAAACGCGTCATATATGCTGCGCTGAACAAACAGGCGCGATCCAGCGATACAGGATTGTCCACTTGAGGAGAAAATGCCAAATAGTATGCCCGCAATGGCTTGATCCTGATCGCAGTCTTCAAAAACGATGGTTGGTGATTTGCCGCCAAGTTCAAGGGAAACCGGCATCAGTTTTTTAGCGGCCTTGATCGCAATATTTCGACCTGTGCCGGTGCCGCCGGTAAATGATACTTTTGCAATATCGGGATGGGTTACCAGCAATTCACCAATTTCTGCGCCGGACCCTGGAAGAACAGAAAAGAGCCCTTTTGGAAGACCGGATTGTTCGATTATCCGGGCAAGCTCTAGCGAAACAAGCGGGCTCCAGGATGCGGGCTTGAGAAGGACCGCATTTCCGGCAGCAAGGGCAGGTGCGATTTTTTGCGCATCGCTGGCAATAGGAGAATTCCACGGGGTAATTGCGGCCACAACGCCCATTGGCTCGTGCGTGGAAAATGTCAGATAGTCACCGCGTGGTGCAGTGAGGCTCTCATCGGTAGTTTCACAAACAGCGGCAAAATAGCGAAAAGTGCCTGCGGCAGATTGCGCCAATGCTTTTGTCTCGCGCAATGTCTTGCCGGTGTCACGGCTTTGAACATAGGCAATCCGGTCAATATTATTAGAAATTCCATCAACGATCGCGTATAAAAAATGCGCCCGTTCGTGTGGTTTCAAGTCTCGCCATTCCGGTTTTTCTTGTGCCCGTTTAGCCGCAGCAACCGCTTCCAACCCATCGCTTTTTGACGCGCCGTTGATTACGCAGTTCAGGCTCATATCAGCAGAAAAATGGGAGGTGATCTCATCACCTCGACCTTTACGCCATTCACCTCCGATGAAAATCAAATTATTGGGCATGGGAAACGTGTTCATTGGCATAGCCACTTCAAGAAACAATGGGCTCAACCCGCCGGACAACTTCACGAACGAGGCTGTATACCGTCGGGAGCGATGTTTTAGGATTTTTTGGCGATGGTTTTCCCTCGATTCTAACGGAAACTTCAGCAGCACTTGATACGATGTCAAACACATGAATATTAGCCTGTGCGTCAGGATCAGAAATCATGCGAACTTTGGTTTCTTCAAAACCAATGCCGGCCAGCGCAATTGTCGCGGCAACATTTGCATTTTTGGGATAGTCAACTGCCGCATCCCGAGCTGACCCCTCAAAAAACACTGATCTTTGAGTGGTGTTTTTCAAATCAAGTATTTGCTCAGCTTTGGTGCCGGCCCATGCGTTTGGCGGCTTGCGGGAAGTGTATGTCACCGATGTCACATCTGAATGTCTAAGCGCTGCAAGAATATCCATTCCACCGACCGCTCCTGCAGGAAGGATCAACCTTGTATCACCCGCCACAGCAGCAGCTTTGAGTTTGTGGTAAAGTGCTTCGTCGCTCAGTGCGCCCGTTGATGCAATAACAGTCTCAACGCCGTTCTCCAGCAATGTGCAAACGTAATCATGCACCGCAGAATGCCCGGCACTTTCGACCGCCAGATCAGGAGCACCATCAAGGAACGACTGAAAGTTGTCCATTATAACAAGATTGGATGTTGCTTTCGCGGCGATTTTTTTCAACACCAGTGCTGCATCGGCTTTGCCCGGTCGAGCCAAGACAGATATTCGTTCCAGCGGAAGTTCCAGCGATTTTCCCAGTACTTTCAGGAATTCAGTTGTAATGCTGCCAGCACCTATGATTCCCAGATGATGAAGCCTCATGAATTTTTGCCTGCGGCACCAGCGGGTGGGCCAGCGAATGGTTGGGCAAACTCACCAATAGAGCACATGTCTACCTCAAGCATCGATGGTCCTTCCTCTGCCAACGCTTCGTCAAGTGTGCTGGCAAAATCTGCTTCGCTGGATATTAGGCGATGTTTCAGACCAACAGATTTGCAGAGTAAATTGAACTTTGGTGTTTTGAGAGAAGAATAGTGATGTCGACTTTCATATTGAGCGTCCTGAATATTTTTGATCACGCCATAGGCCTGATCGTTCATCAACACGAAAACCAGATTAGCCTTCTCATCAACTGCCGTGATCAATTCAGACAGTCCAAGCTGTGCACCGCCGTCGCCTACCAAAACAATCGATTTTGCAACACCGGGAACCAGGCCCGAACCAATTCCCATGGCTATACCCTGTCCTATTCCACCGCCCAGAGCGTGCACACCATGACACGGCTGATCCAGTTGAACGTAGCGATTCCCAAATGTGGAGTTGGAAATTGTCACGTCCCGAACAAAGGGATGGCCACCGGCAGAAACCCGCTCTTGCAAAGCGTCGGCGATAACCCGGTAAACGCCAAGTTGATCCCGTAAGGCCCCTTCAGATTTTGCGCGGGCTATTGCTATTTCGTGGTGGAACTCTTGATCAGTTTCGAGGTTTTTGGGAAGTTTGTTTAATAACCGTGAAAGCACATCAGTTGCATCACCATGAATGAATTCTGAGACCGGGTAATTCCGTGCACCCTGTGTAGCCTCCGCATCGATTTGAACGAGGTTCTCGGGCAAAGCCAACTTATTGTTTTTGGTCTCATTTCCTCGCATTCGTGACCCGACAATGATCATCAAATCGCATTGTGCGTAAATCTGTTCAGCAGCCGGTGTCATGTTAAATGCTCCCAGTGTCGCTGCATTACGCTCATCGACGATTGCTCGTCCATTGGTGCTGGTGACGGCACAAAACCCCTTGTTTACGAGTTCATTTGCCTGCTCTTGAGCCCCTCGTGCACCGCCGCCCAACCACAACATTGGGCGCTTTGCATTAATAATTTTCTTAGCCAGTTCAGCAATTTGATGGTCGTTTGCTATCGGAAGCTGTTGAGCCGGTGCTTGCAGGTTTGCTTGCAGCGGTACCAACTCGCGTTGAACATCTACTGGTATTTCCAAACTGACCGGCCCGCTTGGTGCACTAAGTGCAGAAGATGTTGCTGCCGATAGTGTCGCATGAACACTTCGCACTTCCCACAACCGGATACAGGTTTTTGAAACGGCCTTTAGCATGTCAAATTGCCGAGGAACATCATGGATCGCACCGCGATCCCTGTCCATAAACTGCCGGTCAACCTGCGTCGTTATATGCAAAAGCGGCGTACCGGCGGTCAGGGCCTCGACCTGTGCTCCAGCGGCATTTCCTGCCGCCGTCCCGGTCGACGTTATAACAACGCCAAGAGAATTGGACACTCTGGCGAAGGCATCGGCCATGTTCATGGCACCGGCTTCACCGCGGGCAGGTACAAATCGAATACGTTTTTGCCGTGCAATTGCATCCAGTATCGGCATGTTGTGGATAGAAATAACCCCAAACACTGTGCTGACGCCTATATCTGCCAGGTGACGCGCAATCGCATCTCCAACTGATTCCTGGGTCTCTTTTTGGTCTGTATTCATTTTGTTTTTTACAAGCATATTTAGATAAACCTCGAAACACCGCCGGAGATTTCCAACTGAGCACCAGTAATGTAACTCGCCGCGGGGGAAGCGAGGAACACAATTGCATTGGCTACCTCCTCCGGATTGCCAAACCTGCCGAGCGGTATGCCCTTTGAAGCCGCCTGACGGGCATACCAATCTTCACGGCTCATATTTTTGTCTTCACGCTTTTCAAAGCGGCGTTGCCATTGACCGGACATGACTACGCCCAGCAAAATGGAATTCACCCGAATATCGGGTGCAAACTCATTTGCCTTTGATTTCAGCAGATTTTGAACACCGGCGCGCGCGGCAGAGGTGCATACCATATGAGGCTCGGGCTGGTAGGCCAGCAGGGAATTCACGCCAACAATTGCACTTGAATCACTCGATTTGAGCATTTTCTGAAAAGCGCGGGTGGGGTAAATCTGACTGAAAAACTTTAAATCCAACTCCGCACGCCAGTCTTCGTCTGAGGTTTCTGCAAATGTTGAGACCCGGCCCTGGCCGGCATTATTGATTAAAATGTCGGCGCGGCCAAAACGGGATTTAATCTTGTCGGCGAATCCAGCCATGGCATTGGCGTCCAAAACTGATGCGGTTTCAATCAGTATGTTGTCAGTTCCAAACTGGTTCCCTAGTTCTAGATGAACTGCCTCTAGCCGCTCGGCATTTCGGGCGCAAAGAGCCACTTTGCAGCCCTCATACAAAAATTGACGTACACTGGCAAGCCCGATGCCTGAGGAGCCACCAGTGACAATTGCAACTTTGTCTTTGAGTTGTAAATCCATTTAGCGGTTTCCAGTGGCGGGATAGCCCTTGTCTGGCCTGCCCAGCATTACTGCCCGCATTGCTGGTGTGGCGGGACCTGCGGTCATCCAACGGTCGCTCAATTCAGGATCGCCCCAGGGCCATTCTCTCGGCTCATGGTTATCCTCATCAATTTGTTCAATCTCAGTAGTGAATTCAATGACAAATCCGGATGGGGATACAAAATAGGCAAAGGGATTATTTCCCGGCCCATGTCTACCCGGGCCCCAACTTGGTACATGGCCCATTTGTTTCAACCGGCCGATGCCTCGCATGTAGCTGTCGATATCAGGCATTTCGAATGCCACGTGGTTAGGGCTTGCATGAGCATTGTGAAATAGCCCGATTGAGTGATGATCCTGATTGCAGCGCAGGAACGACATCCTGTCGACGTAATAATCACTTAACCGAAATCCCAGCATATCGCGATAGAAAGCTTCGGTAACCTTCAGATCCGGTGTGTTTAATACTACGTGAGAGACCTTTACCGGCAGAGCAAAAGTCGGTTCGCTTTGTGTGTGTTCTTCAACATCTGCAACAATACGCAGGATGCGATCATCAGGATCACGCAATGAAAATCCATAACCGCCACCTGGAGTGGCGACCGATTTCGGCTCGCCCAGCAAGTCTGCCTGCTTGTCTGCCAAATAAGAATATAGCTGATCAATACGCGATCGACTGGTCATGCCGAAATTGACATATTCAATGCCGAAACTATCCCCATCCGTCAGCGAATATATATAGGGCTCGCCTCCGGTGCCGCGAAAATATATAGTTCCGTCATCGGATGATACTTTGCTGAGGCCCCAGGTTTCTGAATAGAATTCACTGGTTGCAGCCATGTCTGGCGCATGCATGGAGATGCCCCTGAGGAAGTCCACTCGAATTTGATCGTTCATATTTGTCTCCTCATGGCAGTTTTGTTTGGTGTGATGGCATAATAAACCCAAGTTGATGAGAAATGTGGTCGGCAGCCTGAGTCATTGCTGCATAGATTTCTTCACGTCGTCCGGCTTTGCTGGCAAATTCATGCTCAGGGCCGGTAACGTTTATCGCTGCGACAGCCTTGCCGGATGCATCATATACTGCCGCTGCTGCTGACCCAATTCCAGCTTCAAAATTACCAACACTCCAGGCAACGCCAATTTTCTGATCAGCATCAAGTTGCCGCCGCAAATTTTTTGGGGAGGTCGCAGTTTTGTTAGTTATGGCAACAAGATTTTCTTTTTCAAATATTTCTGCAAAACCGGTTTCGTCACTATTGGCCAGAATTATCCGCCCGATGGTTGTTGCGTGAGCGGGAAGACGGCTGCCAACACGCACATTACTGATCAGATGCAGGTTCGGCGTTTCGCGCAGGAGATAGAGAATATCCCTGCCTTCAATGATGCCGAGATGTGATGACAGCCCAAGTTTCACAGCAAGTTCTTTCAGCACCGGTTGTGCAATCTGAACAATATCGCGTGAATAAAGGGCACTTGCAGCAAGGTGAATGAGGCCGGTTCCAAGAACGTAGCCCCCGGCTTCGCCGACGCTCTCAATCATACGCTCCTGCTGCAAAGTATGGAGCAGGCGCAACAAAGTTGTGCGGTTGATACCAAGCTCTTTGGCAGCACGACTGGTGTTTGTGCATTGATGGCCATCGGAAATATATCTCAGAACCCTGATCGCCCGTTCGACCGGTGGAACACTGTAGTTTGCTTTTTCGTTATTCATGCCCCAACCTCAGCCAATGCGGGATGAACAGTGCACGCAAAATCAATAATCCGCGTTGCAACTTCGACTGGCTTTTGTTGGTGAACCACATGTCCGGCATTACCAATTTCCAGATAAACATGCGGTAGATCAGGCGCTGCAACGCACAAAGCATGATGGGTATTTTTGCTTTGAATGGGTGGTGTAACAACATCATCAGCCCCGACAATAACAAGGCTGGATATTGATATTCGGCCAGCATCTGCCTTTAAATTGCCGCTTGCCAACGTGTGAACTGCCTGAGTGTACCCCCGGAGATTTATCGCAGCCATTGAATTGACTACTTTCCTTTTAATTTCAGGATGCAGCTCTGGTCTAAATATCAACCGGTCAGCTCTTGATTTTGCAAAATCCGTTGCACCCATCCGGTCGAGATCATCCAGCCTTGATTGAGCTTTTTCTGGCAAAATACCGTTGGCAACACTATACCCCTGTGCTGATGCCAATAATATCAGGCCTTTGGTTGATAGAGGAAAAAGGGTGGCAAAACGTGCAGCAATGAGAGTTCCAAGTGAATGGCCCAAAAGCAAAAATTGGGAGATATTCAATGCGTCCAATAGCGTTTTCAATCGTCCGGCATAGTCACTGACACCACGTGTGAGTTCCGAAAGATGCGTTGAATTTCCATAGCCGGGGGCATCCCAGGCAATCAGGGTCCAACTTTCAGGCAAATTATCTGCCAATGCATCAAACGAGTTCTTGTTGCTGCCAATGCCGTGCAGCATAATCAGATGTTCTTCGCCGGTACCGTCCCATATACGAACGCTTGTTCCATCAAGAATTATATCGCGGGATTTGCGGTTCATTTGAACACAAACCCCCGGTTTGTTGGCAGCACCTGACCAGTCAGCGTCAAGGCTGCTTTGCTCAACAAAAATGCAATTGTGCCAACAACATCTTCTGGTGACTCGGGGCCAGGAACGGCTCTCCCGCTCTCATAATAGGCGTGGCGTTCCTGGGGCACATACTCCGTAGATTCGGTTGTTAAGATACCGGGTGCCACAGCGACAACGCCAATATTTTTGGGGCCCAGTTCGCGTGATAGAGAACGGGTCATTGCCATCACCGCCCCTTTGCTGGCCACATAGGGAAGTAATTTCGGTGCACCCCAAAGGGCTGTATCGGATGCTATATTGACGATGCGACCCGACCCGGATTTGGCAAGAAGTGGCACGACAGAATTGGTCATTAGCCACAAGCCGCGCACGTTGACGGCCATGACTTTATCCCACGTTTCGATGTCGATTTCGTCATGAGATTTCCCGCCAATTCCTGTCGCGATTGCTCCATTGTTGACGAGGCCATGTAGACTTCCTTCGGTACCTGCAATGTTGCCTGCCAAGCGTTTTATTGAAGATGGGTCGCCAAGATCAACTTCAACGAACCGGGCAGTAGCGCCAGAGTTTTTTATAAGAGCCTCCGTTTGGTGCCCGCCCTCAACATCAATATCAGCCAGCACCAAAGATGCGCCTTGCTTAGCCAGTTCCAGGGCGATTTCCCGCCCCAAACCGCGAGAAGCTCCTGTTACAAGTATGATCCGACCCTGCAACATCAATACTATTCTGCAGCCGCTGGAATAGATGCCTCAGCGTCTATTTGTTCACTGGCAGCTTTGAGCAATACCTGACGAATACGCGAGACGCCCAAATCATGTTGGTAGAGCATATCGCGTTTGCCGGCATCTGGCGTCATCTCCTCCAGCATAACACGATCCTGCTCAAGCACGTGCCAGTGGCGAGGCTCAAACTTGGCGCGATAAAGGAAACGCCATGCTTCCCGCTCCAGCCCCTGAACCTTGCGCATTCGCCAGAAAAATACTTTGCAACTGTTCTCGTCGATTGGTAGAAGAAAGCCAACGATGCGCATATGCCCGCCCGGCCCGGCTGCAGGTGGGTAGGGAATATCAAGATGACAATACAAATTGCCATCGGTGACAACCATCTCGACCCAATCGAAATTATCACCTGTCTGGGCAACACGGGAAACCCTGAACCCTTTGTCTATTTCGCTCAGTTCAATAAGGTCCTGTTTGGCACCATAGGCCAGTGTAAAACTCTCGGCATGCAGGTAACAACCATGCATCGGGTCGGCCAGGTTATCGAGTGCAAGCTGATAGTTTGTGTGCCAGACAGCGGTGCAAAGAAACCCGGTCCAGTCAGGATCAGAAAACTCTTCCGGCACATCAAACGGCAATGGCTCTTGCTGGGTTTTGCCGGGGATAAAGACAAATACGGCTCCCGCCAGCTCTTTGACCGAATAGGCGATATTGGTCTTGCGGCCTTCAAACGAGCATTCAGGCATCGCCGGAACACGCTCGATTATACCTTCACCTGTCATAATTATCCCGTGATACCGGCAACCAATTTTACCATCATGAACCTCGCCAAGCGACAATGGTGCACCGCGATGGGGGCAATAGTCCTCAATGCATTGTATGTTTTCGTCGTTATCACGCCAAAGGACGAGATTTTGCCCCAGAACGACCGCTCCGTAGGGTCGGTCAGTGCGAACTTCGACAGTTTTACAAATCGGGTACCATCTGCTTCTCAGGCCCTGATTAACCCGGGCATCGATCATTTCTCTACGTTGTTGTTTATTCATTTTAAAGCCTCCAATTCGGGTTGAAATCAGGAGCGCTTGACTTTGGCAAGCGGATGGTCTTCTGGATAAGTCGGCGTTACCGGCTTTGGGTTACCAATCATCACGCACATCAGCGCTTCTTCCATTCCCTCATTAATCAGACCACGATAAACTCCCGGCGGAATGGAGATCAGATCGCGCTCACTCAACACGGTTTCAGTCGTCTCACCCTGATGCTCAATGAACAGCCGGATTTTTTGGCCTTTCAGGATAAAAAATACTTCTTCGGCGTCGGTGTGAATGTGCGAGGGGCCTTCACAACCGGCAGGCAGTACCATCGTAGAAAAAGTAAAATTTTCAGATGGAACCACATTGGCATCGCTTGCAACACCTGTCGCACCGGTTCCCATATAACGCATCTGAGCACGTTTGTATTTTGGGTCATAGTCAGCTTGAAACTTTAACGCGTTCCAGTCCAGCTTTCGGGTTTGATACCGCGCTGTGCGGCTTTCAATCCACTCGTCAAGAGATTTGCCGTCTGGAATATCGACATTTTCAGGATTGATTTCAGGAATATGGTTGTTCATGTCAAAACTCCGATTTGGGGATGTAGTGAAGCAGTCGAGCCTCAACATAAGTCACGACCGAATAAAGAAGAATGCCGATAATGGTCAGCAACAGGATTGCATTGAAGACCATTGCTGCATTGGCCTGGCCTTCGCCGTAAGAGATCAGGAAGCCCAACCCGGTATTGCCACCAACCAATTCACCGACAGTTACGCCAATTACCGCAAGAGTTGCGCCTATCCGCAGGCCCGCAAGCAGAGCTGGCAGAGTGGAAGGGAACTCAATCTTACGGAAGATATCGATCCGCGAAAGATTATAGGCTCTGGCGAGATTGATGATGTCCCGGTCAACTGTCTTCATCGCCTGCAAGACGTTGACGAGAATTGGAAAGAACACAATTAAAATGGTGACCAACAGTTTTGGCCAGAACGTAAAGCCGAACCACATGATAAACAGTGGTGCAAAGGCGACTTTTGGGGCGATTTGAAGGGCGAGGATATAAGGTGACAGCACCTTTTCCCAGAATACTGACATACCCAGCAAATAGCCTATTGCAGCACCAAGAAAACTTCCGACACTGAAGCCGATCATGGTCATAAGAAATGTCGAAATCGTGTGTCCGACAAGATTATCAAGCCTGATCATGCGATAGAATTCAGCCAGGCATTGGCTAGCAGTCGGGATAATATAACGCGGCACCCCGAGCGCTGGTGGCAGGAACTCCCAGACCACAAGAAACAGCAGTGCAACGCCAATTGTTGTCAGTAGCACGGTGTTTTTCATAGCCTGGATATCCTGCATTGTTTGTAATAGGCAGTGCGAAATTCGCACTGCCTAGTTGGGGACTACGGCTTAATTACCAACGAACTCATTGGTGAAAGTATCACCAATTGGCACAGCTTCTCGGACAATTTCGGTGGAGACATAAAAATCCTGCACAGCTTTCATGCGGGCTTCATCAAACTTACCGAAATTGGTAACATCATCGCCGTAGACCAGCTTGATATAGCTGCGCATGATGCCTTCCATGATTTTTTCTTTACCTTCATGCTGGGGCACTGCTGCCACATAATCTTTTGCAGCCTGAGCTGGATCAGCAATCACGTCTTTATAGGCTCGAATTGTTGCCTGCACGAAACTGCGTACCACTTCAGGGCGCTTGGCTATCGTGTCGTCAGAGGCCAATATGGCCTGGGACATGGCAGGAAAAATATCATTGATTGGAACCGTCTGGATCTTAACGCCGGCACCGCGAATGGCTGCTGCCCATTCCGGCACACCCGACATTGCCTGAATATCACCTGATATCATCAGCTTGATAATGCCACCCGGACCAACCGCTTGAATATCAACATCGCTTTTGCTCAGTCCGGCATTGGCCAGAACCGCCAGCAGGTTGTAATAAGTCGTGTCCTTGAATGACAAAACGCCAATGGATTTACCCTTCAAATCCGCCATTGAAGAAATTCCGGCGTCCTTGCGGTAGTTAATCTGAGTCAACGCTTTTGAACCAAGAACGGCAACACCCCTGACCTTGAGGCCATTGGCTCTCACGATCATCGCAGTATCACCGATACCACCGCCAAGATCAGCGTTTCCAACGGCGACCTGCTTGGCCACATCAGCACCGCCTTTGCCGATCTGGAAAGTGACTTCAAGGCCGGCATCTTTATAATAACCCTTGGACTGGGCCAGTTTAAACGGTGCAAATGCAGGTAAAAAATCCGGCGCCGGAAACAGGTAAGTCAGTTTTTCAGCCGCAATCGCACTGCCTGCAAATGCCAACAGCCCGACGGCCATGATAATTGTTTTGATGGTTTTCTTCATTTTTCCCTCCCTGGGTGGTTTAATTGGCTCACGCCAATTCCTTTTGGTCTTTAAGTTTCAAAATTTCGAACATCTCGTTTATATATTCTGTAATTTTTGGATTCTGTCGCCGTGCAGTTGGATTACCGCGATCCGGCAGATCAACCACTAATTCGGCCACCACACGGCCCGGCCGTTCACTTAAGACCAAAATCCGGTCAGCCATAAAAGCTGCCTCGGCAAGATCATGGGTAATCAGCAGGGTTGTAATATTTTCTTCAAGAATGGTCTCCGCGAAATTTCTCTGAATGATAATTTTTGTCTGGGCATCCAGTGCCGAGAATGGTTCATCAAGCAGAATTACATCAGGTTCAATTGCGAGGGTTCTAGCCAGTGCAGCGCGTTGCCGCATTCCGCCAGAGAGCTGATATGGAAAATAGTCTGCAAACCCGTGCAAATGGCATTCATCCAATCGAGCTGCTGCTATCTCTTGGCACTCAGCTGTCGAGAAGCCCCGGGACTCGAGCCCGAATGCTACATTCTTTTCTATTGTTCTCCAGGGCAAAAGCAGGTCTTTTTGCAACATGAAACCCACATGAGAATTCGGCTTGGTTACTTTCTCTCCGGATACATAAACTTCGCCACTTGTCGGCTGATAGAGCCCGGCAGTCATGTTCAACATGGTGCTTTTGCCGCAACCTGAAGGGCCCACTACTGCTAAAAATTCGCCTTCACCAGTTTTCAGGCTGACATCCTGCAAGGCAATCAAGGTGCTATTGTTGCCGGATTCAAAAGTTTTGGTAACAGATTTGAATTCAAGCGCCATAACCATCCTCGTTATGGGCAGCATCAAGGGATGCGTTTATTGCCTCCAGTTCATTCTGCAGAATAGAGACGGTCCAGGTTCGGTCGCCAGCGCCAGGTGTTACAACCCTTGCCGCAGTGAGTTCTTCTGCAACATTGGCCATATCAGTGACACCGGTAGCAAATATTTTTTCAAGAGCATCCGCAAATGCGCTTTCTGCCTCGGACAAGTTTCTGCCTCGGGATTGGACATCAAGAGGCCTTTTTGCCGCCCGGTCGGTCGGGGACTCCATCCAGTTAAATTTTTCAGCCACAGCAGTGCTCCGTTCATATATGAACATATTGTTCAAAACTAATGCTAGTTCATCATCACGAATTGCGCAACTAATATTTTTAAGCGTGTAATGCTTGCCAGACTCCTTGCCAAAAACGGCTGTTCTTGCCACGCGCAAAACCAAACTGTGGTTAAGGTCTGCTTTGAATCATTGCACGAGCGAAAGGACTAATACCAATGGCATGATTTTCTGACTCGTATGGGATTCCCAAATCACTGATGTTCTGATTCAATGGGTGGCGAAGGAGATTTTCCATGCCATCAACAGGACTTGTACTTCGAAGAGATTTTGATGCCCCCACGCTTCGCCAATTTTCCCGACGATGCAGTGACACAAGACAGGTACGCCGTCTTCTGGCGCTTGCAGCCATTTACGATGGCATGAGCCGGACAGATGCTGCCAGGGTTGGCGGGATGGATCGTCAAACGCTGCGCGACTGGGTCTTGAGATTCAACGCAGAAGGTCCAGATGGCCTGACCAATCGTCAGGGGGCGGGACGGCCACGCCTTTTGAGCGATGAACAAATGAATGAACTGTCCGAGATCGTCAATGCTGGCCCTGATCCGGCGGTGGACGGGGTTGTGCGCTGGCGGCGGATTGATTTAAAGCGGGTGATTGAAGAGCGCTTTGGTGCCGTCTACGCCGAACGCTCGATATCCGAACTCCTTGCCGTCCTTGGCTTTTCCCGCATGAGCACCCGCCCGCAGCATCCAAAGCAGGATGAGCGTGTGATTGAGGCTTTCAAAAAAACTTCGCCAACACGCTTGCAGCTCACATAGCCGATCTGCCGGAAGACACTCCCGTTGAGATTTGGTGGCAGGATGAAGCCCGGCTGGGCCAGAAGAACGGGCAAACACGCATCTGGGCGAAGAAAGGCACCCGCCCCCGAATGCCCGCTGATCAGCGATACAAGAATGCATATCTGTTCGGTGCCATATGCCCGGCCCATGGCAAAGGAGCCGCCCTGATGTTGCCGTGGGCCAACACTGAGACAATGCAAATGCATCTTGACGAAATCAGCAAATATGTAGCGCGAAAATCCCACGCTGTCATTCTCATGGATCGGGCAGGCTCATGGATCGGGCAGGCTGGCATACAACAGGCAATCTCGATGTACCGAAAAACATCACCATCATCCTGCTGCCATCGCGTTCGCCAGAACTCAACCCGGTAGAAAACATCTGGCAATATCTACGCCAGAACTGGCTCTCCAACCGTATCTTTGAGGACTATAATGCTATCATTGATGCAGGATGCGATGCCTGGAACAAACTCCTTGCACAACCCGAAACTATCAAATCAATCGGAATGCGAGATTGGGCTCATGCAGGTCAGTAATAATTGCCGTTGGTATAACTGGCAAACAGCAGGAATTAGACGCAAATGCCAGTTGCCCGAAATTCTCCGATGTAATTATGGGCTCTATCCAGACCTCGCCCCCAGACTTTGTAGTATTCTGCCGAATGTCAGCATTGTGTTGATGGTGCGGAGTGGAGGGATGGTTAGGAGAAAGTGTCATGAACACTCCCAACCTTCCCATGATTATTCCGAAGCGTCATGCGTGGAACAGAGGACGAATAGTTGGACAAAAACGTCCTTTACAACCAAAACATGTCTGGGCAATTCGAGTCCGATTGGAGCTGGCCGAAAATCATCGCGATCTTGCTCTGTTTAATATGGCGGTCGACAGCAAGCTTCGCGGCTGTGATCTCGTTCGTTTGAAAGTGCCAGATGTGTACGTTGCGGGTAGGGTCAAAGAACGCACATCAATTCTTCAAAGCAAAACCGGCAAGCCAGTTCAATTTGAAATTACTGAGGGCACAAGAAAGTCCCTTCGTGAATGGATCGATCATCCTGGAATGACAGGATGCGATTTTCTATGGCCCAGCAGGTTTCATGCACCTGATCACATCTCGACAAGACAATATGCAAGACTCGTTAAAGACTGGGTGGCGTCAATCGGATTGGAACCAAGTGCCTACGGAACGCATTCTTTGCGGCGTACCAAAGCAGCTCAAATTTACAAGAAGACAGGCAATCTAAGAGCAGTGCAACTTCTACTCGGTCACACGAAGATGGACAGTACAGTTCGATATCTTGGTGTTGAACTTGAAGATGCGTTGGCCATTTCTGAAGGTGTCGAAATCTAGCACAATAATCGGGTCGGCATAACTGTCGGCCCATACCGGTCATTCACCGCAACAAATTTTTGAAGTACATTTTCTCTCAAGCAGCCATTGACCGTTGGTTGCGATATTGCCATTCAAAGGGCAGCTATGCGGACTGAACTGCCATTCGGCCCAGGATCCTGAATGTCGGCTTTTTGAATCCACTTTCAGGATTCGAACGGGCAGTAGCCAGAAGCTGCCCTTCATACCGTGCGCAGAGAAATGCGCACTCTAGTAATTTGATAAGGTCCCGAAGCGTGGACCAGCCTGACACGGAAGCGATTCTACTCGCAAGCGCTGAAACCTCGGAGCAGAGGGACGTCGATGCCGCTGCTCCGAATACGATGCCACAAATCCTCGAAACAAGCGCGCGCCGCATCCTCGAGGCTCTGGGCCTCCTCAGGAGAAAAGATTTGGCGCATCAGCAAGAAGGGGCGAGTGGCCCTGACCAACAGAAAAACCAGCCCATCCTCACGCCAGATCTCCCTCAGATCGTTCCGCGTTCCAAACGCTGCCGCGACGGCATAGATTAGTTCTCTGCTGTTTGCAGTGAGAGGGTATATGTTAGCGAAAATAATGAGGCGATCGATTTTTTCATCCAAATCGTGTGTGCCCGGTTTGCCAGCGAAGTCAAATACTTCGTCGATCAACCTAGCGACACCGAGATTTTCGTCCTCTGCACGCATGCCTATGAGCCTTAGTGCGTGGCGCCGGGCCAGTGGTTCGACGTGAAAACTCCGTAGGCCTCTATTGTAGAGGTCTGCGAGCAGCCGCCAAATCCCTTCGGACACTGGCTCAGTTCGAGTATCCAAATTTGTGCCGAGCAGTGGGATCAACAGTAAGCGCTGTTCCGTCCCCACCTTCCATTTATCATTTTGGTCGGTTATTTTCCCTGACATGTTGATCTGTCAGTGGAGGTTTTTGTGGGAGTACAAAGTGATGTCCGTTTGGAGTACATTGATCGGATGGAGGTTTTGGCTGACCCGACTGGTCGACGCATATGGCGCGATGCAGTAAAGGGGCGACTTGTTGCTGAAACTATGGTTCCTGGGGTCAGTGTTCGCGAGGTAGCTGAGCGTAATGCCTTGCGGCCCAACCGTCTGTCGACGTGGCGCAGTTTGGCAAAACAGGGCAAGCTGGTGGTTCCTGATCTGGCCGGTGCTGATTTTGCATCAGAATTTGCCCTGGCAACAAAAATGGCACCAAAGAGTGTGGATTTCGCAGAAGTTGTTTTGGATGATGGCGGATCGACCACAACTGATCTTAAACCTATTGAGATGGAAACGGGCGGCGTGAAGCTGCGCCTTGATGCCAATACCGGTGCCCACCGGATTGCCGAACTTGTTTGTGCTCTGAAGGCTCACTTGTGATTTTCCCTACCAACGGCGTGCGTATTGTTGTGGCCACCGCACCTGTAGATTTTCGCAAGGGTCATGACGGACTTGCGGCATTGGTATCAAATGAATTGGACAAGAACCCGTTTACGGGCACGGTATTTATATTCCGGGCCAAACGCCCGGATCGTTTGAAACTATTGTACTGGGATGGCTCGGGCCTGGTGATGGCCTACAAGCGGCTAGAAGATCATGTGTTTGCCTGGCCTGCCATTCGTGATGGTTTGATGAAGCTGAACCATGCCCAGTTTGAGGCTCTGTTTGCTGGCCTCGACTGGCGCAAAGTACGGGCTGTCAACACGCGGGTACCAACTGCGGCAGAGTGAATCAGGGCGGCATTCGAGCGCGTAAATCAGGGGTGGTTCTGCTATAAATCAACGATGATTGATTTGGCCGACCTACCCAATGATGTGGATGCATTAAAAACGATTATTGCTGGGCACGATGAACGTATTGCGCAGTTGGAAGTGCTGATTAAGGCCTTCAAACAAGCGATGTTCGGTCGTAAATCCGAGAAGCTCAATGCCGATCAGTTTGAATTTGCACTGGAAGATATCGAGACGGCAATTGAGGCTGTGAAAGCCGAACAAGATGCCAGTGAGTTTACTTCTGGGTCCAGGACCAAAAAACCCCGAGCGGCAAACCGCGGGTCTTTACCCAAACATCTGCCACGCATCGAAGAGATTATAGAGCTCGAGGATAAGGGTTGCTCTTGTGGCGGTCAGATGCATGTGATTGGCGAGGATGTATCAGAGCGTCTGGATGTGATCCCTGCTCAGTTCAGGGTCATTGTCACCCGCCGTCCCAAATATGCCTGCCGCTCATGCGAAAACGGCATTACCCAGATGCCAGCCCCGGCGCATCTGGTCGAGGGTGGTCTACCTACTGAAGCTCTGGTTGCCCATGTACTTGTCTCCAAATATGCGGATCATTTGCCGCTCTATCGTCAGGCTCAGATTTACAACCGCCAGGGCATTGATCTGGATCGCTCGACGCTGGCAAACTGGGTGGGCAAAGCAGCTTTTGAGTTAAAGCCCGTGTTTGAATGCCTGATGGCCGATTTGAAGCAATCCACCAAACTCTATATGGATGAAACCCGCGCCCCGGTTCTTGACCCAGGCAGGCGCAAAACCAAAACCGGTTACTTTTGGGCACTGGCGCGTGATGACAGGCCGTGGTGCGGCGATGATCCACCAGGTGTTGCCTATTGCTATGCACCCGGACGCAGTGGGAAATATGCGGAAGCTATCTTGCAGGGCTTCAGCGGCGTTTTGCAGGTTGATGGCTATGCCGGTTACAACCGCCTACTCAAGCGAACTGACAGGCAAATTCAGCTGGCCTATTGCTGGGCTCATGCACGGCGCAAACTGCATGAGGTTGCTAAAAACAGCACCGCACCCATTGCCGAGGAAGGGCTCAAACGCATTGGCGAACTCTATCGTATTGAGGTTGACATCCGTGGTCAAAGTTCTGATGAACGCCTTGCTGCGCGACAGAAACGAACCGTCCCGCGAATAGAAGCATTTGAACTATGGCTCACCGGGCAGCGCGCTCGCGTCTCAGGCAAATCTCCCTTGGGCGAGGCGTTACGTTATATTGCGAGATTTTGGCAGGGGTTAATCCTGTTCACCAGTGATGGCCGCATCGAGATCGATAACAACGCAGTCGAACGCACTATGCGACCGATCGCGCTTAATCGCAAAAACGCGCTATTTGCCGGTCATGATGCCGGTGCTAAAAACTGGGGCATTATCTCATCCCTGATAGAAACTGCCAAACTCAATAAAATTGAGCCGCATGCCTACCTGACCACCACACTCCAGGCAATACTCAATGGCCACAAGCAAAGCCAGATCGAGCAACTCCTGCCATGGAACTATGCCGCAACCGTGTGATCGGTGCATCGCTTACTTTGTTTGCGGCAACTCGCTGCTATCAAATCTCGTAGTTTTTAGGCTGATAACTGATACTCAGCCAAATGGATCGAGATGTTAGGATCATGATGAGTTTTCTTTTGTAGCGATTTGGTGAATTGCTGCATTTCACTTTCGCTCATCAAATCTCCTCCATTATTTAAACCAAACAATTCAAATGCATCGTAATGATTTGGATATGAAATCAAACAAAAACCAAACCCTCCATCCAGCAAACCAAGCAGCCCGAATTCTAGTTCATCCTCCCCATCTTCCCTGATGACATAACCGTTTGCACCGTTTCGTTTAGTAAACGGCATAACGAGCCCTTGTACTGATTCGTTCGTTTCAGGGGAAACACTTGGTTTATGCGAAAACTCTATGACAATGAAATCATCATTTTTTTTAAGACCGTCTACAACCAAGCGAAAGTTAGCACCAATTTTATAGGTGTCTAGATCATCTACATGTCTAAACTGAGTTGGCGGAAGGGAGCGTGTTTGGGTGAATTTTTTGTTTTTTGACTGCTCTATGGTTATGAAAGGCCTATTTTTCATTTCGGGTTGGTTTATTTCAATCATCCGCAGAGCTTCTACAGGATTTAACTTGTTCCATGGAAATACCAAATTATTTTCAATAATTTTATTCATAATTGTGGCAATTGGAGTGCGTACAAACTCTTCTGGTGAGAACGCAGCAGCACAGTCATCGCCGCAGGCAAAACGAAACCAATCATGCCAAGTTCGAGCTTCTCGTTTCGTAAAAGCCCTCCTACCCAAACACTGGCTATTAACACGCCTCTCACCATATGTTTGAGTAGTCTTATTTTGCTCGACCATGGATGTTGTGTACTCATTTTCACCATGATTGCCGTAAATTAGACCGGCTACATGGCGAATACGATAAGCACGCTTGTCATATTCGCAATCAAAAATTTTCATTTGGAACAAAAACATAATTGTTTGCTCAAATTCGGGATTTTTTCCTTTTACTTCTCGGTCGGTGCTTTTTTTGACTTCAGTTTCTGTGATTCTATTACTCAACGGTTTAACAAAATTATTAGCCATTGGGTTTTCCTTTCTCTACAACCTCTTTATTGAACAATAAGGCAGAGTTTGCCATTGTTATCTAAAGTGAGAAAGCGTCAGAACTCTGCCGTAAACAAAAGAAGAACACAGGGCTTCATGAAATCCACCAATCAGCAAACAATCGAATTAAAACCCGCAGGTTCTGCGCATATTCTGGCCATCGGGATTGATAGATATGATTTCAAGCCAAACTTAAAAAGTTCTAAAAAAGGAGTAAATGCTTTTTGCAAAATTCTCCAAGACAAATACGGGTTTTTAGATGGTAATATTGACAAAGAATTATTCGATGAGTTGGCAACCGATGAGAACATAAACCGAAGCCTCAACCAGTACAAAGAAGGAGGAGAAAGAGAACTGTGTAATGATGACACTCTTGTCTTCTATTTTTCTGGGCATGGTGGGTATGAAAATAAAGATGATCGTGCATTTATTGCGCCATACAACTCATCAGAAGACAACGATTCCAATTTAATATATTTTGAAGATTTAGAGCGCTCATTCAATTCCATACAGGCGCGCCATATACTATTCATTTGTGACTCCTGCTTTTCAGGTGGTGCAGTAGAAGGGAGTGTTAGGTACGACAATTTTTTAGAAGAAGCTTATTCTAAGCCAAGTAGGCAGGCAATAACCAGTGGAGCTCTTGAGGTGACTGATGATGTCGGAGAGCTTGGCTTATCAACGTTCACGTATCACCTCCTTAAGGCTTTTGATCAAAACGATAAGCCTAATTTCAAAACATCAGAGCTCTTCAAATCCTTGTACCGTGATGTAAACAAAAAGACTGGCCAAACACCAAGATGTCGTAATCTCAAAAACTGTGGTGGTGAACCAGAAGGAGAACTCGTATTTTTTCGTGAACAAGAAGAGCCGAGCAAAACTGAAATATTTTTGCTTGCAAATCAAACACCTTTTGAAAAAGAAGTGGAGCGCCCCGAATTAGAAGCGGAAAAACCAGAGCTTGCTAGAGCATTTAGGGCATGGTTCGCTTCTATGACTGGCATGTTGGTCGTGCTCGCATCGATTGCAGCAATCATTTTCTACCCAGATGAGGCAACCAACAACTTAGAGCAATTAGAAGCAAACCAAAATAGTATAGTTCGTGATAAAAAACCTAATGTAGTGGTGAGTCACGCTGATATACCAACAGTTAAAAAAATAGAACGAATTGCACCCAAGCTAATTTCTCCCGGAATTTATTCTGGTCATACTAAACCAGTTTCAACGGTTTCTTATTCTCCAAATAATCTGTTGATTGCAAGTGGGTCACATGACAGAACGGTTAAAATTTGGGATTCGCAGACCAAAGAATTACTGGAAACGATAGATGTTGAAGGTCGTCCTGCCATCCAACAGGTCCTTTTTTCTCGCAACGGAAAATTATTAGCGATAAGAGCCATTAATACTGTCTATTTGTGGGACCTCAGCAAAGCCAAAATTACTCAAAAACTCATAGAAAAAAGTATAGGTACAAGGGATATGGTGTTTTCGCCTGATGATAAATATCGCCCCTTCAACATTGAAATGCAACGCCCCTTCAACATTGAAATGCAACATTTTGCTCACATTCCTTTGAAAAGGCCTCATATGGGGTTTTGTATTCGAGACATTTTCTTGGACGTTGGTTCAGCTTGTCTTCGACGATCTGAACTTCGGCTTTTGTCAGCTTAGTGAAATCGGTACCCTTTGGGAAGTATTGGCGAACAAGACCGTTGGTATGTTCGTTGAGGCCGCGCTGCCATGAGTGATAGGGCTTGGCGAAATAGATGTCGCATTGCAATATTTTGGCGATCTTTTTGTGCCCGGCGAATTCTTTGCCATTGTCATACGTGATGGTTTTGATGAACGCTTTGAGCTTTGAAAGCGTCTTGCCGCAGGCCTTTTGCACGCTGTCCTTTGATTTGTCGCGTAACAGAACCAGCTTGGTGTATTTTGATTTTCGATCGACATGAGAAAGAATGGCACCCTTGTGGTTTTTGCCGATGATAGTATCGCCCTCCCAGTCGCCAACACGGCTTTTGGTTTCGACGATTTCGGGACGTTCCTCAATGTCAACCCGCCCTGGAATGAGGCCGCGACCGGCTGTTTTCGTGCCGCGTCGATTGTATTTTTTGCCGCGATGGCGCAGGCAAGTCCATAATTTGCCACCCTTTTTTTTGTCCGCCCAGATGTGGCGGTAAATCCACTCGTGTGAGACGAAGAGCCCGTTTCGAGCCAGCCAGCCGCTGATCTGATCGGGGCTCCACTGCCATTTCGTCAGCAGGCTTTCAATGAGTTCGACGCGCTCAACGGTCATTTTACGCGGCACACAAGAGGCCTTTTTGCGCCGCTCACACGCCTTGTCATGCGCTTGTTTAAAGCGATAACCACATTTGCCCTTGTTGCGCTGCAACTCTCGGGTGATAGTCGAACGCTCAACGCCAATCTGGCGGGCAATTTGGGCGCGGCAGAGACCGGTTTGCAAAAGTGTGTAAATCTGGCATCTTTGATCATAGGCCAGATGGTGATGTCCTTTGGGCATAATATCCTCCGTGAGATGTGGTGTCCCATACGAGGATTGCAGCCATCTGGCTAAATAATCAAAGGCATAATGGAATGGTTTGACGAGTTTTGCGGATTTTCCGGTCGGCCTCAAGGGTGCTGCGCATCGCTACGCGACAATGCCCTTGACCCCGCCCACCAAATCCGCAAACAAAAATCATATTCCATCAGCAAACAAATGTTGCGTTTCGGAGTTGAACCGGGGAATCTATAATAGCTGGCTGGCAATGATCGCGGCAGCTATCGCTGCCAATGCAATCCAAAATACAGGCTTTCCAAATAAGGTGCTTTCTGAATTAGTGATGTCAGGTTCGACATTGCTTGTTTCTTCAACTTCGCCTGATTGTGCTTCTACAATTTCGCCAAACTTCTCAAAAAACTGACTGGCCAGTTTTTTGGCCGTTGAGTCAATCAAGCGGTTCCCAAGTTGTGCAAATTTACCCATCACATTGGCGGACACATCGTATTGAAGTATGGTGTTTTGGCCATCCTTCACGAGTTTCACATCAGCTCCACCTTTGGCGCTGCCCGCTGGCCCACCCTTTCCTTCGCCCGAGATCGTGTAGCTCTCAGGTGGGTTGAGGTTTGAAAGCTGAACCGAGCCTTTGAATTTTGCTTTTACCGGACCAACTTTCAATGCGACAATTGACGTCATTTCAGTGTCGGAAAGTTTGATTATTTCTTCGCATCCGGGGATCGATTGTTGCAATATTTCAGTGTCATTAAGCGCAGCGTATACAGCTTCGCGAGGCGCATTGATAGACTGTTCACCAACTAGTTTCACCTTGGTACTCCACTATTTATTTGATTGAATTTTTCTACGATTAGGCGGATATTTTATTGCCTTGCATGAGATATTGACGATGATGGGCAATAATTTCGCTTGTGACCGCCATGGCAAGTTCTTCCGGGCCAACAGCTCCGATATTGAGACCAGCTGGAGCGTGCAATCTTGCAAAACCATGACTGGTCGATTGTGTTTCGCCAATTATGGCGTTCTTTAAGGAAGCAAGTTTTCTGCGGCTGCACACCATTCCTATATATCCAGCATCCGAATTGATGACGGCACGCAGCGCATCACGATCCCGCTTTCCTTGAGTAGCTACAATTGCCGCATCATTTTTAGAAAGCTTCAATTCATCAATCTGAAAATCGTCAAGGTATTTGGCTGCGCCTGTTATTTTTTCCTGATCTTCTGGAAGAGCCGCAACCACAACGCTGTAACCAAGTCCCTTCGCAAAAGGCAATATGGCTTGCGCAATAGGTGAAGCACCACAAATCAGCAAAGTGCGCGGTGCCTGCATTGGTTCTAAAAATACCTCAATGGTTCCGCCACTGGGGCAACTTGATTTGTGCAATTGTACGCCATCAACATCAACAGCTGACACAACACTGTCTTTTGGCATAATGCGGATCATTTTTGGATCGTTAGTTTCCAGGCATTCGAGCGCACCCCGGCGCACTGCTCCTGTAACGCAACCACCGCCAACAAACCCATGCAAATCACCATCGAGCGTAATGACTGCTTTTGCACCTGGTCTGGCTGAGGTCGAGTCTGCTGTTCGTATGATCGTGACAACGCAAAATCTTTCGCCTTCGCACCTCAATCGTTCTATGAGTTCAAATACTTTATTGGCTGTGGTCATGCTCATCTTTCATAACCGCGTCAGGTCAGCTTCAATAGCAGCAAGAGATTCAAGCGTGTTGGCGGCTGCAAACAAATCAATATGTGGCATGGCAGCTTCCATTGCTGCGGTTACCGGCTCGTAATTTTTCCAACCCAGCAACGGGTTGAGCCAAACCAAACGGTTGGCTCGTTTTTTTAAGCGTTTGAGTTCCGCAACCATTTCCTCTTTTGGCTCAACCGCATAACCATCGCTAAAAATGATGACAACAGTTCGATTGTTGATAGCTTTTTTCGCATAGTCAGCATTAAAACGGTGCAGGCATTTACCGATATGGGTGCCGCCACCAAAACCGTCAGCCATCAGGGTCAGTTTTGTCATCGCTTTGAGAGAGTTTTTGTCGCGCAATGTATCTGTCACATGGATCAACTTCGTATGAAACAGAAAGGCATCGGTTTCAGCCCAGCGACAAACCAGACCTTTGACAAACAGCAGAAAAAACCGGCTGTAGTGCTTCATTGAGCCCGACACATCAAGAAATACGACAATTCTGCTCGGGCGTTCCGGTACCGACTTGAAGCGTAGTTCAATCGGGTCGCCACCGTGATTCAAATTTGTCCGTATTGTTCGCCGCAAATCAAGCCTTTTACCTTTGCTGGCTATACGTTGCCGGCGAGACTGACGATACCGAATGGTCTTTGCTAGTTTGTAGGCAAGTTTTTCACAATTTGCCACTTCCTCAGCATTAACGAATTGACGAAAATCCGTTTTTTCAATCGACTGCCTTTCAGAGGCAATCAGAAGGCCAGATGCATGTCCATCGGGGTTCTCATCCTCGCTCTCACTCTCAATCTGGGGCGCGTGTTTGGCACTTCCTCTATTTTCTTTGTCTAAATGATCGCGCCAGGCCTTGGGCAATTTTGGTGTCGTTCTTACAATAGAATCCGAAGGTTGCAATTGATTTCTGGTTTTCCCGCCTTTGGTCCAATAGGCTTCAAAAAGCGTGTCAAAACTATCCCATTCCTCACGTCTGCTTGTGAGTAGGATTTTTAGTTTCTGCCGGTCCAGATTACGACTGCCGGTGGTTTGTGCTATCGTGGTGACAACACTTTGGGTTTCTGCCGGTCCCAGCACAAAGCCATTCAGCCTTAGATGGTCGACAAAACCAATCATCCGGGCGGTTAACGGATTAGCATCAAACAGATTTTCTGCAAGGTTGTTTTGGGCGATTGTCGGGGTCATTCAGGCTGCCTTACCTGCAAGTCGGCTCGTTACTTCGTTGCTGACTGATTTCAAATCAGCCTCTGTTTTCAATAAACAGATGAGCGTAGACTGTATCTGCCTGATATCGCCAGTCAGGTCGCCTATATCAATACTGGCCAATGCGGCGGCCCAGTCAAGCGTCTCGGCGATACCGGGGACTTTCTCCAATTCCTCTTTGCGAAGCTCCTGGACAAACCGGGCAATCTGGGTTGCAAATTCTTTCTCAATCTTTGGTAAGCGAGCCAAGATGATCTCTAATTCGCGCTCCAAACTTGGAAAATCAATATAAGAATACAAGCAGCGGCGGCGCAACGCGTCCGACAATTCCCGTGTTCCGTTGGAAGTCAATACGACATGGGGGATCGTGGTTGCCTTGATCGTTCCAAGTTCAGGCACGGTGATTTGAAATTCTGAAAGTATTTCTAGTAGGTAGGCCTCGAATTCCATATCCGCGCGGTCAATTTCATCAATTAATAAGACCGGTGATTTTTCTTGACGAATGGCCTGTAATAACGGCCGTTCCAGCAAGAAGTTCACAGAAAAAATATGATCTTCCAGCTCTTTTGCATTGCTTGCAAAAGACTCTGACGCCTTGATCGACAACAATTGGCGTTGGTAATTCCACTCATAAATGGCTGACGCTGCATCCAGTCCTTCATAGCATTGCAGCCGAATGAGATTGGTATCCATGATTGTTGCCAGTGACCTGGCAATTTCTGTCTTGCCAACCCCAGCCTCTCCCTCAAGCAATAAGGGACGGCCAAGATTTAATGCAAGCTGCAATGCGGTCTCCAAGTTGTCATCGGCAATATAATCTATTTTTGCAAGACGCGACTTGATATCTAGTGATTGCATTATAGTCCCTCGTCGAAACAAAAACGGGTGCCGATGGCGGTTCCGTCGGCACCCGGACCGGTTATCCTGTTAAGCCTAGCTTCTGAGCAACTTGCCAAATCCGTGAGTGGTCGTGGGGCATTTGAGTATGGGTTAAACCCTTGTGGGCAAACGCATCATTAACCGCGTTAGACAGAGCCGGTACGCCGCCAACATTCGGGCTTTCGCCGACCCCTTTTGCACCGATTGGGTGGTGAGGACTTGGTGTCACGGTAAAATCGGTTTCCCAATTTGGCGTTTCCACTGCAGTTGGCAAGAAGAAATCCATCAAAGAACCGCCGGAAACATTGCCAACCTCATCATACGAGATAATCTGCCCCAAAGCTATGGCGAGCGCTTCTGTCAATCCGCCGTGCACTTGTCCTTCGATGATCATTGGGTTGATGCGGGTGCCACAGTCATCAAGAGCGTAAAACCGGCGAATGCCTACTACGCCTGTATCAACATCTACATCCACAACGCCAATATATGCACCAAATGGATAGGTCATATTTGGCGGATCATAATAGGAAACCGCTTCAAGACCCGGTTCAAGTCCGGGAATTGCCTGATTATATGAGGCAAAGGCAATTTCTTTCATAGTTTTGTGTGCCTCTGGATTTCCCTTGATCTGAAAACGGTCAACATCCCATTCCAAATCGCCATCATGCACCTCCAGAAGATAAGCTGCGATCATCTGGGCTTTTGCCCGGATTTTCCGCCCAGCCATCGCTGCTGCCGCTCCTGCAACCGGAGTTGAGCGGGACCCATAGGTACCAAGACCGTAGGGTGCTGTATCTGTATCCCCTTCTTCCAGAGTGATATCTTCTGCAGGGATTCCAATCTCTGATGCAAGAATCTGAGGGAAGGTTGTGGCATGCCCCTGCCCCTGACTGATGGTCCCAAGACGGGCCACAGCAGAGCCAGTTGGATGTATCCTGATTTCACAGGAATCAAACATGCCAAGACCAAGAATGTCGCAGTTTTTAACCGGCCCGGCGCCAACAATTTCAGTGAAAAAGGCAATCCCAATCCCCATCAGCGAGCGTGTTTCACCACGATCAAAAGCGGCCCGGTTTTCTGTCTGCTCAGCACGTAGCGCTTTGTAATCAACGGTTTTCAGCGCCTGATCCAATGCGGTATGGTAATCACCGGAATCATATTCCCATCCCAGTGCAGAATTATAGGGAAACTGTTCTTTTTTGATAAAGTTCTTTGCCCGTAATTCCGCCGGGTCCATACCCAGTTTTAGAGCCAGAATATCCATCATTCGCTCAATCAGATAGGCGGCTTCTGTCACTCTAAAGGAACATCGATAAGCAACACCACCGGGTGCTTTGTTGGTATAAACACCATCAACACCCACATAGGCGGTCGGAAAATCGTAAGCACCGGTTACAATGCTAAAAAAGCCAGCGGGAAATTTGGTTGGATCGGCGCAAGCATCAAAAGCCCCGTGATCAGCCAGTACATGCGCCCAAAGACCGGTAATCTTGCCGTCCTTTGTCGCTGATATTTTGCCCGTCATGTGGTAGTCGCGGGCAAACGCGGTCGCGGTAAGATTATCAATTCTGTCCTCAACCCATTTAACCGGAGCGCCGGTTACAATGGATGCGACGACCGCACAGATATATCCAGGATACACGCCCACTTTGTTGCCAAAACCACCACCAATATCTGGTGAGATAACGCGAATATTATGCTCGGCGATGTTGGTAATCAACGACGCGACTGTACGAACTGCGTGCGGCGCCTGAAATGTTCCCCAGAGCGTCAATTTGCCATTTATTTTGTCCATCGAGGCGACGCAACCACATGTTTCTAACGGACAAGGGTGAACACGCTGATAAGTGATTTTTTCTTCAACCACAACATCTGCATCAGCCAGTGCCTTTTCAGTTTTCTCTTTCTCACCAACTTCCCACAAAAAGATATGGTTGTTGTGTTTGCGTGTGCCATGGGCTCCTTCCATCTTGTCCTTAATGTCTTCACGTAAAATCGGAGCATCGGCATTCATGGACTTATGTGGATCATTTATTGCCGGAAGTTCGTCGTAGTCTACCTCAACCAACTCAACACCGTCGGCGGCCGCATACCGGTCTTTGGCCACGACAAATGCTACTTCCTGGCCCTGGAATAGAACTTTTTCATCTGCCAGCACCGCCTGCACATCACCGGCAAGCGTTGGCATGTAATGGAGATTAAGCGGTTTGAGGTCCTCGGCTGTGATAACGGCCAAAACACCGGGCACTTTCAATGCCTCTTCGCTGTTGATGGAATTAATTTTTGCGTGCCCATAGGGGCTACGGACAAAATCTCCGAACAACATTCCCGGCAATTTTATGTCATCAACATAATTGCCTTTGCCCTGTGTAAAACGGGCATCCTCTACCCGCTTGCGGCTGCAACCTTTACCTTGAAGTTTTTCAATGCGCTCATCGCGCGAAATTGGGGTTTGATCGTTCATGTTATTCTGCAGCCTCCTTTATTGACAGTTCCTCGGCAGCCACCTGAATGGCCTTGACAATATTTTGATACCCGGTGCAGCGGCACAGATTGCCAGATATGCCGTAACGAATTTCTTCCTCGCTAGGATTTGGGTTTTCCTGCAGCAGCCGATAAGCTCTCGTAATCATTCCAGGTGTGCAAAACCCACATTGAAGCCCGTGGTTTTGGGTAAAAGCCGCTTGCAGCGCGTGCAATGTTCCATCTGCTTCGGCCATGCCTTCAATCGTGATAATATCTTTGCCATTGGCCTGTCCAATAAAAACCGTACATGCTTTGACTGATTGGCCATCCATATCAACCGTACACGCCCCGCAATGGGATGTGTCGCACCCAATATGTGGCCCGGTGAGTTTTTGATCTTCCCTGAGAAAATGAATCAGCAAAGTCCGTGGATCGGCGGTTGTTTCAACCTTCTTGCCGTTAATTGTCATATCTATGTCAATGTGTGACATCTAAATTCCTCCAAATTATATTTGTTCTATTGGGCGCGGCTGTGGGCAGATAGGATTGCCCTTTGCACCATGATGCCTGCGATATGTGTGCGAAACTCTTTTGAACCGCGGCCATCAGAAGCCGGGTCAGTAATTGCTTTGGCGGCATTCACGGCTTTCTTGATCGATTGCTCATCAAGAGTTGATCCGACCAAAATCGCACTGGCTTCTTCTGCCCAAAGTGGTGTGTCAGCAACATTGGTCAATCCAATCGATGCAAATGAACAGGTATCGCCTGACATTTTTAGAATTACGGCAGCCGCGGCTGTTGCATAATCTCCGATCTTGCGTTTTTGTTTCAAATAAGCGCTTCCATTCTCGGCACCGGGTGCTTTAAAACGAATAGCAGTAACAATTTCGTCATCATTGCGATCGGTAAAATACGCAGCTTCGTAGAAATTTCGGGCAGCTATTTCGCGCTCGCCTCCAGAGCTTGCAACAACATAGGTCGCGTCAAGAGTTTGCATTACTGCAGGCATATCGTTGCCAGGATCGCCATTAGCAATATTACCGCCAATTGTTCCCAAATTCCGTATCTGCGGATCGGCTATTTGCAGAGATGCTTCCTTGATGATCGGGCAAACAGTTTGCAGCTCGTCACTGGCAATCAATTCTGTTTGGGTGACCATTGCACCAAGTGTGACCTGGCCTTTGCTTATTGTGATGGATTTAAGCGACTGCACATCTTGTAAATCGATCAGATGTTCCGGTGCAGCCATTCTGAGCTTCATCATAGGAATGAGGCTGTGACCGCCTGCAACCAACAAAGCATCATCGCCCAGCGATGCCAGCATTCCCAATGCATCATTAAGTGATGTTGGCCGATGGTATTCAAATGAACCTGGTATCATTGTTTCCTCCTCTTCGTTTGACGTTACAAAGAAGGGAGACAGGCATGCGGGCTAGCGTAAATCAGTGATAATCAGATTTCTTGCACGAAATGCATAATTCCGTCACCAATTGCACTAATTGATATTGGTGATTAGCCGGTTTGCAGCAGATTCTTCATCTCGTTAACCTGGGGCCGCGCAATCGGTATTTCGAGGCCATTTTCGGCTCCAACGATACAAAAACTTTTATCGCCGTTGCGTTTAATTCCAACGATGCGCTTTTTATTTGCCAGAAAACTACGGTGAGTTCTAATAAATTCGGCGGGATCAAGCGTCTCTTCCATCTGAGAAATAGACCACGGGCAAAAAAACTTTTCGACACCGCTATAGATACATGTGTAGTGGCCATCGGCTTTCACCGCGTGAATATTGTTGGGAGAGAGATACTTGATCACACCGTTTTGTTCATAAGGGATTTTCATTGCTTTGATTTTATCAGCGCCGGTATTTAATAAAGCGCCCCTTCAACATTGAAATGCAACATTTTGCTCACATTCCTTTGAAAAGGCCTCATATGGGGTTTTGTATTCGAGACATTTTCTTGGACGTTGGTTCAGCTTGTCTTCGACGATCTGAACTTCGGCTTTTGTCAGCTTAGTGAAATCGGTACCCTTTGGGAAGTATTGGCGAACAAGACCGTTGGTATGTTCGTTGAGGCCGCGCTGCCATGAGTGATAGGGCTTGGCGAAATAGATGTCGCATTGCAATATTTTGGCGATCTTTTTGTGCCCGGCGAATTCTTTGCCATTGTCATACGTGATGGTTTTGATGAACGCTTTGAGCTTTGAAAGCGTCTTGCCGCAGGCCTTTTGCACGCTGTCCTTTGATTTGTCGCGCAACAGAACCAGCTTGGTGTATTTTGATTTTCGATCGACATGAGAAAGAATGGCACCCTTGTGGTTTTTGCCGATGATAGTATCGCCCTCCCAGTCGCCAACACGGCTTTTGGTTTCGACGATTTCGGGACGTTCCTCAATGTCAACCCGCCCTGGAATGAGGCCGCGACCGGCTGTTTTCGTGCCGCGTCGATTGTATTTTTTGCCGCGATGGCGCAGGCAAGTCCATAATTTGCCACCCTTTTTTTTGTCCGCCCAGATGTGGCGGTAAATCCACTCGTGTGAGACGAAGAGCCCGTTTCGAGCCAGCCAGCCGCTGATCTGATCGGGGCTCCACTGCCATTTCGTCAGCAGGCTTTCAATGAGTTCGACGCGCTCAACGGTCATTTTACGCGGCACACAAGAGGCCTTTTTGCGCCGCTCACACGCCTTGTCATGCGCTTGTTTAAAGCGATAACCACATTTGCCCTTGTTGCGCTGCAACTCTCGGGTGATAGTCGAACGCTCAACGCCAATCTGGCGGGCAATTTGGGCGCGGCAGAGACCGGTTTGCAAAAGTGTGTAAATCTGGCATCTTTGATCATAGGCCAGATGGTGATGTCCTTTGGGCATAATATCCTCCGTGAGATGTGGTGTCCCATACGAGGATTGCAGCCATCTGGCTAAATAATCAAAGGCATAATGGAATGGTTTGACGAGTTTTGCGGATTTTCCGGTCGGCCTCAAGGGTGCTGCGCATCGCTACGCGACAATGCCCTTGACCCCGCCCACCAAATCCGCAAACAAAAATCATATTCCATCAGCAAACAAATGTTGCGTTTCGGAGTTGAACCGGGGAAGTTTTTGCTACCGGCGAAAATGAATTTTCGGCAGTAGTGATATTTTTTATCAAAGGCTCGGCGTCTTTCATTTTGACAGCATGGGCAATTTCGTCGCCGGTGGGAATGGCAAGAAGAAGGAACAGACCGCACAATACAAATGACGAAATCATCACAATCAACGCCAGTAATTCATTATCGAGAACCGAACTGAACGTGCCGACTGTCTTATCGCTTTTATAAAAAGTTGTGAAATGCATTGCCGTGTGATGCATGGCTGATATTGCCAGCCCTAATACGATCGACCCAATGGAAATTTTCAATAGTGAACGATCACCATAAGCCAGTTCCAAGGCTGCAATTGATGCGGCAATTCCAATGCAAACCGCCAACACAATTCCAAAAGCACTGAAGGCAATGTCCACATTGTTTGATATGGCGATCATACCAAGATAATGCATGCCGGCGATTCCAAACCCGGTTAAAACACCGGCTACAAAAATGGTTTTTCTGGTTCTCACACCAAAATGCAGTGATAGAAATGCCAACCCCACAACAAGAACAGCTATTAACGCAGACGCCAGTGTTCGCAATGGGTCGTAACTAATTGGGACTGGCAACTTTATTGCCAGCATGGCAATGAAGTGCATCGACCAGATGCTGGTTCCAAGAGCAAACGCCCCTTGCGAAATCCTTGTTTTTCGAACACCGACTGATGCATCACGAAGATTGGAAGTAAGGCGCAATGCAGTAAACGCACCCATGATCGCAACGATCAGGGAGGCTAGAATTAGTGGAGGCGAATGGGTCACCTCAATCAGCATGCGATCTCCCAGGGAAAGAATTTGGCTTTTTTTGATTTTATCTTGTTTGTAACCGTACTGCGTAAAACGGAATAAATCCAGATTCAAAATCTAGCACTGATCATAGTGCCGTTAAGAGCTATGACTGAATCTGGTGTTTTGAGGATTTGAAGGTTGGCGGCGTATCTGGTTGAATTGTTGTTGTGAGACAGCAACCCAACCGTAGGAGATACACCACCATGGAAAAGACTAACATTGTCGATTTTACCAGTCGAGAGCGGATTACAGACGCGCTGACGGATTTGCTTAGAACAGGAGCACAGCAATTGATCGCGACAGCAGTTGAGGCTGAATTTGCCGGTTATCTGGCACAATTTTCAGACTTGCGCACTGAGGCCGGTCACGCGGCTGTGGTGCGCAATGGGCATCATCCGGCCCGGACAGTGCAGACCGGCATTGGCCCTGTGAGCGCGCGCATTCCAAAGGTCAGGTCCAAGGACGGCACACCGGTGACATTCCGATCTGCCTTGGTGCCGCCATATGTGCGCAGAACCAAAACGCTGGAAGCGGCCTTGCCATGGCTTTATCTCAAAGGCATTTCCAGCGGCGAAATGGGCGCGGCTCTCAAGGTTCTTCTCGGACCTGATGCGGCTGGCTTATCGGCGAATACGGTCTCGCGGCTCAAGCGCGATTGGGCCAAAGAGTACGAGGGTTGGAAAGAAGCGGATTTGGACGGCGACCCAATCGTCTATATCTGGGCTGACTGAACCGCCCCGGGTTTACCGGAGGCTCCAAAGATAGGATAATTTGGAGCTATGGAAAAGAACAAGAGATCGAAGAGATATTCACCTGAAGTGCGTACGCGTGCCGTTCGGATGGTGTTAGAACATCAACAAAATTATGACAGTCAGTGGTCGGCGATTTCTGCAATTGCACCCAAAATTGGCTGCACTGCGGAGACGCTTCGCAAATGGCTTCGTCAGGAAGAGACGGACACTGGCTTGCGCGATGGGGTGACGAGTGACGAGCGCGAGCGCATCAAAGCGTTGGAGCGCGAAGTCCGGGAATTACGTCAGGCCAATGAAATTCTCAGGAAGGCGTCTCGCGTTGACCTTGTCACTCGAACCAATGGCGTTCTGGCGGTCAACTTTGCCCAGGCGGAGCGAGCCATGATTGTGGGCGCCCACTGAGAAGATGAAGATGTTTATCGATGATCATCGTGATGATCACGGGCCACTGTTATATTCTGGCCAATCTGCAAGGTTTTGCCGATTGCCCCTTCAACATATCATTCCCATGCAGCTATTGCCCGTGATCCCAGTCTGGCCAGTGATCGCGCCAAACGAGATGCAGAGTTGCGCCCTGAGGTCCAGCGTGTTTGGGATGACAATCATGAAGTCTACGGGGTACGTAAAGTCTGGCGACAGATGCAGCGAGAGGATTTTGATGTCGCGCGTTGTACTGTGGAGCGGTTGATGAAACAGCTTGGAATACAGGGCGTTATCAGAGGAAAAATCCTCAAGACAACCCACAGCAATCCTTCCGCCCCGTGTCCACGCGACCATGTGAACAGAGAATTCAACGCTCCTGCACCCAATATGCTGTGGGTGAGTGATTTTACCTTTGTCTCCACCTGGCAGGGATTTGCCTATGTTGCTTTTATCATCGATGTATTTGCCCGCCGGATTGTTGGCTGGCGGGTATCCCGTTCTGCCAAAACGGACTTCGTTCTGGATGCTCTGGAACAGGCTCTTTATGATCGACGGCCGGTTCAACAAGACGGGCTGATCCATCACAGTGACCGGGGCGTTCAGTATGTCTCGATCCGCTACACCGAGCGGTTGGCCGAGGCCGGGATTGAGCCATCCGTTGGCAGTGTCGGCGACTCATATGACAACGCCTTGGCCGAAACCATCAATGGACTTTACAAGGCCGAAGTCATTCATCGAAAGAGTTCATGGCGCAGCATTGATGATGTTGAAATGGCGACCCTCAAATGGGTTGACTGGTTCAACAACCGTCGCCTGCTGGAACCAATCGGAAATATTCCGCCCGCTGAAGCAGAGGAGCTGTACTATGCACAGATAAACCAGTTAGAATTAGTCGCATAAACAAACTAATCAGCCTCCGGTAAACCCGGGGCGGTTCAGTTTCTCGATCACCATGGTTCAACGTCAAAGGCTGCGCTGGCATTATTGATCTTGATGTTCACCGGCATTCGTGTTTCCGACCTTGCGGTGATTGGCCGTCAACACCGGCGCGACGGGGCGTTCCACATTCGCGCTTTTAAAAATCGCGCAAAGATGCCAATTGATTTAACCATACCGGTCCACCCAGTTCTTGATGAATATTCGGACACCCTGCCAGCGGACCAGATGCACTACATGGTTACCGAACATGGCAGCCCCTATATCATAAAGGGGTTGGGTCAAAGAATTTCACAATGGTTTAATCAGGCCGGATTACCTCATTGCACGGCGCGCAGTGTGCGTAAGGCCGTGGCCACCAATTTGGCATAAAACGCTGCAACTGATTCTATGCTGGATGGTTTTTTGGGCTGGCGAGATGGCAAGACATCAAAGATTCACACCAGAAAAGCCGACCGCGCGACGCTCGCAAAGGCGGTTATGGAGCGGTTGGATTGGGGTGATTTGCAGAACATTTTGCCACACTTTGACCAGGGTGGCAGTTCCGGTGTGGCAATATTGAAGACAAAGCATTGATATTATTGGCATCAATATAACCGATGGAGGCCTCGCCCGGAATCGAACCGGGGTGCAAGGATTTGCAGTCCTCTGCGTAACCACTCCGCCACGAGGCCGTTGCTGCCAGTGTTAGCGGCTTTCGATTAACAGAGGGTGCGAAAATCAGCAAGCATGTTCTTGCAAAAGGCCGCCGTTTTTTCCAGCTCACTATCGCCAGGCCCGTCAATTGGCAAATTTGTGTTCGCCACCGGCGCCCGGTATTAGAAGTGCCTCGCGATGGTATGCGGGATTGAGTTTGGCTATCCGACCTAATTCAATGCCGGAAATTCTACATGCATGGGGTAAACAGGAAAAACAAATCCGGTGCTATTGTTTGCCACCGCGGCGATTGCGCCACCAGCGCATGACTGAAGTTTCAAGACGACGGCGAAACCGTCTGACAGGCGAGAAATCAACCGAAAGGACCAACAGTCCGAGTGGGATCATCCAAAACCCCAGCACCGGCAAAAAACCGACGATACCACCGGCAACCAACATCAGCCCGAGAATGGTACGCAGAACGGGCGAACCGGGCAAACCGATTGAGCGGCCGGCAATGGCGATGCGTCGTTTGCCCGGTTGAACGTGTTTGTGATCGATCGGCAAATTCGACACTTTCTCACCGCTTTCATATTCACATACGGCGAATTTGTTTGCGCCCCTGATGCGGAATATAGGTCAAGGTCTGGTTTAACCAAGTGCAAATTCACGTTGTGCCTCAATCAGAAGTCCTGAAGCTTCTAAAGAGCCTGTAAATGGGTGGTTGGCAAACCTGTTGATCACTTGAAGGTAACATCATCCGCACGGCGCCCAAACTAGTGGTCTGGCCGAAACGCTTGAATCCCTTTTCAGCACGTTCTTTTTCAAGCGTTTTGGCCACAAAGACCACTAGCAACGTATTGAATTCTAGTGGTTCTTATGATTCCAACATTTGCCATAAGTACGAGCCGCTGGCGGATGCAAATGTTGGTACAGAACCACTAGGGGCTTTTTGAGCAAAACACTCTGAAAAGAGGACCACCCCTGAATATTGCCGCTGATAAGGACAGCAATTGTGGCGCTGAAAGCGCCATCAAGAACCGCCCGCAGCGGAGCAAATTATAAGTTTGACGAGCAAACGCAATCAAGTGATTGCTGCGATCTGCAATTTATAACAACTTCCCTCTTGCGATTTCCTGCAAACTTTTGCTATTACGCGCTGCGGTGTTTTGATACTCTGCAAAGCGCGCCTGTTCCTCGGTAGCTCAGTGGTAGAGCAATCGGCTGTTAACCGATCGGTCGCTGGTTCGAATCCGGCCCGGGGAGCCAAATACATCAGGGTCCGACCCGGAGACATGGGTAACAGTTCGTACCTAAGACATGGGTATGAACCGGGGCGGGTTTGCCGGAGGCTGTTTGGTTTATGCGGCCAATTCTAGCGTACTTTTTTGTGCGTAGAACAGTTCCTCTGCTTTTTTGGATGAAAATTTCCGATCGGCTCCATGAGCCGGCGGTTGTTGAGCCAGTCAACCCATTTGAGTGTTGCCAGCTCAACCTCTTCAATCCTGTGCCAGGAGGTTTTGCGATGAATGACTTCGGCCTTGTAAAGCCCAATGATGCTTTCGGCCAAGGCGTTTGCTTTGCGCTGCCCGAACCAATGGCGCAGCGCGCTCGCTTGAATGAATCGCCAACATTGCCAACGGATGGTTCAATCAGGAATTGCTTCAAACCAGAGAAAAATCGCCTTGATCGCCATATAATGCAATCGTTGCTAATCGCCTTCCGCGACACCTTCCGCGCGGCTTTTTGCACGCCGTGCGCGATAGCTCGGTAGAACGATCAAAATGACAGCAATTGCCAAAAGGCCCAGTGTCATGGGGCGCTCCCAGATAAACCCGATGCCATCGTAGATTTGCATGGATCGCGAAAAATTGTCTTCCAGCATACCGCCCAGAATAAAACCGATCAGCAGCGGCGCCAGGGGATAATCGGCAAATTTGAGCGCCGTCGCACAGACGCCAAAGCCCACCAGCAGCAGTAGTTCGGTAGCGTTGTTTTGACCAATGTAAGCGCCCATCAGCGTGAAGAACAGAATGAATGGGATCAGGTAGTTGCGCGGGATGGTCAACACTTTGGCGATGTAAGGGATCAGCGGGAGATTGAGGATTAACAACACCAGATTGCCGATGAACATCGACATGATGACTGCCCAGAAAATCTGTGGTTCGTCCAGCATCAAACGTGGCCCGGGTGTAACGTTAAGAGCAATGAGCGCACCCAGCAATATGGCGGTGGTCCCGGAACCTGGAATGCCCAATGTCAACAGCGGCACAAAAGAGCCGGTACATGCGGCGTTGTTGGCCGTTTCAGGTGCAGCCAGACCTTTAATCGAGCCTTTTCCAAATTCATCCTGCTCGCTTTTAGTCGCAATATTGCGTTCTACCGCATAACCGAGAAAACTGGCGATTGTTGCACCTGCACCGGGCAGAACGCCGATGAAAAAGCCCTGTAGCGACTGACGACCAATGACCGGCGCGATGGCCTTGGCCTCGGCGCCTGTGATACGCAGGTTTTTGATCTTGCTGCCGCCTACGCCCTCGGTTCCGCGGGGTTTGAGAACAAGGAACAAGGCCTCCGGCAAGGCAAACATGGCCATTGCCAGCGTGATGAAACCAAAACCCGATTGCAAATCCATAATGCCCATGGTGAAACGCGGCAGGTTAAACAACGCACCTTCACCAACAGTTGCCATGATCAAACCGAGGACGGTCATTACAAGCGCCTTGGCGACCTGACCAGTGCCCGCGAAAGCGGCAATTGCAGAAAGGCCAACCACCATAAGTGCGAAATACTCGGCTGAATGGAACAGGAGGGCTACTGACGACAATGCCGGGGCAAAAATCATCAACAGGACAGCGCCGATGGTACCCCCGGCAAAACTGGCGATGGCAGCGATGGTAAGCGCCTTACCGGCCTTGCCCTGCCGTGCCATCGGATAGCCATCAAAACTGCTGGCGACAGTGCCTGCAACACCTGGAGCGTTGAGCAATATGGATGAGGTCGAGCCGCCGAATATTGCGCCATAGTAAACGCCCGCCAACAGGATCAAGGCAGCGGAAGGATCACCTATCGAAATCGCAACCGGTATCATTATGGCGATGATCGACATGGGGCCAAGGCCCGGTAGCATACCTATGAACGTACCAATCAGACAGCCGCCAATCACCATCAAAAGGTTCTGGATGGACAAGGCGGTTTGCAGGCCGACTAAAAGTCCTTCGAGCATGTCAACCTCCCAGAAAGCCCGGCAGCGGGCGTAAGTAGATGCCAAGGACCTGCTGGACGAGATACCAGACCATCAGCGTGGCGATCAGCGCAACCGGAACCATGACATGCCATTTGCGCTCGCCCAGAATGAAAGAGCCAAGTATTAGAAATGATGCTGTCGAAAATAAAAATCCAAGCGGACGCAGGCATAATGCATAGGCCACCATGAGCCCCAAGAGTAACATCGCCTGACCAAGGTGATAATCCCCAAGGCGCCTGTAGTCGATCTCGGTTTCTTTCATTTCGCCCTTTTCAAGGCCGAGCAGGATAACGAGCGAGGCTATCATGCCCAGAATCGAAAGTGCCTTCGGAAATGTACTGGGCCAAATCGGATTTCGTTTCATGAACGGTGCAAGTGAACCGTCCATGGTGAACCATGCTGCATAGCCGTAAACTATGCAGATGCCCAACAAAACCAGCGCGATCCAGCGATCCAGTGCCATATTCTACCCTCGTGAGGCGGCAGAGCGGCTATGTGCTCTGCCAATCAGGCCCTAGTGGAATGAATTTGACATTTGAGTCTCATTTGCAACATCATTCTTTTTCAAATGTCAAATTCAAAATTCCACTAGATTCAACAACTTGCTAGTGGTTCTATTGATTCCAACATTTGCAAAGATGGGTGCTGCAGGGGGATGCAAATGTTGGAATCGAACCACTAGAGAAAGCCCAGTTTCTTCATCAGATCGCCAACAACTTTTTCCTGACCTTCCAGGAAGGCTTTGAAGTCATCGCCCGAATTGTGGATGTTGACCCAGCCGTTACGCGCGCGTACTTCTTCCCACTCAGGTGTCTCATACATCTTTGCGATCGCACGTTGGTACATTGCGAGCTTGTCGCCCGGAAGACCCGGAGCGGCAAAGAATCCACGCCAGTTGACAAAGGATATATCGATGCCTTGTTCCTTCATGGTCATCGCATCGGGAGCTGCGGCAACACGTTCGTCAGAAGTAACACCAATGATCTTGACTTCACCGGCTTTCGCCAAATCGACAGCCTCCGAAAAGCCGGTCGACAAAGCGGCAATCTCGCCGGAAAGCAGCGCTGCCATGGCTTTTCCGCCGGCATCATAAGGAATGTACTTGACGTTCAGAGCATCTTTGCCGGCAGCTTCCATAACCATGGCTGCAACGAGATGGTCCATACCTCCTGGAACCGACCCGCCACCAATCGCGGTGCCGCGTGGGTTCGCATCATAGGCTGCGATCAAGTCTGCCATGGAGTTGACCGGACTGTCTTTGCCGACCACCATCGCCGCATAATCGCCTATTGTGCCGGATACCAGCGTAAGGTCACGGAAGTTATGCGGGAATACGCCGGTAAGCGACCGGATCACAATCGGTGTGGAATTCACCATCAAAGTACCGTGGTTGCTTTCCGCATTTTCAATCAGGTATCCGATGGCTTTACCGCCACCTCCGCCTGACATGTTTTCATAAGAAGCGGTGCCAACCAGCCCAGCCTTTGTCAAGGCTTCACCCGTACCACGGGCCGTGCCATCCCAGCCACCACCAGCGCCACCGGGAATAAGGAAGTGGATGCTGTCGAGAACTTTATGCCCGTCCGCCAGCACCGGCCCCGACAAACTAAACGCAGCGAAAGCTGCAATGAGGGCACGGCGACCCAGTTTCAGTGAAATCATTGTTTCCTCCTATTTGACAACAAGCCATAATGCGGCCCAGTAAAAGAACAAATATGCACGCCAACCTGACACAAACCTGTCACGGCACTACAATGGGCATCAGGGCAATGAAATATTTGTTGGTAGAGGACAATACAGAGCTGGCGAATGCCATCATGTCACGGTTCCAGTTGGACGGGCATGTCATTGATCATGCTGCAAATTTTGAAGACGCAATCATATTTTCCGACGTTGGCGACTACGATTTGATTCTGCTCGATATTATGTTGCCGGACGGCGATGGGCGAACATTCCTGAAACGCCATCGAGGCGGTGCAAAAGATACACCTGTCATCGTTTTGACCGCCCGAAGCCAGGTTTCAGATCGCATCAGTGTGCTCGACCTTGGGGCTGATGATTATATCACCAAGCCCTTCGATCACGCCGAGCTGGAAGCCAGGTGTCGAGCCGTATTAAGGCGGAAAGCAGGAAAATCACAAACGGTGATTAAGCTGGGTGGCGTCGCTTTTGATCCGGTTGCCGGGCATCTGCTGATTGAGGGTGAGAATATTGATCTTAGAAATCGGGAGTTGCGATTGTTGGAGATCTTGATAAATGCACCGGGGCAGGTGTTTTCGAAACAAAAGCTGGTGGACAGATTGTTTTCGTATGACGATGACGTCTCAGAGAATGCCATCGAGGTTTACATCGGACGCCTTCGACGTCATTTGGAAAACACCGATCTGTCTATTACTACGCTCAGAGGTATCGGCTACAGGCTTGATCATGTTTGAATCTTCTCGCGCTGTCGGATCGCTTCGCAATCGCCTTGCGGCCACGCTGATTGGTGGAGCCGCTGTGCTGGCGCTGTTATTGTTTTTTCTGATACGTGGGTATGCCGCACAGATTGCTCAGGCGGGCCAGGACAATATCTTAAGTGCCTCTGTTACTTCCATTCTGGACGCAGCAACCAGCAAAGGCGGAAGAATTGAGATTGACATTCCCTATGCCGCTTTTTCGATGTTGCGCACTCGTTCTGATGACAGAGTGTTCTATGCGATCTTCCAGGATATGCGGTTTCTGTCCGGGTACGAAGGTTTGCGACCAACCGAGACGCAACGCGACCGGCAAAGCTATTTCGCATCAAAACCCTTTAGAGGGGATTTGGTCCGTATGGCTTCGGCAACGCGAACACTTGTTGGGTCCGATGAACACGCACAAATAACTGTTGTTGTTGCACAAACACAAGACGCGCTTGCCGGTACCCTGGCGGGCATTTCACGAAACGCCGCGTTTTTTGGCATGGGGTTTTTCGTGTTGGCGGCGCTACTATCATTTTGGGCAACATCCTCTACAATCGGGCAATTGAAGCGCCTCACCGGATCGGTTGCGCGTCGGGGACCGCATGACCTGAGACCATTTACGCAACCCGTTCCTTCTGAGATGACGCCACTTGTCGATGCCCTCAACACGTTGGTGCAACGGCTGGACCGAGCAATGAAACAATCGGAAGATTTCATTGCGGAGGCAGCACACCGCATTCGCACGCCGCTTGCCACTGTGCGGTCCCATGCAGAGGCAACACTCCAGCGGGTGGACAAGGCTGAGAACCGTCAGGCATTGCGGTCTATGGTGCGTGCAATAGATGAAAGCTCGCGCGCCGCAGGCCAACTGCTGGACCATGCAATCATCACATTTCGGGCAGATCAACTGGAGACAAAATCCATTAACCTGACGGAATTGGTGAAAAATCTGGTCACGCAAATGACGCCAATTGCAGAAATGAACGATCTGGATTTTCGCTTTAACGGACCGGAAAAAGTCGATTGCATGGGCGATCCAATTCTGTTGCAAAACGCTGTCAGAAATCTGCTTGATAATGCCCTCAAATACGCTCCCGATACCGATGTGGTTGATATCCGTGTCCTGGCAGCGCCGAACCCGATGGTGAAAGTTTGTGATCGTGGTCCAGGTTTCCCCCCTGATCAGCTTGATCAACTGGCGGATCGGTTTAAACGCGGTGACAATGCTGATGGGAAAACCGGATCGGGTCTTGGATTAACTATCGCGCGTGACGTGGTCTTGGCGCATGGTGGCAAGATGGAGCTGAACAACCGTGATGAGGGTGGCGCATGCGTTTCATTATCGCTCTAGTTTTCTGGCTATTGCCTCAAGTTACCGTCGGGCAAACCTGGGAAGATCGCCAATTATTTGGCGATGAAAAGGCCGGCGTCAAACTGAGAATTATCTCCAGCACTGACACATCGTTCTTTGCCCCCATTATTGAAGAATTTTTGGCCGTTACACCAAATGTATCGGTTGACTATATGGTGACCGGAACCGCTGATCTGGACCGCATTTTTCGCGCTGATGCGGGTCGTTTTGACCTGGTGATCTCCAGCGCAATGGATCTTCAGTTCAAGCTTGCCAATGACGGATTTGCGCAGCAGGTGGAGGGCGTTTTTCTGCCGCACTGGGCTAAATGGCGCGACAGCATCTTCGCCTTCACCTCCGAACCGGCCGCCATCGTCATAAACAGAAAAGCTTTCGATGGTCACCCGATACCCCGAACGCGCCAGGAACTGATCCGGGAACTGCGCGCCCGACCCGAGGTGTTTCAGGGCCGTGTAGGCACCTACGATGTCCGCAGCTCTGGTCTTGGGTATCTTTTTGCAACTCAGGATGCACGAGCGTCTGATACTTTCTGGCGACTTATGGAAGTGATGGGTGGGTTGAGAGCCCGACTTTATTGTTGCTCGGGCGAAATGATTGATGACCTTGCGGACGGGACGCTGGCGGTCGCCTATAACGTCCTTGGAAGCTACGCACTCGCCAGAACCGAAACACGCGATGCATTGGAGATCGTATTGCCTTCCAATTATCCAACTACAATGATGCGAACCGCAATGGTTTCAAAATTGTCCAAGAACTCCAGAACGGCCGCAGCTTTCGTGGCCCATCTCGTCAACCCTCGATCGAATGCCGCCAAACGTGCACTTCCACCGCTGATGTCAGATCAAAGTAATGCCGAGCAGGTTATTATCGCGCTAGAGCCCGCACTCATGACCTATCTGGATGCCTTAAAGCGTCGTACGTTCCTTTCCGAATGGGAGAGCGCGGTCATTCATCGCCAGTGAAGCACTTTCGGTGACCTGATACCAAGGGAAGTTAATATTGACCGATGGTAGAAAAATCGTTTGCTGACGCGGCGCAATACGTGCCCTGGCCTTGACGGCCACAAGCGGATTGCAACACTGCCAGCAGGCGATTTTTCACCACCGAAGGCCGGATTTCCAAGGGTTTTGATTTCTTTGGTATGCCGGTTTGCACCCAGTATTATAGCTCTGGCCTGAAAAACTCTATACGGTCAGCAAGGCGATCAGTTCTTTGGCCGAGATGCGGCCAGTTTGGTCGGTGCCTTCCAGCAGGCTGTCGGCGAGGTCGCGCTTGGTTTTGTGCAGGGCGAGTATTTTTTCTTCGATGGTATCGCTTACGACCAGCCGGTAGATGGTGACGGGTTGTTTCTGGCCGATGCGATGGGCGCGGTCCGAGGCCTGATCTTCGACCGCCGGGTTCCACCACGGGTCCATGTGAATGACGTAATTTGCCGCCGTTAGATTGAGCCCGGAACCACCAGCTTTTAGCGAGATCAAGAAGCAGTCACCTTCACCGTTCTGAAAATCGCGTACAGCCTTTTGCCGCCTTTTGACCGGCGTTGAACCATCCAGATACTGATAGCTGATGTCTGTCTCATCAAGCCACTCTTGAATGATTTTGAGGTGGCCGACAAACTGGCTGAAAATCAGTACCTTGTGATCACCAGCACGCAGTTCCGTTAACAGGTATTGCAGGCGTTCCAGCTTGGTACTATCTATATCTATCTTTTCATCGATCAGTTTGGGATGACAGCAACAACGGCGCAGGCGCATAATTTCCGCCAGTATTTTGACGTGTGATGGCTGGTTTTCCTCAGCAGCCGCGGCGATATTTTCAACCGCCTGGAGCCGCAGTGTTTCGTAAAAGGCGCGCTCCTGTTTGCTCATTTCCACATTGAGGGTGATTTCTGTTTTGGGTGGCAGCTCTTCAAGCACCTGAGATTTTTTACGTCTTAAGATAAAGGGCTGGATCAGGCTTTTGAGATGTTGTTTGGCGACCGCATCGTTGTTCCCTTCAATCGGGGAGATAAATCGTTGGACAAATTTGTCGTAGGAGCCCAAAAACCCCGGCGTTATGAACCTGAAAACACTCCACAATTCGCCCAGATGATTTTCCATCGGCGTGCCGGTTGTCACCAGCTTGAACTTTGCATTTAGCGAAAATGCGGCACTGGCACGCTTTGTCGTATGGTTTTTGACGGCCTGTGCCTCGTCAAGCACCACCATGTCCCATTCGACCTTCGAGAGATTTTCTTCATCTGGAGCGAGCACTCCGTAGCTGCATAAAACAACGTCAAACGGTTGCAGGTTTTCCAACATATTCTTTCGTTTGGTGGCGCTACCGATCATCCAAACAACATTTAGCGTTGGCGCGAATTTGGCGATTTCGCTGATCCAGTTGGGTACAACCGACACCGGGGCGACCACCAGAGCGGGGCCATTTTGGGCGCGTAAGAGCATGATCGCCAGCGCCTGCAAGGTTTTTCCAAGCCCCATGTCATCGGCAAGACACGCGCCGATATTCAAGTCCGACAGACGCGCCAGCCAGTTATATCCGATATGTTGATAGTCGCGCATATCAGCTTGCAAGGTGGATGGCAGCGGTGTGGATTTATCGAACGAGCGCTCCCATTGGTCATGATGATCCTGCCAGTATTTAGAGCTTTTCAACTTACCGGCATTATCACCTATTTCGGCCAGAATAGAGCTTGCCAGTGCATGGACCTTGCCCCCTTCAGAAATGCCCGACAGTTGCTTCAATTGCCGAAATAATGATTGCTCCAGCGCCAGAAAACCATCATCGCCCATATCGAGAAAACGCGATGAGCTCTGGTTGATATATTCCAGCAAGTTCGCCATGCTCATCATGGTTTTATCGTCAATTTGAATGTCGCCGCCGACTTCAAACCAGTCTGTACCGCTTTTCTTTATTTCAAGCGACAGGTTGGAGAAGTTCAGTTGCTGGTGCAACCGTAGCTTTTCCCCTTCCGGCCACCTGACATTTACCTTTTCTTGATCACAGGATTTAAGCGCATCGAGCAGTTCAAGGCATTGCTGTGGCCCGTCAGCATAAAAGCGAAAAGGTTCCTCCTCCATATCTTGCATGGTATCGGAGCTGCGCAACACATCGCGATAGTATTTGCGTTCCTTTTGGAGGTTTCGCTCGGTCTGTACTTTTTTATTGCCAAGCTCGACCAGTATATGTTCCCCGCCCTTTCCCGGATGAAACAGCTTGCCGCTTTTATCGATGGGTTCAACCAGAAACTCGGCGGCAAAACCTTCATCCACCGGGCCAAGATGAACCTGCAAGGTCGAATTGGCGGCAATGCTTTCAAGTTCATCGCTGCTTCCCGCCAAATCGGATTGCACCGGCACCAGTGGTGCCAGATTCGGCACCAGGGATTGCAATTGTTTGATGCCCTCTTTGGGGACGGTGAGTTTGTGTCCGATTTTTTTGCTGATATCGCAATGCTGCTTTGAAACCTCCAGCACTTCGATGCGATGGTCGTTTTGTTGTATTATTTGGTTGCCCGGTTTAGGGGGGATAGCTTGGGAAAATGCCAGTGAATAACTTTCATCACGGTTTTTTTTGATAACGAGGTCCGGACTGGATGTGCTGATCTCAACAGGTCGTCCATCCCTGGCGATAACGGCTGGATGTCCGGCAAGCATGGGAATTGCATTTTTTGCTTCGACCTGATAGTTGGTCTCTGTACCCCAGCCGTTATAATCGAAGCACACCTCAATACAGGAAATGGCTTTCATGTCGGCAACGGTTAATTCAGCCTCGGTGAAAGAGCCGGTTGCCAGTTTTTTAAGGGCAATATTACGGCCCTTGGTCCAGCTTCCTTGTTTGGTCAGTTTTTGAAGTTTTGGCTGTACTTTTGCATAGCCAAATTCATAGGTGACAAACCATGCAATACGTGCGGTACTGCCCTTTTTTTCGCTCACACCTCCAGTCTTCGGGTTGGCAAGCTCTTCCAGTCGTTTCAAAGCACGCTGCCAGTCTTCTCCGACAGGGCGCGGGATGGAAAAAATCGCGGTTGGTTTGTTGTCCTGCAACATCAGCAGATGTGCCAACATCCCATCAAAGCCATGGTTTTGCAGATTGTCTTTTGTTTTGGACCAGTTGGTCGATATTTTTAACTGACTGGTTTTGCCGCCCCATGATAACAGGATGACATAGACAATAATATCGAGGATATTTCCCGCAAGCCAGCTATCACGTGGAGCCCGATCAGAATAAGAGAATTGATCTTGTTCTTCATCATGGTTTTTGAACAACAGATCAAGCAGCCGGTAATGTTGCATGTCATAGCGCTGCTCTTTTTGTCCAACGATGAGAAATTCATTTATCCGGGCGCGGTACTTATCGATGTCCTCCTGCATCATCGCCAGCACATAAAACAGGCCGGCCATAAAGGGAAAATAGGCTTTGCGCTTGCGGGTCTGTTTTTTATATTGCTGCAGGGCAGTTTCAAACTGTTCAAGTGCGCCCGCCCTGTCGCCCATAAGATATTGGTAAAGGCCATTGATCGAGTAGACCCAGCCAAAATTCATGTGCTCGCTACTTGTATTTTCCAAAATGTTCGCGGCCTTGCTCATATTTCCCATAAACAGATAAAGCTCGGCCAGCGAGAACCAGCACATATGCGGCATGCCATTTCTTGTGAGCTTTGTCAGAAGTTCGACTGGCAGTTCAAAATTTAGAACATGAACTTTTATTCTTTCAAAAATCTGGACTTTTTGATCTTCGGTAAGCAAAGGCCAAATTTCCAGCGGATTTTCACTTATTGCGAGCACATTGGCCCAGAAATCCTGTGCGAACTGCCTGTTCTTTTCTATTGTTTGCAGCTTTTTCTGAAAGGCTTGCCCCTTTTTTTGTAGTGACCATTCGGGGTGATGAACGATCAGTCTGAATGGTTGCAGGATAAGCGCAATTTTATTATCATCCGGCATTGAATCATAAGTCCATGGATGGTTTGTATTGGCTTTAAGAGCAATTTCGAGCTGTTCTTGAATTCCGGGCAGCCAGTGGATGTAATTTTCCTGCACATATGGATGGTTCAAAAGACCCTGCGCCTTTTTTTCAACCTGCCAAGGCTGTCCGGTTTGACCATGGATCAAACCACTTTGTTGCATCTGTCTGAAAATATCACCCAGCTGTGAGAAGATCAGAGTTTTGCCTGTTTCGGGATTTTGCAACTCGGCAAAAGACACCACTCGCAAAAACGCTGTTATGCTGACCGGCAGACCGTACATCAGTAAAAGAGCAAAAATTTCCTTATGAAAAGGGAGCAGTTTTTCAAAATTGTCGGTGCGATTGGACATCAAATACAATCATGCTCGATCCCTGGAGAAAATGGAGATGGAACATGGATATAACAAAGACGATTGCGGCGTCAAGCATTTGCAGTATTCAAACATTACAGTTGGGGACAGATCGGCGGAAAGAGCCAAAATACATCCTGCGGGATACTGGCCGGGGCTCTTCAGCATTGAATTCTTGGTGTTCATTTTTAGGATTTGCTAGTGGTTCGATTCCAACATTTGCCTCCCCCCTGCAGCACCCTTATTTACAAATGTTGGAATCAAAAGAACCACTAGCAAGATATTGAATCTAGTGGAATTTTTGAATTTGACATTTGAAAATGAACGAAGCTGCAAGTGGGTACCAAATGTCAAATTCATCCACTAGTCGCCCGGTGGCGATCGCCGTGTCAGTATATGCGCGCAGATGACGGACATGATTTCATCACCATTCTGGTTCCAGGCCGAGTGCCGCATCACCACCGTTCCCCGATCGGGTCTGGACTTCGAGGGTCGCACTTCCGTTACCTCGGCTTTGCTGATTATCCGGTCACCCGGTCGCATTGGCCTCCACCACTTGACATTACTCATGCCGGGCGACGCGACGATTGCATTGGGCCACAGGTTGAGATCGAAAAACTGGCGAAAGCTGAGGCTGAGCGTGTGAAAGCCTGATGCAATCAGCCCGCCAAATTGGGATTTGCGCGCAGCTTTTGGATCAAGATGGAAGTACTGAGGATCAAATTTGGCTGCAAATTCGATAATGTCTGCCTCGCTCACATCGGCTGATAGCGTCTGGTAGACCATGCCAGGCGCGAAATCCTCCAGATAAAGGTCAGGGCTTGTCTGGGCATCCATCTTAGTTGGCCTTTGCATGGAGACGATCAATGAACCTATCGACACGCATTCGGGCGGCATCGAATAACCAGCATTCTCCTGATTACTCATAATTGCATCCCAAAGATAGCTGAATTGGTCAAATCCGGTGTGATTATGATGGCCATCAGCGCAAGCGTTATGACGGCGTAATCAACGACATACAATCTCACAAATCTCAGCCAGCGGGATCGTCTGAACCGCCCCGGCTTGACCACAGCCCCGCTCCGCTACGCCTGCCGTGGGGGCCACTGCGCTGCGCTGCGCAACCCTCCAAGACATCAATGAGACAATATTACCCGGTTTTGGCACAAGCTGGGTGGGTCAATTTTAAATGCAAAACCCGGGTCAGTTTTAAGCGCTCATTGACAGATCTGCAAGGTGTTGCCGATTGCCGCTTCAACATATCATACCCATGCAGCTATTGCCCGTGATCCCGATCTGGCCAGTGATCGCGCCAAACGTGATGCAGAGTTACGCCCTGAGGTACAGCGTGTCTTTGATGATAACTTTCAAGTTTACGGGGTGCGCAAGGTCTGGCGTCAGATGCAGCGGGAGGGCTTTGAAGTGGCGCGCTGCACTGTGGCACGATTAATGAAACAGCTTGAAATACAGGGAGTTATACGTGGAAAGCCGATAAAAACCACGTTCAGCAATAAGGCCACCCCGTGTCTCCGGGATCATGTAAACAGGAAATTCAGCGTTCCTGCACCCAACATGTTGTGGCTATCGGATTTCACCTTTGTCTCAACCTGGCAGGGGTTTGCCTATGTTGCAGTTGGTATCTATCTTTTATATGCTGGCCGAGATCTTATTTTGTTCACTGCATGCGCTTTAATGTTTTCCAAAAAAAAGTCTTTTCTTTACAACTTCGATTTCGCGCAGGAATGATCCCGCCCGTGTATTTCGACCGCGCTGGTAAAGAATGAGCAAGTCATCAGGCGTATCAATATCTTGCGCAATATTGTTGTTCTCCACGATGCAGGTTTCCAAGCCACTCGCTTGAGCAGATCGAATATGGCTATCGAACTGCCCGCAACCGATCTGCAGTGCTGGTACTGAATCCATTGCCAGAACAATGCAGTTCGACCCCTGCCTGCAATAATCGGGAACAAATGTCATGGTGTCTCTTCCACCATGAGCGGCAAGCACTGTTTCAAGATCACGCGTTGTCATCAACGGAACGTCACCGGGCAATGTCATCATCTGATCTACCCCGATTGATTGAAGATGACAGGCGGCAAGGGCCACGGCGTTTTTGTGTCCATGCATGGCTGATTCTGAAAGCACCAGCGCACCATAGCGTCGGCCAATGACAGATATATCCGGGCACATCGTAACCAGGCAAATACCACCCAATCCGGAGACATCGATGGCTGCTGACAAGACATCTTCAAGCATTCGGGTGTGCAGTTCGCACAAATGCCGCAAAGACAGCGATGATGCCAGCCGGTGTTTTGCATGGATGGATGGTTTACTGGGGATTGTCAGCCACATGTGGACACCTCGCCGGATAATAGCGTATCTACAGGTCCACTGGTGCGGCAGCGCTCGGCCAGATCGAGAACAGCCGTTGCAAGATTAACCTTGCTCTCGATATCATTCATGATTGTATTGGTGATCCTGGTTTGAAGACCAAGGCCGGCAATATCGGGTGAAATTTCGGCATCCCGCGTATCCAGGACCATGCCGTCAATAATACTGCCATAATGCCTGGCTATTTCCAATGCCGACGGTTTTATACCAAATTCGCGAAACATCTTGGCCGCCGGTCCTTTCAACGCCTGACCTCCAATGATTGGCGAAACAGCAATGACGGGCGCGTTGCAAGATTTAAGCGCGTCGGCGATCTCGCTAGCAGCAAGAATTGGATCGATACTTACAAACGGATTTGACGGGCAGATGATCACCGACTTCAGTTGAGGCGAGGACAGAGCTTCGACAACACCAGGTGCGGCCCTGGCTTTGTCATGACCATCAAAAATGATGTTCGAAACCACCGGCTCCGCCCGCTCCTTGACCAGATAGGTTTGAAAATCCAGGAGACCGATATCGGTCTCCAACATGGTTCTCAAATAATCATCGCTGGCTGGCAGAAGCCGGGTTTGCAGGCCAAGAGCGGAGCAAAGTTCCGCAGTTATCCTGCTCAACGTTTGCCCCAATTGCAGGCGGCGGGTTCGCTCTATATTGACGGCCAGATCTTTATCACCAATACGAAACCAGGTTTCAGCGCCCAACTGTTCCATCGCCGTCATGAACGACCATGTTTCATCTGCCCTACCCCAGCCGTATTCAGAATTGGCTATTCCGGCAAGGGTGTACATCACTGTGTCGATGTCCGGCGATATATGCAGCCCGAAATGCTCAAAGTCATCGCCACAATTGGCTATCATTGTGAGTTCAGGTCCGGCAATCAACCTCGACAATCCAAGGCAGAGCTTGGCACCTCCAACTCCGCCGGTGAGAGCAACGCACGAAGGTTCACTTGATTGCAATTCTGGAAGCTCGCTCACCTGACTAAATCCTGACTTTAAGGACATTCCAGCACACGGGCTGGCTGATTGTTACCTTTTGCCTGACAGCCGCTGATGAGCACAACCGGTCGCCCTTCACCAGTCTGTTCCTGGATCATATAGCTAAATGACCTAAACATGATTCCACCATTTCTTTCGCTCACGGCCATTTTGGGCTACGCCCAGGCCTCCGCGGGGGCGGCGCGTAAGCGCCGGTCGCTGTGCGCTCCTGATGAACCATGATCACACTAAAATAGTCCCGCTATAGCAGCAGCGACCGCCAGTTCCATCAAAAAGGCAATCTGCGGCTTATTTAGTTCCAAGATTTAGCAATTCCTTTTGCTATCAACCTGCAATTCAGCGAGTGCGCTGTTGGCTTTAAAGAAAGCGCTATGCCAGATGTCTGTTATCGTTTCGGCCGCCATATCAATGGAAATGGTCTGTGAATTCAGTTCTTCCTGAGCAAACCAGACATAAGCGCTCATTTCCACCATGGAACACAATGCCTCGCATCTTGTGAGCGCATCGATATCACTCATCTGTCTGCTGGCGATTGTTGATCTGTAGGCACGCATAAAGCGCTTGATATGCCGCCGTCGCATGCCCCACCAGATATCCCTGAACCGGATATCCACCGTCATCACTTCGAAAAGGGCACGAAGGACATCACGGTTTTCATAGTAGTGGGCAAGATATCCGCGATTTGCGCATAACAGAGCCTCATAGGCATTGTCGGTCAGACGATGGTCACCACCGTAGCTGGCCCGGTAAAGGTCTTCGTGGATATCACCAATAAGATTGTCGAACAGATCTTCTTTGTTATCAAAGTAACGATAAAGCGCACCCATCGACAACCCTGCCGCTTCGGCAACATCAACCATGCGCAAATTCACGTAGCCAGACTGGGCCAGCGCTTTCCTTGTTGCATCCAGGATTTGCGTGCGAGTCTTGCGCCCTTTAAGAGTGGCAGGTTCAGTGATCAAACGGGTCTCCTGATGGGCTGCAATTTTTGTCAACAAGACAAATTTTCCGGGATTATGGCAACGATTATTACAAAAATCCGTCAAACATGGCAAATAAAAAAGCGACGTCACTATTGTGTTTTCGCCATTTGTAGATAAATTTGTGCCAAGTGGAGGAAACAGGCGCAATCATGACTTTGATCGAGACATGATAAATCAGGACCACAAGCCCCCCTGTTTGGCATCAGAGGCGCAACGGCATGCCTATTATCGCCGGATGAACTGGTGGCCAGGCGGAAGCCTGGTCGATCGATATTATAATACCGTCCAGACCCACCCAGATGATCTGGCCGTAATTGATGACCGCGGCAATCGTCTCACCCACAAAGGTCTGTGGGATGCTGCCGGTAATCTTGCAGCGACACTTGGCTCGAATGGTGTCGGCCCGCGCGATGTTGTGGTTATTGTGATGCCCAACCGGGTAGAATGGCAAGTTGCGCATCTTGCAATTCACCGGATGAATGCAATACCTGCAAATATGCCGGTGCGCACAAGTTTGGATATGTTAATACATGCCATCAAGTTGGTTGGTGTGCGTTGTCTTATTACCGCTGAGCGATTTGACAATTGCCATACCAGCGAAATAGTGCGTGCAGCAGCAGATACCTGCGATCATCGGATTGATGTACTGACGATAGCTGACGAGGGAACGCACTTTTGGACCGACAATGAAAACACAGGCCAACTGTCTCAATCCTACGACGATCAACTTGATCACATCATGTTCACTTCCGAGTTAACCGCAAATGTTGGTGATGCCGGTTTTCAGGCGGCGTTTTGGTTTGGAATTTTCTCCAATCCGTCGATAAATGTGATGCCTTCGATGACTTTTGGCAACTGGTTTTTGCCCCTTAATCTGAGCCAGCTTTTCTCCGCTTCCCTGATCAGCTTGAATACCATCACTCTGGCCGTATCCCGTTTCATACAGCCCTTGGCTTTTTTGGTCCTGTGGCGGACGGTTGCAAACGTGCTTTCAATGGGGTTTGTGGTGCGGATATGCACCCAGTGCTCGGCCGGGAAATCATAAAAGGCAAGCAGAGCGTCGCGGTCTTTCGTCAGACAATGAACAGCTTTCTCGTACTTAAGCTGATATTTTGCCGTGAACAGATCAAAGGCCTTTTCTGCATCAATCCGGGTCTCGGCCATCCAGACATTGTGCAAATCGGCTTTTGCCTTGGCCAGAATGGATTTGGGCATCTTGTTGAGCACATTGGCTGTCTTGTGCACCCAGCAGCGTTGCTCCTGCGTTTGTGGAAAAACCTCCCGCAATGCCGCCCAAAAGCCCATGGCACCATCACCCACAGCGAGCTTGGGAAGAGAGGCAAGTCCCCGTGCCTTCAAATCAAGCAGCAACTCTCGCCAGCTCTGGGTGCTTTCGCGATAACCATCTGTAAAACCCACAAGCTCTTTCTTGCCTTCCGGCGTTGCCCCAATGATTACCAGCATGCACTGGCTGTCCTGTTCCATGCGGGCCTGGAAATAGATGCCGTCAGCCCAGATATAGGCATAATGGCGCGCCGACAAATCGTGCCTCTCAAAGACATCGAGTTCCTCCTGCCAAACCTTTCGCAGGCGCAGGATGGTGTCGCCCGAAAGATTAGGGGCTTTTGCGCCAAGCAGGGCTGAAAGGGCCGGTTGAAACTCTCCGGAAGATATACCTTTCAAATAGAGCCAGGGAATAAGGGCTTCCATACTTTTACTGCGGCGTACATATTTGGGCACAACAGATGGGGAAAAGCGAAGCTGACCGGCGCCCTTTCCACAGCGGTCGCGCACCCGTGGCTGCTTGACTGTCACAGCGCCAATCCCGGTCTGGATCTCACGCTCAGGTAAATGGCCGTGGCGCACCAGTCGTGCCCTGCCGTCACCAAGGCGTTCTTGTTCATGGCGTTCAAGAAAACCAGCCACTTCCGCTTCAACAGCCTGAGCCAGTAATGCCTGGGCCCCTGAACGAAGCACATCGCTCAAATGATCGATAAATTCCCCTGGCTGAACAAGGGTGGTGATTGTAGTGTCTGTCATGGCGTATCTTTCCTTTTCTGGAATGTGTGGATGCATGAATCACATCCATGATACGCCACCTTCAAATTACGCCATCACCAACATTTGCGGTTAACTCTTCACTTCCAGCACAACCGGCCTGCCAAAAGCGGTTATGCATTCGTCTAACTCTCTCGCCGCCTTTAATTTGAGTTTAGCCGAGCGGTTTTCGCTTGGTTCCAATACCCCGGTATTCATGGCCTCACCTCTTGGCCATTCCGTCGGCACCATTCACGGCGCCAGACTGTGGCTGTTTTTTGGTGCCCCGCTTGTTCTTCAGAAAATTTGGGAGCCACGTGCCGCGTTGTCAATGATCGAAGAATATCAATGCGCATTCACCGCTGCAGCGACACCATTCCTGAAAGATTTACTTGATGTGCAGCGGAAATCATCAACCCGCAAACTGGCGACCATGAAAGTTTTCCTGTGTGGTGGGGCACAGGTTCCACCCAGCCTGATCAGGCAAGCCAGGGAGGCATTTCCCCAAACATTTATAACCGTACTTTGGGGCATGACCGAAGGTGGTATGACAACCTGCGTACCGGATGAAAGCTCTTTCAACAAGATGCAGCACACGGCCGGCTTACTCACAATGGGGTTCGAATTACGCATTTTAGGGAAGCAGGATCAGGTTCTCGAGCCGGGTGAAGAGGGAGAATTGGCGGTGCGTGGCCCGTGTATGTTTATCGGATATTACGGCCAGGATGAATTCCATCGAGCACAGCTTACTAAGGATGGTTTCTTTCGAACCGGCGATCTAGCCATCTTGGACAACGAAGGCTACCTGCAAATTACCGGTCGTCTAAAAGATCTCATTATCCGTGCCGGTGTAAATATTTCCCCGGTTCCGGCTGAAGATATTCTGGCCGGGCAGAAGGAAATCAAAAATGTCGCGGTTGTGGGCTTTCCTGATGATCGATTGGGGGAGCGCATTTGTGCCGTTGTTTGTTCAGATAACCAGGAGCTCTGGCTTGAGGATTTGACGGCATTTTCCCGGCAAAGAGGATTGCCCAAACACCTTTTTGCCGGAAAAAGTCATACATATACCTGATATGCCGATGACACCGGCAGGAAAGGTTAGGAAAAACGAAGTTCGCACTTGGCTTGCGGCACAGATTGAAGCGGGAGCGGTGGCGTGAAAGCTAGTTTCAGCGATATTGAAGTCGACTATTATGACCTTGGCTGTGGACCAGCAGTTGTTCTCGTTCATGGCCTGGCTGAAGACCAGCGCAGTTGGCTGAATGTCCAAAAAAGCCTCCATGGATTCCATACCTATGCCTATGATTTGCGTGGTCACGGGAAAACCACTATCGGCGAGGCTGATGGAACACTAGAGCAATTGGGCAATGATCTTATCGCATTTCTCGAAAATGTTAGCGGGTCGGCGACCTGTGTCGGATTTTCCCTGGGTGGCACGGTCGTGCTGTGGGCGGCAGCTCACCGCACAGACTTGATCGCTCATGCTGTCGTAATTGGCACTTCATCAGTTGTTGGTCGTGCCGCGGTCGAGTTTTTTAATCAACGTATTGCAATGATCAAATCAGATCCGGGTGCTTTTGCATCTGCGCTAAAGGATGACACAGCCAAACAGCTGGCCACAAATGCCGCCGACATTGAGGAACTCGCAGCCATTCGCCTGGAGGCGGTCGGCACCGGTGCCGGATATATCAACGCCGCACGGGCGATGGCTAGAATGCGGGAGCACCCTCTGTCCCCGCTGGTCGGGCAGATAGTATGTCCTGTCGATGTAATTGGCGCCGACAAAGACGCTTTTTGCCCGAAAAAAGCCGCCGACATCCTTTGCGATGCGCTTCAACAACCGCATTACACCGAAATAGCCGATGCAGGACATCTGATCAGCGCCGATCAACCTGAAGCATATGCCATGGTAATTCAAACCGCTCTATCAAGGGGAATATGATGGTTTCCAGATTTGGAATTTCACGAGGTGTGAGCCCGCGCGAGCCACTGAAAAAAGTATCCGAGCTTGCCAAAAAAATTAATGATCTTGGATTTGAGAACATCTGGTATATTGATCATCAGCTTGGCATGAAAGATATCTACGCCTCAATGTTGCTCACTGCTCAGGCGACCCGCAATTAACAGATAGGCACGGCGGTCACCAATCTCGTCACCCGTCATCCGACGGTAACAGCCAATAGCCATGTGGCGCTGGACGAGGTTTCCGGTGGCCGAGCGGTCGTTGGGCTTGGAGCCGGCTGGATTGCAGTTAATTCGATTGGCAAGCGCCCTTCCAGATTGGCGGAGCTGCGTGAGGGCATTTTGGCGATACGCCAAATGTTTAGCGGGGAGAACGTCGAATTCGAGGGCAACAAAATCCGTCTGGCTACGGCCACGACCAAACGCCAAATCCCGATATATCTTGCGGTGACCCAGCCTAAGATTCTTGCTCTTGCCGGCGAAGTCGCAGACGGTGCAATTCTCATGGGGGCGGCTGATCCAGAACTTATTAACTGGCAGCTTGAGTTCATTTACAAAGGGCTGGAGAAGTCCGGTCGCAACCGCGACGATTTCGATATTGACCTGATGTGCACGACCAGTGTGCAGGATGATCAACGCAAGGCGCTCGATGATGTGCGCTCTTGGGCGGCAACCCAGGCTGCGACATTCACTGTGTGGAAAGAAGTGCCGCCAGGCTGGCAGCAATATCGCAAATTGTGGGATGATGTCATGGCGAACTACCATTTCGAAAACCACCTTTCCCTGCATGCCGGGCATCAGGACGTGGTTACCGATGAATGGTGTCAGACCGTCGCAATCGCCGGGAATGTTGATTATTGCGTACAGCGACTACGTGAGGTTGCCAAGTGCGATGTCGATCGCATTACCTTCCCCCTTCATTCCGGTGGCCGCGAACACCGTTTGGAAGTGTTTGCCAATGAAGTTATTCCGCAACTGAGCGACCACTAAGCGGTTTGGCTTGCTCTAAAGGAGAGCACAAAAATGACAGAACGCAAAGTTGCAGTTGTTACCGCCGCCGCTGGTGTTGGCATCGGATCCGCAATTGCCCACAAACTTGCTGAAGATGGAATGGAAGTGGTTATCACTGACGCCCATGAACGGCGGTGCGGAGAGTATGCCGAGAAGTTTTCACAGGAATGTGGTCGTGAGTTTATTAGCCTTCCTCTTGATGTTACCGATCCACAGGCGGTCGAAGCGATCATGGCTAAAACAGTTGAAAAGTTCGCTCGTCTGGACATTCTTGTAAACAATGCGGGGTTTAACAAGATCGAGCCTATTGCCGAGATGTCGTTGGAGACCTGGCACGCTCCCTGGCTGTCCCACCAGATGATCTTGAGTAAATCACCGCGACGGCCACGGAAGACAAACAGGTGGCCACAAAACGGATCGGCAGCAAGCGTATTCTCAGCCTGAGCTGCCAGCGTATTAAACCCGCGCCGCATGTCACTCACTCCGGCAGCAAGCCACACCCGCGTATTGGCGGGAACCGGGATCAAGACACAAGCCCCTTCAACAAACGCGCCACCTCAGTGCCATCGAAACCGCCCTCAACAATCAGGTGGTGGCCATTGGAAAGGGCAATCTCGATACGCCCATGAGAACCGCAAGCCGTGTCTGGTTCCAAAACAGAGGGAAGAGGTGTCTGCTCATCGCAAACTTCAATTGGCAGAAAAACAGCGGCATCAGTCTCGTCGGGGGATGGTGCAAAACGCTCATCCTTCAGCCAGTTGAATATCTGGTTGGCGTTCATTGCGTAGCGCTGCGCAACCTGTGAGACCGATACGCCTGGTGCCAAGGTCTGCAAACAAATCGAGCGCTTCTCATCGTCGCTCCATGTCCGCCGTGCCCGTTTCTTCGACAATTCCCGCACCCCGTAAGTGTCCACTTGTTCGTAGTGGACACTATAGCCAAGCGACATAATTTTGATTATAGTTTTGTGCATGACTTATCCTGTTAAATTCCGCAAACATGTTCTTAAGGTTCGAGACAAGGAAGGGCTGACATTTAAGCAAACGGCACTTCGGTTTAGCGTTGGGGTTGCCTCGGTTGTTCGCTGGGCCAATCGGCTTGAGCCGGATCAATCCAAGCCCCGCATGCGCAAGATTGACATGGCTGCACTGGCCCGCGATGTGGAGAAATATCCTGACGCCTATCAGTACGAACGGGCAGCACGTTTTGGCGTTACGCCAAAGGCGATCTGGCAGGCATTACGCAAGCTTGGGGTGACATATAAAAAAAGCCCTGTCCCATCCGAAGGCGGACGCGGCCAGGCGTACAGTCTTCCGCGAGACGATCAGCGGGCATGAAAAAACCGGCAAGCCCATCGTCTATATTGATGAATCAGGCTTTGCCCATGATATGCCCCGCACCCACGGCTATGCGGCCAAGGGCCTGCGCTGTTTTGGCGTTCATGACTGGCACGCGCGGGGAAGAACAAACGTCATCGGGGCGTTGTTGGGCGGCACCTTGCTGACAACCTGCCTGTTTCCATGCAATATCGACAGTGATGTCTTCCATGGCTGGTTGACAGGCGACCTTATTCCAAAGCTGCCTCCCGGTGCTGTTGTTGTTATGGACAATGCAAGTTTTCACAAGCGCCAGGACATGAAGGAGGCTATCAAGGATGCCGGTCATATACTCCAATACCTTCCGCCTTATTCCCCGGACCTCAATCCGATCGAACACAAATGGGCACAGGCAAAGGCCATCAGACGAAAACACAAATGCGATATCGAAACACTGTTCAAGGACTACAATATTTGAATCAAAGCAGAGTCGCTTGGCTATATCATCAATATCCAGAACAATATGACCAGGCACGGCGCTAAAACTGTCGCAGAACAGGTCAATCAGGGCCAACCCCATGCGGCCAAGCTCCCGCCAGGACGGCGTGTTTTCCAGCCGCGACAAGGTTGGCTGGGATGCTAACGCGCATCCACTTTCCGGCAGTCGCTCGCAGGCAATCTTCAGTGCCGGATCATGGCGCAACTCATCAAGGTCATCACAGTCTTCATAGCCGCAAGCTATTGCAAACATGCGGGTGCGGATCATGGTGGTCTGGGAATGGATGGTGCGCCCCGCATCGCGCTCGTCATGCAAGCAGGAAGCAATCATACCGGCAAAGTTCAGCTTTCGCTCGATCTCGCGCAGTATCAACACACCGCCATCAGATGACAAAGCGCCACCATCAAACCGGGCAGATATTTCGTGCCGCCCTAAAGGTGACAAACCGGGGAGAAACAGGTTATCTTCTTGCATGGCGGGCCGGATTTTCTGCTGAGGGTGAATGATCTTGTTCAAACACCGAAATCATACGCTATTTCAACAGCTTGATCCATGCCCGCCAGCTATATTAGGCACCCTGATGAATAATCCGGGCTAAACCTCTAATGGCAAATATGGCCGACAAGCCTGCTATGGTATTAATGGTTTCCATGGCTTGGAAATCATCACTATGAATAATGGTTGCAATGACATCGCGGCCATAGAAACCTCAATTAAGCGGCGAATGCACGTTCAGTTAGTTTTTCGGCTGATGATTGATTGACCATCTGCAATATCTCACTATTCCACCAATCAGCTATCTTCACCTTTTGTGTCCAAAATTCGGATCGCATATAGGTCCGACGTACCTGATTGTCGCTAATGCGAGCCATTCGCATTCAACGGCCTCCACTTATCTTTTCCCGCTTTCAGTCAGCAGTGAGGTGGCAGAGGCGCGAAAGCCTCAATTGGCCAGCAAGAAAAGGATGACTGCGATTAACTACCTGACACTTCCGTCTAACTAAGCGCATTCACTATTTGAAATATTCAACAAAGTCGGTCGACCCCCAACGGACCCCCGATGCACAATGAAGTTGGAGAAATCAATAAATTTATCATCTAAGTTATTGATATTATTGGTAGCGGGAGAGGAACTTGAACCCCCGACACGCGGATTATGATGCGAATGATGTTTTCAGTAAAATATTGATATCATTAGTATAAATATATTAAATTTTAGAAACGTGCCAGATAACGTGCCAATTTTGAAGAAAACTTTAGTAACAACTATCCTATTGATTTTACATCATTATTCCTGAGATGCGATCAAAAAGCCTGCGAAAAATCGAGATAAGGGCAATGCAGCCATCTTTTTAGCTAGTATCCGATTCACAACCGTCCTGAGTAGGCTGATAAGCTGACATTGGGACCAAAGCAAATTGCGGTGAGCGGAGATCAGTTTGGTTAGCAAGTTATTACGACCTCACTTCCGCTTAGAGCCCTCTTTACCGCAAATACCCTTGCCGCTCGTGAGGTATAAAGAAACTGTGCTGTAGGTAAGGATGGCCCCAGGAGACCTTGGGCAATTTTTTCCAAACAAATGAAGCAAACGGGATGGGGAGTACCGAGGATAGGACAGTTCTGATTGCGGCCAGGACACTTGGTCTTCTTTCAAATATTTTCGCTACCAGGTAATAAAATTCGTAGTGCACCATTGGTCGGCAAATTCAGGACGGTTCATAAGCTTATGCAGAAGAATTTTCGGCCCGTAGCTGCCCTTGCCAACCTCAACATTCGCCGGACCGGCCTCATCAACAAGTCGTTGAAAGGTTTTCCAATCCGTATTTCCGTTCACCAATCCGGTGTCTGCGCGCCAAACATAACGAAATGCCCGGCTTTCTGGTTTACCAAAAGTGGTGCCATAAATGCTCGTATCTGTGATATACACATTCCACAAAGGTTGATCGATGAGCGGGGTTCCATCACGAGACTTGAAAACAACATAGGGCCTCCAATAGGGCTGACTGAAGTCGAACACTGCGTTGTAACCGAGATCCAGTCCAATTTTGAGCTGAACGCATCGGTGTTGATTTGTACCAGATGTACAAAACCGCATAATGCTGATGATAATGAAAGCCAGAATTATGAACCTGACGATGGCAAAATAATTGGTCCCAGCTACCCTTTTTTTCATTAGTATCCTCTGCGACGGCAATTAACGAAAAGAACTTGAAGATGGATCGGTATAAATCTGTCCGTCAAATCGTCCCTGCCAGCTATCATATATTCGATATGATTCTGAGCCTAGTAAGTCAAAACTCCCGGGTAGTGAATCAAAAATATCCAAGGGGTCCTCGAATTTATCTTCGAGATAAAAATTGATTGTACCCGAAATTGATAATACCCCGTTCTTCTCTGAACTCTTGCCGTTATATCTACCTCTTATGACTGTATGCCCAATGCTAAAGACAATGCTTGTCATGTTGTAGGTACCATTAAAGGTGTCAGAGAATGAACCGTTTTTATTTGTTCGGGCCTCCAGAGCAATTTGCTTTTGCAATCTGGTTGGATCGTCAATAACTTCCCTTCTGTATTCAGCCACAACGGAACTTAGGTGTCCTGTTTCGCGCACTGTTACACCAAGGCCTCCGCCAGAGAAATAGTGGTTGATAAAATCCAAATTGCTCCACGGTGAGCCTGTGTCCGAAACACCTGATAAGGTAATCTGAATACGCTCGTTTATCTTTGGGAGATACGGCTCTGCGGTGCATCGGCACCCATAGTCATCACCGGGATGCCCAGTCGGCGGTGGAGTATCCCAAGCAAAGACCTTACCATTGTTGGCCGCATGGCTTGAACGTACTTTTCCATCGCTGCGTGTGCGCCAAATATAGTGTGTCGTCGGGCGGGCCTGCTTCAAGGACAAGCCGATTGGTGTGCCGCGACGCAGATAGGCGTCGAATGCGCGTTTGTATTCCGGGCTGGCGATGTCCAAGAGCGACTCCATAGGCAAACAGTTTTGTGGTCAGCCTACTATTGCCGAACGGGACGGGGATAAGTTTTTTGTTGAAATATCGCTTCTAATAATATTGAATCGATTTCATATTGCCGGGGTGTCAAAGATGGCAGCATCAGCATAGAGGTTTCATATTGGTGACCAACGGCAGCAAATGGCACATTTATACATTGTGAGCGCAGTCGCCCTTAGAACAGGGCTTGCTGGTATACCAGGTCGCTAAGTCCGCTCAGCTGCCATTGGGTTGTTTTCGTCTCATCACCCGGTCGACAAGCAGGGGAATCGCATTTGGGGTTTGACAAATATGCCTGAATAGATTCTTGAGGTTCCATCACGATATGGAGCCTCAAGATGTCAACAATCATAAGCTATTTCAATGATATAGACGATCCACGCACGGGCAATGCCTGCCGTCACAAGTTTTGTGACATCATGACAATCAGCCTTTTATGTGCCTTGTGTGGCGGCGAAACTGCGGTGGATATGGCCGATTTTGGCCATGCGAAGGAAGAATTTCTGCGCGATTTTCTCGAATTGCCGAATGGCACGCCGTGTCACGACACGTTTTCACGGCTGTTTCGGTTGCTTAAGCCCGCAAGCTTTCAACGCCTGTTTGAGAAGTTCCGTGCTGATTTTGCCCAGGCACGCGATGCCCAACCCGCCATCGCCATTGACGGCAAAGAGATGCGTCGCACCTTTGACAGGGCCGCCAATCAATCCGGCCTGAACGTGGTGACCGCCTTTGCGCATGGGGCTCGTTTGAGCCTCGGTATTATCGAAAGTGCCAAGGGTGGTGGCGAGATTTTGGCCCTACGTGAGTTGATCAAAATGCTCGACATCAAGGGCATGACGATCACTGCTGACGCGCTGCATTGCCAACGCGAGACCTGTGAGTTGATCGTGCGTGAAGGCGGCGATTACTGTGTGCAACTGAAGGGCAATCAGGGCGATATGCAGGCGGATGTGCGGGCCTTCATTGATGATCAAGAGACTGATTATATTGACGAATATATCTCAACTGACGCCAACCATGGCCGCATTGAAGAGCGATGTTACCATGTCTACAGCACTACGCAATATCTTGACGACACACACAAATGGCCAAGCCTCAAGACCTTCGTCCATGTCACTTCAACACGTGAAATGAACGGAAAATCAAGCCGCTGCGAACGCGTTTATCTCATGTCAAAACCCCCACAAGCGCAGGAAGCTGCAACCATTATTCGGGGGCATTGGCAAATTGAAAACAGCCTTCACTGGTCGCTTGATGTCATTATGAATGATGATCTCCATCGCGCTCGCAAAGACAACGCACCGATCAATTTTGCAGCCCTCAGACGTATCGCACTAAACATCATAAAGGCAAATCAGGACAAGGGATCAAACCGCGTAAAATTCAAACGCGCTGGCTGGAATGATGATTTCCTGCTTTCACTCCTAAACAACTTTTGAAATGCGATTGCCCTGGGTCGACAAGACGTAGTGGTAGAAATCCAGCCAAAAGCAGACTATATATTAATGATAGGTTTTAGATATGATTCGACCAATCTGCTCTAGCCCGTTAAAACGTGCCACTATTGTGAAGCTAAATCTGCGTATCTGAAAAATCATAAGTAACTGGAAATATTACCAAATAATAGCTTCGGATTGGATAAATGTTCAATTCGGAAACGTCAAAAATCCGCCGATCCTTCCAATTGGCAAAAAAAGCCCGCTAAGTCATTGATTTTGTTGGTAGCGGGAGAGGGACTTGAACCCCCGACACGCGGATTATGATTCCGCTGCTCTAACCAGCTGAGCTACCCCGCCGTCGCCACATTCAACCGCCGCAAATATTAGCCAGAGGAACGGTGTTTTGTCTTTAAAGTAAGTGCGATTTTTAAGAACGCGTGCATATAAAGAAGGGAACGAACCCATGTCAAGATAATATACCCGTCTCACCCAATTAGCCTGTAGTTTTCCTGTTTTATCACCCTGAAATTATCTGTCACGGTGTCGCGGAATTGGGGCCATTTTTTGGGGAGTGTTTTTCGGAAGAAGTTGAGGATTGCTTCGGTGAAATCGTTAAAACAGGTATAGTGGCGATTATGGGTGACGTGTTCGTGCATGAGGCCCCATAATCGTTCAATCGGGTTGAGATGGGGTGCATAGGAGGGCAGGAAATGCAGTTTTATCCGTCGTTCGGGTGCCTTCAGCCAGGGCTGCAAGACCTTTGCATGGTGAAAGCGGGCGTTGTCGAGAAACACATGAATAATGCGCTTTGAAGGATTTCCAGTTTTTGCAAGCCAACTGCCGGGTGGTTTCAGCGTTGATCTTTTCGGTTTCGACAAACTGGAACTGGAAGGTTTCAAGGTTAAGCATCCCGTGAATATTAATGCGTTTGCGACCGGATGTGGCGGCAATTGCCGGGCGTGATCCACGTGGAAACCAGCCATGAGCGGGCCTTGATTGATGTTCGCGATGCACCGCATCACCAAACACAATCGCCTCATCGGCCATCAATTGGTTGCAAAGTGTATTGTATTTCTTGATGAATTCGCGCTGCTCGTCTTCTTTGGCCTCAAGCGGCAGGAGCTTCGGCTTTTTGTAGACAAAACCAAGCCGCGCCATCAGCTTGATCGCACCCGAACGCGAAAAGACCTGCCCATATTTGTTTTCAACATAGGCGCGCACCTCATTGGTTGAGCGCGGCGGATGCAGGCTCAAATGCTCCTTCAATTCACCTTCCTGCTCAAAAGAAAGATGGCCTTCACGCTTCGAATAGGGCGAAAGATATAAAAACCGCAAACTGTGTTTAATGAAATGGCGACGCCATCCGCGGACCGTCTCCGCGTCCAGATAAAGCGCATCGGCAACAGCCTACGCCTTCCAGCCCTTGTCCAAAAGCAACAGCGCATTGGCGCGGCGAACAATCAGACCATCCGCCTTGCGCTGGCGCAAAATCTGCTCAAGCTCCGCCCGCTCCTCGCCTGTCAGTGAAAATAATTTGCCATGGATCATCCCTCAAGCCTGGAATCCATTTCAGGCAATTTAGCAAGAATTATCTCAAACCGCTCTATTGGCGAGTCCGGGTATATCATTCAAGCACTAGGGGAATCGCACGGCTTTGTTGCATAGAGCTATCTGAAGTTAACGGGGTCTCAGGTTGAGATAATTCAGGCTAGTGGTCTGGCCGAAACGCTTGAATCCCTTTTCAGCACGTTCTTTTTCAAGCGTTTTGGCCACAAAGACCACTAGCAACTTATTGAATTCTAGTGGTTCTTTTGATTCCAACATTTGCAAATATGGGTGCTGCAACGGGATGCAAATGTTGGTACAGAACCACTAGCTTGATTGTTTTTGGCATGCCAAGGGCTGTGAGTTTATTCAAGATAGCAACACCAATTGCCGCTTCGGTTTTCTGGTTTTTGGAATGTTTTGTTGGCCATTTTGGGTCCAATAATGGTTTTGTAGCGAAACATTGCCGTTTCAGCCAGCGATCGTCGGTGATAATTGCTTTGCTTTTTCCACTCCTTGCGACCGATCTGGTGGATACATTTGGCGATTTGACCGCGCGTGGGCGGCAGGTCTATGAGGCCGGGCGGTGGTTTGGATGACGCCCCTTTGCGCGGCTCAATAACCGGTCGTGCGCCACGCTTGTAAATGGCGTTATGACATTTGAAACTGTCATAGGCCTTATCTGCAGATACCTGATCAAGCACCGCATCAGTCTGATCAAGCAGGTCAGGTAAAACCGGGCCATCATGGACATTGTTTTCGGTCAGCTTATGCACCAGTATCTCATTGGTTTGTTCATCAACACCCAGATGCAACTTGCGCCACACCCGGCGTTTTCCAACCCCGTGAGCCATGACTTTCCATTCTCCCTCGCCAAATATCTTTAAACCTGTTGCATCAATGACCAGATGAACCGGTCGGCTACGGCGTGGGTCCAGATGGCTTGGGACAAACAGCTTTGCAGCCCGTCGGCTCAGCGTTGAATAATGTGGTATCTGCACATCAAGCTCAAGCATCTGGGCTAACGAGATGAGAAAACCCTGGGTTTGGCGAAGAGCCAGACCAAATACGCAGCGCAGACACAAAGCACACAAAATTGCATCATTATGATAGATCGCCCCTTGCCACAAACCTGGTGCCAACGCTCAATCACATCCTCATCAATCCACAGCGTCAACGAGCCACGGTTGATCAAAGAGCTGTTATAATCAGCCCAATTGGTGAGTTTGTATTTGGGCTTTGGCCCAGCGAATCGGTTCTGTTTCAATTCGATCATCCCAACGATGAATCACAATCAACTCAAAACAGGAATCCCCAAATTTATCGAACTTCCATGCAACAAAGCACTTCCAGATTGATCTTCTGGAAGAGTTGAATCAGACAGTCTTCAACTCTGCAAGCCCGGAATGCTATTCATGCAATACCCCTGTATCAGAAAACAGGAAAATCTAAGATCGACATTTGCCTATTGGTCAGCGAGCTCGCCGGCAGCGCGTATGGCCCCAACCACAATGCCGTTTCGATTTTTCAGCACCGGGTTAGCGATGACGCGAATGGCGTTGCCGCTGTCATCATCGTTTTGCAGCAGATTGGCAATGACATTGGCGACCATGGACTCTGCCGCCCGGGTCGTACCGTCATCGCATTTTAGCGCAATGCCCATGCCCAGTTCGGGAATGGCGGCGCAATAGACCCCCTCTGCGCCGGTCTTGACAAATACCCGCCGGCTTCCGGCCCTCATGATGTCGGTGCAGGCACGATCGGTGCCGGCCACATACCAGGGATTATTGACACAGGCGCTGTATAGAGCATTTGCCGCCTCGGCGCGAAGTGGCGCAAGCCCCGTTCCGGTGGCGAATATGGCAAAGCCGTGGGCAAGAGAAGAAAGCGGCACCGCATAGGTTGGGATCGAACAGCCATCGATGCCACAATGGTCTTCGTCGTGCGCGACACCGGTCAAATGTTCCAGCGTGGCCTTTATTTCCTTTTGAATGCGGTGCTTGCGGTCGATATAGCCGCGGTGATCGATATTTTGGTGGCAGGCGAGGCATAAAAAACCCGCATGTTTGCCAGAGCAATTATTGTGCAATGTGGTAAGTTTGTCGCCCCTTTGGGCCATCGCCAGACTTGCGCTCTCGTTGGAGGGTCTGTGGCAACCGCATTCAAGGGCGGTGTGATCGAGACCAGCCTTTGCAAGTATTGATTGGGCCGTCTCAACATGCCCCGGTTCACCGGCATGGGATGAACAGGCAAGCGCCAGTTCGTGCGGCTGCAGATCGTAGTGCTTTGCCGCACCGCTTTCCATCAGCGGCAATGCCTGCAGCGCCTTGGCCGCCGAACGGGGGAAAACCGGTTTATCAACATCGCCGATCTGCAACACATTATTGCCGTCGCCATCAACTACTGCAACAGCGCCGCGATGACGGCTTTCCACCAAATCACCGCGAGTAATTTCTACCAGCACCGGGTTGGTCATGGCATTTTAACCCCTTATCGATAGCTATTTTATGCGCTGCAGGATCGAGACATAATTGGCAACCGCCGCCCCGCCCATATTAAAAATGCCACCAAGTTCGGCGCCCGGCACCTGAATGCCGCCCGCCGTTTCAGTGAGCTGCATTGCGGTCAGTGCGTGCATGGAAACGCCAGTTGCCCCGATCGGGTGGCCTTTGGCCTTCAACCCGCCGGATGGATTGACCGGCAACCGGCCCCCCATTTCGGTCTCGCCTTCGAGCACCACATTGGCACCTTGACCCGGTTTGGCAAGGCCCATCGCCTCATATTCAATCATTTCGGCGATGGTGAAACAATCATGGGTCTCGACAAAGGAAAGGTCGTCGAGTTCGAGACCAGCATCTTTCAAGGCTCGTTGCCAGGCGACCGCGCAACCCTCAAACTGAAGAATGTCGCGTTTCGACATCGGCAGAAAATCCTGGGCATGGGCGCAGCTTCGAAAGGCCACCGCCTTGTCCATCGCCAGCGCCGTTTGTGTATCAGCCAGAATAATCGCCGCCGCACCATCAGAAACCAGCGAACAGTCGGTGCGTTTCAGCGGGCCGGCCACATAGGGGTTTTTATCGCTCTCGGTCCGGCAGAAATCATAACCGAAATCGCGTTGCATCTGGGCATAAGGATTATTGACACCGTTCTTGTGGTTCTTTGCAGCAATTTTGGCCAGTGCGTCCAACTGGTCGCCATAGCGCTGGAAATAGGCCTGGGCGATGTTGCCGAATACGCCGGCAAAACCTGCTGGCGTGTCGCCTTCTTCTTTGATGTAGCAGGCCTTGAGCAGGTTCTGGCCGATCTCTTCGCGTGGTGTTGAGGTCATCTTTTCGACCCCGACGACAAGCACCTTGCGGGCGCCCGAATTGATCGCCTTGATGCCCTGGTGCACTGCGGCAGAACCGGTAGCGCAGGCATTTTCCACCCGGGTGGCCGGTTTGAAGCGGAAAGCATCGCAGGCCTGCAGGACCAGACTGGCGGTAAAGTCCTGTGGTGAAAAACCGGCATTGAAATGGCCGAGAACAATTTCGTCAATATCACTCGCCTCAAGACCGGCATTAGCAAGCGCATCACCGACCACGCCGGCAATCAGGCTTTCCACCGTCTCGTCTTCCAGCTTGCCGAATTTCGAGTGCGCCCAGCCAACAATACATGCGCTCATGGCGTTTCCTTTCCTGATGTGTGATGACCTTGTCCTTAGGGCAAATTTAGCGTCAAAGGAACCGGATATTCATCACCCTGTCGACTTTAAGTCGTTAAACATCTGGAAAGCCTTGTCGGGCTTTTCCAGCTCGTGCACCACACGCGACACCGCCTTGATCATGGCAATTGGAGCTTTTGACTGAAAAATGTTGCGGCCCATATCAACCCCGGCGGCACCCTGATCGACGGCCCGGTAGGCCATTTCCAGCGCCTCCGGTTCCGGCAGTTTCTTGCCGCCGGCAATGACAATCGGCACCGGGCAACCGGCAACAATGCGCTCAAAACCTTCCTCGACAAAGTAGCTCTTGACATAGTGCGCGCCGATTTCGGCGGCAATTCGGGTAGAAAGTCCGAAATAACGGGCATCGCGCACCATGTCCTTGCCAACACCGGTAACCGCGAGCGTGGGTATGCCGACCTTCAGGCCGCTGTCGATAAGCTTGATCACATTGCTAATCGATTTGTGCTCGAACTCAGCACCGATATAGACCTGTGCTGCCATCGCACAGACGCCCAGTCTGGTGGCGTCGTCGATATCGACAGCGATGGTTTCATTCGATAATTCAGTGAGGATCGAATTACCGCCGGAACAGCGCAGCACCACCGGCTTGGTCACGGTAGGAGGGATATTGGCCCGCAACACGCCGCGCGTGCACATTATGACATCGGCATAATCCACCAGCGGCAGGATGTTCAAATCAATCCGCTCCAACCCGCTGGTCGGCCCCTGAAAATAGCCGTGATCGAACGCCAGCATCACCGTACGCCCGGATTTTGGATTAAAAATCCGGCTCATCCGGTTCTTGATGCCCCAGTCGTAATTGGCATTGCCCTTTAGAAAAAAACCCTGATTGTCTGCCGGCTGATCCAAGCCAAATTTTTTGCCGTCCTTGATGTCGTCGATATCTGCCATGGTAATTCCCGTTCAAATGCGTGGTTTGCTGTGATACAACGTTGATTTAGAGCCTGGCAATCGATAGCGAGCAAAAAATCCAACTGCAATAGCAAACTAGTGGTTCGATTCCAACATTTGCATCCCCCTGCAGCACCCTTATTTACAAATGTTGGTACAGAACCACTAGCTCTGCGATAGTGTCCGTTCACTGCCTCTAATGGTTCTATTCTAACGCTTCGAACCGCTAGAATCTTTAGTGATGGATAGAATTATCGAGGCATTTGAGTGTGTTATTGAAGAATTCCTCTTTGCGTCGAGGGACTCAAATGTCTCATTCTACCCACTATCGGTGATTTTGCGGGCATTGTAATTGTTCAACGAGCCTGGTTTTTTTCAAATTTATTTGATTGGATCATCCAAAATTATTGCATGCCTTTGAAACGATGGATAAGAAGAATTCGAGAGCTTTTCGAAAGATTTTCCTGGATGAATACAATACCTGTTAGCAAAGCTCTGGACAGTTGTCGATTTATCGCTATCGCAATTTGCATTGCGCTGACGGTTTTACTTCTGCACCCGATTAATACACATGCCGCATCCCCCCTCAACATCTCCATCACCTATCCCGTCGGCTCGATTCACGACAAGTTTCCAGGTGAAGCGCATCTGGTAGAACACTTAAAGTTCAAGACAACCTCGGCTCAAGAGTCTGGTGTTTACGAGGACATTCCAGGCGCGAGCTTCAGCGCCTCCACCCACTCCGACAAGACGGTCTATCGCTTCCGCGCATTGAGGAGCGATCTTGCCGCCGTTTTGAAAGCCCACCGGGGAATTTCGACGCCGTTGGATGTTTCCGGGGCAGAATTCGAACGTGAGAAAGAAATCGTCATACAGGAGATATTGCAGCGTACCCGCTCTCACCCCGATACCGTCCATTCCATCCGGTTTAACACCCAACTCCTTGAAGGTACGCCGTTGGCCCATGGCCCGGTAGGCCGTCTGGAAGAGATTGAGGCGTTGACGCTGGAAGAGGTAAAGCGGTGGAATGATCTCCATTATCTGCCGTCAAAGGCGCTGGTTTTGATCTCGGGCGAATTGGACAGGAAAGCAATCCTGAAAACTGCACGAAGCATTTTGCCAGCGGAAAAATTTACCGTTCTGGTCATCGATACAGATAATCCGCCGAAAAAGCCTGATCAACAATTGCTCGAGCTTCCGGCTCTGATAGCGGATTTAGGCATCCGGATTGAACCTGAGAAACCCTTTGAGATCAAAGCGAAATCGAACCGCGTCCAGTCAACCAGATTTTCCTGGAACAGGATTTATCATTCGGGAAAGAATTGGAAACGGTATTTGGCAGCCAAGCAACTGCTGCTCAATGCAATCGGCAGCCGGTTGTCTGAAGGACTGCATGACAGGATTGCCGAGGATGATCGTATTGTCCGCAACTGGAGCTTTTCGATAGGAACACCAATTGATGGCTACTTTTCGATGCGTTTCGGCGCCACGCTGGCCGATGGCGCCGATGTTAATCAAATAAAGCTGGCGCTGAATGCCTATCTTGCTGAATTATCTCAAAACGGTGTCAGCGACAAAAGCTTTGCCCGGCTGAAAAAGCGCATCAAGAAATCAATTCAGCGCAAGTGGGAAAACCCTGACCATGCTGCAGCCGGTTTTGCCGGCGCCATCGCTGATTTCGGCTACAATTTTGCCTGGAACTGGCCGCAGGAAATCGATGCAACAAGACCTCAAGACATCGCGGATTTTCTGAATAGTCTGAAAAAACCCGTTCGAGATGGAACGCTAATATTGGCACCGGAGGAAAGCACCAATGAGTAGACGCTTATTACCCCTGATTTTCGCGATAATGCTCGGTTTCAACCTGCCAGCCATGGCTGAAGAAGTTGACGTCAGAGAAGCGACGACCCCTTCAGGCCTCAAGTTTCGATATGTCAAAAGCGATGCTCAGGATATCGTAGCAATCTCGTTTTCATTCCCTGGCGGTGTGGCCCATGATTTGATGAAGGGGCCACAGGTTTCCTTTTTCGGCGCAAATACAATGTTTCAATCATCGGACGGGATAAAACTTGGGGCTCTAAAAGAAGATATGGATGATCTTCAGGGTGGGATAGTTATATCGCCCCATCTCGAATATCAGGTTGGACTGGCGCTAGCGCCTTCCGCCAATATTGCGGAAGTGGTTAAACTCGCCAATCGTGTGCTGACAAAGCCCGATTTCCCGGAAAAGAAAATTAGGCAGATCAGGGAGGATCTGGCCCGCCAAAATGAGAAGCTGCGCAAACGCCACGATATCATAGCTACGCTGGCATTTATTGACACGCTTGGAAAACCCCATCCTTACGGCGCAAATTATATCGGCGATCCGGCCCGCATCAGAGCGGTAACCCGCGAAGATCTGATAAAGTGGCATCGCAACCGAATTGTGCGCGAGGGTGTGCTAGTTACAGTTGTTGGAAATATATATGTGGCCGAAATGGTAAAGCTTGTTGAAGCGTTGTTTGACGGGCTTCCGCAAAAGGGCAATGTGCCGAAGCTCCCTGACGTGTTCTCGGCACCAGCCCCTCGAGAACCTGTCAGGATTGCGGGCACCAATGCCCAGGCGATCATCATAGCTGGCGGCTTTACCCAAAATGCTTCTGATTACGATACCTGGTCTGCTTCTTTCTTTCTCAATCGTATGTTGGCAAAAGGAGCAAAATCCCGACTGTTCAAAACAGTTCGCGAGCAAACCGGAAAGACTTATGGATTTAATTCCCTGCTTCAACCTTATTCGAAAATCGGAACGCTGGCAATAAATGGCAGGGTCAGCAAAGAAAATCTGCAGGAAACTGTAAAAACTATCAAACAGACAATTGCCGATTTTCGCAACAATGGTCCAACGGCAGAGGAGATCGCTGATTTAAAAGCAGGATATACCAACGCCGATGCAAAAACGCTGAAGAACAACGTCAAACAGGCGGTCCGCTATAACCGGTGGCAGAGATATGGCTGGAGCCTGGAAACGGTCCGGCGCTATCAGGAAATCGATCAAACTATCGATCTCACTGACCGTAAATACCGCGAAGCACTGATACCTGAAAATCCGGTAATCGTGATTGCGGAGTAATCAGACAAACATCCTTCAAGAGCGCATTATCAGCTTGAATAGATGATGCGCTCTTTTTGGTTAATATGAACCCTGGGAGCATCTCGCGCCCTAATTGCCGTACATATAGGCCGGTAGCCAAAGCGCAATCTGCGGGAAGCTGAACACCAATATGAGACCGATCAACTGGATCACCATAAACTGCATCATGCCAAAATAGATGTCTTTCAGGCGGCCAGCCGAGCAAAAAGACCAGGCCATAATGATGATCAAAACCATGGTGGCGGACATGTCCCATGCCGGCAGCATTTCGGTTAACATTGTTGGTGTTACCAGCCTTGAGAACACCGCGCCGAAGAAATTTGATGCAGCAATCAGGAGCATGATCAGCACCGAAATCTCCAGCGACTTGATCAGCGCATCATAAAACCCTTTGGTGGAAAGTTTGCGGTAGGCCAGGCTTGACAGGATTGCGCCGAATGCGTCGCAAGCAGCGGCCTCGGCCGGTGTTGCCCAATCGAGCAGGATTGAACCAAGCGCCTGTCCAACCGTTCGCCGGGGTTTTCCGACATAGCCACGTTCCGGGTCTTCCGCCCGTTCCATCGCTGCGGCCGCCGATTTCGTCTATCTGGTCGCGAATATCGTCATAGAGCCGCTTGCAGACCCAAAAGAGCAACACTGCACCGGCAAGCAAAAGCCCCGGTATAGCCAATAATTGGGTCGCTATGATTGTAAAAAACAGTCCGCAAACCCGCAGCTGACATCATACCAGTGGTTCGATTCCAACATTTGCATCCCGTTGCAGCACCCATATTTGCAAATGTTGGAATCAAAAGAACCACTAGCAAGTTGTTGAATCTAGTGGAATTTTTGAATTTGACATTTGAAAATGAATGAAGCTGCAAGTGGGTACCAAATGTCAAATTCATTCCACTAGAGAAAACTGATTTTTTTAAGCAGTTCTGGAGCCAAAGATGCCGCCGTCATGCCGATAATCAGCGCATTGTCGCCAGACGAAACAATGTCGGCGATGGCAATAGAGCCAAAATCAAAGACGATCTCGAACATTGGCTGCCCGTTTCCTGGCGCGTGGTGCGGTTTGATTTCAAACGACATCCTCCAAAATCAAGTCTGATGCTTTTTCGCCAATCATGATCGCAGGAGCGTTGGTGTTTCCCGAAGTGATCTTTGGCATTATCGAGGCATCGGCGATGCGAAGATTTTCGATGCCATGAACCCGCAGTCGCGGATCGACAACCGCCCGCGCGTCGGAACCCATTTTGCAGGTGCCTGTTGGATGATAGATTGTTGTTGCGGTATTTCGGGCCCAGTCGAGCAGACCTTCATAATCATCATCGGATACCGCGTCACCGGGCTGATACTCGCTGGTGATTACCGATTTCAGCGGCTCTTGCGCGCTGATACGCCGGGTAATGCGAATGCCCTCAACGATGGTGTCGCAATCGGTCTTGGTGGCAAGGTAGTTGGGATAGATTGCCGGGTAGTCGTGAATGGAGGATGACTTAAGCGCTAAATGGCCGATACTTTCGGGGCGCAATTGCAGCACCGATGCCGTGAACGCCGAGAATTTGTGCGGCCCCTCGCTTGGTTTATCGGCGCTCCAGGGCTGAATGTGATATTGAATGTCGGGATTGTCGAGTTCCGGCCGGGTTTTAAGAAATCCGGTGCCGAGACTTGCCGCCATGGTCATCGGACCGGAGCGTGAGATGGCGTATTGGGCTGCGATCAAGCCCTGTTTGAACAAATTGCCGGTCTCTGTGTTGATGGTTGGTAAAGTGCATTTATAGACCGGACGGGCCTGCAGATGATCCTGTAAATTTTGTCCAACGCCAGCAACTTCATGATTGACCTCAATGCCATGGCGCTTCAATTCTTCACCAGGGCCGATGCCGGAGACCATCAGCAGCTGCGGCGAGGCTATCGCGCCACTGGAAAGGATGACCTCGCGTCGCGCCCGGATAGCAAAACGCTTGCCACCGCACTCGACATTTATGCCGGTCGCTTTGCGGCCTTCCAAAACGATGCTTTCGGCCTGCGTTTTGGTGAATATCTTCAGATTGGTACGTCTCATGGCCGGGCGTAGATAGGCTACAGCGGAACTGCAGCGCATGCCATTTTTTGCCGTTAGCTGAAAATAGCCGACACCTTCCTGGTTTTCGCCATTGTAATCGGCGTTTTTGCGAAAACCTGCTGCAACGGCCGCCTCAATCCAGGCATCAACGATTTCCCGCCTGAGCCGGGACGGCGAAACAGAAAGTGGCCCGTCGTTTCCACGCATCTCGCCGGCCGGTGATTTCCAGGTCTCTGATCGTTTGAAATAGGGCAGTACGTCGCTCCAGCTCCAGCCGGTATTGCCCAATTGCCGCCAATGATCGAAATCTGCCGGTTGGCCACGCACATATAACAGACCATTGATAGAACTCGAGCCGCCCAGCACCTTGCCTCTTGGCCAATCGATCGAACGTCCGTTGAGGCCGGGGTCAGGTTCGGTGCGGTAGCACCAGTCAGTTGCCGGGTTACCCATGGTCTTGAAATAACCGACGGGAATGTGAATCCACGGATTACTATCGCGCCCGCCGGCCTCGATCAACGCTATAGTGTAGCGTTGATCAGCCGACAAACGGTTGGCAAGCGCACACCCGGCCGAACCCGCGCCAGCAATAACGAAATCAAACTCCAATTTCGCCAGCCTCTCCAAAAACAAAAAAACTAAAAATGAGACCTTTAGTCTCGTATTTTAATATTAGCCACGTTATTCTGTCTTGAACAAGCAGATTCTGCAACAGAATGCTTTTTCAACCTGGTTTTGCTGGCCAGCAAATGAATTGTTGGCATGGGGAAGTGACAAAAAATTAAGAATGTAAACGGATAACACATCAATGCATGACAGCAGGCGCATACCGACAAATCTTCGTACCCTTATGATTTTGGAAATCATCGGAAAATCCGACCTGCCGATGACCCCAACACAGATAAACGCGCAGCTTGGCCTGCCCAAACAGACCATCCATCGGCTATGCCACACTTTAGAGGGGGAGGGGTTTTTGGCCCACACTCCTGGCGGCAAGGGGTTGCAGCCTGCACGTCGGATGCTGGCCATGGCCTCGGGAATTTTTCAGGCATCCCGTTTTCATATTGCCCGCCATCAAATTCTTGTCGATGTGGCCCGCCAGGTTGGTGAAACGGTAAATTTTGTCATGCCCGAAGAGGACGGCATGAGTTATGTTGACCGGGTCGAAACCGACTGGCCGTTTAGGGTGCAACTGCCGATTGGCTCCCATGTGCCGTTCCATTGTACCGCCAGCGGAAAAACCTTTCTGGCGATGCAGCCGAAAAAGACGCGTCAACGGCTGGTCAAATCCCTTTATTTAAAAAAATTGGCCGCCAACACCATCGAGAACCCGGAACTATTGCTGGCCGAGTTGAAAAAGATAGCCAAACAGGGCTACGCACTTGACAATGAGGAATTCATGGCCGGAATGGTTGCCATTGCAGTGCCGATTGTCGATACAGATGGCCGTTTTGTCGCTGCCCTTGCCTTCCACGGGTCGACCATGCGGATGACTTTGGAGATGATGATCGGCAAGAAGCAATTGTTGGAAGACGCCGCCAGCAGAATTGGCGAAATCATGTTTCAATAGTTTGGATTTTTTGTCACCAAATTTGCCACGGCAATCGCTTGAAAGCGATTTGCACGTATTTTGTTAGTTTGCTCCGCTGCGGGCGGTTCTTTGCGGCGCTTTTTGCGCCTCAATCACCGTCCTCACATGAGCAATGCTCAGGGCTGACCCGAATTCCCGAGATTTTTCTTTGAAAAAATCCCTCCATTCGGACGCCAGGCGGATAAACTTTCTTTCAAGCGATCGCCGTGCCAAATTTGCAGTAATTATTGCCAAAGTTCTACGATGAGGTAAGAAGTTCCCGGTTGACTATAAGATTGTGTATTTACGATCCCATAATGGATTTGTCATCTAATTGTGACGGGCTTAGCTCATTCCAACGGATGTTAATATTTACTTCCCTTTGTATCAACCACTATTTGCTTTTACTTTTCTCTCCCTTTTGTTGCTCGATTGCCGAACATTGGCGGATGTATAGCGGTATTACTTTACTATGAACCCGCTATAGCTGTATTACTTTAAAGTGATCACGGCTCATCAGGAGCGATTGAAACCCGATGGACAAATTGATGAAATTAATTTGCGCACGGAACCGACCGGCGCTTGCGTACCGCCCCAGCGGAGGCCTGGGCGTAACCCGAAATGGCCGTGAGCGAAAAACAAGCGGTGGAATTATGTTTCGGTCGTTTAGCTATGCAGATCAGGCGCGCCTATGTTGACGACGTTAAGCAGCGCTGGCATGCCGCGAATACATGTATAGGCCAAGGCAGGGTAAAATCATCAAGTCCATTGATGCCCGATTTATCGCTGCCGATATTTTTCTTGGCGGTGCGGGCTTGGGAGGGTTAAAACTTCCAGCCAAGCTTCAAATGCGCACTTGATTGTCCAGCGTTCTCACTACCGGCAAACTCGGCGTGTGACATGTGTGCGAGTTGAAATATGATATTCAGATTTTCGGTGATCGCAGCACCAATTGCGATTGACTCTCTGAACAAAATCCGTGATCCCAAGCCTCTTCGCCAACGCCGTGGTGCAATTCTTGTGGCCACGAGTTTGCCATCGTGAACCGCCGCCCCAAATGATGCCTCGACAAACAGATGGGTAGTAAGTGCATAATGCCAGGTCAGGCCCGAGTAGACTGAGCTGATCCCATTATTCTCAAGAGCCAATGTGCCACCCAAATGCGGGCGAGGTGTCAATAGCGTGTGAATAATCCCGTCGGACGGCGTTTCTCGGTAATCAAAATCAAGCGGCGAAAACAGCACCTCTGCATTCAATGCCGGACGATCATACTCGTAGTAAAACTGATGTTCGCCAAAGGTAAAATCACTTAGCGATGCGCCAAATCTTGCTTCATCGATAATCTTATCGGCAGCAGCAACATCAAACAAATCGGCAGCAGCAGCATTACCTAAGGTAAGACCGAATGCCCCAACTACAACGGTCAGAATAAATTTCCAAGATCTCAATGGCGACCCCACTACGGACGATAAAATTTTGTCCAGACCAGAATGCAATTTCTTATTCCCGATTGTTATCTGCCGGTTATTTCACCAGACTGTCAACTGAGTCATTTAGGTAGCTTCAATCATCGGCGTTTGTCAATCATTGTTAATCCGATTCGTGGCAATCTTTGTAGCATATTTCTGACATAGTTGGCTAATTTCAACAATCACGGCATACACGCTGTTTCCGCGGTGAAATATTTTGAGAAGCATCAAGAAATTGTGTTTCATTGCCTCGATCTTCAAGAATAGCTAGAGGGATCCAGAGGGATAGTGGTGGGTCGGTGAAAGGCAGCATCGTATTGGCGAGCCACAATAGCTTAGGCGCGGTTGATAGGCGGGGTGAGCCATGCCCAAAAGTTGGTGACGGTCGATCAGGCGGCGTTTTGAATTTGCGGTAGTCCGTCCTTGAATTCAACCCCCTTGATGATCTCCGCGGGCGGTTCTTTGCGGCGCTTTTTGCGCCTCAATCACCGTCCTCACATGAGCAATGCTCAGGGCTGACCCGAATTCTCGAGATTTTTCTTTGAAAAAATCCCTCCAATCGGGCGCCAAGCGGATAAACTTTCTTTCAAGCGATCGCCGTGGTGTGGATCACGTACGTTATCTGGCGCGACTGACAGAACTGGAACTGATCGACCGCGAGCGCCGCATGGTAGAACGCCGGATTAAATCGGCTAAGCTCCCCGCAGTCAAAAGTCTGGACAGCTTTGACTTCAAAGCTATTCCATCCCTCAACAAAATGATGGTGCTGGAACTGGCACGGTGTGAATGGATAGAGCGTCGGGAGAATGTGATTGCCCTTGGCCCATCAGGCACAGGCAAAACCCATGTCGCCCTTGCATTAGGGCTGGCGGCTTGCCAGAAGGGCCTGCCGGTGGCGTTTGTAACAGCAGTTGCCCTGGTCAATGAACTGATGGAAGCTCGTGATGAGAAACGCCTGCTACGCCGCCAGCGACAATTGGCAAAGGTCAAACTGCTGATTATCGACGAACTCGGCTTTGTGCCACTCAGCAAAACCGGGGCAGAACTCTTGTTCGAACTGATCTCACAACGTTACGAGCAGGGTTCCACCCTGATCACCAGCAATCTGCCCTTCGAGGAGTGGACAGAAACCTTCGGCACCGAACGCCTGACCGGCGCATTGCTCGACCGATTGACCCATCACGTCAACATTCTGGAAATGAATGGTGAGAGCTATCGGTTGAAGCACAGTCAGAAGAAAATAAAGCCACCTAAAAAACCGGCTTGACCACAGGCCCGCACTGCTGCGTCTGCCATGTGGGGGCCACTCCGCTGCGCGGGCCTATGGACAACCCTCCGCAACATCGTGATAAACCAAAAAGCGGCCTACTTTTACTCCGCCCTTTGGCAGGTTTTTACTCCGCCGTTGACACCGATACCCCACAAGTGCTGTTGCAACATCATCTCAAAAAGTTGCGTCTGCCAACCTTCTTAGGTGAGTATGACAAGCTGGCGCGCCAGTGTGCCGCCGCCAACAAGGATCATATTCATTATTTGTTGCGTCTGTCGGAACTGGAACTGATTGAGCGTCACAGACGCATGATCGAACGGCGCATGATTGAACGGCGTATAAAGGCGGCCAAGTTTACCGCTGTCAAAAGTCTCGACAGCTTTGATTTTACAGCCATGCCATCCCTCAACAAGGTAATGGTGATGGAACTGGCCAGATCAGAATATATCGAGCGACAGGAAAACATCATTGCCCTTGGCCCCAGTGGCACCGGCAAAACCCACATTGCCCTGGGTCTTGGTTTGGCCGCATGTCAAAAGGGCTTGAAGGTGCGCTTCATAACCGCTGCTGCTTTGGTGCATGGATTGATTGAAGCGCGTGATGACAAACAGCTGCTGCGGTTCCAGAAACAAATGATCAACCAGAACCTGTTGATCATTGATGGTGAGGCGGGTAAAGCAAACATGGATGGACCCGTGTTTGTCCGCCGAACGGGCTTTGCGCCACTCTCTAAAACCGGTGCCGAACTCTTGTTTGAGCTGATCTCTCAGCGTTATGAACGCGGCTCAATTATCATCACTTCAAACCTGCCATTCGATGAATGGACCGAGACATTTGGCACCGAACGGCTGACCGGCGCATTGCTCGACCGGCTGACCCGTCCTGCGAACTGTCCATATTCTGGAGATGAACGGCGACAGCTATCGTCTCAAGCACAGTCGTAACAAACAAAAAGCATAAACGCCCCAAACCCGGCTTGACCCCGCTTCGCTACGCCTGCAATGGGGCCACTTCACGAAGCGGGGCCTCTGGACATCAATGAGACAATATTACCCGGTTTTGGCACAAGCTGGGCGGGTCAATTTTAAATGCAAAACCCGGGTCAGTTTTAAACGCTCATTGACACGTAGGGTTTAGTTTTCATGAATATCAAAGTCGGTAGATTTCGACCTTTCTTGACGATTCACAGCCATCGTAGATTCTCTTAAAATCAGATCCGTGTGCAATTCAGAAGGAACAATATTACCTTTGGTGCGGATTGAAACGATCAACGCATCCGCGGCACGCTCACCCATTTCGTATGCGGGAACACGGATAGTGGTGAGTTGGGGAACCGTACATCTGGCGATAGGTAAATCATCAAAACCAATTATTGAGATATCATCTGGGACAACCAGCCCCCTATCGCGACAGGCAGCGATCGCACCAATAGCCTGAACATCGTTTGCACTGAATACGGCAGTAGGCCTGTTTTCAGCCTCGAGCATTTTAGCCATGGCGGATCGACCTTCTATCATGTCAAACTCGCATTCATAGATGAGATCGTGATCAACACTAATTCCATTTTCAAGCAAACATTCCTCATAGGCACGACGTCGCTCATATGCCCGGTCGTTCACATCGGTTCGGCCACAGATCAAGCCGATGCGACGATGCCCCAGATCCATCAGATGCTCAACTGCGGTACGCGCAGCAGCATGATTGTCAAATGAAATTGAAGGCAGACCACTTGTACTGTCATGTTGCCATGTGATGACAAAAGGTACGTTATAATGTGCGATTTTCTTGTATAATTCCGGATCTCGTGTCGCCCCGGTCAGGATCAATGCATCGACCCGTCTTTCAAGCAGGCGATGTATCATTTCACCTTCAGCTTGTTCGGAGAATTCTGAGATGCAAACAAGCACCGTATAGCCATGCGATTGAAATATCTTTTGAATTGCCTGCGTCGAGGAAGAGTAAATTGAATTGGCGATCGTGGGTATGATAAGGCCTATAGTTTTGGATCGTTGAGAGGCCAACCCTGTTGCCAGACCGTCGGCAACAAAGTGGTTTTTCTTCATGATAGCAACGACCCGCGCACAAGTTGCTCCCTTGACTTTGTCCGGAGTGCTAATCACCCGTGACACTGTCGCGGTAGAAACTTTGGCCAGCTTCGCAATGTCCTTGATTGTTGTAGCTTTGCTATAGGGGGGGCCGGTTGGACCTTTAATTGAAATTTTCTACCTCCACAAATCTAACTTGATGTGGCATTTATCAATGTAATTTAATTGGCATGATATTTCAAAGAAATATCATCAAAACCAACTCATAATGTAGGCGTACACATATATTTTTATCCAATAATACGCAACAAAACAACCCGTCTGCGTGGGATTTGCGTGGTGAAAATAAATACCAATTTTGAATGCCAAATAATTGCGTAATAATAATATTAAATGATTTCAATAACTTAAAGGCACTATGTCGATATTTTACGGTTAGTTGACAAGTAGAATTGTTTCGACTAACATTTTTAAATCCAAACAACATCGAGAAAGATTGCAGAATGATATTAATGAATTTGAATATAAAAATGTATGCGCATACATTTTTGTATTCCACTCATGCTCAAGGAATTAAAGATGCCCAACTATGTAAAAAAGGCCGAGATTGCAAAATCCAAGCATCAAGGGCACGTGGAAGATACCGTACGAAAAATGCTCTCGCAGATTGTCGAAGAGGGTGATGACGCAGTTAAAAGACAGGCCAGGGATTTGGATGGATGGGTCAAACCTTTCCGCGTAACAGAGGACAAAATTCGCGATGTGTCCGCCAAACTCTCAGAAACATTTAAAGATGATTACAGAATATGCCTGGGCAGAATTCGGGAATTTGCCAAAAGGCAAATTGAATCAATGCTCGAAATCGAAGTGGAATTAGATAGCGGTGCAACTCTGGGTCATAAACATATACCGATTGAACGGGTCGGATGTTATATTCCTGGTGGCAATTATCCACTAATCAGCGCTACCGCAATGTCGGTTGCCACCGCCCGGGTAGCAGGCGTTGGACATGTTGTTGGATGCGCTCCGCCAAGAGATGAAACGGGAATTTTTGGTCCTACCTTGTTCGGGCTACATGAAGCAGGGGCAGATGAGGTTTATTGTCTGGGTGGCGTGCAGGCCATGGGATCAATGGCTCATGGATGTGTGGGGATGCAACCGGTTGATATGATCACTGGACCAGGCAATGCATATGTCGCAGAAGCAAAGAGGCAACTATACGGCACTGTAGGCATCGATCTTCTGGCCGGGCCTACCGAAATTTGCATCATTGCAGACGATACCGCAGACCCGTCATTGGTCGCTACTGATCTGCTCGGGCAGGCTGAACATGGGCCCGATAGTCCTGCATGGCTGATCACAACATCCCGATCATTTGGCAAATCGGTGCTGGAAGAAATTGAACAACAACTTTTGACGCTGCCAACACGGGACATGGCTTCAACATCCTGGCAAACTCTTGGTGAGATTACAGTTGTAGACAATTTTGATGAAGCTATCGAAGTTAGTGATAATTATGCTCCCGAGCACCTGGAATTGATGACTGCTGATAACGATTATTTCCTGGCAAATCTCAAGAATTACGGCAGCCTGTTTGTTGGTGAAGAAACAACCGTTGCTTATGGCGATAAAGGGATTGGGACAAACCACACGCTACCTACCGGCAGGGCTGCCAGATACACCGGTGGATTGTGGGCGGGAAAGTTTCTCAAGACGGTGACTTATCAACGCATGACACCACAAGCAAGTTATGAGTTCGCACCGATAGCCTCCCGACAATGCGAAGCAGAATATTTGCTCGCGCACCAGATAACAGCGGATACACGCAGGAAAAGATACGCGCCTGTGTCTGAGAAGAAAGGGACTGACATATGATATTCTTTTGGGCGGAAACACCAGATGGATGGGCGATTCCCGGAATACATGGACCCTTGGCTGGAGATGAACTCGACGGCTATGTTCAAAGCAGTGTTTATCTTCTGCGCGGACAAGGTGAAAACATGCTGATCGACACTGGCAACTGGACTCTTCCCGAGCACAATAATGGTATGGGCCAGTTTCTGATTGATTTGCTGGACAAAGAAAAAAACGACCTGAAGTATATCGTACTTACGCACTTCCATTACGATCATACCGGCAATGCGAAAATGCTAAAGGAGCGCTATGGCGCAATGGTTGTGTGTCATCCAATTGACAGGCCGGTCATTGAAGACCCAATGATCGTGACACGAGAGGAGAATATCACTCGTTTCGGTATGACACCCGATGAGGTCGTATCCGATTACAATCTTAAAGAAGGCGAGAGCCTTGGCCTCTCGGACCCGGGCATCATTGAAAAATACTGGAATTTTCCGGTTGAAGTTGATGTGGTGGTCAATCATGGCGACACCGTTGAATTTGGCGGTATCAAAACAGAAGTCATTCATTTGCCTGGTCACTGTCCTGGGCAAATTGGAATATGGAACCCTCATACCGGATCACTTTATTCCGCTGATCTCATGCATTATCCCACTCCCCTGGGGCCATATCCTATCGGCAATGCAAAACATCACTCAGAATCCATGCAGAAATGCCTGGACCTTAAACCTCAACTTTTGTTGGAGGGACATGGTCTCTCGGCATATTCAGAAGAAAGTTCAAAGCGTCGCATATTGCATATGCAGCAGCAACAAAGAGATACGCAGGAGCGAATTAAATTTGTGCTCCATCGCGAGAAAAAACCCCTCACCACCCAAGAACTCTTGCCGGAAGTAATGCCGATTAAGACAGATTTAGATTATCCCGTTTCCACCGGTATTGGCGAGCGCCGATGCTACGCGGAGTGCTGTATACACACGCACCTTTTGTGGCTGATCGAACAGGGAAAAGTTGAGCGGGTAATGGAAAAACAAAAAGTAGCATTTGAGAGCAGGGAATAATCCAACGAAACCCACCATACAGCTGATCGCTGCAAAAAGAGAGGAATTGAAATCATGAAAAAGAAACTTAACCCGAAAAATTATCCAGACTATAGCAAGAAATCTGTAATTGATTTTCATATGGATAGACTAGACACCCATGGGGTGTCACGACGGGAGTTCTTATCGCTTGCCTCTGTCAGTGCAGTCGCGGCAGCAACTGCGGCAAGTTTTGGCATTCCTGGTGTTGCCATTGCATCCAGCGATGGAAAAATCGCCCATCTGATGATGACCATGGCGATGGAATATACCAATAATGCACAAACCGGTGCCGCCGGCGCAGCCAAAATACTTGGTTTGAACATTTCATCAAACGATGGACAATTTGATTCTCAAAAGCAGCTCAACCAATTTGAGCAGCAAATCGCGTCGGGAACTTCGGCTGTCATGCTGCATGCACCAGGTGGCGGATCAATCAAGCGGATAGCTCAACTCGCCAATGAAAACAAAATTTGGTTGGACAATACCTGGGGAACCCTGCCTTGGTTTACCCCATTTGAGGCTGGCGATTATTATACAATGTATGCGGTACCAGAGGAATATTCCGCGCATGGTGCAGTAACCGAAGCGGTTTGCAAATCGGTCATGGAAAAATTTGGTGGAGGCAATCTTGTTGGGGTTACCGGAGTTGAGGGCAATTCCACTGATCTTATCAGATCAAGAGGGCGTGATAACGCCATATCGAAATACGAGAAGATCAATTTGGTAGGAGAACTTCCTGGAAAATGGAACCGGGAAGATTCACAAAAGGCGATGGAAGATCTGATTTCCCGTCACTCTGATATCGTTGGCGTAATCGCGCAAAATGACGATATTGCTGATGGTTGTATTGCCGCATTGCGCGGTGCGGGAATTAAACCGGGAGAAGATGTGTTTGTCACCGGAGCGGATGGCACCACGCTTGGGGCGAAAATGATACAACAGGGCCGCTTGCACGCTACCAGTGCCAACGTTCCACAATATATGGGCGCGCTGCTTACCACGCGTCTTTATGATGTCATGAATGGTTGGCAGCCACGCGCAGCAGAGCGCATGATGAACTGGCGTTCAATTGCCATGACTGCGGATAATGTTGAACCCTATCTTGAACGTTATGTGAATAATGATGGTGTTGAACCCTACGACTTCAAGAAAATGTCGAAGGTCCTGCACCCCGATGACTGGGACCCTCAGGCAGAACTGTTTCCAATGGATATAGATCTGGAGTGGGGTGGAATTGACAAGCCCGTGGGCTGGAATTATCCCGCAGATTATCTGAAGTCTCGTGAAAGTGGCGAAGCTGAAAGTGTTCGGCAAGAATATGCAGATCATTACAAAATAGACTTCTTCGGGCCTTCTCCGATGAAAAGTTAACTGTGTCCTGGCAGCAAATGGCTATTGGGTGCCATTTGCTGCCAATTTCAGACGCAGAACCTTGGAACCAATAATGAGTAATCCTATTACAGTTTTTCGTGGCAAAGGCCTATCCAAGGGGTTTGAAGGGATTCCGGTTCTCAAAAATGTCGATTTCGATGTTGAAATGAACCAGGTAATTGGAATTGTTGGAGAAAACGGCGCCGGCAAAACTACATTGTTCAACATAATGTCGGGTGTCATTGCACCTGATACCGGTAGCATGGAACTTCAGGCGAAAGCCTATCTGCCAAAAAGCTATAGTGACGCCAGTTCTCACGGCATTTCTCGTGTTTTTCAGGAACAGGCACTAATTCCAAATATTAAAGTGTATGAGAATCTGCTGCTTTCGCATGAGTTGTCCTATTGCAAACGGGGACAATGGCTCGACAAGAAAGCAATGATTGAAACCGCACAATATGTTATCGATCAGGCAGGCCTGGACTTTGATGTTCGACGCACGACCTCTTCATACAGTTTTTCCAAACGGCAACTGATAGAGATCGCGCGCGCTTGCATCGTACCAACTGAAATTCTGGGAATCGAATATCCGATTGTGTTGCTTGATGAGCCTACATCGGCTCTGGAAAAATCTGATGAAAAGAATTTTCGTAGTCTGATCACAAAACTTCGAGAACGCGCCTCAATCATATTTGTTTCTCATCGGCTCTCAGAAGTGCTCGAACTCAGCGATGTAGTCTATGTACTAAAAGATGGTGAAGTAGTGAGGCGCGTGAACTCCGCTGATACAGATGAACATAGCCTACATGGTCTTATGGTCGGTCGCGAACGTGTGACTGATTATTATCACGAAAAAGAACAACTGGCTGTCGAAACCTCCAATATCGCTCTTGATGTTGATGCACTCACCCGCCTGGGCGATTATGAGGACATATCGCTAAGTGTCCGGTGTGGAGAAGTGGTGGGCATCGGTGGATTGTTGAATTCAGGGAAATCAGAAGTGGGAAAAGGAATTGCTGGTATCAGCGGATCTGATTCCGGAAGGGTTTCGCTCAATGGAAATGATCCTTCAAAACCGTCAACTCGTGATTTGGTGAAGAATGGCTTGGGATATGTGCCCGCAGAACGTCTATCTGAAGGGATGATTTCTTCATTTTCAGCAGCTTGGAATCTTTCCCTGGCGGGTGGATTCGACAAATTCGCTAATCGGTTTGGTGTCTGGCGCTCACGCCGCGAGGTTGAAGTTACACAAGAATATATCGAATTACTCTCCATCAAAGCGCGTGGGCCAAAGGATATATGCTCGACTTTGTCTGGTGGTAACCAACAAAAAATTGTTTTGGCGCGCTGGCTTTGCCGTGATCCACAGGTGTTAATCCTGGATAATCCAACACGCGGAGTAGATGCGGGAGCAAAGGAAGAAATTTATTCATTAATTCGCACGCTCTGCAATCGTGGCGTTGGTATTCTCTTGATCACCGATGATTTGCTTGAACTCATTGGTTTGTCAAACCGGGTTGTTGTGATGCAGCACGGCAAGATGGCCGATATTGTTGATGCACCCACCGACAACAAACCAACTGAACGCGAACTTATTGCCGCAATGCTGGAAACGCAGACGGCTGTACCTGCTCTCATGGACAATGGGAAAATGGTGGATGCAGTATGAAGTTCATTTTCGCAGTTGGTGATAAGGTTAGGCGTCTCAAATTTGATGGCATGGCACTGCCGGTGCTGGTGGTCATCGGGTTGATAATATTTTTCTCCCTGGGGTCTGAAGCATTTCTCACATTGCGAAATCTCACCGCAATTTCAGGACAGGCAAGTGCTCTGCTGATTGCCTGCCTTGGAGCAACCTTTGTTATCCTCATGGGCAGCATTGATTTGTCAGTTGGGGCGATTGTCCTGTTTGTTGGCGCTGTAACGGTTAAAGCCCTGAACATGTTCGATTTAGGTGTCGGAGCTGTTTTTGTTGGCATAATGGTTGGGGCAACCTTGGGAGGAGCCAACGGTCTGGTTTTTGCTTTTGGCCGCATTCCCTCTTTTGTTGTCACTTTGGGATCCTTGTCGGTTTTTACGGGTTTTGCCTGGGAACTGTTGAAAGGGCGTGCTCTTCGCTTTGATTCCCTGCCTTTTGAGGAGCTGGCGATCGGGCAGCTAATTCCCAGATTTCCCAATATTGCACTGATTGCGATAATCGTCTGGGCCTTCATGGTGGTACTTTGTTTTGCAAGTCGTTTCGGTCGTTTTATGTACATTATTGGCGGTGGAGAGGCGGTTGCCTCTACTGCCGGAATTCCTGTGCGCAGATATAAAATTCTAGCGTTCATGTTGTCAGGTGCGATGGCTGGTCTTGCGGGAGCAATGTCTGTTGCACGACTTGGCACCGCCGGTCCAACTTTGGGGCAGGACCTGTTGCTCAATTCGCTTGCGGCGATTGTCGTGGGTGGAACATCACTTTCAGGCGGTATTGGTGGGGTACACCGAACTCTTATTGGAGTTCTGATCATTGTACTTCTCGACAATGGGCTGAATCTGATGGGAGTGAATCAATATTCACAAATGGTGGTGAAAGGGGTGGTTGTAATAGCAGCAGTGCTGGTGAGTCAGGACCGCGCTAAGGCAACAGTGGTTAAATGAAGATGGTTAACGTGTGCGCCATCTAAATTTTAAAGCGCACTAAACCTGAAATCTACCGCAGACATCGGGTAAAAGCCATATGGGAGAAAGAATATGACAAAAAGAAATACAGTTACAAACCGTGAAAGACGGCGTTTTATGCAATCTGCAGCAGCCTGCGCATCCGCTGCAGTTGTAGCGCCTTCATTGATAATGTCACCGCAACGTGCCCATGCATCCACATTGGCAAACGTGCATGAAGAGGCTGCCAAACAGGCAAAGAAGCTGGCTGCAGGAAAAGACATTACATTAAAAATTCTTCAGCCATCAGGATCCCTGGGCAATGTCAAGCCTGTTGCCGACAAGTTCACTGCTTTAACCGGTATTAAATTCAAATACCTGGAAGTGCCACTTGGCGAAATAACGCAAAAAATACTTCTGGAATCGGTTGCCAAATCAGGAGCGTTCGATCTTGCGTTACCTGCCACTTTCGGACTTCCAGATATCGTTGAATCCGGTATACTTGTTAATTTGGACCAATATGCCAGCAAATATGAACCAGACGGATTTCAGGACGATGCCCTGTATTCTATTGGGGATTACTACAAAGGTAGTCTGTATGGCTATCAGACTGACGGCGACACCTATGTCATGTTTTATAACAAAGACTGGTTGGAAAATGCCGAAGAGAACAAAAAATTTGCAGACAAGAACGGCTATGAATTAAAAGTTCCAGATACCTGGCAAGAACTTGACGCCATGATGGCCCATTTCCACCGCCCTGATGAGGGGATGTATGGTGGTGCACTTTATCGCACCCAGTTTTTCGTCGCCTGGGAATGGTGGGTACGTTTTCACGCCAAAGGCTATTACCCGCTTGATGATGATTTGAACCCTCAGATCAATAATGATGCCGGAGTAAAAGCTCTTGAGGAGTTGATTGCCGCATCCAAGAACTTATATCCAGGTGCACGGACCAACGGTCTATTCGAGAATTTTGAGGCTTTTGGAAAGGGCGACAAATTCTGCAACATCGGATGGGGTGGCACTCAAAAGTTCCTTAACAGCGACAAATCAGCAATAAAAGGAAAGATGACTTTTGGTCCGACACCAGGCGGAATTGTCGATGGTGAGTTGCTGAAGACACCCTATTTTAACTGGGGCTGGAACTACGTTGTTTCATCAGTCTCCAAGCAATCTGAACTAGCTTATCTGTATAGTCTGTTTGCATGCAGCCCTGCGATGTCGACAATTGCCGTGCGTGACCCTGGTGGGTATTTTGACCCGTTTCGAGGTGCCCATTATGAGGATGCCGAAATTGTCAGCACATACAGCCCTGAATTTCTGAAAGTGCATAAAGAATCGATGAAAGGCTCAATTCCCGATCTTTACCTGAAAGGTCAGGGTGAGTATTTTGATCAGCTTAGAACCAACCTTTCTGCGGCAGATTCCGGCACCAAAAGCGCAAAACAGGCTTTGGATGATACCGCCGCCGCCTGGTCCCGCATCACCAGGCGAATGGGACGACGTAGTCAGGGTGTTCAGTGGTCATTTCTGAAATCCATTTATCCGGCGTCGATACGAAACCGTCTAAAATAAAAACTTGCACCGCGTACATAATTTGTACGCGGTGACTTTTTTGATGGGGTCAGTCGCAATTCCAAGCGCAAGTGCGGGCGGATACCATGGATAATTAGCAAGTATGTATAAAATACCGTTTAACATTCGACTGGTTTTACCTGCACAACTGACCATTATGTTTATTGTTGTTGTGCCGACCCTGATACTCATCTGGCTCGCATTCACCAGCTGGCAGCCAACACAAAATATTGCATGGTATCAGGCAGAATTTGACTGGTTTTGGAATTTTTATGAGCTTTGGTATGATGACCGGTTTGTAAAGTCTGTGGTGCGGACACTTTTTGTTGTTGCGGTCTGCATAGCTGTTGAACTGGTGCTGGCCCTTGGCCTGGCCCTGTTGTTCATAGACGAATGGCCTTGGCGAAAAATAGCCGTAAGCATCATTATTCTGCCGATGATGATCATACCTGTTGATGCAGCGAATGCATTTTTTATGCTGTTCAATGAACGCGGTCCGATCAACCACCTCATATCCCTGTTAACCGGTGAAGTATTTGAATTCTCCTGGCTATCGCACCCTACCTGGGCAATGGCACCAATCATGCTTGCAGAAATCTGGCAATGGACGCCATTAATGTTCTTACTGATGTTAACCGGTTTGATGAACCTGCCGGAAAATCAAATCCGGGCGGCCATTGGGCTTGGTGCCAGCCCAACGCGTATCTTTTTTAAAGTAATCTTGCCATTGCTGGTTCCCGTCATTTCCATAGCAGTTGTTGTCAGGGCAATTGAGACATTCAAGATATTTGATCCGGTCTATATCCTGACACGGGGCCAACCTGGTGGCGCCACTGAAACTATTTCAATGTACATGTACAACGGCGCATTTGTATATTTTCGCATGGGCTATATAGCGGCAGCCGCACTTCTTGTTCTGGCTGTTGTGGTATCGATCTGCCTTGTATTGGCAAAACCGCTTCGCACACGCGGCTAGGATTGAGAAAATGACAAAACGCTTCAACTGGCAGACAATTCTCAAACGCACCGCAGTGATAATTGCATCTGTTATTTCATTTTTTCCGATTTATTGGCTGATAGCTACTTCTTTCAAACCATTTGAGGAGTGGGCCAACTGGCCACCTATATGGCTTACGGATAATCCAACCCTGCAAAACTACCGGATTGTATTCTTTCCTGACTTGGCTCGTGATTTTGCCAGCCAACAAGATGGGTCTCTTGACTACAAGGTATCAGGCAGTGCGTGGAATGCATTCAAAGGCTCAACAATAATATCGGTATCGGCGACTATTATCTCCGTCGTGTTTGGCACATTGGCCGCTTACTCCATTGTCCGGTTTCGCACCGGTGGGGAAAACTACCCCTTCCAGTTCCTCACGGTACGCATGGTGCCGCCAATAGCAGTTGTTGTGCCTATGGTCGCCCTGTTTTCCGTTCTCAAACTCTCTGATACCTATGTCGGCCTGATCCTCGCCTATTCAGCATTCACGCTTCCATTTTCAATCTGGATGATCCGCTCTTTCATAGAAGAAGTGCCGGCTGAACTGGAGGGAGCAGCAATGGTTCATGGCATGGGGCAATTCAATGCATTTCTCACAGTTACCTTACCGTTGGTAAAAGCGGGCATTTTATCGACTGCGCTTTTCATTTTCATACTGAATTGGTCTGAATTTCTGTTCGCTCTGGTATTAACGGCCGGCAATGTTGTGACGGTCACCCTTCAGGTTGCCAACTATGTGTCTGCTTCTTCGGGAAAACTTTATGGCGTACAGGCTGCGATGGGAACCATCTCGACCTTGCCGGTAATCATTTTTGGGTATGTGATCCAGCGCCATATTGTTCGTGGTCTGACCTTTGGAGCAATCAAGAAATGACGACTGACAACACCGGACCGGCAAAACTTGAACTCAAAAATATTTGTAAGGTGTTTGGTCAGACCAAGGCCGTATACAATTCAAATCTGGTCCTTCACCGAGGTGAATTTCTTTCATTGTTGGGACCATCTGGATGCGGCAAATCCACCACCCTGGCAATGATTGCAGGGTTCGTGGATCCGACTTCTGGCGAAATTCTCATCGACGGTAAAAATATCACCCATATTCCACCCCAGAAACGAAAGATCGGCCTTGTTTTTCAAGACTATGCAATTTTTACCAAACTGTCAGTGAAAAAGAACCTTCATTTCGGCCTTGAGGCACAGAAAATACGCCGTGCTGAACGTGATCTGATTGTTGATGAATTTGTGGAAAAACTGGACATATCTGGAATACTGAATGCAAGGGGTGGCGACTTGAACATGAGCGAAATGCAGCGAGTTGCGCTTGCGCGTGTTCTGGTCACCAAAGCGGAACTTCTCCTTCTTGATGAGCCGATGTCGAATCTGGATGCAGCACTTCGTACTAGCCTGCGCACTGAATTGAAAAATATCCAGCAGGAATTGCAGCAAACAGTTCTCTATGTGACACATGACCAGACCGAGGCCATGGCAATGTCTGATCGAATTGCCGTCATGAAAGACGGCGATATCCTGCAAACGGCCTCCCCCAAACAGATATATCAAAAACCGACAAGTAGATTTGTTGCGGAATTTATCGGAGATCCTCCGATAAATATGCTCCGGTGCACAATTTCCAAGACCGGTAAAACGCTGAATATTGCTACTGCCCTTGAACAGAACAGAGCGATACCAAATTCACACATTTTACCAGGACCTTATATCCTCGGGGTCCGTCCACATCAGTTCAGGACCAGTCATGATCCATTTGCAGGTTCAATTGGATGCGAAGTCCGGTTCGTTGAAAATTTTGGTTCCGAGCACATTCTTCATGTGAATTATGCAGACGATTTACTTGCAATATCTGTTGCACCGGGCTTCGCCAGGGAATCCGATAAATTGCATATTAGATTTGAATTGGAAGACACTCATATTATCAATCCGGAAACCGGTGAGGTTCATCATTTTCAAAATTGTGAGGAACCAGCATGAGCCAGCTATCCCTCACAGATATCAGTGTACGTTATGATGATATTCAGGCACTGAGAGAAATTGACTTCAGTGTCGAGGAAGGAGAGTTCTTTTGTATCGTAGGGCCCACTAATGCGGGTAAATCCACGCTGCTAAAGACGATAGCCGGATTGATCCGGCCCGATTCTGGAACAGTTGTGATCAAGGATCGCAACGTCACACATTTTCAGCCGAAAGACCGCAACATCAGCCTGCTTTTCCAGAACATAGCTTTGTTTCCTACACTAACAGGCTTTGAAAACATGGCGTTTCCACTGAAAATATCCGGTGCATCTGAACAGGAAATCCGCAAGCGGGTGATGGAACTTGCTGAAATGTTGAAAGTAGAACATATTCTGAACCGGTTACCCAAAACATTTTCAGGTGGCGAACAACAAAGAGTGGCGATTGGACGCTCAATTGCAAAGCCTGCTGACCTTTTAATGCTGGATGAGCCATTAACAAATCTGGATGCACGCATCCGTATAGCGTTACGTTTGGAATTTAAGGAGATACATAAGAAACTCGGCCAAACCGTTATTTATGTTACCCATGATCAGGTTGAAGCAATGTCGATGTCGGACCGCATTGCGGTTCTCCATGAAGGTCGATTGCAACAAATCGGTTCGCCGGATGAAATATATAACCGACCTGCCAACAAATTTGTCGCGGAATTCATTGGCCAGCCGTCTATGAATATCCTAGCTGCGAAGCCCAAAATAACGGATGGCGCAACCATCATCGAAATTGGAACTTTAAACTTCCCGCTGGATGAGCAAAAAGAATATCCCGCAAAGAGGCAATTACCCGAAAATCTTGCACTTGGTATTCGCCCTGAAGCGGTACGGCTATCGACATCGAAGTCGAAGGAAACCCCCAATAAAGCGAAGATTAACAGAGTGGAGTATCTTGGTGGAATGTCCATTGTTCAACTTCAGCTTGGACAGGAGATACTCAGAGCAAAAATTGTGCCCGATGACCCGGTCAACCTGAAAAATACTGTCTGGTTCGGGTTCGAGTTAGTACCGGAGCAATTGCTGGATCTGGAAACAGAAAAATTTATTTAGAAATTTCAACGGCATCATACAGATGCTGGCCAATTCATGCCTAAAGGAGAAACAAATATGTGTACATGTCACGAAACACGCGGCCCATTGCCGGGCAAATTTGAATATTCGAAATTTTCCGAAGATCTGGATCTTACTCCCACACGATCATTGGAGGAAATAGTGGCCATGAGCCCCGAGGACATGGCCAAAGCGTCGAGATTGGTATCGGGAGCTTATAATGAACTCTTGCAAACCGCTGCAAGCCTTGAAGATGACGGTTATCGCAGATTGATGACGGAATGTATCAGCAGCCCGAAAGTTACGTTTCTTGAAATGTATCCAAGTGATGATGACCGCCAAAAGCTTGTCAACGAAATGGTTAAACTTGGGTTTTTCAACGCAGATGACGATCCCGACCATTTGTTTCCCGAAGGACATATGACCCCGCAGAACTATTTGACAGCACCCTCCAGTCACAATGATTTCTACAATGCCCATCCAGGGGGGTTGGCGCTTACCGTGGCCTATAATATCAGGATTGCAGATAATTATACCGAAAATTATCGCCAGATGTATGGTTTGCCCATTAATCGTGATTTGCCGGTGGCTTCGCTTCTGGTCCATGAATACCCGAAAGTCTGGCTATACAAGTGGCAGGAAAACGGTTCTTGGCTCGAAGAACCCAGAACTGTTTATGATGATACGTGGCACGCGCATTGTATTTATGCGACCGCTGAATTGATGCACCGCCGTCATGATGCACGTATTGTAATGGCGATGGCCGCGGCCCATCAGATGTCGATGCTTGATGCATCCATGGACGGGCGGGATGTAGTAACCAATTGGGTCGGCCTGGATCGTGTTTGCCATTTTATTGAATCAGCTGCAATCATGGCGCAGGTCGACCCGGTCGATTATGGCCTTCTGGAACGCAAAAACGACCAGCTTGTACTGGCAACGCAGCCTGCCGAGCAATGGGTGACACATCTGGCTGATATGAATTGGCCTTATACAATGGGTGCTGCCCACCTATACACTTGGCCCATGTTGAAGCAAATTGCACAGGAATCGCTCGGTATATCGCCAGATGATTCCGACAAACGTGCAATCAATCAGTTGAAGAACTATGTCTGGTCTCAGATTGGTCAGATACCGCTTTATGAAATATTGGTGCGCGAAGGATACGATGCAGCCAAAAATACAGTCAACAGACTGGTGGCTGCCTGATATGGCAAAGCAGATTATGGATATTACGGCTGAAAAGGCTTTAGCCTTTGGTCGGGATGCCTATTTTGGCCATGGCAAAATCGAAATATTGCCGAAGGTAATTGTGCGCGGGGTTGAAGACATTGCAATCGCTTTCACTCCCGGCGTTGGCCATGTTGTAAATGCCATCAAAGAAACCCCCTCACTAATTCATGAGCAGTCAACCAAAGATAATATGATTGCGTTGGTAACAGACGGCAGCGCAGTGCTGGGTTTTGGCGACATAGGCCCCTTTGCCGGCATGCCGGTCATGGAGGGTAAATCTGTGATGTTTAAATTATTGGCTGGTATCGACTGCATGCCTTTGTGTCTTGATGTGCAAAACTCTCAGGAACTTGTGCCAATTATCAAGGCGCTTGCGCCAAGTTTCGGTGGATTTAATCTCGAAGATGTCGCCGCCCCTCATTGTTTTGATGTCATGGATCAGCTTTCTGGCTCGTTGCCGGTGCCGATCATTCATGATGATCAGTTTGGAACCGCGACCGCTATTATCGCGGCCTTGATCAATGCATTGAAGGTATTAAACAGAAATCCGTCAAATATAAAGACAGTTGTCTGTGGTTGTGGCGCTGCGGGTACCGCTTGTATCAAGATGCTTGGACTGCTGGGAATAGAGGATATTATAGCGGTGGATCGCGAAGGCATATTGAGCCGTGACCAGAAACAACAATACCCGTACCTGCAACGATTAGCGGATAAAACCAATGCCTCGATGCGCAAAGGCGGTCTTGAGCAGGCAATGATCGGCGCCGATCTCTTTATTGGCCTTTCGGTTGGCGGGATTGTAAATTCACAAATGATCCAATCTATGAATACGGAGCCGATTGTGTTTTCACTGGCAAATCCGAACCCGGAGATCATGCCGGATGAAGCAAAAGCGGCTGGTGCTGCACTAGTCGCCAGTGGCCGCTTCGATTTTCCAAATCATTGTAACAATGTGCTGGCATTCCCCTCGTTATTGAGAGGGGCAATAGATACCAACGCCAAATCTGTTTCCCCCACTATGTGTTTGAAGGCGGCAAAAGCCATTGCCAATGATGTATCGGAAAATGAACTGTCTTTAAATAATATTTCACCCAGTCCGAGGTCTGAGACACTTTATCCTGAAGTGGCGGAAGTCACTGCACAATCCGCAATTGAGGAAGGTCTTGCGCGCAAATTTCCTGTACCTGGTGAGGTTGCAGAAAACACGCGGCGATTGCGTGGGTTCGCCCATGAGCGCCAACAAAGTATTCCAGGTTTTTGAAGTTACCAGAACATTTGGATCTATTTTTTTGACACATGACCTGATCTGACATTTTTTTTCGCACAACAGGCATTGTCAGACTAAAACACCATGGTAATCATATTCTGCCGATACCCATCTTAGAACCCGATTTAAAAGTAGTTGAATGATATCAGTAGGTTGTGATTCACTTCGGATTGATGAATATTCGAAGGAGACCACGATGCCGTGGACTGATATCACCCGCCAAGAACATACTCGCAAATTTGATCGTTATCCAAGCGATTTAACTGATGCTGAATGGGCGGTTGTTGCACCATTTGTCACCACCCTGCATATTCCGGGCAATCCGCCCCTTCATTCCAACAACATCCGGCCACCTGTACCGGGGTATCCGGCCACCTGTAGCGCGCTGCGTTTGGGGCGCTTGTTTTTCTATTCAGTTTTTGTTGCTTTCGTCAACGATTTTGGTTCTGGTTTTACGCATTGACTGGCCTTCCAGTTCCATTCGGTAGGAGTTGTGAACGATCCTGTCGAGGATTGCGTCAGCGAAGGTCGGTTCACCGATTACCTCGTGCCATGTATCAACGGGAAGTTGACTGGTGATGAGAGTGGAACCTGCCTCATATCTGTCTTCAATGATTTCCATAAGATCACGGCGCTGACTTGCGTTCAGACGGTCAGGCCCCCAGTCATCAAGGATCAGAAGATCGGTTTTGGTGAGGCTTCGAAACAGGCGCGGGAAACGGCCATCGCCATGAGCCAGCTCCAACTCGTCAAACAGCCGTGGCAGGCGTCTGTATAATACCGTATTGCCGTTTCGGCAGGCCTTATGTGCCAGTGCACATGCCAACCAGGTTTTGCCGACACCACAGGGGCCGGTGATGATCAGGTTGCGTTTGTCGCGCATCCATTTTCCGGTCAAAAGTTGTTGGAACAGCGCTTTATTGAGATTGCGCCGTGCGCGATAATCCACATCTTCAGGAGCGGCACCGGCATGGCGTAATTTCGCGCTACGCATACGTGAACCGCCCCGGGTTTACCGGAGGCTCCAAAGATAGGATAATTTGGAGCTATGGAAAAGAACAAGAGATCGAAGAGATATTCACCTGAAGTGCGTACGCGTGCCGTTCGGATGGTGTTGGAACATCAACAAAATTATGACAGTCAGTGGTCGGCGATTTCTGCTATTGCATCCAAAATTGGCTGCACGGCAGAAACGCTTCGCAAATGGCTTCGTCAGGAAGAGACGGACATTGGCTTGCGTGATGGCGTTACAAGCGATGAGCGCGAGCGCATCAAAGCGTTGGAACGCGAAGTCCGGGAATTGCGTCAGGCCAATGAAATTCTCAGGAAAGCGTCTCGCGTTGACCTTGTCACTCGAACCAATGGCGTTTTGGCGGTCAACTTTGCCCAGGCGGAGCGAGCCATGATTGTGGGCGCCCACTGAGAAGATGAAGATGTTTATCGATGATCATCGTGATGATCACGGGCCACTGTTATATTCTGGCCAATCTGCAAGGTTTTGCCGATTGCCCCTTCAACATATCATTCCCATGCAGCTATTGCCCGTGATCCCAGTCTGGCCAGTGATCGCGCCAAACGAGATGCAGAGTTGCGCCCTGAGGTCCAGCGTGTTTGGGATGACAATCATGAAGTCTACGGGGTACGTAAAGTCTGGCGACAGATGCAGCGAGAGGATTTTGATGTCGCGCGTTGTACTGTGGAGCGGTTGATGAAACAGCTTGGAATACAGGGCGTTATCAGAGGAAAAATCCTCAAGACAACCCACAGCAATCCTTCCGCCCCGTGTCCACGCGACCATGTGAACAGAAAATTCAACGCGCCTGCACCCAATATGCTGTGGGTGAGTGATTTTACCTTTGTCTCCACCTGGCAGGGATTTGCCTATGTCGCTTTCATCATCGATGTATTTGCCCGCCGGATTGTTGGCTGGCGGGTGTCACGCTCTGCCAAAACGGACTTCGTTCTGGATGCTTTGGAACAGGCCCTCTATGATCGGCAGCCGGTTCAACAAGACGGGCTGATCCATCACAGTGACCGGGGCGTTCAGTATGTCTCGATCCGCTACACCGAGCGGTTGGCCGAGGCCGGGATTGAGCCATCCGTTGGCAGTGTCGGCGACTCATATGACAACGCCTTGGCCGAAACCATCAATGGACTTTACAAGGCCGAAGTCATTCATCGAAAGAGTTCATGGCGCAGCATTGATGATGTTGAAATGGCGACCCTCAAATGGGTTGACTGGTTCAACAACCGTCGCCTGCTGGAACCAATCGGAAATATTCCGCCCGCTGAAGCAGAGGAGCTGTACTATGCACAGATAAACCAGTTAGAATTAGTCGCATAAACAAACTAATCAGCCTCCGGTAAACCCGGGGCGGTTCAGCCGGAACAGACGGGACAGGACACGGACGGAAAGGAAGAAAGTCATTCGACAGGTTACCCATTTTGTACCGCCCGTTGAAAGACCTCCTCCCGGGACGGTACATGGGGGTGGCATTGCCGAGCCCCAGGTGTGCAACACCGACGTGATGCCAACCTGCGCACCGAGATGTTTTGGATCAGCAGAGATCCTGATCACGGTATCAGCACTCACCCGCATCAGCAGATTATAGATCACGCGTTTGTTTTGATACGCGATGTCAGCGATGGATTTTGGCAGAGTGAAAACGAGGTGGAAATAGCCGACGGGCAGCAATTCGGCCTCGCGTGCCGCCAACCAGGCTTTGGCAGCGGCGGACTGACATTTGGGGCAATGGCGATTGCGGCACGAGTTGTAGGCAATGTGCTCATGGGCGCAGTCTTCACACCGCGCGATATGACCGCCAAGCGCGGTCGTACGGCAGCGCTCTATGGCACTCATCACCTTCAACTGGTTCAGGCTGACGCGTCCCTTATTAGCCGTGCGATACACAGCACCATAGTCGCGGAAGATATCCGCAACCTCCAATGAAGACCGGGGCATTGGTGGATCAGGACGGCGGGGCGGTTGGTTCTCGGCGCTTTTTTGCCATGCTCTTCTTACGGTTGCCCGGGGTTAAGTCATCCAGCGGACTGCCAACGGCTGCAATCATGCCGGTGGCAACGCCCGGGTTTCGGTTTTGGTCTTCATATGATCTTCCTCCGAAGGCAAAACCCGAGACCACCTCAGGCTTGCCCCTCGAAAGAGGATCAAGGTCATTTTTTGTGCAAATGGTATTGGTTATTATCGGATACGGAGAATAGTATCACGATCAAAGTCAATCGACCATTGATGCCCACTCCCGAAAAGCTGCGGCTGCGATATTATGCGCCCTTTACATTGAAGGTAACTACTGTGCATAATCACACGGATAGCGGGATGTGTGGGTCAATAGCTTTGAATATCCCACTCATAAATAGCAACGAGCATGTTCGGGGGAACGGAAATGCTCAGAATTTTGGTTACATTTGCTGTTGGTTTGTTCGGCTGGGCGGGCGAAGGCCATGCACAAAGCGTGCCTAACACGCCAGAATGTAGACGGTATTTGAACTATGCCCGATCTGCCGGAGCGGTTGGAACCTTAGGACCACTTACACAACTCTATAACGCTTGCATGAGTTCTGCCGGTAGAAGCGGAACGGGTTATCAACCTCCAAGTTATAAACCCCCTCCAGTTTATCAACGCCCAAGATGTCAATCTGGATTCTATCTATCAGGGCGGGTATGCGTAAAAAATGGTGAAATCCGCTGTGGAAACAGTAGAAAATCTTGTCCCCGCGGCCAAAAATGCTGGACGATGCCTAGCGGAATTCCACCTTTGTCAGGCTGGAGAAGAGGCCAAATATCGTGTATGTTACCCCATGAAATAGGGATACTCAACGATCAAGTAGCCGCTGCCTGGATCAAGCAGCGAGAAGAAAGAGCCCAGAGACGACGTGAGAAAGCTGAACGACGGAAAGAGGCTCGAAGGATAGCCAAGCAAAAGAAGAGAGAAGCCCAACGAAAAGCGGAAGAAAACCGTCAGGCAAATTTGCGAAAAACAAAGAGTGAAGTTGAAGAGGAATATGAAGCGGGCAAGGATGCCGGAAACTCGCAGATCAAGCGAATAATAAAAGATAATACGGAAAATCAACGAAAATCGGTGCAAGCTTCCTACGTTGAAAAAATCCAAAACCTCAATGCTGCATATTCCAAGGATTGCCCTACGGTAATCCAGGCGCTTGTGACCGCCAGATCGATGTGTGACAAAGATATTTCGCAAGTGGTGAAGGAAGACTTGCGTAAGTCAAAGAAAAGGGTGGCTTATGAAGGGAAGCAGGAGAAAATTGAAAGGGAGACTAAGCGGCGGCAAGAAGATGCATTTTGGAACGGAATACCTACATTACCATCCTACAGAAGAAAACAAGACAACTCATTTCCTGTGGATGCCGCTGTCAGAGCAGCAACAGCAAATTTCTACACCAAAACAGAAACATTTGACAAGAAATGCAAACTCCCGACTGTCAGACCAACTTTTGAAGCTGTGGATTCTGGAAAATCCATGTTTGGACTACGACGGATGATTGCAACTTGTTATAGAAAGGAAAGTTGCCAAAAAAAATGGGGTCTGGACGAATGTGTTCTTGTTTCGGAAAAATGTGATCCGTGTCGGCCTAGGTAGGTTTAAAGGGCAATGTGCTTCTCACTAGACAAAGTGATAATCAACGCCGAGACAATAACAGCAATTGTAACTATGTGGAAAAAAACACCGAGCAAACTGCCATCTGCGGATACGCCGGTTAATGCGGAAATCAAAATCGAGAAAATCTCTTTCACCAGAAATGCAACATAGCAAACGCCGATGATGAGGGCAGCAAATCGAGTATAATACATGGCCGTATATAAGTATTTGGCAGCATGGGACTATATATTGATTCTCAGCCAGTTTTTACCCGAAGATTTGTATGCTTCGTGCAAAGATACAATCAAGAATAAGAGGAAGGAAATATTGGACAAGAGGGAATGATATAATGGTATTTCTTTAAGAATGAATACAAAAAATATACTGTTAGCAATGATTATGTATATATTTATCAGGCGAAAAGACATTGTTTTGATTATACCAGAAATTCCCAATATTTCTCTCTTACTGTAAATCTATGGTGAAGGATGCGAAAATTATTTATTAAGATCGTTGTTTGTTCTTTTTTGGCTTCGTTTTCGCTTGCCGCGACAGAGGCAGGCTTAAAAAATGGGGTTACTAAGGACTGCAACAGCAAGGATTTTGAACGCATCATGTCTGGATGCAGCGCGGTAATCTCTGGTGATGCGGTTGGAAAATATTTCCTGGCAGTTGCGCACCTGCGGAGGTCAATTGCTTATCTCCAACAACGAGAATTTGACAAAGCAATTGCCGATCTCTCGAAAGTAGTAGAAATCTACCCCACAAGCACCACTCACAAAGCGCGCCTCGCGGCTGTTTTTGCGCTACGTGGACAGAAGTATGTCGGCGAGGCCAAGTTTTTCAAGGCGATACTTGATTTTGAAATAGCATACAAACTTCAACCAAATGAAGAAACTTTTAAAAAGCGCCTTGTCGAGCTTTTTGATCTTGTGGGTGATAAAAACCTATTAGACAATTTTCTTAAAGAATCCATCGCAGCATATTCAAAAGCCGTAAATCTTGGCAAAACCGCTGAATTACTTGCAAGCCGCGCTGAAGCACATATTGCAACCAACGAGGTAAAAAACGCCATCAAGGATTTATCGGAAGCCATAAATCTAAAGCCAGAATTCGCCAAAGCGTACCGCCGCAGAGGAGAGATGCATTTATCTCAAGATGCAACCAAAAAAGCAATTGCAGATTTTGGGGAAGTTCTGAAGCGCAACTCCAAAGATACCGACGTTTTGTTATTGCGCGCCCTCGCCTTCGAAAAAGAAAATTCAACATCCGATGCTAATAAGGATTACAAGGCAATCCTTAAACTGGATCGAAAGAATTCAGAAGCAAAAGAGGGAATTGAACGCTTAAAAAACTCTGATATTTTCCTCACAAAATTGATTCAAACAGAACTGTCTCTCGTGGGTTTCAATCCTGGTCCTGTTGATGGCCAATGGGGGAAAAAGAGCAGCGCTGCATTGAAGGCATATATTGAAAACACGGATGTAAAAAACTCTTTGACCACAGCCAGACCAACTGAGCAGGCATTGAGATATATTCGTTCTGGATCGCCGAAATTGGCGAAAGCGTCACCAGCTATTAAACAGCAGGCAACGGGATTCAAGCTCTACGCAAATCGCGATATGTATGGTGATGATTTCAGCACGTTGAAAAAAGTCAGCTTTGATATTTGCCGAGAGAAATGCAAGGGTAACACCCGGTGCCGTGCTTTCAGCTTTGACAAATGGAACAGGTATTGCTTCCTCAAGTCCTCATTAAGCCAAATACGCCTTGAACCAAAGTCCATCACCGGCGTTTTGGAAAATGAAGATCAACCTCTGCTATCGACGGCGGAAAAACAGACTTTTCTGTTCAAGGGCAAGAAAATGCCTGGCAACAGCTTCTACACAACAAATACTGATTCACCAGAAATCTGTGAAATTTATTGTATGAAAAATGACCAATGCATCGCCTTCTCCTATAATCGGGGAAACAATAGATGCCGACTTCTGGATACCGCAGAAGAATATTTCTCAAATTCTAAATTTGATAGCGGGGTAAAACGGCACAGGGCTGTTCAACGCTAAATGCTTGATGGTTGTCTGGGGGATTCCCAAAGCGGTATTTGTCTGAATCTATAGGAGTGTATTTGATTCGGAGGATGCACTCATGACATTGAAATTCCTGGAACTTTTATCGACGATCCCTGACCCACGCCGGGCGCAGGGCAAGAAATGGCAGCTTGGTCCGGTGATGCTGGCGACGATCCTGGCGATTTTGTCCGGGGCGACGTCCTATCGCAAGGTCCATCGCTTCATCGAGGCTCATCGCGAGCACCTCAATCGGGCATTCGGCTTCGGCTGGGAGCGCGCGCCGGCTTATAGTGCCGTGCGAACCATCCTGCACGGGCTTGATGGTGGCAAGGTGGAGCTGGTTTTCCGCCAGCATGCTGCGCAATTGTGCGGTAGCGAACGGGGTGAAGACGTGGAAGCGATGCCGGTTGTCGCGATTGACGGCAAGACGCTGCGGCACAGTTTCGATGCCTTTAACGACCGCAAGGCGGCCCATGTTCTAAGCGCTTTTGCGGTCGATGACGCGCTGATATTGGGGCACCTGGAGGTGGACGAGAAGAGCAATGAAATCCCCGCCGCGCAAGCGATGATCAAAGCGCTGGCGCTTACCGGCCGGCTGTTTACGATGGACGCCATGCACTGTTAAAAAAAACTTTCCGGGCGGCCCGGGAGGCGAAAAGCCATCTCATTGTTCAACTTAAGGAAAATCAGCCCGGTCTGCTGCGAATAATCGAGGCTGTCGGCGAAAGAGAACTGCCGCTGGCTCGTCATGAAACCATCGACAGAGGCAAGCGCATGCGCGTCGAGACCCGCATTGTCGAGGTTTTCGATGCCGCTCAGGCGCTTAAACAAACCGGCTGGAACGGGCTCATCGTGCGTATCATCCGTGTGACGAGAGTGACATTTCTCCGCAGCGCCAAAACCGGGATGTGGAACTGTCGCGAGGAGACCTGCTTTTATGTCTGCTCCGCACCCGTCAGCGCGAAGAAAGCGGCGCAAGCCATTCGCAGCCACTGGAGTATCGAGAACAGAAATCATTATGTCCGCGATGTTACGATGCTGGAGGACGCCAGCCGCATTCGCACCAACCCTGGCATCTTCGCCAGAGCGCGCAGTTTCGCCCTTAATATCCTGCGTGCCAACGGCGAACAAAACATCGCAGACGCCCTATGGCGCAACGCCCTCGACTTCACCAAAGTGCTCGATTACCAATACAAGTAATTAGCGTTGAACAGCCCTGTAAAACGGCAGATGGTGCCGAGTCTGGACACCAAGCCAATTTTTGTAGGGAATTGGGAATGTCAAGGTTACGGTACAATCAAAATATCGGAAAATAAATACGATGATGCAACCATCTCACGTTACACCAAAAAAGGAGATACATATACAATTTATTTTCCAGGCGGTGGAATGATGGTCTTATCAGATGTGAAAAAACGCTCAATGCATAGATACTTTCCCGCCAGTGGTGATGGGTACTATTGCACTAGATAGAAAATCTAAATATAAAAATTGGGTTAACAAGCATCAAAAAAATCAATACCCCATCTTCAAACTCGCACTCTCCCTATGCTTGGTAACGGTGTGATTGTAGCCTTCGGTAGTCGTAATTGACGCATGTCCAACGGTTTTCTGTATTGCCTCACCTTGCACACCAGCCATATATGCTTCGGTAATCATGGTGGCGCGTGCTACGTGAGGGTAATACCAATGGCATGATTTTCTGACTCGTATGGGATTCCCAAATCACTGATGTTCTGATTCAATGGGTGGCGAAGGAGATTTGCCATGCCATCAACAGGACTTGTACTTCGAAGAGATTTTGATGCCCCCACGCTTCGCCAATTTTCCCGACGATGCAGTGACACAAGACAGGTACGCCGTCTTCTGGCGCTTGCATGCGCATTCCGGGGTGATCCGCCACCCATTCCGATTTTATCCGCCTGTGGATTCCGGGCTATTCGCCCACCCCTTTGATGTCTGATTTTCGCTGCTGCGGGGCGCTCCTGAAGCGGAGTATTCCTTTGTTCATTTTGAACGAAAGGATCCCCAATGAAGAGAGCACCTATGCGCAAGATACGAGAAGCATTACGACTTCATGCCAGTGGCATGTCGACCAGGGAGATGGCTTTGAGCCTGTCCGTGGGACGCACGACATTACGAGAATATCTGCGCCGTGCAAAGATCGCCGGTTTGGCCTGGCCGCAGGCGGACGAGCTTTCCGACAGTGATCTTGAGAGCCGTCTTTTCCCGCGCAGTGTTGGAGATGTTCAAGGGTTCTACGAGCAACCGGACTGGGCATATCTGCATCGCGAGTTGCGCCGCAAAGGTGTTACATTGGCGCTGCTGTGGGAAGAATATCGCACGGTCCACCCAGGCGGCTATGGCTACAGCCGGTATTGTGAACTTTATACTCGCTGGGAAGGTAAACTCTCTCCCGTGATGCGCCAACGGCATCCGGCTGGCGAACGGTTATTTGTGGATTATGCCGGGGTCACGATTGACGTAGTTTGCCCGAAGACCGGTGAGATCAAAACGGCACAACTGTTCGTCGCTACATTGGGTGCCTCCAATTACACCTACGTGGAAGCCAGTTGGACACAGACACTGCCGGACTGGATATCCAGCCATGTGCGCACCTTTGAGTTTTTTGGCGGCGTGCCGGTTCAGGTGGTGTGTGACAACCTGAAGTCCGGTGTCATAAAGGCCTGCTTTTACGATCCGGCGATCAACCGCACCTATGGTGATGTGGCCCGCCATTATGATACGGTCATTGTTCCGGCACGACCGCGTAAACCGAAAGATAAAGCCAAGGTTGAAGGGGCTGTGCTTCTGGCCGAACGCTGGATATTGGCACGGCTGCGCAATCAGCGTTTCTTTGGCCTTGATGAGGTGAATGCCGCGATCCGTCCGTTGCTGGATCAGCTTAATAGTAAGGTCACCCGTCATCTGGGAGCCAGTCGCCGGGATCTGTTTGAGCGCCTCGACAAGCCAGTTCTAAAGTTGTTGCCAGTTGAACCCTACGTCTACGCCCGATGGAAGCAATGCCGTGCCGGACTGGATTACCACATTGATGTGGATCGCCATTATTATTCGGTGCCGCACCAGTTGTTGAAGCAGAAACTGTGGGTACGGATTACGGCCCGCACGGTCGAGATATTCCAAAAAGGTCAAAGGGTTGCAGCCCACGCCCGTTCATCCGGCAACCGCCAGCATTCGACCCACCGAGACCATATGCCTGCCAATCATCGTTTCCGTGAAGACTGGACACCGGAACGCATCAGGCGGCAGGCTTCAAAAATTGGGCCCAATACAGAAGCCTTTGTTGAAGTGGTCATGCGCCAACGCAAGCATCCTGAGCAGGGATACAGAACCTGTCTGGGCACAATGCGGCTGGCCAAAACCTTTGGGCGCGAACGGCTGGAAGCGGCTTGTGAACGAGCGCTGACAATCAATGCCCATTCCTACACATCCCTACATTCCATTCTCAAGATTGAGGCCGTCAGCCCGCCATCGGTTCGAGGGCAAGGCCGAACTCTGGATCGCAAACCTCGACCCCATGCCACGGCCAAAACAAAAGAGGAACCCGCGATCACTCACCCCAACATCCGTGGCTCACAATACTTCCATTGAAGCCGGCATTAAGGAGATAAAACTCATGCTCAATCATCCAACATTAGACCAACTCCAAACCCTGAAGCTTGACGGTATGGCCGAAGCTTTTAGCGAGCTGCAAACACAGGACGGCACCGCCGCTTTGAGCCACGCAGAATGGCTTGGCTTGCTCATCGACCGGGAAGCAACCAGCCGGGAGACCAAACGTTTTGAAAGCAGAATGCGCACAGCGAAACTACGTCACAGGTCAGCATCGCCTGAAGATGTCGATTACAAATCACCAAGGGGCTTGGACAAACCGTTGTTCCAGCAACTGCTAACCAACCGTTGGATCAAAGACAAGCGTAGCCTGATGATCACAGGCCCTTGCGGCGTTGGTAAAACATGGTTGGCCTGTGCCCTGGCTCAATCAGCATGCCGTGATGGCATCACCGTCCTCTACAAACGCATGCCCCGGTTGTTCGACGAACTGGAACTGGCCCACGGTGACGGGCGCTTCCCCCGCCTGTTCAAAAGCTTGACCAAAACCCAACTTCTGATCCTTGATGATTGGGGGCCGGACAGATTGAATTCCAGTCAGCGCCGCGACCTCATGGAGATTGTTGAAGATCGCTATGAGGCCGGTTCAACATTGATCACAAGCCAGCTTCCCATCGATACCTGGCACGACGTTATCGGAGAGCCAACCTTTGCCGATGCCATCCTCGACCGCATCGTTCACAACGCCTATCGCGTCGAACTCGACGGACAATCAATGCGTAAGACCAAAACACAAACCATTGACGAAACCAACCAAAACTGAAAAACATAAACAACGCCTCACGGCAACCCATCACAAGGTGGGCGGATGCCCGGTACGGGTGGGCGGATAAAATCGGAATAGGTGGGCGGATGCCCCGGAATGCGCACACAAACTCAATCAGAAACGCTGACATTGTCAATTACTTAGTCCTACTGAGTCAGAATATCACGTTTAATAATCCTGCCCTTTGTTTCATAAGGTTGCTATCTTTGAATTGGAGGATAGGACCATGGGTTGTTTGAGCGGCAGTATTGGGGTTGAAGGTTGTGACCTTGATACGGCGTTTGGAGATTATATTGACGCACTTTCTCCGGCAATGGGCGGATACCGTGTTCGCGAGGTGGGGCTTTATGATTACTGTACGGGGTTGCTGCTGGATGTTTCGCGCAAGAGCGTTGAGCCGATAGCAGCCCAGATTGCACCAGAGCGGGTGAGCGCGAAGCATCAATCTTTGCTACATTTTGTTGGCCAGTCCGAATGGAGTGGCGAGCGCTTGATTGGGGCTGTTTGTGCGCAGGTCCTGCCCGGAATGGAATTGCGCGAGAAGATTTGCGCCTGGATCATTGATGACACGGGGTTTGTAAAAAAGGGTGTGCATTCGGTTGGTGTTGGTCGACAATATTGCGGCCAGGTAGGCAAAAAAGAGAATTGTCAGATAGCGGTCTCGCTTTCTGTTGCCAACCATGACTTCTCCCTGCCGGTGGCCTTTCAGCTTTATCTGCCCAAAGACTGGGCTGAAAACGATAACCGCCGCAAAAAGGCCGGGGTTCCTGAGACGATCGGGTTTCTTACCAAGCCCAGGATTGCACTGCAGCAACTCAAGAATGCCAAAGAACAAGGGATTTCTCCTGGTGTTGTGCTGGCAGACCCGGCTTACGGTACCGACACGCAGTTTCGCACGGAAATAACCGAAATGGGCCTGGAATATGCCGTTGGAGTGCGCAGTGATGTCTCCATCTGGCCGAGAGGCACCACCTTTACCGTCCCTGCAAATTACAGGGGACAGGGGCGGCCAACCCAAATCCTCAAGCCTGTGGAGGACGTTTGTCCGCTGAGCGTAAAGCAATTCGCCCAGGAGCTTGAGCCACATGACTGGCACACCGTCACTTGGCGAGAAGGCAGTAATAGCGAATTGACATCGCGCTTTGCCTGCTCACGCGTGACCATTGCCCACCGGCACCAGAAACAAAAACAGCCACGCCCGCAAGAATGGTTGCTGATTGAGTGGCCTGAGGGTGAAGAGGCTCCAATAAAATACTGGCTTTCCAACCTGCCACCTCAAACCGGCTTGGAGGAGCTGGTCGATACGGTCAAACTACGCTGGCGTATCGAACGTGACTACCTTGAATTAAAACAGGAAGTCGGGCTGAACCACTATGAAGGACGAAGTTGGCGGGGATTCCATCACCATGCCGCCCTTTGCATTGCAGCCTATGGATTCCTTATCTGCCAACAGGCGGCCATTTCCCTCTCAGGACCAACTAAAGCCGAAATCATCGCGCAATTTGCCCTTTCCAAAGCGCCGCAAAAACCAGCCGCCACCCGCAAGACTGCAAAGGCATAATCCCAACTCAATCGCAACCCTGCGTATTCTCATCGCACAGACCCTCGTCAAGTCCCTTGAATTCTGTCCTTGTTGCCGAAGAAAGTGGAATAGAAAACATGTGCCTCCTTCAAAGTGACGCAGTAGGATTAGAGGCTTCCATTACTGATTTGGCAAGGGGGGTGAGTAATTACGGTTCTGGAGTAGGACTGGTATATAAATAAAATAACGATTGCCGATCGCCAACATTTCTGCTTATTTTTACTCATGCACACTACAATACTGTTATAGCGAGCCAAAATCTACGCAATTATTGCCGGCAATTTTGAACAAAGAATTTACGGACATTAATATGGAAATCCTACGGAAAATAGACCCGGAGCTAATAACGGGTTTACGCGATGCCTTGTCCCATGCGTTGGGAGTTTCGGTTACGTTTGTCGATACAGCTGGAAAAGCACTGCATGCCGATACCGCTCCTTCAAGTAGGAGAATGGTTTCTGATCTGTGTAAGACATTCCACTATATCGAGGGCTGTCCGATCAAAAAGCAGATTTGTGATGTTTGGGATCAGGAGGCGATCGAAGCTCTAAAGTCACAAACTGGAACAGCCAGCCAGACCTTTCGAAAGCCTTGTGGCCTGGGCTTCGAATGCATTGCCGTACCGATCATCGTCGGCGGCGAAATGATCGGGGCGATTTTTGGCGGAGAATTGCGCATTCAAGGAATTGAGAATAAGCAAAATACGCTAAAGACAGGGATAAAAATAATTAATTCTAATACTAGCGAATACGAGGAAATAGATGAAAATATCTATAAAGAAATACATGATAAATCATATCAGAAAAGTAAAACTGTAACAACAAATGAATTTTCTCAAATACAAAATTTCATGGAGGAATTTGCACAAATATTTTCAGTCTTTGTCGTGAAAAATGCTTGGGACAAAAACGGATCAGCAGAAGACGCACCAGAAACGTCGATACAAGCGGTAACGAAAATAAAAACACTAATTCAGTCGATGACAAGAGACAATCTCACCGATATTGAAAAATTATTATCTCTGTTGTCAATAATATTAGTAGGAATTCCAGATATTCATAAATGGAAATCTGAATTATTAGATCCAGCACAAAGAAATCCTACTGATATTCATCCGAAGTCTGAAAAATGTTATGTAATGTTTTTGGACATCCGCAGATTTTCAGAAATAACAATGAAAACACACGTGAGTTTAATAGAAAATTCCAGGAAAAGACTATTTTCCCGGATAATGCAGCAAGTAAAAATTAATGGAGGCGTGATAGATAACATAATCGGTGATGCGTTGTTAGTATTCTTTTTTCAATTGCCGGAGGATAGAGAAACAGCTGCTGGAAGTAGGAATTGGCTGGAACGGGTAGCCGAATGCGCATTGAAACTTGAGAATATTTATGAAGAAATTCCAAACCACGGACAACCCGGCAATACTGAACTGGAACGTTTTGAGCTCGGAATAGGCATCACGTACGGCGATATCTTATACGGGCTGTTTCATTTCGACGTTCCAGACGAAAGGCGGGAATTTACCGGGTTGGGAGTTTTTGTAAATAAGGCCCAACGCTTGTGCCAATTCGCACGCAGATATGGAAAATCTGCCAACAATTATGGATATACGCCAGCAATTGTGATCGATGAGGGATTTCAGCAACAAATGCAAGTAAGCCAGAAATTTAGAATAAAACATCTTGATCGGGTACAATTAAAGGGTTTTGACACCGAAAATGAAACCGGTGACCACAATATTTATTCGTTTTCCTACAAGAAACCTGATGACAAAGATGAAAAAACAGTAACAAAACAATATATATATCTGTCATATGGTATGCTGTCTTCACCCAAAAACCATGTTGTTCATGCATTTCAGGAGTATTATGACGCAGTAAAGCAGGATGGCCATGCAAACGTTGAATTAAACCCGCATCAGCAAGTGGCAAACGAAGTAGCAAATTTAATAAACGCCTCAGAAAGCAATATTGGGTTTACACCCAATACAACACATTGTCTGACACAGGGTGTAGAATCGATCATAGAAGCGGTTAAGGAGAATGCATCTGAAAAAGAGACAATGGTATTTGTAAATACTGATTTAGACCACCCGTCAATACGCAATTTGATCAATATTATGTTGGACGAAACAATAAAACGCGTGACGGTCAACTTATCGACGCAAATTAAAATAGACATAAGGCAAGAAGTAATAATTGATATATTTGTGGATATTATCGAAAAGATTGATGAGGACGGTGAGAATAATCCTGTGGTAATTTTGTTTATTCCGCATATTTCATGGAGCACTGGAGTTCGTCTTCCGTACGAAAGAATAGTTAGGGAGTACAAAAAAAAGTACGGAAATAATTTGTGGGTGATAATTGATGGGGCGCATTGTTTGGGCCATATCAGCTTGTCACTTAATGACAATGTTGCTGATGCAGCAATCGATTTTTATGCCACTTGTGGTCACAAATGGCTGGGTGGGCCCCATGGTACCGGAATTTATTGGGCTAGCCCGCGCTTGCTGGCAAGCGGTAAGGTTGGGAATCGGCTTGCTGCACTTGATACACTTACTCATGATGGCGGCATCGGTGCCCGGGTATTGGACCTGGAGACAGGTAGAAAAGAGCAGACCGCCACTTCCCAACGGGCAATGGCCCATGCGCTGATCCGCGCCTGCGAGATTTATCGTGGTTCATTGAGTGACAAGGGGGTTAATTCAAGATCCGAGATTGACAATATCGAAAGCGAAATCATGGGTTTGGCTGGAACGTTCTTAGAAAAATTACAGAATTGGCAAAAAAACAGCGGCGGAAAAAATTGTCCGACTTTCGAAATTCTTTCGCCGAGTTCGGATGATATCAGATGCGGAATTGTATCATTTAGAATCATCGATGTGGAATCCATTGGCCATAGAGATCTAAGAAACGAACTCAATAGGAAAAAAATATTTGTTACATGGATAGACGAAATATTTAATTCTGCACTGAATAAACAAATGTATGGCATAAGGGTGTGTATTTCCAACGAAACGGACGAACAAGATTTGGATTTGTTACTAAGTGAAATCGACGAATGGTATAAGAACCGATAAATAACTTAGCAACTGTATCAAATTTGCGGTTTCCAGTTTCGATTTTGGCGGATAATTGTGTTTGCCAGGATAATGAGTTTTCGGGCTACAGCAGTGATGATGAGCTTATGGGGCTTGCCAAGTTTCTTCAATCTATCAGCGAATATTTTCAGGTCTGGATTATGCTGTGTGGCAACCAGTGCGGCTTGATACAGGACATTCCGCAAGGCCCTTCGCCCTAATTGTACGAAACGTTTCCCAGAACTTCTTCCGCTATCATGGGCAAAGGGTGCAACGCCCGCCAATGCTGAGATTTGCTTGTCACCAACCTTTCCCAATTCGGGCATATGTGCCAGTAACATCCAACCCATGACAGGGCCAATACCTGGAATGGATCGAAGTTTTTCAAGCTTGTTTTCCATCTCCCCATCCTTTGTGATGCGCCTTGAAAGTTTTTGCTCCACTGCTTTGATCTGGCTGGTCAACACAGCTTCAAGCTCGCGATCCATAGTAATCAATTCTGCTTCCACGGTTTGTTTAAGCCTGCAACGAACCCCTTTGCGAACCTCAACCAGCGCACTGCGCCGACAGATCAAAGCTTTGATTGTACGTTGGTTTTCGCATGCCAGTTCCTGACCTCGCTCAGGAAAGGTGCACGCATAGTCTCGCAGCAAACGCGCATCAATCGAGAGCGTCCGGTTAGCCCCACCTAACGCGTGTTGATAGCGTGGGTTAGTGTCCACGACGAACAAGTGGACACTTACGGGGTGCGGGAATTGTCGAAGAAACGGGCACGGCGGACATGGAGCGACGATGAGAAGCGCTCGATTTGTTTGCAGACCTTGGCACCAGGCGTATCGGTCTCACAGGTTGCGCGACGTTACGCAATGAACGCCAACCAGATATTCAACTGGCTGAAGGATGAGCGTTTTGCACCATCCCCCGACGAGACTGATGCCGCTGTTTTTCTGCCAATTGAAGTTTGCGATGAGCAGACACCTCTTCCCTCTGTTTTGGAACCAGACACGGCTTGCGGTTCTCATGGGCGTATCGAGATTGCCCTTTCCAATGGCCACCACCTGATTGTTGAGGGCGGTTTCGATGGCACTGAGGTGGCGCGTTTGTTGAAAGGGCTTGTGTCTTGATCCCGGTTCCCGCCAATACGCGGGTCTGGCTTGCTGCCGGTGTGACTGACATGCGGCGCGGGTTTAATACGCTGGCAGCTCAGGCTGAGAATACGCTTGCTGCCGATCCGTTTTGTGGCCACCTGTTTGTCTTCCGTGGCCGTCGCGGTGATTTACTCAAGATCATCTGGTGGGATAGTCAGGGCGCTTGTCTGTTCTCCAAGCGGCTTGAACGGGGCCGTTTTGTCTGGCCTGCCGCAAAGGATGGCAAGGTCAGTCTGACGGCAGCTCAATTGGCGATGTTGCTTGAGGGGATTGACTGGCGCATTCCACAACGCACATGGCGGCCACTAAAAGCTGGTTGAATGGGCAGGATACGGGCGACACTTTTCTTAACAAAAGTGAGCATTTCTGCAGATTTACGATTCCATTTCAGGGGCGTTTCTGGTAGATAATCACCATGCTGAACAACCTTTCAACACTGCCCGATGATCCCGGAGAACTTCAGGATATGGTGACACTTCTGGCGAGTGATACCAACGGCAATTATTACTGACCTGCATGAGCCCAATCTCGCATTCCGATTGATTTGATAGTTTCGGGTTGTGCAAGGAGTTTGTTCCAGGCATCGCATCCTGCATCAATGATAGCATTATAGTCCTCAAAGATACGGTTAGAGAGCCAGTTCTGGCGTAGATATTGCCAGATGTTTTCTACCGGGTTGAGTTCTGGCGAACGCGATGGCAGCAGGATGATGGTGATGTTTTTCGGTACATCGAGATTGCCTGTTGTATGCCAGCCTGCCCGATCCATGAGAATGACAGCGTGGGATTTTCGCGCTACATATTTGCTGATTTCGTCAAGATGCATTTGCATTGTCTCAGTGTTGGCCCACGGCAACATCAGGGCGGCTCCTTTGCCATGGGCCGGGCATATGGCACCGAACAGATATGCATTCTTGTATCGCTGATCAGCGGGCATTCGGGGGCGGGTGCCTTTCTTCGCCCAGATGCGTGTTTGCCCGTTCTTCTGGCCCAGCCGGGCTTCATCCTGCCACCAAATCTCAACGGGAGTGTCTTCCGGCAGATCGGCTATGTGAGCTGCAAGCGTGTTGGCGAAGTTTTTTTGAAAGCCTCAATCACACGCTCATCCTGCTTTGGATGCTGCGGGCGGGTGCTCATGCGGGAAAAGCCAAGGACGGCAAGGAGTTCGGATATCGAGCGTTCGGCGTAGACGGCACCAAAGCGCTCTTCAATCACCCGCTTTAAATCAATCCGCCGCCAGCGCACAACCCCGTCCACCGCCGGATCAGGGCCAGCATTGACGATCTCGGACAGCTCATTCATTTGTTCATCGCTCAAAAGGCGTGGCCGTCCCGCCCCCTGACGATTGGTCAGGCCATCTGGACCTTCTGCGTTGAATCTCAAGACCCAGTCGCGCAGCGTTTGACGATCCATCCCGCCAACCCTGGCAGCATCTGTCCGGCTCATGCCATCGTAAATGGCTGCAAGCGCCAGAAGACGGCGTACCTGTCTTGTGTCACTGCATCGTCGGGAAAATTGGCGAAGCGTGGGGGCATCAAAATCTCTTCGAAGTACAAGTCCTGTTGATGGCATGGAAAATCTCCTTCGCCACCCATTGAATCAGAACATCAGTGATTTGGGAATCCCATACGAGTCAGAAAATCATGCCATTGGTATGAGTTGAAGAACCGGGACCTGAAGATTGCTGATCTCAAACACCAGCTTGCAGGTCACAACCGTCATCGCTTTGGCAGCAAATCGGAAAGCCTCGAACAACTTCAATTGTTTGTTGAGAACGAAGAGATAGCAGCAGCGAGCGACGAAACAGATACTCCTGAGCCTAAAGCATCCGAACCGAAGAACAAGCCAAAGCGCAAACCCCTGCCTGAACATCTGGAACGCAATGAGCAGGTTCTCATCCCCGGCGATGATTGCAGCAAGTGCGGTGGCAGCCTGAAGGCGCTGGGTGAGGATATCACTGAGGAACTGGAATACGTGCCGGGTCGTTTTGTCGTCAACAAAATCATCCGCCCTCGCATGGCCTGTTCTTGCTGTGAGGCGGTGTTGCAAGCACCAATGCCATCGCGGCCTATAGAACGGGGTCGTCCTGGCCCTGGTCTTCTGGCCCATGTACTGGTCTCGAAGTATTGTGACCATTTGCCTTTGTACCGACAATCCCAAATCTATGGGCGCGAAGGCATCGATCTGGATCGCTCGACCCTGGCTGACTGGGTTGGAAAATCCACAGCCCTGCTGGAACCGTTGGCTGATGCGATTGGCAAACATATCCGGCAAGGTCAGGCACTGTTTGCTGATGATACACCCATAAAATTGTTGTCGCCGGGCAACAAACGCACCAAAACAGCGCGGGTCTGGGCTTATGTTCGTGATGAACGGCCATGGAATGGTCAAGCCCCGCCTTGCGCATGGTATCAGTTTACGATTGATCGCAAGGGCGAACATCCGGTGCGCCATTTGTCAAATTACAAAGGCTGGGTGCATGCGGACGGATATGCTGGCTTCAATGGGGTGTTCGGCGAAGAAAAAGCTTCAGAAGTTGCCTGCATGGCGCACATTCGACGCAAGTTCGTTGATGTTCAACAATCCCAAGGCTCAGCTATTGCCGAGGAGGCGATACTGCGTATAGCCAAACTATACGGTGTTGAGAAAGAGGCGCGAGGTTGTTCCCCAACAGAGCGGGTAACTATTCGTCAGGAAAAGGCCAAACCGGTATTCGATGATCTGGAAGCTTGGCTACATGCGCAACTGCCCAAAATCTCCGGCAAGTCGCCATTGGCCAGAGCCATCCGCTATACACTCACCCGGATGCCAAAGACCCGCCCCTATCTCGACAATGGCTTCCTGGAATTGGACAACAACACCTGTGAGCGGGCAGTCAAGCCGGTAGCTCTTGGCCGCAAAAACTGGATGTTTGCTGGTTCTGAGCACGGTGGCAAAGCCATGGCAATCGCCTTCACCCTGATTGAAACTGCAAAGCTGAATAAGGTCGATCCCCAAGCTTGGCTCACCGATGTTCTTGGTCGCATTGCAGATCACAAGATCAACCAAATTGACGAACTGCTGCCCTGGAATTATCCTGCGGGCGAGTGATCAGCAGGACGCTTACTTATATTCTTCATCCTCATACCTGCCTGCATTATCAGGATTTTCCCAATAATTCACGCGTTGAATAGTGAAAGGTGCGCCCCGCGCCGGAATGATAAAGCCGCGCATTTGTTCGCGCGATCCTTGCGCTTTGATCTCATTCGGCCACCGCAACGGGCGATCCTGCAACGCTCTATTGATCGATCTACCTTTCGGCATTCCGATAAAAGCGCTTTTGCTGACACTGGTAGATTGTTCCATAGAACGGCGCTCGCCTTGCAGCGTGTAGGATAAAAGGTTCAGCTTTGATTAAAAGCAGGGTTGGCAAAGAGGTGGCTGAAATAATAATGAGCCAAGATAAAGCGGCGATTGAGACGTTGGTTAGTAAGGCGGCAAGCAACAAAACGATATTGCCGTTGGTTAAACAGATAGAATCGGCATTAACCACTTTAGGAAAGGCATCGGCGCTTAGTTATGGTGCGGTACAATCACAACACTGACTTGAGATAAAAAATAACACCATAAACCAAAACAACGGCAATTATGTCAAAAATATCCGGTTGATGTTCGTTATCTGTCATGTGTGTTGCAAACAATGTAGCTCATGGGACCACGGAACTTATTCCAGACACTCGGATCGCGACAAATTTCCTTACCGTCTTTCTGGACAATATAACCGCTAAGGACTCCATTACTAATAACATGTACATTGATTTGCGCGAGCGCAAGGGATGTGGACACCCCCAAAAACAAACCAAACAAAAATCTTAGCATATCACTTCCTTTTGATGGCTGTGATTTTGGGGATTGCTTCACCAGCGGTAAATACCCGCAATGATTTGCCGTCTCTACGCCACTCCATTCTGCACTGAAGCAGTCCCGAACCGGTGCAATAATGAATTTCTGGATAGCCGCTGCATCGAGTTGTGTGCGAATTGTAATAGCAATCGGTATCTGGCGCTTGTGGTGCGGGCTTCCAACCATCAAAAATTAGCAAGTCTCTGAAAAGACCGTACTGTTTGCCGGAATAATGACTATAATCACCGGCGATAGCAGATGAAGACATGAAAATGAGGATTAGAAAAGTGCGCATATTATATGTGATTATAGAAAGGCGGCGATATTATGTCTCTTAGTTTGATCGACCTAACAAGCTAATTGCAAATGGTTTGATCAAATTGAATATTACCCAAAGTGCGAGTGTTATCGCCTCCAGAATACGGGATTAGCTTATCGGTAACCACTTCGATAGCTACAACGGAAACAAGGCCCGTTCCGGCGCTCGGGACATAATACAATTTACTGGCACCGGTTTTTTTTATCACAACAAATACAGGCCGCCTATAACCGACGATGTTTGTGTTTTCCAAGTAGTGTAATTCACTGCCGTTTTTTGCAACCCCGGTTCAACTCCGAAACGCAACATTTGTTTGCTGATGGAATATGATTTTTGTTTGCGGATTTGGTGGGCGGGGTCAAGGGCATTGTCGCGTAGCGATGCGCAGCACCCTTGAGGCCGACCGGAAAATCCGCAAAACTCGTCAAACCATTCCATTATGCCTTTGATTATTTAGCCAGATGGCTGCAATCCTCGTATGGGACACCACATCTCACGGAGGATATTATGCCCAAAGGACATCACCATCTGGCCTATGATCAAAGATGCCAGATTTACACACTTTTGCAAACCGGTCTCTGCCGCGCCCAAATTGCCCGCCAGATTGGCGTTGAGCGTTCGACTATCACCCGAGAGTTGCAGCGCAACAAGGGCAAATGTGGTTATCGCTTTAAACAAGCGCATGACAAGGCGTGTGAGCGGCGCAAAAAGGCCTCTTGTGTGCCGCGTAAAATGACCGTTGAGCGCGTCGAACTCATTGAAAGCCTGCTGACGAAATGGCAGTGGAGCCCCGATCAGATCAGCGGCTGGCTGGCTCGAAACGGGCTCTTCGTCTCACACGAGTGGATTTACCGCCACATCTGGGCGGACAAAAAAAAGGGTGGCAAATTATGGACTTGCCTGCGCCATCGCGGCAAAAAATACAATCGACGCGGCACGAAAACAGCCGGTCGCGGCCTCATTCCAGGGCGGGTTGACATTGAGGAACGTCCCGAAATCGTCGAAACCAAAAGCCGTGTTGGCGACTGGGAGGGCGATACTATCATCGGCAAAAACCACAAGGGTGCCATTCTTTCTCATGTCGATCGAAAATCAAAATACACCAAGCTGGTTCTGTTGCGCGACAAATCAAAGGACAGCGTGCAAAAGGCCTGCGGCAAGACGCTTTCAAAGCTCAAAGCGTTCATCAAAACCATCACGTATGACAATGGCAAAGAATTCGCCGGGCACAAAAAGATCGCCAAAATATTGCAATGCGACATCTATTTCGCCAAGCCCTATCACTCATGGCAGCGCGGCCTCAACGAACATACCAACGGTCTTGTTCGCCAATACTTCCCAAAGGGTACCGATTTCACTAAGCTGACAAAAGCCGAAGTTCAGATCGTCGAAGACAAGCTGAACCAACGTCCAAGAAAATGTCTCGAATACAAAACCCCATATGAGGCCTTTTCAAAGGAATGTGAGCAAAATGTTGCATTTCAATGTTGAAGGGGCGCAACAAAATAATTGCAATCACCTGCATAAGAGTGTGCCGGTAACAGCATGGAAAAGATAACAAGGATAGCGAAAATAATTCTCATACAGCAAATATAGATTGTCAACAGCGATTAAACTTTGTGAGTATCCCGTCATCATTTTTAATAAGTAGAGAGCCCCCCTTGATGGTGATATCTAATCGAAAGGTGCTTCCAGACAATGAACTGAGGCAAACATACTTCAAGTTGCGACGTTCGTTATTGTGGAATGGAATTATACAATAGTCCATTCGGTTTAACATCGCAATGGAGTAGCCGTATTCTGTTTTTTTGGGATAATAGGGAACACCATTGTTACAAAATTCTTCTGCATTTGCGTTAAACGGCAACAGAAAAAGAAATGCAATTATTATTCTCATGGGGTACTCCGTAAATGTCATATCAACAAGATCATTACGATAAAGTCTATTCAATAGCAAAAAATTATGGGGCCAACGATGTCCAGGCACATTTGGCAGCGGCTCAATCATCACTAGAGACTGGATACGGAAAAAAAGTGGCAGGAGGAAGCTATTTTGGTATAAAGGCGGGGTCCAGCTACAAAGGAGCAACAAAATCCTTTAAAACGCATGAAGTAATAGGCGGCAAACGCGTCGGGATGACCGACCGATTCAGATCTTATTCAAGCTTAGATAAATCTGTAAAGGGTTATATGGACTTTATGGCTGCTAAATTTTCAAAAGCGTGGGGCCGCTGCCGATACTTCTTCAATTACACAGAAAGCCCTAGCAGTCAGAGCGGGCATCTCAAAGAGGCAGAAAGATACAGCCATCCGCGTTGCCAATGTTGCGAAATCTGTTCCATTAACGTTTTCCTTTCATCCTTTTCATGGGCAATCAGGGCGATAGAGCACGTCGTTTATCAGGATGGCTTCGACATCCTGATAAACCGTTACAGGCTCTATTGTGTAAACCTTGCCGGCTTTCGATTCGCCCCAACGATAGGGCATGCCAGTTCCGCCGGCACCTAAAATTATTTGTTCCGTGGTTTTATCGGCATCAAGGTAAAGGTAAAGGCTGGTGTAATAAACAGACTTGGCTTCATGTTTGTAAACGCCAATTTCACAAGCCCATGCCTGGGTGGAAAGTATCAACGTAATGGCGAATATTACAATTCTCATAAGAACTCCTCAGTAACTAACATAGTACTGGAACGATTGCTATGCAACTGACAACCCAAGAATTAGATATTGTAACTAGTACAACCATCCTTAAGTTGTGACTCTATCTGTGTTAAGCTGGTGAGTTGGATTTATCACGCTGCTGAAATTTCGGTAAAACCGGATTCACACGACGTATTTATGAGTTTAATAGAGAGTCTCGTTTCACGATCGATGGAGACTTTACAATGCCACTGCAGGAAGCCGATCAAATTGCCCTTTCAGACACCGAAAGAGCCACCCTTGAGGCCATTGTGCGTGCCCATACGACGGCGAAACAGATTGCCTTGCGCGCGCAGATCATCCTGCTTGCAGATGAAGGCATGGGCGTACGCGAGACCATGCGCCATCTTGGCACCTGGGATAACATCGTGCGGCGCTGGCGCAAACGCTGGCTGGCGCGTATTCATAAACCGGAGATCATCCAGTGCCTTGCCGACGAGCCGCGCTCGGGCAAGCCGGCGACCATTACGCCGGAACAGACCTGCCAGATTGTGGCGCTGGCCTGTGAACCCCCGTCAAAGGATGACGGGCCGCCGATCACCCACTGGTCATTGTTGGCACGGCGATCGCTTGAAAGAAAGTTTATCCGCCTGGCGCCCGAATGGAGGGATTTTTTCAAAGAAAAATCTCGGGAATTCGGGTCAGCTCTGAGCATTGCTCATGTGAGGACGGTGATTGAGGCGCAAAAAGCGCCGCAAAGAAGCGCCCGCAGCGGAGCAAACTAACAAAATACGTGCAAATCGCTTTCAAGCGATCGCCGTGCGACATTCAGCTCTGGGATTTACAAGTCCTGTCAAATTTGAAAGGATCGCTGCATAAAAAGAAAAAGACGTCGCCACTTTTTCCGCTACGGCCCAAAAGAGACATTTGGATTTAAACGATGATCCGCGCACTTTATGACTGGATGCTGAGGCTGGCGCGCAAACCGAATGCCAAGACGGCACTTGCCGGTATTTCCTTTGCCGAAAGTTCATTCTTTCCCATCCCGCCGGACGTTCTGCTCATTCCGATGGTCATTGCGAGGCGGTCAAACTGGCTTCAGCTTGCTTTTATTTGTACACTGGCTTCGATCCTGGGTGCCTTTGCCGGCTACGCTATCGGCGCCTTTGCCTACCAGTATATCGGCCAGCCAATCCTCGAATTTTATGGCAAGGAGGATATGTTCGACAGATTGGCCAACTGGTATAATACCTGGGGCGGATGGGGTGTGCTGTTTGCCGCAGTGACACCGTTTCCCTACAAAGTATTGACGATCTTTTCCGGCGCCACCGGGTTAAATCTTGTTACCTTCACCGCAGTCAGTATTGTTGGCCGGGGCTTGCGGTTTTTTCTGGTTTCCTGGCTATTGTTCAAATTTGGCGAACCGATCCGGAACTTTATTGAAAAGCGCCTCAATTTACTCTTTGTTGTTGGCGTAGTGCTGCTTATTGGCGGATTTGCCGTACTTAAACTGATCGGATAAAGTAGTCTGATGTTTTTCAATGAACCAATAGGAACAAACCAGATGCGCATGGCGCTTTTGGTATTGCTTGGAATGACCATAGCAATCGGCGGCGCTCTGGCGTTCCAGCATATTGGCGGTTATGTGCCGTGCGCATTGTGTTATCTGCAACGTGAACCTTACTATTATGCCGCAATGCCTGCAGCGCTGTTGGCACTTGTGCTATCGATGGCAGGCGGGCCGGCAACGGCTGTGCGATTGTTGCTGGTGCTTACCGCACTTGGTCTGTTGGCAACAGCCGCTATCGGTGTTTATCATTCAGGTGTTGAATGGAAACTATGGCCCGGGCCCGCAAGTTGTGGCTCACCGGCTGATGCGATCAGCAAGGATGTCGGTAATCTCTTGTCCAGTCTTTCCAACACCAAACCACCCTCGTGCGACAAGGCCGCTATTCGCATTCTGGGCCTTTCGTTTGCCGGATTGAATGTGATTGTCTCATCAATCATGGCCGCCATGGCCTGGTATGGCGCCACCGCTAGCGATGAATGACACCAAAGCAGGCAAAGATTACGGCTCCAAAGGTGTGTCCCAATAGAGATAATCCATCCAGCTTTCATGCAGATAGTTGGGTGGAAACCGCCTGCCATTGTTTTGCAGATCATAGATGGTTGGCCGATAGGGCGCTTGACGCGGCTTCATGCGGGCATCATTGGCCAGCTTGCCGCCTTTTTGCAAATTGCACTTAGAACAGGCTGCAACAATATTTTCCCAGGTAGTCTGGCCGCCAAGCGAGCGCGGCACCAGATGATCAAAGGTCAGTTCGACCCTGGAGCCGCAATATTGACACTCAAAATTGTCGCGCAGAAACAGATTAAAGCGGGTGAAAGCGGGATTTCTTGCGGCATGAACATAGTTTTTCAAGGAGATTACACTAGGCAACCGCATGGTGAATGAGGGGCTGTGCACCTCACTATCGTACTCGGCAACAATGTCGACGCGGTCAAGAAATATCGCCTTGACGGCATCCTGCCAGGACCAAAGTGACAAGGGAAAATAGCTTAACGGCCTGAAATCGGCATTCAGCACCAGCGCAGGACACGATTCTGGCGATACGGCAATATTCAACTCTACCTCCAAATTTCCATCAGCAATCGCTACCGACGATCCTCAACGTGACTATCTAAGAACACATTTACAGTCTTGTGAAGGTATGAATTATTGATTCGCCCCATCAGATCCAATTGCTTGGAGAGCCGGAATGCGTTTATAGACATCCTCCAGCCGGACAATGTCGTCCTCACCGAGGTAGCTGCCTGTTTGCACCTCAATCAGTACCAGAGGAAATTTTCCGGGATTTTCGAGCCGATGTATTTCGCCCAACGGTATATAGGTTGACTGGTTTTCGGATACCAGCGTGACATCGTTACCAATGGTGACATTGGCGGTGCCTTCCACTACCACCCAGTGCTCGGCACGGTGGTGGTGTTTTTGTAAGGAGAGTACAGCGCCAGGCTTGACAATAATGCGCTTGACCTGGAAGCGAGAGCCCAACGCCAGAGTCTCAAAAGATCCCCACGGCCGGTCGACATGGATGTGATGGGCGGCCTCGCGGCGATTTTCTGCCGAAAGCCGGTTAAATATGTCTTTTGCCTCACCGGCGCGGCTGCGGCTTGCCACCAAAACCGCATCGGCGGTCTCGATCACAGCCAGATTTGAAATTCCGATACAGGCAACCAACCGGCTTTCAGCCCGGATATAGCTGTCGGTGGCATCACCGGCCATCACATCGCCATGGGCAACCACACCGTTATTATCAGCCACGCCGTTTTCGTATAGCGCATCCCAGCTACCGATATCTGACCAACTAAGCTCAACCGGCGCCACGACAGCCAGATTGGTATGTTCCATGACCGCATAGTCAATTGACAGCGACGGACAGGTTTCAAAAACCGAGGCATCGGGGCGAATGAAATCGAGATCGGGTTGGGAATTCTGCATGGCGTCCCGTGTGGTTTCAAAAATCTCGGGTTGCAGGCGCTTCAATTCGGCCAGATAGCTTGATGCGCGCATAAGAAAAATTCCGGCATTCCACAAGTGCCCACCTTGCTCAAGCATCTCCTTGGCGGTGGTTCTGTCCGGCTTCTCGACAAATCCGTCGACTTGGTAAATGTCGTCCGTGCCGTTGTTTATCCGCGCGCCCTGCCTGATATATCCAAACCCGGTCTTCGGCCCGCCTGGGGTGATACCGAAAGTAACCAGGGCTCCGGCTATCGCGGCAGACTGTGCTTGCCGGACAGATTGGTGAAACAGATCCGGATTGGTAATCACATGATCTGCTGGACAACAAAGCACAACTGCCTCTGGGTCTTTAGCGACCAGATAATGTGCCGCAAGAGCAATCGCCGGCGCCGTCGATTTACCCATGGGCTCCAGAATCAGAGCCTCCAGTTCGATGCCGGCATCCGCCATACAGGCGGCAGCGTGGAAGCGGTGACCTTCGCCTGCAACAATTACCGGTTTGGCAAAGCCCGGTCCCGAAACCCTAAGGGCTGTATCGACAATCATCGGCTTTTTGCCGGTCAGGGAGAGAAATTGTTTTGGGTTATCAGTGCGTGAAAGAGGCCACAGCCTTGAGCCGGTGCCGCCGGAAAGAAGAACTGGATATATCATCAAACTGCACCGCCATCTCGGTCGTCACGGGTTCGCCAATTCAGACCCGCGACACAACCTATGGCATATAACGTATAGTGGTATTGTTACTGTTAAGTTGATCCATGCGGTCACATTTGGCGATATCCGCTGCTCATCTGCTTCCTTGGCAGATGAATGGCAAAATCGCGGCGTAGTTCTCGGTCGAGTGCCGGAGCGATGTGGTCGGGAAAATAGCTGCCAAGAATGCGCTGCTTTTCGGCAATGGCCAGTTTGATAATATCGGGTTTTTCCGCCTCGACCCATTCCTTGGGGCTCATACGGTTGCCGAGCACCGGATAAATATACTCGCTCTGCATTAAGGAAAGGGTCTGGCCGTGTCCAAGATAATGACTTGGCCCCTGGGTGCAAACCTCGCGCATGGTTTCGATTGAAAGCGTGTCGTCGTTCACCTCAATACCACGAACACATCGCAGCGCCTGACCAAGCACATCATTGTCAAGTATCAGGCTTTCAAGACAGAACCCGAGCAACGATCCATGCATACCGGCGGCTTCATAAATGAGGTTATCACCCGCCAGACCGGCCAGCGCGGTGGTGACGCCTTTTTCATAGCCGGCCTGAATATCCGGCATCTTGGCGTCGCTCATGCCGGCGGGCGAGCCGCACGGCAGATTATAGTGATTGGCCATCTGGCTGCAGGCGGCGGTCAACAGTGCCTGTTCGCCGGAACCGCCCGACATGGCGCCGGTGCGAAGATCAGAGACAAATGGCCAGGTGCCAAAAATCGCCGGATGACCGGGGGCCAACGCATTGACATAGATGAGCCCGGCCAGAACCTCCGCCGTTGCCTGCACAATAGAACCGGCAATCGCAGCCGGAGAGGTGGCGCCGGCCTGACCGGCTGAGAGCAAGAGTACAGGCACACCACCGCGTACACATTCCTCAAGCACATCGCAGGCATCGCGGGCAAAGCGCAACGGCGGCACCACAAAACAAATCGATGCCGAAACAATGGGCCTGGCACGGAAGGCCTCTTCTCCCCCGGCGACCCGATAGATCATGTCCAAACAAGGTTCGACATTTTCGGCAACGGTAAGGCTTGTGCCCACGTGCTTTTTCGTTCCCGCAAGACAGGCATAAAGCGTGTTAAGATCGAGATCGAGCGATGTTTCCATATCACGCGCCACCATGGGCCGCTGAAAAAAGTGAATATTGTCCTGCAGATCGACAATGCGGGCGGCGTCGTAAACATCCTTCAGCAGGCTTTCGCGGTATTCGTTTTTTTCCACATCGACCACATGGACGGCGGCTCCTGCGGTGCCGAAATGCACCTTGGCCCCTTGCGGATGTATATCGAGCTCTGGCTTGCGCCCGCAAAGGGCGAAGTCGCGATTGGCCGAGGCGATGGTGTTTTCAACTAGCGAGCGGGGAAACCGCAACCGGCCATCGTCGCCCATGACAGCGCCAATCGCCGTACATGCCTCGGCACATGTTTCGGTTGCCTGCGAAAGACCAATATTTTCCAAAACATCCAGCACGGCGGTGTGAATTTTGGCAACTTCCTCAGCGCCAAGCGGTTTGTAACGCCCGCCCTCAAGCCCCTTGCGGACCGGTCTGACATCTGCTGCCAACGGCGCAGAGCGTAGGGCATGACGCGCCTTTCTGCCACCAGACCGGCGGGATTGTGTTGCTGCTGTATCGTTCATCATTCCCTCCTGTCTGGCGATGCGTTTGATCGTCAGCGTCTTCCCTTTTTCAGCAAACTGTCGACCTCATCACCACTGATCGATTTTGACAGCACGGAAAAATCACCTTCGTTGATCATTGCGCCGACCGCATCGTTGATCAGCCTGTGGGTTGTTCTTGCGATAGCCGAACCAAGGCTGACGCGGCGAACACCGGCGCTGGCAAACTCGGCGTAACTGTGTTTAACGAACGGGCCGGCCGCAAGCGCATTGACTGGACAGGAAACAGAATTGCAAAGCCGTACGATATCAGCCATCGAACCCGGTATCGGCACATAAACCAAATCGGCACCGGCATTCTCGAAGGCTCTTGCCCGGCGGATCGCCTCGTCCATGTCGTATAGCCCGAGCATCACGCCATCGGCGCGGGCGGTGAGCATAAACCGGTGTTTTAAGCCACCGGCAGCATCGACCGCCGCCTCAATGCGTTCCACCGCCTGTTCAAACGGGTAGAAAAACTCGGTTTCGCCCATGGCAACGTCTTCAATTGAACAGCCCGACAACCCGGCTTCAGATGCCAGACGAATGGTCTCGGCCACCCTATCCGGGTCGTCGCCATAACCGTTTTCCAGATCACCATTGACCGGCAACGGCGTGGCGGCAACGATATCGCTGGCATGGCTTAATGCCTCGTCTCGCGTGACCTTGCCCATATCCGCCTTGCCAAGGGTGAAGGCATAGCCAGCGCTGGTGGTGGCCAGGGCCTTGGCGCCGAGCGATGCCATTATTCGTGCTGAACCCATGTCCCACGGATTGGGCATGATGAAACAGCCCTCCTCGTGCAGTTTGGCAAAAGTCTTGTGGCGATGCTTGAGCTTGCTCATAAGTTACATCCTCACGCGTGCAGATTTTGGGTCATATAGCGGTTTCAAGCTCGCGCTCGCGCCATGTCTTTCGCCGGCAATCTCGATTTCAAAGGTCGAATTGAGCACTTCTTCAGGCCGTTCTGCCTGGCAGGGCACATAGCCAAGGCCGACGGCCGCGCCGAGGAAATGACCATAATTTCCCGAAGACAGATGCCCGACAATTTCACCGTCGCGGACAATCGGCTCATTGTGATACAAAAGCGACCCAGGATCATTGAGCTGAAATTGCAGCAGTCGACGTTCCAGACCTGACTGTTGCTTTGAAAGCACCGCATCGCGGCCAATAAATTCGCCCTTGTCGGGTTTGACGGCAAAGCCAAGCCCGGCTTCCAAGACATGATCTTCGTCGGTGACATCATGACCGAAATGGCGGAAGGCCTTTTCGATACGACAGGAATCAAGCACATGCAGGCCGCAGAGTTTGAGACCAGCATCCGGTCCTGCCTTCTCAATAGTCTCGAACACATGGGCCGCCTGATCGGTGGCGACATAAATTTCCCAACCCAATTCACCCACATAAGTGACCCGGTGGGCACGGGCCTGCCCCATGCCGATCTCGATCTCCCGCATGGTGGCGAACGGGTGGTTTTGGTTGGAAAAATCATGCGGCGAGATTTTTTGCAAGAGCTCGCGTGATTTTGGACCCATGACACAAAACACCGCCTCTGCCGCTGTCACGTCGGTAATGACCACATGCATTGCATCATCAAGATGACGGCGCATCCACGAAAGGTCCCGTTGCAAAGTGGCGCCAGGAACAATTGCCAGATAACCGTTCTCAGAAAGCCGCGTCACGGTCAGGTCGCTTTCAATACCACCACGAGTGTTCAACATCTGGGTATAGACAATGCGACCCGGTTCGACATCCATTTGGTTGGCACAGAGGTTTTGTAAAAAGGCGGTCGCGTCACGGCCTTCGATGCGGATTTTGCCGAAGCTGGTCATGTCAAAAAAACCGACACCTTGGCGCACGGCCATATGTTCGCGCCGGGCATTGTCGAACCAGTTCTGCCGCTTCCAGGAATAGGCATACCGGGCTTCCTGCCCCTCATCGGCAAACCAGTTGGCCCGTTCCCAACCGGCCAGTTCGCCGAAAACCGCGCCGCGTTTTTCAAGGTGCTCATGGATTGGTGAGCGGCGCACACCACGCGACGTTTCGGGCTGGCGATAAGGGTAATGGTCAGCATAAAGCAGGCCCAGCGTTTCAGACACCCGCTCGCGCAGATAGTAGGCGTTGGCTTGAAACGGCTGGACCCGGCGAATGTCGACATCCCACAGATCAAACGGTGGCTGGCCGTCTTCCATCCATTGGGCAAGCGCCATGCCGGCCCCGCCGGCAGACTGAATGCCGACGGAATTAAACCCGGCGCAGACCCAGAAATTTCTCACCTCAGGCATTTCACCCAGATAGTAGCGGTCGTCGGGGGTAAAACTTTCCGGCCCGTTAAAAAAGGTATGGATACCGGCCTCGGCCAGTATTGGCATACGGTTGACCGCCTTTTCCAATATCGGCTCGAAGTGGTCGAAATCTTCCGGCAATTGGTCGAAGCAGAAATCTTCCGGGATACCATCCATGCCCCAGGGCTTGGACTTGGGTTCAAATGCCCCAAGCAATATCTTGCCTGCATCTTCCTTGTAGTAGGCGCATTCGTCCGGTACCCGCAACACCGGCAGCCGGCCAAGGCCTTTGATCGCTTCGGTGACGATATAAAAATGTTCGCAGGCATGCAGCGGCACGACCGAGCCGGCCATCGCGCCAAGTTCGCGGGCCCACATGCCACCACAATTGACCACATGGTCAGCGACAATCTTGACCGGTCCGTCGCCGGTATCGACGGTTACACCGGTGGCACGGCCATCTTTTTTATTGATGCCGGTGACCTTGATACCCTCAAAGACCTTTGCCCCCATTTGCCGGGCGCCCTTGGCCAGCGCATGGGTTATATTGGCCGGATCGCCCTGACCGTCCTTGGGCAGATAGACCGCGCCACAAACATCCTCGATATTAAGATGCGGGTAGCGCGCAGTTACCTCCGAAGGTGATATTTCTTCAATCTCGACACCAAAGGCGCGGGCCATCGAGGCGCCACGGTAAATCTCTTCCCGCCGTTCTTCGGTGAGCGCCACGGTGATCGAGCCGCAACGGTGCAGCCCGGTGGAAATGCCGGTTTCTTTTTCGAGATCGAAGTAAAGTTCCTGGGTGTATTTAGCCAGTTTCGTCATATTGGACGTGGCCCGCAACTGGGCGATAAGACCGGCGGCATGCCAGGTTGTTCCACAGGTCAGTTGCTTGCGTTCCAGCAAAATTACATCTTTCCAGCCAAGCCGGGCCAGATGATAGGCCAGCGAACATCCGGCAATACCGCCGCCGATTATTACCGCTCGCGCATGGGAAGGGAGGGTTTTCTTCATCGCTCAATTCCAATTATCTGGTGGTCGGCCTGTTTAAGTCTTTCTGCAATTGCCGCTATGTGCGCCGGCCCGGTCTCGCAGCAACCACCAACGATGGTCGCGCCCTGGTTGATCCATGACATGGCATGATTACCATAGGCCTCAGGTCCAAGATCATCACGGGCAACCAAAATATCGACAGTGCCGCCGGGAGCCAGCGCGTCAATGGCGGTAAAACCGTTGGCATAGCCGCCAAATGGCAGACCCGATGCGGCAAGCAACGGCATCGCCTCACTAAGCGATTCCGGCCATGAGCAATTGACCAGCACCGCGCTGCAACCAACCTCGATTGCAGCGGCAATGCCGTCTTCGAGCGGCTCGCCCGAACGCAACTTGGCACCATCGCCATCGATCACCGTCATTGCCATCCAGACCGCTTTTCCGCACTCGACCGCTGCATTTCCGGCAGCGTGGATTTCGCGGACAGATGCCATCGTTTCGCACAGGAAAATATCAACATGGTCGCTTTGGCATGATGCAATCCGCCGATAGGTGGCAAGGCAGGTATCATATTCGGGCACAAGATCAGGCCGGTAGCTGCCCACCAGGGGCGGCAGACAGCCGGCGATTACAACATCTTCTTCAAGGCCCTCTTTCGCCTTTTCGGCAAGTTCGATGGCCAATTGCTGCAACCGTTCAAACAGGGCGGGATCGTTGAGGTTCTCCAACCGTTCAGGCGTGGCCGAATAGGCATTGATGGTGATAATGCGGGCGCCGGCTTCGATATAGTCACGGTGGATGGCGGTAACGATTTCCGGTTCATCCATCATAACCTGCGCCGACCAATGGGGCGATGGCGGATTGACGCTGCGCTTCAGCAATTCCTGACCCATGCCACCATCGAGAAGGGAAATGGTGCTCATGCCCTGAGCCTCTCGTTGGCCGGATCCCAAAGCGGCTGATCCTCCTGGACACGGGCCTTGTATCGCTGGCCGTATATTTCCACTTCGACTATTGTGCCGGGTTCGCCAAGATCGTTGCGTAACATGCCAAGGGCAATGGATTTGCCAATACGATGGCCCCATCCCCCAGAAGTGGTTTCCCCCACCACCTCACTGTCGTGCCAAATGGTTGACATATAAGGTGCGTCACAGGTACCGGCCTCGACCACCAGAGTAACAAAGCGCTTGGAAACACCCCGTTGTTTTTCGGCCAACAAGGCCGCGCGACCGGTAAATTCGGGTTTGTTCCAGTCGACAAATCGCGCAAGACCACCCTGCAGCACCGTATAGTCGGTCGACAGATCGCCCTTCCAGGCGCGATAGCTTTTCTCCAGACGAAGACTATCGAGCGCATACATGCCGAACGGTTTGACACCGTGATCAATCAGCGCGTCGTAAATCTTTGGCGCGTCTTCCACCAGGCAGTGGATTTCCCATCCAAGCTCACCGGCATAGGATACTCGCAGCAAAACGCATTCCTTACCCACCACCATGGCGGTCTGGAAACTGAGCCAGCTTTTGGTCAAATCCGCATCGCTGATCTGGCCCAAAATATGCCGCGATTGTGGCCCGGTGACCAACAGACACTCATATTTTTCGGTGCGGTCGTGGATAGCGATGCCCTCAGGCGCCTTGCGCGACAACAATTCGCCGTCGTGCCATTGGGCGATCGCCGCCGTGATCAGCCAGATCTCGTCGTCCGATTGAGGAATTGTCGACATTTCGGTGACAATGCGCCCCTTTTCGTCGGCAAAATAGACCAGCCCGACCCGACCCGGTTTCGGCATCCGCGATACGGTCTGGCTGTCGAGCCAGTCGCGCGCGCCCTCGCCTTCCACCGCGATACGAGAAAAGCCCGAAATCGCCAAGACACCACAATGATCGCGCACCGCCAGACATTCTTCGCCAATGCGCTGGTGCCATGGCCCCTCACGCCGCCAGGTCTGGGTCGATTGTTCCGACGTGTCATCGCCCTCTTTAGCAAACCAATTGGCCCGCTCCCAGCCATTATAGGCGCCGAACTGCGCCCCCTTTTCTGCCAGCCGGCTGTGCAATGTCGGCAGCTTTTTATCGCGGCCAGCCGGCCATTCATGGCGCGGAAAGTGCATGGCATATTCATGGCCGTAAACTTCCATGCCCTTTTGGTTGCAATAATCCTGATCGCAAAACCCGGTAAAACGCCGCGGATCACAGGACCACATGTCCCACTCGGTGGCACCTTCGGTGATCCATTCGGCCAAGACCTTGCCGGCGCCACCGCCTTGAGCAATGCCAAAGGTGAAGACACAGGCCTCATATGCATTGGCAACACCCGGCATCGGACCGATTAGCGGGTTGCCGTCCGGCGTATAGGGGATCGGCCCGTTGATCACCTTGCTGATGCCGGCAGTCTCAAGCAGCGGCACCCGCTTCATCGCGTCATCAATATGCCACTCGATGCGCTCGAGATCGTCGGGGTAAAGCTGGAAGGAAAAATCATCCGGCATCGGGTCGTCCGCATCGACCCAATGGGCCCGGCAATTGCCCTCGTAAGGACCGAGATTGAGGCCATGTTTCTCCTGTCTTAGATAATAGGAGGAATCGACATCGCGCAGCAGTGGTAATTTACGGCCGGTCTCCTTCGACCAGTTCTTAATCTCGTCCACCTCTTCGCTGATCAGATATTGATGGCTCATCGTCATCATCGGCACTTCGCGACCGCCATGAGGAATGAACATGCGGCCCAGTTCCCGGGCCCGGTAGCCGGCCGCATTGACAACGATTTCGCAAGTGACCGCGCCTTTCGGTGTGTGGATGATCCACTCGCCGCCTTTACGTTCAATACCGGTAACCGGGCAGAAACGGACAATTTTGGCACCCATTTGCCGTGCGCCCTTTGCCAGTGCCTGGGTCAATTGGGCCGGGTCAATGTCGCCATCATTAGGGTCATAAAGCCCGCCAGCAAGGTCGTGGGTCTGCAAAAACGGATAATGGCGACGAAGATCGTCAATCGAGCACATTTCCATATCAATGCCCTGATAACGGCCCATGCCGCAGGCGCGCTCAAATTCCTGCATGCGGTTATCCGAATGGGCCAGCCGCACCGAACCGGTGACATGATAATTCATCGGGTAATCGACGGCCTCGCCAAGACCGCGATAAAGCTCGGTCGAATAGCGCTGCATGTTCATGATCGACCAGGAGGCGGAGAAGGTCGGCACGTTGCCGGCAGCATGCCAGGTCGAGCCGGAGGTCAGCTCGTTCTTTTCCAGCAGCAGACAATCGGTCCAGCCGGCCTTGGCCAAATGGTAAAGACCGGAAGTACCAATGACACCGCCGCCGATGATGACTACACGTGCATTTGAGGTGAGTTCTGCCATAGGAATTCTCGCTTAATAGACCGGTGGGCTGACGACCCAGATAATGATGGTTTTTTGTTTTCCAGGATTACGCCAGCGATAGGGTTTGTGTTCGAAGCGGAAACTGTCGCCCGCAATTAGCTGGAACTGGCGGCTGTCGATCCAAATGTCTATGACACCGGAGACGATGTAGCCTGCTTCTTCGGTTCTGCGCAGCACGGGTTCGTCCATGGAGGCGCCCGGCTCGAGCACCGTTCGAAACATTTCGAACGAACCGCCGAGATCGGGCGAAAGCAGTTCCTCGACAATACCGTCCTCGGCGGTGCCAAGCGCCCGACGCGATCCGGAACGCACAATGAATTCCCGCTCTTCGCTGTCCTCGTCTTCCAGCATGAAAAACCAGCCGACAGGTACGTCATATGCTTTCGCCAACAGGCGCAGATCATTTATCGAAGGGGTCGAAAGCCCGCGTTCGATCTGACTAATGAAACCGACCGAGCGACCGACAATCAATGCCAGTTCGCTCAAGGTGAGACCGCGGGCCTTACGCAGGGCCCGCAAATCCCGGCCCAGCGATAGGCTGGATGGTGTCTCAAGATGTGCGGCCTGCGAATTCACCTGGCGAAGTTCTCCTTTTCAACGAGGAAAACCCCGTTTTGTGAAAAAATCAAATGTTTTTTCACGCATCAAGGAATTTTCTTGAAATAATTCACGGCAAACTATGATAGCTCGCAGCGATATTAACTTGCATTTCGGCAGAAATTTGGGTTTTGCTTTGCCGGCCAGCAGAACCCGAATAGCAAGGCGCGAAGAGGAGAAGAGGAATGCAGCTTGATCACCGGATCGTCGATGAGGCCATTATCTCTCGCCGCGCCATCCGCGGCTTTTTAAGTACACCGGTTGAAACAGCCGTCGTCGCAGATATTTTGCAGGTTGCTTCAAGAGCGCCGTCCGGCACCAATATGCAGCCGTGGCGGGTCTGGGTGACGAGCGGTGATGCGCTTGATACCATGACCAGCGAGTTGATCGAGGCCCATGGCGACAAGGACCATCCCCGCCAGCAGGCCTATCGTTACTATCCCGAACCGATACCTGAACCGTTTCTTTCCCGGCGGCGTAAACTCGGCTGGGAGCTCTATGGCCTGTTGGGCATCAAGCGCGGCGAGACCGACAAGATGCACCACCAGCATGGCAAGAATTTTAATTTTTTCGGCGCACCGGTGGGTATGATTTTCACTATCGATAAAAGGTTGGAAATCGGTTCCTGGCTGGATTATGGCATGTTTTTGCAAAATATCATGATAGCAGCGCGCGGGCGCGGCTTGCACACCTGTCCGCAGGCCGCCTTCGCGCCTTACCCAAAAATTATTCGGGCGCATCTTGATATACCGGGTAGCGAGGTTGTGATTTGCGGCATGGCGCTTGGGTATGCTGATATGGGGGCCACGGAAAACCAGCTCGAAACGACCCGGGTGCCACTGGATGAGTTTGTTCGTTTTGTTGGCTGAACGGTTTACCGATAAGCTGGACTGTCAAAACAGGGATCACAAAATGCGTTCACTCCGACTACCCGCCTTGGTTGCGCTTGTTTCGTTAATGGCCAGCACGTCATCGTGGTCGAGCGAATTACCGGCGGATGATGTTGGTTTGTTTGCCCATATGTTCAGTCAAAAACCCGTTCCGGCAGAGTGGATTTATCAGCCCGCGAGTGAAGAGTTGACCCCTTTGATGCTTGAACAAATTGCCCGGCGGCTTGGCACCAACGGCGGCGCATACCATCAGGCAAGTAAAACCGCCCGAGGCTGGCTGCTTGAGTTTGACAACGGCACCGCAAGGGCGCGGATTGTGCGCGCCGGTGACAAGCGGCTTATTGGTGTGTTTTTCAGCGAGCTGGAATAGGCCAGTGGGAAATATATCCACAACAACCGGCATGAATATTGATCAGCGCGGGTTATATTATAGTTGATGTCAGCCGGCAGATTGTCCAGCCTCAAACACGATCAGCAGATCCTTGGCGTCAATCTGGCTACCGGCTTCAACCAGCACTTCGCCGATTGTGCCGTCCTGGTCGGCGTGAAGCGCGGTTTCCATTTTCATCGCCTCGATAGACAGTAGAACATCGCCGGTTTTGACCTTGCCGCCGGCTTCAACCGCAAGCTTTGAGATTATCCCGGGCATCGGGGCGGCAACATGGGCCTTGTTGCCGATTTCCGCCTTGCGCCGGCTGGCCGATGCCGAGGCACCGTGGGCCCGGTCAGGCACGCGGATGCGTCGTGGCTGGCCATTGAGCTCGAAAAACACCGTCACCATGCCCTTGTCATCAGCCTCGCTTACGGCCAGACAACGGATGACCAAAGTCTTACCCTTCTCGATATCAACCAGAATCTCCTGACCCGGCGTAATACCGTAAAAATAAACCGGGGTCGCAAGACAACTGATCGGCCCGTAGGTTTGTTGCGCGGCCGCATAGTCGGTAAAGACTTTCGGATACATCAGATAGGACGAAAACTCCAATTCGGAGATTTTCCGCCCGACCGTGTCCTCGGCGGTCTGACGCAATGTGCCAAGATCAGCGTCCGCTAACAGCGCGCCGGGCCGCTCGGTATAGGGTTTTTCTTCCTTTAGAGCTTTTTTCTGTAGGGCCTTGGGCCAACCGTTCTCGGTCTGGCCAAGATCACCGCGCATCAGCGATACGACCGAGTCAGGAAAGGCGATATCGCGGGCCGGATCTTCCACATCGGCCACCGCAAGATCCTGCGATACCATCATCAGCGCCATGTCGCCAACCACCTTGGAAGATGGAGTTACCTTGACGATATCGCCGAACATGGCGTTGACGTCGGAATAGCGTTTGGCCACTTCATGCCAGCGGGTTTCAAGACCGAGCGAACGCGCCTGTTCTTTCAAATTGGTGTATTGGCCACCGGGCATTTCATGCAGATAAACCTCTGAAGCCGGCGCCTTGACGTCGCTTTCAAAGGCGGCGTACTGGCCTCTGACCGCCTCCCAGTAAAGCGAAATATTGTGAATTGCCTCCCGGTCAAGCCCGGGATCACGCTCACCGCCACGCAACGCCTCGACGATCGAACCAAGACAGGGCTGGGAGGTGCCGCCGGAAAGCGCGTCCATTGCCGCATCAACGGCATCGACACCCGATTCCACCGCCGCCAGCACGGTGGCGGCTGAAATGCCGGAAGTATCGTGGGTGTGGAAGTGGATGGGCAAATCGGTTTCCCGGCGAAGGGCCGGAAAAAGCACTCTGGCGGCGGCAGGTTTCATTAGCCCGGCCATATCCTTAATGGCAATGATGTGGGCGCCGGCCTTGTCGAGCGCCCGGGCATGTTTGAGATAATAGTCGAGATTGTAATGCGCTCGGCTTTGGTCAAACAGATCGCCTGTATAGCAGATCGCCGCCTCGCACAGCTTGCCGGTTTCAAGCACCGCGTCCATCGAAACGCGCATGTTTTCAATCCAGTTGAGACTGTCAAATATGCGGAACAGATCAACCCCGCCGGCTGCCGCCTGTTTAATGAAATGCACAACGACATTATCAGGATAGCCGGTGTAGCCGACACCGTTGGAGCCACGCACCAGCGCCTGCAGCAGAATGTTTGGGGCCGAATCCCGCACCATCGCCAACCGCTCCCATGGGTCTTCAGTTAAAAACCGCATGGCAACATCGAAGGTGGCGCCGCCCCAGCATTCAAGTGACAGCATCTGGGGCAAAGTCTTGGCATAGGCGCCTGCCACCGCGGCTATATCGTAGGTACGCATGCGGGTTGCGAGCAGCGACTGGTGCCCGTCGCGCATTGTCGTGTCGGTAATCAGCACCTGATTTTGCTGACGCATCCAGCGGGCGAATTCTTCTGGTCCATCACGCTCCAGCCGCTGGCGAGTGCCATCGGTGACCTGATTATCGAACCACGGTGCCTGGGGCAGGCTAAGGCCGTTTGACGGCCGCGACCGGCCTTTGGTTTCGGGGTGACCGTTAACCGACACATCGGCGATATAGGTCAACAGCTTTGTTGCCCGATCGAGGCGGCGCACATGCTCAAACAATGCAGGCGTATTGTCGATGAACCTGGTGGTGTAGGAATTGTTCTGAAATTTCTCATGGCCGATGATATTTTCAAGGAAGGTCAAATTGGTGGCGACGCCGCGAATACGAAACTCTCTGAGCGCACGATCCATCCGCTTGATCGCCTCTTCGGCGGTCGGCGCCCAGGCGGTGACCTTTTCCAAAAGCGGGTCGTAGAACCGGGTAATCACGGCGCCCGAATAGGCGGTGCCGCCATCAAGCCGAATGCCAAATCCGGTGGCACCACGATAGGCGGTAATGCGGCCATAATCGGGAATAAAATTCTGCTCCGGGTCTTCGGTGGTTATGCGGCATTGCAGCGCGTGACCGTTAAGGGCGATGTCGCGCTGCGCCGGTACACCCGACCCCGGCGTACCTATCTCTGCACCATCGACCAGGTGTATTTGTGCCTTGATGATGTCGATACCTGTCACTTCCTCGGTGACCGTGTGCTCCACCTGAACCCGCGGATTAACCTCAATGAAATAAAACGCACCGGTATCGATATTCATCAGGAACTCAACCGTTCCGGCACCGATATAATCAGTGGTTTTTGCTATCTTCAGCGCATGGCTGGCCAGTTCTTCGCGTTGGGCGGCGGTAAGATAAGGGGCCGGTGCGCGCTCGACCACTTTCTGGTTGCGGCGCTGCACCGAACAGTCACGTTCGAACAGGTGCACCACATTGCCATGGGTGTCGCCGAGAATCTGCACCTCCACGTGACGAGCCCGTTCGACCAGTTTTTCCAGATAAATCTCATCCTTGCCAAAGGCAGACTTGGCTTCGCGTTTGGCTTCAAGCACCTCCCTGTCGAGATCATCCGCCGAGCGAATCACCCGCATACCGCGCCCGCCGCCTCCCCAGGAAGCCTTCAACATCACCGGATAGCCGACCTCTTGCGCCAGACGTTTAATCTCTTCGATATCATCGGGCAGCGGCGGCGTGGCCGGCACTACTGGCACACCTGCCGCCTCAGCAAGATTTCTGGCGGCCACCTTGTTGCCAAGCGATCGCATGGTTTCGGCCTTGGGGCCAATAAAAGTAATACCGGCTTCATTGCAGGCATCAACAAATTCCGGGCTCTCGGACAATAATCCATAGCCCGGGTGAATAGCATCGGCGCCTGCGTGTTTAGCAACCCGCAAAACCTCATCAATCGACAGATAGCTTTCAATCGGTCCCATATCCTTGTCGAGATGCGGGCCTTTGCCGACCTGATAGGCCTCATCGGATTTAAACCGATGCAGAGCAAGCTTGTCTTCCTCCGCCCAAATGGCCACGGTTTTTAACCCCAGCTCATTGGCGGCGCGAAAAATGCGGATGGCGATTTCCGAGCGGTTAGCTACAAGGATTTTTTCAATGGCCACGTCAGGCTCCTGTTGCATAGTACCAAGGGAAGCTAATATTGGGCGGAATGCAGTAGTTCTAATGCGAAAGACAATTGCTGTAAATTTCAAACAGCAAGGATTTTACCGTGCTTTCAAATTAGATCGGGTATTCAGATCACGCCGAACTGCGGCCCCGGACAAAGGGAAGTAAAACCAGGCCAAGAATGAACAGCGCTATAACCGGCATCACGCCGATTTGTTGACTGCCGAAAACGGCCGTTACCAGGCCAATCAACAGCGGTGCGACAAAGGATGTGGCCTTGCCTGATAGCGCATAGAGCCCAAATGCCTCCGTCATTCTTTCCGGGTCGGCCTGATCGACCAGCAAGGTGCGCGATGCCGCCTGAATAGAACCGCCGGCAGCGCCAATCAACCCGCCACAGGCATAAAACATCATATCAGGCAGGCTGGTGTCACTTGCTGTTTCTGCTACCCGCATCCACAAAACATGGTTTGGATCGGTGGAAACGATCAGGATACTGGCTATGGTCAACAAAAGCAGCGATACGACCACCACCGGCTTTGGCCCAAACCGGTCATCCATACGGCCACCCAGCCAGGCACCAATCGCGCCGGTGGCGTTGGCCAGAATACCGAATATTCCAATGCTTGTTATCGACCAGTTCAGCACCCCTGCCGCGTAAATGCCACCGAAGGCATAAAGACCATTCAGCGCATCACGATACAGCATGCTGGAACCGAGAAAGGCGAACAGACTGCGGTTCTGCGGCAGGGTTTTCAGTGTGTTAGCCAATTCGCGCAAGCCGTTTTTAACGGCTCCCGTGACCTTGACCCGGCGCATTGTATCCGGTGTGAAGATGAACAGCGGGATGATAAACACCGCAAACCATATCGCGGTTAACAGCCCGCTTGAGCGTTCACCCTCGGCGGCCGAAGGATCGAAGCCAAATATCGGCGTAAGGCCAACCAGGGTCTTGCCGGTTTCAACATTGCCAACCATCAGCGCCAACATCGCTATCAGGCAAAAAAGCCCGCCGACATAGCCCAGACCCCAGGCATTGCCCGATAACCGGCCAAGTTCTTCTCGCGGCACCAAATCAGGCATCATGGCATTGTTAAAGACGGCGGCAAATTCAAAACCCGCCAAGGCGATTACAAAGGCTACCAGTCCCCAGAATATGGCCGCGTTGCTGGCGCCGGGTGTCACATACCAAAGGGCAAAAGAACCGACAATACCGAAAACGGCAAAGGCGAATATCCACGGTTTGCGCGGACCTGTAGCATCGGCGATAGAGCCAAGGATTGGCGAAAAAAAAGCGATGAATAGGCCGCCAATGCCAACTGCAAAAGCCCACCAGGTTTGGCCATCGACGGCGTTTGGCGCCACTTGCGCGGCAAAATAGGGTGCAAAAATAAAGGTCAGGATCAAGGTGTGAAAAGGTTGCGCGGCCCAGTCAAACAGCATCCAGCCCCAGATGCCGCGTTTTGAGGTCTGTCCGGCTTCCACCGCTACATCCGACATTTAAATTCTCCCCTGCCAAAAACGGCAATCTGGACCGCGAGGCTATAATAATCAAGCCTATCGAAGTAAGCTCACGGCAATCGCTTGAAAGCGATTTGCACGTATTTTGTTAGTTTGCTCCGCTGCGGACGGTTCTTTGCGGCGCTTTCAGCGCCTCAATCACCGTCCTCACATGAGCAGTGCTCAGGGCTGACCCGAATTCCCGAAATTTTTCTTTGAAAAAATCCCTCCATTCGGGCGCCATGCGGATAAACTTTCTTTCAAGCGATCACCGTCGAGGCAAGCTCTCAAGCCTTGGCGAGATCGCTCAACAAATTCGCTGCCACCATTAATCTTGAGACATTGAGTTCACCGCTTTTAGCGATGGTAACCACAGATTTTTGGGCGTGGGCAGCGGCACCGCCTTTGGCTGCAATCCAGTCACGGGCCGGATTGTCCGATTTTGGAAATCCGGCCAGCGCCTTAATGGCAATGTCGCGCCGCGCCGTGTCTATGGCATTCATTGCGTGGCTGAGCGCCAGGCCGTCATAATAATCGACGGTCGAGATTTGGTGTGCGGCAACTTTTATGCGGCCGATGCGAAATGCCTTGGTGGTCCTGAATAGCCCATTGGCCGCGACCAGCAGGGATTGTTTGCTGTGTTGGCCGATCAGCGCGGTATCACTCACCAGGCCAGCAACGCTTAAACGTGCGATTTTTTCTGCCAGGAGCCTGGGCACACCCTGGCCGACATATTCACCCGCTGATTCGGCGATGCTTTGATTGAGAAAGTCCGGCAAGATGTTGTCGATCTCGGGCATCAGTTTGGCGAGATTTTTCCTGCTCATGTCAATCATAGGGCCAAGACCGGCGCTGAAATCACCATTTCTGAGCTGCCACTCAGTTTGCTCGTGCAACAGGTCCTGAACCTTCTGATATAGTGCCAATTGCGCTTTGCCCGGTATCTTGTTGTCGAGCGCATCGATTTCGCCATTGAGTGTTTTAATGTCAAATCCATCGCGCACGGCGATATAGGCAAGGGTGATTTGAGCCGAGTTCGCACCGGTTAGATCGCCCATACGGGTGATAAATGTGGGGCCGCCACGGTTGATCACCGAATTGGCGACCAGAGTTGCGATGATCTCCCTTTTCAGACGATGAGAATTGATCTCGTCAGCGAATTTCTTGCGCATCTCTTGGGGAAAATAACCCATAAGTTCGGAGTGTAACCACGGCGCATCAGGCACATCGCTGGCGACAAGATCATCCAGCAAAACAATCTTCGCATAGGCCAGAAGTACGCCCGTCTCGGCGCGAGTGAGCGGCAGCTTGCCGGTCTGCCGGTCGATTAGAGCAGCGTCATCAGGCAACAACTCGACCCCCCGGTCAAGCAGCCCGCGTTCCTCCAGATCCTGCATGAAACGGATCTGATAGGCCAGATCATCCATGCCGTGCTGCTCGGACATGGAAAGTGCCAGGGTCTGCAGATAATTGTTGCGCAGCACCAGTTGGCCGACGTCCTCGGTCATTGCAGCTAACAGCTTGTCGCGGGCTGGGCGTTTTAGTTTGCCGGCCTTCATGGCGGTGGAAAGCGCGATCTTGATATTCACTTCAACGTCGGAGGAGTTTACGCCGGCGGAATTATCGATGGCATCGGAATTGCAGCGTCCGCCGTTGAAATTATATTCAATGCGCGCCCGCTGGGTGAGACCGAGATTAGCCCCCTCGCCGATAACCTTGGCGCCAACTTCCTTGGCGGTCACCCGCACGGCATCATTGGCGCGGTCGCCGGCCTGGGCATCCGATTCCGAAGTGGCCCGCACATAGGTGCCGATGCCGCCGAACCACAGCAGATCGGCCTCCGATTTCAAGATTGTATTGATGATTTCGCTTGGCGTCGCCTTTTCCTGTTTCAGCCCAATGGCGTTGCGGGCTGCTGCGGGAAGTTTTATCGACTTTTCGCGCCGCGAGAACACCCCGCCGCCCTTTGAAATTTTGGTGGCATCATAATCCTGCCAGCTGGAACGACCCAGTTTGAACAGCCGCTGGCGTTCCTCAAACGAAGCGGCCGGATCGGGCGCAGGGTCAATGAAGATATCGCGATGATCGAAAGCGGCAATCAGTCTGGTTTGCTTTGAAAGCAGCATGCCATTGCCGAACACATCACCCGACATGTCGCCCACACCGATGGCGGTAAACGGCTCACTTTGGATATCGCGGTCCATCTCGCGGAAATGGCGTTTTACTGCCTCCCATCCACCACGGGCGGTAATGCCCATTACCTTGTGATCATAGCCGGCCGAACCGCCGGAGGCGAAGGCATCGTCGAGCCAGAAATCATGGGCTGCCGATATGCCGTTTGCGGTATCAGAAAAGGTCGCCGTACCCTTGTCGGCGGCAACGACGAAATAAGGATCGTCGCCGTCATAGCGTATGGTTTGTTTCGGTGGCGAAATTTTATCGCCGTGCAAATTATCTGTGAGCGACAGCATGGCAGAGATGAAGATTTTATAGGCCGAGCGCCCGGCTTCAAAAAACTCTTCCCTTGTGCCGCCGACGGGCAGTTGTTTGGGATAAAACCCGCCCTTGGAACCGACCGGCACAATGACCGCATTCTTCACCTGCTGCGCCTTGACCAGGCCAAGCACCTCGGTGCGATAATCCTCGGCCCTGTCAGACCAGCGCAGGCCGCCGCGGGCCACCGGACCAAAACGCAGATGCAGGCCCTCGACCACCGGAGAGGAAACAAAGATTTCACGAAACGGCGCCGGCTTGGGCATCAGATGGATGGCGTGCGGGTCGAACTTCAGTGCAAGCACCTGGACACCACCACCCTTTTTCATGTCGGTACCCGGCAGCACATCGACATTCTGGTAAAAATTGGTACGCAAGGTGGCATTCATCAAAAACAGGAATGAATGTAATATGCGGTCATCATCAAGCGAGCCAACCTGTTCGAAGGCTATTTCGACATTCTGGCGAAGGTTGTTCTGCTTTTCTTCCGACTTTTTCTCCGCCGGGTCAAAGCGGGCGTGGAACAGAGCGATCAAATCGGTGGTGATGCCGGCATAGCGCGCCAATGTCTGGCCCATATATTCCTGACTGAACCGGGTGCGCAGTTGTTTGAGGTAACGGGCATAGGAGCGAATAACAAAACAATCGCGCCACTCGGCACCGGAAATCAACACCAGCGCGTTAAAACTGTCATCCTCGGTGCGACCCTCCCAAACGGCAAGAACACATTCGCTCAGCCGCTGCCGGTCCCGCACAAGCCGGATCGGTTGACCATCGGCTCTTTCCAGAACCATATCATGGATATAGATCGTTCTGCCGCCTTCGGGTTTGACCTTATAGGTGTGCTCCCCAAGCACATGAAAGCCCAAATTCTCAAGCAACGGCACCCGCCGTGACAAAGGGGCTGATTCGTCCGGATGATAAATCTTCAGCCCGATCTGATGGGGGTCATCGGTAGATTTTTGACGGGAAAGTGGATGGAAATTTATGCCGACAGCCCTGTTGTCGCCGATCAGCGCATTGATGTATCCGACATCTTCAAGACCGATATCCGGGGTGAACGCTTCACGATAGGCGGCAGAAAAAGCGCCGCGATAGGCGGAAACATCGTTGCCCTTGTCATGCGCCACTTCGCCCAGGGCGTCTTCCCAGGTAAGCACGATATCGCTGACAACGGTTTCGAGGATGTTTTGATCAATTTGCGGCGTCTGGTTGCCGGAACGCCCGATGATAAAATGCACCCGCGCCATGCCATTGTCTGGAAATGACGGGATATAGGCGGAAAGACGCCCCTCATAGGCCTCACCCAGATAATCGCCGATGCGGGCGCGAATGTCTGAATCATAGCGCTCGCGTGGTACGAATACCAGCACCGAAACATAGCGGTCAAATTTGTCGATACGAGCCAGCACGCGAATGCGCGGACGCTCGCCAAGGCGCATCACCATATTGGCGAAACTGGCTAGAAGCTCGGTATCGATCTGGAACAGTTCATCGCGCGGATAGGTTTCCAGCACATTGGTCAGCGCCTTGCCCGAGTGGCTTGTGGCTTGATGGCCCGATTTTTCAAGCACCGTCTCGACCTTTTTGCGGATCAGCGGTATGCGCTTGACCGATCTCGTATAGGCGGTCGACGTGAACAGGCCGACTATCCTCAGTTCGCCGGATAGTTTTCCCTTGGTGTTGTAAAGTTTGACGCCGATATAATCGATATAGGTGCGCCGGTGCACCACCGACTTCATATTGGCCTTGGAGATAAAAAGCGGCTCGCGGCTCAACAGGAAATCACGAATTTCAGGTGTCATGGTGACCGTCTTGCGGTCCCGCCGCAGCACCGAGACATCGGGGTCGGCGAGAATGCCCAGCCCTTCAATGCCGGCACGTTTTAGGGTGCCGCGGGTTGCACCACCGCTATAGAGATAATCGCGCATGCCGAGAAAAGTGAAATTCTCGTCCCTCAGCCAGGATAGCAGTTGTACGGCTTCGGCGATTTCGTGCGCCGGGATGGGCGGTGGATTGGTGCGATAATCAACAATCGCCTGCTCCAGGCGGGCAAGCATCGGCTGCCAGTCGCGCACCGCAAGATCGACCGTTTCGAGAACCTTTTTCAGCCGGCCAACCAGCGCCTTGTGAGCATCTTTTTCCAACTCCTCGACATAGACCTGGATCATGCTGAGTGATCTGGTAAATTCTCCGTCCGACGCATCACTGCCAAATTTGGTGAACTTTTTGCCCTTGTCAAACACGGCTGATAAAGTTGGATGAATGACCAGACGGACGGAAAGTTTAGAATCATTCAACTCGCCCATCACCGAATCAAAAATAAACGGTTTGTTGATGGTGACTATTTCCACCGCATGACAGGCCGTCCCTGTACTGTCATTTCCCAAGGAGCTCACCGCTACAACCGGTTTTTGCAGCCGAAAGCTCTCAAGTCGCGTGGTCATTGATACCGTGCCACGAGCGAGAACATCGCTGCCCTGCTCGATCAAATCGTCGAGATCGGCATTGTCAAACAACGCTGGAGCCAATAGTTTTTGGATACTTTTGCCCTTCAGCGATTGATTGACTTTACCAATCAGGGTTTTTCTGGATATTTTTGTCATTGGCTTTTGCTACCTGACTACGCTTATTGCAGGAAATGTTTTTTTACACTCATTGCCTGAAATTCCCCGTCCAGGGAGCGAACAGGCAAAACCGGACAGGAAATTGGAGCATGACAAAAGACAAAGCGCAAGAAATTATCGCATTGGCTATACCGCGGAACGGCGAACTTGACGCCAAGACAGAGGCCTATTTTGATATCTGCAAGGAAAAACTGGGCCTGGTGCCCAATGTGCTTGCCGCCTATTCATTCGACCCGGTCAAGCTTCGGGCCTTTACCGATATGTACAATGATCTGCTTCTTGGCGATTCCGGTCTGAGCAAACTTGAGCGCGAAATGATCGCCGTGGCGGTTTCAAGCGTCAATCATTGTTTTTATTGTTTGACTGCCCATGGCGCCATGGTGCGCGGCCTTTCCGGCGAGCCGAAACTGGGCGAGCAACTGGTGATGAACTACCGCATCGCCGATATTACCGACAAGCAACGCGCCATGCTTGATTTTGCCGTCAAGCTCACCAGTACACCGGCTGAGATGGTTGAACAGGACCGGCAGGAACTACGCGATGCCGGTTTCAGCGATCGCGATATCTGGGATATCGCCTGTGTGGCCGGCTTTTTTAATATGACCAACCGGGTGGCGGCAGCTTCCGATATGCAGCCAAATGATGAATATCATGCAATGGACCGGTGAGATCTTTTGAACCGAGCTTCATATTACGCAAGACAGAAGGAAAGATATTGTAATGTATAGAATTATTGGATCACCGCGCACCCGGACCACCCGTGTCAGCTGGATGATGGAAGAACTGGGCCAACCTTACGACTTTGACAAGGCCTCGCCTCAATCGGCTGAAATCAAGAGGCTCAACCCCACGGGCAAAGTGCCGGTCCTGGTTGACAGCCACGGCGGGGAAGAGGTGGTGGTCATCGACACGGCCGCAATCTGTATTTATCTTGCCGACCGGCACCCGGAAAAGAACATGTCGGCGGCTCCTGGTTCCGCGGAAAGGGCAGCAATCGATTCCTGGCTGCATTTTTCCCAGCTCGATCTGGAAGCGCCACTTTGGTTGAAGGCGCGGCACAAATTCATTCTGCCAGAGGAATTGCGGCTCGATGTGAGCGCCTTTTGTGCCTTTGATTTCGAGCGGGCAATAAGCGCCATGGGTATTCGCCTTGGTGACAGTGAATTTGCCATAGGAGACCGCTTCACCGCCGCCGATGTGCTTTTGGGCCACACCGGTAACTGGGCTCGAAACGCCAGATTTGAAATCAATTCAAAACGGGTTAATGCCTATTTCGACCGGGTGCTGGCGCGACCGGCCCTGGCACGCGCGCGCGAAATGGAGGCGGCAATTTCTGGTGGCGGCAATTTGTGATATTCGCAAAATAGCAATGGCGGGTCTAAATTGACGCTAATAATCAGCAATCAGCAGGCCCGCCATCTGGTGTTGCACCTGCAAGGCCTGACCCTGCCGGTGCATATCAAACAGCAGCCAGAGCAATTATATCATCTGATATGCCGGCTTGGCTTTGTACAGGTCGATTCCATCCAGTGGGTCGAGCGGGCCCACCACATGATCCTTTATGCCCGTAACCAGACCTATCGCCCGGGCCACCTAAAGCAGATGATAGAGAAAGAACGGTTGCTGTTTGAGGGCTGGACCCATGACGCCTCGATTGTCCCTTGCAAGTTCTATCCCTATTGGCGCCATCGCTTTGAACGGCAGGAAGAACGCTTGCGCGAAAAATTTATCAATTGGCAGGGCGATGGTTTTCTCACCCATTGCGATGATCTGGCAAATTTGATCGAAAAAACCGGACCCATACGCTCGCGCGATCTAAACCGGGGAGAAAGCAAGAAACCACAGCAAATGTGGCAATGGCACGATGGCAAGGCGGCACTTGAGTTTTTGTGGCGCACCGGCAGGCTGGCGATTGCCGGTCGAGACGGATTTCAAAAAATATATGATCTTGCCGACCGCGCCATGCCACAAAAGGTTCTTCAACTGCGATGCAGCCACGGGGATTTTGTTGATTGGGCATGCCGCTCTGCATTGCGCCGGCTGGGTTTCGGCAGCCCGGCAGATATTGCCCGGTTCTGGGATCATCTAACCATAAACGAGGTCAAGAACTGGCTCGTTGAAAACGGCAGCAAAGTGGCTGTTCCAATAATCGTGGAAACTGCTGACGGTTCGCGCCCACGCGAAGTATTAGCCTGTCCCGATATCGAAGACCAGCTGGCATCGCTGGCGAAATTGCCGCAGCGCCTGCGGGCGCTTTCGCCGTTTGACCCCGTCATCCGCGACCGCACCCGGTTGCAATGGCTGTTTGATTTTGATTATCGCATTGAGATCTATGTGCCGGAGGAAAAGCGCAAATACGGCTATTATATTTTTCCACTGCTTGAACGCGATCAGCTGGTGGGTCGCATCGACATGCGCGCCAACCGGCAAAAAGATGCTCTTGAAGTTAAGAAGCTGTGGCTGGAGAAGGGCCACCGGCTTTCGGCTGCGCGCCACACCCGGCTTCAATCGGAACTGGTGCGGCAGGCAAGGCTCGCTGGTGTCGCCCGGGTCGAATGGCTTGAAGGTTCTGCGCCCAATTGAGCCACGCTACCAGGTCCGTTTGGCGCCGGCATCAATGTGAATGTGACCGGAACGATAAAGCTTGTGGCCGCCAACTCCACGTAGGGACTTCACATAGCGGTAAGCCGCACGCATGTCGCCATCGACGCTAAAATCTACCGCCTTGCAGCGCCGGTGCATCGATTTTCTGGCACCGCCGACGTTGCGGTTCTTCCACCAGGTGCGATAGGTCGAATGAACCCGCACATTGCCATATTTGCGCGCCACCTTGCGAAGGGCCCGTTTAAGCCGCAAGGGCAGACACCACGAGGGTGCATCATAACTGACCCGGCCCTTGCCGGCGAACAGGCCGAAACCCGGCAGCGAAGAACAGGCTGCCAAACTGGCGCTCAACAACACGACCATGGCCCACCGGACCAGCATGCGCGGTCGAATGAATGAAAGTCTTGCTTGTAGATGGCGGGGGGGCATAACTGCTCCGGACGCATTACCGATCAGGTCTGCTATCGTCTGCCGGAAGCCTTAATATTTAAATCAAATTGTCGGTTAATAAAGAGTTAGGCCGTCTTGCAAACTTGGCGGTACAAGCACTGTTTGTTTAACTCCAGAACGCGCCACAGGAGGGTTTTCAGGGCATTTTCAGACATCAATTCTCAAGAGTATAATTATTGATGGGAACCGGCATTGATCAAGGCCATAGCCGGGGACGAAATTCAATCGATTGATTTCTATGGATTTTCCAACTCTCTCATCATTTTGACCAATGAATTGCCAAAAATACGCCGCGACACTTTGACGATGCCGGAATTTCTGACTAGAACAATTCGACCCCTTTTATGCTTTGAGGCTATCAATGGCAAATACAACACCCAAAGCGCGGCCGCTGTCACCGCATCTTTCCGTTTACAAGCCAATACCAACGATGGTGATGTCAATCCTCCACCGCTTCACCGGTGCGGCGCTTTATTTTGGCACGATACTGCTGGCATGGTGGCTGGTGGCGGCAGCCAGCGGCCCGGCATATTTTGAGTGGACCAACAGCTTTTTCGGCTCCTTTCTCGGTCGGCTAATCCTGTTCGGCTATACGTGGGCGCTTATCCACCACATGCTTGGCGGCCTGCGGCATCTGGTCTGGGATACCGGCCGGGGGCTGGAGAAAGAAACCGCCGATAAAATAGCTTACGCAACGATTATTGCCTCGGTTTTATTGACCTTTGTGTTCTGGGCCATTGGCTACGCGGTGAATTAAGGATGATGGCAATGAAAAACATGCGCACTCCGCTGTCCCGTGTTCGCGGATCAGGATCAGCAAAAGACGGCACCAGTCATTTTTGGCGGCAACGGCTGACGGCGATTGCCAATATTCCGTTGATACTGGCTTTTTTGTGGATCTTTATTTCGCTCAACGGTTCGCCCCATGCCAATGTCGCAGCCACGCTTTCATTTCCCATTATATCGATCATCATGCTGCTGGTGGTTATTTCAAGCCTCTTCCACATGAAGCTTGGTATGCAGGTAATTATTGAAGACTATGTGCACGGCGAACTGAACAAGATCATATTGTTGATACTCAATACATTTTTCACCTTTTTCATCGGTATGGCCAGCGTGTTCGCCATTCTCAAGCTCGGATTTGGAGGCTGATTGATGGCCGCATATGAGTTCATTGATCACACCGTCGATGTGGTCGTTGTCGGCGCCGGTGGGGCGGGTCTAAGGGCTACTTTGGGCACCGCCCAGGCCGGCTTGAAGACGGCTTGCATTACCAAAGTATTTCCGACCAGATCGCACACCGTGGCAGCACAAGGGGGCGTTGCCGCTTCGCTTGGTAATATGGGTCCTGACAGCTGGCAGTGGCACATGTATGACACGGTCAAGGGGTCGGACTGGCTGGGCGATCAGGATGCCATTGAATATCTGTGCCGTGAAGCACCAAAGGCGGTCTATGAACTCGATCATTTCGGAGTACCGTTTTCGCGCACCGAAGAGGGCAGGATATACCAGCGCCCGTTCGGTGGCATGACCACCGAATTCGGCGAAGGGCCGCCGGCGCAACGCACCTGTGCCGCCGCAGACCGCACCGGCCATGCAATGTTGCACACTCTTTACGGCCAGTCGCTGCGCCATGATGCGGAATTTTATGTCGAGTATTTCGCCATCGATCTGATCATGGAAGATGGTCAATGCCATGGGCTGGTGGCGCTCTGTCTGGAAGATGGCTCGTTGCACCGGTTTCGCGCCCACCAGACAATTTTGGCAACCGGCGGTTATGGCCGGGCCTATTTCTCCTGTACCTCGGCTCACACCTGTACTGGCGACGGCAATGCCATGGTGTTGCGCGCCGGCCTGCCGCTGCAGGACATGGAATTCGTGCAGTTCCACCCGACCGGTATCTATGGCGCCGGCTGTCTGATAACTGAAGGATCGCGCGGTGAGGGCGGTTATCTGGCCAATTCGGAAGGCGAACGCTTTATGGAGCGCTATGCGCCATCGGCCAAGGATCTCGCCAGCCGCGATGTGGTGTCACGATCAATGACCATGGAAATCCGCGAAGGGCGCGGTGTCGGCAAAGAAAAAGATCATATTCATCTCCATCTCGATCATCTCGACCCTGACTTGTTGGCAGAACGACTGCCGGGCATTTCGGAATCGGCCAGGATCTTCGCCGGCGTTGATGTGACCCGCGAGCCGATCCCGGTTATTCCGACCGTGCACTATAATATGGGCGGTATTCCGACCAATTATCACGGTGAGGTGGTGACCAGAAAGGGCAAGAACCCCGACCACGTGGTGCCAGGATTGATGGCGGTGGGTGAAGCGGCCTGCGTTTCGGTTCATGGTGCCAACCGGCTCGGCTCAAATTCGCTGATCGACCTTGTTGTGTTCGGCCGTGCGGCGGGATTGCGCTGCAAGGAGACATTATCACCTGGCGCTTCCCATGCGCCATTGCCTTTTGGTGCCGGCGATCTGGCCGTCTCGCGCCTCGACCGTTTCCGCAATGCCGACGGTGATACACCGACGGCGGAATTGCGCGACCGTATGCAGCGCACCATGCAGGAAAACTGTGCGGTCTTCCGCGATGGCGATATTCTCGATGAGGGCCATGAAAAAATTCGCCAGATCTGGGCTGCATCCGACGATGTTAAAACCACCGACCGGGGGCTGATTTGGAATACCGATATGATTGAAACGCTTGAATATGATAATCTCATCATCCAGGCGACAGTGACCATGGATGGTGCCCGGGCCCGCACCGAAAGCCGTGGTGGCCATGCGCGTGAAGACTATCCTGACCGTGATGATGAAAACTGGATGAAACACACGCTCGCCTATGTCGATAATGATAAACGCAAGGTGAGGCTCAAAGACCGGCCGGTGCACAATTTTACCCTTTCCGACGAGATGGACTATATCAAACCGAAGGCACGGGTATATTGATGGTGACAGTTGTGACATCAAGTATCGATAGAATCGCAGATGCGCTTGAAAAATCGAGTGGACAATGTTTTGGTTATGATATTTTGACCACACTACCTTCGGCGTTGCTCGCGGCAATTGCCGCAATAGCGGCTGCAAAAGCAACAATATACTTTCAAAATCGTTCTATAAGGGTCAACGTGGAGAAAGCGATAAAATTGGAGATTTATAGTATTGCGGAAGAAATAAAACGTTGTATTTCACTTGATAATAGAAATGCGGCAATAGATTGTGAAATTGTTAGACTAAGAAATGGCGCAACACCAGTATATATTGGAAATTCACACCATTTGGCTATGCTAAACGATCATCTAGCGAAATTGATATTCATTTTTTACAACAATTTTATGACTGTTCCGCGTGCCGGTGATGAGAACAAATTTCTTAAATCTGATTTAAACTTTGTTATTAATTCCGCCAAAAATATCACGGAGAATTAGAAATGTTTGGTAATATATTAAACAATACTCAAATCAGAATTTGCTGTGAGAAGCGAGAAATTGTTGTCGATCCATTTGATGAGTCAAAATTGAAGCTGGCACACTACCCTCTCAGTGCTGGATCCGTACTATGGGCTACCGAAGTCTCTCCAGATGGCATCCAAAAGCACGATCTTCGAAGCGATTTTCGAAACAATGATTCCTATGAGTTTGAACCCAATGAATACGCAATTATAGAAATCGGTGAATTTATTAAACTTGACAATGGTATAACTGGTCATTTCATTCCGAGTTCCTCTCTGATTGAACTTGGATTCGGCTTAACTGCAGGCAAAATTGACCCGGGTTATGGAGTGTTAGGGGGAGAAAGGCAGCAAATTCGATTTGGTTTAAAAAACTTACGCGATTGTAAGAGTACATTGCAGCCACATCAAAACATTGCCCATGTGTATTTCATCGATCTGCGAGGCCTCAATAATATTGATACAAATCTCTCGAAAAAGGAACTAAGATTTCTAATGGATCGATATCCACGACTAGTAAGAGCACAGGATGATGGCGTCGACTATGGTGATGGACGTTAGGCAGTAAAATCATGGTTGAACTTAACCTTCCCAAAAATTCCCGTGTTACCGACGGCAAAACCTGGACCAAGGTCGAGGGCGCGGCACCCGCGCGTGACTACAAGATCTATCGCTGGTCGCCCGACGATGGCGACAATCCGCGCACCGATACTTATTATGTCAATACCGACGAATGCGGTCCGATGGTGCTCGATGCGCTGATATGGATCAAGGACACTATCGACCCGACGCTGACCTTCCGCCGCTCGTGCCGGGAAGGCATATGCGGCTCGTGCGCCATGAACATTGATGGCACCAACACGCTTGCCTGCACCAAGGGCATGGATGAGGTCGAAGGAACCATTGCCATCTATCCCCTGCCGCATCTGCCGGTGGTCAAGGATCTGGTGCCCGATCTGACCAACTTCTATGCCCAGCACCGTTCTATCGAACCGTGGTTAAAGACCACCACGGCGGAACCGGAAAAAGAGTGGCTGCAAAGCCATGACGATAGGGAGAAACTTGATGGGCTCTATGAATGCATCCTTTGTGCTTCCTGCTCGACCTCGTGTCCCTCTTACTGGTGGAACGGCGACCGGTATCTCGGGCCGGCGGTGCTGTTGCAGGCCTATCGCTGGCTGATTGATTCCCGCGATGAGGCGACCGGTGACCGGCTTGATGATCTTGAAGACCCCTTTAGGCTTTATCGCTGCCACACCATCATGAACTGTACCCAGACCTGCCCCAAGGGTCTTAATCCGGCCAAGGCAATCGCCGAGATCAAAAAGATGTTGGTCGAGCGTCGGGTTTGAGCGCGACTGCTACCAAGGCGAGGAAGCACTTTACTTCCCTTGCCCGCTTCGCATAGCATCGCTGTCCATGAGCAACGCTGAACAGATCACTTCCCATTGGCCGGCAAACCGGTCACCGGACGAAGCTGATATCGAGGAACGGCGCGGCAACTGGCGCGAAAAATACGCCCAACTTGATGCCGAAGCCGATATCGAGACGACCGAAGATTTTGAGCCCTTCCGCCAGATCAACGACATGTTTACCCGCGCATTTTGGGATGAGACCGTAAAATCACCCAAAACCGACGCCTTTTTCAATGGCCACCGGGTGGCGGCAAGCCCGCGCAAGGCAGAAGGCTTTCGCCAACGCGATATGGCCCTTCGCAACGCTTCCTGGGCGGTCTCCAACATGCTTTCCTCCCGTGGCATGGCGGAAGGAAAACGCCAAGGATTTCAGGCGCCGATAGAAGAGGGCGGGCCGATTGCGCCAGATCAGGTCGAGATCGATGATCTTGCCACGCACACCGCCGAGACCAAACAGATAGCCCGATTGTTTGGCGCTGATCTTGTCGGCATCACCGATGTCGATGAGCGTTGGCACTATGCCAAGCGGGTTGATGCGCGCGACTTCAGCGAGGTGGATAGCGAACTGCCCAAGGGGTTAACGAGCACTATCGTCATGGGCCACGCCATGGACCACGATCTGGTTGCGACCTACCCATCAGCACTGGCCAGCGCCGCCACCGGCATGGAATATTCGCACGAGGCCGCTATTGTTATTCAACTTGTCACCTATATTCGCAATCTCGGCTACAATGCCGTTGGTTCGATGAACGATACGGCGCTGGCTATCCCCTACGCGATCAAGGCTGGCTTGGGCGAATATGGCCGCAACCAGATGGTGATTACACCGGAATTCGGCCCCCGCATCAGGTTTTCAAAAATTTTTACCGATATGCCGCTGCAGCACGACCGGCCACACAAGCCGGGCATTCGTCAGTTCTGCAACATTTGCTGCAAATGCGCGGACGCCTGCCCGCCCAAGGCGTTGCCCTTTGGCCCACCCGACACCGGACAACCCAATATTTCCACCATCAAAGGTGTCAGGAAGTGGAATGCCGATTGTGAGAAATGCTTTGGCTATTGGGCAGCAATTGCCACCGATTGCGCCATCTGCATGCGGGTTTGCCCGTTTAATCGGCGGCACGACAATTGGCGGGACAAATTGTTCATGTGGCTGGCGCTCGGCCGCTTTCGTAAACTGGCGCTTTGGTGGGACGATAAATCGGGCCGTGATGAACGGGTCAAACCGAGGCAATGGTGGAGGCGCCGCCAACATCAGTGATAATGGCGGCAAGCGCGGTTGCCATCTTTACAATTCTTTACCTGCGGGAGAAACGCAAGCAATGTTGAGCCCCTATTTTGTTTGCATGCCAAGCGGCAGACAAACCAAAGGAACAAGCCATGACCACTGAAAACAACCAACAGCCCAAATCCCGCAGACGCTCTTACATTATCGGCGGATTTCTTGCCATTCTAGGACTATCCACCGTGCTTGGCGCGCAGGCCTATTCAAACAGCCGGCTGGCTGGCCATATCGCCGTCGAGAAAGAAATTTCCGGCAGCTACGGCAAGATTATCAAGACCGGCTGGCGCCACAGCGGCCCCCGTTTCGGTGAAATGAGTGCCGCCGAGCGTGAAAAACACGTCACCCGTATCGTCAAGCACGTTGCTGTCGAAATCGATGCCACCGACGCCCAGCAGAGCCAGCTGGTGGCGCTGATTACCGAATTCGCCGGTGAAATGATGCCGCTAAAAGAAAGGATGCATGCCGACCGTGAGGAAGTCATCAAATTGTTGACAGCACCGCAAGTCGACCGGGCAGCACTGGAAGCTTTGCGGACGAAAAAACTTACCGAGGCCGATGAGGTGAGCAAGAAATTCGTTAACGCGGTAGCCGATGCGGCAGAAATTCTCACTGCCGAACAACGCAAGACCGCCGCTGCCCGCATCGAAGAATTCTCCAGGATGCGCCGTGGCTGGAGGCACTAGATAAAAAGAGGAGCCATGCGGCAGATGAGCGATAATATTCTGCTTGTGGAAGATGATACAAGGCTTGCCGGGATGGTCCACGACTATCTCGGCCAAGCTGGTTTCAAGGTTTCGATCGCGCCCAATGGTGCGGAGGCACTTTCCCTGCACGGCTCCGGCCGCTATGCGGCAATTATTCTCGATTTGATGCTGCCCGATATGGACGGTCTCGATATCTGCCGGACAATTCGCGTTAGTGATTCGATCCCGATCCTGATGCTGACGGCCAAAGGCGATGCCATGGACCGGGTTGTAGGCCTCGAACTTGGGGCCGATGATTATCTGCCAAAGCCGTTCGAACCACGCGAGTTACTGGCGAGATTAAAGGCCATCATGCGGCGCGGCAGGGCCGAGACTGCAAAGAATATTCTGCGCTTTGGCAGGCTGGAAATCGATGGTGACGGCCATGAGGCAAGGCTTGACGGTGGCATTTGTGATCTGACATCGCATCAATTTGACTTGCTGATGCTTTTGGCGAAATCAGCCGGGCGGGTGCTTTCGCGCGACGCCATCATGAACGGGCTAAAGGGCACCGCGCTCGAAGCTTTTGACCGGTCGATCGATGTACATATTTCGCGCATCCGGGCTGAAATCGAGGACGATCCGAAGAATCCGAAGCGGGTAATTACCGTGCGTGGCGCAGGATATCTCTTCGCCCGTCGCCAGGATTGAGCGTTTTGATGCGGCGGCTTTTTGTCCAGATTTATCTGACTATCATCGCCAGCCTGGTGGCGGTGGTGGTCGTTACCGGGTTGTTTTGGCAATTTGCCGGCCGTGACCGGATGGAGCGCGATGGCCTGGAAATAGCCGGCACGCTTGCCGCCGGTTCACTTGCCGCTTTAGAAGCGCCGGCAATCGAGCAACAGCGTGCCATTCGTCAACTTTCAAAGATGATGAAGATCGATATCGCGCTCTATGATCGCGACTTTCAATTAATTGCCAGTTGGGGCGGTCAATTGCCCTTGCCTTCCAAAACCAAGACACAGGGCGGGCGGATTGGCGGCTTCGGCCCGCCGTCATGGCAGATTAGACTGCCTGACCAGCGTTGGCTCATTGCCGGGGTAACCAACCACAGATCACGCGGTATTGCCGGTCCGCTGGTTTATGTTGCCATGATTGCCCTGCTGATCGCTGTTATTGCCTATCCGCTGGTGCGGCGACTGACCGGCCGGCTGGAAAGGCTGCAGCAGGGGGTCAAGCAGATTGGCGGCGGTGATTTTTCGGCAAGGGTAAAGGTGGAAGGCAAGGACGAAATCGGCAGACTGGCGGCAAGTTTCAACCATGCGGCGGAGAGAATCGAAAAACTGATGGGCGCCCACCGGCAATTGCTTGCCCATGCCAGCCATGAATTGCGCACGCCGCTTTCGCGCATTCGTCTCGGTATTGATCTGATCAAGGGCAGGAACGACGACGAACGGCGAAGGGCGCTGGAACAGGATATCGGTGAGCTCGACGAGCTGATCGATGAAATTTTGCTGATGAGCCGGCTGGATGCCGACACCGAAAGCGCGCCGCACGAAGAGCTCGACCTTCTGGCTATTGTCGCCGAAGAATGCGCCCATTACGAAGACAGTGTTTTGGCCGGCGAACCGGTCGAGATTAGCGGCAATCTGCGTTTGCTGCAGCGCCTGGTGCGCAACCTTATGATCAACGCTAAAAGACACGGCAAACCGCCAATTGAAGTGCAGTTGTCGTGTGAAAACGGCCGGGCGGTGCTGTCAGTGCTTGATCATGGTCCGGGCATTCCTGAGGCGGAACGTGAAAAAGTTCTAGCGCCATTTTACCGGTTGCCGGGCCGCCAGGATGTCAAGGGTTCGGGGCTGGGGCTGGCGCTGGTCAACCAGATAGCCGAAAGCCATGGCGGCGATGTGACGTTTTTTGATGAACCGCAGTCCGGCCGCTTTGGTGTGCGGGTCAGTCTGCCGGTTGGTGCCGGGACCGCTTGACATCGTTACTGAGGGAATTGAAATGATGGCAAAGATTGAAGAAATACTAACGGTGATTGATTTTTACGCTTTTGACAGGCGACGGTGTAATATCAAGTTTCTTTGGTGTAAGAGCCGCAAATGAAAATACTCACATCAAACAGACCGATGAGCATCACTTTGGCAGCAATGTTCGCCATAATCTTTGGCGCATTGACCGTCACTTCCGGCGGCATGGTTCTATTTTCCGGTGGTGAAGCGCGCGCTGGAGCAGGAAATATCGTACCATTTGTGTTGTGGTTCAATTTTCTCGCCGGCTTTGCCTATATTGTCGCTGGTGCCGGATTGTTGTTGTGGCGGGGCTGGGCGGTTCGTCTTGCGGCACTGATTGCGCTTGCGACTGTTTTGGTCTTTGTGGCTTTGATAGTTCACATTATCGGCGGTGGTGCCTATGAGACGCGCACCGTGGCAGCCATGACGCTTAGAAGTGCCGTATGGCTGGTGATTGCTTTTATTGCCCACAGGGCCTGGAAAAATCAGCAGGCGGTGTGACGCGATTTACGACATTTCGCGCTTTAATGGGTTCTCGCGATCCACATTTGTCTCCCCACAAGGGGGAGATGGGCACAAACGTAATAGGTAGGCCAAATCGAATTCAATAAAAAATGCCGGAAAACGGCTCGGCATTTTCTCATTTTCAATAATGCCAACTGCAACAAAGATCAATCTACGCCATCGTCATCCGCCGACTTGATCGGCGGACCTCACGCAGAACAATTGGGACTTGTGGCTCAAGGTTGGCCGGGGCCAATGACGCAGGTTTTTATTGGTAAATCGAGGTCAACTGCGTCTTGAATAATTCATGCAACCAGATGCCGGTACATCAGCGGCAAGGCGCGGGTCAGATCATTGGCGTGACCGGCAATCGAATAGGCGCCTTGACCGAATATAAAGGGAAAGTAGCTTTGCGCTTTCTTGTCGATAGTGATGCCGAACACCGCGATACCTGCCTGCCGCGCCTCACGCACCGCCCGGGCCGTATCTTCGACGCCATAACGGCCTTCGTAATGGTCGAGATCGTTGGGTTTGCCATCGGAAAGCACCAGCAGCAGTTTTTTTCCATTGGCCGCTGCGGCAAGCACCGTGGTGACATGGCGCATGGCGGCGCCAAGTCTGGTGTAGAAGCCTGGCTTCAAGGCGCCTATCCTTGAAAATACCGGCGGCCCCAGCGGTTCGGCGAACGCCTTGACGGTCGAGACATTGACCCGGTCGCGCCGCAAGGAAGAAAAACTGTAAATAGCATTATCGTCGCCGCAGGCAGCAAGGCCAAGCGCCAGGGCGATCAATGCCTCCTTCGATATCTCGATCACCTGCCGGCCATCAATCCAGCTTTCGGAAGAGCGCGACGTATCGATTAAAACCGCAACACCAAGGTCGCGTGCCGCATTACGCATCGAGGAAAATACCCGGTTTGATGCCTGGCCCGATGCGGCAAGATCGCAACGCGAACGAATGAGCGCGTCCATGTCGATTTCCTCGCCGTCGACCTGCCGCATCAGTTTTTCGCGTCTTGGTCTCAGCGCTTCAAACTGCCGCTTAACCGCCCGAATGCGTTTGCGCGCCTCGCGGTCGGGCTGCCATTGGGTGTCCTGCTCAAGTTCATCTGCGGTTCTGGCAAGAACCCGGCAATGGGCAGGATGGTAGGTATTTTTACGGTAATCCCATTCCGGATAGGTATGTTTCGCCGCAAGGCGCTCATGCACCACATCCTCCGGTGCCAGATCGAGATCGAATTTCAGCCGTGTTGCCGGTTTGCGGGCGATGTTGGCCAGCCCCAGTTCATCCTGACTGTCGGCGGCCTTTCTTGCCTCCTCTTCCTCTTCATCCTCGATGCCGCGATTGATATTCATCATTTCCGACCAGGAAAGGATCGATTCAAAGCGGTGCAGAATGAGCGAATCATTGCGTTCAATCTGATCAGATTTTTCGCGCTTCGCCTTGCGGGTTTTTTCTTCCTCCTGCTCGTCAGCCGCATCAGCCGAACCGGCCTCCGGCAACTGTCTTTCGACCGGTGTATTCGTTTTGGATGGTTCGATCTCACCCCACAAGATCAACGGCAAAAAGGTCCGGTAACCGGATTTTGCCGCAAAAATGCCAAGATCGCTGTTCGGGTCGTGAATAGCGTGCCATACCGGCATTGCCATCACATCGGGCTCGTTGTTGGAAAGTATGGCGCGAATACAAGCCTCGATTGCCTGTTCGTCAGCCGGCAAGCGGCGATCCGGGCGATTGGCCAAAATCGACGGTAACAGACTGTTGTAAATTTTGCCTACCCCGGGAAAACGGTTGATTATCTTGCGGCAGACCATCACCGCATGGCGCAAATACCGGATATCATTTCCAAACGGATCCTGGCCAATCTTTGATGGCGCGTCACCGCTCTGTGCCGCCCACGCGGCAAGCCACTTATAGAGCATTTCGTTTTCAGCGCTTGTGGGTAGAAGGTCGATTATATCCGGTAAAAACAGGTGGTCACCGTCAAACCGCGCCCGGGTAACCTCGCTTGAAGCATGGCCAATTCGCGCCAGCAGCCTTTTGCGATAATTGACCGTTTGCGGTGGGATCGCCCTGATTTCAACACCGTGAGCGCCACCAAGGCCACGGAAGAATATTTCAAGCCGCCGCCGCATCTTAGCAAGGTGAACCTGGGCATCGCGATAGTGCGTCTCGCGACCGAAATCGGCGACCGCCCGGTGCCACAGGGCGCCGACCAGTTCTTCCGGTTCAAACAGATCGGCAAATCTGCTCATATCAGCCACAAACGGCTTCGACGATATCGCGTAAGGAAGTTTTGATGTCGCCATCATCGGCAAGCGGCTCAATCAGCGCCACGTCGATCGCCCGGTCCATGCTCAGCCCGTCGGCGATCAGTGATGCGCAATAGACCAAAAGTCGGGTGGAGACACCCTCTTCAAGATCCTGGCCCTTTAGCCGGCGTAGCTGGCCGGCAAGACGCACCAGCAAGGCGCACTTGTCCTCGTTGAGCCCGCTTTCCGTTGCAACGATTTCGGTCTCGGCCACCGGTTTGGGGAAGTCGAAATCCAGTGCCAAAAACCGTTGCCTGGTGCTTTGTTTCAGCGATTTTAGAATGTTCTGGTAGCCGGGATTATAGGAGACAACCAACATGAAATTGTCGGGCGCCTCAAGAATTTCGGCAGTGCGGTCGAGCGGCAATATGCGCCGGTCATCGGTCAGCGGATGGATCACCACTGTGACATCCTTGCGGGCCTCGACTACCTCATCGAGATAGCAGATGCCGCCATGGCGCACCGAGGCGGTCAATGGCCCATCGGCCCACACGGTTTCTCCGCCATGCAGCAGATATCGGCCGGTCAAATCTGCCGCCGCCAGGTCGTCGTGGCAGGAAACAGTATTAAGCGGCAGACCCAGTTGTGCCGCCATGTGGCTGACAAACCGGGTTTTGCCGCAACCAGTTGGACCCTTCAGCAAAAGTGGTAGCTTAAGCTGAAAGGCCCGCTCGAAGATTGTGCACTCGTCACCGGAGGGAAGGTAATAAGGGACAATCTTCGAGTTTTCTGGTCTGGTTTTCGCCAGCATAGATTAATCCTATTTGTTATTCGGCCGGGGCCGCAACCGCTGCCTCTATCAGTTCCTTGCGCGGCACAAAGATCGCATAGATGAATATCAGTGCGCCGATGACAAACACCGCACCCGCACCAAACCGCATCAGGTAGAACAGATGAAGTTGCTCCTGCACATCCATATAGGCTTCACCATTGACCCGTTGCAAGTGGGTCTGGATCGCGCCGGCAAAGGTCAGTACAAAGGTCATGAAGGCCATTGAGGAATTCATCACCCAGAAGCTGACCATGTTCAGCACCTGATTATAAGGTTCACGCTTCAACAAATACGGCATGGAATAGGTGATGATCGCCAGATTGATCGACACATAGGCACCGAAGAAGGCCAAGTGACCATGGGCAGCCGTAACCTGGGTGCCGTGGGAATAGTAGTTGACGCCATGCAGCGTGTGCATGAAGCCCCAGACACCGGCGCCGAAGAAGGCCATAACCGCCGCCCCAAGTGCCCACATGACAGCGGCCTTGTTGGGGTGGTCGCGTCCGCCCTTCCACACCATGGTAAACGAGAACAGCACCATGGCGAAAAAGGGTATGACCTCCATGGCCGAGAAGATCGAACCGATCCAGGTCCAGTATTTCGGTGTGCCGATCCAGTAATAGTGGTGACCGGTGCCAAGCACGCCGGAAAACAGCGACAGGGCGACAATCACGTAAATCCACTTTTCTACGACCTCGCGGTCAATACCGGTCAGTTTCAACATCATGAAGGCGAGGATTGACGCCATTACCAGTTCCCACACGCCCTCGACCCACAGATGGACAACGTACCACCAGTACATCTTGTCGAGCGCCAGATTGGCCGGCACGTAAAGGCTGAACAGGAAGAAGATGGCGATGCCCCAAAGGCCGAGTAACATGACATTGGTAATTGCCGTTTTGCGACCCTTCAGCACGGTCATGGTGATATTGTAGAGGAACATCAGTGCCGCCACGATGATGCCGAGCTTGACCCAAAGCGGCTGCTCAAGGAATTCCCGGCCCTGCAGACCAAGCAGAAAATTGCCTTCAAACAGGTTGAAGACATAGGTGATCACCGCGCCGAGGGTGCCGACCACCAGCAGCAGCAATTGCAGATAGGCAATCATCGGGGAATGGATTTCGCGTTCCGCCTCTTCGGGGATCAAGAAATATGCCGCACCGAAAAAGCCCAGCAGCAACCACACCACCAGTGCGTTGGTGTGCAGCATACGCACCACACTGAACGGCAGCAGATCGGACAAAAAGTTCGGTGCGATATAGATGAAGCCCGCCAGAAGACCACCCAGAACCTGAATGGCGAACAGCCCCATTGCCACTGCAAAATATGCAAGTGCAATCTTTTGCGATTGATATTTCATAACTGAATCTCCTTAGCCGGCATCATTCGGCGGCCAGTTATTGGTATCGATAGTGCTGACCCATTGAAGGAATTCGGCCACGTCATCGAGTTCTTTGTCGGACAGGTTGAACTGCGGCATCTGCCGGCGGCCTTCGACGCCCGTCGGCTGGGCTTTCATCCATTCCTTGATTGCCTGTTTGGCGCCTTCCGCATCGTCCTTGCCGCCATAACGGACAAAGACATTGCCTAGCTCAGGTGCATAATAGGCACCCTCGCCCAAAATCGTGTGGCAGTTGATGCAGGATTTGTCCTCCCATATCTTCTTGCCATGGGCCACCGCTTCGGTCAGCGTTTCCTGGTTGGTGGAAGTGTTGATGACATAGAAATGGCTATGGGCCGTCAGTCCAAAAAATATCAGCAGAAAAAACAGTGACCCGCCATAGAAAATATTGCGGGCTGCAGATTTGGTATGCATTGCCAGCACCCCTTCAGTTGATTACCGGTGTGTGACCATAGAAATGGCGGATCGCTGCTGCCTTGACTTTTGTCAAGCCCAGCGGACTGGTGTGGATGGACTTAACTAAAGTCAAGGTGGCAGCATTGGCGAGCCCATAACAATACTCTCGTGACAACCCTCACCCGCGAAATTTGAGAGGACTGTGAGATGATGAACATGTTACTGAAAGGCCATGCTGTGGCATTGGCTTTCGGGACCGCGCTGTCGTTCGGCATGGGCGGAATGGCCTTTGCCGAAGCACCCAAGTTAAGCAAAGAAGAGTTTGATACCGCCAAGAATCTGTACTTCCAACGCTGCGCCGGCTGCCACGGTGTGCTGCGCAAGGGGGCAACCGGCAAGAATCTGGAACCGGAAAACACGTTGAAGCTGGGCACCAAGAAACTGGCCCGCATCATCACCGAAGGTACCGATGGCGGCATGAACCCGTTCAACGATATCTTTGATGATGCAACAATCGATCTGCTGGCCAAATATATTCAGATCGAACCGCCCATTCCGCCGGAAATGACCCTGGCAATGATGAAAGCGCGGACCAGGGTCTATGTTGATCCGAAAGATTATCCGACCAAGCCTTTGCATGGCCGCAACTGGGAAAATTTCTTCGTTGTTATCGAGCGCGATGTGGGCAAGGTGGCGATTGTTGATGGCGACACCAAGGAAATCGTCGCTCACATCAATTCGGGCTACGCAGTGCATGTGCTCAAGGCCGTTGAACATCACTCCACCGACTATGTCAAAGATGCTGGCCGTTTTTGGTATTCAATGGGCCGGGACGGCAAGATGAACAAGATCGACCTGTGGCAAACACCGGACAAGATGCTGGTTGCCGAAACCCAGATCGCCTATGACGCACGCGACGTGGCGGTTTCCGGTGATGGCAAATATGTCATCGGCGGCGGCTACTGGCCTCCCCACGCGGTGATTGTCGATGCCATGACGATGGAGCCCAAAAAGGTGGTTTCAACCCGCGGGGTCAATATCGATGGCGAATACGTCAACGAATCACGCGTTGCCGCCATCTACACTACGCCCAACGAAAGTTCCTTCCTGATTGCGGCGAAAGAACTCGGTCAGATGTGGCAGGTGGATTACACTAACATCGATGATTTGAAAATCGTTCAGATGGACACGGCAAAATATCTGCATGACGGGTTTTTCGACCCGACCGGTCGCTATTTCCAGATTGCCGCCAATGCCTCCAACAAGATGGTTATTGTCGATTCCAAAGATTGGCAAAAGGAAGCCATTATCGATGTTGCAAAAATGCCTCATCCAGGGCCTGGCGCTAACTGGATCGACGAAAAGTGTGGTCCGGTGGGTGGCACGACCCATATCGGTTCGGCAACGGTAACCGCGTGGGGCAATGATCCCGAAGGCCATCCCGATCAGGCCTGGAAGGTATGTTACACCGTACCAACAGACGGACCGGGACTGTTTATCCGTACCCATCCCAATGCCGGTATTGTGGTGGCTGATCAGCCGAAAAGCCCGGACGCCGAGGTGCGCCAGGCGATACAGGTGATCGACAAGAAAACCCGCAAGGTGATCAAAACACTGGTGCCGACCGAAACCGAGGGTTACATCGCGCTGCACACCGAATTTAATGCCGATGGCAGTGAATTCTGGGTATCGGTGTGGAACCGCACAGACCCGAAAGAACCGAACGGCGAAATCGTGGTCTATGATTCCAAGACGCTTGAAGAAAAAGCCCGCATCAAGGGACTTTACACGCCAACCGGCAAGTTCAACGTCAAGAACCGGACCGACCACGTCACCTGATGGCGGGTATATCCAACTAGTGGTTCTGTACCAACATTTGCATCCGCCAGCGGCTCGTACTTATGGCAAATGTTGGAATCATAAGAACCACTAGGTGCAACGGGCGGCTTTGGCCGCCCGATTGTCTTTAACATCATGCGGGGCAAGCCATTTATCCAATCATGGAGTTATCTTATGACCGTTGGTAAAAGTGTTTTAAAAACCGCCGCACCGCTGCTGCTTGGCTCGATACTTTCTGTCATCGCAACCACTGGCCACGCAGCCGGGCCTGCGGACAAAACTGAAATCTGCGCCGCAGCAGAACAGCGGTATCAGCAAATCTATGGTAAACCGTCATCTGAAGAAGAGGTGACAATTGTCAAAATGCACAAATTTACCTTTTGCCCGCCCAATCTCGAAGTCGCGCAAGGGACAATCGTGCGCTGGATAAATGTCGACAAGCGCACCTCCCATTCCGTCTGGTTCAAACAACGGGGTTTTGAGGAATCGGAACGCATCTTTCCAGATGTGGAAGAAAAGGTCGAGATGACTTTCGATCTGCCACCGGGGGACTATTCCTATCTGTGCGGCCCCCATTGGGAATCGGACGACATGCGCGGCGTGGTCACGGTAATGCCGACGGTGGTTAAACCCTGAAGCCGTCTTGATTAAAGTCAAGGCAAGAAACACCCCCGAAATCTACCATTCTTTAAACTGGCAAAGGCCGACGCGGAAACACAAGCTGCCGGTGGCAAGGAGAATTATATTGACCAAGGCGCTGGGCGCATCGCTGATAATATTCGCCCTGGTATTGCCGGCGGCTTCTGCCACCGGTGAACCGAGCAACATGCGCCAGGGGGAACTGGTCAATCTGGTGCGCCAGGATTGTGGTTCCTGCCATGGCATGACCATGAAGGGCGGTCTTGGCAAGCCGCTGTTGCCGCAAGCGCTTGAGGAACTGACGGTCAGCGACATCAACACAATCATTTTGGATGGCGTCGCCGGAACGCCGATGCCACCCTGGCGGGGCCTGTTGAGCAATGACGATGCCAATTGGATCGCCAGGGTCTTAAAGCAAGGATTGCCGTAATGATCCGTTTGCTGTCCTTTTTGCTGATACTCACCTGGGGCGCCCAGGCGCAGGAACTGCGTGGCACCGGCGATCTGGGTGTTATCATCGAACGCACTGCAGGTTCGGTGCAGATTGTCGAAACAAGCGGCATCACCTCGTTGGCGCGCATTGAAAATCTTGGCGATCTCAGCCACGCCTCGATCGTTTATTCACGTGATGCGCGTTTTGCTTTTGTCTTCGGCCGCGATGGCGGCCTGAGCAAGATTGATCTGCTTGAGAAAAAGCTGGTGAGGCGCATTGTACAGGCCGGCAATTCAATCGGTGGTGCCATTTCGGATGATGGCAGATTGCTCGCGGTTTCCAATTACCAGCCGGGCGGCGTGCGGATTTTCAATACCAAAACGCTCGAACTGGTTGCCGATATTCCGGCACGCTACGGCAATAATGATTTGTCAAAAACCGTTGGCCTGGTCGATGCGCCGGGCAACCGATTTGTCTTTACTCTTTACGATGCCGGGGAAATATGGATCGCAGATTGCGTCACCTGTCTTGATGGTGGAAAGCCGCAAATCACCAAACTGGAAGACATCGGCCTGCAACCCTATGATGCGCTGATCAGCGGCGATGGCCGCTATTATATCGCCGGCCTGTTTGGCGAGGATGGCATGGCGCTGGTCGATCTTTGGGCACCAACACTCTCAGTCAGGCGCATCCTCGACGGTTATGGCCGCGGCGAAAAACCCCTGCCCGTCTACAAAATGCCGCATCTGGAGGGCTGGGCGCGCGCGGGAGGCAATTTCTACCTGCCGGCGGTTGGTCATCACCAGGTGTTGGCTGTCGATGGTGAGAGTTTCGAACAAATCGGTGCGATCAAGGCCCATGGTCAGCCGGTGTTTGTCATGGCAAGGCCGGATGGCCGCCAGATCTGGGTCAATTTCGCCCATCCGCGCAATGACACAATTCAGGTGATCGATGTGCCTACGGGCAAGATCATCAAAGAATTCAAGCCGGGCAAAGCGATCCTGCACATGGAATTCACCCCTCGCGGTGAGCAGGTGTGGATTTCGGTGCGCGATGAAAACCGGGTGGATATTTATGACACCCGCACTATGAGGAAGATCAAATCTCTTACGGCGACAGCGCCGAGCGGCATTTTCTTCACCTGGCGTGCTGGACGGATCGGGTTGTGAGATGGAACTGACACCGCTTGAAAATAAACTTGTTAACGGCTGGCAGCGCGACTTTCCGCTGACACCAAGGCCGTTCGCCGCCATCGGCGCCAAACTCGGTTTGGCTGAACACGATGTGATGGCGATGGTTGAGAGCTTGCAGGAAAAAGGTGTTTTATCTCGGCTTGGCGCCATTGTACGCCCCAACACGGTGGGCAAAAGCGCCCTCATCGCCATGCGGGTGCCGCCCGATGACCTTGAAAAAGTCGCCGCCACTGTCGGCGCAGAAGAGCAGGTTAATCACAACTACGAACGGGAAAACGAACTGAACCTGTGGTTTGTGGTGACAGCAAGAGATGCTGACGATCTTGAGCAGGTGCTTTGCCGTATCGAGCACAAGACCGGGCTGGAAACTGTCAAATTGCCTCTTGAAAAAGCTTACCATATTGACCTGGGATTTACGCTTTGAACATGCGGATGGACATCACTGTCGAAGCTGAGGATGTGGCGCTGCTGGCGGCAATCGAAGACGGTTTGCCGCTGTGCGAACGGCCTTTTGCGGCAATTGGCGAAAAACTGGGAACCAGTGAAGACGATGTCATCTATCGGCTGGAAAGAATGCGCCATCTGGGCATTATCCGCCGTTTCGGGCTGGTTTTGCAACACCGGCAACTGGGTTTTTGCGCCAACGCCATGGTGGTATGGGATATCCCCGACAATCAGGTTGACGAGGCGGCGCGGGGCGTTGTGGCGCATGATTTTGTCACCCTTTGCTATTGCAGGGCGCGCAAGCCCGGTGTGTGGCCCTATAATCTCTACTGCATGATCCACGGGCGCCAGCGCCAATTGGTGGAACAGCACATTATCCAATTGAAACACAATGCCGGGCTTGAAGGCTTTCCTAGTCAGACACTGTTTTCATGCCGCCGTTTCAAGCAAACCGGTGCCCGCTTTTCCGCCCCTCAGCCGGCAGCAGGGGTGGTGGAATGAGAAAAGCAACTGAACTTGATGCCGTCGACCGGCAAATCATCAACACCCTGCAAGGGGGTTTCCCAGTGGTCGATGAGCCATTCAAGGCGGTTTCTTCTTGGCAGGACATCAAGCAGGACAATCTTTTGGCACGCATCGGCGCATTGATAGAAAATGGCATAGTCAGCCGATTTGGACCGTTATATAATTCACAAGCGCTGGGCGGTGCGGTGACCCTTGCGGCAATGTGTGTACCCGAAGAACGATTTGACGAGGTCGCCAGCATGGTCAATACCCACCATCAGGTGGCGCATAATTATGCCCGCTCCCACGCGCTCAATATGTGGTTTGTCATCGCCACCGAATCGCCTGGGCAAATCAGTGAAGTGATCACCGCAATTGAACGGGAAACCGGACTTGAGGTGTTCAATTTGCCCAAGGAAAAGGAATATTTCATTGGATTGAGGCTGGAAGCATGAACAGTCTGGCGCATGACCAGCCAATTATCGACGACACAGACCGGCGGATAATCGCGCAAACGCAGGAAGGATTGCCCTTGGTGGCACGGCCCTATGACGTCATCGCCGATGCACTCGATCTGTCGCCAAATGAAGTGAAATTCCGCATTGATCAGATGGCGTCCCGGGGCATTATTCGCCGCATCGGTGTGGTGCCCAATCATTACCGGCTGGGTTATTCGGCAAATGGCATGTCGGTGTGGGATGTCGAGGATAATCGTGTCGATGAAATGGGAGAATTGATCGGTGCGCTCGATTATGTAAGCCATTGCTACCGCCGCCCGCGACGGCGGCCGTTGTGGCCCTATAATCTGTTCGCCATGGTGCACGGCAAATCGCGCAAGGAGGTTGAAGACAAGGTCGAGGCGATCGACTTCATCCTCAACGGTGTTTGCCGTAGCCATGATGTTATTTACTCGACCAGAATCCTGAAAAAAACCGGATTTCGGCTACACCAAGAGGACAAGCGCGATGTTTAGACTTAGTCAGTTCATGAAAGAGCTGATCTCTCCAACGCCGTTTCGGCCATCTCGTTCGCCGTCTGGCCCGGTGGTTATCTGGAACCTCATTCGCCGCTGTAACCTGAAATGCAAACACTGTTATTCGATTTCGGCTGATGTGGATTTCCCCGGTGAATTGAATACCGGCGAGATATTCAATGTGATAGATGAACTACAGGCCTTTGGGGTGCCTGTGCTGATACTTTCCGGTGGCGAGCCGTTGTTGCGGCCTGATATTTTTGAAATATCCGCGCGGGCCAAAAAGATGGGGTTCTATGTCGGCCTTTCCAGCAATGGCGCGCTGATCAACGAAACCAATATCGAAAAAATCGCCGCCATTGGCTATAATTATCTCGGCGTCAGCCTCGATGGCATCGGCCCGGTGAACGACGCTTTTCGCGGCAAAAAGGGCGCCTATGATGACGCGCTCGCCGGTATAAGGCTGGCGAGAGACTGCGGTATCAAGGTGGGCATGCGCTTTACCGCGACCATCGACAATATTCATCAGTTACCGGAAATGCTTGAACTGATGGAAAGCGAGAACATCGACAAATTCTATCTCTCCCATCTTTCCTATGCCGGACGCGGTAATAAAAACCGACAGGACGATGCCGAACTTGCCGCAACACGCACCATGATGGATACGATGTTCAAAATTGCCTATGAGGATGCGCTCAACGGTGGCGGCCGAGAATTCGTCACCGGTAACAACGATGCCGACGGGGTTTATCTGTTGTTATGGGCGATGAGGAATTTTCCCGATCAGGTGGGTAATCTGCGCGCCAAACTGGCCCAGCGGGGCGGTAATTCAACCGGCGTGAACGTCGCCAATATCGATAATGTCGGCGATGTGCATCCCGATACCATGTGGTGGCACTACACCATTGGCAATGTCAAACAACGGCCGTTTGGCGAAATCTGGCAGGATACCAGCGATCCGGTCATGGCAGGATTAAAACAATCGCCGCGAACCATCAAAGGCCGTTGCGGTGGCTGCGCCTATTTCGACATCTGCGGTGGCAACACGAGGGTGCGCGCCATGCAGCTCACCGGCGATCCATGGGCGGAGGATCCCGCCTGCTATCTCAGCGATCAGGAAATCGGGCTAGAACAAGATGCGCCGCGCCTGCGTCTTACACCATTTAGGGGATCGCGCCATGTGGCGGAAGCTGATTATCGTTAGGCTGCTGGCGCTTGGTGTCAGCTTGGCCCTTGCCACCGGTGGAGCCATTGCCGAAACCGGCGTTGTGGGGCTCTACAAACAACATTGCGCCGAATGTCACGGCGATGACCGGCTGGGACGCATCGGCCCGGCGCTGTTGCCACAAAACCTGAAACGACTGCGCAAGAAAAAGGCCATCAAGGTTATCGCCGAGGGCCGCATTGCCACCCAGATGCCGGCCTTTGGGGAGGTATTGACCGCTGCCCAGATTTCAAGCCTGAGAGACTTCATCTACACCAGACTTTCCTTCATCCCTAAATGGGGCGAGAAAGAAATTAATGCCACGCGCAGTGCAGCCGTAGAGATCGATCCATGGATCAAGAAGCCGCGATACAAGGCCGATCCTCTCAATCTGTTTGTCGTGGTCGAACAGGGCGACCACCATATCACCATTCTCGACGGTGATACATTCGAGCCAATCCACCGGTTCGAAAGCCGTTTTGCCCTGCATGGCGGACCTAAATTCACGCCCGACGGGCGGTTCGTCTTTTTTGCCTCGCGTGATGGCTGGATCACCAAGTTTGATCTCTATACCTTGGAAACCATCGCCGAGGTGCGGGCCGGCATCAACACCCGCAACATGGCAATCTCGTCTGACGGGGCGACGCTTGCGGTCGCCAACTATCTGCCCCACTCTCTGGTAATTCTCAACGCTGCCGATCTGACCATTGACCGGATTTTCGATGTAAAATCCAAGAGCGGTGAAAGTTCCCGTGTAAGCGCGGTCTATCAGGCCCGTCCACGCGCGAGCTTTATAGCAGCCCTTAAAGATGTCGATGAGGCATGGGAGATTTCCACCGATGTGGCAGCCGCGAACACCGACAAAGGCATGTTTGCCCTAAGAAGGATCAAGACCGGCGAACCGCTGGATGATTTCTTTTTCGATCAACCCTATCGGCACGTGCTTGGCTCCTCACGCGATGGCAAGAGCGCCCGGGTCATCGATCTGGAGAACGGCAAAACCGTCACTGATATTGCCCTTCCGGGCTTGCCTCACATGGGTTCGGGCATAACCTTTGACTATCAGGGCCGTCGGGTTATGGCGACGCCGCACCTGCGCGAAGGCCGCATAAGCGTTATCGAAATGGAAAACTGGACGGTGATCAAGACGATTGAGACCAAAGGGCCGGGGTTTTTCATGCGCAGCCATGAAAACACACCCTATGCCTGGGCCGGGGTATTTTTCGGACCCAACCGTGATCTTGTCCATATTATCGACAAACGCACTTTGGAGGTAGTCAAGACACTGAGACCGGCACCTGGCAAAACGGCGGCTCACGTGGAGTTTGACAAATACGGCAACCATGCGCTGCTCAGCATTTGGGAAATGGACGGAGCCCTGATTGTTTACGATGCCAAAACATTTGCCGAAGTGAAGCGAATAAAAATGGTCAAGCCGGCGGGCAAATATAATGTCCACAACAAGATCACGTTTTCTGAAGGCACCAGCCACTGATTGAAGTTGCTGTTTTGCAACCCATGCCACCACCACCGGCTTCGCCACAAGTCGAATGGACGGTTGATTTTTCCATTGATATGACATGGAATAAGAAAAGCGCCAGTTTGGCGCACAAGTGAAAACACATCTATTCCCCGGGGAGAAATTCTATGTCGGAAATGCTTTATCCAGTACCTGAGGCGCTGGCAAAATCGGCCCATGCCGATGAGGCAAAATATCTGGAAATGTATCGCCAAAGCATCCAGGATCCCGATGGATTTTGGGCTGAACAGGGAAAACAGGTCGACTGGATCAAGCCTTATACCAAGGTCAAGAACACCAGTTTTGAACATTCAGATGTGTCGATAAAATGGTTTGAGGATGGCACACTCAATGTCTCGGCCAACTGTATCGACCGTCATCTGGAACACAATGCCGACAAAGTGGCGATCATCTGGGAGGGCGATGACCCGCAGGACGATGCCAAAATCACCTATCGCGAATTGCACCAGCAGGTGTGCCGGTTGTCGAATGCGATGAAATCTCAAGGTGTTAAAAAAGGCGACCGGGTGACCATTTATATGCCGATGGTGCCACAGGCGGCTTACGCCATGCTGGCCTGCACCCGCATCGGGGCGGTGCATTCGATTGTTTTTGGCGGCTTTTCACCCGATGCGCTGGCCGGTCGGATACACGATTGCGATTCCAATTTTGTCATCACCGCCGATGAGGGCGTTCGTGGCGGCAAACCTATACCGCTGAAGGCCAATACCGACGCGGCCATCGAGATTGCTGCCAAAGAAGGTAACAAGGTTAACTATGTTTTGGTAGTCAGGCGCACCGGAGGCGATGTCGGCTGGGTCGAGGGCAGGGATATTTGGTATCACGAGGCGGTGGATGCCGCTTCAGACGATTGTCCGCCGGAGGAGATGAACGCCGAAGATCCGCTGTTTATCCTCTACACATCCGGTTCGACCGGTAAACCAAAAGGGGTGCTGCACACCACCGGTGGCTATCTTGTATGGGCGGCGATGACCCACAAATATGTCTTCGATTATCATGATGATGATATCTACTGGTGTACAGCCGATGTCGGCTGGGTGACCGGTCATTCCTATATTGTCTATGGGCCGCTTGCCAATTGCGCCACCACATTGATGTTCGAAGGGGTGCCTAACTACCCGTCGATGTCGCGGTTCTGGGAGGTATGCGACAAGCACCAGGTCAATATTTTTTACACCGCACCAACTGCGATCCGTGCCCTGATGCAAGCCGGCGATGACCCGGTGAAAGCCACTGACCGTTCGTCGCTCAGACTGCTCGGTTCGGTTGGTGAACCGATCAATCCGGAAGCCTGGGAATGGTATTATCATGTCGTCGGCGATGGCCGAAGCCCGATTGTTGATACCTGGTGGCAGACCGAGACCGGCGGTATCATGATCACCCCGCTGCCGGGTGCGACCGCGCTGAAGCCGGGTTCTGCAACCAAGCCATTTTTCAGCATTCAGCCGCTGCTGGTCGACAATGATGGCAAACCGATAGAAGGTGCAGCGGAAGGAAACCTGTGCATCACAGATTCCTGGCCGGGCCAGATGCGCACGGTCTATGGCGATCATGAACGTTTCGTACAAACCTATTTTTCCACTTACAAAGGCAAATATTTTACCGGAGACGGCTGCCGCCGCGACGAGGACGGCTATTACTGGATCACCGGCAGGGTGGATGACGTGATCAATATTTCCGGCCACCGCATGGGCACAGCAGAAGTGGAATCGGCGCTTGTTGCCCACGATACAGTGTCAGAAGCCGCCGTGGTCGGCTATCCGCACGATATCAAGGGACAGGGAATTTACTGCTATGTGACGCTGATGACCGGGGTCGAACCGGGTGATGAGCTGCGCAAGGAGCTGGTTGCCCAGGTGCGCCGCGAAATCGGCCCGATCGCCTCGCCGGACAAGATTCAGTTTGCCCCGAGCCTGCCGAAAACCCGTTCCGGCAAGATCATGCGCCGCATCTTGCGCAAAATCGCCGAGGACGATTTTGGTTCACTTGGCGATACCTCCACCCTTGCCGATCCGGCGGTGGTAGATGATCTGATCGCGAACCGGCAAAACAAGAAGGGGTGAACTCGCCAATATTCCGGCGCGCTCAATAACGCGGCGTAACCTCAGGAAAACCGGTAACTTGCCGGTTTCCTGAACGCCATTCTTTGGTGTCATAGAAATCAAAGCCCAGCGAAATTCCGTTGATGATGGCCAACAACCAGGCAAACCAGTATTCACTACTACCCAACTCGATGCTTCCGCTCACCAGCAATTGCCACAACAAATACACAACAAGCGGTACCCATGCGATCACGTGTGGAATGGCCATAACCTTTGACACACCGCCATTGGCGATAATCAGATATCCATTGGCGGTAAATGCGATAATCATGGCAATGGTTGCGATGATACCGGTGGGTGTGTAGAGGAAATACAGCGCTGCCATATTGACCGGTCCAAGAAATAGAAAAACCCAAATCAACACCCAGACAGGCAAATGGGTCCATGAGATCAGCATGCGCTTGAACAATTGCCAAAAATTCATGATATGTTCCCCTTGCTGCCTAGTGGTTCGAATCTAACGCTTCGAACCGCTAGATTCTTTGGTGATGGATAGAATTATCGAGACATTTTAGTGTGTTATTGAAGAATTCCTCTTTGCACCGAGGGACTCAAATGTCTCGTTCTATCCACTAGCATCGGATTTATCCAATATTTGCATATTTTCAAATTTTAGATAACACTGATCTTTGTTGTCAACAAATGAAAAGGAGGTGATGTCATGTCGAGTAGTTTCACTAAACCGGAGCGGTCTTTGCGGAACAGGTGCATGATGGAGCAGCCTTCACATGCGATCTGATCGGCCGGGTCCGATATTGGATCAGTGATCCTCCGGTCTGGAAATTACGGGGCTGTCCTTTCGGGGCAGCCCTTTTCTTTGCCCGAAAAATCCTGTGCTCAAGGAATGTGAATTCGCCAAAAAAGCCGGAGAATGCAATGTGGGTTACATTCTCCGGCCAGGTTGATCCAGACCTTCCGACGCTTGGGGGCCGGTATTGACAGCAGTCTGGACCGAACTGCTATTGGGACGACCGCATTTTCTTGATGCTTTTGGCGATATTGCGAAGCGTCTGTTTCAACTGCTCACTGTTTTATTAATTGAATTGAACACAAATTCTCTCATAGCGTGAATTGAAGGAGATGACAGAAGCCTTGCAGGATCGTTGCCGGTCTGGCCGGTAGAGCTGATTGGCGATTACGGTTTGAAGCCGAACATTGTTATGTCTGGGAAATTCTGAATTCGTCGGTAAACAAATCGCTAATGCAACAAATATACCCGCATTCGCAGCTTTTACCATTTGGTCATAGATCGTTTTTAAGTCGGAAATTTCCTGGGCCTGCTTGCCCCGATTTGGGACAAAAATGCCCCGGTTTCAAATCGGGACTGTGCTTATAGCTGGATACCTTCAAAATGATTCTATCCACTACTCTCTTCGCTCACGGCCAATCCGGGCAGAGGCCGGGCCTCCGCAGGGGCGGCGCAATGGCGCCGGTCGCTGTGCGCTCCTGATGAGCCATGATCACTTTAAAGTAATCATGCCTTAACACCAGCTAGAGCGGTGCCTGCCACGATAGGGTCGCACAAGGCCGGCTTCAAGCAATGCGGTCTCGACATCGCTGCCGGCATGGTCCTCAACGTCGGCAAGTACCCGGCCATAATATTTGCCGCCCCGGATATTAAGGAGTTTTACAGGACGGCCGGCGATAAACCTTTGCAACCGGTCGCGGGCAATGACAGCCGCGCGGCGTTCCATTGGACATTTGGCCCGCATTTCCGGCGCATCTATGCCACGTATTCTCACCCGTACATTGATCTGATGGCCAGGCCACACCTTTGCCAAAACCTCGATTGTATCGCCGTCATAGACCTTCAATACATTGGCGATTACCGGACCGGCGATCAACTCCCGTGCTGAAGCGCCGCCATTGATGCCTGCGGCGAAAACCAGTACTAGTAGCAGGCGCATCATCATGCCAGATTAAATCACCCTTTTTGAGAATTAATTCCTATCATGTCGGTAGTAGGCTGTAAATACACAATCTGGAGTAGCAAAACTTATTAACAGCAACTTAAGCAATCATTGCTTGCCGAGCCCGCAAACCGAGGTATTGAAGGCGCCGTTGAGAGCGGTCAAAATTGAACTGGACACCTTCAAAATGATTCCATTCACTACTCTCTTCACTCACGGCCAATCCGGGCAGGGCCCGGGCCTCCGCTAGGGCGGCGCAAAGACGCCGGTCGCTGTTCGCTCCTGTTAGCATGATCACCTATAAGTAATCATGCTATAGAACAGTTGACCATAAAACCGGTTCATCACCTTCAAGCGTCTATCGTTGCGGTGCAATCGGCGCTTTGACAAGGGCCGAAAAACCTGTATGCAGCGTCCAAGGCGCTGTTTGGCGCAAAATCACTCCGGACAACCGGAGCATTTCAGTCTCCAGGACCCGATCATGACCCTTCGCAACATCGCGATCATCGCCCATGTGGATCATGGCAAAACAACTCTTATTGACGTTCTACTGCGCCAGTCCGGAACTTTCCGCGATAACCAGCAGGTTGATGAGCGCGCCATGGACTCAAACGATCTTGAAAGAGAACGCGGCATCACTATTCTTGCCAAAGTGACATCGCTTGGCTGGAAGGATGCACGCATCAACATTGTCGACACCCCCGGACATGCCGATTTTGGCGGTGAGGTTGAACGTATTCTCAACATGGTCGATGGAGCCATATTGCTGGTCGATGCGGCTGAGGGCCCAATGCCGCAAACCAAGTTTGTATTGCAGAAGGCTTTGAAGATCGGCCTGAAGCCGATTGTCGCCATCAACAAGATCGACAAATCAGACAACCGGCCCGACTGGGTACTCGACCAGGTGTTCGATCTGTTTGCAGCGCTTGATGCCGACGAGGAGCAACTCGACTTTAAGGTGCTTTATGGTTCAGCCAAGGAAGGCTGGATGGCCAAGGATGCCGAAGGGCCGAAAACCGACATGGCGCCATTACTTGATATGGTGCTCGATCATGTCGAGCCGCCGAAGGTCGAGGATGGTCCGTTTCGTATGTTGGCAACCACCATTGAAGCCAATCCCTATCTTGGCCGCATTCTGACCGGGCGCATTACCTCGGGTTCGATTTCGCCCAATCAGAGCGTCCATGCATTGTCACAAGCTGGCAATATTGTCGAACAGGGCCGGGTGACGCAGGTCCTCGCCTTCGACGGATTGGAGCGCAAACCAGCCGATAGCGCCCAGGCCGGCGATATTGTTGCAATTGCCGGTCTTGCCAAGGCGACCGTCGCCGACACCCTGGTTGCACCCGATGTCAAGATGCCGATTGCAGCCCAGCCGATCGATCCGCCAACTCTTTCCATGACATTCCGCGTCAATGATGGTCCGCTGGCCGGACGTGAGGGCGATAAAGTGCAGAGCCGGGTCATTCGCGAGCGGTTGCTCAAGGAGGCAGAAGGCAATGTGGCGCTGAAGATAACCGAAGGGCGTGACAATGATACCTTTGAAGTCGCCGGGCGGGGCGAACTACAGCTGGCGATACTGATCGAAACCATGCGCCGTGAGGGGTTTGAGCTGACCATCGGCCGTCCGCGCGTGTTGATGCGGACCGACGACGCGGGTGAGAAAATTGAGCCCGTCGAAGAGGCCGTCATTGATATCGATGAGAAATTTTCCGGCCCAGTGGTGCAGAAACTCTCGGAGCGGCGGGCCGAACTGGTGGAAATGAAACCATCGGGCGGTGGCCGCACCCGGCTGGTATTTCATGCACCAACCCGGGGGTTGATCGGTTATCTGTCGGAGTTGATGTCGGATACAAGGGGCACCGCTATTTTCAACCGCACTTTTCTCGAGTATCAGCCCTACAAGGGTGATATCCCGGTTCGCCGCACCGGCGCACTGATCTCCAACGGAGATGGCCAGGCGGTTGCTTATGCCCTGTTTGGCCTTGAGGACCGCGGCCCGATGATCATCTCGCCGGGCGACAAGGTCTATCGTGGCATGATAATCGGCGAACATTCACGCGGTAATGATCTGGAAGTCAATGTGCTCAAGGGCAAGCAACTGACCAATATCCGGTCATCCGGCAAGGACGAAGCGGTGCGGTTGACCACACCGATACGCATGACGCTGGAAAAGTCGCTGTCCTATATCACCGATGAGGAACTGGTCGAGGTAACGCCAAAGTCAATTCGGCTGCGCAAACGGGAGCTTGATCCGATTGAGCGCAAAAGAATATTGCGGACGAGGCAGACGGCTCAGGAAGCTTGAGCCACATAATTGTTGAGACAGTTCGTCGGTAATGAAAAGAATCTGCCATTAGGCTCTTGTTGGTTAACAAATCGTTAACTATGCTCTTTGTTATGAGTACGATTTCGATAGATGTCAGACGGGCAGAACCACGTGATGCAACCGCAATTGCCGCCGCTCATGATGCTTCATGGCGTCATGCCTATTGTGGCTTGCTGCCCTACAAAGCGCTCGATAGCATGGTTCGCCGGCGCAATGCCGGCTGGTGGGAACGGGCCATTCGCCACTCGACCGATATTTTGGTGCTAGAGATTGGCGACAAGCTTGCCGGCTACGTGACGCTTGGACCCAACCGGGTCAGCACCCTGCCATTTGATGGCGAGATTTATGAAATTTATCTGCTGCCGGAATATCAAGGTGTCGGTTTTGGCTCCAGGCTGTTTGCTGCAGCACGCCGTGAACTACAGATTCTCGGCTTGAAAGGCCTGGTAGTCTGGGCGCTTGAAGACAACGCCAATGCGGTTGATTTTTACTACAATGCCGGTGGCCGCGACGTTGCTGAGGGTCACGAAACTTTTGATGGCGTCACTTTGAAGAAAATCGCATTCGCCTGGCATTAAGGCGCTTTGGCACAGTGCCGACGCAGGAACGAGTGATCATCTCATCAGATCAAAGCTATTCCGGCGGCATTGTCATTCCTGAGAATAAGGAAACATCACATGCGTCTCGACGCGATTGCTATCGGCAACAATCCTCCCGGCGATGTCAATGTAATCGTAGAAGTGCCGGTCGGCGGCGAACCGATCAAATATGAACTGGACAAGGCGTCCGGCACATTGTTCGTCGACCGGTTCCTCTATACGCCAATGGTTTATCCGGGTAATTACGGATTTGTACCTCACACACTTTCGCAGGACGGCGATCCAATTGATGTGCTGGTTTGCAATACAAGGGCAATTGTACCGGGCGCGGTGATCAACTGCCGGCCGGTTGGTGTTTTGGTGATGGAAGATGATGGCGGGCCGGATGAAAAGATTGTTGCTGTCCCATCCGATCACCTGACCATGCGCTATCACTCGGTGCAGGAATATGGCGATCTGCCGAAAATATCGATTGCCCAGATCGAACACTTTTTCACCCACTACAAGGATCTGGAACCGGGCAAATGGGTGGATCTAAAGCGTTGGGACGATGCGGCGGAGGCCCGGCGATTGATCACCGAAGCGGTTGAACGGGCTAAGACCGGTTAAGGGTGTTGCGAAATGCGGGCATCCAGCCGAGCCCTGCTGCAGTGGTGGTTTTGGGGTTGTATTCCGCCGATAAATCGCCCCGGTAGCCGGTCTTGATCAGGGCCTCAAACGCGACGTCGAAATCGGTCGTACCGGTGCCCGGCTCATGCCGGCCTGGCTGGTCGGCAAATTGCACATGGCCGATATATTTGCCGGCTTTGATGATAGCATCGCCAAGCGAGGGCTCGGTCCGTGCCATGTGATAGAAATCAAACTGCAAAAACACACTTGGATGATTGATCTCATCGAGCACTGCCAGGGCGCCGTCAAGACCGGCAACAAAAAACCCCGGCATGTCGAATGGATTAATTGCTTCCAACATCACCTTGACGCCGGTTTTGGCGAAAAGATCGCCAGCGATTTTAACATTAGCACAAAGGGTCGCATACATTTGATGATGATTTCCGGCGGTGTCGATGCCGGCCAGCACATTGACCTTGTCGACCTCAAGCAGGCCCGCCCAATCGACCGCATTTTCAAGACCCCGCATAAAGTCTCCGCGCCGCGCCGGCAGGGCGGCAAGGCCGATTTCACCTTTTGAAAGATCACCGGGTGGAAGGTTGATCAGCGCTATAGGCATGCCGCTGTCAAGGCTGGCGCGACGAAGTTCCCGCACATCCTCATTATAGGGAAATTGTATTTCCACCGCATCAAAACCGGCCTTGGTTGCCGCGTCGAACCGCTCAAGCATCGGTATTTCAGCAAACAGCATGGAAATATTGGCAACAAGCCGCATTAAATCGCCCTATGCCTGCCAGGTAAAGCCCTGATGCATGACATCTTGAATGGAGCGCCGGCCTTTTTCCTGTGCTGCCGCTATTTGACCGTGGACATTTTGCTCAAAGCTGCTGTCGCCTTGCTGATACAACACACCGGTGGCCACCGGGCGATCTGGTGTCATCTCCGCCAGCGCCATGGCGAGCATACGGTTCGAGGTGTCATGGTGTCGCGCATTGTCAGTGCCGCTTGAGGCCATAAGCTGCATACTCTCGGCATCGAAGCAAAGCCCCTTGTCTTTTCCCTTGCCATAGATCAGCGGCGCGCCGTTTTCTAGCCAGATCTGGTTATCGTCCCGTTTGTCCTTGGCGGTGAAATGGTCGAAAACATCATCGTTGAAAACAAAGCAGTTTTGAAACACCTCAACAAAAGAGGCGCCTTTGTGTGCATGGGCCGCCTTCAATATGGCCGCCAGTTGCGCCTGCTGGGTGTCGACAGCGCGGGCGACAAAGCGCGCCCCACAGCCGAGCGCCAGCTGGGCCGCGTTGACCGGCGTATCAAGACTGCCGGTGGGTGATGAGGGCGAGCGTGTGTTGACATGCGAGGTCGGAGAATACTGACCCTTGGTCAAGCCATAAATTTCGTTGTTGAACAGGATGATCTGGCAGTTCACATTGCGCCGTAAAATGTGCATTAAATGATTGCCGCCAATCGAAAGCGCGTCACCATCTCCTGTTGCAATCCAGACATCAAGATCAGGGTTGGCCAGCAACGCCCCGGTGGCGACCGCGGGCGCCCTGCCGTGAATGGTGTGGAAGCCGTAGCAGTCGACATAATAAGGCAGCCGTGCAGCACAGCCGATGCCGGAAACCGCGACCGTGTTCTCGCGGCCAACGCCCGCCTCCGCCATGGTCTTGCGGATTGCCTTCAATATCGAAAAATCACCGCACCCGGGGCACCAGCGCACCTCCTGATCGGTGGTAAAATCAGCCGGGGTCAACTGGTTTCTATCAAGTGTCTCGACCATCGAGCGCCTCCAGTTCAGTTGTAATTGCCTGCCGGATTTCACGGATCAGGAAGGGCCTGCCGGTGACCTTGCTAATGCCGGTGGCAGGCGGCCCAAGCTTTGCCCTCATCATCGTGAGGAGCTGACCGGAATTCATTTCCGGTACCAACAAACGCTTAAAACCGCTCAACAGTTCGTGCTGATTGCGGGCGAATGGATAGAGATGGCGAAGGTGCACATGGGCAACCTGGTGTCCGGCCGCGCGCATCACCGTAACGGCACGCGAGGCCGGACCATAGGTCGACCCCCAGGTGACAACCCCGACATCATCACCGGCTTCCCCCTGATCGACCTCAAGTGGTGGCAATTGCGCGCTTATCCTGTTGATTTTTTCAGCCCGAATATCGGTCATTTCTTGATGGTTAGCCGGTTCATAGGAGATATGACCGGTATTAGAATCCTTTTCGATACCGCCGATACGGTGCTCCACCCCCGGGGTTCCGGGCACAGGCCACACCCTGGCCAGGGTTTCTACATTGCGCAGGAACGGGCTGAAACCTTCCGGATCGATATGATTTTTTACCTCGATTTTGGGTAATTTGTCGACTTCGGGAATACGCCACGGGCCGGAAGCGTTGGCAATAAATCCATCGGACAGCAAAATTACCGGCGTCATGTAGTTCAATGCGATGCGGGCGGCTTCAATGGCACAATCGAAACAGTCCTGCGGCGAACGTGCCGCCAGCACCGGCACCGGGGTCTCGCCATGACGGCCATAAACGGCCTGAAAAAGGTCGGACTGTTCGGTCTTGGTCGGCAGGCCGGTGGAGGGTCCGGCGCGCTGGGTATTGACGATGACCACCGGCAACTCAGCCGAAACGGCCAGCGCTATCGCCTCCTGTTTCAAGGCGATGCCCGGTCCTGAACTGGCGGTCGCTCCAAGCCCGCCGGCCCAGGAAGCGCCAACGGCAGCACACATGGCGGCAATCTCGTCTTCAGCCTGATAGGTCACAACGCCCAGGTCTTTCAATCGCGCCAGATGGTGTAACACGGGCGAAGAAGGAGTGATGGGATAGGAGGCAAAAATCAATTGCCTGTCCGAAAGTTCAGCCGCTGCGGCAAGCCCCCAGGCAATGGTTTCCGACCCGGTTACCGAACGGTAGAGGCCCTTTTCCATCGCCATGGGCGGCACGGTGAAACCGGCAATGTCACCGGAGGCCTCGGTTGTCTCACCATAGGCATTACCGGCTTTCAATGCTGCGATATTGCCTTCCGCCAGTTGGGATTTGCCGGCGAATTTTTGCTTCAGCCAATCACAGGTGGGTTCAAGCGAACGATCGAACATCCAAAACACCAGACCAAGCGACCAGAAGTTTTTGCAACGCAAAGATTCTTTTTTAGTTAGCTCCAGCGCTGCCACACTTTCCATTGTCAGTTTGGAAATATCGGGTTGGAAAACCTGATAGGCGGCCAGTGTATCATCTTCCAGTGGCGAGGTTTCATAGCCCGCCTTCAAAAGATTGCGTTTGGTGAAGGCGCCAGCATCGACAATAACAATGCCTCCGCGGCGCAGCAAAAGCAGATTGGTTTTTAGCGCCGCCGGATTTAGCGCCACCAGCACATCCGGCTCATCACCGATAGTTTTAATTGCCCGGCCACCAAAGTGGATCTGATAAGCCGATACGCCGAAAGTTGAGCCGACCGGCGCCCGAACTTCGGCAGGAAAATCCGGAAAGGTACCGACATCATTGCCGGCAAGGGCGCTCGCCAGCCCGAGCTGACCACCAACAATCTGGATACCGTCGCCCGAATCACCGGCGAAGCGGACGACCACTGTTTCACGCGCCTCACGATCGCTGGACGAGCGGACGGAACCCTGGATGTTCATTATCTTACCTTTGTTAAATTCTGCTGATTACAGGTTTTGCGGCCTCATGGTCATAGCACTGCGCATTGGTGCATGTCGCTTAGAACACAAACAGATGCTCAATCAAGACAAATATCAACCGTTGATTATTCGCGGCTGCAAATTAATTCTCCAAAGAGCGCTGCTTAAAACACCGAAGATATTGGAATCATGGCCCTGGGCCACCGGTTGCCGTAGATGCGGTTTGTGCTACCATTAGCAAGATGAGGGCAAGTAAAGCCTATTGGTAGGAACAAATTGCGGGAGGCAAATAACATGGGTCTGTTCAAGTTGAGAAATTTGCTGGTGTATTGTTCCATTGTTGCCGGTTTCTTTGGCTGGTCTGATTTCGCCACCGCCCAACCTGCTGGAAATTGCGTTGCGCCTAAACCGGTGACTGATCTGCGCCACTGCGATTTTTCAGGGCGGAATTTGCAGAAAATTGACCTGCACGGCGCCAACCTTGCCCGGGTGAACCTGACAAACGCCAAGATGGCGGGTTGCGATTTGATCGGCGCCAATTTGATCAATAGCGATCTTCGCTGGGCCGATTTAACCGGCTGCACACTTTCGCGGGCAAGTCTTCGAAGCGCTGATCTTTTTCACACCAGTCTGGCTGAAACCGATCTCCAGGGGGCAGATTTCCGCCGCGCCTTTATGTTCGGCACCGATCTCAATGCCGCAAACGGTGATGATACTGATTTTCGCGAGGCCTATTTGAAAGATATTGTGATGGAGGAATCACGCTTTCGCCGGGCAAATTTCGCCGGCGTTTATATGTTGCGGGGTGTGTTGATCGGTACCGATATGCGCTGGTCTCGCATGGTCGGCGCGGACATGACCGGCGCCAGTGCAGAGGAAGTTGATTTTTCCGGTGCCGATCTAACCGGTGCCAATCTGCAAGGCGCTCATCTTGTCTCAACCAAATTTATCGGAGCGCGGCTGGCGGAGGTGAATTTCAAAAATTCTCGCTTTGAACAAACCGATTTTCGCGGTGCGATCGACTTGCCGGAGAGCGTAAAAAAGCGCTTGAACGAAAGCTGGCACGCAAATTAAATCGCTGCTTTTTTTGGATGGCGCGCATGGCGCCACATCAGCTCTCGCGCTGCAATGAAGCAGAAAACCGCACTGCCGCCAGAAACACACCGCCAGAAATATTCATGATCAGCGCATAGGTGATCGAGGGCACCGCAAGCTGCGCATCACCAATAAGCGTTGTGGCGACAAAAATGCCAAGAGCACCATTTTGAAGCCCACCTTCAAGGCTGATAGCGCGGGCGGCTTTTTCGCCGGCTCCCACTTGATGGGCCCAGAAATAACCGGTCGCCATGATGATGACATTAAGCATTACGATCGGCATGCCGATTTGGGGTAATGCCGCCATCATCGCCGACCATTGGGATACAAAGGCGCCAACAACAATTGCCGCAAAAATGGCGATGGACAATGGTCGGGCCAGCCGTTCGATCCTGACTGCCAGCAGCGGCAGGTTGGCGTTAAGCACCATGCCAAGCAGCACCGGAAGCGTGGAAACCGAAAACACCCCGATTGCCATGCGCCCGATTCCAGCAGCATTGTCAATCTGCGCGGCAAAAAAATAGGTCATGGAAAGCCCCACGACGACGGGCACAAGCACCATACCCGAAAGCGACGAGATCGCAGTCAGCGATATGGAAAGAGCAGTGTCGCCGCGGGCCAGATGGGTCAATAGATTTGAGGTGATACCGCCTGGACAGGCCGCCAGGATCATCACCCCGGTAGCAAGCGCAGGCGTCATGTTCCACACATGAATGAGCCCAAAGGCAACAACCGGCAAAAGCAGCAATTGGCAAAAAAGACCGATCATAATGGCGCGGGGGGCTTTGAATACGCGGCTGAAATCGGACCATTCAAGCGTCAGCCCGATGGCGAACATGATGAATGCCAGACCCAGCGGCAAGAACAGATTTGCCGTCATGATGCTTGTCCAAACTTCAGGGCGGTCAAGCCGAACGCAACGAGCAATGAGAAAGCGAATTGCAGCTTTGCCGTCTTGACCAGCAAACCGTTAAAGTCATCGCCGGTTTTTGCAGCAGCAAATTGCCGAGCCAGATAGACCGCGAAGGGAAATGGCAGCAGTGGCAACCAGTTTCCTACCCCTGTGGGGCTTGCCTCGATGGTCAACTGGACTGCAAACGGCACCGTTATAAAGAGTGTGAATGCCAATTTTGATATTCTTTCACCCGCAACGATGGCCAACGTGCGCCGGCCGGCCAGACCATCTTCCTGCCGATCACGATAATTGTTGACCATCAATATAGCTGCGCCAAACAGTCCGACAACAAAGCCCGCAAGCACCGCGCTTGCATCAATCACGCCAGTTTGCAGAAAAAAGGTGCCTGCGACCGCTGCCACCCCGAAAAAGGCAATAACAAATACCTCGCCAAGCGGCGTCCGGGAAATCGGCGCCGGTCCACCGGAATAGGCATAGCCACATAAAATCGACGCCATGCCGATCGCCAATATCGGCCAGCCACCAAGTTGGACCAGATAAATGCCGCCAAAAGCAGCAAGCCCAAAGGCCGCAAAAGCCGCGCGCATCACCTTGATCGGACGCATCCATCCTTGTGCCGTGAGGCGCGGTGGACCCGCCCTGTCGGTGGTATCATTGCCACGCAGCCCGTCAGCTGCATCATTATAGAGATTTGTGCCGGTCTGGATGGCGAGCGCACAAACCAACGTCACCGCCAGCACCAGCCAGTCAATTTGTCCAGCGGAATAAAAGGCAAGACCGGCGCCCGCAATAACCGGGCTTGCCGCGATGGTAAGAGTTTTCGGCCTGATGCCGGTTAGCCACAACCGCCATCCCGTTGGTCTTTCGGCAATCACCATGGTCATCAGCGCCGCTCGGGTTGTCTGGTAGCAAAACTCATCGGGTCGTTCATCACATCATAGCGAGGTGCAAGGGCCGCAAAAACACGGGCAATGAGCTTTTGATAGCCAAAACTGCTTTGCATTGCTGATCTTGATACCTCCGCTCGCACATAGAATAGGACTTAAAGCGCAAGCTCTATTCAACCATCGTCTTTTTGATGGCTTCGCGCAACTTCGCGGCTATTTGCTCGGAGGTGGTCTGATAAGGAAAGCGGGTAATGAACCTGCCGTGTGGCCCCATCAAGAAAACCGAAGCCGTGTGGTCGAGCGAATAATAGTCGTCGTCTGCGCCCTTGGTGCGAACCTTGGCCGCCTTGACCCGGTATTTCCCGATTATCGAGGATATGGCGGCATCAGAGCCGGTAAGGCCGATCAAGTTGGGATGAAAGGCTTCGACATATTCGCGTAACACCGGAACCGTGTCCCGTTCTGGGTCGACAGTAACAAACAACGGCTGAACGTGGTCACCATCGTCTTTCAACTGGTAAATAGCGCTGGTCATGGTCAACAGGCTGGTGGGGCAGACAGCCGGGCAATAGGTATAACCGAAGTAAACCAGCAAAAACCTGCCGGCGAATTCCTGGTCGGTGACAATCTCGCCGTTGTGATTTTGCAGGATAAACCGACCACCGGTGACAGTGTCTTGCCCGTTGGCACTGGTTAATGTCGGCCCATAACCAACAGTCAAACTAACCACAAGCATTGCGAGAAATCGCAGGATCATAAGGTTTCTTTCATTCTGCTGCCAGGCCGGGATTACCGCCAGTTGATGTTGCGATCCGGTGATCATTGTGCCGGCAATACCGGCCGAGGGGTGCATTGATCAGCCAATACCAATACCTAATATCGGGCACAATTTCCGTCGCCTTAACATTTGTCAATGCCCGGCACATTTGTGGCCTCTATAGGTCTTGTGCAGGCACCAGATATGGGTGGGTACATGCTTGTGCCACACCTTTTTCGGTGTGCCATAAACACAGATAATGGGAGTTGCGATGATGCAAAAAACGTCATTTGCGCATATTCTGGCGGCTGGCGCGTTGGCGTTTGGCGCGGCTGGATTTTCAACCTCTGCAAGTGCCGGTGCGCTTGAAGATGTGATGAAAGCGCGCGGCCTGACAGAAAAAGATTTACTGGCCGCCGCTAAAACCTACACCCCGACCGGCGGGCGCGATGAGTTTATCGCGTTCTCGTCAGGCGGCCAAAGCGGCCATCTGATTGTCTACGGCATTCCGTCGATGCGCATTTTGAAATATGTGTCGGTATTCACGCCTGAGCCGTGGCAGGGTTATGGCTTTGATGATGAATCGAAAGCCGTTCTTGCCGAGGGCAAGATCAACGGCAAAACCATCAATTTTGGTGATACTCACCATCCGGCGATTTCTGAAACCGATGGCGTCTATGATGGCCAGTATCTGTTTATCAACGACAAGGCCAATCCGCGCATGGCGGTGGTTGATCTGAAAGACTTCGAGACCAAGCAGATCGTTGTCAACCCAATCATGAAGTCCGAGCATGGCGGTGCTTTTGTCACACCTAACACTGAATATGTTATCGAGACGGCCCAATATCCCGCACCGCTGGAAGATGGCTATGTGCCCCTGTCGCAATTCAATGACAAATATCGTGGCGCGGTCACCTACTGGAAGTTTAATCGCGAGGAGGGTCGGCTTGACCCATCCAAGTCTTTTTCAGTTGAACTGCCGCCCTATTCCCAGGACATTTCCGACTTCGGCAAAGGCCCGTCGGCCGGTTGGTCGTTCACCAACTCGTTTTGTTCCGAACGCTATATCGGCGGCATCGAAAAGGGCCGTCCGCCATTTGAGGCCGGTTGTTCGCAAAAGGACACCGATTTTGTCCACATGATCAACTGGAAGAAGGCGGTAGAGTTGGCCGCCACCGGCAAGGTCAAAATGATCAATGATCATCCGGTAATCACCATGGAAACGGCTGTTGCAGAGGGTATTTTATATCTGATCCCCGAACCAAAGTCGCCGCACGGCATGGATGTCAGCCCGGATGGCAAATATTTCATCGTCTCGGGCAAGCTCGACACCCATGCATCGGTGTATAGTTTCGAAAAAATCATGGCACTGATTGATGCCAGGGATTATGCTGGAACCGACCCCTATGGCATACCGATCCTTGATCTGAAGAAATCGTTGCACAAGCAGATTTCGGTTGGTCTTGGACCGCTGCACACGCAGTATGATTCAAAACCCTGCGTGGTTTACACATCGATCTATGTGGACAGCCAGGTGACCAAGTGGGACTATTGCGAAGGCAAGGTGCTGGATAAAATCAACATCCACTACAATATCGGCCACCTGATGACCATGGAAGGCGATTCCGTTACCCCGCAGGGTAAATACCTGGTATCGCTCAACAAGCTGGCAATTGACCGCTTTAACCCGGTCGGCCCGCTGCATCCGCAAAATCATCAGTTGATCGACATTTCCGGTGACAAGATGCAGTTGCTTTATGATATGCCGCTGCCGCTTGGCGAACCTCATTATGCCGTGGCAATCAAGGCCGACAAGTTGAAGCCGAAAGTCCGCTACTCGCTGGGCTGGAACAGCCGTACTGACAAGAAGTCTGAGTTCCGCACAAGGCCGGGCCGTGAAAAGGTCGAAGTGAAGGATGGCGTTACCCATGTATATGGCACGCTGATCCGCTCGCACATCACGCCAGAAATTATCGAGGTTGAAGAAGGCGCAACGGTTTCACTGCACTTTACCAATGTGGAGCGTGCTGAGGATGAAACCCACGGCTTTGCCATCAACAACTTTGATGTCAATCTGTCGGCGGAACCCGGTAAAACGGTCTCGGCGACATTCAAGGCGGACAAGCCCGGGGTCTATCCCTATTACTGCACCGAGTTCTGTTCGGCGCTGCATCTTGAAATGCAAGGCTATCTGCTGGTGCGGCCAAAGGGCATGAAAGCCGAAACGGCCAGTTTCAGCGAGGGTCAGGTTTATGCCCATGCTGACTATGACAAGCAGGTCAAGACCAATGTGGCGACACAAGGCGTGATCGAGAGTGTTGTCGGCTATATCACCGAGCGAAACTTCAAGGACTTTGCACCGGTGCTTGCGCTGGTCGAAGACGCGACCGATCAGTTGAACTTTGCAGCCGACGCCAAGAAGAAGTCGGAAGACTTTGCCACCGGCAAGGACTGGCAAAATGCCACCCTTTGGGCGCAGCAATGGTTCCAGTATCAGGTTAAAGCTGCGGATATCGGACTGCGTGCCAAGACCTATCTGGACGAACACGGTGCCGTATTGACCAAGTAAGCCAGGCCCCATCAACATAGCCAGGGGGAGAGATCCCCCTGGCTATTATTTTCAAAAGGGATGATCATGAAAATCAGTTGTGCAGCCATAGCAGCGATAATTGCAGTCGCCTCAATAGTATCAATTGCACCGGTGGATATCGTATTCACGTCGGCTGAAGCGGCGGAGAAAAAACGCCATCCTGGAAAGCGGCTTTATCTGCGAAAAACCTGCATGGCCTGTCACGGCAAGGGTGGCGTGCGTTCTATTCAGGACTATCCCAATATCGCCGGCCAGCCAAAGAAATACCTGGTGAAGCAGATCGATGACATCTTGTCAGGCAAGCGGATTGGCGGTACAGACCCCACCGGCGCTATGCGTACCGCACCAATGGTCGGGGCGCTGGTGACCGCCGAGGACAAGCTGAGGATAACTGCCGAGGAAATCGAACAAATCTCCGATTGGCTGTCTAGCCTGCCACCGGCCGAACCTGCAGCACTTGAAACGCCGCTTGGTGACAAGGAGGTCAAGGCAGCTAAAAAACTGTATAGGAAAAAATGCCGTTCCTGTCATGGCAAGAATGCGCTGAAACCACTGAAGGGTTATCCCGTTATTGCCGGACAAAGAAAGGCCTACATAATCGCCCAGATAAATGACGTGAAAAATAAATTACGCACCAACGGCAGGATCAAGACGATGTTCCCGATGGTCAGGAAACTGACCGACGAACAAATTGATTTGCTGGCCTCGTATTTATCGCAAATTGATCGAACCAAATAGCAGGATAATCAGGATTTCAATGGAGCTGAAGATGAAAAAAACTGGCAAGATAGTTGCAGCCACACTTTGTGCCGGGCTGCTCGCCTCAGGCACCGCGTTGTCCGGTTGGAATGAGGGCGGCGGCGAACAGGATGAGGCGACAAAAATCTATCTGACGTTCAAGGACAAGAGTGCCGAGGAAAAGGAGAAGATCAGGAAAGACGGTATTGCTGTTTATGAGGTGTGTTCCGCCTGTCACCTGCCGGAAGGCTGGGGCACCAAGGATGGTACTTTCCCACAACTTGCCGGCCAACCTGCCACGGTGATTATCAAGCAATTGGCCGATATCCGCGCCCAGAACCGTGATAATCCGACCATGTATCCCTTTGCCCTGCCGAAAGAAATCAAGAATGCGGCACCAGAGGTTGGCGGCGGCCCCTACGCGATTGCTGCGGTGGCGGAATATATCGCCAGCATTCCGATGAACCCCGACCCCAATGTCGGACCGGGCATTGATCTGGAGCATGGCGCCAAACTCTACAAGGAAAACTGCGTGCGCTGTCATGGTGAAAATGGTGAGGGCGCGAAAGAAAAGTTCTTTCCGCGCATTCAGGCTCAACACTATACCTATTTGCTGCGCCAGTTTGAGTGGATCAGAGATGGCAAGCGACGCAACGCCAACCTGGAAATGGTCAAGCAGATTAACGGGTTTTCTGATCGTGACATGATGGCGGTGGTAGACTTTGTTTCACGCCAAAAACCGCCGAAAGAAGATCTTGCGCTCAGCGCCGACTGGTACAATCCGGATTTTGAATAGGCCATTGGCGGGATAGGTTGGACGTTTTCGCCCGTTGATACATGACAATACGAAATCGGGTGACGAACGGGTCATCCGACATAATCTTTGATGGTATGAGCTGATGAATGCGACATTGAGCACCAGGCGAGCAATTGCCATTCGCCTGTTGATCGGCATGGCGGTTATCGTTCTCGGGCTGATCTATATCTCGCCGACCTGGTGGGTGGCGCTAAAGGCGCCCAACTATCCGGCCGAAGCTTTCCCCGACGGTGTGCGTATCCATTTCCACATGAACGGCGTGTTTAACGGCTGCACCTTGCAGAAAGACCGGGAGGTGGAAGAAGACGAAGCGCTCGACTGCGTTCATGAAATGGACGCAATCAACCATTTTGTCGGCATGTATCCGATTGCTTCGGGCGGGGTTTTGGAAAAGGCGTTTTCACCCTTCCTTTTGTCGATGCTTGCGGTGATGCTCGCCGGATTTACCATTGGCGGGCGATACTTGCGGCTTGGCATCATGGCGGTGGGATTTGCGGCTATCGCGGCGTGGATGTATCTGACCTATTTCGGTCCCGGTGGCATTGGCTATCAACCCGGAAGCTATGTTTCATCGCTGGTGACCAGTCTTGGGCAGGGCAAGGAGGAAGAGGGCGAACCGCTTTCGCCGATCATTGCCAAATTGCAGCAGGATCTTGAGGCCAGCGGTGGTGGCGCCAGACGTGATGCTGAGGAACTGCAGGATGCGCTGAAGAAAAGCGGTCAGACCAGGCTCGGCGATGCGCTAGCGAAGCTGCATTCAGGTTCGGGCACCAGCGACCAATCGCTGAAAGACATCCTCGACGAGGCCAAACGCTCTGGTGTCGAAGGCAAGGCGCTCGATATCTCCATCCTCAAGGGCGCATATGATGCCGACCAGTCTAAATTGCCGACAGGCGAGCGCCGCGCCTGGAACGGCAGCCTCAGTCAGGTGGTTTTCTGGCACTATGCCAAGGCGCTTGGCCGCTGGTTCAACAATCCAGATGAAATCCGGCCACTGGTGGCGATCATGACCACGGCCGGCACACTTTTGTTCTGGGGCATTGTGGCTGGCATGGTTGCCATGCTTGTTGTCGCTTGGAACAGCCGCTGGCCGCTGTTTTGGCTGTTGGCTATCATCCCGGCGCTGTTGCCGGTGTTCTTTATCGCCGAGTATGCCGGTTGGCTTTGGTGGTATGGTCACTCGATGAACGAAATGGGCGCGTTCTCGCTAAAAGCCTTCATGCCAACGGTGTTTGGCCAGGGCAAGGTGGCGCAGTTTACCACGCTTTCCTATCCCCATTACGGTTACGGGCTGATCTTGCTATTTTCGGTTTTGACCATTCTTGCCATGCTTATTCGCCGCAAGGGGCTGAAGGAAACCGGGGGCGGCTGAGATGATCATTCGCTTGGCAATAGGCATTCTGGCATTGCATTTGCTGGCTTTACCGGCCAGCGCCGCGGTCAAATTGTCGTTGCAGCAGATGATTGATGCTGCTGCCAGCGGTGAAACGGTTTTACCACCGCCGGGCATGTATAAAGGGCCCCTGAAAATTACCAAACCGATTGTGCTTGATGGCCGCGGAAAAGTGACGGTAACAAACGGCGGCAAAGGCACGGTGATCGATATTCTCACCGATGGCGCCACAGTGCGTGGCCTGCGCATCACAGGCTCGGGAGACCAGCACAACGACATAGACGCGGGTATTCACGTCAAGGGTAATTACAATGTCATTAAGGACAATGTGATCGATGAATGTCTGTTCGGCATCGACCTTGCGCAATCGAGCAACAATATCGTTCGCCGCAACACCATTTCTTCTAAGGCAGATGCCGGTCTTGGCGTGAAGGGCGATGCGGTCCGCCTGTGGTACAGTTTTCACAACAAGATCGAAGACAATACTATCCGCAATTCGCGTGATTTCGTGGTCTGGTATTCGACCAATAACCGGATCGTCGGCAACGACATCAAGAACGGCCGCTACGGGCTGCATTTTATGTATGCCAAATACAATCTGGTGGAAAACAACAGCATCCGAAAGAACGCTGTTGGTGTATTTTTGATGTATTCAGATGATGTGGAAATCAGAAACAACCGGCTGTTTCAGGCGCATGGCAATGCCGGTGTTGGCATCGGGTTAAAGGAATCCAGCGGTGTAAAAATCATCGGCAACGAAATTCTTTATAATTCCCGTGGCATTTCACTTGATCTGTCGCCATTCGAGCCCGACCGAACCAACCAGATTTTTGGCAACAACATCGCTTTCAACTCTATCGGAATAGTGTTTTTGTCTGACTGGACCGGGAATATTGTGAAGGATAACCGTTTCAAGTCCAATATCCTGCCGGTAACTGTTTCCAGTTTTGCTGGAGCCAACCGCAATGTGTGGGAGGGTAATTACTGGGGCCGCTATGAGGGATTTGATCGCAATGGCGACGGCTTCGGCGACACACCCTATGATTTGAAAATCTATTCCGACCGGCTGTGGATGGACAAGCCCAAGGCGGCGTTTTTTCAAGGCACGCCGGTCTTGACCATGCTCGACTTTCTGGAGCGGTTGGCGCCGTTTTCAGAGCCATTGCTAATGCTCCAGGACAACAAGCCTCGGATCGACGAAAACTTCACGCCAAAACAGCCGATTGATCAAAATCTTGATCAATATCAAGATGAACACCCGCAAAAAAGACTAGACCCGTTTGGACTCGACACCAATTGAGTGAAGCGGAGCTGATGGCAAAAAAGCTGACCCCAAGGCAGCAAAAGGAACGCCGTACGCTGATCTTTTCAGCGTTCATGGGTGCCGGTGTCATCAGCAGCGGGTTGATGGCCTATCTGCCGCTGCATCTGAGATGGGAAACCTTGTTGCGCCCGCCTGGTGCACTGGCCGAAAGCGACCTGTTGGCCTCGTGCATTAAATGCGGCCAGTGTGTGCAGGTCTGCCCGGTCGAGGCGATAAAGTTGTCCGATGGCGAGGGGGGCTACGGCATCGGCGTACCCTATATCGATGCCCGCGCCCAGGCATGCGATTTTTCCTGTGATGCGACCCAGTGCGTGCTTGCCTGTCCGACCGGTGCGCTTAGCCATCAGATCGACAAAAAAGAGCAGGTAAATATGGGCATTGCGCGGCTTGCAAGGCCCGATACCTGCCTTGCTCGCCAGGGCAAGGGTTTTACCGGTAAAGCGCGTGGCGACGATTTTCCCGGTCTTCATCGCTACGAGAAGATTGATCGATGGAACCCGATAAAAATTGCCGATCACCCCTATGATCTGGCGCTTTGTGATCTGTGTGTTCGCGAATGCCCGATTGGCGGTGCCATTTCGATGCAGAAGCTAGCCAGTGATCAGGCTGAAGATGACCAAAGGCGCACGCCGGTGGTTGACGACAAATGCGTTGGTTGCGGCATGTGCGAAATGATCTGCCCGGTTGAAAGAGCGGCCATCATTGTCGACCTCAACCGCGAGGGGCCGAAAATATGAGGGGGATAGTTCAGTCGTTGAAGGTGCTGTTGGGGGCCGAGCCACGAAGGTTGGCAGCTGAAAAATTCACCGATGCTGCCCGGCAATTGCATGCTTTCAAAGGCCAGCCGGAACAGCGGCGGCAACGCATTGGCAAAATCCGGGAGGAACTGGCTGTGCCGGGCCCAAGTTTCACCCATAAAAGCTTCAAGTGGCGCAAGTGGCGCTGGACCTCGATCATCCTGATCAACCTTATGTTCGTCGTTTCCTTCCACTATGATGTGCAACTGGTGGAAGGCGCGCTGACCGCTTCTCGTTTTGTCGGTTTTCACATGGCTGATCTCAATTCGGCCCTGCAAATCACGCTTGCCCACAAACAGGTGGTGATTAATCTGGTTATCGGCACAGTGACCGTAGGTATTCTTTGGTGGCTGGTTGGCGGCCGGGCCTTTTGTGCCTGGGCCTGCCCCTATCATCTCGTCTCCGAGCTTGCCGAAATGATCCATATCTGGATGGCCAAGAAGAGCTGGATCAAGGACCATCCGCTCGACCGGCGCATGCGCACAGTACTCTATATTATCTTTGCGCTGCTGGCACTTGTAACCGGTTATACCGTGTTTGAATCAATTTCGCCGGTGGGTATTATTTCGCGGGCGCTGATTTACGGCGCTGGCGTGGCACTCAGTTGGGTCGCGGTGTTGATCTTCATCGAAATATTCCTGATCCGGCGGTTCTGGTGCCGCTATATCTGTCCAATCGGCATGACCTACGGTTTTCTGGGTGCGGTTTCACCGGTTGTGGTGGAGTTTTCGCTTGAAAACTGTCTACACGAGGGCGAATGCCGACAGGTCTGTATGGTGCCGCATGTGCTTGAAATGACCAAGAAAAACCGGGCCGAGGATACGGTACTCAGCATCGGTGCAGATTGCACAAGATGCGGCATGTGTTTGGAAGCCTGTCCGACAGGTGCGCTAAATTTCAAATTGCGTGGAACCGGCGGGTTGTTGTGAGCGATGATCAAGATTGACAACATTACCAAGTCCTTCCGCCGGACCAGGGTGCTGGACAACCTTTCCCTGCACATTGGTGCGCAAGACCGCATTGCCATCATCGGCTCAAACGGTGCCGGCAAGACCACCTTGATACGCTGTTTGTTGGGTCAATACCTGCATAAGGGGACGATTAATTTCGAAGGCGCCGATCCGCGCAAGGCCCGCCGCACGGTGCTGGACAAAATCGGCTTCGTGCCGCAGATCGCCCCGCCCTTGAAAATGCCGGTCGGCGAGCTTGTGCGCTTTAGCGCTGCCATCTCCAACATCGACAAGCGCACTATCGAGACGGTCGGTGAACGGCTGGAAGTCGACTTTGGTGCGTTGGCCAACCGATCCTTTGTCAAGCTTTCAGGGGGACAAAAGCAGAAAATACTGATCGCCATTGCCATTTCCCGCAAGCCCCGGCTGATCATCATGGACGAGCCCACCGCTAATCTCGATCCGCACGCCCGGCAGATCCTGTTCGATTTATTATCCGAGCGTGGCGAATTGCCGGTGATCATTTCATCGCACCGGCTGGAAGAGGTCGCCGGCCTGGTCAATCGGGTGATCGAGATGGACCAGGGCAAGATCGTGCTTGACGATGCGGTGGAAGACAGCGGCGATATTTCAACGCGTATTCCCTGCAGGATTATGCTCAACCATCTCGACGATGCCTTTTCCAAGACCATAGGCGAATGGCGGTTTGTTGCCATCGAGACCGAAGTGGTTTGGCAAGGCGAAGTTGCCGGGGCCGACCGGCTGCGGTTTTTTGGGATGCTGGCACGCTATTCCGGCCTGATCAAGGGTATTGAAATGGGCGAATATCGCTACAACAAAGGAGGCGACAATGACTAGATATTCGCTCCTTGCCATCGCTGCCATGCTTGCACTGTCGGCCTGTTGGAGCGAAGTGGAAAGCGGCCCGGTGGAAGTTAAATATAACCGGGAGGCTTGCGAATTCTGCCGCATGATCATATCCGATCCGCGGTTTGTCGCCGAAATCAGAGAAAAAAAGGGTGCCAAGGTTTTCATGTTCGATGATATCGGTGATGCTATTTTTTGGCTGAAGCGCGATGCACCGTTTAAGGAAACCAGTGAGACGGAAATCTGGGTACGCGATTTTGAAGCCGGCAAAAAGTGGCTTGATGCCAAGAGCGCCTGGTATCTGGCCGGTCAGCATTCACCGATGGAATATGGCTTTGGAGCAATAGGTGATCAGCGCGAGAATGCGGTCAGTTTTGAACAAATGCGCCAGGCAGTGACGCAGCACAAACCGACATCGCACAGCGCGAAACATGATCACCAGGCGCAAGACCCAAAACACCAGCATCACGGTAAAACGGAAAAGGAATAGGTTTCGATGCGCGGTCTCTTTCTGGCCACACGGCTTGATATATCCGAGTCGTTGCGGGCACGCTGGTTTGCCCTTTATTCGCTGGTCTTCAGCGGCATTGTGGTGGTGCTGTTTTTTTTCGGCCTGACCGAATCCCGCGTGATGGGATTTACCGGCCTGTCCCGGCTGCTGGTCACCTATATCCAGATATCGATGGCTATTTTGCCGATTTTTGTGCTCATCACCACGGTGCGGTCTTTGGCGGGCGATCGCGAGGCTGGTATCTATGAATATATGCTGTCGCTGCCGATTTCGCTTGCCGCATGGTACTGGGGCCGGTTTGTTGGCCGGTTTGTGACTGTATTTATTCCCGTGGTGGTGGCAATGCTGCTGGCGGTGTTGTGGGGTGCTATTCGTGGTGCGGAGGTGCCGGTGTATCACCTTTTATGGTATGTGGTGTTGTTATTATCGCTTTCGATTTGTTTTTTGGGTCTGGGCTTTTTCATATCCAGTCTCACCCGTTCATCGGATGTTGCCCAAAGCGCTGCATTTTTTGCCTGGCTGATATTGCTGTTGTTTCTAGATCTCATTTTATTGGGCCTGATAATCCAGGCGCAGGCCGCAACCGGCCTTGTAATCGCTATTGCGCTGGCAAATCCATTGCAGGTTTTTCGCACCGCCACCATGATGTTGTTCGACCCGCAACTGATCATGCTTGGCCCCTCGGCCTGGCTCATTTTGGACAGTTTCGGCAACGCAGGCTATCTTGCCTGGGCGGTTTTTTATCCGCTGGCGTTTGGTCTGGCGTTTGGTCTTTGCGGTTTTCTTGTCTTCCGCCGGGGCGATCTCCCGTAGGGCCTATTTTTTAACAAATTGCTTCTGTCAACCAGTTGCCAGTCGAGACAAACTGTCGTACCGAAAGCACGGATTGACGACACGCGAGCTGCCATGAGCCAGTTTTCATCACGATTTATTCGAGCAGCGCTCGTTGCGTTTCTATTAGCTATTTCTAGCCTGCATTATAGCAGCGCACTGCGGGCGGAAGTGGCCGATGTGCCAGAGCCTGAAACCACCCAGCCCGACACGCCAGGCACGGATGACAAAAAAACATCGACCAATGATATTACCGGCTGGAATATTGAACTCGAGCGCATGCTAAAGGCGCTGGCACGCGAGGGCATTCAGGATTCTGATTTCGATCAAATAAACAAGGACGCATCGAACATAAGCGATCTGGCCAACGGTTTGGTCAAGCAACTTGCGCCTGATCTTGCGATTTTACGCGAAAGATATAACCGATTGGGGCCGGTTCCACCAGAAGGGCAGCCGGCTGAATCGAATTTGATTGCAATAAAACGGGCTGAACTGGCCAAGCAGGTTGCCAATGTCGATGGCAACGTCAAGGCAGCCCAACTGGTGATTGTCAAGTCCCGGCAGATCAGGGATGGCATCATCGAAACCCGCAGGGCCCGGTTTGTCCGGGCTGTCACGTCGAGAAGTTATGTCCTGTTCGACGCTAATTTATGGCAACCCTTTTGGGAGGATTTGACGTTCTTCGGGCGCGGGTTGCCATTATTGCTATCGAATGTCGTCAAGTCGATTTCGCTCAATCTGCAAAAATCTGAAACCCAGACACTGTTTGTGACCGTTTCCGTCTTTGTCTGGCTGCTGACGATATATCTGGTTTTACGCGGTCTGCGCCGGTTCAATCAGCGCATCGACCTGGTTGAAACCGATCGCTCACGCCTGGCGCTGAGCGCCCTGGTTGGTGTTTTGATCAACGGCTTCGTTCCAGGGGCATTGCTGCTTGGGCTGATTTGGATTGCCGATAGTTTCAGACTCTTATCCCCTATTTACCAGCCACTTGTGATGGCTACAAGTATCGCTATAGCAATTGCTGTCACCACCGCTGCATTGGCGCGAGCATTCGTTCAACCGGCCGAAGAATGGCGGCGGATTGCGGTATTGTCCAACAATGCGGCGCGCAAGATCATGGGCGCGATTTTCGTGGCCATTACGGTATTCGTAATTTCCTGGATCATTTACGATGCCGGCCGGGCAATGGTCGCAACATTGCAATTTGGTATCGCCGTCAAATCCCTGTTTGCCTTGTCTATCGCCGCGCTCACCGCAATTACCCTTCGCATGATTCAAGCTGATCGGCACAACACAATCGATCAATCGCCCAATATGGGTTTGAATATCCTGTTAAACTGGAACGTGCTGAAAGCAATCACCTGGACCGGAGTGGTGGTTGTCGTCATCGCCTTGTTGGCCGGCTATATTGCGTTGGCAGATTTTGCCGCCAATCAGATCATCGTCACATCTACAGTTCTTGCGACCTTGTGGTTATTGTTGCGCATTGTCGATGACAACATTGTCGGCTGCTTTCAATCCGGTCATGAATTCAACAGTTCGATCAGTAATCTATTTGGCTGGCGGCAAAAATTTGCCGAACAAATCGGGGTAGTGTTTACCGGGCTTTTAAGACTGACCTTTATACTCTTGACCATTCTCGTTCTGCTGATTCCATGGGGATACCGGGCAACCGACTGGGTAGACTGGATTTCGGCGGCCTTTTTCGGTTTTAAGGTTGGCGATATAACCATATCGATATCGGTGATTTTGTCGGCCATAGTGGTGTTTGCAATCGGCGTTCTGGTGACCCGTTCGATGCAACGCTGGCTGTCGAACAAGTTTTTGCCAACGACGCGGCTTGACATCGGCATCCGCAATTCAATCACCACCATATTCAATTATACCGGCATCACCATCGCGGCAATGATTGCGATTTCCTTTGCCGGGTTCGATCTTTCCAACCTTGCCATTGTCGCTGGTGCCTTGTCCTTGGGTATTGGCTTTGGCCTGCAAAGCGTCGTCAGCAATTTTGTTTCCGGTCTAATTTTACTGGCCGAACGGCCAATCAAGGCAGGCGACTGGGTGGTAACCTCGGGCGGGGAAGGAACGGTACGCAAAATTTCGGTGCGCTCGACCAAGATCGAAACCTTCGACCGCTCGACCGTCGTGGTGCCAAATTCGACGCTGATTACCGATTCCGTTGTCAACTGGAACCATAAAAGCAGTCTCGGCAGGATCAAGATACCAATTGGTGTAGGCTATGAATCCGATCCGGTGCGGGTGCGGGAATTGCTGTTTGAATGCGCCAGCGCCCATGACGGCATTCTCGACAACCCGGAGCCGCAGGTATATTTTATGGAATTTGGCGCCAGTTCGCTGGATTTTGAGCTGCGTTGTTTTCTGGCCGATGTGGGCTACGGTCTGAGCGTTAAAAGCGACTTGCGATTTGCCATATTCGAAGCGCTGGCGAAGGATGGAATTTCTATTCCGTTCCCGCAACAAGATGTTCATATCAAGGGGTTTCAACAAAATACCGAGACCGACAACAGGGTCGATCACGGTTCAAGTGCGGCAAAAAAGGCGCCCTCAACACCGGTTATCGATGATATTTAGAATTTCATTCACACCGCAAAACGGGTAGCGGCATTAATGCTTGAGAAACGCCAGACATATCAGGCACTGTACGATGATTTTGCCTGGAAAATTCCGTCTCGCTATAATATCGCGCACGAGGCGTGCGAACAATGGGCCGAACGATCGCCCGAAAAAACCGCGATCCTGACCTGGCATGGCGCGGGTGATGTTGCGCCGGTCAGCTATGGTGATCTGTCGCGGCTTTCCAGTCAGTTTGCCAATGCGCTGAAAGAACAGCAGGTAGGACCAGACGACCGGGTGGCGCTGTTTTTGCCGCAATGTGTGGAAACCGCCATTGCCCATCTGGCGATCTACAAGCTGGGCGCTATCGCTGTGCCGCTTGCCCTGCTTTTTGGCACCGATGCGCTCGAATACCGGCTTGCTTTTTCAGGCGCCAAAGCCATCGTTACCAACCAACAGGGCTTGCGCAAGCTTAAGGAGATCAAATCGATGCTGCCACAGCTTGAATTGATCTATTGCATCGATGATGGCGGGGACGGGTCGATAGATTTTTATCGGGTGGTGGACCGCCAACCGACCGAATTTCAACTGGCCGACACGGCACCCGACACCCCGGCATTGATGATATTTACCTCAGGCACCACCGGCCAGCCCAAAGGCGCGCTACATGGCCACCGGGTATTGGCAGGTCACCTGCCCGGGGTGCAGATGCACCATGAGTTTTTACCGCGCAAAGGCGACATTTTGTGGACCCCGGCAGACTGGGCCTGGGCCGGCGGATTGTTGAATGTATTATTGCCGGGATTGGCACTTGGAGTGCCGGTGGTGTGCAGCTTCATGCAAAAATTCGTGCCTGAACAGGCCTATGAACTGATGGCCGATGCGCGGGTGCGCAATGTCTTTTTGCCGCCGACCGCGTTGAAACTGATGAAGGCGGTGGCAAAACCGCTCGAAAAATACGATCTTGCGCTGCGCACCATCGGTTCTGGTGGCGAGGCGCTTGGGCGCGAGACCCTTGAATGGGGTAAAAACACACTTGGTGTCGTGATCAACGAATTCTACGGGCAAACGGAATGCAATCTGGTTGTGAGTTCATGTGGCCAGATCGGTGTCAGCCGTCCCGGCGCAATCGGCAAACCGGTGCCGGGGCACCACGTGGCCGTGGTAAATCAAAACGGCGAACTTTGCGCCACCGGTGAAGCGGGCCAAATTGCTGTCAAACGCCCCGATCCGGTAATGTTCTTGAAATATTGGAAAAATGACGAGGCAACGCGGCAAAAATTTATTGGCGACTGGATGCTGACCGGTGATCAGGGAATTTGCGATGAAGATGGCTATATTCATTTCTTTGGTCGCGATGACGATATCATCACGTCATCCGGCTATCGCATTGGCCCGGGAGAGATTGAGGATTGCCTGATTGGGCATCCCTGTGTGGTGCTGGCGGCAGCGGTGGGTAAACCGGACCAACTGCGCACCGAAATCGTCAAGGCCTATGTGGTGCTGGCAAAAGGCTGCACGCCGGGAGTGAAACTGGAGGAGGATATCCGTCGCCACGTAAGGGAGCGTCTTTCGGCGCATGAATATCCAAGGGAGATCGCTTTCGTCGATAGCATGCCGTTGACGACGACCGGAAAGGTGATCAGACGGAAGTTCAGAGTGCTTGCCCGAAAAGAGGCGGCCGCAGGTAAGGATTGAATTTTTGTTAGTCAATTAACTTAGAAAATATCTACCCATTCAAAGAAGTTGTGATACAATTTTGTGCCGCTAGATGCGATCTATCGGCGCCGGTTTTGGCCTCAGGCTTCGGCCTTGCCGTTCGTGGGGACGCCTCTTTCGGTCAGATATTGTTGCAATTCGCCCTGCTGAAACATGTCGCGCACGATATCACATCCGCCGATAAACTCTCCTTTGACATAGATCTGCGGAACTGTCGGCCATTGGGTATAGTCTTTTATGCCCTGGCGAAGATCATCATCCTCAAGCACGTTGATGCCCTTGTATTCGACACCGAGATAATCGAACACCTGTACCATCTGGCCGGAAAAGCCGCACTGGGGAAATGCCGGAGTACCCTTCATGAATAAAACCACACTATTATTCTTCACCTGGTCGTCGATGAAAGCCTGCATGCTCATATATTGGTCCCTTTCCTGCGCATAATTGGCAACTCGAACATTACATCCGAATATTCGAACAATCTAATAGATGCTTGAGATGGTAATGTCCACAATAACCCGGTGGAATAGCGATCCAGCTCAACCAAAAGGGCTCAATTCACTCTGGCGTGCTGGTTTGCAGCGCAAGCGCGTGCAATTGCCCGCCCATATTACCCTTCAACGCCTGATAAATCATCTGGTGCTGTTGCACCCGGCTTTTGCCGCGAAAGCTCTCCGAAACAACTTCGGCGGCATAATGATCGCCATCACCGGCAAGATCGCGGATTGAAATTTGTGCATCCGGCAGCGCCGCCTTTATCATTCGCTCGATTTCGCTTGCGTCCATCGCCATGCAATTATCCTTCCTCGCGTCCGCCCGCCGCTGCCGCCATGTATTGCGGCAGCCAATCTTCATGGGCGGATCGCAACCTGTCAAGCGATATGGCGATGTGGTTGCCAATCTTCAAGGTATCACCCGCAAACGTGCCGATCCGCCTGAATGCGATTGCCGAAGTTTCCGCGTTGGCGGCAAACATGCCGGCATAGTCACTTTTTATGCTGACAAGGTAACGCGACTGATCTTCGCCAAACAATGCCGCGTGCGGCCGGCCCTTTTGCAATTCAGCCGCAATGCCGACATTGCAGGCAAGGCAAAATTCGGCCAGCGCGACAGCCAGTCCACCGTCAGAAATATCATGACAGGCGGTGGCGTAACCGGTTCTGATTGAAGCGCGCACGAAATTACCGCGCGCCCATTCGATGGTCAGATCGACCGGTGGTGGCGGGCCATCCTCGCGATCAAGCAACTCGCGCAGATAGAGCGATTGGCCAAGATGCGATGCCTGAGAGCCGATCAAAAATACCACGTCGCCGGGAGCTGCCGTGCCGACGCCAACGGTCTGCCTATAGTCGTCAATCAATCCGACACCGGCGATGGTTGGGGTCGGCAGGATCGCCTGGCCCTGGGTTTCATTATAGAGCGACACATTGCCTGAAACGATAGGCATATCCAGCGCCGTGCAGGCCTGTGATATACCCTCTATCGCGCGCACCAGCTGGCCCATGATCTCCGGCTTTTCCGGATTGCCGAAATTGAGATTGTCGGTTGCCGCAATCGGTTCCGCGCCAACCGCACAAAGGTTGCGAAAGCATTCGGCGACCGCCTGCTTGCCGCCCTCCAAGGGGTCAGCTTCGCAGTAGCGCGGGGAGACATCGCTGGCAAAGGCAAGTGCCTTGGTCAGATGACCATCCACCCGCACAACACCGGCATCGCCACCAGGGATTTGCAACGTATTGGCCTGGATCAGCGTATCATATTGTTGCCATATCCAGCGCTTTGAGGCGATATCGGGCGATGCCATCAAAGTAAGCAGCGCCTCGTTGTAGTCTTCGACTTTAGCAATATCTGCCGCCTTGAGCGGGCTAACCGGCTCGGCGATGATATAGGGTCGATCATATTCGGGTGCTTCATCACCCAGTTTCTTGATCGGCAGATTGGCGACCTCATCACCCTGATGCAGCACCCGGAAACGCAAATCATCGGTGGTTTTGCCGACGATGGCAAAATCAAGATCCCATTTGTTGAAAATTTCTGCGGCTTTGGCTTCCAGTTCCGGCCGCAGCACCATCAACATGCGCTCCTGGCTTTCAGACAGCATCATCTCATAGGCGCTCATATCGGCTTCACGGCACGGCACCTTGTCAAGATCAAGTTCAATGCCAAGGTTGCCACGGGCGCCCATTTCCACCGCCGAACAGGTGAGACCGGCCGCGCCCATATCTTGAATAGCGATAACCGCGCCCGACTGCATCAGTTCCAGACAGGCTTCCAGCAGACATTTTTCAGTAAACGGATCGCCGACCTGTACCGTTGGCCGTTTTTCATCGATATCGTCATCAAACTCGGCCGAAGCCATAGTTGCCCCGCCGACCCCGTCACGACCCGTGCTGGCGCCGAGATAGACCACCGGCAGGCCGACCCCTTCGGCTTTGGAAGTGAAAATCCCGTCGGCCTTGGCAAGCCCGGCGGCAAATGCGTTGACCAGAATGTTGTCATTGTAGCGCCGGTGAAAATTGGTTTCTCCACCGACCATCGGCACGCCAAAGGAATTACCATAGCCGCCAATGCCGGCGACTACCCCTGATACCAGATGGCGGGTTTTGGCATGATCCGGCGCACCAAAACGCAACGCATTTAACGCCGCAACGGGCCGCGCGCCCATGGTAAAAACGTCACGCAAAATGCCGCCAACACCGGTTGCCGCCCCCTGATAAGGCTCAATATAAGATGGGTGATTGTGGCTCTCCATCTTGAAGACCACCACATCACCGTCGCCGATATCAACAACACCGGCGTTCTCTCCCGGTCCATGAATAACACGCGGCCCTTCGGTCGGCAGCGTTTTCAACCATTTCTTCGACGATTTATAGGAGCAGTGCTCGTTCCACATGGCAGACCAGATGCCCAGTTCGGTGAAAGTGGGCTGGTGGCCGGTCAAGGCAAGAATCTTCTCCCACTCATCGTGTGACAAGCCATGATCAGCAATTAGCTGCGGGGTAATTTGAACTTCATTGGGAATAGTCATGGTTATTACCTTCCCTTTGTATTACTTTTAGATCACATTTGGTGGAAATCTGGGACCACACGACAATTTTGATTGAGAGCGTGTATCGTTGGTGATTTGAACGACCCTTTTGCCAACGGCGCCGTTCAATACCGATTTTGACGTGCGCCCTGGGATCGACTTTATCGTGTCATCTTGGTCTAAACAAGAGCCGGATCAAGACACCTGGCGGGATCAATGTGAGACTGGTGATTGGGCACACGGTAAATCAGAGCTACATTCGAAACCTGACACCCAATAAACCCTCGCCCGGACATTGTGGTTTAGCGGGATTACCTTATTACGATGCCGCTACCAAGAGTGCACAGCGACCGGCGCTTACGCGCCGCCCCCGCAAAGGCCCGGGCGTAGCCCGCAGTGAGCGAAAAAACAAAAGGTGGAATCATGTTTAGGTCGTTTAGCTATATAGCTTTTGGTATTGGATGAGTTTGACCCCGGCACCGATTTGCAACTTCACTCCGTAATTGAATTTTGTTGCCAACCAAAATTGCATAATTGCTTTTGTTTGAATTAAACTACGGAATTGCTCGCAATTTTGCCTATAGTGGAGGCGGAAAAATTCATGTCGACCACGATTGCTTCTGCGTTTTCAAATGCGGCTGAGAATTATGATCTCGAACGAAGAGCGCTCGTGCCTTGTTTCGATGATTTTTATGGCTGCGCATTGGATAGTCTGAAACTAGATGACCAGCGAGATTTACACATTCTGGATTTGGGTGCAGGTACGGGCCTTTTTGCCGCAATGGTTTGTGATCTTTACCCAAATTCACGTTTTCGCCTGATTGATCTGTCAAGCGAAATGCTGGCGAAAGCGACAAAAAGATTTGCCCGATTTATGCCACCATTGCCGGAAATAGTCGTGGCAGACTATGCCACGATACAACTATGTGGTCCCTATGACGCCATCATTTCATCGCTTTCAATTCATCATTTATCCCATGAGGCAAAACAAAGCTTGTTTGTTGCCATCCACGACGCATTGAAACCGGGTGGAATGTTCGTGAACGCGGAGCAGGTGCTGGGTGAAACGCAGGAAGTCGAAAACAACTATGAAGACTGGTGGCAGCGAATGGCCCGCACACAAGGCGCAACCAAAGACACAATTGCGCGCGCCAAAGATCGGATGAAATTTGATCAATGTGCGCCGGTAAAAATACAATTGAAGTGGATGCGAAATGCCGGCTTCCAGGATGCAGCGTGCATTTTTCAAGACCACCGATTTGCTGTGCTAACGGGCTCTGCGTAGAAAATTTCGCCATCGAAACCCGAGCCATGGCAGTTGCGCTGAAGGGGCCGTGAGAACTCGATCTGCCCTGCAAGCGGAAAGAAGTTTTTCAAGTTACTGCTTGGCGCGAACCCTTTAGGCATTCATCCTGCCGCAATATGGTTTGTCGAATGAGGATGGAAATTGTGGCAGCGTTTAACGTGGCTGAATTTTTGCTCAAACTTGACATGTGTTGTGATCTTATTCCAGACCCTCGCGGGTGGAAGATTTTCGAACGTTGGCGAACAGCGCGATCTGCGTTGGCACCTCGTCCTGTCCGCTCTTGGCCCTGTAGCGGGAGATAAAACTTCTGTAGATGCCAAAACGAAAATAGACGGTGTCGGCAGTCATTGTCCGGCCTTTATGTTCAAATTTCAAATCGCCGTTCACCCATATTTTCAAAAATCCCGTGTCGTCCTTTTCCCATTTGGCATTAACCTCTATGCGATGCCATCTTCCGGAAAAGTCCGCCGCATCTATCAGTGGGATGGTACGGCTGGATCTTCCGCTTGATTGGTCATCCAGAACCAAACCGCCATTTTGGTTGAGGAACATCCAGATCGGATGGGCTCGATGCTGATGAAACTGTCCGATCACCGTCTTGGTTGGGTCCACATTCGGCCAATCGTTGGGAAGGTAAAATGACCAGCCATACCATGCAGAGGTACCAGGCGGACTTCTGGCGCCTTTTTGCGATAATTCCGAACGCTCGCGGTTTCGTTGACAATCACTCCAACCGCCGTTGAAGTGACAATCGCCCGAACGGACTTCAAACCGCTCAACCAATTTGGCTGGTGCGTTTCTGGTCGGGTCAGCGACAAGCCTGTAGCCGTAAGATTTGACGTTTAGCGAGCGAACGAACGGGCCGAATTTGCCTCTATCCAAAATCGGCGAAACATCGCTTTCAGCCAAAGCTATGCCCGCCTGGATGGCAAGTGCCATTGTGACAGCTATTCTCATCTACCCATCTTTAATCACAGGTCCAACACATCTCACAACATTGCCAATGCCGCAAATTTCGATGTTCTCGTGGCACATAGATAGCACTACAGGTTTATTAACGCGAATTCGGGATAAGGCTTCAAATGAATTATCTTTTTTTTCCTCACGCCTGCGCTTGTTGCCGGATCCATGCCTCTCCACAATCTAACAGTCTTTATTTTTGTGGTTTTGGGCAAGTTTTGAGGAATGGATTCCTGTGACGAGCACTCGAATGACGAAATGAGTTGTTAATGATTCAGTTTTTCCAATTCGAAAGCTAACAATATGACAGGTTACGCTTATCCTGGGCTGACGTTATGATACACTACACCGGATTGTTCAAATTGGTGCCGCCCAATGTCGCTCTACAATAAATATATTTTGCCGTGGGCAATCAAAAAGAGCTGTGCTGCCAAGCCAATTCAAAAACAACGCGAAAAGGTCGTGCCGCTTGCTCAGGGGCGCGTCCTGGAGATCGGAGCTGGCGGGGGTTTGAATCTGCCGTTTTATGATCAGTCAAATGTTGATACCATTTTGGGGTTGGACCGAGACCTGCCCGACGAAATTGAAAATACGGGATTTGAGATTGACTGGCTTGAACAGATGTATCTGCCAGGAACCTGGCGCGTTGTCGGGTGGAATTCCTGGGGTGTTGCCAGGGCACTCTAACCTTTGGCCACGGGAGCATTGTCATGAACTCAGATATTTTGCAGGGCTAGAGCAATCTGCGCACATATTGAGTCAATTCTGTTTCTCGATTGGCGAGATAGATCGGAGTTGAGGCGGTCTCCCCGGCACTATTATAGCATGATCACTTTAAAGTAATCATGCTATGTATGAGGTTTAAAAATCCCCGCCGATGCCACCTTCCTCGACCCGCTTGTCGATGAACGCGTCCATCTCTTCGACAATGGCTACATCAATTGGCGGTTCTTCATAATCTTTTAGCGCCTGTTTCCATAACAGGTTGGCCTTTTGCCAGCTTTGGGGCGAGCCGGCCTCCTGCCAGTTTTCAAAATTGCGCCAGTCAGAAATCAGCGGCGCATAAAAGGCGGTGGCATATCTTTCCCTTGTATGGGCAGTGCCAAAGAAATGGCCGCCGACGCCGGCCTCAACGATTGAATCGAGCCCGAGTGAGGCGTCATCCACCACCACCGGCTCACAAAACTCCGCCACCATTTGCAAAAGATCCACATCAATAATCAGCTTTTCAAACGAGGCGACAAGACCGCCCTCCATCCAGCCGGCGGCATGTTTGATGATATTGCCGCCACCCATGGTGGTGGCCCAGAGCGAAAATACCGATTCATAACCGGCCTGGGCATCGACCATATTGGCCGCATTCACGCCGGAAGTGCGATAGGGCACGTTATAGCGGCGGGCAAGCTGGCCGCCAATGACAGCGGCTTTCATGTATTCCGGTGTGCCAAAGGCGGGGGCACCCGATTTCATGTCGACATTGGAGGTAAAGCCGCCATAAACAAAGGGCGCACCAGGCCGGGCGAGCTGGGTCATTACCAGGCCGGCCAGTGCTTCGGCGTTTTGCTGGGCCAGCGCACCGGCCAAAGTAATCGGCGCCATGGCACCGGCGAGCGTAAACGGGGTGAGACAGACCACCTGGTTTCGGCTCGACATTTCGATCAGGCCCTCAAGCATGGCGCCATCGAATTTAAGCGGCGAATTGGTATTGATGACCGTGAAAATAGAGGGTTCGCGTTCCAGTTGTTCATCACTAATGCCGCGGCCAATGCGCACCAGTTCGATAGCGTCTGAAACCTTGTGACCCCAAATGCAGTAGCCGGAAATCGCCTTGTCGGTCAGGGTCAGCATGTCGCGGGTATTGTGCAGGTGTCTGGTGGCAACCGGGCGGTCGAGCGGCTCTACCGGATAGCCGCCGATCATGTGGATGATATTAAAATATTGCGCAAGCCGCAAAAGGTTTTGGTAGTCCTCGACCGTGCCCGGCCGTCTTCCCCTGTCCATATCGGAAACATTAGGCGGACTGGAAACACAGCCATTGGTGATGTAATTGCCGCCGATTTCAAGGTGTTTTTGCGGGTTTCTGGCGTGCAGACGGAAACGGGAAGGCACCGTTTTGATGGTTTCCTCGACCATTTCAGGGTCAAATCGAACCATGTGGGTTTCTTCATCCACATTTGCCCCGGCCTTTTTTACCATGGTGCGGGCTTCCGCCGACATAAATTCCATGCCGATATTTTTTAAAATATCGAGCGATGCATGATGAATGGTTTCGATCTGTTCTGAATTCAACAATTCGAGCGGCGGAAAGGTCAATAGCGGCTGCTTCCAGGGCTTCTGCTCGATTATCGGATTCCGCCCAGCCCCGTTTTCAGCAGCATTGCGCCGACGCCTTCTTCTTCTTGCCCCGGTTGTTCTGCCAGTCATTTACTAACCTCTCTTTAGCTTCTCATTCGGGCGCCATGGGGATCAAACAACGGTGCAATTTGCAATGTCGCCTTGCACCGCTCACCGATAATCTCGATCTCCCAGCTGCCGGATTGATCAGAAATCTCGCGTGGTACATAGGCCAGTGCCACCGAAACACCCGATCCGTGGGCAAAGCCGCCGGAGGTTACCCAGCCCTTGACCTCACCGTTGTAATAAACCGGTTCATCGCCGTTAGCATCGGCGTTGCCCGCGTCGACCACAAAGGAGCGCAAACGCATCTCCGCCTGGTTGGTCTGCGTCGCCGCCAATGCCTTCTTGCCGATAAACTCTGCTTTCTTGCCTATCTTGACAAATTGTTCAAGCCCGCATTCGGCGGGCGTATAGATTGGCCGGTATTCGCGGGCCCAACTGCCGTAGTTTTTTTCCAGCCTGAGCGCGTTAAGGGCGCGTGAGCCAAACAGCCTTATACCATGGGCTTTGCCCGCCGCCATCAGTTGATCAAAAATATAGGCCTGATATTCCGGTTTGCACCAGATTTCAAAACCGAGATCACCGGTATAGCTGACCCGGCCAACCAGTGCCGGGGCCATGCCGATATTCATTTTGCTGATCGCCATGAAGGAGAAATTTTCATTAGTCACGTCATCATCACAGACGGTCTGCAACACTTTGCGCGCCCTTGGCCCGGCGATCGATAATCCGGTCATGGACGCTCCATGACAAGTGATTTTGACCGACCCATCGGCCGGAAGATGGCGTTCGAACCAGCGCATGTGATAGTCTTCGGCAACGCCGGAACCGGCTAGGAAATAACCATCATCGCCAAGGTTTGCGAGCGTGAAGTCACCAATCACCCTGCCATCGTGTTTGAGCATCGGCGCAAGCGTCATTCTTCCTTTTGCTGGCAGGGTGCAGGCGAGCATTTTGTCAAGCCAGGCTGCTGTACCATCGCCAGTCACGGAATAATTGGCAAAGCCGGAAATTTCGCAAAGCCCGACCCTTTCACGTACGGCTCTTACTTCATCACCCACATGGTCAAAATCGGTCGAGCGGTACCAGGAGAATTCGTCTTTTTCACCCTCGGGCGCAAACCACAACGCGGTTTCCAGCCCCCAGGCGGCAGTAAACTGCGCGCCTTTTTGCTTTAGCCGGTCATAGACAGGTGTAGTTTTGTGCGGCCTTGCCGCCGGCAGTTCCTCATTCGGAAAACGGATAGAAAAGCGACGCGAATAGTTTTCCTGGACCTTTTGGGAAGTGTATTGGGGTGTTGCCCAGTCACCAAAACGGGCGACATCCATGGCCCAGATATCCATGCCGGGGTCACCTTCGATCATCCAGTTGGCAAGCGCCAGGCCAACCCCGCCACCTTGCGAAAAACCGGCCATGACGGCACAGGCACACCAATAGTTGCGCAAGCCCCTGACCGGGCCGATTAGCGGGTTGCCATCGGGTGCAAAGGTGAAAGGGCCATTGATGATCTGCTTGATGCCGGCATTCTTGAACGCCGGGAAGTGCTCGAAACCAACCTCCAGCGATGGCGCTATACGGTCGAGATCAGCTTCGAGCAATTCATGGCCAAAGTCCCACGGGGTATGTTTGGGCGACCAGGGCTTGCAGGCTTTTTCATAGGTGCCCATCAACATGCCGCCGCGTTCCTGGCGAAGATAAAGTTCGCCATCAAAATCCACCACGTGAATAATCTCCTTGCCGGTTTTTTCGTTCCACGCGGCAACCTCGGGCATGTCCTCAGTTAACAGATACATATGCTCCATCGCCAAGACCGGCAATTCAAGACCTGCCATGCGGCCCACTTCGCGGGCCCACAAGCCGCCCGCATTGACCACATGTTCGGCAATAATCTCGCCCTTGTTAGTGATCACCCGCCAGCCGCCGTCAGCCATTTGAACGAGGTCTTCAACTTTGGTAAAGCGCTCGATTTCGGCACCGAGCTGACGCGCCGATTTGGCATAGGCATGGGTGACACCGGAAGGGTCGAGATGGCCGTCGACGCTGGTTTTCATGGCGCCGACAAATTTTGACGGGTCGAGCAGCGGCATGTGAAGCTGTGCTTCGTCAGGTGAAATTATTTCCGCCTCAATGCCAAGATAAGCACCCTTGGCGACCAGTCCCTTGAGCCAGTCGAGCCGTGCGGTGGTCGCCGCCAGCATCACCCCGCCGGTGATGTGAACACCGGTATCCTGGCCGGAAAGCTGCTGAATTTCCTGGTAAAGATCGATGGTATATTGCTGCAGCTTGGCGACATTGGGGTCGCCGTTGATGGTGTGCATGCCACCGGCGGCATGCCAGGTGGAACCGGATGTCAATTCGTCCCGCTCGAGCAGGACGATATCTTTCCAGCCATGCTTGGCCAGGTGATAAAGCACTGAGCAGCCGACAACCCCGCCACCAATCACCACTACCCGAGCATTGGACCTCATTTTACGCCTCCGATTTTTTCGACAAGATGAATTGACGAGAACGAATTTGTTTGCATTTTTGCGACATATGATTTCATGTTCCAGCCAAAAGAGGCTTGATTTCAACTATTCGGTTCGAATTCCTGCCACCCTATCGAACGCACGATTATTCAGGCTAATAGGCCATGCTGAATCAGATACATCAACCAAACGATATCAGGTCGCCCAAAAAAGTCGGCATATTCATTCTGCCGGACTTCGCCATGTTGGGATTTAGTGCAGCAGTCGAGCCCTTGCGCGCTGCCAATCGACTGGCCGGACGCAAGCTCTATGACTGGACCATTCTTTCCCTCGATGGCAATCCGGTGCGCGCCAGCATCGGCATAGAAATTACGCCGCACTGCGCCGTTTTTGATGCGCCGACCGATTTTGACCTTGTCATCATCTGTGCTGGCATATCACGACCGGCCGACACAAAATCAAAAAAACTGCTTGGCTGGGTCAGAAGACTGGCAAGCCGGGGCTGTATCATGGGTGCCATCAGCACCGGCTCGGAAGTGCTGGCTAATGCCGGTCTGCTCGATGGCTATCGCTGCACCATCCACTGGGAAAATGATGAGAGCTTTCGCGAGAACCATCCTGATGCCATGCTGACTGGTGGCATTTTCGAAATTGACAGAAATCGCATCACCGCCGCTGGCGGCACAGCCTCGCTCGATATGATGCTCAACTGGATCGCTTTGGCCCATGATGAGTACCTGGCTTCGGCTATTGCCGAGCAGTTTATCCATGCCCATCAGCGCAGCCCGGGAGAATATCAGCGAACGGTCGAGCTTAAGCTGGCACGCAGGCGCTCACCCAAGCTTGCAAAAGCAATCGAACTGATGATGTCAAGGATCGAAAACCCTGTACCGGTGGATGAAATTGCCCGGGCTGTCGATCTTTCCATACGGCAGTTGGAGAGGTTGTTTGCCAAATATCGCGCCAGGACGCTGCATCGCTACTATCTCGATATCAGGCTGCAGAAGGCGCGTAATCTGGTGTTACACAGCGATCTGTCACTGCACCAGATATCGCTTGCCACCGGCTTTTCCTCGCAAGCACATTTTTCCCGATGTTATAAAAATCTCTATGGCGTGACACCCTCAAAAGACCGGGCTACCGGCGAAACATCCCCTCCAATACAACTTCCTGTCGCCTTGATGCCGAAGCGGCAATATCAAAAGCAACAAGGACAACAGATGTCGGGGCGCAATAGGCTGGAATAAGACCATGAAAATTACCCTTCTTTGTGAGAACGAGGCCAGCGCCATGCAATGGCTGGCGGAATGGGGGTTTTCCGCCTTCATTGAGTATGAGGGGCAACAAATCCTCTTTGATACCGGCTTTTCCGATGTTTGGCAGCACAATGCCGGCATTGCAGGCATCAATCTTGAAAGCGTTAATTTCATCGCCCTGTCCCATTTTCACCGGGATCACACAAGAGGACTTTTGCATCACCGCTTTAGCGATAAAAAGAAACTCTTGCTGCATCCGCGCATTCTTGATGCTGTGTTTAAAACCGGCGATGCGGCAATTATGCAGGATTTTGCCGATATCCACCGGGTGCTGACAGACGATTTTGAGATTGTTTCGGCCCGCCAGGCAATAGAATTTACTCCAGGCGCCTTCTTTTTGGGCGAAATTCCGCGTCGCAACGACTTTGAACCGGGCTGCTTTGAAGATGATGCGATGGAGGATGACACCGCACTTGCTTTCAAAACAGACAAGGGTGTGGCGGTGGTTTCAGGCTGTTCACATGCCGGTATATGCAACATTTGCGAACAGGCCAAAGAGGTGACCAACTTGCCGCTCTACGCGGTGATAGGTGGATTTCATTTATTGAGCGAGGAAAACCCGCCGGTGGCTGAAACCATTGCCTATTTTAAATCCGAGGTCCCGCAGGTGCTGTTGCCGATGCACTGTGTCGATTTTCCCGCCCTGGTGGCCTTTCACAACGCTTTTGGCTGCCGCAAATATTCGGCCGGCGATGTGATCGAGCTGTGAACCGTTAATAAAGATCCCAGCTGGCTTTCAAGACCGATGCCAGCTTCTTTTGATCATTGCGCATTTCGTTTATCAGCCAGTCACGAATGTCTTCCACCACCGGGCGCATCGGCGTTAGACTGGATGCCAGAATATGATATCGGCGTCCGGTTTTGACCACCTGGGTGCATGCCGGAACGAGATTTCCCTCAATAATTTGCCGGGAGGTTTCCGACACCCAGGCAAGCGCGATGCCCTGGCCCTGAATGGCCGCCTGGATGATGCTGGAATAATCCGAAAACTTTAAAAAAGAAGGGTTTTGTGGCGTTTGCAGCCCGGTTGCGCGAAAAAACTCGTCCATCGTATAGCGCTGATCGATCATCTCTATCAGCGTGTGGGGCAGTCCCGGTTTTGGTTGGTCGAACGAGCCGTGGCGGGCAAGATAGTCGGGTGCACAAAGCGCAATGATTTTTTCATCGGAAAACGGCCAGCGGTGCACGTCGGCATCCTGCGGATTGGAAAGCCGTATGCTCAAATCGGCATCGTGCAGCCGGTCCTCACGTTCCCGTGCATACAATCGAAAATTCATACTGACCTCGGGAAACTTCGCCTTGAACTCGGGCATGCGGGGAATAATCCAATAGTTGATCGCCGTCGCCGACATTAAAATGGACACTATCTCGCCGCCCTGCTGAGATTGTTCGATCTCACGCAAAGTGTCGGTAATGGTGTCAAACGCTGTCGATGTGGCGCGGTAAAGCTTGTCGCCATCGGGTGTCAGATTGATCCACCGGCCGTGGCGTTTAAACAGAGCATAGCCCAAATGGCTCTCCAAACCATTGATTGCACGGCTTACTGCCGGCTGGGTGACATTCAGTTCGCGAGCAGCGCTCGAGAAGCTGCCATGCCGTGCAACCAGTTCGAAAGTGAACAGGGCGTTTGCTGATGGGAGTTGGCGTCGAAGCATTATAACCTCAAATTATATCTGGTATGAATATTATTACGGTTCCAATTTTTGTGCAACAACGCGAAACTCGCATAGAGCTCAATTATCAGGGAGGAAACCAACGTGAAAAAACCCAATGAAACTCTGCCGACCATCGACAGCCTGTCGGTGACGGATCGTGAAACCGTCAAAGCAGGTCTAAACCGTGGCGCCACCCGGCGTGAGGTTATGGGCTGGCTTGTTGCTTCTGGCGCCACTATAGCGGCGGCCGGATCAATTGTAACATCGGCCGAGCAGGCCAATGCCGCGACCCCTAAAAAGGGTGGCAAGCTGAAGTTCGCCAGTGATTTGCACGGACCATCGGATACGCTTGATCCTGGTCTCAACACTTCAACCATCGACTATACCCGCAGTCGCTCGATTTATAACAGCCTGTGCCAGATAAATGACGATCTGTCGACCCGGCCGGAACTGGCGGAGGAATATTCGGCTAATGCGGCTACCACCGAGTGGACATTCAAACTTCGCAAGGATGTAAAATTTCACGACGGCAGCCCGTTTACCGCTGACGATGTGATCTTTTCCATGAGCCGTCACTATGGCGAAAAATCCACTTCGACCGCCAAAACCCTGGTTGCCGATGTCAAAGAATGGAAGAAGGTCGACAGCCATACTGTCAAGGCGATCATGCAAGGCCCCAATTCCGATCTTCCGGTCATTCTTGGAACACCTCAATTCAAGATCATCAAGGATGGCACGACAGACTTCCAAAATCCGGTGGGCACCGGCCCGTTCACTTTGAACGAGTTCAAGCCCGGTGTGCGTTCGCTGCATGAAAAGAACAAGCACTACTGGCGCGAAGGTGCCCATGTCGACCTGATCGAAATCACCGCCATTACCGACAAAACCGCCCGTACCAGTGCGTTCTTGTCCGGCGATATTGATCTGATGCAGGCGCTTGATCCAAAAGCCATCAAGCGGGTTGAATCAACACCGGGTGTGGGTGTCTGGTCCGTGGCCTCTGGTGCCTATTTGGGCATTTGCGCTATGACCCACACCGCTCCGGGCAACAATCCTGACTTTGTCAAGGCGCTGCAATACATTCAGCGCCGTAAGAAGATCGTCAAGTCGATCCTCAAGGGTCAGGGCACGGTTGGCAATGATCACCCGATCAACATTGCCTATGGTGCCGACCACTGCGCCGAATTGCCGATCAAAACGCACGATCTCGACAAGGCAAAGTTCCATCTGAAGAAATCAGGTGTTACGTCGGCTGAGTTGAATGTTGCTGAAGTTGGCCCGGGCATGACCGATATCTGCCTGTTGGCACAACGTGAAGCCCAGAAGATCGGCCTTGATTTGCGGATCAAGAAAGTGCCGAACGATGGCTATTGGGGTGCAGTCTGGATGAAGACACCACTTAATGTGGTGACCTGGAACATGCGGCCGACGGCCAATGTGATGTTGAACCTTGCATTTGCACCGGACGCGCCATGGAACGACACGCTGTGGAAGAACGAGCGTATGGGCAAACTACTGGTTGAAGTTCGTGGTGTTACCGATCCAGTCAAGCGTCATGAGATCTACTGCGAAATTCAGAAGATGGTCGCCGTTGGTACCGACGACAGCCCAGGCAGTGGCATGGTTATTCCGGCGCACCGCAATTATGTCGATGGCAAGTCGGACAATGTTGAAGGCATCGGCCGTATGCCGCTCGGTTCTCTGGGTGGTTACGAGTGGCCTGAATTTGCCTGGCGCAACGACGTATAGACGAGAACGAACAATAATCTGCCGCGCCCGGATTATCCCGGGGCGGCAGAGAGCCTGTCAGTCAAGAACAGGTTTGGGGCAAAGTGCTCCGTGAAGATAACGCGGTGGGAGGCGCGGCGACATGCAACGCATGGTAATTCAACGCATTTTGATCGGATTGGTCACCCTTTGGGTGGTGTCCGTTCTGGTGTTTTTTATGACTTCCGCCTTGCCGGGCGATGTCGCTCAGATCGTCTTGGGCCAGTCTGCAACACCTGAATCGCTGGCCGCATACAGGGCCGAGCGTGGCCTAGATCAATCGCTGATATTCCAATATTTCAACTGGCTCGTCGGCATGATGACCGGTGATCTGGGCATCTCCAAGGCCGGTGGAGCGACGATATCAAGCCTGATTGGCGAACGATTTGCCAACACTATGACACTGGCAGCAGTTGTTGCCGTGATATCTGTGCCATTGTCGGTTATTCTTGGACTATTGGCCGCCATGTATCCAGGCACCTGGATTGACCGGTCATTGACCTTCGGCACGCTGGCTCTGATTTCCGTGCCAGAATTCTTTATCGCAACCTTTATGGTGCTGATATTTGCGGTAAACTTGCGCTGGCTGCCGGCTATCGCGGTTGTCGCTCCTGAGAACACTTTCTTGGAGATGGCGCGTGGCATGGCGATGCCGCTGATCACCCTGATTATTGTTGTCGCGGCGCAGATGATCCGCATGACAAGGGCCGGCATTCTTAACGTGATGAACTCGCCCTATATTGAGATGGCCATCCTCAAGGGCGTCAGGCGCAAGCGGATCATTTTGCGGCACGCCTTTTACAACACCATCGGCCCGATCGTAAACGTGATCGCGTTAAATCTTGCCTATCTGGTGTCGGGTGTAGTGATTGTGGAAACGATATTTGCCTTTCCCGGATTGGCAAAATTAATGATCGACGGGGTGCAAACACGTGATCTGCCGCTCGTTCAGGCCTGCGGCATGATTTTCTGCGGCACCTATGTAATTCTCATCATTCTGGCGGATGTGGCGGCCATTCTGGCCAATCCGCGGCTGCGAAATCCCAAATAGGACGCAAACTCATGACCGATGCTACCCAGGGCGTAGACACCGAACTAGATCAGGAAACCACCATCTATGATGAGTTGCCTGATGCACCGCCAAAGAAACGGCTGAAGCTTTCCTGGACCGGCAAGCTTGGCGTCGTGGTCGTCGCTTTTTGGATCCTCATGGTAATCATTGGTCCATGGGTGGCACCGTTCCACGAGGCCGATATTATCGGCGATGACAGCTATCTGCCGGCGATGAGCGTTACCGAGGGCGAAGGCACCCATATTTTGGGCACTGATTATCTTGAGCGTGACATTTTTTCGCGGATAATCTGGGGCGCCCGCATGACGGTTGGAATTTCATTTGTTGCCACCGTGGTGGCTTACCTGTTGGGGGTAACCGCAGGAATCGGTGCAGCCGTCAAGGGCGGTTGGGTCGATATGGTGTTAAGCCGTGCTAACGACGCGATATTGTCGCTGCCAACGATCATGCTCGGTCTGTTAATCGTTGTGGCGCTCGGCTCGTCAATCCCGATCCTGATAGGAACGGCGGCGCTTATCTATGCCTCGAGTGTGTATAGAATTGCCCGTGCTCTCGGCCAGGATATCATGGTGATGGACTATGTGGAATCTGCCCAGGCGCGCGGTGAAAGCATCTGGTGGATCATTTTCCGTGAGGTTCTTCCCAATGCGGCGATGCCGTTGGCCACCGATTTTGGCCTCAGGCTTGTCTTTGTTGTGCTGTTTATCTCGTCGTTGAGCTTTTTGGGCCTTGGCATACAGCCACCTGCGGCTGACTGGGGTTCTATGGTGCGGCAGAATCTTGAGGGGCTGCAATATGGTGCGATCACACCGGTATGGCCGGCACTGGCCATCGCCTCGTTCACCATCGCGATCAATCTCATCGTCGATGATATTTCGGCCAAATCCGGCGGCGATCTCGCCAAGAAAATGATCTAGGGAGCGCAGCGATGGCTGATCTGTTTGAAATCGACAATCTGCAAATTCAGGCGCGCAAGGAAGACGGCACTCCTATACCGATTGTCAAGGGCGTGAGCTTTAGTGTGAAAGCCGGCCAGGTGGTGGCGCTAATTGGCGAATCCGGCTCCGGTAAATCCACCATCTCGATGGCGACAATGGCCTATTGCCGTCCGGGGCTGGAATTTCCCGGTGGCGAAGTTCGCCTGCACGGCGACGATGTGCTGGCGATGGACCCGCAAGACCAACGCCAGTTGCGCGGTAATAATGTGGCCTATCTGGCTCAAAGTGCAGCCGCAACGTTCAATCCGGCAATCACCATTGGTGAACAAGTGACCGAGGCGGCCGTGTTGCATGGCACGTTGACCCAGGAGGAAGCTAACAAAAGAGCGGTTGAACTATACCACGCGCTTGAATTACCCGATCCCGACAGGCTGGGGCGACGTTACCCCCACCAGGTCTCCGGTGGGCAGTTGCAGCGGCTGATGGCCGCCATGGCGCTGGTCTCAGGCCCGGATCTGCTGGTGTTGGACGAACCCACAACGGCGCTCGACGTCACCACCCAGATAGAGGTGCTCAAGGCCTTCAAGAAGGTGATCCAGAGTGAAGGTTCAGCCGCCATCTATGTTACCCACGATTTGGCGGTTGTGGCCCAGGTGGCCGATCATATCGTCGTGCTATATTCCGGCGAAATTCAGGAACAGGGGACGGTTAACCAGATAATCAACAATCCAAAACACCCCTATACCAAGCGGTTGATGGCGGCTGTGAAGCCCACTCCAAAAGCCGGAATGGGTGAGGAGCTGGACCAGCAACATGCCAAGGATATCGCTAATCTCGAAGTGAAAAACATGACTGCCGGTTATGGCGGCATCGTCAATGGAAAGCCGGCGATTACTATTTTGCGTGATATCAATGTCAAGGTGAGGAATTCCCATGTTGTCGGGGTTATCGGCGAGTCGGGCTGCGGCAAATCAACTCTTGCACGCGTCATGGCTGGGTTGCTTCCCGCTGCCAAGGGCGAGGTTTTCCTCGATGGCAAACAACTGGAAGCGGATTTAAAAGACCGCTCGCGAGAGGAACTGCAAAAGGTGCAGTTTGTCTACCAGATGGCCGATACAGCCTTGAATCCGCGCCAGCTTATCGGCGATATTCTTGGCCGTCCGCTTGAATTCTATCAGGGATTCAAGGGGCGGGAGCGGCGCGAGAAAGTAGCGGAATTGCTGCAACTGGTTGAATTGCCGGTTGAGTTTGAGGGCCGCTTTCCATCAGAATTGTCTGGCGGCCAAAAGCAGCGTGTCAATATGGCGCGTGCGTTGGCGGCCAATCCTGAGGTTATGCTGTGCGACGAGGTGACATCGGCACTCGATTCCATTGTCAGCTCGAATGTTATTAAACTGTTGAAAAAACTGCGTGACAAGACCGGCGTATCGTTCGTCTTTATCTCACATGATTTATCGACTGTGGGGTCGTTTGCTGATGAAATCGTGGTTCTTTATGCCGGTCGGGTGGTCGAACAGGGACCAACCGATGAGGTGCTTGCGCCGCCCTACCATCCCTATACCCGTTTGTTGATCAGCTCGGTGCCGGAACTGCGCGTTGGCTGGCTTGAAGATACCATGCAAAAACGTGAGATGGCGGTTGGAATTGCCAGAGGGGTGGAGATCACGGAAGTCGGTTGTCCGTTCTTCAACCGATGTCCCCTAGCCATCGACGGTACATGCGATACCCAAATGCCGCCGACAATCGAGCCGCACCCAGATCACTTCATATCCTGTCATCGTTCGATGGAGGAAATTCAGGCAGCCGAACAAGCACCGCAGCAAATTCTGCATGGTTTCGAAAAGGCAGCCCCGGATGGAGATAAGGCCGCAAAAGCGCATTAATGCCCAATCCAGATAACACCGCACCGGTATTCAGATAATAACGGTCACAAAAACAATGAGCAAGGTTGTGAGATTGGGTTAGATGAAAATTGTCGGGTTTGTAGCCTGCAAATTTGACTAGCGAAGGATTTGTTGCATGATTAAGAAAATCCTGATTGCCGTTGATGGTTCAAAGCACTCTATGGAATGCGTTGCCTATGGCGCGGAAATCGGCCAGGCAACCGGTGCCAAGGTGCTGCTGTACCACGTGGTAAAACCTTATCGGCTGCCTGAAAGCCTGAAACAATTCGCCAAGGCCGAACATCTTGACACCTATGATGCCGATCTGTTGCGCAAGGGCGCCCAGTATCTGCTGGCCGGTGCGCGCGATGCGGCGCACAAGGCCGGGCTGAGACAGGTGGAAATCGAGACCGACGAGGGACCGATTGCTCGTTCAATCGTTGAGCGGGCGAAAGCTTTCAAAGCGGATCTGATCGTAATCGGTTCACGAGGCATGGGCGACCTGGAAGGCATGCTGCGCGGCGGTGTTTCGCATCGGGTTGAGATTTTATCCAAATGCCCGGTTTTGGTGGTCAAATAAAATTGCCCGAATTGGTTGGCGTCAAGCAGCAATCGTCTGAAGGCGATTTACCCGGTAAATTTTGATTTGTTTCGCCGCGGGCGGCAATTCATTGCGTCTATTCGGCGGCTACGGGCTGGCGCTTTGATGTTGCATCAAGCGGCAGATAAATTAGTTCATCCAGCCAATCCAGCGAACTGTCCTGTTGATCCATGGCGGCAACCGCGTTTTCGATAGCCAAGGCCCGTTGCCTGCCGCATACCGGCGTTGCAAAGCGATGGAATTTTTCCAAAATTTCCGCATCACTCAGCGCCTCGCCAAGTTGATCACCCCTTGGTCTTCGGGGCGCCGATTGCAGTTTGCACCCATCCTTGAGGGTCAGACAGACATCGCCCCAGCGTTCGCGAATGGAAAGTTTGTTATATTTCTCTTTTTCGACCAGTTCGGTCGCTTTGGCGATGCGACCGATTTCGCTATCTTGCAAAATCGCTGGCGCAAGTTCCTCGATGCCGATCTTACCGCGTACAATCATCGTTGCGACAGGAAAGGCGATGGCATAGGTAATCTCGTCAAGGGTCTTTGGTTCATGCCCGGCAAGCCGAGTGGCGTTGTGAAAAGTGTTGATTGTCACTTTCTCAATATCGGTGCTGGCAAAATCATGTGCCGCCGCTAGGTCTTGTACCGCATCAATCGCCGGGTGAGCCCAGCGGCAAACCGGATAGGCCTTGTAATTGGTCTCAGCGATATCCCAGTTGGAGCCAAGATTGTGCCAGAATGAATGAGCCTCCTCGCCTTCAACGGTAATGGCCGGCGCACCGGTAAATCCCAATTGCGCCAAATAGACTGCGGCCACACCGGTAGGCGCACCCCAGCCGACGCCATCGCGCAGCATGGTAGGGTGATCGATACAACGCATCATCTGGCTGCGCGGCCCATGATATTCGGCGATGCCAATGGCATGGCGTAGTTGTTCCGCCGAAAGACCAAGCAGCCGGGCACCCATGGCGGCAGCACCAACCGCAGTCCAGGCGCCGGAGGTGTGATAGTCGCAAGTGGTGGCGTGAAGTGCCAGCCCGGCGCGATAGGAGACCTCATAGCCAACGGTCATTGCAGATAAAAATTCGTGAGCCGAAATTGGATTACCTGCCGCGTTACGATGATCACAAAAGGCAAGAAGGGCCGGCAGAATGGCTGATCCGGCGTGCCCTTTGGCGGCCGAAAATCCGTCATGAGCGTCTATTGAATCAATAGTGAATGCACCGGCAAAGGCCGCCCCTTCAGGTGATACCGGTGTTCCGTCGAACACAAGGCGGGCGCTTGGTCCTGTTGCGCTGGCACACCAATGTTTCTTTGCGTAGGTGCTGGTAATGCGGCAAATTTCGGTTGTCGAACCCGCCAGCGCCACCCCGATAGTGTCCAGCACCGAGCGTTTTATCGTCGCTTTTACCGGGTCGGGGATGGTATCAAATTGCGTGCTGAAAACAAAATCGCTGAATGCCTTCATGGCCGGTCTCCAAATTGCTGTTTCATTGGCTATGGAACATCATCGATATCTCAAAGACAACAAATAATAACAATCCGGCAGGTAATTCGCATTCCGAATGACCGCACACGGCGATCGCTTGAAAGAAAGTTTATCCGCATGGCGCCCGAATGGAGGGATTTTTTCAAAGAAAAATCTCGGGAATTCGGGTCAGCCTTGAGCATTGCTCATGTGAGGACAGTGATTGAGGCGCAAAAAGCGCCGCAAAGAACCGCCCGCAGCAAAGTAAACTAACAAAATACGTGCAAATCGCTCTCAAGCGATTGCCGTGAATGAACGTATTTTAGGTTGCAAACAGGTTCGACATCGGGCAATCTTGATAAAAGTTTCCTTCTTGTGATCATTCTTTGTTAATCAGTATCACCGGCAATACCTAAAAATCACTGACAATGCCTTTGTTTTCCCAGTCGCCAAAACGAGCTGGATCGGGTCCCTTGCGTCCGCCGATTTCCTTCTGCATTGTTGATCCGGCAGACTTGGCGCGACGCGCTTCCGCCTCTTCAAGAGCACGACGGGCTGTAGAAGATAATTTTGTATGACGCGCCTTGTTGTCAGGGCCGGCGCTCGACTGCGGTGGGAGTTTGTTATTGCTGGTCAACGTCCATTAGTTGCAAAAGAGCGATCTTTCGCCTTTCTTTAAGGATTTTGCACCACACTGCCGGTGTATTGATGCAATCGCCATTTTGGCCAATTTCAGGGAAATCTCGTGAGCAACATAGACAATCGGGGTCCAGAACACAACGCACGCAATCACGCCACAAACAAACAACGGGCCGGCGACGTGCTGTTTTCAGTCGGCGAGACGATTTATGAATGGGACATAGAGCAAGATCAAATTTCATGGACTGAGAACGCCGCCGGACTGTTTGGTGTGGCCGACGCTGACAAGATAGCCACGGGCCGTAGTTTTACCGGGCTGGTTGCACCACATTCCGCAACTAATCGCAGTGAGGCGGTCTTCGGCACCGATCAGCAGGACGACGGCGAAGGAGTTCGTTATCAGATTCAATATGCATTGGCGGCAGAGGCACTTGGGGTTGAACAGGATGTCTGGCTGGAAGATACCGGCCGTTGGTTTGCCGGCAGCAATGGCAATCCGGCCAAGGCCCATGGCATCGTTCGGGTAATCAATGAGCGGCGGGCACGAGAGGAACGTCTCGACCGGCTGACACGTTTTGATGATCTGACCAGCCTCTATAACCGTGGCTATCTAAATGAATGTCTTGAGGTGGAAATTCGCGAGGCGGAAATTCAAAACACCAGCCTTGCGCTGCTTCTGGTTGCCCTTGACCGGTTCGAGCTGATCAACTCAATATACGGTTATGACGCCGGCGATCATGTGATTGCCGAAATTGCCGAACGGATGAGATCGAGCCTTCGGTCCGGCGATGTCATCGGTCGTTTTTCCGGCGCCAAGCTCGGCGTCATTCTTAAAAATTGCAATGAGAACGAATTGCGACACGCCGGAATGCGGTTCATCAATAACATCGGCGATGAAGTTGTGGAAACGGAAAGGGGCCCGGTCTCCGTCACGGCATCAATCGGCGGGGTGGTCTTGCCGCGTCACGCCACCACCATTCGCGCAGCGTCTTCTGCCGTTCAAACGGCGCTCGAACAGGCAAGAACAGAGCGTCACCCACGGCTTGTCGCTTATAAACCCGATCCACAGGCTGAAGAAAAGCAACGTGCCTACACCAAGCTTGCGGGCGAAATAGTCTCTGCGGTTCAGGGAAACCGTTTGCAATTGGCTTATCAGCCGGTGGTCGACGCCGACAGTCATAGCATCGCTTTTCATGAGGCGCTGGTGCGCATGGTCAGAGAAGATGGCACAATATTGCCGGCAAGCGAATTTGTCGGCGTTGCCAATGATCTTGGCCTCATCCGGATGGTCGATCATCAAGCGATGGAATTGACCCTGGATGTTTTAATGCGCGCACCTCAGGCAAAACTTTCGCTCAATGTATCGATCGAGACATCAAATGATCCTGACTGGTTGTCCAGGCTTGCGACAGTGGTGCGCAGTCGACCGGATGTCGCCCACCGGCTGATTGTCGAAATCACCGAATCCCACGCGGCAACCGATCTGGATGAAACGGCCCGGTTTGTCGAGATCATCAAAGAGCTTGGCTGTAAGACGGCGGTTGACGATTTTGGCGCGGGATTTACTTCATTTAGCAATCTCAAACACTTGCCGGTCGATATCATCAAGGTTGATGGTCAGTTTGTTGAAAACCTGGCCAACAGCCACGAAAACCAGAGTTTTGTCCGTTCACTTGTCCAGCTAGCCGGCGTATTTGATACAAAAACCGTCGTCGAATGGGTCGAGGATGACGAAACAGCGCTGTTGTTAAAGGACTGGGGCGTTGATTATCTGCAAGGCTATGGCATCGGCGCACCGATAATGACCGCACCATGGCCGATGGATCCGCCCGACGATGATGATCAATCGACCGGCAATCGCGGGTTGATGTCGGCGTGAGCTTTGTTGCCGGTGGATATGTCATCGCTGCCGCTCTTGCCATTATGTATGGCGGATTTTTAGTACGCCACCGGCCCTCCCGGCTTAGAACCATCGTCAAATTTCTATCGATCGGATCGCTGTCGTTGCTCAGTTTCCGGCTCGGCGGCCCCGTTCTGCTGAGTATAGCACTGGCGCTTAGTGCGGCAGGTGATGGGTTTCTTGCCAATGAGGGGGAAACCAATTTTCTTGCCGGCCTGGGTTCTTTTCTGCTGGCGCATCTGGCCTATACGGCATTGTTTGTCTCCGGTTCGCCATATTCCAGCCCAATCTGGCTTCAGTTGGTGATCGTTGTCGCATTGTTCGCGCTGACACCGCTGGTGTTGTTGCGCCTGTGGCCTCATTTGGGGGCAATGAAGTTACCGGTGCTGGGGTATGTTGCAGCGATACTCGCCATGGGGCTTGCCGCAACTTTGCTGCAGACCAACATGCTGGTGCTTATCGGTGCAATAATGTTTATGGCCTCTGACATTATCCTGTCGCACGAAATTTTCGTTTGGAAAGAAAGTGAACCGGTGCGCACGGTTTCTCCCTATCTGATCTGGGGGCTTTATTGGGGTGGTCAGGCGCTGATTGCCTATGCTTTTTTGGCGGCAGCTTGATCCAGCCTCATGCACGGTCCTTGCGGGCGCGTATTTCGGCAAAAACCTTAGCATCACTGGCCGATTGCATATTGAGGTTTTTGCGGATGGCCGGATCGGCCGGCCTGAGAAACGGGTTGGTTGCCCGTTCAAGCCCGATGGTGCTTGGCAAGGTGGGCTTGTCTTGTGCCCTGAGTTTCTCGATTTTTACCAAACGGTTGGCCAGAGCCTCGTTATCCGGGTCGACCGTAATGGCAAAACGGGCATTGGCGAGTGTGTATTCGTGGCCGCAATAAACAACGGTTTCTTCCGGCAGAAGCGCCAGGCGTTGCAGCGATTGCCACATCATATCAGGCGTGCCTTCAAACACCCGCCCACAGCCGACCGCAAACAGCGTATCGCCGGTAAAAACAACGCCATCATCTCGAAAATAGAGGGAAATCCCGCCAAGGGTATGGCCGGGCGTTGCGATGATTTCGATGTTGTGACCGGCAAAGGAATAGTTGTCGCCATCACCGAGCGCATCGTCGATGTCGGGAATTTTTGCCGCTTCGCCTTTTGGACCCGCAATGCGGCAACCAAATTCGGCCTTCAGGCTCTCATTGCCCTCGACATGGTCGAAGTGATGATGGGTGATGAGAATGTGGCTCAGTTTCCAACCGGTGTCGGCCAGCGCCTTGCGTATCGCCACCCCGCTGGGAGCATCGATGCTGGCGGTTGCACCGCTATCGCTGTCGTGAACCAGCACGCCAAAATTGTCACTTCCGCACATAAACTGATGTATTTGTAGATCGGCCATAATGCCTCCTGCTCTGCTTCCCCTGCTATATCTTCAATACCCTTGAAAAGACATTGGGGAAAGGAAACAATTGCAGCCGACTTAGCGCAACACCAGCGGCTCATTTTTTTAATTTCGCAATGATCATTTCAGCGCCGGCGGCAATCATTACGGTTTTCAGCCGACTGGTTTTGCCGGCGGTTATTGTGATTGCCGATTTGGCGATGCCAAAATGACCGGCAAGCAACCGCACAAGCGCTTTGTTGGCTTTGCCTTTTTCAGGCACTGCCCGCACCCGGGCTTTCAGATGGGCTTTGCCGTCAGCGGTTGTCTCGCACCCTTCGACAATATCAACATGTGTTGCCGGGATCAGGCGGACAAAAAGGGCAACGCCGTCGCCGCAGATGCGATAGCATAACGCCACTGGCTAAAATACGTTGGGATAGATATATCGCATAATTATCGACTGCAGGAAAATGATGCCTAGAATCAAGACGATGGGAGAAATATCTATAGTTCCCAGATTGGGCATGTAACGCCGGATCGGCCGCAACAATGGTTCGGTCATCTGATGGAGAAAATTGCCAATCATGGCAACGAACTGATTGTTCATGTTGACGATATTGAAGGCAATCAGCCAGGAAAACACCGCACTGGCGATGATGATCCAAAAATAAAGATCAAGAATGATCATCACGATATCAAGAATGGATCTCATCCGGTCGGTCTCCGTGTGCGTTTGGAATGAATGTCAATGCCACATTTAGAGATCAACAGGCGATGCAACAAGGGGCAATGTTGACCATAGCTCAACTGAATTGCCGCATTGGCGGCTGATTTTGTCTTAAGCCGCCTTGCGCAGCTGTTTGCCCGGGGTGCCGATCCAGATATCGAGAAACTCGCTCAGCCATTGTTTGGTGGCCGGATCATAAACCGGGCGCTGGGCCATGTGTTGCGCCTTGTCTTGGGCGCCAGGCAGTTCCATCCGCTCAGCACCCTTGACTGTCCAGCGGTGCATCATGGCGAGCGTCAATTCACTGTGGAACTGCACCGCGTAGGCATTTTTACCATAGCGAAACGCCTGATTATGGAAAGTGTCGCCATAGGCCAGACATTCGGCCCCGTCCGGCAGATCAAAACCTTCCCGATGCCACTGATAGATCATTTGCGGCCATTCCATCAACGCCTTGCCTTCATTGGTGGCGTGCAGCGGATAATAGCCAACCTCGACCTCACCATCGGGATGGGCGGTGACAGTGCCACCAAGATGGCGAACCAGTTTTTGCGCGCCAAGGCAGATACCAAAGAAGGGCTTTTCCTCGCGCAAGGGTACCGCCAGCCAATCGATCTCGCGTTTGACATATTCTTCGGCGTCATTGGCGCTCATAGGTCCGCCAAACATCACCGCGCCCGCGTGATCTTCCAGCGTTTCCGGCAACGGGTGACCAAGTGGCGGACGACGAATATCCAGGGCAAATCCGCGCTCGATCAGCATCTGGCCAACGCGCCCTGGCGTCGAGGTTTCCTGATGCAGGATGATCAGCACTTTCTGGCTATCATTGTTTGGCTGAGGCATGAGCATGATTTTGAATTCCGTTATCGGCGAGGCAAATCGAAGTAATCGTTTAATGGCGTTGTGCCAGTACCTTTTGTTTCATCGCCAGCCGGTCCTCGCGGTTGACACCAACAAGTTCCGCAACCCGCCAGACGATATTGTCCTCAAACTCGTGAATCTCGCCGTCGGCAAATACCATCTCCCAAAGATGTTCAACCAGTTCCGTGCGCGCCTCATAGGAAAGCCGTCGCTTCAAAACACTGGTGAAACTGTAGAGATCAACCGCTTCGCTGTCCGCCTTGCGGGCCTGTTCGATCAGTTGATCAATCTCGGAGTAGCTGACGTCATATCTGCTGGAAAGCACCGCATGCAGCTTGTCGTTTTCTTCTTTTTGAACAACGCCATCGGCGGCGATGACGTGAAACATTAACGCAGCCGCAGCCAGTCTGGTATCGTCTGTTGCCCGGGCCGGACCACTGACACCCCCCAGATCGGGGCCGGTAAGATCTTTGATGAACTGTTTGAACGCTTTCAGCATCGAACCAAATTAACGGCAGGTGAGAAAAATTCAAGTCCTTGCAGAAAACCGCTGTTCAACATATTGGTGAACCATCACCTCGAATTCACCAGCGATGTTGCTGCCGCGCAGGGTTGCGGCCTTTTTACCGTCGATGAAAACCGGAGCAGCGGGTGATTCGTCGGTGCCGGGGAGTGATATGCCGATATCAGCATGTTTCGATTCACCAGGCCCGTTGACAATGCAGCCCATCACCGCGACCTTGAGCTGTTCAACACCGGGATATTGTGCCCGCCACAGTGGTATATTGGTACGGATCATGGTCTCGATCTTGATGGCGAGTTGCTGAAATACCGTCGAAGTGGTGCGCCCGCATCCAGGACAGGCAGCAACGGTGGGAAGAAAAGCACGCAGCCCCATAACCTGCAGCAGTTCCTGGGCGACCTGAACCTCCCTTGTTCGGTCGCCACCGGGTTCAGGCGTCAGCGAGATACGAATGGTATCGCCGATGCCCTGTTGCAGGACCACACCCATGGCGGCACTTGAGGCCACCACACCCTTGGTCCCCATGCCGGCCTCGGTGAGGCCAAGATGAAGAGCGTAATTGGACCTTTGCGCCAGCATGGCATAGACCGCAACCAGGTCCTGCATCTGTGAAACCTTGGCCGACAGGATGATCCGGTCGCGCCCAAGGCCGATTTCCTCGGCCCGCTGGGCGGAAAGCAGCGCCGATTGGACAATGGTCTCACGCATAACTGCGTCGGCGGGCCGGGGTGTGTCGCTGCCGGCATTTTGCTCCATCAACCGGGTTAGCAGTGCCTGATCGAGCGATCCCCAATTGACGCCGATACGTACCGGTTTTTGATGACGTATCGCCGTTTCCACGATAGACGAGAATTGCTTGTCCTTCTTTTCCCTAAACCCGACATTACCGGGATTGATGCGGTATTTTGCCAGTGCTTCGGCGCAAGCGGGATGATCGGTCAGCAATTTGTGGCCGATATAGTGAAAGTCGCCCACGAGCGGAACATCAAGGCCCTTGCTTTCCAACCTGTCACGAATATGGGGAACGGCAGCTGCCGCCTCATCGCGGTCAACGGTAATCCGTACGATTTCCGACCCGGCCCCTGCAAGGGCTGCGACCTGCTCGCTGGTGGCTTCTATGTCGGCGGTATCGGTATTGGTCATCGACTGGACAACGATAGGCGCATCGCCGCCGATCAACACACCACCGACATTAACGGCAACTGTTTTATGGCGCGGGGATGGGGCTGCAAGCGAGTGGAGGGTGGCCGAAATCAAAATTTACTCCAGAAAAAACACTCACCGGCAATTATCAGCAATTGGTGGCGGAGAAAAGGCATTGAAATACAACAACGAGATATTATTTAATCACGGCAATTGAAAAAAGCGTCGGGCGGATTTTTGTTCTTATCGGCAGGGCCGGTTATTGTTGGCCATCATATTGACCAGGTGACATTAGTTGTTATTTTGTCCATGGCTGGAAAGAGTCCGACATGAGTGCATTTTGGGCGAATTATTGCCGGTTGCGAGTTTGTGAAAAATCTCGATAGGACCGTCTAATTATTTGAAAACCAGATGATTCGTGGCGTTCAACAAATGCGACCGGAGGCATGGCCCATGAAGCTGACAATAAATGGCAAAATCAAGGAAATCGAGGCCGACGCGGAAATGCCCTTGCTTTGGGCGTTGCGTGATCTTGCCGGGGTCAAAGGCCCGAAATACGGCTGTGGCATCGGTGCCTGTGGCGCCTGTTCGGTTTTGATTGACGGCGAACTTCAACGTTCGTGCATCACCGCGGTGGGTGATGTCGAGGGCGCTATAACAACGATTGAAGGCATTTCGCCGGATGGTGCTCTCCATGCGGTGCAACAGGCCTGGATTGACGAACAGGTGCCCCAGTGTGGTTATTGCCAGTCTGGCCAGATTTTAGCGGCCGTGACCTTGTTGAAAGAAAATCCCGCGCCTTCCGATGACGATATCAACGATGCGATGACCAATCTGTGCCGCTGTGGCACTTATCCGCGCATTCGTGCCGCGATCAAACGCGCCTCCGGTCAAGTGGGAGCCTAAGATGGGAAAGATACTTAGACGCACCTTTTTGATCGGCTCTGCAGCAATTGCCGGCGGCGTGGCCTTTGGCTACTACAAATATAAAGCGCCTTACGACAATCCGCTCGAAGACGGGCTTGTTGAAGGCGAAGCGACCTTTAATCCCTATGTCAAGATTACCGGCGACAATGAGATCACCATCATCGCGCCACGGGCCGAGATGGGACAAGGCATTTCCACCACGCTTGCAGCGCTGGTAGCAGAAGAACTGGATGTCGATCTGGCCGATATCAAGGTCGAGCATGGTCCTGTCTCCCATGCCTATCATAATCAGGCGATGCTAAAGGATAGCGGCCCGTTTCCGGAGTTTGAACGCGGGTTTGTTGCCAATGCGGCCCGCAGCGGCATGGGTGTTCTGGCAAAGTTTCTCGGCATCCAGGCTACCGGAGGTTCGTCGGCGGTCAAGGATGGTTATGTCAAAATGCGAGAAGCTGGCGCTGCGGCGCGCCAAACGCTCATTTTAGCTGCCGCCAACCGGCTTGGGGTCGACCCCGGCACGCTAAAAACCGCCGCTGGCCATGTTATCAACGGCGAAGAAAAAATCTCCTACGGTGCGCTTGCACTTGATGCAGCTAAACTTGCACCGCCGTCGATCTCGTTGAAAGACAAGAAAGACTGGCGTCTTCTTGGCAAGCCCCAACAACGCACCGACATGGTGGCCAAAGTTACCGGGGCGCCGATTTTCGGCATCGATGTCGATTTGCCTGATATGGTCTACGGCACCATCCGCATGAACCCGCACCTTGGCGGTAATATGCGCTCATTTGATGCTACTGCTGCAGAAAAAATACCGGGGGTCATAAAAATCGTCGATATGAGCGGTCCCGAAAATGAACCCTTCGGCGGCGGTATCGGTGTGATAGCGACCAATACATGGGCCGCATTCAAGGCGGCTGAAGCGGTGGAGATCGAGTGGGAGAGGGCTGACTACCCGGCAAATTCTCAAGCCATGTACGTGGTGCTGGAAGAAGCGTTTAATTCGGCGGAAGGCTCAAGTTTGCGTGATGATGGCGATGCGGAGACGGCCTTTGCCGATGCGCCGCGCGAAAAACTGGTTGAAGCGGAATATCGCGTTCCCCATCTCGCCCATGCGTGTATGGAACCAATGAATGCCACCGCATGGCTCAAGGATGGCAAATTGCAGGTTTGGTGTGGAAATCAGATTCCGACCATTGTCCGTTCGGACTGTGCCTATGAAGCCGGGGTCGACGCGCAAGATACGCTGATCCATACCACCCACCTTGGCGGTGGTTTCGGTCGGCGCGGCGAATTGGACTTTGGCCGTTTTGCCACCAGACTTGCCAAACATGCGAACGGCAAGCCGGTAAAACTCACCTGGAGCCGCGAGGAAGATACAACCCACGACGCCTATCGTCCTGCAGCAATCGGCAGGTTCAAGGCGCGGCTTGGCGATGACAATTTGCCCGTGGCACTCGATGCACGAATTGCCGCTCCCTCGCTAATTGCCAGCGTCATGGGAAGAGCCTTTCCTTCGATTTCACCGGCCGGTCCCGATAAAACGATCAGCGAAGGCTCGTTTGATCAGCCCTATGTGCTCGCCGATTATCGGGTCACCGGTATTCCGGCAGACATATCAGTGCCAGTCGGATTTTGGCGATCAGTCGGATATTCGATAAACGGCTTTTTTAACGAAAGCTTCATCGACGAAATTGCGGTCAAAGCAGGCACTGACCCGGTTGAACTGCGCCGGAAACTGATGAAGGATCATCCCACCGCGGTCTTGGTTATGGAAAAAGTGGCCGCAATGTCGAATTGGGGTGCTCCACCGGTGGAGGGCTACGGCAAGGGAGTCGCTTTTACGCTGTCGTTTGGTTCATGGGTTGGTATGGTCGTGGAGGTTTCCAATTGGTCGGACGGTATCAAGATCGAAAATGTATGGTGCGCGGCGGATGTCGGTACAGCGCTCGATCCGGGAATAATCGATGCACAGTTGCAATCGGCCATAATTTTCGGCCTGTCTTCGGCAATGGGGCAAGAGATCACCTTTGCCGATGGTGTGGTTGAACAGAGAAATTTCGATACCTATGATGCCATGCGGATGGGCCAATGCCCGAAAATCCATACGGCAATTTTGGAAAATGCCGAACACATGGGTGGTGTCGGCGAGATCGGCACGCCGCCTTCGATACCGGCACTGGCAAATGCCATATTTGCGGCGACCGGCAAACGCATCCGCACCATGCCATTATCGCATGAGGTGGAATTTGTCTAAGCTTCACCGCGCAGTCTGGTTAATCGGGTCTTAACCATAGGCCCGGTATTGTTTTCGCCAGTGAAAAATCGCGAATCTGCAAGGATACCGCGAAACCGGTGCGGAATAACCAATGACATCGCTTGATTCAGGCTTCGAACCGGCCGTCGTGCCGGGTATCTTCAAACGCAACCTGATTGCAGTTGCAGGTCTTGGCCTGTTCGTCTGCACCCTGGTGGCGGCCGCAGCGCTTGCTACCTGGTCGGTTGATGATCCTAGTCTCAGTTACGCGGCTGATGGCCCGATCAACAATGCGCTCGGTTACTGGGGTGCAAGTTTTGCCGATTTGACGATGCAATTTATCGGCCTCTCCTGTGCATTGGTGCTGTTACCGGCGGCGGTATGGGGCTGGCTCGCCTTTTCATCCCGACCAATTGGAAGGCTTGGTCACCGGGCAGTTGCATGGATCTTTGCCACTATTTTACTGTCCACCGCACTTGGCAGTATCGCTGCACCTGCAAGCTGGCCATTGCCTGTTGGTCTTGGCGGGGTTATCGGTGACATGGTGTTGAAGCTGCCGCAACTTGCATTCGGCGCCTATCCCAGCGGTACACTATCGGCAGTTTTGGCCGTTTTCTTTGCTCTGCCTGGTCTTTGGTTATTGATGTTTGCCTGCGGTTTGATCGGTCGAAGCCATCTGAATAAGCCGGCTCAACAGGATAATCCGGCCTATGATGATGAGCCGGAAACAATTTTTCAACGCCTTAGCGGCGTGCTCATGGCACCGGTTGGCCAGGTGCTCCACTGGGGTCTGAGTATCAAGGCAATGGTTGCCAGATTGCCGGGTATGCGCCGCATAGCTGCAAGCGGGGCAAAATCCGGCGGGGCGAAAAAAGTGTGGCGAAAACTGGTGGCGCCGCCCGACGACGGACTTGAAAATTTTCATACCGGTGATCGCCGGGAACCCGAATTTGCCGCATCGGTTGGCGATCAGCAACGGCGGCAACCCGCTGATGACTGGAGCGAGGTTCCTCCGCCTTCAGGCCAGAACGCGATTGTGACGGGCGCTGGCAGGGTGGTTGCCACGAAGTCCAGTCCCAGACAGGGTAACCGGATCATCCGCGAGGCGCAAAGCTCGATGCTTTCGCCCGAAAGTTTCGAATTGCCCTCGCTGCACCTGCTTTCAGAACCAAAAAGGTTGGTCCGTGATACGTCTATGTCGGATGACGCGCTGGAACAAAATGCCCGGCTGCTCGAAGGTGTGCTGGAAGATTTTGGCATCAAGGGCGAGATTATCAAGGTGCATCCGGGCCCGGTCGTTACCCTTTATGAGCTTGAACCCGCGCCCGGCATCAAGTCTTCAAGGGTTATCGGTCTTGCCGATGATATAGCCCGCTCAATGAGTGCTATTGCAGCGCGTGTGGCGGTTATACCGGGACGCAATGCGATTGGTATTGAGCTGCCAAACGCCAAACGGGAAACGGTTTATCTGCGCGAATTGCTGGCCAGCCATGATTTTGAAAAAAGCAAGGCCAAACTGGCGCTTTGCCTGGGTAAAACCATCGGCGGCGAGGCTGTTATTGCCGATCTTGCCAAAATGCCGCATCTGCTGGTCGCTGGCACCACCGGATCCGGCAAATCGGTGGCCATCAACACCATGGTGCTGTCGGTGCTTTATAAGCTTGGGCCTGACCGCTGCAAATTGATCATGATCGACCCGAAGATGCTTGAACTCTCGGTCTATGACGGTATTCCCCACTTGCTCACACCGGTAGTAACCGATCCGAAAAAGGCGGTTGTGGCGCTCAAGTGGACGGTTCGCGAGATGGAAGACCGCTACAAGAAAATGTCAAAGCTCGGGGTGCGCAATGTGGAGGGCTTCAATAGCCGGGTCGAGGAAGCCAACAAAAAGGGCGAAGTGATTACCCGCACCTTACAAACCGGTTTTGACCGTGAAACCGGCGAGGCGGTCTATGAGAGCGAGGAGCTTCACCTTGAACCGATGCCGTTCATTATTGTGGTGATCGACGAGATGGCCGATTTGATGATGGTTGCCGGCAAGGATATTGAAGGCACCGTCCAGCGGCTGGCGCAAATGGCGCGAGCGGCTGGAATTCACGTGATCATGGCGACCCAGCGGCCATCGGTCGACGTGATCACCGGTACGATCAAGGCAAATTTTCCGACCCGGATATCCTTCCAGGTGACCTCGAAAATCGATTCACGCACTATTTTAGGCGAAATGGGAGCCGAACAGCTGCTCGGCATGGGGGATATGCTCTATATGGCGGGCGGTGGCCGAATCACCCGTGTGCATGGACCGTTTGTCGACGATGCGGAAGTGGAAGATGTGGTCAATCATTTGAAGACACAGGGAATTCCACAGTATCTTGAAGCGGTAACCGAAGAAAGCGAAGAGGACGAGGGTGGCGGAGAAACCACCTCCGCCGGCGGCGACAGTAGTTCGGACGATCCCTATGATCAGGCCGTTGCAATTGTGTTGCACGACCGTAAGGCGTCGACCTCCTATATTCAGCGGCGTCTTTCGGTTGGATATAATCGCGCCGCCTCGCTGATCGAGCGGATGGAGCAGGAAGGGTTGATTAGTGCTGCTAATCACGCCGGCAAACGTGAAATACTTGTGCCGGCAGAAGACGAGACGATTTAGACCATTGATCCGCCATGATTGGCGATCAACATCGCAGTGGGATTTTTAGGTTAAGTGTGGTCCCGAAACCTTTGAAACGAACAAACAGGTGAACCATGCGGCGGCAGGCGGCAACAAATATTCAGACAGGTCTTTTTGCCACTGGAATTCGGCGCGGCCTCGTGTTGGGCGGGCTGTTGTGTGGCATTTTGGCGGCGCCTCCGGCGTTAGCCGCCAAGAGCCATAACGCCAAAACCGTTAAGGCGATCAGCAAGCATTTTTCCGGAGTTCCGAGCCTCAAAGGCGAATTCATCCAGTTCGGTCCGCGCGGGCAACAAACCGGTGGAAAATTCTATCTCAAGCGGCCGGGGCGAATTAGATTTGACTATGATAAACCATCGGCCATCAGCGTGTTTGCCGACGGTAAAACCGTCGCGGTCAACAACAAGAAGCTGAAGACCTGGGACTTTATTCCGCTCCGCAAAACGCCCCTGAAAATGCTGCTGGCCAACAAGATCAATGTCGGTGACAAATCGATTAAGAGCGTCAAAACCGAGCCTGATATCACTACCGTGGTTTTGGGCAACCGATCGCTTTTTGGCGATTCGAAAATCACCCTGATGTTCGATCCAACAAATTTTGAACTGCGTCAGTGGACCATCACCGACAATCAGGGCAAAGACACTTCGGTGATGATTTTCAACGTGAAAAAAAACGTCAAGCTGTCGAACCGGCTGTTTAAGATCGACTATCACAAGATCAAGGCGGCGCAGGAGTCGAAATACGACCGCTGATGCTCAACAAACCTCGACCACAACTTCACGGTGTGTCATGGCGAACAATTTTGGCTGAATTCTGAAAAAACCGGCTCACAGGTCTTGTATCCGTGAAACCGGCAATCCAGACTGCGTTCTTTGTTCAAATTGGAACAGGTCCGCATGCCCTTCAAGATTGCCACATGGAACATCAACTCGGTGCGTTTGCGCCTATCGCTGGTCGAGGAGTTTTTGAAAAACCACCGACCGGATATTCTGTGCCTGCAGGAAACCAAATGCCCTAACGACCAGTTTCCATCCAGGGCATTTGATGATCTTGGCTATGAATTTCAGGCTATCCACGGCCAGAAGGGATATCATGGGGTCGCCACCCTGTCGCGTCTGCCACTTGAAGAAATCAGTTCCACCGATTACTGCCAGACGGGCGATACCCGCCATGTGGAATGTTTGGTTGAGGCGACCGGTGGGCCGTTGCGGGTCCATAATTTCTATGTGCCGGCCGGAGGTGATGAGGCCAATGTTGAGACCAATCCGAAATTTGCCCACAAGCTCAATTTTGTTGAGGAAATGAAGGCCCTGCCGGCAACACGCGATAATGTGCCGTCGATCCTGGTTGGTGATCTCAATATAGCGCCGCTGGAGACAGATGTGTGGTCGCACAAGCAGCTATTGAAAGTTGTCAGTCACACGCCGGTGGAAACAGACGGGCTGAACGCCGTCATGCAGGCTGGCGGCTGGGCCGATCTTGTGCGCCATCATATCCCGCCTCACGAAAAGCTCTTTACCTGGTGGAGCTATCGGGCACGAGACTGGGATGCAGCCGACAAGGGGCGGCGGCTCGACCATATCTGGTCATCACCGGAACTGGTTGACGGACTTGAGCATCTGGAGGTCGTGCGCGAGGCGCGCGGTTGGGAAAGACCGTCCGACCATGTGCCCGTTATTGCAACGTTCGATTTCGAATAGGCTCTGATCAACTATAGCTGGACACCTTCAAAATGATTCGATCAGGGCTCTTTTCGCTAACGGCGGGCTCTGCCCGGGCTTCCACCGGGGCGGCGCAAAGGCGCCGGCCGGTTCCGCCCGCAAATTGATTTCATCAATTTGTACATCGGGCTTCGATCGTTGCTGATGAGCCATGATCACTTTAAAGTAATCATGCTGTATCAACCCGGTCGAGAGCGTGTTGGACATGCTCAAGTCTGGCGACGAAATCCCGCACGGAGGTGGTAATTCTTTGGTGCAGGAGTGTGGCAAGATGAGGAAACTCTTCCAACATGCGGCGAAACAGGAGCCGGCTGATCTTGATGACTTCAACCTGGTCTTCTGCCCTTGCCATTACTGGTCTTTTGCCTTCGGTAATCATCGCCAGTTCACCGATCAGGCTTGCCGGACCAAAGCGCTCCAATTCTGCGGCCTCCTTGAAATTGCCATCCAGCAGCGCAATAGTGCCGCTGACAATGACAATGCCACCATCGGCATAGGCGCCTTTGCGAAATATCACCTTATTTGGCTTATAAAACTGTCGGTCGGCGCCAAATGCCAACAGGCGCAAATGCCCCTTTTCAAAACCCTCGAAAAGGGGAACTCGCGATAGAAGCGTAATATCCAGATCCAGGCTCATAAAAACGTCCGCAACCGGTTTTTTAACATTATGCCGGTTGAGGATAGAATCATGGAACCAGCTTGTAACCGCCACTTTCTGTCACAAGCAGTTGCGCATTGGAAGGATCGCGTTCAATTTTTTGACGAAGACGGTAGATATGGGTTTCGAGCGTGTGGGTTGTGACGCCGGAATTATAGCCCCAGACCTCTTCCAGCAACACGTCTCGGGTCACTACCTGCTGCTCCGCCCGGTAAAGATACTTCAAAATGGCGGTTTCTTTTTCGGTCAGGCGAATTTTGCCACCATTTTCATCTTCGATCAGAATTTTCTGGGACGGTTGGAAGGTGTAATGCCCGATGGTGAATATGGCGTCTTCACTTTGTTCGTGCTGGCGCAATTGAGCGCGGATGCGGGCCAGCAATACGGCAAACTTGAACGGCTTGGTCACATAGTCGTTGGCGCCCGCTTCGAGCCCCAGGATTGTATCTGAATCGGTATCGTGCCCGGTCAGCACGATTATTGGCGCCTTAAAGCCACCCTTGCGCAGAATTTTCACCGCCTCGCGCCCGTCCATATCGGGCAGGCCCACATCCATAATCAACAGATCCAGATGGTTGGAGCGGGCGGCCTGAATGCCCCTGGTGGCGCAATCCTCCTGCAGCAGCTCAAACTCTTCATAAAGGTCAAGTTGTTCAATCAGCGCTTCGCGCAGGTCGTCGTCATCATCAACAAGGAGAATAGTGCGGGATGTCATGAAGCTTTCCTGATTCTGGATGTGGCGGATGTGAATATTGGCCTGTCTGGTGATTATGGTGCTAAATTGCTACCAAACCTAATGTAAAGTCACGTTGAGACACGAATTTGTCATAGAAATGTCTACAGCTGGTGGATCATCGGGAGACCAGTATCTTTGTCCAGTCAATACAGAGGTCAATATATTCGCGTCATACGGGTCCGTCGCTCACCGCAAAGAGGCAATTGTGGTATCGCCATCGCCGCAGAAAGAATGCTGCGGTGCGCAATTGGGCGAGGTGGTATTACCGGTAACAAACGAGAAGGCGATGGCGCGACACCGGTGGGGCATTTTCGGTTTGTTGCCGGCTATTACCGGGCCGACCGGGAGGTGCTGCGTCCTACCGGTCTTTCGATGACGGCGATTGGCACCAGGCTTGGATGGTGCGATGCACCAGGTGACCGCAACTATAATCGCCCTGTGCAGCTTCCCTATCCGGCTTCCCATGAGTTGATGCACCGCAACGACCATCTCTATGATTGGTGTCTTGTGGTCGATCAGAATTATTACAGCAGAATTCGCGGTCGAGGGAGTGCCATTTTTGTTCATGTGGCGAAAAAGGACTATGCACCAACCGAGGGCTGTGTCGCCTTCGCCATCAACGATCTGCGCTGGCTGATCAGCCATATCGGCCCTGACACAAGCCTGGTGGTGGAGATGGAATGAAAAAGCTGGCCCGGAATATGACCGGGCCAACCAGAAATTTTGTTAGTGAGCGATGGACCTTCAGGAATGATAGGCCGCCTCACCGTGGGAGGAAAGGTCCAGACCCTGGCGCTCATCGGTTTCTTCCACCCGCAAGCCGAAGACGGCGTCAACCAGCTTGAAAAATATAACCGATCCAATGGTGCACCATATAACGGTAATGGCAACCGCGATGAACTGGGTCGTCGTTTGACCGGCAATCGAATAATCCGCACCGCCAGTACCACCAAGAATGGGGCTGGTGAAAATTCCCGTGCCAATAGCGCCGATAATGCCGCCAATACCGTGAATACCAAAGACGTCGAGGCTGTCATCATAGCCAAATTTGTTTTTGATTGCCGCAACAAAGTAATAGCAACCCGCGGCGGCGATCATGCCCAGAACAATGGCACCGACCGGTCCGACCGAGCCTGCCGCCGGTGTGACCGCCACCAACCCGGCGATCATGCCGGAAGCTGCACCCAGCATGGAAGCTTGTCCACGGACCAGCGTTTCAATCACCGACCAGGCGACGATTGCCCCTGCGGTTGCGGTAAACGTGTTGATCATCGCCAGCGCTGCGCCGCCATTGGCTTCAAGATTTGAGCCGGCGTTAAAGCCGAACCAGCCGACCCACAACATGGCGGCACCGACCAGCGTCAAGGTCATCGAATGGGGCGCCATCATATCCCGGCCAAAACCGATGCGCTTGCCGATCATGATACAGCCGATCAATGCGGCCACGCCGGCATTGATGTGCACCACGGTGCCACCGGCGAAATCAAGCGCACCCATGGCGAAAATCAGGCCGTTGCTATCCCACACCATATGGGCGACGGGGAAATAGACGAAGGTTACCCACAAGACAACGAAGGCCACGACGGCGGAGAACTTTACCCGCTCGGCAAAGGCACCGACAATCAGCGCCGGCGTAATCGCGGCAAATGTCATTTGAAAGCAGATGAAAACGAACTCGGGAATGACCACGCCTTTGGTGAAAGTCGCGGCGGTCGAATCCATCGTCACGCCAGCCAAAAACAGTTTGCCTGTTCCGCCCCAGAACGGGCTGTCGGAGCCGCCAAAGGCGAAAGAATAGCCATACAGCACCCAGATGATAATGACGATGGCGGTTATCATGGTGCACTGCATCAGCACCGACAGCATGTTCTTGGAACGCACCAGGCCGCCGTAAAACAGCGCCAATCCTGGCAGGATCATGAACAGGACAAGAATGGTGGACAACATCATGAAGGCGGTATCGCCCTTGTTCATGGTGTCTTCGGCTAATGCCGGCGACGCCGTCTCCAGTGTCAGCGCCGCCGCACCAAAAAGGGCGCTTGCGCTTTGTAATTTGTTTGTCATGGGAGTTTCCTTGGTCATTCTAGGATGGTTTCTTTGCCGGTGACGGTATCTTGGTCAAGCCGCTGTGGTGCGGCGTTCAACCGGAAGTGAATCAAGAACCATGCCAGATTTGAGTTGGTGGTCTAAAGCATTGAAATTAATAGAGTAAAATAAGCTACCCGGAGCTGTGGAAAAATCAATGCATCAAAAAAGATGAAAATATGGGCGCTATATAGATTATGCCTATAAAATAGGCTAAAACCGGTTGGTGTCTTTTTTCGGGTCGCGAACGCGGATCAGTCCCTCCTGGGCAACCGAGGCGACCAAAACGCCGTCGCCGGTATAAAGGCCGCCTCGGGTCAGACCACGGGCGCCGGAGGAGCTGGGACTGTCCTGGGCAAACAATATCCATTGATTGATATCGATTGGCCGGTGGAACCACATCGAGTGATCGAGGCTTGCCACCTGCATATCGCGATCGAAAATTTTTCGACCATGGGGAAACAACGATGTGTCGAGCAGGGTCATGTCCGAGGCATAGGCCAATACTGCCGCCTGCAGGGGCCGGTTCATGGGTATTTCGGCGGTGGCACGAATCCACACATATTGTTCGGCCGCAAGCGGCTTGTTTGAAATATAATGTTCCAGCGTCGTGGCACGCAGTTCTATCGGTCGTTCACGCTCCCAGTATTTGCGCATATGCTCGGGCGCCCGATGCATAAACTGTTCTTTCAGTTGCTTTTCGCTGAACAGGGTCTCCGGGTCGGGCTGCACCGGCATTGCCGCTTGATAGTCAAGCCCATCCTCTTCCTTTTGGAATGAGGCGGACATGGAGAAGATCGCCTGTCCGTGCTGGATTGCAACCACGCGTCGCGTGGTGAAAGAGCCGCCATCACGGATGCGGTCAACCTCGTAGATGATAGGTACTTTGGGATCGCCGCCGAGCATGAAATAACCGTGCAGGGAATGCACATGGCGTTCTGGCCCGACGGTGCGCTGGGCGGCAACCAGAGCCTGGCCAATAACTTGGCCGCCAAATACCCGCTGCCAGCCGGTTTTCGGGCTGCGGCCACGAAAAAGGTTGTGTTCCAGCGGTTCCAGATCAAGAATATCAAGCAACTCTTTAACAGCGGTCGTCATTTGGACAGGTTTCCATGTTGCAACGAATAATAGCTGATATCATATCCATCCGTCGGCATGAGAAATGTCAAGGTCATTGAAAGCTAAGCGAATATAATACCGCATCAAGCCGTCTTCGAGGCGGATCAACAGGAGGGGCATCTGATGAACCAAAAGAGCCAGGATACGCCAATGCTGGACTGTTTGATTGCCGGTGGCGGCTATGTCGGTCTTTGCGTCGGCGTTGCTGTGAAGGCGGCGGCACCCCACATTAATATCGCCATTGTCGATGCTGCACCCGAGACGGCGATCGAATTTGAGACCCGCGCATCGGCAATTGCCGCCGCCGCTTGCCGGATGCTTGACCAACTGGGTGTGTGGCCCGAACTGGCCACCGATGCCCAGCCCATCAACCGGATGATTGTCACCGACAGCAAAACCAACGATGTGGTGCGACCGGTATTCTTGACCTTCGGCCATCAGCCCGGTGAAGAAGAGCCGCCAGAAGGCGAACCGTTTGCCCGTATGTTACCCAACAAGTCGATGATTATAGCGCTACGCCGCAAGGCGCGGGAGTTGGGGGTTGAATTGATCCATGGCGATACGGTCGATCAATTCAACAATGTGGGCGCTTGTAGCGAAGTACTCCTTGGGTCGGGCCAGACTTTCAACACCCGGTTGCTGGTTGCTGCCGACGGTGTGCGCTCGAAACTGCGTGAAGCGGCCGGAATCAAGACTGTCCATTGGCCCTACGACCAGATGGGAATTGTCATCACTGTCGCGCATGAAAGACCGCATAATGGCGTTGCCGAAGAACACTTCCTGCCCGCCGGGCCGTTTGCCATTCTGCCACTTAGGGGCAACCGTTCTTCCCTGGTGTGGACCGAATCCAGCCGGGAGGCCAAACGGTTATTAGCCGCTGATGATCTGGAATTCGAACTGGAACTTGAGCGGCGCTTCGGCCACAAACTGGGCGCGATTTCAGTGCAAGGGAAGCGCACGGCATTTCCGCTTGGTTTGACGCTTTCGCGCGCTTTCATAAAAGACCGGTTTGCATTAGCCGGTGATGCGGCGCACGGCATTCACCCGATATCGGGGCAAGGGTTAAATCTCGGTTTCAAGGATGCAGCAGCGCTAGCCGAAACGATTGTCGAAGCCGACAGGCTCGGGCTTGATATCGGCTCGCTTTCGGTGCTTGAGCGTTATCAACGCTGGCGGCGCTATGACACTGTGCAGATGGGCATCGTCACCGATGTGCTAAACCGCTTGTTCTCCAACGATAACCCGGTGCTGCGGCTTGCCCGCGACATGGGTCTTGGCGTGGTCGAGCGTATGCCCGGCCTGAAACAGCGATTTATCAACCAGGCGGCAGGCCGCTCAGGCGGTGTATTCGAGAGCCTCACTGGCACAGCGCCCCGATTGCTGGATGGTGATGCTATTTGATCGAATCACCGCAGATTTTGGTCAAGAGAATCGAGATGGCGCAGCACTGTTGCCCGTGAGGTCAACGCCGTGAAAAGAGCGATCAGCACGACGATGGCAACCGTTCCGGCATAGCCCATGGCGCCGACCGAAAATCGGCCAAACAGGGCAGTGACCTGATCGCTTTCAGGGGTGGCGATATTTGAAGATGTCCAAATGCCGGCAGCGAAAAATACTATGGCCGCAACAACACCGCCGAAAAATCCACCTTTCAGCCCAAGCAGCAAAAAGTGTTGTTGAAACTGGCGGGCGATATAGCTTTCTTCCGCCCCGACAAAATGCAGCACTTCGATAATATGCTGATTGCTCGACATGGCGCCTCTTGTGGCAAAAACTACTGTCAGCACCGTTGCAGAAATGACCAGCGCCATGATGACCAGTCCGACGGTCACGGTGGTACCCGCCATGGCGGTCAGTCGCTGCAACCAGGCCTGATGGTCATCAAGGCTGGCACCTGGAACTTTTTCCTTTAGTTCACTTTTCAGACGGGAAAAATCGGACTTTTGATCAGCAGCCATACGCACACTTAGCAACCGTGGAATAGGCAACTCATCAACATCAAGGCCACTTCCAAGCCAGGGTTCCAACAAGCGGACGGTTGCCTCCTGATCGATAATATAGACTTCAGCAACGCCGGGCGCCCTGCTGGCAATCTCACGGGCAGCCGCAAGAGCATTTTCTATTTCAGTACCATCGACCGGACGGACCTGGATAGTGACCTCACGGGCGATGTCATTCTTCCACGCGGAAGCGGTATCACTGACCAGAGTTACCGCACCGAAAGTAACACATACAAGAAACGTCATGATGGCAATCACCAGTGTCAATGCGTTTCCGGCAACGCTTTCGCGGGGGACGATAGGGGCTGATTTTGCAGGAAGACCGGTAATATCGGGCGACTGTTCTTTGCCGGCAATCTTATCCACTGGCCGATTATCGCTCCGCACAGGCAAATGTGCCCGACCGCTTTTATGGGCGGGGCTTTTAGTCATAAATCTGCAGCCGCCCTTCATTCAGCACAAGACGCTTCGCCTCAAACTGGTCCATCAATGCCAGATCATGAGTGGCGATTACCACCGATGTGCCGCTTCGGTTGAGCTCGACAAAAAGTCGCAACAACCTTCGTGACAGGGAAGGATCAAGATTTCCAGTCGGTTCATCGGCCAACAACACTTCCGGCTGATCGATCAACGCCCGGGCAATGGCGGCGCGTTGTTTTTCACCGCCCGATAATACCGCAGGCATGGCATTTAGCCGGTCGTTAAGACCGACCCATTTTAACAATTCGACCACATCACCACGATAACTCGCCTCGCTGTGCCCCCGCACTCTCAGCGGAAGCGCCACGTTTTCGTAGGTAGTCAAATGGTCAAGCAGCCGGAAATCCTGAAATACGATGCCAATGCGCCGGCGGATGGCGGCGCGGGTATTGCGGTTAATTCCGGCGGTGTTTCGGTCAAAGGTCGTGATTGTGCCGCGGGTTGGTTCAAGCGACAAAAACAACAGCCGAAGCAAGCTGGTTTTGCCTGCTCCTGAAGGCCCGGTGAGAAACTGAAACGACCCGGGCTTGATGTGAAACGATATGTCACGCAGGATTTCCACACCCATGCCATATCGCAGCCCAACATTTTCAAACTTTATCAAAGGAGTTCCGATCTGGCTCCGAGAGATTCGATTCGCCCCAATCTATCAAAATCGTCGAAAACCCCGCAAGCAAATTACGCAATTGTCACGGCAATCGCTGGAAAGCGATTTGCACATATTTTGCTAGTTTGCTCCGCTGCGGGCGGTTCTTTGCGGCGCTTTCAGCGTCTCAATCACCGTCCTCACATGATCAATGCTCAAGGCTGACCCGAATTTCCGAGATTTTTCTTTGAAAAAATCCCTCCATTCGGGCGCCATGCGGATAAACTTTCTTTCAAGCGATCGCCGTGACGCAATTGTCGATTGGGGCTGTTATGCGCCGTAAGGGCAGATTAATCTATCCAGATGAAGGAGCCAACCGCTAATAGGTGGCAAGCGCCACGGTATTTCGGACCAGCGGGCATTGTTTCTGTGGTTGGCGTTGTTCCGGCCTTTACAAAGCACAAGGAATCGCCATCAATTCCTTTAGGCCGGAATTGCCGGCCAATAATATGAACCGCAGTTCGTTCACCGATGATCAGACACCGGTGGTCAGTAAAACGAACTTCATAAAACAACTAACGGGTGGTGGCTGATGCCGATCGTACGAGGCAAAGAAATCGATATATTATTCAGTGCCGAGATGATTGCCAAACGCAATCTGGAAATCGCCGCTGACATTGCAGCGGGCGATCACAACGACCTTGTGGTCATCGCGATTTTGAAGGGATCGTTCATTTTCGCTTCGGACCTTATTCGCGCCCTGCATGCGGTTGCGGTTGAGCCTGAGGTCGAATTCATCTCGCTGGCGAGCTATGGTGCGGGAACCGTTGGTGGTGAAGTGCGCATCCTGCGCGATATCGAAAGCCAGGTCAGCGGACGCGATGTGCTGCTGATCGATGATATTCTGGAATCGGGCAATACCCTGAAATTCGCCCGTGATCTGATGGTCGAGCGAGGTGCTGCCAAGGTCGAGGTTGCTGTTCTTCTCGACAAGCATGACAAACGCAAGGCCGATGTCGATGCCGACTATGTCGGTTTTGATTGTCCAGACTATTTTGTCGTCGGTTATGGCATGGATGTGGGGCACGCGTTCCGCGAATTGCCCTTTGTCGGTGTCGTCAAGGGCGATGCCAGTTGAGCGCATACCTGTGCGGGCGCGGCGCATAAGCGCCGGTTAGCTCTTCGCGAACGGTCACATACAAGCTTGGGGTCTGATTGAATTATGATTTTTCGGTCGAATGCCGCAGTATCAACGGCATCTGCGACAAGGTGAAGACCATCGAGATCGGCATCATGCCCCAGACCTTGAAGGCGACCCAGAAATCGGTCGAAAAATTGCGCCAGATAATCTCGTTGAGCACTGCCAGACAGAGAAAAAACACCCCCCAGCGGAAGGTCAAAATGCGCCAGCCTTCATCATCAAGCTTAAAAACGCTGTCGAACACATAACCGAGCAACGACCGGCCAAAGGCGAGACCGCCCAACAATATTGTGCCGAACATGACATTGACGATGGTCGGCTTCAGTTTGATGAACAATTCATCCTGCAGATAAAGTGTCAATCCACCGAAAACCAGCACTACAATGCCGGTAACCAGTGGCATTATCGGCAAGCGGCCGGTGAGATACAGCGAGATACCGAGAGAAAGACTGATCGCAACCATGAAAAAAGCGGTGGCGACGAATATCGGCCCGCCAAGGCTTGCCAGGGCAGGGAACATTTCCGCCAGCCTTTCGCCTCTCGAATTGGCCAAGAAGAAAACTATCAACGGACCCAATTCAAGCACCAGCTTGAGGACGGAATTGATCTCCTTGCGGTCGGGATCGTTTGGTTCTCGTTCTAACAGCGTAGACATTGTTGGGCTCTCATTGGGAACATAGTTGAATTTCTGCTACCGCGGTTTCAATGGCCGGTTCATATTTCAAGTCCGGCAATTGAGCGGGCGAAATCACGTGCTTCGAAGGGTTCGAGATCCTCAACCTGCTCGCCGACACCGGCAAAATATACCGGCAGACCGTATTTGGCCGAGATCGCCACAAGAATGCCGCCGCGGGCCGAACCATCAAGCTTGGTCATGATCAATCCATTGACACCGGCAACCTTGGAGAAGACTTCGACCTGATTAAGGGCGTTTTGACCGGTTGTGGCATCTAGCGTCAACAGCACCGTATGGGGAGCGGCCGGGTCATGCTTCTTTATTACCCGGATAATTTTCTCAAGCTCGGCCATTAATTCAGTCTTGTTTTGCAATCGTCCGGCGGTGTCGATCATCAACACATCGTGGCCCTGGTCTTTCGCTTCCCGCCAGGCATCGAAGGCAAGGCCGGATGAATCGCTGCCAAGTTTGCGCGATATCACCGGCGATCCGGTGCGTTCACCCCAGATTACAAGTTGCTCAATGGCTGCGGCGCGAAATGTATCGCCGGCAACCAACATCGTTGAAAATCCGCCGTGGCGCAGTTTTTGCGCCAGTTTGCCGATAGTCGTCGTCTTGCCCGAGCCGTTGACTCCGACCACCAAAATCACATGCGGCTTGTGGTCGAGATCCAGCTCCAGCGGTTTGACCACCGGGACAAGTACTTTCTCGATTTCCTCAGCCATGGTAGCGCGCACCTCTTGGTCGCTGATATCCTTGCCCATGCGTTGAGCAGCCAGTGCATCGACCACATTCATTGCGGTCTCGGCCCCGAGATCGGCCTGCAACAAAATGTCCTCAAGGGCCTCAAGGGCATCGCCGTCGAGCTTCTTTTTGGTGAATACGGCGGCGATATTTTCGCCCAGCTGCGAAGAACTGCGCGAAAGCCCCTTTGAAAGCCGCTTGATCCAGGATTTCTTTTCAACCGGGCTGGCGGTGGCGGTTTCGTCGGTTGCTGCACCCTTTGAGACAATGTGGATGCCTGCCGCAAGTGCCGGGTCATCTGGCTCCGGTTGCGGCGGCGGCGTTTCGCTTTCGGAGAGCGCAGGCACCGGTTCAACGGCCTCTTTAACCGCCATGCTGGCCGGTGTTTCCGCCGACTCGATTGGGTGTTCTGTGGCCGGCTCCAAAGGAACATGATCGGTATAATCGCGGGCGTCATCAGCGATTTCGTTCGCAACCGTCTCTTCGACTGGTTCTTCCGGCGGGTGTGCTGGTGGGGCATCGACAGGGATTTCCGCCCTGGTATCGATATCTTCGTCTTCGATCACATCTTCTTTTTTTTTGCGGCCAAAACTGAAGATGCGTTTTAACAGCCCTGGCTTCTTCATAGGCTGAATTCCGGTGCTTTTTTCTCGGCATCGCCAACCGGTGCCAAAGAGGCCTCCATTGTGGTGCCAATGAGGGCCACATCCTTGTGGTCGGTGATCTCGACATCGACCACGTCGCCCGGCTGACCTGTAACACCGGTTACAGTGGTATAATCCTCGCTATGGCCGGTATTTTCTTTTTCGATCAGCACCTTGCATGTGCGGCCGATCTGTTGTTGCAAATGCGAAAATAGTGCCTGTCTAGCCGCTTTTCGCATCCGCGCCGCTCTTTGTTTCACCAAAGCGCGGTCAAGCTGCGGCATGCGTGCTGCCGGGGTGCCGGTGCGCGGTGAAAACGGGAAAGTGTGGATATGGGTGAGGCGACAATCGTCGATCAGGCGGAGCGAATTTTCAAACATCGCCTCGTCTTCGGTCGGAAAGCCGGCAATCATATCGGCGCCGAAAACCATCTGTGGTCTGAGCCGCCGCACCTGTCGGCAAAAACTGACCGTATCCTCCCGACTATGGCGGCGTTTCATCCGCTTCAAGATCATGTTGTCGCCCGACTGGGCCGAAAGATGCAGATGTGGCATCAAACGCTGCTCATTGGCAATGGCCTCCATCAGCGGCGCGTCAACTTCGATTGAATCGATCGACGACAGCCTGAGACGAGGCAGCTGGCCGACTTCGCGGAGGATCAACTGCACCAGTTTGCCGAGCGAGGGAGTTCCCGGCAGATCGGCGCCATAGGAGGTGAGATCGACCCCGGTCAGCACCACTTCCTTGTAGCCATTATCAACCAACAGGGTGATCTGCTCGACGATGCTGCTCATGGGGGCCGAGCGGGCATTGCCGCGTCCATAGGGGATAATGCAAAATGTGCAACGGTGGTCGCAGCCGTTTTGTATCTGCACAAAAGCGCGTGCTCTTCCCTTTAGCCCGTCGATCATGTGGGGTGCCGTTTGACGCACCGCCATGATGTCATTGACCCGGACCTTTTCAAAATCATTGACCCCGAAATCAGGCAGCGCCCGGTAGTTTTGAGCGTATAGCTTTTCCTCATTGCCGATCACCAGATCGACCTCGTCCATTGCGGCAAAGGTTTTGGGCTCGGTCTGGGCCGCACAGCCGCTGACGATGATGCGCGCATTTGGGTTGTTGCGCTTGGCGGCGCGAATTGCCTGCTTTGCCTGACGCACCGCTTCACCGGTGACGGCACAGGTATTGACCACCACAGCGCCACCGGAAAGTCCGTCCAGCCCGGCCTCTTTGGCCTTGCGCCGCATGATTTCCGATTCAAATGCGTTCAGCCGGCAGCCGAAACTGATGATTTCGCTTTTACCCGTTGGAGTATTTCGACTACTCATAGGGTTTCAGCTTCCAGGTCGGTTTCAAATGCGCCGGTTTGCGGGTCGAAACGGCCGGAAAATTCAAATTCAGCCGGGCCGCTCATGATAATGAAATTGTCCGCCCGCCAGTCGATCACAAGATCACCGCCAGGCACCGTAACGGTGACTTTGCGTCCGGTACGCTCGGTTCGTGCGGCACTGACCGCAGCCGCACAGGCACCAGAGCCACAGGCCCTTGTTATGCCGGCGCCGCGCTCCCAGGTGCGGATTTTAAGCGCCGATGGCGAAATAACATTGGCAATGGTAATATTGGCCCGGTCGAGAAATATCGGATGATTTTCCAATAGCGGGCCGAAGCGTTCAAGATTATAGTTCCACACATCGCCATCGGCCCAAAACACCGCATGAGGATTGCCGATATTGGCGACCGAAGGCGTATGCAGCACCGGATCGTCAATAGGGCCGATCTGCAATTCGATGCCGCGCGTATCGGCAAATTCTTCGGCCAAAGGAATCTGTTGCCAGTCGAAGCGAGGAACGCCCATGTTGACGCTGATATTGTTATCATCTTGATATTGCGTATCCAGCCTGCCGGCGATTGTTTCAAAGATAAAATTTCGCTTGCCGTTTTGCCGTTGCAACCATGCAACAACGCACCGTGTGCCATTGCCGCAGGCCCCGGCATGGCTGCCGTCGGAATTGAGAATGTCGATCCACGCATCGCTTCCTTCGGTGCGCGGGTCGTGCACCGCCATGATCTGATCAAAGGCGGTGCGCTGATCGGCGGCGAGTGCGATTGCCGCCTCTGCACTTGTGCTGTCGCCACGCCCGCGCATATCGGCGACGATTATCTCGTTGCCAAGGCCGTTCATCTTGACAAAATCAGCGTTCATAGCGCCCATTTTTCGCTCGTCTCATGCATTTTGGTTGGCAGTCGTTTGTTTCGCTATCATATGGCGCAAGTGAAGCCAAATTACCAGTATTTGAATGATATATGGGGTTCGAAGCTGTTTGCTTGATCGAGGCTAAAGCGGCATGGCATTCGACCGGCTGCGCAATTGGGCGTAGCGGGCCCAAAACAGGCGGGCGGCTATGCCGCGCCAGGGCGACCATTTCCCGGCCATTTTGCGGACGGTTTTTTCATCCGGTTTTGTCGGCAAATTGAAGGTCTCGCCAAGGGCGTGCTGCAGGGCGACATCGCCGGCAGGAAAGATGTCGGGGTGACCGGCGCAAAACAACAAAAACACTTCCGCCGTCCACGGGCCGATGCCCCGCACTTTGGTCAATTGCGCCATTGCCTCATTAGCCGGAATCCCGCACAAATGGTCAAGATCAAGCCCGTTAAGGGTTATGGAATGGGCAAGATCGACAAGACTTGCCTGCTTGGCCCTGGAAAGCCCGGCCTTAATCATCGGGGTTGGCCCAAGCGCAAGCAGGGTCTTGGCATCGAGCGGGTTGACCAGGGCTACCAGCCGGGAAAAAATTGCCGCGGCACTGGCCGTTGACACTTGTTGAGAGACTATAATCTCACACAGACCGGCAAAGCCCGGCTCGCGCAACCGAAGCGGCAATTGACCGGTGGCGACCGCAATCGGCTCAAGATTAGGATGTTCAGCGACCAGGGCTTCCAGTCCAGCGTCAACATCCTGTTGGCAGATAATTTTGTTCATTGGCGATCTCGTTCATGATTTACTCAGTCCAAATATTAACGCCGAACCGACGCAATGTAAAAATTTACCGCAACCTTACAATCAGGAATGATCGCGATCCACCGTAATGCTATGAGCGCCAGATGATACAAACGCACGACATACCGGTATTTCGATTTGCACCAAGCCCAAACGGGTTGCTGCATCTGGGTCACGCCTATTCCGCCCTGCTGAACCATGATATGGCAGCACAGCACGGTGGCCGGTTATTGCTACGGATCGAGGATATCGACACCGCCCGCTGCAATGCGCTTTATGAAGAACAGATGCTGGAAGACCTTCATTGGCTGGGCATTCGCTGGCAGGGCGAACCGCGCCGGCAGTCGGAGCATTTTGCCGATTACCGGGCCGCACTGGATGCGCTGCAATTAGAAGGTCTGATCTATCCGGCATTTTTAAGCCGAAAACAGCGGCAGCGGCTTATTGAAGAGCGGCAAAGCGATACCCAACCATGGCCACGAGACCCGGACGGTGCCTTGCTTTATCCCGATGATGACAGGCGGCTTTTGCAATCTGAGCGGCAACAGCGGATCGAGGCGGGTGACGATTTTGCCCTGCGGCTCGATATGCAGATGGCGATTGAGCGGTTGCGGGGAAAGTTGACCTGGCAAGAAACCGGTGCCGGGCCTGAAGGCCAGTGCGGCATTGTCGGGGCCGACCCTTGTGCCTGGGGCGACATAGTGCTGGCGCGTAAGGACACACCCACATCCTATCATTTGTCAGTGGTGATTGATGACGCATTGCAAGGCATTACCCACGTGGTGCGTGGCCGCGATCTGTTCTATGCCACCGCTGTGCATCGCTTGCTGCAGGAACTTTTGGGCCTTGCGCCGCCGGTCTATCACCACCATCAACTGATTGTTGTCGACGATGGCCGCAAGCTTTCTAAAAGCCAGGGCGATACCAGCATTAAGGCGCTGCGTCAGGCCGGTGCCACGCCCAATGACATTCACCGCATGGTTGGCTTGGCGTAAATTCAGCCCAAAAACCACAGCCAGAAACTTAAACTGAACACGCTGCCGCCTACGGTGAGAATAATGGTATTGCATGCCAGACCTTCTGCCACCTTGAAATAGCTGGCGAACAGATAGGCATTGACGCCCGCAGGCAGGCCGGCACAGATAACCGCGACCTTGAGCCAAAGGTAGGGCAGAAAAAATACATTGCGGCACAGCACATAGACCACGACCGGCATCACGAATAGTGAAAGGAAGGCCAGCAAGGCCCCTTGCCGCAAATTGCCCTTTAGGCCGTATTTATTGAGCCCCATGCCGATTGACAACAGCGCCAGCGGCCCGGCTGTAGCGCCGATGGTGCCTATTAATTCAGCCGGTAATCCGACAAATGGCACCGTGCTTGCCTTCCACGCCAAACCGGCCAGGATACCCAAAATGATTGAATTGGTGAAAATACCGGTGCCGATGCTTTTGAGCTGCCCGGGTAAGTCATAGGTGGTGTTTTCCACTCCGTCGGCCCGTATCGCGTGCTCCATCAACAGCGTTGTCGTCGTTGTCATTACCAGCATATGGACGGAAACCAGCAGCACCAGCACCGCAAGGCCCTCATCACCATAAGCACGGTCAACCAGCGGGATGCCGACAAGCACCAGATTGGAAAAGCCCGCCGAGACACCGGCAATGACGGCCGATCTTTTGTCCCGGCCAAACACCCTGGTGGTAATGATCGCCGATATTGTCCAGACTATTGCTACTGCAACGAAATAGGCAAACCACAGTGCCCAGGGACTGGCGGCGGAAAAATCGGCGGTGGCGAGTATCTTGATCAACAGCGCCGGTATGGCGATGACAAATATGAAACGTGAAAGGGCATCGCCCACTTCATCGCTCATCAGTCCGGACAGTGTGACAAAATAACCAAACGCGATCAGCGAGAATACCGGCAGGATGATGGTGATGATTTCAGACAAGAAAATTCCGGAAATTACTTGGCAGTACGACTGTCTATGGGCCGGTAACCGGCAAGTCAATGATTCCAGCGTGGTTCAAGGATTTGAATTTCGCTGGATTGTGTGCCGATTTTGAGAAATCAGATTTAAATTCATCATGGTAGCCAAAAGCTGGTATTTGGCCTGTTGCGGTCAAAAAAATCCTGTGCTAGGTGAACGTCGGTTTCGGCGGATGTAGTCAGTTGGCAGAAGCTTAAGAGATTAAATCATAAAGCCTGCATTCAGGTGGCACCGGTGGCCACCAATGCGGGTCATTGTCGAGAGAAGATCAACGCGTGGCTCAATCTGCAAAATCTGCTTCCGGCGTTGCCGAACGTTATGCATCGGCCCTGTTTGATCTCGCACTGAGCGAGAAAAAACTCTCCAAAACAGAAGATGATCTTGCTCGCTTTGGTGCGCTTTTGGATGGTAGTGATGATTTGATGCGGCTGGTACGTTCACCGGCCTTTACCGCCGATGACCAGTTGAAAGCAGTTGGCGCCGTGCTGGCCAAGGCGAAGATTACTGGTCTGGTGGGTAATTTTATCCAGGTCGTAACCGCAAACAGGCGGTTATTTGCAATCCCCGGCATTTTGAACAGTTTCACCGAATTGATGGCAGCCCATCGCGGTGAGGTTGCTGCCGATGTCACCGTGGCGCAGCCGCTAACGGCGACACAAACCAAAAAATTGAAAGCGGCGCTGAAAAGCGTCGTTGGCAAAGACGTTGCCTTTAACGCAACTGTCGATCCGTCGATCCTCGGCGGCATGATTGTAAAGGTCGGCTCACGCCAGATCGATACATCGCTTAAAACCAAACTCTCTTCCCTAAAGCTAGCACTTAAAGAGGTCGGCTAATGGATATTCGTGCTGCGGAAATTTCCGCAATTCTGAAAGACCAAATCAAAAATTTCGGCAAAGAGGCGGAAGTCTCCGAGGTCGGCCAGGTGCTTTCCGTCGGTGACGGTATTGCCCGCGTCTATGGCCTGGATAATGTTCAGGCCGGTGAAATGGTTGAGTTCCCGGGAGGTATCCAGGGCATGGCGCTCAACCTTGAATCCGACAATGTCGGTGTGGTGATCTTCGGTAATGACCGCGACATTATGGAAGGCGACACGGTTAAAAGAACCAGCGCCATCGTTGACGTGCCGGTTGGCAAGGAATTGCTCGGCCGGGTGGTTGATGCGCTTGGCAATCCCATTGACGGCAAGGGCCCAATCACTTCTAAAACCCGTTCCAGGGTTGATGTGAAGGCGCCGGGCATTATTCCACGCAAATCGGTGCATGAGCCGATGTCGACGGGGCTGAAGTCAATCGATGCGCTCATTCCGGTTGGCCGTGGTCAGCGCGAACTGATCATCGGCGACCGCCAGACCGGCAAGACGGCTATCATTCTCGATACCATCCTCAACCAGAAACCGATTCATGACGCGGGGCCTGAAAACGACAAGCTTTACTGCGTTTATGTGGCGGTGGGTCAAAAGCGTTCAACTGTTGCCCAGCTCGTCAAGGTTCTGGAGGAGCGCGGCGCGCTTGAATATTCGATTATTGTGGCGGCAACGGCTTCCGATCCGGCCCCCATGCAGTATCTGGCACCGTTTACCGGCTGTGCCATGGGCGAGTTCTTCCGCGATAATGGCATGCATGCACTGATCGGCTATGATGATCTTTCCAAACAGGCGGTGTCCTATCGCCAGATGTCACTGCTGCTTCGCCGTCCACCAGGGCGTGAGGCCTATCCCGGTGATGTATTTTATCTGCACTCGCGGCTTCTGGAACGTTCGGCTAAATTGAACGAGGAAAACGGTGCCGGTTCGCTGACCGCCCTGCCGGTGATCGAGACCCAGGGCAATGATGTTTCGGCATTTATTCCAACCAATGTGATTTCGATTACCGACGGCCAGATCTTCCTTGAAACAGACCTGTTTTTCCAGGGCATTCGCCCGGCTGTCAATGTCGGTCTTTCGGTTTCCCGCGTTGGTTCTTCGGCCCAGGTCAAGGCGATGAAACAGGTGGCTGGTTCGATCAAGGGTGAACTGGCGCAATATCGCGAAATGGCGGCCTTTGCGCAATTCGGTTCCGACCTTGATGCGGCAACCCAGCGTCTGCTCAATCGTGGTGCCAGGCTGACCGAACTGTTGAAGCAACCGCAGTTTTCACCGTTGAAGACCGAAGAACAGGTTGCGGTCATCTTTGCCGGGGTGAACGGTTATCTTGATCGTCTCGAAGTTAGCCAGGTTGGGGCGTTTGAGCAGGGGCTTTTGGCCAGCCTTCGAACCGACCATGGCGATCTGTTGAAGGAAATCCGTGATCAGGCGGCGCTGAGCGATTCGATCAAGGAACAGCTGACGGCGGCGATAGACGCCTTCGCCAAGGGCTTTGAATAAGCGGTGTTGTTGAGACAGGAATAGCCTGATGGCAAGCCTCAAGGAACTTAGAAACCGCATTGCCTCGGTCAAGGCGACGCAGAAGATCACCAAGGCCATGCAAATGGTCGCGGCGGCGAAACTGCGCAAGGCCCAGGAAGCAGCCGAGGCGGCCCGCCCCTATGGCAAGCGCATGGGCAAGGTTCTGGCCAATATCGCCGCTTCAATGGAAGGCCGGGACGATGCGCCGGCACTTATGGTCGGTACCGGCAAGGACGATACACACCTGCTGATTGTGGCCACGGCGGAGCGCGGGCTATGCGGCGGATTTAACTCGTCGATTGCCCGGTTGGCGCGTGACCATGCGCGCGAATTGCAGACAGCCGGCAAGAAGGTGAAGATGCTGTGTATCGGCAAGAAGGGCTATGATGTACTGCGCGGAGAGTTCGGCGATATCATCATCGATCTGGTCGATATGCGCCAAGTCAAGAATGTTACATTTACCGATGCGGATCCGATCGGTCGCAAAATTATCGAGTTGTTCGAGCAAGACACCTTTGATGTGGCGACGTTGTTTTATTCCGAATTCCAGTCGGTGATTACCCAGATACCGCAGGCGCAGCAGATAATCCCACCGCAGATCGGTCAACACAATGGTGATACCGCAGGCGGTTTTTACGAGTATGAGCCGGATGAAGGCGAGATCCTGGATGATCTGCTGCCGCTCAATGTTTCGATACAGATTTTTCGGGCGTTGCTGGAAAACGGCGCCTCCGAACAGGGCGCGCGGATGTCAGCAATGGACAATGCGACCCGTAATGCCGGTGAAATGATCGACAAACTGACGATTTCCTATAACAGGCAACGTCAGGCGCAAATCACCAAGGAATTGATTGAAATTATCTCGGGCGCAGAGGCGCTCTAGAGTATGCGAGGATATTAAAAATGGCGAAAGCTGCATCTACCGCAAAAAAGACTTCGGCCAAGAAAGCCGCAGCATCGAAAGGCAATACTGGCCGGGTTACACAGGTTATCGGCGCGGTTGTTGATGTCCAGTTCACCGAACATCTGCCAAAAATCCTCAACGCGCTGGAGACCGATAACAACGGTAACCGGCTGGTGTTGGAAGTCGCTCAGCACCTGGGTGAAAATACCGTGCGCACTATTGCCATGGATGCGAGTGAGGGTCTGGTGCGCGGGCAGGAAGTTTTTGATATGGGAGAACCGATTGCCATGCCCGTGGGGGATGAAACCCTTGGCCGTATCATGAACGTCATTGGGGAACCGGTGGATGAGGCCGGTCCGATCAAAACCGCAGAAAAACGCGCCATCCACCAGGATGCGCCACCCTTTGTCGAGCAATCTACTGAGTCAGAGATTCTCGCTACCGGTATCAAGGTGGTCGATCTTTTGGCTCCCTATGCCAGGGGCGGTAAAATCGGCCTGTTCGGCGGTGCGGGCGTTGGCAAGACGGTACTTATTCTCGAATTGATCAACAATATTGCCAAGGCGCATGGCGGCTATTCGGTATTTGCCGGTGTTGGCGAGCGTACCCGCGAGGGAAATGATCTATACTGGGAAATGATCGAATCGGGCGTCAACAAGGAAGGCGGCGGCGAGGGTTCTAAATGCGCTATGGTGTTTGGCCAGATGAACGAGCCGCCTGGAGCGCGTGCGCGGGTCGGACTTTCCGGCTTGACCGTGGCCGAGCATTTCCGCAACGAAGGCCAGGACGTGTTGTACTTTGTTGACAATATCTTCCGCTTCACCCAGGCGGGTTCGGAAGTGTCTGCCCTGTTGGGCCGTATTCCTTCTGCGGTGGGTTATCAGCCGACCCTTGCTACCGATATGGGCACCATGCAGGAACGCATCACCACAACCACCAAGGGGTCGATTACCTCAGTGCAGGCGATTTATGTTCCGGCCGATGATTTGACCGACCCTGCGCCGGCAACCTCGTTTGCGCATCTCGATGCGACCACCGTTTTGTCGCGTGCGATTTCGGAAAAGGGTATTTATCCGGCAGTGGACCCGCTTGATTCCACCTCACGCATGCTTGATCCCGCAGTTATCGGCGAGGAGCACTACGACGTTGCCCGTCGAGTGCAGGAAGTACTGCAACGTTATAAGGGGCTGCAGGATATTATTGCCATTTTGGGCATGGATGAGCTTTCAGAAGAAGACAAAGTGGCGGTGGCCCGCGCCCGCAAGATCGAGCGTTTCTTGAGCCAGCCATTCTTCGTCGCGGAGGTGTTTACCGGGTCGCCAGGCAAACTGGTCGATCTGGAAGACACCATCAAGGGCTTCAAGGGGCTGGTTGAGGGCGACTATGACCATTTGCCTGAAGCGGCTTTCTACATGGTTGGCAATATTGATGAGGCGGTTGAGAAAGCGCAGAGGCTTGCAGCAGAGGCTGCCTAGGCACTATGGCTAAAGGCCTTTCCATCGCCGATTGTATTAACGAAACCTGCCCCTGGTCGGGCAAAGCGGTTTCTACCGATTCGCTCACCATGTATAAAAACCGAGTGGTCGGTTTTTGCAATACCGGTTGCAGGGACAAATTTGAACGGGCGGTTTCGGTGTTTGATATTGCCCTTACAAACGAACGGATAAACTGATGGCCGAAGATTTCAAATTCGAACTGGTTTCACCGGAAAAACTGCAGCTTTCTGCCGAGGCCGTTGAGGTCACTGTGCCTGGAAGCGAAGGTGATTTTGGTGTTCTGGCCCATCATGCACCGGTTATTTCCACCATGCGTCCGGGCATGATCGTCGCCAAACTCGCCGACGGCAATGAGCGAAGCTTCTTCGTCAAGGGCGGTATTGCCGACGTATCGCCGAGCGGCTTGACCGTGCTTTCAGAATTTGCCGTGCCGGCAGAGGAATTTGACCGCGAAGCGATGGATCAGCAGTTGGAAAAAGCGCGCGGCCAACTGGAAGAGGCTGATACCGAAGCCAAGAAAATCAAGGCGGAAAGCCTGCTTAACCAGCTCAATGAAGCCGCCGACGCAATGGCCGCATGATTGGTGGCCGCAAGCCATTAGCGCTTCGGTTCCAGGTATTTTTGATATATTTCTGTCTGTTTTTGCTGCCGGCAGCGATGGCTGTGCCCGCTGCGCCGATGCTCCCCTGTAAGGCGGATCTTCGGCCTGTTCAAAAGCTCAAACGAGGTTCACGGATAAACGAAATCGTCGACCAAAAGGGGGCACTATTTTCTCTTGCCGGGCTGCATTTTCCCGATAATCTGAAAACCGATCCACCATCGAGGGCAAAACAGAAAATTTCCGCATTCCTCAAGCAGGCAGGAATTAGCATAGCCGCAACCTCAAAATTGCCGGACCGTTATGGCCGGCGCCCGGTGCAGGTTTTTGCCCGTGATGAAACGGGATCTAAATGGCTGCAAGGGGAATTGGTAAGAGCCGGACTAGCGATTGTGCGGCCGCAAAGTGAGGAACAGGATTGCGGCCAAGCGCTGCTTGATGAGGAACAAAAAGCCCGGATTGAAAAGGTCGGAATATGGCGTTGGCCAGAATTGTTAGTGTTTTCATCAAATGATCAAGATTTGGTGGAAAAAGTGGATGCATATCGCATCGTGGAAGGCCGGATTTTGTCCACTGGCAAGGCGAGAAATGTCTCTTACCTGAATTTTGGTACTAATTGGCAAAGTGATTTTACGGTTACGGTTGCAAAACGTCATTTGAAAAGGTTTAACAATTCCATTGGAAGCCTTGGCAAGCTGAAAGGCAAGTATATAAGGGTGCGCGGTTGGATGGTATCCAGGCGCGGACCAATGATTGAGGTTTATCATTCAGGCCAGATTGAAATTATCGCCGATTGATGTGGATATTAGCTGGCAGGTGCGTCTTGCCGGCACCATCGCGCTGGTGTATTTGTGCGCATCATGCAGTCTTACGGGCGGCAAAAAGTCGAAGCTGGAAGAAGTATTACAGCCCGACAAGATTGTTGCCAGAACCGGTGATCCCAACGTACGCATCGGCGCCAGGGAGCATCCTAAAATTCTTGCAGCCAACGGTGGCGTCTATCAAAACCGTGGGCTGGATGCATTGCTGGCCAACATTTCCTCGACGCTGACAAAACACGTTTCGCAGCAACACCCTCGCTATCAGATTACCGTGTTGAACTCACCCTCGGTCAATGCATTCGCTTTACCGGGTGGCTATCTTTATGTCACCCGCGGGCTTTTGGCACTGGCCAATAATTCTGCCGAAGTTGCCGCGGTGCTGGCCCATGAGATGGCCCATGTCAGCGCTAATCACGGCATCGAGCGTAGCCGCAAACTGGAGGCGTCGAAGCTGGCGGACCGGGTTGTGCTAGATGTATTGTCCAATGATCGTGCCGGCAAAATTGCGCTTGCCGCCAACAAGATCAATCTGGCGAAATTTTCGCAGAATCAGGAACTGCAGGCTGATTCGCTAGGCATAAAGATGATCGGGCAAGCAGGTTACGATGCCTTTGCCGCTGCCCGTTTTCTTGAGGCGATGAATGTTCATGCCCGGTATCAAAGCTCACTTTCCAACAACGATGACGGCAGTGATTTTCTTGCCACCCATCCTTCGACCCCAAGACGGATAGAACTTGCCAAGCGGCACGCCCGGTATTTTGGTGCACCGGGTTCAGGCATCCGCAACCGGGATGCGTTTCTTACCGGCATCACCGGCATTCTTTTTGGCGACAGCGCCAGGGAAGGATTTGTTCGCGGTAATAGATTTTCGCATGCCGGACTTGGCATTACATTTCGTGTTCCCTCAGGATATGAAATCAGCAACAAGGCCGATGCCGTGGTGATTGGTGGCCCGAACCAGATTGCCGTCCGGTTTGATGGTATCAGCCAACCAGGAAACGTGACGCTTTCGCAATATCTTCAAAGCGGCTGGGTCAACGGCCTGGATGCGGCAAGTATTAAGAAAACCATCATTAACGGCCTTGATGCGGCGACCGGATCGGCCCTGGCAGATGGTTGGCGTTTCGAAATTACCCTCATCAGAACCGGTCAACAAATCTATCGGTTCATCCTTGCTGCTCCCGTCGCGGAAACCAATTCCCCGTCTATTGCCAGGCGGATTGCCGGCACATTTCGCCAACTGACAGCCATCGAAAAGAGCCGTCTTAGACCGCTCAAGTTGACTATTGTGAAAGTCGAGGCTGGTGACAGTGTTGCCTCACTGTCCAGTCGCATGCAAGGCACGCCGCGAAAACTTGCGCTGTTTCGGTTGCTAAACGGGCTGCAAGCCGGGGAAAGACTGAAGAGCGGACAAAAGGTAAAACTGGTAGGTGGAAATTGAAAAACCCGGCGGATTAGCCGGGTTTTTTGATGAATTTCGACCCTTGCGCCAAGTTAAGCTGCAGCTTCCGCTTCGCCGGAATCGGGATCATTGTCCTGATCATCAAGCTTGGGTCCACGGCGCGGGCCTTTTGCCAGATTAGCCTCAATCAGATTGACGGCCTCGGTATCGGAGAGTTTTTTGACTACCGCCAATTCGCGTGCCATGCGTTCAAGGGCTGCTTCATAAAGCTGGCGTTCGGAGTAGGACTGTTCGGGTTGGTTTTCTGAGCGAAAGAGATCGCGCACAACCTCGGACACCAGGATCAGACTGCCTGAATTGATCTTGGCATCGTATTCCTGAGCGCGACGACTCCACATGGTGCGCTTGATACGGGCACGTCCCTGAACGGTTTTAAGTGCCTTTTCCACCAGAGTATTGTCAGAAAGCTTGCGCATGCCGACTGATTCGATCTTCGGAATTGGAACCCGCAGGGTCATTTTGTCTTTTTCAAAGTTAATAACGAATAATTCCAGTGAAAAGCCGGCCACTTCCTTCTGCTCGATCTCCAAGATCTGCCCAACGCCATGAGCCGGGTAAACTACAAACTCACCGGTTTTGAAACCCTGTCGCTGGGTTGGCTTTTTTGCTGTCGCCATGTTTAAAAACTCTCCTGTAATCCATCGTTTAACCGATGTTGATATTGTTGCTGTCTTAGGCAGCTAGGGACTGGAATAGGAACCCGCCTTGCGTCGCATTGAGGCCTCTAGCATGATTTGGTTGTGAGAAATCCAAACACCGCAAATCATCATTAGCAGTGCTGTTCGATCGCCTATTGCTAACTTTCGCGCCGCCTGAACATACCCCAGCAAAGCGAATAAAATCGCAGTTTATATTTTCTCACCAATACCGGGAAGTCAGCCCCGAATTCAAATCTCGCTGAAAAGCGCTGTTTGTTCATTTCACGTCGGGGTTCTGATAACCAACATAGCTGCACTATACATGAAAAAAGGGTAAAATTCAACGGCTTCGCATGATTTTGCCTGCATGGCTGCTATTCGGCTGTCAAACTGGTTAATTTCAACAGGCCGATGGCAGTGGCTTGGCTAGTGGTTCTGTACCAACATTTGCATCCCCTCGCAGCACCCTTATTTGCAAATGTTGGAATCAAAAGAACCACTAGCAAGATATTGAATCTAGTGGAATTTTCGAATTTGACATTTGAAGATGAACGAAGCTGCAAATGGGTACCAAATGTCAAATTCATTGCACTAGGAACCCTCGCCAGGTTCGGCGGAGAAATATTTTTCAAACTTGTTTTCCTCGCCGTCAAATTTCTCACCGTCGGCCGGCGCCTCACCCTTGGCAATGATGTTGGGCCATTTTTCCGCATATTCGGTGTTTATCTCCAGCCACTTTTCCAGACCCGGCTCCGTATCAGGCTTGATCGCCTCAGCCGGGCATTCAGGCTCGCACACGCCGCAGTCAATGCATTCCTCAGGGTGAATTACCAGCATGTTTTCACCCTCGTAAAAACAATCGACAGGGCAAACCTCGATACAATCCATATACTTGCATTTGATGCAATTATCGACGACGAGGTAGGTCATGTTCGGGCTCCGGATATTCAGGTTTGCTACGTTGGAGGCTTTCAAGCACACCCTCTAGAACTTCCATTGGACAAATTCAAGTGCAGTGCCGCGGCAAATTTGCTGGAACTGGCGATCAATTTGCGATGCTAATATTCTTCACCCGCACCAGCGCGAAATCTTGAAAGTTGACGGCGCTCGCGTTTGGTTGGTCGTCCGGCCCCTTCATCGCGTAGCGCCTGTTTGGCGGGTCTTTCCGCACTGTTTTTGCGCACCACCGGCGGACTTAGATCCTCAAATAGCGATTGCGCCTCAACTGCCGGTCCGCGCCGGCTACCGGGCGCTAATACCCGATAAACCAGAATGCGTCGTGGCAATGTAACGGTTAAAACATCACCATACCCCAATGCCGCACTGGCGGATGTGGTTTTGGTGCCATTCAGTCTGACTTTGCCGGCCTGAACAAGTTTTTTAGCTAATGTCCTGGACTTGACCACGCGAGCAAACCAAAGCCATTTATCAATGCGAACAGGCACTGTAGCGGCGGGTTGTTCAGCCATTCTTCTTTTCGAGTGCCGCCTTTAGAGCGGCAAGTTTGGCAAAGGGTGAATCGGGATCGGGTTCAGCGGCTTTGCGGCCAATAGGTTTGCTGCCAACAGGTTTCTTGTTTGGCGAATGCATTTCTGTTTTATTTCCTTGGCCTTTGGTGTGCCTTTGGCCACTTTTGTTTAAGCCGGTCTCTTTTCGCGGTCCACGTCGCCTTTGATCATTTTTGCCTGAACGATTGAGCCTTGCCGGTCGCCAGATGCTAATCAGTTTTTCTTCTTCTTGCGGTGGCTCGGCAACCGGGCCGATACTCTCTTCGATGTTGTCTTGCGATTTTCCCTCTGCACCGGTTTCATCGGAAGGTGTCGAATTTGCAGTGTTGATAGTCGGCGAAGGCGCCACATAGTCTGGCGCAATTTCGCCAAGTCGCTTTTCTACAGCTTCTGCCGGCTTAATATCTGCCGAATAGCCAAGGGTTGTAAGAATCTCGTTCATGTCTTCGCGGGTTGCCCCAAGGATAGACATCATGGCTGGTGTTTCTAAAAAAGCGTTGTTTTCATATCCACCTTCCGGACGCGGCGTATCACCCCCCTGCCGCCACGCTAGGGCTGGTCGGATCAGATCGGCCAGACGCTCCAGAATATCCACCCGGACGGCCTTTTTTCCCAATATGCGAAATCCGGACAGGCTGTACAGTTCGGGGTCAAATGTGGCATCGAGTGCCACGGAAGTACGTCCGGTTGCCGAAATTTGCGGAATTTCGCTCAAACCCGGCGCTTCCAGCCGATCATTTTTCAAGGCCCACAAAATCGTCGCCAGCGCTGCGGGGGCCGGTTTCAACAGGGCCGGGATGAAGATATGATAGGCGCCGAAACGAACGCCGCGCCGGCGCATCAGGCCACGTGTCTCCTGATCAAGCGCCCGTATGTCGCTGGCTATATCACGCCGGTCGACGACACCAAGTTTTTCAACCAGACGAAAAGCGACGCCCCTGGCGAGGCCAGTAATCTCGTCCGCAGCGGCAAGCACAACCAGTGGCTTCAGCACCAGATCAATATGGAATCCGATCCACCGTTCGAGCCTGTTTGCAACCTTGTCCCGTTCAGGGCCGGACAAGTGTTCATCGGCAAGCAAAATGATGCGCGGCTTCAGCAGCTCTTCGCCAGCCGCAAGTTTCGCCACCGGCTCACCGAGCCAGCGGATGATGGCATTTGAATCGAGCGCGAAATCAGAATTACCGCTGGCCGTGAAGCGCGCTGCCCGTGCCTCGATTTCGGCCGCCAGGGCCTTGTGTGCCGCGTTTCGTGCTGCCTTGGCGTCGGCGCCTTCGGCAGAACCGTCGGCCGAAAACCGGAAGCCACGCAATTGCCCCACATGATGGCCCTCAACCTGAACATCGCCGGTGCTGCCGATTTCGACGTCCAACATAGTGTTTTCCCGCAATCTCTTCATCAAAGCACTTGTCCTGCGGTCCACAAACCGTTTCGTCAAGCTCTCATGCAGCGCATCGGACAATCTGTCCTCGATAGCGCGGGTTTTTTCCTGCCAGTGAAGGGGATCAGGCAGCCAGCCGGAACTGTTGGATATGAATGTCCAGGTGCGAATATGGGCAATGCGGTTCGACAAAGTGTCGATTTCGCCACGGGTATCATCGGTTTGATTAACCTGCTCGGCAAACCAATTCTCGTCGATCATGCCTGTGTCCCGCACATCCTTGAATATACGAGCCACCATTTCAGCATGATTGGCAGGCGCAATGCGGCGATAGTCTGGAATCTGGCAAACTTCCCATAGCAGCCCGACGCCGGAAGCGTCGTTGGTGCGACGTGATACTTCCGGGTCGGTGGCGAGAATTTCGAGCGTTCGCTGGTCGGTGGCGGGCGGTGCCTTTACCAGCAACGGATTGTCGCTCGCCATTTCGAGACTTTCGCGCAGTCGGACAAGACTGGCAAGATCTAGATTGCGGTTGCGCCACTGAATGACCTTTTCGGCCGCAAAACTATGCGTTTCGAGCGCTTGCACCAGCTTGTCATCGAACGGGTCGACTTTGCCGGTAACGCCAAAAGTCCCATCATTGGTGTGACGGCCGGCACGGCCGGCAATCTGTGAGAATTCAGCCGGAGTAAGGCTGCGATACCGGTGTCCATCAAACTTCTTGCTCTGGGCGAAAGCGACGTGGTCAACATCGAGATTAAGACCCATGCCGATAGCATCGGTTGCCACCAGAAAATCAACATCGCCCGATTGGTAAAGCGCCACCTGGGCATTGCGCGTGCGCGGAGACAGGGATCCAAGAACAACCGCCGCGCCGCCGCGCTGACGGCGAATGAGTTCAGCAATCGCATAAACCTCGTCGGCGGAAAAAGCGACAATGGCCGTGCGGCGAGGCAGCCGGGTAATTTTCTTCTGGCCCGCCCAGGACAATTGCGACATCCGTGGCCTGGTGATCACATTGATACCAGGCAGTAATCCTTGGAGCACTGGCCGCACGGTCGCGGCTCCCAGCAACATGGTCTCTTCCCGACCGCGAAGATGGAGAATACGGTCGGTGAATATATGCCCGCGTTCAAGATCGCTGGCCAGTTGCACCTCATCGATAGCGACAAAGGCGGCATCGGCTTCTCGTGGCATCGCCTCGACCGTACAGATGCGAAACCGGGCATTTTCAGGCACAATTTTTTCTTCACCTGTTATTAACGCAGCCGCCTCAACCCCGGCCCGTTCGCACACCCGCTGGTAAACCTCGCGCGCCAACAGCCGCAACGGCAGTCCAATGAGGCCGCTCGAATGGCCGATCATGCGATCAATGGCCAGATGGGTCTTGCCGGTATTGGTTGGGCCAAGTACCGCCGTCACGCCGCGGCCCGATAGAGGGGGCAGAATTGAAGAGCTGTGGGAGGTCATAATCTGGGAGTTTGCAACCGTTGCTTGTGAACCGTTCTAGAGCTACTGGCATTTAGAGCAATCTGTGCCCAAGTGCAATCATCTGCGTCAATGGTCACGGCGATCGCTTGAAAGAAAGTTTATCCGCATAGCGCCCGAATGGAGGGATTTTTTCAAAGAAAAATCTCGGGAATTCGGGTCAGCCTTGAGCATTGCTCATGTGAGGACGGTGATTGAGGCGCAAAAAGCGCCGCAAAGAACCGCCCGCAGCGGAGCAAGCTAACAATATACGTGCAAATCGCTCTCAAGCGATTACCGTGCGTCAATGGTGCTGTCGTTAACAAAGAGAACGCCGCAAGAACAAAGGCGGTCCGAATCGCTGACTCGATAACAATTCCCGGTTTGTTCACCACCATATCTGGTATTGAAGCGACAAATTGTTACTACCAATTAGTCACAAGCACAGTTAGGCCCGGCGAAATGGTTAATACCAACGGTGGTTGATATAACAGGTACGTGCGAAATCGAGACAAGTGCAATACTTGATGCGATGCAATATTTATTAATCAAATTTTACCTGACCGACGTTACTCTTCCAGACATATCGAAGCTTTTGCATCATAGGGTGAACAGAACCTGCACGAATCACTGCTTTTTGATCGTTGCCAATTTGTTCTCACCATATTTGGTAGCTGCGCCAATGGCTGGCGCAACATGCAGAAAGCAATGGAACGGAACACCGTGCAGACCGGTAGTTTTGTTAATAGCGGTTAATCAATCCGCACCAAACTGGTACAGATCAGCAGTTTTCTTCGCTGCTTACTGCGCGGTGGTGTGAAAATAACTGGGTCTGCCGGCAATCCGGCCATATCTTGTCTTCATGGCAAATTGAATAAGGCCGTAAACCGGCGTCGTTCCAATGCGAGCCATGGCGACTTCAATACTCCTGTTGGCTATCAGCCGCTTGATATGCTTTTTGTGCGGACGATGGCCAGCAACGGGCACATAGCGGGCAGAACACACATACGAGATACCTTTAAACCCCTTGGTGACCAGTTTGCGAATACCCTTAAATCTAAGACGCAGGTCAAACCGTTTTTTACCATCATAGATCGGCAAGGTCCGGTTGCATATGGCCGTGCCATTGCCAATCTGACTGGCTTTGACAGCGACAATTGATGTGCTGACCGGGTCAAGCACGGCGCGAAGGTGGGCGGGTTGCAATTTGACCGAGTCCACCTGGTAAAACACCGGAGGAACCGAATGTGACTCTTGAAGACCAGAACCATCAAACGTCATTTTGACAGTGCCCTTCATCTTTTTGGTCGAGTATTTCAGCTCATGACTTGCTGCCACGATGCGACCACTATCATATCGTCCGCGGCTTGTCGAAACGCCCTTGGCATTGGAGAAAATTTTAGAGGCTCCATAGGCCTTGGCAGAGCCGTGCATTGCATAGGCGCCATTGTCCAGCTTCATTGACAAATACGCCTTTCCAACCGGTATGCCGGAAAGGGTCATGATCAATTTCGTATTATGCTTTACCTTTTCTCTCGCGCTCAAAGAATTGAAGGTGAAGCCGACTGCAATAATAATCGCTGCAACAACAACCGTGACATTTTTGATGGTCAAAATAATGCTCCTGAACAGTGCCGGCTATGGTCTGCACGGCAACATTATGGGCGGGAATGATTAGACATGTGTCTTGCAGTCAAATCGATACGCAGCAAAATCACCGAAATAATGGCGAGAAATTGAATTTGTGATGAAAATTGCCTGTCAGGGATTGGACGAGGTGCAAAATCAATGACTTTCAACGGAGCGGGCGGGCGCACGAATTACTTGACGACGTGGCAATGCATGCCTATAGACAGGCAACTTTTTCCACAACGGTTGAAGACACGATTAGACTTGGCCTGTGCCGGGTTGCTATCTTTCGTCGTTGTCGGAGCCCGATCTAACTTCGGGCAATCTGTTTGGTTTGAAAACAAGGGTTATAGCCATGTCACGGCGCTGTGAGTTAACCGGCAAGGCGGTTCAATCGGGCAATAATGTGAGCCACGCGAACAACAAGACGCGTCGCCGCTTTCTGCCCAATCTTTGCAATGTCACTTTGTTGAGCGATGCGCTCAATCAGCGTATCCGCTTGCGCATCAGCGCCAATGCGCTGCGCAGTGTGGAACACCGCGGCGGTCTGGATGCATTTTTGGCCAAGGCGAAGGATTGTGACCTTTCAGCCAAGGCCCGGATCCTGCGCCGGCAGGTGAAGAAAAAGCTTGAAGAAGCAAACGCCCAATAGCTGCATTTTGCGCATGGTTTTTACCGGCGTTGGTTGATAATCAATGCCGGAATTGCTGGTTCCATCACCCAGGATATAAAAAATGACCAGACTTTCCAGCCTCTCGATATTGGTTGCCGCCATGTGTGCGGTGGTGGCGCTTTCCAACTATCTGGTGCAATTCCAGTTCAGATATTTGGGGCTGGCCGATATATTGACCTGGGGCGCGTTCAGCTATCCGGTGGCGTTTCTGGTTACCGATTTGGCCAATCGGCGGTTCGGCGCTGCAACGGCCCGAAAAATTGTATTCTTTGGCTTCGTTTTGGCCGTTGTTTTGTCGATCTGGCTGGCAACACCGCGTATCGCCATTGCGTCGGGTTCGGCATTCTTGCTGGCTCAATTGCTAGATATTGCCGTGTTCGATCGACTGCGCGCCGGCAAATGGTGGTCAGCGCCTTTGTTTTCCTCCCTGATAGGCTCGGCCTTCGACACGCTGTTGTTCTTTTCGCTGGCTTTTGCGGCACGGTTTGTGGTTCTCGATACTTTGTTTGGACGCGATGACGGCTCGCTGGGATTTGCCGTGCCATTTTTCGGTCTGAATTTCGAAACGCCGCTTTGGGTTTCACTTGCCGCTGGCGATTTTGTTGTCAAAGTGCTGATCGGCATCGCCATGCTCATTCCCTATGGTGCGCTGTTGCGCATTGTACGGCCGATGGAAAGAGTAGGGGGCACTGCGGTGTAGCCGGGGTTGCCCGGCAGATTGCAAGCGGCCTCAAAATCACTGGAGATGCCGTATAATTATTGATACATGTGATGCTCTTGAGGAGAACCGATATGAGCATTGAGTTTTTTCTAACCTCCCTTGTCGTGATATTGCTGCCGGGCACCGGCGTTCTTTACACGCTGGCGGTCGGGCTTGGCCGTGGCTTCAAGTTAAGCATCGCCGCCGCGTTTGGTTGTACGCTGGGTATTTTGCCGGCAGCGATTGCCAGCATCATCGGTCTGGCGGCAATTTTGCACACCAGTGCGATGGCTTTCCAAATGGTGAAATATCTTGGCGTCGCTTATCTGTTTTATATGGCCTGGAATATCCTGAAGGACGGGGGAACGCTTGATGTCGCAGCAGACAAGAAAAGTATTTCGGCTGGAAAAACTATTAGAAACGGCGCATTGCTCAACATTTTGAATCCCAAGCTCTCACTGTTTTTCTTGGCGTTTTTACCCCAATTTGTGCCGCTCGATGCAGTTGGCGCTACACCGGTTCTGGCGCTATTGGCTCTGATATTTATGGTGCTCACCTTTATCGTATTCATCGGCTATGGTGCCTGTGCTTCCCTTGCGCGGGACTATGTCATTTCGCGCCCGGCGGTGATGACGTGGCTTAAGCGAATATTCGCCGGAACTTTCGGGTTTTTAGGTTTGCGACTGGCGTTTTTCGACAATTAGCCAAAAATTTTGATCACCTATAGGGACTACTTTCCTGGCTCATCAGGAGCGCACAGCGACCGGCGCTTATGCGCCGCCCGCAAATAGCCGCGAGCGAAAGAAACGTCGATTGCAGGAATATAGAGCTGCACAGCAATCAAGATGCTCTACTCACCAATCAGCCTAAACTCCAAAAATAAATTGCGCTGCAACAGCGAATGGTTGTTATCGGAAATCAGCGACACGTAGGTGGCACCATCTCGACCCGTGGTGACGGAGAGCCCTTCCATATTGTCGATCTGAAAGGATGAATCCGCGCGGATCATTTCTTTGCCTTCCAAAAGAGCGCCGGGTTTGATCTTCGCCGCGTCGATGCGGCGAATGCGCATGGCGATCCCTTGTGCCAGATTATATCGCCGCTCCAGCAACAAAAGATCGCCATCAGGCAAAAAATCGCCACCGGTGATGTCGAATTTACCCTTGCGCCTGACCGCCAATTGGCCTTGTGACGGTCCATTGACAATGGCGCCGATGATGCCGCCATTGGCAGCCCAGGAACGCTCGGAAACGACGACTGCAGCACCTTTCAGCGCGCTTGACATGGGTGAAATCGCGATCGTCTCAAGACCCTTGTTGTGGCGAATCCTGTCGAGATCGAAATTCAGTTTGATGCGTTTTGGCAGCGAGGCGAATTTGTTCAGATCAAGCCGATATTGGAGCAACCGGTCATTGCGTTCAAACGATACAAACGCCTGATCACCCTTTAGTGCAATTGATTCTGCATCCGCTTGCCATTTGTACTCAAATGGCTTTCCACGCCCATCGAGAATGGCTGCCATCCGTCCCCCATCCAACGCCAGCGGTTCCCCCTCAGCATTGCGAAGGATTGAGGCGGTAAACCAGAAACCGGTATCGGTGACCGCAAGGAAGCCGGAACGATCATTAAACACTGCCAACCCCGACAATGCGCCGACATGGGCATTGGACGACGAAAACTCAATCCCGCCGACAAACTCAAGCTTTTGGAATCTTCGGCCGGCCTGCCCTATCTTGAAGTTGCTGATCAAATTGGATTTCAACTCAACGTCAAAGGGAGAGGCCAGCGCTGACAAAGTAAGTGAGAGGAAAATCGCCAACACCTGAAAAGCAATAGCGCCTGCTTTGGTTGGCCAGACCATCAAAAACCAACCATGCCGGAGGCGCGCATGCGTTTTTCGTGGCGCGGAGTGCGGCGCAAAGGTATCTCATCAAACAGGCTGGCCAGCTGATCGGTCATAGCGCCCGCCAGTTCCTCCGCATCGACAATAGTGACAGCCCGCGCATAGTAGCGGGTGACATCATGGCCGATACCGATGGCCAGCAGTTCCACCGCAGAACGGGTCTCTATTTCTTCGATCACATGGCGCAGGTGGCGCTCAAGATAATTGCCGGGATTGACGGAAAGGGTGGAATCATCAACCGGTGCACCATCGGAAATCATCATCAATATGCGACGTTGTTCCGGCCTTGCCAGCAACCGCTCATGGGCCCAAAGCAGCGCCTCGCCATCGATGTTTTCCTTCAACAGCCCCTCGCGCATCATCAGGCCGAGATTGCGGCGCGAACGGCGCCACGGTGCATCTGCAGATTTATAGATAATATGGCGAAGATCGTTCAACCGGCCCGGCGTGGTTGGCTTTCCGGCCTTAAGCCACGCCTCGCGCGACTGGCCGCCCTTCCAGGCCCTGGTGGTAAAACCGAGAATTTCCACCTTGACGCCGCAGCGTTCAAGCGTGCGGGCGAGAATATCAGCACAGGTCGCCGCAACGGTGATCGGCCGGCCGCGCATTGAACCTGAATTATCAAGCAACAGGGTAACCACCGTATCTCGAAATTCGGTCTCCCGCTCCTGCTTGAACGACAGGGGAGCGGTGGGGTCAATGATAATGCGGGTCAACCGCGAGGGGTCGAGATAACCCTCTTCAAGGTCAAAATCCCAGCCGCGCTCCTGCTGCGCCATCAGCCGCCTTTGCAGCCGGTTGGCCAACCGGCCCACGGCGCTCTGCAGATGGGCCAGCTGCTTATCCAGAAAAGTGCGAAGCCGCTCAAGCTCGGCCTGATCGCAAAGTTCCTCGGCCCCGATTATTTCGTCATTTTTGGTTGAATAAACGCGATAATCGCTCTTCGGTGGTAGATTGGAAAATGGCAGGTTCGGCCGTTCACCTTCTGCCGGTGTTTCAGCGTTTGCCTGATCATCATCGAGAAACTCGTCATCGCCCACGTCCGAGGTTTCCATCTCGCCCACCTCGTGGTCATCACCCGATGTATCCTGATCGTCGCTCGCCGCTTCATGCTCGTTTGCGCTCTCATCAAAAGACTGGTCCTGGCTGTCCTGATCATCGGGCTGCTCATCGTCCTCCTGGCTTTCCTCGTCTTCCGCGTCGGGGTCTTGTCCCAACTCGTCGGCCATGTCGAGCGAGGCGATCATGTTGCGGGTATTGCGGGCAAACGCGCTCTGGTCGTTAAGGCAATTCTCCAGATTATCGAGATCGCCAGCCGCCTTGTCCTCGATCCATTCACGCCACTGATCGACCAGCGGGCGAGCGCTTTTCGGTGGCTTTCTACCGGTCAGCTTTTCCCGCACGATCATTGCTGCCGCTTCTTCCAGCGGTGCGTCCTCGCGCGTGGTTACTTCGTGATAATTACCGCGAAAATACTTATCCTCCAGCATCTCGGCAATGTTGTCGCCGACCCCCTCCATGGCCAATACACCGACGGCCTCGACGCGGGCCTGTTCAACTGCATCAAACAATGCGCGGGCGTTTTGCCCTTCGGGGAGATAGTTTGTATGGACCTTGGCGTCGTGCATCGCTTTTCGCAGGGCCATCGAATCGCTGGTTCCACGGGTTATCGCGATGACCCGTTTGCTGACATTGGTACCAGGATCAGGCAGCCGCGCCTGGCTTGGGGTCATGCCCGGCTTGTCTTTGGAGAAGCTGACTTCAAGCTCGCTGTCCTGGGCAATAGCGCGCATGCAGCCGGTCACCGCCTGTTTAAACGGCTCCACATTGGTGCTGCGGCGGCTGGCTTTTGAATTGTCACCTATGCCGGACATCGGGTTTGTGTTTCATCCTCTATGCAGGATTTGGGCTTTTTTTGCGTCAAGTTAGCGCCACATTGGTGCTCGATTCGGGAATTTCCTTGCCAAAGGCGCGTTGATAGAATTCGGCCACCAGGCTGCGCTCAAGTTCGTCACATTTGTTGAGGAAAGTGAGGCGCAAGGCGAGCGCCGGATCATTGAATATGACGGTATTTTCAGCCCAGGTTATAACCGTACGCGGGCTCATAACCGTTGACAGATCGCCATTGATGAAGGCCGCCCGGGTAAGATCGGCGACCCGCACCATCTTGGAAACCAGATCACGGCCTTCCTTGTTCTGCCAGTCGATGGTCTTGGCTAGCACAATATCCACCTCGTTGTCGTGCGGCAGATAGTTTAGTGCTGCAACGATCGACCAGCGGTCCATCTGGCCCTGGTTGATTTGCTGGGTGCCGTGATAAAGCCCAGACGTGTCGCCCAGGCCAATGGTGTTGGTGGTCGAAAACAAGCGGAATGCCTGGTGCGGTCGGATAACCCGGTTCTGGTCGAGCAGGGTCAAACGGCCCGACACCTCAAGCACCCGCTGGATAACGAACATCACATCGGGCCGGCCGGCGTCATATTCATCAAACACCAGGGCAATATTGTTCTGCAATGCCCAGGGAAGAATGCCATCGCGAAATTCGGTTATCTGTTTGCCATCCTTGATGGTGATCGCGTCCTTGCCGAGAAGGTCGATCCTGGAGATGTGGCTGTCGAGATTGATACGCACGGTTGGCCAGTTGAGCCGCGCGCCGATCTGTTCGATATGGGTGGATTTGCCGGTGCCGTGATAGCCGGTGACCATGACCCGCCGATTGTGGGCAAAGCCGGCCAGAATGGCGAGTGTTGTCTGCTTGTCGAACAGATAATCGGGATCCAGGTCCGGCACGTGTTCGCTCGGTTCACTATAGGCAGGAACGATCCAGTCTGAATCAATGCTAAAGATGTCGCGAACCGAAAATTCCGTGTCTGGCAGGCCGTTTGTGTTATTCATAATTCCTCCGTCATCCGCCGGAATTCGGTTGTGATTTTGTGCTCTAGTTAAATGGACAATTGTTCGATGGATTGAACGGGCCGGCTTGTCAACAAAGTCCTGCCTGTTTGAGATGTTTATAGGCTTGAATGATTTGTCGCAAGCGGTCTTCCGAGCTGCGGTCGCCACCATTGGCGTCCGGATGGTTCTGCTTGACCAGCAATTTGTATTTGGTCTTGATTTCGACGGATTGGGCGCCCTCGTTAAGCCCTAATTGGGTCAGGGCCCTGATATCGAGACGGCCAAGCTTGCGGCCTGTTTGATCTGGCCGGCGTTTGCCATCGGGTCCAAATCGGTTACGCACCTGCGAGTGCCATGAGGGGGTCGCTCTGAGTATCGATTCGTCTACCGGTTTAGCCGGCTTCTTTTTGCCGCCCATGGCCCAGGTCGGGCGATGACCGGTAATGTTTTCTTTCTGGTAGCTGGCGATCTCATCGTCATTGAGGCCGGAAAAATAATTATAGTTCTTGTTGTATAGTCGCACGTGGTCGAGGCAGAAATTGTGGTATTGCCCGTCGCGATTGCGCCCCTTGGGAGCTTTGTGGCCGCCGGCTTCCTCGCATCCCTGCCATTCGCACTCTGCCGCCTTGCGTGCCTCTTCGGCCGCTTTTTTGGCATTGCGCGGTTTGATGCGGATTTTGTCAAATATGTCAGAATTGGATGCCATGGCGAATTATCGTGCGAATTGCAATGTGCACGCAGGAAACCTATCTGTTGAGACCAAATTGGATCATTGCTTTTATATCTTCTTTGGCAGAAAGGGAACCGTTGATGTCACTTCAAGTACAAATAGAGCAGAAATTAATTGCCGCACTTGCGCCGGAGCATCTGGAGGTCATCAATGAAAGCCATCTTCATGCCGGCCATCAACCCGGTTTTGACGGCACAGGAGAAAGCCATTTGCGCATTCGCGTCATTGCCTCTGCGTTTGATGGCGTGAACCGGGTAACGCGGCACCGCAAGATCAACGAACTGCTTAAGGAAGAATTGGATCGCGGCCTGCATGCGCTGGCAATCGACGCCAAAACACCGGCCGAGGTGGCCAATCTATAGCCAGACGCCTTTTTGATGAATTTGGTTTCCTGTCTACGGATCAGGGACCTCCCTCCCCCTTGTGGGGAGGTCGAACATTGCGCCAGAAAGGTTCGGGTGAGGGTAGATAGTCAAACGATTGATTTATAAGAGATATGAGCGATTTACCCCAACCCGGGGCCGTTGAAACGCCTTCGCCTCCCCACAAGGGGGAGGTTGAGTGAAAGTTGGCATTGAATTCTGTGAAATTTTCGGAAAAATGCGGAACTGCCGTGAGCAATGGCAACATCAAGTCACTCAACCCGCCGGCGCTGGACACTGGCGTCCAATAGCGCCTTGGTATAGGGGTGTTCGGCCTCAAGCGCCCGCATGCGGGTAACATCCAGCAACTCGACAATGCGGCCCTGGTTCATCACCGCTACTTCGCTGCACATATGGCCGACCACGGCCAGATCGTGTGACACCATGAGATAGGTCAAATTACGCTCAACGCGCAGATCGCTCAAAAGGTTGAGAATTTCCGCCTGCACCGAAACATCGAGCGCCGAGGTCGGCTCATCCAGCAGCATGATAGAAGGTTCGATGATCAATGCCCGGGCAATCGCCACCCGCTGGCGCTGGCCACCGGATAATTGATGCGGATAGCGAAAGCGGAAAATCTGGCTCAACCCGACATCGTCAAGAACCTTGACAATGCGCTCGTCGGGATTGTCGAAACGGTGCAGATATAGCGCCTCGGAAAGCACATGATCGACGGTCTGGCGCGGGTGCAGCGAGGCGTAGGGATCCTGAAACACCATTTGCACCAAGCGATAGAAACTGCGCTCGCGTTCGAGGCCGAGCTTGCTGCCCAACACCGAGATCATGCCGGACCAGGTGGGCGCAAGGCCGGTTATGGCGCGCAAAATGGTTGATTTTCCCGAGCCGGACTCGCCCACGAGGCCGAAGCTGCCACCAAGCGGCACATTGAAACTGGCATCGATAACCGCATCAACCCGTTCCTCACCCTCGCCGAACCAGACATCGACCTTATCGAGACTAATTCCATCAGCATTGCCATTGGTGCTCATGATGGTTCTCCGGCGCTCACAACGCCGCTGACGCTTGCCTCGGTGCGCCAGGCCTCATCACGGGTCAAAACCTCGAGCCGCTCAACCGGTCGTTCGAGCTGTGGCAATGAATTGAGCAGACCTCTTGTATAGGGGTGGGTCGCATCGTGCAATCGGTCAGCCCGGCAGGTTTCGACGATCCTCCCGGCATACATGATCAAAACCCGGTCACAAAAGGCCGAGACGACGTTGAGATCGTGAGAAATGAATATCAGTCCCATGCCACGGTCGCGCACCAGTTTGTCCATGATCTCCAACACTTCTTTTTGCACGGTGACATCGAGCGCCGAGGTCGGTTCGTCGGCAATCAGAATTTGCGGATCGGGGATCAGCATCATGGCAATCATGATGCGCTGGCCCATGCCGCCGGACATTTCATGCGGGTAGGCGTTAAATACCCGTTCGGGATCACGGATCAGCACTGCTTTCAGCATGTCGATCGATTTTCGCCGCGCTTCGACCCTGGATGCCCTGGCGTGCAGCCGGTATGCTTCGCAAATCTGGTCGCCAATGCGCATCACCGGATTGAGCGAGAATTTCGGATCCTGCATGATCATCGAAATCCTGTGGCCACGAACATCGCGCATCTGTCTTTCCGTCAAAGTGAGCAGATCAGTACCCTCAAGCGCGATGCGCTTTGCCTCCAAAATGCCGGGCCGGCGGATCAGCCGCAAGATCGAGCGCCCGGTGATCGATTTTCCCGATCCCGATTCACCGACTATGCCAAGCCGTTCGCGTCCGAGCGAAAAGCTGATATCGCGCACCGCTTCGAACATGCCGTTACGGGTGGGAAATTTTACTGTCAGGTTTTCGACTTCCAATAGATTGGTCATTTGGCGCTCTTTTTCGGATCGAGCACATCACGCAAGCCATCGCCTAACAGGTTGAAGGCCAGCGAAACGGTAAAAATGGCCAGGCCTGGCATTGTTGCCACCCACCAGTGGTCGAGAATGAACTTGCGGCCAGCCGAAATCATCGCACCCCATTCGGGCGATGGCGGCTGGGCACCGAGGCCAAGAAAACCAAGACCGGCAGCGACAAGAATAATGCCAGCCATGTCGAGCGTTACCCTAATCACCAGCGACGATATGCATAACGGCCAGATGTGCCGGGTGATGATGCGCATCGCGCCTGCACCTTGTAATTTGATGGCGTGAATATAGTCGGCACCGCGAATGGTCAGCGTTTCGGCCCTGGCAATACGGGCATAGGGCGGCCAGGCGGTCAATACGATGGCAAGAACGGCGTTTTCGATGCCGGCTCCAAGCGCAGAGACAAAGGCCAGCGCCAGAACCAACCGCGGAAAGGCCAGAAAAATATCGGTAAGCCGCATCAATACAACGTCAATCCAGCCACCGAGATAACCGGCAGCAGTGCCGACAAACAGGCCGACGATCGGGGCCATCAGGGCCACCAGCGCCACGATATAGAGCGTAATGCGCGACCCATAAATGAGACGGCTTAGAATATCGCGCCCGAGCGAGTCAGATCCAAGAATATAGCCACCCTCGCCGGGTGCAGAAAGCCGGGCGGCAAGATCTTGCGCAAACGGATCTTGCGGCGCCAGCACCGGTGCCAGAACGGCGATCAGCACCAGTGCGGTCAAAATAAGCAGACCGAACATGGCCATCGGATTGGACTTGAGCGCCAGCCACGAACGATACCAGGCCGAAAGCTTGGCCTGTCGCCGCGACGCCGGTGTGTCGGTGGTCAGCCATTCATGCCAGCTTTGTTTTTGTCGTGTATTTTCGGTAATTTCGCTCATTTGGCCCTCGGGTCGAAGACCTTGTAGAGCAGGTCCGAAAAAATGTTGAGACAGACAAACACCAGGCCGACGACAACCGTGCCACCCAGCACCGCGTTCATGTCGGCAGAAAGCAGCGCCGTGGTGATGTAAGAGCCGATGCCCGGCCAGGAAAAGATCGTCTCGGTGAGCACCGAACCCTCAAGCAAACCGGCATAGGAGAGCGCAATAACGGTGATTAGCGGCACCTTGACATTGCCCAGCGCGTGACGCCAGATCACTGCCGTTTCAGACAGGCCCTTGACCCGGGCAGTGGTGATATATTCCTGTTCGAGCTGTTCCAGCATGAATGACCGGGTCATGCGCGAGATGTAAGCGAGTGAATAATAAGCCAGCAGTCCAGCCGGCAGCACAATATGTGAGATGGCATTGCGGAAGACCGACATATCGCCGGCAACAAGGCTGTCGATCAAAATCATACCGGTAACCGGGGGCACGATATCGACATAGAAAATGTCCAGTCTGCCCGGGCCGCCGACCCAGCCGAGAATGCCGTAAAATACCAAAAGCCCGATCAGGCCGATCCAGAACACCGGCATGGAATAGCCGACCAGCGCCACCACGCGGGCGATATGATCGATCCAGCTGCCCTGATTGACCGCTGCAACAACACCCAGCGGCACACCGAGCACAACACCGATAATGGTGCCAACGGTGGCCAGTTCCAGGGTGGCGGGAAATACCCGGATAAGATCCTGCGACACCGGGCGGGCGGTCAATAGGGACTCGCCGAAATCTCCGGTGGCGACATCCCACAGAAAAATCAGAAACTGGACCACCAGCGGCTTGTCGAGGCCCAGTTGCTGGTATGCCTGTTCATAGGTTTCCCGCGAGGCGCTTTCGCCGACAATAGAAAGCACCGGGTCGATCGGCATTACCCGGCCGATAAAAAAGGTCACGAACAACAACCCCACCATGGTGATCGCCACGGTAAAGATGGTTTGCCCAATACCTTTTATCCAAGGTAAAAGAGACGGCTTGCGCCGCCTCTTTGCTTTTTCGCTGTCAGTGGACACTGCCACGTTTTTGTATCCGCTGGTCTATTTTGAGATAGCCCAATAGGATACAGCCGTGATGGCGCCACCGGGGTTTAGCCCTTTGATGTTGGCGCGCATGCCGGTTTGTTCGATCTTCTGGAACATAACGGCAAATGGCGAACGCTGTTGATGTTCGCGCTGGATGGCCTGATACATGGCCGCGCGCTTGTCGCGATCACCTTCCTGCACTGCGGCTTTGGTGGCTTTGGACATTTCCGGCAGGTGCCAGGCGTTACGCCAGGCCAGAATACCGGTGGCCTTGGCCTCATCGGAATTATCAGGATTGGCGGCAAAAGTGGCCGCATTGGTGTTCGGATCAGGATAGTCCGGCCCCCAGGCACCGACATAGATCTGGTGCTCACGGGCGCGGTATTTACCCAATGTCTGCTTGCCGGTGCCTACTTCCAGCGAAACCTTGATATTGGCTTTGCCGAAGGTGTTCTGGATCGACTGGGCGATTTCGATACGCTCCTGCGCCTCGCGCACATTGATCTTGACGTCGAAACCATTCTCGACACCGGCTTCCTTTAGCAGCGCCTTGGCCTTTTCAGGATCGTAGGAATAGGGCAGATCATCGATCTCGCCCAGATAGGTGCGCGGCAAGAACGCCTGATGAATGGTGTACTGGCCCTTGAGGAAGGAATCCTGCATGCCCTTGTAATCGATCAGGTATTTAAGCGCTTCAACGACTTTCGGCTTGGAAAGATTGGGATCCTTCTGGTTCATCGAGACATACATGATCCGGCCACGCAGATCATTGTGGATAGCCACATCACTATTGCCGGAAACACCCGCGACATCCTGTGGGTTGAGGTTGCGGGCAAGATCGATATCACCCTTTTCTAAGAGCAGGCGCTGGGTGGCCGATTCCTGAATGTGACGGACAATCACCCTTTCGAGATGGGGCTTGCCGGCGTAAAAGTCAGGATTGACGGTCAACGTGTAAGATTCATTCGGCTTCCAGTTAACAAGCTTATAGGCGCCTGAGCCGGCGGTGTTGGTTTTCAACCAGTCATTGCCGAAATCGCCATCTTTTGCATGTTCCATGACAACCTTGGAATCGACAATACCGCCGATGGTAGAGGTCAGGCAGTTGAGCACGAATGAGGTGGCGTATTTTTCATCGGTGGTGATCGAAAACGTCATATCGTCGGTTTGCTTGATAACGTCATCGGCGTTATCGGCGGAAAATCCGAACTGGGTGAGAATAAAGGCCGGTGTCTTGTTGAGTTTCACCGCGCGTTGCAGCGAATAGACCGCGTCTGCCGCCGTTACCGGATTACCGGAATGAAACTTGACACCTGAACGCATTTTGAAAGTAATAGTTTTGCCATCTTCAGAAACGGTCCAGCTTTCAGCCAGATCAGGCTGATAACCCCTGGACAGATCGGCCGGGTCAAAATTAACCAGTTTGCCATATACGTTACGGGAAAGGTCGGAACCGGCGAATTCAAACGATTGTGCCGGATCAAGCGTGGTGATGTCGTCAATGCGGTTGGCGATCACCAACATATTGGCCGGCGTTTCGGCAAATGCGCCTGGAGCGGTTGCAACGATGGTGCAAGCGGCGGCACCAAGCAAAAAGCTTTTGTAATTCTTCATTTCTATCTCCCTGATATCAAGTCAAAACTGTCTAGCGCAGTTTTCCCGCGCTATCATCTTTCCGCGTTCAAGCGTCCAATCAGCTTAAACGGATGACTGAAATAGACAAGTTGTTTCTCGTTTTTGTGATATCGGCAGAAATATATTGCGTTCAGCCGCCGAAGGTCTTTTCCAGCACCCGGAGCCAGTTACCATGACACAGTTTGACCATGGTTTCCTCATCATGGCCATGGTTACGCATGGCCCTTCTGAGTGATCTTAGGCCAACTACATCCTTGATTTCCCGTGGAATCATGGCGCCATCGAAATCCGAACCAAAGCCAACACCGTCAATGCCCACATGTTCAATCAGATGATCGACGTGCCGCAGCATCATTTCAAGCGAGGTATCGGAGCGCATCTGTCCGTCGGGGCGGATAAAGGCGGTGGCGAAATTGACACCGACCATGCCGTCGCTTTCCCTGATCGCAGCCAGTTGCTTGTCGGTCAAATTGCGGCTGTGCGGCGAAATTGCGTGGGCGTTGGAATGAGTGGCAATCAACGGCGCATCACTGGCACCAGCAACGTCCCAAAAACCCCTCTCATTGATGTGGGAAAGATCGATAACCATGTTGAAATGGTTACATTGCCGCACCAGCTCTTTGCCGGCGTCTGTGAGCCCATCGCCGGTATCGGGAGAAGCTGGAAACCGAAATGGAACGCCGTGGCCAAAGCGGGTAGGCCGGCTCCATACCGGGCCGATGGAGCGCAGGCCCGCGTAGTAAAAAACTTCCAGTGAATCAAGCTTATCATCAATAGCCTCTGCCCCTTCCAGATGCATGATCATCGCCAAGGTGCCGGATTTCAGGCAATCGCTGATGTCGGCAGCAGTGCGGCAGATTTTTGCGCCACCATCGGAATTGCGCTCAATCCGCGCCATGATCGCCGCCATCGACAACGCCAAGGGCAAGGCTTCGCCAAAAGGCACCTCCCCCGGTAGCGGCAGATCGTAGGAAGGCTTGTTCATCTCCTGATAGCGATTTTCCTCGCTGGCCGGCGATGGCACATAAATGGCAAAAAACCCACCGCCGAAGCCTCCCTCTTTCATCCGCGGCAAATCGAGATGACCATTCTTGCGACCTTCCAGAAACTGGATATGCGCATTGTCATCCTGAAGCATCAGCAACCGCAGCAACACGTCATTGTGGCCATCAAATATCGCTGGGAACTGGTCTTCTTGCATGATTGTGCCTTGGGGTGTGAATTTGAATAGCCTGACAGGATAGACGTAGACGATAGGATTGTTCTGGCGAATTTTGCAAGGACGAATTGCTTTTTGATGTTTGATCATTTGTTATGTCGTGAGCCGATCGTGGTGCTTCAAAGGGATCTTGCAGACATGCAGCCAACAACAATGGTGAGGAAATCAAAATGACCACTGAAGGGCCAACAATTCGCCAGGTGAATTGGCAGGACCTTGCCGCAATCATTGCCCTATTGGCCGATGATCCGCTGGGCCAGACACGCGAAATTGTCGCCGATCCCCCGGACCAGCATTATGTCGACGCCTTTAAGGCGATTTTGGATGACGCCAATCAATTGCTCGCGGTTGCCGATCAGGGCGGAAAGATTGCCGGTTGTATGCAACTGAGTTTCATCCCGGGTCTTTCGCGCACCGGCATGTGGCGCGCCCAGATCGAAAGCGTGCGAATTTCAGCCGATTCCAGGGGTCAGGGGCTGGGCCACTTGATGATCGAATGGGCCATTGACCAAGCACGCCAGCGTGGCTGTGGCCTGGTACAACTAACCACCGACAAAACCCGACCGGAAACCCTGCGGTTTTATTCCTCAACTGGATTTGTTGCCAGCCACGAGGGCATGAAGCTTAGTCTTTAAAAATTGACTGACGCGAATTGAGCGAGGAAGTTCTTGTCACACCGCCCCCGCTCCAATAGGTTCGCGCGATGATCGCAGACAGGCCATTATTCGGCATAATTTTGATGATTGGCTTTTGTGTGCTTGCTCCGCTGGGCGATGCCATTGCCAAACTCCTGGGCGATATTATCCCATTGGGCATGTTGCTGCTGGTGCGTTTTGCGGTGCAGGCGCTCATTCTGCTTCCCGTGCTGTTGTTGAGCGGCAAGCCGGTGCGCATGAGCCGGCGGATATTCACATTGACATTTGTCAGAACGGTGCTTCACATCATCGGTATTGGGGCGATGTTTATGTCGTTGCGGTTTTTACCATTGGCCGATGCCTTGGCGATTGCCTTCGTCATGCCATTCATAATATTGCTATTGGGGCGTTATGTGCTGGGGGAGGAAGTTGGTTCCCGCCGCATCCTTGCCTGCATGGTCGGCTTCTTTGGCACTTTGCTGGTGATCCAGCCAAGCTTTTCAGACGTTGGTTGGCCGGCCCTGTTGCCATTGGTGGTGGCATTGGTTTTTGCGCTATTCATGTTGGTGACCCGGCATATCGCCAAGCAAGTTGATCCGATACAATTGCAGGCCATCGGTGGAATAATTGCCACCGCAGGGCTGTTGATCGCCTATTTTGCCAGCGACGCGTTGATGCTTATTGAAATGCAGCTTGCGATGCCCGGTGCCAGAGAGTTTTGGCTGCTTATGATCCTCGGTGTTCTTGGCACACTCGCCCATTTGCTGATGACCTGGTCGCTGCGTTTTACGCCTGCATCGACCCTGGCGCCGGTGCAATATCTGGAAATTCCCTTCGCCACGGTGATAGGCTGGCTGGTATTCAAGGATTTTCCCAATGGGCTGGCGGCCATCGGCATCGCCATCACCATGGCGGCAGGACTTTTTATCGTTTTCCGGGAAAAGGAGGCGGCACAGGCGGTGCCACCGGAGGTCTGATTATTCCCAGTCGCGGATATCAACAAAATGTCCGGCAATTCCGGCAGCAGCGGCCATGGCGGGCGAGACCAGATGGGTGCGACCCTTAAATCCCTGACGGCCTTCGAAATTACGGTTCGAGGTTGAGGCGCAACGTTCCCGTGGCTTCAACCGGTCATCGTTCATTGCCAGGCACATCGAACAGCCCGGTTCGCGCCATTCAAACCCGGCATCGACAAACACCTTGTCTAAACCCTCATCTTCTGCCTGCTGTTTGACCAGACCTGATCCAGGCACAATCATGCCGGAGACGCCATCGGCGATCTTCTTGCCCTTGACCATAGCGGCCGCCTGGCGGAAATCTTCGATCCGGCCATTGGTGCAGGAACCTACAAACACCCGGTCGATGGCGATATCGGTGATTTTGGTACCGGGCTTCAAACCCATATATTCAAGCGCTCTTTTCTTTGAGGCGCGGGTGTTTTCATCGCCAATGACATCCGGGTCAGGAACCACACCATCGATGGCAACCACATCTTCGGGCGACGAACCCCAGGTCACCGTCGGCGGCAGATTGGCAGCATCAAGCGTAATCACCTTGTCAATAACTGCGCCCTCATCTGAGTGCAGTGTCTTCCAGTATGAAATCGCCTGTTCCAGCGCCTTGCCTGCGGGTGCCTTGGGCTTGCCGGTAACATAGTCGAAGGTTTTTCGGTCCGGCGCTATCAGCCCCGCGCGCGCCCCGCCTTCGATGGTCATATTGCAGACGGTCATGCGGCCTTCCATCGAAAGCGCTTCAATCGTCTCGCCGCAATATTCAATAACATAGCCGGTACCACCGGCGGTGCCGATTTTGCCGATGATGGCAAGAACAATATCCTTGGCGCCGACACCATCAGGAAGTTTGCCGGTAACCTCGACCTTCATGTTTTTGGCTTTTTTCTGGATCAATGTCTGGGTGGCGAACACGTGCTCCACCTCCGAGGTGCCGATGCCGTGTGCCAGCGCACCAAAGGCCCCATGGGTGGATGTGTGGCTGTCGCCGCACACGATGGTCATGCCGGGCAGGGTGAAGCCCTGTTCCGGGCCGATGATGTGAACCACCCCCTGGCGCTTGTCGGTCTCCGAATAGTATTCAATGCCGAACTCAGCCGCATTGGCGGCCAGCGCCTCGACCTGAATGCGGCTCTCGGCATTGGCGATGCCCTTCGAGCGGTCGGTGGTCGGCACGTTGTGGTCGACAACCGCAAGGGTTTTTTCCGGTGCCCGCATCTTGCGCCCGCTCAGTCGCAGGCCCTCAAACGCCTGCGGAGAGGTTACCTCATGGACGAGATGACGGTCGACATAAATCAGCGACGTACCATCTTCTTGTTGATCGACCAGGTGGTCATCCCAAATCTTGTCATAAAGGGTTCGTGGTGCAGACATGGCAGACAATTTCCTCGTTCCAATTCGAGCCGCTTCTATGGCGCAAATTTCTGCTCACGGTCAAGTAAAACGCGATATATTCTCCATGCATCCGAAAAGTGGACACCGGTTTTCGGATAAGTGTAAGGAACAAAAGAAAAATAGTACGAAAAACACCAACCTGTTGAGTGTTTTGAGCATAAATGGTTTTAAACCGGGAGATCAAATCAGCGCCTATTGGCGGTCAGTCGTTGGTCTCGCAATAAAAATGGAGCGGTAAATGCTGCGGTTGATAACCACGCTTTATTGCATGTTTTGGGGAAATTGCAGCACCGCGCCCTGTGCCGTGGAAACGGTATCTGGAATTGATTATGCGATTTGCCGATTTAATATTGAAGAGGCACAATTGAAACTGGTCCTGGGTGACGATAGCGGCAAGGCCTATGGCTCTGTTGGGGCATTTCGAAGAGAGCTTGAAAGAAATGGCCAAACGCTGAAATTCGCCATGAATGGCGGCATGTATCACCACGACCTTACGCCCGTCGGGCTTTATGTGGAAAACGGTGTCGAGAAGAAACGGATTTCCACCAAGGGCGGCCGGGGCAATTTCCATCTGCTGCCCAACGGGGTGTTTTATTTTGATGGCAGCAATGCGGGCGTGCTCGAGACGAAGCAATATCTTGCGGCAAAAATCACTCCGGCTTTCGCCACCCAATCCGGCCCGATGCTGGTGATCAATGGCGCCCTGCATCCGAGGTTTTTGGAACAATCGGACTCACTGAAAATCCGCAACGGCGTCGGGGTTGCCAAAGACGGCAAGACGGTAATTTTCGCCATCTCCCGCGCGCCCGTGCGGTTTTGGGATTTTGGCGTGTTGTTCCAAGACCATTTACAGACACCGAACGCGCTTTTTCTCGATGGTTCCATTTCAACCCTTTGGACCCCGACCATGCGGCAGGGCGGATTTGTGCCACTTGGTCCGATTATAGCAGTGGTCGACAAGTGATGATTACCTGCTTTGGCTTTCGCGCCTCATGATTGCCAGTTTCGACGCATGCGCCGTTCGAGCGCCCGCAACATCAGCGACAGGCTGATGGTCATAAGCAGATAAATATAGGCGACAATCGAATAGGTTTCGAAAAAGCGGAAGGAGCCGGAGGCATAGACCTTGCCCATCTGGGTGATGTCGGCGACGCCAAGAATGGAAACAAGCGAGGAATCTTTGACCATGGCAATGAAATCATTGCCCAATGGCGGGGCGATGGTGCGGATCGCCTGGGGCATGATAATCAGCCGGAAGCGTTGAAACCCCGTTAGACCGAGCGACTTGGCCGCTTCGATCTGGCCTCTATCAACGGCCTGAATGCCGGCCCGAAAAACTTCGGCGATAAAAGCTGAATAGCCGATCATCAAGGCGATAATCGCCCGCCACAGGAGAGGGAAATCACGCACCGTCATAGGATCGATCATACCGGCATCGGCAAGGGGGGAAGTGATTGCATTCCAGGCGAAGACAAAGCCGGGTGCACCGACAAAGGCGATATAAAAAAGCAACACCAAAACGGGAATGCCACGAATAATCTCGACATAAAAACGCGAGATTTGACGAAGTACAAGAAAGCGCGAAAGCCCCATCACCGCCATCAACAGACCCAGCGCCGAAGCCAGCGCAAAGCCTGTCAGGGTGACGAAAATGGTAATTGAAACGCCTTTCGAGACGGCGCGGAATACCTGGGCATACAGGTCGCTTGCGGCAATAAAGACGGCGATTGCAACACCAATGCAAACGGTGACGGCAAGCCACCAGGGAAAATCATTATCACCGGGCCCGGAACCCGATTTGGCATTCATCACGCTTTGCCGCGCTGGCGGATTGTCGTATGCAAGCGCTCAAATACCTGTTCTTTGACACCACCCTGCCACTGGTCGTTGCCATGTTCTTTGACCAGCACAAAACCGGCATTTTCATAGAGCGCGCGCGCCGCATCAAGGCCGACAAATGTCGTAAGCCACACCCGTGACAGCCCGTTCACATTGCAGAACGCCATCGCCTCATCCAACAGTTTTTTGCCGAGGCCTGCCCCACGCTCGTTTTCATCGACAATAAACCAACGAAGATGGGCGCTCTCACCCGCAGGCCGACCAGCATCAATGGTAATGCTGCCAATGGCCCTGCCATCCCGGTAAGCGGTTAGAAACAGGTCTGTCTCAACATTTCTACGGGCCAAAAATTCAGCAAGCTCGTTCGCCACCTTAGTCTCAAAAGGCAGACCAAAGCCCCAGTTTTTGGAATAATAGCAGGCATGCAGGCGAACAATATCGCCGACACAACCCGGCCTATAGCCGTCGAGCTCGATATCCATGCAACATTACCGGACTAAATCAACCCCCTGGCCTCACTGACCGAATTTGTAATCCAGGAACCATTTCTTGTTTAGCGCATCAATAGTGCCGTCGTCTTTCATCGCAGCAATTGCCGCATTAATTGGCGCGACCAGATCCGAGCCTTTGGGAAAGATAAAGCCGAAATCTTCAGTACCCATGGCGTCGCCAATAAGCTTCAAACCGCCATTGGAGGCATCGACATAGCCCTTGCCGGCTGTACCGTCGGTCAACACCACGTCGACATCGCCCGTCTTCAATGCCTGGACGGTGGCGCCAAAAGTCTCAAACAGTTTGATGCGTGGATTGGTCTCGTTGCCGTCAAGCATATTGTAAACCGCAACATAGAACGGCGTGGTGCCGGCCTGGGCGCCGACAAGACCATCAGCAAAAGCGCCGAAGCTCTTGCCATCGCTAAAGCGGCTCTCGTCGCCACGCACCAGCATGAACATTTCCGAACGCATATAGGCATCGGAAAAATCGACCTTTGCCTTGCGCTCTTCCTTGATGGTGATGCCGGTCATGCCAATATTGTACTGGCCGTCGGAAACCGCCTGTATCATCGCGTCCCAGGAGGTGTTTTGGTACTGCGCATTGAAGTTGAGCCGTTTGGCGATATCATTCATGGCGTCATACTCCCAACCGATCTGATTACCGGATTTAGGGTCGATGAATTGCAGCGGCGGATAAGCGTTTTCGGTGACTACCACAACTTCCTTACCGCCAAGATCCGGCAGACCTGCTGCCAATGCCGAGCTCGACACCGCCAGACTTGCCGCCAAACCAATTAATAATTTAGCCAGAATTCGCATTACACATCTCCCTTGCACAAAACGCGATCACTATCGCCTCGAGCAAGAATTCTGTCAGAATTCACAACCAATTGAAAGGAGATTCCTGCCGCAGCTCAAAAGCAACGCTCACGGCGGAGGTTAAAAATTGTACCCTTTGAGACGGCGCGCGGCCCTGGTGGTCTGGACAGCGGTTTGCATCCGTTCAATTGGAGCCCGGACCGTTTCTTCAATTTCATCATTCTGGCGCCAACCGAGGATGGCCATCAACAAAGCGCAAAAGGAAAAAACGATGGCAGGAATGATCGGCAAGGTGATCAACGCTGGAATGACCTTGTCGATCTGTTGTTGAACATGGAACGCAGTTACGCCGAGGGATGTGATGCCGGTGGCTTGCGAAATTATCTCCACAATTCTGACCCCCGATACCGCCAACAACCAAAATGATGATATCGAAAGAAACCACCCAAGGGGCGGATCCGCCCCGGCAAATCCCTGCTTGAAATAGGTTGATCGGGCCGGTGCGAAGGACAGTAAGAACACGATGGCGCTGGCTGTCAGCAAAAACCACGGTGCGTTGTACAATGCGACTTCAAGATCACCGCTCCACAGGGTATCGAAACCGATAAGGTACTGGTGGTCAAGATAGACAAGAACGGTAAGAAAGACGACCCAATAGTTTGAAATCGGTGTCGTTGCGATGCGCCTGATTGTTGCGACCGCCATGGCGACCATGGATATTACAACGGTAATCACGCTGACATAGGAGGGCAAGCTGGTTTTGAAGAAGCCGCATTGGCCAGGCCATTGCTGACAGTCGACTAACAACAGCAGGACACTGGCAAATTTCTCAATTCCGGCGATTACAACAATCAACAGCCCGACGACCACGAGCATCACAAAACGGTAGGTTTGACGATGAATTGGTTCGACTGAAAACACGATGCTCCCCCGAAATTACTTTGCTGAGTATTGGTTGCTCCGGTTTTTACAACAATCTTCCAAAAAAAAAGTTAATCCAATGCTGTTCCCGGGTTCGGTTGGCCACAAAAAAGAGCGGCAAACAGCCGCCCTTTTTAGGTGTTGTTGCGCTACAGCGGCCTAATCTTTTGCGGCCGCCTCTTCCGCGGCCTTGTCAGCGGCCAGCTGCTGGGCGGAAGCGACTTTTTCGGCCTCGATACGGGCCTTTTCAGCCTGCAAGGAAGCGCGGTGTGCCTCATTCATCTTTTTCGCCCGAATGCCGGTATTTTCAACGATACGGGCCGACTTGCCGCGCAGGGCGCGCAGATAATATAGTTTGGCCCGACGCACCCGCCCACGGCGGATAATTTCAACACCTTCCACCAAAGGGGTGTATACCGGAAAGACACGCTCGACGCCCTCGCCGTAGGAGATTTTACGAACCGTGAAACTCTCGTTCAATCCGGCCCCCTTGCGGGCGATACATACGCCCTCATAGGCCTGAATGCGGGTTCGGGCCCCCTCGGTCACACGAACCAGCACACGCACAGTGTCACCCGGTTCAAACGGCGGGAGTTTTCGTTTTGCTTCAATTTCTGCGACCTGCTCGGCCTCAAGCTGCTGGATGATGTTCATCGTATCAAACCTTGTATGTGTCCTGCGGCCAGCGGCGCAAATCGCGTCTTTGCCGGGGAGCTTTGTTCTTGATTAAAACACCAGAGCGGCCTTTTATAACGGTGATGGAATCAATATTGCGGCTACCCGCGCTCCAACACCGGCTGGTATTCACCGGGCCGTGTGTGTGTTTTTCCGGTTTGTCGGAAATTCGTGGCGCTCTATAGGCGAAAACACGGTAATTGTCGACTCCACAAAGCAATCTTTATTTAGTGCCGCCAATCCGTCCAAGATGGGTCTGTTTGAAGTCTGAATAATGTTTAAGACCGTACCCCAGTGCACGGTCGATGGCGATATGTACTGCCCAGATCAGCCCGATGGAAAGAACCAGTGGCAGATCAAGCAATAGGGCAACGACGATAACAACAACAGGGCCAAACCAGACATGGGCAATGTTATAGCAAATTGCGCCAATGCGCGGACCCGTTAAATACGCCGCCATGGATATATCGGGTACAAGAATGAGTGCGGCAAACAACAGCCAGCTTGATCCGCTAAGGTGATAGATTACCAATCCGGCAACGGCGATGGCGGCGTTTTCAAGCTTGAGAATCGTCCGCATTATTCATCCTTGCCGGTTTTTCTGGCGATAAGATCCGGCCTTCTTTTCGCCGTCAGTTTAGCCGACTGCTGGTGCCGCCAGTCGGCTATCTTGGCGTGATCGCCACCCAAAAGAACCGGTGGAATTTCACGGGTTTCAAAATTTCGGGGCCGGGTGTAATGCGGATATTCGAGCAAGTTTTGGTCAAAACTCTCGTGGTCGGCCGATAACCGGTTGCCCATGACGTGCGGTAACAGCCGCACAATGGCGTCCAACAGCACAATTGCTGCCGGTTCGCCGCCTGAAAGTATGTAATCGCCAATGGAAACTTCCTCAAGGCTGCGCGCTTCGATTACTCTTTCGTCGATGCCTTCAAAGCGGCCGCAGACGATAACAACACCGGGGCCCTTGGAAAGCGTGCGGACCATTTTCTGGGTAAGCGGCTTGCCGCGCGGGCTCATCAGCCATCGTGGCCTGCTATCGCCTGCCGGTGAGGTGTGGTCAATCGCCTTTGCCAGCACATCGGCGCGCAGCACCATGCCGGCACCGCCGCCCGCGGGCGTGTCGTCGACACTGGCGTGTTTGTCGTTAGCAAAGTCACGGATCTGATGGGTCTCGCACGACCAAATGCCGTTTTCCAACGCTCTGCCGGCCAGTGAAAGGCCAAGCGGTCCGGGAAACATTTCCGGGTATAGGGTGAGCACCGAGGCGCGAAACGGTGTTTCAGTCATCTGCGGTTGCCCCGTCGTTATCCCGCTCACTGACCTCAGCTGGCGGGTCTATGGTCACGCGGCAGTTTTGCATATCCAGATGCGGCACATTTCTGCCGCTGAATTCTAAAAACCAGGTGGTTTTTCCGGCAGCGCCGTTGTTCTGCAACGGGGCGATTTCAATAAGATGACCGGCACCAAAATCGGGAACAGCGACGATGGTGCCAACATCTGTGCCATCAAGATTTTGCACGGCCATGCCGATGAGATCGCCGACATAGAACTCATCGTCTGCAAGATCATCGGGCAAGCAGGCGCGCTCGACATAGAGGTTGAGGTTGTGCAGGTTCTCAGCCGCTTCCCTGCTGTCTATACCCTTAAAACGCACCACCAGCACATTTTTCGCCTGGTGCATTGTGGTGATCTTGAACGGTTTACCATTCTGGCTGTAAAGCGGCCCGTAGTCACCTATCGACAATGGATGAGCGGTGTGCGCCCTGACCCGCACCTCGCCCCTAACGCCGTGAGGCGCTGTAATGGTGGCGAGGACAACGGGGTTTTTCATGCCGATTATTCAGCCGTTGCCTCGTCTGCCGCGCTCTCCACGGCTTCCGCCTTGGCGACCGCAGCTTCGGCCTTTTCCTCGGCACGGTCCTGGGCCTTTTGACCCGGTTTTGCCTTGTTCGGATTGTTGCGCGGTGCTCGTTTGGCAAGACCCGCAGCATCGAGGAAGCGTAACACCCGATCGGTTGGCTTGGCGCCCTGATCGAGCCAATGCTGGATACGCTCAACGCTCAGCACAACGCGGTTTTCGTCGTCCTTGGCCAGAAGCGGGTTGTAGGAACCAACGCGCTCAATAAAGCGACCATCGCGCGGCGCGCGAACGTCGGCGATGACGATGCGGTAAAACGGGCGTTTCTTGGAGCCGGCGCGAGCCAGGCGGATTTTGGTAGCCATGGGTAATTTCCTTTTGATTGGCGATATTCAGTTGCTGTATCTAACCGGGATCAGCCCCGGATAATCTTGTGGTGACGAATGACTTCCTTAACGATGAAGGCCATGAATTTTTCGGCAAATTCCGGGTCGAGATCGGACTTTTCGGCAAGTTTGCGCAGCCGTTCGACCTGTTCCGTTTCACGCATCGGGTCGGCCGGTGGCAAATTGTATCTGGCCTTCAATTCGCCGACCTGTTGGGTCTTGCGGAAACGCTCGGCCAGAATATGGATGAGGGCTGCATCGAAATTATCAATCGAGGCGCGATAGCGGGCGAGTTCTTCCATCGGCGTAATTTGATCAGTCACAAGAGCACCGCTTTGCGTGATTTTCCGGTGATAAATGACGATAAATGTCCGCGTCCCAACCATGTTTCCGGTAATTTTGTTCGAACTTCGCGCCCAGCCGTTCGGCCAGGCGGATCGACGCTCTGTTTTCGGCTTCAATAAGGCTCATGGCGGTTGGCCAACCAAGGTCTTGATAAACGTATTGCAATGCACGGTTTGCGGCCTCGGTTGCATAACCATTACCGTAGTGAGTCGGCAGCAAGGCCCAGGCGATTTCCGGTTCTGGCAGATCGGGCGGATACCAAGGGCCACAAAATCCGACAAATTCACCGCTCTGTTTGCGCTCCAGCGCCCATTCACCAAAGCCATTTAGCGACCACTGGCCAGCATATATTGCCAGATTTCGCCAGGCCTTTGCCTGATCCAGCGGCCCGCCATAGAATTTTGACTCCTCGCCGGCAAAAAAGCTCGTTATCGGTGCAATGTCAGATTGCTGAAAAGATCGCATAATCAGCCGTTCTGTTTCCAAAACCGGAACCTGGGTCATTTCTTCTTGCCCCCGAGACCGGGAAGTTTTGGTCCACCAAGACCCGGCAATTTCGCCATGCCGCCGCCAAGACCGGGCGGCAGCCCGGCTGGTCCACCCATTTTTCGCGCCATTTGTTCAAGCTGCGCCGGATCCATATTGCCGCCACCGCCCATGCCGGGCGGCATCGCGCCACCCATCATGCCGCCAAGGCCGCCAAACAGACCGCGTTTGCCACCCCGGCCACCCATCTTTTTCATCATGTCGGCCATTTGCCGGTGCATTTTTAAAAGCTTGTTGATCTCTTGTACCGATGAACCTGAACCGGCCGCGACCCGTTTCTTGCGGCTGGCATTAAGCAGCTTCGGTACGGCGCGTTCTTTTTTGGTCATCGACGAAATGATCGCCTGCTGCCGCAGAAATATTCCGTCATCCATGCCGGCGGCTTCGATCTGCTTTTTCATCTTGCCAATGCCGGGCAGCATGCCGAGAATGGAACTCATACCGCCGAGTTTCGACATTTGACCCAATTGCTCGGAAAGGTCGTTTAAATCAAACTGGCCTTTCTGCATTTTCCTGGCCATTGCGGCGGCTTTTTCCGCATCAATGGTTTCGGCGGCCTTTTCCACCAGACTGACAATATCGCCCATGCCGAGAATGCGGTCGGCAATGCGCTTTGGATGGAACTCCTCAAGGTCTTCCATCTTTTCGCCGGTGCCGATCAACTTGATCGGTTTACCGGTAACCGCACGCATGGAAAGGGCAGCACCACCACGTCCATCGCCATCGATACGGGTCAACACCAGGCCGGTGATGCCGACACGGTCATCAAAATTACGGGCAAGATTAACCGCGTCCTGACCGGTGAGCGCATCGGCCACCAGCAAGATCTCGTGCGGACTGCCGGCAGATTTGATATCCGCCATCTCGACCATTAGCGGTTCGTCGATATGGGTTCGTCCGGCGGTATCAAGAATTAAAACATCATAACCGCCAAGCTTGGCGGCGAGAGTAGCGCGTTTGGTAATCTCGACCGGGGGTTGGCCATCAATCGCCGGCAGGGTGGCAATGCCGGTCTGCTCACCCAGTTGACGCAGTTGCTCTTGGGCTGCCGGCCTTCGCACATCAAGTGACGCCATCAACACCTTTTTGTGCTGTTTTTCGGTGAGCCTTTTGGCGATCTTGCCAGAGGTCGTGGTTTTGCCCGAACCTTGCAGACCGACCATCATAATGGTCACTGGCGCAGGCGCATTGAGATCAATGGTTTCAGCATCGGAACCCAGCATCTCGACCAGTTCGTCGCTGACAATCTTGACCACCATCTGGCCCGGCGTGACCGATTTGACCACCTCGGCGCCAACCGCCTTTTCGCGCACGGCCTCGCTAAACGTGCGCACCACATCAAGTGCCACATCGGCCTCAATGAGGGCGCGGCGCACCTCGCGCAGCGCCGCATTAACGTCTTTTTCACCCAGCGCACCGCGTCGGGTAAGGCCGTCGAAAATGCCGCTAAGGCGGTCTGAGAGTGATTCAAACATTCAATTCCATCCCCTTGTGATACCCACCACAAGGTAAGTGTGCCGGTTGAAAAGTCCAAAGCAAAAAACCACCCGCGGGCGCAACGCGCTGACGGATGTTGACCTTGGGGCTCTCTTTATACCTTTTCGGGGCCTGTCAGGTGTTGTTTAATCTGGTCTTTTCACAAAGATTGGGCCTTTAACGCCGAAATCGATCAAGAGTCAAGAAATCAGTCGACCAACGGGCTGCAAGAAAGAATCCGGCCGGTGGCTGGCCGCGATTAATTTACCCGGATTGGACCACTTTTTTGTGAGATGGATTGAAATGACCAAACTAAATACTCATTTCGGGCGTTATAGATAGTGATGTTCGAACCGGTCAGCAAAAGGAATACTTCAATGCACAGATCGACCCAAGTCATCCTTGGAGCAGCATTTATTTTTGGTCTCCTATCGTCGGTTCCTCAATTTTCCCCGGCGTTGGCCGGCAATGCCCGTGGCGACTATGAAAGAGGCATAGATTGTAAGGATATGAGGCGCTCCGGCAGGCTTGCATGGTATTCTATTGCCAGCGGCATAGTAAATGACGGCGGCGGGCGTAGCGGGTACAGAGGTTTTGTCACTAAAGCCTGCCATGCGAATGAATCTTCTTGCCGCAGATGGCTGCGGCGCGTTGGGCATGAGATTCCCAACCTTGACACCATTGAAACGGCCTATTGCAAGCGGGTGGGCTAAATTTCTATTAGCCTGAACCAATCGATCCGGGCGGGTTGAGTGCGGGCTGCTCTAATGTTGCTCAAATAAAGCAGCTTTTCATAACGTTTTTCCATCGCTTCGGTTGGTTCCGGCGCAATCTCGACCGAACTGTGGTCGACCATCCATCTACATCAAATAGCGCCAGCAAATCTTCATCATCACGAATTTCGGCCTTGCCGTTGAGACGGAACACCTCGTTGACGCCGGGGATGAAAAACACCAGGGCATCAGCGGGATTTTCAAGAATATTGGACAAAGTGTCGAGACTGTTGTTGCCTGGCTTGTCCGCAACAGCGATGGCCCGGGCGACAAACACGGGGATTGACAAAGACGCGAGGGCTCTTGGATCGCCTTATTCCGCCTTCGCGCCAATGAGTTTTATCGTCTACTCGCTGATTTATGTCGTACGTGCCAAAATGTCCAAACCCTGCATATTCCAAAAATGCAGAAGGTCGATAAAGACCCAGTTTTCGGTCGGCTTATCGCGGTCTCTTCGATAAATAACCCGAATAATGGATAAGCGCAGGGGATTCCTAAATCAGCAAAACTCTGACTCAATGTACTTTTGCAAACGGACATTGAGGAAATCCCCATGCGCGTTGATATCACAGCCCTTTTTTGTTGTCTTGATGATTTTGTTAAGCTTTACGAGGAACGGGAGCGTCACCAACTGATTGACAGTGGCCGCAAGCGGCGGCGGGCCGGCAAGCTCTCATTGTCTGAAATGTTGCTGATAATGATCCTGTTTCATACTGGTTCTTTCAAGAATTTCAAATGCTTCTACATTTATGGCATTGGCCACAAATATCGCGACTGTTTTGCGGAAATTCCCACCTGTGGACGCTTTGTCGCCCTGCAAAAGCACTTGTTTGCGCCTTTGAGTGTGCTGTTGCACATGCTTGTCGTGCAGGGCGAAAAGACCGATCTTTATGTGGTTGACAGTTCTTGCCTGAAAGTCTGCCACAACAGGCGGATTGCCAGACACAAGGTTTTTGAAGGGCTGGCGGAACGAGGCAAAACAACAACGGGCTGGTTTTTTGGCTTCAAATTGCATCTGATTATCAACCACAAGGGCGCGATTGCGGGCGCTCACATCACCCCTGATAATGTTGATGATCGTGTGCCACTGGCCAAACTGACCGCTGGCCTGAAGGGTATATTGCTTGCCGACAAGGGTTATATTTATGCCGGATGGTTCGAAAAACTCCGGAAGAAGGGCCGGCATATTCTGGTGGGTATCAGCAAGAACATGAAGAATTACCTCATGCCACTTTTTGACAAGCTATTGTTACGAAAGCGTTTTATCATAGAAACATTGCTTGGTGTGCTCAAACAGGATATGGGGCCGGAGCACACAAGACATCGCTCGCCGATCAATGGTATTGTCCATATCCTGTCATGCCTGGTGGCCTGTTGCTTCAAGAAAAACAAACCACAAATAAATTTCGCACAATATCAAAGCTTGGCGACTTATCCATTATTGGGGTTATCTACGAAAATCCTATCGGTCAATTGTTCCTCGAAATCGTGATAAAAGTAGGATGTGGCTTACTATGATTCCCCAAATATGTAGGTTCTGAGTCTAACTTTGGTTTCCAAGAAACGCTAGCATAATTTCCGGAAGTTAAAACTACAGAAACCCTCATTATTTCACCATTTAATCCAGATTTACTGCTAAGAAAAAATTCTTGTGCATCGAACAGATTTATTTTATCTACAAAATATGTAATATATCCATAATATCCACCTTTTTGGTGTTTATATCCATTACCTTGAGATAATGTTAAATATTTTTGACCTTGGTATTTTTTTTCCGCGGATTTTATTCCTCTTTTTGCTTTATATTCGACAATTCTTGGTCCTGCCTGTATTACATTTTTGCAACTATTCTTGTCCATCAATCGATCATTCAATTTTATTGGTTTAAATTTTTCAAATGCATTGAATATGACTATGCGAGAACCTATATTTTTTGTATTGTATTTACCTTCATTTAGACAGATCATTGCTGTTTTTAAGGCGCTCGATTCCAGATCACGTTCCGACACATCATCTCCATCGATTCTCACCAAGCCGTATGGTGCAAAAGTTTCTGAATCAATTGGATAACCGGCGCTAGCAATCAACAAAGCTGAAGGTTTGCTGATGGCTTGCAGAGAATAATCCAGAACTTGATTTCCAACAGAAAGGGCGGACACATCACTCAATTGAGGTATTTTACCATCAGGCCCTGAACCTGTTAGATCAAGTTCGTATTGGGATAGATCAAAAGCGAATTGTTGAAATTTTATTCTTACATCATCTACACTTAGACAACCAGAACGCGAATAGAATTCTTCGTCAATTTTGCTCCACTTTTTTTGCTTACACAAATATTCATTGTCGATTGGAGAAACTGCCAACGCAGCCGCTACAAAGATGCCGAATGCAAGGCATGCCGCAATTGTCGTAGTCAGGCGTGTCAATTTTCACAAGTCCACTTCAGTCGATAGGAGGCTCGTCTTGTTGGCTCGGCCTTAGAACAGTTCGTTCGACGACCATGAGCACAGAGACTCGTGATATTAGTGGATCATTAAGGTTAATTTTTCTTTGACGAAATTTCTCCCGAACAATGTCAAATTTTTTTCTCTTTTCCTCTTCATCTCCAGGCCACAACTCGAGAGAGAATTTCTGCTTGATATCTGGTGCAGTAAAATACTTTTTATCAATGGGTTTTGCTTGAGTTATATTGATAAATTTTCCAACATCTCCTAATTTTTCCTGATTAATCCTTAAGTACATATTGTTTTTCAATAAATCACAAATAACATAATTGCAATTAATAAGCAATTTCGCTGTATAATTACCTCTTTTATTTATTGGTATAGTAAAATCAACGCCACTAACTAACTCATCAAATCTATAATTCACTGGTATCCAGAACCCATCGACATGACCATCTAAATGATTTGAAATTATATCAAGAAATTCTCTATTTTTTTTAATACCGTGAGAATATGATTTAACATCGATAATTAAATTAAAAAATTCATCAAAGCTTTTAAACTCAGCATTATTCATAGCTTGTTTTAATTTGCTAAATTGCCCCAATGTCTCATTGTAGTGCCTTGGGTTAAAGTAAACACCCCATTGAAAATAAATAAACAACAATATTGCTATCGAGTTTACTATTGTAGTTATAAATATTATTGTAGCAGTTCGGCTGGAGCTAATTAGAAAAAAACAAACCAAACCAATTGTAGATATCAACACATTAGGGTTGCTTCTAAGAGCATCCACAAATGAAATTCTTGATTTCGTGGGGTCAGATTGATCGTTGCTTTCTTCGGGCATCCTACAATTATCCCTCCCAGGTCACCCATATAAAATGGATAAGGCCATACTACACTCAATTCCATTATACCATCAATACTCTTGTGAAATGGAAACGTAACGCAATAGATAATGAAGGGAGCCTCTAAAATTTCCCCATTTCACGCCTGACACAGCCTGAATGCCGATTTTCAGCGTCAGTCAGTCTTGCTGGTGCTGATATTTGCCCGGATATCTGCCGTTTTCAAGCCGTTTACCCGCATTCTACGCGCACCTCTCCCCTGAAAATCAGATCAGCCTGGGGTTGCCGCGCCGCTTTCAAGCTGGATGAACCGGCTCACATTGTAAACCAGGTTCATCATGCCGATCTTGGTTTTGGCCCCCGCCAAGCCAACAGTGGGGATGAACTTGCCACCCATCGAGTGCTGCTGAAAGCCGAACACATGCTCGACCCGCAACTTCGAGCGGGTTTTGTTGGCCTTGATCTGCCTTGCACTCAGCGGTTTGTTGCGCTTGCTCTTGTGATGGCTGCTATAGCCCTTTTCCTCAAGCCTGTCTTCAGTCTCAGCCGAACGATAGGAGCTGTCGCCCCAAAAGCTAATTTTGGAGCCGGCCCGCGCCGACGGGTTTGATTTTGACAGTTTTCAAAAAGGCCTGGGCGGCATTTGAAGCGGCCAGGACGTAGTGTGGTGGATTTGAAATTCGGTTCATTATTGCTGCACGTGATCCAGCGAATTTCAAATCATTAAACCACACTGGAATCCTCTATTTAACCCCGGTACCGGATAAGGACCAGACATGATGGCCAGCTAGTTTTCACCTATAAACCACCCTCATCGACACAACATTCTGCCTTACTGTCTTATCCAGAACTTGGATTATTTGACAAACAGAGTTCTAACTCGTTCGCTCGACGATGAGGCGCGCAGTATCGCGCAGAATTTTGGCTCGTTTGCCGAACGGCGACAATTGTTCAATTGCCTTTTCGGCCAATTGATCCAACCGTTCACGGGCACCATCAATGCCATAAATATCGAGCAGGGTTTTCTTGCCGCGATCCGCATCCTTGCCGGTGGCCTTGCCCATTGCATCGCTGGTGGCGGTTACATCAAGAATATCATCGGCAAGCTGGAAAGCCTCGCCGATGGTGCTGCCGAAACGGGCAAGCAGCAGGCGTTCATCGGGCGCGGCACCTGCAAGCACCGCGCCGGCCTCGCAAGCAAAGCGGATCAGCGCGCCGGTTTTCATCGCCTGCAAGCGGAGAATTTCGGTCTCATCCGGATCGTCGATCTCGGCTGTCATATCAAGCGCCTGTCCACCGATCATGCCGCCAAGCCCGGCTGCACGGGCAAGCATTTGCACCAGCTCTGCCCGGATATTCGCGTTATCTGAGATTTCAGGACGCGACAAAATATCGAAGGCAAGGGTCAACAGCGCATCACCGGCAAGCACCGCTGTTGCTTCATCGAAGGCCCGGTGTACGGTGGGCTCACCGCGTCTGAGATCATCATCATCCATACACGGCAGGTCGTCATGGATGAGAGAATAGCAATGAAGGCATTCAAGCGCGCATGCGGCACGCACCACGCCGGCGCCGCGGTGGCAGAAAAGTGCCGCAGTTTCAATCAATAACAACGGCCGCAACCGCTTGCCACCATTCAAAACGCCGTGGCGAATGGCTGCAATCAGCCGTGGAGGCCGGAAGGTCTCGCCATAAAGCGCCGATTGGTGCAGAAGCTGGTCGAGCTCGTTCGATACTGTATCGGCGGTTTGTTGCAGCCTTGTGGTAAATTGATTTGCCATCACCTTTCCTGTCGCTATCGGCAATGCCTGTTTGCGGTTCTGCGGTCAAGCGGTGCTACAGCATAATTCGTGAATAGTCCGTCACGGAATATGTTCTATCTCTTTGTATTTACGCAATCTCGCGAGCGCAAAAGTCTGCAACTTCTGCTGAAATTGCTTGAGCATGCGCATTGTGTCGACCGGCACAAGGGTCTATTGAGCCTCGACCATCTGTCGGGCAAGCAGGAAGCAAACCGTTTTGAACAAGAAGTCTTCCCAAAAGAAGTCGTCGAAAAAAAAGCGGGTGCAAAAGAAGCCGGCAAAAGCACGATTGTTGAAGCGACGGGTATTTCGCTGGCTTTTTGGTTTGGTGATTGCGGTAATCCTGCTGCCGTTTTTGTTGGCGATCATCTACTTGCCCGCAAGCGTGCAGCCGGTTTCCACCCTGATGCTCTATGACCAATTTGCCGGCCGCAATGTCCGCCGCATCTGGGTGCCAGTTGAGCGCATTGCCCCGGTGCTGGTTAATTCTGTCATGATGTCTGAGGACGGGCGCTATTGCCGCCATAACGGTGTCGACTGGAATGCCGTTAATCTGGTGATTGATGATGCCATCGAGGGCGAACCGACCCGCGGTGCCAGCACTATTACCATGCAGGTGGCGAAGAATCTTTTCCTGTGGAACAGCCGCTCCTACGTCCGCAAGGCGCTGGAAGTTCCCTTGGCGCTCTATATCGATCTGATCTGGTCGAAACGCCGGCAGATGGAGATATATCTCAATATCGCCGAATGGGCACCCGGCGTCTATGGCATTGGTGCTGCAGCAAAACATCATTTTGGTCGCCCGGCGGCCAAGCTAAGTCGCCGTCAGGCGGCATTGTTGGCGGTAACGCTACCCAATCCACGGCTGCGCAATCCGAAAAAACCATCCCGCCGGATGCGAACACTGGCCCGCATCAATCAGACCCGGGCCCGCCAGGCGGGGGCTTATGTTCAATGTTTGCGGCAGTGATTGTGACTATCCGTCCTTTTCGCCATCACCTTCAGGATAATCTGGTCGCCCTGTTTGGTTTTGAATTTCCGATTCTACTTGCTATCTTCGATAATATTGGCCTATACACCGGCCAACTAAATCCAGACAGGCAGGGAATATCTGGCCGGACAGACCGGCAATACCTGTGCTGTGCCAAACGGAGCTGAACCATGGCTGTTCCAAAGAGTAAGATATCCCGCATGAAGCGCGGTCACCGCCGCTCTACCGATGCGCTTAAATCGCCTTCATATGTGGAAGACAAGAATTCCGGCGAGCTGCGTCGGCCGCACCATATCGATCTGAAAACAGGCATGTATCGCGGCAAACAGATTCTGGAGCCGAAGGACGGCATTTAGCCGCCATCTGATCCGGGCAACTGTTTGATTGAAGAAATCGGCTGGTTGAAGACCGGCCTTTTTTGCGTTTGGCTCGAGGGTAACAAAATCGTCCTGTTCATGTCTGGCGATTTCTGCCATCATTTACGTGTGTTCCAGGGCTAAGTGTGGGACTGCCGGCGTAACATTTTTCAGTGAGGAGATATCATGATAACCAATGTGCCTTTAATGGCCGTGCCGTTGATCGTTTACAATATTGTACTTGCCGGTCTGCTCGGCAACACGTCGTGGGATGAACAGATCTGGAGCGTGTCGATGATTTCCGGCGCAAACTGGGTGATGGCACTTGGCGATCTGATGATCACTCTTGGGCTGGTGTTGCTGTTTTTCGAAATATTGAAAGCAACCCGTATCGGGGTAAATTCAATCGTCGACCATTTGTTGTCGACCTTTATTCTGGTCGCCTATCTGGTCGAATTCCTGCTGGTTCAGGGAGCGGCTACCGCAGTGTTCTTCGTTTTGATGATCATAACACTGATTGACGTGCTTGCCGGATTTTCCGTTTCAATCCGTTCGGCGACACGCGATGTGACGCTTGGCGGTGGATTGTAGCTGATCCATCATGCGTAATCTTCAGTTACCTGGCCGTTCATGTGTCCATGCCGCCAACGGCATGGCGGCGACGGCCCACCCGCTGGCCACCAATTGTGCGCTCAAGGTTTTGCAGAGCGGCGGCAATGCGGTCGATGCGGCAATTGCTGCTGCTGCCGTGCTGGCGGTGGTCGAGCCACACATGACCGGCATTGGCGGCGATTGTTTTGTCATTGTCAGCCAGCCAGATGGCACCTTGCATGGTCTCAACGGCTCCGGGCGTTCTGCGGCAAAAGCGCGGCTTGGCTGGTATCTGGAGCGTAAGATCACCAGCCTTAGTGACCTGCCGGCTCATACCATAACCGTGCCGGGGGCGCTTAAGGCATGGGAAGCACTGCAACAACGCTTTGGCACAAGAGAGTTTAACAGCCTTTTTGCCGACGGGATCTGGTATGGCAAGAACGGTTATCCCATCGCTCCGCGCGTGGCGCGTGACTGGCAAGGACTGGCCGAAAAACTGGCCGGTAACGAAGGCGCATCGGCGCATTTTCTGGTCGGTGGAAAACCACCGGAAATGGGCGATATCCATAGACTTCCAGCGCTGGCTGGTACGCTGGAGAGCGTCGCCAGCGAAGGTGTGGATGCTTTTTATACTGGTCCGGTCGCCGCTGAAATTGCCATCACTGTGCAGCAAGAGGGCGGTTTTTTAAGCGCCGAGGACATAGCTGGTGCTACAGCCGACTGGGTTGACCCTGTCTCGACCACCTATGGCGGCTATGATGTGCACGAGATTCCGCCAAACGGACAGGGCATCACAGCACTGGTGTTGCTCAACCTGTTTGATCGGCTTGGGGCGAAAAACCTTGCTCCCAACAGTGGCGAGCGCGGCCACTTGGAGATCGAGGCGGCAAGGCTTGCTTACAGTGTTCGTGATGTTTATGTCGGCGACCCGGCTGCAATGAGGGCGACGCCTGCGCAATTATTGTCGCGTGAAAATACTGGATTGCTGGCGACCCAGTTTGATGCCGAAATACGCAACGACAATATCACTATGCCGTCCTTGCCCGACGCGAGTACGACCTATCTAACGGTGGTTGATCGCGATCTGATGGCGGTGTCGTTCATTAACTCGCTCTATCACGGGTTTGGCTCGGGCATCGCCACGCTTAAATCCGGTGTCTGCCTACAAGACCGCGGTGCCTGTTTTTCGTTGCAAGAAGGGCATGACAACGCCATTGGCCCGTCAAAACGGCCCATGCATACGATCATTCCCGGCATGGTGACCAAAAACGGCGAACTTTCCCATTCCTTCGGTGTAATGGGTGGCGCGTTTCAACCGATGGGCCATGCCCATGTGCTGGCCAATATGTTTGACTATAATATGGACCCGCAGGAAGCGCTCGATCATGGCCGTGTGTTTTGGGGTGAGGATGGCGTGGTCGAGTTTGAGGCAGGTGTTGGAAACGAAGTACGCGCCGGGCTTAAGGCCCGTGGTCATCCGATACGACCGGCCCTCTCGCCGCTCGGCGCCGGGCAGATTATCGCTGTCGATCACCGAAGGGGCGTGCTGATAGGTGCATCCGATCCGCGCAAGGACGGCATGGCGGCGGGCTACTAGTGGAATGAATTTGACATTTGAGTCCCACTTGCAGCTTCGTTCATTTTCAAATGTCAAATTCGAAAATTCCACTAGATTCAATATCTTGCTAGTGGTTCTTATGATTCCAACATTTGCCATAAGTACGAGCCGCTGGCGGATGCAAATGTTGGTACAGAACCACTAGCGCACTGGATAGCTGGCGCATGGCGCGCCTGATGGTATGATCACAAAAAGCTTTGTGGATCGACATCGATCTGCACCCTGACGCTGCCACGGATCCTGGGGGCATTTGCCATCCATTGGCGCAGAAAATTCTGCAAATCCAGCTGGCGATGCGCCTGCACCAGAATGCGAAATCGATGACGGCCGCGCACCAGCGCCATCGGGGCCTCGGCCGGACCAAGGATCATTACTTCCGCGTTTTCGGGCGCGGCCTGGCGCAGCGCCTTTGCGTGGGTCTCGCAATCGCGGCGGTCGGTGGCGGAAATGACAATGCCGGCCAAACGCCCGAACGGCGGCAGTCCGGCCACTCGCCGCGCTTCGATCTCGCGTTGGTAAAACGCCCTGGAATTACCCGAGGCGATGGCCTGAATGACCGGATGCTGCGGCTGATAGCTTTGCATCAAACCCCGGCTCGTGCCGCCGGCGCGTCCGGCCCGGCCGGTGACTTGTGAGAGCAATTGAAAGGTGCGCTCGCCCGCCCGCGGGTCGGCATTGTTCAGGCCGATATCGGCATCGACCACACCGACGAGCGTCATCAGCGGAAAATTGTGGCCCTTGGCCACCAGCTGAGTGCCGATAATGATATCGGCTTCGCCATCGGCAATTGCCGCCAGTTCCAGCCGTAACCGCGCCACACCACCCATCATATCAGAGGACAAGATGATGGTGCGGGCCTTGGGGAAGAGCTGATCAACCTCTTCGGCCAACCGCTCCACACCGGGGCCACAGGCGACCAGATGATCAAGCGTGCCGCAGGCGGGGCAGGCCTGTGGCACAGGTTCGTTGTGGCCGCAATGGTGGCATTGCAACTGGCCGCGAAACCGGTGCTCCACCAGCCAGGCCGAGCAATTGCGGCACTGGAAGCGATGGCCACATACCCGGCAAAGGGTGAGTGGCGCATAGCCGCGGCGGTTTAAGAACAACAGGCTTTGTTCACCACGCTTTAAGGTGTTGGTCATGGCCGTTAAAAGCACGGGCGAAAGAAACCGGCCACGCGGCGGTGGATCTTTGCGCATATCGATAACAGCAAGCTTGGGCATCGCCGCATCACCGTGGCGCCGGGAGAGTACGATATGTTCATAACGGCCATGGGCGGCGTTGACCTGGGTTTCAATCGACGGGGTGGCCGAGGCTAGAACAACCGGAATATTGTTGATCGATGCGCGCACCACGGCCATATCGCGGGCGTGATAAAACACCCGGTCCTGTTGCTTGTAGGCGCTGTCATGCTCTTCATCGACGATGATCAGGCCAAGATTTTGAAACGGCAAAAAAAGCGCCGAGCGGGCGCCGGCGACAACCTTGATCTGGCCGGTGGCCACTTGCCGCCAGGTCTTTTCCCGGGTCTTGGGGTTAAGGGCGGAATGCCATTCTGCCGGTGGTGCGCCAAAGCGCTGCTCGAAGCGTTCAAGAAAGGTTGTTGTCAGCGCGATCTCCGGCAGCAGGATAAGTACTTGCCGGTTGTCGCGCAGCGCCTCGGCAATGGCTTCGAAATAGACCTCCGTTTTGCCAGAGCCGGTTACACCATCAAGCAGGGCAGTGTTGAAGGATTTTTTGGCGACCAGTTCGCGCAACCGGTCTGCCGCCTGCTGTTGATCGCTGCTCAATTGGGTATTGCCAAGGTCGGCATCGGGGTTGGCGACAACCGGGGGCGGCGGCAACAGCACCTGCTCGAAGGAGCCGGCTTTGATCAGTCCGTTGACCACCGAAAGGCTGACACCGGCGGCGTGGGCCAGTCCGGAACGCGTCCACGCCATCGGCGGCAAGTTATCGTCTCCTGCCGCCAGCGTAATTACCTTGTTGCGGGCTTTGGTCATTCGTTTTGGCGGTGGACCACAATAGCGCCAGGCTTCAATCGGTTGTTCAGGCTCTAGTGCCGCCGGTACCCGCAATACCATGCGCAAGACCATGCCCGGTGGCGACAAGGTGTAATTGGCGATCCACTCGATAAACCGGCGAAGTTCTTCACGCATGGAAGGGCAATCAAATTTCTGGGAAACATCACGCAGTTTGGCCGTATCGACCGCGTCGGGTGTTCCATCCCACACCACAGCCGCCACCAGTCTGGGGCCAAGCGGCACTTGCACGATATCACCGGCAGCAAGACTGATATCAGCCGGCACCCGATAGGAATAGGCTCGTTCAGCCGGGATCGGCAGCATTACCGCGACGATGTCGGCATTATTTTTCAAATTGATTCCCTTTTCGGGCTGACCTTGCCGGTGAATTAGGATAAATGGAAGGTTGAATTGATTTCCAGCCAATACACCCCACAAATCAGGAATTACACCATGAAGTTCTTTATCGACACAGCCGATGTTGCCGAAATCCGGGAATGGGTCGCTACCGGCCTGATCGATGGTGTTACCACCAACCCGTCACTGATATTGAAATCAGGCCGGGATATCACTGAAACCTTGAGCGAAATCTGCACGCTGGTTGATGGACCGGTTTCCGGCGAGGTTACGGCGATAGATGCCGACGGCATGATTAAGGAAGGCAAGACGCTTGCCAAAATAGCACCCAATATCTGCATCAAACTGCCGATGACCTTAGCCGGGCTGAAGGCCTGCAAGTCGCTGAGCGAGGAAGGCTACAAGACCAATGTCACCTTGTGCTTTTCCGCCAACCAGGCGTTGCTGGCGGCCAAGGCGGGAGCGACATTTGTCTCACCGTTTATCGGCCGGCTTGACGATATGGCCATCGACGGTATGGAGCTGATCGAAGATATCCGCGCCATTTATGACAATTATGAGTTTAAAACAGAGCTGCTTGCGGCCTCGTTGCGCACGGTCAATCACGTCAAGGATTGTGCCATTGCCGGGGCCGATGTGGCGACCATTCCGCCATCGACCCTGGAAGCTCTGATCAAACATCCGCTGACCGACAAGGGCCTGGCTGCCTTTCTGGCGGATTGGGAAAAGACCGGTCAATCAATCGGCTAGATCAGACTCGGTTGCAGGCTGAAAATCCGGCAATATTTGATTGAGTTCAATTTGCCGGTGCTGGTTTCGGCTTCACCGGTGCAGAAATGCCCGAAAGGGCGGCATTGGTTGTCATGCCGGTACTCGCCGCATTGGCGGTAGCAGTAGACGGTATGGTTTTGACCGCTGCAACGGCGACCGGTGTCGGGGACACAAGCTTGATCCCGGGCAAGGCCATGGCGACGCTAAGACTACTCATGTCGTTTGCATCGCGACCCTCGGCTTTCGCCAGCAATTTGTCGAACGCCGCATCGTCGCGCCGCTTGACTTTGGTATAGGCGAGTGCCGTGCTTTGGCGCATATACATCGGCGGGCAGGCGTTGCGGGCGGTAAACCGGCGTCCGGTTTCCGGCTTCACATTGAACTGGTATTTACTTTCACACACCTCGACTAATGGCGGGCGTTTGGTGATATCAAACTGATCATACCCGACTTTCAGCATTTTCCAGAAGGCAAAATGCTTGCTGTGGCGGTTTTCAAACATATTTTGCGGGGTCAGGTGAAAGGGAAATGCCTGTACCTGGAACGATTTTTGCCCCCCTCGAAACGCATCACGGGCCAGCGCGAAGATTTCTTCCACCTGCTCGTCGGTCATGGCGTAGCAGCCGGCCGATGAGCAGGCGCCATGGACCATCAAATGGGCGCCGGTGCGGCCATGGGCGCGATCATATTTGTTCGGATAACCAAGATTAAACGACAGATGATAGGATGATTTGGGGTTCATCTGATAGGGGTTGATGGCGTAAAATCCTTCCGGGGCCTGCCGGTCGCCCTCTTTGAATTTCGGTCCATACTTGCCCGACCACTTGCAGATTTCATAGGATTTCAGCAGCGCATAACGCAAATTGGTTTTCTGTTTCCAGACTTCAAGCACATTTTCCTTTTTGAAAATGCGCACCACAATCGGCGCCGCCTGACGCATGCTCTTGGCCTTCATTTGGGTCAGCAATTTGGCCGGTACCGGGCGTTGCGCTTTGGGCGTCAGGTCGCCAAACCCGCCCTGGCAACCGCTAACAATCGTTGCCGTTGCTAGCACCGCAAAACAATGTACCAAACGCTTTTTCATGAACATGCTCTCAGCCATATGAGCAACCACCGGGCTACACCAAACATTTGCACAATGATCAAATTATGACCATTCGCCACGTTTATTCGTACTGTGTTATTATTGACAATCGGTTACAGCAAGCCCTTATGCCGGTAACTCACGCGATTGTCATAGCGTGGGGGGGACCGATGCCACGCCCTATAGATTTCGTCCGATGGCCAAAAATTTTTCCCGGCGCTTATGCCGCAGTTCCTTGCCCGACATTTCAGACAATTCGTCCAGCGCTTGTCGTATTTCCTGCCGTGTCGCACCGAATACAGTTTCAGGATCGCGATGGGCGCCGCCGACCGGTTCGGCAATAATAGTATCCACCACACCCAGTTTTAGAATGTCTTCGGCGGTGATCTTCATGTTGGTCGCCGCATCTTTTGCACGGGTGGAATCGCGCCACAAAATTGACGCTGCACCCTCCGGCGAAATGACGCTGTAGATGGCGTGTTGCAACATCAATACCCGGTTTGCAGTGGCAATGGCAATTGCGCCGCCCGACCCGCCCTCGCCGATAATCACAGAGATAACGGGAACCTTCAAATTGAGACATGCAGCGGTCGAGCGGGCTATCGCCTCGGCCTGACCACGTTCTTCAGCGCCGATGCCGGGATAAGCGCCAGCCGTATCGACCAATGTCAATACGGGAATATCAAAGCGGTCGGCCAGTTCCATGATGCGAACGGCCTTACGATAGCCCTCGGGCCGCGCCATGCCAAAATTGTGCTTCAACCGGGTCTGTGTGTCATGGCCCTTTTCGTGGCCGATTATCGCTATCGACTGACCGTCAAAGCGGCCAAACCCACACTGGACCGCGTGATCGTCGGCATAATTGCGATCACCGGAAAGCGGGGTGAAATCTTCGATCAGTGCTGCGACATAATTAGCAAAATGCGGCCTGTCGGGATGACGCGCCACCTGCATTTTTTGCCATGGTGTCAGTTTTTTATAGATATCTTCCAATGCCTGGGTTGCCTTGGCCTCAAGCTTGGCGATTTCTTCGCTGACATCGACACTGTCGTCTTCCTTGCCCATCGAACGCAATTCACGCACTTGGCCTTTCAGGTCGGCAACCGATTTTTCAAATTCGAGAAAGCTCTGCATAGAAGAATTACTCGTGATAATATCAAACCTTTGCCGATCTGATATCCAGGGCGCAATATCCCCGGTGCATGCGGCCTGATGTAGGGTCGCACCACATTGGTTGTCAAGCAATTCCCGTAGCATAACAGGCAAGATCAATAGTATATGGACGGATTAAACTGGACCGTTGAAGCAGTTTAATCTGCCAGTTTGGCAAGCGGGTGATGCTGTTCGACCAGTTGACGCAACCGTTCTTCCAGCACGTGGGTATAAATCTGGGTGGTGGAGATGTCGGCGTGACCAAGCAATTGCTGCACCGAACGCAGGTCGGCGCCATTTTGCAACAGATGGCTGGCAAAGGCATGGCGCAACACATGCGGCGAGATTTTTTGCGGCTTCATGCCGGCCCTGATTGCCAGCGCCTTTAAATCCCTGGCGAATGCCTGGCGGGTAAAATGGCCCTTGGCCCCGGAAGAGGGAAACAGCCACGGACTGTCCTTGTATTTATCGTTTGCTCGCCGGGCATCCCGGTAACCGGCGATCGCCTGTTTTGCCTTTTGGCCAAGCGGCACCAGCCGCTCTTTTTCGCCTTTACCGCGAATAATCAGGAATTGCGCATCCTTGCGTGACGCCGATTGTGGCAATGTGACAAGTTCTGATACTCTCATACCGGTCGCATAGAGCGCCTCCAAAAGGGCAAGCAGGCGTTTGGCGCGCAACATGGCGGGTGGTCTGGCCTTCGGATTGCCAGCCTCTTGTTCTGCGCGTTCAATCAGTTGGTCAACTTCCTTTTCGCCCAGCACTTTTGGCAATGGTCTTGCCTGCTTCGGCGCATCAAGTATGCCGGTCGGTTCATCCTGGCGCATTCCCTCACTAAACAGGAACTTGAAAAACTGTCGCAAAGCAGAAAGTTTGCGGGCCTGGCTGGAGGCGGCGTAGCCCTGTTTGGCCAGTGCGGCCAGATGGTTGCTGATTGTCTCGGCTTCGACCTCGATCAAGGTCTTTCCGCGGCTTTTGCAGAAGCGTGAAAAATCATCCAGATCCTTTTGATAACTGGAAAGGGTGTTTGAAGAGGCACCGCGCTCGGCGCTCAGCATCTCGATAAAAGCTTCGATGAGATATTCATCGCGGGGCGTCACGGCTGGCCTATTTATTGATTCGCTTAGATGGTATCTTAATTCGCATTTCGCGCTTGTTGGGTTCCACCGTCAGCGCCAGCGCCAACATGCCCCCATACACAAGGCCGCCGATGATGCCGATTACCACAAGAAAGCGAATTAGACTGGGCATAGTGGAACTCCATCCGGTTTGCCGGTGCTTTCAACATTCCTTATGTGCGAGTAAGATAAAATTGGCAAGATGCGATCTGTCAAACTATAAGTGCGAGTGAGCCTTCGGTTAGGACATCCGGCCGATTAGTACAAAGAAAAGTGAATATGGCAACGAACGATTCCCGTCCCGCAACAACCGGAAATGGCAACCAGGCCCCTGATGCGGAGATATCGCAGCCTGCCCAAGAGGCCAGACAGGTACGTGCCGCACTCAATGGGCGCTCCATAGTATTCGTCGGTATCATGGGAGTGGGCAAATCAACAATCGGCAGGCGTGTGGCGGCGTTGCTGGATCTTCCCTTTGCCGATGCCGACAGCGAAATCGAGCTGGCTGCCAATCTCTCGGTAGCGGAAATATTCGACAGATTTGGTGAAGCCTATTTCCGCGCTGGAGAAAAGAAGGTGATCAACCGCATGCTGCAAAATGGCAGGTGCGTGCTGGCCACAGGTGGGGGCGCTTATATGGATGGTGATACGCGAGAGGCGATCGCCGCTTCGGCCGTATCTGTGTGGCTTGATGCCGACATCGATCTTATCATGCAACGGGTGTTGCGCCGAAAAACCAGACCACTATTGAAGCGGCCCAATCCGCGCGGGGTGATCGAAGACCTACTGGAAGAGCGAAATCCGATCTATGGACTGGCCGATCTGCGATTTGTTTCGCACGATGCCAATCGCGATGATATTGCTGCTGAGATAGTTTCGCTGCTGGCGCAAAAAATTGGCACTTTGTCACCGAACAATGGCAACACCGATGGATGAACGTTTATATGGTACAGCGACGATCACCGTACCAGTTGATCTGGGCGCGAGATCCTATGATATTCTTATCGGCCCCGGCTTGATCGAACAGGCCGGTGCGCTGATCGCGCAAGCGGTTCCCGGTGCCCGGCTGGCCATTGTTACCGACACCAATGTGGCGCCTTTGCATCTGGCAAGATTAACCGCCAGTCTGGATGCCCGCAAAATAGCCTGGCAGGTGATCGAAATTCCGGCCGGTGAGAAATCAAAGTGTTTTGAGCAATTTCACCAAATCGTTGAAACGGTCTTGCAGCTGCGGCTGGAGCGTGGCGATGTTGTGGTCGCCTTTGGCGGTGGTGTGGTAGGTGATCTGGCCGGTTTTGTTGCAGGCGTTGTGCGCCGGGGAATGAAACTGGTTCAGATACCGACCAGTCTGCTTGCTCAGGTGGATTCTTCCGTCGGCGGAAAAACCGGCATCAACTCACCCCACGGCAAGAACCTGATCGGCGTATTCCATCAACCGGAAATCGTTCTGGCTGATACCGGTGTGCTTGAAACGCTGAGCCGGCGAGAATTTCGCGCCGGATATGCCGAAATTGCCAAATATGGCCTGATCGACCGCCCGGCGTTCTTTTCCTGGCTGGAGAAAAACTGGCCCAAAATAGAAAAGGCCGGAGCTGAACTTGGCGAAGCGGTAGCTGAAAGCTGCCGCGCCAAGGCTGCTGTGGTTGCCGCCGATGAGCACGAACATGGTCAACGCGCGCTGCTAAACCTGGGCCATACATTCGGCCATGCGCTTGAGGCTGCGGTCAATTATGATCCGGCCCGGTTGGTGCACGGAGAAGGCGTTGCTATCGGCATGGTTTTGGCCTACCGGTTCTCCAACCGGCTCAATCTTGCCGGCCCGGAGGCGGCAGAACGCATCACACGTCATTTAAAACAAGTCGGGTTGCCGACATCGATTGACCAAATTCCTGGCGAACTTCCTGCAGCAGAAACCCTTCTGCACCATATCGCCCAGGACAAAAAGGTGACCAAAGGCGAATTGAACCTGATTCTCGCCCGCGATATTGGCCAGTCATTCATTGCCACCAATATTGCCGCATCGCAGGTTCTGGCGTTCTTGAAAGATGAGCTTGGTAAATGACCATATCGCTGCTGGGCCTGTTTTTGGCCATCATAATCCTGATCGTGTGTTCCGCTTTTTTTTCCGGCTCCGAAACAGCGCTCACTGCAACATCGCGCAGCCGCATGCTGGCGATGGAAAAGAACGGCCAGACAAGCGCCGGGTTGGTCAACCGGCTGATTGCCAAACGTGATCAGTTGATTGGTGCCCTATTGCTTGGCAACAATCTCGTCAACATTCTGGCGTCTGCCCTGGCGACGAGCATTTTCATCGAAATGTTTGGCCAGACCGGCGTGGTCTACGCCACCATAGCAATGACCATCATTGTGGTGATCTTCGCCGAGGTGCTGCCGAAATCCTGGGCGATATCGGACCCTGACCGTTTTGCCCTTCGTGTCTCGCCGCTGATCCGCTGGATCGTTATTATCTTCAGTCCGCTGACCAAAGCGGTCACGTCGGTTGTCCGCTATATTCTGGCGTTGTTCGGCATCAATCTCGACAAAGATACCTCACTGCTTTCAGCCCATGAGGAAATCAGAGGTGCCGTGGCGATGTTGCATGAGGAGGGTTCGTTCATCAAGGACGACCGCGACCGGTTAGAGGCGCTACTGGACCTGCACGAGCTCGAAGTCAGCGACGTGATGATCCACCGTACCAAGATGGAAAGCATCGATATCGGACTGCGGCCAGACATGATTGTCGCCCAGGTTGTCGACAGTCCCTATACCAGATTACCGGTGTGGAAAGACGAGCCTGACAACATTGTTGGTTTCCTCCACGCCAAGGACGTGCTTCGCGCCATGGCCGGATCGGGCCGCAAGCCTGCCGATCTGCAGATTGAAAAGATCATCTCCAAACCCTGGTTTGTTCCCGAAACTACATCTTTGCAGGACCAATTGAACACTTTTTTGCGGCGCAAAACCCATATTGCGCTGGTGGTTGATGAATATGGCGAGGTGGAGGGACTGGTGACGCTGGAAGATATTCTGGAAGAGATCGTCGGGGAAATTGCCGATGAACATGACCAGGAAATCAACGGCATCGAGCCGCAGTCCGATGGCTCGTTCATCGTCGAAGGAGCATTGCCCATCCGCGATCTAAACCGGGCGCTCGACTGGGACCTGCCGGATGAGGAAGCGACAACCCTGGCCGGCCTGGTTATACATGAGGCGCAGATGATACCGGAAGAAAAACAGACATTTACATTCTATGGCAAGCGTTTCGTGGTGCTCAAGCGCCAGCGCAACCGGGTAACGCAATTGCGCATTCGCCCGCTGCATAATACTTAGAGCAACCCTAAACCAGCCTGCCGTGACAGTGTTTGAATTTCTTGCCCGAACCGCAGGGACAGGGCTCGTTGCGACCGACTTTGCCCCAGGTCAACGGATCATCCGGGTTGCGGCCTTCGGCTGCTTTTGCCCTGGTCGGGGTGAGAAGGGCGGTGCCGTAATGGTCGTCAAACTCGTCTTCACCGGTCAGCGGATTGATGTGGCTGGCAGCCATTTCAGGCAGTTCCAGTGCTTCGACTTCCGAAGGATCCTGGACGATCTCCACCCGCATCATCTGTCCTGTCACCGCCTGGCGCAGGTTGGCCAACATGGTTTGGAACAGTTCAAAACTCTCGGTCTTGTATTCATTCAGCGGATCGCGCTGGGCATAACCGCGAAAGCCGATAACCGAACGCAAATGCTCCAGATTAACCAGATGTTCGCGCCACAGATGATCAAGCGTCTGCAACACCACCGATTTCTCCACATAGCGCATAACATCCGGCCCAAATCGCTCGGCCCGCTCCTTGGCCTGTTTGTCGGCTTCTTCGGTTATCCGCTCGCGAATGACTTCGTCATCGATACCTTCTTCCTTGGCCCAGTCCGAGACCGGAATGTCGAGATTGAGGTGCGTTTCCACCGCCTCGTGCAGTTCTTCAACTGCCCATTGTTCGGGATAGGCTTTTTCCGGTATGCCCTTGTCAACAAGATCGTCAATAACGTCGGCCCGCATGTCATCAACAATGTCGGAAAGATCCTCGCTGCTCATCATTTCAATGCGCTGATCGAACACCACCTTGCGCTGGTCGTTCATCACATCGTCAAATTTCAGCAGGTTTTTGCGGATATCGAAATTGCGCGCCTCGACCTTTTGTTGCGCTTTTTCCAGCGCTTTGTTGATCCAGGGATGAACGATCGCCTCATTTTCTTTAAGGCCAAGCTTGCGCAACATTGAATCCATTCGGTCGGAGCCAAAAATGCGCATTAGATCGTCCTGCAGCGACAGGAAGAATATTGAATGGCCCGGGTCGCCCTGCCGGCCCGAACGGCCTCGCAACTGATTGTCAATGCGACGGCTTTCGTGACGCTCCGTACCGATGACATAAAGGCCACCGGCGGCAATGGCTTGTTTTTTCAAAGTGTCGATTTCAGTGGTGATTTTGCTTTGAAGTCGGGCCCGCTCGTCGCCCTGCTTGTCTTCCAGTTCCTGCTCCAGCCGCATGTCGAGGTTACCACCCAATTGGATATCGGTGCCTCGTCCGGCCATATTAGTGGCAATTGTTACCGCACCCGGCCGGCCGGCCTGAGAGATTATCTGTGCTTCTTGCTCGTGATAACGGGCATTGAGCACCTGAAACTCAGCTACACCGCTGTCCCGCAGTTTCTGCGCCAATGTCTCGGATTTTTCAATCGAGGTGGTGCCGACCAGAACCGGTTGGTGCTTTTTCTTGCATTCGGTGATCAATCGGATAATGGCGCGATATTTTTCCTCTTCGGTGCGGTAGACCTCGTCATGGTCATCAACCCGTGAGACCGGCATGTTGGTCGGCACATCAACCACTTCCAGCTTATAGATATCGGCGAATTCTGAAGCTTCTGTCATCGCTGTACCGGTCATGCCGGCCAGTTTGTCATACATGCGAAAATAGTTCTGGAAGGTTATCGATGCGAGGGTTTGGTTTTCCGGCTGAATGGTGACGTTCTCCTTGGCTTCAAGCGCCTGGTGCTGACCTTCAGAAAATCGCCGCCCCGGCATCATTCGGCCGGTGAATTCGTCAATGATCACCACCTCGTCATTGCGGACGATATAATCTTTGTCGCGCAAAAAAAGCTTGTGCGCCTTAAGCGCATTGTTGATGTGATGAACCACGGCGACGTTTTCCACATCGTAAAGCGATTCACCCTTCAGCAATCCGGCCTTACTGAGGCGCTGTTCGAGTTTCTCGTTACCATCCTCGCTAAAGGTTACCGTCCTTTGTTTTTCGTCGAGTTCAAAATCTTCATCGGCGATATTGGGAATAAACGCATCGATGGTGGTGTAGAGATCAGAACGGTCGTCGATCGGGCCTGAAATGATCAACGGCGTGCGTGCTTCGTCCACCAGAATGGAATCGACCTCATCAACGATCGCATAGCGATGGCCGCGCTGGACCATCGATTCCAGATCGTATTTCATATTGTCGCGCAAATAGTCGAAACCAAACTCGTTGTTGGTGCCATAGGTGATGTCACAGGCATAGGCTTCGTGACGCTCCTCATCGTCCATCTCGTTAACAATGACGCCGACACTCATGCCGAGGAAATTGTAAATCTTGCCCATCCATTCCGAATCGCGATTGGCGAGATAGTCATTGACCGTGACGACGTGTACGCCGCGGCCCTCAAGCGCATTGAGATAGACCGGTAGGGTGGCTACCAGTGTTTTGCCTTCACCGGTCTTCATTTCTGAGATCGAGCCCTCATTGAGGATCATGCCGCCGATCAGCTGGACGTCAAATGGTCGCATACCAAGGGCGCGCTTTGAAGCTTCGCGGACCACGGAGAATGCGGGCACCAGCAGATCGTCGAGACTGGTGCCACCTTGCAACTGTGCGCGGAATTCATCGGTCTTGGCCTTGAGCGCATCGTCGCTCAGCGCCTCGATTTCCTGTTCCAATGCATTGATTGCATCCACTTTCGGCGCTAGCCGCTTAATGCGGCGTTCATTTTCCGAACTGAATAACTTGCGGGCGATGCCCCCGAAACCGACCATGTATTGGCCCCTTGTCTGGCTTGTTGTCCGTCTCGATATAGCTTTGCGGACAAGTTACGCAACTCTTGTGATACGAAAGCTGGCGCAACAGGAATATGACTTCCGACGGGTGAAGAATTCTGGACGCCGGGCTCAAGGACAGATAAGAGGGGGTCAAGGTGATGTCAACGTGTTCCTTTATATCGTGGGCCAGCCTTTAGCATTGATACGGACTATCGATTTTGCCAGTAACTGCCCTAGCCACTTGTTTGACTATTTTGAACGGATATTACGATGTGCTGGAAATACATGCCTTCGCTCGTGCTGGTAATGCTGTCGTTGAACTTTGCTTCCCTGACGCTTCATGCTCAGGAGGCCGACACAGTTGCCCGTATTGGTGAAATTGTCATCACAGCCAAGGATCTTGAGCGCGCCCGCAACGACATTGGCAGTCAGTTTGACCGCCTGCCTGTTGAACAGCGTCAGGCGGCAGTGCTTAATGCGCTAATCGATATTGTCGTCATATCGCAGAAGGCAGAGGCAGAGGGCCTTGCCGAGGATGAAGCTTTGCTGGCCCGCCTGGCGTTGTTGCGTCAACGGGTGCTGCACAATGTCTATATCAGCAGGAATGTTACCGACAAGATCGCGGACGATGAAATCAGAGCGCTTTACCTGGAGGAGACCGGCAAGGTCGAGGAAGTCAAGGCGCGGCACATTTTGGTGAAAACCCCAAAAGAGGCGCAGGACATCATCAAACAACTGAACGAAGGTGGCAATTTTATTGCCCTGGCAAAGGAAAAATCCACCGGTCCGACCGGCCCCAGTGGCGGGCTTTTAGGTTTCTTTCGCAAAGGGCGCATGGTGCCGGCGTTTGAACAGGCGGCATTTGCGCTTGAGCCTGGCAAGCATACCGCTCAACCAGTGAAGACCCAATTCGGGTATCATGTAATCAAGGTGGAAGAGCGGCGCAAGGTCGCACCGCCGGCGTTTGAGACGGTAAAGGACCAGTTCAGACAGGCCATTCTGCGTGACCGCTACGGTAAGTTGATTAAATCCGCACGCAAAGAAGCTTCTGTCGAAATCCTTGACGAAAAACTCAAGTTGCCGGACAGAACCTCTAAATAACCGGCCAATAGACCTGCCGCGAACCAACAACCCCCTGGAAAGGGCGCTTGATGAAAATCTCCCCGCTTGCGCCAAAAGAGCGCGTCGTTTTGCCGGCGATCACCGGCGTTCGTCTTGCTTCCGCCGAGGCCGGCATCAAATATCAGGGGCGCAAGGATCTCTGCGTCATGGTCTTTGACGAACCGGCGCAAGTTGCCGGCGTGTTCACCCGGTCAAAATGTCCCTCGGCACCGGTTGACTGGTGCCGGGCGCATGTCGGCAAAGGTGCAGCAATGGCGCTGGTTGTCAATGCCGGCAATGCCAACGCCTTCACCGGTATGCGTGGCCGCCAGGCGGCTGAACGTACCGCTGAGGCGGCAGCCGATGCGCTTGGCTGCGAACCTGGCGCGGTTTTTCTTGCCTCAACCGGCGTGATTGGAGAACCGCTGGACGCAGGTCAATTTGACCACCTGTTGGCAGGATTGATGCAGCAGGCGCTACAGAACAATTGGGCCGATGCGGCCGAGGCGATCATGACCACCGATACTTTTGCCAAAATGGCGACACATCAGCTGGAGATTGATGGTGTGATATTCACCATCAACGGTATCGCCAAGGGATCGGGCATGATTGCACCTGATATGGCGACAATGCTGTCGTTTATTGCTACCGATGCACCAGTTGATGCGGTGTGTCTGCAAGCTGTTCTTTCGGCCAATGTCGATACAACATTTAATGCCGTAACGGTCGACAGCGACACCTCTACCAGCGATACTGTGTTGCTGTTTGCCACAGGCGCCGGCGAGGCGATATCACCGATTGTGGAAGATGATGATCCGCGGCTGGCGGTCTTCGCCGCCGCCCTTTGGAAGGTTATGCTGGATCTGGCGCAGCAGATTGCGAGAGACGGTGAGGGCGCCAGCAAGCTGGTGGAAATCACGGTAACTGGCGCGCGCAATAATGTTGCTGCAAAGAGTGTGGCAATGTCGATTGCCAATTCACCGTTGGTCAAAACGGCGATCGCCGGTGAAGACGCCAACTGGGGACGCATTGTCATGGCGGTTGGCAAGGCGGGCGAGGAGGCTGAGCGCGACCGGATCACCATCAAATTCGGTAAAGTACGGGTGGCGGTTGAAGGCGAGCGCGACCCTGATTATTGTGAGAAAACGGTCTCGGAGATAATGAAGGAACAGGAAATCGTCATATCGGTTGATTTAGGTCTTGATAATGGCAGGGCGACGGTTTGGACCTGCGATTTGACCCATGAGTATATCGCCATCAATGCCGATTACCGAAGCTAATCACCCGGTGAAATGAATTGGTTATCCGATACCCATTTGCAGCTTTATTCTTTTCAAGGAATTGAAAACAGGTAGAAAACTAAGATGCCCGGATTATCGCAAGTAAGACGCCTGGAAGCGGTGGGATTTCGTTCTTGGCCGGCTGCCAATACCTATTTTGACGGCGCGTGGGCAATAAGACTTACCGCCGGTCACCCGTCCAAACGATTGAATTCGGTCAATCCGCTTGATCCGTCCGATCACGCCGACCTCGATGGCCGCATCAAGCGCGCCGAGCTGCGGTTTAGGGCGTTCGGCCGGCCGTTGGTATTTCGCCAGTCTCCTTTGGCGTCACCGGAGTTGGACAATATGTTCGACGCCCAGGGGTGGCGACGTTTTGACGAAACCATTGTGTTCCGGGTAGATATGGATAAGGTCGATCTTGAAGATGTGATTGACCGCGTTCCGATCCGCGACAGCGGCCGTTGGGTTGACGATATAATCGCCATGAAGGGCGTCTCGCTGGCGTTAAAGCCCGGCCTTTCTGAACTAATCGGCAATATCCGCACCAGCGTTGGCCTGTTCGCCACGGAAGATCCGTCCGGCACTCCGCTTTCGACGGCAATGTGCGTGCACGATAATGATCTTGCCGGGCTGTTCGAGATTATTACACATCCCGATCACCGTCGGCAGGGACTAGGTCGCGCTATCATCAAATCGGCCTTGCTTTGGGCAAAAAATCACGGTGCAAAACGCGCCTGGCTGCAGGTGGTTAGCGCCAATGAGCCTGCTATCGATCTTTACCTCTCGCTTGGATTTCGCGAGATCTATCGTTATGCCTATCGTCAAGCGCCGGAATCGTGGAGCAGCAACCAGTGAACCTGCTGAGCTCTTCAAAGGAAACGCCACCACTAACGCTGGTTGTTGCCTGCGCTTTGATCGACCCGGACAACAGGGTGCTTATTACCAGGCGGCCGGAAGGAAAGCCGATGGCCGGGCTTTGGGAATTTCCAGGTGGCAAGGTTGAAAAGGGTGAAACGCCCGAGCAGGCAATCATGCGCGAGTTGGCGGAGGAACTGGCGATTGACACCCGCGCCGCCTGTTTGGCGCCGCTTTGTTTTGCCAGCCACGCTTATGAAACCTTTCATCTTTTAATGCCGCTCTATATTTGCAGGCGCTGGTGGGGCATTCCCCGTCCTACCGAAGGGCAAGAAACAAAATGGGTGCGCGCCGAGGCCCTTCGCGACTATAAAATGCCGCCGGCGGATGTACCTTTGATCCCCGCGTTAATAGATATTTTATTATAATCTTCGATATTTGAACTGTTAGCGATGTTAATTTAGGCACTGGCTGATGAGACTGTGGCAATCGCCCAAGCGCGCGGGGACCCTATGAAATATCGTTCCAAATTCGACTGGCTAGGTTATCGCGGAGTACGTTTTTTGCTGGGAAATCAAGGCAGAAGTCAGATCGAAGCAGCCATTTTCTTCTGTATCCTGACCGTCACCGCGGCACTGTTTATTGTGCCACTTCTTGAAAATCCAGAAAAACGACTGGCTGGCGGCGACAATCTCTATCCCCAGCCTGTTGACCAGATCGTTACCGGGTCTGTGAAAACACCGACACGTTATAAGATCAGAAAAAGCGTGCTTCAACCATCAAAAACATCGCAGTGTATTATCTATCCTGATGGCAGACAGTTTGGCGATTGTTGAACTTGTTCAAGTCGGCAACGACAAATAATGGTGATTCATAGGCGGTTAATTGATGTCGGCTAGAATTCTAGTGAATGAACAGCTGGTTAAATGTGGTTGCGGTGCTGCCTCTGGTATTCGCTCGATAATGAAACTAGATATGATCAAGAAATTCCTTATAGGCTCGCAAGGATCGACGGTGATAGAATATGGTGTGATAGCCGGACTAATCTCGCTGACGATAATACCTGCAGGAATATTGTTGTCAGATAGTTTGGGAGATTATTACGACACTTTGATTGAGATGTTGAAATAACGACTATTTTGACGCCCAGCCGGAAATCGAAACCAGTTCAAACGTTGCCCGGATCCTGCTGTCACCATCGGCATGATCGCGGGTATAATATTGACTGGTTCGCTCAAATAGTTGGCGGGAAAACCTGCTGATGTCGCGATCACGCATTATGCTTGTCACACCCATCGCCCTGAGATCGCCGATAAGGTTATAAACAGTATCATAGCGCACTATAATGCTGTCGGTATCAGCCACGGGTAAGGTAAATCCAGCCGACTGTAACAAATCGCCAGCAACCTGAAGCGATACAAACGGATCTATCCTGGGCGATATGCCGCCAAACAAGTCGGTTTCGGCCAACACCAGCGCCTGTTTCAATTCTTTGAGCGAGTTAGTTCCAGGAAGAACCGCCAGAAACAATCCATCGGGACGAAGGGCCCTTTTTATTTGCCGCAAGCTGTCAAGCAGATCGCTGGACCAGTGCAGCGCAAATGCGCAGACGATCAGATCATATGTTTCGGGTTCAAGAGCCAGCTTTTTAAGATCACTGGTGCGGAGCGGCAGCGTGTTCTCCGCAAGGTGAAAATGTGCTAGCTCAAGCCGTGAGACTTCTTTGACATTGGCAAGTTCTGCCAGCGAATCAGCAATGATGCCGGTGCGGCCAAACAGCTCAATTACCCGCTCGAACCGGCGGTTGATCGTGGTCAGGCGGAATGCCAGGTCTTCGCCAACATGACGCAACAAAAAATCCGGTGCAAGATGCGGTGAATACAACCGTGCGGCGCGCAATTGGCGCAGGTGCAGAAGTTTTTCGTCGAACCGGTTTTGGGCTGCCATGCCCCTGTCTCGCATAATTGGCCGAATTGCGCTATCTACAGATGATGCGGGTTTTCAATTCTTTGCATTCAAGAACAGCAAACGGCGGGACACCGGTTATGGCCGCAATGCTTCGCCGCAGCACTGAGGTATCGAAGCAGGCTGTGGCGGCAATCGGTGATTTTATTTTGCCGCCAATTTGTCTTGCCTGTGAAAATACGGTGGTCAAACAGGGTGTGCTGTGTCCACGTTGCTGGAGCGGCATGCGGTTTATTGAAAGGCCCTATTGCGCCGTAACTGGAACACCGTTTTCCTTTGATCTGGGAGAACAGGCGCTCAGCGCCGATGCAATCGCCAACCCGCCGGTTTATTCGCGCGCCCGCGCAGTAGCGCTTTATGACGAGATCGCACGGACCCTGGTGCAGGGCCTCAAATTCGCGGACAGGACAGATATTGCGCCCTGGATGGCCAACTGGATGGCTAGGGCCGGACGCGAACTTATCGCTGAAAATCCGCTGGTGGTCGCCGTGCCATTGCACAAAAGACGCTTGATTTTGAGGCGCTTTAACCAGTCAGCCGAGCTTGCCCGGCATATCGCCCGGCAAAACGAACTTGAATATGTGCCCGAGGCTTTGCTGCGCATTCGGGCCACACGACAACAGGTTGGGCTTGGTGCGCGCCAGCGGCGTAAAAATGTGCGTGGTGCTTTTCGCGTACCACCGGTCTATAAAGCGCGTCTTGCCGGCAGAAAAATTTTACTGATCGACGATGTGCTGACCACCGGCGCAACTATCGAAGCGGCAAGCCGGGCCCTTTTGCGTGGTGGCGCGGCATCGGTCGATTGCCTGACATTTGCAAGGGTTGTCCGCGGTGAGGATTAACCCCATATAGAACGACGGTCTAAATGAGTTGGGGTTCGGTATGAAAAACGTCACAATATATACGCGGAAAATGTGCGGCTATTGCTCTCTTGCAAAACGGCTGCTTGGCAACAAGGGCGTTGGATTTCGCGAGCTTGATGCGAGTTTTGATCAGGCACTGCGAGGCGAGATGATCCAAAAGGCCAATGGCCAGTCGACCTTTCCGCAAATATTTGTGGGTGACACGCACATCGGTGGGTGCGATGATCTGATGATGCTGGAGCGCAACGGCAAGTTGGATGATTTGTTGGCTGAGCGTCTTTAATGAGCGTCTTTAAAGTTTAGGGAATAGTCAGTAATGTCGTTACTTCACGTTGCCTGTGTGCAGATGCGATCGACCACCGATCCGGCTGAAAATCTGGCAAGCCTTTCAAGTCTGGTCGAGAAGGCTGCAGGCCGTGGCGCCCGTTATGTCCAGTCGCCTGAAATGACCGGATTTGTCGAACAAAGCCGCAAAAAACTTTTTGATGTCGTGAGGGGCTCCGACGACGACCCGACCGTGGCGAACGCATCGGCATTGGCCAGTAAACTTAATATCTGGCTGCATGTGGGTTCGACGGCGATATTGCGTCGTGATGGCAAGGTTGCCAACCGGGCATTTCTTTTTGCACCCGATGGCTCTATTCAGGCGACCTATGACAAAATCCACATGTTTGATGTCGATCTCGACAATGGTGAAAGCTGGCGCGAATCTGCGGTCTATGAACCCGGAGAGGCGGCCGTTATTGGTGAAGTCGATGGTATCAAAATGGGTCTGGCGATCTGCTATGATGTCCGTTTTCCGCAACTGTTTCGCGATTACGCCCTTGCAGGTGCCAGCGTACTAACGTCACCGGCGGCATTTACCCGACAAACCGGCCGGGCCCATTGGCATGTGCTTCTTCGGGCCCGTGCCATTGAAAATGGCGCATATATGATTGCTGCTGCACAAGGTGGCAAACACCCCGATGGCAGGGAAACATTTGGCCATTCATTGATTATCAATCCCTGGGGTGAGATAATTGCCGAGGCTGATCATGAAGAACCTGCGGTAATTGATGCAATGATCGATCTTGACGAAGTAACGGCGGCGCGGGCCAAGATACCCAATCTGGTGAATGCCAGGGCCTATCAACCGGTTTCAGGCCAGTGGGCAGAAAGAAAGGTGGCGGTATGATTAAATTCGCTCTTTCCTGTCAATCGAACCATCAGTTCGAGGGCTGGTTTGCCAGTTCCGATGAATTTGAGACGCAAAGGCAGCGCGCCATAGTTGCCTGCCCGATTTGCGGATCGTGTGACGTTGAAAAGGCATTGATGGCGCCTTCCCTCACCACTTCAAAGAATCGGGATATTGTGAAGGTCGCCGCCGGTGGCCAGGCGCGCAAAAAAATACTGGCTAAGATGAAGAAGCTGCGCGACCAGATAACTACCAATGCAGAAAACGTTGGTGAGAGTTTTCCTGAAGAGGCACGCAAAATTCATTATGGCGAGGCCGAGGAACGCGGAATATATGGCGAAGCCTCGCTGGACGAGGCGAAAAAGCTTGTCGATGAAGGGGTGCAGATTGCCCCGCTGCCGGTGTTGCCGGAAGACGCAAACTAGGCGATTGCAAAGAAATCCTGATACCTTGCACCGACAATCCCGGGAGAGAATATTATGACCGAAGCCCACCGTGGCAGGTGCTTTTGTCAGGCCGTCAGCTTTGAAATCGACACGCCCATTCTTTCGTGCGTCAATTGCCATTGTGAGAGTTGCCGGCGGCAATGTTCTGCACCCTTGACGACTTATATTGGTGTTGGTGTCTCGAGCGAACCCAATGGACAAACAGTGGCGATGGACCGGCGGTGACCCCAAAGTCTATTATTCTTCTCCCGGTGTCGAGCGAACCTTCTGTGGCGATTGTGGTACACCGTTGTCGTTTCGGTCAAATCGGATGTCGGGTGTGATGCATTTTTATCTTGCAGCCATGGAGGAGGCTGAAAGTTTCGAACCGGAACTTCATGTCGCCATTGAGGAAAAACTATCCTGGCTGGATATCGGTGACAATCTGCCAAAAAGTAACGGGCCGGAATACCTGTAAGGTTTACAGCGGGTCGCGCCTAATCAGCCGGAAGACTCGTCTGGTCGCGCCGCCAGCATCATATAGTTGACATCCATGTCGTTTGAAAAATTCCACCGGTCGGAAACCGGATTGTAGAATACACCGGTTCGATCGACGATGGTCATGCCCGAGGCTGTAATCGGTTGCTCCAGTTCTGCCGGTTTCACCAGTTTTTCATATGTATGTGTTCCCTTCGGCAGCCAGCGCAGCACGTTTTCGGCCATGAAGATGGCGAGCGCCTGGGCCTTGAAAGTGCGGTTAATTGTAGCAATGAACATCAATCCGCCCGGGCGGACCATGCTGCAGCAGGTATTTATAAACAGCTCAACATCGGCGACATGCTCAACCACCTCCATATTGACGACGACATCGAAAGTTTCGCCAGCTTCCGCCAGCGCTTCTGCAGCAGTCGCGCGGTAATCGACCTCGACGCCCGACTGGGCAGCATGGATTTTGGCCACTTCGATGTTAACTTCGGATGCATCGGCGCCAACAACCGCCGCACCCATACGTGCCACCGGCTCTGAAAGCAGGCCGCCACCGCAGCCGATATCAAGAACCCGCAACCCTTCGAGCGCATTATGGGCTTTGCTATCGCGATCAAACTGCTGACAGATTTTTTCGCGGATATAGCCAAGCCGCACGGGATTGAATTTATGCAATGGCCGGAACTTGCCGGTCGGGCTCCACCATTCGGCGGCCATGGCGGAAAAGCGGTCGACTTCAAACTGGTCAATTGTCGTTTGCGCATCGGAACTGGAACTGGTGGTCATTGGAAGGCCTGGCGTGATATCGTTGATGCACCATAGATCAGTCCGTGCCGGTCTAAAGTCAAGCAACAGCAAGCCTGTTCTTGCGGGTTGGCGTGATTTTATGTATGGAGCAGCCAGAAATCTCCGCGGGGTCTTTTCGCAGGCCGCCGCATACCTGCCAGTCTAGCTCTTTGCGGTGCCTGCATCCATGTCCCGTCTTGTCATGAAATTCGGAGGAACTTCGGTTGCCGATCTTGAACGGATTGGCAATGTCGCCCGTCATGTCAAACGTGAGGTCGATGCCGGCCATCAGGTGGCGGTTGCTGTCTCCGCAATGGCAGGGCGGACCAACGAGCTGGTCGACTGGGTGCAGTCTATGCCCATCGTGGTCGGCAATAACGCACCATTTTTCGATGCCCGAGAATATGATACGGTGGTCGCCTCGGGCGAACAGGTAACGGCCGGGCTATTGGCGATTGCGCTGCAATCAATCGGTGTTGACGCGCGCTCCTGGCTTGGCTGGCAGATACCGGTTAAAACCAATGCCGCCCATGGCGCGGCGCGAATAGAAGATATTGACGGCAGCGAGATTATCAGCCGTTTTGACGGCGGCCAGGTGGCGGTAATCGCCGGCTTCCAGGGCACCGGGCCCGACAACAGGATCGCCACACTGGGGCGCGGTGGTTCAGACACCAGCGCGGTGGCGGTTGCCGCGGCAATAAATGCCGATCGCTGTGATATCTATACGGATGTGGATGGAGTCTATACAACCGATCCACGAATTGAGCCAAAAGCGCGACGTCTTTCGCGCATTTCGTTCGAGGAAATGCTGGAGATGGCATCTCTTGGAGCCAAGGTGTTGCAGGTGCGATCGGTGGAATTGGCGATGGTGCATGGTGTGCCGGTTTTTGTCCGCTCCAGCTTTGATGACCCGTCGTCGATTGATTCAGGTCCGGGAAGTACCCCTCCCGGTACGTTGATATGTAGTGAGGAAGAAATTGTGGAACAGCATATTGTCACCGGCATCGCCTACGCCAGGGATGAGGCACAGATATCGCTGCGCCGGGTTCGCGACAAGCCCGGCGTTGCTGCTGGCATATTCGGCCCGCTAGCCGATGCTCATGTTAATGTCGATATGATCGTTCAAAATGTCTCGGAAGATGGTTCGGTCACCGATATGACCTTTACCGTGCCGGAAAGCGATCTTGCCAAAGCAGCGGCGGTGCTTGAAAAATCGAAACAAGATATTGGCTTCGAAGTGCTGCAAAGCGACCCTGGCATGGTCAAGGTTTCGGTCATCGGCACCGGTATGCGGTCACATGCCGGTGTTGCTGCCACGGCCTTTAAGGCGCTTTGGGAACATGGTGTCAATATTCGGGCGATAACCACCAGCGAAATCAAAATATCCATTCTGATCAATGCCGACTACGCGGAATTGGCAGTGCGAGCCTTACATTCGGTCTATGGTCTCGATAAGGCGCAATAACACCGTCATAATTCAAAGAATTTGCCTCGCCGCTGGCATGTAAGGCGGGGCAACCCTTGAAGGGGAAATGAAATGCGAAGCCCGTCTACGGGCCCCAGAGTGTTGCTAAAACGCCTTCGCGAGGTGATGGCAAAACAACTGGCAGCTCAGCAGCGACTTGATATGATCGTGCAGTCTATCGCCGCCAATATGGTGGCCGAGGTCTGTTCGGTCTATGTGCTGCGTGCGGATAATGTGCTTGAACTGTTTGCCAGCCAGGGGCTTAATCCGGAGGCTGTGCATCATACCTCGTTAAAAGTCGGCCAGGGCCTGGTTGGCCGTATCGCGGCGACCGCGCGGATTATCAATCTGGCTGACGCCAGAAAGCACCCGTCATTTGCTTATCTGCCGGAGACAGGGGAAGAAGTCTATTCTTCGTTTCTGGGTGTGCCCCTGTTGCGCTTCGGCCATTCACTGGGAGTTCTGGTGGTGCAGAACCAGGTGGCAAAAGAGTATCATGACGAGGAAGTGGAGGCGCTTGAGACCTCGGCAATGATTATTGCGGAACTCATTGCGGCGGGCAGTCTGGAGGGACTGAATGAACGCGGCATCGGGCTTGATCTGTCAAAATCGGTAACGCTGAAGGGTGTGCCGCTGGCCGATGGTGTCGGATTTGGCCATGTGGTACTGCACGAACCGCGGGTGGTGGTCACAAATCTGTTCAATGAAGATGCTGATTTCGAGATCGACCGGTTGCGTCTTGCCCTGAAAGAACTGCGAATATCCATTGATGACCTGATCTCTCGCGGCGATGTGGCAAGTGAGGGCGAGCATCGCGAGGTGCTTGAAGCCTATCGCATGTTCGCCAACGACCGTGGCTGGGTCCGGCGGATGGAAGAGGCGGTGTATAACGGATTGACCGCTGAAGCGGCGGTGGAAAAGGTGCAAAACGAAAACACCTCGCGGATCATGCACCAATCTAACCCCTTTATGCGCGAACGGCTGCACGATTTTGATGATCTGGCCTATCGGCTGCTTCGCCAATTGATGGGCAAGCCCCATGGTACGTTAAGCGAGAAAATGCCTGCCGACACCATATTGGTGGCGCGCAGCATGGGGGCGGCAGAACTGCTCGACTATGACCGTTCGGTTATTCGCGGACTGGTGCTGGAAGAGGCCGGACCCAACAGCCATGTTGTGATCGTAGCGCGCGCGCTCGGGGTTGCGGTGGTCGGTCAGGCGCAAGGTATTGTCGGTCTGGCGGAAAATGCTGATACCATCGCGGTCGATGGCGATGATGGACAAATCTACCTGCGGCCCCAGGCGGATGTGGCCGAAGCCTATGCCGAAAAGGAGAGATTTCGGCTGTCGCAACTGGCGCACTATGCCGAATTGCGCACTGTTGCCCCGGTCTCCAAAGATGGCAAGCGTATCGTGTTGATGCTCAATGTCGGGCTTGCGGCCGATCTTGTTCAATTGGACAAAACCGGCGCCGATGGCATTGGCCTGTTCCGCACGGAATTGCAGTTCATGGTTTCTTCAACATTGCCGCGGCTTGGCCAACAGCAGGAATTTTACGCCGAGGTATTGGATGCTGCAGCCGGTCGGCCGGTGATCTTTCGCACCCTTGATATCGGTGGCGACAAGGTGCTGCCCTATATGCAGCAGATAGCTGAGGAAAATCCGGCGCTTGGCTGGCGGGCCATCCGTCTGGCGCTCGACCGGCCGGGGCTGATGCGGGTGCAGTTGCGGGCATTGCTCAAGGCGGCAAAAGGGCGCGATATCAAGGTCATGTTGCCAATGGTCACAGAGGCACGCGAGGTGAGGCAGGTGCGGTCAATGTTTGACAAGGAGGTGGCGTTGCTTGCAGGCTTTGGCCATCCTGCGCCCGGGAAGCTTCAGCTTGGTGCCATGATCGAGGTTCCAGGCCTGATGTGGCAGCTTGATGAACTCATGGCCGAGGCGGATTTTGTCTCGGTTGGTACCAATGATCTGTTCCAGTTCACCATGGCCAGTGACCGGGGAAACCCGCAAATGGCCAATCGTTATGATGCCCTGTCGCGACCGTTCTTGCGCATGCTTCGCGACATTGTGGTTGCTGGCAAGCGCAACAATACCGATGTTACATTATGCGGCGAAATTGCTGGGCGAACGCTTGCGACCATGGGATTGATGGCCATTGGCTATCGCTCGTTTTCGATGTCGCCATCGGCAATCGGACCGGTCAAGGCGATGTTGCTGGCGCTCGATATCGAGCGGCTTTCCGGCAAAATCGAGCCATTGTTAAACGAGCCAGCGAACGGTCAAACCATGCGTGAAGCGCTGACCGACTTTGCCGACGAGCATGGCATTCCCTATTAGCGCGGAAACTTGCTGAAATATTTGTTACATTATCCTGCAGGTTCAAAGGACGCGAAAAATCGATGCTGCCAACCGAAAAAATCAATCAACTATTGGACCGTCACAAAGAAATCGAGGGTCAGATGGCGGCCAATCCCGCGCCGGAAACCTATGTCCGGCTTGCCTCCGAGTTTTCCGAGCTGTCACCGGTGGTGGAGATAATTCAGCAATTGGAGACAACCCGTCTGGAGCTTGCCGGGGCACAGGAATTGCTCGACGACCGCCAGCTTGATGCTGAAATGCATGAACTGGCGGAACTTGAGAAATCTGAATTGACTGACCGTATGGAACGGTTGGAAGACAAGCTACAACTGCTCTTGCTGCCGAGGGACAAGGCCGACGACAAGAGTGCCATCCTTGAGGTGCGGGCGGGAACCGGCGGATCGGAAGCGGCCCTTTTTGCCGGTGATCTTTTCCGCATGTATCTGCGTCACGCCGAAGCCAAGGGGTGGAAGGTTGAGGTTCTTTCGGCCAGTCAAGGCGAGGTCGGCGGCTATAAGGAAGTTGTCGCTGCAATCAGGGGCAGGGGGGTGTTTGCCCGGCTGAAGTTTGAATCCGGTGTGCATCGGGTGCAACGGGTTCCGCAAACCGAATCCAGCGGCAGAGTGCATACTTCGGCAGCAACGGTTGCCGTTCTGCCCGAGGCCGAGGACATTGATGTGGAAATCCGCAACGAGGATATCCGTATTGATACGATGCGGGCATCAGGTGCCGGCGGACAGCATGTCAACACGACCGATTCGGCCGTGCGCATTACCCATGAGCCGACCGGCATTGTGGTTTTGTCGTCGGAGAAATCCCAGCACCAGAACAGAGCCAACGCGATGCGTGAACTGCGCTCCAGGCTGTTTGATATGGAACGGCAAAAGGCTGAACAGGAACGCGCCGCTTCGCGCCGTGGCCAGGTTGGTTCCGGAGATCGCTCAGAGCGCATCAGAACCTATAATTTCCCGCAAGGACGGGTTTCTGACCACCGCATCAATCTTACCTTGTACAAGCTGGACAAAATCATCATGGGGGAGGGGCTGGATGAGATCATCGATGCGCTGATAACCGATTTTCAAGCCAGCCAGCTGGCGGCAATCGGTGATGATGCAGATTAAACCCGGGCCTGACAGTCTGCTGCTGCCACCCATACTCGATATTAATGCTATTCTAAATAGCGCTGCCGAGCGGCTCCGCCGGGCGGGAATTGAAACGCCTGCGCTTGATGCGCGGTTGTTGTTGCAACACGTGCTGGGCATTGATCATGCGGTGATCATCACCAATGGCGAGAGGCCACTTACACCGCAAGAGCGCGCCCGGTATGAACAGACCATTGCGCGCCGGTTGGCGCGAGTGCCGGTGCACCGGATTATCGGCCAAAGGGAATTTTGGGGGCTTGATCTTGAAATTTCGGTCGATGTGCTGGAGCCGAGGGCCGATACAGAACGGTTGGTCGAAATTGTCCTGCAATGGATCTGGACACACGGGTTGCAGAATGATCAGCTGCGGTTGGCCGATATCGGCACCGGCAGTGGCGCGATTGTGTTGGCTTTACTCAGCGAATTGAATTACGCAACCGCTGTTGCCACCGACAATTCGCCAGCCGCCCTGGCGATGGCCAAGACCAATGCATGCAACCACGCGCTTGACCAGCGGCTCAACTTAATAAAAGGCAATTATCTTGAGCCGCTAAGTGGCCGGTTTGATGTGATTGTTTCCAATCCACCCTACATTGCGACCAGTCACATTGAACGGCTTGAGCCTGAAGTTGGTCGCTGCGACCCGTTCATTGCCCTTGATGGTGGTGCGGACGGTCTTGCCGCCTACCGGGTGTTGCTGGCAGGGACGGCAGCATTTCTTGAGCCAGACGGGCGGGCATTCTTTGAAATCGGATATGATCAGGCGGCAAAGACCACAGCAATTGCACACCAAACAGGCTGGCGGCAGGTGCAAATTGCTCGCGATCATGGCGGAAATGACCGGGTTCTTGCGGTATCGTCTTGAAAATTAACAAATTGTTGACGAATTAACCGTCAATCTAGAGAATAATTGCCAAAAGGACTTGGAATCCTTACGCAAAATGTCTAGGTTCCAAGTCACCGGGCGAATACCGGTGTTTCAATCAAGCTATGGAAATGACCGTGGAAGCTGAGTATTCCCGGCTTCGTTTGATTGTGAATACCACCATTTTTATCCAGTCGACCAGCATTGTTATGGTCGGTGGACTTGGCGGGTATCCGGGCATTTAGAGGATAACAGATATTTTGCGGTCCACCAATATGGACCCATCGTCGGGCATGTGTAATCAACCACAATTGCCGGCTTACAGACCCTGAACAAGAGCTTTTGGGCGAGCACTTTTTTTACCAGCAAAGAGAATAGAATGAGGCAAGGACAGTCACAACAAAACCGAAACCGGCCACGTGGTCGTGGCGGGCGTAATAAGGGCGGCAATCAGCTCAGCCGGAACATGGAGAGCAATGGGCCGGACGTGAAAATCAGGGGAAATGCGACTCATATTGCAGAGAAATATGCCACCCTGGCCCACGATGCTCAGTCATCAGGAGACATGGTCGCAGCTGAAAATTATCTTCAGCATGCCGAACACTACAATCGGTTGATCGCCACAGTGCAAGCGGCCCAAACGGCGCATCGCGAGGCTGGCCGGGTCGAGGAGAACAAGCGCCATCAGGCGACCGCGGATGCTGATAACCCTCAAGCCGGCGATAGCGAAAAGACAACACCTCGGCACGTGGCGGCGAAAGAGCAGCCTGTTCCGGTTGAAGCCGTAGGGGGAAGTGGGCCACAGCCGGTATTTGACGAAACGCCGGCTGAAGTTGCGATCAAGCAACCCTTGATCAATGGCAGCGATGGTGATGAGAGCGCTGCAAAGCCGGTCGAAAAACCGCGCCGACCACGGCAAACGACGCGCGCGCCCCGCAAGGAAGCGGCAAAGGCAGAGAGTAAAACCAAAGCGAAAGTCGAACCGCCAGCCGAGCTGCCGGCATTTATCGTCGGCGACGGCTGAGGCCAGGTTACCGGTATTTTGCAGCTTTCGGGTCTCGACCGGAAGCTACTTCGCAAACAAGGCAATGGTGCAATAGCATGATTACTTTAATGTGATCATGCTATAGTGGGTTCTGTACCAACATATGCATCCCATTGCAGCACCCTTATTTACAAATGCTGGAATCAAAAGAACCACTAGCAAGATATTGAATCCAGTGGAATTTTTGAATTTGACATTTGAAAATGAATAAAGCTGCAAGTGGGTACCAAATGTCAAATTCATTCCACTAGTGGTTCTGTACCAACATTTGCATCCCATTGCAGCACCCATATTTGCAAATGCTGGTACAGAACCACTAGAATAAGGTCATCAGCGGTTGATGCGATCGTATTCGGCAAAGGAAATGTCGTCTGCCGCCAGTTCAACAAGCAGCGGTGCCGGCTTCCAGAACAACGCGCCCTCACCTTCGGCAAATCTCTCAACAGCGGCCGCCACATTCTTTAGACCCACCGTATCGCCATAATGCATCGGTCCGCCGCGCCAGCGCGGATAGCCATAGCCATGGTGATAAACCACATCGATATCGCTGGAGCGCCGGGCTATTTTCTCAGCCAAAAGATGGGCGCCTTCATTGGCAAGGGCAAACTGGGTTCGGTTGATGATCTCCACATCACCGATAATACGCGGGTTGATGCCCAGTTCGGCCCGCACCTGGTCAATGATTTCGGTAGCCTGCGGATTTTCATTGCGCGCCCGGGTTTGCGCATCGTAGCGATAGTAACCGGCGCCCGATTTCTGCCCCATAAACCCGGCTTCCACCAGCCTGTCGGCGATCAGTGAAACGCGCTGTTCGTGCGGTTCAAGAACCCGGTCCCGGCGCGAGCGGTAACCGATGTCGAGACCAGCCAGATCACCAACCGAAAATACTCCCATGGCGAAACCAAAGCCGGTAAGCGCATTGTCGATCTGTTCAACGCCGGCGCCTTCCAGCAACAATAATCCGGCCTGCCGCGCATAAGGGGTAAGCATGCGATTACCGATAAAGCCGTGGCAAACACCGGCCACAACAGCATTCTTGCCGGTGTGTTTGGCGACGCTCAGGGCGGTTAGCAAGGTGTCATCGGCGGTTTCGCGGGCCTGAACAATCTCGAGCAACCGCATAATATTGGCGGGTGAAAAATAGTGCATGCCAACGACATCCTTTGGCCGTGACGTCATGGCAGCAATCTCGTTAATGTCGAGATAGGAGGTGTTGGTGGCAAGCACCGCGCCCGGTTTGGCAACGGCGTCGATTTTCTCAAATACGTCGCGCTTGACCGCCATTGTCTCAAACACCGCCTCGATAATCAAATCAACTTGGGAAAGCGTCTCACAGGCCGTGCTGCCGGTTATCAGCGCCAGGCGATCTTTCACATCCTGATCACTGATGCGGCCACGGGCGGCACTGCGCTGCCAGTTCTTTTCGATTGCCGCAAGGCCGCGCTTCAGGCTTTCCTCGTTCATTTCGACAATCGTTACGGGAATGCCCGCTTCAGCGAAGGTCATGGCAATGCCGCCACCCATGGTGCCACCGCCAACAATGCCGACTGTATCGACGTTGCGGGGTTTGCCCGATACATCAGACGGCGGTTTGGCAGCCGCCCGTTCAGCAAAAAAGATGTGACGCAGGGCCTTTGACTGATCAGAGCCGACCAGTTCGGCAAAAGTCTCGCGTTCCTTGGCCAGACCCTCGTCAAAGGGCAGTCTAAAAGCCGCCTCAACGCATTCGGCAGCACGAAGGGGCGCAATGGCACCACGGGCTTTTTTGCCAATACCTTCGCGCGAATTCTCAAACAGATCTGTGGTTTTCACCGAAAGTGACAGATTGCGTGAGGAAAGCCGCCTATCATCAAACGGTTCTTTGGCAATGCGCCTGGCCAGGGCAATGGCGGCCTCGATGCAGTTTTCCTCAGTGACCTCGTCAACCAGGCCGACTAAAAGTGCTTTTTCAGCGTTGATCGGCCGACCCGAGGTGATCATGGTCAGGGCCTCCTTGGCCCCGATCAACCGGGGTAAACGCTGGGTACCGCCGGCGCCGGGTATGATGCCAAGCGTAACCTCTGGCAATCCCATTCGGGCGGCGGCATCAGCCACCCGATAATGACAAGCAAGCGCCACTTCCAAACCACCACCCAGGGTATTTCCTTCAACTGCCGCCACGACCGGTAGGTGGAAATTTTCAATCAGTTCAATGACTTCTCCAAGCGGGGGCTGCTTGGTTGGCTTGCCGAACTCCTTGATATCGGCTCCGGCAATAAAAGTGCCGCCCTGGCCGGCGATGACCACCGCGCTAACGTCACCGGTGGCAGATTCAAGGCCCTGTTTCAGGCCCATGCGCACCGGATGAGACAGGGCGTTTACCGGCGGATTGTTAATCAGCAGAACAACAACGCTGCCATGTTTTATTATCTCAACACTGATCGCCATATCCTAAAGAACCTCAAACAGGCCCGCAGCCCCCATGCCACCGCCAACACACATAGTGCAAACAACATATTTCGCCCCGCGTCTTTTGCCTTCAATCAGCGCATGGCCGACCAATCTGGCTCCCGACATACCATAGGGATGGCCGATAGATATCGCTCCGCCATTGACGTTCAATAACTCATTGGCAATGCCCAGCTTATCGCGGCAATAAAGCACCTGCACGGCAAAAGCCTCGTTTAGTTCCCACAGCCCGATATCATCCATCGACAGGCCGTTTTGTTTAAGCAGTTTGGGAACCGCATATACCGGGCCAATGCCCATCTCATCGGGTTCAAGGCCGGCAACGGCGATACCACGGTAAAGCCCAAGCGGTGAAAGCCCTTTCTTTTCGGCCAGGGAGGCCTCCATGACAATCGATGCCGAAGCGCCGTCAGACAGTTGACTGGCATTGCCGGCGGTGATCACTTTATCGGGCCCAAGCACCGGCTTAAGGCCGGCAAGCCCCTCTTTTGTCGTCGATGGCCGGTTGCCCTCGTCCTTTTCGAGCGTTATCTCATGGCTGGATATTTCACCGCTTTCCCGGTCCTGGATTTTCATTACCGTGGTTAGCGGCACGATTTCGTCATCCAGATTACCGGCCTGTTGCGCGGCTGCGGTGCGCTGCTGTGATTGCAGTGCGTATTCATCCTGTGCCTGGCGCGAGATATCATAGCGCTGGGCGACGATTTCGGCGGTATTGAGCATCGGCATATGAATATCCGGGTGCATGGCGACCAGTTCCGGATCGGCCTCCATGCGCAATTTGTCGGTCTGAACCATCGATATTGATTCAACCCCACCGCCAATACAGACATCCATATCGTCGCAAATCACTTGTTTGGCGGCAATCGCAATCGCCATCATGCCTGAGGCGCATTGGCGGTCGACCGATTGCCCGGCAACCGAAGCCGGCAATCCGCCGCGCAATGCTGCAAGCCGGCCGATATTGACACCTTGCACACCTTGTTGCATGGCCGCACCAATGATCACATCGTCCACCTGGTCCGGCTCAATGCCGGCGCGACTGACCGCGTTAGAGATGGCATGGCCAGCAAGGGTCGGCGATGGTGTTGCATTAAACGCGCCGCGATAGGCTTTGCCGATCGGGGTGCGGGCGGTGGAAACGATGACGGCTTCGCGCATTTTTGTTCTCCTGATACCGGGCATTGAGATGCGCCATGTCGGCGGTCTTTGGCAGCGAAGATGGCCCAAGAAACGGCCAATTACAACACGCGGTGAAATATTTCAGCAGCCGACTGTAAAACATCCGCCGCCACAACACGAGGGCTTGACATTTTGCCGATTGCCGGTAGGTTCGCGCCAAATTTGGGCTTCGGCACCACAAGGGTGGTGTGCGAGCTTTTTGAAGAAAAAGCGAAGGCAATTGCGATGGCAAAGGCGACCACTGTCAAGATCAGACTGGTGAGCACGGCAGACACCGGCTTCTACTATGTCACCAAGAAAAACAGCCGAACAATGACCGAGAAAATGACCAAGCGGAAATATGATCCGGTGGCCAAAAAACACGTTGATTTCAAGGAAGCAAAAATCAAATAGATTTGGTGCCGGTCAAATGACGACGCCGCCAATTCCGGCGGCGTTTTTTGTTTTGTCCAGTTAATAAAGCTGGCAGTTCATAGCAATTGGTCAGGAGCGGGCAAGCGCAAGGCTCGCCGGTAGCGACAATTGCCGATTGTCCTGAATATATCCCGGGCTAAAAGACGCATAGGGACATGGCTGATCAAGCATCTTCCACGACGTGTTGTTCAACACTTTTTCGCAGCGCGCCAGGGTCATGCCGGTGGGAGACCTCATACAAACGGTTCTGCCCTCATCGACATAGCCGCCATTGAACCGGCATTTACAATTCTCACCGGCAACAAGCGTGCCTGATGAAGCCATCAAAACGCCTGCTGCAATCAAACCTGCTTGGAGGGATGTTACGCTCATAGGCGAAGCATACACTATTTGCCGCTTTAGGGCGAGCGAATTTTATGCATCAATGTCGCAACATACCGGCACATGGTCGGAAGGCCGTTCCCAACCGCGCACATAGGCATCGATTTCAACGCCGCGAAGCAGTTTCGCCGCCTCTGGCGACATCAGCAGATGGTCGATACGAATGCCATTATTTTTGGGCCAGGCACCGGCCTGAAAATCCCAAAATGTATAAAGGCCAGCCTCATCGCTGGTGCTGCGCAGGGCGTCGGTCATGCCAAGATTAAGCAGCCGGCGGAACCGTGATATGCTTTCGGGACGAAACAATGCATCGCCGCGCCAGGCGACCGGATCATGGCAGTCTTTGGCTTCGGGAATGACATTATAGTCGCCCGCCAAAATGAACGCCTCCTCGCTTTCTAGCCGGTTTTTGGTCCACGTCTCCAGCCGGTCCATCCAGGAGAGCTTATAGGGAAATTTGGCGCTCTCAACCGGATTGCCGTTGGGCAGATAAAGCGAAACTACCGCCAGCGAGCGGCCATCAAGAGAAAATACGCCCTCGATAAACCGCGCCTGCTCGTCGGGTTCGCCGCCCTGTGCCACCGGCAAACCACGATTGACCTCATCGAACGGCAGCCGGGAAAGGATCGCTACCCCGTTAAAGCCCTTTTGCCCATGGGTCGCCACATTGTAGCCGAGCGCCTTTATCTCATCAGCGGGAAAGTTTTCATCGACCGACTTGATCTCCTGCAGACAAATGATATCCGGTTCGGCCTGTTTTAGCCAGGCAATCAGCACATTGTGCCGGGCTTTTATGCCGTTGATATTCCAGGTGGCAATTTTCATATCTGGCGCTCCTGCGAGGATGCGCCAGAATAACTCAGTTTCGGCCATATGACAGCGAAACTTTTTGGCTTTCCACCGGTCAGAACAATCGATTCCCTGCTGCGGCGAGTGCTAAAACAGTCCTTCGATCTCACCTTCCTGGTTGAGGTGAATGGCCTCGGCGGAAGGCACGCTCGGCAGTCCCGGCATGGTCATGATCGCACCGCAGACAACGACAATAAAGCCGGCACCGGCTGAAAGCCGCACTTCGCGAACCGGCAGACTGTGCCCTATCGGTGCGCCGCGCAGGTTGGGATCGGTGGAAAAACTGTATTGGGTTTTCGCCATACAGACCGGCAGGTTGCCATAACCGGCATCCTCCCATTGCCGCAACTGATCGCGGATGCTTTTGTCGGCCAGCACTTCATCAGCCCGGTAGATACGTTTGGCGACCGTCTCGATCTTCTGGAACAGCGACATATCATCGGCATAAAGTGTCTGGAACTGGGAGCTGCCGCTATCGGCGATTTCCGCCACACGGGTGGCAAGTTCAATGGTCCCCTTTGATCCATGGGCCCAATGTTTGCACAACACCGCTTCCGAACCAAGCGTTTCGACATAGTCCTTGATCACCTCGACTTCCCGCTCGGTGTCACTGACAAAGTGGTTGATCGCGACAATTACAGGCACGCCGAATGATTTGATATTTTCGATGTGGCGTCCAAGGTTCTCGCAACCGGCAAGCACCGCATCAGCATCTTCCCGGGCAAGATCTTCTTTTTTGACACCGCCATTCATTTTCATCGCCCGAACCGTGGCGACCAGAACGACCGCATCAGGTGCAAGGCCAGCCTTGCGGCATTTGATATTCATGAATTTCTCGGCCCCGAGATCGGCACCAAACCCCGCTTCGGTAACGACATAATCTGCAACCTTAAGCGCCGTCTTTGTCGCCACAACCGAGTTGCAGCCATGGGCGATATTGGCAAACGGCCCGCCATGGACAAAAGCCGGATTGTTTTCAAGCGTTTGAACGATATTGGGCTGCATGGCGTCTTTCAGCAGCACTGTCATGGCGCCATCGGCCTTCAAATCACGGCAATAGACTGGGCTGCGGTCGCGACGATAGCCGATGATAATATCGCCGATCCGTTTTTGCAGGTCTTTCAAATCGTTCGACAGACACAGAATTGCCATCACTTCTGAGGCAACGGTGATATCGAAGCCGCCCTCGCGCGGAAAACCATTGGCAACCCCGCCAAGCGAACAGGCAATTTCACGCAGCGCCCGGTCGTTCATGTCCATCACCCGTTTCCAGGTGACCCGGCGGCTGTCGATCTCAAGTTTGTTGCCCCAATAAATATGGTTGTCGATCATCGCCGATAACAGATTATGGGCCGATGTTATGGCGTGAAAATCACCGGTAAAATGCAGGTTCATATCTTCCATTGGCACCACCTGGGCATAGCCGCCACCGGCAGCACCCCCCTTCATGCCGAAACACGGACCAAGCGACGCTTCACGGATACAGATCGCCGCCTTCTTGCCGATCGCATTGAGCCCATCGCCCAGCCCAACTGTGGTCGTGGTTTTGCCTTCACCGGCCGGGGTGGGGTTGATCGCCGTTACCAAAATCAGCTTGCCATTGTCTTTGCCGGCAATACTTTTGATGAACTCCGCCGATACCTTTGCCTTGTCGTGGCCAAAGGGCAGCAGATGGTCTTCGGGAATGCCAAGTTTGGCGCCGATTTCCTGGATCGGCTTCTTGGTCGCTTCGCGAGCGATCGCAATATCGGTTTTATATTCCATTGTTTTCTCCAAGGAAGTGCGGTCAGATCTTTATTTAAGTCTGGTTTTCCGCGGTGGCTGCCTCCGCCCTGACGGCAGAATATTTGAATTCCGGTATCTTTCCAAAAGGATCGAGTGCCGGGTTGGTGAGAATATTGGCCGCAGCCTCGACGAAGGCAAAGGGCACGAATACGCAATCCTCGCTGACCGCGCGATCGGTCCGCGCCATCAGTTCGATGGTGCCACGCCTTGTGGTCAGTTTGACAAATCCGCCGGGACTTACGTTCAGTTTGCGCAGCGTCTTCGGGTTGAGCGAGCAATTGGCCTGCGGTTCGATGGCGTCAAGCACCGTGGACCGGCGCGACATCGAGCCGGTGTGCCAATGTTCGAGCTGGCGACCGGTTATCAGGATCATCGGATAGGCGTCATCCGGCACTTCATCGGGAGCGATGACCGAGGCGGGGGTAAATTTTGCCCGGCCCTCGGGGCGCGGGAAACCATCGCCAAAGACAATTGGCTGACCGGGGTCATCCGGTGACAGGCTGGGATAGGTGACCGCGGTTTTTTCAAGCCGCTGCCAGGTAATATTGTCGAGCGACTTCATGGTCCGCTTCATTTCAACAAAAATTTCGCTTGGATGATTGTAATTCCAGTCCAGCCCCAGGCGGTTGGCAAGCTGGGTGGTAATCAGCCAGTCCTCGCGTGCCTCACCTGGCGGGTCGAGCGCCGGGCGGCCCATTTGTACTTGACGGTTGGTATTGGTCACCGTGCCGGTCTTTTCCGGCCATGCGGCGGCAGGCAAGATCACATCGGCATAATTGGCGGTTTCGGTGAGAAAAATATCCTGCACCACCAAATGCTCAAGCTTTGCCAGCGCGTCGCGAGCATGGGAAACATCGGGATCCGACATTGCCGGGTTCTCGCCCAGAATATACATGCCCTTGATTTGGTCTGCGTGGATCGCATTGATAATCTCGACAACGGTGAGACCCTTTTGCGGTGACATATTACCGGCCTGCCAGACATTCGCGAATTTGCTGCTGATATTCTCGTCGGCGACCGACTGGTAGTCGGGGAAAAACATCGGGATCAGACCGGCATCTGATGCGCCCTGGACGTTATTTTGGCCACGCAACGGATGAAGACCACTGCCCGGGCGTCCGACCTGGCCGCACATCAGCGCCAATGAGATCAGGCAACGGGAATTGTCGGTACCGTGAATGTGCTGCGAAATGCCCATGCCCCAGAAAATCATCGCGGCCTTCGAGGAGGCGAAATCACGCGCCACCAGGCGCAAAGTCTCAGCCTCAATGCCGCAGATAGCGGCCATTTTTTTCGGCGGAAAATTCTTTAAATGCAGTTTGAAAGCATCCCAGCCCTCGGTATAGGCATCGATATATTGGGTATCATAAAGCCGCTCCTCGACAATTACGTGCATGATTGCATTGAGCATGGCAACGTCCGAGCCCGGACGGAATTGCAGCCTGTGGGTTGCGTATCGGCCAAGCCCCACACCACGCGGGTCCATGACAATCAGCTTGCCGCCGCGCTTGGTGAACTGCTTGAAATAGGTCGCCGCCACCGGGTGGTTTTCAACCGGGTTGGCGCCGATGACGATGGCACAATCGGCATTCTCGATCTCGTTGAATGTCGCGGTCACCGCAGCGGAACCGACATTTTCAAGCAAAGCTGCCACCGATGAGGCATGGCAAAGCCTGGTACAGTGATCGACATTGTTATGGCCAAAACCGGTGCGGATCAGCTTCTGGAACAGATAGGCCTCTTCGTTGGAACACTTGGCCGAACCAAAGCCGGCAACCGCCGCACCACCATTATCATTGCGCAATTTGGCGAGACCATTGGCCGCCACATCAAGTGCCTCTTGCCAACTTGCCTCACGAAAATGTGTGCCCGGATTGGCGGGATCGACATTGAGGCCTTTGGCCGGAGCATCGTTGCGGCGGACCAGCGGCCGGGTCAGTCGATGGGGGTGGTGGATATAGTCAAAACCGAACCGGCCCTTGACGCATAGGCGTTGTTCATTGGAAGGGCCATCCACCCCGTCGACCTGGACGATTTTGTTGTCGCGAACCTTGAAGCGCAACTGGCAGCCAACACCACAATAGGGGCAGACCGATTGCACCTCCTTGTCGAATTTGGCGCTGTCGCCGCGACCCGCATCGTCCAGCATCACCGCCGGCATCAGTGCCCCGGTTGGGCAGGCCTGCACGCACTCGCCACAAGCGACACAGGTACTTTCACCCATCGGATCATCGAAATCAAAGGTGATTTTGGTGCCCTCACCGCGATAGGCCATGCCGATCACATCGTTTACCTGTACCTCGCGGCAGGCGCGGACGCAAAGATTGCAGTGAATACAGGCATCGAGATTAACGCTCATCGCCACATGGGAAGAATCGAGCAGCGGCACCTGGCTTGTTTCAACCGGCGGAAAACGGCTTTCGCTGAGCTGCTGTTGATCGGCCATTGCCCAAAAATGCGATGCGGCATCATGGGCGTTTTCGCGTGAAGGCTGGTCGGCAAGCAAGAGTTCCATAACCGTCTTGCGCGCTTTTGTTGCCCGTTCGCTGGCGGTTTTGACAGCCATGCCCTCAGCCGGTTTTCGAATACACGAGGCGGCAAGGGTGCGCTCGCCGTCGATTTCCACCATACAGGCGCGGCAGTTACCATCAGCCCGGTAGCCGGTCTCGCCCGAATGGCAAAGATGGGGAATGGCAGTACCCAACCGGCTTGCAACCTGCCAGATTGTTTCTCCCGGCGCTGCCTCGACATTGACACCATCAAGGGTGAATTTTGTGCGGTCGGTCATCGCTCAGATCTCTTTCGCAAAATGCTTCATGGTCAAGCGGAGCGGGTTTGGAGCAGCTTGTCCCAAACCGCAAATAGAAGCGTCCTCCATCGCCAGACACAGATCTTCCAACAGGGCGGTGTCCCATTTATCGGCTCGCATCAATTGCACCGCCTTTTCACACCCGACCCGGCACGGGGTGCACTGACCGCAGGATTCGTTTTTAAAAAATCTCAGCATATTGAGAGCCGCCGCGCGGGCGCTATCGTAATCGGAAAGAACCACCACAGCCGCCGATCCGATGAACGTTCCGTGCGGCTGCAGGGTATCAAAATCAAGCGGCACATCGGCCAGCGATGCCGGCAACAAACCGGAAGAGGGTCCGCCTGGCTGATAAGCCATAAATGTGTGGCCGTCACACATACCGCCGGACGTTTCGATAATATCGGTAATGGTGGAACCGGCCGGCAGCAGTTTGACACCGGGTTCTTTCACTCTTCCAGATACTGAATAGGAACGCAGTCCCGTGCGACCGTTTTTCTCAACCGAATTGAGCACTTGCGGTCCGTCGCGGCAGACTGTTGCCACCCAATGCAGGGTCTCGACATTGTGCACGAGTGTGGGTCGATTGAAGATGCCCGCTTGCGCCACATAGGGCGGGCGGTGACGTGGCAGTCCGCGTTTACCTTCGATCGATTCAATCATTGCCGATTCTTCGCCGCAAATATAGGCGCCCGCGCCGCGCCGTAAATCGATGTGGCCTGGGGCAACAATTCCAGCCGCCTCAAGTGCGGCAATCTCATCGCGCAATATTGCCAGCACCGCCGGGTATTCATCGCGTAAATAGATAAAGCAGGTTTCAGCCTCAATTGCCCATGCAGCAATCAGCATGCCTTCCAACATAAGGTGAGGCTGGCGTTCGAGATAGTAGCGGTCCTTAAAGGTGCCGGGTTCACCCTCATCAGCGTTAACAGCAAGATAGCGTGGCCCCTTTTCGGCCCGCACAAATGACCATTTCCTGCCGGCGGGAAAACCGGCGCCGCCCAGTCCGCGTAATCCGGCAGCTATAAGGTCATCTTGAACCTCGTCCACCGTTTTGTTGCCACTGCGGATAAGCTCAAGCGTTTTATAACCGCCATCCTCGGTATAGGCGCCAAAATCCTGATAGTCGGGAATACGGGCATGAGTATCGCCCGCATCGACCGCCGCCTTCATCTTGTCCACCGTCGCATGATCAATGTGATGGTGACCGATTTCTGCCACCGGCGCTGTATCGCAGCGGCCCATGCAAGGGGCAGATACCACCCGCACCTTGTCGCCATCCTGGTAATTGTTGGCAAGTTTTTGCTGCAATTCCTGCGCGCCCGCCATTTCACAGGAGAGCGAATCGCAAACCCGTATGGTCAATACCGGTGGCGGCGTTTCATCTTCACGCACGACGTCAAAATGAGCGTAGAAGGTTGCCACCTCCCAGATTTCGGCCATCGGGATTTTCATCTCATCGGCCAGCGCACGCAGATGGGCAGCGCAAAGGTGATGATAATGGTCTTGAATGAGATGCAGATGCTCGATCAGTAAATCCCTGCGGCGGGGACGATTACCGAGCAGAAGCCGCACCCGGGCCAATGCTGCATCGTCAAGCTGACGGCCTTTGGGTTGCGACCGGCCACGGTTTTTTCTCGTCTTCCAGACGCCTGCCGATTTTGTTGTTGTGTCCATTTGCTCAGCTTCTTGCGCGACATTGCTTCAAAAAAAAATCTATAGCCAATGCCAGGATGCCGGTAATAGGGTGCGCGACGATATTGGCCTTTGCCAAAGGTTCAGTTTCTTCCTTCTATCAAAACGGGGTGAGATTCAATCTCCAACAGGATATTCTTTTATTAACGCTACCGGGTTTGGTGAAATTTACAAAGAATATGTCCACCCCAGCTGCAAATCCCTCCCCTATCAAGGGGCATAGGGTTGGCGAGAAAGCGACTGATTTCATCCCGCTTTCGCCATTTTGGATTGTCGGTGGTAAATTCAGTCATATCCGGCCGGATTCGGCGCAACAAAGGTTTTTCAGCTAATGCGATTTTTCCGCCAAGAGACGGTGGTCTGATAAATTCACCTGAAATGCGGTGGTGAAATAAGTGAAGCCGACCCAGGGGACATTGGGCCGGCTTCTTGACCTGGTCCCGGTGGGGACGGGAAGTTGGGGACGCGACCAGGCCAATCTCGTCTCAGTTTTCAATTGCCGCAGTTGACGCGGCAAAGTTTTCTTAAAACCGGTCATCCCTGATTTTTGTCCACCGGCCAGAATGCCGGGCAGATTGCCGCTTGAGAAAGGTGTATTCTGTCTTGTGCCAGGGCTTGACCTCGGCTTTTAAGTTGTCGAGCACATAGTCGGCGCGGTTGGTGCGTACCGTCAGCACCGCGTGACCATCACCATTGGGCTGACGGACGACGGTAATCAGCAAGCTTGATGGTGGCCAACCCTGCTGCATCAGCATATAGCGCTTCAACAGGACATAGTCTTCGCAGTCACCATACCGTTGCGGGTAGGTCCAGTGCTCCTGGGTTTTGTAATATTCCTGATCAGTTACCGGCTCGATGGCAAGATTGATTTGGCCGTTGATTTCAACAAGCTCGCTCCATCGCGACCGGGTGAGTTTCACCGGGTTGGTGTTTTTTGACCGCACCCGACATTCGGATTTATACTGACGGCAGAACACCGCATGGCCAATTGGCTGCGACGTGCGCCCCAACGTCTTCATATGTGCGCCAACGCGAGACGCGGCCTTTGTAGTTGCTGTGCTCGCCAATACCAGCGATAGTCCTAAAAGCAAAACTCCGATTTTATATTTGTGCATTTCCTGTCTCCCCGTTATTTCGAGAAGATCGCATATAGTTTTTTATTTTGAAAAAAAGAAAATACTAAAGTAAATAACTATTTGTATTTGATGTTTATTCAAGTATAGTATTATTTATACTCAAATTGAATTTTATTTTGACTAAAATTTTATCAATCGCGGCAAGCGGCCATTGTCAGGGCTGTTCAACGCTAAATGCTTGATGGTTGTCTGGGGGATTCCCAAAGCGGTATTTGTCTGAATCTATAGGAGTGTATTTGATTCGGAGGATGCACTCATGACATTGAAATTCCTGGAACTTTTATCGACGATCCCTGACCCACGCCGGGCGCAGGGCAAGAAATGGCAGCTTGGTCCGGTGATGCTGGCGACGATCCTGGCGATTTTATCCGGGGCGACGTCCTATCGCAAGGTCCATCGCTTCATCGAGGCTCATCGCGAGCACCTCAATGGGGCATTCGGCTTCGGCTGGGAGCGCGCGCCGGCTTATAGTGCCGTGCGAACCATCCTGCACGGGCTTGATGGTGGCAAGGTGGAGCTGGTTTTCCGCCGCCATGCGGTGGAATTGTGCGGTAGCGAACGGGGTGAAGACGTGGAAGCGATGCCGGTTGTCGCGATTGACGGCAAGACGCTGCGGCACAGTTTCGATGCCTTTAACGACCGCAAGGCGGCCCATGTTCTAAGCGCTTTTGCGGTCGATGACGCGCTGATATTGGGGCACCTGGAGGTGGACGAGAAGAGCAATGAAATCCCCGCCGCGCAAGCGATGATCAAAGCGCTGGCGCTTACCGGCCGGCTGTTTACGATGGACGCCATGCACTGTTAAAAAAAACTTTCCGGGCGGCCCGGGCGGCGAAAAGCCATCTCATTGTTCAACTTAAGGAAAATCAGCCCGGTCTGCTGCGAATAATCGAGGCTGTCGGCGAAAGAGAACTGCCGCTGGCTCGTCATGAAACCATCGACAGAGGCAAGCGCATGCGCGTCGAGACCCGCATTGTCGAGGTTTTCGATGCCGCTCAGGCGCTTAAACAAACCGGCTGGAACTGGCTCATCGTGCGTATCATCCGTGTGACGAGAGTGACATTTCTCCGCAGCGCCAAAACCGGGATGTGGAACTGTCGCGAGGAGACCTGCTTTTATGTCTGCTCCGCACCCGTCAGCGCGAAGAAAGCGGCGCAAGCCATTCGCAGCCACTGGGGTATCGAGAACAGAAATCACTATGTCCGCGATGTTACGATGCTGGAGGACGCCAGCCGCATTCGCACCAACCCTGGCATCTTCGCCAGAGCGCGCAGTTTCGCACTTAATATCCTGCGTGCCAACGGCGAACAAAACATCGCAGACGCCCTGTGGCGCAACGCCATCGACTTCACCAGAGTGCTCGATTACCGATACAAGTAATTAGCGTTGAACAGCCCTGCGGCCATTGTGCAGGCCGGCGAACCGGAGAAATCGTCAAATGCTGTAGTGCGCCGGTCGAATATCTGTATTAATTGCTCAAAAAGTGGGGCGCATTAAGGTTAACAAGTAATTATTCTTTACAAAATTTTTACAAATTATGATATTGAGACATGGTTGCAGTGTTGGGAAGGAAAAATTGTGAAATTCGAAACAAATACTTCCCTAAGCGCAGATCGGCTGGTGGATATTGCGTTTCCGATATCTGGAGACACAACAGCCTTACCAATTCATGTCAGAACGGCGATAGACACCAATTTCAGCTTTGGAGCAGGCAATGGCCGCGGTGGCGTGATATTTAATGGCACTGGTTCCGGGTTCACTTATGGTGCAGATGGATTTGTGGACAGCGGTAATCTTGATTCCTACACCTACGGACATTCTCAAAAACTAACTGGCGGCCGGTCATCAATTCCGAAATTGCAATCTCCGAAATAGGTGCCACCATTGAGGAAACAGCACAGGAAGGTTTTTGGCGCTCATTACTGGACGGCGATGATGTGATAGAATTTTACTCCACTCCACAAAAAGACCCGTTCATTGGCGGCAAAACCATCCAGTCGGGTAGCGGGAGTGATATTGTGACAGACCTGTCAGCACAAACAACTTTGACAAGGGGTTTTCGAACAGTCAATTCTGTCGATCTGGGCGAAGGTAACGACCAGCTTCACCTTAACTACAATACCAGCAATTTCATCATCACTCTCGGCGGTGGCGCCGACACTATCGTCCAGCAGGCTCGCCAAGACCCCGATGATGTTGTTGGCTTGCGTATTATCAAGGATTTCAATCCGGCGCAGGACACCATCGAGCTGCCCGACACTGCCACCGGCGCCATGATCTATGAGCTGGTATCGACCGAGGCGGGAACAATGCTCAAATCCGCCGGAGACAATCCGACCGATATCCTGTTGTTGGAAGGTGTGGCGCTGGACGAAGTGCAGATGAAAGGTGGCATTATCTCGGGACAGGGCGTTGAAGACCCCGGCGAGGACTGCGATACGGATGGCGCCGATGCGGTGACGGGCGAGGAAAATGCACCCTGGTATAACGAGAGCGAAGACGCACCCTGGCATGGCGAGGGCGAAGCCCCCGAAACGATGGCCGAAGGCGAAAATGAGGACGCACCCTGGCATGGCGCAGATGATGATCAAGACGTGATCATGGGCAGCGAAGGCGATGATGAACTTTGCGGCAGCGAAAGCGACGAGCAGATTTTCGGTGGCGATGGAGATGACAGTCTGTTCGGTAGCGGCAGTGATACCGAGGATGAGTGTCAGCCATCCGGAAACGATTCCCTGCACGGTGAAAACGGTAACGATTATTTAGCTGCTGGCGATGGTGACGATTATCTGTTCGGCGATGCCGGCGATGATATACTTCATGGCGGCAAGGGCGATGATAATCTATGCGGTGGCGATGGCAATGACGATCTGATCGGCCATCAGGGCAGTGACATTATCGTCGGTGGCCCGGGCAACGACTTCTTTGCTGCAGGCCTTGGCGACGACGTCATTGTCACCGGTGAAGGCAGCGACTATTATCTTTTGCAATCAGATGGCTACGGCACCAGTTACGGCAACGATATCATCACCGATTTCGATACCGGCAATGACCTTGTCATCATTGAGGATGACACATTGCATGGCGACAACATTGCCGATTGCTTTCGCGAAATCGGCGAGGGGTTGCTGGTTGAGACGGGTAATTCATCGGTGCTCTTGCAAGGCATCTGCGCCGACGATGTGGATATAGCCAGCAATTTTGCTTTTTAGCAGACCCTAGTGGAATGAATTTGACATTTGGTACCCACTTGCAGCTTCATTCATTTTCAAATGTCAAATTCGAAAATTCCACTAGATTCAATATTTTGCTAGTGGTTCTATTGATTCCAACATTTGCAAATATGGGTGCTGCAATGGGAGGAAAATGTTGGTACAGAACCACTAGTATGAGCTTTTAAGCGATTGCCCCAATTCGCCATGATTCAAAGTTGATTTCTAGTGGGAACTCCGGTACTTCACCGCGGCGCGGTTTTCGTAAAAACCTGTCGTTTTGTCAGATCGCTTGAATTTGAAACAGCCTTGTTGCGTGAGCAGAACAACCAACATCGAACCGCCTTTACACTTAAAGGCGTTGGTAAAACGAAAGGTTCACTTGATTCTGAAAAAATCGCTACGATTTGCTTGCCCAAATATGAACCGCCTAATATAATCTGTTGTGATACACTTGTTTGATTGTCCAATTTACCCAACCGATATATTCCAGTAGGTGATATTGCTATCGTTTAGCTTTTCGTATTGGAAACAGACGGATGAAATTTACCAAATTTACAGAGAATCCATGAGGCGAATAAGTACTGCCATTTTGAATGTTGACCGGACGGTCAAGCGGCTGATTTTGGGGGTCGCGGATGGTTTGGTCCTATCCGGAAGCCTTTGGTGCGCCATGGCTATTCGCTTTGGCATCATCGACTTTCCGCGAGGTGAACGACTGGATGGTCTTTATTTCATCCTGCCGGCTGTTGGCATCACTATATTTTGGGCTCTCGGATTGTATACGTCGATGCTGCGTGCGATGCACGGTCAGGTCGCGTCAATTATTTTTCTGGGTGGGATTGCCACCTCACTTTCTATCCCGATTTGGGCTTACATCGACCCACTGCTTTTTGTGCCGCGTACCGTTCCCATTGTTTACGCATTGCTGGTCATCATTGGGGTCAGTATCATTCGGGTTATTCTCAGGGCCGCATATTGGTGGCTGACATATGACCAGAAAAGCAGCTCAAGAGTATTTATATATGGAGCTGGCGCGATTGGAACACAACTCACCGCCTTGATTGAAAATGCGCCAGAATACCATCTTGTCGGATTGCTTGACGACGATAAAAGTCTTCATGGCGCCAAGATTCGTGGCAAGCGAATCTATGATTCAGCCCAATTGGAAACATTGATCGATAGACTGAAAATCGACCATATTCTGCTGGCTTTGGGTGAAGTCTCACCGGCACGATACAGGCAAATCGCTCAAAGGCTGATTGAGTCAGGAGTTTCGACCAAAACCGTTCCCCGAATTTCCGAAATCCTTAATGAAAGAGTTGAAATTGATGCCTTGAAGCCACTAAAGATCGAGGATCTCTTGGGGCGGAAATCGGTTGAACCGATCACCAATTTGATAAGGGAGGGAATTCAGGGAAAGACAATCCTGGTTTCAGGTGCAGCCGGTACAATCGGTTCAGAGATTTGCCGCCAGATTGTGGCACTCAACCCTTTCATGGTCATTGCATATGATGTCAGCGAATATGGCCTTTATTCTATCGAGCAGGAATTTGCTGAATTACAGCAATCGTCTGAGGTTAAGGTCTGCATCCGGCTTGGTTCAGTCACCAATCGCACCTGCCTTAAAAACATTTTTTCGGAGTTCGAAATAGATTTGGTTTATCACGCTGCGGCCTATAAACATGTGCCGATTGTGGAAGATAATGTCCTTGTGGCGGTCGAAAACAATATTTTTGGCACCAAAACAGTCGCCGAAGAAGCTGCGGCTGCTGGCGTAGAGAAATTTGTGCTCATTTCCACAGACAAAGCAGTACGACCCACCAGTGTGATGGGAGCGACCAAGCGCATGGCGGAATTGGTCGTACAGGATATTCAGGAAAAAAATCCAGATACAACGCTGTCCATGGTTCGGTTTGGTAACGTACTTGGTTCATCTGGATCGGTTATTCCCCTGTTTGAAAAACAGATTGCAAAAGGTGGTCCCGTTACCCTCACACATAAGGATGTCACACGCTATTTCATGACGACAGCGGAGGCGGCCCAGCTTGTTTTGCAAGCTGGATTTATGGCTTCTGGTGGTGAGGTCTTCGTCTTGGATATGGGTGATTCTGTCAAGTTGCTTGATTTGGCCCGCTTGATGATCCAATTGTCGGGCAATACGGTTAAGGACAAGGACAAACAAGAGCCCGGTATTGAAATTCGAGAGATCGGGTTGCGTCAGGGCGAGAAACTGTATGAGGAAATGCTCATTGAAGACAATGCGATGGGCACTCAGCACCCGAAAATCATGAAAGCGGTGGACCTGAGAATTGATGCGGATTCCATCGAAAAGATACTCGAGAGCCTGGCAAAGTGTGTTGTTGATGCCGATGAAGCCACTGTGAGAAAAGTTCTTCAAGCCAATGTTGGTTTGTAAAGTTCCAACGTTGATCCGCATGCTATACCAAGTTCCTTTGGTATAGCATGATTACTTTAAAATGATCATGGCTCATCAGGAGCTAGCAGCGACCGGCGCTTGTGCGCCACCCCCGCGGAGGCCCGGGCAGCGCCGGCCGTGAGCGAAGAGAGTACTGATCGAATCATTTTGTTGATAAGAAAGGGCAGGTTGAGATACCTGAGTGAAGGTATCGCGCGGGCGGCATTTTGCACCGCGATTGAAGGTGGCAAATAATGATGACCAAATGAGATACTGTATGAACAGGTTATCGAACATGCCAAAGTGACCAGGCATCCAGAGTTCAAAGATCGAATGATTTACGATGTTTTTCTGGAACAGCAAAATGCGTTGGTGCCGTGCCAGGGCTCCTTCAATGGGTTCCATGAGACAACCGTCGCCGTCTCCAAAACCTGTCTTGTGAACTTTGAGCGTAATCGTTACAGCGTTTCGGTCCTAGTGGTTCTGTACCAACATTTGCATCCGCCAGCGGCTCGTACTTATGGCAAATGTTGGAATCATAAGAACCACTAGAATTCAATAAGTTGCTAGTGGTCTTTGTGGCCAAAACGCTTGAAAAAGAACGTGCTGAAAAAGGATTCAAGCGTTTCGGCCAGACCACTAGCTGCCGGCAAACCGGTACAGCTTCGCGCAACAGCAACCAAAGTCACGCTGCTACAGAACGGGCAGATTGCTGGTGAGCATGACCGCCGCTTTGGCCGGGACAAAACAATATATGATCCGCCAAATATTCAGGGGCATTACGGGCCCATTCTTGAACGCAAACCCGGTGCCATTCGTAATGGCGCACCTTTCAAGGAACTGGTCTTGCCCCAAAATTCAACCCGATGGCACTGACGACTATCCAGGGGAATCGCATTTGGGGTTTGACAAATATGCCTGAATAGATTCTTGAGGTTCCATCACGATATGGAGCCTCAAGATGTCAACAATCATAAGCTATTTCAATGATATAGACGATCCACGCACGGGCAATGCCTGCCGTCACAAGTTTTGTGACATCATGACAATCAGCCTTTTATGTGCCTTGTGTGGCGGCGAAACTGCGGTGGATATGGCCGATTTTGGCCATGCGAAGGAAGAATTTCTGCGCGATTTTCTCGAATTGCCGAATGGCACGCCGTGTCACGACACGTTTTCACGGCTGTTTCGGTTGCTTAAGCCCGCAAGCTTTCAACGCCTGTTTGAGAAGTTCCGTGCTGATTTTGCCCAGGCACGCGATGCCCAACCCGCCATCGCCATTGACGGCAAAGAGATGCGTCGCACCTTTGACAGGGCCGCCAATCAATCCGGCCTGAACGTGGTGACCGCCTTTGCGCATGGGGCTCGTTTGAGCCTCGGTATTATCGAAAGTGCCAAGGGTGGTGGCGAGATTTTGGCCCTACGTGAGTTGATCAAAATGCTCGACATCAAGGGCATGACGATCACTGCTGACGCGCTGCATTGCCAACGCGAGACCTGTGAGTTGATCGTGCGTGAAGGCGGCGATTACTGTGTGCAACTGAAGGGCAATCAGGGCGATATGCAGGCGGATGTGCGGGCCTTCATTGATGATCAAGAGACTGATTATATTGACGAATATATCTCAACTGACGCCAACCATGGCCGCATTGAAGAGCGATGTTACCATGTCTACAGCACTACGCAATATCTTGACGACACACACAAATGGCCAAGCCTCAAGACCTTCGTCCATGTCACTTCAACACGTGAAATGAACGGAAAATCAAGCCGCTGCGAACGCGTTTATCTCATGTCAAAACCCCCACAAGCGCAGGAAGCTGCAACCATTATTCGGGGGCATTGGCAAATTGAAAACAGCCTTCACTGGTCGCTTGATGTCATTATGAATGATGATCTCCATCGCGCTCGCAAAGACAACGCACCGATCAATTTTGCAGCCCTCAGACGTATCGCACTAAACATCATAAAGGCAAATCAGGACAAGGGATCAAACCGCGTAAAATTCAAACGCGCTGGCTGGAATGATGATTTCCTGCTTTCACTCCTAAACAACTTTTGAAATGCGATTGCCCTGGACGACTATCCGTAAAAGGTTATCAGGAACCCCGGATGGTGATAGACAGATGGTCGATTTGCTTCTGGCCGCCCATGAACAGGGCGTGGATGCTGTTGAGGCCGCTTGCCAAACAGCCCTGAATGCAGGATTGCGCAGCGCCGATGCGGTACTGAATATACTGTCACGCCAAAATGAGCCGATAATCTGCCTGATTGTGTCCCCATTCCGCCGCATCTGCAGCTTCATGAAGATCCAGTCGCCGATTGTGCACGATAATGACCGGATCACAGTGGAGGTTCATCATGGAGCGTCATGACATCGTCGATATGATGCGGCAGTTGCAATTGTCGGGTATGCGGTTAGCCTATGATGATGTCATGCGCTCGGGCATTCAACATAAACGAAGTGCTGCAGAGATTTTGGGTGATTTGTTAAAAGCCGAGATCATAGAGAAAACGGCGCGGTCAATCCGTTATCAAATGAGTGCGGCCAAATTCCCGGTCATGAAGACACTTGAGGAGTTCAACTTTGATGCCAGCCCGCTCAATGAGGAACTTGTGCGCGGTTTGCATGGTGGCTCATTCCTTGATCAAACAAGAAACGCCGTTTTCGTCGGAGGAACCGGCACTGGAAAAACACACCTGGCAACTGCTATCGGTTCCAACATAGTAAAGACCCGCCATCGTGTCAGATTCTTCAGCGCCGTTGATCTGGTCAATCGCCTTGAGGCTGAGCACCGGGATGGAAAGGCCGGGCGTATGACAGATCGGTTGACCCGCGTTGATCTGTTGATCATTGACGAACTCGGTTACCTGCCATTCGCACAATCGTAATTACTCACCCCCTTGCCAAACCCGTGCTGTTCTGAATCTATGGGGGAATGAATCGGGATGATTTGGCACGGTTGAGCAAGGCAGAGCTGGTTGAAGCGTATTTGGCGCTTCAAGCAAAGTTGCAAGGGCCGGCGAAGACTTCACGGACATCATCAAAGCCACCTTCAACAGACAGGAAAGCCCGCCGCGAACATGCCAAACCGGGCGGTGCAAAGCCCGGACATGAAGGCCATAGTCGTGCGTTATATGAGAACCCGGACGAGACTGTCGATCACCGGCCTGATGTTTGCCCTAAGTGTCATGGGCATCTGGATGCTGATCTGGCGGGTGATGTGATTGGCGAATATGATGAGATCGAAGTACCGCCGATCAAACCATTTGTGCGGCGTCTACGGCGGTTGTGCGTGTGTTGCCCGCACTGTTCATCGAAGGTGAAAGCCCCATTGCCGAAAGCCGCACAAGGTTCTCCCTTTGGCCTCCGGCTGCATGCTTTGACACTTTATCTGAAGACCTTTCAGGCCATCTCATTTGCGCGATTGGAAGGCATGTTGAGCGATCTGTTCGGTGTCAAAATCAGCCAGGGTGCGCTGGCGAACATGCTGAAGCGCTCGCATGTGCCGTTTGCAGGCAGGAAAGCTGCCATCATCAAGGACCTACGTCGTGCTGATGTGGTCGCCTCCGATGAAACCGGCATTCGCATTGAGGGCCTCAACGGATATCATTGGGTATTCATGAGCAGTGCGGCAATTGTTCATGAGGCGCAGCTTTCCCGGGCAGCGCAGGTAGTGCGTGATGTGATGGGCGATTACCGGCCAAAGCTCTGGTTGTCGGACGGGTATTCGGCTCAGCAAAACCACGGCCACCATCATCAGACCTGCCTTGCTCATCTGGCGCGAGATATCGCTTATGCGGTTGAGGTAAGCGACGACATGGTTCCGTTTCGCCTCAAGCTGTGGCTGGACAAGGTGTTCACACTGGCGCGCACCATCACCGACTTTGCTGCCAGCACGCTGAAAGCCAAAAAGCGCGCATTGGAGAACACACTTGCCGACATTCTGGCCACCAGTCCCGAATGCCAAATCGCCGAAACAGTACGCGCCAAGCTGGCCAGAGCCAGCCCGCGACTGCTGACCTTTCTTGATTATCCAGCCGAAGTTGAAGTAACCAACAATGCATGTGAGCGGGCGCTACGACCGGCCGTTATTCAGCGCAAAGTCACCAACGGCTTCCGCTCAATGTGGGCAGCACAAGGCGATTGCGCCGTCAGAACCGTGGTCGACACCGGCAAACTCTCCGGAAAATCCCAGTTTCAGACAATCTTGACAACAATATCCTGAAATCAGGGCGAAAAATGCCCGAATATTGGGGGGTGAGTAATTACCACATACCAGCTGCAGACAATGCGAATGAGCTGTTGATAAATTGGATTTTGTACTCTCTACTTTTTGTTAATTTCAAAGCTTCAGATTCATTGGATATTTTCCACAAAGCAATAAGATATAAAACTGCAGCTATTCCCATTATTACCGATGCGCGTAAATGCAAATCTTGGTAATTAAAGCTTTCTGTATTTGATAGTGTTGAGAATATCCAAAATTGAAGAAACCGAGTAACAAACATCGAAACAATATCTGTAAATGATACCCTCCAATTGGTGTAGTGTATTGCCGCCAACATGTATGTTTGAAAAATTCGTATTAAGATTAAGAAACAGAACAGGAAATTGAAAGAATATATAGGGTTCTTAAAGCTCAATATAACATCGGAATTTGCTGAAAAAATTTCGGCGAGCTGATTAAAAGCAAAACCTTGAATAATGCTTAGAACAGTAATTGTTACATTGGTAAATTCAGAGCTCAATTTCTTTAGGAAATTGTCTTCATCTGACATTTTGGTTGTATTCCCAGCTGCTCGACAATTGGATGATTTGGGGCAAAATTCTGATCGAGCTAAAAGAAGATTTAAACATCAGGCGACTGAATTGTGATTTACTACAGGAGTACTCTATTTAGCTTTTCGAGTTTAATGCCCTATAAAGCGTAGAATGGTCAACACCCAAAGATTTTGCGACTGCCACAGGTCATTCCCCTTATTCAATCAGTTTACGATCATGTTTCACCTGTACTGGTGTTAGGGATCGAGGGCGGCCAACACGTACGCCGAGTTACCTTCCCATTTGATTATTGTTTGGCGAGAACCAACTTCTAGCTCTTCCATCAGATCGACTTGTGTCCAGCCGTTAACCAACGATTGAAGTTGAATCTTATAGGCAGTAGAGAGGTTAGCCATTTTTGACATCCAACTATTTTTCGAAAGAGTACTATTTTGATTCTATTGAGGTATCGGAAGTAGGGCATTTACAGGGCTGTTCAACGCTAATTACTTGTATCGGTAATCGAGCACTCTGGTGAAGTCGAGGGCGTTGCGCCACAGGGCGTCTGCGATGTTTTGTTCGCCGTTGGCACGCAGGATATTAAGGGCGAAACTGCGCGCTCTGGCGAAGATGCCAGGGTTGGTGCGAATGCGGCTGGCGTCCTCCAGCATCGTAACATCGCGGACATAGTGATTTCTGTTCTCGATACCCCAGTGGCTGCGAATGGCTTGCGCCGCTTTCTTCGCGCTGACGGGTGCGGAGCAGACATAAAAGCAGGTCTCCTCGCGACAGTTCCACATCCCGGTTTTGGCGCTGCGGAGAAATGTCACTCTCGTCACACGGATGATACGCACGATGAGCCAGTTCCAGCCGGTTTGTTTAAGCGCCTGAGCGGCATCGAAAACCTCGACAATGCGGGTCTCGACGCGCATGCGCTTGCCTCTGTCGATGGTTTCATGACGAGCCAGCGGCAGTTCTCTTTCGCCGACAGCCTCGATTATTCGCAGCAGACCGGGCTGATTTTCCTTAAGTTGAACAATGAGATGGCTTTTCGCCGCCCGGGCCGCCCGGAAAGTTTTTTTTAACAGTGCATGGCGTCCATCGTAAACAGCCGGCCGGTAAGCGCCAGCGCTTTGATCATCGCTTGCGCGGCGGGGATTTCATTGCTCTTCTCGTCCACCTCCAGGTGCCCCAATATCAGCGCGTCATCGACCGCAAAAGCGCTTAGAACATGGGCCGCCTTGCGGTCGTTAAAGGCATCGAAACTGTGCCGCAGCGTCTTGCCGTCAATCGCGACAACCGGCATCGCTTCCACGTCTTCACCCCGTTCGCTACCGCACAATTCCACCGCATGGCGGCGGAAAACCAGCTCCACCTTGCCACCATCAAGCCCGTGCAGGATGGTTCGCACGGCACTATAAGCCGGCGCGCGCTCCCAGCCGAAGCCGAATGCCCCATTGAGGTGCTCGCGATGAGCCTCGATGAAGCGATGGACCTTGCGATAGGACGTCGCCCCGGATAAAATCGCCAGGATCGTCGCCAGCATCACCGGACCAAGCTGCCATTTCTTGCCCTGCGCCCGGCGTGGGTCAGGGATCGTCGATAAAAGTTCCAGGAATTTCAATGTCATGAGTGCATCCTCCGAATCAAATACACTCCTATAGATTCAGACAAATACCGCTTTGGGAATCCCCCAGACAACCATCAAGCATTTAGCGTTGAACAGCCCTGAGGGCATTTACAAGGTAAATCTCGGATATTTGAGACGAAAATTCATTATCTTCATTCTCGGTTGTATAAGCTGAATATCTGACTGGATTGGTGCCTTTGAAGAGCAATCGAATCGCTCCTTTAGGATTCTCAAGACTGTAGAATGGAAACTTCTTCAAAAAGGAAGGTGCGTCTTGTTCTCCATTTAAAACACCCTGAATAGCTGCTTGGTCTTCGGAGTATCGAAGTTTTATAAGATCAATGGCATCGCGGCTTACGAATAATGGTACAAACGCCATGAAATCATAAACTTGCTTATCGGAAGCAATCGGAAATCTCTGTATGGTTTCATTGCCTTTTACAATACCTGATGAAAGTGAAGCGCTTGCTTCAAAATTCATCTGCTTCAAAATAGAATTAACAAATGGTACTTCGCGTGCTTTGCTCATGAAGTCTTTTAGGCTAACAGAAACGCCTGCATCCATGTCAATTTCTAGTTGATTACTCGTTCTAAGTTCACCCGAAAATGTAAACAACTGGTCTATTAGGAATAGATTTCCCTGACGATTTAAGGTGGCTGCCTCAAGTTGACTGTTGCATGATTTTTTTACCATCCCAAATAACTGTTTTACGGATGGACGGAGGACTTGCTTTACGATCATAATATTATTCTCAGCCAAACTTACGGATCGTTTTATTCTTACATTAGCGCTGGAATTAAATAAGTTGTAGCCGCTTAATTTTACTTCCAGATTCACGAACCAACTTGATGCTGAAAGGGATAACTGAGTCAATGTTGCAACAAAAGGCGAAAAATCAGACATTTTTTTGATTTCGAAGCATTCACTTGGGGCCAAGTAAGACTCAAGTGTCTCTGCTAACATTATGGTTCCTGGTACAAGCGATTTTGGACGGCTTAGTAGGATTGCTCTGTATGGATACTGGGAAAAATACTCCTTGAAAAATAAAGTCTTTTCACCAATTTCTTGTGAATATCCAGCTTGAAGAAAACAAAAAATATTAATAAGCAATGTTGTCTGAAAAACAATCAAAAGACGCTTCATTTGATATATCCCGCATCTGTTACTTCAATTTATCGTCACACAACGATACAGAGTTTTGTTCCAAAATGCAATTTGCAGAATATGGATATTTGAAAGCAATTAATCATCTGCATAACACCACAGTATGAAGTAGAGTTTTCTCTCACCCACGTTACTACCACCATGGTATTCACCAGTTCCTCATTGAGACTGTTAACCAAATATAGATGCCGGTAAGTTGTTGATTTTCAACAACACTCTCATCCTTTGTGGTGCCGCAAGCAGGCCCGTAGAGTAATAAAACGCCAATTTTTATACGTTGCTGGCACCGCAATTTCTCTAAGTCATTGAAATATCGAGATATTTGATACCTATATTTGGTTAACAGTCTCACCTCATTGACCGCAATATTACATGTGAAAGCACTCCGAGTGCTTTTTCAATGCAGATAACTGTACAATTCCTATATTCGATCTCCAAGATCGTTTCATCAACAAAATTTTGGACCAAATATAATACCGACTTCGGCCCTACATTCCAATTCAACCTTGGCATCATCGCCACATGCATCTGGATATTAATCGTTAAACAAAGGAGACGCCTTCAGTTCAATTCACCTTAAACCAAACAGAAGCATTCTGCACTAGAAACCATCGACCAACTTACTATTCTGCAACTTGTACTATCTGATTGCCAAACGTCACAGCAGCTCAGAAATCCTTGACTATTCATAGGAATAAAGCCCGAAATTCCTACGCCAAAACAGCGCTCCATCGGGTTGCACTCACGCACACATACTCACACAGGCAAATATCAATGTATAATGTGCGTTATATTACAATGTGTTATACAAATGCTGCGTTGATTTGTAATCAGTAGGTCGGAAGTTCGAATCTTTCTGGGGGCACCAATTTTAGCATACATATCAATAGCTTAAGATTTTCGCGCTTTACGCTGAAAATAAAAACACCGAATAAGCACCGGATTTGGCTAGTTGGCAATTTGTGGCCTATCGTTGAGCCAATTGTAGGCGCCATCAAGTTTGCGGACTCACGACACCAAGTTTGATGCCATGGAATCTGCTGCATGATATTCGTTGAAGGCCGTTTACAGTCCTTTTTACCAGCTCCGGAATGCCTGCATAACCTCCCTTGACCGCCTGAAGAGCCTCACTAAACGAATCTATCATACCATTACCGCCACCCTGCCATTGCCCAAACCAGCCCATCAACCAATCCAATAAATGCGGGTTGAAGGTTAACTCGCAGTGAGGAGATATGGTAACTGGCAGAAAACCTAATTACTTAACAAATCTGATTGGCAGATATTAATCCAGCCTATTTGCTCTCTGAATAGATTGTATTGCACCTGACAATTGATACATGCGACCCAATGCGGAGTGTCTATCGTTTGATTCCTGACTAGGCCCAGGTTGCACATAGTCAGGATACAATACTCCTTGGTAGATCCCAATGACCTTCCATTCGTAGTTTTGAAGTTGGAATACCGGTCCACCGCTCATTCCGGGTGCGCCAGCGCCATCTAATAATAATGCGTCCCAGGTTTCTGTCAAAGGTGATGCTATTGCTCGCTTAAGGAACACTGGACTTATTGTGTCGCCCATCGCACTAAACCCATGCGGATAGCCACAGATGAATATCTCCTCTCCAAAAAGAGGAGGGCATATGCTGACATCACCTTGACCAATCTTCCATCCAACTATCTGGGATGATGGTATCTGTATAGGTATTCGAACGATATCCAGAGATAAAGGCACCTTAATCCCAATGTGGTTCAAGTCAGAATGGGCGCGATCTTCTGATTCTTGCTGCCAGGCAGGAGAATTATCTGAATTATATAGCGGAATAGTGAAGGATTTTTGGCCACCAAACTGATTTTCGGAGACATTCGTGCCTGAGACCTGAATGTGTGTTCTGTTTGGCAATCTGTTCGGAGTTTTTGGGTCGTGATAATTGATCCCCGTGACCACATGCCAACATGTGTGAAGGTACTGTGCTTCAGGCACATATTTTTGGCTTCTCTCCTGCCAAGTTCGCACACCTTCGGTAATAAAACCGCTAGCTTTGCTCACAACATTACCATTCTCGTCAAGGAGCGATAGTCTAAGGCATTGATGGCCAGCGGCAAGGGAACGAAGCGCTTTACTTGCCGGAGTAGGTGGAAGTATCAAGGTATAATTCCAGTTTGGTTATGTCGGAAACAACAGTTTCGAGACTTTATCAACCAGCCAGAATTTTACAAATTATCAAAAACACGTAAACCCCCAAAGTCACTTACAGTGTTACTGATAATCGGCTCCCCGGGAGTTAACCGCAAATGTTGGTGATGGCGTAATTTGAAGGTGGCGTATCATGGATGTGATTCATGCATCCACACATTCCAGAAAAGGAAAGATACGCCATGACAGACACTACAATCACCACCCTTGTTCAGCCAGGGGAATTTATCGATCATTTGAGCGATGTGCTTCGTTCAGGGGCCCAGGCATTACTGGCTCAGGCTGTTGAAGCGGAAGTGGCTGGTTTTCTTGAACGCCATGAACAAGAACGCCTTGGTGACGGCAGGGCACGACTGGTGCGCCACGGCCATTTACCTGAGCGTGAGATCCAGACCGGGATTGGCGCTGTGACAGTCAAGCAGCCACGGGTGCGCGACCGCTGTGGAAAGGGCGCCGGTCAGCTTCGCTTTTCCCCATCTGTTGTGCCCAAATATGTACGCCGCAGTAAAAGTATGGAAGCCCTTATTCCCTGGCTCTATTTGAAAGGTATATCTTCCGGAGAGTTTCAACCGGCCCTTTCAGCCCTGCTTGGCGCAAAAGCCCCTAATCTTTCGGGCGACACCATCCTGCGCCTGCGAAAGGTTTGGCAGGAGGAACTCGATGTCTTTGAGAGGCACGATTTGTCAGCGCGCCATTATGCCTATATCTGGGCTGACGGCATCTATTTCCAGGCCCGCATGGAACAGGACAGCCAGTGCATGCTGGTAATCATTGGGGCAACGCCGGAAGGCAAGAAAGAGCTTGTGGGTTTTACAGATGGTTATCGCGAAAGCACCCAGAGCTGGCGAGAGTTGCTGCTTGATTTGAAGGCACGGGGACTTGCCTCTCTTCCCAAGCTCGCTGTGGGTGATGGTGCCATGGGCTTTTGGGCGGCATTGCGGGAGGTTTTTCCACAAACGCAGGAGCAACGCTGCTGGGTGCACAAGACAGCCAATGTGCTCAACAAGATGCCCAAATCCATTCTGGCCAAGGCAAAAGCCGATTTGCACAATGTCTGGATGGCCGAGACCCGGATTGATGCAGAAAAGGCCTTTGATCTGTTCACGGCAAAATATCAGCTTAAGTACGAGAAAGCTGTTCATTGTCTGACGAAAGACCGCGACGCTCTGCTTGCCTTTTATGATTTCCCGGCCGAGCACTGGGTGCATATCCGCACCACAAACCCCATTGAAAGCACGTTTGCAACCGTCCGCCACAGGACCAAAAAAGCCAAGGGCTGTATGAAACGGGATACGGCCAGAGTGATGGTATTCAAGCTGATCAGGGAAGCGGAGAAAAGCTGGCTCAGATTAAGGGGCAAAAACCAGTTGCCAAAAGTCATCGAAGGCATCACATTTATCGACGGATTGGAGAAAATTCCAAACCAAAACGCCGCCTGAAAACCGGCATCACCAACATTTGCGGTTAACTCTCCACGAATACTGGAAATGAACGGCTCAAAGAAAGCCCATTCCGAATTTGACATCAACAATCGCGCCAAGATAACCTCCTTAAAAGGTATCTTGAATCATATTTTAGCTGATTTGGGAATCCAGTTTGTCAACATAACCTAGTGAAATAGGTCGGATAAATCTAAACTTTCAGTATACGGGAAGTGTTCAGAGTTATCTTCATAGCAGAGTTCTGTGCATTATTTTTGAAATGCATTTCGCTAATTTCAGAGCATGGAAACCTTACATGTAAATGGAATGGAGCAGATGGAACGGTTACTCGCCAATTTGCTTGCTGGTGCTGATGATGAAAAAGAGCATTCGGCAATATTGCACTTGCACCATCGATTGGTCGGTATTTTCGAAAATCAGAAAAATCTGCGTGATTCCCAAAAACGTCTATGCTCACTCACAGAGCAAATTTCTCGATAATCGGTTTTAGCTCCGAAAACTCTTTGCCAAATCCATATTTCGGACGCTGGAATTTATGCCCCATCAATTGAGCCTGGGCACGATCAATCACATCATTTCTCGTCAGTTGATCCTGAAACCAATGACGCAAGGAATAGAGGCTCTTGTCTTTTTCGGTTACCAACTCTGTTTCTCGAAAATATCTGTTGATGGCACTGGTGGCGTACATGTTTTTCCCTTGCCATTTTCCCCAACCGTTACCAGCCACAAGTTTCTTTGCCGCTTCCAATGAAACGCCAACAAGAGGGATTTGCCTTTCTGAATGGGGCGTTTTTAGTGCATGGGTTTTATTCCCTCTGATGTGAATAAAGGGCACCGGTGCGGCAAGGTCAATATCTGGCAGCTCCAAGCCCAGCAATTCGCTGGGTCGGGCTCCGGTGTTCACCAGAAGCCGGACCAAAATTTCCAGCTCAGGTTTCAGCCCGCTCAGAGCTTCCTGCTCAAGCAGAACATCTTTGATAAATTCAGTAGAAAATGGCTGACGCTGGCGTTCCTGGGTATCTTTCAAACGAACCCGGTGAAAAGGATTGGGGCGCTGTACGCTATCAATATCAAAATTGACGGTGATTAACCGGCGTAGGCTATTAATTTCACGATTGCCGGTATAGGGCTTCAAGCCCTCTTTCCTCACCCGCTTCAGCCACCAAGAGCGAAAAACCAGAGCGTGCTTGCGTTCAATTTGGTGCAGGGGGATGGCTCCGGCTGCTTTCTCAAAATTACGTATGGATTTAAGATAGACATTGCGTTTAACTCGCTGCTGATCGCGGCTCAACACCATCCATTCATCCTGGATATGATCCCAAAACCGGTCGAAGGCTTGAGACAGTGAAATTGGCGGCGACTCAATCAGGCCAAGAACCGCCTTTTGTTCCCCAAGACTTTGTTCTCCAAGAACGAGCATCCGTAGACGGTCTAACAGCTGTCAATCAGCATTGAAGTTTAACCCCTTATCGGCGTGCAATTTTGGCCCCTTGCTGTTCTGCATTTTGGATTGAGGTTATCGTTCTGGTTGCGAAGGTAAGAAGGGATCGGAGCGCGGAGACTTCAATTATCGCAGCGCTTTGATCCCTTCTGGTTTGATCAGTTACGATGTTTGAGACGCCAGCTTTCATTGCCGATCTCAATGATGTCGCGATGATGCGTGAGGCGGTCGAGTAGTGCGGTTGTCATTTTGGCATCACCGAATACGGTTGGCCATTCAGCGAAGGTAAGATTAGTAGTGACAATGATTGATGTGCGCTCGTAGAGCTGGCTGATCAGATGGAACAAGAGCTGGCCACCTGATTGTGCGAATGGCAGGTAACCGAGTTCGTCAATGATCAACAGATCAACGCGGGTCAACCGATCTGTCATACGCCCGGCCTTTCCATCCCGGTGCTCAGCCTCAAGGCGATTGACCAGATCAACGGCGCTGAAGAATCTGACACGATGGCGGGTCTTTACTATGTTGGAACCGATAGCAGTTGCCAGGTGTGTTTTTCCAGTGCCGGTTCCTCCGACGAAAACGGCGTTTCTTGTTTGATCAAGGAATGAGCCACCATGCAAACCGCGCACAAGTTCCTCATTGAGCGGGCTGGCATCAAAGTTGAACTCCTCAAGTGTCTTCATGACCGGGAATTTGGCCGCACTCATTTGATAACGGATTGACCGCGCCGTTTTCTCTATGATCTCGGCTTTTAACAAATCACCCAAAATCTCTGCAGCACTTCGTTTATGTTGAATGAACCGCCCCGTGTTTATCGGAGAGTAATTGGTTCAAATCTTAAGCTGCTTTTTGTATGGTTTTCAAGTCTTCATAATAATTTTCCTCTGCTTCATTGGGCGTGATGTATCCGATTGGTTCGAGCAAGCGCTGATTGTTGTACCAGTCGACCCATTTCAGGGTTTCCCATTCGACCTGGTCAACAGATTTCCACGGCCCTGATTGCTTGATGACTTCGGTCTTGAACAGGCCAATTATGCTTTCTGCCATGGCGTTGTCATAGCTGTCACCGACACTGCCAACAGATGGATCGATCCCGGCCTCTACTAGCCGTTCGGTGTATTTGATCGACAGATATTGACTGCCGCGATCCGAATGGTGGATTAATCCACCATTCGGACCGCGCTGACATATAGCCTGGTTCAGAGCGTCGAGAACAAAGCTTGTTGTCATAGAAGTTGATACCCGCCAGCCGACAATCTTGCGAGCAAATACATCAATGACAAATGCCACATAAACCATTGCTTGCCAGCTGGATACATAGGTGAAGTCAGATACCCACAGCTGGTTTGGGCGCTGTGCGCTGAACACCCGATTGACCTTGTCATCTGGACATGGCTGACTGGCATCAGGGTTGGTGGTGATGACTTTCTTGCCTCGCACAACACCTTGTATTTTCATTACTTTCATGAGTCTCTCCACGCTACAACGGGCAATTTGTTTTCCCTCACGGCGTAAACCGTGCCAAACTTTACGGGCACCGTAAAGTTGATGATTATCATCCCAAACACGCTCAATATCTTCACAATGGCGAGCATCACATTTGGCTCGCTCAGATGCCAGATCGGGATTGCGGGCAATCGCCTGACGGGCATAATATGTCGAAGGGGCGATCGGTAAAACACGGCAGATCGGCTCGACCCCAAAAGCATCTCGATGCTCTTTAACAAAGCTCGTCATTTGCGAAACGGGCGGTCGAGCACCGCCTGGGCAAAGTTGACCGCCAAAACGCCATTGGTCTGAGTGACAAGGTCAACGCGAGAGGCCTTCTTTAATATCTCATTGGCTTGGCGAAGTTCACGAACTTCTCGCTCCAATTCCTTGATCCGGGCTTTCTCCTGGCTGGTCGGGCCAGCCAGTTTACCAGCATCGCGTTCAGCCTGAAGACACCAGGCGCGAAGACTGTCGGGAGAGCAGCCCAGCTTGGATGCTATCGCCTTATAGGCAGCGTTATTGCTGGCGTAATCTGCGCGATGATCGTTGAAAAGACGAACGCCGCGTGTGCGGAATTCAGGGCTATATGTAGGGGTGTGTTTTTCCTGTTTCATAGGGTCTACCTTTAGAGAGTTTTACTCTCCGGTAAACACAGGGCGGTTCATGAATGCCCGAGCGCATGACATCATCACAGGCTAACCGCATACCCGACAATTGCAACTGCCGCATCATATCGACGATGTCATGACGCTCCATGATGAACCTCCACTGTGATCCGGTCATATCGTGCACAATCGGCGACTGGATCTTCATGAAGCTGCAGATGCGGCGGAATGGGGACACAATCAGGCAGATTATCCGGCTCATTTTGGCGTGACAGTATATTCAGTACCGCATCGGCGCTGCGCAATCCTGCATTCAGGGCTGTTTGGCAAGCGGCCTCAACAGCATCCACGCTCTCGTTCATGGGCGGCCAGAAGCAAATCGACCATCTGTCTATCACCATCCGGGGTTCCTGATAACCTTTTACGGATAGTCGTCAGTGCCATCGGGTTGAATTTTGGGGCAAGACCAGTTCCTTGAAAGGTGCGCCATTACGAATGGCACCGGGTTTGCGTTCAAGAATGGGCCCGTAATGCACCTGAATATTTGGCGGATCATATATCGTTTTGTCACGGCCAAAGCGGCGGTCATGCTCACCAGCAATCTGCCCGTTCTGTAGCAAAATGATCTTGGTTGCTGTTGCGCGAAGCTGTACCGGTTTGCCGGCAGCTAGTGGTCTGGCCGAAACGCTTGAACGATTGCGCTCAAAGTTCACAAGACAGGTTTTGGAGACGGCGACGGTTGTCTCATGGAACCCATTGAAGGAGCCCTGGCACGGTACCAACGCATTCTGCTGTTCCAGAAAAACATCGTAAATCATTCGATCTTTGAACTCTGGATGCCTGGTTACCTTGGCATGTTCGATGACCTGTTCATACAGTATCTCATTTGGTCATCATTATTTGCCACCTTCAATCGCGGTGCAAAATGCCGCCCGCGCGATACCTTCACTCAGGTATCTCAACCTGTCCTTTCTCCCAGCCTGCGGCAGGAGAACAGGCTCCACAAGGTGGTGCGAGCACATCTGTTCGAACCTTTTATTGAACTTTCGATCCTTGCCCTTGAGGATCGCATCCACTGCCGTTGACATATTGTCGTATATGCCCCGTGCACAGGCACCGCCGAAAAAGGCGAATGCCCTGTCATGGGCGTCAAAAACCATCTCCTGTTTCTCACGCGGATACGCTACCAAAAACGGCATGCGGCTGTGGCAAAGCCGGAAATGGCAACCTTTACCTTGCTGGCGCCCGTCACGACAATCTCATGGCTCCAGTCTCGTGGCTCCAGTCGAACTGGCAGGCTTCTCCCCAATATTACACAATGAGCAAAACTCAACGGTACAAATGCATGCTCCAAACCGGTGCTGCGTTCATTCCTCCAGCGCTTTGCATATCGCCGCACACTATCGTAACTGCCGTCATAGCCAACACGCCGCAGATCATCATGGATACGCGTCAGAGTGAGCCGTTCTTTGCGCGAACATCTTTCGTTCGCCTTCAACATCGTATCAAGCTGTTCTGTGAAAAGGCCCAACTTTGGCAGCGGTTGGGTGGATCGGTCATAGCCAAATTCTGTTACTTTGGAGCGCAAAATCTTCCGTACAGAATTCCGCGAGATGCCGCGATCCCGGCAAATCTCTTTAATGCCTTTCTTATGAACAAAATGATCCCGTCTGACCTTCGCAACCACAACAATCATCCCCTGTATAACCCCGACATTTTGATCCAAATGACGGGTACAATGCACAACCAAGGGAGGGGGTCAAAATTGAACGCCGATCTCCCCGTTTAAGGGGGCAATCTTGCATGTCGATCTACAACCGGTCGAATGTCCACTTTGGCACTACAGTGTCGGAGTATAGGTTGTCGTAACCTCGACAACAATCTGAACCGGGGTGACCTCATGAGAACCCTCATTGTCGGCCAACCATCACCTTAAGTTCTGGCGCAATGAGGCCACAGAAAACTTCACATTCAAGAAAATCAAAAATAGGCCCAACAAATAGAACTCAATGCCATAATGAGAATTGGCACTATGCTGCGGGCGCTAATGTGGCTATGTATTGCACGTGGGAAATCATTCTTTGCACAAAACCAATCGCTAAGCGGGAGCAGACCATGGCGAAAAATGCAATACCCGGACTTGTCACAGTTTTCGGCGGCTCGGGCTTTGTTGGCCGCCATGTGGTCAAGGCGCTCGCCAAGCGCGGCTACCAGGTGCGTGTGGCGGTTAGAAGACCGGATCTTGCCGGCCATCTACAGCCGCTGGGCAATGTCGGGCAAATCCAGATGGTGCAAGCCAATCTTCGCTATCACTGGTCGATCGAGCGGGCGTGTGAAGGTGCTGATGTGGTTATCAATCTTGTTGGCATACTGGCTGAAAGCGGCAAGCAGAAATTTGATACCGTGCAAGCCCATGGCGCCAGGGCCATTGCCGAGGCGGCCAACAGGGCCGGGGCGAAACTGGTGCATGTATCTTCGCTGTCCTGCGATCTGGAAAGTAAATCCGATTATGCAAGATCAAAGGCGAAGGGCGAGCAGGCGGTTCTTAGGGCCGTCAGCGATGCGATAATCATCCGGCCATCGGTTGTTTTTGGCCCCGAAGACGATTTTTTCAACAAGTTTGCCTCTCTGTCGCTGTTCACGCCGGTGTTGCCGGCGATTGGTGGCGGTCATACAAAGTTTCAGCCCGTTTATGTGGGCGATGTGGCCGCGGCAATCGCCAGGGCGGTGGATGGCAATGCCCAGGCCGGCACTATTTATGAACTTGGCGGGCCAGACGTGGTTAGCCTGAGACAATGTATGGAAATTCTGCTTGAGGTTATTCAGCGAAAACGGTTGATCCTCACCTGGCCCTGGTGGATTTCGCGCATTGATGCCTGGTTTCTGCAATGGCTGCCAAATCCGCCATTGACGGTTGATCAGGTCACCTTGCTGGAACAGGATAATGTCGTCTCCCGGGCGGCTGAAAAATCCGCGCGCACCCTTCAGGGGTTGGGCATTCAGCCGACCAACATGAAGGCGATACTGCCCTCCTATCTGGTGCGTTTTAAGCCCCACGGACAGTTTGCCAGCCGCGGTGAAGCCTAGCCAATGCCGGCATTGCCGATAGGTATCGCTGAATTGCCTGCCCTGTTGCTTTGTCTTGCCAGTTTCTTCACCTCGGCACTTTCAGCCGCGCTCGGCCTCGGGGGAGGGGTGGCGCTGTTATCGCTGATGAGCTATGCGCTGCCGGTGGCTGCACTGGTGCCGGTCCACGGTGTGGTGCAGCTTGGTTCCAACGCCGGTCGCATGGCCAGACAACGACGCCATGTCAACTGGCAGGTGGTGATATATTTTCTTGTTGGTGCGGCCATTGGTGCCATCGCTGGTGCACAAATTGTCGTTGAGATCGATGATGCCTGGTTGAAGATCGCCCTGGCGTTATTTATCATTATTGTCACCTGGATCGAGTTTCCCTTGTTTTCACGCGGCGGGCCGGCGCTGTTTGCCACCGGTGGCATGGTCAGCACCTTCCTTACCATGTTCTTTGGCGCCACCGGTCCGGTCACGGCGCTGTTTTTGGCGAAATCGATCGACGACAGGCGGCAATATGTTGCAACCCACGCCGCCGCAATGACCTTTCAACACGGGTTCAAAATATTGGCGTTCGGTTTGGCCGGTTTTGCGTTTTTTGAGTTTCTGCCGCTAATGGCAGCGATGATTTTCACCGGTTATCTCGGCACATTGGCCGGCACAAAACTGTTGCTGGCGGTGCCGGAGAAGAGATTTCGGCAAATATTCCGCTGGCTAGTCACCCTTTTGGCGCTCGACATCGCGCGGCGCGGCCTGGCCAGTATTTAACCCATTGTCAGCTGCGGCAGACCCGGTATCCATTGATAGAGCATGGCAAATAACACCAGCGCCAATGCCAGCCGGTAGAGCATGAAAATCAAAAAGCTCATCCGTTTCACCATTGCCATCAACAGGGCAATGGCGACAAGGGCGGCAAAGAAGGTTAAAATGGCAGCCCAAATGGCATCCGGCGGGATTGTCTGGCCGCTCTGAAAGAATTCCAGTCCGACAAAGGCACCCGCACCGGCGATCGCCGGGATACCCAGCAGAAACGAAAATCGTGCCGCTTCGGGCCGGTCGAACCCCATGAAGCGCGCTGCGGTCATGGTGATGCCGGAACGGCTGGTGCCCGGAATGAGCGCCAGCGCCTGCGCCAGACCGATTATCAGCGCCGGTGAAAGCTTCATGTCTTCCATGCGCTTTAGCCGGGTACCAACAAGATCGGCGACATAGAGCAGAATACCGAAGATCACCGCGTTCCAGGCGACCACTTCGACACTTCTCAAACTGGCGCTAAGCCCCGATTTTTTTAAAAACAGCCCAAACACCACCGCCGGAATGGTTGCCAGCAGAATATACATCGCCATGCGGCTGTTATCGTTCATCCTCGATCGCAGCAAATCCAGCCCGCCGCCGAAAAGTTTGATTACGTCGCGCCAGAAATAGGCAATGACGGCAAAGAGCGAACCCACATGTACCATGACATCGGTGGCAATGCCTTGATCCGGCCAACCGGTGAATGCAGGGATCAAGATCAGATGCCCGGAGGAGGAAACCGGCAGAAACTCGGTGATGCCCTGAACAATCGCCAGAATAATGATCTGTTCAACGCTCATGATCCCGTCTGCCCTTTCAGCGTGCTCCGGCCAGAGTTGACGGGAGGCTTGTGCATATACCAAGGCAAGTTAATATTAATTTCCCTTGGTATTACTTGCGCTCGCACCTATAGAGAATTGCTGCTAGAAGCAATAGGTTGCTCAACAGTTACAGGCAAAAACGAATGCTGGTCCTTTATCATCATCCGCTTTCCACCGCCTCCAGGCTGGTGCGGCTTGTGCTGGCCGAATATGATGACACGGCTGAATTTGTCGAAGAGCTCACCTGGCGGCGGCGGGATGAATTTTTGCAGCTTAACCCGGCCTGCACTGTGCCGGTGATGATCGACGGTGACCATCAGCCGATGGTTGGCGGGCTGACAATTTGTGAATTTGTGGACGAAACAAGAGGGGTGTTGAACAGGGAAAGACGGCTTTTGCCGGAAAACCCCCATGCCCGGGCCGAAGCTCGACGGATCGTCAACTGGGTGCTTGAAAAGTTCGAACAGGAAGTTACCCGATACATTGTTCAAGAACGCGTGTTTAAACGGCAAATGCCCTCTTCGGCAGGAGGCGGCCCGCCGGATTCCAAGGCGTTGCGGGTGGCACGCACCAATATTAAGTATCATGTGAAATATCTCGGCTGGCTGGCCGCAACACGAAACTGGCTGGCCGGTGACACGCTTTCCTATGCCGATCTTGCTGCTGCTGCGGCTCTTTCGGTGTTGGATTATCTTGGCGAAGTGCCTTGGGAGGAGGACGCTTCGCTAAAGGACTGGTATGTGCGTATCAAGTCACGTCCGTCTTTCCGGCCGCTGCTTAGTGACAAGGTGCGCGGCCAGCCACCGGCATCGCACTATGTAGATCTCGACTTTTGACCATCCGTCCCGATAAATTGAAAGCCATGATTAACACGGAGGCGGCTCTGCTTGGCTTCGGTTTATGCCGCATAACCTCGCCTGAACTGCCGACAGGCTCGGCTGAAGATTTGTTCGAATATCTGCGCCAAGGCCACCATGGCACGATGCATTGGATGGCCGAGACTTTTGAGCGGCGGCGACGGCCACAGGCCCTTTGGTCAAAGGTGCGTTCGGTTATTATGCTTGCTATGAACTATACCCCGGCCAACGACCCGTTGGAGATATTGCAACATCGCGACCAGGCGGCAATTTCGGTCTATGCCCAAAATCGTGATTATCATGACATCGTCAAAGGCAAATTGAAGTCCCTTGCCTCCAAACTCGTTTCAAAGGCTGGAGGCGAAGTCAAAGTGTTTGTCGATACCGCGCCGGTGATGGAAAAACCGCTGGCTGAAAAAGCCGGTATCGGCTGGCAGGGCAAACACACCAATGTGGTTTCGCGTCAGCTGGGCTCTTGGTTCTTCCTTGGCAGTATTTTTACCACGGCGGAGCTGCCATTCGATGCTGGCGAGGAAAATCATTGCGGCTCGTGCAGGGCCTGTCTTGATATTTGTCCAACGGCGGCCTTTACCGCCGCACACCAGATTGACGCGCGCCGATGTATTTCCTATCTGACCATTGAACATAAAGGGCCGATCCCGATAGAACTTCGGCCCTTGCTGGGAAACCGGGTCTTTGGATGCGATGATTGTCTGGCCGTTTGCCCGTGGAACAAGTTTGCCAAAGAGGCGACGGAGGCAAAGCTTATTGGCCGGCAGGAATTGAAGTCACTGTCGTTGAGGGAGCTTGCAAAGCTTGACGATGCGGCCTTTAGAAGGTTTTTCTCAGCCAACCCGGTAAAGCGCATCGGCCGCAATCGTTTTATCCGCAATGTGCTGACCGCCATGGGCAATGCAGCCGATTCCCGGTTTGCCAATGATGTTGTTCCGCATCTAAACGATGACAATCCACTGGTACGTGGTGCTGCCATATGGGCACTTGGTCAACTGGACCCCACATCGGCAAGTGAATTAGCCCGCAGACGGGCTGCCGATGAAATGGATGCAAGCGTCGTGACAGAGTGGAAGCTTGTTCTTTCAGTTAATGGAGCATCTGAGCAATGAACATATTCATCTTTGGCGCGGGCTATTCGGCGCAAGCCTATGCCGGGCGAATGGCCGCGCGCGAAGTGGTTATATCGGGCACCAGTCGCGATGTTGAAAAGCTCGCCGGGTTGAAGGGCAGGGGCATTGAACCCCTTCACTTCGATGGTGACAACTTCAGTCCCGAGATTGCCGAAGCATTGGGCAAAGCAAGCCATTTGCTGATTTCGATTGCACCACCGCGAGACGCGGCAGGTGAGGAGGTCGATCCCGTGCTGCATGTTTTTGGCGAGATTATCCGAACCGCAATGCCAAAACTTGAGTGGATTGGTTATCTCTCGACCGTCGGTGTTTACGGTAACCATGATGGCGACTGGGTGGACGAGACTGCCGTCACAGCACCGGTCTCGGCGCGATCTATCCAGCGCGATATTGCTGAGAAGAAATGGTTGGCGATTGCCCGGGAACTTGCCGTGCCGCTGGCCATTTTGCGTCTTTCAGGCATTTATGGGCCGGGGCGCAATGCCTTTCGCACCATCGAGGCAGGCCGGGCGAGGAGGCTCGTCAAACCCGGCCAGGTGTTCAACCGCATCCACGTGAGCGACATCGCCCTTTCTATCGACAAAGCATCAAGCGGGTGCATTGGTGGTATCTTCAATATTACTGACAACGAGCCGGCACCACCGCAGGATGTGGTGACGTATGCGTATGAGATCATGGGCCGCGAGCCACCCGCTGAACTCGATTTTGATACCGCCGATATCACGCCGATGGCGCGGTCGTTCTATGGCGACAACAAGCGGGTTTCCAACACCAGATCGAAGTCCAGGCTCGGCATCAAGTATCAATATCCCGACTATCGCACATCGCTTAAGAAAATGTGGGATGAGGGCGATTGGTAGGCCACGTTATTGGCCTCCACACCCTTGCAGCAGCTGATCCGCAAATTGTTATTTCGCTCTAATTTCACCCCGCCAATGCTGAAAAATACCCCGTAGCGCGATGGCACGATGATCAGCGTCATTATAGCTGGACACCTTCAAAATGATTCTATTCACTACTCTCTTCGCTCACGGCGGGCTCTGCCCGGGCCTCCGCCAGGGCGGTGCAAAGACGCCGGCCGGTTCCGTCCGCAAATTGATTTCATCAATTTGTAAATCGGGCTTCAATCGCTCCTGATAACATGATCACTTTAAAGTAATCATGTTATATGGTGGCAAAGCCGAGAACACAGATAATAACAACAAACCCGCGAAAACAATGTGGATGGATCAGCTTTGGTCGTTCACACACGTTGCCCGCAAGGCGGAGAACAGGCTAGCCTTTCGGCTTGGATATTGATAGCGGGGGAAGCGAGCCATGACACCACATATTTCGGCCAACAAGGGCGAGATTGCCGAATCTATCCTGCTGCCGGGGGACCCGCTCCGGGCGAAATGGATTGCCGAGACTTTCCTCGATAACCCCGTGTGTATAAACCAGACCCGCGGTATGCTCGGTTTCACCGGCACCTATCAGGGCAAACCGGTTTCGGTGATGGGCACCGGCATGGGGATACCGTCGATTTCGATCTATGTGTATGAATTGCTTGATAGCTACGGCGTGAAATCGCTTGTCAGGGTCGGCAGTTGTGGCGCTATTGCCGACGGGCTTGATTTGATGGATGTCATTATCGTCAACGGCGCGTCGACCGATTCCGCCGTCAACCGACAAAAATTCGGCACCATATCCTATGCGCCTGTTGCAGATTTCCGGCTGTTGAGAAGTGCGGTCGAAAGTGCCGAAGCACAGCAAATCCGCCATCGGGTTGGCCCCATAATGAGTGGCGATCAGTTTTATGTCGATGAAATGGGGTATCTCGATAAACTCAAGGCCCATGGGGTGCTGGGTGTCGAAATGGAATCGGCTGCGCTGTTTACCCTTGCTGCCCGGTTTGGGGCGGCGGCGCTTGGCATTATGACCGTCTCCGATATTATCGGCGAAACGCGGGAATTGACTGCCCAACAACGCGAACAATCGATGCGCGGCATGTGCGCGATTGCGCTGGAAGCATTGTCAAAAGCATAAAAAAACCGCGCCCGGTGGAGCGCGGTTTCGATGATAGATAAATTGACCGGCCTATTTAGCTGGGCAACTTGAGTCTGACATATAATCGTGGACCTTAATGGTGCCAGCAATAATGTCGGCTTTTGCTTTCTCAACAGCCATTTTCATGTCATCGCTGATCAGTGCCTTGTTGTGATCATCGAGCGCCCAGCCGACGCCATCTTCTTTAAGACCAAGCACGTTAAAACCAGCAGACCAGGTACCGGTCGTGCCGTCGTTGAAGGCATTGTAAACGGCCACATCAACCCGTTTCAGCATCGACGTGAGCACTGAACCCGGGTGCAGGTAGTTCTGGTTGGAGTCAACGCCAATACCAAGCTTGCCGGCATCAGCTGCTGCTTGCAGTACGCCCATGCCGGTGCCGCCAGCCGCGTGGTAAACCACATCCGCACCACGGTCGAACTGGGATTTGGCAAGTTCACCGCCCTTGACCGGGTCGTTCCAGGCCGCACCAGTTGTGCCGGTCATGTTCTGGAACACTTCGGCATCGCCATTGGCCGCCTTGACCCCCTGGACATAACCACAAGCAAATTTGCGGATCAGCGGAATGTCCATACCGCCGACAAAACCGACCTTGCCGGTTTTTGACGACATCGCAGCCAGCATGCCCACCAGATAGGAGCCTTCATGTTCGTTGAATACGATCGAACGCACATTCGGCAGGTCGACAACCATGTCGACGATAGCGAACTTCGTGTCCGGGAACTCTTTAGCGACTTTTTCAAGTGCGGCTGCCGCGGCAAAGCCAATCGCTACCACCGGAGAATTGCCATCGCGGGCGAAACGGCGATAGGCCTGTTCGCGCTGGGAGGCATTTTGTATCTCGAAACCGCGATAAGCAGTGCCGGTGTCTTTGGTGTATTTTTCTGCGCCCTCATAGGCAGCCTGGTTAAATGATTTGTCGAACTTGCCGCCGAGGTCAAAAACGATGGCAGGTCCCTTGTCTGCGGCAATAGCGGAAGTCGCCGCCATTGATACAGCGGCCAAAAGGCCCAAAATCGTACGTTTCATACTGTCTCCCTGTATGTTTCAGTTTGTGTTATCTGCAATTCGAATAATCTCGAATTTTGCAGTGTCACCGTGCCGGATTAGTTCCGCTTAGGTGGCACCGTCATCCTAGATTGGCACGTGTGGCAACAAATTGCATTCAAAATTTGCAACTTTTTACCGACAGGATGGAACGGTGACCCAATCGATAATAATTTGTTGATGTGCGAACCGGCGAGCGGCGGTGATTATCAGCCAGAAATTCGCTATTTGACTGGTGGATTTGTTTTTGATCGCAGCGGACACAACGGTCATATGAACTATTAATTGGGCGATAGTGCGATGTGCTAGTGGTTCTGTGCCAACATTTGCATCCGCCAGCGGCTCGTACTTATGGCAAATGTTGGAATCAAAAGAACCACTAGCAAGATATTGAATCTAGTGGAATTTTCGAATTTGACATTTGAAAATGAACGAAGCTGCAAGTGGGGCTCAAATGTCAAATTCGTTCCACTAGTGGCGCACCATGTCGCGGCTATTGTAGTTTCCCTCATCATCACGAATAAATATTTCATCAATCTGGGGATGATGCACCGGCTCGCCCGATTCATCTGGAACCAGGTTTTGCTCCGATACATAGGCAACATATTCAGACTCGTCACTTTCGGCAAACAGATGATAAAACGGCTGATCCTTTTTAGGCCGCACATCCTCAGGAATAGCATCATACCATTCATCGGTATTGTCAAACACCGCATCGACATCAAACACCACCCCGCGAAACGGGTAGAGCCGGTGCTTCACCACTTGTCCAATTTGATATCTGGCGTTCTTGATCATCGTTGTTTACAGCCGAAATTGTTGAACCGTCTGACACAAATTCACGGCTCGTCATGCAACAAAGATAACAGTAACCTGCCGTGTCAGACAATCAAAAACTTCATTTTGAGCCAGGCTCTCTGTCCGCAGACGGCAATCTGGCATTGTCGACGTGTTTCTGCCACTATGCTTGCAACAATCCATGTTGAATTTACCCGGATGCACCATGCGCGGCAATTTAACCAAACCACCAGTGCAATCCGAGGGTGAATTAAACACGTCAACCCGTCGGGCCCAATGGGCATTACGCAATCACACCACCGATATTCAAAGACAGCTCAACGAAGACGCCCGGCATTTTCTGCATCAGTCGGTTTCCACACCCTGCCTATCCGTAATTGTCAAAGCAAAAGGCCCCTGTATAGAGGATGCCCAAGGCCGGCGTTATCTCGATTTTCACGGTAATAATGTTCATCACATCGGCTATGGCCACCCAAAGCTAAAAGCAGCTATTGCCAGACAGATGGACGAACTGCCGTTTGCCCCCCGCCGGTTTGCCTGCGCGCCAGCAACGGCACTGGCGAGCAAACTTGCTGATATTTCGCCGGCAGGCCTGGACAAGGTTCTGTTTACCACCGGCGGATCCGATGCGGTCGAAGTAGCGCTCAAGATTGCCCGTGCAGCGACCGGCAGACACAAGACGATTTCATTTTGGGATGCTTTTCACGGTGCCGGGTTTGGTGCAGCTTCAGTTGGTGGCGAGCAATTGTTTCGCTCCCACCTTGCTGGTCCGCTGTTGACCGGCACTGAACATGTCGCGCCCTTTGCCTGTTATCGTTGTGCCTATGGCTATCCTGAAACCGATGGCAGACCGCAGCTTGATTTGTGCAAGATGGCCTGCGCCAATTTCGTGCGTTATGTACTGGAAAAGGAGGGCGATGTTGGTGCCGTCATCGCTGAGCCCGCCCGCGCGGTGCCTTATATTCCGCCACCGGGTTTTTGGGCTGAAGTTCGCCAGGCATGTAACGATCATGGCGCCTTGTTGATATTTGATGAAATCCCCACCGGGCTTGGCAAGACCGGAAAGATGTTCGCCTGCGATCATGACCACGTTGCCCCGGATATTCTGGTTATGGGAAAGGCGCTTGGTGGCGGTATTTTGCCGATCGCCGCGGTGCTCGCCCGTGGCGACCTCGACATTGGTGGCGCCTATGCTTTTGGCCACTACACCCACGAAAAAAACCCGGTCACAGCGCGTGCGGCGCTGACAACAATCGAGATCATTGAGGATGAAGGCCTGGTCGACAACGCTGCCACAATGGGCGCATACGCCATCAACCGTCTTAAAGAAATGATGGTCGACCACCCAACCATCGGTGATGTCCGAGGCCGAGGTTTTTTATTCGGCATGGAACTGGTTGAGGCGAGAGCCGACAAAACCCCGGCCAATGATCTTGCTGAAGAAGTATTCTATCGATGCCTTGATGCCGGGCTTTCGTTCAAGATTACCATGGGCAATAATCTGACCTTCACGCCGCCGCTGGTTTTGACCCGCGATCAGTTGGATGACGCGCTCGACATAATCGACAAATGCCTGGGTGAGGCGGAGCAGGTTCTTGGATTTGCCAGACATGTGTGAAGCGCTGATCGGCTTTGTGTCGTGGCGAGCGGTCACAAAACTCAATTTCCCATTTGTATGGCGGGATTACTTTATTATGATCCCGCTATTTCGTAACTGCCGTCATAGCCAACACGCCGCAGATCATCATGGATACGCGTCAAGGTGAGCCGCTCCAGACGCGGCGGATTTTTGCGTCACGCCGGCAGGTGAAACGGTAGAATTTATAGCGGCCGGGATTTTTCTTGTAATAGTTCTGGTGCTCGGGTTCGGCGGCATAAAACTTCTTTGCCATCAGCACCGGTGTTACCACCTTGCGCTTCAACAGGCCCGAATTCATTAGCGCTGCCTTCGACGCCTGGGCAATTTTCTTTTGTTCGTTTGAGGTGGCGTAAATAGCGCTGGTGAACGCGTGTCCGCGGTCACAGAACTGGCCGCCGGGATCAGTTGGATCAACCTTGCGCCAATAGGCATGAAGCAGATTATCGTAGGACAGTTTGGACTGATCGAAAGTGACCCGCACCACGTCGCGAAAACCGTTTTTCACGCGATTTTCATAGCTTGGTTCGCTGCTCCGGCCATCGGTGTAACCCGAGACTACCTTTTTGACCCCGGCGACATGTTCCAGATCTTTCTCCAGACACCAAAAACAACCACCGGCGAAAATGGCGGTCGCATCTTTGGCGCTGGCCTGGCCAACAATAACCCCGTTACCGGTGGCAAAGGCCAATAGGTTCGACAGGATGAAAAGACTGTATATGCGCACCGTCAGCACCTTCTTTGCAGCAAATTATCAAAGCCATTCCATCAATTGCCGTTGTGGTGCAATTCAAGGCCAAACACATGTGTGTGAACGACGGCCGGACGTTTTGAACTTGTGTCTCAGCATTCCATCTTGGATGCTCGTGAGCCATGCTTGTACAGTTCATCGGAAAAAATCACTTTCCGCCGGCAGCGGCTGGCTTTACCATAGGGCCGAACAAGTCCCTTTCCAACATCAACCGGCAGTGCGGGAACCAGCCGTGGGCAAGAATGAAAATATGCTAAAAGTTGCGGTTTGGCGCGGGTTTGGCGGCAAAACGGCACAGGGAGAAGGCCGGTTTGAAAACTTCCGTGTCCCGGCGCGCAAAAGCCAAACGGTTCTGGATGTTGTCAGCTGGATCCAGCAAAATGCCGATCCGACCCTTTCCTATCGCTATGCCTGCCGCGTCGGCATGTGCGGCTCTTGCGCCATGATGGTCAATGGCCGGCCACGCTGGACCTGCCGCACCCATGTGGGAAAGCTGCTCAAAGGCGGTATTGCGCTTGAAATCGCGCCCTTGCGCAATCTGCCGGTGGTCAAAGATCTTGTTGCTGATCTTGATCCGTTCTTTGATAAATGGCTGGCAGCCGATGGAGTATTTCACCCGACCAGGACACGCGATGATGCAATGGAAGCGATCAAACCGGACACACCACAGCGCCTCGCCGCCAATCAGGCAATCGAATGCATTAATTGTGCGATTTGCCATGCGGCCTGCGATGTGGTTGCGGCAAATCCCGATTATCAAGGACCGGCAGCGCTGAACCGCGCCTGGTCGCTGATAAATGACAGCCGCGACGGTGCGCATTTGAAGAGATTCAAGGCCGTAAGCGGCACGGGTGGGTGTCACAATTGCCATTCGCAGCAGGGTTGCAGCAGCCATTGTCCGAATGAACTCAACCCGACCGCTTCGATTGCCGGCTTGAAGCGTGAAACCATGCGATCGATCTTGTTCAGGGGCCGTTGAACCATGTTGAACCTCAAGCTATTTGCCTTGCAAAGATTTTCCGCCCTGATCATGATACCGCTGGTGCTGGGCCACATCGCGGTGATGATCTATGCCAGTCGCAACGGCCTTTCCTCAGCCGAGATTTTGGGCCGCACCCGGGGAAGTCTTTTTTGGGGGTTGTTCTACGGGCTTTTCGTGCTGGCCATATCGATGCACGCGGCCATCGGTCTTCGGGTCATCGTGTTCGAGACTTTCAAAATCGGCAAAACCCCATTGTTTGTTTTCACCCTTGCGGTTTTTTCAATTCTGCTGATTATGGGAGGACGCGCGGTTTACGCCGTCACGGCTGCATGATCAGGCCACACCGCAATCATCCACTTTGGTATGCCTTTGTGCTGCATCGGCTTTCTGGCCTGGCATTGGCGCTTTTTCTGCCGGCGCATTTTTATGTGCTTTCGCTGGCCTTGACCAGCCCCGCTGCGCTCGATGAGTTGCTTGTCTGGACCGACAGTCCAATCGTCAAATTTGCTGAATTCGGGCTTGTCTTTCTGCTTTCCGTTCATTTGTTCGCCGGCCTGCGATTATTGGCGCTGGAGTTTCTTTCCTGGTCATCGCGACAAAAAACCGTTGCCGCCGGCGCGGTTGCCCTGGCCTTCCTCACTTCCAGCCTATGGTTGCTAGGTGCGGTGTGAATATGTTGGAACGGCATGATACCGATATCTTGATCATTGGCTCCGGTGGTGCGGGGTTGTTTGCTGCTCTTCATGCCCAACGAGCCGCGCCTGAATGCAAGGTTACCATTGCGGCAAAAGGGCTGATTGGAAAATGCGGCTGCACCCGCATGGTGCAGGGCGGTTACAACGTTGCCCTGGCGCAAGGAGATTCGGTCGAACGACATTTCATGGATACGATTGAAGGCGGCAAGTGGTTGCCCAATCAGGACATGGCCTGGCGCCTGTGCAAAACGGCGGTTGAAAGAGTGCGGGAACTTGAAAACGAAATCGGCTGTTTTTTCGACCGCAATCTTGATGGTTCGCTGCATCAAAAGGCCTTTGCCGGCCAGACATTCGACCGCACGGTGCACAAGGGTGATCTGACCGGCATTGAAATCATCAACCGGCTTATGGAGCAGGTTCTCTCCAGGCCGGTCGAAAGGTTGCACGAACACCGCGCAATTTCGCTGGTGCCGGCGAATGATGGCATTGGCCTTTGTGGCGTTCTGTTCATCGATATGCGCACGGGAGGATTCCGCTTTGTGCGGGCCAAAGCGGTGCTCATGGCGACCGGCGGTGGCCCGGTTATGTATAAATATCACACCCCTTCCGGCGATAAGTCGATGGACGGCTTGGCAATGGCCTATGAGCTTGGCCTGCCGCTTCGGGATATGGAGATGGTGCAGTTCCACCCGACAGGGCTTTTGGCGGGTGAGGGCACTCGGATGACCGGAACGGTGCTTGAAGAGGGTTTGCGTGGTGCCGGCGGGCACCTGCTCAATGCGCCGGGTGAGCGCTTTATGTTTGATCACGACGAAATGGCTGAACGCGCCACCCGCGATATCGTCAGCCGTGGAATCTACGCCGAAATACGGGATGGCAAGGCTACGCCCAATGGTGGTGTCCATATCTCGATGGCGCATCTGGGAGCACAAAATGTGCGGGAAAAATTCACCGGCATGGTCAAGCGGTGTGCCGATTGTGGTTTCGATCTTGCCGCGGGCCTGGTCGAAGTCGTGCCCACAGCGCATTATTTTATGGGTGGCGTGGTGGTGGATGTCGATACGCGCACCGCCGTTCCAGGTCTTCACGTGGCGGGCGAAGATGCCGGCGGCGCCCATGGTTCAAATCGCCTCGGCGGCAATGGGGTTGCCAATTCGACCGTCTATGGCGGCATTGCCGGCGATGTGATAGGTAAAGACATCAACAATTCGGGTGCGTTGCGCGATGCGGACGAAAACGTGCTGGAACAGGCGGTCACCGCGGCGCTGTACCCTCTTTCGACAAAACCTGGTAATATCCATCAATTACGTAACTGGTTGATGGAAACGATGTGGCAAAACGCCGGTGTAATGCGCACCCGTGCCGGGCTGGAGCGGGCCGATGGTGAGATCAATGAAATTCACCGCCAACTGATGGAAACCGGTATAGAAAACGCCAGCCAAGCGTTCAATCTGACATGGCATGACTGGTTGAACCTGCAAAATCTGTGCAAGATTTCCAGCGTCATCGTAAAGGCGGCGCTGGCGCGGGAAAATTCTCGTGGCGCCCATTACCGGGAGGATTTTCCCGATACGGGTTCAATGGAGAAATCCTATTTCACCGTCGCCCGCAAGACTGGCTCAGGTCTCGAAGTCAGCCGCGAACCGGTGCAATTTACCCTCGTCAAGCCGGGTGAGAGCTTGTTGCAGGAAGACAATGGCGAAAGCCAGATGGAGATTGATTGATGATTGCAATTGATCTGATAGAACAAACCGCCGCAACGCTGATGGACAAGGCAGCGATTGAAATCCCGGAAGACTATCTGCAAGGCTTGAAACAAGCCGCTGATGTGGAAGATGGCGAACTTTCCTCCTTCGTGCTGCAGGCGATGTTGGAAAACTATCAGGCCGCCAAGGAAGACCGTCGCGCCATGTGCGGTGATACGGGCTGTCCGCGCTGGTATGTCAAAATGGGCAACGAGGCGACAATCGAGGGCGGTCCGGTTGCGCTGGAGACGGCACTGCGCCGGGCGACGGCCAAAGCAACCGACAGCGTTCCTTTAAGGCCCAACCGCGTGCATCCGCTTTGGCGCACCGATCATGACAACAATGTTGGCATCGGTGCGCCGGAAATTGAGTTTGGTTTCGAACCCGAAGGTGACTGGATTGACCTGATCACCGTGCATAAGGGAGGATTGTTCGGCACCGATTACCGCATGTTGTTTCCTTCCGACGGTATCCAGGGGATCAAGCGGTTTTATCTCGATAGTCTGGTGGCTTTCGGTAAACGTGGCCTTGCCTGCCAGCCAGCGATCATCGGCATCGGCCTTGGCGGTTCGAAAGACACCTGTATGGTGCTAGGCAAGCGCGCCGCCTGTTTGCGCATTGTCGGTGACCGCAATCCCGACCCCAAAATCGCCGAACTTGAAGACACGTTCAAAGAGCTTGGCAATTCAATCGGTATGGGGGCGATGGGTTTTGTCGGCAAATCGATGGTCATCGATTGCAATATCGAGGTCGGCTATTGTCATACCGGCGGCATGCAGATGAGCGTGCACGCATTTTGTCTTTCATCGCGCCGCGCCGTGGCGCGCCTTTATGCCGATGGCCGGGTCGAATATCGCACCAATCCACAATGGTTCACAGACTACCAGCGCCGGGAGACGGTTGAATGGAATTTGCCAGATCAACAGACAAAATCCGCCTGAGCACCAATCCGACTGATGCGGCTTTGGCCCAACTCAAGATTGGTGACATCGTTTATCTCGATGGCGTCGTCTATACGGCGCGCGAAGGGGTTTATAGCCGGGTTATTGAAGAAGGCGTTGACCTGCCGCTTGACCTGCCGGCCCAAAGTGCCGCTAATTTTCATTGTTCACCCGCCGCCGCACCGCGCGATGATGGTACTTTCGATATGGGCGCGGTGACCGCGACCGCGTCCTTTCGTTTTTCCAAGTGGATCGGCGAATGGTTGGCGAAGTCTGGCGCCCGGCTGATCATCGGCAAGGGCGGCATGAGCCAACAGGACTACCATCGCCATTTTGTCCCCCATGGCGCGATATATCTGACAACGGTCGGCTACGGTACCGGCGCGCTTTTGGGACGGGGCGTTAATGATGTGCAGGCCATGTATTGGGCGGAAGAACTGGGCATCGCCCAGGCCATGTGGGTGATCGAGGTGGAAAATTTCGGCCCATTTATCGTCGAAAGCGACCTTGAGGGCAACAGCCTGTTTGAGCGGGAAAACGCGAAAATTTCCCAGAACCTTGATGCGGTGTACGAGGACACGAGGCCAGCCGTGCTCAAGCGCTTCGGCGAGACCGACGACCGCAAGGATGAATTGATTTAAGGCCTGGCAAAGCACGGCGATCGCTTGAAAGAAAGTTTATCCGCATGGCGCCCGAATGGAGGGGTTTTTTCAAAGAAAAATCTCGGGAATTCGGGTCAGCCCTGAGCACTGCTCATGTGAGGACGGTGATTGAGGCGCAAAAAGCGCCGCAAAGAACCGCCCGCAGCGGAGCAAACTAACAAAATACGTGCAAATCGCTTTCAATCGATTGCCGTGCCTGGCAAAGGTGTTGTTTGACACGGGCCTTCGGGACCATCTACAATTTTTTGCATCATCAGCATCATCAGCATCATCAGCATCATCAGCATCATCACAAAGGATAAATCATGTCACAGCAACTCGGCACCCTGGAAGAACTTCCACCGGATTACCGCGAAGCAATGACGAAAGCCGGTGTTGTGCCTTTGTGGCCGATGATGCGCAATGTTTTGCCGCACGACCGGCCGCAGCCGCAAACCCGCCCGAGCTTCTGGCAATATGACGACGTGCGGCCTTTGCTAATACGTGCCGGTGAATTAACCCCGGTCGAAAAGGCCGAGCGCCGGGTTCTGGTGCTTTCCGATACCGGGCGCGGTGTCGGTGCCATGCAGGCGACCTCGTCAATCTATATCGGCCTGCAACTTCTGCTGCCCGGCGAAGCGGCACCGGCCCACCGTCATACGCCAAGTGCCGCGCGAATTGTTGTGGAAGGAGCGGGCGGATATACCGTCGTCGATGGCGAAAAGCTGCCGATGAAGAATGGCGATCTGGTGCTCACACCGGGTGGAGAATGGCATGATCACGGTCACGAAGGTGATAAGCCGGTGGTCTGGCTGGATGCGCTTGATTTACCGTTAATTGCTTATCTTGAGGGCTCCTATGCAGAAGGCGCAGAGCTGCAAGCCCAGCGCAATCGGCCTGATGCCAGCGAGGTTGAATATCTTTCCCCCGGTCTGGTGCCGTCTCGCCGTGACCGCAGCGCCCGGCGCTATCCGATGATGCGTTTTCCCTGGGAACGCACCGAAAAAGGCTTGCGGCAACTGGCGAAATATTCCGATGCGGACAATATAGAGCTTGATTTTGTCAATCCCGAAACGGGGCAGGATATTCTCCCCGTACTGGGTTTTTCGGCGATAATGATACGCCCCGGTGAGACCGTGCGAGCGACCGTCTGCTCTGAAAGCGCAGCATTTCATGTCATTAAGGGACGAGGTCGCAGCACCGTCGATGGAACCGTGTTCGACTGGGGGCCAAAAGACACATTTACCGCGCCGGTATTTGCTGAAATAAACCATGTTGCAGGTGATGAACCGGCGTTTTTAATGCGGGTTCATGACCGCCCCCTACAGCAAAAACTGGGTTACCACGAGGAACGATAACGATGAACGCCAGCCAATTGTTTGCAGTGCCGCCAACCCCGTTGGTGCCGGTAAAAGGCTCCGATCCGGCCTTTCCGGTTCACCGTATTTTCTGCGTTGGCCGCAATTATGCTGCCCATGCCGCCGAAATGGGTTTTGCCGTAGACCGGGAAGCGCCGTTTTATTTCACCGCCCCTTCAACATTGAAATGCAACATTTTGCTCACATTCCTTTGAAAAGGCCTCATATGGGGTTTTGTATTCGAGACATTTTCTTGGACGTTGGTTCAGCTTGTCTTCGACGATCTGAACTTCGGCTTTTGTCAGCTTAGTGAAATCGGTACCCTTTGGGAAGTATTGGCGAACAAGACCGTTGGTATGTTCGTTGAGGCCGCGCTGCCATGAGTGATAGGGCTTGGCGAAATAGATGTCGCATTGCAATATTTTGGCGATCTTTTTGTGCCCGGCGAATTCTTTGCCATTGTCATACGTGATGGTTTTGATGAACGCTTTGAGCTTTGAAAGCGTCTTGCCGCAGGCCTTTTGCACGCTGTCCTTTGATTTGTCGCGCAACAGAACCAGCTTGGTGTATTTTGATTTTCGATCGACATGAGAAAGAATGGCACCCTTGTGGTTTTTGCCGATGATAGTATCGCCCTCCCAGTCGCCAACACGGCTTTTGGTTTCGACGATTTCGGGACGTTCCTCAATGTCAACCCGCCCTGGAATGAGGCCGCGACCGGCTGTTTTCGTGCCGCGTCGATTGTATTTTTTGCCGCGATGGCGCAGGCAAGTCCATAATTTGCCACCCTTTTTTTTGTCCGCCCAGATGTGGCGGTAAATCCACTCGTGTGAGACGAAGAGCCCGTTTCGAGCCAGCCAGCCGCTGATCTGATCGGGGCTCCACTGCCATTTCGTCAGCAGGCTTTCAATGAGTTCGACGCGCTCAACGGTCATTTTACGCGGCACACAAGAGGCCTTTTTGCGCCGCTCACACGCCTTGTCATGCGCTTGTTTAAAGCGATAACCACATTTGCCCTTGTTGCGCTGCAACTCTCGGGTGATAGTCGAACGCTCAACGCCAATCTGGCGGGCAATTTGGGCGCGGCAGAGACCGGTTTGCAAAAGTGTGTAAATCTGGCATCTTTGATCATAGGCCAGATGGTGATGTCCTTTGGGCATAATATCCTCCGTGAGATGTGGTGTCCCATACGAGGATTGCAGCCATCTGGCTAAATAATCAAAGGCATAATGGAATGGTTTGACGAGTTTTGCGGATTTTCCGGTCGGCCTCAAGGGTGCTGCGCATCGCTACGCGACAATGCCCTTGACCCCGCCCACCAAATCCGCAAACAAAAATCATATTCCATCAGCAAACAAATGTTGCGTTTCGGAGTTGAACCGGGGCACCAAAACACCGTCGGCAATCGCGCTGTCGGGAGCGACCACTCCCTATCCGCCCGGCACCGGCAATTTCCATCATGAAATGGAGCTAGTGGTCGCTATCGGTGGCCATGCGTTCCGGACTTCTGTTGATGAGGCGGAAAAGGCCGTATTCGGCTATGCCTGCGGCCTCGACATGACCCGCCGCGATCTGCAAATAGCGGCGCGGGAAAAGCAGCGATCCTGGGATCTTGGCAAGGATGTGGAGGATTCAGCCGTTATCAGCGAAATCACACCGGCAGCAGAATTCGGCGCTGTCGGTCCGCAATCTATCAGCCTTTCTATCGGCGATGAGCGCAAACAGCATGCGAAGCTCGACGACCTGATATGGAGCGTTGCTGAAATCATCAGCCATCTGTCGGGCTACTATCACCTGCGCCCGGGAGACCTGATTTACACCGGCACGCCAGCCGGTGTCGGGCCGGTAAAAGCGGGAGACAGCATAACCGGCGAAATCGACGGCCTTGCACCGGTGATCCTGCATATCGGTGAGGCCGAATAATCCGGCATATATTACCAGGCCTGATTAAAGAACGCCCCTATGCGCCAAAGGACACCGCAACAATGGTTTGATGCGGTCGACTGGATTTATGGCGGCAATGGGCTGGATGAGGAAAGGTTGAAATATTCCTCAACTCATACGATCAATTGAAAAACAATACCGGATAGAATAGCGCCACCAATGCCCAACACTAAATAGGTGGCAAAGACCCCCGGTTTGACCAGCGACCAGACCGCCGCCATGGCCGGAATGGAGCTTACGGCACCGGCCACCATGAAGGCCATCGCCGCACCGGCGCTCATGCCCTGTTCCATCAGACCGGCAAGCAGCGGTGGCGCCACATAGCCATTGAGGTAGGCGGGCATGCCGACAAGCGCAGCCGTGGCAATTGGCACGACACCTTCGCCGCCTACCGCACCGGCAATGAGCGATGCGGGTACATAACTCACCAACAGTGCCTCAAGCGTGTAGGCCAGCGCCAGCCACTTGACCAGAAATATGGTATTGCTGAGAAATTCAGCACGGAAAGTCTCACGCCTTTCTTGTTCTTGCCAGAATTGCCAGCGCGGTTTTCCTGCAAATGGTGACGGGCCGCAGCCACAGCCACCACTTTTATATTGGCGAAGCGGTGTGGCAAACATCTGCCCGCGCATCATCATCTTGACAGCAAAGCCACCGACCAGACCAAGCACTACGGCCGATACCGCCTTGCCGACAGCAAACGGCCAGCCGAGCGCGGCAGCAGTAATAAACAGCGTTGGCGGGTCGATCAGCGGTGACGACAGCCAAAACGCCATCACGGCAGAAAGTGGTGCACCAAGCGCCAGCAATCCGGCGATGAAGGGTATGACCTCGCACGAACAAAATGGTGCCAGCCCGCCAAACAGCGCGGCCAGCAAAATCATCCGGTTCTCACGGCCCTTAAAGGCGTTGGCAATCATCGCTTCCGCGCCCGCGGCCTTCAATCCGGCAATCAGCAGGACAGCAAACAGGATATAGGGCAGGGTGCTTATAAAAGCCTTGAAGGCGAAAGTGATGACAAAACCGGTTTGCGGCCGGTCGAGCAGAAACACCAGCAACGGCGCGCCGATGACGACGGTCCAGGGTGTGGCCAGCCATCGTTTCCAGCTCTCGTAAGTGTTTGATGTTGCAAAGACAGTGTCGCTCATATCATTAATCCTCAGGGTTGGTTTCTTCGGCGCAGCATTCTTTCAACAGATAGGCGGCGAGCGCTTCCAATTGTTCAAAGGCGGCGCGATTGATGACCGTGCGGCCGGCTTTTTCTTGCTCTATCAGGTCGCCGGCAGCAAGAAAGCGTAAATGATGTGCTAATGTTGACGCTGCCATGCCAGTGCGAGATTGGATGTCACCGACGGCAAGACCCTTTCTGCCGGCCTTGACCAGCGCCAGAACGACCTGAAGCCGGGCCTCTGATCCGATGGCCGCAAATCCCTGGGCTGCTTGTTCGATATCCATGGTTTCCCCTTATATAGCTGGACACCTTCAAAATGATTCGATCAGTAGTCTCTTTGCTCACAGCTAATCCGGGCGCAGCCCAGGCCTCCGCGGGGGCGGCGCAAAAACGCCAGTCGCTGTTCGCTCCTGATAACTTGATGACTTTGAAGCAATCATATTATAACTATATAACTAGTTATATGGAATTTAGTACAGTGTCAAGGGCTACGGTATCAGAAAACAGGGGAATCGCATGAATACCACGCTCCGATTATCTGAAGCAGGAAACGATTATTCCAGCCGGCCTTTTTTCGCATGACACGGAGCGACTTTTTGTCTTTTGCTTTGTTCAGCAGGTTCATCGCCATGTGTTTGATGGTGGTGAAATTCTTCGGTGCCTGATCCTTTCGCACGCGGCTGTCGTCGTCGCGAAGCCGCATCGTCTACGCCCCTGGCTGACGCCGAAATTCGACCCCGACTTTGAGGCCAAATGCCCCGATATCTGTCAGCTCCACCGCGCTGCGCTCAATGATGCGGAAAACGTGCGCACGGTCTCGGCTTGCCAGATGCTGTCAATCAGCATTGAAGTTTAACCCCTTATCGGCGTGCAATTTTGGCCCCTTGCTGTTCTGCATTTTGGATTGAGGTTATCGTTCTGGTTGCGAAGGCAAGAAGGGATCGGAGCGCGGAGACTTCAATTATCGCAGCGCTTTGATCCCTTCTGGTTTGGTCAGTTACGATGCTTGATGCGCCGGCTTTCGTTGCCCGTTTCAATAATGGGAGCCTCGAAAAATTAGCCCATTTCAGCCAGATCGTCTAGAATCACCACAGGTACGGAACTGGATCGGTGATTGGGCGTGATTATGGGGCAATTTGGTTTTTTTGATCTTGGCGACAGATATGCGGGGCTGGATAAATTCGGCGATCCGTTAGTTTTGCTGAAAAAAACCATTCCGTGGGAGCTTTTCCGGCCTGAACTCAAAATCGTGTGGCGCACACCTTGTGAGAAGCGTAAATCGAATGCCGGTCGTCCGCCATGGGACGAGGTTTTGATGTTCAAGGTGCTCGCCCTGCAACAGCTTTACAATTTGTCAGACGACCAGATCGAGCATCAGATCAGCGACCGACTTTCCTTCATGCGCTTTCTTGATCTGGGGGTTGAAGACCCGGTGCCCGACGCCAAGACGGTGTGGCTTTATCGCGAGAAGCTGGCGCAGGCGGGGATGGTCAAGACGCTGTTTGACAAGTTTGACGCCTGTTTGCGCGACAATGGATATCTCGCGATGGGCGGTCAGATTGTCGATGCTTCAATTGTGCCTGTACCGATCGGGCGCAACAGCGCGATGAGAATGAGGCGGTAAAGGCGGTAAAGGCGGGCAAGACGCCCAAGGGCTGGAATAAAAGAACCGCGCAAGAAGCGGCAAAAGGATGTGGATGCGCGCTGGACGAAGAAACATGGCAAGAGCCATTTTGGCTACAAGAACCATATCAATGTGGACCGGCGGCACAAGCTGATCCGCGAATATGAGGCTAGTTCTGCCAGCGTGCATGACAGCCAAAAGCTTGACGAACTGATCGATGCGGACAACACCGCGTCGGGCTTTTGGGGCGACAGCGCCTACCGCTCGGCAGATACCGAAAACAAGCTTAAGGACAAGGGCTATTGCAGCCATCACAATGCAAAACGCAACAAGCTGCTAGTGGTTCTGTGCCAACATTTGCATCCGCTAGCGGCTCGTACTTATGGCAAATGTTGGAATCATAAGAACCACTAGAATTCAATAAGTTGCTAGTGGTCTTTGTGGCCAAAACGCTTGAAAAAGAACGTGCTGAAAAGGGATTCAAGCGTTTCGGCCAGACCACTAGTGCCTCGCTTCTTTTAATTTGACATGTTTGCCGAGTACTGATTCAGCTTCATTGATTTTGTTTTTCTGATTGAGGCTATTATGGTGACTGGTGCGGGTGGGGTAAAGAAATATGTTGTTCGGTTGAGCAGTGAGGAAAGAAGTTCACTTAAAACCATAATCAACACCGGGCGCGATGCGGCCGGGCGTCTTTTGAAGGCGCGGATTTTGCTGAAGGCCGATGTTTCGACGGATGGTGAGGGCTGGAGTGATGAACGGATTGGCGAAGCGCTTGAGACCAGCGTTTCGACGGTTTGTCGTATCCGTCGGCGTCTGATAGAGCATGGGCTTGAGGCGGCGATCAATCGCAAGAAGCGCGAAAAGCCACCGATTGAACCGATATTTGATGGTGAAAAGGAGGCTCGCCTTATCCAGTTGGCCTGCTCTGAACCGCCAGTCGGCCATGCTCGCTGGTCGTTGCGGCTTCTGGAAGAAAAGGTGGTGGAGCTTGGCATTGTTGAGAAAGCCAGCGATTCAACAATCGGTCGGGTTTTAAAAAAACACTCTCAAACCCCATCGGTGTAAGTATTGGGTCATCCCCCCCAAACAAAACGCCGCCTTTGTCGCCGCGATGGAGGATGTTTTAGAGGTTTATACCCGCCCCCATGACCCCAAACGCCCGCTGGTCTGCCTCGACGTGAACCGCCCCGTGTTTATCGGAGAGTAATTGGTTCAAATCTTAAGCTGCTTTTTGTATGGTTTTCAAGTCTTCATAATAATTTTCCTCTGCTTCATTGGGCGTGATGTATCCGATTGGTTCGAGCAAGCGCTGATTGTTGTACCAGTCGACCCATTTCAGGGTTTCCCATTCGACCTGGTCAACAGATTTCCACGGCCCTGATTGCTTGATGACTTCGGTCTTGAACAGGCCAATTATGCTTTCTGCCATGGCGTTGTCATAGCTGTCACCGACACTGCCAACAGATGGATCGATCCCGGCCTCTACTAGCCGTTCGGTGTATTTGATCGACAGATATTGACTGCCGCGATCCGAATGGTGGATTAATCCACCATTCGGACCGCGCTGACATATAGCCTGGTTCAGAGCGTCGAGAACAAAGCTTGTTGTCATAGAAGTTGATACCCGCCAGCCGACAATCTTGCGAGCAAATACATCAATGACAAATGCCACATAAACCATTGCTTGCCAGCTGGATACATAGGTGAAGTCAGATACCCACAGCTGGTTTGGGCGCTGTGCGCTGAACACCCGATTGACCTTGTCATCTGGACATGGCTGACTGGCATCAGGGTTGGTGGTGATGACTTTCTTGCCTCGCACAACACCTTGTATTTTCATTACTTTCATGAGTCTCTCCACGCTACAACGGGCAATTTGTTTTCCCTCACGGCGTAAACCGTGCCAAACTTTACGGGCACCGTAAAGTTGATGATTATCATCCCAAACACGCTCAATATCTTCACAATGGCGAGCATCACATTTGGCTCGCTCAGATGCCAGATCGGGATTGCGGGCAATCGCCTGACGGGCATAATATGTCGAAGGGGCGATCGGTAAAACACGGCAGATCGGCTCGACCCCAAAAGCATCTCGATGCTCTTTAACAAAGCTCGTCATTTGCGAAACGGGCGGTCGAGCACCGCCTGGGCAAAGTTGACCGCCAAAACGCCATTGGTCTGAGTGACAAGGTCAACGCGAGAGGCCTTCTTTAATATCTCATTGGCTTGGCGAAGTTCACGAACTTCTCGCTCCAATTCCTTGATCCGGGCTTTCTCCTGGCTGGTCGGGCCAGCCAGTTTACCAGCATCGCGTTCAGCCTGAAGACACCAGGCGCGAAGACTGTCGGGAGAGCAGCCCAGCTTGGATGCTATCGCCTTATAGGCAGCGTTATTGCTGGCGTAATCTGCGCGATGATCGTTGAAAAGACGAACGCCGCGTGTGCGGAATTCAGGGCTATATGTAGGGGTGTGTTTTTCCTGTTTCATAGGGTCTACCTTTAGAGAGTTTTACTCTCCGGTAAACACAGGGCGGTTCAACGAGACATCAAAACAGCTTGTCAAGGAAACCCGCACACCGGTTCCAATGAAGCCAGGTCAGGTCCAGCGTTTCGATTATGAGTATGAACGCAATGGCACCGCCAATCTGTTCATGCTGTTCGCTCCGCTCGAGGGCTGGCGGCACATCAAGGTAACAAAGCGCCGCTGATTATGCCCATGTTCTGAAAGATCTGGCCGATACCCATTTTGCAGGGGCCGGGAAAATCATCCTTGTGCAGGATAATCTCAACACCCATTGCCCCGCCTCGCTTTATCAGGCCTTCGAACCGAGCGAAGCACGTCGTCTGGTTGAGCGGTTTGAATGGCATTTTACGCCAAAGCACGGCTCATGGCTCAATATGGCCGAAACTGAATTGAGTGTGCTCACATCGCAATGTCTGGATCGCCGTATCTCGGATAAAGCTTTGCTTGAAACCGAAAGCGCCGCATGGCAAAATCACCGCAACAAACACAACGCAAAGGCCGATTGGCACTTTTCAACAGATGCCGCACGGAATAAACTCAAAAGCCTGTACCCAGTAATATAGATGAATCAGGGTACTAGCCTGGGATTTTTTTTGGTCAACAAATTAGTTGGTAAGGTTCCAAAAGGAAAAAGTGATGAAAGCACTGGTTCAAGTTATTTTGGTTTCCTCAATAAGTTTACTCATTACACCGCCTATTTTTGCTAATCACCATTATGATAAGTGTGACCAAAAAATCGATTTTGAAAAGGGTGAAAAAGCTGGAGGACCATTCTTTGGTTTAGGACTTCTCATGAGCATGCATTTTCTTGCTGAGAATTATTGCGGATATAAGCTTCCTCCACTCAAACCTGTATTGGAGAACCTCTTCAACAGTCATGGATGTGAACAGGGCAGCGAATTATTCGACACCATTATGGAGAATGAGAGCAAAATGCGCTCAATGACACTTGTCGAATTTGCACTTCAGGGGCAAATAGACTCGACTTTCACCGAGTCCGACGCTCGAAAAGCCTACAAATCAACCATCAAGGAAGTTGGAGGGTGTAAATCACTTGGTGAAATGATGAGAGAGGAAACTCGAAAGCCTTCAAAATAACCTACGAACGAAGGCGAGAGTTTGCCGTCTTTTTGCAACAAAGTTTTGCGACACCTAACCCATTGAAATTCATCCAACAGAACAACCGTTGCAAAAACTATACAGACCGTGTGGAAACTCCGATTGCCCCAGAGTAAAATGGCTAACGATTGGAATTTTGCGATTATTAACTGGTTGAACGGAATTTTGACTTGAACTGCGTCGTTGGCTCCGTGCGGGCGGGTTTTTGGGGTTGCATTTGCGGAATTTTGGCCAATGTCGCCTCCTCAAGCCCGTATTGCCGCCATCAATCCTTCTACACCAACAAGCTTGAGTGCCCGGCGAATATTGTAAGCCAATGCGGTGAGTGAGAACTCCGCTCTGACATTTTCCAGCCGTCGCATCAGGAATGCTCCTTGGTTCATCCATTGCTTGATCGAACCAAAGGGATGTTCAACGCTGTTGCGCCGCTCGTTCATTATTTCAGGATTGGCTTTCACCCGCACGGCCATACGATCCAGAACCGCCTCATTCTCGTAGCGGGCGATCCGGCGGAAACTGGAACCGGTACACTGCACTCTAAGGTTACAGGCTTTGCAGGCAGCCCGATTGCAATAGTCAACGAGAATGGTATCGCGCAGCTTGCGCCGGTAGCGGGGCTCAAGATGAGCCCCTGCCGGGCAAGTGTATTGATCCCTGTCCGCATCATAGTAAAACACGTCCTTGGCAAAGAAGCCTTGGCGCACAGCCGGGCCACGTTGTGGTTTGGCAACATAAGCAACAAGTCCGCTATTCTCACAGGCCTCGATATCCTCAATCTTGAAGTAGCCGCGATCAGCAACAACATCGATTTCGTCAACATCGAGTATCTCCCGCGCAGGCTCAGCGGTTTTGGCCAACAGCCCCAAATCACCAACCTGAGTGTAAACCTCCTGCTCAACGATCAGTTTGTGCTTGCAATCAACCGCGATCTGCACATTGTAGCTGACCCCTGCCTTGATTTTGCCCGACTGATACCGGCTGTCCGGGTCACTCAGCGATATCTGGCTTTGGCCTGTCGCATCCATTTCTTTCAATAGGGCCTTGTGGTGATCCTGTTTGGCTTTGAGTTTGGCAATCTTGTCGGCAAACCTGCCATAACCGCCTGATGATGGTGAACCGTCATCATCCTTGTCACCCTCATCCATCTGTTTCAAATAACGCTCAAGCCGTTCGTCTGCCTCTTTGATCGCTTTCGTCACGCCGGTTTTAGTGAAGTTCTTATCCTTGGCATTAACAGCCTTGATCCGTGTACCATCAACGGCCAGCAGTTCACGGCCAAACAGATCAAGCTGACGGCACAACAAAACAAACTCATGAAACACCTGTTTGAAGGCCTTGCGATTATCTCGGCGAAAGTCAGCTATGGTTTTGAAGTCCGGCTTCAAATGACGTAGCAGCCAAATCACTTCAATATTGCGGTTGCACTCCACCTCAAGCCTGCGGCTTGAGCGCACCCGATTGAGATAGCCGTAGATATAAAGCTTCAATAGATCGGCAGGTGCATACGGCGGGCGACCGGTTGCTTTTGTATGTACTCTTGCAAAACCGGCACCTTGCAGATCCAGTCCATCAACAAAAGCATCAATAAAGCGAACCGGATTATCAACGCTGACATAATCCTCAACCCTTTCAGGCAAAAGAAGCGCTTGTGAGCGTGAAGTTCCTTGGATATGTTTCATTCCAAAGCCTACCACTTCGACGGTCTGGAAGGAATCCATAATTGTCCGAACTCTATCATCCAAGAGCAGTATCAGACTTAGGAAATCGGGATATCGGTACGCTTCAATTTAAGGTCTACAGCATCATTGCTGAAGGGCAGGAGCTTACCAAAACTGTCGTGATTGATGCACGGGCGTTTGCGCATAGTGACGTGCTGACACTCGTAAAAGCAGAGGGGGAAGACAATGGTTTGGGGTTTGTAATTATTCATTCCGGTGATTTGGGTGTGTCTGTTTTAGTACATTGGTGGATTCAAGGCTCAGTTTTGTGTCAACATATTAAACGTACTATTTGGGGAATGGATGCACCTATGAATACCGCTGCCAGGCCTGTCATTGCCTGCGTCTGGGAACTGGGTATTATCAACGCTGAGCAGAATGCGTGGCGAGAGACCATGATGATAGCTGTGCCAAACGCAGCTGCGTATCTGAATGCCAGAACAGGACTCAACGAAGTGTGAAATGGCGCATGCTTGTAACAAACCGACACCCGTTGTTTCCACACAGTCTGGACCCTTTCCGCATTGAGGCTTTTCACTGGGTTTTAAAAAGACGCCAAATCCGCCAAACCCTTGATATTCCTTTATTCTCCTATAATTATTGCAAATTCAAGACACGCAAGTAAAATATTGCGCGATCGGTCGACTGTGCAGGTTAATAATTCGTTGAAACTAAGTAAATATGAATACATATTTGCAATAATATTATTGATGATTACACAGAATACTTATTTTGTACACACGGTCGGAAAACTTGATGCCGATTTTGTTCTCCGTGAGATGAATATCGAACAACAGTTCGCATTCGTTTCCGGCATTATCGAAGGCCTGGCATACGCACGGTTTTTGCGCGATAGGCCCAACGAAAAGAGCATGCGATGCGTGAACCGATGGTTGCACAAAGATGCCGCCGATCAATGGAAGCGGATTGAAAGCCTGTTCACCAAACACCATGACAAACCACCCGCAGTTCTATTGCATTTATTGGTCAAGAAGGAGTGTGGCGCATAGATGATTGAACTTGCCGACCATTTCCGCAGCGATGATCGCAACCGTCATTCAGAATGGTTGCACCATCGCCAATGGTTCATCAAGGCAAAACAGCAACAAGCACGACGAGAAGACAATGCCGAGAAATTGGATGATGACATCACCGCATTGGCCGTAGAGGCAGTTGTCGCCACCGAAGCACAGATCAGGCTGTTCCAAACTCAACTGGCCAGCTATGAGGCTCGTTTGGATCAGTACGATGCAAAACTCAATGCCTATGATGAAGCCGTCACCCACGCATTGATTGAGCATCTTGAGCGATTACAAATACTGGAAGCACGGCACGCGGAATTGTTGGTCGATGCCTCTGCGTTGGAGGATGGCCGAAAAGTCTTCAAATCCAAGGATGGCACATTCGTCATTGGCGAGAATGGAGACGAAGTCGGGGCAGATATTGTTGATCCGGCATCTATTCCGGACGAATTAACAAGCGCTGAGGACTACCGATCATCACTGGATCGGATCAAGGCTGAAAAGGCCATCGGCGCTGATCTCTACAGTGCCCAAAGTCAGATTGATGTTGCACGGGGAAAGAGTGACTTTGCGAGAGAGAAACTGAACGAGGCAAAGGATGCATCCGATCAGGACGGTATATCCATTCAGGAACTTGAAGATTTTGAAGCCGAACTTGAAGCGGTCATGCCATCAGAATTGCCATCGCTGCCTGCATCCGCAATGAAGCACTTGTCGGGTGTCCACAACGCCAACGCCATACCCAACGCAAAAACAGAGTTTGCAAAACCGGCCAACATGATTTCAACAGAAAACGCTGAAGCGACACTCACAATCAGTCCTGCGCTCAATTAACACCGACCATGACCAGTGGTAGTTTCAGAGGCCGTATCTAGCCAATTTGTGTGATATTAAATGGTCAATGCTGCACCGCAGCGAATTACTGGAATGAGCCGATTTTGATGAAAAAGGTGACAATCTAATCTTGACGGTGTTTTTGTAGAAACGAGTTTCAGGTGGGTTAATTTGTTAAAACATTGTTCCCTCTGATGCTTACATTTGAAATGAAAACCTATTTTCTGTTGCCAAATTTCGGATGGCCGCCTTTTTCGTCAAAATCGACCCTAAGCAGTCATTTCTCTCCAATCCGTCCTCGGTATCACGGTTCGGAATCCGGGTTGAACAACACCGGTCTCAGCGATCCAAAAAATGCTGATTTACGGTGACGTGAACGATCAAAATCCTGGTTGATTGTGCTAAATTGATCCAAGCTCAATCCAACAGGGCTGATGGTCTGAACCTTGTGCAGCTTCATTAATCCATGCATTGAGAACCGGATTTTGCATCGTCATACTGATAAAGGCATAGTCAATGCGCTGGCTGTTTATGTTATTGGAGGGGAAGGTCACTCCCTTGTCGATCTCGTGCCCGGCAAGCGGCCAGCAATCCACAAGATCACATTCATTGCGACCGGTTCGCACGAGATGATCATATTCCGGATCCCTGGGAGCGAGATTGAAATCACCGAGCAGAACAAATTCCTCTGGCATTGGCGGGGTAAGCTTGTCCTCCAGCCAAAGCGGGTGGGTACTGGGGCCGGTCCATGCCCCGCCTTCATTGGGCGCGCTGGCAATAATCCTGCGTATGGTGTGGATTTGCGCAATGCGGTCCTCGGCGGATTTTGCTGACAGATGGGTATTGTATATGCGCAATGCCTTGCCGCCCGGCATTTCGACCACCCCCTCAAGCATACCAACAACCATATTGCGCTGATCATTGATAATAGACTTTGGCAGCGGAAAAAGCCTTGTGGAAATGATTGGAGTTTTCGACAGGATCATATTACCGAATTGCCTGCGGATATTGGTGACTTTCCCGCCAGACTCAAGATGGCTGGCGTCAACATCAAAAAATGGGCCGTAAATCCAATAGTACTGGTCGAGTAATTCAGCCAGTATTTTCGGTTGATCGATGATGCCGCTGCGTTGCCAGTTGCGCTCGACCTCCTGCAGGGCGATGATATCCGCACCATCGACTTCACTGGCAATACGTTCCAGGTCAAACAGTTCGTCTTTGCCAAGCCCGAACTGGATATTGTATGTAACGATTTTCACGCATTTAACCTATGCCTTGAGTTTAACGCCACCGTATTTCGCCTCGGCCCAGCGGGCAAGGCGCAGAACCGGATAGCAATAGGCAAAATACATTAGTGCTGTCATGCCGTAGATTATCATCAGTTCCTTGGGGTGACGCAGGGTTGCGTGTTCGCCGGCACGAACCAGTTCGGCAATGCCGATGACCGAGACAATTGAAGTGCCTTTGATGATGATGACGTAAACACCGCCCATTGGCGGGATCATCAGTTTCAGTGCTTGTGGAAGGACAACATACCACATTGATTGAAGCGCAGTCATACCGGTCGATCGGGCAGCTTCGTTTTGACCGCCTGGAACTGCCTGGATGGCAGCCAGGACGATTTCTGCAACATAGGTTGAAGTATAAAGGCTGAGCGCAATAATTGCAGCCGGAAAGGCCTCCAGTTGAAGCCATGAAATTCCAGTCGCCGGCAGCATGAAGTAAATGACATAGAGATGGACCAGAAACGGCGTTCCCCGCAACGCATGAATATAAATTCCGAGCAGCATGGAAATGGGTTTTCCACCTAACATACGCAGCATCCCGACAACGAAACCGAGCAGGCTTCCACATAGTATGGTTATCAATGAAATTTTGAAAGTTACCCACAATCCCTCAATCAGGAATGGCATGGTGCTTGTAACTGTATCGATCATGGGCGTGCCCCTCCCAGTTTTCGCTGGGCATAGTTCGACAATTGCAGCATTACTGCATAAATAATGAGATAGCCAGCTGCGACCGTCAGGAATGCCTCATTCGGCATCAGCCGTTCGCTTAAAACTGTCAATCCGGCACCAAAAAGCTCGAACACTCCGATGAAACTGACCAGCGATGAATCCTTGATAAGAACCGCCGTCTGCCCAAGCAATGGCGGCACTACATTGGCGAATGCCTGTGGCAGGACAACATTTCGCATGCGTTGCATGTAGGTCATGCCAACAGACTGGGCAGCCTCGACCTGGCCTTTGGACACAGACTCGATACCGGCCCGGATGATTTCGCTCATATAGGCGCCGGCATTGAGACCCAGCGCGATGATGCCGCCTTCGAGTTCATCCAGCCGCCGATCAAGCAAAGGCAGGGCTGGCAGGCTGAAGTATATGATATATATCTGGATCAGCAGCGGCGTCGAACGGATCGCCTGCACGTAGCCCGCTGCAATTCGCCATAACACTTGGTTGCTGGAAATCCTCATAATCGCCACCGCGGTGCCGATGACCAGCGACAAAATCAGCGAAATCAGCGAGATAAACAGGGTGGCTGAAATACCATTTGTAAATTCGGGAATAAACTGGATAACCACTCGCCAGTTGTAGAAATCAAGAATCCAGTCCATGCCCGCTGCTCATATACAAATATCGTAGTGAAAACAGGGCTCCACCAGATTGATGGAGCCCTGGTAAGTATTGATGTACTTGATCGCTGCCTAGCCTTTTGGCACCGGTGTACGGTCTTTCTTCCACTCGGTGCTGAACATCCAGTAGTCCTTGAGTTTGTCGAGACGCCCGTCTGCCTTGATCAGCATGATGTAGTTGTTCATCCATTCAAGCATGTGCAATTCATCCGGTCGGGTGGCAAAGCTGAGCGGTCCCCTGTCAGGTGCACCTTCTAGAATATGAAACTCCGGATATTCAATCATATAGCCTTTTGCCGAGGCTTCGTCGTTGATTCCGGCATCAGCCCGGTCAGCGGCAACCGCTTGGGCAACAGCAGGACCGCCACCGGTGAATTGCTTGACCGTTGCCGCCGGACACTTGGCTTTAAGTACGCCGATATTGCTCGAGCCCTGGGTCACAGCGATCGACATGCCCTTGACGCAGGCATCCCGCCAAGTCACAAACGGCTTGCTTTTCTTTGAATAGATGACGTTGCGGCTGTACATATACGGATCGGTAAAATTCAGAACCAGCGCACGTGTAGCCTTGGGCGTCATGTCTGCGGCGAGGAAATCGGCCTTGCCGGAAACCACAGCCGGGATCAGTCCCTTCCAGTCATAATCAAGAAGTTTCAGTGTGACGCCGATGTCATCAGCCATCATCTGGACAAGTTCAACCGCAAATCCAGTGCGGTTGCCATTGGTGTCAATATAGCTGATCGGTGGCCCCTGGGTCTGAACAGCAACGCGCATTTCGCCACGCTTGACGATCTCGCTAACGACATCGGCTGAATAAGCCGATCGTGCAAAAGCGCTTACCGCGAGCACGCACACGCCCAATCCCAATAATTTTGCAAGTTTTTTCATAGATCCGATCTCCCTTTGGTTATTTTTCCCCGGACAATCGCACTCAAAATGCAACCGGCCAGAGATTCCTGTTGTGATAATAATCTAAAGACTATATCAAATATTTTTGTTGGTCTATACCAAAATTCATCCTCTAGATAATCTGGCTGAGAAACAGTTTAGTACGATCATGTTGGGGGTTGTCAAATATCGCATCAGGCTTGCCTTCCTCAATGATCCTGCCTTCGTCCATAAAGGTGACCCGGTCGGCAGCCTCGCGGGCAAAGCCCATCTCATGGGTGACGACAACCATGGTTGTTCCGTCTTTTGCCAGGTCTTTCATCAATTCCAGAACGCCCCCCACCGTTTCCGGATCGAGCGCCGACGTCGCTTCATCAAACAACATCACCTTGGGGGTCATCGCCAGCGAGCGGGCGATGGCAACCCGCTGCTGCTGCCCGCCGGACAGCTCGCTTGGATAATTGTCGCCACGATCGCCGATGCCTACCCGGTCAAGCAGTTTCCGGCCGATCTCACCGGCCTCTTTGCGGGAGCGTTTCAATACCACCATTTGTGGCATGGTGATATTTTCCAACGCTGTTTTGTGTTGAAACAGATTGAAATTCTGAAACACCATGCCAACCTCCTGGCGCAATTTGTTTAGGTCGGTTTTCGAAGACGTCAATTCCACACCGTCAATGGTGATCGAGCCGCTGTCAATCGGCTGCAGGCCATTGAGGGCGCGCAAAAATGTGCTCTTGCCAGAACCGCTGGGCCCGATGACCACCAGCACCTCGCCCTTATCCACGTGATTGGTAACATGCTGCAGTGCATGAATGGGTGGGCGTCCCGGAATTTCGAATGTTTTACAGATATCTTCGACCTGCACAATTTGTGAATGGCTTTCCATTGGGCGTTTTCTTCCGTTTCTATCCTATTCAGACGTCGATTTTTCATTTCTCCCAGCAGCGGTAATGCTGATATCGATAGCATCGTGTCGCCAGAATTCCTCATCCAGTTCGACCACCTCATTATGTTGATCGACAATGGTTCGTGACAAATACAGACCCGGTGTGCCAACAGCCACTCCAAGAGCCCTTGCCGGTTCCTCTGATAATGCCGCAGGTCGCATATTGATCTGGGCCCGATGCTCGATGATGCCAAATTCCTTTGCCATCAAGCCGGTCATTGATTGATCAAGCCGGTAATCCAGAAGACTTGGACAGCGCTCTGCATTGACATGAATTTTTTCAACCAGAACCGCACGCTCATCAACCGTCCGCAGGCGGGAGATGACAAAAACCGGGGCACCGATGGAACAACCCAGATGTGTGCTTTCCCACTGGGATGCAGCAACACGCTGACTGGACAAGACTGTCGTTCCGGCAATACGGCCTTGCTCGGCAATGCTTTCGGTAAAGCTGGTATTGGCAGTTGGGTCATAACGAACCCGGGGTGGTGAAACAAACCAGCCGCGCCGGTCCTCGCGAAAAATTAGGCCTTCAGCTTCCATTCGCATCAATGCCTGGCGTACCGTCATTCTGGTAATGGAAAAATCTTCGGCCAAAGCCCGCTCTGGTGGAAACTTGCTGCCAGGTGCCAGGGTACCCGCCTCGATCATGGCAGTGAAATGGTCTCTGAAGCGCAAATAATAGGGAACTTTCCGATCCCAGGATTTGCGAGCTTGCTCAGATATGGACCAATTGCTATTTCGTGGTATAGTCCAATTTTCGTTCATGCTGCAACACTAAGTTCTGGGTTTTGATGTGTCAATGAAAGGCAGACCGAAGCGCAACAGGTGAGTACGGCTAAAGAGGGAATGCCAGTATTTTGATGACTTCATATGTTCTAACATTGATTGGCAACGCTGATTTATTTCCGCTTGAACAGATTCACATCGATAAAGTGCGCCAACATTTGGTTGTTGGCGGTAGGCAAGTATGGCTGGCTGAAAATGAGGCTTGTGATCTTTTCTTTGATTCCCCGCTTGCTGCTTTCAAACTTGCCGAGCAGGCTCGCGATGTGTTGTCTGGGGCACTGATAGATATTGTCTGCACGCCTGTGGAGGGGCGGCGAAAAAAACTTCTCATTTCGGATATGGATTCAACCGTGATAAATCAGGAATGCATTGATGAACTGGGGGAAGCTTTTGGTGTCGGTTCACAAATCAGGGAGATTACCGCTGCGGTGGTAGAGGGTAAGATCAGTTTTTCTGATGCTCTGCGCCAGCGAATGGCATTGATGAAAGGGCTGGATTGTTCACACCTGGAAAAAATCTATGAGGATCGTATTTCGCTGAAACAAGGCGCACGCACCCTGGTTCAAACCATGCGCCAAAATGGTGCATATTGCATTCTGGTTTCCGGTGGGTTTAGTTTTTTCAGCCAGCGCATCGCAGAACGCATTGGCTTCCATGACCACCAGGCAAATGAACTGGTATTTGAAAATGGCAGGTTAACTGGAGAGGTTCACGAACCAATCCTCGGGCGAACGGCGAAGCTGGAAACCCTGAATAGACTGTGTGATGAACACAAACTGAAACCCTTTGATGTGCTCGCCGTGGGTGATGGCGCCAACGACATAAAAATGATCGAAGCAGCCGGTCTGGGCGTTGCCTTCCATGGCACAGATGCCCTGAAAAATCAGGCCAATGCCAGCATTGACCACGGAAACCTGACAACGCTGTTATATGTTCAAGGTTTCACCAAGGCACAATTTGTGTTTAACTAAAACCAGCCCTACAACCCGGCTTGAGGCCCGTGCTGGAATTGATACACGCGGGCAATATGAGCAACTGCTGAAGAAAGACCAGATTGACGCTGCTGGCGAAAACAACGGGAAGTCCGAGCCAAATGCCTGTTGAGGAATTTGCTTGATATCATGATCGTCTGGTAACGGACCAGACGCCGAAAATGACAACGATGGCCCCGATCAACTCAATCTGTGTAAGCCGTTCACCAAGGATGATCATGCTCCCAGAGATTGACGTCACCGGCAGTAATACCAAGCGCCATTAACCTTACCCCTTATATGCCCAATTCCGCATACCGATTGATGTGATTATTTCGGGTTGGGCGATGAGTTTGTCCAAGCTTCACAACCGGCATCAATGATCGTGTCATAGGTTTCAAAGATACGGTTTGATAGCCAGTTTTGGCGTATGTATTGCCAGATACTTTCGACCGGGTTTAATTCTGGCGAACGTGACGGTAACAGGATGATGGTAATGTTTTTGGGCATCTTCAGTTTGCCCGTTGTGTGCCATCCGGCCCGATCCATAAGGAGAACGGCATGGGCTCTACGCGCAACATGGCGGCTGATTTCATCAAGATGCATCTGCATGGCCCCGGTATTGGCACAAGGCAAGAGAAGTGCCGCGCCCGTGCCCCTTGCCGGACAGATGGCCCCGAATATATAGGCGTTTTGATAACGCTGGTCAGCACGCACCACCTGGGCCGCTCGAGAAAGCTGTGCCTCATGGACAATTGCCGCACTACTCATGAACACCCAGTGATAGCCATTGAGACCCTCAATACGAATGCCGTTCGGCGGGAAAATGATTCACTGGATCATTTTCATTTCCGCCTCACCATCACTGGCCACCATGTCAGCGCGGCGCAGATCCTTGATGATGGCTGCTTTCCTGACTGCAAATGGTTGATGTGAGCGTTTCAGCATATTTGTCAGCCCACCCTGGCTGATTTGAACGCCAAACAGATCGCTCAGCATTCCTTCAAGCCGAGCGAACGGTGAGTGCCGATTGGCCCAAAGGGCCGGGAAAACAATCCAGTGAATCGTTTTCAGGCACGAACGCCTGAAAGGTCTTCAGATAAAGCGACAACCCATGCAGCCGGGGGCCAAACGGTGAACCGTGCGCGGCAATCAGCAAGGCGGCTTTCACCTTTGATGAACAGTGCGGACAACATACGCACAGCCGCCACTTTTACGTGACTTGGGACGCCGTACAAATGGTTTAATCAGCGGCACTTCGATCTCGTCATATTCGCCAATCACATCACCCTCAAGATCAGCTTCCAGATGGCCATGACACTCAGGGCAGATATCTGGCCGGTGATCGACGGTCCCGTCCGGGTTCTCATGCAAGGAACGGCTATGGCCTTGATGGCCCGGGATGTAGATCGACATGCAAGATTGCCCCCTTAAACGGGGAGATCGGCGTTCGATTTTGACCCCCTCCCTTGGTTGTGCATTGTACCCGTCATTTGGATCAAAATGTCGGGGTTATGCAGGGGATGATTGTTGTGGTTGCGAAGGTCAGACGGGATCATTTTGTTCATAAGAAAGGCATTAAAGAGATTTGCCGGGATCGCGGCATCTCGCGGAATTCTGTACGGAAGATTTTGCGCTCCAAAGTAACGGAGTTTCGCTATGACCGATCCACCCAACCGCTGCCAAAGTTGGGCCTTTTCACAGAACAGCTTGATACGATGTTGAAGGCGAACGAAAGATGTTCGCGCAAAGAACGGCTCACTCTGACGCGTATCCATGATGATCTGCGGCGTGTTGGCTATGACGGCAGTTACGATAGTGTGCGGCGATATGCAAAGCGCTGGAGGAATGAACGCAGCACCGGTTTGGAGCATGCATTTGTACCGTTGAGTTTTGCTCATTGTGTAATATTGGGGAGAAGCCTGCCAGTTCGACTGGAGCCACGAGACTGGAGCCATGAGATTGTCGTGATGGACGCCAGCAAGGTAAAGGTTGCCCACTTCAGGCTTTGCTACAGCCGCATGCCGTTTTTGGTAGCGTATCCGCGTGAGAAACAGGAGATGGTTTTTGACGCCCATGACAGGGCATTCGCCTTTTTCGGCGGTGCCTGTGCACGGGGCATATACGACAATATGTCAACGGCAGTGGATGCGATCCTCAAGGGCAAGGATCGAAAGTTCAATAAAAGGTTCGAACAGATGTGCTCGCACCACCTTGTGGAGCCTGTCGCCTGTTCTCCTGCCGCAGGCTGGGAGAAAGGGCAGGTTGAGATACCTGAGTGAAGGTATCGCGCGGGCGGCATTTTGCACCGCGATTGAAGGTGGCAAATAATGATGACCAAATGAGATACTGTATGAACAGGTTATCGAACATGCCAAAGTGACCAGGCATCCAGAGTTCAACGATCGAATGATTTACGATGTTTTTCTGGAACAGCAGAATGCGTTGGTACCGTGCCAGGGCTCCTTCAATGGGTTCCATGAGACAATCGTCGCCGTCTCCAAAACCTGTCTTGTGAACTTTGAGCGCAATCGTTACAGCGTTTCGGTCCTAGTGGTTCTGTACCAACATTTGCATCCGCCAGCGGCTCGTACTTATGGCAAATGTTGAAATCATAAGAACCACTAGAATTCAATAAGTTGCTAGTGGTCTTTGTGGCCAAAACGCTTGAAAAAGAACGTGCTGAAAAAGGATTCAAGCGTTTCGGCCAGACCACTAGCTGCCGGCAAACCGGTACAGCTTCGGGCAACAGCAACCAAGGTCACGCTGCTACAGAACGGGCAGATTGCTGGTGAGCATGACCGCCGCTTTGGCCGGGACAAAACAATATATGATCCGCCAAATATTCAGGTGCATTATGTACCCATTCTTGAACGCAAACCCGGTGCCATTCGTAATGGCGCACCTTTCAAGGAACTGGTCTTGCCCCAAAATTCAACCCGATGGCACTGACGACTATCCGTAAAAGGTTATCAGGAACCCCGGATGGCGACAGACAGATGGTCGATTTGCTTCTGGCCGCCCATGAACGAGAGCGTGGATGCTGTTGAGGCCGCTTGCCAAACAGCCCTGAATGCAGGATTGCGCAGCGCCGATGCGGTACTGAATATACTGTCACGCCAAAATGAGCCGGATAATCTGCCTGATTGTGTCCCCATTCCGCCGCATCTGCAGCTTCATGAAGATCCAGTCGCCGATTGTGCACGATATGACCGGATCACAGTGGAGGTTCATCATGGAGCGTCATGACATCGTCGATATGATGCGGCAGTTGCAATTGTCGGGTATGCGGTTAGCCTGTGATGATGTCATGCGCTCGGGCATTCAACATAAACGAAGTGCTGCAGAGATTTTGGGTGATTTGTTAAAAGCCGAGATCATAGAGAAAACGGCGCGGTCAATCCGTTATCAAATGAGTGCGGCCAAATTCCCGGTCATGAAGACACTTGAGGAGTTCAACTTTGATGCCAGCCCGCTCAATGAGGAACTTGTGCGCGGTTTGCATGGTGGCTCATTCCTTGATCAAACAAGAAACGCCGTTTTCGTCGGAGGAACCGGCACTGGAAAAACACACCTGGCAACTGCTATCGGTTCCAACATAGTAAAGACCCGCCATCGTGTCAGATTCTTCAGCGCCGTTGATCTGGTCAATCGCCTTGAGGCTGAGCACCGGGATGGAAAGGCCGGGCGTATGACAGATCGGTTGACCCGCGTTGATCTGTTGATCATTGACGAACTCGGTTACCTGCCATTCGCACAATCCGGCGGCCAGCTCTTGTTCCATCTGATCAGCCAGCTCTACGAGCGCACATCAATCATTGTCACTACTAATCTTACCTTCGCTGAATGGCCAACCGTATTCGGTGATGCCAAAATGACAACCGCACTACTCGACCGCCTCACGCATCATTGCGACATCATTGAGACCGGCAATGAAAGCTGGCGTCTCAAACATCGTAACTGATCAAACCAGAAGGGATCAAAGCGCTGCGATAATTGAAGTCTCCGCGCTCCGATCCCTTCTTACCTTCGCAACCAGAACGATAACCTCAATCCAAAATGCAGAACAGCAAGGGGCCAAAATTGCACGCCGATAAGGGGTTAAACTTCAATGCTGATTGACACGAGAAACGGCAATTACCTCTACCATGAGATCGTCAGCCTCAAGGTAAAACAAGGTCAGGTTGAAGCCTTGCTAGAGCGCTTAATGGACGCATCCGGTCCGACGATCATCAGCGCCTATGAAGCAAAAATCGAAAAACTGGAGCGTGAAAAACACAAAATACGTGAACAGATAGGAAAAATTGCACCGTCCAAAGACAGATTTGACGAAATGCTAGAACTTTCGCTCAAATTTCTGTCAAGCCCTTGGAAACTCTGGGCTTCCGGCAACATCACCCTACAAAGAACCGTCCTCAAACTGGCCTTCGCACAACCCATCGCATACCACCGAAAAGAAGGCTATCGAACACCAAAACCTCTTTACCTTTCAAGGTGTTAGAGAGTTTTCGTAACGGAAAAACCGATTTGGTGCCCAGGAGAGGCGAGGTTCGAGTCCTCTTTTGAACTAAAGTTCGTCTCTAACTGACTGAAATTCAATATGTAAATGTTTCCGCATGATTTGGCGACTTGGCCAGATTGTAGTGCAATTTGTAGTGCAGCGGGAAAGCGACATGTGGGGTTCTCATCTCAAAAAACGAATCGGTTGGTTGTACTATCAGAGACGCCGACCAGCGGAGTATAAGGATGTAGAAAGCAGAGCACAAATTTCATTTGCCCATAAAACAAAAGACCTGTCTGAGGCGAAGCTCAAAGCCGCGAAAATCTCCTTTGATCTGGAAAGTCAATGGCAGAAAGCCAAGGCAAATGGAAAATCTCTCAAATCGCAGAACCGCTCAAAGCGCTACAAGGCTTCGGTTGAAGTGCAGAAGTCACTTGGGGTTGCACCGAAGCCCTCTGACCAGTTTTCCAACGATGAGTTGCTGGAAAGATTGCGTATCTTGATCTTGGGCAATCATTCCCCTCAAGTGCAAAAAGCCATTATGGGATTGACAGAAAAGCCTAAACTTTCGCTTAGCGAGGGCTTTAATCGGTTCTGGGAACATATCAAAGATGAGTGGATGGACCAATCTCATGACCAGCGGCGGGGTAAACGCAACGTCTATCTCAAGTCCATTCGTAATTTCGAGGCCGTGATCGGGAAAATTCCGCTGTACGACATAGAAAGGCGGCACACGCTGAAATATCGCAGTTGGTGGCTGGATCGAGTCAAAGATGAAGGTTTGAAGCCCTATACCGGCAACCGCGAAATTAATTCCCTTCGCCGTTTGGTGACTGTGAATTTCGATATTGATGCGTCTGAACAAACCAACCCATTTGCTCGTGTTCGGCTGAAAGAAACATCGGAAATCACCCGTATCCCGTTTTCCACTGAGCAGATACAAACCTTGCTCAAACCAAAAGCATTTGGTGATTTGCACGAAGATTTTGTCTTGCTGTTCCGGCTTTTGGTAAACACTGGCATGCGTCCCGTAGAAGCTATTGGACTGGAATTGGATGATTTCAAATTGGACCACGAAGTTCCCCATGTGCATGTGCGCAAGAATTCTACCCGTGGCCTCAAAACTGATCATTCCGAACGGCTTTTACCATTGCTTGGCGTATCATTGGAAGCGGCAAAGACCGTGGTCAAAAGCGATGGCTGGGGTGATCGAGCCGGAAAAAACATGTATGCCACCACCATCATTAATAAGCACCTGAGAGAAAGCGGTGTGGCCGAAGGTGGTCGCCAGAGCCTGTACAGCTTGCGCCACTGGTTTCAGGATCAACTCACCAGACTGGATGTGATCGACCGCGCGCAGACACAACTGATGGGACACAAATTTCACCGACCAAAATATGGCTTTGGCAAAGAAATTTCTGAATTGCGGGATATCGTCAGCCGGTTTACTCTATGAGGGTGAGCAAATAATCACGGGCTTCTCGTAATTTCGATTGATCTACATACAAGGATTGCAATCGCTGGTGCATTTGCAGAATCAGTAGTTCTTCACGTGTATTGGCGTCTGTGAGCAAACCACCCAACATGTTTTCCATTTCTTTGAATTCTGCTTTTTCCAGTACGGTCATGTGACTGAGTATGGTCAAACTGGAAGAAGTAAGCAGGGACGGATAGACGTCAGAAAATTCTTGCGGAAATATTATCTGAAATTTGACTGTAGGTCCTTTTTACCTATGCTGTTGATGTAACAACATAGTTTATGAAAAAATGGTTGACTCGGCTGGCGGTGATGTTTCTGACATTGTCAGTGGGAGCTGCCGGAGCCTGGTGGTTTTTTGATAAAAGAAAAGAACCAATCCCTGTGCGAAACATTTCCAAACCAATATCAGCAAACAACACTAATGCCAAACGCAAATCACCAATGCTTGGCAAGGATATTCCGGGGCTGCCAGAATATTGTGCCGACAGACTTATCTCTGTTTCTGGATGCAATGGACAAACCAAAATCACCACCGATCAGGGGAATACATATCGATTGGCTGAAATCGGTAATCAATGCTGGTTTGCCGACAATCTCAAGGAGATTCCAACCACTGAAAAAGGTTGGTACGGCTACTATGACAATGCAGAGGAGGAGCCAAGCCCTGGGGAGGGTATGCTGTACAACTGGAGGGCGGCAGGTATCAACTTGCATTCAGAAAGAGAAAAGGGCATCTGTCCCAGAAATTGGCACATTCCTTCAGATTGCGAATTATTTGCAGCGGAAAAAAACTACGGGGCCAAGCCAAGCCAAACCAAAAAATTGACCCAAGATTTGCTCGACTACGAAACAACACTTGACTTAGAAATAATTGATCGAGAAGATAACAGAACTTTGGATGATACGGTACTTCCCCGGTTCAACTCCGAAACGCAACATTTGTTTGCTGATGGAATATGATTTTGGTTTGCGGATTTGGTGGGCGGGGTCAAGGGCATTGTCGCGTAGCGATGCGCAGCACCCTTGAGGCCGACCGGAAAATCCGCAAAACTCGTCAAACCATTCCATTATGCCTTTGATTATTTAGCCAGATGGCTGCAATCCTCGTATGGGACACCACATCTCACGGAGGATATTATGCCCAAAGGACATCACCATCTGGCCTATGATCAAAGATGCCAGATTTACACACTTTTGCAAACCGGTCTCTGCCGCGCCCAAATTGCCCGCCAGATTGGCGTTGAGCGTTCGACTATCACCCGAGAGTTGCAGCGCAACAAGGGCAAATGTGGTTATCGCTTTAAACAAGCGCATGACAAGGCGTGTGAGCGGCGCAAAAAGGCCTCTTGTGTGCCGCGTAAAATGACCGTTGAGCGCGTCGAACTCATTGAAAGCCTGCTGACGAAATGGCAGTGGAGCCCCGATCAGATCAGCGGCTGGCTGGCTCGAAACGGGCTCTTCGTCTCACACGAGTGGATTTACCGCCACATCTGGGCGGACAAAAAAAAGGGTGGCAAATTATGGACTTGCCTGCGCCATCGCGGCAAAAAATACAATCGACGCGGCACGAAAACAGCCGGTCGCGGCCTCATTCCAGGGCGGGTTGACATTGAGGAACGTCCCGAAATCGTCGAAACCAAAAGCCGTGTTGGCGACTGGGAGGGCGATACTATCATCGGCAAAAACCACAAGGGTGCCATTCTTTCTCATGTCGATCGAAAATCAAAATACACCAAGCTGGTTCTGTTACGCGACAAATCAAAGGACAGCGTGCAAAAGGCCTGCGGCAAGACGCTTTCAAAGCTCAAAGCGTTCATCAAAACCATCACGTATGACAATGGCAAAGAATTCGCCGGGCACAAAAAGATCGCCAAAATATTGCAATGCGACATCTATTTCGCCAAGCCCTATCACTCATGGCAGCGCGGCCTCAACGAACATACCAACGGTCTTGTTCGCCAATACTTCCCAAAGGGTACCGATTTCACTAAGCTGACAAAAGCCGAAGTTCAGATCGTCGAAGACAAGCTGAACCAACGTCCAAGAAAATGTCTCGAATACAAAACCCCATATGAGGCCTTTTCAAAGGAATGTGAGCAAAATGTTGCATTTCAATGTTGAAGGGGCGCTTTATAAACATGCGCCTGGATTTAAGGATGCCTTAGGCTTTCGCATTCGTGGTGTCGAGCAAATGATGTGGACCTCCACATCCGTTTCAAACAAACACGTTGTAACGAGATGGTCATTATCACCTCAGAACTCTCGCTCGGTTTTTCGCGACCACGTGATCGTTGCAGAACCTAACAATGAGATTCTTACGGTTTTGGCTAGCTGGGGCAGCGTCCGCTGCATAACAGATTAAACTTTATCTCCCAGCTAGGCCTGCAGCCTTTTGAAGAATTAGTCCGTTCTCACGATACTCCTTCAGCGTTCTCTGATCCAATTGGTGGATTGTTTGAAAGTAATTTTCCAGCTCACTTTCTGCTCCGTTGGCCAAAGCGTTTACGAACTTTGAAGCGAGATTGATCTGTGCAACAACTCTTTCCGGAACAAGCCGAGACGCTACCGTTTCTGTAAAAAGTGTAACCATGGAACGTTGCAGAGAGGCGAGCCCCGAAATAGCTTTTGTCGCTGTCAAAGTACTATATTCGAGTTCGGTCATTCCAAATTCTTTGAACTTGCTATCTGGACTATACGCTAGCAGCGATGTCGTTGTTTCAAAACTTTCTAACGCCGACTTCATGTCCGAAATCGCTGACAAAAATTTAGCAAATCCTGCGGCTCCGCCGAATGCACCTGGTTCCTGCCCTAAATTCTCTAAGGCTCCAATTATACCAGAAAACTTTACGTTAAGGTCTACAACTGCGTTAAATAGGGCGTCTCCATCATTAGCTGCCCAAGCTCGGGTTATCGCACTTATTTCTGACCCATCAATCAAGTCAAGCGCTGAATTTGCTATCTTTTGGAACTGAAGCGCACTATATGCATCGACAAATCTACCTCTAAGCTCAAACAACTCGACTTTTTTGAGATCCCACCCCATTGCGCCAGCGACGTCTCCGGAAATAGCTATGCCAAACTTTGCAAATTTTTTCATCTTCTGTATGACTGTGTCATTGGCAACCAGATTGGAATAGTCGAAGTTGTCACGCCTTTTCCGAATAAACTCAGAAACCAAAATCAAGTCCTTCAACTCGTTGCCATTGAAATGCCCTGGGTTCTTTTCAATTGTTTTGTTGATGACCGCGATCGCGACATCTATCTCTCCCTGGCTCTTGTCGACACTACGCTTTTGACTTCTGGTTCTGAGGTATTCCGCCAAGGTCACGCCCGAGTATAACTCTATGTTGCCCACTTGAGACATCGGAAAACCTCTAAAGCGAACGGGAACAGGGTCCGTAATCTTTTCGAGGGTTCGAATGCTCTCAAGAAGAGCTACTTCATTGATACCTTCAACCCCATTTATTCCGATTCTAGATGCGTTAGCAGCGGTAATTCTAATGCTGACGTTGTCAACACTCTGGCCAGCCGTTCCGTTTTCCCCAACCGTTGGCGGTAGCACGGGCCCATTCACCACCAGCAGAGTGAAGTGCTGTTCCACCTGCGTACCGGTGCCATCGACGGCCAGAATCCGGATGGTGTATTCGCCAACCGGAACGCTGGTCACGCCCGGTGCCAGTGAAAAGGTGACCGAGCCATCGACATTGTCGATGGCCTCGACACCGACCGGCAATGATGCCGGATCGACCGTGATGTTGAGCGCAGACAAACCATCATCGGCAAACAGATTGCCGGAGGTGGTAAAGCCCTGCCAATTGGTATCGTTGGCCACCAGAGTTTGATCGGCTACCGTGCCGGTTCCTACCGTCGGAGGATTATCCTGCGGTGGAGGAGGTGGTGGTGCCGCGACGACTAGTTTTATCGTGGTGGAGATTGACCCTCCTGATGCATCCGTTGCCGTGACAGTTATTGTGTGGCTACCCACGGGCAATGAACCAACAGTTTTGCTGATGGGAGTAAGCGTGAATGTACCATCGCCATTGTCGGTGAATTTCACACCAGTGGGAAGATTAGTTGGCGTTAAAGTGAGGCTTCCAACACCACCATCATCGGCAAATATGCGGTTTGTGGACGAAAACCCTGTCCAGGTGCCATCATCGGTGACTTTTTCGTCCGAAATGGCTTCGCCCACTGTGGGTGGATTGTCTTTCGGAGGCGGTGGTGGAGGCGGCGGAGCGGCAACAATCAAATTCACCTTGGTGGAAACTGATCCTCCTGAGGCATCCGTTGCCGTGACAGTTATTGTGTGACTGCCCACGGGCAATGAACCAGCAGTTTTGCTGATTGGAGTGAGGGTGAATGTTCCATCGCCATTGTCGGTAAATTTCACACCAGCGGGAACATTCGCAGCAGTGAGGGTGAGGCTGCCCACACCGCCATCATCTGCAAATATGCGGTTTGTTGAAGAAAACCCAGTCCAGGTGCCATCATCGGTAGCTTTTTGATCCGAAATGGCTTCGCCCACTGTTGGTGGTTCGTCTTTCGGAGGTGGTGGTGGAGGTGGCGGCGCGGTTACGACCAGTTTTAGCTTGGTGGAAACTGATCCTCCTGATGCATCTGTAGCGGTGACCGTTATTGTGTGGCTACCCACGGGCAACGAACCAGCAGTTTTGCTGATGGGAGTGAGGGTGAATGTTCCATCACCATTGTCGGTGAATTTCACACCAGCGGGAACATTGGCGGCTGTGAGAGTGAGACTGCCCACACCACCGTCATCGGCAAATATGCGGTTTGTTGAAGAAAACCCAGTCCAGGTGCCATCATCGGTAACTTTTTGATCCGAAATGGCATCACCCACTGTGGGTGGTTCGTCTTTCGGTGGTGGCGGTGGCGGCACCAAGTTCACATCCAGAACGTCAAATGCGCCTGACTTAAGATTAAGTGTACCGAATTCGGCCGCATTCACCCCGTTCCCGGGGCCGTCGAATTGCGCGCCGCCAGGAAGGAATGCGGGCGCTCTTTCATCGACGTTGACTTGACGGATGAGAAGCATCCCAGTGGTACGTAGCGCGCGGTCCGACAAGATCACCAGCGGCATATCGTTAACATCTGTTGCCAATGTGTCGGACGAAAGTTGAATTGGCCCGCCGCCAGCATCAATTACGAAATTCGAAGAATTTGCGCAAAAGTTACTCGTCTGGCAACCAATGTGATTGTTGTACCCGCTATCGAAATTGTTGACCGTTCGTGAATTTGGAGAGTCCTGGAAATTTAGAGTAACTCCACCACCTCTTGTGTTAACCGATGGCACCACGAGCGGAGTATCGAAGGGCAGGCTACCGTCTGAATAGGTAACAGAATTGGGCATCTGAAGAGCGACCGCCGAAGCGAAGAAAATCCCACCATTTGTGTCGATATCAGTCCGTACCTGCTTGCCATCTCGAATGCCTGTCGACATGGTGAACACGCTGCTGTCACCGAGCCCGCCATAACTGAAATTTAGACCACCGAATGTGCTCAAAATGCTGTTTTGGACGTCCAGTCCTGGTCCGGCAAAGTGGAGATTCGATGTGCCTCCGCCGGTCTTGGTGATTTTTTCATCGACCAATATGTCGCCACCATAGGAAATAATAGAAACACTTGTCAGGCCGAATGTTGATGTGTCGCTCAAAATCCCGGAGATCAGCGCGCTACTCACGGTACTTGCATAACCAAGAGAATTGTTTGTTATGTATGTTGGTTGCCCATGATTGGTGAGAAATAACATCAATATGTTTTGGAAGTCTCCAGCTTTAACCGTTCCCAGTTGGTAGCCAATTGCAGCATTTACGCGAAGATTACCGCCACCCAGATTTACCCGATCAATGTTAAGTACGACTTTCGATGCCTCGAATGTTACATTGAGGGTCCCACCATTTTTCGCGCTGATACTGCCGCGCTGCAAATTGATCTCATTGCCTGCCGTCATTTTCAGGGTTGATGATCCGGCAACAGATTTGACAATTGGTGGTCCCGTGAGGTTGGTGCTGAATGGTGCCCAGGTGATATCTTTGGTTGCCAGCAGATGCACATCGGTGCCCGTGTCGAGCGCCTTGTTCAGTGTTTCGGAACGAATGGAGCCTGATGTAGGGCCTCTTCCCGGTTTGAATTCGAATGTCGTTACACCGCCAGAAGTGACAGGAGTGAAAAAGTCAAATCTCGTGTTACTTGATGCCAGAATAGTTAATGTTTCCGGATCAAGCAGCCATGTGCCAGCCTTTCCTATTGTGGCGGATGCATCAACATTTGCGGAGGCATCGATGAAATACTTCCCCGACGTCTCAACAAATCCACCATCACCACCATTTGCCCCACCACGTGCCGAGATAGTGCCCTGTACTGTTGTGGTGTAGTCTGACCAGACAATGACCTTGCCGCCTTTCCCGTTGTCGGTGGCATCGGCATTGATGGTGACGTTTTCGGCGATATTGACAAATGTGGCGGTGGGGACTGGCTTACCTTCCAGTGGAATATTGTACTCAGCCACGATGGCGGGGTCGCCATTGCCGCCCATGTAGTCGCCGCCAATAAGGATTGTGCCGCCGCCGAAAGCACCAGTTGCCTTTAACAAGGCATTTCTCAACTCTATCGATTCTCCAGTGATTTCAATTTTACCACCGTGCTGTGGACGAGCGGTAGGGATGGCTATTCTTGTTGGTCGCGTTGAGGCTATTAGCCGTCCGGATACTTTAACACGCTGACGGGGAGCTGACGGGGTCTTGGTGCTGGCGGTTTGGGCACCCATGATGATCATACCATCCTTTTCTTCAATGGTGTTGGCTTCAATCACACCGGTATTGTTGATGACAGAATTGACTACGCGTCGGGCCGTGGCGGCTTTCAGAGCCACAATGCCGCCATTGGCCTTGATCGTGCCTTCGTTTTTCACCAAGTCAGACATTGGTTTGCCGGTGGCAACGTCAATTACTTCCTTGGTGATTTCGTCATCAATCGCCAGATTGATCAGTCCATCGCCATAAAGATCAAGCGTAAAAATGTTGCCCGAGGCCAGCGAGATCGAGCCAAAACGGGCCGTAATCACACCAGAGTTTCGCACCCCCGGAGCCACGAACGCACCCAACCCATAGTCTCCAATAGAGATATTACCTTCATTGATAACTGAAGCACCAGCATTGCCCGGCTGATTGAAATTCATCCTGCCAGCCATGAAATCATTATTGGAGATATTGCTAGTGGTAGCGATCAGGCTGTGCACGTCCACCCTGGAGCCCTTGCTGAAGACGATGCCATCCGGATTGACTATCGCAACATTGCCATTGGCCTCCAGCCTACCCTGAATGACAGTTGGGTTGTGCGCACCATTGATGCGGTTCAAAATCCAGGCACTGGAATTCGGCTGGACAATTTTGGTGGTTTCATTTGGCGCTATGTTGAAGCTTCGCCAATCAACAATCGCCTTTTGAGTGTGTTGCTGAATTTCAACCGTGGTGGCATTTGGTTGGGAGATAGTCGCCTGCCCTGCCACCACCTTTCCACCCTTTGGGTTGGCCAACATTGTTGTTGGTGTGCCCACGAGAACCAAAAAAACCGTGGTCAAAGCGGTGGAGCTTTTCAACCAGTCTTTACGAGAGTGAACGATCATCAAAATAACTCCCTAAAACGGCTTGGTCAGGCGAAACCAGAAACGCCAGTCCGAAGGATCAGGCGTGCTTGTCGGTTCGTCTATGGTGCGGGATACGGTCAGGTCGGCACTAAAAGCATCACTGCCAAAGCGAATGCCCATACCTGCCGAGGCGGCACGGTCTGTTTTTGGTGTACCCAGCGGTGCGTTGATATTCCAGATACGGCCATAGTCGGCAAAACCATAAACCTGAGCGTAATCAATGAATTCGATTTTACCGGGCGAAAGGTTGTAGCGAAGCTCACCGGACAGCAGCAAACACCGGTCACCGGTAATAATGGAGGGTACGAACCCCCGGCCATATTGCTGACCGCCATAGCCACATTCCTGCGAAGACAACAAAGGATCAGCCGTCCACTGCCCGAAAACACTTCCATAGGCACTAAAACCGTTTTTCAGTGGCTGCATGCGTGAAAGAGACACGGTAGTTTTAAAGAAATCCACTCTGCCCGGCGTTCGCGAAGCAATTGGGTTTGTATTGCCGGTGGAGCCAAGACCATCAATACCGAGGCTTGCGCTTAAGACAATCTGGTTAGTACCATTCCATTTATCGGCCTTGTCATAGGCCAGTTCTGCACGAATAATACGCAACCTGTCTTCACTCGACATGGCGCCAAACTGGAAACCTTCCGAGTTCTTGAAGTCAAAGGCCAATGTGCCGGTTAGATTTTCCGGGCGAGTGCGGATAAAAGGAAAAGAAAGTGCTGCGGAAAGGTTGAGACCTCTCGATTCATAGTTAATTGCAGATAAGGCCGTTGTACCAGGCTCGCCCCAACTGGCATTGCCGGAAAAGGAGAACTTCAGCCCTTCACTGTTCAAAACCTGATCATAGCCAAAAAACAGATAGTGGAGTTCAGGTCTGGCTGATCCGGATGACGGCCCGGCAATGGTGTAACCAGCCGTCCACCTTTCATGAAACCCCAGGGGATTATTGAGGCTTCCTGATATTGTTGCTTGATAAGGACCGCTGCCCTCCGTTCCGTGATTGTCAGCACTAATTTGAAGATCATAAGGATCTTCTACAAGCGTGATAATCATGGTGGAAGCAAGTGGATTGGTTTTGGAAGCTTTCCAGTTGGATCGAAAAACCAGACCCGGCAAATCACTGGCCAGAAGCAAATACCGCTCCCCCGCCTGGGCACGATAAGGTCTCATTGACTTGATTTTTTCGCCATACTCGTCAAACAAGTTCCGGTACCGATCAAGACCCTCTGGCCAGATGACATCGTCAATGTACCCCTCCAAAACCCTTAGGGTTATGGTGGCACCAGCGGGTTTAAGTGGTTGTGGCGGCACGATGACACGGGAAAGTGCATAGCCTGCCCGCCCGTAACGGGCGGTTATTTTGGCTGCGACTTCAAACACATCCTTTACGGTAATCTGCTTGCCGATCAGGTCCGCATAAAGGTCAGCTAAATCAGCGGCGGAAAAAGCTGTGTTGCCTTGCAGACGGATACCATTCAACAACAATTTATATTTGGCCGCCTTTGCCGGAGCCATGGTACTTTCCAGCCCGGTGCGTTCAGTGGCTACCGCTTGAGGTAATTTCTTCGGCTGAAAGCGTTTAGGAATATTGCCAGCTTCATCGCCCGCTGGAATCACTTGTGCCAACGCCGGTAATGCGGCAAAAACTGAACCAATTACTGCAATTGGAAATAAAATATACTTCACGCCCCAATCCCCACTTAATATACCAATCAGTTAAACAAGATTCTCTGCGCAGTTCAATTGTGGAAATCCACTATGGGTTGATTTGCCCCAAGGTAATGGCAACCACCACCGCTTGAACCGTTGTACGAGCGTTGAGTTTTCGCCGCGCACTGCCCAAATGTTGTTCAACTGTTCTAAGCTGGAGGTCGAGTTTTTGAGCAATTTCCGATTGCTTCTCACCTCGTGCCAGAAGTTCCAGGCATTCACATTCTCGAGATGAAAGTGTTGCATTTCCCATTGAACACCTCAGCATGCCAACATAAACTGTCCGTATAAGAATAGTGTCGACTGAACAATTGGGGGATTTCCCCCAGTGCAATGAAACATGTGTAAAGAATCCACCCGCTGAGCGGGTGGTATTGGATTAACCCCTAAAAGGGGATAAAATTGCCTTGCCCCCTGAGGAGGCAAGGGAGTTGACCCGTCTTTCGCTGCTTTAGAATTTCAGGGTACCTTGTTCTGCCTGCCGTTCCTTCTTCTCTTGGTATTTTACATACTTACGTATCATTTCTTCGTTGAGACCAATGGTATCAAGGCAATAGCCCCTGGCCCAGAAGTGATTGCCCCAATAGAGTTTTTGCTTGAGGTTTCGGAACTTGTTAAACACGCGGATTGCCGTACGACCTTTTACAATCCCGACAAACGACGAGACGGCGATCTTCGGTGGCACCAATACCAGAAGATGGACATGATCTATCTGTACGTTCAATTCCACGACTTCTGCACCGTTTTGTTCCGAAAAAGCCCGTATACAGCGGACAACCTCACCCGCTATCGGCCCCGTCAATATTCGAAACCGGTATTTGGGAACCCAGACGACGTGATACTGACAATGCCATATTGAATGTGATAGCTTTCTGAAGCGGCTCATTTGCTTCTCCTTCGCTGATGTTGTGGGCACAACTCAGCTCAGAAATAGCATCTGGGTCGTTCAACGGGCAGAGCCGTTAAACTCTGATCACGCCCAAAGGACGTGGGTTTCTATGTTGTCACTAAAATGATATGTGTCCGAACAACTGACCGCACCCAATTCAAACCACAAGACTTCTCACCTAATACTGGTAGGCTGCACAAAGGCCACTAGTGCTGGTAGGGCAGAAATAGAAATCAAAATAGCGAAAAAATCATATCCAAAGCTGGATATAATAAAGCCCCCCGCAATTCCTCCAATTGCTATGCCAAAGAGGTACAATGCAGTTTTGGTTTGAGCATTTGATGCTCGATTTAGCGTAACATTTTTTGAAAGGTAAAGAGGCAGAAACAAAAACAAGAAAAAACTATTGGTCAATAACATGCTTGTGAAAGTGACAAAGGTAGCGGACAAATAGACCATCGATCCAGAGATGGCACTCACAATAACCCCGGTGATTACGAAAAATCTGACCCTGCTGTCACTTATTGAATAAGGTATTGCCGAGCCCACAGCCGATACCATCAAGCTACCGGCTAAAACAAATTTGACATTGGGAATCGATGATTCCTGACCATAAATTTCAATAAATGCCCAAAGGCCAACAGGGCTGTTCAACGCTAAATGCTTGATGGTTGTCTGGGGGATTCCCAAAGCGGTATTTGTCTGAATCTATAGGAGTGTATTTGATTCGGAGGATGCACTCATGACATTGAAATTCCTGGAACTTTTATCGACGATCCCTGACCCACGCCGGGCGCAGGGCAAGAAATGGCAGCTTGGTCCGGTGATGCTGGCGACGATCCTGGCGATTTTGTCCGGGGCGACGTCCTATCGCAAGGTCCATCGCTTCATCGAGGCTCATCGCGAGCACCTCAATGGGGCATTCGGCTTCGGCTGGGAGCGCGCGCCGGCTTATAGTGCCGTGCGAACCATCCTGCACGGGCTTGATGGTGGCAAGGTGGAGCTGGTTTTCCGCCAGCATGCTGCGCAATTGTGCGGTAGCGAACGGGGTGAAGACGTGGAAGCGATGCCGGTCGTGGCGATTGACGGCAAGACGCTGCGGCACAGTTTCGATGCCTTTAACGACCGCAAGGCGGCCCATGTTCTAAGCGCTTTTGCGGTCGATGACGCGCTGATCCTGGGACACCTGGAGGTGGACGAGAAGAGCAACGAAATCCCCGCCGCGCAAGCGATGATCAAAGCGCTGGCGCTTACCGGCCGGCTGTTTACGATGGACGCCATGCACTGTCAAAAAAACTTTCCGGGCGGCCCGGGAGGCGAAAAGCCATCTCATTGTTCAACTTAAGGAAAATCAGCCCGGTCTGCTGCGAATAATCGAGGCTGTCGGCGAAAGAGAACTGCCGCTGGCTCGTCATGAAACCATCGACAGAGGCAAGCGCATGCGCGTCGAGACCCGCATTGTCGAGGTTTTCGATGCCGCTCAGGCGCTTAAACAAACCGGCTGGAACGGGCTCATCGTGCGTATCATCCGTGTGACGAGAGTGACATTTCTCCGCAGCGCCAAAACCGGGATGTGGAACTGTCGCGAGGAGACCTGCTTTTATGTCTGCTCCGCACCCGTCAGCGCGAAGAAAGTGGCGCAAGCCATTCGCAGCCACTGGAGTATCGAGAACAGAAATCATTATGTCCGCGATGTTACGATGCTGGAGGACGCCAGCCGCATTCGCACCAACCCTGGCATCTTCGCCAGAACACGCAGTTTCGCACTTAATATCCTGCGTGCCAACGGCGAACAAAACATCGCAGACGCCCTATGGCGCAACGCCCTCGACTTCACCAGAGTGCTCGATTACCAATACAAGTAATTAGCGTTGAACAGCCCTGCAAAGGCCACCCATCGCCACAAAAAAAGGAAGGAAGAGCAAGTCTGACCAACAAAGAACAATCTTAGAAATGGTAAAACTAACATTCTTTTGCAAACCTTTAGCTGATGCTTTCCCCAGCAGAATAAGGGTGATGAATGCGAAAAATGCTATCAGCCAAAGGATAGAGATTTCCGCACCAGCATTCACCAGAATTGCAACTAGCGAAAGACCAAACCCAATTGTCATACCTGGGCTAATAACAAGCAGCGGGTTGGGGCGAGAAAATGCATCTTCAATTCCCCGTGCCAAAATAGTGCCCGTTGACCAGCCCAATACCCCGCATGCAGCGAATATGTACGCAGATTCAATAATTTCCGGTTCCCTTAAAACGATAGTCAAAATCGTTACTATCATTGCAAACAAGATGTCGGAGAACCACGTTCTCCAGACTGAATGGACAAGACATCCTACTCCGGCTGTCAGCATGGTCACAGTAGCCAAAATTCCAACGTCATCTATTTTTAGCGAATGAGCACTCGCGATTTCCCCCAGCCAAATCGGAAGGGTGTTTATCAAAATACCTCCAAAGGCAATGCTGGCAATTGATGATAATGTGGTGAAATTCATTAAGTGATACCTGTGGTTCAATCAATCCAAGTATCATTGCTTTAACAGCAGCTTGCGTGGTGCTACGGGCCTTCAGGCGTTTTCTAGCACTGTAGAGTTGTTTTTCTACGGTTTTCGGGTGAGTCCCAATTCTGTCGGCAATTTGCTGCACCTGAAGTCCATAAACCGACCAAAGTAAGCACTCTTTTTCCCGAGCAGAAAGCCGGTCTTTTTCAGCCAAAATCAGAGGACGGTTAAGATTACAATGAAACACCTCAGCCATTTGTTCGAGCGATGGAAGCACCTCCTGAATGTACTGTTCAAAACCTAGTTGGTTTTCGTATGGGTCTCCTTGTAGCGTTAATCCACCCCGACTGAGCTTATGATCATCCCGCAAAGGTATTGTAATGCCATTGGTAAGGCCAAAATCCAGTGAGATTTGGTGAATTTCTTTTTGTTTTCCGGAAAATTCACCAGCTTCCAGTTTTCTATCAATATCAGCCCAAGTTATCGGCATGGTCGATAAAATGCAGTGGGCTACCGTATAGTCGTATTTTATAAAGTTCTGTTGGTCATATAGCAGGGTGAATTCTTCAGTTCCATAATCGCCTATCAAGACCACATTTTCATCAAGTTTATCTAAATTTGGCAGCGCTACAAAACCATATCGGGCATTAACAAAACCGATTTTCTCAATTTCGAGCTGAAGATAATTCCAACTGGACTCAAGTGTTCCCGCTGAACGGAGATTTTGCGCAAAATCAATACTGCTCCTCCACATGCCAATTACTTTCAAAAAGTATATTACAGAACAATTCCCTCATTGTAGAGTGATTCTACTATGAGGGATACCCTCATAATTGTCGCGGGAAGGTTGAGGGCATCAGAGGTTTACTAAATTCGACAAAACAATGGCTTTGGGACTCATCAACCCTTGACAGTTTGCATGGGGGATTTCCCCCAATTGCTCAAACTGGAATCAGTAGATGAACCGGCTATTGATCAGGGTTTGGTTCTACCATCTTGCGGGATACTTGGTCTCTCGATTGGCGGGGTATTGGCACGTGGGCTCCAGCATGCCTTCTCGCTTAAAAAGCCAATATTGATAATTAGCCCGGCAATGTCGATTGGCCTCATACTCTCTCTTCTCGCCATAATTCTGAAAGCCGTATTTTCGATACTGGTGATTTGGCAAATTGCTTTTCTTTCTTTTGTGATCATGTGTTTTTTGATGGCTGATAAATTGTGGCCTACCGACATCCGATCTGGTGCAATATTATTAAGGCGCTCATTCAGTTGGACGGATGTCCTGTACCTGCCCTTTTTTGTTGCAATGGGCGGCTTCTGGGCATTTATAGAGATTCTTGGCCGTCAAATTTCGGTTCCCTTTTTGGAAACTCTCCTGCTTGCAAGCCTTGTCTTTTCGGCATTTGGGTCAGCCATACCGAGCGCTATAGCTACCAATCGAACCGCACATTGGTCATTAATAAGTCTGATTGTTAGTGCGGTGACAGGTGCCGCTGTTTATTTAACAAGCTCCGGTGTTACCTTTGCCATTATGTTGCTTGCTAATAGCTTCTTTCTATTTGTGTTTCTTCCTTTATATCTGGCGGGAAACTCTTCCAGCAAACAACAATCCTCCCCTCAAATTAAAGCCGCATTGTATCTTTTAGGATTGGCGCTGGGCGGAGCCATGGGTGGCCTCATCTTGGCAGAATATGGACACACGATATTCGCAATTGCCATTTTTGCTACCGTAGTTCCGGCGATGGTGGCCTTATGGCTACAACCTAAAATAGATAATTAGGTGTCAAACTTTTCTCCAATCAGCTATTGAATAGCAACTGAGAAATTGCGGAGGGGGAATTGCCCATGCAAAATCTTACTCAAGCAACACTGGAATTTATTGAAGCTCTGAATACCGCTACAGACCCCGATCTACAACGAAACCACCTGCTGAATACGATAGCCGAGTTTGGTTACGACAAAGCAGTTTATGGTGTGTTTCCAGCCTACCCAACCGATACACCCCTTGAGGAAATGTTTTGGGTAAGCGGATATCCTGACGAGTGGATGCAGCGTTATCTGGAAAACGAATACATGCAATTCAATGCAGCCGTGCACCATTGTTTCAAATCTACAACGCCATTGTTATGGGCCGACTTGTTTGCTGATGCAGATGCGGGCAATCTGGGCAATCGAATATCTTCTATGCATTATGAAGCCCGGGATTTTGGTTTAAAACTTGGAGTTACGATTCCCGTTCGTGACATCAAAGGTGGAAAAGGTGGCATTAGCTTTTCCGGGTCTGCTGAAATGAGTGAAATTGAACATGTCACTCTTTGGCGATCCAACGGGCCAATGTTTGAGCTTTATGCAGATCTTTTCCATGCGTTTTGTGATCGGCAAACACTGTTTAATAATCAGTATGAGCTTTCACCACGTGAGAGGGAGTGCTTGTTATGGTTGGCTAAAGGAAAACGGACGAAACAAATAGCCTCAATTCTTGGAATACATATCAAGACCATCGACAAACAGATTCATGCAGCCAAAAGAAAACTTAATGCAACGACGACCCCACAAGCGATAGCCAAAGCAATGGCTTTGGGACTTATCACCCCTTGATAATCTACATGGGGGATTTCCCCCAATTGCTCAAACTGGAATCAGTAGTGTAAAATTCTACTAAATTTCTGCAATAGGGAGAAGGCTGATGAAAAAAGAGTTTGTTGTTTTGGCGGCACTGATTGGGGTTACGATCACACCGGCATTCGCTATTGATAGTATCAAAGCTGAGTACTTCATCATGCCAAGTCCCAACAGCAACTTTTCGCAAAGACCTGTTATTCCGTAATTACTCACCCCCTTGCCAAACCCGTGCTGTTCTGAATCTATGGGGGAATGAATCGGGATGATTTGGCACGGTTGAGCAAGGCAGAGCTGGTTGAAGCGTATTTGGCGCTTCAAGCAAAGTTGCAAGGGCCGGCGAAGACTTCACGGACATCATCAAAGCCACCTTCAACAGACAGGAAAGCCCGCCGCGAACATGCCAAACCGGGCGGTGCAAAGCCCGGACATGAAGGCCATAGTCGTGCGTTATATGAGAACCCGGACGAGACTGTCGATCACCGGCCTGATGTTTGCCCTAAGTGTCATGGGCATCTGGATGCTGATCTGGCGGGTGATGTGATTGGCGAATATGATGAGATCGAAGTACCGCCGATCAAACCATTTGTGCGGCGTCTACGGCGGTTGTGCGTGTGTTGCCCGCACTGTTCATCGAAGGTGAAAGCCCCATTGCCGAAAGCCGCACAAGGTTCTCCCTTTGGCCTCCGGCTGCATGCTTTGACACTTTATCTGAAGACCTTTCAGGCCATCTCATTTGCGCGATTGGAAGGCATGTTGAGCGATCTGTTCGGTGTCAAAATCAGCCAGGGTGCGCTGGCGAACATGCTGAAGCGCTCGCATGTGCCGTTTGCAGGCAGGAAAGCTGCCATCATCAAGGACCTACGTCGTGCTGATGTGGTCGCCTCCGATGAAACCGGCATTCGCATTGAGGGCCTCAACGGATATCATTGGGTATTCATGAGCAGTGCGGCAATTGTTCATGAGGCGCAGCTTTCCCGGGCAGCGCAGGTAGTGCGTGATGTGATGGGCGATTACCGGCCAAAGCTCTGGTTGTCGGACGGGTATTCGGCTCAGCAAAACCACGGCCACCATCATCAGACCTGCCTTGCTCATCTGGCGCGAGATATCGCTTATGCGGTTGAGGTAAGCGACGACATGGTTCCGTTTCGCCTCAAGCTGTGGCTGGACAAGGTGTTCACACTGGCGCGCACCATCACCGACTTTGCTGCCAGCACGCTGAAAGCCAAAAAGCGCGCATTGGAGAACACACTTGCCGACATTCTGGCCACCAGTCCCGAATGCCAAATCGCCGAAACAGTACGCGCCAAGCTGGCCAGAGCCAGCCCGCGACTGCTGACCTTTCTTGATTATCCAGCCGAAGTTGAAGTAACCAACAATGCATGTGAGCGGGCGCTACGACCGGCCGTTATTCAGCGCAAAGTCACCAACGGCTTCCGCTCAATGTGGGCAGCACAAGGCGATTGCGCCGTCAGAACCGTGGTCGACACCGGCAAACTCTCCGGAAAATCCCAGTTTCAGACAATCTTGACAACAATATCCTGAAATCAGGGCGAAAAATGCCCGAATATTGGGGGGTGAGTAATTACGTTATTCCCAAGCTTGAGAAATCTATAATTTTGGCCGCTACTCGATATCAGTGTATTGTATATTGCAAAGGAAGCGGTGGGAGTACAGGTGAGATTCGCTTCAAAGTTTCAGCTGGCAGCGCAAATGATGCTGAGCGCTATTTAAAAAGTGAGGGTCTGAACAGAATTTGCCGAAAGAATGGCTATTCTGCTGTTGGCGGCGGTTTTGCCGGAGACGGTGTGTATTGCCGCTACTAAGTTTGAGGCGAGAAGCAATTATCGGTTCAGATTAGCTTGTTATTCCACCTGATTACAAAACTCCCCAAAACCAACAGGTTCTTGAGTTACGTTGGCTTTCGATCAGGTCTTGTGCCAGTTGGCGACGATGGGCTTCATTGTGTTCTACCCAGGCACGGATGAGTGGATAATTGCTTTCGAGGAAATTGGTAATTTCTTTGGAAATCATGAGTTTTTGGTGATGGGGCTTGATCATAGCACTTGCTTTTTAGAAAAGCGATATGCTCAAAGCATTGTTTCTTAACGCTTTCTTCATCTAAAACCACGTGAATTCCCATATCAATCAGGGTTCCCGCCCTTTGTCCAGCCTACACAAAATAGTAGAATACAATCGCTTTTCTAAGAAGCGATACTCATTCCTATTTCCTCAACCCAATCTGCATGGAACCCGAAATCTCGCCACCCTGGAACAAGGGTCGGACGGTAGGTAAAAAGCTGGCATTTTCGCTAGATCAGATCAATGAAATCACCAACCATCTGAAATCTTCAAAACAATGGCATGACCTTTGTCTGTTGATGCTCGGCATTGATACCATGCTTCGTTGTAGCGATCTGCTCAAACTCAAAGTGTCGGATGTGATGACCCAATATGGGGAGGTTCGTGGAACCTTTTCCCTCCGGCAAACCAAAACTGCACATGGTGTGTTTCCAGTACTCACACCCACCACCCAAGAGGCTTGCCAGCGGTGGATCAGCTACAGTGGAAAGTCTGGTGCAGATTTTCTCTTTACAGGCAAGAAGACGGACACCAGCTCACCCATATCACCCTGCGTCTACCGATGTCTGGTCAAGCGTTGGGCAGAATTAATCAACCTTGATCCCGTTTTCTTACAGCACTCATTCACTTCGCCGGAGCAAGCCGGTTTATATGTTTGGCCAAGGGGTCAAGATCGAATATCTCACCCTGCTTCTGGGTCACAAAACTCCACAAGCCACAATGGAATACTTGGGTATTACCCTGCATGAGGCACAACAACTTGCCCTTGAGCATGACGTTTTCCAAAAACCACCGGCCAGCAGGCGATATCGCAGGTCAAAAACAACAACGACCAGTTCTCCAGATAATTTCCTTTCAGAAGCCCAAACTCTGGAATCCCAAATCCAAAAACTTCAATCGTCAGTACATAATCTGGAGCGAAATTTCTCGGATTTACTGGAGATGAGCAAAAGGCAGTCCGGCCTACTTCAGCAGTTTGTCAACAATTCCTCAAAACCCAATCAAACAAAGGGCTAATCAAAATGTCCAAAATACCATTGACTTGCAAAAACGCTCAATCGCCGGTGATGTCATTTTCGATTTTCTGTCAAGAAAGTTTGACAAAATCAACAAAATCCCTAGAAAATAGAGTTACTTATCTAACTTCTTTGAAAATGGGAAAAATCGATAAATCGGCTCTCGCAGGTGCAGTGATGCTTGGAGCGATGGCAGCGGAGGCAACTCTGGCTGAGGACAAAGCACCGATTTTACTAGCGGCCAATACCACCAACAGTCAGGTTCGAGATTGTATGGCGGAAGCAAAAGCTTTGGATGGAACCAAGCCGGAGAAAATCAATCATCTCAGAGCTTGCAAACGAGACCAATCAAACGAACGGATTGCCGCTCAGGAAGAAACGCTCCAGCGACAGGATGAAATATTAGCAGAGCAAGACCGGATCATTGCCGAACAAGAACGAGTATTGACAGCATTGCGAGAACGTTTAGCGGCCCAAGGCGTTATTCTCAACAAGCAAGCCCAAATTTTGGATGAGAACGGAAAGGTTTTGGCTCAAATATTGGCGGTTAACGGTCGATTGATCCTACAACGCCAGCAGTCAATAGCCCGACAAGATGCTATTCTGGATGAAGCCGAACGGTACATTTTGGCCAATAGTTAAGTTGCGCAGCGAACCGTTTATGTGGATAATGACTTTTATTAAATCCACCAGTAGAGTACTATAGCCTTGATTAGGTATATGAGGGAGAAAAATATTGAACTTCATTCGCTTGGGATACCCAACTAGAATACTATCCGTATTGATATCAATCACATTTCTTGCATCTACTATAGAATCCGCTACTGCTGGAAATAAAAAACTTAAACGAGCCATCGCCATTGGAGTGATTGTTGGTATTGGAGCTGCTATTGTGGCTAAATCCCAAAAAGCCAACTCCAAAAAGAAGCGAAAAATACGTTCTAGATTAAAAGTCAGACGGGCAGCTCAGGCCACCAACCCTCAAAATTCGGAAGTCCTCAATATTCAGCAAGCTTTGGCAAACCGGGGCTTTGACCCCGGAGCTGTAGATGGCTTGATGGGAGGCAAGACCAAGACCGCGATTAAGCAGTTTCAACAGTCGTTGGGGAGCCAACAAACTGGCAGACTCTCATCAACCCAACGACAAACTTTATTAGCCAGCACCACGACAACCGCTTCCAATACACAGTCAGTCATACCCGTTGCTAAATTGCCAAGCACCTACCATTTGACCAAGATAACCCCTCGGGAGCGACTCTTTCGGTGTGATCGGGCAGCTAAATTTATGGGTGGTGTGGCCGGTTGTTCGTCTTTCATAAGCTACGCAGCTGCTGGTAACGAAATTACCTACCAGTTGGGTTTCCCACGTATTCAAAATCGCCTTATTAGAGTTTACGATTTTGCCGACAAACCTATCCCCGCTCAATTTATCAGTGAAGACCGGGTTTGTGGGTATCATTTTTTACCTCAACCTCAATTCGACAACAGCTATGGGGGCCATATCACTGCGACTATCTATTGTGATGGCGGTCGAGTGGTTCGTGATATTGTGGTGGTGGTTCCTAAATCTGACGAAGCTCAATATGAGTTACTCAAGCGAAGAGCCGATACCCTAGCCCTCCACGGACTTAATGTTGGTGCCAAAAATATTTCTGACTCGCTCAAGGGACGAAAAACGCCCTGAACAGTTGTCGGACTTTATAAAAACTATCCAAATATTTGAAAATAAGGACGTTTTCGTGTAAACTAGTGGGAATATCTGGGTGCATGAACATTGAAAACACATCGGCTTTCGAATCTTCAAAACCAGCCCGCCCGATGGGTCCGCCGTATGATCCACAAATAGCTCACCACCAAGCGGCTCAGGTTCGACAAACCGAACACCAAGCTGAGAATCAACCAGAAAACCTGGAGGCTTGGTGGCAGCGTTATGCTTTGCAAAATTCGCTGGCTGTGTCGCCACAACATGAGCCCCAACTCATTAAGTACTTTGGGAGCTTTACCCAAGCTGGCTTTGATCTCGAAGCCTTGGAAGACCAAAATCCTCAAACATTACTGAATCTGGTTCAGGTTAAACTCAGGCGATTAGGATTAGATGAAAATTCTAACCAACAACCACTGGAACTCTTTATGCTGGAACTGCAAGCCGTTGACAGTCGGTTAATGATTGTTGGTTCGAATTCAAATTCACAAAACATCTTCCAGTTGATGGACGAGCAGTTCGAAGCCGTTGTCCATCACTACCCAGAATTGTCAACTCCACAGCAGCAGCTGGTTCAGCAAATTGCTGGGCAGCATCCCGCCGGAAAAAAACTACTGGCGGCTTTACCCGACAAAAATTCCAATTTGGACTCAGGTCTAGATCAAGCCCGATTGGCCGAAATTACGCCCTGGATTGCTGAAAACCTTCCCGATTGCCAACCTCACGAGCTGGCCGCTCAAGGGTGTTTGAAAATGGAGAGAGAAGCCCAAGAGTTGGACGAAACCTACCAGATCACCAGTGAGCAGCCTGAGAATATTCGCCCAGATGTGGAACTGTTTTTGACCGAGAACGGAAATGAAACCGAGGTCGATCAGAAGCTGGTAAAGATTGCTGAAAAGAAAGAAACCATTACCACCAATAAAACTGAGGCCGCCGCTTTGCAAAGCCAGGAGGTGGAAAAAGATCGGACTATCGATGACGGGGAACAGGAAATTGCCACCACCGACGCAAAAATTGTTGCCGAAAGAACCAAGACTCCCAAACTTCAAAAGGCAGCTGAAAAGGAACATTCTGCAGAAGCGACCAAAAACGCTGATTTCCAAATCATCAAAGCCAATTACCCCGAACCGCTCAAGTCGGAACACGGCGGCAATATCGGGGCCTTGAACGCATTGAAGGGACTGGTCAGATCTCCCGAAATGAAAGTCCGATTGGACAAAGTCATCGGCATGATCAGCACCTTACAAAACACGGTGCCAGGGAAATCCGAAGTAGTAACCAAACTTTTGAATTCTGCCCATTTGAACCTTGGTTCAGCATCAATGATTGGGGTATTTTCTGATTTTATCACCCATGTTGATAATTCATCAGAATTTACCGATGAAGAAAAAAGCAAAATCCACAAAGTCCTACACAGTTCCCGTCACGTAACCGGCAGTGCCGAGGCCAAAGACGCACTCAAACAAGGGCGAGGCACGGTCACCGATCCCGAAACCGGCGAAACCAAAACCCTCAGCTACGATGAAAACCACAAGCTGGAGGGAAAGGGCGGCGTTTTCTTTCACAGTGGACCGAATGGCGAAATCATTATTTCCACCAAAAACGGTTGGTCAGAAACTCTGCCACCAGGTACAACCTTGTCAGAACTACGTCTCAGGTCACATTTTGCTGGGCCACGTTCGACTTATCTACAAAACGGATTTGAACACTATCTGGGCTATGATTTCAAATTGCATCCCCCTCGACCCTACCAGAAGAAATTTGAACAAATCACCAATGCTCTTTTGGGCGGTTCTCGTGGTTTGGATGCAACGTTTTATAGTGAAGGGGAATTGCACAAACTCATTCATATCAACAAATTTATCAGCCATTTCGGGGAGACACCCATCAAGGCCAATGAAAGCGTGATGAATCAAAGTCTGAAAGCACTTGGTGCAGACCCCAAATCCCCTCTGGAGGTCAATCTGGCTGTTTACAAAGAAATCGGCTCATTCTTTCAAGAAACCCCCTCAGCTCATGGTGAGGAGTCATTTGAGCAACTGAGGAAGCGGTTGGCAGAAAAAGGGTTGATCAGTGGTGATGAAACAGGAGGTAATGACGATGAATAGGGTTTGAAGTAATTTCATTTCATTCGAACCAATCCACATTTTTCCATTGTCCGAATTTCCCTAAAACAAAAACCCCACCTCAGAGAGATGGGGTTCGTGGTTGCTAAATGGCCTATTTCGCCATCAGATTTGACACCATATGCATCAATTCTAAAGTAATGATTTGAAAATGTCAAACAATTCAATACCATAGACAGGGCAATCGCATTTCAAAAATTGTTCAGGAGTGACTGCAGGAACTCGTCGTTCCATCCTGCACGTTTGAATTTTACTCGGTTTGAGCCCTTGTCGGTATTTGCCTTTATAATGTTGAGCGCGATGCGTCGCAGCGTTGTGAAATTGATTGGTGCGTTGTCCTTTCGCGCGCGGTGATGATCGTCGTTCATGATGACATCGAGCGACCAGTGGAGACTGTTTTCGATCTGCCAATGGCCTCTGATAAAGGCGGCGGCCTCCTGCGCGTCGGGACGCTTTGACATGAGATAAACGCGCTCGGACAGGCTTGATTTTCCATCCAGTTCGCGCGTTGAGATGACATGAACGAAAGCTTTGAGGTTTGGCCATTTGTGGGTATCGTGGAGATATTGCGGGGTGCCATAGACGCGGTAAGATCGCTCCTCGATGCGGCCGTGATCGGCATCGGTTGAGATATATTCATCAATACAATCAAAGTCCTGGTCGTTTATGAAGGCGCGTACATCCGTCTGCAAATCCCCCTGATTGCCCTTCAGCTGCACACAGTAATCACCACCCTCGCGCACGATCACCTCGCATGTTTCGCGCTGGCAATGCAGCGCGTCCGCCGTGATCATCACGCCTTTGATGTCGAGCATTTTGATCAACTCGCGCAAGGCCAAAATCTCGCCGCCTCCTTTGGCGCTCCGGGTCACGCCGAGGCTCAGACGGCCCCCATGAGCAAAGGCGGTCACCACATTCAGGCCGGACTTATCGGCAGCCCTGTCAAAGGCGCGGCGCATTTCTTTGCCATCAATGGCGATGGCCTGCCTCGCATCACGTTCCTGGGCAAAATCAGCACGGAATTTCTCAAAAAACTGCTGGAAGCTCGCAGGCTTGAGCAATCGAAACAGCCGTGAAAACGTGTCGTGGCAGGGCGGGCCATGAGGCAATTCGAGAAAATTGCGCAGGAAATCCTCTTTCGCATGGCCAAAATCAGCCATATCCACCGCAGTTTCTCCCCCACATAAGGCGCACAAGAGGCTGATGGTCATAATGTCACAAAACTTGTGACGACAGGCGTTGCCTGTGCGGGGGTCGTCTATATCATTGAAATAGCTGGTGATTGTTATCATCGTGAGGCTCCATAATCTGATGGAACCTCAAGAATCTATTCAAACAGATTTGTCAAAATCCAAATGCGATTCCCCTGATACCATAGAATGGTCGTGGTAAGCGGGAGCGGTTGCTCCATGGTTGGGGTCATCAGATTTGACACCTGTTTGCTTGGAGTTCGATTCCCCCCGCTTCCACCACGGCATTTGTGATTTCGCAACAAGGACAGGGGAGAGAATTGGTCTTCGTTTCCCTACCGGATTTTTGTCGCTGTTCTATTTCTCAAGCATTCGTTCGATTGGTCAATCTCAATTGCATGCACAACATTGAATTTTGAGGTAAAATACCAAGAAATACAATTTCATGAAAATCTTTTGGACAAAAGAAAAACAACCTATTCTAGAATTTAATAAGGAACTGTCATTCCTTTCGCTAAGTTCTTTGGTCCCTCAAAAACAAAATCAAAATTTTAAAACGCGAAAAAAATGGGCACTGAATTTCCTATACGATTTGGAAATATGGCTCGTTGATTTGAGGCTCTGGCAAAAAGCACTTGAAATGGCAAAACACGGAACCAAAGAAAACTCGATAAAATTTGATTTTGTCGATAATGATTTAAGGTTTTTTGGAATTCTGGATGAATCGGACGGTCTTGACTGGAAGAGAGCTGGAGAAATCTGTCAGTTCGTTGTTGATATGCAGCATCAAGGGGTCAAGCCTCAACCGGAAAAATTCCAAGGGCTCCTCAAGCAGGGCATGTCCATAAACCAAATTAGAGAAGCTTTCACTGAGTTTCCAGATCAGGAATCCTTTGAAAAAGGCCCCGGTAAAAAATCCACTGGCCGGTTTAGCTGGCATATTGCCCGTGCTGGTTTATTTCCAGGTCAGGAAACCATGACATCACAAAACCATGATTGGGTTCATGGCTGGTTTCGAAGCATTCCCAAAAACGATCCAGAGTTTAAAAATCATAACAACTGGATCACCGACTTAACTCAACTGGGAGTCGTTGATCCGGCCAAACAAGAAATCAATGATGAACGTATGGAGCAATGTCTGGTATTCATTAAAACCCAAATGGATCAGAAACCAGATTATTTCAAATTGCTAAAACATCTTCGGGTGCTGGATAAACCGAAGATAGAACAAGCACAAAAACAAAAACTGGCTCAAGTGAGACAAATTAAGGCCCGACGGAAAAAATCCAAAGCATCTCGTAAACGCAATCGGAAGAAATGAGACCTTACGTGGAATTTGTCGGACGACTGATCGATATGGGTAACTCCAACACCCAAATTGCTTACGCAATCCTGAAGGCCGATGATGCAGGGAAAATCACCATCCCTTTCAAAGTTTGGGCAGTATGCGACCGGTTTCGGATTATGGAAAATTCTGGTTCCAGAGTTTCAAGAAAGGCCTTGAGGGATCAATTCAATGCCAATTCGCCGGTAACATTTTTTGTTGAACCGAAATGGGTTCGTCAATTTCGACATATTTTGCAATCCGAAGATCGATCATTCACTACGTTAGAAAAACGTTCGACACTCCAGCGGAAAGTTTTGGAAAAACTCCCCCAGATCGATGACTGGTTTGGCTCTGGAAAACGCCAGAATCTCCAGAATCTGAATATATTGACAGACAAATTCACGTGGTCAGAGGTCGGGTTCCAGCACATGATCGGAGTCCTAAAAAAAGCCAGCCGCCGAAAAATTAATCCTCATGCGGAAACCTTTCGTCTGTGGGTCAATGGCATGGCTGATATGGACGGAACATTGCGAAAGCGAGAACTTCCTTTCGATTGGATGTTGTGTGCAGATCATCTCTCCTCAATCCACCGGAATGATGCCCGAAAAATCGCTGGAATAATTTTATCAGAAATCAATGAGCGACCTATACAGATCAAGGGCACGATCACCGCAACCCAGGTACGGCAGATCAATAAAGTTATGGCCTGGTTTCATGACCCAATTCAGCGTGAGAAACTGCAATATCTTGTTGGACTTTCCTGGCTGGTTTCGGCCACTGGGTATTTTGCCAATTGGGATCGGATAGAAAAGGCCATTGTTTTTGCTGTCCACCAACAGAAAAAACCACCCGACTTTGATCTGCTGAAAGACTACATGCAGGGGTTGGTGGATTTTGATGGGAGGGGTGAATATCGGCTGTGATACCAAGGCATCACTCAACTCAACTCTGAAAGCTGCCAAATCTCAATCCCATCAACCGATTTGATGCGCTTGTCATTGGTAAGAACAATATCACAGTTGAGGTTGAGTGCGGTTGCCAGATGAATGGCATCTGGCGTTCGTAAACCGCTTCCAGCCCGCAACACGGCGGCACGAATAAGCACCTCCCGATTGACCGGACACAGTGGAAGCGATGTCTGGCTCTCCAGAATGTCCTTGTATTTATCAGCAAGATCCGGATGGCCGGTCTTCAAGGGCTTGACCAGCAATTCGGTCAATATCAATTCACTGCTGAAAGCCTCGAATTTTTGGTCGCAAATCCCGTCAAAAATTGCCGTTACCACTTCATGCCACTCAGGATAATCCTCCAGTGCATAGATAAAGATATTTGTGTCCAGATAAACCCGTTTGCCGGAAAGCTCAGCTATTTGTCCCATTCGCCACGTATATCATTAAGGTATTGATCGGCTTCCTGCGGTGTTTTGCCATAAACGCCTTTTGCCGAGCCGATTAGATCGCGCAAAGAGGCGGTTTTCCGTTTCTTGTCTACAATTTCTTTTGGCGTAATAGTGAGGTGATCGGCTTCCACACAAATTTCCACCAGATCCCCTTCCTCGATTCCCACCTCACGTGAGATCTTTGGAGGAAGTGTAATTTGACGTTTGGGGCGGACTTTAACCAGAGGCATTGTATTTTCCATATTATCTACAATTAGTGAGAAAGTAGGAATATCCTACCAAATTAAACAGAACTGTCAAATGGATCAGATTTGAATGGTGAATGTCAAAGAGTGTTCGAATTCCGCCTGGCATCCATCACCGCAAAAACCAGCTTTTTTGCCCGAACGGTGTAGCCTTTCTGCTTGGCCACTTCCAAATCTGCCAATGCCATTTCAGCAGCGGCCAAGGCTTCCCAGGGATCAGGGGTGATGATGGCGTTAGTTTTAATTTGCGTGAGCCTGGTTTCAATATTGGCCAGCACCCGTGCGGCATCTTCATCGGGTTCCTTGCCGGCAAAGCACCAGATTTCATCTCTTGTTTCACAGAGTTGCTCGATGATACCCTGAAGCAATTGGTGTGGCAGGATGGCTACTTTGTCCGGTGAGGATTCTGTGTTGTTGCTCATCAGTATTCTTCAGGTAGTAGGATGGTCATCACCCGTTTGGTGACAGTTGGATCAGCGGCATCGGGCGAATGGTATTCGAGGTTTTGGTCGTAGGTGTCAACTTTGAACCAGACCTTTTTGCTGTCCACTTCAACGCTGCCAAACTCGTGAGTGCCGTATGGGTCACAGTGCGCCAGATGAGCTGGGCGCATTCCAGTGAGGTGGAAGACCTCACGCTTCCGTGCCGCGCAGGGTGCGGATTAAGCTGACAAGTGAGGTGCGTTGTGCGTCTACAACAAACCATAAATGAGCAGAACTTGTCAAAGCCGGAGAGACTGGGGAATTCCGCCCTTCTCTGCTCCGGCCAGCATGTTTGCCATGGAGAGGAATACGAACCGATGCCTGACGCCTCGGTAGAATATCGGAGCCAACCAAATCGGAATTGGGTTGGTCGGGTGTCACTTCTGGTGGCATCTGGTGAAGGGCTGGTCTTGGATTGTGATCCTGAGACCGGGGTGGCCATTGTCGCCACAGCCTTTGGAATTGTTCTGCGAGCACCGAGGGCCAGAGTTCACACGGGGTATAGTCGGCTCCTAATGCAAACGATGGAATGGGTTTGGAACCTGGGAACCTTGGCTTGGCTTCCCCCACTATGGGGGATGATCAAGACGGCTGATGAGCGCCGGGCCAAGGGGCGGAGCCTTCGTAGTAGTCTGAGTGCGGGAAAGCCGCATGCAAGTCCCGGAAACGGGGGGCGAAGGGAGGCAGTGGATATAGATTTACAGCAGGAGGTGGACTTATGTCCGGCATGGTGAATACCAGCTTTATCCTCGACATGCAGATGAAACTGTATCGATGGAGCGCATCGGAGAAAGATAAAACTTTCTCTGACCTGTTCAATCTGATCTGTGATCGCAGAACGCTGATTGAGGCTTGGATCAGGCTGGCCCGTAACAGGGGCAGCCAGACACCGGGCACCGATGGTATGACGCGGCGCAGGCTCGATGAGCAAGTGGGGGGTGTTGGACGTTTTCTGGACGAGGTTCATAATGAACTGCGCTCAGGAACGTACAAGCCCGAACCTGTCAGACAACGGTTGATTCCAAAGGCTGGCAGGCCGGGGCAATTCCGCCCGCTGGGGATACCCACGCTCAAAGATCGCCTTGTGCAAATGGCGTGTAAGTTCGTTTTGGAACCTATCTTTGAGGCGGATTTTTATCCGAACTCTTACGGGTTCCGGCGTGGCCGGAGCACCCATGATGCCTTGGCGGCGGTGCAGCGACAGCTGCACCCGACCAACCATGGTCCGTCTTTGACGCACTATGTGATCGAGGGCGATATCAAAGGGTGTTTTGATGCCATCAATCATCATTTGCTGATGGAAGAAGTGAAGCGGCGTATCCGGGATCGCAAGGTCTTGGTGCTGATCCGCTCCTTTCTGAAAGCAGGTATCATGATTGAGGGCAGCTTGCAGCATTCGGCAACTGGTACGCCTCAGGGCGGCGTGTTGTCACCGCTTCTGGCAAATATCTTCCTACATAAGCTTGATGAGCGTTATGATAGGTGGATGCCGCGCCCGCGTGAAAAACCAACGAATGCGGCAGGTCGTCGTCGGCTTGACCGACGGCAACGTAAGCCGACATTCTATATGGTGCGTTACGCGGACGACTTCGTTCTGCTTGTGGTCGGATCACGACAACAGGCAGAGGCCGAGCGCGAAAGTTTGACCCAGTTCCTCTGGCAGGAAATGCGGCTCGAACTCTCACCAGAGAAAACCCTGATTACCCGGCCTGAGGATGGGTTTGTCTTTTTAGGGTATAGGGTTGTCCGCACCAAGTCGTATAAAAACGGCAATATGGTCGGCAACTTGCGTATTCCGAAGGGCAAGCTTAAATCCTTGCGTCGGGAGGTCAAGAAACGGACGTCACGGGCAACACTCGTGCTTTCGTTCAAGGATTTGATCTGGTCGCTCAATCCCCTCATCACCGGATGGCGCAATTACTTTCAATACGCCACCTCAGCCTGCAAGGAGTTCAACTCTCTGGACAACTGGCTTTGGCATAGGATTGACCGATGGCTTCGCAAGAAACATCGTAAAACCGGAGCCCGAAAACTGCGGGCCAAATACCGCGCCGGTCAGCATCCGCCTTTGCGGAACCGCTGGCGGGACGGCAAGGCCATGACAAAGCAGTTCTCGGACGGGGGAACACGCCGCTATCGTAATAGAGGCATCAGAATACCGAACGGATGGAATGAAAAAGAACTGGGGGATGATCCTGCCATGCAGGGCGCACCTTCGTTCTGGCGCGCATATCACGCGCTAGAAACCATGTGAACCATTGACAGCTTTGCTGTCCATGGAGAGCCGGATGCCGGGAAACTCGCATGTCCGGTTCGGGGAGCGGGATGGTGAAACCGACCTCAGTAATGAGGCAAGGCGCACCGTCTCGACTCTACGTCTTCTGAGAAATCGTCAAATTCTCGAATGGCTTTGAATACCCGTGCCTGGATATTCTGTGACAGATTATCAATGCCTGCGGTGAGTATGATCTGCCCGCCGGAAAAGCTACGTCTCAGATCATCATTGAGATCACGAATCCTGATGTTCTGCTCATCAAGCTCGGGGGCATTCTCGATATCGCCAGTTTTTTCAGTCATGAAATGGATTTTATTTGACTGAAGTGTATCACCTCGAATGTGGCCGTCGATCTTTGCACAAATGGTCGTGATCTGGTTTCCAGCCGCTCGAAAGGTTCATTGGCTCTTGGTGACAGAAATCTACACCATCCGGACAATACCTGCCGCGCTTCGAAGTAAAGCATTTGAACCCTTTTCAGGGATTTCTGCTGGACATCTCCGCTGTAGCGGCAGGCCAATCCGAAGGTGTTCAATATTTCTTAATCCAAAAACCATGAACACTATTTTAGACCGGCCTCAAAAACCAAGCCGCTTTGTGCGGAAAGGACGTGCACCCTTTGAGTTCTATCCAACACCACCCGAAGCAACCCGTGCTTTGCTTTCCGTTGAAACATTTGACGGCGATATCTGGGAACCGGCCTGCGGTGATGGCGCCATCTCCTGCGAACTTGAAGCCTCTGGATATCGTGTCATCTCAACTGATCTGATCGACCGGGGTTACGGCAAAGGTGGGCAGAATTTCCTCACATCTGACATTCCGCTTGCCAAGCACATCGTCACCAACCCGCCCTATGGCACCCATGGGCTTGGCGATGCCTTTGTCCGCAAGGCACTCATCCACTGCCGTAAAACCGGTGGTTCGGTGGCAATGTTGTTGAACCTGCGATCATTGTGCAATCCTGATCGAATGCCCAAATTCACCAAGACTCCACCAGCAGTGATATACGCTCTCGATGAGCTGACTTGCTGGCCAGAAGGCAAACCAACCTCCAAACATGCCCGAATTGCCCGGCAGCAATATTACTGGGCTGTCTGGAAGCCAGAGCACAAAGGCGCTCCAAAGTTCTGGTGGCTTTCAACCAGACAGTTTCAGAACCGGCATTAAGCCGGTTCTCACATTCTATTTCTTATCATTTTCCAATTATGAAAAATCACAATACCGAAACCGAAAAAATTCTCTCACTGCAAACAAGTCTGCTTTATGAATTGTCATCAGGGTCTCGACCATTACATGACAAGTTCGTTGCCCAAATAGCTTACGCATCTGACAATCCTGTTGAGACCTTATGTCTTTTGGCAGATGGTTCACATCCCTCATTGCCAGATCATGCAAGCAATTGGATTCAGACATCAGCCAGAAGGCTTGCCAGGCATATTGACGCGTAATTTGGCAATCCTCTCATCTAAGCGATATCCAGAAAGGGTATCGCTCATTTGTGGTTGCTTCTGTGATCAAAAAACGATTTGCTTCCAATCACACCTTCTCATAGTGAACACTGCGCCCACCGCCTATTCTGCGGATCAGTCCCATGTCAGCCAATTTGGCAAAATCCTTCTTGCGGGCGGCCAAGCTGCGTTTGGAGATTGCTCCATATTCTTTCTGGGTGATGGAACCATGCTGATCGATGTATCGCAAGATTGTTTCAAAATGAGGGGTAAGCCGAAGGGGTTTTTCTGGCAGGGATTTCTGCACCCGCTTCAATTCATCCAAAATACCTTCTGCGAAATATTCCAGCCAGTTGGAAAAATCAGTTTTGCCTTTGAGGTCGTAATAATCACCGGCCTCACCTACCATTTGGAAATAACGGGTGACGTTGCGGTTGTAATAGGCCTCAAACGAAAACATCAACCAGAAATCCAAGCCCGCCATGCCCAGAATGGCACTGGTCATCAATCGGGTTGATCTTCCATTGCCATCCATGAATGGATGAATGATCACCATCTGCTTGTGGAACAATCCGGCGAGCAATACAGGATCAAGCTCATTAATGTTTTCCCGAACAAATGCAAAAAGTACATCGCAGAGCTTTGCCACATCGCCATGATCAGGTGGCATGAACACTATGGAATCCAACACCCGCGGATCGCGGATGACCACCGCATCTTTTCGAATATGGCCGATATCATAGGGATTTGTCATCAATCCCTCGACCACCATGCTCTGAATCTTCTCAATGCTTTGCGTGGAAAGTTCAAATTTACCTGAGCCAACCTTTGCCTGCACCCATTCCAAAGCCCGATTGTAATTCAGCACCTCACGTTCCGTATCGCGAATTTGACCCGGTGCCTGCTTGATCAAACGTTTGACATCCGTCAGCGGCAGTGGATTGCCCTCAATGCTGGTCGATGCAAAGCTAGAGAGTGCACGGGCATCATCAGCCAGCCGCGCAAGTCTCTGGCCCGAAATAGGTTGCGATTTGATCGTACCAAGGGTCTCACCAATCTCCCGAATGGTGCGTAACAGCCGATTGCGAATAGTATATTTTGGAGACCACATGTAGCCGAATGATAGCCGAATATGAGCCGATTAGCAAATCAAACTCGGATGATTTCCAACGCCCATTATCTTGCAATTCCAACATCGCCAAATAATCTGGTAGAGCAAGCTTTGCTGGATATTGTTGACCTGTGAATTTGAGTTTGGACCAAAGCTTCTCGACCCTGCCACACCCGGATCACCTGTCAACGGTTTACCCCTCCTGACGTCGGGTTTGCCCGTTTTGACAGGATGTCCCTGGGGGTGAGGCTGGCGGGACGAGCTTTGATCTCATAACCCCAATTCAACATGGCAAAACAAACTCCGGCTTCCGATGGCACTTTCCCGATTATCTCACTCCATCGCGATGATCTGAAAGAAAAGGGTTACGATGCATCCTCAATAAGCGACGAGGAAATGCAGAGCATCGCTAAAAAGATGCACGACAATTTTCTTGAGCTGTATTTTTGGACTGACCTTACTGATTTCGCTGATCAGATTGGCGTCAAAAGTCCATCCGACAACTTTTACTGCCCGCACTGTGCATGCGAAGATCCGCTTCTTGTTCGCACAAACAGCTCAGGTGAAGTGCAATGCGAAAACTGCGGTTACTCTGAAACACCGTAGAGCATGACTTGGGTTAGCAACACGCTGGCCCTATGGTTTTCGCTTAATCCTGTATTGCCCGAGCAATAATGCCGGGCCGAACAGGGCGGATATTTCGAGTGTCAAAGCCATGAGCAGTGGTATCAACATGGTTCTGCCCTTGCCGAACAAATGCAGTGCTTCAAAGGTTTTGACCGTTCGGGCAATAAAGCCTGAGCCATCATTGCCTGCCTCGGTCAGAGCAACAATCTTCAGTAGAATAGCCCTGGATTCCACATCTGTCGCTTTGGCGGCCTTGTCAAGTTTGGCAGCAATCTTGCCGCAACCACCACGGGCGCACTCACGTTTCCATTCCTTGCGTTGCTCAATGGATTTGACTTTCAACCGGTCAAGTTCGTCCTGCAATGCTTCCCTTGTTTCACCACGTCGTTGGATCTGGGTGTTTTCTTCTGATCCCAAGAAGAGTGCGGCAGAAATGACCGATGTGCTGGAAAGGACAGATACCGGGGCCAGGGAGAGAGCGACAAACAGGGTCAAGGAGGCACGGCCAATGTGCCAACGGTCAAATTCCCGAAGTCCCACGGCAATCAACAGTGGACGCATCAGATCACTGGCCATCAAACCGGCAACGAACGCAATTCGAAAGATCTCAGTCTCTGCCAGCTCCCAGGCAAAGCTGGCATTGATAATGACCAATGCCAGAACGGCGGCAAAACAGGCCAGGTGTTTCATTGATGTCTGGATGCCCGATCCAACGTTTGCAAAAAATCCTGAAGGCCCAATTGCAGAATGATTAGGATTGCTCAATATTGGAAGCGTGGTGATTTGGCCAACTGGCATCAAAGGTTGGGTTTTCGCGACTGTTCCCAGGTTTCTTGCATTTGTCTTGATCATCCAATGGCCTTTCACATCATCATACGAAATCATCTTGTGCCGTTTCAGATGTTGCAGGATGCAACGAACCGCATTGGCGAAATCCGGATGATTCAACCCGGCATTTTTCAATGCAGCTGCAAACTCACTTCGGGAAAATGCAGGACCTGGAACCCGTGACAGCGCATCACGCAGCAGTTGATTTGGAATTGTGATGCCTTTGACGGTGAGGTTTGACATAGGTTTCTCCTTCACAGCATTTGCTGGCTGCGAAGCCAGACGATTTGTTCAACACTGAAATCAGCAAGATCATTGATTGTCTCAGGGATGTGTTTGATGCCCTGCCGGGTTCGGGCAACCGGGGCATTCCAGTCGAAGATATTTGGGTTCAGACCCACCTCTTTGAGCAGGTCTGCCGCTTTCTCTGCTCCAGCAATCCCCGTCTTGTCCCTGTCAAAGATAATGGTGATGCCCGTCACACCGTGATGGTCGGCAATGGTTTTTAACTTCCATGCCTGGGCTTCAGACAGTGACACACCAAATCCCGCCACCACATTGCGCAATCCGGCTTCATAGGCTTTGGCCACATCAAACGGGCCTTCACTCAGCAAAATATGACCAGAACAAGAAATTTGATCGGCAGCATCCTCATGCAGAAACAGGATTTCCTGGCCGTAGAGTTCAGATGATTTGTGAAAGCCTTCATAAAAGAGGTATTTGGGTTCCTGACCCTCCTTCACCGCCCGGCCAATATGGGAAAGAATCACGCGGGTGAGCTGATCACTGGATTTTTTGGTTTTGCGGGCATCCGCCACCTGAAAGATGATCCGCCCCTTGAGCGGAGATCTTCCCTGAGAAAGAAACCCAATCCCAAGCGCTTCACAGGTTTCTTCAGAAATACCCCGGCTGTCCAACAGTTCATGGCCGGTGCACAGGGTAATCAAGTCTTGTCTAATCGGTGAATTCTTGGGGAGATCATGCTGTGATGGTTGTGTCGGTGTCTTCTCAACCGTCTTACGCACCCTGTTCCGGGTTTTGTGACGGGTTTGATTGACCGGTGACGGATCAACCGAGACCTTTGCCCAACCTTGCTCCAGAATATACTTCCCGGCCTCATAGCAATTGCAGTTTTGGATCTTTTGAACCAGCTCAATGGCTCCCCCACCTTCGCCAATCGAAAAGTCATACCAGACCCCACCCGGCCCCATGTGGAACGATGGAGTCTTTTCTTCGTGGAACGGTGAGAATGCCCACCAGTCATTCAGTTTGCTCTTCTTCCGGGCTTTCTCAAAGCCCAGACCGGCAAACATCGCCTGCCAATCCACTGATTTGCGGATTTCGGCCAGGTGCGCGGGTGTGAGCCGAACCGTGTCTGTTTCTTTGGTTTCCATAAAAGCTGATTGTGCAGAAAGGCAAAGCCACCGCGAGGGACGGCGTTCCGTTCCAGTCAATTATCAGCGTAGTATTTCTTCCGGCCTTGCCAATCAAAGCGGCGATTTGTGCAATCAGACTTCCGTGATTTTCAAGGCAACGGGGCATAGCCCAAATCAGACAAATTTCCGGCATAGCCGCTGTTCATTTTCTCACAACAAAGCCATGGCACAAAGTGCCGTCGCCGCGAAACCGGCAAAGCCGAAATAGCCCCGCTTTGCGGGACGCAAGTTTGCATGATCGCACAAACATCACCGGTCGCAGAGCGAATCAGGCGAGTTTGACGACATACAACTTGCCAAGGGAAGCCCCTTGGAACCCCAGAATTACGTGGTGAGAAATTGTAAAGTTTACTCAAATAGGAGAAAGTGATTCTGACCAAAAATAACGGCAAAACCGGCATTATCGTCACGTCGTTTTCGGCCCACTCCTGCCTTTGGAGGTAACCATAAATTCTCGTCCAATATTTCCGAAAGCTGCCATTCAATTTGGGTGCGCGCGCTCAAGCCTCAATGACTGCAGAGCGGATGGTGTGGATGGCTCCTGCACCATCGGCGTCGTAATGCGTCATACTGCAGTTGTCAGAAACTGTTTTAGAGGAGCCATCCCATGAAAGTTACAACAATCGGCCTTGATTTGGCTAAGAACGTTTTCCAGGTTCACGACATCACAGACGATGGAAATGTTGCGTTCAACCGCGCTTTGAGAAGAGCGCAAGTCCTGACGTTCTTTGAAAGCCTTGAACCATGCTTAGTTGGTATTGAGGCTTGCGGCACCAGTCATCATTGGGCACGTGAGATCAGTAAATTGGGCCACACCATCAAGCTGATCCCGCCGGTGTACGTGAAGCCCTACGGTAATCGCCCCGAAAATTAATAGCGTTTGAAAGTAGAATTTCTTTTACCGTAACGGACGAGGAGATTCTGATGAAACAGTCCAAGTATAGCGACGCTCAAATCATGGGCATATTGAAGCAAGCAGAAGGCGGAGTTCCTGTATCGGAGCTTTGCCGTGAACATGGCATGAGCAACGCCAGCTTTTACAAATGGCGATCCAAATTCGGTGGCATGGATGCGTCGTTGATTTCGCGTATGAAAGTGTTGGAGGAGGAGAACAAACGCCTGAAGAAAATGTATGCTGAGAAGAGTATGCAGGCTGATTTATTGAAGGAAGCGCTTGGAAAAAAGTGGTGAGGCCATCCCAACGAAAGGTGATGGCCAAATGGGCAGTTCGACATCGAAGAGTAAGCATTCGCTTGTCGTGTCGGGCCTTCAACATCAGCGAGACTTGCTATCGGTATCAGCCCCAGCTCAGCGATGAGAACGAACGGATTGCCGATCATCTGCTGGCCTTGGTAAAGGCCAAGAAGATGTGGGGCTTTGGCTTATGCTACCTGTATTTGCGTAACGTGAAGGGCTTTGGCTGGAACCATAAGCGCGTTTACCGCATCTATCGGGAGTTTGGACTTACCCCGATAAAGTGGAGGGACTTTCACTGTATGTTTGCCATATTGGCCTCGAATGCGATCGGTGATTTATACCCGATTGCGGAATGTCTTCTACGTGGATTATAAAAGCCATCGATGTAATGTCCAATTGATATTTCTGCCTGTGTCAGTAGCACATCAGTTGTCCGCTTTATGTAGCACGTGATTTGTCCGGTTTTAGGATGCTCTCAAAAGGAGGGTATTTGATGAACCGGACTTCATGGTTACAGGAAAGACGGATGGAGAAGTTTATTGATGTGTTATCTCGATATGAAGAAAAGCGGCTTTCGGGACATGATGCGGCAGAGATTTTAGGGATGTCGGAGCGGACATTCCGCCGTTATCGCAGGCGCTATGAGGATTGCGGTTCTGATGGGCTCAATGACCGCCGGTTGGGCAAGAAGTCGGTGCGTGCGGTGCCTGCCGACGAAACCTCATGGATGCTTGAGCAATATGAGACGCGCTATATGGGCTGGAATGTGAAGCATTTTCATGATCATCTGGTCAAGCATCATAATTTCAACTGGGGTTACACCTGGACGAAGACCCGGTTGCAGCGCTCAGGGTTGGTGATTGCGGTCTGCGGGCGCGGCATTCACCGGCGCAAGAGGCCGCGCAGGCCATGTACCGGTATGATGTTGCATCAGGATGGTTCGACCCATGAATGGCTTGAGGGCAAACCTAAGCTTGACCTGATTGTGACCATGGATGATGCGACATCAAAGGTTTATTCGGCCTTTCTGGTTGAGGAAGAAGGAACAATGTCCAGCTTTCGCGGTTTTTTGGATGTGTTTGAGTGTCACGGCCTGCCCTGTTCAATCTATACGGATCGCGGCAGTCACTATTTTCACACGCCCAAGGCCGGTGAGAAGGTCGATAAAACCCGGCTTACCCAAGTGGGCCGCGCCTTTCATCAGTTGGGCATTGAGCATATCGCCGCCTATTCGCCGGAAGCCCGTGGCCGATCGGAGCGCGCCTTTCAGACCTTCCAGGATCGCCTCGTCAATGAATTGAAGCTCCATGACATCACCGATATGGCCGTGGCCAACCGCTATATCACGGAAATCTACCTGCCGGATCACAATGCTCGCTTTAGCGTTGCGGCTGAAGACGAGACAAGTGCTTTTGTGCCGGTCGCTGTCCCGGCAGTCTTACGCGATATTATGTGCGTGCAGAGCGGGCGCATCGTGCGCAGGGACAATACAGTTTCGTACAACAATTTGGTCCTGCAACTGCCGCAGAGCCTCATCCGTCATCACTATGTCAAGGCCAGGGTGCGGGTGCATGAATACTCAGATGACACAATGGCTATCTTCCATGGCCCCGGCAAAATTGCTACATATTCAAAACAAGGAGAGATTATCACCAGGCAGAAAACCCAAAAAGCAGCGTGAATCTTTTCGGCGCGAAAGCATTGATGAACAAGCCTCCAGTCGCCTCCGGCTCCTTACAGCTTGCCCATCAATGCTTAAAACAGAAGCGGACAATTAGTGTGCTACCAAAACCGGCCAACTCTATTAGCTACTAACATTGATATTTCTGCCTGTTTTCTGGTCTGGTAACTGGTCCTCCAGATCAGCTCTGATTTGATGGTCTTAAACACCGTTTCCACCATTGCATTGTCATAGCAATTCCCTTTTCTGCTCATTGAGGGGATGATGTCATAAGCCTTGAGGAGGCGCTGATAGTCATCACTGCAATACTGGCTGCCGCGATCGGAATGGTGAATGAGGCCGGGTCCGGGTTCGCGTATTGCAACGGCCCGCTGCAATGCCTTGATGGCCAGATTTTTCTTTAACCGGTCACTAACGGCCCAGCCGACAATGCGCCGGGAGAAAAGATCGAGAACAATGGCCAGATACAGCCAGCCTTCAGCAGTCCAGACATAACTTATGTCGACACCCCATTTTTCATCCACACCATCACAGCCGAAGTCCTGATCAAGCGGATTGGCGGCAACCAGCCCGCCATGGTTGCTGTCGGTGGTTTTCTTGTAACGACGTTTCTGTGTTGCTTTCAAATCATTGTCACGCATCAACCGAGCTACACGATGCTTGCCAACGACAAGGCCTTCTTCGCATAATTCAACATGCATGCGCGGTGCACCATAGGTTTCCTGCGAAAGAGAAAAATGCTCTCTAATATAGGCCAGCAATATCATGTCATACAGCTGACGCCGACTGGGTGCCCGGTTCTTCCAGGCATAATACCCGCTGATACTGACGCCCAGCAACCCACACATCCGTTCAATTGCCATATCAGCCTTGTTCGCATCGATGGCTCGGAACCTCATCGACTTGTCTCCTTGACGAAAAAGGCCGTGGCTTTTTTTAATAGATCGCGCTCCTGGCGCAGTATCTCGTTTTCTTTGCGAAGGCGGGCCAGTTCCTTTTCAACATCATCATGTGGACCAGATAATAAATCAGCTTCCCGGTAAATCCGTTTCCACCGTGTCAGGGTGGATAATCCAATGCCCAGATCATCCGAAACCTTGGCTATTGTCAGCCCGCTCGTGTGAACCAGCCGAACCGCTTCCTGCTTGAATTCTTCTGTAAATACTCGTCGTTCTCTTTTGACCATTGGGGCCTCCTGTTGCACTTAAGCTATCAGAAGCCCCTCCACTTTTTCAGGGTAAGTCCAACTTGGTATAATGGCGAATAATTGGTTAGCGTATGCTCATCAAGTCGTTCAAAGCAACCCAGCTTTCAAAACCCGCCACCTGCTTACGATCAGGAAACGGGTGGTCGTCCTTGTCGGTTTTCTCGCCAGCTTTAACGGCCTGAAATGCGGTTTGGATGGCATTCATGAGCGGATCAATTACACGTTCAAGTGGCCATCCCAGTGCTTTTGCGGCAGGTTCTGCGAAACCCAGCATTCCGGTGCAGCCGAACACGATGGCTTCAACGCCATCATCGGTGCGCGCAGCCTGCGCAGCGCGAATTGTGGCCTTGATTGATGCGTCCAGCGCGCGCTCAAGATCCAGGACCGATACGCCGATCCCTCGCACGGATACCAGATACCCTGATAGCCCATATTGCCGCGCCAAACGCTGAAACGCCGGCTCCTGTCGTTGCAGAACAGTAACAACGGAAAACTTCCCAAACTTTGCGGCTGCCTTCATGCCCGCTTGGCCTGCACCGATGACCGGAATTGTCAGGGCTTCGCGCGCGGCTTCGAGTGCGGGATCGAGCATACAGTCAATCACAACGGCGTCACAGCCATCTGACTGGGCGCGGCAGGCCGCATCCACAACCCCCGGTGCGGCAAGCACCTCATCAATAGAGGATTCGACCGATGCCGGACCATAGTCCAGCGTCATAGTGGTAATTTTGCACTCATCCGAGGCTGCCATGTGCAACTGGGAAGCGTTCCGAAAACCCTTTGTCACAATCGGGGTGATAACGCATATATTCATCATGGCACAAATCTTTCGATCTCAGGGCCGTTGGCAATCCTCTCAACCTCGCTTGCAGGCACGCCTACTTGGAGCCGTTCCAGGCCAAATCTTCCAGCCGTATGAATGGTTCTTTGATGTTGGAGGCCTTCGGCCCGATGATTTCAACGGCTTCGGGCGTGCGCATCTCTTCTGTAGCGGCAACCCCGATGACTTTGGCCCGCTGACCATAGCGAAGGGTTTCTGTTGTAATTGCCTCACCAGTCTCACGGTCCAATATAAAAAGCAGGTCAGGAACTATTGTAACCGTTTTGCCGTTCAGCTTGGCAAGCGAATATTCATTTCGGAAGGACAGGAACATTTCATTGCTACTGTCGCCCGTGGCTGACAACGTTACGTTACCAACGGTCCAGCCATCTTCGGTTCCACGGATTACATCTTGTACTTTCCCGTCAAACAGCACCCTTGCAAACCGAGGCGGTTGCGAGGTGGCAAAATAGGCTACCAGGCCATCGCAAATATCTTCTTTTCCTTCCACTCGAAGTTCCCGCACTCGCTGACCAATTTCAACAGCCAGCGATACGGTACGTGGCACGCACGTGCGTCGCACTTCTTCACCGGTCATGGCATAACTTGCAACCTGAGCAATACCACCCATTTTCACACAAACCGCCCGGCCATAACGCTCGGTCCGCAGGGCGTTGTCGGTTTCCAAAACAATCGTGTTGCCAAAGTCGTCAGTCATCACAAACGGTGAGCAATTGACACCGTAAATGTTAAATGTTGTCATCTGAAACTCCGGGAAAGCACGCCCCATCCCGTCTCCGTCCACCACCGGCAGCCCCATCCGCGCGGCGACAACCAAAGGCAGGGTTGCGTTCACACCTCCGGCTTCAAGCGGGATGATTGCGTTGAATTTGCGTCCCACTTCTTTTTCGATGCGGCGCATTGCTTTTATGGTCACTTCTGCATTGGGTAGTTTTTCAACAAACACTGTCGGGGCGCCCATGCAGGCGACGCTAATTGCAAACATATCGTCAGGAACGTCATCGGGATCGATCAGATCCACACCACCGCATTTGGCCAGTTCCTGCTCAAGCATCAAACGACCAACATAGGGATCGCCACCACCACCAGTGCCCAGAATTGCGGTGCCGCGGATGAAATCGGGCAGGTTCTCCAGAGTGATACGTTTCATTTCAAATACTCCGCCTGCTCGAGGTCGCCGATTGCCTTGACTTTAATTCGCACAGCACTGGCGGGCAGATAGGCCAAAGGCATCTCCTCAATGCTTACGATATTGGTGCTGTTCTGAGAGGCTCCAGCTTGGACAGCACGTTCGATAGCTTCTTCTTTTGCCTGCGCAATAGCTTCGTCCCGGCCGATTTCGCTATAGGAGTAAATCTTGTCAATCTCGCCGCCCACCTGCGCCAGACCTGCACCAATAGCATTGGCCACACCCGAAAGTTCAGGGTGGATCACCTCACTGGCACCTTTAATGTCACGGTTAACCAGCACGCTGCCACCACCCACAAGGATTACCGGCACATTGCCTTTGCTGGATTTCACCCGATCAACAGTGGCTTCAAGAAGATCGTGAATTCGGCTAACGGTTGCTTCGACCAAAGCTGAATCCAGATCTGCTACCAGGGATTTGTCTCCAATGTCCGCGTAACCTGCTGCCACTGCGATATCGGTGGTGGTCAGGGTTTGGCCTCCAAAGACTTTCGCCTGGGTCAACAGGTCCAACGCGACTGAGTCAGGGCCGATATTCACGCCGCTGTCGGATTGGCGCACGATGCTGCCGCCACCAAGACCCACAGCCAAAACGTCGGGCATGCGGAAATTTGTGCGAACCGACCCGACATCAACCGAAATGGCAGATTCGCGCGGAAAACCACCAATCAGCACCCCGACATCCGTTGTCGTTCCGCCAATATCGGCGACGATACCGTTCTCAACACCAGACAAAAACGCCGCGCCACGCATTGAATTTGTTGGCCCCGATGCAAAGGTCAATACCGGGTATTTTTCGGCAAACTCAGAGGTCATCAGTGTGCCGTCATTCTGACTGACAAAAAACGGACAGAGAATATTGAGTTGAGCCAAAGCTTCACGAAAGGCCGTCATCACCGCTCTGGACAGGTCCATGAGCGATGCGTTCATAATTGATGCATTTTCGCGCTCGATCAGACCGATACGTCCAATTTCACTAGACAGGGTGATGTTGGCATCCGGCATCTCGCCCCGGATAATCTCCGCCATGCGGTTTTCCATACTGTCATTGATCGGTGTAAAAACGCCCGATACAACGATCGAGTTGATACCCTGCTTGCGCATATCGCGGGCTGCTTCCGCAACCGCGCCTTCATCCAGATTGTTGATCTTGCTGCCATCAAATTCGTAGCCACCTTCGACCAGATAGGACTGGCGCCCAATCTGGGAAATCAGATGCTGCGGAAATTCTGTCATGGGTAGTATGCTGCGGGTTGCAGGCAGAGCAGCGCGAACTACACCCACCGGCACCAGTTTTTTACCTTCGACGAACGCATTGGTGAACTGCGTCGTTCCAATCATCACGCTGGCAATTTCAGACACGTCGCAACCAGAGCTGTTCATGATGCTGCTGATCGCTTTAACAATTCCCGATCCTACATCATGAGTCGTGGGCGATTTGACAGAAGCAACAACCTTGCTTCCATTAAACAATGCGGCATCAGTATTTGTGCCGCCGACATCAACTCCAATATGCATGCAGGCCTCCATTATTCCATCAATCTGGCAGGAATAGTTTCAAATTTATGGGGTGTTTGGGGCAAGACAAACGACGGCTAGGACTGACAGCAATACGGATAGGTGAGTCCGTTAATCGCCGGTTTGGACGCCATTTGATGTCACACCATGCCGAAGGGCAAGATCAATCGCCAGTTTCCGGGAATTTACACCCAACTTGCGGTAGATATTTTGCAAGTGGAATTTGACGGTTGGCTCGCTCGTATTCAAAGCACGGGCAATGACTTTATTTGCATTGCCATCGATTAGGCAGCGCAGAACCTCATATTCTTTTTTCGTTAATAGTTCAGCCAGAATAGACCCATCCTCATTAGGGCTGTCAGCGACATTTGAAAGCAGGTCGGACAAAAACGACAAATCTTCGCTTGTGTAGCCTGACACGCCTCGTTCCCGCACAATGGTTTTTGCCGCTTCTGCAAAGCGATTGGATTCGCGCATGAATGCACCTTTCATGCCTCGCGGTCTGGCGACTGCCAGTGCAATAGCCAATATGTCTGCAGCCTCTTGTGTGTCGTTTGTGGAAACGGCAGAAATCAGCATTAATACCAGCGCCCTCAGCCGGTAACGCTGCAAATTTTTCTTGCGGCACTCTTCCTCGATCTGGCTTGCTTGATTCAAGGAGATTTGTGGGTTGCCAAAACGGGATTCAAATCGTGCAAGAGCAAGGCGTGCTAACATTTGACCACGCCAACGCAGGTCACCGGCACTCTGCCCCTCGCGCACAACAGAGCGTACACTTCCAGCCAACCGACGGGCCTCGGTCTCGAACTCGGCACTTATAGCGATGTCCAGCTCCAGTATTTTAAGCTGCCGCGAGAACCGCGGCAGGCTGCGTCGCACAATCATCGCTTCGGCTTGCGATACAAGCTCCACTGCGGCTTCATAGCCACTGTTTTCCAGCTTCAACGCAAGACAGGTTTCATAGCCTGCCAAAAAAACCTCGCTCCAGCCCTCGCGGTTATCTGCATCGTTCAAAGCAGCTGTCAGTCCGGCCTCAATGTCGCCAGCTTCATTAGCCTCATAGGCAGTCTCGCTGAACATAATGTTGGCAATTGCGTTAAGGTTGGGATCGTGGCCGAAATGCTCACGTTGCAAAACACGAGCCTGCCGACGTCGCTCGTAGGCTTTTTCGAATTCCCCAAAGTCCAAGTTAATGACGCTGAGATTAACATGCATGAAAAAGATGAGATGCTGCCAGCCCAGATCTTCGTATAGCGCCATCGCAGTTTCGCCGGCTTTGCGGGCCTTTTCCAACTCGCCCAGTTGAATATAGAATAGGCACAGGAAGTTATACAAAATACCCCGTTTTAACTGATCTTTCACTGGAGTCTGACGCGCTGTGTGGTCCAGTGCTGCGACCTGTGCCTCGGAAACATGGCGGTCTTCATAGAGGCGCAGGTGAACCTCCAACAGCACAATCTCGCGCTCAAGTTCGCGGTCATTGGGTGCTGCGGTGTCACGCGCATCCTGAATAACCAGACTGGCCTCCCCGGTACGTCCGTTTTTCAACAATATATAGGCCCGCGCCAGGCTAAGCCGCGGCGACGCGTTGATCCTCTCAAGCGGGATCAGATCCAGAAGCGAAGCCAAACGCTGTGCACCATCGCGGATACCGATTTCGGTACTACCCGCCTCCAAAATGATCCGCTCGGCCACATCGGGAGCACCCGCACGTATCGCAAGTTTCGTGGCAGCATAGTGGCGACCGTGTTCGTTCAACCAGGTTGCTGCTCGCAGATGCAACTCATTGCGTTGTGCCTCGCCAAGTGTTTCCTGGTGATGCAGTAGATAATCCTGCAACAACTGGTGATAGCGGTACCAATTGCCGTCAATCTCGGCCTGTTCAAAAACCAATGAATGCACTTCATTCAACGAGCGCAGGATTGCCCAGCTGTCGTTACTTCCACGAACGTGATCAGCCAGATCACCGTTAACAGGGTTAAGATGTGCTGTCTCCAAAAGAAACTGGTTCTGATCCGCACTCAACCCGCTAAGAAACTGCTCGTTTAGATAACCGGCTAAATCAAGACCCGTCCGTAATTGGGCATCATGGCCAAGTTCGACAGGTTGGCCGGGGGTCGATGACAGGCGCATCAGTTGAAGGGCGGCAGGCCAACCCTCGGCATAGTCGTAATAGTTTTGGATCATCTCGGATGGCAAAACACCGTGCAGAAGGGTAGCCGCTTCTGCAAAATCAAATTTAAGTTCTTCCAACCCAAAATCTGTGACCTGCCCAGACAGGCGTAGCTTTGCCAAGGGAAAGGCAGGGGGCATACGCGTGCCGATGACGATGTGGAAATCGTGCCCGCCGCGCTGCAAAAATTGGCTGATGGTCTGTGTTTCGAATGATCCAGCCTCGTGGAAGTCGTCCAAAAACAAAAAAGCACGCCTCTCTGCCAACGCGTCGCTCTGAGCGGGAAGTTCGCGAGCGCGTTTGGCCAGCGCTGGTTCGAGGGAAGCGTCAAAATCGTTCAACGCAGGGTCAACTGTAATCCAAGTTGTTGCGGTTCCGGCAGCATCAAGATGATGCTGCCATGATTTCAACAACGTGGTTTTTCCGTATCCGGCGGGCGCTTCTACCAATGTCAATTGGCGGTGAACTCCGGTCAGAAACAACTGCAGCAGTTGCGGTCTTTCAATAAACCCGGATTTCAATTACTGGGTCTCCCAAAAATAATCCTCACCGGCGAAGGCAAGTGTGCTGCAAAACAGTAGACTTGCGGGTCAGCGCTGTGTCAAGATAGCAGAGGATCGAGGACAAGAACTTCTTCAAGAGATTTGCGATGCGATACAGGCACACGAAACTCGGGTTTAAGATGCCCCGCTGCCATCAATGTGATGACTAGTTCTTCCTCGGGGATACCAAGACACCGATGCAGGGCGCGGTCCTCGCGGGGTTCTGTGCTCCAGTTCAGGAAACAAGCACCCAGACCCTCGGCATGGATGGACAGCGCCAGCGTCATCGCGAAAATACCGCCATCAATCCACCCCTGATAGCGTTCGCCAATCAGATTCATTTCCGCAACATTGGCTGTTACTACAAACAGCGTGCGGATTTCCTGGTGAAACCCGGCATTACCAGCCTGGTATCTCAGAACTTTCTGCACATCGCCCCGGTCTGTCAGGGCATAGACCCGACATGCCTGGCGGTTGCAGACTGAAGGGCACTGCTGTGCGTTCTTCACAATTTTTCGGATTGTGCCCGATTCGATACTGTCTTCGGTATATTGGCGAACACTGTGCCGGTTCAGCAAAAACTGCTCGAAGTCGACCAATGCCGCAGCCCGTATCTGCGCGGCCGTGACGGCTTCATAACCGCCGGAAACACCATTTTTGGACAGTTTCAATTCCCGGGAAAGCTGCTCGAATTCAGCTTCGAGCACCGACAGATCATAATCTTGGTTACGGTGAAACTCGAAATAGTTTGTGAGAGTCGCCGTGGCCCAGGCCACAGTTTCGTCCTCACCGAACTCCTGTTTGTAAGAGCGGAGCTTTTTGATGACGGAAAGCGCCTTGTCCTGGCCATAGCCAAGCCTTACATCCGGTAAGCACATGCCGCCTTCCAGGTAATGAGTGAAAATCCGAATGATTGCGCGGCGATTGCCCCGCGAGGTCTGCTGCAGCACAAAACTGAATTTGCGATATCGGAAAAAATCATAGGCAAAAGCACGGGCCAAAGCGATATTAGTCTTTAGTGTCGCAAACATACTTCCTCTAAAGATCAAGTAAGGTTCATTCAGAAATTATCCAACCGCAATCAACTCTCCAACCAACATCAATTACGCTACCAGGTTCAAATTGCGGGACATCATGCCGGTTGGCTACTTCGGCAACCAAGTCTTGCCCGGAAAAGTCCATCAGGAAGCGAATGAAGGAACCCTGATAGTTCACTTTTTTCAACGGCAGTTTCAGGCTGTTGCCTTGATCGGGGCTAGTGGTATCGCCGATCAGAACCCGCTCGGGCCGCAGCGCAAGAACCACGTTGTCGCCCTCAGACAGATCAGCGCGCAGGGGCACCGTTACCGAATGTCCACCGATTTCCAGGACGCAGGTTGCATCATCAACTGAGGTGACACGCGCATTCAGGATGTTGGATTCCCCGATAAACTCCGTCACAAATCGCGTGTTGGGCCGCTCGTAAATGTCTTCTGGCGAGCCAACCTGGACGACCCTTCCCTCATTCATCACTGCAATGCGATCAGACATGGTCAGTGCTTCACCCTGATCGTGGGTGACATAAATTGTTGTGATCCCCAGTGTCTGTTGAAGATCCTTAATCCAGAATTTCATTTCTTCGCGCAGGTTCTTGTCAAGCGCCGATAAGGGTTCATCCAGCAGTAGGATACGCGGTTCGGTTACGAGCACGCGTGCCAGCGCCACGCGCTGCTGTTGTCCACCTGACATTTCAGTCTGAAACCGGTTCTCAAAGCCGCTCATACCCACCTGCTCCAGAGCGGTGCGCACGCGCGAATTGATCTCATCATCGGGCAGTTTGCGCAGTCGAAGCCCAAACGCAATATTATCGTAGACATTCATATGTGGAAAAATGGCGTAATTCTGAAATACAAATCCAATTCCACGATCTTCAGGCGGAGACTGAGATACATCAATGCCACCAACCTCAATTCGCCCGATGCTGGTTTCTTCAAAGCCAGCTATCATGCGCAGCGTGGTGGATTTTCCACAACCCGAGGGTCCAAGCATTGAAAAGAACTCACCCTCAGCGATTTCTATCGATACATTGTCAACAGCAACGACATCACCGAAATGTTTGCTGAGCTCCGAGAGTATTACATTTGCCATACTTGCCTACCTGATGGAGTTGACCCGGCGATCACGTCGACCGCCGAGTCACATTTGTTTGATTAGCCAGCGAAGATTTCATTTACTGTTTCGACAATCTCGTCTTCATTGTCGAGGTACCAGTTCCAATCGGGAATCCAAAGACCTTCCAACGCATTGGCTGTGTTGGTTACACCTTTATTGATCAATCGTTCAGGCAATTTGGATTTCTTGTTGGACGGACGAAGATAGAATTCTTCGGCTGTTTTTGTTTGAAATTCCGGATCAAGCTTGGCGTTCACCAGGGCAAGTGCGAGTTTCTTCTCCATCGGATCAGAGTAACGCGACACTGTGTGGGTCTGCGTAAGGATAGGTTTTCGTTCCCACGTTAGCGGAGCCACAGGAATTTTCTTGTCCATCTGAAGGAATATTTCGCCTTCCCACTGAACGCCCATCTGCACTTCGCCACGCTCGATCAGAGTTTGCATATTTCCAGTAAAATCGCTGATTTTCATTGGCATTGCTGCACGCATTGCCTCGAAACCGGCCTTCAAATCATCTGGACCAGTGCCAAATTCTGCCGCCGCCGTCATGAAGAAGGTCATGAACAGGCCGTTTGAAGTGATATAGGTTGCGCGTTTGTTTGCGAAACGCTCTTCCCAAAATGACCGGAACCCAACCGGAGCCGGATCGATAAGGTCAGTTCGCCAAACATGTGCATATTGACCAAAACCCCAGGTCACGCCCAATCCGCTGCCAAATGCGAAGTCCCAGCAATCCGCGGCATTGGGGAGATTTTCCTTCAACTCATCCGATGAGAGGAAAAAGTCACCCACGCGTCCCAGCTTGATAATCTCGTTCAGGTTCCAATTGCCCACATGGAAAGCGGGTGATTTCGGCCCGCTGGCCACGTATTTCGGAAACCACGGAAAGGAAGAATCATAAGCGACCTTACAATTGTAGGTTTTCTCAAACTCATTGATCACGTTTTTCTGCATGATTTCCTGCCAGAAGCCACCCCATTCGTTGATGCGGATCGTGGAGCCGCCAGCGTCGAATGGCTGGCCATCCCACATCACATCCTTCGACCATGCGTGATTTATGTTAAACAAGCTAATCGGGCCTGCAAATGCGGCCGATGCAGCGCCCAATTTAAGAAGGCTTCGACGGCCCATATTCGCCTGTGTCTTGGTTTCTTTAGTCATTTCATTCTCCCTTTCTAATTTTGTTCATGAGAAATTAACATTCGCCAACCGCCGTAAATTTGTCAGTCTTGCCGTTATCAGCATTGAAACAACAACAAGGAAAATTGCGAAAATCCCGGCAGCGGCAGCGGTGGGCTCGAAAGTGTATCGCAGCGAGGTATACAGCGCGATCGGCAGCGGATTTGAACCGGATGGCGTTAGAAAAAGCGATACATCAAACTGCCCGAACGAAACGATAAAGGAAAACACAGACCCAGCCACAATCCCTGGCGAAATTATCGGCAAGGTTATCATGCGAAAGGTTTTAAAAGGCCTGGCACCAAGGCTGCGTGCGGCCTCTTCAAGCGAGGTCTCAAATCCGACCAGCGCCGCGTTCACAGTCCCGACCACATAGGGGCATGTCACCAGTATATGACCTATCACCAAACCCGGCATAGTGCGCACAAGCCCCAGACCGCTAGAAAGGTAAAACAGATAAAGCGCGAGCCCCAACACAATACCCGGCAACATCAGCGGCGCCATAAAGAATGCCCGGGCCATGTGTTTGCCCCGAAATTCGGTACGCGCAAGAAACAGCGCGATCGTGGTGCCCAGGATGGTCGAGCAAATCATTGTTATGACTGCCAGTACCAGGCTGAACAGGTAAGCTGGAAGGAAGGCATCAGACTGGAAAAAGGCAAAGACCCATCTCAGTGACAATCCTTGTGGGGGGAAGGTCAGGTGGTCACCGGAGTTAAGCCCGGCCAGAATAACAACAATAACCGGTGCCAACAAAAGGATCAGCGCAAGTGAGGCCAGAAACTTTAGCGTGAATGGCACGGCGGATTCACGGCGTATTTTTTTATTGTGTATTGCCATCAAATTCGCCCTCCCGAGGCCTGGCTAGCAACCCGTTGATAGATCAGCATCACCAGAAAGCTGATCGCGAACATGATTACAGCTACGGTAGCGCCAAACTGCCATTTGCCCAGTTCCGCAACCTGCTGGAAAATGTGGATTGGCAGCACGACGACCTTCCAGCCACCCATAAGCGCAGGCACCACATAGGATGAAAACGAAATCGCAAATACCAGCAGCAGTCCAGCCAGAATGCCCGGCATGCTCATAGGCACCGTGATTTTCCAGAATGTCTGCCAGCGGCGCGCGCCCAGACTGCGCGCGGCCTCTTCAAGAGATGGGTTGATTCCCTGGATCACTCCGACCAACGATAGCACCATAAAGGGTAGCGAAAACTGAACCAGCCCGACAACCACGCCGGTGAAGTTGTACATGAGATGCAGAGGCTCTTTGTCAATGACCCCAACCCAGCGCAGGAACTCATTGATCACCCCAACATCACCCATCAGGACCATGAGTCCAAACAGCCGAATTACCATGTCCAGCTGCATCGCGCAGAGTACCAGGATCATCAGCGTTGTGTTGCGCCGCGGGTCGGTTGTTTTGGCGATGAGAAATGCCAGCGGATACCCCAGCAGCAGAGTGATCGCTGAAACCAACGTCGCCAACCCAGCCGAACGTATAGCGGCAGTATAGTATATTGACCTGCCAAAGAAACGCTCGAAATTGCGAAAATCGAACATCCACTGAACGCTGGATGTGCCGATCGATGGCTTGTCCAGGGACAGCAGAAAAAGACTTATGAGAGGGACGACAAAAAAAATGGAGAAAAACAGAAACCCCGGGGCGGCCATAAAAGCGCTGCGCCCGGATTTGCCAAGCTTCTGCGTTAACGCGGACAAAACTGCCTCGCCATTTTTTGAAAGGGCATCATTTCCGCCTGTTGTGTCAGCACTACCTTTCACCAGGTTCCCTTCCTTCAAAATGCCCGCAGTCTGAGTTTTTCAACTCAATGAGTTCAGCCATAATAACAGCGCAACTGCCCTTTTTGACCAATAGGTGATTTGGATAGGTGCTGCTGATAGATGGATAGGTATAGCCAAAGTATCGACTTTACCCACCTTTTCGTGGCATTAATTTGCGCCCGAGATGAAGAGCACTCGCACCAGCTGCACAAAACTTTCCACATCTGGTAAAGCCTACATTGATCGAACCAGACCTCTGGCGCAAACCTGACATCAGTATCCAGGCATGTGGTTTGTTCGACCAAATTACCGCTTTTGCTACACCGCTGACGCGAGTTGCCAAGTTCTCTATGCTGCAATTTTGTTGATAACAGCCTCAGGTGCAAATGTGACGCAAACAGAATGCCGCGTTCATGCACATTGTTCCGCTTTGGATCACAATTGCCCTTCGCGCGCCCGTCACTCTGTTCAAGCAGCGACATCCTCAATTTGGTAGAAAGGGCTCGATGCAGCCTTTGCTGAATTTGAATTTAGGCAGCGGCCAAGGTCCGCATTGCCAATGCATGCGCTTTAATGGAGTTATGGTCCAATGACCGGTTCCCCCCCTCTGTTGCCATTTAGCTCTATAAGCTAACGTGCGAAATGGGGGGCATTGCATCCAATTTGCCAATTGGGGTCTCCCATCAGTAATGCATTTTTAGTTTAACGAACCTCCGTCCCTGCCCAATCCAATATTCTTGCACAATATTTGCCCGGAACGATCACTCCGGTAATATTGGTGCTGACAAATGGATGAAACTTCTGGCGGTAGCGGAATTGGTAAGGTGCTTTCGGGTGCTTTGCGGCTTTCTTCGGATGAGCAGTTTGAACGTGACCAGGCGAAGGAAGCGGATCGTGCCCAATACCGGCGGAATTACTGGCAGGATTATTCCAAACGGGTGAAACGGGTTTTTGGGACTTTGAAGGCCTGCGAATATGCCGCTGCCAAAGAGCGGGCCGATGACAATGGCCGTTCTGTCTGGGGGCAGATTTGGGCGGAGGCCTGTGCTTATCGTGCCGGTACTGTTTTGCCGACACCGGTCATTGCTGAACAGCAACGGCATCTGATTGCCGAACTTCGTCGCATTGGCAACAACATCAATCAACTGGCAAAGCTTGGCCATATTGAGGCCCGCAAACATGGTTCGCTTGCACCACGCGATGATGATCGTATTGGTCAGGAGACATTGCGGCAGTTTTCCCGGCTAGAATCAATCGTTGCCCGCTTTGATGACAATATCGAAATAACAGTCCAGGCGGATCACTGCGATGATCATTAAGTCTATGGTACGCAAGGCTCCAACCTTTGGCCAGTTGATCGCCTACATTGGCCGCGATGCCAAAGATAGCGAGGCATTCGCTTACAATCTCTACCATTCCGGCGGACAGGAAAAGTTGGTCGAGGCACAATTTCTGGAAAACTACCGGAAACTTCCCACTCGAAAAAACGGTAATGCCCTCTATCACGAAATCTTGGCACTGAAACCGCAACACCATCTCAGTAAGAAACAGATTGCCGAAAGACTGAGACTGATTGCCCTCTATTACTGCGATTATCGAGCCCCGCAACAGCTGGTCTGGGGTAAGGTGCACCATGATACGGATTTCCCGCATGTGCATCTGATGATCTCAGCAAATGAGGTATATTCTGCAAAACGGGCACGTCTCAGCAAGGCAGAATTTGCAACAGTTCAACGTCAAACCGAAGCCTATGTCCGCGAGCATTTCCCTGAACTGACAGCATCGCCGGTTTATGCCCCGCAATATGAACGAAAGAAGACCAAGACAACCCGATCTGAGGGCGAGTTGGTTCGTCGAACCAATAAGCCATCTCGCAAGATGCAGGCCTTTGCGTTGCTGGAGTCAATCTTTCAAAAAGCATCAGGTCAATCCGACCTTGAGGCACAGTTGAAGGTTTCCGGCTTTCGATTGTACCAACGAGGCAAGACATGGGGTGTTTTGCATCAGGCTTCCGGCACACGATATCGGCTGACTACCCTTGGCCTCATGCCGGAATTCGAACGCATCTTTGAGCGAACTGTTGGTGATCGGAATTACAAGAAGAGCCCTGCCACGGCTTTAACCAAACACATTCCCGATCCCAGAGCCAAACAACTCACGCAAACACGTCAGTCAATCGAAAATGCCGCCAGGGATCAGCTGGAAGATTTCGACCGCACCCATGACAAAGGACACGAGCGATAATGGCCAAATTCAACAAGCTGTTTTTGAAGATCATTGTGATCCTGGCATTGCTGCCATTGATCCCGGCAATCATTGTCGGATTGTCACCCATTGCCGTGGGTTTGATCTGCCTGTTTGGCTTTGTTGCCTGGGGGCCATTTCGCCGTGGTGTTGTTTCGATATTTTCCGGTACTATCAATGCAGGTAGTTCAATTCTTGGCGGAATATTCAAGGGCCTGTTTGCATCAATTGGCTGGCTTTTCGGCATGGGCTGGTCGTCTGCCCGTTTCATGGGTTTTTGGGAACGGGCTTTTCTACTGAGAAGCAGCAATAAAGGCTTTTTGGTGGATGGCAGGAGTTCACGACTATCAGAAACCGCCACCTATGAAAGCCTGATTGTTCAGGGAAGAATGGGTGGGGGCAAAACGTCAGCTCACTTGGTTCCTAATTTACTTATGCCGCCAAAATCTGAGCCGAGTTTCGTTATCACTGATACATCCGGTGAACTCTATCAAAATACATCCGGCTATCTGGCAAGGCGCGGCTATCAAATCCGGGTGCTCAACTTGATGGACCCGGGATATTCGGAAACCTACAATCCACTGGCGAATGCAACATCGCCTCAGCAGATTGCAGAATTCGCCAAGACATTGGTCAGGTCAGCCAATGGTCGTGGTAGTCAGGGGTCAGGTGATCCATTCTGGGAACAATCTGGAACCAAACTCATCCGCATTTTGACCCAGTGCCTGCATAATCAGCCCGATCCACAATATCGCAATCTTGCCAATCTCCGGCACCTGATTACCAGCTTTGATGCCCATTTGGCTCCAAAAGGACAATTGGGCAAGATTGATAACTTCGTATTGGCGGCAACACAGCAGGATCAAAGTACCTTTGGTGCCTATCAGGCTTTTGTTCAGGGTAACCTCAAAACCATCCAGTCAGTGTTGATGACAGCGGATGTGGCATTGGATCCAATTGCCACCCCGGAAATGGCAAGGCTTACAGCCACCAACACATTGCGATTTGAGGAATTGCGTCAGCAGAAGACCGCCCTTTATGTCATGGTCAACCAGACCCAGATGGAGCTTTATGCCTTTCTGCTCAATCTCTTCTATGCCGATCTGTTCAAAGCCTTGCTGAAAGACCAGCACAACCCTGGCCGCCCGGTATGGCTGATGTTGGATGAGTTCGGTCACCTGTCTGTCGAAGGCTTCGAAATATTTGCAACCACCAGCCGTAAATACAAAGTGGCATTTGCGCTTTTCCTGCAATCCTATGCACAGTTGGAAAATCGCTATGGTCCCATGAACACCAAGACAATTCAGGAATCGATTGGCACGGAAATCTATCTTCCCGGCATGGGGCTCAATACCGCCCGTGAGCTCGAGGCCCGGATTGGCCGCAATGCCAGGGCTCCGGTCATGGCGGCCAATGACATCATTCGCATGAAAGAACATGAGGCCCTGATGCTGCATTCCAACCGCCTGCCGGTGCTTTTGAGAACCAAACGCTATTTCAAACGTGGTGATTTGCACCGACGTTCCAAAATCAACCCGGCACCATTGCCGATCAACCAGGTGGCTTCGCCACCATTGATCAGATTGTAGGAAAGGAAATCAAGATGTCGATGAGTTTACAGGACTGGGGTAAAAAGACCGGCTTTGAAGATGGCTGGCATGATGCCATGCAAGGGGGTAGTAAAAATCCCCGACCCGAGGTTGGCTATGGTGTCATAGAACCACGTTATACGAAATATTATGCAAAAAGCTATGAAGAGGGGTTTGACACCGGCAGGGAGGAGCGAGCCCGCCGGGAGGAACTGAAAAACCGCAAAACCCATATCCGTGAACATGATCATGAGCGTGATGATGTTTGAGTGTGTTGCCCGTGAAGACGGCGAACGTGATGGCACTGCCGATGCCCGTGATGGGCTCTCAAAATATCCACGGCCTGATTTGAAACTGTCCCTGCTGTCGACCAAATATCGAGACACCTATCTGAAATCCTACCATGGGGCCTATAACCTGCAAACCAGGGTCAACAGGGAATGCGACTTTCGGGATCGGGTATCGGTGCAACGGGCCGAGTCCCTCAAACGCAATCGTCACCAGATACGGGAAAATTCGCAAGACGATCGATCGCGATAGGTTTGACTGTCAGGCTAATACCAGTAGTTTGATCCAACATGGAAAAATCAGGAAAACGGCTATCGGTTACCAGTAACGATCTCGATGATCTCAGGGTAGAAACGGCAAAAAACCAACATTCAATAGAAGTTGCCGCCCGATTTCTGAGTGCAACAACATCAGACCGAAACCTGGATAACCTGTCACCGGATGATCTTGCTAAAGCTGGAAGAATGCTCGCCAATCCTGACCAACTGCTGGCTGGACCCAATTTACTGAAGTGGCAGAATGTCAGACGTCAAATGGGTAGACGTTACTCGAAGAAAACCTAAACTCCCCAATACTCCCTATGAACATTCGTCAAAAGGCTTCGCAGCAACGTCTTGGGGCCGCTTTGTTGCGTGTTTCGACCGACCGGCAGTTTCAGGAAGGCGAGAGTATTGAGACACAACGTCGAAAAACCGAATACGTCGCTCAACGCGAGAAGATTGATATCGTGCGGTTTTTCACCGAGCACTATTCCGGCAGGAAGACTGACAGACCAATCATAGATGAACTGTTTGAATTTCTTGCCGACAATCCCGACATTCAGTTTGTGATTATTGGCGACATCGACCGGTTTACCCGAGGCGGTTCGGAAATCTATCTCAGCCTCAAGCGGCGGATGCGAGAGCTTAATGTTGTGCTGATCGATACCACCGGCATCATTCAACCGGAAAGAAACCGGCTTCAGCACCTTGGAGTTGAATATCAATGGTCAATTGAATCGCCAAGCCACTTTGCTGAAGTATTTATGGCGGAAAAAGCACGGTCAGAGGCTTCCGACATTCTAACCCGAACCATTGGACAGCAGATACAATTGACCCGTGATGGCTATCAATGTCGGGGATCCAATTTTGGATACCGGAACCTGAAAATCACTACTGAAGACGGAAAGAAAAAGACCATTATGGTGGCAGATGAAACCGAAGCTCCGTGGATAATACGCATGTTTCAATTGTGTGCGGAGGGAAGCTGGCAGGATGATGCGATCTGCGAGGCCATAAATGCGATGGGTTATCAGTCCCGCAAAACGAATATCTACGACAAGGAAAGCCGTAAAGTCCTTGGCCAAACCCAGCCTCAACAATTGACACCAAAACAGCTTCGCAAATATCTCATGCGTACTATTTATTGTGGAGTGAAATGCGAGCAGTGGAATAATGGCAATCCAGTTCTGGCACCGATTGAACCGCTGATCTCCATCGAATTGTTTAATCGAGCCAACAGGGGGAAACTTCGCATTGAAAAACCCCCAAATGGTCAACTTTCAATTATTGAAAACAGAGAAGAATATCAAAACCACAGGCACAATCCTGATTTTCTTCTGCGTCATGTTGTTGCCTGTGTCCAATGCGGAAAACCACTGGTCGCCTCCCGCTCAAAGGGAAAATCCGGCCAGTATTTTGGCTACTACCATTGCAGCAGGAGGCATAAATATTTTGGTGTCAATAAAACAGAGTTCGAAGAGACGGTTGCCAACTATCTGGAAAAGCTTCAGGCGAAACCTGGGTTTCTGCCACTGTTTCGCGAAGTAGTACGCGACGTGTGGATTCAGAAAAACCGAGCGGCAAAAATGGACGCGGATCAGATAAAGACCCACATCGATACACTGCGCCAAAGACAGACGTCATTGATCGACCGTATCCCGACATGTAAATCTTTGATTTTCCAGGAGAAGCTTGAGCAACAGGTCGAGGAATTGGAAGGGTGTATCAAGGCTTCAGAAAAACAGCTTCGCTCAACCGGCATCAAAGAAGATGAAATCTCCGCCTATTTCCAGATTGCCAAAAAACTAATGGAACACCCCAAACCACATGTGTTTTCCGCCCCAACGAAGGAGAAACTGGAGAAAATCTGGCGCTTCATATTCAAAAGCCGACCAACTTACGCTGATCTGGCTGATGGAACACCCGATTTAACGCTTGTTTACCGGCTTAACGACAGTACAGGTTGCGATGAAAACCTGTTGGCTGGGCAACTGTCCATGCAATGGAACTCCTTTGAGCAGGATGTTCTTGCAGCCCGCTGGTAAGAGTGACGCGCTCACAATCCCATTTCCGCCAATATCAAGATTCTGGCTTACTGGGTCCGTCGCGATAATCCTCATAGGCCTCCTCGGCCATGCCATAAAGAATATCCAGAATATCACATATTTCCTCATCGGAATAATTGCGACTGATCATTCCCAACATTCGCCTTGCACCGGCAATTGTAATACGGCGATCTCCTGATAAATGCTTGCCGGAGGGTTTGGTTTCGTCTCCCATTTGATTCATTTTGTTTGGTTAAAATGGGGAAACTCTATTCAAAAGAACCTTTCCGGGACTTTGTGTTCTTCATCCGAAATTAATGTACTGTTTGCATATCCCAACTGCACAATTGATCTGGCCGCAAGCAATCGAATATTTGCATTTTGCAGGCGGGAAAATGATCAATTTTCTTGCATAATTGCCATTTGTATGACATTATCATACAGAATAGTCATACCAGTAAAGCAAGAGACCATGTCACAAGCCTCAATCCTTAGCGTCCGGGTTACCAGCAATGAGCGGCAGCTTCTGGAAGATGCCGCCTCACAAACACGCACAAACCTCAGTGATTTTGTTCGCCGCAAGGCCCTTGAAGCCGCAGAGGAAGAATTGCTGGATCGTCGTCTTGTAATCATTCCTGCTGAAAAGTGGGAAGCTCTTGAGGCCTGGATGAATGCCCCGGCCAAAAATATTCCAGCTTTGCGTAAACTGGCTCAATCATCTCCGGTATGGGAAAAATAGTGAAGCCACGACCGCTTGAGGAAGCCGATAACAGGGCACAATTTGATTGTGGCCGGGAAACTCTCAACAACTGGTTCCTTCGAAATGCCTGGCGCAATCACAAGGACGGGGTTTCGCGCACCTATGTGGTCGAAGGCGATGAACCGAGTACGATTGCAGGTTACGTAACCTTGAGCACCGGCTCTATAGAACGGGCATTTGTTTCCAAACGAGACCAGCGAAATAAACCAGACCCCTTGCCAATTGTTTTGCTCGGGCAATTGGCTGTCGACGAAACCTATCAGGGCAAGGGCTATGCCAGATCGCTGTTGCAATTTGCCCTGCAAACCTCAGTTAAGCTGACAGAACTGGTTGGTGGTTACGGTGTGCTCACCCATCCGCTTGATGATCAGGTACGGGAGTTTTATCGGGCATGGGGATTTGAAGATTTACCCCATGATCCAAAACGGGCAATGTTTGTGCGCATGGTTGATTTGAAGAGCAATGGTTTTGATAAGTAATTGCGGCCAATACCTCAGCCTTCACTACCAAGAAAATATCCAAAATATTTGACAACAAATTAAATTATTGAATAATGGCTCATGAAGTTGCCTGATAAATTTCATCCCTCAGGGATCGGGTTCATTGCACTTCAAACATGCTCTTTCAACATACTGTCCAAGCTCCCCCGTCGAGTGATTGTTGCCTATGCATTTTGCGTAGCCAACTTAACTTGATGAGGAGAGTATCAATGAACAGGTTTTACGTTTTGACAAGCGAGCAAGTCCCTGAAAACGGTTCGGTTATGGAAGAGGTCTTCGATGGAAATGGCCGCACGACTGGCGAGGCAATTTCAACTGATATTTCATACACCTTGATCGAAGTTCCTGCTTTCGGATCATTAGATGGAGTTTCGATTTCGCCGAAATTGAAATTTGCAGCATTCCTTAAGGGTGATGGGAAACAATTTTCGGATGATTATCAGTATCATGTTTTCGGTGTTGTTGGGGATATCAAAAAACCCAGTGGTTGAGTTACGAGATTATAGCCATCGATGGCACTTCAATTTCTGACATTGAGCTGGATGAAATTGGCCACCACAAGGTCCTTCCACCCGAAATGTTTGGGTTAAAACGCTACCCTTGGTGGGATGAATTATTTTAAACAGTGCCGAAAGAGTTCTTTGTACGCCGCAAAATTTGTGGGGTACTTTTCTACATATGGTAGCATCACAAAATTGATGGCAAGTAGGAACAGCTCAATTGGCAATTTCAAAGAAAAAACAAATTCGAAGATTTCTTGAAGAACCAGGCAACGAAGTCGAAATTTTCGATCTGCTTGACCAAAATATTGACCTTTACCCAGCAGAAGACCGTTTCTGTTTGGAACTGGCCTTTCGCAGCTTTTTACCTGAAAACGCAGAATGGCGCCTTGGTAATTTGGACAAACAGCTGGTTCGAGGCACCGCACGTGGGCTTGATCTATTGCTACAATTTTCGGAGATTGGTGGCACCAATTTTCAGAAAGCCCGCATTCACTATATGTGCGGTACAATGGCGATGCTTTTGGGGAAGACCGGAAAAGCAAGAAAAGCGTTTTTTGCAGCCCTTGACAAATTTCCGGTATCAGATGGGGTTTATAGAGCTGGAGTATTGCTTCATCTCGCTAACTTGCTAATGGAATCCGGCAAAAATACCTATCAGGGTTATTCAGTCAAAGAGTTTTGCGAACGTGCCTGTGATGGTTTTGATCGAGAAGACGATCCCTTTCTTTTTGGAGAAATCAAACAAACTCTTGGCATCCATTTACTTGGTTTAGGTGCCGGATACCGTGATCCAATTCTGGAAAAAGCCATTTTGGCCTTCCAGATATCTATCGATGCGTTTGAAAGCGTTGACCAAATTGAGGAAAAAGCAAGATCTCAAATTTACTTGAGCTTTGCCTTGTCTGAAACTTTCAAACGAGAACAAACCGCCAGAAGTGAAGAGGCTATCTTGCTGGCTGAGAGCGCACTACACAATATCAAACGAAAGAACGATCAAATTTTATGGGCAACTGCCCAAACGGCCTTGGGCTCAGCATTGTGGGAACGGGTGACAGGACGGCGAGAAGACAATCTTGCCCGTGCAGAAAAAGCACACAGAGCCGCATTGAGAGTCTACCGGCTAGAAATTGATCCCTATGGCCGTGCTCAATCACTTGTTAATCTAGCATCGGTAGCAATTCAGCAAATTCCATTTACTAAAACATCCGCTGAGGAATCTGCAATACGATATTGTCGAGAGGCACTAAAACTCTGCGATGAAAATGCTCCAATAGAAATAAAACTTACAGCTATGCTCAACCTATCTTCAGCTTTGAGCGACCGAAGTACGGGCAATGCCTTGCGCAATTGCAATGCAGCCATAAAAGTCCTTGAGCAAGCCTATCAACTGGCTACTGAAAATAATCACCCCACAGCACCCATGTTGCGCCTCAACAAGGCTGTAATTTTGATTGATATCAGCCAGAATCATTCCGTTGATTGCGTGGAAGAAGCCGCTGGTATTCTTAATTCGATTGATGGAAGTTTTGACCCGAGTGAAAATCCCGGAAATTGGCTGCGTTACAAACGACATTGTGCACTTGTTGCCGGGCTTCAAGATCACTCAAGGGATTTGTGGGACATCGCCACAGAAGTATTTGATCACGCGATGGCTCTGATTTCTGCCACCAAAAATCTTGATGAAAAAATGCGGCTCATCAGTGAAATGAGTGATATCTGTGATCTGGGCATTATCGGGGCCATGTTGGAATCGGGTCCAGAGGCCGCAATTCAGTCTGGATTACGCTTTTACGGGATATTATTTGATCAAGGAGAGCTTCAGCTTGCCAAGCTAAAAAGAAATGAAGCTCAACTTTACTTTTTCAACCCACAAATTGAAGAATGGGCACTTGTGGTTGCTTGTTTTGCTGACGAAAAACAATTGATCATGTTGCCAAAGCTTGGATATGATTTCTGGGCAGAACCACAAAATGGCGGTGAAGAAAGCTATCTTGAGATACGCAAGACATTTACAGATGATCAATTTTCCGCTCACTTTAAAAAGGCTCTTAAACGATGGGTTGATGAGCTTTCTGATGGCAACAAACGACTTGTGGAAAAATTACACGATCATGGTATTGAGCGCCTTTCCATTCATGCCCATGGCAAATGGTCCGAGGTTCCGTTTGGTGCACTCAGGAGTTTTGAAACCGGTCAAACATGGTCTGACCAGTTCGCGCTTGCATATGGTTCATTGCCCAAAACCTCATACCTTCGAAATATTACCCATGTCACACATATTGTTGACAAAGGGCTTATGCAGGCGGCAGCAGAAACGGAAGCTTTAAAAGAGCGGTTTCAAATCACGCAGTCTCCCAACACACTTAAAGACATTCAAATTGCGCTCAAAAATCACAGTCAACTGGGCATCCTGCACTTCACCTGTCATGGGCAGCACGATTTTGGATATATTGATGGGGGTGGAATTCGCTGTCCGGACCAAAACATTCTCACCGCCAGATGGGTATATGAAAATGCGATGTTGAAGGATTGTTCTTTAGTTGTGATTGCCGCCTGCGAAACCGGTGTCTCCGACTACAATCGTCTACCAAATGAAGGATTTGGATTACCAAGAAGTTTTCTAGAGGCAGGGGCAAAAGCTGTAATTAGCACATTGTGGCCAGTAGATGATTTGGCAACCCGGATATTAATTGAGCGGTTTTACGATGAATTGGCCTCAGGAACAGACATCGCCAAAGCTCTGTCGCGTTCCCAAAGATATTTGCGGGAATTGAGTATAGGCCAGTTGCATAATCATTTGAGGTGGCAAACTTCGTTAAGGCTTGTAGATCAGGAAGATGATGAAAGGGATACTGATCCGTATCCCTTTGCACATCCGTTTTACTGGGCTGGCTACATTTTGCATCAAGGTTGAACCGTATAGAAAAACATTCCCATTTTTGGGCGGTTTCCTGAAGTTGAAATTTTGATCAATTGCTCGAAAAGATGCTGTAACTCACCATTCGTAAGAGCGTAAGGATCAAAATCCTCTGGAAACAGTTGATCTGCTGAAAGACCTGCACCGACGATAGCCAAGAAGCCGAATACACCCCGGTTATCCCTGATAGTAAATGGTTTGTTATTGCGTTTTGAAATACGCCACGGGCCTTGCCTGTCGTCGGTCTCGACAATGTGGGCCATCATCTGGGCACGAGCCTCAATATTGCTTTTTGGGGTGTGTCCTGTCGATTGGGCAAAGTTCAGGACCAACGGTTTACTCCGTGACTGTTTTCTTGGAATTGTCAGATAGAATTTTGTCCCCTGCTTCACTACGTAATGCTTGTGTTCCGGGAATTCCGGCTGATGCCCATCATCCTGGTCAGCCCACCGCTGGGTTGATTTGATAGGATTGAAATTAATATCGATTTGCTGATCACAGGTAAGCGCCAGAGTTTGCAACGCCTCAATCGGATCAATATGTGACCAATCAAGCTTTGGAGACTCTGACATAATCCGGCACAAGAGAAGATGTGCACTTCCGTCGAGAATCTCCTCATCATTAATAACCGCACCGCGATTATGACCGAATGCTTTACGAACACAAAGCCGCAGGTATGCCATTTCCGGTTCTGTAACAGGATGTTTGCTATCCAAAATATTATTAATGCGATCAACCGCATACTGATCGTTCAGAACGTCCTGCCAATGGCCATTCTTATCTCTTTTTCGGGTCATGCTCGTGACATAGATACGATGCGAGATATATTTGTTGCTGTTCTTGTCGGTGCCAAATACTCCTAAAAGCCGCAGTGCAATGATCAGATTGCGTAAATCGGCTCCTTTACCGACAGGCTTGGCCGCAGCTATCATTTCTTTAGTGAGTTTTATTTCAAGTTCGGGGATATCGTCGTCCATTTTCATTCTCCACCAGTGGTATGAATTTATAGAGGAAACCGGCGGTGCTCGAACACCGCCAGTGAATATATTGTTTAGCGAGCTGTCATGAGCTTCTGGCTAAGCGTTTCGCCAACCTTGGCCAAGAAGCTGCGGAGTTCTCCGCCGTTCGTGCCAATCACATGCACAGTTTGGTCGGATGCAATCCGACTGAGGGTCTGTTCATCAGCATCTGCACCGTATGCAATTGCAGTTACGTCTGCCACTTCATGAATTGCTGCAATGTTTTTGTCAGCAACCGGAGAATGCCCATCCGACATCCAAATAATATGCGGACGTCGAAAATCCCAACCCTCAGGATTATCGCGTGATGCAAAATCCATGACCACTTTGTTAGCCAATATGAGTGCAGAATCAAAATTGGTCCCGCCCCCTGTAGTTAAGTTCGGCATCACAACAGTGGTTGCCAATTCCGGTGCAACAACAAGCTTGGCGCTTCCGTTGAAATGAATAACGGCTAGAATAAATCCATTTTTATTCACGGGATCAGCAAGAACATTCCCAAATGATTGAACGGCTTTTGCAGCTTCTGCTGCTTTATGACCAGACATTGAGCCAGAGATGTCAATCACCGGGATCACGAGCTGCTTGTTATCATTGCCGATCGTATTCTTGATTTTATTCTTCTGGGTAAATGCCATACTTGGGATTTTGGGCGATGTATCGCCTTCATTTCTAATGGTTGGAACTGTGGCTTCTCCGCCTGAGATCGGCTGGAGTGTTTGAGTTTTGTCAATCATGTCTTTTCTCCTTTATTTGAAGACCAGATCAAACAAGCACAATGATCTTTGGATCATGAGGGACGGTACTCCGTTCAGCCCTTGCGAGGGCCAGTAACAACGGAACGCCGTCTCTAAAAACACCCAGCCAGAACCGCCATGGCTTTGGACAGCAATAAAGGAGCTGTCCAATGACCCTATTCAAATATCAGATTTCCTCCCACCATGAAGCGGACGTCAGAGCGTCCGGTTTTGATGTTCACGATCCAGACAGACGTCACCCGGTTAGGCCACATCCACTGAAAAAAGCACTGGAAACGGCACGATCAGCAAAAGACCCACGCGTACAGGCCTTGTTGAAGTCCCGCGAGAAAGCGGGTCGCGTTCTGTCACGGGTGTTTGGCGGCGTACTACTTTTTGGCTTGATCGCCTGGCCAGTGAACGCTTTTGCCTGCCCGGATCATCCCGGCCTGTGTGATCCGGTTGAGCAACAGATTACGGTTGCTTTCGACCACAAAAAAAAAGATCCACTGGTTCCCGTTTTGATGCCCAAAAGCTCACTTGATTTGCCGCCGAATGTTCGTGATCCGATCTGGTTGTTTGTTTTGCTCACAGCACTTGTTGGCCTGAAGGTATTGGCCCTGCTTCTTCATGCCTGCTCATCTCGTATTTTCAAACAGGAGACATCCGACATGCCCAACCCTCAATTGACCTTGCCCATCTCCCATAATTTGCCAGTGACCAAAGTACCTGAGAAAACGCCCCTCAATTATTTAACCCCGCCAGAATCGGAAATTGGTTCTGATCCAGGATACAATTGGCAGGTAAAAGGAGCAAGTAGAACCGGCAAGTCACGCCAAGAAAATCAAGATGCATTCGCCATCGGTAAGCATGCAGGTGGTAACAACAGTTTTGTGCTTTGTGATGGTGCTGGCGGGCATGAAGGTGGACGTGAAGCATCTCATCGTGGTGTTGAAGAAATCCTGCCCCTCCTGGAGGCTTGTTCTGGAAAAACAATGTTCATCAATCCATTCCGGCGGTTGGAGCACGCAATCAATCGTGCCAGATTTAGTGCTTTGAATGAGGAACGTGAAGGCATCACAACCGCCATTTTGTGCGAACTGGAAGGCAATTGGCTGTATTATGCCACACTGGGTGATGGAGCGCTAAGTGTGGTCTGGCCTGACGGCATGGTCAGTGATCTTCTCACACCACATCATATTCTTGGCCAGCCTTCCAATATTATCGGAGCCTATATTGGTGATGATTGCCAAATCCCGGCTCGAATGGGAGCGGTACGTTTGGAAGCCGGGTGCATGGTCCTGGCGATGTCGGATGGGGCCAGTGATATTTTCGGCTATGAGCATTTTGCAGAAAAACGGGATCAATATCGCGAGTTGTTTTTATCCGGCGATATTGATCTTCCAGACGAACTGCTTGTTCAAGTGGAAAATGCTCGTGATCCGGATAGCGGAGCCTACCTTCACCACGACAATATGACTTTGATTGTGGCTCTCCTTACTCGCGAGGAGAGTGACAATGGCTAAAATAATCAAGATCGCCGGAGTTGCGCTTACACCTGTAGAAGACCTCGGCGCTGGCGGCCAAGGCCAGGCACAGAAGATGGTGATGAAATCCGATCCAACAACAGATGTTGTGATAAAATCCATGCTAAAAACCCAACAGGCACTCATACGCACCAAAGGCCTGACGGAAATCTACTTGTCCGGCCTCAGCCCGTTTATTGCGGGGCCAATTCTCACCGACCTTCACAAAGGCATGATCCGCCACTTGAGCCCGTATGCTCCGGGAAAGTCATTGGAAGATGATCGGCCTCGAACATTTGCAGAGAATATGGAAGTCGCCCATCATCTGGTGTGTCAGATCGCCATTTTGGAGGAAAACCATCTGTTTCACGGAGATTATTCCCCCACCAATATCAAACTTACTGACAAGGGCACAGTGTATCTGATCGATACTGACAATGCCGGTTCAACAGACAATCGGTTGCCGCCACCTGAAATGGCCGGGCAAGCCATCATGATGGCCCCGGAGATACGAAAAGGTGCAACGCCAACAACCGAGAGTGATCGCTATGGCCTTGGCATTCTATGCACCATGATCTTGCTTGGTCATTATCCCGCAGACGGGTTGGCTAACAATCCAGCCGAGCGTAACAAGATTATGTCACAGGGCCTGTGGCCGGAACGACAGCGTCCTCTGCAATCTGGTGAAACCCCAATCGAATCCTTGGGACCAGATATCCCGCTCCTCTTCGACAAATCATTTTCGCTTACTCCCACAGAACGTCCATCAGCAGATATGTGGCGTCGAATGCTTTTGAACGGACTTCACAATCTTTACATTCATGAATGTGGTCAGGCCTTCGTGGGGGAGGTCAGTCAAACCAAATGCCCCTGGTGCCAGAAACCCGTCAGAGTTCCCTCTCAGTCCATCACCCTGCGCATCGAAGTGAAAGGCTGCAGTGCCCGTTACAAGATTGAGATCATGGAAAACACATCCATTATCATAGGACGAGGTAATATTGGGGGCCTCAATCTCACTGTTTCTGCAAGGCATCTGGAGATCATCAGGACGAACGATAAATTCTGCCTGACAAATCTGGGTCGTAATGGTTCACGTATTTGGTCGCAAGGTGTGTGGACACAATTCGACAGATTTGAACTCGAAAACAAACTTCTCAACAGGCCTGTTCACGTTAGACTGGCCGATTCAGATTTGGTGTTGCTGGTGAAATAATATGCAATCGAGGTGTGGAAATGGGCATCACCGACAAAATCTTACCATCAAATGTAGTGCAAATTGTAGTGCAAAATTGACCTGACAGACACACGACCTTGCTGAAGAGAATTATTAAGGTGTTGTTTTATATTGTAAATATGATATATTATTCGTCATGCGGAATAGAATTCTGGTGCCCAGGAGAGGACTCGAACCTCCACGTCCATACAGACACTAACACCTGAAGCTAGCGCGTCTACCAGTTCCGCCACCTGGGCAGGCAAGCGGGTTTGACATTGTTCATGCAAACTCTCGAAGGCGACGTGTAAGCATCCAATTTGCTTATGTCAATCGCGATATAAGGCGAATTAACCACACTACCAGGGCTATCGCATGAATAACGCATTGGGTTTGCAGAAATGAGTATTGTCTGATTCAACACTTCCAGAAAATCAATGTGGTGGACATCGATTTGGAAAAATCGATATCAATTCAATCCCTTGTATCAACATTGGAAGACCCTCGCACACTACACGACTCTTGAGAATTTGATGGTGCTATTTTGTTTTGGCCATAGCTTTCTCCATGTTTCGGTTGCTTTGTCCGGCTGGCGCATTATCCAGTTTCGCAGCAGGTCGAAGCCGGTTCTAAGCCATGATTTTCAAGCGATCGCCGTGTGGTTGGCTTCCTTGATTTGTAACACGCAAGTTCATATGGCAGTAAACAGCTATTTGTGGGAATATCTGATTTTATCCGGGATTTGGCGGAAATGCATTAAAAACAACGATCTAAGCCGATAATCCGCAGTTGATATGATAACCGCCAACAAAAAAGCGCGTAACTTCATTTGGCATAAGCACAAAATTTAATGTGAAAACCAAAGAATGCAAAAATTCTAACACGTTGAAAAGACATTTATATTAGCTCACTATGGTATAAACTCTGCGGTAAAACCGGCACGGAGTGTATTCCAAGCCTAAGCAATTGAAAAATAACTAAAATGGCAAAAACTGATCATTTTGTGGTGTAAACTCATTCAGTCCTGTTTCAATACCACTTAAAAAGGCTTATCACGCCCACGGTAATGCACCCAGACAAAAGGAGATGTCCGGGAAAGCTCAATATCCTCCATTGTGCCATAGCGCGGATTGATGCTTTCCAGGTTCCACATGTCTTTGTTGTCGCCGCGACGCAATATTTTGATATAAGCGGCACCGTCCAATGTTGTGGCCAGAACCAGCCCGCCAATATGATCTTGCGGATTGGCTGTTTGCTATGTGCGAAAATACACACGATCCCCGCTTCGAAGATACGGATTGGCGCTGTCACCACGCACCTCGACCACCGCCAAGCCTTCGCCGCCCATAGGTGGCGCAGGCACCGTATCGGTCGGCCCGAACCCTCCGTCAAAGGCCACTTCGCCGCCCGCACCCGCATATCCGGCAAGCTGAATTGTATCCGGACTTTCAGGTATCAGCCAGCCGGCCGAGCGCAGCTTGCTTGCGTCAAATTCTTCGGTACGCGGATCGGGCAAATAGAGCGGTTTTTCACCCGCCACCGGACGTGACTTAAAGACCGCGATCACCGGGGCGGCAAGCTTGACACCACGCTTGCGGCGCTCTTCATCATAGGAGGTCTGTTTTTCCCTTTAATGGTGCCTGCCAGCCGCGCAGAAAATAATTGACATCGTTCTCACCGGTGAGCCGTTTGATCGACACTTTATCCTGTTCGTTTTCTATATAAGCGCGGTCGCCAATCTGAACCTCTCGACCCGGCGAGACCAGGCAGAATGCGCCGGATGTAATGCCCTCCGGGTCCATCGAATAGCCCTGCGCGCGGACATAGAAAGCATCCGGATCGGAAAGCCCGTCAGGCGCCGGCAACTCACCATCATCACGGTCATTGAACCACCCCGTCATGCCACCCTTGGCAAGACCGTGATTTGGAAGGGTTTCTGTTTGGGAGAACATGGCGGCTTTGACGATAGAGGCTGCTCGTGGTGGATCTATGTAAAAATCAAGTCCGATGGCCTCGCATATTTCTTCCGCTTTCTGGAGAGAAGGTGACTGCTTCCGATCAGGGTCTAATATTCCTCGCAACGCCCATTTCTTCAAGCCGACGGATTGCTCAAAACGTCGTGCGCCGCCGCCGAACTCGGTAAGCCGCTTCAATACATGTTTATGCAATACTTCATTGTTCAGCATCAAGCGAGTACGCACGATTGTGCACAAATCACAATAATTAGCTGTTGTGTGCACCTTAGTGCTCATGATAGATGAAACAAAAATTGCAAACTTAATAAGAGCTTATGCAATGGCTCGCGAAGTATCGGATAGCTACGCGTCAAAGTTGGAGACAGGAAGCGGTGATACTCTTGATCGTCTTGATGGCGGAATAGGCCTGACACTCAGACGAGCAAACCAAATTATACTCAAGATTTCGCTTGCATGGCCAACCGATCTGGACTGGCCAGATGATGTCCCGCGTCCCGACAATACGGAGGACGCGGCATGAGGTTCAAAAACTTTCCGGGCGGCGAAAAGCCATCTCATTGTTCAACTTAAGGAAAACCAGCCCGGTCTGCTGCGAATAATCGAGGCTGTCGCCGAAAGAGAACTGCCGCTGGAGCATCATGAAACCATCGACAGAGGCAAGCGCATGCGCGTCGAAAGGCGCATTGTCGAGATTTTCGATGCCGCTCAGGCGCTTAAACAAACCGGCTGGAACTGGCTCATCGTGCGTATCATCCGTGTGACGAGAGTGACATTTCTCCGCAGCGCCAAAACCGGGATGTGGAACTGTCGCGAGGAGACCTGCTTTTACGTCTGCTCCGCGCCCGTCAGCGCGAAGAAAGCGGCGCAAGCCATTCGCAACCACTGGAGTATCGAGAACAGAAATCATTATGTCCGCGATGTCTCGATGCTGGAGGACGCCAGCCGCATTCGCACCAACCCCGGCATCTTCGCCAGAGCGCGCAGTTTCGCACTTAATATCCTGCGTGCCAACGGCGAACAAAACATCGCAGACGCCCTGTGGCGCAACGCCCTCGACTTCACCAGAGTGCTCGATTACCGATACAAGTAATTAGCGTTGAACAGCCCTGGTTCACTTCTGCAATCTCCAAAAGATAATCTGGTTTTTACGAACAGGAATAAAGCTTCTCTTTCGATCATGCGGAGGATGTTGATTGTGTTGAAAAATCACAGCTATATCATCAATCAGGTCTAATGTTTCGGCATAGTTACTGTGCGCTCCAGAAAACGCATGGAAACTTTCGTACCCTAATGCCGAAACATCGATTGTTTCAATTTCGTTTGTCGTAACAGGAACACCTGATTTAACATCACCTGCTCTTGGCTTTCCACGTCTGAGGAATTCCGACCATCCCAACGCGTCATCCATATCAGAGGCATACAATGTAAACTTGTCGGCTTTGTTGGCAAGAAAAGGCGACATCTCAATGAATCTACGCGCATCGATATCTGGAGCCGCTAATACTACTTCATTTAACTTTCGTTTTTCACCCCATTTATAATTTGGATTAACCAGCATCTCCAAAAACAAATAATTTCCCATACTGTGAGCTACAATGTGGACATATTTGGATTTGGTTTTGTCTACGACCAATTTGAGAAAGTCATTCAACTCATCTTCCGCATATCGGGCATTGTCATAATCCGCAACATATTCGTCTCCTGAGCCAGCTGATGGCCAACTAAAGAAAAATGGGACTCCAAACGAGGATCCACTCAACCCGAGGTCATATGCCAATTGCGCCGTTCTGAACGCTGCCTCATCAAATGAGGTATTGTAACCGTGGATAAAAACGAACGAGTGCTCATTTTGAAATTGGTTAATATTTCTGTACTTTTCAACCGATTTCACAAATTCATCAGCGTTGGAAAACACTATGATTCCATTATCAGGAATTACAAAAAGTTTTGTTGGATCATCTTCTGTTTTCGAATTAAAAATATTTGCTACGCGTTTGCTGATCCAATCTGACCACGATACGTCGTTCACTTCTTGCCCGCGTTTTCTCCGTTTGGGAATGGCAACGGTTGCAACACCCAATTTAAGTGATCGAGCATCCAGTTTACCGAATCTAATGCGATCATTGCCATTTGTCTGATCGCGATTTGTACCGAAAAAAACAGGCATAACGCTGCATTTGTCGTCTGACTGACAAGTATCGATGGAGTACAAATTATTGATGCCGACAAGCCAATCGTTGAATCTTTGTGTAAGCCTATCTTCATTATCAGCCCAAAATTCAAAATTGCTTTGAACTGCGTTGCTTAAGTTGCTGGGAGCCGTTGGCATTTGCGGTTCCATGTCGATATTCGTACCATAGTATTTACCGACCAACGGAGCAGATGACTTACGGACTGGACCGTAAGAAATGTACGAAGCCTGGGCAGCGAGTTGTTCGGTTGCAGTCGAAAAACTCAAGAATTCCATTGCGGCCTTCTTATTCTTAGCACCTTTCGGGATGACCCAAAGATCGAGATCCCAAACTTGACCATCCCAAACGATTTCAAATGGTTTCCCCGGTTCAACTCCGAAACGCAACATTTGTTTGCTGATGGAATATGATTTTTGTTTGCGGATTTGGTGGGCGGGGTCAAGGGCATTGTCGCGTAGCGATGCGCAGCACCCTTGAGGCCGACCGGAAAATCCGCAAAACTCGTCAAACCATTCCATTATGCCTTTGATTATTTAGCCAGATGGCTGCAATCCTCGTATGGGACACCACATCTCACGGAGGATATTATGCCCAAAGGACATCACCATCTGGCCTATGATCAAAGATGCCAGATTTACACACTTTTGCAAACCGGTCTCTGCCGCGCCCAAATTGCCCGCCAGATTGGCGTTGAGCGTTCGACTATCACCCGAGAGTTGCAGCGCAACAAGGGCAAATGTGGTTATCGCTTTAAACAAGCGCATGACAAGGCGTGTGAGCGGCGCAAAAAGGCCTCTTGTGTGCCGCGTAAAATGACCGTTGAGCGCGTCGAACTCATTGAAAGCCTGCTGACGAAATGGCAGTGGAGCCCCGATCAGATCAGCGGCTGGCTGGCTCGAAACGGGCTCTTCGTCTCACACGAGTGGATTTACCGCCACATCTGGGCGGACAAAAAAAAGGGTGGCAAATTATGGACTTGCCTGCGCCATCGCGGCAAAAAATACAATCGACGCGGCACGAAAACAGCCGGTCGCGGCCTCATTCCAGGGCGGGTTGACATTGAGGAACGTCCCGAAATCGTCGAAACCAAAAGCCGTGTTGGCGACTGGGAGGGCGATACTATCATCGGCAAAAACCACAAGGGTGCCATTCTTTCTCATGTCGATCGAAAATCAAAATACACCAAGCTGGTTCTGTTGCGCGACAAATCAAAGGACAGCGTGCAAAAGGCCTGCGGCAAGACGCTTTCAAAGCTCAAAGCGTTCATCAAAACCATCACGTATGACAATGGCAAAGAATTCGCCGGGCACAAAAAGATCGCCAAAATATTGCAATGCGACATCTATTTCGCCAAGCCCTATCACTCATGGCAGCGCGGCCTCAACGAACATACCAACGGTCTTGTTCGCCAATACTTCCCAAAGGGTACCGATTTCACTAAGCTGACAAAAGCCGAAGTTCAGATCGTCGAAGACAAGCTGAACCAACGTCCAAGAAAATGTCTCGAATACAAAACCCCATATGAGGCCTTTTCAAAGGAATGTGAGCAAAATGTTGCATTTCAATGTTGAAGGGGCGTTTGTTTTCACCAGCAACAGCATTAAAGATTCGACCATTATAAGCTGTGGTCATTGCAACTTCGCCGTCAGCCAACAGCTGTGGAGGCTGAGCGCCAGTTTCCCACCATACCACTTCGGATTTGATGGTATCGAGTTTAGCAAATGCTCGGTCTACACCTTCTGGTGTCGCCAGTACGTTATAAACTTCTGCAGCAGGCACGCCATCACCGATCAAAGCAATCTCGAGGTTCACTTTTACGCGCTTACGCAGGCCGCGCTTGCCTGGAAATTTTTCCAGATTGAAGAAATCGGCCATCGTTTTGGGGCCATCCGCAATTTTTGACCTGTCGTAGGCGAAAATTGTTGACCAAATAGTATTGCCGACCCCGCATTCATGTAGCGTACCTTCGAGAAAATCTTGAGAAGCGGGAATTCCATTTGGGCTAGGTGGTAAGGTAGTCGGGTTGATAGGTTCAAGAAGCCCTTCATCACAGGCACGGATAGCGTCGGAGAGCTCAACGTCCACAATGTCCCAGGTTACATTGCCCGCTTCCATCTGAGCTCTAATTTCAGCGATTCCACCTTTGTATTCTACTGATTTGATCTTTGCGCCAGTTTGGGCAGTGAATGGTTTATGATAAGCTTCAACCTGAGATTTGGTGTAGGCACCTCCCCAAGATACCACCGTCAAATCTTGGGCGGATGTTGCACTAATAAACAAAAGAACGCATATGAGGCTGAATGCGGTAGTCACCGATAATTTCATATTCATCTTTGTGCCCACCTCCAAATATCAAATCAGTCTGGAGATATACTACCCAAATTTACCTGAATACAAAATAGCCAAGCAAGTTCTTTATCGCCTTCAGAAGGTCTTTATAGGGCTCCGAGTATGATCTGGGGTTATCACAATACAGAAACAGTGGTTGTAGATCCAGATAATAGAGTATTGAGAACGCCGGTGCAATAATACACCACAGGAGCGGCTCGGTTTTCGTGTTTTGCCGGTGCAAAAGTGCACCAGTGTTTAAGTCTTTGAACTTGTTTATCAGTTCAAGGATTTTGAGGGAGCTATAGTCGAAAGTTGGTGACGGGTTGAAAGGGCGGCATATCATGGCGTTGTTAGGACGCCGCGATTCTCAGGCGAGAAAAGGATGTGCCACTATGGACCATAATACAGTTATCGCATTCACAAGACCAATCGAATTTTCAGCTGATCCGCTGACGGATGTGCTGCGCGAAGGGGCGCGGGAGCTTCTGGCGACCGCCGTTCAGGCGGAAGTGTCGGAGTTTTTTGCCGCGCAGGCGCATTTACTGGATGATGAAGGGCGTCGCCGGCTTGTGCGGCACGGGTTTCTGCCGGAGCGCGAGATGATGACCGGGATCGGCAAGGTGCCAGTCCAAGTCCCGCGCGTGCGGGATCGCGGGGCCAATGAGGACGGCAGCAAGATTAAGTTCACGTCGAAGATTGTGCCGCCATATCTGCGCAAGGCAAAGTCTGTCGAAGAACTGCTGCCTTGGCTGTATCTGAAAGGCGTCTCAACCGGCGATTTTGGTGAAGCGCTGGCGGCGCTTCTCGGCCCGGATGCCGAGGGTTTGTCTTCCTCGACGATCACGCGGCTGAAGGCCACGTGGTGGGAGGAGTACGAGGCCTGGCGCAAGCGCGATCTGCAGGGCAAACGCTATGTTTACATCTGGGCGGATGGGGTCTACTTCGCGCCGCGCCTGGACGATGATCGTCAATGTATGTTGGTGATTATCGGCGCCGATGAATATGGCGATGAGGATGTTTTGGGCATCATGGACGGGTTCCGCGAGAATGCTGGCAGCTGGCGCGAGCTTCTTGGCAGCCTGAAGAAGCGGGGCTTGACCATCGCACCCGACCTTGCCGCGGGCGATGGCGCGCTTGGCTTCTGGACGGCGCTGCGCGACGTCTATGCCACGACACGCGAACAACGCTGCTGGGTGCATAAGACGGCGTTGCGGCGATGCCGAAGTCCCTGCAGGCCAAGGCCGGACTGCAGGATATCTGGATGGCGGAAACCAGGGCGGAAGCTGCCGCGGCCTTTGATCACTTCATCGAAACCTATGGTGTTAAATACGAGCGTGCCGTGAAGAAACTGATCAAGGACAAGGATGTGCTGCTGACGTTCTATGATTTCCCGGCCGAGCACTGGAAGCATATCCGCACCACCAATGCCATCGAGAGCACATTTGCAACGGTCAAGAACTGGACCCGCAAAACCAAGGGGTGTCTCAACCGCAAAACCGCACTTTCAATGGTCTACAAGCTGATGATGTCAGCCAAAAAGAAATGGCGCAAGCTCGATGGCAAAAACCGCTTGCCAGAAATCATAAGTGGGGTTGAATTCAAGGACGGACTACCGCAAATTCAAAACGCCGCCTGATCGACCGTCACCAACTTTTGGGCATAGCTCGTTGCAGCACCCATATTTGCAAATGTTGGAATCAAAAGAACCACTAGCAAGTTGTTGAATCTAGTGGAATTTTTAAATTTGACATTTGAAAATGAATGAAGCTGCAAGTGGGTACCAAATGTCAAATTCATTCCACTAGCCTGAATTATCTCAACCTGAGACCCCGTTAACTTCAGATAGCTCTATGCAACAAAGCCTTTCTGAGGGGCTCTATCTAGATGTAACATGTTCTTGTGACAGACTGGTGCAATTTGAAATAAATCTCGTGAAATTTGCGAAGACAATATAAAAAGTTGTGTGCGACAAACGGGTATTCAATCGTTCAAGGAGTACCCATGTACAAGCTTATTCTATTCGCTGTAATCGCCTGTTTGGGCACCACAACAGCATCTGCTCTGCCAAAATTGTATGACTACCAGTCGGTTCTGGAATCTCCAGAGAACCTAGTGGAAGTCAAGGCAGGCGCGCGCAAAGCCAATCGTCAGGCAAGACGCGAAGGGAGACAGGCACGGCGTTCCGAGCGCAAGGCCAATCGCCAAGCCAGGCATTCTGAACGCAAAGCCAAACGTGCTCAACGAAAATCAAAAAGAATCCAGCGCTTGAGCAAACGCAAGGCGCGAATAGACGCAAGGTTGCGCAAGTTGCAATAACATAATTCCGGCGATTGCAGCCCAAACCATACCAACGGTGGTTAATATTCACCCATTTGATGGTAGAAAAATCGTTTGCTGGCGCGGCGCAATACGCGCCCTGGCCTTAACGGCCACAAGCCGATTGCAACAATGCCAGCAGGCGATTTTTCACCACCGAAGGCCGGATTCATTTGGGTTTTGGACGTTGTTGCACTTGGCGATTGAATCTATTCTCGCAGTACCAGGTCGCCAATCGCGCCTCGCCGAATTCCATGGAAGCTCCGGTCATATGGACCAATATCAATTTCCCCTGGTATTATTTCCCTGCCCAGATCATCATGCGGGCAAGATAACACATCAGCTTCGCGATCATCGCGTACCCACCGGCCAAGCGCACTGACGCTTACACCGATATCTGTGGCAATTTTTTGTTGAGGTCGGCCACTGGTATGCACAATACGCACCGCTTCCAACTTAAAGACAGAATCAATAAAACGCCTTTTCCTTGCAGATTTCTTCGTACTCATGGTTATCTCCTGTTGCTTTGTCAAAACTTGCAGGACGGCTCCACTTTTTCCGATACGGTCCAAACGGCCTCGATCTTCCGCAGCAGACCCGGCTGATTTTTCTCAAGTTGAACAAGAAGATGGCAGTCCGCCTTGCGGGCTGCGCTGAAAGTTTTTTTTACAGTGCATGGCGTCAAGCGTGTAAAGTCGGCCTTCAAGATTGAGCGCTTCGATCAGGGCCTGCGCGGCGGGGATTTCGTTGCTCTTTTCCTTCACCTGCAGATGCCCCAGTATCAGCGCCTCATCAACCGCGAAGGCGCTTAAAACATGGGCGGCCTTGCGGATCATGAAAGGTGTCAACGCCGGACTAAATTTCCACCATTTACCGGAGTAAAAATACGCCACTTGGGTGTTGCGGAGGATTGTCCATAGGCCCGCACTGTGGAGTGCCTACCAAAGGGCTGACGCAGCAGGGCGGGGCTGTGGTCAAGCCGGGCTGTTGACCTATTCGGGATTAATCTGTTTGTGCTTGCGACTGTGTTTAAGGCGGAAGCTTTCACCGTTCATTTCCAGAATGTGGACATGATGGGTCAGCCGATCGAGTAGAGCGCCAGTGAGGCGTTCAGAACCAAAGGTGCTGGTCCACTCATCGAATGGCAGGTTTGATGTGACAATGGTCGAGCCACGCTCATAGCGCTGAGAGAAGACTTCAAATAAAAGTTCGGCACCGGTTGGCGATAGAGGGACATACCCCAGTTCATCAATGATCAGCAGCTTGTATTTAGCCAACTTCTTTTGAAAGCGTATCAGTTGCTTGTCATCTGCGGCTTCCATCAGCTCATGAACGAGGGCCGACGCAGTGATGAAGCCGACAGCCAAACCTTTTTGGCAGGCTGCCAGTCCAAGCCCCAAAGCAATGTGCGATTTGCCTGTACCGCTGTTCCCGACGGCAATAATGTTCTCATTGCGGTTGATGTAATCACAGCGGGCCAGTTCCATCACTGTTACCTTGTTCAGAGATGGCAGCGCTTTGAAGTCAAAACTGTCGAGGCTTTTGGTTGCGGGAAAGCGGGCCTGTTTTATCCGTCGTTCCACCATACGACGTTCCCGGTCAATCAGCTCCAACTCAGCAAGCCGCAGGAGATAACGCGAATGATCGATCCCTTCGGCGGCACACTGTTTGGCAACCTTGTCGTATTCGCGCAGGAAGGTTGGCAACCTCAGTGTCTTTAAATGATGTGATAACAAAAGCTGTGGCGTATTATTCATGATCCATCTCCCGACAGAAGCGCCATGTAATCGGTTGCCGATGTGACGGCTACATGGGCCTTGGGCAGGTAAGGATAAACCGTCATATCGAGCCGTGGTGGCCGCCGTTCAATCCTGCATAAAACCAAATGCTTCACCGCATCAAAGCCAATGGTGCCACGTTCGAGAGCACTGACAATACCTGCTTTGACATCAGCCATCTGAAATGTCTCCAGCAATCGCAGAACCTGAACAAACTCACGCTTGCCCTTCTTGCCCATGCGGGCCTCGAGTAAACGACGCAGGGTGGCAAAGACATCCGGCAGTTGCCAATTGACCAGTGGGGCTGCCTGATCCAGTGCATTGGTTTTTTGCTCAATCAGGGCCAGATAATGCAGCGGATCGAAGATATAATCCTCTTTCTCCCAGGAGCGAGGATGCCGGGCGATAATCTCTGTACCACAGGCAATCACCACCTCATGCACATAACCACGTACCAGAACCTGCCTGTGGCCATAGGATGTGGGAACAGAATAATCATTGCCGCGATAACGTGCCAATGACAGTGAGCTCACCCGAACAGACTGCTTGTCACAGGCATCATAGGCAACGGCAGGCAGGGGTTGAAGCTGGTCAACATCAGCCATAAACCGCTCGCCAATTGTCCCTGTATGTCCCCGCAGTTTGTCGTCCATCCGCTTGCGGCATTGTTCTGCCAGATGAACATTGAGATCATCAAAGCTAGCAAATCGGGGTCTGGGTACCATGAAGTTGCGACGGGTATAGCCGACCATCCCTTCGACCTTGCCCTTATCATTGCCCTTGCCGGGACGACCAAATCGATCCTTGAACAGATAATGGGATACAAGTTCCGAGAACACCCGCGTTCGCTTGCGTTTGCCATCACCCAAGATACGGGCAACCGCGATCTTGGTGTTATCATACAAAATGGAGATCGGCACACCACCGAAGAACTCAAATGCAGCCACATGCCCGTCACAAAATGCTTCCGTGGTCTCGCCCGGATAGGCCTTCACAAAACACGCATCCGAATGTGGCAGGTCGATTACCAGGAAGTGGATCTTGCGTTCAACACCGCCAATGATGGCAAACGCCTCTCCGAAGTCAGCCTGGGCATGCCCTGGTGGATGGAACAAGGGAATGAACATCTCCCGCTGACGCTGGCGAGCGGCACAGATGTAGTCGCTAACAATCGTGATGCCACCTTCAAAGCCATATTCATCACGCAGCCGTTCAAATATGCGTCTTGATGTATGCTTCTGCTTCTTGTGTTCCTGTTTGTCTTCCTCAAGGATCCGATCAATGATCCCGGTAAAAGGATCAAGCTTGGGACGCACTGGCTGCTTCTTACGCCGGTATCCAGGCGGGACTGAAAACACCAGCATCTTGTCAACCGTACGCCGGTCAATGCCAAAATCACGAGCCGTCTGCCGACGACTTTTTCCTTTAATAAGGACAGAATGTCGTACGCGACCATAAAGTTCCACTTGCTTCATCCTCGCCCTCCGCAAAACAGAGAGCTTATCACTGGCGGAGTTTTACTCCGGTCGCAGTCAGATGACCTGGCCGCTTCAGTGGTGGATTATTGCACCGGTGTTCTCAGAAAGGCATCGAAACTATGCCGTAGCGTCTTGCCGTCGATGGCGACAACCGGCAGGGCGTCCACCTCTTCTTGCACCCCGGCTTTGCTCAACTGCGCTGCATGCTGGCGGAATATCCCTTCCACGTCGCCATCAAGCCTGTGCAGGATGGTGCGCTCCGTTCGAATCAGACGCACCCCGAATAGATTCACACAAATTCCCGATTGCGAATCCCTTAAAGTAAATTCAAATATTTAGCGTTGAACAGCCCGGGGGATGCAGCGAGCCCAAACTTACTGAATTGAGAGTGTCCAATTTGGATAATCTGAAGAGATCGTACTCGTCACTCATGGCACGGAGCGGTCGTTCGCTGCTGCTTCTACGCATTCCCTTTCTAAGCCAACTCGGAAGTTCGCACATCTCATGGTGAGGGAGAGACTGCGCTACTTGCTTTAATGCGGACATGGGCATTGGGATGTTCGAAGTTGGAGGAGGAGTGAAAGTGCCAAACCCAATCGGAGAATGAATGGTGGACAAAAAGAGGCATCTGCAGAGCGCAATTTGCCCTGTTGTGGCCCGGTTGTGTTCATATTTGACAGGCAGTGCTCGGCCGATCAATTTCCTCCGACGACAAGAAACGCCGGTTGGCGCAGTGAAGTCAGACACTTGGGACTGGGGCGCTTTACAGGACTGGACAAGAATTCCCGGATGATCTCCCAGGCACACGGATTGTCGCGGATCTGCACGTGGCCGCTGGCAGGAAAAATGAACAGGTGCGACGCACTGAGAGATTCGGCTGCGATTTCGGCCATTTCAACGGTCGTCGCAGGGTCAAAACCTCCGGCCAAAAGAAGGGCTGGAATGTCGCCGGAAACGGCAGCATGATTTCTGGTCGTTGGCTTGGTTGGCCAGATTGCACACGGCCATAATTCGCGCTCGCCGGCCACGAATTTTTCCAAATAGGGGTAGGATTCCGGGTCGCGTGCAGATGTTTGCTTGCTGGCTCGTTCAGCATTATCGTTGCAGGTCATCGCCAGAGTAACACCCATGGCGAGGTTGCCGGGAAATCTCCCCCCGAACACTATATACTCGACATAGGATTTCAGGCGCCAATACTCGCCCTGAGCAACACCAGAGATCAGCGTGGGAAGCCCCGGCACTCTCGCAGTAGAATACATCTGGTCGTATAACACTGACAAAAACATCGTATGATCGATGCGGGCATAGAGTGGATCGCTGTCTACAAAATTTGTGATTTCAATAATGGCCGGATCCTTCTCCAATTGCGCCAACGCGCGCAGGAGCCGGTCGCGGAGATCTGGATACGCTTCAGCACAGCGCTCGTCCGCATGACACGCTTTAAACAGCCGATCAAGAACGGCGCCAAAGACTCCGGTTTTTGATGTCGGATAGACAGCTTGTGGCAGAAAAATCGAATCCAAAATAGCAGCGCTTACGGTTTCAGGATAGAGCTCCATGACCGCCATCGCCAGACGGGTGCCGTAGGATATGCCCCAAAGCACCACATCGTCCAGATTAAGTGCCCGCCGCAACGCTTCCACATCATTCGCACTCTGCAAAGTGTTAAAGGCGGTTAATCGACGACCTGCCGCAAGATGGCGGGCTGCACAAGCGGAATAAGCGGCGTGAACGCGCGCGGTTAGGTCACCAAAAGCCTCTCGATTCTTGGAAACGGGGTGCCATATCATCGGGCTGTCTCCATCCCTGCATTCGAGCTTCGGCATACTTAGGCCGGTACCTCGTTGGTCGAAGACAACGAGCGTACGGCCCGCATATATAGAGTTGGCATCTTTGCCCCAACCAGCGATATCGTTTCCATTGGGTCCGAGCGCCGGCAACCCAGGTCCGCCAGACAGGTAGATAATCGGGTTCAGTGAAGGATCGGGATTGCGCGCTCGAAAAACGACAACCGGCAGCTTTAGCTTCTGCTCATGCGGCTTCTCCCAATCCTCTGGCACGATCAGCCAGCCGCAGTCTGTGGGAGCCTTCCTATCCACTTTGGCCCAGCATTCGGTCATTTGAAATTCGATTGCGTCATCGGTCACAGTGAGGGCTAACGTGCACTGGGTACAGAACAGTAAAGCAACAGTGCAGGCAACAATCAGGATCAAGGGTTTCAAAGCACTGTGATTACATCGCGGGTAATTGGGCATTTGAGTTTTCTAGCATAATGCCTGCCAGCATGCCAGCTTTGGTAACTCGTGCGGACTGATAAAATGATGCAGGTTTCTCGGACGCCGCGCACGAAGGTTTGGGTGGTGTAGCGTGGCGTGGGAGAAGCGCTCAAGCACGAAATCGCATGAGATTGTTTGCGAACTGAACCGCCCCGGGTTTACCGGAGGCTGATTAGTTTGTTTATGCGACTAATTCTAACTGGTTTATCTGTGCATAGTACAGCTCCTCTGCTTCAGCGGGCGGAATATTTCCGATTGGTTCCAGCAGGCGACGGTTGTTGAACCAGTCAACCCATTTGAGGGTCGCCATTTCAACATCATCAATGCTGCGCCATGAACTCTTTCGATGAATGACTTCGGCCTTGTAAAGTCCATTGATGGTTTCGGCCAAGGCGTTGTCATATGAGTCGCCGACACTGCCAACGGATGGCTCAATCCCGGCCTCGGCCAACCGCTCGGTGTAGCGGATCGAGACATACTGAACGCCCCGGTCACTGTGATGGATCAGCCCGTCTTGTTGAACCGGCCGTCGATCATAAAGAGCCTGTTCCAGAGCATCCAGAACGAAGTCCGTTTTGGCAGAGCGTGACACCCGCCAGCCAACAATCCGCCGGGCAAATACATCGATGATGAAAGCGACATAGGCAAATCCCTGCCACGTTGACACAAAGGTAAAATCACTCACCCACAGCATATTGGGTGCAGGAGCGTTGAATTTTCTGTTCACATGGTCGCGTGGACACGGGGCGGAAGGATTGCTGTGGGTTGTCTTGAGGATTTTTCCTCTGATAACGCCCTGTATTCCAAGCTGTTTCATCAACCGCTCCACAGTACAACGCGCGACATCAAAATCCTCTCGCTGCATCTGTCGCCAGACTTTACGTACCCCGTAGACTTCATGATTGTCATCCCAAACACGCTGGACCTCAGGGCGCAACTCTGCATCTCGTTTGGCGCGATCACTGGCCAGACTGGGATCACGGGCAATAGCTGCATGGGAATGATATGTTGAAGGGGCAATCGGCAAAACCTTGCAGATTGGCCAGAATATAACAGTGGCCCGTGATCATCACGATGATCATCGATAAACATCTTCATCTTCTCAGTGGGCGCCCACAATCATGGCTCGCTCCGCCTGGGCAAAGTTGACCGCCAGAACGCCATTGGTTCGAGTGACAAGGTCAACGCGAGACGCCTTCCTGAGAATTTCATTGGCCTGACGTAATTCCCGGACTTCGCGCTCCAACGCTTTGATGCGCTCGCGCTCGTCACTCGTCACCCCATCGCGCAAGCCAGTGTCCGTCTCTTCCTGACGAAGCCATTTGCGAAGCGTCTCCGCAGTGCAGCCAATTTTGGGTGCAATTGCAGAAATCGCCGACCACTGACTGTCATAATTTTGTTGATGTTCTAACACCATCCGAACGGCACGCGCACGCACTTCAGGTGAATATCTCTTCGATCTCTTGTTCTTTTCCATAGCTCCAAATTATCCTATCTTTGGAGCCTCCGGTAAACCCGGGGCGGTTCAATCCGCTCAGAGCAGCGGTTGTGTGATGAGGTTTATTTGAACCTTCCCTTCAGCCCGTATTCAATCTGGCAACATTTAGATTGCACGCAACCAGTTATCCCAACGTGGATCGTTGAACATTTTGCGCGCGCGGGCATATTTCCAAATTCCGTATTTTTGGTAGTCGAAATCCCAATCCTGCAATTTGCGTTGCTGGACAGCCCATGACCCCCATTTCATATCCGCGATAGCCCGCGCAACAGTGACACGGGCCACGGTGTCGGCACGCACTTCGCCGTAATAGCGTTCAATCATTTCAAGAGAGGTTTTCTCATCGGTGAATACCTCCTGCAGGAATACGCCAATTTCATAGGAGCGTTCATTGTTAGAAGAATATTCGTAATCAATGAGCTTCATGTCGGTGATTGTATCACCATCCATCGTCACCATGAAGTTGCCCGGCATCGGGTCATTGTGACAAGGCACAAGATCAAGACCTGATGCAAAGAACGCGTCTTTTGCACGGGAATATTGCTTATACAGCCATTCGAAATCGACCGGTACATCAACGTCGAGTTCTGCTCCCTGATCAATATGTTCCTGGGTCATTTCAAATACATCTTTGGTGTCCGAAAGGGGTTTGCCTTTGTGGAACGTGGCATAAAGGTCAATCACATGCTCAAGGAAATCCTTGCGGGCATAGTCGGCATTGGTTGATGCCCGGTAGCCGTCCAGAAACTCAATCACCTCGAGACCTGTGTCCTTGTCATAGTGCAGGACAGTCGGTCCAATACCCATCTCATGAGCCTGAAGGGCCGCGTCGTTTGAACCATCCCTATTGATGAAACTCTCTGTGCCGGCACCATAAACTTTCATGAAGTGCTTCTTGCCCTGATGCACGGCCACAAAGTTTGAATTCGTCACGCCACCGTCCAATGGTGCGACATCCACTTCATCCCATGTCCAACCGGGGACAGAATTGACGGCTTCCTGAAGCTGTTTTTCGAAGTCGGTTGTCATATTGGCCTCCTATGCCGCCAACCGAATGCGGTCATTCGCGTCTGAGGTCTTTGCGTGGGCTTCCAGTCGCAAGAAACGCCAAGCTGCATATTTGGTGAATTCAAGGCTGGTCCTGGGAGACCTGGCTCCCAAGATGGAGCCGATCAGTCCCCAACGCAGATCATCGGCCAATCCATACAGCATTGATCGCTGGAATAGCCCTTCATCAAAGCTGCCATGCCATTCTTCAAACCCGCCACGGGCATCGAGGTCATTTTCAAAAAACTCGACCAAAAAGGCACCGACATCTTCAAATGGATCGCAATTGGCAGCGAGATCAAAATCAATCAGCTGAACCGACTTGTCCGGATGAACCATGAGATTGGCCGTATTGCCATCACGATGACATGGTCGGTTATCCTGGCCACCGCTTCTGATCTTTTTGCCGGCTTCCCCGATGAATTCGACAAAGGGAATGATGTCATTGTGGGTGGTGATGTTCTCTGCAGTCGTGATTGCATAAAGAACGTTGATTTCAGAAAAGATGTTGGCAGTCTTTTTCAAAGCTGCGCCTGTCTGAAACGCCTTCTTGTTCTCGATCACGTTTGTGCGGATATCTGCATTGATTGCATGGTGTAAGCCACCGGCGACCCAAGGTGCGGCAAGTTCGGAAAACGCTATCATTCCCTCTTCATCCCAACTGCCTAACACTTTAGGACCTATGTCCAATTTCCCAGCCTCAGTTGCGGCCGATATGGCTGCTGACTGGTCGACATAAAAATCAGTATCTGAATGATAGTGTTTGATGATGGTTGATCCATCATCGCTGGCGGCCCGCCAGATATCACCCTCAACGCCTCGCCACGCCGGAGAAGCCAGAACCGTAATCGGATTTTCAATTGAATTAAGGTCAACCCCCAATACCTCTTTGGCGCGGAGTTCAGCGCTATTTTTTCTCATGATCGCCAAATCGTCTGACATGCTTCACTCCTTAAGCTCACGCCTTTGGCACTGTTGGCCATTGTTGTTTACCGGCACCGAACAGATCCAGTGTGGCTTCTAATTTTGTTGCCAGATCCATCAGCCACAGATCATCAAATCTCTTGCCAACCAACTGCATTCCAATCGGCAGTCCGCGCTCATCAAAGCCACCACAGATGGAAACGGCCGGATTGCCGGATTGATTAAACAAGGATGTGAATGTGGTGTGTCGAAGAGGCATGTTTGGATCGATGCCCCTGTCAGTTGCGGGAAAGTTCACCACGGGCATAACGGGTGTCAGGAGGATGTCCACATCCTTGAACAGATCAAGGCAGAACGAAACGCCGCGCTCGATGCCCTTGCTGACACAAGCGATCTTGGCTGGCGTCCAATGTTCGGCTTCCTTAAACCAATCGAGCAATTCATCCGGTGTCTGGCAGCGCAACTTCTCGTCTGCGCCATGGTATTCCTGCCAACCTTTAATCTTCAGTGAATCATCGATTGGAATATACGCGTCAAATCCCGCTTTCGCCTCAACATTGGCGACAGAACCCAATAAATCGGCAAGCGTACTTTTGACGGTCGCAAAACATTTCATGACGGCCGGTTCAACATCTGGGCCAAACCCAAAGTCCGCGCTTGCGCCGACAATTGGTTGAGAGCCGTTCTTATGATCGGTCAATGGCACAGAATAACGATCATCATCGTCAGGGCCGTTCAGAAGAAGTGTCCAAGCCCTTAAGTCAGCGGCCTGTCTTGTGATCGGACCGGCTGAGCGAACAGTCGATGCAGGGGCATGTGGAATTGCGCCCTGTGTGGGTTTAAGAGCCGCCAGACCGCAATGAGCCGCCGGTAAGCGGACAGATCCGGCAATATCGGAACCAACCGACATCATTCCTATGCCTGCTGCCAACGATGCCCCCCCGCCTGCACTGGACCCCCCAGTGTTCCATTTCAGCCCCCAGGGGTTGCGCACTATGCCATGAGAACCGCTTACGCCTGATCCGCTTAATCCGAAATCAGGCATTGCGCCCTTGGCAATTATGATTGTGCCAGCTTCTTTGAGACGTGCTGCAGGAGGCGAGTCTTTTTTGGCCACCACACCCTGACCATGTACTGCAGAGCCATGATACCACTTCATGCCCGTGGCATTCACACTGTCCTTGATCGTAACAGGAACGCCATCAAAGGGTCCCATAGGATTACCAGATGCATACCGCTCCTCAGAAGCTTTCGCTTCCGCAAGGGCCTCGCTCTCGCGAAGGTCATAGAGCGCATTGATCTTGTCGTTCACATTGCTGGTCTGCTCCAAAGTCAACTCAGTGACTTCCACTGGGCTGAGCTCACGAGCCTTGAAAACAGTCTGAAGATCCTCAAGCGACATCTTTGATAGCTGATCAATTTTCATAAAACGTCTTTCTTACAAAGCCGCATTTTGGTGAGCCAATCTTCTGGTTCCGCACCGATCATAGAATTTCTTCAAAGAGCGCTTTTGTGTTTGCTGCAGTCATTTTGATCGGATTGCCGCCGGTGCTTGGATCGCGCAGAGCAGCCTCGGTTAGCTTATCCAGATTAGCGTCTTTCACGCCCAATTCTGTCAGTGATTTCGGGATCTGCATGGATGCATTGAGTTCATCGACATAGGCACAGAAGCCATCAAACCCGCCTTTAATGCCAAGATAGGCAGACGCCTCATCAAAGCGTTTTGTAATCGCGGATTTGTTGAACTGTAGCACAGCAGGCATGCACACCGCATTGGTGGTGCCATGGTGGGTGTGGTGAACAGCGCCGATTGGATGGCTCAGAGCATGGATTGCGCCAAGCCCTTTCTGGAATGCCGTGGCGCCTATAGCTGCCACTGACATCATATGCGCGCGTGCTTCCAGATCCGAGCCATCCGCATAGGCCCTTGGGAGGTATTCTTTCACAAGCCGCATGCCCTCAAGCGCCATACCCTGGCTCATGGGATGATAATGCGGGCTAGAATAAGCTTCGACACAATGAGCAAAAGCATCAAGACCCGTACCGGCGGTAATGAATCGAGGCATGCCGACAGTCAGCACCGGATCACAGATAACAGTGACCGGCAGCATTTTCGGGTGGAAAATAATCTTCTTCTCATGGGTCTGTGAATTGGTGATAACGCTTGCACGGCCCACTTCGGAACCAGTGCCTGCTGTTGTCGGCACGGCGATCACTGGCGCTATCTTGTCAGCATCAGCCCGTGTCCACCAATCGCCAACATCTTCAAAGTCCCAGAGCGGACGTGTCTGGCCAGCCATAAAGGCAATAACCTTGGCAAGGTCCAATCCGGACCCACCACCAAAAGCAACCACACCATCATATCCGCCGTCGCGATACATTCTAACGCCGGCCTCGGCATTCACATCTGTCGGGTTCGGATCGACTTCAGAAAACATTCCCCGAGCAAGACCGGCAGCCTCCATCAAATCCAGGGTTCCGGTTGTGATTTCCATGCCCGCCAGTCCCTTGTCGGTGACCAGCAATGGTTTGGACATGCCTGCTGCTTTGCAAGCTTCTCCGATTTCAGAAATGCGGCCTGCACCAAAACGAATTGCGGTTGGATAGGACCAGTTGGCTGCCAATGTCATTTTCTGAGAGGTCATCTCATCGAACTTTCTTCAAATGATAGGATTTCGGGCGGGTCAAATTGTGATAACCGATGATCGACAGGCCGCCGCCACGACCTGTGTCCTTGCAGCCAGTCCAACACAATGATGGGTCAAGATAGTCGCAACGGTTCATGAAAACCGTGCCGGTTTCGATCCGGCGACCAATGGACAACGCCCGGTCAATATCAGCCGTCCATAAGGAAGCGGTGAGACCAAAATCACTGTTATTCATCAGTGCAATGGCTTCCTCGTCATCTTTGACTTTCATTATGCCAACGACGGGACCAAAGCTCTCCTCACGCATTACGCGCATATCATGGGTGACATTGGTCAGGATTTGCGGCGTCAAATACGCATCGCCATCATCTTCGGCGAAGGTATCGATATGTGCCACAGCACCGGCTTTGACCGCTTCAGCCGTTTGCGCTTTGACTTCGTCAGCAAAGCGTTTATGGGCCATCGGTCCAAGCGTGGTGGTCTCATCAAGCGGATTGCCAAGCTTGTAACCCTTGACAATCGCAACGGCCTTTTCAACAAACTGGTCGTAGAGGCTTTCGGTCACATAGATCCGTTCAATACCGCAGCAGCATTGGCCCGAATTGAACATCGCGCCATCGATCAGCGTATCAACGGCCGCATCAAGATCGGCATCTTCCATAACATAGCCTGGGTCTTTGCCGCCAAGTTCCAAGCCAATGCCGGTGAATGTCCCTGCCGCAGCATGTTCCATGGCTTTGCCGCCACCAACAGAGCCGGTAAAGTTTACAAATCCAAAACTTCTGGCTGCAATGAGATCAGAGACCGTTTGATGATCCAAAAATGCATTTTGGAATACATCTTCCGGCACACCGGCAGAATGAAACGCCTGCACCATGCGCTCGCCAACAAGCAATGTTTGAGAAGCATGTTTCAGCACAACCGTGTTGCCTGCAATCAACGCCGGCGCAACCGTGTTAATCGCTGTCATATAAGGATAGTTCCAGGGCGCTACGACGAGAACAACACCATGGGGTTCACGCGCAATAATCTGTCGAAGCTGTTCATCATCTGAAATCTCAAGATCGGCCAATCCTTCTTCAGCGATCTTCGCCATATAGGAGGCGCGTTCTTCGAAGCCACCAAACTCACCGCCATAACGGATCGGTCGACCCATCTGGTGGGCAAGTTCCGGCACAATCTCTTCATTCATTGCGCCAACAGCCGCAACGCCTGCCATGACCAATTCTATGCGTTCTTTTAACGGACGGGCGGCCCAGGCAGCTTGAGCAGATTTGGCCTTGGCGACCATCTCACCCGCTTCGCCTGCGGAAAATGCGGTGCGTTCAGCGTAGACTGAACCATCAATTGGGGAGATACATTTTATCACGTTGCTCATAGTCACGCTTTCTCAAAGCCGCGGGCGATTTCGTAATCCGTCACCACGCGGTCAAACTCTTCTTGTTCCCATTCAGCGCAACGGTAATAGTGATCGATCACATCATCACCGAAGGCCTCACGGAGCATTTTGGATTTTTTCAAAGTGACCATGGCATCGCGCAAACTCGCAGGTATTTGCTTGACCTTCTTTGATTCATAGGCATCGCCACTCAGTGGGTCTTGAAGTTCGAGTTTTTCCTTGATGCCCGCAATGCCAGCTGCCAATTGGGCGGCCATCGCCAGATAGGGATTGAGATCGGACCCGCCAATGCGGCACTCAACACGGACAGCCTTGGTGCCATCGCCACAAAGGCGGAAACCGGCTGTACGATTATCAATTGACCAACCGGTGCCAGTCGGCGCAAACGTCCCCTTTTGAAAACGTTTGTAGCTGTTGATGTAAGGGGCAAGAAAATAGGTTGTATCTGGCGCATATTTAATCAGGCCCGCCATGTAGTGGCGCATCAATTCGGACATGCCGAATTTAGCCTTTGGATCATGGAACGCTGACTTGCCATCTTTCCAAAGGGACTGATGAATATGGCTTGAAGAGCCAACACGATCATGGTGCAACTTAGGGAGAAAAGTCGCCGCATGACCGTGCTGCCAAGAGATCTCCTTAATCGCGTGTTTCGCGATCGTGTGGTGATCAGCACAATTGAGCGGAGCATCATATTTGATGTTCAGCTCTTCCTGCCCAGCCTCTGCTTCGCCCTTTGAATTCTCAATAGGAATACCCGCAGCAAAGAGATGATTGCGGATCGGCCGCATCACATGCTCTTCCTTGGTGGTCTGAAGTATGTGGTAATCTTCGTTGTAGCCGCTGATGGGTTCGAGGTTGGAAAACCCTTCTTTGCGAATTTCATCAAAGCTCTTTTCGAACAAAAAGAACTCAAGCTCCGTTGCCATTGCGGCGTCAAAGCCAAGCGAGTTCAAACGCGCGATCTGTGCCTTCAAAATGGCCCGAGGCGAATGAGGAACCGCTTTATGGGTGTGGTGATCCAGGACATCGCACAGTACCATGGCCGTGCCTTCGAGCCATGGCACAGGGCGCAATGTCTCAAGGTCTGGCTTCATGACATAGTCGCCATAGCCGGATTGCCAGCTTGTCGCCGCATAACCGTCCGGCGTTGCCATTTCCAAATCAGTGGCCAGCAAATAATTGCAGCAATGGGTTTCTTCATAAGCGCTGTCGACAAAGTACTGCGCGACAAACCGCTTGCCCATCAAGCGACCCTGCATATCAACAAGACATGCCAGAACGGTGTCAATCTCACTGTCTTTGACTTGTTTTTTGAGCGTGTCGAAATTGAGATTTGTGGCCATTAGAGGTTTCCAGTGTGAAGAATTTGTTGGTCGGAATCCAAGCTGGAAACAGCTTCAGATATGCTATTGGACAAGAGAGCGTAAATGTTTTCGCGATTGTCATTTGAGGTGAGCAAATCATTGCGTACTTCGATCATCACATAAGGGATGTCCGTGTCGTCGTTTTGCTTTTCAATGGAGTGCAACACACCGTCAGTCGGACCATAAGGCTGGTTGAGACGGATGTCGTATCGCGTGCTTTTGCTCGATACAGAAAGCATCGCTTCTGCGAGCCGTTTGTCGTCTCCATGCAAATAACCAATTTCTACGTTTCGGGTTTCGCCATTGAAGACAGGCGTAAAACTGTGAATGGTGACAATCACCGGCGCAATGCCACGAGCCCGCTTTGTTGCAATCAATCGGGCAAACTCTCCATGAAATGGCAGATAGATATCGCAAGTACGCGACAGACGATCAGCTACACCAATATCCTGATTGCCCGGCACGTCGCAGAACTCGGTTTTGGCCGGCATTACACTGACCGCTTCAGGCGGCCGATTGCAATCATATACCAGGCGCGAAAACCGGGCCTCGATCAATGTTGCATCAAGCGCGCTGCTAAGTAGTTGGGCAAGGTCAGATGCACCTGGATCCCAGGCAATGTGACTTTGAAGTTGATCTTCGGATAACCCCAGCTGATTGAGCTCGCGTGGCACACGATTAGAGGCATGCTCACAGACCAAAATCACACGATTTTTGCCCGTTTCATTGGTCACTGAATAAGCCGGTCCATCCTCTTCAACGAGGATCGAAATTGGAGCAATTGCTTCCATGTTATCCTGCATCATCATCGCACTCATGACCCTGCCTCACCGGATAGGAGCGCAACCATTTCGCAATGCAGTTCAGGTGTAGCGCAAGAAACCACTCTGCCATCAGATTCATAATCCAGAGGTGCCCCACTCCAGTCGGTGATCACGCCCCCGGCCTCCTCAATGACACCTGCAAGTGGCAGATAATCGAAGGGCTTTAGATCATAATCGACAACAGCATCGATCTGTCCGGATGCAAGCAATGCATGGGGATAGCAATCATAGCCAAAGCGTCGTGTGTGACCGACTTTCAGCAAACGGGCGGTGGCCTCAGCCTCATGTGCCAAAAGCTTATCGCCTTCATTGATGTAAATGATGGCATCAGATAGCTTTATGGTTTTGGAAGCCTTGATAGGCGCGCCATTAAGTGTGGCCCCCTTGCCTTTCTGGCCCACATATTGCTCTTCCAATGCCGGCATGGAGATCATGCCCATTTCGCATTGGCCAAGCTTCATATGAGCAAGAAGGAAACCAAAAAGCGGATGGCCGCTTATGAAGGAGCGTGTCCCATCGATTGGATCAACAACCCAGACATTTTCTGCGGTAAGATCACCTGACCCATATTCCTCACCGAGTATGGAATGATCAGGGAAGCGTTTTGCCAACTCATCGCGAACTTCGCGTTCGATTTGCTTGTCGGCAATAGTAACCGGACTGTCGTCACCCTTAAAGTCGATATCTACGCCCTGGCGAAAATAGCTTAGCGCGGTCATAGCCGCATTGTCAGCCAGGAATTTTGCCGTGCCGATCAATGAAGTGTTTTGCATCGCATCAGACATGAGAAGCTCCCAGATGAGTAGAAGAACCGGAAGCGGCAATGAGAGCGGTCATGGCCTCAATGCTTGCATCAAGAGCCGCGCAGATATCGTCATTTGATGTGAACTCATCAGGAGAATGGGTCACACCTTTATGAGACGGAACAAATAAGAGAGACGAAGGGCAAACGGATTGTAGCTGAACCGCATCATGACCTGAGATGGTCGTCAGGCGCAGATAATCTCTATCGGCTTCATCAAATGCGCGTTCAATTTTACTCAGACTGTCGCGATCAAATTCCACAACATCGCGGGTCTCACGATCAGAAATTGTCACCGAACAATCAGCGATCTTTTCGGCCGTTGCGATCACAGAATGAAGCGCTTCTTCAGCCGCATCCAGGGTCTGGGTTTCGGCTGCACGGAATTCCACCCAAAGCGTTGCTTTGTCAGCGACCGTGTTTGGAGAATTTGGTTCACATTCCAAACGCCCAACAGAGCTGTGCAATTGCGAATTTGATTGATCAGAAACCGCACGTACACCGACAATGATGTGAGAAGCTGCAAGCAAAGCGTCCTTACGATCTTGCATCGGTGTGGGGCCGGTATGATCTGCTCTTCCGGTAATCTCTACACGAAGCTTTCGGGCACCCCAACAGGAAGAAATGGTGCCAATTGATTTGCCTTCGTCCTCAAGTCTGCGTCCCTGTTCAATGTGAATTTCCAGATATTGACCCGCTTTCGGTGCGTGATCAGTGCCTGAATACCCAATATGCTCAAGAGCTTCTTTAACGCTGATGCCTTCTGCATCATTGATGCTATTTGCCTCGCCCGATGGCATGTCACCAACATAGACCCGGCTACCAAGAAGGCTGGGCTGGAAACGAGCGCCTTCTTCACCGGTCCAATTCACCACCACGAAGCGATTATAATCGGGTGAGAGTTCTTCCTGGTCAATGCGTTCCTTGATGATCAGAGCGCTAATGCAGGCATAAGCAACACCAAGCGCACCATCAAAACGACCAGCATTGAATTGGCTATCGAGATGAGAGCCGCAAAAGAATGCATCCTTTTCCCGACCACTGGAAATCTCCAGCACGCCAAAGATATTGCCGATATCATCGATCATGACTTCAAAGCCACGTCCCTTAAACCAGTTGCACAAAAAGTCCGGACCTCGCCATCTGCTTCACTCGCAGCAAGTCGATCAACCGCGCCATTGTTCGTAGCGCCAAATTGACCAAATTGATCAATCAGTTTGAGCAATGCCTCATAATTGTGTGGTTGAAGGGAACGGTGATTAACCATGAATGACTTCCAGCCCCGCATCTTTGAATTGGGCGGTAAATTCAGGAGTTGGACGTCGATCCGTTACAAAGCGCTCGACTGCATCAAATGAAACGGTATGCATATTAGCTGTTTTGCCGAATTTCGAAGAGTCCGCCATTACAACGCGGTTGCGAGCACTCTTGATAACGGCTTGGCGAACACGAACTTCATCCTCTTCATAATCCATGAAACCGCGATCAACATCGACACCGGCAACACTCATAAACGCCGTATCGAAGAGGTAGCTCTCGATATAGGAAATGGTGTCATAGCCAACGAGATCGGATTCCACGGGGCGCAACTGACCGGGAGTCATGAAGACCGTTACGCCATTAAACTCCTTAGCAATCTGCGCTATATTGAGTGAGTTCGTGTAGACTTTTAGGTCTGTAAACCGACCCAGCTGACGAGCAAGTGCCTCTGTCGTTGAACCAATATGCAAAAAGATAGAGGTATGATCTGAGACCAGATCGACAGCCAGTTGAGCAATGACGCTCTTTTCCTTAGCGGCCTTTTGAACGCGTTCATTGATCGGTTGATCTCGTATCGCTGCAACGCTGATCGCTCCGCCATGAATGCGACGAAGCAATCCTTCCGCTTCAAGATCTTTCAAATCACGTCTGACAGTCTCGTCAGAAACTTTGAATTCCTTTGCAATATCCAACACGTAAACACGGTCGTTTTGCGAAATTCCATCAAGGATAAATTCTCTACGGTGACTATTAAGCATCATAAATCCTATTCTGCTGCATCTGTCGTTTCAGACAGAGCATGCGTATCTTGATCGACTAGGTGACAGGAAACCTGCGCTCCCCCAGGCAAAGCTTTAGCTTGTGGATCGATTCTTTGACAGATTTCAAGCGCCATTGGACAACGCGTCCGATAGGAACACCCTGGCGGAATGTGGACGGGGCTTGGTGGCTCACCCTCCAACAAATACTCATCTGACTTGAATGGGTGATCATCCAATGTCGGCACCGCACTCAAAAGGGCGCGTGAATAGGGATGAACCGGATTTTCAAACAGCGTGTTGTTATCAGCAACCTCAACAACCCGTCCCAAATACATCACAGCAACGCGGTGGCAGACTTTTCTCACCAATGCCATGTCATGCGAGATGAATATGTAGGTGAAGCCATGGTCCTTTTGCAGTCGGTCAAAAAGCTCAAACAACTTTGATTGCTCAACCTGATCAAGGGCAGACAATGTCTCGTCAAGGATCATCAGTTTGGGTTCAAGCACAAGCGCACGCGCAATGTTGATGCGCTGCCGCTGACCCGCGCTCAATCCAACGGTCAATTGGTTTTCAAGTGACCGATCAAGACCCACCTCGTCCATGGCCGCAAGAACTCTGTCACGCACTTCACCGCCACGTCCAATCCCATGAATGAGAAGAGGTTCGGAAATTATGCGTCCGACAGACATGCGTGACGGCAAGGAACTGTAAGGATCCTGCAAGAGCAACTGAAACTGTTGTCTGAGTTTTGTCAATTCGCTTTTGTTGAGTTCGGAAAGATTTTTCCCGTCGAATTTGATCGTGCCAACTTCTGGTTCTTCCAGCCATGCCAACAGACGCGTCAATGTAGACTTGCCACAACCGGATTCGCCCACAATTCCGATATTCTCACCCTGTCGAATATCAAGACTGATACCGCGCACTGCCTGCACCGCATTGGTATCGCGGAACGTACCCTTCTTGCGCACAATATAGGTGCGATGAACATCAACCACAGACATCAGTGTTGGCGCATCAACGGCTTCAGGACCGGAGATGTCCTTACCCCAAATGCGCGGCAAGCGAGCCAACAGTGATTTCGTGTAATCGTGTTGCGGCTTGTAGATCAGGTTTTTGGGTGATGCCTGTTCAACAATTTTGCCCTGCTGCAGCACCATCACATCGTCTGCAATGGTCTCAACGACTGGCAGGGAGGATGAAATAAATAAGATGGCTGTTTGGAAATCATCCCTTAATTCCTGAATGAGGCGGATGATCTGAGCAGCCACCGTCACGTCCAAAGCCTGGGTAATATTATCTGCAATCAAAACCGCTGGATTGGTCACGAGCGCATCGACGATCATCACCCGTTGCATCATCCCACCACTGAACTGGAAGGGATATTCATGAAAACGCACTTCTGGAGAGGGAATGTGCACAGCCGCCAGCACATCCAAAGCTCTGTCTGTAGCAGCTTTCTTTGATAGAGACGGATTGACCGAACGTAGTTTCTCAACGATCTGATCACCCACGGGAATTGTGGGGTCCAAAGCGCCAGCCGGATTGGAACCGATATAGCCGATCTCATTGCCGCGAATAGCAACCATATCCTTTGGCGACAAAGATAAAACGTCTTTGCCGTTATAGATGACTTCCCCACCCTGATGGATGAGGGGAAGACCAAGGCCGTCAATCAGGGCCCGGGCCAGAACCGTTTTGCCTGATCCGGCTTCACCGATGAGACCAAGAACCTTACCGGCATGAAGATCAAACCTGATATCATCCAGGATCTTGGTGTTGGGATCATTATCCAGGCCAACTGAAAGGTTGCGAACTTCCAGCACCTTGGCAGGGGCAGTTTTTTTGCCAGCTTTTGCGTTTGACATCATGCCGCTCCCTTCAGCACTTTGTTTCGCGCATTTTCCATAGCCGAACCCATCAGGTTCAAACTGGTGAGCGTGAACAGCAGGAACACGCCCGGCATGGTCGCAATCCACCAGGAATTGATAAGATATTTTCTACCATCGGCGATGATGTTGCCGAAGGTCGGTGTGGGCGGCTGAATACCAAGACCAATGAAGCCAAGAATGGATTCAAAAATCATGATCGCAGCCACATCGAGAACGGCGACAAAGGCGATTGGTGGTAGTACAGCCGGAGCAATGAAGCGGAAAATAATCCGCCAGTCAGAAGCCCCCAGGACCCTTTGGCCTTTGATGTATTCCTTGCTTTTTTCCGAGAGCGCGGCACTTCGGGAAACACGGGCATAAAGCGGCCAGCCAGCCAAACCTAAAACCAGGATAATGGCAGGGGCTGTCGGTCGTGAAATGCCCAAAATTGTGATCGCAAGAATGATCATCGGAATGGACAATTGAGCATCCGTAATCCGCATGATGATGGTGCCGGTCAAGCCACCCTTGAAGCCCGAAATCAAGCCCAGTCCGCAACCAACAATGAACATCAATATGACAGTACATATTCCAATCATCACTGAATAGCGAAGGCCAACCAGACAACGGAGCAGCAGGTCACGACCAAGATGGTCCGTTCCAAGCGGATGAACCCAGGTCCATTTCTCATCAAGAAAAAGTGGTGGAATGTGTCTTGAACGAACTGCCATTTTCGTTGGGTCTATTGAAGACAGCTCCGGATAGATGAGCGCTCCAAACAGAAGCAAAAGAAAGACGCCAAATCCAACCTTGAAGGATCGGTTAGCCCATGCTTCCCGCAACATTCTTTGTGTCGGGGTGCGCAATGTCGAATTGTTCTTATCGCTCATTAGATCTTGTCCAGGAGTAAAATCGGTCATCTTAGTACTCCAGCCTTGGGTCGATATAACTTGCGGCGAGATCGACTGCGATATTGATGAAGACAAAAATCGCACTAATGAAAATCGCGACACCCTGAATGATCGGGAAGTCACGCTGAAGGACTGCGTTGATTGTCAGGCGGCCAAGGCCTGGATAATCAAAGATCAATTCAACAACGAGAAGAACGCCAAGCAAAGCGCCAAGCTGAATACCGAAAAGATTGAGCAGTGGAATGGACGCGTTTCTGATGGCGTGAGCTGCAACAATGCGCGCACGGCGCAGACCTCGAAGCGGTGCTACATTGATGAACTCTTCCTGCATTACCTGAGCGATTGAGACAGACAATGTCCGGATGATAAAGGGTGAAATACCCACCGCGAGAACAAAGGCTGGCAGGATCGTATATTCAAAACCTTTATAGCCGAGGGACGGCAAGATGCCGAGTTGAACGGAAAAGATCTGCGCCAGAACAATACCGAGCCAGAAGTTTGGTATCGAGACAAAGACTGAACCTGTGAAAAAGGCCAGCTTGTCTTGCCATTTACCGGGATTTAACCCCGCCGCCACCCCAAGTGGAAACGACATGATCAAGGCAAACACCACCGTAAGAGCGGCCAATTGTAAGGTCAATGGCATTCGTTTGAAGATAAGATCGCTGACTTCCGCACGTTCATCACGCGATGGATCATCAAAGGCGGCAGCGCCAACCGTTGCACCACTCTTTGGTCGGAAAAATGAATTGCCCAAATCGCCCTGTAAAAGATCTCCCAGATAGCGGGCAAACTGAATGGGTATAGGATCGTTCAGGCCAAGTTCTTCTGCCTTTTGTACAACGACTTCATCAGGCGCCATACCGCCAACAATAAGACGCGCAGGATCGCCGGGAACCACCCTCAGCAGGGTAAAGATAGCAAAGGTTACGAGCAGAAGGACGATCGCCCCTTGAACTAACCTGCGGGTGAGAAAGCTCAGCAGATACAAGTTATTGACCTCTTTTTCTTGGCAAAAGGCCGGGCGAACACCGTTCGCCCGGCCTCCACATAGTTCTTCGAATTTAAGCTTTTGTAGCTTTAGAAGCGTCAATCATACCATTTGGATAGATAAAAAGCCCGTCCAATTCTTTACGCATGGCGTGAATGAAGACCGATGTGAACAAGCTGAGCGAAGGCACCTTCTCAGCAAGCATAGGCATAACCTCTTCCTGGATAACCTTCTTACGGTCAGCTGGATCAGTCGCATTGCGCTCCTTATCCAAAACCGCATCAAGTTCCGCATCCTCAATGCCGCAAATGCGTTTTGAAGATGAGTGGAAGTGTGTACGCAGAACGAGATCAGGTTCCGGAGAGCCTGTTGCCCAACCACAGTCAACCATGTGACCTGGCCCGCCACCTGGACGGTCATAGAGGCGATCCGCCCATGCCGCGATTTCCATCGCAGAAAATTCAACATCAAAGCCTTGCTCTTGAAGCATGGCAGTGATGACTTCACCATATTCCTTGGTCTTCGGATAGAATCCAACAGAAGTGATGTATTCGAGTTTCGGAAGACCCTTACCACCCGGGAAGCCAGCTTCGGCAAGAAGTGCCTGACACTTCTCTGGGCTGTATTCGGGATAGTTTGGTGTATCAACATAGCCGAATTTCACCGGAGAAACCCAAGCGTTCGACGCTGTGCCAGAAACACCCATCACTTCCAAAATTAAATCGCGGTCGATGGCATGTGCCACGGCTTTGCGAAGAATTGGATTGTTGAATGGCTCTTTGGAGCATCGGAACCAAAGATATTTGTTCTCAACGGAAACAGCCTCATTGATAGCAAAGCCGGTCTTGCCTTTGATGGTTTCAACTTGTTCGCCTTCAAGACGCTCGATGATGTCGGCTTCGCCAGATAGAAGTGACAACATACGTGTGGTGGCATCACCAACAAATGTCATGTTCAAGCCTGGAACCTTCGGTGCACCGCCGAGGAAATCGGCATTTGCTTCCAGAACGGTCGTGTTGCCATCCTGTTTTACAAATTTGAATGCGCCTGTGCCATTTGGACGTGCAGACAATGTTTTTGGATCTGCAACATCTTTAGCCGACATGATCGGCAAGAAGGCTGACAGGAACCAGAACAAGCTGGCCGGATAGCCATGTGCTTTGGTGTTCACAACAGCAGTGTGGTCATCAACAACGTCGACTGTACACTGGCCAGGATACCAAGCAGCAGGACGGTCTGGCTTTGAAGCATATTCAAATGTTGCCTTCACATCAGCAGCTGTGAATGGCTCACCATTGTGGAATTTTACGCCCTTGCGGAGCTTGAACTCCAAACGATGCTCATCGAGAAGCTTCATGCTCTCAGCAAGTTCAAAGACGATCTCATCTGGATTTTCAGGTGTCATTGGAGCGCGTGTCAGATAGCCAAACACAAAGCTCTCAAGGTTAATCTGGCCCAAAGTCGTGTGTGACGACGGATCCCAGTTACCTGTAAGGTTCTCAGCGGATAGGAAATTGATGGATTTGTCTGAAGCCGCGAAAGCAGGGCTGCTTAAGAAGCCACGATTAATCATGGACCCTCCCATTACAACACCGACCATTGCCGAGGTTTTCAGAAACTTACGTCTGTCAAATTTCATTACTATTTCTCCTGTTAGGGTTGATTTTGACATAGGTCTGCCGTTCCCCCGCTATCTGCCTCCAACATCGTGATGTATAGGATACAGTAACAGGAAACTGGTAATTCCATTTATTAGTTTTCAGGCTGCTAGTGGTTCTGTACCAACATTTGCATCCCGTTGCAGCACCCATATTTGCAAATGTTGGAATCAAAAGAACCACTAGCAAGTTGTTGAATCTAGTGGAATTATTGAATTTGACATTTGAAAATGAATGAAGCTGCAAGTGGGTACCAAATGTCAAATTCATTCCACTAGGAGCTCGCTGGAATAAACGGCTCATATTGATGTCCAAGTTATTCATCATCACTTGGAGGGAAGATATAAAGTGGTGCACCAATATCCTGAAAGTTCCCATGATCGCTCGATTGTGAGCATCAAAACGATTTGGTGAGAGGAAAGCAGGAAATTTTGAATAGCCTGATTCAGGCAGGCAGGCGGAGTGGCAATTCGCTGCACAAAACGATGTTTCAACACACATCTGTGCGACAGAACCGATCTTGCTTCCTCCCATTCCACTCCCCATTTGTGGTTTTTGTTGAAATATTGGTAATCGTGGATTTAACTTGAGTCAAGGAGATTCGGTAAATCCTGTCAGAAAATTCATTACGGGATTGCGTGATCAGAGCTCATTTTTCCAATGATTCTGGTGAATCTGATGGAAATCAGCTTTTTACTTCACCAATTGATTTGATGTTAATATATCTTAATTCATTATATTTATTGATTAAATATCAGGCATGGTGCAATTCAAGCGATGCAATTTTAAGTTGATAGCAACTCGATATTTTTTTAGAGCTCAATGCGGATCGGGACGGATATGCACCGTAATATTATAACGATCTTGAACAGTTTGAAATATTGGTCATCATGAATTGTGTGGTAATTGTGGAAAAAACGGGGCCATAATCTACCAGACATACGGCCATTTCCTCCCACGGGTCGTCAACCTATGGCAGGAGCAGGACAAATAAGCAGCCGTCCTCGCCTGTCGCATTTAACTGGATGCGCAAATTGTCAATCAACATTGAAGTTTAACCCCTTATCGGCGTGCAATTTTGGCCCCTTGCTGTCTGCATTTTGGATTGAGGTTATCGTTCTGGTTGCGAAGGTAAGAAGGGATCAAAGCGCGGAGACTTCAATTATCGCAGCGCTTTGATCCCTTCTGGTTTGATCAGTTACGATGTTTGAGACGCCAGCTTTCATTGCCGATCTCAATGATGTCGCGATGATGCGTGAGGCGGTCGAGTAGTGCGGTTGTCATTTTGGCATCACCGAATACGGTTGGCCATTCAGCGAAGGTAAGATTAGTAGTGACAATGATTGATGTGCGCTCGTAGAGCTGGCTGATCAGATGGAACAAGAGCTGGCCACCTGATTGTGCGAATGGCAGGTAACCGAGTTCGTCAATGATCAACAGATCAACGCGGGTCAACCGATCTGTCATACGCCCGGCCTTTCCATCCCGGTGCTCAGCCTCAAGGCGATTGACCAGATCAACGCGCTGAAGAATCTGACACGATGGCGGGTCTTTACTATGTTGGAACCGATAGCAGTTGCCAGGTGGGTTTTTCCAGTGCCGGTTCCTCCGACGAAAACGGCGTTTCTTGTTTGATCAAGGAATGAGCCACCATGCAAACCGCGCACAAGTTCCTCATTGAGCGGGCTGGCATCAAAGTTGAACTCCTCAAGTGTCTTCATGACCGGGAATTTGGCCGCACTCATTTGATAACGGATTGACCGCGCCGTTTTCTCTATGATCTCGGCTTTTAACAAATCACCCAAAATCTCTGCAGCACTTCGTTTATGTTGAATGCCCGAGCGCATGACATCATCACAGGCTAACCGCATACCCGACAATTGCAACTGCCGCATCATATCGACGATGTCATGACGCTCCATGATGAACCTCCACTGTGATCCGGTCATATCGTGCACAATCGGCGACTGGATCTTCATGAAGCTGCAGATGCGGCGGAATGGGGACACAATCAGGCAGATTATCCGGCTCATTTTGGCGTGACAGTATATTCAGTACCGCATCGGCGCTGCGCAATCCTGCATTCAGGGCTGTTTGGCAAGCGGCCTCAACAGCATCCACGCTCTCGTTCATGGGCGGCCAGAAGCAAATCGACCATCTGTCTGTCGCCATCCGGGGTTCCTGATAACCTTTTACGGATAGTCGTCAGTGCCATCGGGTTGAATTTTGGGGCAAGACCAGTTCCTTGAAAGGTGCGCCATTACGAATGGCACCGGGTTTGCGTTCAAGAATGGGTACATAATGCACCTGAATATTTGGCGGATCATATATTGTTTTGTCACGGCCAAAGCGGCGGTCATGCTCACCAGCAATCTGCCCGTTCTGTAGCAGCGTGACCTTGGTTGCTGTTGCGCGAAGCTGTACCGGTTTGCCGGCAGCTAGTGGTCTGGCCGAAACGCTTGAATCCCTTTTCAGCACGTTCTTTTTCAAGCGTTTTGGCCACAAAGACCACTAGCAACTTATTGAATTCTAGTGGTTCTTATGATTCCAACATTTGCCATAAGTACGAGCCGCTGGCGGATGCAAATGTTGGTACAGAACCACTAGTACCGAAACGCTGTAATGAACCGCCCCGTGTTTATCGGAGAGTAATTGGTTCAAATCTTAAGCTGCTTTTTGTATGGTTTTCAAGTCTTCATAATAATTTTCCTCTGCTTCATTGGGCGTGATGTATCCGATTGGTTCGAGCAAGCGCTGATTGTTGTACCAGTCGACCCATTTCAGGGTTTCCCATTCGACCTGGTCAACAGATTTCCACGGCCCTGATTGCTTGATGACTTCGGTCTTGAACAGGCCAATTATGCTTTCTGCCATGGCGTTGTCATAGCTGTCACCGACACTGCCAACAGATGGATCGATCCCGGCCTCTACTAGCCGTTCGGTGTATTTGATCGACAGATATTGACTGCCGCGGTCCGAATGGTGGATTAATCCACCATTCGGACCGCGCTGACATATAGCCTGGTTCAGAGCGTCGAGAACAAAGCTTGTTGTCATAGAAGTTGATACCCGCCAGCCGACAATCTTGCGAGCAAATACATCAATGACAAATGCCACATAAACCATTGCTTGCCAGCTGGATACATAGGTGAAGTCAGATACCCACAGCTGGTTTGGGCGCTGTGCGCTGAACACCCGATTGACCTTGTCATCTGGACATGGCTGACTGGCATCAGGGTTGGTGGTGATGACTTTCTTGCCTCGCACAACACCTTGTATTTTCATTACTTTCATGAGTCTCTCCACGCTACAACGGGCAATTTGTTTTCCCTCACGGCGTAAACCGTGCCAAACTTTACGGGCACCGTAAAGTTGATGATTATCATCCCAAACACGCTCAATATCTTCACAATGGCGAGCATCACATTTGGCTCGCTCAGATGCCAGATCGGGATTGCGGGCAATCGCCTGACGGGCATAATATGTCGAAGGGGCGATCGGTAAAACACGGCAGATCGGCTCGACCCCAAAAGCATCTCGATGCTCTTTAACAAAGCTCGTCATTTGCGAAACGGGCGGTCGAGCACCGCCTGGGCAAAGTTGACCGCCAAAACGCCATTGGTCTGAGTGACAAGGTCAACGCGAGAGGCCTTCTTTAATATCTCATTGGCTTGGCGAAGTTCACGAACTTCTCGCTCCAATTCCTTGATCCGGGCTTTCTCCTGGCTGGTCGGGCCAGCCAGTTTACCAGCATCGCGTTCAGCCTGAAGACACCAGGCGCGAAGACTGTCGGGAGAGCAGCCCAGCTTGGATGCTATCGCCTTATAGGCAGCGTTATTGCTGGCGTAATCTGCGCGATGATCGTTGAAAAGACGAACGCCGCGTGTGCGGAATTCAGGGCTATATGTAGGGGTGTGTTTTTCCTGTTTCATAGGGTCTACCTTTAGAGAGTTTTACTCTCCGGTAAACACAGGGCGGTTCAGGACACACACAAATGGCCAAGCCTCAAGACCTTCGTCCATGTCACTTCAACACGTGAAATGAACGGAAAATCAAGCCGCTGCGAACGCGTTTATCTCATGTCAAAACCCCCACAAGCGCAGGAAGCTGCAACCATTATTCGGGGGCATTGGCAAATTGAAAACAGCCTTCACTGGTCGCTTGATGTCATTATGAATGATGATCTCCATCGCGCTCGCAAAGACAACGCACCGATCAATTTTGCAGCCCTCAGACGTATCGCACTAAACATCATAAAGGCAAATCAGGACAAGGGATCAAACCGCGTAAAATTCAAACGCGCTGGCTGGAATGATGATTTCCTGCTTTCACTCCTAAACAACTTTTGAAATGCGATTGCCCTGTGCATGCTCCAAACCGGTGCTGCGTTCATTCCTCCAGCGCTTTGCATATCGCCGCACACTATCGTAACTGCCGTCATAGCCAACACGCCGCAGATCATCATGGATACGCGTCAGAGTGAGCCGTTCTTTGCGCGAACATCTTTCGTTCGCCTTCAACATCGTATCAAGCTGTTCTGTGAAAAGGCCCAACTTTGGCAGCGGTTGGGTGGATCGGTCATAGCGAAACTCCGTTACTTTGGAGCGCAAAATCTTCCGTACAGAATTCCGCGAGATGCCGCGATCCCGGCAAATCTCTTTAATGCCTTTCTTATGAACAAAATGATCCCGTCTGACCTTCGCAACCACAACAATCATCCCCTGTATAACCCCGACATTTTGATCCAAATGACGGGTACAATGCACAACCAAGGGAGGGGGTCAAAATCGAACGCCGATCTCCCCGTTTAAGGGGTCAATCTTGCATGTCGATCTACAGCCAACACCATGTATTTGGGAATGCATCTCCAAATACATGGCACTCAGGCGCTCGGAACCGGGGAATTTTACTTCGGCGTAAGTGGGAAGTATTCATCCAGTACTGACAGTCGTGTTCATAACAATGTCCCATCGGTTTCGATGGGACCAGGAATCACATAATCATACAATTGGAAACCAGAAAACTTTCTAGCGATTGGCGTGCCCTACCGGCAAACAGGTTGCAATTGAATTGGCGATGCGGTATCGGCATTATTTGGTGTTCAACAGCCAAATGCCCTTATAGCTCAGCTGGTAGAGCAACTGATTTGTAATCAGTAGGTCGGAAGTTCGAATCTTTCTGGGGGCACCAACATTCCTTCTCATAGCATATAAAAATCATCAATAATAACAGGATATTAGAGGATATTCTCTTTCATTTATCCGATACCCCTCCTCATAACGCCTCATTTCTGATAGCTTGTAATCAAGCGATTTGAGAGACAAAAATGAGACAAAAATTTACTGCGCTGGTCATAGAACAATTAAAACACCCAAAATCCGGTAGTCAAAAATACTGGGATACGGTGCTTCCTGGGTTTGGGATTCGCCTCACCTGTAGCTCGGCGCGATCTTTTAGACAAATAGGCGCAATCTTTTAGACACCAAAACGTTAGTGGTTGTGTAGTGGGAACACACTCTAACGCTAGAATTTTGAAATTTGGAGCGTGTGGGTCGGTGTTGCGCCGCCGCTGTGCCGGGTGGTGCCCGGCCATCGCCTGCTTCACACGCTTGGATTATCTTTGTGGATAAGGAATTGATAGTTTCACTGCTAATTCCTTCATTTCATCATCCAGTGGCCAGATATATTTGTGCCGGGTCAATCCCCTGACATTTTCAATCTTCTGCGCAGATGCATTTATATACTCACGCAATGATTGGCCTGTCCGTTTGGCCCGCTCATTCATGGTCCTTGGGTGCAAGATTTCATCGCCAAACCGGATTTTGTAGGAATCAATCTCGCCAAGGTATCGCCAGTTGGATGCCTGATAAACCGTGCCAATGTGGCCTTGTTCGGTGTCGGCATAGGAAACGATCATTCTAAGATTGGGCGATTGTTTTCGAAGCAGCTTTAGCGATAGGCTGATCAATCTGGAAACCGGCGTTTGATGTCGCTTAAGTGCTATTCTGGTGAGCTCACAAATCCCGGTTTGTGGTAGCTGAAATGGCTGGCCTATCTTTGGATTGGCCCCTCTTGAATAAACCATGCATCCGGTGAACCTGCCATGTTCCCAAATCCCGATTTTAACGGTTTTGCTGGCTGGCATTGAGCCGGAATAGTGCCAGTTGCGGCAGGCATAAAGAGCACCATGATAGTTCAACCAGTCAACATGCAACGGTTTCTCTTGTTGAAGTTTCCGGGCTTTGCCCAAAATATCCAGTCGGGGTTGATCCCAGATCGAGCATGCTCGAACGTCATTTATAAGCGGTCTCACGCGAACGTCTTTCTCTTCGACGACGCTCGGTGTGGCGTTCTGGCAAGGGCTCTTTTGGGGATGGCCTCAGATTATTGATCGTGCCGCAACGGCGGCATTTGATCTCGATAGCAGCAGCAATAGCGCCGTTTGCCGATTTGAACAAGAGGGCTCGGCACGAACCGCAGCGTATAGGCTCCATTAATTGTTTTCAACCAATATCATCCCGCGCTGATCAGCGTGGCGGGATGGCCGGAACCGGCCTGTTTCGGTCGTGGGTGTTCGTGCACCCGGTTCGGGATGCTCTAACATCCCGGCCCCCGCCTGGCGGGGAATTGCTTTAATCAGCAAGGTCGGTTTTGTTGCATTTTGGACACGGATGACCACGCTTGTTTTCCGTGATCGTTCATTTATCATCGATCCATCCCGTGTTGTGACCGCAGCGACCACACTCAAAAACAATACCTTCTCCAGCGTCCACGACATGCATGCGCCATTGGCGCTTGGCTCTCGGTTTGGGCGGTAGGAAAGACAACTGAGCAACGTTCATATCCCCGCCGCTCCCTCAATCGCCTGGCACTTCAGTTTCTCCCATATTCGGTTGATGTGGCGGACCTGGGATCGCTCACCGCGCTCATATCGCCGCCAGCGGGCAAAATACACCTTACGCAGGCGACGGCTTGTGAGCGGCCAATGCTTGCTGCAAATCCACTCATGTCGCTTGGAAACGCGCTTGATAGTCCGCCGGCAGAATGGAACGATGCAACGGGTTCTTTCCGACATCAATTCAAAAACCTCGATTCCAGATTTCGTCGAGTTGATCGCGCAGCTCACAAACCGGCATATCGTCATCAACGTTTTGAAGAAATTCGCTTATGGACTTCGCCTTTAGCCTAGCCTCCCCCTCAAACCGGCATTCCGACTTGGGGCGGCGATCATAATTGCTGCCATAGGTTCCCTCAATTGTTGCTTCCAAGGCTTCGCGAACTTCAACCATCAATACACCCTTTCCACCGCGTGGCCGGCATTAACCAGCATGCGGTTATAACTGATGTTGAAATTGCCAACCGGATAGACTTCCGCCAGCCAGCGGCCATATTTGCCCTGTTTGTCCTTGTGGGTGATGATGGTCACCTCGTTGCCGAGGATGCGTTGACGCAGCCAGTCGCGGGCTTTGAGGCCATCCGGGCGTTCTTTGCCACGCATTTCCGGCGCATCTATGCCATAAAACCGAAGTTTCATTTTTTTCTGCCAAGCATGAAAACCGAGATCGATATCGACCGTGATAGTATCGGCGTCATAGACGGCAGTGACCTTGGCGCGGTACTCAAACATCACAGTTTCCCCGCCCATGCAATCCAGCCGAACAGGCGGACTGAGAAATAAATGACCCAGCACCGCCAATTCGGCACATTGAGCACCTGCATGGCCTCGAGAAACACCTGATCGGCCCTTCGGCGGGTGATTGCCGGTTCCCGCCAACCTGTAAGTTGCGCGCCACCGTTGTATAGCCCGTCGTGAATTAACGAGGCCTTGGCATGCAGGCCGGAAGGTGAAATAATCAGCCGCGCCAGGCGCGGGATCGAGGCAAAATCGGTTTCAAAACCATCCGGCACCATGATCTCGATACCGCTTTCTTCCTCGCCGACATGATAGCTAAAAGGCTCCATCACCGTATAGACACCACGGCCCGAGCGCTCACGCTGCTCGACACGGACAATCAGTGGTGATGTGAATGAACTCATTTTTCCTTTCGCCGGGCAATCCTGCCCGCCGCCCGTTCACGGGCTAGCACATTTGTTCCAAATGCTTGCCCTGCCACGGAGGGTTCCAATCTAAAACAACTCAACCAGTGCCAGCACATCTGCCGGACAATCAGGCCAATTGGCATTATCGGTGATATCGAGATCGGGATCAGCAGCAAGGGTGGCGATGTTGGCCCGCATGGCATTGACCCAGCCAAGCGCCTGTTCCGCACCGGCCAGAACGGTCTTTTCAGCATCGGTTCGGGCACTAGCTGTTTTTCCCGATACCACGGCCGCCGCCGCTGCCATGTTCATTTGCGTTTCGGCGCTAGCGGCTGAATAGATGCGCCGCCGGCATTCGGCCTTGATCTCGCCAACCCGCAATCCGGTGTGGTATCCATCGATTGCGGCCTGCGGAATGCCTTCTTCAAGCAACTGAGTGACTTCAAAATTGATATAATCCTTGCCATCATGTCGTATTGAGATAGTCATGCTTCATTCTTTCTGCTGTGGGAGTTTAGAGGGTTGCCAGGTTGGTCAACAGCCATGGAATGGTATTTGCATCCGTTCCCGATGCCGCACCTACAACCAGAGCCCCGGCCAGCGGCTGGTCGATTGCAACACAGGCATAGACCATCAAAACCAGACCGGTCGAAGCGGTGTTTATCATCGGGTTGAAAATGCTTGCCGGGATATCGAGATTACAGCGATCAAACACCACCGAATTAACGGCAAAGTCGGTCGGTGAACTTATATGGAACGGTGAGGCTGCATTGGCCACAGAATAGGCGGAATAAACGGCATCCAGTGCCGGGAGGATAACTTCCAGGCCAGATACAAGGATCTGAGCATTCGAAATTTTAAATCCCCTCAGTACCCTATATGTCTGAGAGGTCGTTAAGGTCGCCTGCTGAAACGACAATTTCTTCTTCTGTGACGAAGTGCTGAATATCCGAACGCGCATATCGCTGACAGCGACAACCTGATCCATGTGAATATCTGTCTCCAGATATATATCCAACAATCCGCCGCGGGCCCCTTCAGCTATTGCTGCGGTCATTGTTTTGAGCGGATTAGCTTGCGACCCGTCATTGGCATCATCGCCAGCCAGCGCATCAATATAGACACTCTTGTACAGGCTGTTTAGATGGTCCTGATGCGCCTGAGAGATCAGGGCGGTCTGGGCGATGGCTTCATCTTTGATGGATTGCGGCAGATCAAGCAGCAATCCGGCTTGGGTGGTTAGATCGGCAATGGATTGTTCAAGGGACATTATCTATCTCCATGTGGATTGAATGAGTGGGATCAAACGTTGGTTTTCGCTCTCAACCGCCCGGCGTTGCAGGCGGATGATTTCAGCAGACATCTGCGCGATTGGCCCGGCAAGGATGATATTGACCGTTGGACCACCGGCAATAAATTCAAGATTGTCGAGATTGACCTGATCAATGACCACGGTTTGGGCAAAGACGTAGGGCACACCCGCCTTCTTCTCGCCAATACCACCGGCAGGGTCGGACCAGATGGCAAACAGGGTGCCGTCATCGAGAAAGAAGCCGATCTCGTTGATCCGGCCTTCACCGGCCCCTTCCATTTGGGCCTGGACAAGAATTTCATTATTGGCAATGCGCTCACCACTGCCGATGGCATTACGCAGAAACTCTGAATGCAATGCGGTTTGGGCAAACTGCGGAGTGTAGCCGGAATTATCGATCCCTGTGCCGAAGGCTATGTGCGAAAATTGCGCCTGCAATCCACTGTCCTCGGCATTGAACAACGCGCCAATCCCGGCCTGGGTGATCTGATAGATAAGTGCCTGAATGCTCATTGGACCAAAGCTTCTCCGTTGAATATGCCAATTTGAATAGCGGTTGAGCCGGTGGCGATGGCAGCGCCTGCCAACCCCCTTGACGGCGTTTTACTGCCGGCAGGTGAACTGAAAACCTGAATGGTTTCCCCGGCGCTTGCCAGGCCGGTGGTGGATTTCGCCCGGTCCATGACATTGGTGCTGCCCGACAGTCTGGCAACCTGAACGGCTTCACCGGCGCTGGCTGCATGGAGCGAACCGGCAACGCTTACACCCAGTTGAAATGCGGTATCCTGCGACCAGCGTTTGGTGGCATTGATCATGCGGATCGCCTGGCGCTGAACCTTGGCGTTGAGATAAGTCTGTTCGCCGTCAAAAATCTGTTGATTGACATAGGCGGTGACAATATGGGTGTCGTGAAGCGCTTTCGGCTGTTGCTGGTACCATTGTTTCCAGCCAACCCTCATGCCCAACAATGACAGGCCGAGTTTGGTTCCCGCGACGGTTCCCTTCATCGCGTGCAGATCGAAGGACCGGGCAATGAGATCGCGCACAACAGCGTCGTTGAGACCGGGTTCGATGAATTCCTGACAGGAGTATTCGACCACAAGTACCGGCAATAACCGCGCATCGACTTTGTGGGGATCGCTCATGATCAGGGTTGAAAGGTTGATTTCACCAAACATGGTATCGAGCGCTTCAACAAAGGCGCTCTGGCGCTTATCACGAACGCCGGGCGGAATGATCTGATCTGGAATGAATCTTTTCGTCATGCTCCCCCCTCCGTGGCCGGCCAAGCGGCGGGAACCACCGTGCAAGGCCGCGAACGGGCGGCCAGCCGGATGCGCAAGCGAAAGTCAGAAAAACTAAACATTTGGCGCATCCACCATGTTGATGGTGAGCGAATTGAGGATGGCAAATTCGGTTTCCGCCAGATCAACCCATGCAAGACCGGCAATCTCGACATCGATGACGCCGGCAATCGATTTGACCAGATGGACCAAGAGGCTCGGTGCGACCTGTGACCCCAATGACCGGTTCCATGCAAAGAAGGCATTGTTGGTGGTGAGTTCAACTGAGGCTTCAAGCTCGGGGCTGGCTGATACAGTTCGGATAGTCAGCGTCACATCGAAATTGACCGGCGTTGCTTTCAATATCGAAACATCATCACCCATTGGGCGAATAGTTTCCGGATCGAGGTAAGCAAGAATTTCCGCATCGACCGCGTCACTTGAAACGCCATCTTCCATAAGCGGATAAATCTCGATCTTGCCCGGCTCCGGGCGAACAACCGCAACATCAACAATTGATGGATTGACCGACATAACATGCTCACGATAACCGGCCTTTGGGCCGGCCTGCGATATGCGCTCGAAAGCATTGACCACACGCATCATAAAGCGTTCATCGGCCTCCGTATCAGCACCGCCGCCACTGGCGATCGTGTTGGAAACCGAAGTAATATAAGCGACCGGATCGAGGATTGCATCGATCTGACCGGGCAACAGATCGTTGGCGGCAGTGCCGGCCTCTAGCGCTATTGCAACGCCCTCGCCCGTTAGATCGCCTGCCGCAATGACCAGCTCGCTAACGGTGGAAAAGATCATGTCTTCGGCTTCATTCGCGCCGCCATTCCCGGCACCCCCGCCAGCAGAAACCCGCGTACCCTTGGGAACCACCGTGCCAACATTGCGGCTTTCTTCCAGAGAAAATTCAAGTCTTGTAGCGGCTTGTTGCGCTAACAGCGGGAATATCGAGACGTTGGCGCCGACCTGGTGCAAATGTGCACCTTCGGCCCATAGCGCCCGGTTTTGCAGGATCGCCGTTTGAGCGGCCTCGGCAAAGATTGAATGGGCATAGGCCATCACTTCGATGACAAACATTTCGACCTGACCGGGATAGAGCGTGCGGCGCGCTGCCGCCTCGAATGCGGTGACATAACGAGCCTTCAGGATCGACGTATCGCGCTCAAAAAACGATGGCGGCCCGGCGGCCCGCAATGCTTCGACGGTCAGGGTATCAGGCTCGTAAGTCATAATATGGCCTTTCGCCGGGCAGTCCTGCCCGCCGCCCGTTCACGGGCTGGCACAAAGTTTCGCTTTGCTTGCCCTGCCACGCAGGGACGCTTCGCGCTCGCTATCATCATATTCCACCTGCGAAGCTGACTTCGGTTACCCGCAAATCATCGAGCACGCTTTCGATTGGACGCCAGAAAACACGGGTTGAAAAATGCGAGAATGCGGCTACCGATACTTCGACCTTGTCAAGCACGATGCGCGGTTCCCACATGGCCAACGCATCCCAGATCACCCGCGTAAGATTGGGAATGGCTATTGCCTCGTGCTGGTCGACGAAGGGGGCAATATCACAACCCTTTTCCGGCTCGGTCGGAACCGAACCAAGCGGCGTCAAAATGATGTTGGCGATTGCCTGATCGAGATCATCAATCGCCGTGACGATATCGCCAAAGACATCGGGTGCAAGCCCGGTATCGGGGTCAACGCGGCCCACGCGCAATGACCAGTGCTGGAAGGGAATTTTGTGACGATCGATCATGCGGGCGGTTTTACACCGCAACCGCAATTAAAGCGGGCGGACAATGTCCGCCCAATATTTGCGTTCACAGGCCACTGATTGAGCAAATCGATAGCAGACCGGGTTGGATCAATCAACCGGCTCACCGGTTGGCGATGATCCCGGCGTCACGTCCTTGTGTTTGTGATCATGGCCGATGTTCTTGCCGTTGTGGGTAAGTTTGGACGAATTGAGCTTGATCTCGCCGCCCGCCGTAATCTCAATGCCACCATTGAGGTTGATGGTCAGCGCCCCGCCGCCCTTGTCGATATGGATTGAACCCCATGGCCCGACCAGAGAAATATCGTCGTTCGATTGATGTGGCGGGGCATCCTTGTCGTTATATTTTGAACCGAGAATGCAGCCGTCTTCACCTTTGGCGTCAATCGCACACCAGACCTCGTCGTTAAGATCAGGCATCATGAAAGACTTGGTAGTTCCGGCTGATTTGGCGGTGACATCGATCCAGAATGTTACCTGATCATCCTCGTCTTCGAATTGAACCTTGACCTTTTTCTTTTTCGGATCGCGATCGACGACAACGCCGCGTTTATTGGATGTGTTGGTGTTGTAGTCGGCGTTATAGCGCATAATTCTATCCTTGTTTTTCACCCGGACATCCGCCCGGCCGCCCGTTCACGCACGGGCACAAAGCTTCGCTTTGCTTGTGCTGCCACGGAGGGGCGCTCCGCGCTTGCTATACGGCAGAATCAAGCTCTCGCGTCCAATAGTTCTCCACTGGCCATGTAGCCGCTCCGCGTCATCGTGTGGGTGGTTTTGTCGAAAAGATATTTGCCGGAATATTGGCCGAAGCCGGACATTTCGACGGTAGCGCCCGCTACCGCAGAAGCAATGCCGACAAAGGAGATCGAGCCAGAGCGCCGCTTGCGGTTTTTAAAGTGCAACCGCGATTTTGCCAGCGCCTTGGCATTGGCGTCCGATTCCACCCGCTCACCAGCGATTTTGAGTTCATCACCGGTTTTGACTTTGCTGTCTGTTTCTTCCTGTTTGGTGGTCTTTTTTTTGTTCTGATCGAGATAGCTGACTTTGGCCTTTGAATAGGTCTCAGCGGTTTGCTCTTTCAACGAATAGGAAATCAGTTGCCGATCGCCATGAAAGAAGGTTAGCGCGGGTGGGCGGCCATCGACCGACTTAAAATTGGTGAACACTGCCCGTTTACCCTTGACGGTGAAATAATGACCGGTGTCTTCAGCAAGCCTGGTCAGGAATTCAAGATCGCGCTCGCGGCGCTGGCGCAATACGTTGAAATTGAGATTGTCAATCTTGCCTTCGAGTGACAATCCGGCTTCGCCAGCGACCTTGGAAACGATTGCTTTCAAATTCTGCTTTTCGAAAGTGCGGGTTTTTTCCGTGCGCAAGGACTTGGTGATTGGTGCTGCCAGCCCGCGTATGGTCATTGTGTCACCGGAACGTGAACCTTGTGCTTCGGGCTCGTCCATTTCAAAATCGCCGCATGGAAGTACGCCGCCCTTGCCGTCATAGATGGTCAGGCTCATGATATCACCGGTTTCCGGTTTCCATGATCCTTTCCACTTGCCGTCACTGTCTTGAACCGTGACCTCGATCTCATCGGCCTCGCCATGGTGATTGTCGTGATAGACAATGCTCGTGGTCATCGGATCGAGATCGCCAGAGATATCGGTGCCCTTGTAGATCAGTTTGAAATAGGGTTTAGGAATCATGTAGCCCGCCACATGGTGATTACAGCGGCAATCGGCCCACTCAGGAGCATTATAACTACTGCCGAGACCGGCGAAACCGGAAAAAATACATTGACAATCAGAATGACAATCCCTGTGATCCACATCACCCCGACACACGCTGCCAAACCAACAAGGATAACCATCGCGTTCCTGCATTCGGTTTTATCAATACTCATTTTTCGTCTCCGTATTCCGGTTCCGCCCGCTTCCACGGCGGCAGATCGTTGGCGGGTTCGTCGTCTCCGGCGATGACCGGGATTTTCAAGGTCAACCCGGCTGATAATATCAGCGGCGGTATGACTATCGTTGGCGAATCTGGCGGGGGTTCCGGGGAAGCATCCGAAGGATGCGACGGCGGAGTTAAAAAAAGCGAGCGGTTGGCCTCAATAATGATGCCCTGCTTGTATTGATCCCCGTAATATCGATAGGCGAGCAAATCCCAGCGATCGCCATCCATCGTTTTGTGTTCGAAGTAGCCCAGGTCTGCCATGCTCTAATGTCTCACCTTCGGATTGCTCAACGCGCGGCCCTGGCGGGCAGGCGCACGGCCACGGGCAATTGACGAAATCAGCCCGAGTAGCGATGTAACCGGACTTTCTAGCAATGAAATTGACGCTTCGACCCGCACGAGTGCCCCTCGTTGCGATGTCTTTTTGACCGTTACATCGAGCGCGTCGACCACATAACGCCCGCCGGTATAGACACCATTGCCAAACACCAGCGGTAGCGGTGTTTTGAGCGCAAAGGCGGCTTCCAGTTTGGCCAGTTCGGCGGCAGGTGTGCAGAATTCCTCGCTAAAGAAGAAATCGAAATTCTGGGTATCGAGTTCCGAACCGATTTCCTGCAACACCGGTTTGCCGCGCGTGACCGCATGTTCGGCCCATGTGTTTTGACGGGCGATATCCTGCCCGGTCGGCCCAACAAGCGTGTTTGAACCAAGCGGGATGGTGCCGAACAATATGATCATAGGACGCCTTTCCGCTCGCCCATCCGGTTGAACGTCCGTTCACGCACTGGCACAAAGCTACGCTTTGCTTGTGCTGCCACGCAGGGATGGCGTGGTATTGCGTGGTTCATCAGTGTCGCCTCCTTGTTTCCCGGCGGTTTTCCTCGTCCATCATCCGCTTGATGTCGCGGCGGTGCTCTTCCAACATTTCCCGAAATTTATTCTCAGCCGATTGCGCATCACCAGAAAGATGGATGGTCGGCTGATAGTTGATTTTCACAGTGCTGCCGCCCGGTGCAGGTTCACGCGGTTGCAACCGAACGTCATTGGCTGGTTCTTCCCGCTCAGACCGGCTCACAAGCGGCGGTGTTGGAATGACTGCTTGTGGCGCGATATGCTGCGGTGTGATCTGCCACGGCAGTTCATTATGTGTTGCAGCTCCAGCAATGTGTCTGGTCGCTTCCAACACCGGAGGAATTACTTGTGAATGGACAGTCGGCGTGGCCAATGCAGGATTGATATCAGCGGCAAGTGGTACGGCAGCTGCAAGTGCTGCGGCGGTGGCAAACCGCATCGCTTTGACCATCGGTTCCGGGCGGATCGAAGCGGCGATGGTTTCGGTGAACCGTAGCCGGTGAAGGTCTGATAACGGGCCGATTTTGGCCGGTGAAGAGGGCAGATGATCGCGTACCGCCCGTGCCCTGATGCCGGCAGCAAGCGTGTCCATCATGCGAGCGCCTTGGGGCGCGAAATTGACGCCGGAAAGAATGGCGCTGACTTTGTTCACCACACCCTGGACAAGCGGTGGCAAGGCGTTAGCGGATTTTTGCACTGACGCGATTTCTGCATGCACGGCAGCAAGCTTTGCGGTATCAGGCAACGCGACGTTCGGCGGTGCGACGGGTTCCGGCAATTTAAAGGAATCGAGCGAGCGTGATGCATCAATCATTTGTTGCGCTGTGGCGGCAAATTCACCGCCCGCCGTTGCCACTTTCGAAAGCTCTAATCGGTAAGAATCCAATCCGATCTGGCCGGCCTGCAGTGCCTCGGTCAACGCATAGCCTTTTTCGAAATCCGATCCAAAGGGATTGATCGCCGCACTTGTGTTGGCGATCTCGTTAATTTCCGCATAGATGCGATCAATACCGCGAGCGCCCTTTAAGGCGTCGAATGCGGCAGTTGCGGCATCGACCGCGCCGCCAACCACGGTGCCTATCGTTTCGGCCAGCTTGCCCGCCGCGCCGGAAATCTTGTCAAATATTGCCTTCAACGTTCCCCATGCGGATTTGACAATGCCGGTGACCGTGTCAAAGGCGGTTTTAAAGGAAGTGGAGAAGCTTGCCGGGATTTCGGGGAATGCCAGTGTGGGCAGGTCCGGCCAGGTCCAATTTGACAACCACAGCGTCACGGCATTCCATGCGGCCTTTAACCCGTCTAATGAAACCCCGGTTCAACTCCGAAACGCAACATTTGTTTGCTGATGGAATATGATTTTTGTTTGCGGATTTGGTGGGCGGGGTCAAGGGCATTGTCGCGTAGCGATGCGCAGCACCCTTGAGGCCGACCGGAAAATCCGCAAAACTCGTCAAACCATTCCATTATGCCTTTGATTATTTAGCCAGATGGCTGCAATCCTCGTATGGGACACCACATCTCACGGAGGATATTATGCCCAAAGGACATCACCATCTGGCCTATGATCAAAGATGCCAGATTTACACACTTTTGCAAACCGGTCTCTGCCGCGCCCAAATTGCCCGCCAGATTGGCGTTGAGCGTTCGACTATCACCCGAGAGTTGCAGCGCAACAAGGGCAAATGTGGTTATCGCTTTAAACAAGCGCATGACAAGGCGTGTGAGCGGCGCAAAAAGGCCTCTTGTGTGCCGCGTAAAATGACCGTTGAGCGCGTCGAACTCATTGAAAGCCTGCTGACGAAATGGCAGTGGAGCCCCGATCAGATCAGCGGCTGGCTGGCTCGAAACGGGCTCTTCGTCTCACACGAGTGGATTTACCGCCACATCTGGGCGGACAAAAAAAAGGGTGGCAAATTATGGACTTGCCTGCGCCATCGCGGCAAAAAATACAATCGACGCGGCACGAAAACAGCCGGTCGCGGCCTCATTCCAGGGCGGGTTGACATTGAGGAACGTCCCGAAATCGTCGAAACCAAAAGCCGTGTTGGCGACTGGGAGGGCGATACTATCATCGGCAAAAACCACAAGGGTGCCATTCTTTCTCATGTCGATCGAAAATCAAAATACACCAAGCTGGTTCTGTTGCGCGACAAATCAAAGGACAGCGTGCAAAAGGCCTGCGGCAAGACGCTTTCAAAGCTCAAAGCGTTCATCAAAACCATCACGTATGACAATGGCAAAGAATTCGCCGGGCACAAAAAGATCGCCAAAATATTGCAATGCGACATCTATTTCGCCAAGCCCTATCACTCATGGCAGCGCGGCCTCAACGAACATACCAACGGTCTTGTTCGCCAATACTTCCCAAAGGGTACCGATTTCACTAAGCTGACAAAAGCCGAAGTTCAGATCGTCGAAGACAAGCTGAACCAACGTCCAAGAAAATGTCTCGAATACAAAACCCCATATGAGGCCTTTTCAAAGGAATGTGAGCAAAATGTTGCATTTCAATGTTGAAGGGGCGAAATGTATTTGGCCCAACCAAGAGGCTTGATCAAAAGGTGCCATGCGAGTTCACCTGCCAACACTGCCCAGCCGATACCGGGGATCAATCGTGAACCCCATTTCAATGGCGTGATCAACATCCGCCATGAGAGCTTGCCGGCAACGGATGCCCAATTCAGTTTTGGTAGAGCACTTAACCAAGAGAATTTTGGAATGAATGCTGACCATGAAAGGCGTGGCAAGAATGAGCGCCATGCAAATTTACCGATATGGGCAAGCCACTTCAGTGGTGCGATTACGGATCGCCAGATCAATTTGGGGATAAAGGCCAGCCATTTGAACGGTGTTATCACCAACCGCCATGAGAGTTTAGCAACAAATGCAGACCATTTCACGGGTGCAATCAGCATCCGCCATGGCAGTTTACCCGTGAATGCTGACCATTTAAGCGGTGTGACAAAGGCGCTCCAGACCAGCGTGGTGATAACACCGGCCCATGCAAATGATGGCAGGAAAGTTTCCCAATTGAAAGCCGGAACAAGTGATGACCAGTCTACAGGATCGCCAGAAAAATAGCCGAGCAGCTTGTCTATTCCCTTCAACAACAGATCAAGGCCAGCAAGAACCGTGTCAAAGGTAAAACCGGCAATGGTGCCAAGAACAGAAACCACCCGGTTGATATTGTCGGCATCTGACGGCGTGAACAACCCGGCAATCTTGCTGCCGATCTGCCCCAGCTTGTCCCAGATCGAAGCGAAGGTTGTGGCAATGGATTGAAGCTTCGTGCTAATCGGCTCCACATATGTGGCAATGCCTTCGCCAACGCTTTGCCAGATATCGGCAAACAACGTTGGTGCGTTCACCCATGCCGATTTCGCGCTATTCCATGCATTGTCAAAGGTGGAAGCCCAGCCGATTTCCGGTGTGATCGCAGACCAGATATTGTCAAAGAACGACACCGCTTCCGACCATGTGGACTTGATGATTTGCCACGCACCGGCAATACCCGCCGTTAAAAACGACCAGTCAACCGATGCTGATTGAAACCACTGAATGATCGTACCCAGCCCGCGCAATAGCCAGTCGATAGCTTTTGCTGCAATTGCCACGCCCCGTAGGACCAAATCGAGTGTTCCGGCAACTGCATTGCCAATAAGGGTGCCAAAGCCTTGTGCCTCGCCTCCGGTGAAGAGCGCAATAATGCGTGAGATCGTACCGGCGATTGCCGAAAACGCGGTTCCAACCTTGCCAAGGCTTTCTCCAAATGGGTCTGCCCAAGCACTTACAGCTGAACCAAAATCGGTGAAGAATTTCGTTACTACCTCGAAGGTTACTTTCACCCGGTTAGCGCCATCACGCAGTGAGCGCAGCCACGTGATCATCTGCGTCAGTGCCTTGGCGAGCGGCGGCAACATGCGGCTTCCGACCTCAACGCCGATCGCATGTATATTGTTTCTCAATAGATCGAAACTATTGGCAGTAGTCGCGGCACGGGTTTCGAATTCCTTTTGCACCGAGCCGGCATATTTGGCCTGATCGGCCACATGGCCTAGGCTTTCGGCAAGCAGATCGGTGCGGCTGACAATCTTGGAAAAATCATCAACGAAATCCTGCCCAACGAGATTTTTTAGCGCCTTAGTACCCTCGGACGATTCCTGAATTGTCGAAAACAGTTTTATCAGCGCCTCGCCGGGATTGGCATCAAATTGCTTCATTAGCTCGGCATGATTGAGACCAACCATCTTCAACGCGCTGTTGATTTTCTTGCCACCAGTTTTCAAATTGGTTGCAAGAACCGTAATTCCCCTGCCAGCCACTTCAGGCGCGGTCCCTGTGGCAATCATCGCCGAACCGATCGCCGCCATTTGTGTTGCAGTGATTTTCAACATTGGTGCCGCGCCGGCAGCACGATTGAGAAATTGGGTTATCTGCGGTGCGGTCGATGCCATATTGTTGGACAGATAGTTGACCGCATCAGCGACGTCCTCAAGACCACTTTGAGTTAGCCTGTAGTTGTTTCGGATGTAGGCAAAATAAGTGCCTGCCGCCTTGGCCGCCATATCAAAGGCGACGGCAGATTTGGCCGTGAATTCGGTGAAACGGAGATTGTCCTCTAGCGCAATATTCGCGGCACCGGCTGCCGCTGAAATTTCCGCCAGCCCTTTTGCGGCGAGCGGAATACGGGTCGAAAGGGTTAAAATATCAGTGCTGAAGGTTTTGAATTGCGCCGGCGATTCAAAGTCAACGACCTTGTTGACATCGGCCATGGCGCTTTCGAAAGCTATCGCCCCCGTGGTGGCTGCTCCAAGCACAGTGGAAAGGCCGAGACCGGCAGCAACTAGGCCGGTAGCAACAAGTTTGCCGGCCCTGAGTGAAGCGCGCCCGGCCACTGACGCTGTGTTTTTGATACCCGCGATGGCCCTGTCGATACTTCTGATAGGCGCTGTGGCGCGATCAATAACCTTGAATATCATTTCAACAATATTCATGAGAGTTCCCCTCTCTCACGGTCATTCCGCCTTCGGCGGGCCTGCCAGGCGCGCCAAACGCTTGGCGGCTCGCTATGCGCTCGCTTAACCGTCACTTCACGCCCCTTGTCGTTTCTTTGATGGCTTCGGCCTTCAGCCGGTCAAGTTCCTCTTGTTGGGCAAGCCAGAAACAGAATTCGTGCTCGTACATGATATTGAGCGCGGCATGCTCCCAGCCGCGCTCAACCATATAAACGTGATCGAGAGGGTCGCTTAGACCGACTTTCCCGGCTCACTGTCCACACCGCCGCTGATTTCCGGATTATCAATATCGATTGAGCCTTCGACCTCATCCTCATCAGGGGCTTTGCCGAGAACTTTATCCGTTAGATACTTGATGTCCTCGTTTTCAAGCAGTTCCTCCACATCTGTCACGGTAAATTTCTCACCCTCAAAGCGAACCAACTGGGCAATGGCAAATGCAGCCAGCCTAGATCGGTTCTTCTTGCCGCACTGCCGATACAATTTCATGATCGTTCCATGAGGCACAAAACCGGGATAGGTGACATTTTCACCAGATTTTGGAAGCGCATCCTCAATCGACTTGTTGTTTTTCTGCTTACGCTCCTGCAAACGCTGCTTGGCTGTTTTGGTCATATTGCGATCCTCACGCGGTGATATGTTTGACCGCCCACATAACGGCTTCTTCGGTTTTGGTTTTGGCGATCGACAGTTCACGCGATGAACCCGCATAAGCAATCAAGTCCAGGAGTTCGGCCCCCTTGTCCTTGATTGCCAGCATCCGGGCTTTTTCATCGTCTGAAAGCACCCGGTATTGATGACGCATTGTGTTGTTTGCAGTGCGTTCATCACTCTCTGATGAAACTTTATGATCTGTCATTTTGGTTCCTTCAGTTCCTTCTTTGCGAGGATCTCAGTGGTATCGGCAATCCGCCCTAGATCGGTGAGCACCTTGTCGAGGATAAGAAGAGCGGCCTCACTACACGTTTCATGGTCGCCGGTTTCCAACGCGCCTTTCAGCGCCAGAACCAAACCGTTTTCAATCGCCATTACCGCCACCAAACCTGTTCACCATTGATCTTGTAAGTCTGGCTGAATACATCGAATTCAATGATCGGCGTTGATTCGCCGTAGATCTTTTGGGTCAATGAGGCGATGGTGATATCGTGGGCTACGCCCATCTGATCGCCGAGCTTGGCTTTCAGATCGCCGGTTTTCATCATGTAAAAACCAAGATGGGTAATCAACATGTGCGATTTGTCGATACTGAGACCGTCACTATCAAACACATCGACATAGGAATGGATCTGAAGCTTGGACCGTTTGGTCGGATTGATGATATCGCGCATCACCGCTTCATCCAGCCATTCGAATGTCAGCTTCGCGCCGATTTCCTGTACCGGACGCCCCGGCAGGTTCATAACGCCGATCATGCCAAGCGTTTCGTGCTTGACCTCATTGTGGGCAACCTCGCCCATATCAAGCTCTTTCAGCCGGCCCGCAACATCGACCTCGTTGACATAGACATCGGCGTTGGTGATCTGTCCGATTAGCTGCGTCATAATCTGTTCTCCTTTCGCTCGCACATTCGTGCGACCGCCCGTTCACGGGCTTGCACATCGCTTCGCGATGCTTGCCCTGCCACGTAGGGAGGGCGGTTTAATCAAGCACCGCGCTTGCCGCGATGCCGGGTTAATTAAGCTGCTAATGCGAGCGCATTAGCGATGAATTTGGTATCGACATAACTGTCGATGGTGATGCGTTCCATTACCGAGATCGGATGGCTTTCGAACTTGTAGAAGAACCTTCCATCGGCGATCTGCTCCGGCGTGTTTTTTTCCCGGTCGAAGCGGTATTCAGCGCCATAAAACCAGGCATCGTCGCCGTCGCCGGTCTTGGTGCGCAGCCATGCATTAATGCCTTCCTCAAGCGCCTCGACATTGCGTGGCGAACCAAGTCGGTCGACATAGTTCATCGAGAAGAAAATAAAAGCCTCATGCGATGCATCAAGTATGCGGCGGGCATGAATGAAGTTTTCCACGTGGGACGATGTTGGAAAAGCCGCCGAGCGATTGCCATAGGTGCGGTAGCCGGTGGCAAACGATCGCATACATGTGACAATGCCCGCCTCATTCAAAAAGTTGGTGTCGTTCTGGTAGTCGGAAGGATAGAAATTGATATCCGCTTCCAGCCCGAACACACCGGCAATTTCGCGGTTTGATGGCGAATGATTGAGACCCAATGCCAGGTCGGTGGCGACCGTGACACCAACAAGCCTTTGTGAAAGCGGTTCAAGTCGGGGATCACCGGTTTCCTTATCTTCGACTTTCACATGCGGATAGCAAATGACTGTGCGGGCCGACGATGTATTAAAATCAACCAGTCCGCCAACACCGCGTGTTTCGACCGCCTGCTGTTTGGTCAGCCCAATCGGAATATCGACAAAGGCGAGGCCATGAAGGCGGCTGGCAACGATGTCCATTTCAGTCCGGACGGCGGGATCAGAACCATAACCCGGCGTCAGAAAGAGCTTCGGGAAATAGCCAAAGCGATTGTAACACTCGTAAGCGCCCGACATGCCGGTGGCCACGCCATTGGCGTCAATTCCGCCGGTGATTTCAGGCACAGTAACGGCGGTCGGATCGGGAAGATTGCCGCCGTCCTTGTGCACATCCGGGTCAAACACATTGTTGACAATGATGGTGCCACCCGCGCCCTGGTCGAAAATGGCATCAAGTGCCTGGGGAATAGTGTAGCCATCCATCTGCGGGCCGAACTGGGCGGCTTCTTCAGGAGTGCGTACAATGATGCGCTTGTTGATGAAGGCCGCCCTATCCTCGGCGGTGGCATGGACCTCCTGGATCGGCGCGGTGCCGTTGATATAGGTGACCGCTGATTTGATGTCGCGGACAATTGTCACGCCATCCTTGTGTTCAACAACTTCCGGACCATGATGAAAATTGACGGGCATTTTAAGTTTTCCTTCTTACTTGGCGGGCTTGGCAGGCGTTTTGGTTGCTTCCAGGGCGAGCGAAACGACCGGTGATGTGTCGCCTTTTGCGGGCGGTGTGAGCAGGCCTGTGCCCTTCATGGTTGCCACGCGCGGATCTTTTTCATCAAAGCCCGTGTAAACACGACCCGGCTTCAGCCAAACCGGTTCGGCTTTGCCTGTGTTGAGCGGTGTAAGCGGTCCTGAATACTTTAGTTTTGTCATTGGTCTGATCCTGTGTTGGTTTGTGCGGGCCGCATTAACGCCGCCGGAATGCCTTGCGGGTGGGCGACGGCGGGTGCGTCAATGCCGAAGACAATGCGCCAGCGCCACACGCCCTGCTGTTCGCTTTCAAGTTGATCGGAGACGATTTCGGCGGGTCCGGCACCGGCAAATGTGTTGCCCTGAATGGCCTTGCGGATATCTTCAAGTGCGTCATAGGAACCGCCCGAACCGCGCAAGGATCGCACAAGCAACACTACCGCGAAATTGAAACGGCGCTTTTGGGTGGTTTGCGATGGGCCTTCACGGCGCTTGTAGTTCGAGCCGGAATAGTGAACCAGCACGGCACCTTCAAGATTGACAAAATCATAATCGCCAGGATTGGCGGGAAATGCTTCAACCTTAATTGAGCCGGCCACACCTTTCTTCAGCGCATTGATCAGCGCATCCTCAATTTTTTCGATGAAAGATGGCGGACGTGAATGAATGACGGCGATGTTTTCAGTCATGATAGCCCCGCATCACGTCATTTGAACGCACGGTATCATGGCTGAAATGGACTTGTTGTTGTGCACCGCCGCGCTCATCTGGCTGGTCGTTGTCGGCGATGAAAAGCACATCGACCAGACCACGCGAAGCCTTGCCGAGATAGGACATCGCTTGATTATAACGGTCGCGCACTTCTTCGCTGACCTGGTTTTTGTCACCCGACCGGCTACGCAACCGATAGCGGATGATATCGGTTGCAATGCCCTTCAGCATGTCCGGCTGATCGCCAACCGCAAGCGTGTCGATAATCGCGTAACGCTTGCGCAAATGACCGGTGATGATGTCACTCGCATACTTGATCGCCTGTTCAATCTTGGGCAGATCAAGCGCGCGACCATCGGCGGTGTTAAACGAGCCAATACCGGCGATCTGCAGCAACTCGTTTTCAACGATGTGCAGCTTCAGCTCGTCTATGGTGATGATTTCTGCCATTGGGGTTGGTGTGTACTTTCAAAAATCTGGGCGGTTCGGGTTATTCCTTGCCGGAAGCGATGATTGCGGCGCTGGCTAAATCCTCGTCCGTGATAGACTGGCCAATCGCTTCGCTGAGCTTGTCCTTGTCCCAATCACCACTGCTGGTCTGGTAGGATTTTAGATCCTCGCCAATCATCAATTCAACAATCGGCCTCACTGCGGTTTCGAATTCAACAAGCGCTTCATCCAACTGAGCGCGGCTAATTTTTCGACCAAGCATTCTGTTGACATCATTGACCTTGATTTTCGCACTATGCGATTTCTGGTCCGCAACAATCTGATGAAGAGCATCCACGATGCTCATTTCATCGCCATCCTCTTCAATCTCGGTTGGCTGTGGCAGGCATCCGGCTTTGACAAGCTGATCACGGATTTCTTCGCTGACCTCGCCATTCCAACCCGCCTCGCGGCGTTTGCCGTTGATCTTGGCAGGTCCAGTCAGTGTGACTTTTGAAGTTTTCTCATCCATGACCGTTACTCCGCCCCGGCGTTTTGGAACAGGAACCCGCCTTCAGCGCCAACCAGATAAGGCCGGCGCTCGACCGTGGTCGGATAAATCCACGACGACACAGGACGTTCGTAATAGGGCTGTTCGACCTGCGGATAACCATTGAGCTCGTATGTGTAGCCGAAGGACGGCACCTGGAAATTGCCGTCGCCACGCGGTACCCAGCACAACAGCGCGTCATCGCCCCAAACATCATTGGCGAGTTCGGAATCATCCGCCGTCTCCGGCAGATAGACCGCCTTGCCGACAACCACCTTTTCGATATCGAAATAGCCCGCGAGCATATTCGCAGTAATTGACTCCGAGCTGGTATATTTGAACTGCTCTTTGATTTTTGGGAGGCACTTCAACGCATTAAAAGCGGTCGGACCTAACGCCATCGTGTTTGGATAGCGACCGATTGAACGGCGCGCCGCTTCCTTTCCCGCTTCGACATCGGCGTGGGGATCGGAATCAGGGTCCGACCAGCGGTCGGTGCCGGTGAGAGCCAGCTTGTGATTTGCATCGTAGTTGTTAGCGTCAAGCGCCAAGGTAGCGCATTCATGTTCAAGGTTCAGATCCTCGACATCGAGCACCATCTGCACCGCGCCCCGACCCAGATCAATGCCCGGCACCGACATCGCTTCCTGCTGATGTTCGATCGGTACGACACCCTCTAGCGCTTCCTGATAGAGCGAGATTGGATCGGATGCGTAGCCAAACTGGATGCGCTTCTTGTTGGCACCCGGCGCACGCTTTGTGTTGACCATGCGGAACGATTCCTTGCCGAACCGGATCACCCGCATGGAACGGTTTGAAACACTGGCACGGGGAAAAATCTCGTGGGAGATAAATTCCAGATTGCGGTAGCCACGCGCATGGGTCGACAAGATTGGGCTGATAACGGCTGCGGTGTGATGATTTACGGGTGCCATGAATAAAGGTCTCTTTTCTGGTGGTTCAAATCTTGGAAGGCGCTTTGCACCACGTGCGATTTGAACTGGTTAGCGGATCAGGATGTCGAGATAGTCGCCGTCACCGGCTGAAGTCAGCGCGGTGGCGAAATCATTATTGCCAGCACCGACGGTTTTGACGCCGCCAGCAGCAGCCGAAATCACCCGCTCACCGGCATTGATGATGCCGACGCTCTTGACGCGGGCTACGCCAATCGCAATGAGCGCGATATCAAGCCCGGCAGAACCTGGATGCTTGGCAACGCCCTTCACAACCGCGTCGTCAGCGGTGATTTTCTGATCATCAAAACCGATCAGGTCATAGGCTTTAAAATCGCCCTTTGCGGTGAAGGTGAGTGACAGAATATCAATGAACGTGTTCATGGTTGAAAACCCCTATTGAACGGCCTTGACGGCAGCGAAGTATTCCGTGCCGGGATGTTGCGCCTGATAGGCAAGCGCCTTGTTGTGGATTTCGAGCTGATCGGGATCGACATCCTTGCCGTCACTGGCAAAAGCGATGGTGGCATTTTGTTCACCTGGAACATTGGTTTCACCAAAGGGAACGATTTCCGGCAGATCGGAAAGGAAGCCTCTAATGGCTTTGCTCCAAGTCGTGCCGCTATCGCCGTCGGCAAAGCTGATTTCCGCATCGCCGGGCGCTGCATCAAGCAGCGCGACCAACTGATCTTTCTTGGCGGGCAGCAACTTATTGTCACTCACAAGGCCATCGGCAAAAGCCACATTGGCATCATGCGCCGACTTCCTGTCACGGATGTCGAGCTCTTTTTCACGGGCTGCGAGTGTCTTTTCGCGCTCGGCAAATTCTATTGAACCGGTCACTGTCGGCTCCTTTTCTTGTTTCTTGGGTTCGGGATCAGCGGGGTCTGAAAACTGCGAAGCCGGTTTCGGCGGCTTGACTTCCGTATCGTCCAGCCACTCAAGCCGGTAGGACGGCAAAACCTTGTCGGCCTCTTCCACCGAAAACTTCTCGATAATCCACTCGCGAATATTGCGAAAAAGGCCAGCGGTATCTTCAAAGCCCTGCTCGCCGTATTCGAAAACAAGCGCCCCGTCATCTTCAGAAAATGACACTGGTTTCAAACCGGGCACGGCAGGCGCACGGCCACCGAGAAAACCGACATGCTTGGGATACCAGCCGCCGCCGATCGGATTGCTGGATGCATCGGGTGGAAAAAATGCCAACGACACTTTCTTGTAGCGGCCCTCGCCGACGGCGCTGGCAAAGCGCGGTTCGATATCCTCAACGTCAGCTAACAGGCGCTCGTTATCCCCATCGTATGAAAAGCTCTTGACCCAGCCATAGGCCGGATCGTCGACCTTCGGGTGGCCGACAACGATTGGAACGGGATGGTTTAGAGCATCGTAGTTTTCCGCGATTTTTGAGAGATCGTCGGCGGAAAATGTCACAGGGCCACCTTTCATCGGCGTGAAGGTGCCGGGGCGAAATACCTCAATGCGGGCGGATTTCTTTGGCGTTGTCATTTTCAACCGTTCGTTTGTGCACGGCTAAAATGACAACATCGCAAACAAATGTCGGGCGGACATTGTCCGCCCAATGTGAAATTAATAAAATACCGAATGAACGGCTATCATGACCCTGATTTGGCCTGATTTCAAGGTAATCGGCAAATCGCAGCTTTGGTGTCAGAACAAACCGGCGATTAGGGCGATTCTAACGGGGGTCTAACGGGGGTTGAACAATTTTTTGGTAGGAAGATGCCAGCGACAAGGCGAACGGCGCTCAATGGCGAAGTATAGAGATTGCCAAATTTTCGAAAACTGGCCGTAATAAACTCGCCCTCCGTGGCAGGTCAAACGGCGCGCTGCGTCGTGCAAGGCCGTGAACGGACGTACGCCCGGATGGGCGGGCGGAAAAAATTAGTTTTCCAGCCAATCCTCAGCCATATCGAAAATCACCTGTTCGTCTTCCGGTGACACGCCTATGTATTGCCTTTGCGGGATTTCGATTGCATGGCCGCGCCCGGCCTCGCCGCCAAAATTATGAATGGCCGCATAGATCACCGGCGAGCCGATCCGCGTATCCTCCGCGCTGGCGCGGTAATTGATTGAGCCGATCAGGCGTCCGCTCTCACGCAATTTGGTAATGCCCGCATTGCCCTCGCGCTTCAGCCGGGAAGCAATGGTGACGGGTGAAAGTGACGGCCATTTGGAACCGTCCGGCGCGGTTTCGCTATCAAAGCGGTCTTTCGTTGTGTTGAGAAGATGCTCGCCAACATCGGCATGGAAACCGGAAAGATCACCCAGCTTTGCAAGCTTTTTGACCAGCATCTTTCGAAGCTGCCGATCCTTGATCTCGATCTCATAGCTAAAGGCCATTTGAATTCTTCACCTTTGTCGCTTATATATGGGCTGTGGCAAGTGGGGCGATGACTGCCCTCGAAATCCTTGCCACCGAGAGACCGGAGGATCATCCCTGCCGGTCTTTTTTGTTCCCCGTCGGTCCTACGGACCTCCACGCCTCTTGTAATTGCCGCCGTCGCTCGCAAGGCTCGCTTCCCCGGCACCTCCGCCAATATAAACTTGTCATTTGCTACGCTGGTATATCAGCTTGCCACCGCGCCTTTTATCGATCTGGTTTGGCGCCATTTTTTTGCCGCGTTTGGCAAGTGGCGCGAAAATCGTCTTGCCGGACCACACGTCCTTGACTAACTCAAAGATTGCGACAATGCCGGTTTTGGGATCGGTGCGAATATAGCGCCGGTCAATCAACCTTTCGGTTCTGCCCTCATGACCGTGAATCCCTCGTTCGATGATACCCATCCAAATCTCGTCCGGGTCTTTGATGGTCTCCGCCATAAACATGACATCGAGCTTGCGGCCATATTTGGAGATCTTTAATTCACCAGCTGCGTTGCGGAATAATTGATCCGATATCACCAGATGACCACCCGCCTTGTCCTTGAAGATGGCCGGCTTGCCATCTTTCGCACCAAAAGCCTTCAGGAATTTTCCGAGATACCACTCATCGGATTTGCCTTCTGGTAGACGCTTTGCCTTGAATGGTTTGCCGGAAGTAATGAGTTCCGAAACCGGATCGATATCGACAACCTGCTTGCCGATTGCTTTTTCTATCCTGGACGGCACAAGACCGCGCTGCCACAGATCGCCGGGTTGATAATTCCAACCATAGCCAACACCTTCCGGCAGCATGATCGTATCGCCGGTAGCTTTGTCCTTGTGCGGAACCTTTGTGACCGGTGGCGGTTCGTCCGGCCCGGTAAGGCCACGCCGCTCCAGATCGCGTTTGGAAAGCGTGCGCACATCGCAGGAGCACAGCCAGTCATTGGGTGGAAAATGATCGCGCCAGAAAGGATCGTCATGGCGCAAAATCAAGCCGTGCCATGATTTATGCGTTGGACGCGGCACTTTCGGCTTGCGGGTGACCCCATGCAGATATTCCCAAAAGGGTCGGCGTTTGATAACAGCGGGATCGCGCATCTGGGCTAACCGACCTGCCATATAGGATGTTCTAATGTTGGTCTCGAAAATCACTCTTGAACGCCAGCCGCGCTCGCCCTTGTAAGACCAGCCATGCTTTGAAACGATCGCATCAAAGTCCTTGCGAAAATCACGCAAGGTTGTGCCATCCGTGATCGCCCTGCCGATGGATGTTTGAAAATCTGAAATAAGATCATCATCAATCGCGCCTGCAACCACAAATACCCGGTCATGATCACCGTGCATGGCGTCCTGCCAGCGCCTTGTTGGTTTGCGCTCCTTCTGTTTGAAATATTCAATCTGCTCAAGGAACGGCTGTGAGGTTGATTGTGGATCGGCGAATGCAGCTTTGATGCGCCCTATTCCCCGGCTTGCCAGGGCAAGCCACGCCTCTTGATCGTCTTCGCCATCCATTTCGCGCAACACCGCGTCACGGCCCTGAAGGGCAGCAAGCTCGAAGGCCGGCGCAAAGAGCTTTGCCATTGCCGTGGGTGACCATGACGCCCTCAATTCAAGCAGGCGGCGGGCGGCGTCCTGAAGACTTGATGCCGCATCGAGCTCGGTGCGGATCGCGTCAAGTCGCGCCTTGATAATTGGCATGGCGTGATCATGCAGCTCTTCGGCCAGATCGCCCCGCGCATCCTCAGCGAAGGCTACATTACCGGAGTCTTTTTTTTTAAGTGGATCGTCTTCCGGTTTGTCCGCATCGTCAATCGTTTCCTTAATGCCGAATTGCGCCCGCATTTCAACCAGCGTTTTGATAACATCTTCATCCAATGACCGGATGACATCAAAACTGGTGATGAATGTCTCCGCTTTCTTGTCATCGTCGATCTTGGCGGCGGTGGCGATAATTTCCCTTATTGCCTTGTTCTCGGCCATTGCCGCTTCTGCTTTGGCTTTCCGGGTCTCCGCTTCTTCCTTTTCGTTTTTTGCCCGGATGCGATAGACTTTCGGTGTTTTCGCAGCCGGAAAATTAAAGCCGGTCTGCCAATGGAAAATGGTTGCCGCCAGCGTATCGGCCAGGAGATCACCATCCGCATCAACCAGCAATTCAAGAATTTCCGCGTGAGTCTGGGCGGCGGCAAGCGAACCCACATCACCGATATTGGTTGTCAGCATTTCACCGAGGGTGGCCACCGACATCTGGCCGTCCCAATATTTACACCAGTCCTCATAGGAGACCGCGCCGGAACGTTTCGCTTCCAGCATGTCAATGTCGGCATCGATCGGAATGACGATTGATTTTCGCTGGGCGCCAGCTTCAAGGGAGTTGAGAAATTTTTGCTGTTCTTCATCGAGCATGCCGACCGGGGCTTTGCCGACGACGGTTGGGCCAGCAAATTTCTCCAGAAAGTGCATCCAAAAGGCAACGCCTTCTCGCTTGAACAGCACTGGCCAAAAGAGGCGTGTTCCAAGTCCAAGACCATAAGGGTTGTTGCCCTTGACGCCGTGGCGGTGGATCATGAATTTCTTTTCGGGCAGCTGCTCGCCCTCAAGCATGTTCGACCAGGTTAAAAGGCGCGGCTTCCATTTTTCGTCAAAGACAAAGCGGCGCTGATCGTGGGTGATGACCTTGTCAACCACAATGCGATTGCCATCGCGCTTCCAGATGATTTCGCTGATCGCAAAGCCTTTTAGTGTGGCGTCGAGCAGATCCTCGCAGATCTTGTCGAACGGCATCGACTTCAATTGTTCTTCAATGAAATCCGCAGCCTCTTGATCAACGGGCGCATCGCCGCCCGGCGCTACCACCCATTCTCGCGCTACCAATGTTTTCTTGCGCTTTTGCAGAACGGACCATGCATGGGTGTCACGTTCAATCTCGTCATAGAGCTTAAGGCCCTTGCCGTTACCCCGCGTGATCAGCGTATCATCAACCGGTGCAAGCACCGTTGAGAAATAGGGAATAGTGATATCGTTGCGGGCATGGGCAACAACGACGCCCGCATGTTTGGGAAGCGGTTTCTTTGCCATTACCTGTACCCCTCCAGTCGCTGGTCGCTACCGCCTTCGCTGCCAAGCAGCACATTGCCTTTGAAGCCGTTGGTTCGCTGTATCGCCTCATGCCACAGCATTTCCAGACAATCCGGCCCGTCATCATGATCGGCAGCAGGCCATTGCTGCAGCTGGTCGATCAGTGTTGTCTGTGCCATATGCAGCCGGATCAGGCCGGAGGCGACTGGCGGTTGCAGCCGCTCGATCCTGAGGTCCTTGTCAGCAAAGGGAATAACCGGGATTGCCGAAAGTGGTGTCTGGGATTTGGCGGCTTCACGCATCAGCGACGTGCGTAAGAATTCCTGAAACTGCACCGCCTCGACAAACCACAGCAGGCAATTATATTCGCGCTGCAATGCGATGGCGTCTGATATGATGATATCCGGCAACCGGCGGCGGATAGAGGCCTCAAGAACATCCATTTCACCGGCAAGCCGGTCAACGCCACCGATAATAATCGCCGATGGATCACGGCCCTTGCCCTTTTTGCCAAGCGACGGGTCAATCGCACCGAAGTGAATGAGATCGGGGCGGCGTTGCACCCACCAGGTGATTTTCTGAAATGGATTGCCGTCGCTGATCGGCTTGTTTTGATATTCACTTTCGAAGGCCGAATGTTCACCGGCTCGCTTTTTCATCAGATAAAGAAGCGTGTGGTTACCCGGCCAGTTCAATATACAGCCAACGTCCATCGCCTTTTTATTCTTGCGATAGAACTGATCGGATTGAGTTTCACCCTCATTGAGATAGGTTTCTTCCCATTCCTCCCAAAGGTCCATGCGATCGGGCCATTGGATAATGGCCTGATAGCGGACCACTTTCCAGCCGGGCTTTTTGGCAAAGCGGACAATAACCGCATCGAAATGCAATACGGTGCCGGCGTAAAGCACGTCCATAGAACCATCGGTCGGGCCGAGTTCTAACACCGCCTTGGAAATCCACTTTTCCAGTTTGTCGCGTTGTTCTGGCGAAGCGACATTCTCGTCGTTTTCCACATCATCAAGAATGGCCAGATCGGGCCGGTACGGGCCGTGGCGGCGTCCACGAATTTTCTTGCCGGTGCCAAAACCCTCGACCCGCACATTCGACCGGGTGACGATGTTGCCCTCACGCCATACGCGGCCTTGCCCCATTATGTCGGGAAAGTCGTAAGCCAAACGCGGATTGACTTCGAGTTCGGCTTTTAGTGCCTCAACCATGATCGCCGCCTGCTCGAAGGCATCCATGATCAACGCGATGTAATGTTTTACGCCGCAAATGATGCACCAAAGTGGAAAGATCAACGACACATGGGTTGATTTGGCCGAACCGCGTGGGGCGATCAAAAGCTCCTTCACTCCCTTCGGATTTTCCACCATCGCCGGAAGATCCTCATAAAGCAGTTCATGAAGTTTCGACGGTTCCTTGATCAGATAGTGCGGGAAATAGGTTTCGGCAAAGAACTGATAACCCGTGAGCGGGTCCATGACCTTGGCAATGCGTTGCTTGCGCGCTTGCGGATCGGCGGCAAAGGCTTCCACTTCCAGTTCGATCTTTTGACGGAAGGCGCGGGCGATCTCCTCGACCGTTTCCTGAAACTTGCGGGAATTGATTTTGTCTGACACGGTCAAATCCCTTGGTGGCAGGGCAAGCAAAGCAGTGCTTTGCGCCAGCCCGTGAGCGGACGGCCAGCCGGATGGCCAGGCGGAAAGGCAATAAAGTCAGCCATAGGCTTTCACCAGTTCCACCCCGAACGGCTCGAGAATTTCGAGGAACGCATCGGCGTGTTGTGGATATTCACTTGAGACAAATTCCGAAAGCCGTTTCAATACATCCTGGGCGATGCCCAATTCGGAAAGCTTGGGCGCAAGGCGGCTTGCGGCTGACACGGTTTTGGTAATGGCATCGGCCAGTGCAGCAAGCTGCTTGACCTTTGTCTCACTGTCTGCACCCGAAGCTTTGATGTCCTCAATTGTTGCCTGGGAAAGGATGACAAAATCCTCAACCGTTGCGGCAACCACCGCTTCCAGCCCTTGACCGGCAACCATGTGGGCGGAACGGGCAATGTCCCAATCGTCCATATGAGACAGCGCATCGCGCTTCCACCGGCGAATGGTCGAAGCACGGACGGCTAGCACCAATGCAATCGTCGGGATGGATTGACGCTTGAAAATATAGCGCTCCCGCGCCTGTTTTTTCAATTGCGGTGAATAGGCCATTTATGCCCCGAATTCATGTTGGCGTTTGTGGGTAACGACAATAAGAAAACTCAGCATTGCAAGCCCGAATACCAACAGGGTCTGGGTTGGGCTTGCGGGCTTCATAGCTGCAAGGCGTTCCAGAATATCGGCAAACAAGGTGACGATGATAATAATCAGCGCCACTCGATAAAGCGCCACGACAGGGTGCGAAAAATGCCCACTGCCATAGATGATAATTTGCTCAAGAATATAAAGCAGTGCAAGTGTCGCTGATCCGGCTGAAACGAGATAGAACCACAGCCAGCCGGAAGCCGGCAACAATTCGATTAGCCAATCGTTCATTTGCGCCAGCCTTTCAGCAATGCGGACACAAAGCCGGTCGGGTCCCGTGATATCCGCCGCACCCACATCACCAGATTGCGCCCGGTAATGCCGTAAATACCGGCAACACCATTGCGCCACGCATCGGAAAGTTCGAAAAATTCAACCGTCATGTCACTGGCGATCACCGCAATGAACACGCCTGCCATGATCGCACCAAGGGCGGTCAGAAAATCATGGGAGCGAAACTCGACCAATACAGAAACCGCCGCCCCGATAAATGAAGCTATGATGGTGGCGATCTTCACTCCGAATATGGTTTCCGGGCCGGTCATCGTGAAAATATTCCCTTGACCATGGCCGCGCCGCCAACACCGGAACCGACGTAAAACAGCCACTTGATCATATCGCCAGCCCATTGATCGAGCGGCGGCGGCAATGCGGCGATATCCCAATCAAACTGAAACAGGCTATCGGCGATAACCGCAGCCCACCAAATGGCCAGCGGAACAATGAATAACGCCAAAAACCACCAAAACAGCTGGTGTTCCATCTTGGATTTGTTGAGGTCCGCCATGATGCGGGTTTCTTCAACTGCGGCCTTCAGGTGCTGAATAGTGATGTCAGTTCGAAGCTTGTCCTGTTTACCTTCAAGTTCCGCCTTGCGCTCAAGATAACCGATTGTCCGGTTAATGATGCCGCCAAAGCCGATCTTGGCAAGGAATGCGAAGAATGCGATCATACGCCGTCATCCATCGCTTTCTTGCGCCGCTCCCGGATGATCCAGAACGCGCCTGCCGCCATAATGGTGATTGCGGCCATGCTGCCATATTGGCCACCAATGGCACTACCGAGTTCTTTCACCGTGCCAGAAAGCGTTCCCATTATCCCGGCAAGCGCAGTGATTATTGCCGCCATGTTTGTGGTGCTTTGGGTCATCGGTTTGCCGACCGGCACGTCGATAACGCGCTTATCATTGATCGGTTCTTCCAGCTCACTGGCAACGGTCGAAACCGGCGTCATGAACAGGGAACCTTCATCGCCACGGCGGCGCACCAGCCCCTTCAACACCCGGCCTTTGGCCTTGTTCCAAAGCGCAAGGCGGCGCGGCACACGGTCGAACTGACGGGCATTCACTACCCGCAGAACACTCGATTTTTTGAAATTACCGAGACCGACATTATAGGCAAATGAAACCAGTGCGCCAAATTGATTGCGCCCCTTCAACATTGAAATGCAACATTTTGCTCACATTCCTTTGAAAAGGCCTCATATGGGGTTTTGTATTCGAGACATTTTCTTGGGCGTTGGTTCAGCTTGTCCTCGACGATCTGAACTTCGGCCTGTGTCAGCTTAGTGAAATCGGTTCCCTTTGGGAAGTATTGGCGAACAAGACCGTTGGTATGTTCGTTGAGGCCGCGCTGCCATGAGTGATAGGGCTTGGCGAAATAGATGTCGCATTGTAGTATTTTGGCGATCTTTTTGTGCCCGGCGAATTCTTTGCCATTGTCATATGTGATGGTTTTGATGAACGCTTTGAGCTTTGAAAGCGTCTTACGGCAGGCCTTTTGCACGCTGTCCTTTGATTTGTCGCGCAACAGAACCAGCTTGGTATATTTTGATTTTCGATCGACATGAGAAAGGATGGCACCCTTGTGGTTTTTGCCGATGATAGTATCGCCCTCCCAGTCGCCAATACGGCTTTTGGTTTCGACGATTTCGGGACGTTCCTCAATGTCAACCCGTCCTGGAATAAGGCCGCGACCGGCTGTTTTTGTGCCGCGTCGATTGTATTTTTTGCCGCGATGGCGCAGGCAAGTCCATAATTTGCCGCCTTTTTTCTTGTCCGCCCAGATGTGGCGGTAAATCCACTCGTGTGAGACGAAAAGCTCGTTTCGCGCCAGCCAGCCGCTGATCTGATCGGGGCTCCACTGCCATTTCGTCAGCAGGCTTTCAATGAGTTTGACGCACTCAACTGTCATTTTACGCGGCACACATGAGGCCTTTTTGCGCCGCTCACACGCCTTGTCATGCGCTTGTTTAAAGCGATAACCACATTTGCCCTTGTTGCGCTGCAACTCTCGGGTGATCGTCGAACGGTCAACGCCAATCTGGCGGGCAATTTGGGCGCGGCAGAGACCGGTTTGCAAAAGTGTGTAAATCTGGCATCTTTGATCATAGGTCAGATGGTGGTGTCCTTTGGGCATAATATCCTCCGTGAGATGTGGTGTCCCATACGAGGATTGCAGCCATCTGGCTGAATAATCAAAGGCATGATGGAATGGTTTGACGAGTTTTGCGGATTTCCCGGTCGGCTTCAAGGGTGCTGCGCATCGCTACGCGACAATGCCCTTGACCCCGCCCACCAAATCCGCAAACAAAAATCATATTCCATCAGCAAACAAATGTTGCGTTTCGGAGTTGAACCGGGGTTGTCGTTCAAATCCACCTTGAGTTGGCGACGTACCCCTTTGGCAAATTTTTCTGTCTCATTGCCCCAGACATCATGGCCGGGCCACGGTTCACGGGCAAAACACTCGGCAAGAAACTGGTCTGGAAGATAACGCTCCATTAAAGCCCGGAATTCATCCGGCTTGCGTGAGTGTTCACGGGTTACCGCTTCGACGATTTTGGGCAGACAATCGGCAATGTCGCATGTCTGGATCAGATTGCGCTGGCGGGCCGAAACCTTGCGATTGATCGGCGGGTTTCCAATAGTGCCGACAAGGCAGATTTCAGCCGTCGAACGGACGATATATCCGGTGCCGAAAGCATCCTTGCCGTGAACGGTTTTCTTGTGCCAGGCGATGAATGTCTTGTAAGTAAAATTCCATGCCCGCATCACGTCTATGGCTAGTGCAAGGTGAGGTGCGGTCGACCACAAAAACAACAGGCAATCGCGCGCGGCAAGTTCATTGACCGGCAGCGCCTTGATTTCTTCCAGCGACATCGTGTCATAATGCGCTTCCGGTGATTTCTCATAGCCTTTTTCTGAGTACATTTTATTGGGCCATGGCGGGTCCAAAATCAGCCCGCCATATTTGAACATCTGCAAGGGTTTAAGCGGCCAGATCATTCAGCCGGCTCCCATTTAATCAGCCAGCCGGAAAAGCGGTTCCAACCATGGGTTTGTACCCAGAAAACACCCATCAGAAAGAGCGGTGTAAGTCCGGGGTCATCGAACAGTCCGCGTTGGGGCCGTAGGCTTTTCAGGTCAAAACCGTCATTAATAGCGAGTTCCATCATTTCATCGTGGCGGAGTGCAACCTCGTTGACGGCAATAGTCGAAATCGGATTGTGGATTGGACCGAAGAATTCGATTTCAATCGGCGACACGTTTTGACAGATCGGATCAGGCCTGACGAGCTTGCGGCACCATTGGGTTCGCATTGCAAAATATAACTGTACCGCCTCGCCGGGTTGTGCATGGCGCTTGCGGTCGGCCCGAATGGTCTGGCGCTTGATCAGCCCTTCAACCTGCGGCACGAACATCTTCATGAAGTTGTAAGCAACCATCACGCTTGCACCTTTTTGCATCTGGCAATAATCGCCTTCAGCGCTTCGATAATCTGTGACGCCTTTTCAGTATCGAGCCAGTCGGGATCATCGATACCGCTTTCTTTCTTGACGAATTTGCGCAAGCCTTCCTTCCATGGCAGCACCCAATAACCGCGATTATCTAGTTCCTTGCCGAGTGCCCAGACCTTGCGGATATGCGGGTTACCGGAGGGCTTGCGCCATTTATTATATTCGCCGTCGCGGGCTTCGCCCGCTTCCCCGGAACCCCCGCCATTTGTTTGTTTTCGACCACCCATCCGGGTGTTCGTCCGTTCACGGCCTTGCACGGCGTTTTGCGCCGCTTGGCCTGCCACGGAGGGGTTCCAGCCAAGGCGCTTAAATTCGGCCAGCACCGCGCCCCTTTGCCTTGGGCTCATGCCCGCCGACGATGATTTGCCGGTCACCCGCTTTAGCATCGCGCGATAGGCCACATCGTCCATGCGAAGGTCTTTTTTGGCGATATGGATTTTGGCAAGGACAGCATTACGCATTGGCAATCTCCCTGAAATAGCCGGCGCTGAAACCAGCCGGTGTTTCGTCACCCGTTTGAGTGGACGATTGGCCGGACAAACGCTCATAGGCGCTTTGGATTAATTGCGTTCGCTCGCACTCCGGTGCTTTCTTGATGCGCGTGTAGATGTCTTTGGCGAGCGCATGTTTGAATTTGCCAAGGCTCTTGCCGTTACAGGCGAATTCCAGCGTATCCGCTCTCAACAAGATAACCATGTCGGCGCGTTGCTCACTCATGACTCTACTCTCCTGTTGTTTCTGAATGGCTCGTTGTTGCTGCCCGGCATTCCAAGGCGCATGCCGCATAACCAGAACCGTCGACATAATCGTCCGGGTTGAATGCGCCCGATTGCCGGCGGGCGATTTTTAACAATTCCATCATGTCGCAGATTTCTGTCGGCTCCAGCGGCGTTGTGTCGAGATCGCGCTTATCGAGATAGGCGGTCCACATATCGGCAACCCTGCTGAATACGGCGTCCATTTCACCATGGGTGTCTCGTCGGTTGAAAGTCACCAGCTGCAAGGCTGTTAGCAACGCATCCATCGCCGTTTCAGGCGGCATGGGCGGCTTGTCTGCGTGATGATTTTGCGCCAGACGCTCCAGCGCATCGATAAGTTCATCATCACTTTTTGATTGTTGTATGCCAGCGATGACTTGGAGCACACAGATGCGCTTTGCGGCCTGTTCAAAAATATTGTCCATCATGAACTCTCCACGGGTTCGACATTCACAGCGACACACTTGAAGCCTTCTTTTTTGGCTTCTCTCCAAGCGATACGCTTTGCCTGGATTGCATCGCAGCCGTGATTATACTGAAACGCAAATGCATCCACCGCCGCCGCAGGTGTGGTGCGAATACAAAAGAAAATGCCGGAATTTCCGCGTTCAATTGCATACATAATCATCAAATCAGCCCTTTCTCTTGCGCCAGCCATTCGGGCATGGTCAGCGTATGCGTACCATCAAGGTTCGATGAAAGTTCGCACTGGCTGAGCGGGATCCATGTTTTGATATCGCCATCGAACACAAGAGCAGCCCGTTCAGTGCGGTGCTTGATGATGATGATAAAATCGATCAGATCGGATTTGCGGGCGGTCATTGTTTTTCTTTCCATTGTTGTTCATTCCGCCAGTGGAGCGCGTCTTTGATATCCGGCACCGGGCCGAATTCCTGCTCGTAAGCGGCTACAATCTCGTCGTGCGATGCGATTGCGTTATTGAGCTTTTCTTCATAGTGGCTGCACTCGAAAGGCTGTTGCCAGTGATACCGTGGTGGCAAAGGCTGCGATGAGTAAAAGAAATCGAGTTGGTATTGCGCGTGTAGAATGAAGCTTTGCCAGCATCTAATTGCCGCTAGAAATCCCCACGCCAAATCCGGCAGTTCCGAATACTCGATGGTGTCAACCTTGCTCACGACACACCTCAGGCATTTGCAGCATCAAGCGGAACACGCTCATATTCATCCGTGCCAGGCTTGCGCTCGTAGAGCCGGATATATTTCTTGGAGCCGGTGATTTGGATGCTGTCGGAAATCGCATCCATGGCACTCTTCCAGCGCGGGTCATCGATATCGAGCTTTCGCAATCCCAAAATCCGCTCAACAGAAACCTTGCCCTGCTGATCAACCTGAAAGGCCTGATCGACAATTGCCTGAATGTTCTTGTTGGAACCCTTCATCCACTCGTGAATACACTCGTCAATTAGCGATTTGGCAGTTTGCAGCCGCTCGTCGAATGTGCGGTTTTCGTTAACCGCGATATCAAGCCGGAATTGGCCGTCAAATGTGTAAAGCTGCATGTTGCCCTTCACGCCGCGCGGTTTGGCGTCATATTGCGATGCCGAGCGGTCAACAAAATCAGCAATGTCGGCAAAGGCTTGTGATTTGAAATCGGCAATGGTGCCTGAAATCCTCTTTGCCTTTTTGGCAATCCTGCTGACCAATCTATCGCGATCCAGATCAATCGGTTTAACGCGATCTTTCGGCACAAGATTGCCCTGTCTGTCCTGCTTGTAACCGGCAGGGATTTCCTGAGGTGCACGGGTGGGTTGGTCGTTCATTTTGTTTCTCCTGAGATAAGCTGGCGCAGCCTCTTGACCGCTATTTTCCGTTTCGCCCGCATGGCCTTTTCGTTGGGTCCAAACCGGTCCCTTTCGATTGCTTGTTCGGCTATCAAAAAATCGACCAGGGCCGCCATGATAAGGTTGCCGGGTTCCTTAACCGCGACAGAAGGAACGGGAATAAATCGAAGTTCCTCCCTGATTTGATCGATGGTCAATTCAAGAGAACCCAGCAATTTTGAGATATTCTCCATGGGTTCAATGCTCATATTGCTGTTCTCCGGGTGAAATCCGGGTTGTTGGGGCAGGACTGGCAGCAAAGCCATTGCCGCAATTCACCCGCGTCCGATTGCGGCAATGGGCGTGAGCGCAGATCGGCGCATTCAATCTGGGCAATGTCAGTGCTGGTGTGATGACAGATGACGCGCTCGCAAAACGTTGCGATCACTTTCGCCCGCACCCGGTCGGTTTTGCCCGGGTATTTTTTGTTCAAAGCATGCGAAATCGATGGCCGCGCATAGCCAAGCTTGTCGGCGACGGCCTGAATGCTGCCGGCCTTGTCAACTTCGTCGCGAAGGATTTGCAGCCAGTCCATTAGCCAACCCTCCTGCAATCGACAAATGCAGTAATGTTGTGATCAAAAATTGTGCTTTTGGAACGCTGCAATGCAGGCGCAATTTCGCCCGTGTCGTTCAACAGCCGGTAACGCTTGAAGCCGTTTGATTCCAGCGCGGTACCCCGCGCCCTGTTCGGAAGCTCCAGCAAGTAACCGGCCCGCACCAGCGCCTTGACATAACGTTGCAGATTGCTGGTAGGAATTTTTTTCGTCTACTGCCGCAACCAAAACCAGATCGGGGATGGTGAAGCTTTGTGAAATGCGCATGACGTTCCATGCACGCTGCAATAGCGTATTAGGCAAAGGTCGCTTTGGACCCGTGTGTTTGCCATTCGGGCCGGAAGTCAGTTTAACGCCGGCGCAGTGGGTTTTCAGCCCGTGTTTGGTAAGCTTATAACAGCCGCGTTCCACCCGTTCGGCCAGACCTTTGGTGATCATTTTGCCGACAGCCATGACAAGCTGTCTGCGCTTGATATTCGGCAGGGCTTTATCAAGCTCGTCTGTCGTCAGGCACACGCCCGATGCGAGTTCATCGCGGATTGCCATCTGGTTGGTTGCAATGCCGGTCATCAGAGTGCTTCGCCCGCTTCGGGCTGCACTGGAAACGCCCACCTCGTCCAACGAACCAATGCGTCATAAGCTTCTTGATCGGTGTCGGCTTCCGGGACACCCGGTACAAGTAATGTGACCCCATCATCAGGGGAATCGCATTTGGGGTTTGACAAATATGCCTGAATAGATTCTTGAGGTTCCATCACGATATGGAGCCTCAAGATGTCAACAATCATAAGCTATTTCAATGATATAGACGATCCACGCACGGGCAATGCCTGCCGTCACAAGTTTTGTGACATCATGACAATCAGCCTTTTATGTGCCTTGTGTGGCGGCGAAACTGCGGTGGATATGGCCGATTTTGGCCATGCGAAGGAAGAATTTCTGCGCGATTTTCTCGAATTGCCGAATGGCACGCCGTGTCACGACACGTTTTCACGGCTGTTTCGGTTGCTTAAGCCCGCAAGCTTTCAACGCCTGTTTGAGAAGTTCCGTGCTGATTTTGCCCAGGCACGCGATGCCCAACCCGCCATCGCCATTGACGGCAAAGAGATGCGTCGCACCTTTGACAGGGCCGCCAATCAATCCGGCCTGAACGTGGTGACCGCCTTTGCGCATGGGGCTCGTTTGAGCCTCGGTATTATCGAAAGTGCCAAGGGTGGTGGCGAGATTTTGGCCCTACGTGAGTTGATCAAAATGCTCGACATCAAGGGCATGACGATCACTGCTGACGCGCTGCATTGCCAACGCGAGACCTGTGAGTTGATCGTGCGTGAAGGCGGCGATTACTGTGTGCAACTGAAGGGCAATCAGGGCGATATGCAGGCGGATGTGCGGGCCTTCATTGATGATCAAGAGACTGATTATATTGACGAATATATCTCAACTGACGCCAACCATGGCCGCATTGAAGAGCGATGTTACCATGTCTACAGCACTACGCAATATCTTGACGACACACACAAATGGCCAAGCCTCAAGACCTTCGTCCATGTCACTTCAACACGTGAAATGAACGGAAAATCAAGCCGCTGCGAACGCGTTTATCTCATGTCAAAACCCCCACAAGCGCAGGAAGCTGCAACCATTATTCGGGGGCATTGGCAAATTGAAAACAGCCTTCACTGGTCGCTTGATGTCATTATGAATGATGATCTCCATCGCGCTCGCAAAGACAACGCACCGATCAATTTTGCAGCCCTCAGACGTATCGCACTAAACATCATAAAGGCAAATCAGGACAAGGGATCAAACCGCGTAAAATTCAAACGCGCTGGCTGGAATGATGATTTCCTGCTTTCACTCCTAAACAATTTTTGAAATGCGATTGCCCTGCGCAATCAACTTTAGATGATGAGATTCCATTCTAATTCGTGTATATTGGTGAATTATGCTGAATTTTTAAATCTAAACATTGACAAACATCGTGTATATTTGCCCGGTCTCCCAGTTGTGCTAAGCTGTCAAATTTGTTTTTTTTAACATACTCAACTCGCCTAACTCCTCTGTCATAGTAACCTCTAATTGTTGGTAATAATGATTCGAATCCAGAATCTTTATCTGTAGTCATGTATGAATCGTTTCGGATCGCGTCGAAATATTTAATTGCTTGCAATTGATTTGACTCCACGTATTTTATCCATTTTAAGATACCAAATTTGCTTATTACTGAACGGTATACATTTATCATATCGTCATTTCTACTCCTCGTTATCAGCCCGAAGAACTCTTTCTCGTCACGATTCAATTCGTTGGCAAATATTGTTACATTTGTGATAGGCATATTGTTCATATTTGCATTCGGTGAAAATAAATTACAGCATAATTTCCATTTAGATATTATGATGGTTCCCTCGTATACATCGCCTCTATGATCTGTGTATCTACCTTTTAAGCCATCATCCAAATATATCTCAAATTTTTCCTGCAAAATTTTGTAGTCTTTGTTATTCTGGCCACGCATCCTCCATATATAAAAGGATCTTTCTTTAAGCAGCGGGGATGCTATGTCCTCAAGCTCTAATTCTGAAAGTTTTAGAGGCTCGGGAATAGCTAAAGGATACGACTTTGGGGCGCTTAAATAGCGAAAAAAGTGCTCTTGATATTCTGGTTGTACGTGACCAATTATTACCCCTAATTCCAATTTTAAGCTATTTATGAAACCCCGGTTCAACTCCGAAACGCAACATTTGTTTGCTGATGGAATATGATTTTTGTTTGCGGATTTGGTGGGCGGGGTCAAGGGCATTGTCGCGTAGCGATGCGCAGCACCCTTGAGGCCGACCGGAAAATCCGCAAAACTCGTCAAACCATTCCATTATGCCTTTGATTATTTAGCCAGATGGCTGCAATCCTTGTATGGGACACCACATCTCACGGAGGATATTATGCCCAAAGGACATCACCATCTGGCCTATGATCAAAGATGCCAGATTTACACACTTTTGCAAACCGGTCTCTGCCGCGCCCAAATTGCCCGCCAGATTGGCGTTGACCGTTCGACTATCACCCGAGAGTTGCAGCGCAACAAGGGCAAATGTGGTTATCGCTTTAAACAAGCGCATGACAAGGCGTGTGAGCGGCGCAAAAAGGCCTCTTGTGTGCCGCGTAAAATGACCGTTGAGCGCGTCGAACTCATTGAAAGCCTGCTGACGAAATGGCAGTGGAGCCCCGATCAGATCAGCGGCTGGCTGGCTCGAAACGGGCTCTTCGTCTCACACGAGTGGATTTACCGCCACATCTGGGCGGACAAAAAAAAGGGTGGCAAATTATGGACTTGCCTGCGCCATCGCGGCAAAAAATACAATCGACGCGGCACGAAAACAGCCGGTCGCGGCCTCATTCCAGGGCGGGTTGACATTGAGGAACGTCCCGAAATCGTCGAAACCAAAAGCCGTGTTGGCGACTGGGAGGGCGATACTATCATCGGCAAAAACCACAAGGGTGCCATTCTTTCTCATGTCGATCGAAAATCAAAATACACCAAGCTGGTTCTGTTGCGCGACAAATCAAAGGACAGCGTGCAAAAGGCCTGCGGCAAGACGCTTTCAAAGCTCAAAGCGTTCATCAAAACCATCACGTATGACAATGGCAAAGAATTCGCCGGGCACAAAAAGATCGCCAAAATATTGCAATGCGACATCTATTTCGCCAAGCCCTATCACTCATGGCAGCGCGGCCTCAACGAACATACCAACGGTCTTGTTCGCCAATACTTCCCAAAGGGTACCGATTTCACTAAGCTGACAAAAGCCGAAGTTCAGATCGTCGAAGACAAGCTGAACCAACGTCCAAGAAAATGTCTCGAATACAAAACCCCATATGAGGCCTTTTCAAAGGAATGTGAGCAAAATGTTGCATTTCAATGTTGAAGGGGCGAAATTAAAGATGTTTGAGTCGAGCTTGAGGCTTATCGGGAATTTAGTCCCGCTCTCAGCAGCAATTTTACAAGCCGCAATATGAAAAACCTCGCTTGCGATTTTCGTAGCCTGTTGGGTTTCTCCATTGAAGTATTTTCGGACGGTGTTTCTGTGAATATTTAGATTGGATCGCTTGCTGGATTGGATATCAACTTCAATTAGCACATTTCGCTGGAATATTTCCACTGATACATTTAGTTCCAAGCATACTAAGTTTATCCTACTCAGAAGCGTTAGGGATTGCGCGACCATAATGACTAAACTCCATGCGGGTGCATTTTCTATAAAATTGCTGCCTGTACATGAAGTCGTGTAAAAATTCAACGAGCTTGTTGACATTTTTGCAATATTTTGAAAGTATAATAAAGAACCTGTGCCGATTTGCCGCTCGGCACAGGTTCTTAACACAAGGATGCTGGGTTCATATACCTTTTCGAGTTTGAATCCTTGCTGAATTTGTCGAAGTTGTCAATGACTTTTGTCGCTAGATGGCTCGACTATTTTGATTTGAAGGATTTTATTGTGCCACTAAATATATCAAAATTTGATCAAGTTGTGGAAGAAATACAGCGTGAGCGCCTATCAAATCCAAATGATGGAAGTTTCGAAAGCCTAAATTCTTTTATAGACTATTGCGTAGAAAGCTGTAATAGGGAAGATGCTTCACAGAGTCTTAGTGAGTTACTGGGCATAGACAGTTTGTTATTTTCACGCTCTGAGGATGTTGTTATTGATGAGTTGCCTCAAAATGTTATAATTAGGGAGCCAACAGTAGATATTTAGAAAATAGAGCAAACAAAATATGAGAATTGCATCCGATAACTCTCCTCAAAAATTGGCAGCCAGCCTCGAATATGAAATTGGTATACAATTAAAACGTGAATTTGGATATGACGTATGGGAAGGGGTGACTATTTCTCATCGTATTTTGGCTGAAATATCCATCAGTTCAATTCAATCAATTGGAGACATGCGCAATTCTTATCCGCATACCGTATCCTCAATTAAATATATTAGCAATATAGCATTTTGGATAGTGAAGTTAAAACCGATAATGATTAACGCCTTAGTTGTAGCTGAAGCAGGCGAGAAGCCAAGATGCGTTTCGGACTCCAAGATCAATGAAAAGATAGCCTTTATCTGGTTGCTACACAAAATATGCCGCCTTACTAAAGACGGTCAGTTCAAAGAAATAATAGACGACAGTGAAAAATCGATGTTAATTCTGAAAAATTTTGTCCAGAATTATATATCTGGCAATATGTACAAGAACGTTGCGGATGGGCAACCGGTTGATTTGTCATCCAAGTTCAATGAAACGGTTCACAATTCTAGATATAAGAAAATTACAGCGATCAATATATATGAAATGATTACGCATGCGCTTGTCGGTACAGGATTGCCTTACACAGATGTTGATCAGCCTATAGGTTGATCAACAGTTATGCTTGATGGCCATATATCTTCCTCGTCATCAGAATATACAGGAAGTGAATGCTCTTTCAGCAGCGTTTCATATTCGGTTCTAAATAAAACCGAGGGAATAAATATTGCGGTTCTCAAATGGCTCATGCCTTCGTTTAACCCGCTCTCAGATTCCTTTAGAATGCCACAAACTTGTTCACCATCAACTGAAAAAATCGGTGATCCGCTACATCCTCCTTCTGGCCAATAGTCAGACGTATCGTGACCTATTAGTGTAATTGAACCATCTGGTTGATCAATGGCGTCCGGAATACAAGGAATACGTACAACTTGTGGATGCTCCTCCACCAACTCGAAAGAGCGCTCCGGTGATCGAGTGATCCCCGTAATTATTAGTGTTGAACTAGGACGGATCGTTGTCCGAGCTAATACCGCTGGTTGAACCTCATTTGGTGTGTTGTCTAATGTACAGAATGCAATATCAAGATTCTGAGATGGCCGAATATGTGTAATCCTGTAGTTTGAATTTGACGAATCATATGGAAATTGACAGTATATTGACTGGTTTTCGTAACAATTGTTGAAGACATGGTTGCATGTAACCAAGATGCTACCTTCTAACAGAATGCCGCATGCAATATGTGTTGACGTAGTATCGGCATAAAGGAATGCAAGTGAATGATGTGGCATCTCAAACTACAAGGATAAATAATGTCTGTAAAAGTGAAATTTGACGATGGTCATGAGATAGTCTTTTCTGACGAAATCGCAAAAACTGGTATGTCAAATGTAGGGCGTGCTGATGTTCTAATAAATTCTGCAAAAGATTCCTTTGTGGACGCGTTGGGCGGTATTGCAAACGTGATAACGAGTTTGCAGTCAGCAGTCAATAACATTGAGAACCGACCCAACAAGATTGAAATGGAATTCGGGGCATCTGTCAAAGGGAAAGGCAGCTTACTTGTCGTTTCAGCTGACACAGCGGCTCAGTTTAAAATACGAATTACTTGGTAAATTGTTAATGTGTAATACCAATGGCATGATTTTCTGACTCGTATGGGATTCCCAAATCACTGATGTTCTGATTCAATGGGTGGCGAAGGAGATTTGCCATGCCATCAACAGGACTTGTACTTCGAAGAGATTTTGATGCCCCCACGCTTCGCCAATTTTCCCGACGATGCAGTGACACAAGACAGGTACGCCGTCTTCTGGCGCTTGCAGCCATTTACGATGGCATGAGCCGGACAGATGCTGCCAGGGTTGGCGGGATGGATCGTCAAACGCTGCGCGACTGGGTCTTGAGATTCAACGCAGAAGGTCCGGATGGCCTGACCAATCGTCAGGGGGCGGGACGGCCACGCCTTTTGAGCGATGAACAAATGAATGAACTGTCCGAGATCGTCAATGCTGGCCCTGATCCGGCGGTGGACGGGGTTGTGCGCTGGCGGCGGATTGATTTAAAGCGGGTGATTGAAGAGCGCTTTGGTGCCGTCTACGCCGAACGCTCGATATCCGAACTCCTTGCCGTCCTTGGCTTTTCCCGCATGAGCACCCGCCCGCAGCATCCAAAGCAGGATGAGCGTGTGATTGAGGCTTTCAAAAAAACTTCGCCAACACGCTTGCAGCTCACATAGCCGATCTGCCGGAAGACACTCCCGTTGAGATTTGGTGGCAGGATGAAGCCCGGCTGGGCCAGAAGAACGGGCAAACACGCATCTGGGCGAAGAAAGGCACCCGCCCCCGAATGCCCGCTGATCAGCGATACAAGAATGCATATCTGTTCGGTGCCATATGCCCGGCCCATGGCAAAGGAGCCGCCCTGATGTTGCCGTGGGCCAACACTGAGACAATGCAAATGCATCTTGACGAAATCAGCAAATATGTAGCGCGAAAATCCCACGCTGTCATTCTCATGGATCGGGCAGGCTCATGGATCGGGCAGGCTGGCATACAACAGGCAATCTCGATGTACCGAAAAACATCACCATCATCCTGCTGCCATCGCGTTCGCCAGAACTCAACCCGGTAGAAAACATCTGGCAATATCTACGCCAGAACTGGCTCTCCAACCGTATCTTCGAGGACTATAATGCTATCATTGATGCAGGATGCGATGCCTGGAACAAACTCCTTGCACAACCCGAAACTATCAAATCAATCGGAATGCGAGATTGGGCTCATGCAGGTCAGTAATAATTGCCGTTGGTATGATCTCCCAAATAATTGTGATTAAGCCAGAATAAATAAATCAACCCACTCCAACTAATTGCCGGTGCAAGGCAGTTTAAAAATAGCTGTAGTGTATAATTCATAATTATGTTTCTCCATGTTTATTTCGACCTGCCGACTTAGAAATAAAAAATTGATCGGCAGGCCACTTTTCCCGCATACTCACAGTGCCAACAACCGAGTCGCGGGAGAATAAAAAATGCCAGAACCGGAAAATATTAAGCAATTCAACGAATATGCCGAACGAATATTTGCCAAACTCTATGAGAGTTTTCCCAATGAACGCGCCATTATGGTTAACGATGCGGTTGGGGCCAATATTCCACATGATCAAATCCCGAATTACAGGGAATGGCCGCCTGAATGGCATACTGCTCGCGCCACCATATGGTGGCTTCTTGACGAGGGATATTTTAAGGGAAGAAAAAGTCAAGTTGGAGCCTTTCCAGCCGTTTTGACAACACAAGCCTGGGAAGTGCTAAAACAGCCATCATCCCTCGATTCCAAAATATCTTGGGGAGAGCTATTAGCGGCTGGCGCCAAGGATGCTGGCTCAGTGGCGGGCAAAACCACTATTGGTCTGACCATGTCTGCGTTGGCCGTGGCACTGGGATTAACGACCGGATAATCGTGACGTTCGCGATTCTGCCTGTTTACATCAGCAATTTTGTCATTCACGTCTTTGAGCGCATCGGAGACAGCATTTGCGATAGTCAGATCAAGAGCGGGAATAAAACGCCAATCATCCATCGACACCCCTTCACTGCGAAACCACGCAACCAGAATTTCACCTAAAGATTTTTCTTGATGATTTTCGTCCATCACAGCCGTTCCCTCAGTTTGAAATTACCGCGAAGAATACGGATGGAACCGTCCAACCGGTCGATGATCTGGACATCACCATTTTCGAAAATTTGTTTGACCTGATAAGGCCCGCCGCGCAGACCAATGTGATCACGAAATATGGTGTTAACGATATCGCCAACCCGCACCGCATCGCCGTTCTGATCAAAAGTGGTTGCAGGGGCCGGGATCGAACCGGCGAACTCGTGGGCCTCGCGAGCTACCGCACCCTGCTTTGATGATTTGACGCGGGAATTGGCCATCACAGCCACCCTGCAAACACAGCGAGCCAAAACAACGACGCCCCAATGGTGCCCGCCAGCGTACCGGCAATTAGCAATATGACAGCGATCCCGATGCACTCAGACGAATGAAAGCCGCGTTCCGCAGGCTGCATAACAGGGAGACCGCCCGCGGAACGCATTTCTCCATTGCCTTGCCGGCTCGGAGAAACCGGGGCGTCGGAGAAATGGGGAAACATCGGGTACATGGCTTTTCGTTCACGCATCCACTGCGCTTCAATTTCGCCTTTACCAACCGGTGACCATTCGGATCTGATATCCACAAATTTGCGATTACCAAACAAATTGGCAATCTGTGATCTGGTCTATTTTGAAAAATCAATGTCAGTGAATTGTATTTTCCCGTATACAGAATTGCTCATGCCGCCGTCTCCATGTCAGGAGAGGGTGTGCATTTTTGACTTTCGCTATCGGGTGCGACTCTGCTAACATCCAAGCGCCGGAGCTTTTGGCTCTTGCGAATGGGACTAATGCGATAGGCAAATAGTGTGCCGATTGGCACGTTGAGAAAATCTGAAATCACCCTTTCTGCTTTTGGAAAAGGTCGACTAAGAGCCACAGTTAAACTGTGGGGGAGAAGGCCGTAACGTTTCTCCAGAGAAACGAAGGTTTCGCCTCTGCGTTTGATTTCGGCCAGTATCGCATGACGATCCCATTTGCGAGACATACATATTCTCCAGCAAAGCCGCCTGATCTCGACATCAATCGGCTTTTTAAACGTGTGTAGGTTCATTGTTATGAATGGATAATAGACAATTATGTCTATAAAACAAGACAAATCTGTCCGTTCTAATGCTTTTCTAATTAAGCATTTGAAACATATGGCGGAAAATGGTTTTTTGGAGATAATTGAACACGAAGAAAATTATGAATTTGTAATCAACTTAAATGCAAACTGGACATTATTGTCTGAAAATGATCGTTTTGCTTACGTCCTTTTCAGAATCAAAAAAGACATGAGAGGTCGTGTCGTAGAACGATCAGACAAACAATTATCAAGATACATTTTAGGCGGTGACATTCCACTTTCTGTGGTGGCATCCGCAGCCAAAGCCTCAAGTATAAACTTACAGTGGATAATAGATGGCAATGGTGAACCGTACTCTGATTTGGATGAACCAAATTCAGGCGATGAATTTGAACCAACAACAAGCAGCAAATCGCTGATCCAAATTCCGCGCTATGACGTACACCTGTCTGCCGGTGATGGTCATTGGAACGAAGACAATGTCACAGTCCTTGATCACATCCCCTACACTCAGAAATTTCTCCAAAAGATACTCAATCGAAAATCCATTAGTGACCTGCTGATATTGGAAGTCAGCGGAGATTCGATGTTGCCAACCATATCCGACGGTGATCTTGTTCTGGTAGATAAACGAGCACTGGCGAAAAATGATGGTATTTTCGCCTATGTCCAGGACGGCCTTGCCCGCGTAAAACGCTTCCGCTTCCTATCCGGTGGAGGATTGGAGATCGTTAGCGATAACCGCGATATCTATTCACCGGAGTTGCTTTCTAACGCCGATGCCGAAGAGCTGACAATAATAGGCCGCATCTGCTGGATCGGCCATACGGTGTGATTTACAATCAATTAGCCACGGTGCCTATGAAATTATCGGGTATCGGCCAACGCAGGAAATACCGTCTTTAGCATTGCACGCCAAACAATATCAGGAATTGTTCTGGGAAATTGTCAACGTCAAAGATGTCGAACGAATTTCTGTGGTCACCCATATCTACACCAGACCGTCTGCATATTGATTTTTAGGAGGTCACACTTTCAATGAGAACGTCCGGTTAGCCCCACCTAACGCGTGTTGATAGCGTGGGTTAGTGTCCACGACGAACAAGTGGACACTTACGGGGTGCGGGAATTGTCGAAGAAACGGGCACGGCGGACATGGAGCGACGATGAGAAGCGCTCGATTTGTTTGCAGACCTTGGCACCAGGCGTATCGGTCTCACAGGTTGCGCGACGTTACGCAATGAACGCCAACCAGATATTCAACTGGCTGAAGGATGAGCGTTTTGCACCATCCCCCGACGAGACTGATGCCGCTGTTTTTCTGCCAATTGAAGTTTGCGATGAGCAGACACCTCTTCCCTCTGTTTTGGAACCAGACACGGCTTGCGGTTCTCATGGGCGTATCGAGATTGCCCTTTCCAATGGCCACCACCTGATTGTTGAGGGCGGTTTCGATGGCACTGAGGTGGCGCGTTTGTTGAAAGGGCTTGTGTCTTGATCCCGGTTCCCGCCAATACGCGGGTCTGGCTTGCTGCCGGTGTGACTGACATGCGGCGCGGGTTTAATACGCTGGCAGCTCAGGCTGAGAATACGCTTGCTGCCGATCCGTTTTGTGGCCACCTGTTTGTCTTCCGTGGCCGTCGCGGTGATTTACTCAAGATCATCTGGTGGGATAGTCAGGGCGCTTGTCTGTTCTCCAAGCGGCTTGAACGGGGCCGTTTTGTCTGGCCTGCCGCAAAGGATGGCAAGGTCAGTCTGACGGCAGCTCAATTGGCGATGTTGTTGGAAGGCATAGACTGGCGCATTCCGCAAAGGACATGGCGGCCACTAAAGACCGGTTGAATGGGCAGGATACGGGCGACACTTTTCTTAACAAAAGTGAGCATTTCTGCGCGTTTACGATTCCATTTCAGGGGTGTTTCTGGTAGATAATCACCATGCTGAACAACCTTTCAACGCTGCCCGATGATCCCGGAGAACTTCAGGATATGGTGACACTTCTGGCGAGTGAGTTGAAGAACCGGGACCTGAAGATTGCTGATCTCAAACACCAGCTTGCAGGTCACAACCGTCATCGCTTTGGCAGCAAATCCGAGAGCCTCGAACAACTTCAATTGTTTGTTGAGAACGAAGAGATAGCAGTCGCGGCTGAGGAGAGTGACACCCCTGAGCCTAAAGCATCCGAACCGAAGAACAAGCCAAAGCGCAAACCCCTGCCTGAACATCTGGAACGCAATGAGCAGGTTCTCATCCCCGGCGATGATTGCAGCAAGTGCGGTGGCAGCCTGAAGGCGCTGGGTGAGGATATCACCGAGGAGCTTGAATACGTGCCAGGCCGATTTATCGTGAACAGGATTATCCGTCCCCGCATGGCCTGCTCTTGTTGTGAGGCGGTATTGCAGGCACCAATGCCATCGCGGCCCATAGAACGGGGTCGTCCGGGACCGGGACTTCTGGCTCATGTGCTGGTCTCAAAGTATGCAGACCACTTACCATTATATCGCCAGTCGCAGATTTACAGGCGCGAAGGCATTGATCTGGATCGCTCCACCATGGCTGACTGGGTTGGAAAATCCACAGCCCTGCTGGAACCGTTGGCTGATGCAATTGGCAAACATGTACGCAAAGGCCAGGCACTGTTTGCCGACGATACACCGGTGAAGTTACTGTCTCCGGGCAACAAGCGCACAAAAACAGCACGGGTCTGGGCTTATGTTCGTGACGAGAGGCCATGGAATGGTCAGGCCCCGCCCTGTGCCTGGTATCAGTTTACGATTGATCGAAAGGGCGAGCATCCCGTGCGCCATTTGTCAAATTACAAAGGCTGGGTGCATGCGGACGGATATGCTGGCTTCAATGGGGTGTTCGGCGAAGAAAAAGCCTCAGAGGTTGCCTGCATGGCTCATATCCGACGCAAGTTCGTTGACGTGCAGCAAAGCCAGGGCTCGGCCATTGCCGAGGAGGCGATACTGCGCATTGCCAAACTATACGGTGTTGAGAATGAAGCGCGAGGTTGTTCCCCAACAGAGCGGGTAACTATTCGTCAGGAAAAGGCCAAACCGGTATTCGATGATCTGGAAGCTTGGCTACATGCGCAACTGCCCAAAATCTCCGGCAAGTCGCCACTGGCCAAGGCTATCCGGTATGCATTGAGCCGGATGCCAAAAACCCGCCCCTATCTCGATAATGGCTTTCTGGAATTGGACAACAATACTTGTGAGCGGGCAGTTAAGCCGGTAGCTCTTGGCCGCAAAAACTGGATGTTTGCTGGTTCTGAGCACGGTGGCAAAGCCATGGCAATCGCCTTCACCCTGATTGAAACTGCAAAGCTGAATGGCATTGATCCCCAAGCTTGGCTCACCGATGTTCTTGGTCGCATTGCAGATCACAAGATCAACCAAATTGACGAGCTGTTGCCCTGGAATTATCCTGCGGGCGAGTGATCAGCAGGACGCTTACCTTTCAATTTCATCCTTTGAATTATATTCGGTTTTTTACCTCATGTATTCAACCGGTTAGCAAAAGAGTGACTTTTCAAGTGAAAGAGTGACCTCAAGTCACTCTTTCCAGTATATTTGCATCGTTTATAAACTTTCCAAATTCGCAATATTCCAGCATTTCAATTGCACTGCAGATGCACAACAGCCAATTTTCTCGTTATCCCATAGTTGGTTAGCTGTTTTGTTCATGTCAGGGCAATTGGCAGAACAAATGTGACACAAATGTACATTTTGTCTAAAAGAATGCGCGTTTTTGTGTCATTATTCAGCAATGTGTCTAAAAGCTAATTTTGACGTCTACAGCCTGTTTTCTCTTTTTTTTCAATATCTTCCGTCCTTTTCCCCGCTGATCTCCTGTGTCTAAAATATACCACCCCCCTACATCACCACGCGTTCAAAATCTTATTTTGTGATGTTTGGCACTGATCGAAGGTTGAAAACTCTTGGTAAATTTCCCTCTATAAGCCTCGCAGAAGCACGAAAAGCAGCCAAGCAGTTTCAGATACAGGGGGCGCAGGAAAAGCACCTGGAACGGCTTGATCAGGCACGTGCAGCTTATCTCCTGGAGTGCCAGCAAAAAAACAGGCCCAAAACCGTCGAACAATATCGGTTATTTCTTCACAAGGTGAATAAGACATACCTGGCCGATGTTAATCGGGATGATATCGATCTGACTTCTCCTCATGCAGTAATGGCGTGGAAGGTATTTTTCAATTGGAGTATTCGCAACGAATATGCAGAGAAAAATCCGTTTGCACATATTCCGGCCCGTTGGGTAAAGCGATCACGCGTTTTGACTGAACAGGAAGTCCGCGCCATCTGGGCATACGATCATCCGCCGTACAGTGACTATGTGAAACTTCTTATCCTAACCGACCAACGTATCAATCAGTTGCGGCTATTTCGCCCCGAATGGAAGCACAATGGCGTAATAACATTCCCACCCGAAGCAATGAAAAATGGTTATGAACATCTGCTTCCCGTCGCATCATCGACCGAACAATATTTTGACCGCCTCCAACTATTCAATGGTTGGAGCAAAGCCAAGAAACGCCTCGACAAACAGGTACCACTGCCGCACTGGCGGCTACACGATTTACGTCGAACGTTCTCGACCTTCATGGCCGCTAATAATCTTTGCCCCGTCCATGTGACCGAAGCAATTTTGGCCCACAAATCTGGAACACTTTCAGGTGTAGCTGGCGTGTACAATCGCTACAACTATTTGGGCGAAATGCGCGAAGCTTGCAACAAGTACGAGAACTGGTTATCCTCGAAAGTGCTCATGAGTTAGTCACTCACGAGCATCAGCTGATGCTCCAATTTTAATGGAGATAGCTGATGAGTTTACTTTCAAAGAAGCAGGTGTTGAAACTTGTACCAATCAGTCCAGCAACCCTTCAAAGGTGGGAACACGCCAGTATTTTTCCCAAGCGATTTCACATCGGTGGAAATGGTACATGGCAAAAAGCCTTTTGGAGAGAAGATGCAGTTCTAGACTGGATCGAGCAAAATGCCTCGTCCGAGACGTAGCTCGCGACTGCTCCGGTGACGGAGTAAAAGAAGGGGCGGCCCTCTGGCCGTCCCTTTTTACTGCCTCGATTATCGCGGTAATTCAAAGTTTGGATGCGCCCAGTTAAACACCCTCTTCTTCTTCAGCGGGAAGCTTTAAGTCAAATTCCTTCGAAAGCCATTTCAGAATTTTTTGGAGCGGGTTCGCGCTTGCTCGATACGCCCAAATAATCAACGAAATTATCGCTAATACAGGTAATATGGTTGTGCCGAAAACTTTGAAAGTATGCCTTAACCAGAAGCTCTTTTTCGCCATAGCATCAAGGAAAACAAAGGCCCCTTCAATTCCAAACATCGAGAGAGCACCCTTAATACGTTCCTTTGCAGCCTCCCACTTTTCATCGACCTTTTGTTTGGTTACCATAGTAGTGTTATGAATTTTGTCAGCCCTTTCATTCTTGCTCCGAAATTCATTGTAAATGTTAGTGATTTCAGTTTTGTAGGTATAGGATTTTGTAAGGTAGTTTATGATTTTCGTGCTGCTGCCGTCTTCCTCTTCCTCTGGTCCTTCCTCAGCATCTGCATCAACCGCATCTTCTTCGCCACCTTCTTCCTCTTCTTCCTCTTCTTCCTTACCAGATTTTGTCTGATGCACCATTACATGTTGCACTTTCAGCAATTGGGCCGCAATTGAACCGCCCCGGGTTTACCGGAGGCTGATTAGTTTGTTTATGCGACTAATTCTAACTGGTTTATCTGTGCATAGTACAGCTCCTCTGCTTCAGCGGGCGGAATATTTCCGATTGGTTCCAGCAGGCGACGGTTGTTGAACCAGTCAACCCATTTGAGGGTCGCCATTTCAACGTCGTCAATCTTGCGCCATGAACTCTTTCGATGAATGACTTCGGCCTTGTAAAGTCCATTGATGGTTTCGGCCAAGGCGTTGTCATATGAGTCGCCGACACTGCCAACGGATGGCTCAATTCCAGCCTCTGCCAGCCGTTCGGTGTAGCGGATCGAGACATACTGAACGCCCCGGTCACTGTGATGGATCAGCCCGTCTTGTTGAACCGGCCGTCGATCATAAAGAGCCTGTTCCAAAGCATCCAAGACGAAATCGGTTTTGGCAGAGCGTGACACGCGCCAGCCAACAATCCGCCGGGCAAATACATCGATGATGAAAGCGACATAGGCAAATCCCTGCCAGGTGGAGACAAAGGTAAAATCACTCACCCACAGCATATTGGGTGCAGGAGCGTTGAATTTTCTGTTCACATGGTCGCGTGGTCACGGGGCGGAAGGATTGCTGAAGGTGGTTTTTATCGCCTTTCCTCTGATAACGCCCTGTATTCCAAGCTGTTTCATCAACCGCTCCACAGTACAACGCGCGACATCAAAATCCTCTCGCTGCATCTGTCGCCAGACTTTACGTACCCCGTAGACTTCATGATTGTCATCCCAAACACGCTGGACCTCAGGGCGTAATTCTGCATCTCGTTTGGCGCGATCACTGGCCAGACCGGGATCACGCTTAATGGCAGCATGCGAATAATATGTTGAAGGGGCGATCGGCAAAACCTTGCAGATTGGCCAGAATATAACAGTGGCCCGTGATCATCACGATGATCATCGATAAACATCTTCATCTTCTCAGTGGGCGCCCACAATCATGGCTCGCTCCGCCTGGGCAAAGTTGACCGCCAAAACGCCATTGGTTCGAGTGACAAGGTCAACGCGAGACGCTTTCCTGAGAATTTCATTGGCCTGACGCAATTCCCGGACTTCGCGCTCCAGCGCTTTGATGCGCTCACGCTCATCGCTTGTAACGCCATCACGCAAGCCAGTGTCCGTCTCTTCCTGACGAAGCCATTTGCGAAGCGTTTCTGCCGTGCAGCCAATTTTGGGTGCAATAGCAGAAATCGCCGACCACTGACTGTCATAATTTTGTTGATGTTCCAACACCATCCGAACGGCACGCGCACGCACTTCAGGTGAATATCTCTTCGATCTCTTGTTCTTTTCCATAGCTCCAAATTATCCTATCTTTGGAGCCTCCGGTAAACCCGGGGCGGTTCAAATTCTTAGTCGGTGGATGTGATCAATATCGAGCAAGAACTCGGTTCCAAGTTTTTCTAACGTGTCCGCGCTCAAGGCAAGGAAGTCTTGAATCAGGTCAAAACCATGCGGGATAAGTTTACCCACATAATCATTGATGCAGGCGGGCAGGATAACCCGTCCTTACGGGCTGGCCTGATTGCTTCTGATAAAGTGCTCGTACCTGTTGCGCCGCGCTCCTTTGAAACGTGGGCTTTGGAAGGCATGGCCGCGCTTGTTGATGAAGCCAGTATCAACAACGACAAGCTGGAAACCTTCGCCATATTAAATCTGGCTTTCCCGCGTGGCGCAGATAATTCCCAAACACATGAGATTATTTCAGAAGATTTTCCCGCTTTGAGAATGATAGAACCGCCAATTGTACAGCGAAAAGCATTTTCAGATGCGGCGGGGCAGGGGCTTTCCGTCCTTGACACACCGCGCAAGGACGTGAAAGCAGTTAGTGAATTGCTCGGACTATTGACGGGTTTAGGTATCGATCAGAACGATATGAAAGTGATATACAATGGCCGTACAAAGAAAGCCTAAAAGCGATACACAAGAAATCAAATCGAGCGCCGCCGAAAAATTCATTTCTGGGGCAAGTACGGTTGCACCTGTGAAGGCAAAGAAAATTCCTGTGGCGCTTCGCTTTGACCCTGATCTGCTGGCCTTGATTGATGCTATGGCAGGACGGCGCGGCATGAGCCGCAATGCGATAATTTCCTATTGGTGTTCAAGGGCAGTAGAGAGTGAATAAACTACAATACCTATCGAAGTTCGAGCGTAAGCCTGCGGCCTACGGCGGCGGCGGCACGTTGCATCGTGTGAACTGTAACGCCCGTATTGGCAGGGTCAAGTAGCCTGTCCAAAGCTTGGCGGCTTGTATTCATCCGCTTTGCCATGGCCGCTTTGTTCAATCCTTCGGACTGCATGGCCGTTTTGATCTGGTCGGCCATAATTTCCTCGATGGCCTGTGCCTCGCAGGATTCGAGCAATCCGTCTTCTGCGAGAAAGTCGTCAAAGGCTGAACCAATATTTTTTTTATCAATCATCATACCAGCCTTGGCTGTTCTGGCTTGGGTGCTGACGGTACAGGAATACGTTTCAAGCCTTTGGTGATTTCACCAGCTCGTGCGCGTACCTGTGCAGTATCAAAAGCCGCTTGCAATCTTATCCATGCATCGGCGGTTGATCCTATTACAACTTCGAGCCTGAGCGCCATTTCTGGCGACACAGCACTATTCCCCGCAACAACACGGTGAAGCTGATTGCGGGACACGCCTAAAGCTTCTGCAGCCTGTGCGGTGCTTAAATCCAGTTCCTCAATAGAGGATTTTATCAATCGCCCCGGATGGGGTGGGTTTTTCATCGGCATGACTTCCTCCTTTCTGGTTAGTGGTAATCGGTAAAGTCAACATCTTCGGGTTCATCATCAAAACGAAAAACAATACGCCAATTTGCTCGGACAGTAACCGCCCATTGGCCTTTTCGCTTTCCCTTGAGAGGATGAAGCTTAAAATGCGGCAAGTCCATCTGTTCAACGTCTGCCGCAATATCAAGCAAACCTAAAATTTCCTCGACGCGGCCTAAAAATTCGGGTGGCAATTTACTACCATCACCCCGTTCATAAAATCGTTTCAACCCGCGATGTTTAAATGACCTAATCATGCAATGAATTCATTGTACCTTGTAATATTACACATTACAACTCTTTTCTTTCTTCTGCGCAAAAATACGAGGTCATCCCAACCTGCAATCTCCTTTAGTACCATCACATTTCGAGTCTGGCTTCATGTCTTTAAAAACGAAGTACACAACATCGTTTAATGTCGAAAAGCCGAAAAACCCGAAAGTAAATTCATTAAACGCTATTCTCCGGCGTATCTTTGGAGAAACTAATCTCCTCCGTGTAGCATTAGCAATTCTTTCTTTCCCGATGTTGGAAACAGCTTTTCCACGAGAAATTATCGTGGGAAGTTCAAACAGTGCAATAGGCCCGCCTTCATTCAGGTATTTTTCATATTCTTCAATTTTTTGCGGTGCAGACACCGAATAGCAATAGGCAAACCAGCCAACTATCAATACAGCTACTATTTTAACATCAGTATAAGTCAAAACGTCCAACTCCTCTTGGTTCTTGCGCTTGCTACAAGCCAATTCTCTGTCAGTTGGCGGCGTTCTCGTCAATATTTTCAATTATTCATTCTGGCTACAAGGGCAGGGGAGTCGCAAAAAGGATGCAGACTGTGTGGAAACAACGGGTGTCGGTTTGTTACAAGCATGCGCCATTTCACACTTCGTTGAGTCCTGTTCTGGCATTCAGATACGCAGCTGCGTTTGGCACAGCTATCATCATGGTCTCTCGCCACGCATTCTGCTCAGCGTTGATAATACCCAGTTCCCAGACGCAGGCAATGACAGGCCTGGCAGCGGTATTCATAGGTGCATCCATTCCCCAAATAGTACGTTTAATATGTTGACACAAAACTGAGCCTTGAATCCACCAATGTACTAAAACAGACACACCCAAATCACCGGAATGAATAATTACAAACCCCAAACCATTGTCTTCCCCCTCTGCTTTTACGAGTGTCAGCACGTCACTATGCGCAAACGCCCGTGCATCAATCACGACAGTTTTGGTAAGCTCCTGCCCTTCAGCAATGATGCTGTAGACCTTAAATTGAAGCGTACCGATATCCCGATTTCCTAAGTCTGATACTGCTCTTGGATGATAGAGTTCGGACAATTATGGATTCCTTCCAGACCGTCGAAGTGGTAGGCTTTGGAATGAAACATATCCAAGGAACTTCACGCTCACAAGCGCTTCTTTTGCCTGAAAGGGTTGAGGATTATGTCAGCGTTGATAATCCGGTTCGCTTTATTGATGCTTTTGTTGATGGACTGGATCTGCAAGGTGCCGGTTTTGCAAGAGTACATACAAAAGCAACCGGTCGCCCGCCGTATGCACCTGCCGATCTATTGAAGCTTTATATCTACGGCTATCTCAATCGGGTGCGCTCAAGCCGCAGGCTTGAGGTGGAGTGCAACCGCAATATTGAAGTGATTTGGCTGCTACGTCATTTGAAGCCGGACTTCAAAACCATAGCTGACTTTCGCCGAGATAATCGCAAGGCCTTCAAACAGGTGTTTCATGAGTTTGTTTTGTTGTGCCGTCAGCTTGATCTGTTTGGCCGTGAACTGCTGGCCGTTGATGGTACACGGATCAAGGCTGTTAATGCCAAGGATAAGAACTTCACTAAAACCGGCGTGACGAAAGCGATCAAAGAGGCAGACGAACGGCTTGAGCGTTATTTGAAACAGATGGATGAGGGTGACAAGGATGATGACGGTTCACCATCATCAGGCGGTTATGGCAGGTTTGCCGACAAGATTGCCAAACTCAAAGCCAAACAGGATCACCACAAGGCCCTATTGAAAGAAATGGATGCGACAGGCCAAAGCCAGATATCGCTGAGTGACCCGGACAGCCGGTATCAGTCGGGCAAAATCAAGGCAGGGGTCAGCTACAATGTGCAGATCGCGGTTGATTGCAAGCACAAACTGATCGTTGAGCAGGAGGTTTACACTCAGGTTGGTGATTTGGGGCTGTTGGCCAAAACCGCTGAGCCTGCGCGGGAGATACTCGATGTTGACGAAATCGATGTTGTTGCTGATCGCGGCTACTTCAAGATTGAGGATATCGAGGCCTGTGAGAATAGCGGACTTGTTGCTTATGTTGCCAAACCACAACGTGGCCCGGCTGTGCGCCAAGGCTTCTTTGCCAAGGACGTGTTTTACTATGATGCGGACAGGGATCAATACACTTGCCCGGCAGGGGCTCATCTTGAGCCCCGCTACCGGCGCAAGCTGCGCGATACCATTCTCGTTGACTATTGCAATCGGGCTGCCTGCAAAGCCTGTAACCTTAGAGTGCAGTGTACCGGTTCCAGTTTCCGCCGGATCGCCCGCTACGAGAATGAGGCGGTTCTGGATCGTATGGCCGTGCGGGTGAAAGCCAATCCTGAAATAATGAACGAGCGGCGCAACAGCGTTGAACATCCCTTTGGTTCGATCAAGCAATGGATGAACCAAGGAGCATTCCTGATGCGACGGCTGGAAAATGTCAGAGCGGAGTTCTCACTCACCGCATTGGCTTACAATATTCGCCGGGCACTCAAGCTTGTTGGTGTAGAAGGATTGATGGCGGCAATACGGGCTTGAGGAGGCGACATTGGCCAAAATTCCGCAAATGCAACCCCAAAAACCCGCCCGCACGGAGCCAACGACGCAGTTCAAGTCAAAATTCCGTTCAACCAGTTAATAATCGCAAAATTCCAATCGTTAGCCATTTTACTCTGGGGCAATCGGAGTTTCCACACGGTCTGTATAGTTTTTGCAACATACAACTGCATGGAAATCTCGCGTTAAGGCATTGAAAAAGCGTGAAAATAGGATATCTGCGCGTAAGTACCAAAGCCCAAAGGCCAGACCGGCAAATCAATGGTCTGAAAGATTTATGTGATAAGCTGTATATCGAGAAGCTCTCGGCAGTGGCAAAAAAGCGACCTGTATTTGATAGAGTTCTGCATGAACTAAACCGTGGTGATACGCTGTTTGTTTGGGATTTAGCCCGGATTATTCATCAGGGTGCCTAATATAGCTGGCGGGCATGGATCAAGCTGTTGAAATAGCGTATGATTTCGGTGTTTGACAAGATCATTCACCCTCAGCAGAAAATCCGGCCCGCCATGCAAGAAGATAACCTGTTTCTCCCCGGTTTGTCACCTTTAGGGCGGCACAAAATGTCTGCCCGGTTTGATGGTGGCGCTTTGTCATCTGATGGCGGTGTGTTGATACTGCGCGAGATCGAGCGAAAGCTGAACTTTGCCGGTATGATTGCTTCCTGCTTGCATGACGAGCGCGATGCGGGGCGCACCATCCATTCCCAGACCACCATGATCCGCACCCGCATGTTTGCAATAGCTTGCGGCTATGAAGACTGTGATGACCTTGATGAGTTGCGCCATGATCCGGCACTGAAGATTGCCTGCGAGCGACTGCCGGAAAGTGGATGCGCGTTAGCATCCCAGCCAACCTTGTCGCGGCTGGAAAACACGCCGTCCTGGCGGGAGCTTGGCCGCATGGGGTTGGCCCTGATTGACCTGTTCTGCGACAGTTTTAGCGCCGTGCCTGGTCATATTGTTCTGGATATTGATGATACCACGGACCGCACATATGGCGATCAGCAGCTTTGCCTGTTCAACACCCATGCGCAAGGATACTGCTTTCAGCCTATTCATATTTATGATGCTGCATCGGGCAAGCCGGTTTGCTTTTTATTGCGGCCCGGCAAACGGCCTTCGGGCGAGGAAGCAGCCCGGATTTTACGCCATGTCATTCGCCGTATCCGGCACAACTGGCCCCGCACTGTCATTACCGTGCGCGGTGATGGACACTATGGAACACCAGAGGTCATGGATCTTCTGGAGCAACACGGTTGTTTCTACATCTTCGGCCTGCCGGGCAACAACAGGCTAAAGACGCTCTCCCATCCATGGAGTGAGGATGTTGCTGTTCGTCGGGCATTGAGCGGCAAAGACAAGGTGCGTCGTTTCTTCCAAATTCGTTACGGTGCCAAAAGCTGGTCAAAGGAGCGCAAGGTCATCGCCCGTGTTGAGGCAACCAAATTGGGCAGCGATACCCGCTTCATCGTCACCAATCTGCCAGGGCGGGCCAAGCATCTTTATGAGAAGGTCTATTGTGCACGCGGAAAAATGGAAAACCTGATCAAGGAACACAAACTCTACACCAAATCAGACCGCACCTCCTGCCACCGCTGGGAGGCCAACCAGTTCCGGTTGTTTCTGCACACCGGTGCTTACTGGCTGTTATTATTATTGCGCGGGGCAGCCCCAAAACGTTCGCGGTTTAGAACCGCCACCTTCGAGACCATCCGGCGCACATTCCTGAAAATCGCGGTGCGTATTGAACAGTTGAAATCGAGGATTAAAATTGCCCTGCCAACGGCTTGCCCGCACCGTCAATTGCTCGTCTTGTTGATGGGACGCATCAACGCCCAGAGCCCGTAATCAACGCGGCATGAGCCGATGATTACCCCCCAACAACAACCCCAAACGCGTATTAAATGTTCCAATCAAACTCCCGCCGTTAGCCCGGTTAATCCTTCACGCCCGGATGAAACCTGAAAGGCCTGGTGAATAATTCGGGTTAGATAGGGCGTGAACCGCCCCGGGTTTACCGGAGGCTCCAAAGATAGGATAATTTGGAGCTATGGAAAAGAACAAGAGATCGAAGAGATATTCACCTGAAGTGCGTACGCGTGCCGTTCGGATGGTGTTGGAACATCAACAAAATTATGACAGTCAGTGGTCGGCGATTTCTGCTATTGCACCCAAAATTGGCTGCACGGCAGAAACGCTTCGCAAATGGCTTCGTCAGGAAGAGACGGACACTGGCTTGCGCGATGGGGTGACGAGTGACGAGCGCGAGCGCATCAAAGCGTTGGAGCGCGAAGTCCGGGAATTACGTCAGGCCAATGAAATTCTCAGGAAGGCGTCTCGCGTTGACCTTGTCACTCGAACCAATGGCGTTTTGGCGGTCAACTTTGCCCAGGCGGAGCGAGCCATGATTGTGGGCGCCCACTGAGAAGATGAAGATGTTTATCGATGATCATCGTGATGATCACGGGCCACTGTTATATTCTGGCCGATCTGCAAGGTTTTGCCGATTGCCCCTTCAACATATCATTCCCATGCAGCTATTGCCCGTGATCCCGGTCTGGCCAGTGATCGCGCCAAACGAGATGCAGAATTACGCCCTGAGATCCAACGTGTTTGGGATGATAATTTTGAAGTTTACGGGGTGCGCAAAGTCTGGCGACAGATGCAGCGAGAGGATTTTGATGTCGCGCGTTGTACTGTGGAGCGGTTGATGAAACAGCTTGGAATACAGGGCGTTATCAGAGGAAAAATCCTCAAGACAACCCACAGCAATCCTTCCGCCCCGTGTCCACGCGACCATGTGAACAGAAAATTCAACGCTCCTGCACCCAATATGCTGTGGGTGAGTGATTTTACCTTTGTCTCAACCTGGCAGGGATTTGCCTATGTTGCTTTTATCATCGATGTATTTGCCCGCCGGATTGTTGGCTGGCGGGTATCCCGTTCTGCCAAAACGGACTTCGTTCTGGATGCTCTGGAACAGGCTCTTTATGATCGACGGCCGGTTCAACAAGACGGGCTGATCCATCACAGTGACCGGGGCGTTCAGTATGTCTCGATCCGCTACACCGAGCGGTTGGCCGAGGCCGGGATTGAGCCATCCGTTGGCAGTGTCGGCGACTCATATGACAACGCCTTGGCCGAAACCATCAATGGACTTTACAAGGCGGAAGTCATTCATCGAAAAAGTTCCTGCCGCAGCATTGATGATGTTGAAATGGCAACCCTCAAATGGGTTGACTGGTTCAACAATCGTCGCCTGCTGGAACCAATCGGAAATATTCCGCCCGCTGAAGCAGAGGAGCTGTACTATGCACAGATAAACCAGTTAGAATTAGTCGCATAAACAAACTAATCAGCCTCCGGTAAACCCGGGGCGGTTCACTTTGTCGGGTGCTTCCCGGTTATTTTGGATATTGGCTTCCACAGGATCAAACGCCGAACCAGGAATGTCTAGTTGGAATTGATACATCAAACAAAATGAATTGTAGATATCTACGTGCTTTCCCTCAAAGACGATAGCCCAATCCTCGGCACACTCAGGGGAATCGCATTTGGGGTTTGACAAATATGCCTGAATAGATTCTTGAGGTTCCATCACGATATGGAGCCTCAAGATGTCAACAATCATAAGCTATTTCAATGATATAGACGATCCACGCACGGGCAATGCCTGCCGTCACAAGTTTTGTGACATCATGACAATCAGCCTTTTATGTGCCTTGTGTGGCGGCGAAACTGCGGTGGATATGGCCGATTTTGGCCATGCGAAGGAAGAATTTCTGCGCGATTTTCTCGAATTGCCGAATGGCACGCCGTGTCACGACACGTTTTCACGGCTGTTTCGGTTGCTTAAGCCCGCAAGCTTTCAACGCCTGTTTGAGAAGTTCCGTGCTGATTTTGCCCAGGCACGCGATGCCCAACCCGCCATCGCCATTGACGGCAAAGAGATGCGTCGCACCTTTGACAGGGCCGCCAATCAATCCGGCCTGAACGTGGTGACCGCCTTTGCGCATGGGGCTCGTTTGAGCCTCGGTATTATCGAAAGTGCCAAGGGTGGTGGCGAGATTTTGGCCCTACGTGAGTTGATCAAAATGCTCGACATCAAGGGCATGACGATCACTGCTGACGCGCTGCATTGCCAACGCGAGACCTGTGAGTTGATCGTGCGTGAAGGCGGCGATTACTGTGTGCAACTGAAGGGCAATCAGGGCGATATGCAGGCGGATGTGCGGGCCTTCATTGATGATCAAGAGACTGATTATATTGACGAATATATCTCAACTGACGCCAACCATGGCCGCATTGAAGAGCGATGTTACCATGTCTACAGCACTACGCAATATCTTGACGACACACACAAATGGCCAAGCCTCAAGACCTTCGTCCATGTCACTTCAACACGTGAAATGAACGGAAAATCAAGCCGCTGCGAACGCGTTTATCTCATGTCAAAACCCCCACAAGCGCAGGAAGCTGCAACCATTATTCGGGGGCATTGGCAAATTGAAAACAGCCTTCACTGGTCGCTTGATGTCATTATGAATGATGATCTCCATCGCGCTCGCAAAGACAACGCACCGATCAATTTTGCAGCCCTCAGACGTATCGCACTAAACATCATAAAGGCAAATCAGGACAAGGGATCAAACCGCGTAAAATTCAAACGCGCTGGCTGGAATGATGATTTCCTGCTTTCACTCCTAAACAACTTTTGAAATGCGATTGCCCTGCGGCACACTTCAGCAAGCTTGCCAAAGTCGGAAAACGTTCTCTCAGTTTGGTTGACTGGCGCATGGCAATTTCGCTATCGCCGTATAAATCCATCCACGGATCGCGATCCGCAAATTTGGAGAAATCAATTTCTGATTGATAGGGAAGGTTTTTGATGCCTTCGAACACATCGTGATGAAGCTGCACCATTTCGTCTGCAGTTGGGGTTAAACAGTCTTTGGAAGCAGTATTGTCATCAAGGGGCATTTGGTAGTGTGTTAGTCTTAAGCATTTTAGAATAGCAGAAGCATTTTGTCTAATAAAACAATGAATTAAACCTTCCATGAATATCACAGCCGCGATCAAGTCTCTCTATTATTTCTTCACCGACACCTCAAACCTGCTGTCAGCCAGTTGAAACACCGCTCCATTCAGTTTGGGATCGTCAATTCTGATTTCTCCGGTTTTGAGCCGATAGGTGCACGAGTCTGAGGCAAAGGTGATCCGGGTTGGGTTTTTGCCGACATGGGTCAGGTAAAGCTTCTTTCCCTGCTTCATCAAACGCACATGTTTTGAAGAGACATAAGCGCTGGTGTTTTTGAGGTTATCCCGGCCAATGTGCAGATATTGACCATCAACCAGATCAAATTTGGAAATTGTTCCCGTATCAATGTGCCGGAACAGGAGCTGTGTTGATCCCTTTGACCTCTGCTGAATGCTGATTTTTGCTTGGCAATAGGGGCAAGTGGATTGGCCTGGGTTGGCCACAAATGCACCACCACATTCGTGAACATAGATTTGTTCAAGGGCATCTGAAAACCCTGTTCTAATCTTCCGTACTGAGACAATGATTTTGTAACCGCATGTTTGATTCGACATATACCGCTTTGGGGTTGCAAGTGGCTCTTTGCAAAACCCGAATCTGGGCATTAGGATTGACATTTGTCCCCTTTAGGGGTATTTTCTACCATTAAAGGGTATGCTCCATAGCCGAATTTGCTCTACATTGCTCGGAGATTAGTATGTCAAAGCCATCAAAAAATCATTTCCTTATCGAAGCCGAGCGATTGATTGGTTTCAAAAATATTCGCAAAATGCGTAAATTCGTTGAAAAAGACCCTGAAAATGGGGAAATATTAAATCACCAAGATGATATAAAAATTATTACACAAGAATACTACTATAAAAATAAGAAAAGCGTGTTTCCTGTATATGGTTATTGCACTTCATCTAACAGCGTAAATTAACTCGATGTATGCAAAACACTTGTTGAAGCAGTGAATAGACAGGGCTGTTCAACGCTAATTACTTGTATCGGTAATCGAGCACTTTGGTGAAGTCGAGGGCGTTGCGCCATAGGGCGTCTGCGATGTTTTGTTCGCCGTTGGCACGCAGGATATTAAGGGCGAAACTGCGCGCTCTGGCGAAGATGCCAGGGTTGGTGCGAATGCGGCTGGCGTCCTCCAGCATCGTAACATCGCGGACATAGTGATTTCTGTTCTCGATACCCCAGTGGTTGCGAATGGCTTGCGCCACTTTCTTCGCGCTGACGGGTGCGGAGCAGACGTAAAAGCAGGTCTCCTCGCGACAGTTCCACATCCCGGTTTTGGCGCTGCGGAGAAATGTCACTCTCGTCACACGGATGATACGCACGATGAGCCCGTTCCAGCCGGTTTGTTTAAGCGCCTGAGCGGCATCGAAAACCTCGACAATGCGGGTCTCGACGCGCATGCGCTTGCCTCTGTCGATGGTTTCATGACGAGCCAGCGGCAGTTCTCTTTCGCCGACAGCCTCGATTATTCGCAGCAGACCGGGCTGATTTTCCTTAAGTTGAACAATGAGATGGCTTTTCGCCTCCCGGGCCGCCCGGAAAGTTTTTTTAACAGTGCATGGCGTCCATCGTAAACAGCCGGCCGGTAAGCGCCAGCGCTTTGATCATCGCTTGCGCGGCGGGGATTTCGTTGCTCTTCTCGTCCACCTCCAGGTGCCCCAATATCAGCGCGTCATCGACCGCAAAAGCGCTTAGAACATGGGCCGCCTTGCGGTCGTTAAAGGCATCGAAACTGTGCCGCAGCGTCTTGCCGTCGATAGCGACAACCGGCATCGCTTCCACGTCTTCACCCCGTTCGCTACCGCACAATTCCACCGCATGGCGGCGGAAAACCAGCTCCACCTCGCCACCATCAAGCCCGTGCAGGATGGTTCGCACGGCACTATAAGCCGGCGCGCGCTCCCAGCCGAAGCCGAATGCCCCATTGAGGTGCTCGCGATGAGCCTCGATGAAGCGATGGACCTTGCGATAGGACGTCGCCCCGGATAAAATCGCCAGGATCGTCGCCAGCATCACCGGACCAAGCTGCCATTTCTTGCCCTGCGCCCGGCGTGGGTCAGGGATCGTCGATAAAAGTTCCAGGAATTTCAATGTCATGAGTGCATCCTCCGAATCAAATACACTCCTATAGATTCAGACAAATACCGCTTTGGGAATCCCCCAGACAACCATCAAGCATTTAGCGTTGAACAGCCCTGAGTGAATAGATATGGGGTGGATAATGACGGCGAAAAGCAGAGTTTATTGAAATTGTTAATGGAGCGGATTGGTCGTGCGCTTAGATTGTATGGGCTTAAAGAATTGATTGAGAGTATTCTCGGTCGCACACGTTCACCAGAAACAGATATAGCAAAGTGTGGAAACCATGCCGACTATTAGCCAGTTAATTCGCAACCCGCGCATTGCGGTGATCAAGCATGACAAGGCTTCAGCTAGCCAAGTCGTTCCGATTAAGTGCGGCATGTGCCCCAAGGTTTGCGCGACGGTGCTGAAGAAACCGAACATGGCACTGCGCAATGTCGCGAAATTCACTTCGATCAGCCGCCACCACGTAAAAGATATTTCGGGTGCACGCATTGATATCATCCGCATCATACTCGACACTCAGAGTGCCAAAGACCGCAATAGAGCCGCTCGAAATACGGCGCCAAGTGTCCGAAGTAATTAGGAGCGTAAGACCAACATGTATCGTCGTCACAGAGCAAAGAAACAGAATGCCAAGCGAATGCATGGTCTTATTTGGGCCACTATCAGCTCGATTGCCTGCCTGAGGAAAACTACGATGGTCGATACGTTTCGCGGTCCGCTCAAGCCGGGCATCCAGATTGCGATTAAGTCAAAACCCATGGGTGACCAACAAAAGATGGGTCTGGCGCTCAACTGGCTGGCTGCCAAGGGGTCGTCCTTCCGCGTCAAGTCCGATGAGGAATCCGGACAAACGATCATTGCGGGGATGGACGAGTTGCACCTAGATGTCCTCGTTAACCGCATGAAGCGGAAATTCAAAGTGGAAGCTAATGTCGGTGCACCGCAGGTGGCATATCTCGAGACGATCACCAGAGCAGCCGAAACCGACTACACCCACAAGAAATATCCTGATGGTTCTGACCTACTCGTTCGTATCAAGTTCAATTTCGAGCCGAACTCGGAATGTTACGAAACCTCCTTTAGTTCCAAGATAGCTGGGGATGCGATCTTGAACGTATACATTCCGGCTAACCAGAAAGGCATCGAAAATGTGCTTTCCTCTAGTCCGCTGGCCAACGTCCCAATATTGGAGGTCAAAACAAGGCTGATCCAAGGTGTGTGTCACCACATGAACTCTTCGTCTTCGGTTCTGGCCTTTGAAATTACTTGCCGTACAGAGCTCTGCGAAGGCACACAAAAGATGGATGTTCATTTGCTTCAAGGGAGGCCTGATATGACTAAGCAAAAATTTGAACCCACAAAGCCGCACTGCAACATTGGCACAATTAGCCATGTTTACCACGACAAAATGTCACAGACAATTGCTATCAAGAAGTATTTTGGCAATTCCAATGGGGGTGGCCCAAACAAAGATGGCATCTACCTGATAACTGCGCAGGTAGATGATGAAGCGGCTCCTACTCTGCTGACTGTCAATATGTCTAACCTCGACTCCATTACGGTCGATGATGCTACTTCAGGTGACAAGGCTAGTACTCAACCTGGTAGTGTTCTGACTGATTTGGCCACTGGCATGCCGCAGAACGTTCCGATTATTCTTACTTTTGGGGAACCTTTCGAAGTATTCGATTCCGATATTATGGATGGCGGTAATACTGGCTTGATAGGTAAGTATCTGGCAGCGATTTTAACGGCACACGTTGAGCATGAGACGGACAGCCGTCACTGTGCCTACGTAGACTGCCCAGGCTTCACTGACTATGTGAAAAACATAATCCCCGGTACAGCACAGATGGATGGTGCAATCCTGGTGATGTCGACGACGAATGACGAGGATCTTTTGGAGTTGGCGGAGATAATAAGCCACAGAGTTCTGCCCTCGTATGAGTTTTCGGGTGGCAACATTTCGATTGTGAAGGCTGCTGCACCTAAGGATAACCACCAGAAAACCGACCAGAATACGATACTATGCAGGGGACTGGATTCCGTTCAACATGATGACAAGGGATATTCTTTTCGCGTTTGTTGCCCAGTATCACCATTTCCACGGCCTGAAGTCACGTCACTGACTAAAGGAACACGTATGGTATGGACTGATAATCAGGTTAAAATGCTCAAAATACTCTGGGGTGAAGGGTTGTCGGCTAGCCAGATCGCACAGCGCCTGGGCGGCATAACCCGCAACGCAATCATTAGTAAGGTTTGCTACCTAGGCCTGTCTGGCCGAACCACATTGAACTGGTATGCCCGCTTCCAAACTCGTAGGAAACACCAGTCATCCCATCCCCCAAGCTCACGCAAAACCCAGTTTACTATGCAAGGAAACATCGATTTGAAGGAAGAAGTTCTGGCCAAAGCTATATTGAAAAACGCCTCAACTGAAGGAAAATTTATCCGACTGAAAGAGCGCAGTGTGATCCCCACATTAGAGCGTCCAGTTGACCAGCCGTTCCTGGTGGCGATTGAGGAAGTGTTCTCGATTTCAGGCCGTGGCACGGTAGTGACGGGCCATGTTGAGCGCGATGTGATCAATGTGGGCACCCGCGACACTTCCAAGACGAATTGCACGGACGTTGAGATGTTCCGCAAGTTGTTTGACCAACGTCAGGCGGGCGGCAACATCGGTGCACTGCTATGCGGTGTTGACTGTGACTGCCAAGAGCGCGGACAGGGTATCTGGAAGCCGGGTTCTGTGACCCACCACACGAAGCTCAAGAGCGAGGCCAATATCTTGATGAAGGACGAGAGTGGGCACCACACGTCGTTCTTCATCAACTATCGTCCGCAGTTCTACTCCCGTACGACTGCTGTGACAGACAATGTCGAACTGCCAAAGGGCATAGATAGGAGCTTCCCCGGACAAATTCACCTGGCAAGGCAGTTAACTTCGGCTGCTATGCCGGAAAGGAGGCATGCATATGTCTAATCAAAAACAATCTACCCGAACAATTAGAGTAAACCGCAAAAATGGTATTCAAGGAGCAAAACATATGGAAGTGTTTGGTCTAAATGCTGAGAATGCTGAATTTATCAGCCTTTGGCGGTTCCTATGTTCTCTCGGGGTGATACATAGTGCACGATCTACATACCCTCGTAGGAAGCAATTTGTCTGCGCCCTTAATTCTATGACTGGGTACAAAGAAAAACAGTGTGAATATCTTGAGGCTTGGGTAAAAACTGATATGAACCATCAGCCCTATACAGAGATTTTGAAAGATGGGCTTGCCCCAATTAGCGTGGTCGTCCACATCGCGCACGGAACAACTGATCATGAAAATCTTTGCGCAAAGCTCACTTGGCTCGCCTCAAATGGGGAAGAGGCAGAGGATAAGGTATGTTGTTTGCTTGAGAGCGATATCCCAAAAGGTCTCACCGAAAACGATGTGATCCAAGCCTCCGACGATGCAGGTTCTCGTAAATTTGACCGAGAGGAAGATTTAAGTATCCTTCGATCGTTAATCGACGAAATGGATGAATTAGAGCCTTCTGAAACTGAGAAACGTGAATGTTGGACCTTGGACGTCCGAAGAATTCGCAAGCAAGCCTCTGTAGATATGACACAACGGGAGTTCGCTGTTCGTTTCGGATTAGGTTTGAAAAACATACAAAAGTGGGAGCAGGGCGCAACAAAACCTTCAGAAGGTATCCGAACTCTGCTGTGGCTTATTGATAAATATCCAAAAGAAATTCAGCGTCTATTAAATGGCGATGAATAACGGTTTGCTGAGATTGAATTGGTCTGAAGAAGGGTTGTTGTGAACCAATCGCAGCAGATTTCGATCTGACTGAATTATTTTAGGTTGATTGGGATAGAGGTACACCTCGTGATGCCGCACCTCCGACACCACCGGGAATATGGTGTCAATCATCATTTGAAGTTTGACCCCTTACCGGCGTGCAATTTTGACCCCTTGATGTGCTGAGTTTTGGATTGAGGTTATCGTTCTGGTTGCGGAGGTAAGAAGGGATCAAAGCGCTGCGATAATTGATATCTGAACCGCCCCGGGTTTACCGGAGGCTGATTAGTTTGTTTATGCGACTAATTCTAACTGGTTTATCTGTGCATAGTACAGCTCCTCTGCTTCAGCGGGTGGAATATTTCCGATTGGTTCCAGCAGGCGACGGTTGTTGAACCAGTCAACCCATTTGAGGGTTGCCATTTCAACATCATCAATGCTGCGCCATGAACTCTTTCGATGAATGACTTCGGCCTTGTAAAGTCCATTGATGGTTTCGGCCAAGGCGTTGTCATATGAGTCGCCGACACTGCCAACGGATGGCTCAATCCCGGCCTCGGCCAACCGCTCGGTGTAGCGGATCGAGACATACTGAACGCCCCGGTCACTGTGATGGATCAGCCCGTCTTGTTGAACCGGCCGTCGATCATAAAGAGCCTGTTCCAGAGCATCCAGAACGAAGTCCGTTTTGGCAGAACGGGATACCCGCCAGCCAACAATCCGGCGGGCAAATACATCGATGATAAAAGCAACATAGGCAAATCCCTGCCAGGTGGAGACAAAGGTAAAATCACTCACCCACAGCATATTGGGTGCAGGAGCGTTGAATTTTCTGTTCACATGGTCGCGTGGACACGGGGCGGAAGGATTGCTGTGGGTTGTCTTGAGGATTTTTCCTCTGATAACGCCCTGTATTCCAAGCTGTTTCATCAACCGCTCCACAGTACAACGCGCGACATCAAAATCCTCTCGCTGCATCTGTCGCCAGACTTTACGTACCCCGTAGACTTCATGATTGTCATCCCAAACACGCTGGACCTCAGGGCGCAACTCTGCATCTCGTTTGGCGCGATCACTGGCCAGACTGGGATCACGGGCAATAGCTGCATGGGAATGATATGTTGAAGGGGCAATCGGCAAAACCTTGCAGATTGGCCAGAATATAACAGTGGCCCGTGATCATCACGATGATCATCGATAAACATCTTCATCTTCTCAGTGGGCGCCCACAATCATGGCTCGCTCCGCCTGGGCAAAGTTGACCGCCAGAACGCCATTGGTTCGAGTGACAAGGTCAACGCGAGACGCCTTCCTGAGAATTTCATTGGCCTGACGTAATTCCCGGACTTCGCGCTCCAACGCTTTGATGCGCTCGCGCTCGTCACTCGTCACCCCATCGCGCAAGCCAGTGTCCGTCTCTTCCTGACGAAGCCATTTGCGAAGCGTTTCTGCCGTGCAGCCAATTTTGGGTGCAATTGCAGAAATCGCCGACCACTGACTGTCATAATTTTGTTGATGTTCTAACACCATCCGAACGGCACGCGCACGCACTTCAGGTGAATATCTCTTCGATCTCTTGTTCTTTTCCATAGCTCCAAATTATCCTATCTTTGGAGCCTCCGGTAAACCCGGGGCGGTTCACATCGCTGTTCATGATCTGCGTGGTTTTGTGGCCGATGACCTACACGGTGCATTTGATGAGGCATACGCCATTAGTCAGGGCACGAAATGCAAACAGTTTCTTTTTTCGCTCAGCCTGAGCCCGCCGGAAAAGGAAGCCGTGCCGGTTGATGTTTTCGAACAGGCAATCGCGGCAATTGAGGAAAAACTAATCCTGACGGATCAACCACGCGCTTTGGTGTTTCACGAAAAAGAAGGCCGCAGGCATGCGCATTGTGTATGGTCCCGCATCAATGCCAACGAGATGAAAGCAATTAACCTACCGCACTACAAGCTGAAACTGCGGGATATCTCCCGAGAACTTTATCTTGAACATGGTTGGCAGATGCCACGCGGTCTGGTGAACAGCGAAGAGCGCAATCCCCTCAACTTCACTCAAGCTGAATGGCAACAGGCTAAGCGTGCCAAACAAGACCCGCGTATCATCAAGGAATTGTTTCAGGATTGTTGGGCAATCTCCGATTCCCATGGTGCATTTTCTCAAGCGTTGGAGGAACGTGGGTTCTATCTCGCCAAGGGTGACCGGCGAGGTTTTGTTGCGGTTGACTGGCGTGGTGAAACCTACGCCATTTCCCGCTGGGTCGGCATCAAGACGAAAGAAATCAGCACACGACTTGGCAATCCCGAAGACCTGCCATCCGTTGCAGACACAAAAATGCTTCTGGCAGAAAAATTCTCAGACAAACTCCGGAAGTTTGCGGATGAGACAATCGCTGCATATGAAAGGGCTGAACGTGTTCTGAGCGAGAAGCGCCAGTCACTGGTCAATTACCATCGGCAGGAACGTACGCAATTGAAACAGATTCAGGCCAATAGATGGGTGCAAGAATCAAAAATCCGTTCGGCACGGTTGCCAAATGGCTTGAAGGCGCTGTGGTTCCGTGTCACCGGGAAATACCAACAGATCAAAGAACAATGCGAAGCCGAAGCGTACGCTTACAGGCTACGTGACAAATCAGAATATCAACAACTAATCGACCGTCAGCTTGATGAACGCAGGCACTTGCAACACGAATTCCGTCTCCTACGCCACAAACACGGTATCATGATAAGGAAGCTTAATAGCGATATTAGCAGATACCTCAATGTTACCCCCTCCCAACAAGATGCAGCACTATCCAGTCGGCTATCACAAAACACCGACCAAAATCGAGAACGGCCCAGCAGGCGTGGCCCCGTTTATTAACCGCTTTAACCCAAGTTCAACATTAAAATAAAATGGGAGCACACTTTCGTCGATGAACTCGTTAAAAAGCGTCAATCACTGGTCAATCATCATCGGCAGGAACGTGCGCAATTGCAACTGGCACAGGTCAATAATTGGGTGGGAGAATCAAAAATTCGTTCGGCGCGGTTGCCAACTGGCTTGAAGGTGCTGTGGTTCCGTGTCACCGGAAAATATAGGCAGATCAAAAAGAAAAACGAAGCTGAAGTACGGGCTTGTAAGCTTCGTGACAGATCAGAAAAACAAAAACAAATCGACCGTCAACTCGATGAACGCAGACGCTTACTGCGCATTCCGGGGTCATCCGGCCACTGATTCCGATAGTATCCGGCCACCCATACCGATTTAATCCGGCCGGGGAAACCGGGGCATCCGGCCACCCCTAATTTGCCTGAGATATTGCTGCGGCGAGGCGATCCTTAACGTGGTTATTCTTCGTTCATTTTGAACGGAGAGGAACCCAATGAAGAGATTGCCAATGCGGAAGATACGAGAAGCCCTGCGGCTTCGAACTGATGGATTATCGGGGCGTCAAATATCACTTAGCCTGTCTTTGGGACGAGCGACTATATCGGATTATTTGAGACGGGCTGATGCGTCAGGCCTGACGTGGCCGTTGTCCGATGATCTGAGTGACGGCGATCTTGAGCGGATGCTGTTTCCGCGCACGGTTGGTGACGTCAGTGGTTCCTATCCACAGCCGAATTGGGCGTATTTGCACCAGGAACTACGCCGCAAGGGCGTGACACTTTCCCTGCTCTGGGAAGAATACCGATCCGTTTATCGCGATGGATACGGCTACAGCCGGTTCTGCGAACTTTATACGCGTTGGGAAGGGAAACTATCGCCGGTAATGCGCCAAAGACATCCGGCAGGCGAGCGGTTGTTTGTGGATTATGCCGGAGCCACAATGGATGTGGCTTGTCCTCAAACCGGTGAAGTGAGAACAGCCCAGTTATTTGTCGCCGCACTGGGGGCCTCCAACTATTCCTATGTGGAAGCAAGCTGGACGCAAACACTGCCTGACTGGATATCCAGCCATGTGCGGGCCTTTGATTTCTTTGGCGGGGTGGCCGCTCAGGTTGTTCCTGATAATCTGAAGGCTGGTGTAACAAAAGCCTGCTTCTATGATCCGGCCATCAACCGCACCTATGGGGATATGGCCCGCCATTACGATACCGCCATTGTTCCCGCACGACCCAAAAAGCCCAAAGACAAGGCGAAGGTCGAAGGGGCCGTGCTTTTGGTGGAGCGGTGGATTATGGCGCGTTTACGTAACCAGCTCTTCTTCTCACTTGATGAACTGAATGCTGCCATTCGTCCGTGGCTTAATCAACTCAACAACAAAGTAACCCGGCATCTGGGGGCCAGCCGCAAGGAATTATTTGAGAAGCTCGATAAGCCCGCCCTGAAGCCTTTGCCGATCGAGCCTTACGTTTATGCCGAATGGAAACAATGTCGCGCCGGTCTGGATTACCACATTGATGTGGGTCGGCATTATTACTCCGTTCCCCATCAGCTATTGAAACAAAAACTGTGGGTACGGATCACTGCCCGTACCGTAGAGGTGTATTTTAAAGGGCAGCGCGTGGCTGCCCATGCCCGCGCCTCCGGCAATCGCCAGCATTCCACCCACAAAGATCATATGCCTGCCCATCATCGCTTCAAAGCAGACTGGACACCGGAACGCATCCGCAGGCAGGCGGCGCGCATTGGCACCAACACCGAAGTCTATGTTGAGGTCATCATGCGAGAACGGCGCCATCCCGAGCAGGGTTATCGTTCCTGTCTTGGCATTTTGCGACTGGCCAAGACCTTTGGCCGCGATCGTCTTGAAGCAGCTTGTGAACGTGCCATTGAGATCAATGCCCGCTCTTACACATCCCTGCATTCCATTCTCAAGAATGAGGCCGTCAGCCCGCCATCGGTTCGAGGGCAAGGCCGAACTCTGGATCGCCAGCCTCGAACCCGCACCACGGCCAAAACCAAAGAGGGGCCTGCGATTACCCATCCCAACATCCGTGGCGCACAGTACTTTCATTGAAAAGGATAAAACACATGCTCAATCACCCAACCCTGGATCAACTCAAAACACTGAAGCTTGACGGTATGGCAGAAGCCTTCAGCGAACTGGAAACACAGGATGGCTCCATCAGCCTCAGCCACGGAGAATGGCTGGGCCTTCTCATCGAACGAGAAGCTTCCAGTCGTGCCACCAAACGTTTTGAAAGCCGTATGCGTAGCGCAAAATTACGCCATGTCGGTGCGGCCCCTGAAGATGTGGATTATCGCGCACGGCGCAATCTCGATAAAGCCTTGTTCCAACAATTACTGAGCGGCAAATGGATCAAGGATAATCGTAACCTCATCATTACCGGCCTCTGTGGCGTCGGCAAAACCTGGCTGGCCTGTGCCTTGGCGCAATCTGCTTGCCGAGACGGTATCACCGTCCTCTACAAACACATGCCCCGATTGTTCGACGAATTGGAGCTCGCCCATGGTGATGGCCGCTTCCCGCGTTTGTTTCGAAGTCTTACCAAAACTGACCTGCTTATCCTTGATGATTGGGGCCCGGATCGTTTGAATGCCAGTCAGCGCCGGGATCTGATGGAAATCATTGAAGACAGATATGAGGCCAAATCAACCCTCATCACCAGCCAGCTAACGGTTGACACCTGGCTTGAGGTAATTGGTGAACCAACCTTTGCCGATGCCATCCTCGACCGTCTCGTTCATAACGCCTATCGCATCGAACTCGACGGACAATCCATGCGTAAGACCAAAACCAAGACGCTTGACCAAACACCCGTCAGCTGACACAAAAACCAAGCGCCTCAAAGCAGCGCGCCACAGGTGGCCGGATACCCCGGTACAGGTGGCCGGATGTTGTTGGAATGGGTGGCCGAATACTCCGGAATATGCACGCTTACAACACGAATTTCGCCTCCTACGCCATAAACACGGCATTATGATCAAGAAGCTCAATCGTGATTTGGGAGAGTTTTTTAGGCTTTCGCATAATCAATAGGAAGCTGAACTATCGGCAAAAATAACTGGCAAATCCATCAAAAACCGCAAACAGCCAAAGTCATACAGCTCTAGATTTCGTTCTCCAAATCTCAAATAAAAAGGCAATTGCTAAATTCTCCGATATGAAATACTGCTTTTATTAATATTTGAGGTAGAAAAACTGTAGTCTCCAACAATTTTTGAGGCGCTACACTTGTCTTCTTCAAATGCGCAATAATTTATTCCTGGGATGTTTCCGCGTAATGATCGAAACGAAATGATATCAAATCCATCCCTTCTTATTTCCTCGGAATGATTTTGGCATTCTTCCCAACTATCAGGAACCGACGAGCATTTATACGCATCATGATAGTCAACAGAATTTCCAGCAAAAGTCAATTTCAATATAGTATATGTAGAACGATCCACTCCCTCAGATCGAACGCGGCTTTTGAATAAGTACCTTCTTTCTTCGTTTGCCGTCAAAATATCTTTTGACGCATATAACGCATTTATCTCGCGTGAAAAGCGGCCTGACTGTGCGGGGTAGCAATCCAGGGCTGTTCAACGCTAATTACTTGTATCGGTAATCGAGCACTCTGGTGAAGTCGAGGGCGTTGCGCCACAGGGCGTCTGCGATGTTTTGTTCGCCGTTGGCACGCAGGATATTAAGTGCGAAACTGCGTGTTCTGGCGAAGATGCCAGGGTTGGTGCGAATGCGGCTGGCGTCCTCCAGCATCGTAACATCGCGGACATAGTGATTTCTGTTCTCGATACCCCAGTGGTTGCGAATGGCTTGCGCCACTTTCTTCGCGCTGACGGGTGCGGAGCAGACATAAAAGCAGGTCTCCTCGCGACAGTTCCACATCCCGGTTTTGGCGCTGCGGAGAAATGTCACTCTCGTCACACGGATGATACGCACGATGAGCCCGTTCCAGCCGGTTTGTTTAAGCGCCTGAGCGGCATCGAAAACCTCGACAATGCGCCTTTCGACGCGCATGCGCTTGCCTCGATCAAGGGTTTCATGATGCTCCAGCGGCAGTTTTCTTTCGCCGACAGCCTCGATTATTCGCAGCAGACCGGGCTGATTTTCCTTAAGTTGAACAATGAGATGGCTTTTCGCCGCCCGGGCCGCCCGGAAAGTTTCCCCGGTTCAACTCCGAAACGCAACATTTGTTTGCTGATGGAATATGATTTTTGTTTGCGGATTTGGTGGGCGGGGTCAAGGGCATTGTCGCGTAGCGATGCGCAGCACCCTTGAGGCCGACCGGAAAATCCGCAAAACTCGTCAAACCATTCCATTATGCCTTTGATTATTTAGCCAGATGGCTGCAATCCTCGTATGGGACACCACATCTCACGGAGGATATTATGCCCAAAGGACATCACCATCTGGCCTATGATCAAAGATGCCAGATTTACACACTTTTGCAAACCGGTCTCTGCCGCGCCCAAATTGCCCGCCAGATTGGCGTTGAGCGTTCGACTATCACCCGAGAGTTGCAGCGCAACAAGGGCAAATGTGGTTATCGCTTTAAACAAGCGCATGACAAGGCGTGTGAGCGGCGCAAAAAGGCCTCTTGTGTGCCGCGTAAAATGACCGTTGAGCGCGTCGAACTCATTGAAAGCCTGCTGACGAAATGGCAGTGGAGCCCCGATCAGATCAGCGGCTGGCTGGCTCGAAACGGGCTCTTCGTCTCACACGAGTGGATTTACCGCCACATCTGGGCGGACAAAAAAAAGGGTGGCAAATTATGGACTTGCCTGCGCCATCGCGGCAAAAAATACAATCGACGCGGCACGAAAACAGCCGGTCGCGGCCTCATTCCAGGGCGGGTTGACATTGAGGAACGTCCCGAAATCGTCGAAACCAAAAGCCGTGTTGGCGACTGGGAGGGCGATACTATCATCGGCAAAAACCACAAGGGTGCCATTCTTTCTCATGTCGATCGAAAATCAAAATACACCAAGCTGGTTCTGTTGCGCGACAAATCAAAGGACAGCGTGCAAAAGGCCTGCGGCAAGACGCTTTCAAAGCTCAAAGCGTTCATCAAAACCATCACGTATGACAATGGCAAAGAATTCGCCGGGCACAAAAAGATCGCCAAAATATTGCAATGCGACATCTATTTCGCCAAGCCCTATCACTCATGGCAGCGCGGCCTCAACGAACATACCAACGGTCTTGTTCGCCAATACTTCCCAAAGGGTACCGATTTCACTAAGCTGACAAAAGCCGAAGTTCAGATCGTCGAAGACAAGCTGAACCAACGTCCAAGAAAATGTCTCGAATACAAAACCCCATATGAGGCCTTTTCAAAGGAATGTGAGCAAAATGTTGCATTTCAATGTTGAAGGGGCGTTTTTTTTAACAGTGCATGGCGTCCATCGTAAACAGCCGGCCGGTAAGCGCCAGCGCTTTGATCATCGCTTGCGCGGCGGGGATTTCGTTGCTCTTCTCGTCCACCTCCAGATGCCCCAGTATCAGCGCGTCATCGACCGCAAAAGCGCTCAGAACATGGGCCGCCTTGCGGTCGTTAAAGGCATCGAAACTGTGCCGCAGCGTCTTGCCGTCAATCGCCACGACCGGCATCGCTTCCACGTCTTCACTCCGTTCGCTACCGCACAATTGCGCAGCATGCTGGCGGAAAACCCGCTCCACCTTGCCACCATCAAGCCCGCGCAGGATGGTTCGCACGGCACTATAAGCCGGCGCGCGCTCCCAGCCGAAGCCGAATGCCCCATTGAGGTGCTCGCGATGAGCCTCGATGAAGCGATGGACCTTGCGATAGGACGTCGCCCCCGACAAAATCGCCAGGATCGTCGCCAGCATCACCGGACCAAGCTGCCATTTCTTGCCCTGCGCCCGGCGTGGGTCAGGGATCGTCGATAAAAGTTCCAGGAATTTCAATGTCATGAGTGCATCCTCCGAATCAAATACACTCCTATAGATTCAGACAAATACCGCTTTGGGAATCCCCCAGACAACCATCAAGCATTTAGCGTTGAACAGCCCTGCCTATCAAGCGAACTGTAAAACAGCACCGACACTTTACATTGCAAGTACATCTGCACGGAGCGAAAATTAGAACGCTAAGCATAAGGGATATTCATAGTTTAAATGAATGAAGTTTTTGTAATTATGCCTTTTGGGAAGAAAAAGGTGTTCTCGGAAGGCGAAGTGACCGAAATTGATTTCAATACGGTATACCATCGACTTATAAAACCCGCGTGTGCTCTCGTTCAGAAACAAGTTTCGCGCATTGACGAATTCAGTTTTTCGGGGAGCATTTCCTCGGAAATCGTCCGACAGCTTTTTTCAGCCGAAGTGGTGATCGCGGATATTACGGGAACAAATGCAAACGTATTTTTTGAGTTGGGGATCAGGCAATCCCTTACCGAACGTCCGACCATCATCATTTCCTCAGAAGGTTTTTCAATTCCGTTCGATCTGCAAGATCAACGGGTATTTTTCTATAGTCCTTCGAATATTGGTTCTGCTTCCTCGGCTGTAGAGGAGCTCTCCCAATTATTGTCCGACGTCAAAAAATCCGCTCCAAACAGCCCCGTAATAAGCAGCCTACGCGAGATTGGTCTACAGCCCGATCCGAATGAACGATCTCAATTCGAGGCTGATATGCGACAAAAACTGTCGAGAGCGAATTCCATTGAGCAACTTACTGCCGTCTGGCAATGGTGTTCAACTCAACGGCCCTTACCGTCCAATTTACTTCTCGATCTCGCCAAAAAGGTGTCGAACTTAGGGGAGTGGGAGCTTGCTGTAATAGTTTCAAAAAGAGCCGCCCAAGAAAACCCCAACGACTTTGAAATTCACAGATTCATTGGTTGGTACCTCAGAAATCTTGGCGAAAACCACTATGAAGAAGCCGAGGATCAGTTGAAGCTGGCACTTAAATTAAACTCGGCGGACCCCGAAACTCTTGGAATTATAGGAGGGTTATATAAACGGCAGCAAAGATATCTAGAAGCTACATCATGTTACGAACGCGGGTATATGCTAGCACCTTCATCTCTTTATATGAGGGCTACTAGAGCATCCATGCTCCTAGTTTCTTCCCTAGCAGCAGGTGAGGATCACAGCGCTGGCATATTGGCATATCAACAAATATTTGATGATCTTTCTTTAGGGTGGAAGGATCGGAGTGATCCGTGGGAATTGGCCATTTTAGGCGAATGTGCCTACATTCTTGGCGATGCACCTAACGCCATTGATTTTTTTCAATCGGCAGCTGACGTATCAAATGACCTAACAGTATTGCATTCTCCTGCTGAGCAGATTGAATTGGTCGCTTCATACGGATACCGCACCGACATTGCGTTAGAAATAACTAGCTTCTTGAAATCTGCAATTATCAAGGGTGAAGCATCCGCAGCTAAAGATGGAAAAACAGGGCCGGTCGATTCTATTCAGATTTTGCACATATCAGATGTACACTTTGGCGCTAAATTTAGAAATGACGGTAAATTAGAGCCGATGCATCGTTTTGTTGCAGGTGATTATTCAAGATCATTAATCGACCATTTTCGCGATGAGTTTTCGCGGCGGCGGAGTCATTTCTCCCAACGATCTCAGGATTTTTTTTTAGTTGCATCGGGCGATTTTGCCTATACGGCAACAGAAGAGGAGTTTTCCGAAGCACGGATATTCTTTAATGAACTGCAGAAAACCTTAGAGATTCCTAAAAATCGAATTGTTTTCTGCCCTGGTAATCATGACGTGAATTGGGATCTGTCCAAAATCAACAAGAATAAAAGATTTGACAATTATTTATATTTCACAAAGGAATTTTATGGCGAAGATTTGTATAGAGAGTTGTACCCGCTCGTTACATGGGATTTTTCGATTGGCGGTGAACGCCCTAATTCATCTGATATTGTTTCCGTTGTTCATTTTAAAGAAATTAATTTATTGATCTGCTCGTTCAACTCTTGTGTTTATGAAAATGAACAACACCATTATGGTTATATATCTCTGCACCAGCAAAGACGGGTTCGGGACTTAATCGATAATCTCGATCTATCCGACAACACTGCCAGAGTGGCGTGTGTTCATCACCATTTACATCCATATCCAGAATCTTTCATAGCGACGGAGGCGGACGGTCACTGGATTGATATGTCAACTATTAGGGATGGAGGCCTATTTGAGCAGTTTCTTGAACGTAACCACTTTGACATCGTTCTCCATGGCCATAAACATCAGCCACAATTAAGAGAGACAACGGTTCGAGACCGTTCTGCGCCAGAATCAGTAAAGTCTCTGATCGTGTGCGGTGCAGGTAGCTGCGGTGTTGCGCAATCTGAACTTCCGCACTCAACCGGAAATCACTTTGAGCTCGTCGAAATCGTTGGGAGACCTAGAACTCAGGGAGCTACATTTGCTCGCGTGGAATGGAGGGAACTCGCTTATGACCCTGCTGCTGAATGGGCTACCAGCAATGTGTGGAACATCACCGGGTAGCTACCACCATTCTGCCTTGGCGTCAGATAACATTGAAACAATCAAAATCGGGCTAATTCTAAATGGGTTGTCTTATCAATGATGACACATAAACTGGCTAATAAGGTTGTTATTCTCCAATCGATTTTGATCGATGAACGTCTCCTCATGGCACAACACGCCATTAATTGGCGTGGCGCATATTGAACGATTACCTAAAGTGAAAAAGGCAATACGTCCGCAGTGCTGACCTTTAGCGTTTTCCGTTCAAATGCAAAAATAGCTCAAGCTTGGGTTATTCTCCTTATGGCTTTGCCGTGGTTGTTTCCTGAATGCAGGCATTAGTATTATCTGTTAGTAGCTAATAGAGTTGGCCGGTTTTGGTAGCACACTAATTGTCCGCTTCTGTTTTAAGCATTGATGGGCAAGCTGTAAGGAGCCGGAGGCGACTGGAGGCTTGTTCATCAATGCTTTCGCGCCGAAAAGGTTCACGCTGCTTTTTGGGTTTTCTGCCTGGTGATAATCTCTCCTTGTTTTGAATATGTAGCGATTTTGCCGGGGCCATGGAAGATAGCCATTGTGTCATCTGAGTATTCATGCACCCGCACCCTGGCCTTGACATAGTGATGACGGATGAGGCTCTGCGGCAGTTGCAGGACCAAATTGTTGTACGAAACTGTATTGTCCCTGCGCACGATGCGCCCGCTCTGCACGCACATAATATCGCGTAAGACTGCCGGGACAGCGACCGGCACAAAAGCACTTGTCTCGTCTTCAGCCGCAACGCTAAAGCGAGCATTGTGATCCGGCAGGTAGATTTCCGTGATATAGCGGTTGGCCACGGCCATATCGGTGATGTCATGGAGCTTCAATTCATTGACGAGGCGATCCTGGAAGGTCTGAAAGGCGCGCTCCGATCGGCCACGGGCTTCCGGCGAATAGGCGGCGATATGCTCAATGCCCAACTGATGAAAGGCGCGGCCCACTTGGGTAAGCCGGGTTTTATCGACCTTCTCACCGGCCTTGGGCGTGTGAAAATAGTGACTGCCGCGATCCGTATAGATTGAACAGGGCAGGCCGTGACACTCAAACACATCCAAAAAACCGCGAAAGCTGGACATTGTTCCTTCTTCCTCAACCAGAAAGGCCGAATAAACCTTTGATGTCGCATCATCCATGGTCACAATCAGGTCAAGCTTAGGTTTGCCCTCAAGCCATTCATGGGTCGAACCATCCTGATGCAACATCATACCGGTACATGGCCTGCGCGGCCTCTTGCGCCGGTGAATGCCGCGCCCGCAGACCGCAATCACCAACCCTGAGCGCTGCAACCGGGTCTTCGTCCAGGTGTAACCCCAGTTGAAATTATGATGCTTGACCAGATGATCATGAAAATGCTTCACATTCCAGCCCATATAGCGCGTCTCATATTGCTCAAGCATCCATGAGGTTTCGTCGGCAGGCACCGCACGCACCGACTTCTTGCCCAACCGGCGGTCATTGAGCCCATCAGAACCGCAATCCTCATAGCGCCTGCGATAACGGCGGAATGTCCGCTCCGACATCCCTAAAATCTCTGCCGCATCATGTCCCGAAAGCCGCTTTTCTTCATATCGAGATAACACATCAATAAACTTCTCCATCCGTCTTTCCTGTAACCATGAAGTCCGGTTCATCAAACACCCTCCTTTTGAGAGCATCCTAAAACCGGACAAATCACGTGCTACATAAAGCGGACAACTGATGTGCTACTGACAATCAAAATAACTTTAATATCGATTTCCAAATTCAGCTCCTACAATCGGCGTTTATTATTTCTGCTGGATGGCGTAGTGTCTTTCCGGGCAACAGGCATTTGGGCTAAAATTTGGAAAGCAGCGGTCTTGGATAAATCCAAAAAAACAATAGTGCTCACCGGCGCAAGCCGCGGCATTGGCCACGCTACGGTGAAGCGTTTTTCGGCCGAAGGCTGGCGGGTAATCACCTGCTCACGCCAGGCTTTCGATGAAAACTGCCCCTGGCCGCAAGGCAAGGAGGACCACATCAAGGTCGATCTGGCCGATACGGAAAATCTCGGCAATGCGGTGGCCGAAATGCGCCGGCGGATTAAAGATACCGGCGGAAAACTGCACGCGCTTGTCAACAATGCCGGCATCAGCCCGAAGGCGGAAGATGGTTCCAGGCTGAACTCGATCAACACACCGATACATGCCTGGCGGACCATATTTCAGGTCAATTTCTATGCCCCGATCATGTTGGGCCGCGGCCTGTTTGAAGAGCTGAAAGCGGCACAAGGTTCGATTGTCAATGTCACCTCGATTGCCGGCAGCCGGGTGCACCCGTTTGCCGGAGCCGCTTATGCCACCTCGAAGGCGGCGCTTGCCTCATTGACCCGTGAAATGGCATCCGACTTCGGCCCGCACGGCATTCGTGTCAACGCCATTGCGCCGGGCGAGATCGATACCTCTATCCTGTCGCCGGGAACCGAGGACATGATCAAGGATATTCCGCTGCGCCGGCTTGGCCGGACCGAGGAGGTGGCAGGCACGATCTATTATCTTTGTTCCGATGCGGCCTCCTATGTCACCGGTGCCGAGGTGCATGTGAATGGTGGCCAGCACGTTTGAGTTGAGAGTTCAGATGCGTAACAGTAATTTCACAATCAATCCTGCCAGGTTAACCCACAGCGCCAGATTGGTGCTGCTGGTTTTTATGTGCACAGCGCTGGCGGGATGCAATTTCCGGCCAAAGGAAAGTCTTTCGATCAGGGCCTTGACCCCGACGGAAGCAGTCGAGACGCTGGACAGCAAGGTCGCGCTGAAATTGCCGACCATAGCCAGACGGCAGGTCAACATATTGGCGCTTTCCGGCGGCGGTGCGGACGGTGCATTTGGCGCCGGTGTCCTCAATGGCTGGAGCAGCTTGGGCACCAGGCCGAATTTCGACATTGTCACCGGCGTTTCGACCGGCGCCTTGATGGCGGCATTGGCGTTTCTTGGGCCGCAATATGATGGTGTAATGCGCCAGCTTTACACCACACAGACCAACCGGAAGATTTTTAGATCGCGCGGTGTCGCCGGCATTTTGTCCGACAGTCTTTACGACTATACACCGCTGAAGAAGCAAATTGAACGCATCGTGACCCGCCGCTTCCTAAACCAGATAGCTGAGCAACACGCCAGGGGCCGCAGGCTTTATGTGGCGACCACCAATCTTGATGCCGGCACCAGGGTTATCTGGGACATGGGCGAGATCGCTAGTGGCGACCGGCACAATGCGGTGTTGATGTTTCAAAAGGTGTTAAGGGCATCCGCCGCCATTCCGGGTTTTTTCAAACCGGTCTATATCAAGCCGGTCAAGGGCGTGCAATTGCGGCAGGCCCATGTGGATGGTGGTTTGAAGGAACCCATTCTGGTGCCCGATTTTGTCTTCAAGACGAGGGCAAATACCCGCCGGATCTATTTGGTGGTCAATGGCAGGATGAGCCGATTTGAGGCCGATGAGGCGGTCAAACCCGAGCTTGCAGATATTGCCCGCAAATCGATCACCGAACTGACCCGCAGCCTGCTCGACACCAAGGTGTATCAGGGTTACGTGCGGGCCCGTAATTCCGGCACAAAATTTCATCTTGTCGCCATCCCCGACAATATCACGCCATCAAAGCGGGCACTCGATTTCGACCCGAAACGGATGAGAAAACTCTATTTGGCCGGCTATGCTATTTCGACATCCAAAAATCCCTGGCAGTTGGAACCACCGCGATTGCAGAAATTCGACCGCATCGCAAGCGCCCGGGTCAGATCTGGTGGCCAGTTGCAAAGCATGGCTCGCTAGACGGTTTGCAGGCTCAATTTCGATTGTTCGACAAGTGTGAAAATTTGGCTGGAGGGATGAGGTTTTCCGGGCAAAATTCGGTGGTACACCGGAAATTTGAGCTTCTGAGACCTGCCGGAAACACCTCCGGTGTTCTCAAGCCCAACCTACCATCCGCGGCTCATGCCTGATCCCTGCAACCAAACTTCCGTTATTGGTCTGCAATTTTTAGATCACGCAACTTAACCGCATCGATCGCCCGTTGATCAAAATCGTTCAATATCAACACCCATGAGCCCCTGCGCTTGATATATCGCCATTCATCTACAACCCAATCATCCAGCGTGAGGTGCCGTCCCTCTTGGTTATTGTTTGTCACCAATGCAGCCAATTTTTGTTGTGCTGGCAAATTGAGATTAATTTTGACGGTATCGCCATCGAACACAATGCCACTGATATCGCCGGGCATTATGGTCAACTCGTCGATGTTTTCGAACAAAACAACGACAGTTTGATCTCGTGAGCTGGCGTCATGCCGCATGGTTTTCAGGCGGGAAGAAAAATCATCAAGCATCAAAGGGTCGTAGGCCGAAAAACGCACAACCTTCATCGGCCCCGAAGATCTAATGGTCGTTTTTGAAAACCATGCCCTGCCATCAACAAATCCGGCAATCTGCCGTCCTATCAATCCCGATGTAAACGCCGCAGTCTTTGGTGCCATCGCCGGGGTCAGTTCAATCACAAATTCCGACAACTTTGAATTTGATATGGCATTTATGCTTGTCCTTATAATGTCGGGTACCCGAAAAGGTCACCGTCTTACCAGCCTTGTAGAAAGTCAGGCGAGACGCCTCAGTTGCATGAGCCACAATGGGTAAATTTGCCACCAGGAAGAACAAAAAACCAAGAGCAGCGCCCGGACTGGCCGTGAGCGAAGAGAGCACTGATCGAATCATTTTGAAGGTGTCCAGCTATATGTTAACGGCGTTGGAAATTACAGACCGTACGGGTTGCAATCAATGTGTAATCGTCCATAAATTGCACCTATGGAGCATAGAACATGTGTCGCGGACCGGATACTCATTCGAAAATTTCGTAACTCATTTATCCCCAACAGACTACCAAACCTAACCTGACCAACAACCCCAACCCTAGCGCGCGCCGAATTTGCTCAAGCCCGGTTTGGTTTTGCCAAGCAAATCACCTTTGACCGGCCGGGGTGGTGAAAAATGATTGCCCATGCCGAACGGGATACCGTGGTCAATCAGGCTGAAGATTGCGGTCTCCCGGTCAATATCTGTTACAATCATTTCAATGCCCAAAACATTCATCGCGGCGATAAAATCGGTCAGTTCGTCATTCAGGCCGCTTTCCACAGCCGTTGCCAAGATCACCGCAGCAGGCACCTTGATAAATTCAAACCCGCGCCGCTCAAGCCGCTGGCCGCTCATGCCAAAGGGATTGATCTGGTTCAAACAAAGACTATAGCCAAGGTCGGTGATGGCGGCGATCCGCTCCAGCCCGTTATCGTTCAGCTGGTCCCAGTCGAGGCCATCAAATGCAAGCACCAGTGAGCCGGCCACCGGCGCATTGGCGTCCAGGAACGAACGGATATCTTCATATCTTTGATCCTGCTCCAACAGCGAGCCCGGCAATCGACAAATCAACCGGGTTTTGCGGTTCATGCCCTCAAGCACCCGCAACATGCGTACCGCCTCAAAAATCAACTCCTCATCGAAGGTGACAACGCCTCCTTGTGCAGCAATGTCGGCGGTTTCATCGTGTCTGATCAGCCTGGAAGCCTCATAGAACGCGGGTTCGCCTGAGCCAAGTTCAACAATTGGCTGCAGGTGAAGCACCGGTGCTGCATCGGTCATGGAACCGGCCTTGGCTATTTTGGCCGGGCGTTTTCCCTGGTGCAACACCCTTGGCGGTTCAGCCGGTTTGGTCGGCGCTTTGGGTTTTTTGCCCTCGCCAACGGGTTTTTTTGGCGCACACTCGCTCTTTCTCAATGGCACCACATTGACGTCGGACGGTTGGGGCTGACTGGCCGCAGGTTGAGCTTTCTCCATCCTAAGGGTCAACGTGGCGATTTCAGTGCGTTGATAGCTCAATTGCTGGGAAAGTTCGGCAATCTGAGGGAGGAGATTTCTAGCCGAAGGCTTATCGCCGCCTTCAATGCTCAAAGACAATTCGTCAAGACGGCGGAATACGTCGCGCTCCAGCGCTTCAAATGAGCGCTGCAATTCATGTTGATCCTGCAGCGATCTGGCAAGCATGGTCTGCTTGTGCCAGATCGTTAAGATCAGCGCCATCACCAGCCCGGCAATGAGAGATGCCGACAGCGGCACCGACCAACGGCTATAGGCGATAAATACCATCGACACGGCGATGACGGCAATGCAGATATAGACAAATCCGCTGACAAGGTGCGATCTGATGTTGTCAACGATGTTCATGGCGGGTTTACAAGGTCCATTGCCGGAAAATCCTGTTACCGTAAACAGAAGTTGCGGCCAAACCACCGCTGTTCCTGATTACTGCATACACGTTTAATTAGTCCTTACAACAATTTCTGCGCTTGTCTAAATCTGCTTTCCCCAAAGTTTTGCAATTGATCTGGACAATTGCACAAGGGTAATGCAGATGAGATACTATTGACAGCGCAAGAACCAAATGACCGCAAACCGATCCGCATTCATCAGCATAGAACTGAACCAACCGGTTGCCGTGGCGTTGCGTGGTGGCGTCGTGGCGATCGGTAATTTCGATGGCATTCACCGCGGTCATCAGGCGGTGCTGGCGCTTACCAAGGATATAGCCCGTTCTGAAAACCGGCCGGCGCTGGCGATGACCTTTGAGCCGCACCCAAGAACTTTCTTCAATTCTGAGAACCCGGTATTCAGGCTGACCCCTGGGGCGCAAAAGCAGCGCATTATCGAAAAGCTCGGGTTTGACGGCGTCGTTGTTGTGCCGTTTGACGAAAATCTTGCAGCAACGCAAGCCGGTGATTTTGTCGAGAATATTCTGATCGGCATGCTTGGCGCCGGGCATGTGATCGCAGGCTATGATTTTCATTTCGGCCGCAAGCGGCTGGGCACACCGGCCTATCTGCAACAAGCCGGTCAACAGCACGGTTTTGGCGTGACCACTGTGCCGTCCTTCGACGATGATGAAGGTGTTGCGGTTTCATCGAGCCGCATTCGAGCGGCACTTTCAACCGGAGCGGTCGGTGAGGCTGCGGGTTTGCTGGGTTATCGTTGGCAGGTCGAGGGAAAGGTCCAGCGAGGCAAGAAACTGGGTCGAACGCTGGGATTTCCAACCGCTAATCTTGCATTGCCACAGTCATTTGCGCTGGCCCATGGCATCTATGCGGTGCGGCTTCGTCGTGAAAACGGCGCGCTCTATGATGGTGTCGCCAGTTTTGGCCGCCGCCCCACTTTCGACAACGGCACTGAACTGCTTGAGACATTTGTTTTTGATTTTGATGAAGATCTCTACGATGAAAATGTTGTGATTTCCCTGTTCGGCCATTTGCGGGCAGAAGAAAAATTCAGTTCAGCGGATGCACTGGTGGTGCAAATGGAAAAAGATGCAGCCCAGGCCAATGGCCTGCTTGCTCGCTCGCGCCCGCTATCCATGCTTGATAAGGATCTCAATTATTAATCCCTTCTACCGTGGTGGACCACACTGATGCGCCATTCGACGGGTAAAAATATCCTCATCACCGGCGGCACCGATGGCATCGGTCTGCTGTTGGCGCAATGCTATTCAAGGGCAGGAAACAATGTCATGATAACGGGTCGCAAGGACCGGTTTGAGGCGGAATTTATTCAACCAGACCATTATACAGTGGCCGACCAGAGCGAGCCTGACAAAGCGGTGGAGGCAATTATTTTGCAGATGGCTGCGCTCGGCTGGGACCGTTTGGACCTTGCCGTTCTCAATGCCGGCTCAGGTTGGTCGGGTGATCCTTTCACTGAGCCGGTGGATACCATCGCCAAAACCATTGCCGTCAATCTTGCCGCACCCGTCGCCCTTTCGCGCGCGCTCTATCCACTTTTAGATGCTGCCCCACGCGGCAAGCTGGTATTGATCGGCTCAGTCGCCCGCAAAGGGGCGCGCAATTTTGCAACCTATGCCGCCTGCAAGGCCGGACTGCACGGGTTTAGCCGCTCGCTACGGGAAGAATGGCGTGAGCGCATCGATGTGCAGATCATCCACCCCGGGCCTGTTCGCACCGGTATGCACGAAAAAGCCGGCTTTGACCCCGGGGCGATGCGGCGGTTTTTTATTCGACCTGAAACGGCGGCGCGAGCAATCAGCCGGGTGATAGAAAGAGATAAATCGCCGGTCACGGTGAGTTTTGTGGCAGCCATGGTCGAGCGCCTGTTGCACCCCGGGGGGATGAGCCGGTGAGAGCGCTGATAACCGGTGCGGCCCAGGGGCTTGGACGGGCGCTGACCGAAAAATTATTGCAAGAAGGCTATCAGGTTAGCGGTGTCGATGTCGATCTGGCCGGATTACGGGCATTGGCGGAAAACGGGCCATTTTGCGGCCTGCAGGCGGATCTTGCTGATCGAGCAGCCCGAGCGAATTTGGTGGCCGGGTTTTCACCGCACGAGCCTTTCGATCTTGTCGTTCTCAATGCCGGCATCAGCGCCACCGGAAATTTTGAGGAGCTGCCCTGTAGCGCTTATGAAAAGCTGCTTTGCCTCAACGTGGAAACGCCGATGGTAATGGCTTCAAAGATGATGGCAGACGGGCTGATCGCAAAAACCGGCACAATGGTGTTCATTTCTTCGCTGTCCCATGCAACCGGTTATCCCGGCGCCAGCGTCTATGCGGCATCAAAAGATGCGGTGGCGATTTATGCCAAAAGCATCGCCCGCGTGAAAAACGACGTCCATGTGCTGACGGTGTTTCCAGGCCCGATACGCACCGCCCATGCCGAACGCCATGCGCCAAAAAATGCTGATGCGTCAAAACGCATGCTGCCGGAAAAACTGGCCGCACATATCTTGAACGCGGTGCAGCGACGTTCACACGTTCTCTATCCAGGAGTACTGGCAAAACTTGCGCATCTAAGCGGCGCCATACTTCCAGGAACCATGAGTGGCCTGATGCGGCGGTTGATTTATGAAAACCTGGATGAGGCGCAATATTGAGCATTGCCGGCTTGCCCACCGACCAAGCTGCCATCCACATTGCGGCTGGCGCAAATGTCGTTGAAATGGACAGCCCAGGGTTTGTCGAGCAGTTTTTGCCTTAAAATGCCATTTGCGCCGACGCATTGACTTTATTCATTAACCATCCCCTGCTAGAAGCCAAATTATGTTTGTTGACCGATCCCTTTTCCCGCCGCCCGGCAGGCGAATTATCTGCCCGGCCTTCATTTGACGCAAAGGCGCATGAGGGTTGGGACACCCTTCGTTGCTCAATTCACAATCAGACCTCTTGGTCCCCTGAACCGCTATAATGTGTGACAGGGAATACGCGTTGAAAAAATGACCGAAAAATCCGAAGCCAGAGATTATTCCGCCACGTTGAATCTGCCCAAGACCGAATTTCCAATGCGTGCCGGTCTGCCGAAAAAAGAACCGGAAATTATTGCCCGCTGGCAGCAGATGGACCTTTATAAGCGGCTGCGCGAAGATGCCGCGCAGCGACCCAAATATGTGCTGCATGATGGCCCTCCCTATGCCAATGGACATCTTCATATCGGCCATGCGCTGAACAAGATTTTAAAGGATATCATCACCCGCTCGTTCCAGATGCGCGGCTTTGACAGCAATTATGTGCCCGGTTGGGACTGTCATGGCTTGCCGATTGAGTGGAAGATCGAGGAGCAATACCGCGCCAAGGGCAGAAACAAAGATGATGTGCCGGTGGTCGAATTCCGCCGTGAATGCCGCGATTTTGCCGATCACTGGATCAAGGTACAGTCGGAAGAATTTCAGCGGCTCGGGGTGACCGGTGACTTTACCACGCCGTATTTGACCATGGATTATCATTCAGAGGCGGTGATTGCCGGCGAGTTGATGAAGTTCGCCACCTCCGGCCAGCTTTACCGTGGTTCCAAACCGATCATGTGGTCAGTGGTTGAGCGCACCGCGTTGGCGGAAGCCGAGATCGAATATCACGTGGTTGAAAGCGACACGATCTGGGCGAAATTTCCAGTCCGGTCGGCCAGCGCTGATGAGCTCAGCGACGCGTGCGTGGTTATCTGGACCACCACGCCGTGGACCATTCCTGGCAATCGGGCAATCTGCTATTCTGATCGCATTGCCTATGGGCTTTATCACATTACCGAGGCGGAAAACGATTTTGGCCCGCAGGCTGGAGAAAAGCTGATCTTTGCCGATACGTTGGCCAATGAATCCGCCGCCAGGGCCAAGGTGACGTTTGAGCGTCTGAGCGACGTTAAGGCAGACCAACTTGCAACAATCACCTGCGCCCACCCGCTTGCCGGCGCTGATGGCTATGAGTTCGATGTGCCATTGCTTGAAGGTGATCATGTCACCGACGATGCTGGTACCGGCTTTGTCCACACCGCCCCCGGCCATGGCCGCGATGACTTTGAAATCTGGATGGCCGGTGCGCGCAAGTTGGAACAGCGAGGCATTTCCACGGCGATTCCGTTCACCGTGGGTGATGATGGCGCCTTTACCGGGGACGCGCCCGGCTTTACCGGCATCAAGGTAATCGACGACAAGGGCAAAAAGGGCAAGGCCAATCAGGAAGTGATCACCGCGCTGATTAAGCGCAACAATCTGTTCGCCCGCGGCCGTCTCAAACACGAATATCCCCATTCGTGGCGCTCGAAGAAACCGATCATCTTCCGCAACACGCCACAATGGTTCGTTCATATGGATCAGGATATCGATGGCCAGGGCGACACTTTGCGCGCCCGCTCGCTCGCCGCCATTGATGAAACCCGCTTTGTACCTGCTTCGGGCCAAAACCGTTTGCGCTCGATGATTGAACAGCGGCCCGACTGGGTTTTGTCGCGCCAACGCGCCTGGGGTGTGCCGATCACAGTGTTCCGCCACGTAGAAACAGGCCAGATCATTCCGGGACCGGAATATTCCGGTTCTGCCGAACTGGCTGAACGAATCAAGAGCGCTTTCGAGCAGGCTGGCGCCGATGCATGGTATGTCGAAGGTGCCAAGGAAGAGTTTTTGCACGGTCTTGTTGACGGGGTCGATGACTGGGAAATGGTCACCGATATTCTTGATGTTTGGTTCGATTCCGGCTCCACCCATGCATTTTGCCTAAAAGAACGCCAGGACTTGAAATGGCCTGCTGATCTCTATCTCGAAGGGTCTGATCAGCATCGCGGCTGGTTCCACTCCTCGCTGCTGGAAAGCTGTGGCACTACCGGTCGTGCACCCTATGATGCGGTGCTGACCCATGGCTTCACCATGGCCGAAGATGGCCGCAAGATGTCGAAGTCGCTGGGCAATCAGGTGGTGCCGCAGGAAGTGATCAAGCAATATGGCGCTGATATACTGCGGCTATGGGTCGCTTCGATCGACTATGCCGAGGACCAGCGCATCGGCCCGGAAATCATCAGGACAGCCGTCGATGCCTATCGCAAGCTGCGCAACACATTGCGCTGGATGTTGGGCACACTTTCCCACGACAAGGGAGAAGAAGTGGCGCTTGCCGACATGCCGGAACTTGAGCGGTTAATACTGCACCGGCTTGCCGAACTCGATGTCATTGTACGCAAGGGCTATGATGCGTTCGATTTCAAGAGAGTGTTTTCCCAGGTGTTCAATTTCATGACTCTGGAACTTTCGGCATTTTATTTCGATATCCGCAAGGATGCGCTTTATTGCGACCCACCCTCTTCGACCAGGCGCAAGGCATCGCTTCAGGTGGTTTCACACCTGTTCGATTGTGTTACCGCCTGGATTGCGCCGATGCTTGCTTTCACCATGGAAGAGGCCTGGTTATCACGGCACCGGGGTGAAAAAGGTTCGGTACATCTGCGCCAGTTCCCGGAAATACCGGCAGAATGGCGCGATGATGCGCTGGCGGCAAAGTGGAAGAAGATCAGGCGAATTCGGCGCGTCGTCACTGGCGCTTTGGAAATCGAACGGCAGGAAAAGCGCATCGGATCTTCGCTCGAGGCGGCACCCAAAGTCCATATCGACGATGATGCGCTGGTTGCAGCACTTGACGGTCAGGATTTTGCTGAAATCTGCATCACCAGTCAGATCAGTATCGTCGGCGACGCCGGTCCGGACGAAGCCTTTAGGCTCGAAGACGTCGCCGGTGTCGCCGTGGTTCCAGCCCTGGCGGAAGGCAAGAAATGTGCCCGCTCCTGGCGAATTCTGCCGGAAGTGGGCAGCGATCCGGACTATCCCGACATTTCGCTGCGGGATGCCGACGCCATGCGGGAACTGACAAGTTGACGGGTAATTCAGTGGCAATTGGACACGCACTGCCGCAGATGATTGCCAGTACTGCCGTTTTGATGTAAATAGTGACGGTCGGGCCGGAATGTCGCCTTAATTTGAGTATTGACATTCGGCAGGAAGGGTATGGATTGCGCTGCCAAAAAAAACAATGGGTAGAGTATCGAGGATGAGTTTATGACGGTATTCAAGACTTCGGTCCGAAAACTGGCGCTAGTGGCCGGCCTGATGGCGATACCGTTTATCCTTTCAGGCTGTGTCGGTTCGTCCACCTATGGCACCGGCAAAACCTCTGGCGAACATCTTGTAGATGGTCTTGGTGGTCTGTTGGGATCGCCGGAAAAGAAAGCACCAATCGACTATAAGACCCGTCCTGATCTGGTAAAACCGCCTGAAGTTGCATCATTGCCCGAGCCGATCGAAGGTGGTGCCTCGACATCTGGCTCCGATTTGCCGCAGGATCCGGAAATACGCCGAGCATTATTGCGTCGCAACGCACCCAAAGCGCAAGAACGATCCGGCGAATTGCCTATTGAATTTATGAAACGCCGGCGTGGTCCCAACAGCAAAACCCAAAGGGTGGCCCCGCAGACCTACACACGTGACGACACTTTGGAGACCAACTACGATCCCCTCCAACACCGCAGTGAATTTCTCAAGCGCAAAGCAGAGCTTGCTGGCGCAAAAGGTGCAGCACCGCGGAAGTATCTGACGGAGCCGCCAAGGAATTACCGTACTCCGGTCGATACCGCTCCCATTGGTGATGTCGGCGAGGATGAGGAGATCAAGGCCCGCCGGCGCAAGGGCAAAAAAAGCTGGAGCTGGCGCGATCTCAATCCGTTTAGCTAGCGCCGTTGTTTGAAGAAATCCACTAAAATCTGCCGCGCTTCCGATTCACTAAAACCGGAATAGACTTCAGGCGCATGATGACATGACGGGTCGCCAAAAAAACGCACCCCGTTTTCGACCGCACCGCTCTTGATATCTTCAACTGCAAAATAAAGCCGTTTGACGCGGGCAAAAGAAATGGCGCCGGCACACATGACACAGGGTTCAAGTGTTACATATAGATCACATTCCATCAGCCGTTCATTACCAAGCAACTGGCCGGCCTGGCGAATAGCCAGAATTTCAGCATGCGCACTGGGGTCATTTAACTCAATGGTCCGGTTGCCCGTCCGCACAACCACTTCGCCACGGCGAACGATGACCGCACCGACAGGCACCTCGTTGCGCCTGGCGGCAAGCCTTGCCTCCACCAGCGCCTGATCCATAAATCTGGTCATGACTTCAAACTTCTCGCGTCCTGCTGGACAAGGTGCTAGGAAATGGCGATGAAATCCAGCCCAAAGAATAGAAAACCAGCAAAAGCTGAAAAACCCCCGCCAGAAACCAGCGAGCGTATCGCCAAGCGCATGGCGCGGGCGGGGCTTTGTTCGCGCCGCGAGGCCGAGCGGTGGGTCGAGGCCGGAAGGGTTTCGGTCAATGGTGTCATGCTCAAGACACCGGCAATAACCGTCTCAGATCAGGACAGGGTCGAAGTTGACGGCGAGGCGCTGCCGGCACTCGAACGTACCCGTCTCTGGCTATTTCACAAACCGGCCAAGACCGTCACCACCAACCGCGATCCTGAGGGCCGCAAAACCGTTTATGACGTGTTGCCAAAGGATTTGCCCCGGGTGATGAGCATTGGCCGGCTCGACATAGCCACGGAGGGATTGTTGCTGTTAACCAATGATGGAGGCCTTGCCCGGGCGCTCGAGTTGCCCGCAACCGGGTGGCTGCGCCGCTATAAAGTGCGGGCCCACGGCAGGATTGAGCAGCCGCAACTGGACCGGTTGCAGGAGGGTATGGCGGTTGACGGCATTCTTTATGGCGCCATTGAAGCGACGCTCGATCGCCAGCAGGGAGATAATTGCTGGCTGACGCTTGCTTTTCGCGAAGGAAAGAACCGCGAAGTAAAAAATGTGCTTGCTGCGCTCGGCCTTACGGTCAATCGCTTGATCCGTCTTTCTTATGGGCCATTTCAACTGGCCGATCTGGAGCCTGGAATTGTACGGGAGATCAGGGGGCGGACCCTGCGTGAGCAACTGGGTGAACGGTTGATCCGCGAGGCTGGCGCAAATTTTGATGCCCCGGTTGTTCAACGCAACAAATCACCTGAAAAGACCGCTTCTACCCCTGTAAAACCAAAACGAGCCAAGTTCGAGACTGCTAAAGACAAAAAGGAACGGGCGTTGGCGCGGCTCACCACCAGACCCGATGCTTTTGGCGAGGAAACACCACAGGGAAAACGACGGCGCTCACGGCCGGGAAAATCGGCAACGCCAGGACGGCATGGCAGCATGAGGAACAATAATGCGGATCGTCGGCGGTAGATTTAGCGGCCAGACGCTTCACTCGCCGAAGAACGCTGCAATCCGCCCCACATCGGACCGGGTGCGTGAAAGCCTGTTCAATGTGCTTGCCCATCGTTTTTGCGACCGGCTTGATGGCACAAGGGTGCTGGATCTGTTTGCCGGTACCGGTGCGCTCGGCATGGAAGCACTGTCACGCGGTGCAGGGTTCGCTCTTTTCGTTGATAATTCGATTGCCGGTCGCAGTGTGATTCGCCAAAATATCGAGAAACTTGGCCTTGAGGGCGAAACCAAGATATTCAGGCGCGATGCCACCCGGCTTGGCGAGCGACAGAAAGTGCCGCCTTTCGATCTGGTCTTTGCCGATCCACCCTATGGCAAAAAACTGGCCGAGAAAGCCGCTGCAAGCCTGCTCTGCGGTGGCTGGCTGGCACCTGGTGCGTTGGTGGTTATTGAAGAAAACACCGAGGATTTGCCAACCGAAATTTCAGGTTTTCGTCTTCAAGAGGTCAAAACCTATGGCTCCACTTCCGTCGGATATTTTCGAGCAATATAGTCGCATCGTTTCCTTCATCTTGCACAGATAACGAAAAAGTAACGTGCATCGCCCTGCTTACGCCCTATATTGCGATTTGGTTTGGATTAATGGTTTCAACCACAAATATCACTGAAAACGGAGACCCCATGCAGCGGCGCATCATCCAGTATCTGATAGCCTTCACGCTAATTATTCCGCTTATCGCGTTACCGGCGATGGCCGAAGGAGCAGCAGAGAGCACGAAGGGCGCGAAGATTACCAGTTTTACCCTTGATAATGGGCTTGAAGTGGTCGTCATCCCCGATCACCGGGCACCGGTGGTAACCCACATGCTGTGGTACAAGGTGGGTTCGGCTGACGAAGAGCCGGGCAAATCGGGCCTGGCTCATTATCTCGAGCATTTGATGTTCAAGGGCACCAAATCGGTCGCGGCTGGGGTTTTTTCCGCTAAAGTTGCCGCAATCGGCGGGCAGGAAAATGCCTTCACTGCCACCGACTATACCGGATATTATCAAAAAGTTTCACCGCCGGCACTTGAGGAGATGATGCGGCTTGAGGCGGACCGAATGGTCAATCTGGTGTTGACCGACGAAACCGTCCTGCCCGAGCGCGACGTGATCCAGGAGGAGCGACGCTCGCGCACTGACAATAAACCCGGTTCTCAACTTGGCGAAGCGGTGCAGGCGGCACTGTTTCAAAATCACCCCTATGGCACGCCAGTTATCGGCTGGCAGCATGAAGTGCAAAAGCTGACCAAAGAAGACGCCATCGCCTTCTACAATAAATACTACACTCCCAATAACGCGGTTTTGGTGGTGGCGGGTGATGTGGCGGCTGACGAGGTCAAAAGGCTGGCGCAAAAAACCTATGGCAAAATTGCCCGCCGCGCCGAGCCCGGTCCGCGTATCCGCCCGCAGGAGCCAGAACCGAGGGCCGCCAGAACCGTCTCTATGACCGATGGCCGGGTAAGTTCTCCGAGCTGGCAACGCACATTCCTGGTTCCTTCGTATTTAACCGCAGAACCAGGCGAGGCCGAGGCACTTGATGTTTTGGGCGAAATACTCGGTGGCTCCTCTACCAGCCGGCTTTATAAACGGCTGGTAATTGCAACAAAGCTAACCGCCAGCGCCGGTGGCTATTACCAGGGCAGCGCCATCGATGACACCCGGTTCATGCTCTACGCTTCGCCCCGTCAGGGCGTGTCGCTTGGCGACGTTGAGGCTGAAATCGACAAGGCGGTGGGCGAATTGCTGGAAAATGGTGTGACCCGGGAGGAAGTAAAGCGCGGTGTCAACCGGCTGTTAAAATCGGTGATCTTTTCGCGTGACAGCCAAAGTACAATGGCACGCATCTATGGTGCCTCGCTGGTGATGGGGGAGACGCTTGAAGACATCGAACAGTGGCCGGACCGGATTTCCAGCGTCACCGTTGAGGACGTAAATCGGGTGGCCCGTAAATATCTGAAAAAAAACCGCTCGGTGACGGGCTATCTTAGACCTGAAAAGCAGCGGAGCTGATTGATGAAATTTGTTCGCCCGGACCTGACCGGCTGGAAAGCTGTTTATCTCGCTTTGGTATGTTTTGTTTCAACCCTGCTGCAGCCTGTAGGTGATGCACGAGCCGTTGACATTCAAACGGTTGTTAGCCCGGGCGGCATCAAAGCGCTGTTGGTGGAAGACTATACCGTTCCGCTGATCGCCCTGTCGATGGCCTTTAAGGGCGGAGCTGGGCAAGAAAGTGACGACAAGGAGGGGCTTGCCAATATTCTTTCCTCGCTGCTCGATGAGGGCGCAGGCGACATCAAGAGCCAGGATTTTCAGGCGCGTATCGACGATCTGGGCATGGAACTTGGCTTCAATGCCGGGTACGATTCATTCACCGGCCGGCTGAAAACCCTGCGCAGCACCCGCAACGAAGCCTATGACCTGTTGCGGCTGGCATTGACCAAACCACGGTTCGACGCCGAGCCGATTGAACGCATGCGGGCGGCACAATTGTCGATCTTGCGCCGTGCGCTAAAGCGGCCAAACACAATTGCAACCAAAGCCTGGCGCAAATCGGTGTTTGGTGACCACCCCTATGCCCGCACCGTCGGTGGCACCATCGAGACGGTGAAGAGCATTAGCCGGGAGGATATTGTTACGCTTCACCGCAAGATGTTGGCCAAGAACAATTTGATCATCGGCGTGGTCGGTGCGATCAGCGCGACGGAGCTTGCAGAAAAACTGGATCATGTTTTTGGCGCTCTGCCCGAAAAAGCGGAATTAACAACCATCGACGAGGCGCAGCCCAAATTTGGCGTGACCAAATCAATAGAACTGAAATTGCCGCAATCCGTCATCCGCATTGTGCTTAAGGGCATCAAGCGCAGCAATCCGGATTTCTACGCCGCCTATCTGATGAATTATGTTTTGGGGGGAGGCTCGTTTTCCTCTCGTCTTTATGAGGAAATTCGGGAAAAGCGCGGTCTTGCATACGGCGTCTATACCTATCTTGGAACGCAAGATCACGCCGGCTTCATCGGTGGCGGAACGGCCACCCGTGCTGACCGTTCAAAAGAAACCGTCGGCTTGCTGCTGGCCGAAATCGAGCGGATGGCAAAGGATGGCCCTAGCGTCGAAGAACTGGAAAAGGCAAAAAAATATATTATCGGTTCTTACGCCATTCAAAATCTCGACACCTCGAACAAAATCGCTTCGGTTCTGGTTGCCATTCAGGAGGAGAATCTTGGTATTGATTATATCACCAAGCGGGCGGACTATATCGGTGCCGTCACCGTTGAAGATACCAAACGGATGGCAAGGGAATTGCTTTCACAAAAACCCACGATTATCATTGTTGGACCGAATAGAAGCTAATACCAAAGGAACTTGATATTGAACGAACCGACCCTGGCATTGGCGCTTGGTGGCGGCGGCGCGCGCGGCATTGCCCATATTCATGTGCTCAAGGCGCTCGATGAGATGGGGATCAAGCCGGTGGCAATGGCCGGTTCTTCGATCGGCGCCATGATTGGCGCAGCCTATGCTGCGGGAATGGATGGCCGCGAGATTGAGCATTTTGTGCTCGATACGTTTTCCAACCGAACAAGGTTTCTGTCCAATTTGTGGCGAACAATACCCTCAAGCATGGGCGAATTCGTAAACCTTGGCTGGCCCACCCTGGGTGCGCTTGACGCGGAGCGGATATTAGGCTCGCTTATGCCGGCTGTGGTGCCGGAAACATTTAGCGCGCTAAAAATACCGCTGACCATTGTGGCGACCGACTATTACGGCGAAAAGGGGCTGAACCTTAGTGCGGGCTCGCTCAACCAGGCAATTGCCGCTTCAATATCCATTCCGGCAGTATTCAAGCCGGTGGTCATCAATGGCACCGTTTGCATTGATGGTGGCATTGTCAATCCGGTACCGTTTGACCAGCTTCACGGCAAGGCTGACGTGGTAGTAGCAATCGACGTGGTCGGCTCACCGGCGGGAAGGACCGGCGCCATCCCAAGCCGTATCGAATCATTATTTGGCGCCAGCCAATTGATGATGCAGACAACTACTAAAATGAAGATGATTATCCAGCCGCCCGATTTACTTTTAAGACCCGACGTCAACGCCTATCGGGTGCATGACTTTTTCAAGGCCAAGACCATTTTGAGAAACACCGTCGGTTTCAAGGACGAGGTTAAACGTGCGGTGGAAAGGTTGCTCTAAAGGTCTTTGGACTCCAGTTGCGCAACGGTCTTGAAGCTAACGATGACAGCAAGTACGCCGAAAACCACCGCACCCAGACCCCAACCCGCCAGCACCCCTTGTGGGCCATAGCTGCTGCCCAGATAAACGAATGGAATGACCCCCAGCGTTGCCCTTCCCCAATTGAAAAAGGTCGCAAGCAAGGGGTGTCCGAGATTGTTGAAGGCGGCATTGGCGACAAATAATGCACCGTTGAACAAGAAACTTGCCGCCACGAAAATGCAAAAAAACCGGATCAGTGACGCGGCATCACCTGTGGCCTCGAAGACAGCCACAAGACCGTTGCGAAACAGCGCCAGCAGCGCCCAGGCAACCAGCGTATAGACCAGGGTGAATATAAGCGCATCGCGCAGGGTTTGACTTATGCGATCATAAAGATGGGCACCGAAATTTTGCGCGATTATCGGACCAACGGCGCCTGAGAGCGAAAAAATAGTGCCAAACGCAAGCGGAATTATGCGGCCGACAATTGTCCAGCCGGCAATCGCATCATCACCAAATTCCGAGATCGCACTGGTGACATAGGCATTGGCGACCGGGGTTGCCAACTGGGTAAGAGCCGCCGGCAATGCCACCGCGCCAAACTCTGCCGCGTGACGACGCAGGGCATTGAGGGTAATCGGGCCAATCAGCCGATGCACAATGTGGGCACCGTGAATTCCGACGATAACCAGCACGATGCGGGACAAAAAGGTCGCCACAGCCGCCCCGGTGATACCCATATCGAAACCGAAAATGAATATCGGATCGAGAATGGCCGCAGCAAAGCCACCCCAAAGGGTAACAAACATAGCTCGGCGCGCGTCGCCATTGGCGCGCAGCAAGCCGGCCAGACCCATGGCAAACCCCATCAATGGGCTGGATATAGTGACAATCTTGGTGAACCATAGCGCCTCGTCGAAGGTGCGCCCGGCCGCGCCAAGCCAGGCTAGAATATGTTCAAGCGAAAGATAAATGATGGTAGCGGTAAGAACATTGGCAATGATGGTCAAGAACAGCGAAATGGCCGCCGCCCTTCGCGCCCGTGCCTCATCGCCCGAACCGATCGCTCTGGCGGCAAGCGCTGTCGTCGCGATGCTTAATCCGATACCAAGCGATATCGAGAAAAACATGATTGTGGCGCCAAACCCGACCGCCGCGGTCAGGATCTGGTCGCCCAGTTGGGAGATATAGAACAGATTGACGATGTCGACCGCAAACACCGCCATCAAACCGGTCGCGCCCGCCATGGTCATCGATATGACGTGACGCATGGTCGAACCACGCGTGAACTTGGCCGGTCTGACAATTAGTTCTGAGGTAACATCACTCATACCGGTATTTGCGATACTCACACGGCGGACAGCAAGGAGAAGCTAGCAAATTTCTTGTGCTCAAGCACAGTTTCCAGATCGCGGGCGACAACAGCCAAACGGGATGGTTGGATGAGAAACATAGTGAACAAAATTCCATTGCCGGGATTGGTCGGCGTACCTTCAGCTTTATTTTGCCGTTCAGGCAAGAAACAAATTGCCGCTGGTCGAACGAACGGGCCGTTCCTTTCGAAACGACCCGCTCGATCTTTGCTGGATATTATGGTCCGGCTTGATGATTACATCATGCCGCCCATGCCACCCATGCCGCCCATGCCACCCATGTCCGGCATGGCTGGGCCGGCAGCATCCTTGGTGGGCGCATCAGCGACCATGGCTTCCGTTGTTACCAACAGACCACCGATAGAAGCGGCATCCTGCAGCGCTGAGCGCACAACCTTGACCGGATCGATGATGCCCATGGCAATCATGTCACCAAATTCGCCGGTCTGGGCATTGTAGCCGTAGTTGACTTTTTTCGAATCATTGATCCGGCCAACAACCACCGAGCCCTCGTCACCGGCATTCTGCGCGATCTGACGCACCGGAGCCTGCAACGCGCGGCGTACGATGTTGATGCCGGCTTCCTGATCGGGATTGGCACCCTTTGACTTGATGGCGTTAGCGGCGTTCAAAAGGGCAACGCCACCACCGGCAACGATGCCTTCTTCAACCGCAGCGCGGGTCGCATTAAGCGCATCGTCAACACGGTCTTTCTTTTCTTTCACTTCAACCTCGGTAGCACCACCGATGGAGATTACGGCAACACCGCCAGCCAGTTTGGCCAGACGTTCCTGCAGTTTTTCCTTGTCGTATTCAGACGAGGTTTCACCGATCTGCTGTTTGATCTGGCCAACACGGGCCGAGACTTCCTTCTTCTTGCCGGCGCCATCAACGATGGTGGTTTCTTCCTTGGAGATGGAAACCTTCTTGGCGGTGCCGAGCATGTCGAGGGTAACAGTTTCAAGCTTGATGCCAAGATCTTCGGAGATCACCTGACCGCCGGTCAAAATGGCAAGATCCTCCAGCATCGCCTTGCGACGATCGCCAAAGCCCGGTGCCTTGACCGCAGAAACCTTCAGTCCGCCGCGAAGTTTATTGACCACCAACGTAGCAAGCGCTTCGCCTTCGATGTCCTCGGCCACGATCAAAAGCGGTTTTCCGCTCTGAACCACAGCTTCCAGGATCGGCAACATGGCCTGCAGACTGGTGAGCTTCTTTTCGTGCAGAAGGATATAGGGATCTTCCAGATCACAAAGCATCTTGTCGGGATTAGTGACAAAATAGGGAGAAAGATACCCGCGGTCGAACTGCATGCCTTCAACAACATCAAGAGTTGATTCAAGCGACTTGGCCTCTTCAACCGTGATCACGCCTTCATTGCCAACACGCTGCATGGCTTCGGCAATTCGATTGCCAATGTCTTCTTCACCATTGGCCGAGATGGTGCCAACCTGTGCCACTTCTTCAGAAGTCTTGATCTTCTTTGACTTCTTTTGAAGATCGGCAACAACTTCACTAACCGCGATATTGATGCCGCGTTTCAGATCCATCGGGTTCATGCCGGCGGCAACGGCCTTGCCACCTTCGCGGACGATCGACTGAGCCAGAATTGTCGCGGTGGTTGTGCCGTCACCGGCAATATCGTTGGTTTTGGAAGCAACTTCCCGAACCATTTGTGCGCCCATGTTTTCAAACTTGTCTTCAAGTTCGATTTCCTTGGCAACCGTTACACCGTCTTTGGTGATGCGCGGTGCGCCAAAGGATTTGTCCAGCACCACATTGCGGCCCTTGGGACCAAGGGTTACTCGTACAGCGTTAGCAAGGACGTCGACACCACGCAGCATGCGCTCACGGGCATCGGCACCAAATTTGACTTCTTTTGCAGCCATTTTATTACTCCTTGAAGCGGATTTCCAGCTTCGATTGATAAAACCTAATTGTGGGGATCAAGGCGATCGGCTTAGCCAATGACGCCCATGATGTCGGATTCTTTCATGATCAGCAGATCTTCGCCGCCAATTTTAACTTCGGTACCAGACCACTTGCCGAACAAAACCCGGTCGCCGGATTTCACATCGGGTGCAATCAATTTACCGGCTTCATCGCGGGCACCAGAACCGACGGAAACAATTTCGCCTTCCTGCGGCTTCTCCTGGGCATTTTCGGGGATGATGATGCCGCCAGCGGTCGTGGTTTCAGACTCGACCCGGCGAACAACCACTCGGTCGTGCAGTGGACGGAACTTTACTTTGGACATGTTTGGTAATCCTGTGTCGACAGCGGACAAGTCGCTGAATTGTTGGAAATGAGATTGTTAGCACTCTCTATCCAAGAGTGCTAACAGCGGTGAGATAATAATTCCGTCACCCACTGTCAAGGAATTTCGCTGTAATGAATTGAAAAATAGGCTCTGTTTACAAGATCATGGATAAAACAGGTCGGCGATTGTCAATCCGCAAGACCAATGAAAACGGGGCCGGTTGGCCCCATCGCAGTCCTTATTTGATATCACGCGCTGTCAAATCATGCCAAGGGTTATTTGCCGGAAATTACCTCGCCGCCGGATTTGCGCGGCGCTTTTTTTGCCGGTTTGGCGACAGGTGCATCGCGATCTTTCATAAAGCGCTCGAACTCGTCTTGATCCTTGGCGCGGCGCAATTCGCGTGAATAATCCTCGAACTCCTTGCGCATTTCATCAAGTTTGCGCCGTTCCTCGTCAAGCCGCACAAGCTCGGCCTCGCGCCATTCGTCGAAAGCAACATTGCCGCTCGCAGCCTGATGCCAGGAATACCGACTGCGGCCTGAACAGCCATTGGTGAATTTGTCGGTCGCCCGATTAATTTCATGCTTATAGCCTTCGAGCCGATCTCCCCAGATAATATAGGCGATCATGGCAAGACCCAGCGGCCAATAAATCATGAAGCCGATAATCATCATGGCGATGGTAACAGGTGTCCATGCGGGACGGATAAGCGAATGTGTCATGGTGTCGTTCACCCCTTTTATTAGCTGGTGCAGCGACTTGGCTGCCTGTTCTTGACCTAGGGTTGTCAAACCGGCGTTTCAAGGCGCTTTACAAAAGTTTATCTGTCATGATGTCAGCAAATAGTTTGATGGCACTGTGGTTTTTGGCGCACGCGGCGTTACCTTCTTGAAAAAGATGTCGGATCAGGACATCGGCAGATTAAGCCGGTGTCTTGCAGCACATTCGACGGCCGTTTCGTAGCCCGCATCGGCATGTCGCATAACGCCGCTTGCCGGGTCGTTCCATAAGGTGCGGGCAATGATTTCGCCGGCCTCGGCACTGCCGTCTGCAAGAATGGCAATGCCTGCATGTTGCGAATAGCCCATGCCCATTCCGCCGCCATGGTGGAAGGAAACCCAGGTTGCGCCATTGGCGACATTCAAAAGGGCGTTGAGAATCGGCCAATCGGAAACCGTGTCTGAACCATCTTTCATGCCCTCGGTCTCGCGATTGGGGCTGGCGACCGATCCAGAATCCATATGATCACGACCAATGACGACCGGTGCGCTTAGTTCACCGCTGCAAACCATGTCGTTGAACGCCAGGCCAAGCCGGTGCCTGTCGCCCAGTCCCACCCAGCAAATGCGCGCCGGAAGACCCTGAAAGCGAATGTGCTTCCTCGCCTTGTCCAGCCAATTGTGCAGGAAAGTATCGTTCGGCATTAATTCACGCACCTTTGCGTCGGTCTTGTAAATATCTTCCGGGTCGCCGGACAAAGCGACCCAGCGAAAGGGCCCCTTGCCTTCGCAAAATAACGGCCGGACATAGGCCTCGACAAATCCCGGAAAACCGAATGCATCTTTTGCCCCTGCTTCTTCGGCCATGGCACGCAGATTGTTGCCATATTCCAGCACAACAGACCCCTTTGCCTTAAACCCATTCATCAGCGCAACATGATGGGCCATGGATTTCTTTGCGGCCCGCGATACCGCAGCCGGGTCTCGTTCGCGCTGGTCTTCCCAATCGGAAACACTCCAGCCCTGCGGCAAGTAGCCGTTTACCGGGTCGTGGGCCGAGGTCTGATCGGTTACCACCTCAGGCGTAACACCACGCTTTTCGAGCGCCTCCAATACGTCGACGACATTGCCGACAAGGCCCACCGAGACCGGTTGTGAGGCGTTTTCGACAAGCGATAGCGCTTCATCAAGCGTCTCGGCCGATTTTGCCAGGTAGCCGGTACGGATGCGGAAATCGATCTTTTGCCGCTGGCATTCGACCACCAGCGCGTTAAAACCTGCCATCGTGGCGGCCAGCGGCTGTGCACCGCCCATGCCACCCAAACCACCCGTTACCACCAGTTTGCCGGCCACTTCACCGTCAAAATGGCGCCGCCCGATGGCGGCAAAGGTCTCATAGGTTCCCTGTACAATTCCCTGCGAGCCAATATATATCCACGATCCGGCGGTCATCTGGCCATACATGGTCAGGCCCAGCCGGTCGAGCTCATCGAATTTCTCCCAGGTCGCCCAGTGAGGCACAATGTTGCCGTTGGCGATCAAAACCCGTGGCGCCATGCGGTGGGTTTTGAACACCCCGACCGGCTTGCCGGATTGCACCAAAAGCGTCTCGTCGCCTTCCAATTGCTTCAGCGTCTCAAGCATCGCATCGAAGCATTCCCAGTTGCGCGCCGCACGACCAATGCCACCATATACCACCAGTTCATCGGGTCGTTCGGCCACGTCGGGATCGAGATTGTTCATCAGCAAACGCAAAGGCGCTTCGGTATGCCAGCTCTTTGCATTCAGTTCCAGGCCGGTTGGCGCTTTGATCACGCGGCTATTTTTTCTGGTGAAGCCCATGGAATATTCCTCAGATGATCTTGCTTGCCCTAAGCGCTTTTATCTCATCGTCCGAAAGGCCGGACATCGCGCCCAAAACCTCATCGGTATTTTCGCCCAACGTCGGTGACGTGTTGCTTTGCGTTCTGCTTGAGTCGGAAAACTTTATCGGCTGTGGCACCAGCGGGATCTCCCCCAACTTGCTGTGCCGGCCTTGTTCTATCAATGCGCGGCTGGTCACATGGTCCGACGATACCAGTTGTTTTAGATCCCACACCGGCGCTGCTGGTATGCCCTTGGAAAGCAGCAACCCGATTGCGGCATCCTGGCTCAATGTCGCGGTCCATGCGGCGATTTTGTCGCGCAGTAACTGCTCGTTTTCATTGCGCGCCGCGTTGTCTTTAAAACGGGTGTCGGTGGCAAGCTCAGGCTGTCCTATCAGCTCGCCGAGAGAACCAAACAGCCGGTCGGAAAAGCACACCATGACGATATCGCCGTCCAGGGTCGGAAAACTGTCGACCGGATAGGTCACCGGATGACGATTGCCGGCCGGTCTCGGCGTATCGTCGCTGTATAGTTGACGCGCCAACCCGGTCAACTGCATCGCCATCATCGCATCCAGCATAGCGACATCAACGTGCCTGCCGTTGCCGGTGCGCTCCCGGTCGAACAGCGCTGCAACCGTGCCAAAGGCGGCGAACATTCCGGTACAGACATCTGCGATCGATTCTCCCACCGCCGTCGGTGGACCGCCGCGCGGACCGGTCAGGCTCATCAGCCCACTCATGGCCTGAATGACAAGATCAAAAGCCGGCCAGTCTTGCAGCGGACTTTGCTGCCCGAAGCCGGAAATACTGGTGTAGATGATGCCCGGGTTGAGCGCCCTGACACTGACTTCATCTAACCCAAGCCGGGTCATCACCCCGGGGCGAAAGTTCTCCACAAGCACATCGCATTTGGGGATCAAAGAAGTGATGATAGCGCGCCCCTCGGCGGTTTTCAAATTAACCGTCACGCTTTTCTTGTTACGGTTCAGCAGGATGAAATAGGTGCTTTCACCGTCAATATAGGGGCCGAAAGACCGCGCCTCATCGCCATATTCAGGCATCTCGATCTTGATCACTTCCGCCCCCAGATCAGACAGCATCGAGGTGCAGTACGGCCCCGACATCACCCGCGACAGATCGAGAATGCGGATGCCGCTCAACAGACCGCTTTCGGATTTTGCATCGCTCATCAGCTATCCCCGCTGGTCATGCGCAAGATCATTTTGCCGGCAACCCGGCGATTAGCCAGATCATCCAGCGCCTTTGGCAGATCAACAAAGCCGTAGCGATCATCGATCTGTGGGTTGATTTTTCCGGCGTCGATGAGCGCTTCCAGCGCTTTGGTGGTTGCCGCCAACATTTCCTGATCGGTGTCGTGGTTCCAATATACGCCGATGGCCGATGCGCGTTTTAGCAGCAGCCGGTGCGGCGCCAGTTGCGGCATGTGGCCGGACGAAAATCCGACAATCAACAGTTTGCCGTCCACGGCAATGCAGTGCAGGCTTTTTTCTCCAATCTCTCCACCGACCGGATCAACAATGATGTTGGCCCCAAGACCACCGGTCAGTTCCTTGATCTTCTCGACCCAGTTTTCGTCGCGGTAATTTATCCCGTTGCGGGCACCGTGGGCACACGCGACATCGAGCCGCTGCTGGCTCCCCGCCGTTGCAATAACCGTAGCACCGCGCGCCGCCGCGACTTCCACTGCCGCCAGCCCGACTCCGCCGGCTGCGGCATGTATCAAAACCGTGTCGCCAGGCTTTATTGCGGCACAATGATCAAGCGCCACCAGCGCGGTGATATAAGAGACCGGTAATGCGGCTGCTTCGGCCTGGCGGAAGTTTTCAGGCACCCGAACGGCCATGTCCTCGCGCACCAGCACAAAGTCGGCAAAACCGCCCCATAAAACCTTACTGGCTATCCTGTCGCCAGGTTTGAAAATTGACCCGCCGATAGTATTTTGCACCACGCCGACGATCTCTTGTCCAGGAACAAACGGGCGGGGCGGGCGCACCTGGTACTGGTCAGCGATCATCAGCAGATCTGAATAGTTCAGCGCAGCATGGCTCACTCGCACCAGCATGAAGTTATCTACTGCAACCGGTTTTTCAACGTCCTCAATACGCAGCGCCCCGATTGCCGGATCCTTGCCTGAGACCCACGCCCGCATCACGACGCCTCCCGAACCCTTGATGGGGCCGCCTCGACCATGAGCTTGGCATTGATATCTTCTGCTGATATCTTCAAACAGGCACCGATGCGTTCAATCGTTTCAGCCGTTGCGCGATGTTCAGGCAGGGCAACTGCAATGCTGCCGGCCGGCCTTTGAATGTTCCAGAAAAAAGCCGCAGCGATGCCGACAACACCCTGATAGGTTTCGCCGTGAGAAACGGCATAGCCGCGTTTGACCGTGTCGGCAATTTCGCGGCGCAATTTACCAGTGTCTATCACCGATTGATCGGCAAGCGACGTCAATGGCCGCGAAACATATTGTTCAAATTCGTCTTCACCCAGAACTGCAAGCACGGCCTTGGGCGAAGCTCCGGCATGCAGTGGAAACAGACTGCCAATGTGTTCAAAAACGCGCAACCCCTCGTGGGTGCTCTCGATCTGGTCGACACAGCGCACCGCGTTGCCGGAGCTGATGACGGAAGTCAAAATGACGGTTTCGCTAGTATCTCGTGACAGTTTTTCAAGCGTCGGGCGGCAGGTGCCGCGAAAATCAAATAACGCAGCAGCGCGGCGGCCGAGATCAATTGATGCTGGACCAAGGGCATAGCGATTTCTTCCCTCAAGCACGGTTAAGTAGCCTCGATCGGTCAGGAACTTGACCAGCCTGTTTACGGTCGATTTCGGCATGCCGGTGGTGCGGGAGATTTCCGTTTGCGACCATGTGGGCGCCTCCCGCTGAAATAGATCGAGAATTTGCAGCGTTTTCTGCACCAGACCTACGCCCGGTTGCGGTGGAATATCCAATACTCGCTTGGTCATGTCCCAATATATATTGCATTGTCCCATATTTTGGAATAGTAATTTACCAATTGATCCAAAAAACATCGCAGGGAGAGAGTTCATGGATGTACTGAGTAGGACATTTATCGCCGGCACGGTTGCTGCTTCGGCGCTCATGGGAACAACATTCGGTGCTGCCGCTGAAAATGTGCTAAAATTGGCCAGTTTTGTGCCGCCAATCTATATTCTGCACAAACCGATCTTTGAAAAACTTGCCACCGACCTTGACGCGGCAACCGGCGGATCGACCAAGATCAAGATCTATCCATCTGGCGAACTTGGCAAAGGACCGGTCGAGCAATATAAGCGCGCCGTGTCGCGCATCGCCGAAATCACCTATGGGTTGCCTGGCTACACATCGTCAATATTTCCCAAAACACTGTTGGTGGAATTGCCAGGCGTTTCCCACGGGCACGAGGATGCAACCGCCAAATTGTGGAAGGTTATGGACAAGCACTTGCGCGGCGAATTCAAGAAGACCGTGCCGTTGGCGCTGTTTGTGACGCCGCCGGCGGTATTTATGATGCGCGACAAACCGGTGCGCAAACTTGAGGATCTGGTGGGCCTTAAAATGCGTGTTGCTTCATCTTCTGCCGCTGTGGTGATTGAGGCCTATGGCGCCACGCCGGTGCCGATGCCGGCCAACAAGGTCTATACGGCAATGAATACGGGTGTCGTTGACGGCGCTTTAATGGGCTCCGATTCACTGCTTATTTTCAAGCTGATCGAAACGACAAAATACGTCACTACCAATTTGCCGGAAATGCCGACGACAATCTTTCTGGTTGCCAATGCGGATGCCTATAATGAGCTTAGCGACAAGGATCGCGCTGCTTTAGATAGCCTCACCGGGCTCGATATTTCCCAGCGCTCGGCGGCCGGCCTGGCAAAATTCGGCCAAATCGCATTGGGCAAGTTTGCCAAAAAAGCGGGCGCCGAAACGATTGTCCTGTCTGCTGAAGCGCGTGCTACCTTCGAAGCGAAGGCTGTTGCTGCAGTCGAAAAACTAAAGGCCGAGTTTGACGCAAAAGGTCTTGCGGCAACTGAAATTATAGCCGACATGATGAAATAACAAAAAATTGCGGCCCCAGGATTTCACCCGGGGGCCGTTCAATCAAAGGCAAAGGCTTCGTGGCGTGGATGCAATCATTGATCGTATTGTCAAGGCGATGGCTATTGCTGCGGGGCTGGTCCTTTCGACCCTGGTCGTTGTGACATTTCATGATGTGCTGTTGCGCTATTTCTTTTCTTCACCCCTGCGCGGACGACAGGATATTGTCGAAATGGGCATGGTGCTGACCATAATGCTGGCCGCGCCTTACACCTGGCGGATTGGCGAGCACATTAGTGTTGATTTGTACCAGAACATTGCCTTTCGTCCGCTGGAACTGGTGCGGGCGTTGTTAGTAAAATTTTCCGTTGCAGGAATTTTTGGCCTGATCGCCTGGCGGGCGATAGAGGCTGCGCAGGATGCGACTTTGTTCAACGAGGCAACCAATATGATCTTTGTGCCGCACAAACCGTTCATCTTGACGATTCTTGGCATCTGCGCCCTGCACGCCATGATTTTGCTGGTTGAGTGCCTTTCGGTCTTTCGGGCGCCAGTGACCACCGTCAACCGAAACAAGGACTAGCCCGCATGAGCCCGGAAACGACAGGCGTTTTCGGGTTGGTGTTATTGCTTGTCCTGATGGCCCTGCGGGTGCCGGTTGCCTTTGCAATGATTGCCGCCGGGTTGGCCGGGATAACCCTGTTGAATTCGTGGTCTGCGGCGGTTTCGACGCTGTTCACCGAAAGCTGGGGCACGCTGACCTTTGTCGAGCTGACGGTTATTCCGCTGTTTGTGCTGATGGGCAATATTGCCAGCACTTCGGGAATGAGCCGTGATTTGTACAATACCGCCTATGCCTGGATAGGTCATTTTCGCGGCGGGCTGGCCCATGCAACCATTTTGGGTTGCACCGGTTTTGCCGCCCTGTCCGGTTCGTCGGTGGCCTCGGCGTTAACACTCGGGCGGGTGGCATTGCCCGAGATGAAGCGATTTGGCTACGATGCAAAATTTGCTGCCGGATCGGTTGCGGCGGGCGGCACCCTCGGCATCTTAATCCCGCCATCAACGGGGTTTATCATCTACGCAATCCTGACCGAGGAATCGATCGGCCGGTTGTTCCTAGCCGGTGTCATCCCGGGCCTGATTCTTTCCGGCTGTTTTATGGTCACCATCTGGATACTGACCCTCATCCGCCCAGCCATTGGACCCGCGGGAGAAAAATTCAGCTTTGCCGACAGGATAAAGTTCCTGATCCGCGGCACCTCCATCCTGATGATAATCATCATATCTATCGGCGGCATTTATGGCGGCGTTTTCACCCCGGTCGAAGCGGCGGCGGTAGGTGCCGTTTTGGCCTTTTTATTCTCGCTACGACGCAAGGAATTCACTTTGCAAGGTTTTGTCGATGCCTTGCTCCGGACCGTTTCAACCTCCGTGATGATCTATTTCATCATCATCGGTGCAAGTGTATTTTCCCCTTTTTTGGCGCTCACACAAATACCCGCTTCGCTGGCTGACGGCCTGGTCGAACTGGAATTAAATCCGCTGGTACTATTAGCACTGGTGTTGGCTGTATTCATTTTCCTCGGCACTTTTCTTGATGGATTTGCCATGATGGTGCTGGTGTTGCCGATTGTCTTGCCCATCATCCAGCAATCTGGAATCGCTGATGTGCTTGGCATCGTTACCCCTTCAGATCTGATCATCTGGTTTGGAGTGATCATGGTGATCGTGCTCGAAATGGCGCTGATAAGTCCGCCTGTAGGCATGAATGTTTTTGTGGTCAAAAGCGTGTCAGACATTTCGATGCAGGATATCTACAAGGGCATTTTGCCGTTTTGGCTGGCCATGTTGGTATGCCTCGTCATCATCGTGGCTTTGCCGCAATTGTCGCTCTATCTTCCAGGAACGATGCGTAACTAATACCAAGGGAAGTTAATATTGACCCATATGATGGTAGAAAAATCGTTTGCTGACGCGGCGCAATACGTGCCTTGGCCTTAACGGCCACAAGCGGCGGCGTGAGGGCATGCTTTCATTGTCTGAAATGTTGTTGATAATGATCCTGTTTCATACGGAAAGTTTCAAGAATTTCAAATGCTTCTACATTTATGGCATTGGTGTCAGTAGCTAATAGTGGGGTCACATCTCTTCTCCCTTGATTACCCTTCCGGGTCGGCAATGACGTCCTGGCGCTGTATGCCCAGACCCTCAATGCCAAGTTCAATGACATCGCCGGGTTGCAGATAGGTTGGCGGGTTCATTCCCATGCCGACGCCGGCCGGGGTTCCGGTTGAAATAATGTCGCCGGGTTGCAGGCTCATAAACCGGCTGAGATATGAAACACAATGCGCCACCCCATAGACCATGGTTCTGGTCGAGCCGTTTTGCCGTTTCTCACCATTGACGCTCAACCACATCGCTATATTCTGCGGATCGGCGATTTCATCTTTGGTCACCAGCCATGGACCAACGGGTCCGAAATTGTCGGCGGATTTTCCCTTGGTCCACTGGCCCGCATGTTCAATCTGAAAGGTGCGTTCCGAGACATCGTTGATCAGGCAATAGCCGGCCACATAGTCCATTGCTTCTTCTTCGCTGATATATTTTGCCCGGCTACCAATGACCACGCCAAGTTCAACTTCCCAATCGGTTTTCCTGGAATCCTTGGGAATGATCACCGGATCGTTGGGCCCGCAAATAGCTGAGGTGGCTTTCATGAAAATTACCGGCTCAGGCGGCACTTCAGCTCCCGATTCCGCCGCGTGGTCGGCATAATTCATGCCAATGCAGATGAACTTGCCGGTGCCGGCAACACACGGGCCCAAACGAGTATCGTCACCAACCAGTGGTAATGAGGAAAGATCGACTTGTGACAGCCCGGTCAAATTCTCTGGTGATAATGTCTTGCCCGCAATATCTGTAACAATACCGGACAGGTCCCTAATCTTGCCATTGCCATCCAGGATACCCGGTTTTTCAAACCCATCGGGGCCAAATCTAAGCAGTTTCATAGTGTAGATACCTTCATTATTTTTTTGCTTTACGTGTTTGACCAACCACCATCGATAACGTGGGCAACACCGGTGGTAAACGTTGATTCATCGGATGCCAGATAGACAACCAGGGCGGCAATTTCGTCAGCTTTGCCGATCCGGCCCATCGGTTGGCGCGCCACAAACGCCGCGCGGGCCGTTTCATAGTCACCCTGGGCCCGCATGCGTTGCTGCAATGATGGCGATTCAACCGTACCGGGACAGATCGCATTACAGCGGATGCCCTTTTCAACGAAATCTGCCGCCACTGATTTGGTAATGCCAATAACCGCCGCTTTTGTCGCGCCATAGGAAAATCGGTTGGGGGCGGCGATGATAGACGAGGCGACCGACGACATATTGACAATTGAACCACCGCCACTTTCCAGCATGGCAGGCAAAAATGCCCGGATCATCCGGAACATGGCAGTAACGTTCAAATCCAGGGAAAACGCCCATGCCTCATCATCACAATCCAAAATTGTGCCGTGATCGACAAATCCGGCGCAGTTGAACAGCACATCCAGCGGGCCGGTTTTTTCCACAGCCGCCGCAATCGACTGCGGATCACGTACATTAAGAGTGAAAACATCCAGCCCCTCCTCTGCAAGGCTGGCCAGACTTTCCTCGTTTATGTCTGTAGCAAAAACCTTTGCACCTTCGCGATGCATGGCCATTGCCGATGCCCGGCCTATCCCTTGTCCTGCTGCTGAAACAAGGCAGGTTTTCCCTTTAAGTCTGCTCAATGCAACCTCCTTTTTCTCATCCCGGCAAACATGCCGGACCGATGGGTTCAAACGATTTATAGGTTAAAATGAACTCGGTATGGCCGAGTTCTTCAGATTTGCTTGTCGTGCCATTTGCAAGTTTGACGACGAGGTCAAAAATCTCGTCACCGACCTCATCGAGGGTGGCTTCATCATTCAGTATCCTGCCGGCATTGATGTCCATGTCCTGGCTTAATCGTTGGTACATTTGAGGATTGGCAGCAATCTTGATCACCGGGGAAATGGCCGATCCAACCACCGAGCCCCGCCCGGTCACAAACAGGGTAAGGTGAACGCCCGATGCCATCATTTCAACAATCTCGGCATTGTCGCTGATATTGGGAAAGCCAAAACGCACCTCGCCATCCGGCACCACGTCCATCAGGTAAAGACCCCCTTTGGCAGGAATGTCTCCCGGCTTGATCAGGCCGCAGATGGGCGAGAGGCCGGATTTGGCATAGGCACCCATTGATTTTTCTTCGATGGTCGAAAGCCCGCCTTCGGCGTTGCCAGCGGCGAAACTGCCATATCCAAGTGTGGCGTAATATTGTGCTGCCTTGGCAATAGATCTGCGCAATTCGTCGGCAAGTTCGGGAGTTGCCGCACGCGCGGCCATGATTTCCTCGCAACCGATCAGCTCTCCGGTCTCTTCAAAGATGCAAGTCGCGCCCGCTTCTACCAGCCGGTCGAAGGCACGACCAACGGCTGGATTGCCGGTTAATCCGCTGGTCCCGTCGGAGCCGCCGCAAACCGTGCCAATTGACAACTCGGTGAGCGCCATGGGCACGGTTTCCACCTGTTCCAGTGCGGCAACCTGCTCCTCGACCCAGCTCTGCCCCAACCGGATCGAGGAAAGGGTTCCACCTTCGCGCTGAATAACGATGCCGTGCACCGGCCGACCGCTGTCACGGACAGTTTTTTCCAGTTTGCTGCGGTTGAAGCTTTCGCATCCAAGCGAGATTAATAACACCGCGCCGACATTGGGATGGGTGCACAATTTTTCCATCATGTTTTGGGCATAATCATTAGGAAAACAGCCGGGGAAACCGATGAGGTGGGCCTTCTCGCGATGCGGGGCAACGATTTCCCGTGCCACATGGTGAGCGCATTCAACCAGATAGGCGACAGCGACAATGTTTCTGATGCCCTTGCGACCGTTGGAACGAAGATATCCTTTCATGGTCATTTGTCCCTCATTTCACTGGTCGAAGCCACTTCGTCTTCCACATCATCCAACGTGTATGTCGGTGTATAGTCGCTTTTCATATTGTGGGTATGAACGTGCTCACCGCAGGCTATATCAACAGTGGTTGAGCCGATGGGCGCGCCATATTTGATTATTATTGCATCGGCTTGAATGTCGGTGCGGGCGAGCTTGTGGCCAAGGTCAATCCGCCGCTCGATGGCCAGGCTTTTTCCACCAACATAGATCTGCTCCCCTGCTTGAATGACACTGCGCAGGACGAAAACATTGTCGGTGGGCGAAAGCAGCAATAACCGGGTGTCGGTTTTGTCGCTACGTGCAGATTCTGTTGCATTCATCATCCGGTCGACCCTCACAGCCTGGCAATCGTTGCGTTATCGATCATGTTCCAGTCCAGATCAATCCCCAGCCCGGCTGCCTCAGGAAGGGTAGCTATTCCGTCTTTTATCGGTAATGCCGCCTGTCCAGCTGACATCGGCACGCACCACATCCACCACTCTTGTCGATATACATTCGGCAACGGAATAGGGATGTTTGGCCAAAACTTCGGTGCCGACTATGGGAATATCAAGCACACGGGTCAATTCACGCAGGGCAGAAAAGGATTCGTCCGGAAGGGGCTCCTCCAGCCATTTGTAGCCGAACCCTTCCAGCGCCCGGCCAAATTTAATGGCTTCTTCAAGCGTGTAGGGTGCCACCGGATCAGCCATCAGATCGAACCCATCGCCGACCGCCTCACGCACAGCTTCGTGAATTTCAATGTCTTCATTTAATGAGCGCCCCGGAGGGTGGGTCTTGTAGGCTTTGAATCCCGCGTTCTTGACCTCCAGCGCTTCGTCCACATAGGCAGATGCATCTTGGAGAACCATTGAGGAGCAATAGACCGGAACTTCTTTGCGCGCGCCGCCAAGATAGCGCCATAAGGGCTGCGATGCAGCCTCAGCGCCCAACAACCACAGGCAAACATCGACCGGCCCATAGGCGTAAATCGGCAGATAGTGCCACCAGCGATTAGCGGTGCGCCAGGCATTCCAGATGGCCTCCCGGTCCAGCGCATTGCGGCCCAAAAGCAGTGGTCTTAGCGAAGATGCGGCAAGGTGTCCGGCCCCCAGTGCTGAACGCCCGGCAAATCCGAACATTGATGCGCTCAGGCCTGATTGCGTTTTCACGGTAAAGACCAGGAACTCCAGCCCGTCGACGGCGTTACCGTCGCGCAGCGCACTTGCCGAAATGGCAAGCGCCTCATGCCGGCAGCAGCGAATGTCGACTTCGGTAATTTTCATATGCCGATCAGAACTTTCCGTGCTTCAAATAGGCTTCCTGCGGGTCGGTGCCGGCCAATATGGCCGTGCGGACCTTGTTTTCGGTCTGAACGGCAATTTCCGCCTTGCTAACCACATCTTCAATGATCTCGCGGGGCACCCGCACCATACCGTCACGATCGCCACTGAGATAATCACCCGGTGCGATCAACACATCACCAATGACGATGTCGACATCAAAGCCGCGTGGTAGCCAATGGGCGACAATATCGCGCGGCGTGTGAAACCGGCTCCAGCTTTGAAAGCCCATCTCGAGCAGAAAATTGGTGTCGCGTATGCCGCCATCGACCACACAACCCAGCACGCCCTTGGCCTGCAAGGTTTCAGCCGACAATTCACCCATCTGGGCAATCTGGTGATCATGCGGCTGGCAGACCCATATGTGCCCCGGTTTTGCCTTTGACAGCAGTCCCGTCCATTGCAACAGGGTCTCGTGGCCGTCGGCTGTTTCATCGACCATGCCTTCAATGGTGAAAACCGGCCCGCATAAGGGCTTTTGCGGCATCAGCGGAACGATCTCATGTGGCAGGGTGAAATTGCTTAGACCCATACCGCGCATCACGTCATGGACAACCCCGGTATAACAGCCGGCCAGCCGTTTGGTGATTGCGTCAGTCATGGTGAAAAACCTCCTCCATCATTGCCCACCATTCACCCTCTTTGCGGGTCTCAAGCGGCTCCTGGCAGGGCATGCAAACATCCCACCATTCCTGGGTGCGCGGATCGGCGGCCATGATCGCCCCATCCGCCTCAAAATCCTTGCCGTGATATTCCCAATACCCAAAGAGCAGGTTCTCGGGCTGTTTTAGATAAATCGAATAATTACGAATATTGCATTTGGAGATCATATCGAGAATGTCGGGCCAGACCTCCGCATGCAGCCGCTTATAGGCCTCGATCTTGCCCGGCTTGATGCCGATTACCATTGCCCTGCGCTGCATATCAGCCCCCTTGCGTTATGGTTGTGTGCGACCCTTCGACTTCCATGGCGGCTATCGCTTCAAAATTCCAGTCAATACCAAGACCTGGATCCTGTGAAGGCTTCGCATGGCCATTTTCGGCGATCATTTTTGTATTGGTGATGGCATCAAGCTGCGGAATATATTCCAGCACCGGGGTATTTGGCAGCGCGCATACCAAAGACACATGCAGTTCCATTAGAAAATGCGGGCAAACCGCAACATTGAAAGCTTCGGCCATATGGACGACCTTTAGCCATGGGGTAATGCCACCGATCCGGGCCACATCGACCTGCACAATCGAACAGGCATTCTGCACCAGATAGTCCTTGAATTGCGATGCGCTGTAGAGACTTTCACCAATTGCAATCGGTACATTGGAATGACGATTTAGCGCCGCATGGGAACCAATATCGTCGGCTGGCAACGGTACGGGTGACTGGCGGTACGAGATCCACCATACGCACGCAAACCTGGGTTATTTTTGCCATTGCTATATCCGCAAACTTTTGCCGGTTTCGGCGTCAAACAGGTGGGTTTTGTCGATCGCAAAGACAAAATCCATCACTTCAGTGGGCATAACCGGACGCGGGTTGAACATCTTCGCCTGAATATCAACCCCGGCGAAATTACAAAACAGCAGCGTTTCGGTGCCCAGCGGCTCGGCAATATCCACCGTCAATCGCAGCTCGCTAGCTTCGCCCAGGACCGGCAATGCATGATCTTTAGGCATCAAATCCTCCGCTCGAAAGCCAAAGGTGACCTTCTGCCCTTCGCTGACATGTTCTAAAAGTCGGGCGGGCACCGGCACGGTTTGATCGGAATCGAAAAAAACCAGTAGCCGGTCGTCCCTGGTGAGTATTTGGCCGGGTATCAGGTTCATCGGGGGGGAACCGATAAACGAGCCAACAAAGGTATTGACCGGATGTTCAAACACCTCAAGCGGGGTCCCGACCTGTTCGATATAGCCATCTTTCATGATGACAATGCGGTCAGCCAGTGTCATCGCCTCGATTTGGTCGTGGGTGACGTAGACAATTGTCGTCTTGACCTTTTGGTGCAGCCGCTTGATTTCCGTGCGCATCTGAACCCGCAATTTTGCGTCCAGGTTCGAAAGAGGCTCATCAAAAAGAAAAACTTCCGGATGGCGCACGATGGCGCGGCCCATGGCAACGCGTTAGCGCTGGCCACCAGACAGTTCCGCCGGTGTCCTGTCCATCAATTCACCAATGCTGAGGATGGTTGCCGCTTCATCCACCCGCTCCTTAATGACGTCTTTTGGCAGTTTGGCGATTGTCAGGCCGAAGCCAAGATTGTCACGCACCGTCATATGGGGATAGAGCGCATAGTTTTGAAACACCATGGAGATGTTGCGCTTGCGTGGCGGCAGATCATTGGCCACTTTGCCGCCGATTATAACTTCACCACCGGTAATATCTTCCAACCCGGCGATCATGCGCAGTGTTGTTGACTTGCCACAGCCCGATGGACCTACCAGCACGACAAACTCGTTGTGCGCGATTTCCAGGCTGATACCGTGAACGACTTCCAGGCTACCGTATTTCTTGAAAATATTCTGAAGCAGGATTTCAGCCATGTTTTAGCCTTTTACGCCGCCAAAGGTCAGGCCGACGATCAGATGTTTTTGCACAAGGAAGGTAAGGATCAGGGCAGGAATGATGATAATGACAGCCATCGCCGACATACCCGCCCAATCGATTGTGAATTGCGCGGTGAAATCCATCAGGCCCACCGGTAGCGTCTTTGAGTCGGTCGAGCGGGTCAACTGGCTGGCCAGCGCATATTCGTTCCACGATGTCAGGAAGGCAAATATCCCCGCTGAGGCAATGCCGGATTTGGCCAACGGAAATTCGATCTTCCAAAACGCCTGCCACCGGGTGCAACCGTCAATCTGGGCGGCCTCCGACATTTCCCTGGGGATCTGCCGGAAAAAACCATCGATCAGCCAAATGGCAAAGGGGACATTGAGCGCCACGTAGACAAGAATCATTCCCAGCTTTGCATCGATTAGGCCGATGCGGCTCCAGATCATGAATACCGGCAGTGACAGGAAGGTCAGCATCCATGTCAGCACATTGTTGATCTGTTTTCTTGAAAACCCTTTCATCTAGTCAGCCCCCATATATTTGCGGGCTGCGATCAGCTTGGTGAAGAAATAATAGGTAAAGGCAATTGATAGAATAATCGAAACATAGGCCATGGCATTGGCCAGTCCCATACGCGAATTATCATAACCGACCCGGGCAATCAGCGTCCATAACAGTTCCGTTCGTCCGGCCGGTCCGCCACCGGTCATCACATCGACAATGTCATAGGCCCGCGCCACATCCAGCGAACGAATGGTCATGGCGATAAAGGCAAAGGGCATGAGGAATGGCAGGGTGATGTGGCGAAACACCTGCCATGGATTGCAACCGTCGACCTTGGCGGCCTCCAATGGGTCACGCGGCATGGCAAACAGACCGGCCAATAACAATATCGCAAAGACCGATGTACTCATCAACACTTCGGCAAAGATGATAGCGAACATAGCCAGATATTTGTCGACCAGCCAAGGTATGGCACCTTCGCTCAACCCGAGCGCTTGAAGGGCGTTGTTCAATATACCGATATTGTCGTTGAAAATGAATTTGAACTGGTAGTCGACAAGGATTGGCGAAAACATCATCGGAAACATCATGATGGTACGAAGCGTTCTTTGGCCCCAGGTGATTTTGTTGATCAGCAGCGCAATGCCCAGCCCGAGAATAAGCTCCAGATTGAGCGCAATCATTAAAAACAGCACGGTGCGACCGAACGCGACCCAAAAATCGTAGTCAGCAAATATCCACTTGTAATTGCGAAGGCCAACGAAATTATACAGGCTTTCCGGGCGAATCAGGCGGTAACCCGTGAAACTCGTATAGAGCGAAAATAACAATGGAAACAAAACGACCAACAGCAAAATCAGGATCGCGGGAGACAGCAACAGGAACGGTGTCCAGTTTGTGGTTCGCCACCATCGCATATATTTTGATTGTTCACGCAAAGCTGCCTCGTACTATTTTGTGAGGGGCAAATGCCGGGCGGCGAACGCAATTGTCGTGCCGCCACCCGGTCGAGAAAATTTACCGGGTCACCTGAACTATTTCAGATAACCAGAATCTTCCATGATTTCCTTGGCTCTATCGGCAGCCTGATCCAAAGCAGCCTGCGGTGTCATTTCACCCAGGATTGCTTTTTGCAGGTGCGGCCAGATTTCATTGGAAACCTCGATCCACGGCGTGATCAGCGGCGGCGTAAAGGCGTCTTCGCTCATCGATAGCTTATAGGTGTCGAAGACCTTGACCATAAAGTCTTTTTTGGCCGCGGCAAATTCATCCTTGGCATCAACCCAAACCTTGCTGCGCGTTGGTAACAGACCCTTGCGCGCTTCGACCATCTGGCGGTCGTGTGCGGTGAGGAAGCTGATGAATGATGCCGCAGCTTTGGTGTTGCTACAGGAAGTCGTGATTGAGAAAGTGTGCGAACCCGCCCACCCTGTGCGTTTGCCACCTGAGCCAACCGGCGCTCGGACCAGTCCGATATCGCCAGCAACCTTGGAGTTCTTCGGATCGTTGAAGAACGAAGCCCAACCGGCCCAATCGAGGTTTAATGCGACCGTTCCCGAAGCAAAGCCAAGGCCCGTATCATCCCACAAATAGTTCAGCACGCCCGCGGGAACGGCCTTTGCATCATAAAGGTCCTTGAACCACATGACGGCGCGAACGCCGGCTTCAGAATTGAATGTGGGGTTCCAATTGTCGTCAAACAACGCACCGCCTTCAGCCACCAGAAGTTCGTAGAACCTGCCGGTGATTGCTTCGTCCTTGCCGACATATTGGGTACCGTAGAACTTTGGAGCATCGGCAAAGAATATCGCCTGATCCTTGAACTGAGCCAGGTTTCAGGTGGCATCAGGTCATAATTGTGTTTTGCTTTGAAGGCATCCTTGTTGGCCTGGTCCGCATAAAGTGACTTCTTGTAGTATAGATTGGACACATCCGAATGGCGTGGCAGTTGCACCAACCGTCCCTCGACGGTTGAGTTCTCCACTGCCAGGGTGTCAAACTCGGCCAGCGTTTCGGCCGGAATGATACCATTCAGGTCGATATAGATATTGCCATATTGCGGGGCAAAGCTGGTGTGGTTTGAACCAACACACCAATCGATGGTTCCAGCGGCAATATCCTGCTTGATTTCACGGTCCAGTTCAAAATGGTTTTTGCGTGACAGGATATCGACCTTGCCACCGGTCATTTTCTCCCATTTGCCAATTTCGGCATAAAGAGGCTCATATTAAGCGCCACCGATCAGCTTGACCCGCAGCGTGTAGCCGTCAAATTTTCCATAGTCAATTTCTTCAGCAATGGTGCTGCTCGAAGCAAGCACGGTTAGTGCAACTCCCGATAGGAGTGCACTTAGAGTTGTCAGTTTCATTTCTAACTCCAGTTTGATGGCGTCATTTGCGCCGATTTGAGCGGTGTTGATCTTAATTATCAACCGGCTGCCCGTTCTCTATCTCCCGATGTGTTTTGATCGAGAGACAATTCTGTTGTGATTTGTTCTGTGTGCTCACCCAGTTCGGGTGCTGCGCGTTGTGATTTCAAGGTGCTGCCATCGACCCGCAATGGACCGCGATGCGATTGCAATTTGACCGTATGATTGCGCTTGATTGTCTGGATGAAATCCAGTTGCTGAAACGCCGGCTGCTCCAAAAGTGTCGACCAGTCGAGCACCTCTGAGCATCAGATATCAGCCGGTTGCAGGATAGCAAGCCAGTCGTTGGTGGTGCGCTGACGGATAGGTTGCTGCATGATGGTCTTGATCTCGTCGCGGTATTTCAGCAGGTCAGCCGAATTTTCACAGAAGCGTTCAAGGCCGGTAATATTCATCAAATCGGCGAGGGTATTCAAAGATGGTGTCATGGCGATGGCAAGATAACCATCCGCCGTTTGATAGACCCCATAGGGTGCACCCAAATAGGCATGGGCACCGTTGACGCTGCTGCGTACGGGAATGCGCCCACCATCATTAAGATGGGTGGTCAAAACCTCGAATTGAAAGTCGATCATCGCTTCCAGGAGGCTGGTATCGACCCGGCAACCACGTTTGTGGATGCTGCGCCCAACCAGTGCTGCGAGAATGCCCAGGGCCAGATTGTTACCAGCCATCATAGCGTGGCCGCAGCCACGAGCTTTCCAGGGTTGCCCTTGTGTTGCGAAAGAAGTTACGGCTGGCGGCGTTGCAGGCATCGCTCTCCCAGGCAATTGCATTGCCGGGCTGCCCGCCGGATTCGAAATAAAGGCCGGTCTGACACTCGGCACCGGCGATCCAAAAGGCATAATCGATCGCCGTATCGAGATGTTGTGACATGCTTGAAACCGCAATACCGGTACCGCCAATCACTGTGCCACGGGGACCATTGTCGTCAAACCCCGGCGCATCGGCAAAGATTAGCGGAAAAGCACAATAGCCGTCGCGGGAATAATTGGTGTAACCATAGCCGAAGGGAGAATAGGCCGGGGCATCGTGATTGCGCCCCATCCATTCAAGAATGCCGATCGGGTCTAGTTGCAGGCATCGCGGGTCCATTAACGCAACAATTTGGCGCATTTCTTCCAGTACCCGGATTCCGTTTTCAGGATCGATAAATTGTTCCGGGTTGTCGGCAAGCGGTATTTCAAGGTTTCTCGCCAGACCGAGAAATGTCATCAGCGCATTAATCGGGGCCAGCGCGAAACCGACCTCGCCATCCGCTGCAAGTTCAACAACCTCGTTCCAGCGGCGTGGTGCGCGCTCAAGCCTTTCGGGCCGATAGGCCGCGACCGGGGTTGCCGCATCAATCGCCAACCCCCACTGGTGACCATCAAATTGATAGCTTGCAAGGGAAGGCCCGACCGATTGTTTTGCCAGGGTTCGCAATTCATCATCACGACCGGCCCGGTCGAAGGCGGCCAATAATCCACTTTGCGCTACTTCCCCCACATGGGGATGATCAATGACCATAAGGTCGAATTCATGGGCCATTTCCTTGATTGGCCGATCAGCGAAGGCCTGCAACGAGCGTTTTTGCCAGCTAATTTCAGCATCGGGATTTACTGCACAATAGTGCTTCGCGGTCGTCACCATGGGGTCATATCCACGGCTGTGATCCCAGGTCATTCCCTTTAGCTGGCGTAACTCAACCATTCTTTTTTCGAGCCTCAAGCGCTGTATATTCATCGGCATAAAGCGAGGGATCGCAATAAAGGGCAAGCTCACCTTCCTCTTTGAACACCGAATAGCTGACGCGGACCTTGCCCATAGTTTCCGACTTGACCTCCTTGCCAAGATTTTCACGGATTGTGTAAATCGTGTCGCCAATAATCACCGGGGCGATAAAACGGAGCCTGTCGTAACCGTATGAAAACGAGTTGAGGCAATTGGTTGCCGCTAATCCCAATCCATAGGAAAAACCTGGGCTCCGGCGACGAGGCGCTTGCCAAACAGCCCTTCCTTTTCGGCGAAATGGCGGTCGGCAACATAGGGGTGCAAGTCCATCGCCAAAGTGTTGAACATCATGGCCTCACCTTGGCCGGTGCCCGCCAATCCCAAACCTATTGTTATCATTGGTGCCGGCGGCATTGTTCGCGATGCCCACCTTCCGGCCTATAAAAAGGCAGGGCTGCCGGTAACAGGCGCGTTTGATGTGGACCGGGATCGGGCAGTTTCGCTGGCTAAAGACTGGGCCTTGCCAAAGTCTATTCAGACCTGCAATCGACCATTGCTGAAAATGGCACCAGCGTCGTTTATGATCTTGCCACACCGCCACATGTAATTGCCGAAATCCTGGAAGAATTGCCGGTCGGGGCGGCGGTGCTGATTCAAAAGCCAATGGGAGCCAATCTCGAACAAGCCCGGGAAATTCGAACGATTTGCCGGCAACGCAAGCTAAAGGCGGGCATGAATTTTCAGTTGAAATTCTCGCCAATGATGATGGCTGCACGTGATGCGGTGGAAAAAGGCCTGCTGGGCGAATTGCTGGAAGTAGAGACCCATCTCAATATTTACACACCGTGGGATTTGTTTCCCTTCCTGATTCCGATGGAACGGGTCGAGATTGCCGTACATTCGATCCATTATCTCGACACTATCCGCGCCATCGCCGGCGACCCGAAAGGTGTCTTTGCGCGAACGATGGGCGATCCGCGCGCCAGCGATTTCGCCCAGACGCGCACCTCTGTAATCCTCGATTATGGCACCAGTCTGCGCGGGATAATGACTATCAATCATAACCATCAATGCGGGCGCAAGTTCCAGTCAGCCAGGTTTCGCATTGAAGGCACCAAGGGTGCAATGGTGGTGAAACTGGGGGTCTGCTATGACTATCCCAATGGTGAAGCGGACGAGTTGTGGTTCTGCAAAAATGGCGGCGAATGGCATCAGATTGCCCTAGAAGGTGGTTGGTTTGTCGATGCCTTCATCGGAACCATGAGCAATGTCCAAAGATATGACTGTGGCGAGGATGACACATTGTTTGCCTCGGTGGATGATGGATTTAAAACCATGGCCCTGGTGGAGGCCTGCTTTGAATCCAGCGCTATGCCCAGCCATCCGGTGAAGACCGACTAGTACCCTGATTCATCTATATTACTGGGTACAGGCTTTTGAGTTTATTCCGTGCGGCATCTGTTGAAAAGTGCCAATCGGCCTTTGCGTTGTGTTTGTTGCGGTGATTTTGCCATGCGGCGCTTTCGGTTTCAAGCAAAGCTTTATCCGATGTCAGTAGCACATCAGTTGTCCGCTTTATGTAGCACGTGATTTGTCCGGTTTTAGGATGCTCTCAAAAGGAGGGTGTTTGATGAACCGGACTTCATGGTTACAGGAAAGACGGATGGAGAAGTTTATTGATGTGTTATCTCGATATGAAGAAAAGCGGCTTTCGGGACATGATGCGGCAGAGATTTTAGGGATGTCGGAGCGGACATTCCGCCGTTATCGCAGGCGCTATGAGGATTGCGGTTCTGATGGGCTCAATGACCGCCGGTTGGGCAAGAAGTCGGTGCGTGCGGTGCCTGCCGACGAAACCTCATGGATGCTTGAGCAATATGAGACGCGCTATATGGGCTGGAATGTGAAGCATTTTCATGATCATCTGGTCAAGCATCATAATTTCAACTGGGGTTACACCTGGACGAAGACCCGGTTGCAGCGCTCAGGGTTGGTGATTGCGGTCTGCGGGCGCGGCATTCACCGGCGCAAGAGGCCGCGCAGGCCATGTACCGGTATGATGTTGCATCAGGATGGTTCGACCCATGAATGGCTTGAGGGCAAACCTAAGCTTGACCTGATTGTGACCATGGATGATGCGACATCAAAGGTTTATTCGGCCTTTCTGGTTGAGGAAGAAGGAACAATGTCCAGCTTTCGCGGTTTTTTGGATGTGTTTGAGTGTCACGGCCTGCCCTGTTCAATCTATACGGATCGCGGCAGTCACTATTTTCACACGCCCAAGGCCGGTGAGAAGGTCGATAAAACCCGGCTTACCCAAGTGGGCCGCGCCTTTCATCAGTTGGGCATTGAGCATATCGCCGCCTATTCGCCGGAAGCCCGTGGCCGATCGGAGCGCGCCTTTCAGACCTTCCAGGATCGCCTCGTCAATGAATTGAAGCTCCATGACATCACCGATATGGCCGTGGCCAACCACTATATCACGGAAATCTACCTGCCGGATCACAATGCTCGCTTTAGCGTTGCGGCTGAAGACGAGACAAGTGCTTTTGTGCCGGTCGCTGTCCCGGCAGTCTTACGCGATATTATGTGCGTGCAGAGCGGGCGCATCGTGCGCAGGGACAATACAGTTTCGTACAACAATTTGGTCCTGCAACTGCCGCAGAGCCTCATCCGTCATCACTATGTCAAGGCCAGGGTGCGGGTGCATGAATACTCAGATGACACAATGGCTATCTTCCATGGCCCCGGCAAAATTGCTACATATTCAAAACAAGGAGAGATTATCACCAGGCAGAAAACCCAAAAAGCAGCGTGAACCTTTTCGGCGCGAAAGCATTGATGAACAAGCCTCCAGTCGCCTCCGGCTCCTTACAGCTTGCCCATCAATGCTTAAAACAGAAGCGGACAATTAGTGTGCTACCAAAACCGGCCAACTCTATTAGCTACTAACAGCAAAGCTTTATCCGAGATACGGCGATCCAGACATTGCGATGTGAGCACACTCAATTCAGTTTCGGCCATATTGAGCCATGAGCCGTGCTTTGGCGTAAAATGCCATTCAAACCGCTCAACCAGACGACGTGCTTCGCTCGGTTCGAAGGCCTGATAAAGCGAGGCGGGGCAATGGGTGTTGAGATTATCCTGCACAAGGATGATTTTCCCGGCCCCTGCAAAATGGGTATCGGCCAGATCTTTCAGAACATGGGCATAATCAATGGCTGTGCGGCGCTTTGTTACCTTGATGTGCCGCCAGCCCTCGAGCGGAGCGAACAGCATGAACAGATTGGCGGTGCCATTGCGTTCATACTCATAATCGAAACGCTGGACCTGACCTGGCTTCATTGGAACCGGTGTGCGGGTTTCCTTGACAAGCTGTTTTGATGTCTCGTCGAGGCAGACCAGCGGGCGTTTGGGGTCATGGGGGCGGGTATAAACCTCTAAAACATCCTCCATCGCGGCGACAAAGGCGGCGTTTTGTTTGGGGGGGATGACCCAATACTTACACCGATGGGGTTTGAGAGTGTTTTTTTAAAACCCGACCGATTGTTGAATCGCTGGCTTTCTCAACAATGCCAAGCTCCACCACCTTTTCTTCCAGAAGCCGCAACGACCAGCGAGCATGGCCGACTGGCGGTTCAGAGCAGGCCAACTGGATAAGGCGAGCCTCCTTTTCACCATCAAATATCGGTTCAATCGGTGGCTTTTCGCGCTTCTTGCGATTGATCGCCGCCTCAAGCCCATGCTCTATCAAACGCCGACGGATACGACAAACCGTCGAAACGCTGGTCTCAAGCGCTTCGCCAATCCGTTCATCACTCCAGCCCTCACCATCCGTCGAAACATCGGCCTTCAGCAAAATCCGCGCCTTCAAAAGACGCCCGGCCGCATCGCGCCCGGTGTTGATTATGGTTTTAAGTGAACTTCTTTCCTCACTGCTCAACCGAACAACATATTTCTTTACCCCACCCGCACCAGTCACCATAATAGCCTCAATCAGAAAAACAAAATCAATGAAGCTGAATCAGTACTCGGAAAACATGTCAAATTAAAAGAAGCGAGGCACTAGTGGTCTGGCCGAAACGCTTGAATCCCTTTTCAGCACGTTCTTTTTCAAGCGTTTTGGCCACAAAGACCACTAGCAACTTATTGAATTCCAGTGGTTCTTATGATTCCAACATTTGCCATAAGTACGAGCCGCTGGCGGATGCAAATGTTGGCACAGAACCACTAGACCGCATTCCTGATCATGATATCGATGTTTGGAAAACACCAGCTCCCAATAATGGCACAATCGTCCAATCACTCTATGCCGCAAATTGTATTTGCCAGTGGGCGCTTCTGACCGAGAATCCGGCCTCGGTTCCAGGCTCTACAGTGAGGAATGATCATTGGAAAGTTAGGAGTAGTCATGACAGTTTCTCCGAACCGCCCCGGGTTTGCCGGAGAGTGATTTGTTCCAAACTTAAGCTTCTTTTTGCATGGGTTTCAAGTTTTCGTAGTAATTCTCCTCTGCTTTGAGCGGTGTGATGTATCCGATGATGCTATGCAGGCGCTGTGAGTTGTCCCAATCGACCCATTTCAAAGTCTCCCATTCGACCTGTCTGACTGATTTCCAGGGACCAAGAAAATTGATAACTTCGGTTTTGAACAGGCCGATGATGCTTTCGGCCAGTGCGTTCGCTTTGCACTGCTCGAACCAATGGCGCAGCGCGCTCACTCGTAGGAGTCGCCAACGGTGCCGACAGATGCATCAATGCCAGTTTCCGCCAACCGTTCGGTGTATTTGATCGACAGATGCTGGCTGCCGCGGTCCGAATGGTGGATCAGCCCGCCGGCCTTGGATGGGCACCGCTGGCAGATGGCCTGGCTGAGGGCATCCAGCACGAAGCTTGTCGTCATCGAGGTTGAGACCCGCCAGCCGATAATCCTGCGGGCAAAGACATCAATCACGAAGGCGACATAGACCATGCCCTGCCAGCTTGAGACATAGGTGAAATCCACGGCGATCGCTTGAAAGAAAGTTTATCCGCATGGCGCCCGAATGGAGGGATTTTTTCAAAGAAAAATCTCGGGAATTCGGGTCAGCCCTGAGCATTGCTCATGTGAGGACGGTGATTGAGGCGCAAAAAGCGCCGCAAAGGACCGCCCGCAGCGGAGCAAACTAACAAAATACGTGCAAATCGCTTTCAAGCGATTGCCGTGGCCACAAAGCCGACTTTTCACACAGTCTGGTTCATTGTTGTTACAGAGCATGCAACGCTTGGTTTTGTTGGCCATGCCGAGCCACCTGCATTCGAGATTACAGAAATAAAGCTGCCACACGGAAGTCAGATTGATGGCCGCAAGCTCTATCGGAAATGGCAAAAACGGCGAGATTATCCCGTTCACAGAGCAATGGCGAATAACCCAAAAAGGCTCGAATGGAAAAACAAAACCCTGTCTCAGAAATGAAGACAGTACAGTCTTAGTGAGCTACACTCCGAACCCGATGAAGTTTCTTAACAAGTTGCTGGGCAGGCCGGCATCCGAAAAACCGATCATGATCATCGCGGCGGGTCACCCACACCACGACGCGATGGTTCCGGCAATAGCAAAGCAGAAAAACCCGCTCAAGGAGATCATGACGGTTGAGATGGACAGGTGAAATTCACATCCTGGCCTTCAAGCACATCCACCAGCTGCTGATCGGCGCACCAGGGTTTGATACCAACGGTGATTGATGTTCACCCAGGAGAGGGGGTCGTTATCAACTGCAGGCATGAATGCCCGTCAAATCGGTTCCATTGGTCGAGCACAACTTATAGTTTGACTCGGTAGTATTGATATTGTCTAATTTCTCGGGGCTATTTAAGAGATTGCGAGATCTGTACATTAGACCGCAAAATCGGATGCGCCATAGGTTTATGGTAAAAACAAAGGGGTGGCCATCAGCTAGCTATTGTGATTTGAGAACGTCTACCATTATTGGCAGTAAATTTTATACCGAGCATATCCAGCTGCAGTGAAATTATTGACGTTTGCATGAAGCATTGAAGACCGGTGCAATCAATCGCACCCCTTACAGCAGAATAGGCATTTCCGTCGGCGAGCTGTAAAGCGACGATGAGACATTTATTGCCAGATATTTCCGCGGCAAAAAATGGAGCAGGGTCGACGTGTGGGGGCAACACAGATCGAAAACACTCCAAATCTCTCACCAGAGACCGACAATAGTCCGTTTCACGCTGATGGATATTCGCCGGCACAAACACGGGCCCAAAAAACCGAACTGCCGGTAGATATTGCTTTTTTGCGACAGTTCGGCGTTGCAAATTCAGTGCTTATTCAGGCCACCAGACAATCACGCCAATTGGGTCAATCTGCAGCTGAAATTCTGATTTGCAATGGCGCCATCAGCGAGCCGGACTATTTCAGATATATGGCACAACATCTAAACCTGTCGTTTGACGATGAGGAAATCGCGCCGGAAAACTGTTTGGGTGAACTGGGTAACAAGATAAATGTAATTGAACGTGCCAGGCTCTGTCTCGTCCGAAATAATGGTCCCATATTGCTTGTCTATATTTCACCCGATGGCCGGATGCTGCCGCAACTCAAGCGTTTTTTGATCAAATACCCGTCGTTGAAAAACAGGATTGTTGTCACAACAAACTCGGCCATTCGCCAAATCTACATATCCCGGCGCAGCCAGTTGCTTTCCAAGATGGCCATTTTTACATTGAGAGATTATTTGCCGGTATTCTCGGCTGCGACAACATTTACCCGGCTGCAGATCGCCAAAACCATGGTAGTTTTCGTTGTGGTGTTGATCGGATTGGTGTTTTTTCCGCTTGCCTCTTTTTTCTTGCTGCATATCATCACCTCGGTTTTTTTCATGATCTGCGTTTGGATAAGAACCGTCGCTGCGATTATTGCGCGCACCAGCATTCCTGACCGTCAGTGGTCGCGCGCTGCCTTGCGTGGCGTTAGTGCGCCGGTCTATTCGGTTCTGGTGGCTTTGTATGATGAGGAAAATCAGATCGAGGAGCTTGTCTCCTCCCTTAGCAGACTGAAGTGGCCTCACAGTAAACTTGAGATCAAGCTGATTTGCGAGGGAGACGACCTCGCCACCATCAATGCGGTGAAAAGTTCCATCTCAGGTCCGCCATTCGAGCTGGTCATCATACCGCCAACATTGCCACGCACCAAACCGAAGGCTCTCAATTTCGCATTACAGCTTTGTCGCGGCGAATTTGTTGTTCTTTATGATGCGGAAGACCGGCCGCATCCGCAGCAATTACTTGAGGCGTTTTCCAGATTTCGTGCAATGGAACCTGCAATAGCCTGCCTGCAGGCGCCGCTGGTCGTCAATAATCATCACCAAAGCTGGCTGTCCTCGCTGTTCGCGATCGAGTATTCCGCCCTGTTTAGTGGTCTGCTTCCTGTCTTGGCGGTTTGGCGCGCGCCGGTTCCTCTGGGTGGCACGTCCAATCATTTCCGGCGCTCAGCATTAATCAAAACCGGGGCATGGGATCCATACAATGTCACCGAGGATGCCGATCTGGGAATGAGACTTGCGCGGTTTGGCTATAAAACCGGTGTACTTAAACTGCCGACTTTTGAAGAGGCGCCAATCAGTTTCGGCCCCTGGATCCGTCAGCGCACCCGATGGTTCAAGGGCTGGCTTCAAACCTGGCTTGTTCACACCAGACGGCCAATCCGGCTCATCGAGGAACTCGGTATCATCAATATGGTGATATTTCATACCATGATTACCGGTATGATCGTGTCGGCGCTGGCCCATCCGTTCTTTATCATTTCGCTGGCCTATTCGATATCTGTGCTGTTGTTCATGGATGTGTCAGTGCAGGCATATTACAAGGCGCTGGCCTTGGTGGATGTCTCCAATATTCTGCTTGCCTATGGCGCATTTGCGGCTCTCGCCTGGCGAACTTTACCGATCAGCGGCCTGGCCGGTTTGCGCAGAAAGATCATCGGCATTCCAATATACTGGCTACTGGTATCAATTGCTGCCTGGCGTGCCCTGTGGCATTTGTTTGTGCGGCCATTCGAATGGGAAAAAACGCCGCACGGCGTTTCAAACGGTAGAAAATAATCGTTGTGGATGTCCTACCTGCTCAAAAGAGCGGTGTAGATTTCGATAGATTTGGCGCTCATAGCTTCGACTGAAAAGTTCTCCAGCACGTGATGACGGGCATCAAGGGCAATCTTCGATCTCTCACGCTCGCCCAGAGCAAGAACCGAGATAATGGTTTTTGCCATCACATCCGCCTTGCCAGGCGGCACCTTCCAGCCGGTCCTATGTCCATCTTGATTCTTGTCCGGCGCCAGCACGGTTTCACCAACCGCGCCGATATCGGTGACGATTACCGGTGTTTTGAGCGCCTGTGCCTCCACTGCCGCCCGGCCAAATGCCTCCGGTTCGGTGGAGGCGACCACCACCAGATCCGCAACAGCGCAAGCCGCCGCCGCATCGCTGCAATGGCCCGGCATGCGGATATTGTCGGCCACGCCCAGACTGGCAGCCAGCTTCTCCAATTCTTCACGATATGAATTACGGCCCTGGTCATCACCGGCCAGCACCAGCATGGCATCGGGGTGCACGTTAACAATTTCGGTCAATGCCACAATCAACGTGCGTTGCCCCTTCCAGCCAGTCAGCCGGGCAAGATTGAGAATGATGGGGTGATTGTTTTCCACCCCCCACTGTTGCATCAGCACGGTTTTTCTTGGCGCTGATATTGCGCTGGCTTCGAAGGAGGAAAAATCCGTACCACGGTGCACAACTACTATTTTTTCGGCCGCATCTGGATGGCGCTGCTGGATAAGCTCTTTTGTCCATTTTGAGTTGGCAATGGTGACATCGGAACGGACCATGACGGAATTATATAGCCCCTTCAGCCATGATTGTTGATTGTAGGCGCCGTGATAGGTGGTGACGAAAGCAATGCGTGAAAGGCGTGCTGCAACCAGTGCCGACCAGGCCGGTGCCCTTGAGCGGGCATGTATTAGCGAAACCTTGTGTTGACGGATAATTGCCGCCAGCCGGAAAGCGTTAAGCAACATGGTGATCGGGTTTTTGCTGGCTGTCGGCAGTTTCAGCAGTTTGGTGCCTTCGCTTTCAAGTTGCGCCATCATCCGCCCACCCTGGCAAACCACCAACGAGCCCCAACCGCAGGCAACAAGCGCTCGTCCAATATCGAGCGTCGTTTGTTCCGCCCCGCCGGTTTCAAGCTGCGGGATGACTTGCAGGATTGTTGGTGGATTTTTTGGATTGGACATGGAGCACAAGACCATTTTGGAGTATTTTGATCACCACAGTCGGGTACTGCGGCCAGACCCCAAAAACCAAAGGACATATTTTGCCTGGTGAAACAAGAGAAAATTTGACCGTTGGCACCGGCACTAAATCGCGCCAGATTGCGGCACGTTTGTTATCGGGGAAATCACCCGGACTGGTATGGCTTGGCGGATATCGCTCCGACATGGCTGGAACCAAGGCTCAAGCCATGGTCGAGTGGGCCGATAAACATGGCCACGCATCTTTGCGGTTTGATTATTCGGGTCACGGTGAATCCGGCGGCGAGTTTAGCGATGGATCGATATCGCGCTGGGTTGAAGAAAGCCTGGCGGTGATTGATAAACTGGCGCAAGGTCCGCAGGTTCTGGTCGGTTCTTCGATGGGAGGCTGGATTGCGCTGAAACTGGTGCAGGCGTTAAACCAGGGCGCCGATGACAGAATTTGTGGTCTTTTGCTTGTCGCCCCGGCACCGGATTTCACCACTGCACTGATGGAACCCCAGTTTAGTGCCGCGCAACAACAGGCGTTAGCCGAAAAGGGCTATTTCGAGGAGCCGAGCATCTATTCCGACGAGCCCAACATCATCACCCGAAAACTGATTGAAGACGGTAAAAAAAACCAGGTTCTTCAAGGCACCATCAAGACCAAATGCCCGGTGCGTATTCTGCAAGGCATGCAGGACCCGGATGTGCCCTATCAACATGCCCTGCGGCTGGTTGATCATCTGCCGATGGAAGAAACGACGATAACACTTATCAAGGATGGTGATCACCGGCTTTCACGGCCGCAGGACATAGAACTGCTTTGCCGGGCTTTTGGCGAAATGGTGCGCTTGGAGGCAGGTTCTTAGCGGCTCAGGCATTGCCGATCAGCACCCCGGCGGCAAACACCAGGGCACCACCAAGCACAATTTGCAGCGCAGCGCGGAAAAATGGCGTGTCCAAATAACGCGACTGGATATAGGCGATGGCCCACAGTTCCAGTACGACAATGACACCGGCGATGCCGGTTGCTACCCAGAAATCATTGATCAAATAGGGCAGTGCATGGCCAAGGCCACCAACGGCGGTCATGATGCCTGAGGCAAAGCCACGCTTGATCGGTGAGCCGCGGCCGGTAAGCTTGCCATCATCCGATAGCGCCTCGGTGAAACCCATCGAAATGCCGGCACCGACCGAAGCGGCAAGGCCAACCAAAAATGTCTGCCAGGTGCTATGGGTGGCAAAGGCGGCAGCAAAAACCGGCGCCAGGGTCGATACGGAGCCATCCATCAGACCGGCCAGACCGGGCTGCACATAGGTGAGCAAAAACTGGCGGTGCTCTTGCTCCGCCTCCTCATCTATTTCGTCGGCGGCAACAATGTCCGCCGTTAATTTCGATGCCAGCGACACATGCGATTTTTCCGCCAATGCCAGATCGCCAAGCAATTTCCTAATGTCTGCATCACCGGTGCGCCTGGCCGCCTCAAGGTAGTAGCGATAGGCCTGTGCTTCCATCGCTACGGCCTGCTTGCGTACTTCCTCCAGGCCCAATGGGCGGGTGAGCCAATCGGGTTTGCGGTTATAAAATCCCCTGATATGTTCACGCCGGATAAGCGGAATTTTGTTGCCGAATTTTTGCTTGTGAAGATCAATCAGCTGTTTGCGATGCTCGTTTTCCTCTTCCGCCATTTCGTCGAAGACGCTTGCGGAAGCAGGATAAAGCTCTCTTAGACCTTCGGCATAGGCGGTATAGATGCGGCCATCGTCTTCTTCGCCCGCAATGGCAATCGCCAGAACTTCCTGTTCGCTCAATTCGTCGAAATGTCTTTTGCCGCTTGCAAAAAAACGAGAGAACATAGTAGGCCTCAGAAATTGGAATTATTCCAATCGAGTGATTAAGCGCCCGGTGGAACAAGGTCAAGGCTGGAATATAAATGAACAACGGGGCTCTTGATTATGCGCTGGCGAGCAACCATTGAAGGGTCATGTGGCGTGGAGAACGTGCCGTTCTTTCGCCGCTTCAACACGGCTGATCATGATATTGTGCATATCGGTATCGGATCGAATATATTATGATCGTCTTGGGTGAAAGCGCGATAAGGATGGCTGCGCTTATTATACTGATCGCTGCGGGAGCTGTACATGGCAGTCTATGACAGTTTTGTGGAAAGGCTTGCCCGCTGGATCGCCAAGCGGCTGGAAACGCCGTCCTCCGGCTACCGGCCCTATACGCCATCTGATCAGCCGACACTGCTCAAATGTCTGCGACCCGGGGACGTATTGTTGATTGAGGGTAACCAAAAACTCTCTGCCGGCATAAAATATCTGACCCAGTCGACCTGGTCGCACGCGGCAGTCTATGTCGGCGATTATTTTGCCCAAAACTTCGAGCATGTGGGTGAAGCGGGCGAGATCGACAGACTGATTGAGGTGAATCTGGGTGAAGGCTGCATCGCCGTGCCGCTATCGAAATATCAGACATTCAACACCCGCATATGCCGCGCCACCGGCCTGAACGATGAGGAGCGCGCGAGGGTAGTAGAATTTGTGATCGATAGTCTCGGTATTAAATATGACATGCGGAACATTTTCGATCTGGCGCGGTATTTGCTGCCGACGCCACCGGTGCCGGTTAGATGGCGCAGGCGCATGTTGTCGCTCGGATCGGGAGAACCCACCAAAGCGATCTGTTCAACCCTGATTGCCAAGGCATTTCAGTCGATTTCCTATCCGATATTGCCTGAGGTGACACTGGCTCCCGGCAGAACATCTGCCAAGTCGAGCTTTTCACGCGGAGAAATTCTGCACATTCGCCACCATTCACTATTTACGCCACGAGACTTCGATCTGTCCCCTTATTTTGACATTATCAAGCCCACAATAGAAAAAGGTTTCAATCATCGTGAAATCGTTTGGGGCAGCTCGCCTGAAAAAAGCGACGACACCAAAGAAATTGTGGACCGGACGGAAAAAGATAATACAGAGATCGCCAAAGAGACAGACCGTCAGGAAATCAGTTGATGAATTTACCCGCATCGAAACCCGATAGAATCGATCTGGTGGTTGCCATCGATGGCCCGGCCGCCTCCGGCAAGGGCACACTGGCAAGACGGTTAGCCCGCCATCTTGGTTTGCCGCATCTCGATACCGGGCTGACCTATCGCGCCGTGGCAAAGGCATTGATTGATCAAAATCTTGATCTTCACGACCAGGAGCAAGCCGCGAAAATCGCGCTGAACATCGATCTTGGCGACTTGGATCACCGCTCGCTTGCTGATCACGCAACCGGTGAAGCTGCATCTATTATCGCGGTCATGCCACAAGTACGCGCAGTCTTGACCAAAGCACAGCGCGCTTTTGCCAATGGTAAAAAGGGCGCCGTTCTCGATGGCCGCGATATCGGTACCGTCGTTTGTCCGACTGCCGATGTAAAACTGTTTGTCACGGCATCGGCCGAGGCAAGGGCAAAACGGCGCCACGACGAAATGAGCGCACGTGGTAAAAACACCCCTTTCGAACAGGTGCTTGCCGATCTTAACTTGCGCGATCAGCGCGATAGCAACCGCAAGGACAGTCCGTTGAAACCTGCGGCAAATGCCCACTTGATTGACACCACGGAAATGGATATAGAAACGGCGTTCAATGCCGCGTTGGCCCTTGTTGACAAGGCCGTCAGGGCAAAGAAACAGGACGAGGCCAAGGTGCAATCGTAAGATTGTGCCTTTTGGTGCTTTCATCAGCATTTGCCGAGACACCGGGTTTACCGTCCTGCTTAACCATCTGATGAGCGATCATTCACGCCGAATGTGCCTGGTTGGCACGGTTGCTGTTAGCAACACCCGGTCGTCCTGAAGATTAATGTAGTTCTAACCAGTGGCGTGTTTGCCGAAATGTCCCAATGGATGACTTTCGGTAATCAGGAGTTTTAATGTCAGATATGAATCCAAGTACGGAAGACTTTGCGGCTCTTCTGGAAGAATCCTTTGCGACCCAGGACCTTGCCGAAGGCAGCGTGGTCAAAGGAACTATCGTCGGCTTTGAGAAGGACCTGGCGGTAATTGATGTGGGCCTTAAAGTCGAGGGCCGCGTCGCACTAAAAGAATTTGGCGCCAGGGCAAAAGATGGCTCCATGAATATCGGCGATACTGTCGAGGTTTATCTCGATCGGGTCGAAAATGCGCTGGGCGAAGCGGTTCTGTCCCGCGACAAGGCACGCCGGGAAGAGAGCTGGGTCAAGCTTGAAGCCCAGTATGAGGCCGGCGAAAAGGTCGAAGGCATCATATTCAACCAGGTCAAGGGTGGCTTCACGGTTGATTTGGACGGTGCAACCGCATTCCTGCCACGAAGCCAGGTTGACATTCGTCCCATTCGCGACATCTCGCCGCTGATGAACAATCCGCAGCCGTTCCAGATCTTGAAAATGGACCGGCGTCGCGGCAACATCGTGGTATCCCGCCGAACCGTGCTTGAAGAGAGCAGGGCCGAACAACGCTCCGAGATCGTGCAGAACCTTGAAGAAGGTCAAGTTGTCGAGGGTGTGGTCAAGAATATCACCGATTATGGTGCATTTGTTGACCTTGGTGGCATTGACGGTTTGCTGCATGTGACCGACATGGCGTGGCGGCGGGTCAATCATCCTTCCGAAATTCTTTCCATTGGTGAAACGGTCAAGGTACAAATTGTCCGCGTCAATCAGGAAACCCATCGTATTTCGCTTGGCATGAAGCAGCTTGAGAGCGACCCGTGGGAGAGCATTGGTGCGAAATATCCGCTTGGTGCCAAGATTACCGGCCGGGTGACCAATATCACCGACTATGGTGCATTTGTGGAACTGGAGCCGGGCATTGAAGGTCTCATTCACGTTTCTGAAATGTCATGGACCAAGAAAAACATTCATCCTGGCAAGATTGTTTCTACCAGCCAGGAAGTTGAGGTAGTCGTGCTGGAAATCGATCCGGCTAAACGACGCATCTCGCTTGGCCTGAAACAGGGCCTTGCCAATCCGTGGGATTCGTTTGCCGAACAATACCCGGCCGGAACCAAGGTCGAGGGCGAAGTCAAGAACAAGACCGAGTTTGGCCTGTTTATCGGACTGGATGGTGATGTCGATGGCATGGTTCATCTTTCTGATCTCGACTGGAACCGGGCTGGCGAAGAAGCCATCGAGGATTTCAACAAGGGTGATATGGTCAACGCGGTGGTCTTGGACGTCGATACCGACAAGGAGCGAATTTCGCTTGGTATCAAGCAGCTTGGTGGCGATCCGATGGACGCCCGCTCAGATGCCGGCGGCATCCGCAAGAACTCCATTGTCACCTGTGAAGTTCTGGCGGTCAATGATGGTGGTCTTGAGGTTCAGATAGCTGATACCGAACTGACCGCATTCATCAAACGCTTCGATCTTTCGCGTGACCGCGACGAACAGCGCCCCGAGCGTTTTTCGATGGGGCAGAAACTGGATGCCCGGGTTACCATGTTCGATAAAAAGAACCGCAAAATCGGCTTGTCTATCAAGGCACTGGAAATTGCCGAGGAAAAAGAGGCCGTCAAGCAGTATGGTTCCTCCGATTCCGGCGCTTCGCTTGGAGATATTCTGGGCGCGGCATTGAAAAAACAGGACGACAAGGACTGATCGAGCCATTCCTTCGATCGAACCTGAATCAAGGGCCGGGTAAAACCCCGGCCCTTTTGTCCCGGCCCTTTTATCATTGCGCATTGTTGTTGTTCGCTTGTTGCTTGTATCGGCGACATGATTTAAACCGGCATCAACAGATCGATAGGCTGAAACTCGCAAATGTCCCTGACAGTAGATGAAATCATTGACCGCAGAAAGCTTCGGCGCCGACTGACCTTCTGGCGTATTGTCGCTTTGCTTTTTTTGGTTGCCTGCATCGTCACCGCGGGTATTGCCAGCGGCATTGGCTCGTCCGTTTCCAGTAAATCCAGGCCACATATCGCCCGCATTTCGATCAGCGGGATTATTACTGAAGATCAAAAAATGATCGATCTGATCGAAAAATTGAGGAAGAACAAGAAAGTCAAGGGTGTTATTGTCAAGATAGACTCGCCCGGTGGAACCACAGTCGGTGGCGAGGCGATTTTTGACGCCATCCGTTCGCTTGCGGAAAAAAAGCCTACCGCATCCTCGGTCGGAGGAATTGCAGCCTCGGCAGGCTATATGATCGCCTCGGCGACAGACCACATTGTTGCCCGCCGCTCATCAATAGTAGGGTCGATCGGCGTGTTGTTTCAATACCCCGATGCATCAAAATTGCTGGATACCATTGGGGTTAAGGTGGAAGAGGTCAAGTCGTCTCCTTTAAAGGCCGAGCCATCACCATTTCACCCTGCGGCAGAAGAGACAAAGGTGATATTGCGGGAGTTGATCGCGGACAGTTATGGCTGGTTTCGCAAGCTGGTTCAGGAGCGCCGCAGTCTGAGTGATGAAGAAATCGATTTTGTCGCCACCGGAAGGGTGTTTTCCGGCGCGCAGGGACGGAAAAACAAGCTGGTTGATGGAATAGGCGGAGAAAATATTGCTCGCGATTGGCTGGTTGAAGAAAAGGGACTAGAGTTGTCACTGAAAACCATTACCTGGAAACCTAAAGAAGATGCCCTAGATTTTCTGTCGATCAGTTCAATTGTCTCATCGATGATGGGAACAACCGACAATACTGGGCCGTTAGTAACACAAATCATGCAGCTACAAAAATTAGTTAGGGAACGCATATACCTTGACGGTTTGCTTTCCGTTTGGCACGCTTCGGTACCAGGCGCGATCAAGGAAGGGGAAATCCATTGATCAAATCAGAATTTGTGCAAAAAATTGCCGACAAAAACCCACACCTTTACCAGCGAGACGTGGAGAATATTGTCAATTCAATCCTTGATGAGATCACCAATGCGCTCGCCGAGGGAAATCGAGTCGAGCTTCGGGGATTTGGCGCGTTTTCGGTTAAATACCGCCCCGCACGGATTGGACGCAATCCACGCACCGGTGATAAAGTACAGGTGGAAGAAAAATGGGTGCCGTTTTTCAAGACCGGTAAGGAATTGCGGCTTCGGCTAAACGCCGATTGAAACGGCTTTAAACATCGTCTATATCGGTACTGGTGGCTCGGTTCCAGCACTTGCAGCGCCTTTATTTGCAAATATTGGAAGCAAAAGAACCACTGGCGCCGGGGTTGTTGCACTGCTGGTGATGCAATAGCGATGACGGGCCGTTGAGAAGGTGAATCAAATTGAGAAAATATCTGTATTTGATTATTCTTGTGCCAGTGGCGATCGTGCTGATCGCGTTTTCGGTGGCAAACCGGCATTTCGTAAAATTGTCGCTGGACCCGCTAAATGCCGCTGATCCGGCAATTTCGGTCCAACTACCGTTGTTTACGATTATTTTTGCAGCCCTGGCGGCTGGACTGGTCTGCGGTGGCATCGGCACCTGGTTTACGCAAGGAAAACACCGCAAGCTGGCGCGAAATAGACGCCGGGAGGCGGCCAAATGGCGGTTCGAAGCGGAAAAGCTTGATGCTGAAAACACCCAGCCACAGACCACGGGTAAGGGAAAATTTCCCATCCTGCCACCTTCAAAAGCGGCCTGACATTAAACTGCAATATTAGCGGCCTGCGCCGCACACGGCGTTTATGGCGCCAGACAATTTATCGGTCAATTCGTCAATTTGCTGGTCTGAAATGATAAACGGCGGCGCAAGCAAAATATGGTCGCCAATTTTACCGTCCAGCGTGCCGGCCATTGGATAGCAAATCAGACCGGCCTCAAATGTGGCACTTTTTATTGCCTTGCTGATGCCGAGACTGGCCTCAAACGGCTTTCTAGTTTCTCTGTCGTGAACCAGTTCGAGACCGCGGAAAAGGCCGCGGCCGCGAATGTCTCCAACATGCGGATGTTGGCCTAATCGCTCTTTGAGTGCTGTGTTGAGATGTTCGCCCTGTTGTTGCACCTGTGCCAGCAACTGTCGCTCTTCTATCGCTTTCATCACCGCAACCGCAGCAGCGGCTGCCATGGGGTGGCCGTTATAGGTGTGGCCATGCTGAAAAAAGCCGCTGCCGTTTTCAATTGCCGCGTAGATATTGCCCGAACAAAGCATCGCGCCTATGGGCTGATATCCGGCCCCGAGCCCCTTGGCCAAGGTGACAATATCCGGTCTAACCTCATCGTGTTCACAAGCAAAAAGTGTTCCGGTTCGGCCCATGCCGCACATAACCTCATCCAGGATCAGCAATACGCCATATTGATCACAAATCTGTCTGATCCTGTTGAAATACCCTTCGACGGCGGGTACGCAGCCCATCGTCGCACCGACCACGGGTTCGGCAATGAAAGCCATGACACTTTCCGGCCCAAGCCGCAGCAATTCTACTTCCAGCTTGCTGGCGAGCCGTTGGCCATAGTCGAAATCGGACTCAGCCTCCCGCTTGTCCCGGTAAGCATAACACGGCGGCACCAAAGATGTGTCGATCATCAGGGGCTGAAATGGCTCCCGCCGCCACATGTTTCCGCCTGCAGCAAGCGCACCCATCGTGTTGCCATGATAACTTTGCAGGCGGGCAATCACCCGGTGGCGTTGCGGCTGACCAATTTCGAGATAATACTGCCGCGCCAGCTTGATGGCCGCTTCCACCGCCTCCGATCCGCCGGAAACAAGATAGGCACGCTTGATGCCTTCAGGTGCTTTTTCAATCAGCTGATCGGCCAGCTCCTCCGCCACACTGGAGGTAAAAAAACCGGTATGGGCAAAGGCTATATTGTCGAGTTGCGCTCTGATCGCATCTTTCACCGACGCATCGCTGTGGCCGAGACTGGAAACGGCCGCACCACCGGAACCGTCTAGATAGCGCTTGCCACTGGTGTCGACAAAGTAACAGCCCTCGCCGGACATGATTTCGGGCGGAACACTTTTGCAATGACGGTGAAACACATGTCCTATGTCGATGCTCGCAATCTGGGATGGGTATAATTACCATGCGGCTCCAAGGAAGCCTAGTTACCGCGCACCACGAAAACCGACTGATTTGCATGGCGTGCAACCCGCGCTGCATTCGGCCCCAAAAGGTAGTCAGCCGTTTCGGGCCGGTGCGAGGCCAGTACAATGAGATCACAATCCAATTCGTCAGCGTTGGCAAGAATGCGCTTGTAGATCGTACCGGACACGGCTCGAGCAACGCCAAGCGTGTCGGTTGGAATATGCTCTACAGCAAATTTATCCAGCTCTTTTGCCGTTGCTTTTAAGGCATTTTCGGCAAAGTCCTTGGGAAAATAACTGCCGACCACCGACATGCCGTAGTCCGGGATAACACTTAAAACATGAACTTTGGCATCGTGCTGTTTGGCCAGCTCAACCGCCACAGGTGCTGCTCTTTCCCACGAGCTTTTCTGATCAAGATCGACCGGCAATAATATGGCTTTGTACATTTCATTCCTCTTTCCAGAACGCTGCCGGTTTTAACCTGGTCAAAACCACGCCCTATCTATTTGTTTTGACGAACCTTTTGTCCAAAATGTCAAGTCTGACATTCCAGAAATGCGCACTAGGCCGCCGCTAGCTCACTTTCAGCATCGCGTCTATTGTGACGGCTTCTTTGCAGCATGATGATCAATGCGAGCAACAGCAATGCCGGAATATAGAAGACTTCCTTGGGAATGCGGTCCCGTTCAAGCGATACCGTTTCGACAAACATCGGGTTATCAAGATCACCAATGGTGAACTGCTCGGAGAACCGTTGCTTGAGTTTTTTATCTTTAAAGTCCCAGGTAAATCCATCAAAAATGATTTTGCCTTCCTCCTCATAGAACTTGAAGCCGGCACTGTTGAAACGGGTTTCGCCATCGGCCTTTTCACCCAGATTGACAGCCACGTTGGTGTGGGTCTGGATGTCGGGGTCAAATCCGGGGCCGACGATCTTCAGTCTTACCGTGGCGTTTGCCGGTTGTTCGACCGCCAGTTGCAGTGTCTGGGCGCCCGGATTCTCTTCAAACGGCGGTGAAATCATATCAAGCCAGAATCCGGGTCGGAACAGGGTAAAGGCCACCAACAACATGGCGACGGTCTCCCAAATCCGGTTTTTGGTCAAGAACCAGCCCTGGGTGGCGGAGGCAAACAACATCATGGCAATTACCGCGATAATGAACACCACGACCGCCTGTACCGGGCCGACATCAATCAACAGCAAATCGGTGTTAAATAGGAACAGGAATGGCAGCAAGGCGGTGCGGATATCATAGGCAAAGCCCTGAATACCGGTTTTGATCGGATCGCCCTTCGATATCGCCGCTGCCGCGTAAGCCGCCAGGCCAACCGGGGGCGTATCGTCGGCAAGGATGCCGAAGTAGAAGACGAACAGGTGAACCGCGACCAGTGGCACGATGAGGCCAGATTTTGCACCCAGCGCCACGATAACCGGTGCCATCAGGCTTGAAACCACCAGATAGTTGGCTGTGGTCGGCAACCCCATGCCGAGGATGAGGCTCATGATTGCCACCAATACCAGCATCACCAGCAGATTGCCGCCGGAAAGAAATTCGACAAATTCACCAACCATGGCGTGTGCGCCGGTAAGTGAAATGGAGCCGACGATAATACCGGCGGCAGCTGTTGCAATGCCGATTGATATCATGTTGCGGGCACCCGCAATCATGCCTTCCGTGCATTCCACTATGCCACGATTAAATTCATGACCGAACTGCCCGGCCTTGCGGAACAGGGCCTTTAGCGGGTGTTGGGTAATGGTTATGAAGATCATCGCCAGACAGGCATAAAATGCCGACAATGTCGGCGAAAGCCGGTCCGGCGTCGGCAGAATGCACCACAGCAATATGATGATCGGCAACAGATAATAAAGACCGGTGATCGCGGTCTCGCCGGCGCGCGGTAGTTCTAGTATCGGCGCGTCGGGATCGTCTTTCTCCAGATCCGGCTGTCTGGCTGCCAAAAATATCAGCGCCAGATAGGCAATTCCGGCGATCAGCATCACCGCATACATGGAGATGCCTGGATAGGCTTCCTTGACATAGCCCAGGGTGAAATAAACCGCGATGAAAAGCACCGAAATGCCAATGAAGCCAAATAGAAAACCGATGAGTTTTTGCGCCAAAGTCATGGTCGAAGTTGGCTTGGGCAGGCCTTTCAGGTCAAGTTTGCAGGCTTCCAGGTGCACAATATAAACCAGCGCAATATAGGAAACCAGCGCCGGAACCAGCGCATGTTTGAGCAATGTGGTATATTCAACGCCGGTAAACTCGGCGATCAAAAACGCCGCCGCCCCCATAACGGGAGGAGTTAGCTGACCATTGGTCGACGAAGCGACCTCAACGGCCCCGGCCTTTTCGGCCGAAAAGCCGGTACGCTTCATCAGGGGAATGGTGAATGTACCGGTTGTCACCGTATTGGCGATTGAAGAACCTGAATAAAGCCCACTCAGGGCCGATGCGATAACCGCTGCTTTTGCAGGTCCGCCACGGAATGCACCAAGCAAGGCAAAGGCGATCTTGATGAAATAGCCGCCCGCGCCGGCCTTTTCAAGAATTGACCCGAACAGTACAAACAGGAAAATCATGCCGGTGGAAACCGCCAGCGGCTTGCCGAAAACACCTTCCTCCTGCATCCAGAAATGCCACATGCCCTTGACGAAAGAGGCACCGCCCCAGTTTCCGCCACCGATGAAAACGTAGCCGGCCAAAACAGCGGCAACAGCGATCAGTGGCAATCCCAGGGTGCGGTACACGGCCGCGGTTAAAACGGCCATGCCGATCAAGGCAACGGTCATGTCATATTTAATATTCGGATGGACAAAATCGCCGGAGCGGTCGGCGATATTGGCATTCATTACCACCATATAAAGAATTGCCAGCGCTCCACAGCCCAGCAATATCCAGTCATACCAGGGTATTTTGTAGCGTACACTGGTTTTGTAAAACGGAAAGGCCAGGGTGGCTAATACCAGCGCAAACATCAGGTGAATATTGCGCGAAATTGAAAGATTGCCGATAAACTGGAAGAATTCTATTCTGGTTGCCACAGTCAGCATCGAGGGCAGCGGTGAGGCAATATAAAGCTGGTAAATAGCCCAGATGAAACACAGAACCGGGATCAGATATCGCTGCCATCCCTCAGGGTTGCGCGCGCCTGATTCGACTTGGGCAACCAGTTCGTCGGCTTTCGACAAAGTTTCAGTATCAGCCATCATTCTCTCCCCTCACACCAGTTTTCCGGCGTGGCTTAATTGGTCCTCATGTATCCAGGCAAATGGTCTTTTATCTTGTCAGGCCGTAACCAGCCGATTTTATTCTTATGTGCATGGACGGAGATTGCAAAACGGGAGGGCGATGCCCTCCCGTTACAGGGCCTTTGGATTACATCCAGCCCATTTCTTTGTAGTACTTCATTGCACCATCGTGCAGCGGAGCCGAAAGCCCATCCTTGATCATGGCTTTGGGATCAAGGTGTGCGAAAGCCGGATGCAGTTTACGGAACTGATCGATGTTCTCGAAAACGGCTTTCACGATCACATAAACAACATCGGCAGGAACATCAGCGCTGCTGACGAAAGTGGCGCCAACACCGAAAGTGGTGATGTCTTCCTTGTTGTTATACATGCCGGCCGGAATAGTCGCCTGCCGGTAGTAGGGAGTGTCGGCGATAAGCTTGGTAATTGCAGGACCCGTCGCGTCGACAAGATGCGCAGCGCAGGATGCCAGCGATTCCTGTGTCAAAGCGGACGGATGTCCGACGAGCCAGAAATAGGCGTCAATCTTGCCATCACAAACAGCAGCCGCAGTTTCAGATGACTTCATCGAACCGGCAAGTGCCAGATCAGACCGCTGCCAGCCCATGGTTTCTTCGATCACTTCCCAGGTGCCGCGGGTGCCTGAACCGGGGTTGCCGATATTAACACGTTTTCCCTTGAGATCAGAAATATTGCTGATGTTGGAATCATCGCGGGCGATGATGGTCACAGGCTCGGCATGGACGGAAAACACCGCCCGAAGATTTTCGAACTTGCCTTTGTCCTCAAATTTGGACGTACCGTTATAGGCGTGATACTGCCAGTCCGACTGGGCGACACCGAACTCCAGTTCGCCGGCCCGCACGGTATTGATGTTATAGATCGAACCACCGGTGGATTCAGCCGAACAGCGAATGCCGTGTTCCTTGCGTCCCTTATTAACCAGACGACAGATCGCCCCGCCGGTTGGATAATAAACGCCGGTGACGCCACCTGTACCAATCGAAACAAATTGTTGATCGGCGGCACTTGCGGCCACCGACAGGCTAAACATTCCCGCAGCAGCAAGCGCTCCGGCAAGTATCGTTTTGCTTATTTTCATAATCTAGCTTCTCCCTATTTCAACGCAGGGTCATCTACGTTCCATCATCAACTATATTAATTTTTCTGATATTAGCTAATGAGAATTTCCAATTTAATTCCTCAATCAGCCCCATGTTCTTAAAAATTGCTAATGTCGTGCCGGCAGGATATCTTGAACTCCAGATTGACGGAGCTGGAAAAGACCATGGAACTAAGACAGTTGAGAACATTGGTGGCGATTGCCGACTTCGGCTCATTTGTTGCGGCCGCAGATAGGGTCAGCCTCACCCAATCGGCGGTTAGTTTGCAGATTAGCAATCTGGAACAGGAAATCGGCTGCTCATTGTTCGATCGCCGGCTTCGCCCACCGGTTTTGAATGATCGCGGGCTGGAACTGGTGGAGCATGCCAGAAAAGTAATCGAACTGTGCGATCACATAAGCAATCTTGCCGGTGAAAAGGACTTGTCCGGCACCATTACGCTTGGTGCTGTCCCGACCAGCCTGCTCGGGTTGATGCCGGTTGCACTGTCTGAGGTGCGCAAACAATATCCCCGACTACGGATCCGGCTGGTCAGCGGATTATCAGCAGAACTGGCGGGCCGAACCAGAACCGGCGAAATCGATGCGGCACTGGTTACTGAGCCAACGGTACTTGCCGATGGCTTGACCAGCCACACGGTTGCAGTTGAGCCGTTGGCGTTGATCGTGCCGCAGGGCATAGGGACGGGCGATGTGCGAACCATCCTCGGCGAACAGCCCTATATTCAATTTAACAAGAACGCCTGGGCCGGCCAGCAGATTGTCCAGCATCTACTCGATCTGGGCGTTAAAACCAAATTGGCGATGGAGATTGATTCGCTCGAGGCCATCTATCGGCTGGTGGCGCACGGTTTGGGTGTTTCCATCATCCCGCTAAACGGTGCCACCGAATCGATGCTGACGGGTATCAGCACGATAATTTTGGAGGACCCGCCGCTTTGCCGCACGCTTGCCGTGGTCGAGCGTACCGCAAATCCGCGCGCTGCCCTGGTTGCCCGGATCGTCGACATCCTGCGCGAATCGGGTGTTAGCGGAAATACCAAATACCAAATTCCTCTGAATGCCCGCCAGGTACTTTAATTGGTTTGATGTAAGCCTGCAAAAAATCTCGTTTTATGTTTCCCCGGTTCAACTCCGAAACGCAACATTTGTTTGCTGATGGAATATGATTTTTGTTTGCGGATTTGGTGGGCGGGGTCAAGGGCATTGTCGCGTAGCGATGCGCAGCACCCTTGAGGCCGACCGGAAAATCCGCAAAACTCGTCAAACCATTCCATTATGCCTTTGATTATTTAGCCAGATGGCTGCAATCCTTGTATGGGACACCACATCTCACGGAGGATATTATGCCCAAAGGACATCACCATCTGGCCTATGATCAAAGATGCCAGATTTACACACTTTTGCAAACCGGTCTCTGCCGCGCCCAAATTGCCCGCCAGATTGGCGTTGACCGTTCGACTATCACCCGAGAGTTGCAGCGCAACAAGGGCAAATGTGGTTATCGCTTTAAACAAGCGCATGACAAGGCGTGTGAGCGGCGCAAAAAGGCCTCTTGTGTGCCGCGTAAAATGACCGTTGAGCGCGTCGAACTCATTGAAAGCCTGCTGACGAAATGGCAGTGGAGCCCCGATCAGATCAGCGGCTGGCTGGCTCGAAACGGGCTCTTCGTCTCACACGAGTGGATTTACCGCCACATCTGGGCGGACAAAAAAAAGGGTGGCAAATTATGGACTTGCCTGCGCCATCGCGGCAAAAAATACAATCGACGCGGCACGAAAACAGCCGGTCGCGGCCTCATTCCAGGGCGGGTTGACATTGAGGAACGTCCCGAAATCGTCGAAACCAAAAGCCGTGTTGGCGACTGGGAGGGCGATACTATCATCGGCAAAAACCACAAGGGTGCCATTCTTTCTCATGTCGATCGAAAATCAAAATACACCAAGCTGGTTCTGTTGCGCGACAAATCAAAGGACAGCGTGCAAAAGGCCTGCGGCAAGACGCTTTCAAAGCTCAAAGCGTTCATCAAAACCATCACGTATGACAATGGCAAAGAATTCGCCGGGCACAAAAAGATCGCCAAAATATTGCAATGCGACATCTATTTCGCCAAGCCCTATCACTCATGGCAGCGCGGCCTCAACGAACATACCAACGGTCTTGTTCGCCAATACTTCCCAAAGGGTACCGATTTCACTAAGCTGACAAAAGCCGAAGTTCAGATCGTCGAAGACAAGCTGAACCAACGTCCAAGAAAATGTCTCGAATACAAAACCCCATATGAGGCCTTTTCAAAGGAATGTGAGCAAAATGTTGCATTTCAATGTTGAAGGGGCGTTTATATTTCTTGCCTATAAGGTCAATTTCGCAGGCTTACCCCGCCCTCCCAGCAACAATCAAAGTGCAAGTGTCATGAATGAAAATCCAGGACAGAAACAGGAAGATATCAAAGAACAGCTCGCAAGCGGCCCTTTGAGCGGCTTGCGCATTCTTGATCTCAGCCGAATACTGGCCGGCCCCACCTGTACGCAGTTGCTCGGTGATCTGGGTGCTGATGTGATCAAGGTTGAAAGACCGGGCGGTGGTGACGACACCCGCAAATGGGGGCCACCCTATGTGATGGGGCGGGACGGGTCGCCAACCAATGAAAGCGCCTATTTCCTTTCCTCCAACCGAAACAAGCGCTCGCTTGCCGTTGATATCGCGTCCAGGGAGGGTGCCGCTTTGATCGTCCGGCTGGCGGGCCGTTGCGATGTGTTCATCGAAAATTTCAAACAGGGCGGCCTGGCCAAGTATGGGCTTGGTTATGACGACCTAAAGGAGATTTATCCCGGCCTCGTCTATTGTTCGATCACAGGCTTTGGTCAAACCGGGCCAAACGCCCATCGCGCCGGCTATGATTTGTTGGCACAGGGCTATGGCGGCATCATGAGTCTAACAGGACAACCGGACGGCGAACCAATGAAGGTTGCCGTTGGCATCGCCGATGTGATGACGGGCATGTATGCGGCAACCGCCATTCTGGCGGCCCTTCGCCACCGTGATGCGACCGGAGAAGGACAGCACATTGATCTGGCGCTGGTCGACACCCAGATGGCCTGGCTGGTCAACGAGGGCACCAATTATCTTTTGTCTGGAAAAGAGCCGTTGCGGCGCGGCAACGAGCATCCCAATATCGTGCCCTACCAGGTGTTTGAAACAAAGGATGGTCATGTGCTGGTGGCCGTCGGCAATGATCGTCAGTTCAGCAGGTTTTGTGCTCTCATTGGTGCACCCCATCTGGCCGGGGATGAAAGATTTGTCACCAATCAATCGCGTCTGGCCAACCGGGTGGTGCTGATCGCCAAACTGGTAGAAATCCTGCGCGGTATTGACAAGCAAACCTTGCTCGACCGTATGGAGGCGCAAGGGGTTCCAGGCGGTCCGATCAATTCAATCAGCGAAGCTTTTGCCACCGACCAGGCAAAAGCCCGGCAAATGGTGGTTGACATGCCCTATGAACATGCCGAAAGCGGCAAGATCAAACTAATCGCCAACCCGATCAAATTCTCAAAAACCCCGGTGCGCTATCGCCGGCCTCCACCGACATGCGGTGAACACAGCAATGAGGTACTGGCGGAATTGCTGGGTGAAACGCATCCCGGCGAGGAGAAATGACCATGTTTACACTTACTGGCGAACAGCAAACCCTGCGCGAGGCGGCCCGCCACCTTGCTGAAAATGAAATCAAACCCAACGCCGCCGAGGTCGATCGGAGTGAAGCCTATCCCTGGGACAATGTTCAAAAACTGACCGAAGCGGGTTTTATGGGCATGACAATCCCTGAACAATATGGCGGTCTGGGGCTGCAATATATCGATGCGGTGCTGGTCATCGAGCAGATGGCCAGGGTCTGCGGTGTAACCGGCCGTATCGTCGTTGAGGCCAATATGGGCGGCGTCGGCGCGATCATGGCATATGGCAGTGAAGAGCAAAAAAAACTGGCGGCTGAACTGGTGTTGGCCGGTGACAAACCGGCAATATGCATTACCGAGCCTGGAGCCGGCAGTGCCGCCACCGAAATGACCACCACAGCGGTAAAGCGCGGCGACCGCTATATCATCAACGGCACCAAGCACTGGATTACCGGCGGCGGTGTTTCAAAACTGCATTTGATATTTGCCCGGGTCATGGAAAATGGTGAGAACAAGGGCATTGGCGGATTTATTGCCGTGAGAGGCGAGGACGAGGGGCTGAAGATCGGTCGCCGGGAACCGGCCATGGGTCTGCGTGGCATACCTGAAACCGAGGTGATCTTCGAAGACCTTGAAGTAGCGGCGGATATGGCGGTAATTCCACCGGAAGGATTGCGGCGCGGTTTTGCCGGCCTGATGCAGGCCTATAATGGCCAGCGGGTTGGTGCTGCGACCGTGGCCCATGGCATTGCGGCGGGTGCCTATGAGATGGCGCTTGAATATACCAAGATAAGACACCAATTTGGACGGCCGATCGCCGAATTTCAGGGCCTGCAATGGATGTTGGCTGACATGTCTATTGGTCTTGCAGCATCTGAAACACTGATCTTCAAGGCGGCAACCAGTGGCGGCAAGGATGGGTTTCCTGATATGTTACAGGCGGCGCAGGCAAAAATATTGGCCGCGGAAACCGCCATTAAAGTCACCAATGATGCACTGCAGTTGCACGGCTCTGCCGGCTATTCGAGAAACCTGCCGCTGGAGCGCATGGCACGTGATGCGCGCATGTTTACTATCGGTGGCGGCACTGCACAGGTGTTGCGTACCCAAGTCGCCAGTGTGCTGCTCGAAATGAAACTGCCGCAAACCAGAGACGGGTTTTCGCGTCTCAAAGGTTGAACCGGTTTCCCGGCATAATCTTAACTGAGCGGAGCAACTGCCGATGGCCACCACCGTTGAATATATAGCCGAGGCGCTGTTTGATGCCGGATGCCGCCATGCTTTCGGCATTCCCGGCGGCGAGGTACTATCGATGATGGATGCATTGGACCGCGCCGGCATCGCCTTTCATCTTTGCAAACACGAAAACGCCGGCGGGTTCATGGCCGAAGGCAGTCATCACGCCAGTGGTGCTCCGGGCATATTGCTGGCGACAATTGGCCCGGGTCTGGCCAATGCCATCAATAGCGTGGTCAATGCCTGGCAGGACCAGGTGCCATTGCTGGTGCTTTCCGGCTGCGCCGACCGGGCGGTTGCCGAAAGCTATACCCATCAGGTGTTCGATCAGGCACAACTGATGCGCCCGATCACCAAGGGCAGCTTCACGGTGACAGAAAAAACCGCCTTCACGGTCATCAGCAAGGCGATCATTCTGGCGATGGCCGATCCACCCGGCCCGGTTCATATCGATATACCGATTTCACTGGCGGCAATGGAACAACCTCCAAAGCCCCGATTTGAAACTCCGGTAGTCGCCAAATCGATTCCGGCTCGCGATGAAGCGTTCAGTGCCGCGCAGGAAAAACTGGCACGTGCCAAAAGACCATTGATGATCGCCGGGGTTGGCGCCGTCCATCATAACGCCCATAAGGTTATTAGAACTGCGTGCGAGCGGTTTAACATGCCGCTTATTACCACCTACAAGGCCAAGGGTGTGCTCGATGAAACCCATCCGCTTGCTCTTGGCGGTCACGGCCTGTCGCCGCTATCGGATGAGATTGTCCTGCCGCTGGTAAAAAAGGCCGATTGTATTGTTCTGGCCGGCTATGACCCGATCGAGATGCGGCCTGGCTGGTACGATCCGTGGGCGCCTGAGGTGGCAGTCGAATTCAGCCACATCGCCAACCGCCACGGTATGCATGGTGCGGGGTTTAGCCATGTGGGACATATTGGCGCATCATTGACCGCGTTGATCAAAAATCTGGAGCTGCAAGGGTCGACCTGGCCGGGCGGGGAATATGAGGCGGTCGGCAAAGCATTGGCCTGTCAGTTTGGAGATCGCCAATCCTGGGGGCCGCATCAGGCCTTTTCGTCAGCCTTCAAAACCATGCCGGATGGCGCGGTGGTGAGCGTTGATACCGGGGCTCACCGTATTTTATTGTCACAGATGTGGAAGTGCAGAAATCCGCGGGAAATGTTGCAGTCTTCGGCGCTCTGCACCATGGGTGTGGCGTTGCCCTTGGCGATCGGCCACAAGCTGGCTGCCCCAGACTGCCCGGTGCTTGCCGTTACCGGAGATGCGGGTCTGGAGATGGTGCTGGGAGAACTTGCCACCTTGCGCGATATTAAACTGCCAGTTGTCATAATGGTTATGGTTGACCGTTCGCTTGCCTTAATCGAAATGAAACAGCGGCGTTCGCAGTTCAACAATCTTGGCGTCGATTTCGGTGCAACAGATTTTGCCGAACTGGCAAACATCATGGGCGGCATTGGCCGAAATGCAAGCGATGCGGCAACGCTTGAAAGCGAACTGGTCGAAGCCTGGCAGCGCCAAACCTTTAGTCTGATAGCCTGCCAGATCGACAAGCGCGCCTATGATAGTGCTTTTTGAAATTGTGCCTGATTTGATATTAATTCAGCCGGCCAAAAATTGACCGCAAATTAACCGTCAATTTACCAAAACTGTTCTATGTTGGGCCGACGAAGTTACATCGGATCATACCCGCGGGGGCAGGCGATCCGGTCAACAATCAGGGCGGCTAAATGCAGATACTAACTATCGGTGAGTTCAAGACTGGCCCACAAACCAGCTTTACGACGGGGCAAATACCGAGCAACGACCCAAATTATCAAAAACCGATAATCACCAGCAGCGATAGCGAGGCAATTGACATCATGTCCTCGGGGATCAAGATAGATCTTCTGTTATGCGGTCCACAAACGGACATGAAGCGTGTGACCAAGGCGCTGACATCAAACGGGGTCACCCTGCCGTGGATGATGCAGTCTGGTGAAATACCAGACAATCGTGCCACCACAACTTATCAAGCGCCTGGTCAAACACCGAAAAAATCCAAATCCACCGGCATGGATGAATTTGAAGATGCTCTGTCGTGGCACGGCAGCGAAACAGTACCGCTTCGGCTAGGACAGCGACTTGCCGATATGGAACGCATGCTGATCTTGCAAACACTCACCCATTGTGGCGGCAACCGTACCTCAGCGGCCGACATACTGGGAATATCGAGCCGCACCTTACGTAGCAAATTGCAGATTTATGCGGCCGAAGGATGTACCGTTTCCGCACCGCGCGAACGATATGCCGGTCGCCGTGAGCCGGCCTGCACCATGATGGTTTCCTAGATTCAAGCAAAGCCCTTTTGCCGCAGTTTCAGCAACTCCGCCGCTATCACGCTTAACAATGCAGCCACGGCATAAAACCAGATCCCCGGTTGTGCAACGGCTGTGGCGATACCGGATGTCTTTGCACCAAAGATCACCAGCGCCACCAACAACACATCCATCATCGACCATTTGGACAAGTAGGAAATCCACTGCGGAAATCTGCTTTTGCCGCTGATGGCTGCATGGAAGACTATCAACATTTTCAAAGCCGGAAGTACCACAGAAAAAAACGTCACCAGTGCAGCGATCCAGCCATTGTCTTCTGCCCAAAGAGTGGTGATGAGTTCAACCAGTGAGGGCTCTTCGGAGAAAAAATAAAATTTCTCAAAGTGGACCAAAGGCAGGGTGATGCCGAGGCCAAAAGCAATGCCGGATGCGAAGAGGGCAAATGATATGAGTATGGCCAACATTCTCTGTCTTTCGGCGAGACATCACTAATACCGAAATCATCTGCCTAAAAAAGAATGTAAACGCAAGCGCCCGCGCTAACCGAGTATACCAAGAAAAGCCAATATCGACCAACAATTCCGGGCGAAAATACGGTCAAATGAATGTGGTCAGGTGCGATTCGCTCTAGCCGATCATTGAGCGCTGCTGCTGCGCCTCGCTCTGCTGGCGCTTGAGATCGATTGCCTCGCGCGCCTTGCCACCATCCCGCTCATCAAGCATTTCAGCTTTTCGCAAGTCGGCTTCTGCGTCGGCAAGGGCTATCTCGGCTGCAGCCATTTGGTCTTTCAACCCACTAACCGAACCTTGCAGATTTTCCCGGCGTTGACGCGCGGCTTTGGCAAATGTCGGATAGGCAAAATGACTGGCATCACTAATGCCAGCCTTTTTTTCTTCAAACGCGATCTGTGCGTCCAACTCACCGCATTTACGATCAAACTCGGAAATCATCGTTTCGATCTGACTAAATTGACGGCGTTTTTCTTCCACCTGGAAGCGCTTCAATCGAAGCAATCCTTCACGCGACTTCATTACTCAATACTCCCGCAAACCAGCGTGATACTCAAATACCCACCGACCTTCACCCGAATTGATTAAGATTGTCACAATTTCGATAAAATTTTCTACCCCGGCCAGTCTGCGAGCATACGACGCGCCTATTGGAATATTTTATACCCCTATCGCGGGCCCGGTAACCTTTCGTTTACCTGTAACGTTAATCATAAGGCAACCGAGCTGCGGTCGCAACCAACTGCGGCAGAAGCCCTAATCCGGTGCTGTTGCGATTGCTGAGTCATTTAGCGCAATTTCTCTGGTACTGTGTTATCGTTCGGGAAAAGCGATTCTATTATGAATCTCAATGCGATGAGAGAGCGAGTTTAGACAAGATATTAGAACTTGCCAAAGGAAATTATATTTTGTTAACCATTAACTGGCAGCTTGGACTCACTCGTGATGAATTGGTATTTGCAGCCCATATCTAGAGGGCTGAACTCCAGCAATGGAGCGGAGAGAAGGGAAACACAATGCGTGTATTGCTGATTGAAGACGACAGTGCTACCGCTCAAAGCATAGAGTTGATGCTGAAGTCAGAGAGCTTCAATGTCTACACGACAGATTTGGGTGAGGAAGGCGTCGATCTCGGCAAACTATATGATTACGACATCATTTTGCTTGACCTCAACCTGCCTGACATGTCGGGATATGAAGTTCTGCGGACACTCCGCCTTTCCAAGATCAAGACTCCCATTTTGATCCTTTCGGGAATGGCCGGCATAGAAGACAAAGTGCGCGGGCTGGGTTTTGGCGCCGACGATTACATGACCAAACCGTTCCACAAGGACGAACTGGTTGCGCGCATCCATGCAATTGTCCGCCGTTCGAAGGGCCACGCAGAATCAGTAATCAATACCGGCGATCTGAAGGTCAACCTCGATGCCAAGACCGTTGAGGTCAATGGACAAAGAGTGCATTTGACCGGCAAGGAATATCAGATGTTGGAACTGCTTTCGCTGCGCAAGGGCACAACATTGACCAAAGAGATGTTTCTCAATCACCTCTATGGCGGCATGGATGAACCCGAGCTGAAAATTATTGATGTGTTCATTTGCAAGCTGCGCAAGAAACTGGCTTCGGCAACTGGTGGCAAGAATTATATCGAAACCGTTTGGGGCCGCGGATATGTTCTGCGCGAGCCCGATGAAAACGAAATTCTCGAAAGCGCCTGATCGTTTTCATCGCGAATTTTTATTAGGAAACCCCCCGACTTGTAACCAAGGGAAACTAATATTGACTTCCCTTGGTATTTAGTTCGGTCGAATGGTGGTTTTATGCCGCTTTTTCGATCGGAACAATGCCGACTTCGGCAAGTTTTTTCATCAATATTTGCTGATCAAATGGCTTCATTAGGAAATGAGTGGCACCGGCCCGCTTGGCCTTGGTCATGGAAGAGAGATCCATTTCATTGGTGCAATAAACCAAAAGGGTGTTTTTGGCGCTATCGCCGAACTTTCGCTTGAATTCCTCAATGAACTCAATGCCGGATAATCTGGGCATCATCCAGTCCACAATGATCACATCCGGCATACGCCCCCGGCATAGTTCTAACGCCTCATCGCCGTCCATCGCATCAAATGCGACACAGTCGCATTTTTCAATAATCCGGCGCGCAACTTTGCGAATGATGCTCGAGTCATCTACAATCATGCAACTGTTCATTTTCAGCTCCGTAATTTTGACGGTCAATGCGACTATACAAAGAAGTGTTGAAAATAATCCTACCAACATCGCTAAATTGATCTTGAATTCCAAAGCGGGAAGTTCTGCTTATCTTCTCTCTGTTCAAATACTGCAATATATTTCCTATTGCAGTATTTTGCCAGTGAATTTAAAGGAGAAATGTTGGAAATATTGAAATTTAATGCATATATCCTCAGGCACTGATGGGAGAATTGACATTGACCGGCCATATCGATTTTCAAACCAATCCATCGCGCTATCGGCACTGGCGGGTGGAGTATAACGGCGCCATTGCCCATTTGTTTATGGACGTTGATGAAAGTGGTGGTCTGTTTGAAGGCTACGAACTGAAGTTGAACTCCTATGACCTGGGGGTAGACATCGAACTGGCGGATGTGGTTCAGCGCTTGCGGTTTGAACATCCCGAAGTCAAGGCTGTCATCTTGCAGTCCGGTAAGGATAGGGTATTTTGCGCCGGCGCCAATATCCGCATGCTGGCCGGAGCAGAACACGGTCACAAGGTCAATTTCTGCAAATTCACCAACGAAACCCGCAACACTTTTGAAGCGGCCGGACAGGAATCGGGCCAACACTATATCTGTGCGGTGCGTGGCTCATGTGCTGGTGGTGGCTACGAACTGGCGCTGGCCTGCGATTATATTTTGCTGGCCGATGACGGGTCATCTAATGTCGCCCTGCCGGAGGTGCCTTTGCTGGCCGTCCTTCCCGGCACTGGCGGCCTGACCCGGGTGACCGACAAGCGCCGGGTCCGCCGCGACCGGGCTGACGTTTTTTGCTCACTTGAAGAAGGTGCCCGCGGCAAAAAGGCGGTCGACTGGAATCTTGTCGATGAAGTTGTTGCAAATACCAAGCTGATGGAAAGCGCGATTAACCGGGCAAATGAATTTGCCATTGGCTCCAACCGGCCAGACAATGTTGACGGCATTAAGCTTACACCGCTGCAGCGCACTTTTGATGCCGACGGCAATATTGCCTATTCAACCGTCAAGGTTGAAATCGACCGGGATGCAGGAACCGCGAGCGTGATAATATCGGCACCCGATACCGCTGCTCCGGCCTCTATGGAATCGATTGTTGACGAGGGCGCCGATAACTGGATGCTGCGTTGTGCGCGCGAGCTTGATGACGCGATTTTGCACCTGCGGTTCAACGAAGTTGAACTCGGCGTGCTGGTTTTCCGCAGCCAGGGCGATCCTCAAGCGGTGATAGCCAATGAACAGGTGCTGTTTGAGAACAAAAATCACTGGCTGGCAAACGAGATCCTGTTGTACTGGAAGCGGGTGCTAAAGCGGGTCGATTTGACGGCGCGTTCAATGATCGCCCTGGTTGAACCCGGCTCCTGTTTTGCCGGCACGCTGGCTGAATTGCTTTTTTCGGTTGATCGCTCCTATATGGCACAGGACGAATTTGAGGATGACCCGCGTCCGATTGCCACCATGGTGTTGTCGCAGGCTAATTTCGGACCCCATCCGATGTCCAACGCCCTGACCCGGCTTGAGACCCGTTTTCTTGGACAACCGCAACAACTGGCGACCATCAAACAAAAGATTCTGTCACCGCTGAAAGCAGAGGAAGCCGATCAGCTTGGCCTTGTCACCTTTGCCTATGACGATATTGATTGGCAAGACGAAATCCGCATATTTATCGAGGAGCGCTCGAGCTTTTCGCCCGATGCGCTGACCGGCATGGAAGCAAATCTGCGATTTGCCGGCCCCGAGACCATGGAAACAAGAATATTCGGCCGCCTGACCGCCTGGCAGAACTGGATTTTCCAGCGGCCCAATGCGGTCGGCGAAAACGGTGCCCTTAAGAGCTACGGATCGGGCAGACGCGGAAAATATGACAAACGCCGGGTTTAAAAAATTCAACCAGGTGCAGAAATTCCAACCAACGAGGCTATCATGACCGGCACAATTGACGTCAGCTACGACACTAAAATTCCCAACAATGTCAATCTTTCTTCCGACCGCCGGGTGCTGAAAGCGCTGGAAAAGTGGCATCCTGGATACCTCAACTGGTGGAATAATATGGGGCCTGAGGGCTTTCAGGAAAGCAGTGTTTATCTGCGAACCGCGGTTAGCGTTGACCCCAGGGGTTGGGCCAAATTCGATTATGTGAGAATGCCCGACTACCGCTGGGGTGTATTATTGGCGCCACAGGTTGAGGACCGGCGCATTCCGTGCGGTGAACATTTTGGCGAACCCGCATGGCAGGAAGTGCCGGGCGAATATCGCGCCCTGTTGCGCCGGCTCATTGTCATTCAGGGCGACACCGAACCGGCATCGGTTGAGCAGCAGCGTTTCCTGGGCAAGACCGCGCCATCACTTTATGATATGCGCAACCTGTTTCAGGTTAATGTCGAAGAGGGTCGGCATTTATGGGCAATGGTCTATATCTTGCAGAAATATTTTGGTGCCGATGGGCGAGAAGAGGCCAATGGTCTGCTGCAAAGGGCATCGGGCTCGAAGGAAGCACCACGCATGCTTGGCGCATTCAATGAGGAAACACCTGATTGGCTTTCCTTCTTCATGTTCACCTATTTCACCGATCGTGATGGCAAAATGCAACTTGAAGCGCTGGCACAGTCGGGCTTCGACCCCTTGTCGCGCACCTGTCGCTTCATGCTAACCGAAGAGGCGCACCACATGTTCGTCGGCGAGACCGGGGTCGGGCGTACCATCCAACGCACCTGCGAGGCGATAAAAGAGGCAGGCATTGATGATGCCAACGACCTTGAAGCGGCCAGAAAGCTGGGCGTTGTTGATCTTCCGACTATCCAAAAGAAGCTCAACCTGCACTATTCGCTTTCGCTTGATCTGTTTGGTGCTGAAATTTCCACCAATGCCGCCAACGCTTTCAACGCCGGCATCAAGGGTCGCTATCAGGAAGTGAAGATCGACGATGATCATCAACTCCATAATGATACCTATTCAGCCATTGCCGTTAGAGACGGCAAGGTGGTCGCCGAGGATGTATCCGCACTCTCCGCCATCAACATGCGGCTTCGCGATGACTACTCAAAAGATGCCGCAGGTGGGGTCAAACGCTGGAATGCAATCATCAAAAAAGCGGGCGTGGACTTTGAACTCAAACTGCCCCATCAGGGATTCCATCGGAAGATCGGAACCTTTGTCAACCACAACGTAACCCCTGACGGGGAAGTTGTATGCGATCAGCAATGGGAGCAGCAAAAGGGCGCATGGCTGCCAACCACAGACGATGGAGAGTTCATCAAATCTCTGATGAAGCCGGTTTGGGAAGCGGGCAAATATGCCGGCTGGATTGCACCTCCAAGGATGGGTATCGACAACAAGCCCGGCGATTTTGAGTATGTCCAGATTCACATGGCCTGAGCTAGTGGTTCTGTGCCAACATTTTCATCCCGTTGCAGCACCCATATTTGCAAATGTTGGAATCAAAAGAACCACTAGCAAGATATTGAATCTAGTGGAATTTTTGAATTTGGCATTTGAAAATGAGCGAAGCTGCAAGTGGGTACCAAATGTCAAATTCATTCCACTAGAACTTGCAAGAAAGTGTCAGCAACCATGAACGTGCCGGTCAAACAACATCTGATCGATCCTGAAATATGCATTCGCTGTCATGCCTGCGAAGAGGCCTGCCCGATCGGCGCCGTTTCCCACAATGACGATAATGTGGTTGTCGATTTTAACAGTTGTAAACATTGCATGAATTGCATTGGACCCTGTCCAACCGGCGCCATCGATAATTGGCAGGTGGTTACCGAGCCCTGGCGTTTGGACGACCAGCTGGAATGGATGGAATTGCCACAACAGGCAGAACTTCCCGCTCAAGCCACCAATATCGAGGCGCTGGATGAGGAAATCGAAAAGCTGCTCGATGAGGCCCATGCCGGCGCGGGTGGCAGGTCGGTAGCGCCTTCATCGGCTGCCAAGGCCCAGATAAATCTGTCCGGGTTCAATACTCCGCTGACAGCCAGGGTGCAGGGTAATTTCCGCCTCACGCAGCCTTCGGCCGACAATGATGTTCGTCATATCATTCTCGATCTTGGTGATCAGGCCTTTCCCCTGCTCGAAGGCCAGAGTATTGGCATTATTGCGCCAGGCGCTGACAGTAATGGCAAACCCCATCTGCCGAGATTGTATTCTGTCTCCAGTCCGCGGGACGGGGAACGCCCCAACACCAACAATTTTTCGCTGACGGTCAAACGGGAAACCGGAGGTGTATGCTCGAATTATGTCTGCGACCTTGAAAGAGGCGATGAGGTGCAGATATGCGGTCCGTTCGGATCGACATTCTTGCTGCCGGAAGACCCGCGCGCCCAAATTATCATGATCTGCACTGGCACGGGCTCGGCGCCATTTCGGGCATTCACCATGCGACGGCAGCGAACCGCGCCCGATATCGAAGGAAAACTCACGTTGTTTTTTGGCGCCAGAGACGCCGATTCCCTACCTTATTTCGGGCCGTTGAAGAAAGTGCCGGGCAGTTTTCTAAAAAAACATTTCTGTCTCTCCCGGGTCGAAGACCAGCCCAAAGAATATGTCCAGGACCGGTTGGCCAGGGAAAAAGACAGCCTGCTGGAAAACCTCGCTTCCCCCCACAGTTACATCTATATTTGCGGGTTAAAGGCGATGGAAGAGGGCGTTGAGACGGCCTTTACAGAAATCTGCGGCGGCGGGGGAATTGATTGGCCACAATTGCGCGTGTTAATGCGTGAAGAGGGCCGCTACCATGTGGAAACCTATTGACGATGAAGAGCAATACCCGCTCCAGCTTGGTCACGTCTGTGCAGTCACCAACCAACGGGGAGCTGCCACGAAACCTGTCGGCCGGGCCTGCACGCACTGAAAGCGAAGATGCGTTTTTGACCGGCATCGGTGACAATATCCGAAAGAAGCGTGTTGCCATGGGCATGTCACGTCGGGCGCTTTCTGAACTTTGTGGCGTATCGCAGCGATACCTGGCGCAGCTTGAAGGTGGTACGGGGAACATTTCCGTGCTGTTGTTACATCGGGTGGCCGAGGCGCTCGATGACCGGGTTGAGCACCTGATCAGCCACCATGGCGAGGAAGCGAAAATCTCCTCAATTATCTCGCTGCTGCACAGTGCGGATGATGCCAAGCGCAGCAAAGTCATCGAGTTGCTAGGCGACGCGAGCCAACACAATTCAAAAATTGACCGCATTGCACTGATTGGCTTACGCGGCGCTGGTAAATCCACACTTGGAAAATTGGTGGCCGAACACACCAAAACCGTGTTCATGGAGCTGAACGAGCAAATCGAGCGCATTAGCGGTATACCGGTTCATGAGGTTATGGCGCTTTATGGCAATGACGGTTATCGGCAGCTGGAATTGCAATCATTGCGAAAGGTGATCGAGGGCGGCGACAAGCTGGTGCTGGCGGTGGCCGGTGGGATAGTCACCGAACCCGCCAATTATCAATATCTGCTGCAGAACTGTTTTACCATTTGGCTGCAGGCTCTGCCGGAAGAACACATGTCGAGGGTTTGGAGTCAAGGAGACAAAAGACCCATGACCGGTCAGCCAGACGCCATGCGGCAGCTTAGAAAGTTACTCGCAAACCGAAAGCCGCTTTATGCCAAAGCCGATGTAACTTTTAGAACTTCTGGAAAAACCGAAGGCGAATGCTTGCAGCAGATAGCCGAAATAATCAGGCATACGGTGCGATAGCTACTGCCCCAAAAGACTGCAGCTATAGCATGATTATTTTCAAGTGATCATGGCTCATCAGGAGCGATTGAAGCCCGATGTACAAATTGATGAAATCAATTTGCGGGCGGAACCGACCGGCGCCTTTGCGCGCCCCCCCTCCGAAGGCCCGAGCAGGCCCGGGCAGCGCCCGCCGTGAACGAAGAGACTACTGATCGTATCATTTTGAAGGTGTCCAGCTATACCAATGGTATTTTCGGCAGGCTTGCCCAAAAAAAGACCCCGGAGAACCGGGGCCAGGAAGTCTGCGGGTAGAATCCCTAAATTCCACCTGCAGATTGAAAATACGCACGAAGCAGCAAGTCAATATAAGCCAGTGTAACGAAGGTTTGCAGGCCTGAGTGTGTAGAATTGCACACTTATGACAAATATACTTGCGAATATCGACGAAATGACAATTTGTCGCAGTCTGCAAAAGTCTCTTATTGGAGCTACCTGCGTTCATATTGACCCATATGATGGTTGATCGATTTTTCCCTCTGCTGGCTATGCCATCACCGCATCTGAAATTTGTGCAATTTGACACAGGCCTTGCGGTTCGCCTGGCTAGTTTCCGGCAAATCCAGCCCTCACAAGCCCATTGACCAGCCGGTCCATCAAAGTCGTATCAACAATCGGGATCCATCGCACATCACGCACACTCAACCGGGGGTGTCGCGCTACCAGTTTTTCAACCTCATGTGCCGCACTGTCCTGCTCGCCCTGCTCGACCAATGCTGCGATGCGAACCACGTGCGCGTACCAATAACCCGGCCGCAATCCCAGTGATCGCTCGGTGTAATCAAAACAATCTTCTAGCTTGCCGACGATGAAATGGGCAATTGCTAGCTCACCCAGCGTGTGGAAACAGTTCAAATCAACCGGGTTTAACCGCATCGCAGTTTTCAGCGGCGGAATGGCCTTGCTGCCGTCTCCGGTCAGAATATACGTGGTGCCGATGGATGCGTGCGCCAGGGCCAGACTGGGATTGAGCCTTACGGCTTCCTCCAAAGGCCCTCTGGCCTTTTCGGCCATCCGGCGCATTAACCAAGATATTCCAATCAGCATGTGTGGCCGGGAATCCATTATATCCATGTTCATGGCCCAGCGCGCCAGTTTCTCCATATCGATCAATTTCTCTTCATCTTCCTGCTGGGTCCATACGTGCAAGAAGTTCCACCAGGCCATCTGAACCAGTGCGTCAACGGAATTTGGGTCTCGCTCCAGCGCTTCACAAAGAATTTCGTAGGCCCTGTCGGCATCGTCCCTGGTCAACCGGTTTTGGTGCCATGAGGCCCGTTTGACCAGATCCCAGGTGTCCAGTTTTTCATAAGATTTGGTATAGGAGCGCGATTGCTCGGCCTGATCGATTTGAGAACTCAGTACCGAGATAATATTGTGGATGATTTCATCCTGGAGATCAAACAGGCTATCTATAGGATATTGATAGGAATTGCTCCAGATATTGAGGCCCGCATTGGCATTGACCAACTGGGTGGTGACGCGAATGTCTTTACCACGCAGCTTAACGCTACCTTCGAGCAAATATCTTGCCCCCAACGTTCTCCCGATGGTCATTTCATTCACCGGTTTGCCGCGAAAAACAACACTGGAACCACGAGCGATCACCGGGAACCAGCGCAATTTGGCCAGGCCAATGGCCAGGTCTTCCGACAGGCCATCTGCGATGTACTGCGAATCATCACTGGCACTGTGATCTTCAAATGGCAGTACCGCAAGCGCTGGCCGGTCAGCTAAACCTGAAATTGCCTGTTTGACCGATGCCGATGGAACCGCTTTGTTCAAGGCCAACCTGTCGGCTTGATCAACACCGTCAAATTGAACATGAAACAGGCGAATAGGAGTGCCTATATTTTTAAAATATTGGGGTCCGTCGTCTTCAAAGGATGCGTCAATCTTGCCGTCAACGTGCGAATAGATGGTTTGAGATACGGCAATGCCTCCAGGGTGAGCGTTTTCCTGCAGCCGTGCTGAAATATTGACGTCGTCACCATATAGATCGCCGTCCTCGACGATCACGTCGCCGATATTCAGCCCAACACGCAATTGCATGCGCTTTTTGACTTCCAGAGACTGGTTGTGTCTTGCTATTGTTACCTGGAAGTCAATTGCACTTCGCAGTGCTTCGAGCGGATTGGTGAATTCGGCCATCTGACTGTCACCGGCGACTCCAAACAAACGGCCACCGAATTTCAATACCGAATTTTGCACCAGTTGCCGATGGTTGCTCAGTTGCTCCACCGTATGTTCTTCGTCAACCCCCATCAGCACGCTGTAAGAGTCCACATCAATAGACATAATGGTAGCCAGCTGACGTTTGAACTGTTTTACCGTCATTTCCCCACACGCGATCAATCGACTAGCGGCTAAGTGGTCACTGTTGCCGATACATCCTATACTGTCATATAATATTTGAATTAAAAGGGAAAGTTGTCGGGTATCGTGTGCTCATTTAGCGTGTAAATTGCTGCGGGTAGCGAATTAGCACGCCGCCTGCATCTGTTATCGCCTATTCTTCCCGGAAGGCGCGGCTGAATGAGTCAAGTATGGGGCGGGCGACATATTCCAAGAAAGTACGGTCTCCGGTTTTAATGTAGGTTTCAACTGGCATGCCCGGAAAAATATTTGCCTGACTTATTTCAGCCGGGAGATCATCAGCTATTTTCAAGCGCGCATTATAATAGGATTCACGCGTTGCCGCATCAACCAGACGGTCGGCCGAAATGTAGATCACATTTGCCATCACCTCGGGCGTTGTACGCTGGTTTAGGGCCGAGAACCGCAAACTTGCCTGTTGTCCGACACTAACCACATCAACGTCCAGCGGGCTGATCCTTGCCTCAACAATCAGTTCACTCGACGTTGGCAAAAGTTCGACTATATCTTCGCCCGCACGCACCACGCTGCCCGGGGTATTTTTCATCAAGGCCACAACAATACCGTCGCCAGGCGCGCGGATTATCACCCGATTGAGCACATCGATCGCCGCGCGTAGCTGCTCGCGTGCATCGGCCAGTTCACGACGAACCTGATTGAGCGAGGCAGCAGCAGTTTCGGCCTTTTGCGCGCGCAGTTTGGTTTGCTGCTCGCCGGCCTCGACAATTGCCGCGCCGGCGCGACCGAGTTCTGCGGTATAGCCGCCTATTCTGCCGCCTAGTTCTGCCTCGCTGCGTTCAAGCAGGGTAACCTGCGAGCGCTGGGTCAACCCCTTCTTCAGCAGTTTCCGTTTTCGCTCAAGATCGGCTCTGACAACTTCTAACTGCCGCTGCGTTGCCATTTTTTGCGCCTTAAACCCGTCGATTTGCTGATTGAGCGCGGCTATGCGCTGATCAAGTATACTCTGCTCGGCGGCATTGCGGGCGAGCCGCTTGTGAAACTCGCTCTTTTGCTCTTGCAAATCTGCCTGCTGATTCTCCCTATTCGCCTCTTCTATCAGTTGATCCGAGAACGCAATCCCGCTCGCCTCATCCCGCTCCGCCTCCAGCCTCCCAATCCGCGCTTTCAAGGCAATCATCAGTTTTGAAAGCCGGTTGCGCCTGGCCATTGCAGCCGTCCGGTCAAGAGCAATCAACGGTTGATCGGCCTTTACCCGGTCGCCCTCTTTGACCAGTATTTTTTCAATAATGCCACCTTCAAAATGTTGAATAATCTGGTTCTGACCTGACGCAGCGACTACGCCCGATGCGACCGCAGCACCGGAAAGTGGTGCCATGGTTGCCCACAAGACAAATCCACCGACAAATGTGGCGAGCACAAACAGACCAAAGACAATCGCAGCTTTGCTGCTGGTATTGACATGTGCGGCCCAGCTCCGCTCCTTTGCATCGACATTCATTTGATTGCCTCAAACTTTGGCTCATCGGGTGCTTCGGCGGTTGAATTCGCCGACTTGTCCTGTTGGCTTGTGGCTGCGCCGGTTTCAGGCTCGATTTGCAGCGGCGGGGGACTTGATTCGCTGCGCTTTTTTTCATTACCCGAAGTTTTCGATTGCTGCCGTTGGATCGCCTGCTCGTTAATTGCCGACAGCCTGGCCACAAATTCGTCTTTGCTACCGAAAAAATCCACCGCGCCGGCATGAAGTCGCAGTATCATGTCCACAGATTTTAAAATCTGTAGTCGCTGGGTGACTAACATTACCGTGGCTTTGTTTTCTGATGCAGCTTTCAGCGCCCGGCTCAACGCTGCATCACCTGCCTCATCAAGATTGGCGTTGGGTTCATCCAGAATAACCAGCTTGGGATCACCATAAAAGGCTCTTGCAAGGGCGATACGCTGGCGCTGTCCGCCTGACAAGGCAAAGCCGCCAAGGCCAAGCACGGTGTCATAGCCGGCTGGCAGTCTTAGGATCATTTCATGCACACCGGCCTTGTGAGCGGCGGCCAGTATTTTTTCAGAATCGGCATCTCTTGACAGCCGGGCGATGTTATTGGCAACCGTTCCAGGCAGCAACTCGACTTCCTGCGAAAGATAGCCGATCTGATGGCCCAGGTCTTCGCTGTCCCACTGGAGAATTTCCACGCCATCTAGCCGCACCTGGCCGGCCAGCGGAACGACCGCGCCAACCAGCACCCTGGCAAGCGTCGATTTGCCGGCGCCGCTTGGTCCGACAATTCCAAGTGATTCGCCTTGCTGCAACGAAAAGGAGACCCGCTTTAGCATGGCACTGTCGATCGAACTGCCGGGTGCGGCGACCACCAGCCCCTCAACCGACACCTGCCCTTTCACATCAGGCATTTTGATTTGCGCTGCCGGCTTGTTGTTTGTGGCGAGAACACTATTAAGCCGCAGCCACGCAGACCAGGCGACGACATACTGGCGCCAACCGCCTATCACCTGATCGATGGGCTGCAATCCCCTACCGGAAATTATCGAGGAAGCAAAAATCATTCCGGCGGTCATCTGACCTTCCAGCACCAGATAAGCGCCATAGCCCAACACCGCCACCTGCAAACAGATCCGCAAGGTTTTTGACAGACCGGTAAGGAATGCGCTGCGTTTCGCCGCCGCGTCCTGCGCGATCAGAGCAGCGGCGTTTGCCCTGCCCCAGATTGATATCCCGTCTTCCACCATTCCCATGGCCTGCAGACTCTCCGAATTACGGGCGAAAGCCTGTGCCGCACCAAGCGCCTCGTTGTGACTGTTGGCAGATTGGCTCATTGCAGCCGCATTGGTGCGCTGACTGACCAAGGCCACCAGGGCCAGGACCACTGCCCCGGTCAGGGTAATCCAGAACAGATGGGGATGTATAAAATACAGGATCGCGATGAAAATCGGCGAAAAAGGAAGGTCCAAGAGGGCAAACACCACACGTGAACTGATAAAGGTGCGGATCGCCGCCAAATCTCGCAGCGGCTGAATATCACCTTGCGTTGCCTTGCCCTGTCTGATCACGGCTGACAGCGTTTCAGCGCCCAAAGTGGTGTCAAGGCGCAAGGCGGCGCGTGCAGCGATGAGATTTCGAACGCCCTCCAGAAGGCCGAATACCACCAGAGCAGTAACCGCAATGATAGTAAGAAAGGTCAGTGTGTCGGTGCTGCGGGAGGGCAATACACGATCATAAATCTGCAGCATGTACAAAGGCATGGTCAGCATCAGCAGATTTATCACCAGAGAAAACAAGGCTAGGGCCAGCAGCACCTGGCGGAATTCGGATTTGGCCCGTTCAAGAAATTTCATTTAAACCGCCTGCAAAATACCGCTAGCCGAAACGGTATCTAAGTACACCTACTAAGAATCCGGACAAAGCCGTCCAATCTGTCATACCAGGGGAAAGTACTATTGGTCCATATAACCGGTGCTTCCATGGGTTTTGGCGAGGCGCGATTGGCGACCTGGTACCACGAGGGTAGATTCAATCGCCAAGTGCAACAACGTCCAAAACCCAAAGGAATCCGGCCTTCGGTGGTGAAAAATCGCCTGCTGGCATTGTTGCAATCGGCTTGTGGCCGTTAAGGCCAGGGCATGTATTGCGCCGCGTCAGCAAACGATTTTTCTACCATCATATCGATCAATAGTAACTTCCCTTGGTATTAGAACGTATTGTATCATGGGCTATAAGTGTTAAAAAGAAATTCCGGTCGGCAGTCAAAATTGACTGTTTATCTTGACATCAAATGGAGAAACAACGGCGTCATTAATACAATGCCAAAATACCGCACCATGTGGTGTGCAACCACAAAGGCCGGATCGTAATTGATCGAAAGCGCCAGCGCTGCCATTGCTTCAAATGCCCCCGGGGCAAAAGCCAACATCGCCAGTCCGAACGGTATGTCGACCACCGATGCAACAATTGCTGCTACCGCAGCCGATGTTAAGGCCACAACCGCAAAACCGCCCGCTGAAGCGGCCAAATGCAATCTGAATAATGCAAATGGCACGCCCGATATGCGCGCGCCGATCATCATTCCCAACAGCACATATCCTGGCAATATCACCCCGGGGTGAACAACGCCGCTGACATATCCGCTGCCAAAAAGAATAGCACTCGCCAGTGTTGCACCGGTGATCATGGCTCCGGGAATTCGAAACCGCTGGAAAATCAAGGCGCCCAATGTTCCTGCCATAGAAACAATCAACAACGGCACAGCAGCGATGATCGGTTTGGAATTCACGACTGTCGTTACCGCACTGGTGTCGATCACCATCGGAACAAGTGCGGCAAGCAAAAAAATCCGCATACTTTGCGAAATAGCCACACGGCTAACATCGGCGCCGGCTTCCTCTGCGACACTCATCACATGGCTTAAGGCGCCCGGGACAGAGGCAAGAACCGCCGAAGCCCGGTCCCACTTCGCCACATGCATAAAATAGATCATCGATGCCGCAACAATCAAAACAACCGAGATCAAAACCACCGCCATGCTCAACGGCCAACGGGCAATTCCAGACAGGGTTTCAGGCGTCATGGCAGAGCCAAAGACCACACCGAGGCCAACAAACAGCACATTTCTCAACGGTACTGGAAACCATATTTGTCCCCCCAACAGCGCATACAGGATGGTGGCAAACATCGAACCGACAAGCCAGCCGCCGGGCAATCCTATCCGAAACGCCGCGTATCCGCCGGTCGCCGCAACGATCAATGGCAACAAGAAAGTGCTGAAAATCAGATATACCCGGCTCGCAACCGGCTGCTCTGCATTGGTCACGTTTTCAAATCTGCGGTCTCCAGCCATTTAACCAGCCGGTCCGCCGCCTGCCGAATTTCATCGGTATTGCGCAAAAAACACGCCCGTAAGAACCCTTCCCCCCCGGGACCGAAAGTGCCACCTGGTGCAAGACCCACCTTCGCCTCATCAATAAGACGCAAGGCGAGCGCGGTGGCGTCTTTTTGTTTGGCGATGCGAAAGAAAAGATAAAAGGCGCCTTCGGGAATGGCACATTCAACTTTTCCAGTTGACATCAATGCGGCTACCAGCACGTCGCGGCTCGCCCGGGCGGTCATAATCTGTGACGCCAGGAATTCATCGCCATTTTCCAGCGCACTAATTGCGCCACGCTGCATGAAGGCGGCAACGCCTGATGTCGAGTTTTGGATAAGATTTTCCAACACCCGGCCAAGTTCTGCTGGTGCGGAAATCCAACCCACCCGCCAGCCGGTCATGGCCCAGTTTTTTGAAAAAGTATTGACGTAAAAGATGCGGTCTTGTGGCTCGGCAATGTCATAAAATGAACAGGCACGTTCACCCCGATAGACAAATCTGTTGTAGATCTCATCGGCGATAATCCATAGCCCGTGCTTGCGCGCCAGTGCCAGAATTTCGATCAAACAGGCTCTGTCTGCAATCCACCCGGTCGGATTGCCGGGGGAATTGACAAAGATCGCCCTGGTACGGTGGTTGATTGCGCCAGCAAGTTTTTCGACATCGAGGCTCCAGCCGTTGTTGCTAAAATCGAGCGGCACATGACGTGGCATTGCCCCCATGATGTTTAGCGCAGCACTGATATTTGGCCACACGGGGGTTGGAACAATAACCTCATCACCCTTGCCCGCCAATGCCTGGGCGGCTATTTGAATGGACTGCATACCCGATCCGGTAACAAAGAAGTTCTCAGACGAAATTTCTTTGCCATAGACCCTGCGGTGGTAATTTGACAGGGCTTGACGAAGTTGTGGTATACCGCGTTGCCAGGTATAGAAGGTCTCTCCGTTGCTTAGACCCAAGGCCGCCGCATCGCTGATAAAATCAGGCGTCGGGCGATCACCTTCGCCGGTCCACAAGGGAATAATACCGGGTACCAGCTGACCATAATTGATAACGGTCATGATGCCGCTCTCAGGCGTGTTGACGGCATCAGGTCGAAGGGAATCAATCAAATCGCTCAATAGACTATTCTTACTGGTATGGGATGGAGATCAAGCGCCATTCACGTGGTTGTCTGGTTTCGTAGTCTGAAATCATTGGCATTAAAAAACCCCGGTGACAACACCGGGGCTGTATTTATTCGGTGCTTCAATCTGCCTACTTGTTTACCAGTGCATCGCGAATTTCCGTTAGAAGTTTTTCCTCGTTCGATGGCTTGGGAGGGGCCGCCGGTTTCTCCTCCTCTTCCTTTTGCATACGGTTTACCGTCCGCACCATCAAGAAGATGATAAATGCAATGATGATGAAATTAACCAGCACGGTAATGAAACTGCCATAGGCCAACACAGCGCCCTGTTCTTTTGCCGCATCCAGTGTGCTGGCATCAACAGCCGATGACAGGCCTACGAAATAGTTGGAAAAATCCAGGCCGCCAAATATCGCACTGACAATCGGCATGATGATATCGGCTACCAGCGATTTGGTGATCAACGCGAATGCGCCGCCGATAATCACACCGACAGCAAGATCCATGACATTTCCGCGCATGACGAATTTTTTGAATTCTTCGAGCATAATATTCCTCAAATGACTTTGGTTGAGAGACTGTGGGCAAAGTGTTCCCACACAATAAACGATACAAGCCACACTAGCACATGTTTAAATCAGATTAAGCAGTTTTGTCACGTTCGGCGGCAAATGCCTATACAACGAAATGCCAGTTGAAAAAGCACTCATTTTTGTGCTGAAATAAGTCAGGTTTTGGAGTTACGCCTTATGTCCCAGGGTTGGGTCGTCGTCTTTACGGCGCTTGCCTATTTATTGTTTCTGTTTGTCGTGGCGAGCTATGGCGATCGCAGGAAGCACATACGCTCACATCGCTCTAACCGACCGGTAATCTATGCATTGTCACTGGCGATATATTGTACTTCCTGGACATTTTTCGGATCGGTCGGCATGGCATCAGGCAGCGGTTTCAGCTTCCTGGCCATCTATCTTGGCCCGTTATTAATGGTAACAGTTGGTTACCGGCTGTTTTCACGGGTAATTTCCCTGGCGAAAGCCGAGCGCATTACCTCGATTGCCGACTTCATTGCCTCCAGATACGGCAAGAACACCGCGGTTGGCGCGGTGGCGACAATCATCGCCGTCTTGGGAACCGTCCCCTATATCGCGTTGCAGCTAAAGGCGATATCGACTTCCGTCACCATTATGGTAGATACCTATCAGCCCCTGCGCATAGTGGAGGCAACCGGCGGTCTGGTCGACACCCCCTTGCTGGTAGCAATTTTGTTAGCGATTTTCGCCATCCTGTTCGGTACCCGCCATGCCGATGCAACCGAACATCAAGACGGGCTGATGCTGGCGGTGGCGACCGAATCCGTCGTCAAGCTGGCGGCATTTTTGCTCGTCGGCCTGTTTGTCACCTACTCCATGTTTGATGGCCTTGGTGATCTGCTTTCCCAGGCCCGCCAGAAACATGAAATCAGCAATATTTTTAGCAGCGGTCTTGACTATGGCAACTTTGCCGTAATGACCCTTTTGAGCTTTTTTGCCATTGTTCTGTTGCCGAGGCAATTTCATGTCGGGGTGGTCGAGAACCACTCCCAACAGGAACTCAAGCGGGCGATGTGGCTGTTTCCGGTCTATCTGGTCCTGATCAACCTGTTTGTGGTTCCCGTTGCTCTGGCCGGCATGTTGAAGTTCGGTGTCAACGCCAATGCCGATACCTTTGTTCTGGCGTTGCCAATACTGGCTGAATCACAATTTGTATCGATGTTCGCCTTTATTGGTGGTCTTTCGGCGGCAACGGCGATGGTTATTGTGGCCTGTGTTGCGCTGGCTATCATGATTTCCAACGATATTGCCCTGCCGCTTGTTCTCAGACGGTCATCTGTGGCAGAAGACGCCGGCTTCGAGAACATGGGAAAGTTGCTGCTACAGATTCGCCGCAGTTTTATTTTCCTGATTCTTCTGTTGGCCTACGCCTATTTCAAAGCACTGGGAGACAGTGCCGCGCTGGCTTCCATCGGCCTGTTGTCATTTGCAGCAGTTGCCCAGTTTGCGCCGGCTTTTTTCGGCGGCATGATCTGGCGAAGAGCAACCTCGCGCGGTGCGCTTTGGGGCATGGGAGCGGGATTTACGACCTGGACCTACACGTTGTTCTTTCCAACGCTGCTCGATCCTGCCAATCCAATCCTCACCGATGGTCCACTGGGCATCGCCATGTTGCGGCCACAGGCTTTGTTGGGACTGGACTGGGCACCTTTGTCTCACGGCGTGTTCTGGTCGTTGCTGGTGAACATGCTTGCTTATGTGCTGGCCTCGCTTTCGCGCGAACCCAAGATCGTAGAACAGACCCAGGCAGCAATATTTGCCCCCTATGGCGGACTGCCGACCCCGATGACGGGCTCCAGAAACAGCCCCATCACGATAGGCGCACTTAAGTCGACCGTATCAAGATATCTCGGGGTCGAGCGCACAGAAAGATCGTTTGCATCGTTTGCCCAGGAAGACGGAAAAACAATGGTTGACACGGATATCGCCGACACAAAGTCATTGCGATTTGCCGAGCAATTACTGGCCAGCGCTATTGGAGCTGCTTCCTCGCGGCTGGTTCTTTCCTTGTTGCTGAAGAAATTTGAAACCTCGCCCAGCGAAGCTATCGCCCTGCTTGATGATGCATCCGAGGCCATTCAATATAATCGTGACTTGCTGCAGACCGCGCTTGATCAAGTTGAGCAGGGCATTAGCGTGTTCGACCAGAATTTCAGGCTGACCTGCTGGAACCGGCAGTTCAGGGCTCTGCTGGATTTGCCGGCCCCGACAGGTCAGGTCGGCACGCCGCTAACCAATATTGCCGATATCGTTTTAAAACAGAATTCGACTGGCAAAAGCGTGCTTGAAACCAGCGCCAAGCTGATGGAAAAGCTGATTATGGAACGGACCGCGTGGCAACTGCCGTTGCCTTCTAAAAACTCGGTTCTTGAAATCTTGACCAACACCATGCCCGATGGCGGCCTGGTGATTTCGTGGAGCGATATTACCGAGCGGGTAAAATCGGCCGAGGCATTGCGGCAGGCCAACACGTCGCTTGAAAACAGGGTGCGTCAACGAACGGAAGAACTGACCCGGCTCAATGATGACCTTGCACAGGCGACCGAAGCCGCTGACGCCGCCAATATCGGCAAAACAAAGTTCCTTGCTGCGGTCAGCCATGACATTTTGCAGCCACTTAATGCGGCCCGGCTTTATTCGTCCACACTGGTGGAACAGCTGGGAACCTCCGAAGCGCACAAAATCGTCCAAAATATGGATCAGTCGCTGGAATCGGTTGAAGATATATTGAGCACCGTCTTGACTATCTCCAGGCTTGATACCGGCGCATTCAAGCCGGCGATTATCTCGTGTTCGATGGATCGCATACTGGCCCAGTTGAAGGTTGAATTCTCACCCATCGCACATGAAAAGGGTCTCGACCTGCAGATAAAAAAGCAGGGATTTTACGTTCAATCAGACACAACGCTGCTGACGCGGCTTTTACGCAACCTGATCTCCAACGCTATCAAATACACATCGTCCGGCAAAATTCTGGTCGAAGGGCGGATTGAAGACGACAAGGTCTTCATCCAAGTTTCCGACACCGGTATGGGGATCGCCAGCGAACAGCAAAAGATCATTTTTGCCGAATTCGGCAGGCTTGAGGCCGGCCGCAAGGTGGCCCAGGGTCTCGGTCTGGGTCTTTCGATCGTTGAGCGTATATCAAAGGTGCTCGCCCATCCCGTGACGCTTGAATCCACGCCCCACAAGGGATCGTGTTTTTGCCTCGAAATTCCCGCAGCAAAGTCGAATTCCGCCCCTTTGGAAACATCCGCAAGACCAGCCCGCACAATTGCCGCAGACCTCAGTGATACGACCATATTATGTATCGACAATGATGATGCCATATTGGATGGAATGGACAGGCTGCTTTCCAGCTGGAGTTGCAGCGTTCAAAAGGCAAAAACCTACGGTCAGGCGATAACCCGCATTGAGAAACAGGCGGTGGATGTCCTGGTTGTCGATTACCATCTTGACTATGGCGACGGCGTTGAAGTGGTCAAATTGTTGCGCCAAAGGTTCAAGCAGAATTTTCCGGCCATGCTGGTGACCGCCGACCGGTCGGCATCGGTGCACGAACACGCCAGGGAATACGACATGCCGGTGCTCAATAAACCGGTGAAACCGGCGGCCCTTAGGGCAGCGCTGGCCCAGATGAGGGCACAAATGCAAACCACTGCCGAATAACCGCAAGAAGACCTATTTTTAGGCCGGCGGCACCAATGCGTCGACGCCAATCTTAGATAATCTGATGACCGCCTGGGTGCGGCTGTCGACGTCCAGTTTTTGCAACACCGCCGATACGTGGGCCTTGATTGTCGCTTCAGAAACGCCGAGCTCATAGGCAATTTGCTTGTTCAGCAAGCCTTCGCCCAACATGGTCAAAACCCGGGCCTGTTGTGGGGTGAGCGATCTTAACCGCTCGATCAAATCGGCAATATCCGGGTCGGTTTCTGCACCCATATCAAGATCTGGCGGGGTCCATACATTGCCGTCCATGACCGAAGTCACGGCTTTTCTTATTGTGTCCATTCCGGTTGATTTGGGTATAAAGCCGGAGGCGCCCAGCTCCATTGCCCGGCGGATGCTGGAGGCGTCATCTGTCGCGGAAACGACTACGACGGGGATAGCAGCATATTGTGACCGCAGGCTGACAAGACCTGAAAACCCCTTGGTTCCAGGCATTGCAAGATCAAGCAGCACCAAATCAGCATCAATGTTTTCAGCCAGGATGTGTAGCGTTGTGGCAAAATCGCCGGCTTCAATAATTTTCGGCGGACTATCGCTGCTGTCCGGCTGCGAGGCCAGCGCCTGTTTCAAGGCGCCCCGAAACAGCGGGTGATCATCTGCGATCACAATCTTCGAGCAATTTTGCATCGCCGCTAACCTTTCGCACCGGCTGGTTGTCTATTAACTGGTGCATGTGTTGCCCACCAGATGTCAATTAGACGTTGGGCTGAATAGTACCAAAGGAATGGCTCCAACCACAATAGCTGAGCAGTGATTGTGTTTTTCGCCGCGATTTAATCACTGGTGTGGTGTGTTGAATATCGCGGCTAATTAGAATATTAACCGCGCGTCGACCCAGTGACGGAACCAATCATACAGGAACTATTGGATTGCAAAAAGATCCACACAAACGAGATGAGGATCGCATCCTGGCCGTTTCAACCGGTGGATTTGCAGTGTTCTGCTCGTTGATTTTTCTGTTTGAACGGCTTGGCCTGCCGGCCGAGAACATGACCTGGGCGATAATGACTGCGATCACTGCGTTTATTTTGCTTTTTGCCCTTTCACGCGCCACGCTCAAACCATCGAGTTTCCAAGTCGGCAACGAAAAACTGGATTGCTCCGATCTGGCGGTTTCCGGTTCATCCGATGTCATTTCCGCATTCGTTATTCTAATACTGATATCGGGGTTGCTGCCGGGCATGTGGACGCCCATCACCATTATCGCCAGCCTGGCGATCGGGCTGATTGCGGGTAGCGTTTTGTTCACCCGGAGACTTTGCGCTACCGGGGCCACATCATTACCGGAATATCTGCTGATTGCGTCCAGCTCTTCGACCGTACGCCTGGTCAGTGCGGCGTTGGTCGCCATCATCTGTATTATGTTGATATACGCCGATCTGCGACTTGCGTCCGTCTACCTTGCCCCGCAGTTGCGAGTATCGACCGGCAGTGTGATCGGATTTATTTTGGTTTTGTCGTCTCTCGCGGCTCTTGCGAGCGGTAAATCATCGGTAAGCAGGGTCCAACAGGCATTATTCTTGATACTCTTGATCATGGTTCTTGTGCCAGCCATTTGGATATCGGCAAAACTCACCGGACTGCCTGTGCCGCAATTACTGTTGGATAGGATGTCCGAATTCACTGCCGGTCCGCTTGAAGGCCACAATCTGCAAGCCGAGTTTAAGAATGCTCTGTCAGGAAAAGACAATTTTTCCGTTTTTTTGCCGGTACTGTTGATTCCGGCATATGCGGTTCTTCCTCATTTGCGAAACCGTTGGTTTTCAGCTTCACCAGACAAGGTCACCCTGCGCGGCAACCGCTGGTCGATCATCATATCGTTGATTGTGCTCACCAGTATTCCGGCCCTGGGCCTTGTACCTGTCGACCCGATCTCGGCGGGAGGAACAGTCGAGGGGTTGGAGATGCCGGTGATCCTGTCGGTTTTCGTGCTTATGGCCGTGCTGATCGCGGCGTTCTCACTTTCCTCTATCTTGCTGGTCACCATCGTCAATACCCTGTCACATGATGGCTATGCAGCTTTGTTCTCCGGTAAAAAACCACCCCTTCGCCAGGTATTCCTGGCAAGATTGCTGATCCCGTTAACGGCTTTTGTCATTTGGTTTTGCGCCGTCACATTTGAATTCAATGGATGGCTATCGGTATTTTGTGGACTGCTATTGGCAAGTGGTGGTCTTTTTCCGGTGATATTTGTTGCCCTGTGGTTCAAATTTCCCACTCCAGGTGGCTTATTGACCGGTATGATCTCGGCAATGATGATGTGTGTGGTGGTGATTTATCTGGCGGATTTTGACACTGTCAGCAGCGAGGCTGCATCCTGGCAGGGTCGAATATCATCACCGTCAGCGCTGGCAGTCGCTATACTTGGGATAATGATGGTGAATTTAGGCCTGACTTATATTGCTTCGCTGTTTACCCAACGCGCGCTGGCCGCGTCGAAGTAGCGCGAGTTTGCGATTGTTGCCCCCCATCCATCCAAACCGGCCAACGACCGAAATCTCAAATATGAAAGCCGGCTTCTACGGCCTTGTCCCTAAGATTGATCTGCAGGCGTGGACCGATCTGCTGGATAACCTCGGTTGCGGCAAGACCACCCAGGCGGGCGCATTCAACTTCATTCATTGCGTGGGTTAAACCATAAAGAAAACCGGCGGCATAAAGATCACCGGCACCGGTTGTATCAACCAGATTTTCAGCCGGAATAGCCTCGACCACATGGGTCTCCTGCCGGCTGACAACAACCGAGCCCAATTCGCTTCTGGTGACAATGGTCAACTTGCAGTCATCACGGATGGCCGTTATTCCGGCATCGAACGAGGCCGTTTGATAGAGCGATTTTAATTCAGCCTCGTTGGCAAATACGATATCAACAGTTCCGCTACGCATCAGATCGAGAAATTCATCACGAAAGCGGTCGACACAAAAACTGTCGGACAAGGTCATCGACACCTGGCGAGCGTTTTCATGGGCGATTTTTGCGGCAAGCCGAATAGCGTCCTTGGCCCGCGGCGGATCCCACAGGTAACCTTCGAAATAGGTAATCTGCGCCTCGGCGACGATGTCCGCATCGACATCGTTGGATGCAAGTTCCATACACGATCCAAGATAGGTGTTCATCGAGCGCTCACCGTCCGGTGTAACAAAGATCATGCTTCTTGCCGTTGGCGGTTCTTTTTCCAGCGGTTTGGTGCCGAAGTTTACCCCTGCAGCTCTAATATCATGGGTGAATATGCCGCCCAGATGGTCGTCCGTTACCTTGCCGAAGAATGCTGCAGCACCGCCAAAACCGGCAACGCCGGCGGCGGTATTTGCCGCACTTCCTCCGGAGGCCTCGATCGCCGGGCCCATCGCCTGGTACAAATGTTCCGCGCGCTGCGCATCAATCAGGTTCATAGCACCCTTGTGGATGTTTTCTTTGACCAGAAAATCATCTTCGGCGCGGGCGATAATATCAACAATAGCATTGCCAATGGTTAGGACGTCGAATTTCGCAGATGTCATGGAAGTTCCGCTCAAGCCAAGTATTGATGGTTTTTGATTGCAACGAATTCTTCTCCGGGCTTATCGCAAAGTTTGTGCACTGGCAACAGTGCCATGAAGATGAAAACACCGCAAAATTCCTGATGATCGCCACTCCTGCCCACCATGCGTTTGGTCCTTGCACAGTTTTGCCAAAACCCTATCTACCGGCAAACATATTCCATAGCTGCACTTGTAGCGCTTGCAACAAACGGCAAAGCCTTTATCGCAGCCATGAAAGATTGTTAATTCACACCTGGAGTGCATCGTGATTTATACCTCTGCCCGTCGGGCTGTTCGGCAATTGTTTTCTGCTTCATTCCGGTCTGTGCTGTGGAAGTCGCTGGGCTTGACTCTAGCGCTGTTGATTGGCCTGTGGTTCGTCGTCAACTGGGGATTTTCAAGTTACGTTGCACCGCTTATCGGGCCACAGTCTTGGATGAGCACCATCTTTTCGTGGCTCATCGGCGCCGGCATGATATTCGGCCTTGTTTTCTTGATTGCGCCGGCAACATCAATCTTCGGCGGCTTTTTTATTGATGATATCGCCGTCGAAGTCGAGGACCGATATTATCCGCAGCATCCACGCGGCAGACCAGTGCCAAGCGCACTTGCCGCCAAGGTATCGCTGAAATTCACGTTGGTGGTGGTTGGGGTCAATTTGTTGGCGCTAATGCTGTTGCTTGTACCTGGTGTCAATATTATCATTTTTTTCGCCGCTAACGGCTATCTGCTCGGGCGGGAATATTTCGAATTTGCAGCGATGCGCCATATGAGCCCGCGCGAAACAAAGGTGTTGCGAAAAAATAATGCCGGCACGGTTTTTACCGCCGGCCTGCTAGTCGCCGGGTTCATGGCCATCCCCCTGCTCAATTTGCTGACCCCGCTTTTTGCCGCAGCAATGATGATGCACGTTTTCAAAGGACTACAGGGCGGCGCAATGAACCGCGCCTGATCAATCGGCAACTGAAATTATTGACGCCGGCACATCGCAACTCTTTTCCTTCGACTTGCAAAGATCGGCGATAATGCAAGCTTCGCAATCGGGTTTCCTTGCCTTGCAGATATAGCGGCCGTGCAGAATTAGCCAGTGATGCGCATGGAACAGATATTCATCGGGAATAATTTTTTCCAAAATGGCTTCCACCTCGTCGGGCGTTTTGCCTGGCGCCAGCCCAAGCCTATTACCGAGGCGGAAGATATGGGTATCGACGGCAATAGTCGGCTGGCCAAATGCCATGGATACCACCACATTGGCGGTCTTGCGGCCAACGCCCGGTAGTTTTACCAGCAAATCCCGGTCATGAGGTACTTCGCCACCGTGGTCTGCAATGAGCATGCTTGAAAGCAAAATCACGTTTTTGGCCTTGTTGCGGTAAAGCCCGATGGTGCGGATGTGCTGACGCAAATTTTCCTCCCCGAGCGCCAGCATTTTTTGCGGCGTATCGGCGATTTTGAACAGCTCTTTGGTTGCTTTGTTTACCCCGACATCGGTTGCCTGCGCGGATAAGACAACCGCCACCAGCAAAGTAAAGGGATTGACGTGATCAAGCTCCCCTTTCGGCTCCGGTCGTTGTTGTTTGAAGCGGCGAAATAGCGCGGCAACCTCCTGCCTGTTATAGCGAGAACGCGGTAGTCGCTTTTTTTTGACCTGGGTTGACCTGGCGGGGGGCTGTTTTTTGCTCATGCAGGCGTTATAACCACCGGTCATGGTAGATCACAATCCGAAAACGGCGCTGCAGCAGGCCGGCAGCGGTAAATCAGCCGGCCCGGTGCCGATATTTTCCGCCCGACTATTCCCCCACCGTTCCTTGGGGCATCGGGGATTTTATCTATTGATGGGTTCTCTTTCGATCATCTTTATGGGTCTTGGCGCACTTTTCTGGAGCATTGGCGCGTGGCCGGTATTCGGGTTTTTCGGGCTTGATCTGCTCGCCGTCTACGCGGCTTTCAAACTCAATTACCGAGCGGGCAAGGCCTATGAGGAAATATCCATCTCGCGCACCGAAATGATTATTCGAAAATGTCCGGCGAGCGGCTCATGCAAATCATGGCGCTTCAACCCTTTGTGGTCGCGTTTTGATGTTTGCCGTCATGATGCAATCGGCATCACCCGCATGGAAATCGCCTCCAGAAAGATACGGCTGAGGGTTGGAGATTTTCTCAACCCGAATGACCGGGAGAGCTTTGCTGAAGCTTTTGGTGAGGCATTGTTACTGGCGAAACGCTAACACAACTTACCGGCACGAATTCCGATAATTTGGCAAGAATCGGGTGGATGCGGCTACGCGAAAATGATCTGATGACCAAAACAACGATCAAGAAAGTTTCACCGATGAACCAGGCCCTTGGCCCGCCGGTCGAGTTTTCGACCATTTGCCAAAAAAACCCAGACTACGAAATCGTCAAATCCGTCATTGAGCTGATCACCGAAAACTGGCGTGACCAGCCGCAGCTTGAAGCGCTCGCCCGCGCCGTGAGCATGTCTCCAACCCAATTGCAAAAAACCTTCACCCGTTGGGCCGGCCTCAGCCCGAAAGCATTTTTGCAGGCCGTGACGCTTGACCATGCCAAGCGATTGCTCGGTTCCAACATGCCGTTGCTCGATGCATCATTTGAGCTCGGATTGTCAGGACCGAGCCGACTTCACGATTTATTTGTTACCCATGAGGCGATGTCTCCCGGTGTTTATAAGGCTAAAGGTGAAGGTCTGGAAATTTCCTACGGCTTTCACCAAAGCCCGTTCGGTACGGCGCTTTTGATGACAACCGAGCGGGGCATGGCCGGGCTGGCGTTTTGCGATCCGGGAGAAGAAAAAGCAGCACTGGATGACATGTGCAGCCGCTGGCCGCGGGCCAGGTATGTTGAAAACCCCGCCCTCACAGCGCCCTATGCCAGCCGCAGTTTCGAAACGGAGAGGTGGCGCCTGGACGAACCCTTGCGCATCGTGCTGATTGGCACCGATTTTGAAATCCGGGTGTGGGAAGGACTGTTGCAATTGCCGGTTGGCACGGCCACCACCTATTCAAGCCTTGCCAGCAGCATCGGCAAACCAAAGGCGCCGCGCGCCGTTGGAGCCGCTGTTGGCCGTAACCCGATTTCCTTTGTGGTTCCCTGCCACCGTGTGGTCGCAAAGACCGGCGCACTGACCGGCTATCACTGGGGCATTACCCGCAAACGGGCGATACTTGGCTGGGAGGCCGGCGTGATCAGTTGAGCGCGCATTTGCTGTTATTTGCCATCGGCTTCGATCAACAGATCAGCATAGGCGCGGTCGATCAGATGCTGTTGCGAGATGTCGAGATTTTGCATCAGCTCTAAGGCTTCGGCTTCACCGTCTTGCGGTGATTCTTCTTCAGTCAGCACGACTTCAAGTTCGAGAAAATCTCCAAGCCCTTCGACGGCATCGACATGAATGCGGGTTCGGCCAACCATAAAAAGTCGACGGGTTTTTTTCACCCGCACCAGTTCGCCGAATGCCAGGCCAAGCAGACCGCCCGTTTCCCGCGGACGATCCGTGTTCACCACCTGATATCTGCAAGTCTTGGGACCGAACAGATCGTCACGCTGATAGAAAATCAATTCACCTTCTGTGTCCGACAATATGCGCAGTTTGATACGGCCCGTTGGGCAATTAAAGAAAATATCTTCCTGCTCGATCAATTGGGCAGGATGCGAGGTCACTTTGCCGATCAGTTCCAAAACGGTTTTCAGATTATCAATCCGCGCTTTGATCTCAACGTTTCTTGGCATGGAGCTTTGGTCCTATTATCGTGCTGGCCAAAATATCATACCAACAGCAACAAAGATCTACCTGTGCCATCGTCATCCGCCGACTTGATCGGCGGACCTTGAGCAGAACAACTGGGACTTGCGGCTCAAGGTTAGCCGGTCAAGCCGGCCAATGATGTTTGGTTTTTTGGTGAACCGAGATCAACTGCGTCTGGTATCATTCTTCGGACCAGCCCTCGGAGATGATATTATTGACCGCAGATATATCCTTAATCACCAGTGCACGCTGGCTTTTTTCAACGACGCCCTTTTTGCTTAACGCTGAGAGCTGGCGTGAAACGACCTCTCGCCTGGTGCCAACCCGTTCGGCGATCTCCCTTTGCAGCGGTGGCGGAGAAATAACCCTTTGGCCCTCATGGCCAGGCCGCGGCCGTGACTTGCGCAAGATTTCGACACATATACGGTGTTTGGCCTGCAAAAAACAATGCTCGGCAAGACGGGTATTAAGCCGCCGGATGCGGTGAGCAAAGACCCGCATGACCTTTAAGGAGATTTCGGATGATTCCGACAGAATATCAAGAAATACCGACTGCGGCATGACGCACATGCGCGAGGTATTCAGTACCGTAACATTCGCCGCCCTGCCCTGATCGTCGATGGCTGCAATCTCGCCAAAAAAATCATTGGGGCCCATATCACCAAGAATGATTTCCTTACCGGTGGCGATGCGCAAGATAACCCGGGCACGACCGGTCAATAAAAATCGCACGTCCTTGGAATCGTCCTCAAAATCGATGACCAGTTCGTTTTCGCCATAATCGCGCCAAAAGCAGCGCGGCGAATAGCGCATCACTTCCTGCTCGCTCAAACATTTGAACAGGTCGAACTGGTTTATCAGACTCACCATATCTCCACCATTGTTAATGCGTCGTGCCAACGTAGGCCGGTATGCATTTGCTGACAAGTCTCCCCTTAAGAGCGTGTCATTAGCACATCAGTTGTCCGTTTTATGTAGCACATGAATTGTCTGGTTTAGGCTGCTCTCAAAAGGAGCGTGTTTGATGAACCGGGCATCATGGTTACAGGAACGTCGGATGGAGAAGTTTGTTGATATTTTGGACCGCGGTGAGGAGAAGCGGCTGTGTTATGGCGAGGCTGCGGAGATTTTGGGGATGAGCGGGCGGACCTTCCGCCGCTATCGTAAGCGCTATGAGGATAGCGGTCTTGATGGTCTTGGTGACCGGCGATTGGGCAAAGCGTCGCCGCGTGCGGTACCGGCTGACGAGCGTGGATGGATGATGGATCGGTACCGGACACACTATATGGGCTGGACGGCGAAACATTTTCACGATCATCTGGTCAAGCATCACAACTTCAACCGGGCTACACGTGGACCAAGACCCGGCTTCAGCGTTCGCACCTGATCTTGAAAGCGCCCCGGCACAGCTCAAAGATATCCTGTGCATTCAGGAGGCCCGCATCGTGGGCAAGGACAATACTATGCGCTACAAGGGGTTGTCTTTACAATTGCCGCCAGGCCCGCACCGCCATCATTATGTGAAAGTAAAAGTGCGGGTGCACGAATATCCAGACGGCACAATGGCGGTGTTTCACGGGCCGCGGATGCTGGCGCGGTTTGATGCCGGGGGAAAATTTATCGATGAGCAAGACAAAGCCGGACAGAAGGTGGCGGCATGACACTTGCTTTATCAAATCAAGGCATCGCAACAAGCCCATGTCAGCACCGCCGCAACGGATGCCCGGGCGCAGCCCGGATTGGCCGTGAGCGAAGAGAGTACTGATCGATTCATTTTGTACCTGTCCAGCTATATGAGTTACAAACCAGGATTGAAAATGCCGTGATTCCGGTTTCAGCCAACAAGATTGGCACATTCGAGCACCGGAGTTGAAACAGAGCCCTGCTCGAAATACCGGACGAGATTTTCCACTGTAAGATCTCCCATGGCTTGCCGGGTTTCAACCGTACCGCTGGCCACATGCGGCGTCAAAACGACATTATCCATTGTCAAAAGTGCTTGCGGCACATTTGGCTCCTGATCGAACACATCGAGACCGGCTGCACCAAGACGGCCCTGTTGCAGGGCTAACACCAGTTCGGCTTCGTCAACGACTGACCCCCGGGCCACATTGATAAATGTACCCTTGCGCCCGAGCGCGTTCAAAACCGGGCGATCAACCAGGTGGTGAGTAGCGGGACCACCCGGGGTAATTGCCACCAGGTAATCGACGTCAGATGCCATTTTCACCAGATTATCGTAGTAACGATATGGCTGTTCGGGCCTTTCGTTGCGGGCATGATAAACGATGTCGCAGGAAAAGGCCGCTTGCAATTTTCTGGCAATTGTCTCGCCGATACGGCCAAGACCGAGAATGCCGACTTTCTTGCCTTCAATCGAATTGGTCAACGGCGCATTGCCTTTGGCTTTCCAATTGCCAGACCGCACCCATTGGTCGTCGCGAATCAGGCGTCGACTAACCGCCAACAAGAGCATGATGGTCGTGTTGGCCACGTCATTGTTGAGCACCCCAGGTGTGTGGGTAACGATGATGCCCCGCTCGATAGCGGCATCAAGATCAATTGCGTCATACCCTACTCCATAGCAGGAAATCACCTTCAGATTGGGGGTCGCTGCCATAATCTGCGGCTTAACGCCATCGTGGCCGTTAGTGGCAACGGCTTCAATGCTGTTGCCATGTTCAGCAAGAAAAGCGGCCAGATTATCAATTTTTGCCAGTTCATGGATAACGAATTTTTGCTCAAATGCCCGCATCATTCTTGGCGTTGCACCACCAATCAATAACATCTCCAATTTTGACATGATATCTCCTGCTATGTTTATAGTATCGGCCCTGTTCAACGTGTAAAAACACTATTTGTACCTTCATTGCGCTGCCGCGGTCGTCGGCCTGTTCAAAGGCCGCAACAGCATCTTGATAACCAAATTGATGGGTATGCAGTGAAATGACGTCGATTTCTCGTTTATTGATGAGGCGAACAGCCTGAGCAAACTCTGCGTGAAAACGGAATGAACCTTTGATTTCGATTTCCTTGGCGACAATCGTGTTTTGCGGCATGGTGATATCGCCACCAAGGCCAAGCTGGAGCAGCGTGGCCCGGGGGCGTAAAACCTCAAGACCGTCGCAAAGCGCCTGTTGGCTACCCGAAGCCTCAAACATCACATCGAAATAACTTTTGCCGCTGGCGTATTCTTTAATTTTGTCGGGATTGCCGGCGACATTGATTTGCCGGTCGGCACCGATGGATTTGGCCCGCTCCAGCACCTTGTCGATGACGTCGGTTGCAATGATCTCGGCGGCACCTGCCCGTTTTGCGGCAAGGATGCATAGGGCTCCAATCGGCCCGCAGCCGGTAACAAGTACTTTGCGACCGAAGAGATTTCCGGCACGGCGCACAGCATGAAAGGCGACCGCGAGCGGCTCGGTAAAAGCTGCCTCATTCATATTTGTATCTTCATCAATACGGTGACACTGCCAGTCACCGGCAATGAGCGTTTGGCTGAATGCGCCTTGGATATGCGGCATTGGCATAGCGCTGCCATAAAACCGCATGTCCAGGCAATGTTGTTGCTTTCCTTCAAGGTAATAGAGGTAATTGTTGCAGGGCCTGCTTGGTGAAATGGCAACTTTGTCGCCGACTTGCAGCTTTGTAGCATCCTTGCCGGTTGCCGTGATATCACCGGCGACTTCGCGGCCAAGGATCATCGGTTCGCGAACCCGAATGGCACCAAAGCCACCATGATTGTAGTAATGTAAATCCGAACCACATATCCCCCCGGCCTTAATTGCGATCTCGACTTCACCATCGCCGGGACTTGGTGCATCCTGCTCTTCTATTCTTAAGTCCTTGGCGCCATGAATAACAATCGCTTTCATTGCACCGACTCCAGTTTGGCTAATTTATCAATGGCTAGTGGTTCGATTCCAACATTTGTAAATAAGGGTGCTGCAGGGGGATGCAAATGTTGGAATCGTACCACTATAAAAATCTGGTGCGGTAAAAATTCCCGATATGCATATCTGGTAAAATAGGGAAAATATTATCATAAAATCAATTAGCTATCAAAACCACTGTTCTTCAAATCAACCATGCGCACAAACATTGACCGCTTGGGATCGTGGGGTAAATCTTCAAAGCCCCAGTTGCGGTAAAACTCCCGTACCTGATCATCAAGCGGATGGGTGAGGACGCCGTATCCACCAACCAGCTCGGTCAGTTTGACTGAAGTTTGCAGGGCAAATTGCAACAGCGATCTGGCATAGCCCTTTCCCTGATAGGCTTTATCGACCGCCAACTGCCCAAGCAAAACGATTGGCAAGGGGTCTGGTTTATTTCGTTGATCTCGTTTGGAAACGAAAGCCCGTTCAATGGAGCCGGTGCTTAAAGTTACATAACCTGCAATCGTACCCGGTTCATCGCCTTCAACCACATAGGTGCGCGAAACCCCGTCCTTGTGATTGCGCCAAGCATTTCGGAGGAACCAGTTGTTGAGAACCTCCCGGCCACAATCAAATTGTGCCCGGTTATCGGTTTCCTCAAGCGGTCGTGGCTTCACTATTTTTCCCATACCGGAGATGATTGAGCCAGTTTACGCAAAGCTGGAATATTTTTGGCCGGGGCATTCATCCATGTCTCGAGAGCTTCCCAACTCTCAGCAGGAATCGTTACAAGACGACGATCCAGCAATTCTTCTTCTGCTGCTTCAACGGCCTTACGGCGAATAAAATCGCTAAGATTGGTACGGGTGTGCGATGCAGCATCTTCCAGAAGCTGCCGCTCATTACTGGTAACCCGAACGCTTACGACTGAGGCTTGTGACATGATCGATTGCTCTACTAAAAATTCTGCTCCGTATGATAATGTCATACATGTTGGGAAATTGCAAGAAAATACCCTGTTTTCCGACCAGCTATCTGTATGATTAGTGGTTTGATCGTGACAGGCAAATTAATGTCTTGCTCATTAATTTCAGATGAACAACGCCAAGCCGCGGTGAGGTGCTTTTGAATAGAGTTTCCCCATTTTAACTGAACGAAATGAACAAAAAGGGAGACAAAACCGAAACATCTGGTGGGCATTTTTCCAAAGACTGCCGCATTACAATTGCCGGTGCAAGATGTATGCTTGGAATGATCGGTCGCAATTATTCCGATGAGGAAATATCCGATATTCTGGATATTCTTTATGACATGGCCGAGGAGGCCTATGAAGATTATCGCGGCAGAGCGATTGAGCCGGAATCCTGATATTGGCGGAAATGGGATTGTTGGCACTTCTCTCACCAGCGGGCTGCAAGAACATCTTGTTCAAAGGAGTTCCATTGCATGGACAGTTGCCCAGCCAACAGGTTTTCATCGCAACCGGTATCGCCGTTAAGCCGGTAAACAAGCGTTAAATCGGGTGTTCCATCAGCCAGATCAGCGTAGGTTGGTCGGCTTTTGAATATGAAGTGCCCGGTTTCTCCAGTTTCTCTTTGGTTCGGGCGGAAAACACGTGTGGTTTAGGGTGTTCCATCAGCTTTTTTGCAAGCTGGAAATAGGCGGCAATTTCATCCTCTTTAATGCCGGTTGAGCGAAGCTGTTTTTCTGAAAGTTTTATACATTCTTCGAGCTCTTAAACTTGACTTTCAAGCTTTTCCTGAACGATCGGTGACTTGCAGGCCGGAATACGCTCAATCATTGATGCCTGTCTTTGGCGCAGTATATCGATATGGGTTTTTATCTGATCAGCATCCGTCTTTGCCGCACGGTTTTTCAAAATCCACACATTACCCACGACCCCGCGAAAGAGCGGCAGAAATCCTGGCTTGGCCTGAAGCATTTCCAGATAGTTGGCAACCGTCTTTTCGAACTCTCTCTTGTTGACACCAATATATTTATGACCCCTGCTGCAATGGTAGTAGCCAAAATATTGGCCGGATTTTCCCTTCGAACGGGAGGCGACAAGTGGTTTTCCGCATTGGTCACAGGCAACCATGTGACGTAGAAGAAAGTCGGGATTGTGCCGGTGATTTTGATATTCTTCCCGGTTTTCAATAATCTCCAACCCGCCATTGGGGCGTTTTTCTATTACGATTTTTCCCCTGTTGGCCCGATTAAACAATTCAATCGATATCAACGGTTCAATCGGTGCCAGAACCGGTTTGCCATTGTTCCACTGCTCGCATTTTATCCCGCAGTAGATTGTGCGGCTGAGATATTTTCGAAGCTGCTTAGGCGTTAATTGATGGGGCTTTGTCTGACCAAGGACTTTCGGCTCTCCTTGTCATAGATATTCATCTGACGCGATTGATAACCCATGGCATTGATAGCCTCACAGATTGCATCATCCCCTAAACTTCCCTCCGCCCGCAATTGAAACATGCGAATTATCCATGGCGCTTCCTGTTCATCCGGCACCATAATGGTCTTTTTCTTTCCCTCTTCAGTAGTAATCTTGGTATTTTTGTAGCCAAAATTCGACCCCCGGCACTGATAACCATCTCGTGTCAACTGTATCTGTTGACCGATAGTTCTGGTTAGAATATCGGAGGCCTCCGCTCGCGCCTTTTCCGCCATAAACACTTCAGCAAAGTGGCTGGGAGATTCAATTGACCACTGATATTCAACACCGAGATGCTGAAGCCGGTTTCTTTCCGGTTGAATGATGCCGGTCGTATCAATCAACACAACATCGAGTTCACGCATCCGTCGCTTAAGACCAAGATAGATTTCAGACCCGCCTCGGGTGAACCGGTCAATATCGCCAATAATCACGAATTCAATGTCCGGGTTGTCGGCAAGAAATTCAATCAGTTCATCTATTATTGGTCTGTCAGTCTTCCTGCCGGAATAGTGCTCGGTGAAAAAACGCACGATATCAATCTTCCCACGCTGAGCTACATATTCGGTTTCTGTCCAACAGCCCGCCCTTTATTCCACGGCTTGGCAGGATTTTTCATGTCAGTGGGATTATGAGAGGTGTCGTCAATTTCGCTGGTTCCGCTTTTTCGAAAAGCGTGCGTTATAATGACCAGATCAAGCCTGATGAGCAGGCTTCATTGTTTCATTGGACACCAGCAATAATATGGACACACTTTCATTATCGGGAATACAGCCAGACTGTCAAAGCAACCCGTCACAAAGTGTCGCTTTTCGAAAAAGCGAGGGTGTTGGCGAAATAATGAGAATAATTCGACTACTCCATGACGTTATTACGTCTCTGGTGCAGATGTTGGTAAAACCACACATCATATTCATGGAAAAATTTCATTGTAATGGCGAAACGGAAGTCACTTTCAAACGCATGGAAAATGCGATGGAAATTGTTGCCCGGCATATTGCACGGCATGTGCGTGAACAAGGCCACAGTCCATTTGCAGTGATTTTCGAGCGACTGGAACAAGAGCGGGAAAAGATATTGGATGGACACAAGACTTATGACCGTGCCGCCTCGTTTCTATCTCAAAAAGCCACGTTTGACAGCCATTGAGCCTTGATCTCCAATGATGCTCCCGTTCCGTAAATAACCCCCTCGGGGCGATGGCCTAAAATTTCCTTTCGGGTTCGATCTTCGCATCCTGCGTTCTGCAGCCGGTCTGACAAAGCATGCCGCAGCGAATAGGCGGAATGCTCATCAGATTCCAGCAACTCATTTTCTCGAAGATATTTTGTGACCGTATTGGACCAGGTTGTCGCTTTCCCTTGATATCGGGGAAATCCGGCTGGATGACGACGCATGGCTTCCAATGATACTCCCATCATTGGAATTTCTCGTTTGGAGTATTTGGTCTTCAAATCGCGCCCGACCTGCAAATAGGCGAGGCCGCGTAGTTCGGCAATAATTCTCGGTTTTTCATAGTATTGCTTTGCCTCCCCGGAACGGCCTGTTAACAAGGCTTCCCACCGGGCATCTTGAAGGGCCTCTATCTCAGCCGCCTTGATTTGAGCGATTTTCCCGTCGGTGGTATGAAGAGCCATTCTGACAAGTTCACGATTATCTATTGCCTGATAGCGTTTAGGCACACGCCTGAAATGCTGGAACAGCCCTATTTTGCCGCGTCGCGAGATGCCCATGATGAACCGTGTTGCGCTGAATGTTACGCAATATGTTTTGCAAATTATGGATTAATTGGTAAAGTATAAATTAAAAAATGAACATTTTTGCTGTAATTACAGCTAGTTAGAATTTACTCTATTGAAAATGCCTGGCGGAGAGACAGGGATTCGAACCCTGGAGACGGTTCCCCGCCTACACACTTTCCAGGCGTGCGCCTTCGACCACTCGGCCACCTCTCCTCGACGTTGCAAAAGACGGCAAGGCCGGCCCAAACAAAGTCGCCGCAATATAGCCATCATGCATCAAGGTTCAAGCCTCGATTTGATCAGCCAATATGAAAAGGTCGATCGCAGCGCGTCGGCTTCGTTTTCCTCACCGCCTATAGCTCAAATACGCTTGACGGCAAAAGCCCTATTCGCGACAATATTCAATCCAGCCAGCGCAGCCAGCGCGCCAATCCTGTCACCTCATTTTTCTGGCCCAGTAGTCGATCAAATGATAGGCAATCGCCATTTTCGGCGGCACGGAAAATCCCGCCCTGTCGGAATTTTCAAGCGCCAGGGTAACCTCGTCCAGGGTGAACCAGCGGCAGTCCTGCAACTCGTCTTCATCCATGGTTATTGCTGTCGAGACGGCTTCGGCAAAACAGCCGATCATCAGCGAGTGGGGAAATGGCCAGGGCTGGTTGGCCTGATATTGCACTCGTCTGGTTATGATACCTGATTCCTCACCAATTTCCCGACGCACGGCCGCTTCGATGGTTTCGCCCGGTTCGACAAAGCCGGCAAGAGCCGAATAAACGCCCTGCGGCCATTGATGGCCGCGGCCAAGCAAACAACGTTCACCGTCGACCACCAGCATGATGACCACCGGATCGGTGCGGGGAAAATGCTCACTTTGACAATTGGCGCAGTGACGCCGGTAGCCACCGTCAGCCGGTTGGCTTTCCTTGCCGCAACGCGAGCAATAACGGTGCGAAGCGTGCCAGGCCAAGAGTGCAGCCCCTTGCGCCACCTGCCCCATTTGCGGAGCGGACAACAGACCCTGAATGGCCAGCGAACGATAGTCGATTGCCTTGATTGAGCTGGGAAGGCCGGCGTCATCATCGACCATATTGATGTCGGCCGGTATCGCCAACAAAGGTCTGCCATCGTCAAATCCCAGCAGCACCGCCGCATCAAGACGCGGGTTGAACGGCGCGATCTGTTGCATTTGAAACAGCGGATTTGCGGCTGCGGCGGAAAAATTTACCAGCACTCTTCCCTCGGCAAACATGATGATGCGGCCAGCCGTATCAGCCAGCGCCTGCTCGAGGCAATCCGGCGCCCGTCGTTCGCTCCGCCGCTCGATGGTCCCGCCGGAAAATACCAGGCCGGCGGAATGTTCAGGCGATGGCGTTTGCTCAAAGAAAGCGGTCATCAAGTCTCCCCTGCAGCCGGCTGATGAGCTTTTCAGCTGCGTCTTTTTCATAATGGACGGATGCGCCGTAGCCCCAGATCGGGCCGGGCCAGTTGTGATCACCCACACTGCGGGCGACAACGTGAATATGTAGCTGTCTTACGATATTTCCCAGCGCACCAGTGTTGATTTTCTCCGCACCGGTCAGCTGCTTTAACCGCTTTGAGACATCGGCAGTTTCACCGGCAAGCATATTGTGGTCGCCGCTGGTGAGATCATGGATTTCCACCAGCCCGTCACGCATTGGCACCAGCAACAGCCAACACCACCGGCTGTCATTGATCAGTCGCAGCTGACACAACGGTAACCGGCCAACAAAACAGGAATCCCGCTCCAATCTGTTATCAAGAACAAAATCTGCCATGGCCGACACATATCACCTTTTTTTCTGATACGACTTGCTTTTCTTCACCTCAGCCGCGATATGGTGGGCAGGGAGGCTGGCTGTGGACGCACCACTCGCCAACCGGGTCAGGTCCGGAAGGAAGCAGCCCCAACGAGATCGGGCGCGGGTCACTGTGCCAGCCTCCCGCTAAAGTCGCATCTTTCGCATTAATCGAATATGGCTGATTTTCCGGGCGACAATCTGGACGCCAACCGCTACACTTTCCTTAGCCGCGCTGGCGCGCGCAGACAGGAATCAGGCGATTTACATTCATCAATGACCGACCGGCAGGACAAACCCAAGGATATTGCAGAAGATAGCGGTGGCTACCGGGTGCTGGCCCGAAAATACCGGCCGCAATCGTTTGCCGGCCTGATCGGTCAGGGACCGATGGTGCAGACCCTTTCACACGCTTTTGCATCGGGCCGGATTGCCCAGGCCTATATGCTCACCGGGGTGAGAGGGGTGGGCAAAACCACCACCGCCCGCATTTTGGCGCGGGCGCTGAATTACCAGACCGAAGCAAAGGATGGGCCCGATATTGGGCTTGCAGAAATGGGCCAACACTGCGCCGAGATCATGGCTGGACACCATGTCGATGTGATGGAGATGGACGCCGCCTCCCATACCGGCATCGACGATATCCGCGACATTATCGCCTCGACCCAGTACCGTCCGATTTCGGCCCGCTACAAGGTCTATATTATCGATGAAGTGCACATGCTTTCCAAAAGCGCCTTCAATGGATTGCTGAAAACCCTGGAAGAGCCACCACAACATGTGAAGTTCATCTTCGCCACCACCGAAATCCGCAAGGTTCCTGTCACGGTGTTGTCGCGCTGTCAGCGGTTTGACCTGCGCCGCATTGAGACGGCGGAAATGGTCGCCCATCTGGAAAAGATCGCCGCACTGGAAGAGATTACAGTGGCAAAAGACGCTTCAGCAATGATCGCGCGCGCCTCGGAGGGTTCGGTGCGCGATGCCCTGTCGCTGCTTGATCAGGCGATTGCCTATGCCGATGGTGAGGTGCCGGGCGATGATGTACGCAAAATGCTCGGCCTTGCCGACCGCACCAGGGTGATTGATCTTTTTGAACATGTCATGAAAGGCGATACCCCTGCGGCCCTTGGGGAGTTAAAATCACAATATGATTCGGGCGCCGACCCGGCAACCGTGTTGGCGGATCTGGCGGATTTTGTCCATTACGTCACCCGGGTACGCTTTGTGCCGGCGGCGGCTGATGACCGCTCTTTGCCCGAACAGGAACGGCTGCGCGGCAAGGAATTTGCTGAAAAATTATCGCCCCGGGTTCTTGGCCGGGCCTGGCAGATGTTGTTGAAGGGCATTGTTGAAGTGCAGAACTGCGAGCGCCCGCTGGCGGCAGCCGATATGGTGCTGGTGCGGTTGACCCACGCAGCCGATCTGCCAACCCCGGACGAGGCTTTGCGGCAACTTGGTGAAACATCACCGTCGAAAATGGCAGGCCCGGCCTCGCCGGCAGGCGGTTCTTCGGCCGCAGGCCACAGCCACCCCACCGGTGGCGCGGCTTTGCCCCGGCAAGCAATCTCGCCAATGCCTGCGGCCCCGGCAGCACCCAAGGCGGAGCTGGTTGCTGCGGTGCAAATCAATACGTTCGACGATCTTTTGGCGATCGCGGAACAAAAGCGTGATATCGCTTTTAAGCTGGCGCTCCGCAACCATGTCCGTCTGGTGAGCTTCGCCAAAGGCCGGATAGAGATCGGCCTTAGTGGCAACTGTCCGGCCAGTTTCATCAACGACATTTCCGCCAAACTGCAGGCCTGGACCGGGGAACGCTGGATGGTGGTTGCCAGCAAGAGTGAAGGCGAGGCAACCAGGAAGGAACAGGAAGAAGCCCTTCGCGAAATGCAGGTGGCCGATGCGGAAAATTCGCCTGCGGTTGCGGCAATCATGGCAAAATTTCCAGGTGCCAAAATTGTCGATGTCAGGGTGAGGGAAGATGAACCGCCGCTTGTCGACCCTTCGCTTGAAGATGATGATAATGGCGGCCTGGATGACTATTTCAATGGCAATTAATAATACACGGAGCAGATGATGAAAGACCTCATGGGCATGATGAGCAAGGTCAAGGAAATGCAGTCCAAAATGGAGGACATGCAGGCCGAGCTTGAAAATATTGAAGTTGAAGGCACTTCCGGCGCCGGGCTTGTTACGGTCACTCTTTCAGGCAAGGGAACGATGAAAGGTATTGCTATCGATGCCTCGTTGATTGTCGCAGATGAGGCGGAGATGCTGGAGGATCTGATTATCGCTGCGCATAATGACGCCAAAGCCAAGGCTGAAACCGCTATGGCGGATAAGACACGCGAATTAACCGCTGGTTTGCCGATCCCGCCCGGCATGAAACTGCCGTTTTAGCAATGGATCGACCACAATGAGTCGAATTTTGCCCGCGGCGTGTCAAAGAGTTGTCGATGCGGCCAACAGGCTCGAATTGCCAATAGAGATCATGCTGCTTGATCAAAGCAGCCGCACGGCTGAAGAGGCCGCTAAGGCTTGTGATACGACACTGGCGCAAATCGTCAAATCGCTGGTTTTTTGCCGCGACGATAATCTGGAACCATTGCTTGTTTTGGTATCCGGCAAGAACAGGGTGCATGAAAAACGCACCGGCAAAAGGATCGGCTGCAAACTTTCTCGGCCCGATGCAGCCTATGTGCGAAAAGCGACCGGTTTCGCCATTGGCGGCATTCCACCTATGGGCCACGCGACACCCATCGCAACCTTTATCGACGAAGACTTGCTGTTGTTTGACAAAGTCTATGCGGCTGCCGGTACACCCAATTCGGTCTTTCGGGTTGATCCGAAGGCGCTTGCCCAGGCGCTTGCCGCAACGGTGATTTCAGTTGTCTAGTGGTTCTGTGCCAACATTTGCATCCCGTTGCAGCACCCATATTTGCAAATGTTGGAATCAAAAGAACCACTAGCAAGTTGTTGAATCTAGTGGATTTTTTGAATTTAACATTTGAAAATGAACGAAGCTGCAAGTGGGTGCCAAATGTCAAATTCATTCCACTAGGACCAAAATTAACTTCCCTTGGCAAAGCCCCGTTGAAGTTGTCAAAGGTCAGCTTGGTGGTCATACCGGGTATTCGTGTTATATTTCCCGTGCACACGAAAAGAGCATTTTTCGTTTAGTTGGAGTCACTTTAAATGCTCTATCTCTTTGTTTTGACGCATATACTTTTTACGAAAACCGCACACACTTTTCGGGAATATGCTCTAGCCACAGAGGTCAAGAATAGTGTCATCGAACTTGTCTTTACCAACGTTATTATCTGTCGTCTGCACGGTCTGGATTTTGATGTCTTCATAAAACAACGCGCGATTCTTGCCCTTGTTTTTCGCCACATACATTGCTTGATCCGCCAGGCGGAGCGTTTCTGCAGGATCGATGGCTGCATCATGACCATAGGCGATGCCAATGCTGGCGCCAATTTGTCCTGCACCATTGTCAAACTCAATTTCTTGGCAAATTGAAGTGATGATGGTATTGCAAATTTCGCGCGTGTGTTCGTGGTCTTTGATGTTTTTCAGTGCGATTGCAAATTCATCGCCGCCAAATCTTGCGACAAAACCATTGCTGCCGACAATGTCGGATATGCGCTTTGCCACAATGCTCAAAACCCTGTCGCCAGCCTCATGACCGAATGTATCATTAATCACCTTGAAGTCATCAAGATCAACAAACAACAAAGCCCAGTCCGACAGACGCGCGTCCTGACCCAGCGCCATTGTTTCAAAATATTCCGTCATCGCCCGCCGGTTGGGTAATCCGGTTAATTCGTCGGTGACAGAAAGGGTATGCAGTCTCTTTTCCGCAGCCCGCAACTTGGTAATGTCGTTCATAATGCAGACAAATTGTCCATTGGTCCTTCTTCTATCGGGCACAATCGACAGCAGAACCTCAACTTCATCGCCGCTTTTCAAGACAAAGCTAAGGTCAATATCTCGCAAGAAACCGGCAACCGGCAAGACATCAAGCACTTGCGATCTCAGTTTGGCGCGAGATTCTGAATTGAGCAGGTTTTCAAGAGACCTGCCTTTTACCTCTTCTGCTGAATATCCTGATTCTTCCAGCCAGAATTCACTGGTGGATTTTATGGTTCCGTCAATATCCATAGTGAACAGCAACGCCGGCGTCGTATTGTAAATTGTCTCGAGGTTTTTAAGCGTCGAACGAGTGCGGTGTCGTTCGTTTTCCAGCTTGTCCTGCATCATATTAAACGAGGAACACAATCTGCCGATCTCGTCGTCACTTTCTTCCAGTGCGCGCGTAAAGCGACCGTCTTCGGAGGAGGAAATGGCTCTGATCAGCTGGTGAACAGGCTTTGAAACCGAACTACGAAACGCAAAAATTCCAAAGCCCAAAGCCGCTGCGACAGCCGCAGCAGTGGTGAACACTGTCGTCAGCCAGGCGTTTTGCCGCAATTCGGCGATTTCGTTCTCGTTAAAACCGACAACGATGGTCATAGAATCAATGTTGGGAACATCAAGTTCGACTGTTTTCTGCGGCTTCATTACCCGGCAACCCAGATTTCTTGGTTGGGATAATCGCTTGTTGAAATTACCGGCAAGTTGGACATCGACACAGGTGATGGCCTGATCGGACGTCAGTATAGACAGCAATTTCGAAGTGAGCTGGGGATTGGAATTGATCAGACCGGGGTTGATCAAACCGGATATCTTGGCCACGTTTGCACCAATCCGTGCGCCGAGTTGATCGCTGGCTTTGGAGATCTGGCTCGCGGAGACAAAATACAATATTATTCCTGTGGACAGCGTGAACGCAGGAATAAACATTAGCAAGAATTTCGCGATGGCGTAACGGTGAAACATGACGCTTGACTGGTTTCGAGTTACTTGGTCATTTTGGCTTTGCCATCTTTTATGAGCTTTTTCAATGGATTGCGATTGTCAATCTCGGTCTGGAAAATTGTAAACCCACCATTGCTGGCGGTGACATAAAAGTCGACATTGACGGGATTGCCATCTTGATCACGAAAATCGGTACAAAGGACATATTTATCTCCCAATGTCATGATCATCGGATGAGATTTGGTAGGAATCAATTCCTTGACCTGACCAGTTTTCAGATCGACATACTGCATTATGCCGTCCACTGTATTGCTTTCAATATGTCGATTCATCGCGGTTTGCATTACTATTTTTTGGCTGACCGTAAGGCTGGAAGCCATTGAATTGCCAGCAAAACAAAATAGCATTGAGAGCGCGAGCACAAGACGAACCATTGATAAACTCCTATATCCCTGTAATTACACCAACGGACACGATAATGTTGTTAGTTGAAGATTTTTGGCCCAAAATCATTAAGAATTTATCCTTATTACCGCTGCCACATCAAGGTCGCCGGTTAATTCGCAAACCCAGACATCGTTTAAAACTCATAAATACTGACGGTAATTGACTTCGGTCAACGACAACGCAGGGTCAACCGTAGGGAATGGTAAGAGGGTTGGGAAGAGGCACAGGATAAGGAGAAAAAGATGGGCAAGATTCTCGATTTTGCAACTAAATCAGGTGTGACCGGGGCATTCGCTGTTGCGATCATGTTCACCACCCCGGCGATTGCCGCCGATGAAGGTTCGATTGCACGTGGTGCAAAGCTTTATGACAAATGGTTTGCCGTTATCAAAGCAGAAAAGCCTAAAGACACCCATTCTGCCTGGCCAGCTTCAAACACAAAGAAAAAGGGCAACACGACTTGGCGCTGTAAATCGTGTCACGGGTGGGACTACAAAGGCGCTGCTGGTGCCTATGCCAGTGGATCATATCAAACTGGTATCAAGGGCATTGACGGTATGGCCGGGGCTGATGCGGGCGAAATCATCGCCGTACTGAAGGATGATACCCACAAATTGGCCGGCAAAATGGCCGATACCGATTTCGCGGACCTGGCACTGTTTGTGTCTGCCGGTCAAATCGATATGAGCAAATATATAGATTACGGCTCAAAGGCAGCGATGGGTGGAGATGCTGCTCGCGGCATGAACTACTTCAATACCATGTGCTCCCAATGCCATGGAGCGAAAGGTGACAAGCCCGACGATATGGGCAAGACACTGGGTAAACAACTGGGCAATCCATGGGAAGTACTGCACAAGATTCTCAATGGTCAGCCTGCCGAGCAAATGCCTGCGCTGCGTGTACTTGACCGGCAGATAGCCGTCGATCTCATGGCCCATATGGCAACATTACCGAAAGAACGCTAATTTTTTCCAGTCAATAATTGTCCGCATCGAATTCCAATGATGCGGGCAATTGTAGTCGGCGGGTGCAATCAATGATCAAAAATGTCTGGCGATGGTTCTGGCGACCATCACAACGGTTCGCGTTGGGCGCTATTTTCATAGTCGGCGGCTTGGCCGGCATCATGTTCTGGGGTGGATTCAATACTTTCATGGAATATACAAACACCATGGAGTTCTGCGTCTCATGTCACGAAATGCGCTCCACTGTTTTGCCGGAATACCAAAAGACAAAGCACTTCAAGAACCCGTCGGGAGTTAGGGTGATCTGCTCGGATTGTCATGTGCCAAAAGACTGGACAGCAAAGCTCATTCGAAAGATATCCGCATCCGGCGAACTATACCACAAGATGGTCGGTTCCATCTCCACACCGGAAAAATTCGAAGCAAAACGGCTGCTATTGGCAGAACGGGTTTGGGCTTCAATGAAGCAGAGTGACTCGCGCGAATGTCGCAATTGCCACAGCTATGCTGCAATGGATTTTCACAATCAGACACGTCGGGCATCTGAAAAAATGCAAGAAGCGATGAAAGATGGTAAAACCTGCATAGAATGCCATCAGGGCCTTGCACACAAATTGCCAGCCGGTTTGGACGATGATGACGACTAAAGACCAAATGAACTTGATATTGACCCGACCGATGGTAGAAAAAGGAGGCGCAGATATCCACTTATAGCATGATTACTTTTAAACCATCATGCTATCCACAAACCCTATTGAAACCGCAGGTTACGCTCCACCCGCTGCATATCGATCAAAGTTGCGTCAATGCCGCGCATTTCAGCCACCAGCGCAATAGAGTCGATCTGGCCGCGATATCGCGGTTGTAGCATCTCGACTTCGTAGCCTTTGACATAACGCGCGGTATTGGCCCGTGCCTCATGCATGGCGCGGAGCAATTGTTTGCGCTGGGCAACCAATCCGCTGCGGGCATTGCCAACGGCCCGCGACATTTCGGTTGAACGCCACAACATGCCGCGATTGGGTTCATGCAGCGCCTCCACCCGGGCTTGTGCGGCGATTTCCTCATACTTGATTCGGGTCGGGCTAATCGCCCCCAGGCGATAGGATAGCTTGACCTTGCCATAGCCGCTGTCGGATCTGATACCACTGTCGCCCTGATAACCATAGCCGGCGCTGACACTGATTTGCAGCGCATCCAGCGAGCGCGATCGGCGACTGATCTCCTGCAGGGTCCGTTCGGCGTCTTCCAATTCGGAATCAAGACCAATTTTCGTGTCCTTGTCGAGCTTGCCAATGGCCCGGCGCTGGAGAGCCTGTGCCCGTGACCGGTGCTCGACCGAGGCGACGGTTTCAGCGTGTTGAATTAGCGCCGTTCCCAACTGCACCGTCATCTCACCATTGGCGATATGTGCCTTGATTTTTTGTTTGATGCCGCTGAGTACCGGTCTCCTGCTTTCAATGTAATCAGCTCTCGCCTTGTTTCCGGCAAGTGTGAGGCTTTGAGGAGCGATAATCATAATGCGCGCCAGCTTTGTGGCGACAAGAAATCGCCGGCATTGGGCTTCTGCGGTTTGCTGTTTGATCCTGGCCCTGGCCAGATCAACAAAATCATAGGAGATGCTCACCCCCCCATCACCTTCGTCATTTATATCGGCGGCAATGGTGGGCGAGCGCAATATGGCACTCTGGGCGCGGGAATTTGCATCGATGTAGCGGCACCAGGCGGAATCCCTGGCGGCGGCGATGGCAGGTTTTTTGTCGCGGAAGGCTTCGCTTGTCGACACTGCGGTTGACGGTTTGGTTTCGCCGGCTTGTTTGGTCTCAGGCCGTGCCGGTAGCGGGTCTGCGGCTTTAACAGAGCCCGTGTGCAGCACCTCTTGACCCCTGCTATCGGGCTTGATCGACAACCCGTTAACTGCAGATGTTGTGCACCCCGATGCCAACAGACCAACGGCAAAAAACGCGACTGTCATTGCCTTAAAAGAATAGTGGCGGTCGTCCCACATGCACAAGCTCCTCCCTTGTATCTTCTGGCCGGGTGATGTTGGCTTCAACAAAGATGCCGCGCAGTGGTTTGCCGAACAATGGATGCACGGCGCTGGTTTCGCCCTCTATGACGCTGCCGGTAGTGCCGATGCTGCTGCAACCGAATATTGTCGTATAACAGCCATAAAGATTGCTGCCTTCACTATAGTTGCTGGCATTGGCATAGGGCACAAACAGCACCGTTACCGGCTCGCTGATTGCCCGTCCAACCGGCGTCGTCACTAGCGATGCTATATTACTGGAGACAACCGTAAGACTGTCGTTTAAATGCCTGGCTTCGGCTTCGGCAGTCTCGCGCGCCTTGGTTGCCTCGGCAATAGTTGCCTTGGCTTCAATTACCTGCCGTGCAAGCTGAACAAAATCCGAACCGGCGGAAACAATGGTTCTAATTTCCGGTTCACCCATTTCCGCCTTGAGGGATTTTAAAAACAGCAGACGATGGTTGATGCGGTCCCGTTCAATCTCCTTCATGGCAAGTTCATTGGATATCAGCGCCATGCGATGCAGGGTCTCCAGAATAGCTAAAGTTCCGGAGTTGAGTGACTTCATGGTGATGGTTCGTTGTCGGTAAGCAGCATTGAGATTTCGAGCGAAGGCGCTACGTTTGTTGTTGCGGTTAAAGTCGGCTATTACTTGATTCAAACGCTTGATATGAGCCCGTGCTTGCCGTGCCATCGTGGTTTGCCGGGCGATCTCAAGCTCAACCGTCTTTTTTGATATCGAAAGCACAAGTTCTGCGTCACGTCGTTTTCTATTGGCATTGGTTAGATTGGCATTGGCTTCCTGCAGTGCCTGACGCACCTGGTTCTGCCGCACCTTCATCTGACCGAGATCGCGCTCGGCCCGCAACACAAGTTCATGGCCGCGAGACAGTTCAATTGGCATCGACCAACTGCTGGAAGCGATAAAGAAAATTATCATGACGCCGTAAAACAGAAAGGTCAAAAACAGCGCGCTCAAGATGGCAATCGCCATCTTCTTGTAGAGAAAACTCACCAAGGGCAGGAATTTCTGCCACAACATTCCGTCCAGTTTTTTCACCGCCGAAACGGAGGTCTCAAACTCGTTGTCGTCGATCTCGGGCCCCGGCTGAACAACCAGGTCTTCAGCAGCTGGTATTTCACCTGCAGCCTCGGCCGCTTCAGCGTCAACCCGAGCTGCGGATTCGGCGGCGGAGACAATGCACTCAACGATTCTTTGAGGTGCCACCGGTGTTTCGAGCACGTCCTGAATGCCGGTGATCTGGCGATAGGTATCGGCGGCATCTGGCGCTGCCATGACAATCAGATGCGATACCTGCTGGGAGGCGGCAAGCGCTGTGATTTTGAGCGGATCACCAGCGTCCTGACGCCTTTGATCGATCATCACACAATCATATGAATGGCTGTCAAGCAGGTCCTGCAATTCGCTCAGACTACTGGCGTGCTCGACCTCTATTGGCTCGTCGCCGCGGCGAAAAATACCGGTTACGCCGGCAAGATCCGGCCCGACAAACATCACCTTGAGCGGTGCCTGGTGGGCACGCCTTTCAACGAGAGAGAGATATGAGTTCATCAGCCAACCCCGCTGGTGGACATATCGCCGTTGGCCGTTGCCACTTTTCTGGGCTTAGCCGCCGCGCCGCGGGTCTCCCAGGATGTTGTACCCAGTGTAAACAAACCCAACGGTGTCATGGTGACATAGATGACTGGAAAAACTATCGCCATCGCCAAAAACCAGACACCAGAGGTGCGGGCAAATTGCGGTAGATGATGTTTGTTGATCTCATATGCCACGGCAAAAACCGTTACCAAAATTGCATGCATGATCATCGGCATGACAAAATCCATCTCCATCATCTTCGAAACAAGAAAAAGTGGATAGAAAAACAGCAATGTTCCCATCGACAGATAATGAATCAGCACAAGCACATTGAACTTGCTTAAATGGGGTATCGCGGTGATCAGATCGATCATGTTCGAGCGCCGCCAACGCAGTTGCTGGTTCAGATATTCGCTCATCTTTGGTGGCGCCTTGGTGTAGCAGCGTGCGGTAAAACACAAACGGGTGCGGTATCCGCGTTCCAGCAATTTTCGGGTCAAATAGCGATCCTCGCCATATTTGACTTCATCACCCAAAAAGGTACGGCTGGAAACATCCTCATCAACCGCCAGCAATGCCTCACGTTTATAAAGGGTCAAACAACCGGAAAGGCACATGACATGGTCATAGGCGTTTTCAACATTCTTCAAAAACTGGTAGCCGACCCAGTATTTGACCGCTTGCATGCGAGTCAGCCAGGTCTGACCGGCATTGGAAACGAAGACACAACCGCCAACAGCATCGCTGCCTGATGAGTACATGTGGCGCACCAGCTCGCGCACCACGTTAGGTTCGACAATAACGTCGGAATCGACCGACATGACCAATTCGCTGTCAAGTTCCAATACGGTGCTTTTAATACCCAGACGCTTGCCCATATTGTGGGGGTTTTGCCGTAATTGCATCCAATTGTATCGGGCGACCGCCTGTTCGAGATAGCTGTAGGTATCGTCGGTCGAGCAGTCATCGATAAACACTACTGAAAGCCGGTCTTTGGGATAATCAAGGGCAGCAAATGAATCGGCCGTCTTCAATACGCTGGACCCCTCGCAAAATACCGGCACAACAATGGTCACGTGAGGCCATACTTTTGGATCCGAATTGAATTCCTCTTTGGTGCGGACATCGATGACACGCAACAAAGAGCCCAATACGTATCGATTGGTGAAAACGATCAAGACAAGCAGCGCAAACAGCCATTCTACTGTCGTGATTGCTATCATTTTCGCTGGCCCCGCTAACGCCTTGAGATTATTGTTGTGATTGCCAAGGTGGCATCGGGACACTTATATACTTACTTTTTTTCTCAAGGAGTAAACATAGAAGTCAAACACAACTCTATTTGCAAGATTAATAATATATTAATCTTGTTTGTTATTATAGAATTACCAAAAGGTTAATTGACTGTCTGGTTATCAAATAGTAAACCGCTCTCCGCTGCCACCATTCCTATGCGCCAAAACTGTTAAAGAACGACGGCCCCGAGCCAACAATCCTGTCATCAATTTCACCGATAGCTCCCACATCGCGGTCATCATAGGAAATCGCGCCCAACACCGTTCTGATCGCGTTGAGGCGGGCGCGACGCTTGTCGTTGGAGCGCACGATCGTCCATGGCGCATGGTCAAAATGGGTGGCATTGAGCATTTGGTCGCGGGCGGTGGTATAATTATCCCAGCGGGTCAGGGATTTCAGATCGATCGGCGACAATTTCCACACTTTGAGCGGATTGTGACGACGGTCATGAAAACGCTTTAGCTGCATTTCTTGACCGACATTCAACCAAAACTTGAATAACTGAATGCCTTCGCGGGTAATCATCTCTTCAAAATCCGGTGTTTCGGCGAGAAATTTCGTGTGCTGCTCTTCGCTGCAAAATCCCATTACCGGCTCGACCCCTGCCCGATTATACCAGGAGCGGTCGAACATCACCATTTCGCCGTCGGTGGGAAAATGACTGATATAACGCTGGTAGTACCACTGGCCGCGCTCGGTTTCGGTCGGCTTGCGCAGCGCAACGGTGCGGGCATGGCGCGGATTGAGATAGGAGCGAAAAGCATTGATGGTGCCGCCCTTGCCGGCAGCGTCTCTGCCCTCGAACACGATCACGATGCGCGCGCCGGTTTGCTGCAGCCAGGCCTGCAATTTGACCAGTTCAATTTGCAGACCCGTAAGTGTTTTCTCGTATTTCGCGCGTTTCAGCTTTTTTTCATATTCATAGCCGCCGGAGGAAAAAGCTTCCTTTGCCACCCATTCGGCAAGTTGTGGATTGTCGAGATCAAATTCGTGCGCTGTCCCGTCAACGGTAATTTTTGTCATGTTGTGCTTTCGGCTGTTGGTTTTGTTTAAAACTTACCGACTTCAACCTGTCGCGTCCATATAGCCTGAGCATCATAATTTGATTCAGTCTGTAGTTTCTTCCGCTCACGGCCAATCCGGGCGCTGCCCGGGCCTCCGCTGGGGCGGCGCAAAAGCGCCGGTCACTGTGCGCTCCTGATGAGCCATGATCATTTTAACATGATCATGCTATAGGCGGAATTTACACAGCAATTTCTACATGTTAACGATCTGGCGAGATGGGTGTGCCGAACAGAAGGATGTTGCCACAATGAGCGTGCCAAGAATATTGATTTTTCACGGTTCGGTTCGTGCCGGCTCGATCAACGGGCGGCTTGCGGCCGTAATTGCCAAGGAACTGGCGCTGGCGGATGCAGAAGTGACACGGATTTCGTTGCTTGATTTCCCCCTGCCGCTGTTTAGCCAGGATCTGGAGAAGGAAAAAGGTATTCCGCAGAACGCTTATAAACTCGCCCGGCTATTCGCCAGCCATCATGGCATCGTCATTGTCACCCCCGAATATAATGCGTCGCTGCCGCCATTACTAAAAAACACCCTCGACTGGATCAGCCGGATCTCGAAAGACCAGGGCAAGCCGCTTGCTCCCTATCGCGGCAATCTTTTCGCGCTTGCTGCGGCATCGGGTGGCGGTCTTGGTGGCATACGTGTGCTACCACATTTGCGCGACATTTTGGTCAGCATCGGCGCCCAGGTGATAACCGAGCAACTGGCGCTTGCTAACGCCGACCAGGCCTACAATGATGATGAAACGTTGAAAGCCGGCCGGGCGGTTGATCTGCTTGAGAGCCTGTGCAGGTCGCTGATCAACAAATCGGTTTGGTACCGACGCCCATGATCAACAAACCCTCTTCCAGCACCGACAGGCGACTGATTGTCGGCCTCGATGTCCCAACGGTCGAAATTGCCGAAAAACTGGTTTCCGAACTGGGTGACAGGATAGGTTTTTATAAGATCGGCTATCAACTCGCGTTTGCTGGTGGTCTTGATCTGGCTAGGGAGTTAAAAAACAGCGGCAAAAGCGTCTTTCTCGACATGAAATTGCTGGATATCGACAACATTGTCGCCAAGGGTGTTGAGGCGGTCGCCAAAATGGGTGTCGACATGCTCACTCTACATGCCTATCCAAAAGCCATGCGTGCGGCGGTGGAGGCGGCTTGCGGATCGTCGCTTTGTCTGCTTGGTGTAACGGTGTTGACGTCCATGGATGCGGGTGATCTCAACGAGGCCGGCTATCTGGATGACCCCAAAATGCTGGTGTTAAAACGGGCGGCACAGGCAAAAGCCGCCGGCATGGGTGGCATTGTCGCCTCGGCGCAGGAAGCGTTTGAAATCCGCAAGGTGATCGGCAACGAGATGGCGCTGGTGACACCGGGCATTCGCCCTAGTGGCAGCGCAGCCGGTGACCAAAAAAGAACAATGACACCAAAAGATGCGCTGACCAACGGGGCATCCCATCTGGTGGTCGCCCGACCGGTGATCGCTGCCGACAATCCCACCAAGGCGGCTGAGGAAATTTTGAAGGAAATGGCCGCATAAGATACGCATCATAAACACGACGGAGAAAATAATGCCAAAAGGATATTGGATTGCCCATGTGGATGTGGAAAACGAGGAGCGTTATCCAGACTATGTGGCAGCCGCCAGACCGGCTTTCGAGAAACACGGCGCCCGTTTTCTGGCCCGCGGTGGCGCCCACAAGGGTATGGAGGGGATTACTCGGTCGCGTAATGTGGTGATCGAATTCCCGTCGCTGCAGGCGGCTGTCGATTGCTATAATTCACCGGAATATCAGGCGGCCAAGGCCATCCGCATCACCGCCGCCACCGCTGATATGGTAATGGTCGAGGGGGTGTAGCATGATCATTCCATGGAATGATCATGCTATCGGCAGAGAAGCGACCCGGCGCTTGTGCGTCTTGGCCCTAACGGCCACAAGCGGATTGGAACAATGTCAGCGGGTGATTTTTCACCACCGAAGGCCGGGTCCCTTTGGGTTTTGGCTGTCGTTGCGCTCGGTTCGTGGTACCAGTACCAGGTCGCCAATCACACCTCGCCAAAACCCATGGAAGCTCCGGTCATATCGGTCAATATTAATTTCCCCTGATATTACTGCGCAGTCCAGCCGCCATCAATCGGAATGGCGGTGCCGGTGACATTGTGTGCCACGGGAGCGCAAAGCCAAAGGGTTAAATCGCCGATTTCCGAGGGCAGCGACATGCGCGCACTTGGCTGTTTTTCCTTCAGCAGATCCCTGATCGCGTCCTCGCGGCTGCCACCAAGGGCCGCCGCACGTGCTTCCACCTGCGGTTCGATCAAAACGGTCTCGGTCCAGCCCGGGCAAATGCAATTAACCGTCACGCCACCGCTTTGGCGGGAGCCTTTATCGGCATATTCGAGTGCCGCCACCCGGCTCATGCCGACAAGGCCGAATTTGCTGGCCACATAGGGCGCCTTTTGTGCTGACGCCACCAGCCCGTGTACAGAGGCGATGTTAACAACCCGGCCAAAGCCCCGCTCCGCCATCTTCGGCATGGCCCGGCGCATGGTGTGAAATGCCGCCGACAGATTGACCGCGACAATGGCGTTCCAGGTTTCCACATCCAGCTCGTCAATAGCGCCGGTCTTTTGTATGCCGGCATTGTTGACCAGAATATCGGCCCCGCCGCTCCATTCCTCAACCGCGTCCATGAGACCGTCAATTGCCGCGCTATCGGTAAAATCGGCCTCGAAAAACCGGCACCCGGAGGCTCCCGCCTCATGCATTTCTTCGACCACGGCAGCAGCTTCTGCACCGGTTGCAAGCCCGTGCACCGCAAGTTTGACGCCACATCCGGCAAGCTTCAGCGCGACGGCCTTGCCAATACCTTGCACAGAACCGGTAACCAGCGCGGTTTTATCGCTCAAAAAATCTGTCATGGGATTCTCACTCCTCGATATGGGGGGTTTTTTTGGCGATCAATGCGCGCAGGTTCGTTTTCAGTATTTTGCCGTAATTGTTCTTCGGCAGTTCCGAAAATACGACATAGACCTTCGGTCTCTTAAATCGCGCGATATTGTCGAGGCAAAGCGCATCCAGGGCTTTTTCGTCCAGCTGACATCCAGGCTTGGTGGTGACACAGGCAACAATTTCCTCGCCCCATTCAGCGTGCGGGCGGGCGATCACCGATACTTCTGCGATATCGGGATGCTGTAACAACACCTCCTCTACTTCGCGCGGATAGACGTTTGAACCACCGGTGATGATAACATCCTTTGACCGGTCGCTGAGGGTCAAAAAACCATCCTCATCGAACCTGCCGATATCTCCGGTCATCAACCAGCCGTCCTTGAGTACCGCATCGGTTGCTGCCGGGTTACCCCAATAGCCCAGCATGACCGTCAGTCCACGCACTTCAATTTCGCCATTCTTCCCGACAGCGGCAGCATTTCCCATGCCGTCACCGATGCGGACTTCGACAACGCTGTGGGCGGTGCCGACCGAACCAAGACGCTGGGCAAAACGTGAATGCTCTTGCTCACCATGATGGCGCCTGCCCAGCGCGGTGATGGTCATTGGCGATTCACCTTGCCCGTAAATCTGGACAAAACGATTGCCGAACTTCTCCAGTGCGGCGAGGATGTCGGCCTGGTACATTGGCCCACCGCCATAGACGATGGTCTTGATGCCGTCGCCGCCATAATTCGCATTGCCGCCATAGTCGATCAACCGGCGCACCATGGTTGGCGCGGCAAACATCGATACATTGCCAAGCTGCGGCGCCAGAGTTGCGATTTCCTGCGGATTGAAACCGCCCGATTCCGGCACCACGTGTCGGGCGCCCATGCGCACATGAATGAAATTATAGATCCCCGCGCCGTGCGAAATTGGTGCGGCATAAAGTACTGCATCACCCGGTTCCACCTGATCGACATCGGCCAGGTAAGAGACCGATGCCGCCACCAGATTGGCGTGCGATAGCATTACGCCCTTTGGATTGCCTGTGGTGCCGGAGGTATAAAATATCCAGGCGAGATCATTGTCAGCGCGCAGCACCGGTTCAGCCAGCGCATCAAAAGCCGTCATCGCTTGATATTCATCGCCCGCAACCAGGATGTGACTCATGTGAGCATCGTCGAGATTCTTGATGGCATCCTCGGTGGAAAATACCAGCTTCGCCCCGGCGTCCTGCAAAATCCACGCCGCCTCGCGAGGATGCAGCCTGGCATTGACCGGCACGACCACCGCACCGGCCCACCAGACACCATAGAGTGCCTCAAGATATTTCGTGCTGTTGGCCATATAGAGAGCGATCCGGTCTCCAGGCGCAATAGCGTGGTGGTTAATCAGCGAAGCGGCAATGGCGCCCGCCCGACGGGCAAATTCGCGATAATCAGCATCAATGGCTAGCCCGGTCATCAAGGCCGGTCTGTCCGGTGCGGTTTTCGATGCGCTTGAAAGCCAATTGGCGATATTCATGGTAGCAATGCCGTCTGATCAACCCTTGTGCAATAAGGATTTCGTTACAAAAACCACTCAAATCCTGATTTTGAGACCATCGGCAGCGGCAAAGGTTCCTGGAAACCGCTTTTTTGCGGTTTTTACGATTGAGTCGAGCTTGGCGTCGGTGCGGCTTGGGCGATGGTGAAAGAGGCCGTATTTCTTTACCCCGGCGGCCTTGCAGATACGAATGCCCTCCTGCCAGGTCGAATGGCCGAAATCTGAATAGTTGGGATATTCCAGATCTGAATAGGTCGCATCGTAGATCATCACATCGGCATCTTTGACCAGCGATACAATGTTTTGATCCAACTCTCCCGACCGGTGCTCGGTATCGGTAATGTAGCAAAAACTGCGGCCGTCGAAGTCAAAACGGTAACCGGTTGCGCCGTCGGGATGATTAAGCCGGCAGGTGGTAATAGCTATGTCGGGTGAAAGATCGAGCGCATCGCCAGCGGAAAAATCCTCATAGGTGATACTGGCGTTAAACACTTCGGGACCAACCGGGAAAAATGGATGCACCATATATTCCTTGATTGATTGCCGGGTGGCGTCCTTGCGGTCAAGATGGCCAGACCACAGACGGATTGAGCAATTTGGATTGAACATCGGGGCAAAAAACGGCAACCCGCAGATGTGATCATAATGAAAGTGGGTGAACAGCAGGTCGAAATCTTCTATTCCGCGCTTCTGCAGATCAACGCCTAACGGTCGCAACCCGGAACCGCCATCCAGAACCAGCAATCTGTCGCCGCACTGCACTTCCACACATGCCGTATTGCCACCATATTTGATCGATTTACGCGATGGTGAAAACACCGCACCCCGGGTGCCCCAAAAACGAACCGAGAATTGCTTCTTACTCATTCAGCCAATCCAATCACGGCATAAACAGACCTCAAAATACAACGCGCCGCCGGCATTTGATGATTTGGTAGAATTTGGATCACGATCTATGCAGTCAGTTTGCTTAATTCAAGTTTAGCCTCGGACAGGTCCTTGGTGGTTTTGGTCAGCCGGTCGACCAGGGATTGCAGCACAGCAAGGGTCAATGACGGCGTGGTTAACACCATTTCCATCATATGTTCCTTTTTAATTTGTAAAACTTCAAGTCTTTCGGTGGCCCTCACTGTCGCAGTACGCGCTATATCGCTCAACACCGCCATATCACCGACAAATGCGTTGCGCTCCAGCGATGCCACTACCGCTTCGCCTTCTTCGCCGCCGACAATCACATCGGCCCTGCCGACAATAATGACATAGGCAGCATCCGCCGGGTCGCCCTGTTTAAACAAATCCTGTCCCTCATCGAATGTCATCCGATCCGATGCAAATGCCAAAAGTTTCAATTTGTTTTGCGGAACATTGGCAAACATCGGTATCGACTGCAAAAGATCCACTTCATCCTTTAGCTTGCTCATTTCAATCTCCCTTGATCGTACCTTACTTCATTTTCGCCAATGAGCGATAGGGTCGCCCGACATCACTTTCGTCACACTATCAGCGATGCATAGGCGCTGTCGTCCTCCGCCAGTTCCTTTGGCTCGCCGTCTTCCACCAGTTTTCCACGGTCAAACACCAACACCCGGTCAAAGTGCCTGGCAAAGGCCGGCGCCATCAGCACCCATAACAGGCCGAATGGTCCATTACCGTCACCACCCCTGGCCAATGCCACTACCCGTTTGATGATGCGCTCCTGGGTGCGGCTATCGAGCGCGTTGAGCGCCCGGTTGACGATCAACAGATCGCTGCGCTTCAATAATACTCTGGCAAGCGCGATTTTTTGCCGCTGCACTTCCGTAAGCCGTTTGCCGGCGGTGCCGATGTTGAACATCAAACCAACCTTGAACATATCTTCATGCAGCTCCATTTTGTCGAGCAATTGGCGGATTTCATGCTGAACCCGTTCAGAGGCTTCCGGAAAACCATAGGCCACGCGTCCAAGCAACACATTATCTTGAATGCTGGCCATCGAGTTGTAGGCGTCGGTTTCATAGAAACTGATATCATCGCGCAAATCTTCCGGCAGACGCTGCTGAAAAAGATGCCGTGCCGCCAGAATTTGGGCGCGTATTTCATCGTCCAGCAGACCGAGACGATTGCGCGGCTCGATATAGCTGAATGGCAGTCGCAACAACATCTCCTTGTCGGTCTTGCGAATATCGTTGAAGGAAACGCCCGTCACCCGCGCCAACACCGGTTGATAGTCCTCGATCTCGTCGGGGGTCATGAAATTCAATTGCTCAAAAAACGGATTGTCGGGCGACAAATCAGCGAAAAGTTCGATTGCCGTGCTGGCCAGCTCTACCCCCATGTCATAGAGCACATTGTCGAGGCCGGTTTCGGTCAGCACGCTGCGAATATGGTCATTGGATGCCAGTTTATCGGTTGAAAAATGACCCTCCGAAGAGGTACCGAATAACAGATTTTCGGCAATCGTTGCCTGTGAATTATACTCTTGCTTGTCAAACGGTTCGACATATTGAGCAAGATCAGCTTTCGCCAGGCGCTCGCGAAACTGAAATCGGGCCTCGACAATGCGGCCGCAAAGAGCCTCATTTTTCTTCGGATCGAGAGTTTGGCGCAGAGATAGATCAAACACCATCTGGTCGAGTTCGACAACCTCTAGAACCCGCTTGATCTGGGCATGAATGTCGCCTGGTCCGTTTGCGCCGGAGGACGCATAATCAACCCAGTCATCATTGATATTCAATTCGGCATTGCCCGATGCCCGAGCCTCTTTGAGCCAGCGGTTTCTCGTCACCATCTCCTGGGCGTCCATCTCCTGCTCAACCAGCGGCGCGTGCTTCAGCGGATAAACCAGTGTATTCTCCAGGGTTTCCTGGGGCAGATAACCCTCTCCGCTGACATAGGAAATCCGCCGTCCGGTAATCGATTCAGGCATATCAAACAGCGACTGATCCCCAATCTTGAGGCGGCCCGAGGAAGGACGCTGCAATCGCGCCATTGCGCTGACGAAGGTGTCGACACCGCTATTGGCCGATCCAACAGCCGAGATAATCTCGCCGATATCGAACTGTGTGTCGATATCCTCAAGCAGGGCCGAGCCGGATTCATCCATCACCGAAAGATTAGAGACCAGCACCTTGCCCTGAAGTGGCGCAACCGGTTCGGTTTCCGGCTTTTGCATTTCGGCATCAAGCAAATCGTCACTGTAGAACTGCTCAACGATCTGGGCATACTTAATATTGATATCGACGCGCTTTTGATCCCATGCGATCAACCCGTTGATGGGCGAAGGCAGTTCTTTGTAGGCGGCGATGACGGCCACCAGCTGGCCAATATCCATAGCACCGCGAATAGCAAAATAGCCACCGATCACATAGAACAGAAAGGGGGTCAGTTGCGCCAGAAAATTATTGATGAACTTGACGAAGAACTTGCGCTGGTAAAGTTCGTAGCGGATATCGAATATCCGCCCCAGCCGGCTGGCGAGCTCTGCCCGCTCGTAATTCGAAACGTCATTGACATGTACTGCGGTAACGCCATCGACCACCTCGCCTATGCGGCCCGATAATTGCCGCGCGGTGAGCTGGCGCATACGGCCAAGCTCAAGCACCCTGCGGCGCAATATCGGGATCAGCACCATCTGAAACAAAATGATTGCCACTGCCATGATACCAAGCCAGAAATTCTGGATGATAATGAACACAAATGCGATCAGCGCCTGGCCGCCAAGAAATACCGGTTTAACAAAGGCGTCGCCGATAAATTCACCGAACGGCTCGACCTCGTCTTTCACCATACTGGCGATTTCCGATGCTTTTACCCGGCGGAACTGCAGCGAAGGAAAACGCAATACCCGGTCGACCAGATCATAGCGCAGCCGCCGCAGCATACGTTCACCGAGCCGCCCCTTATAGGTGTTGATGTAGAATTTGAACAATCCGTTGATGCACACAAGCGCCAGGAACGAGAAGCTAAGCGCCAGCAGATAGGGTATCCGCTCCATACCAAAGCCTTCAAACAATACCAGCGTACCGCCGCCGAACAACCAGTTTGGATAGTCAATCGCCAGACTGAAAAACTGCGTCGTTGCCGTAGCATCCTCGAAACCAACACCCTGAATCGGCTTGTTGATGATATTCTTGGGCAGATCCAGAACCAGAAACAAGGTCGGCATCGAAATGATGATGATCGACAATATCCACAATTGCTCGCGCCGCGTATGGTGCCACACATAGCGCAGGAGATTGGTTTCCAGGGGTTGGTTTTGCAGCCGGTAGCGTTCCTCATCGCTCACACCACCACCTGATGCGTGTTTGTTCAACCAGTTTCCCTTTCTGTGCAGGTCCAATCTGCCATATGTTGTTGGCGCAATTCCAGCATGTGGGCGCAACGTTGTCTATACCATGCCAAATTGACAACAAAGGTCAATGCAGGACATTCTGAATCGTGCATTTTTGCTGGCGGCTTGGCCAGTATTGCCACTTCATCCGGTGCGGAAGTGTTTTGATAATTTCAACCCTTGCGCCTGATAGTTCGAGCGCAAATCAGCGCCGTAAAGGCTCTTCGGCTGTTCCAGCATATGTTCGAAAATCAGTCTGCCGATCACCTGCCCGTGCTCCAGAATAAACGGCACCTCATGGCTGCGTACTTCCAATACGGCGCGACTTCCTGCCCCGCCCGCGCCGGCATGGCCGAAGCCGGGATCAAAAAAACCGGCATAATGGACCCTGAATTCACCAACAAGCGGGTCAAACGGCACCATCTCGGCGGCATAAAGTGGCGGCACATGGATCGCCTCGCGTGAAACAAGAATGTAGAACTGGTCGGGGTCGAGCACCAGTTCATTAGACCCGCGATTGTGGATTGGTTCCCAGAAATCGAGCACATCATGGCTGGCAGGCCGGTCCACATCGACGACACCGGTGTGGCGTTTTGCGCGATAGCCGACAAGGCCATCGTCGCCACCGGTAAGATCAATCGAAATGGCGACACCCCGATCGTCGATCATCGGCGCACTGGCGGCAACCAGCGTTTCGATCTCTTGCAGCTTCCCCATTTCGGCCCCGTCGAGCGCCGTTGTGCCAATGCGAAAGCGAATTTGTGACAGCCTCGAACCAGTACGCACCACCACCGGAAAGGTGCGTGGGCTGATTTCCAGATAAAGCGGACCGTTATAACCCGCAGGCGCCATATCGAACTGCTGGCTGTTGTCGGCAATTACCCGGGTAAAAATATCGAGCCGACCGGTCGAGCTTTTCGGATTGGCGGAGGCCGATACAGCATCCGGCAGATCAAGTTGTTCAAGCAATGGCACGATGTAGACACAGCCGGTCTCCAGCACCGCACCGTCCTGCAAGTCGATGGCGTGCAGCATCAGCCGGTCGAGCTTGTCGGATACGAGGTGGTTTTTGCCAGGAAGAAAACTTGCCCGCACCCTGAATGCGGTTGCACCCACTGTGAGATCGAGGCTGGCAGGCTGGATCTGGTTCTCATCCAGCGGCCTTGGCGCCGATATTTTACCCTCAGCCCAAAGTTTCTCGATATCCCGGTCGGCAAGAATACCGCTGTCGCGCCGTTTTATCATCAACCTTCGCCCATTTTGATCTATCCCTACCCAAATGCCGCGATTGACGCAAAGCCGCAAGCGGTATAAACAGCTTTTATCCCGTGGTGATTTGGCCGGTCGGCTTGCAACCACGTTAAACAAGTCGCTAAAGGACCGAGACGAATGGACCGGTTTGCGACATGCAGGCCGGTTTTTTTGTTTTCGCTTCAAGGGCCGGGCGGGGAATATGCGTTGGAGGGAATGATGAGCTATCGACCAGATATCACCAGAAATTCGCCGGGCTGGCGGACCGCAACCCGCATGGTGCATGGCGGAACCATGCGATCATCATTCGGTGAAACCAGTGAGGCGCTGTATTTAACCCAGGGCTTCGTCTACGAAACATCGCAGGCCGCCGAAGACCGGTTTGCCGGCGATGATGAGGGTTATATCTATTCGCGCTACGCCAACCCCACCGTCACCATGTTTGAAGAGCGCATGTGTCAGCTTGAGGGGGCCGAAAGAGCGTTTGCCACCACCAGCGGCATGGCGGCTGTTACCGGCGCAATATTGTGCCAGGTCAAGGCCGGCGATCATGTGGTTGCGGCACGGGCGCTGTTTGGTTCCTGCCGCTATGTGATAGAGACTTTGCTGCCACAATTTGGCGTTTCCTCCACCCTTGTTGACGGTAAGGACATTGCCGCATGGAAAGCCGCCATGCGGCCGGAGACGACGGTGATTTTTTTGGAGAGCCCGACCAATCCGACGCTGGAACTGGTCGATATAAAAGCCGTTGCCGCGCTGGCGGACGAACATGGCGCGAAGCTGATTGTCGACAATGTGTTTGCCACTCCCTTGTGGCAAAAACCGCTCGAACTCGGCGCCCATGTGGTGGTCTATTCGGCGACAAAACATATTGACGGTCAGGGGCGATGTCTTGGCGGCGTAATATTGTCCACTGACGAGTGGCTCGAGGAAAACCTCTATGACTTCTATCGTCATACCGGCCCAAGCATGAGCCCGTTCAATGCCTGGGTGTTGCTTAAAGGACTTGAAACATTGCCTCTTCGGGTGCGCCAGCAGTCTGATAGCGCGGGGCGTATTGCCGACATGCTTGCAGACAACAAGGTGCTGTCACGGCTGATCTATCCAGGTCGCCAAGATCATCCGCAGGCGGAACTTGCAGCACGCCAGATGAGCAGCGGGTCCAGCCTCATCGCCTTTGAATTTACCGGCGGTAAAGACAGAGCATTCGCTTTTCAGGATGCGTTGAAGATTGTCCAGATCTCCAATAATCTGGGTGATGCCAAAAGCCTGATCACCCATCCGGCGACTACAACCCACAAGAATTTGTCCGCCGAAGATCGACAATTACTCGGCATTTCACCGGGTCTGGTGCGGCTTTCGGTGGGTCTGGAAGATGTGGAAGATCTGATCGACGATATCGAGCAGGCGCTGGAAATGGCGTGAGAGCCGCCATTCATCCCCTAAATGTCTGTACCGCAAGCCAAATGCGGGCGGCGACGGTGATCAGACAAAGTGCTGCAAACACATAGGCAATCCCGGCAAACCAGGCAGGAAACAGGCAAAACAGTAAAAATACTGCGATTGTTTCTGCTCCTTCGGCCAGTCCGGTAGTATAGACCAGCGATTTTGAGCCGCGGTCTTCATCACCGACGCCGCGTTTTTCCGCCATCAGCGCAAAAGCTAAAAACCCCGAGCCGGTGGCGTAGAAGGCAAAGATCAGCACCGCACCGGCCACCGCATTGCTACCCGGATCATTGACGACAAAAGCCAGCGGCACCATGCCGTAAAATATAAAATCCAGACTGATATCGAGAAACCCGCCGAGGTCGGTTTTCCGGTTGGCGCGTGCCACAGCACCATCAAGACCATCGGCCAGACGCGAGATCAAAATCAATACTAGCGCCAGATGGAAATATGAAAAGACGATCGCCAGCGCTGCAAGGATTCCGGCCAGAAAACCAAAAACAGTCACTCCGTTGGCGCTGATGCCGGCCCTGGCCAGCCCGGCGCCCAGCTTGTCGATAGGCGGATCGATCAGGGTTCTGATCTTGTTGTCGAACATCAAGGTCTCCAATTTCCAACCGCTGCAATGGCCGGGGCAAAGGTCCGTTGCGAGGATTTTTTCCAATCCACCGGTTATGCCCCATGCAGGGCAGGTGGCAAACAGAATTTGGCTAAAATCTGTTCACGCACGGGTGTTCGCCCGCCAGCTGTATTTCCGCACTCGGCAATAAAAGATATAAACATTTCTTTATATCATATTGCGGTACAGCGCTTGACCTGCTAGAAGGCAAAATCGGGCACTAATTCTCTTGTGTTTTATAGGAGTAATTATGTCTTCGCCATCCACATATTCCCACTCAGAATTCCCAAAGGTTTTCCATGTCAACGTTCAGCGACTACGCCGTTAAAGATATCTCTCTGGCCGCATTTGGCCGCAAGGAGATCGAAATTGCCGAAATTGAAATGCCGGGCCTGATGGCCATTCGCAGCGAATTTTCGAAACTAAAACCGCTTAAGGGCGCGCGCATTGCCGGTTCTTTGCATATGACCATCCAGACGGCGGTATTGATCGAGACGCTTGTTGCCCTTGGTGCCGAAGTGCGCTGGGCATCGTGCAATATTTTCTCCACCCAGGATCACGCGGCGGCCGCCATTGCAGCAACCGATATTCCGGTTTTTGCCCACAAGGGTGAAACGCTGCAGGAATATTGGGAATTCGCTGACCGGATCATCGATTGGGGCAATGGAGAAACCGCCAACATGATCCTAGATGATGGCGGCGACGCCACCATGCTGGTGCTGTTGGGGGCGCGGGCCGAAGAAGACCCCTCCATTTTGGACAACCCAAAGAACGAGGAAGAGGAGTGTTTTTTCGCCACCATTAAGAAGCGCCTGGCATCCGATCCGGGATTTTATTCGAACGTGCGAGATAACATTAAAGGCGTTTCTGAAGAAACCACCACCGGCGTGAACCGGCTCTATCAGCTGCACCAAAAGGGTGATTTACCTTTCCCGGCGATCAACGTTAATGACAGTGTCACAAAGTCGAAATTTGATAATAAATACGGCTGTCGGGAATCGCTGGTCGACGCCATTCGCCGGGCTACCGATGTCATGATGGCAGGCAAGGTGGCGATTGTTTGCGGCTATGGCGATGTGGGCAAAGGTTCGTCCCAGTCGTTGCGTGGTGCTGGTGCGCGTGTATTGGTCACCGAAGTTGACCCCATATGTGCCCTGCAGGCCTCAATGGATGGCTTTGAAGTGGTGACACTTAAAGAAGCCGCACTGCGGGCCGACATTGTGGTGACAGCAACCGGCAACAAGGATGTGCTGACCGTCGATGATATGCGCAATTTGAAGGACATGGCGATTGTCTGCAATATCGGTCACTTTGACAATGAGATTCAAGTCGATGGTCTGCGCAATATGAAATGGACAAATATCAAGCCGGCGGACGCGGGTCAGGTCGATATGATTGAATTTCCCGGTGGCAAGCGAATGTTGCTGCTTTCGGAAGGCCGCCTGGTCAATCTCGGCAACGCCACCGGCCATCCCAGTTTCGTTATGTCCGCCTCATTTGCCAACCAGACCCTGGCACAGATCGAGCTTTGGACCGCCAGTGAAAACTATCAAATCGGTGTTCACACCCTGCCTAAAAATCTCGACGAGAAGGTGGCACAGCTGCATCTTGAGAAGCTCGGCGCCACACTGACCACACTGACCGACGAGCAGGCAGCTTATATTAATGTTGAACCCGGCGGTCCCTACAAGCCCGAACACTACAAATATTAACAGATCAACAAATTGCCACTATATATAGTGCCTAAAGGCTTTTTCGTGGCCGGCAGGCATTTTTTTTCGGCCTGCACCTTCCTGCCGATTCCCCAAACAGGTAAATTGAACTGATTCGTTTTGCCGCCGGAAAGTCGGCGAAACGAAAAACGGTCCCTTATGTCTGGCGTTCGGACCACCCAACGGCTAAGAGGACAAGAGGACATTGCCAGGACTCCGATCCAGGTTAATTGCGCATTTCCAGGGCTTGACCAGGCCTGCTCGCCGCCGGAAAGTGAACACCCGGGGCATGGCGATCCCATTCGCCGGTGTGCTGATATTTTCATTGCCGGCGCAAGCACAAGAGTTTGATTTACCCTTCGATCTTCTGGCAGGAACCTACGAGATGCTGATCGTGCAGTTCGCGGTATTTGCCGGCGCCATGAGTTTTGCCATATTGGCCGCGTTCTGGCTGATCAAAGAGCGCACCAAAGCTGCTGAACAGAACCAGTCGTTGGCGCTTTCCCACGCCGACCTGAAGGCCCGCAGGGAACGCGATTCGGCCCTCTTGAATGCACCGGACCAACGGGTTGTTTTATGGTCGAGCAAGGAGACCGCGCCGGAGGTTTTGGGATTTCTACCGGTGGCCGCGGGCGCGCCTGCCAAGAGCAAAAACTTCCTTGCTTTCGGCACCTGGCTGGCGCCCGAATCGGCGGCACTGTTTGATGAATCCGTTAACCGGCTGCGCGATAATGCCGAAAGTTTTGATCTCACCATCAATACCCGCCTTGGGGCGGTGATCGAGGCCCAGGGACGCACATCCGGCGCGCATGCGTTTGTTCGCTTCATTCCACTAACGGGTGAACGGGCAGCGCTAGCCAATCTGGAGATGGAGCATACCAAGTTACTGCAGACATTTGACACGGTTCAAGCGCTGTTTGAGGCGGTCTCGATGCCGATCTGGTTGCGCGACGGCACCGGCCAGCTGATTTGGGCCAACAAGGCCTATGCCGGTGCGGTTGATGCCAAGGATGGTATCGATGCGGTTTCCAAGGGCACTTCACTGTTTGACAAAAACGAGCGCGATGCCATTACCGCTACGCACCGCGATGATCCGGTCTACCGTTCGCGAATTCCTGCAATAGTTTCCGGCGACCGTAAAATGCTGGAAGTGGTCGACGTGGCCATGGCCCATGGTAGTGCTGGCATCGCAACCGACATGAACGAAATCGAGCAGGCGCATTCAAGGCTGCGTAAAACCATCGAGAGCCACGCGCGAACCTTGGATCAATTGGCGACCGCGGTTGCCATTTTCGATTCTTCAAAGCATCTGCGGTTTTTCAATTCGACCTTTCAGCAACTATGGGGCGTTGACCCGGGTTTCCTCCACGGTGAACCCGATCACAGCACTTTTCTGAATACACTGCGCAAAGAGCGCAAATTACCGGAACAGCCGGATTGGAAGAAATGGAAGGACGAACTTTTTGAGGTTTACCAGGCCGTGGAACCCCAGGAATTCTGGTGGTATCTGCCTGACGGCCGCACTTTGCGGGTCATCGCCAATCCCCACCCTCATGATGGCGTGACATGGATATTTGAGAATGTCACCGATCAGATTGAACTCGAAAGCCGCTATAATTCTCTCATCCGCATTCAGGGTGAAACCCTAGACCACCTGTCTGAGGCGGTTGCGGTGTTTGGACCTGACGGGAAACTGCGCCTGTCCAATCCGGCATTCCAAGCGCTGTGGGAACTAAAAGACCTGCAGCTGGAAGAAAGCGCCCACATTTCCGAAATTGTCAGCCATTGCGCCGAAAACGTCGACAATGCCGACGTTTGGGATGATTTACAAACCGCAATTACCGGCCTTAAAGATGAGCGCGGGGCACTGAAAGGCCGGATGGAGGGCAATGGCGAACAGTTTATCGATTATGCCCTAACGCCACTTCCAGCCGGGCAGTCAATGTTGACTTTGATTGACGTGTCGGCAAGCGTCAATGTCGAAAAAGCGCTGGTCGAACGCAATGCAGCACTTGAACAGGCGGATGATCTGAAAAACGCCTTCATCGAGCATGTATCTTATGAATTGCGCTCGCCGTTGACCAACATTATCGGTTTCTCAGAGTTGCTTGGCAGTCCGGATTTTGGTCGCCTGAACACCAAGCAGAAGGAATATCTCGATCACATCAACACATCTTCATCATCGCTTCTGGCAATCGTCAATAATATCCTCGACCTTGCCACCGTCGATGCCGGGATCATGGAACTGGAGTTGAGCGAGATTGAGGTTGCAAGTGTCGTTGCAGCTGCACGCGATGGCGTTATTAATCGGATGCGGGAACACAATATCACTTTGAACACGGCGCTTGATGACAGCGCGGGATGTTTCATTGGCGATGAAAATAGACTAAGGCAGGTGCTGTTCAATCTCCTGTCCAATGCCGTTGACTATTCTCCCAACGGCAGCGAGATTGCACTCAGCTGTAGGGGCAACGACAGGGAAATCATCTTTTCTGTTCACGACCGCGGTATCGGCATGCCGAAGGAAATTCGTGAGAGCGTGTTCAACCGCTTTGAAAGCCACCCCAGTTCACGTGGCCGTGGTGGTGCGGGCCTGGGGCTGGCCATTGTCAAGAGCTTCGTTGAACTGCATGGCGGGGTAACATCGCTGGAGTCGAAAAAGGGCGAAGGAACAGTTGTAACCTGCCGGTTGCCGCGCAATCCGGAACTTGCTTCGCTGGCCGCAGAGTAGCCTTGTATGAGCGGCAAAATCATGAAGATAGAACTCGAAAACGAGGCGGCGACCCGCCGGCTCGGCGATGATCTGGCGCTTGCCCTCAAGCCGGGCGACATGGTGGCGCTTTCCGGCGATCTGGGGGCGGGAAAAAGCGTGCTGGCGCGGGCGCTCATACGCGCAGCCTGCGCTGACGCTGACCTTGAAGTTCCAAGCCCGACCTTCACGCTGGTTCAAACCTACCAGCGCCGGGTACCGGAAATGACGCTTTCCCACTTTGATCTCTACCGCATTGAAAATGTTTTGGAACTCGATGAGCTTGGCCTTGACGAGGCATTGGAAAATGGTATCGCGCTGGTCGAATGGCCCGAAAGAGCGGTCGGTCAATTGCCTGCCGAACGCCTTGCGATTTCCATCGAGCATATCGATGAAACCCGAAGACGGGCATATATTTCCGGTAGCGAAACAATTCTAACGCAAGTCAGGCGCAGTCTCGACATAAGAAAATTTTTGACCAGTCACTGGGACCCGGCGGCGCAGCGGCGCTATCATATTGGCGACGCATCAACCCGTACCTATGAAATGGTCCGTGCCAAAGGTAAGCGGCGCATATTGATGAATGCGCCGAAGATGACCGATGGACCGGTGATACAGGACGGCAAACCCTACTCCCAGATTGCCCATCTGGCCGAGGATGTTCGGCCTTTTGCGGCAATTGCCGGTGTGCTGCGCACAAAAGGTTTTCGAGCGCCAGATATCTATGCCGCTGACTTTGACAGCGGTTTTTTATTGACCGAGTATTTGGGGCATTTGGGCGTGCTTGATGATACCGGCGCACCAATTGCTCAAAGATATCTTGCAGCAGTCGAAACGCTTGCAGCCATGCACCAAGTCCAATGGCCAACCAAGGTCACGCTGGAAGACGGAACCATCCACACAATTCCCGCCTATGACCGCCAGGCGATGATGATCGAGGTTGATCTTCTGGTGAAATGGTATGGGCCATATCGGCGCAGTGCATCGTTTGACCCGGGGGAAACCAAGGCATTTTACGATGTCTGGTTGGATCTGGTTAGCAGGCTCGGCGCGGCGGAAAAAAGCCTGGTGCTGCGTGATTTCCATTCCCCTAACCTGCTTTGGCAACCAGAGTCAGAAGGCGTGAGCCGGATCGGGTTAATCGATTTTCAGGACGCCATGATCGGACCAAGCGCCTATGATGTCGCCTCGCTGGCACAGGACGCCCGGGTTGACATATCCGCAACGTTGGAGAACCAGCTGCTTGCAACCTATTTGGCCGCCAGATCAAAAGCCGATGCATCTTTTGATCAGGAGCGCTTTCTTGAGGCCTATGCAATCATGGCCTGCCAGCGGGCGATGAAGCTGCTGGGGCTTTTTGTTCGTCTCGACCAGCGCGACAACAAGCCCTCCTACCTCGCTCATTTGCCACGCAAACGCGCCTACCTGAGGCGCATACCTGATCATCCCGCACTTTCAAACCTGCGCGACTGGTTAGCACGCAATCTGGGCGAGGATTATTGAACCACAATAACGGTAAAAACGCCTGTCATTCACCTGTCATTCAATTGTCGCGGACAAGCTGCTATATTGCCGGCAGAATTGAGTCGAACAAGGGATAGGGTGTGACGATACCAACTACCGCGATGGTGCTGGCGGCAGGGCTTGGAACGCGAATGCGACCACTGACCGACAACCAGCCAAAACCGCTAATTAAAGTCTGGCACAAAACCCTGCTTGATCACGGGCTTGATGCGCTGGCCGGTGCCGGTGTTGGTAGGGCCGTTGTCAATGTACATTATTTAGCCGATCAGATCGAGGCTCATTTGCAGCAACGGTTTGCGCCACAGATCGCCATTTCCGACGAGCGCAGCAAATTGCTTGATTCCGGCGGCGGCATAAAAAACGCCCTTCAATTGCTCGGTAGAAAGCCGTTCTTTCTGCTCAATGCGGATTCTTTTTGGGTTGAAGGCTATAGACCCAACCTGCCATCCATGGCTGAGATATGGAACCCGCAAGACATGGATATCCTGTTGCTCCTTGCACCCAGCGAACATACGGTGGGATTTGCGGGGCGGGGTGACTTTTTCATGGATGATGACGGCATTCTTAGCCGCAGGGGTGAACAGCAAACGGCACCTTTTGTCTATGCGGGTACAGCGATATTGAAGCCTGAAATTTTCAGCAACTCCCCCAGCGGTCCATTTTCGATAAATCTGCTGTTTGACCAGGCCATCGAGCGCCGCCGGCTTTTCGGCATGCGGTTGGACGGGCTGTGGCTGCATGTGGGAACACCAGCTGCAATCGTCGAAGCCGAATCGGCGATCGCCAAAAGCGCAGCCTAGGCAATGACAAATCGGCATTATCGGCATCCCAGACTATTTTCCATTCCACCGGCAGCTCCGTTCTTGTCAACCCTGGTGGAATCGCTTCTAAACGGAACGCTGGTGCCGCAGTTTCAATCGACGAACGACCCTCTGGCGCTGGCAAGCGTGACTATTTATGTGCCGACACGGCGTGCCGTGCGCTCATTGCAGGCGGCGTTTGTTGCAAAACTGGCGCCGAATGCCGTGATGTTGCCGCGTATTCTGCCATTGGGCGATATTGACGAAGAGCAAAGCTATTTCGAGCCGTCATCGTTTGGCGAACCCAACCTTGACCCGGTTATCGGCGCGCTGGAACGTCAATTATTGCTGACCCAGATGATCGGCCAGTGGAACCAATCCATCAAAGGTGCAATTTCAACGCCGCCCGATTCGCCAGCGAACACGCCGTCGACTAGTGATGCTGCCTGGATGGCCATCGATCTCGCCGGTCTGATGGACAGTGTCGCCACCGAAGAGGCCGACTGGTCGATGCTTGACCAACTGGTGCCGCAGGAACTGGCCAATTGGTGGCAACTAACATTGCAATTCCTCAAGATTGCTACTGACTATTGGCCCAAAATCCTGGCCGAACGTGGCGCTATGGATCAGGCGGTAAAACGAAGCGCCCTGTTGCAACGCCAGGCCCTAATCTATCGCGAACGCGGCGCCACCGGTCCGGTAATCGCTGCCGGCTCCACCGGTTCAATCCCGGCAACCGCTGCGCTGCTTGGCGCCATCGCCAGATTGGAAAACGGTGCCGTTGTTTTGCCGGGACTGGACCGGGACATGCCAGATGCGGTTTGGCAGAACCTTGAATTGCCAGCCGATGGCGGACCATTGTCGTTTGGCCGCAATACCCACCGGCAAGCGGCCTCTCCGGGCCACTCGCAATATGGACTAAAGAAACTGCTGGAAAAAATCGGCGCCATGCGTAGCGATGTCTTTCATATTGGCGGGATTGAAAACTCTTCCAGCGGTTTTGCCCGCATTCGCGAGACCATTGTCAGCCTGGCGCTCGAACCTTCGGATGCAACCGACAACTGGCCACAGTTTCGCGACCGACTTTCCGATGAAAAATCGGCCCGGGCATTCAGCGACGTGGCGCTGATCGAGGCTCCCGGTGAACGCCAGGAAGCGGTGGCGATTGCTTTGGCGATGCGCCAGACATTGAACCACCAAAGCCGGACGGCGGCGCTGGTAACACCTGACCGCAAACTGGCGCGGCTGGTTTCAGCCGAGTTAAAGCGCTTCGGGGTGAATGTCGATGATTCCGCCGGCATGCCGCTAATTGAGACACGCCAGGGAAGCCTGATACGCCTGATGCTGGCCGTGGCGCTTGGTCAAGGTGACAACACGACGTTTCTTTCTCTGCTGAAACACCCCCTAGGCCGCTTTGGACTTGCGCGTGCTCACGTGCGCCAGGCAATCGTGACTATTGAACTGGGCCTATTTCGAGGCCGTATCGGTAACTGCGACAGCCTTGGCAATGCGGTGAAGCGGGCTCGGGACGAATTGGAAAATAGTCGGCATATCGCCTCTGCTGTGCAAAGACTGAGCGGCGACGACTGGAATGCCGCCCGGATGCTGGCCGATGCGGTGGATCGCTCGCTTGCGCCACTGCGCCAACTGGCCAATGCCGGTCGGGCATTGCCGCTGGCCGAGCTTGTTCAATGCACTATCGAAACGCTGGAGGAGGTTGCGGCAGACCCGGAAAAGGGTACGGCCAAGCTTTATGACGGTGAGGCCGGGGCGGGGCTTTCATCGCTGCTGACCGAGCTGATCACCGGTGTCGGGCACAAAAGCGTAAATATCAACTGCCGGGCGGCTGACTGGCTTTCATTGTTTGAGGCGCTGGCCGGTTCCAGAGCGGTGCGGCGTCAAGGTGATGTCCATCCGCGACTTCACATCTGGGGGCCGCTGGAAGCGCGGCTTCAACATGTTGACAGGATTATTCTGGGTGGTCTCAACGAAGGCACATGGCCGGCCGCCAGGGGCAACGATCCGTTCTTGAACCGGCCGATGAAACGCGCGCTTGCGCTGGAACCGCCCGAACGGCGCATCGGGCTTGCCGCCCATGATTTTCAAATGGCCCTGGGCAACAAGAATGTTCTATTGACCCGCGCGAGACGGGTGGAGAATGCGCCGACCGTCGCCTCGCGCTGGCTTCAGCGTCTGTTAACCCTTGCTGGAAACAAAGCGGCCGATGGTATGGCGGCGCGAGGGCGGCAATATCTCGATTGGGCCGGCGCAATCGATCTGCAGCATGACAAACTGCCGGCCTCACCGGCCTTGCGACCACGGCCTTGTCCGGCGATTGAATTGCGGCCCAAGGGCCTGAGCATAACAGAAATTGAAACCTGGATACGCGATCCCTACGCTATCTACGCCAGACATGTGCTCAAGCTGGAGCCGCTTGAACCAGTAGATATCCGGGCTGGTGCGCGTGAGCGCGGCATTCTTTACCACAATATTTTGGAGGAATTCACCGCTGGCAAGCCGGTGCCCTTTGATGACAGGGCGCTTGCACACCTGACAGCTATTGGCCGCGAACATTTTCGCCGAAGCGGGTTACCCGATGATATTGCCGCATTGTGGTGGCCACGGTTTATCGACATAGCCGCCAGTTTCGTTGCCTGGGAGGGTCAAAGGCAAGAATTGATAAAAACTACGTCCGTGGAGCAGTCGGCCAGCATCCAGCTTAGCGGCAACTTCGTCTTGCGGGGCAGGGCCGACCGGATCGATCAGTTGAAAAATGGCGGCCTTGCCATCATCGACTATAAAACCGGTGGCGGCCCTTCGATCGCCCAGGCAAACAGCCTGTTGGCACCGCAACTGCCACTGGAAGGGGCGCTGGCCCTAGTGGGTGGTTTTTCTGGCCTGTCAACCGCCAGAATAGAAGAACTGATTTATGTGCGGCTCCTGCCCGGGAGTCGATTTGCTGCTGAACGCCTGGGCCCGACAAAGAACAGAAAGGATGTTCCAGACCCACAGGAACTCTCTCTTCAATCGTGGCAGGCGCTTAAAGCGCTGGTTGCAATCTATGAAGACCGGGCGCAAGGCTATCTGTCGCGTGCCCGGCCGTTCAGACAGGGTGATTATTCTGGCGACTATGATCATCTCGCCCGGGTGCGGGAATGGTCGGTTGGTGATGAGCAGGCGGATGAAGCGAGATGACCGGCTTTAGCGAATCCGTCCTGGCCAAACCGTTTGAGATCGACGAGAACACGCAAGCCTCGCAAAACACCGCTTCCGACCCCTCAAGATCGGCCTGGGTGTCGGCCAATGCCGGTTCGGGCAAGACCTATGTGTTGACACGGCGGGTGGTACGGTTGCTGCTTTCGGGCACCGACCCTTCACGTATCCTGTGTTTGACTTTCACCAGGACGGCAGCAGCCGAAATGTCCAACAAGGTGTTCGACACCCTTTCTGAATGGGCCTTGATGCGGGATAACGAGTTGGCAGCGGTGTTGCAGAAAATCTCCGGTAACCCGCCGGACGAGGAACAAATCAAACAGGCAAGGCGATTATTTGCCCGGGCGCTGGAAACACCCGGTGGATTGAAAATTCAGACCATTCACGCTTTTTGCGAAGCGCTGCTGCAGCAGTTTCCACTCGAGGCCAATATTGCTGGCCATTTCGAGATACTGGACGGGCCGACCAAAAAAACACTGATAGGGGAGGCACAACGACGGGTAGTAATGGCAGCTCAAGCTGGGGAGAATCAAACTCTGGGCCAAGCGTTCAGGCACATGCTTGCTGTTGCAAGTGACTACACCATTGGCAAGACACTGCAAGAGTCAATAGCCAAGCGCAACCGTATCTCCGCCTGGCTGCGTCGATATGGCGGCGTTGAAGCGGCCGTTGCTGCCATTAGGCAACAGCTGAATATCGGGCCGCACGAAACCCCAGAGACGGTAATCACCGATGCGCCATGGTTATTATCCAATGCCGAAATGATGCAACTGGCCGATGCGGCCGAGGTTACCGGGGTTAGTCGGAATATTGCTTTTAGCGAACTGATGCGCCAGCTGGCTACGGTCGATTCGGCAAAGAAACGATATCGCGTTTGCGCTGAAAAATTTCTCACCACCGAAGGCAAGTTGAGGAAGGTGGGGGGCTTCTTTTCCGTTACGCTAGCGAAACAATTACCCGACCTATGCGAAAAATTCGAGCAGGAGCTAGCCCAGTTTGGGGCAACAAGAGACCGGATAAGCCTTTTGGCACAGGTGCAAGACAGTCAGGCGCTGGTGCACATGGCAGACGCGATCAACACCACCTACCAACAGTTGAAAGAACAAAGGGGCTTGCTCGATTTCGACGATCTTGTGGTCAAGAGTGCCGAATTACTGGATCATTCGGATGCCCGATTATGGGTGCAGTACAAGCTTGACCAGGGCATTGACCACGTGTTGGTCGACGAGGCGCAGGACACCAATCGCGACCAATGGCGGGTAATCAGCGCACTGATTGATGATTTCTTTGCCGGCGAAGGCGCCGAGCGGGCCGCACGTTCGGTGTTTGCCGTCGGTGATGAAAAGCAATCGATCTATTCTTTCCAAGGTGCCGAACCGGACGCTTTTGCCCACCAGCGCGACAGGCTGGCGGCGCGGGCAAAGGCCGCATCCAGCGCATTTTCAAAGGTTCGCTTAAGGCTTTCCTTCCGCTCGACAAAGGACATTCTTTCCGCCGTCGATCAGGTGTTTTCTATCGAGGAAAACTATGCCGGTCTCAGCCGCGACAGGGAGCCGACATTCCATGATTCAATCCGCGGAAAACAACCGGGCATGGTTGATATTTGGCCACTGATTGAAAAACAGCCTACAAGCGAACCTCAGGACTGGGCAGAACCGGTCGACGCCCTTGCCGCCAATGACCCGCAAATACTGTTGGCAGCCAACATAGCCGATGCGATCAGCCGGATGTTGAATGAAAACCGTTCGTCAAGGGGCGGAGATAAACCGGTCCGGGCGGGCGATATTCTGGTACTGGTGCGGTCCCGTGACCGGTTCTCGACGGCGCTTACGCGGGCGCTTAAACAACGCAATGTGCCGGTTGCCGGCTCCGACAGGCTGTTGCTGACCGACCATATCGCGGTGCAGGATCTTTTGTCGCTGGGGCGGGTGGTGCTGTTGCCGGATGATGATCTTGCGCTCGCGGCCCTGTTAAAAAGCCCGCTATTTGCGTTCGATGAGGATGACCTGTTCGATCTGGCCCATAACAGAGGCGTCATAAGCCTTTATCAGGTGCTCGAACAACGGGCTAAAACAAACGATAAGGCGGAAACCGCGTGGCGCCAGCTCGAAATATTGCGTCAAAGAGCAGACCAGATGCCGGTTTATGAGTTCTATGCACTGCTGCTTGGAGCCGATGGTGGACGGCGGGTGATCCTGTCAAGATTAGGGGCCGAGGCGGAGGATGTGCTTGATGCCTTTCTCGCCCAGACCTTGGAACATGAAAAAAGCGGCCACCCGGGCCTTGAAGGATTTATCGCCTGGCTGCAATCATCCTCACTGGAGATAAAGCGCGAGTTCGACCTTACCGTCGACGAGGTCAAGATAATGACCGTGCATGCGGCCAAGGGGTTGGAGGCGCCTGTGGTGTTTGTGGTCGACAAGGGGGCGGCCCCCTATCATGGACGCCACGACCCTTCGCTGGTGGAACTTGATGCGTCGGGGCAGGAGGGAGAAAACAGCAATAGTGCCGGATTTTTGTGGATTGCCGATAAAAGGAAAATTCCTGAAATAGCCAGACAGCGGCTCGATATTGTCAAAACAAAAGCCGAGCAGGAGTATAAACGGTTGCTCTATGTTGCCATGACCAGGGCCGCTGACCGACTGATCGTTTGCGGCACGGCACCGCTGCGCGGACCCCATGCCGATTGCTGGCATTCGGTGGTCTTGCGGGCGCTGCAAGATCAAAGCACCGAACGCTGTGACGCCGATGATGGTGATCCCTATCTGCGCTGGCAGCAGGCCGGCCAAACGGCCACAGACCGCAAGGATTTCGAGGCGAAGCCGGAAGCAGAACCCGTGCAGCCCTTGCCGGACTGGGTTGACCGAAAACTCACCGCCGAGCCAGTGCTGCCACGTCCGCTCACCCCTTCGGGCGCCCAGGCGCTGATCGAGCGACGGGATGCGCGTGCCAATGGATTGCCGCCACGTGATGGCAACCAAAAAATAGCGACGGCGATGGCGCGGGGCATAGCTGTTCACCGGCTGATGCAGACACTGCCGGACATCGATTGCGCCGATGATGCGGCTCTGGCAAGGCGGGAAGCCGCTCTTGGTTATCTAACGATCACCGGATGGAACATGACGCAGGCAACCGAGATAATGAAGCAGGTATTTTCAGTTTTGGAAGATAGGCGTTTTTCTCAGTTGTTTTTACCCGGACGAAGCCGGGCAGAGGTTCCAATTGCCGGTACGGTGGAACTTAGACATGGTCCAAGACTGGTCTGCGGACAGATCGACCGGCTTGTGGTAGAAAATGATCGCGTGACCATTATCGATTACAAAACCAGCCGGCAACCGCCACCAGCGCCCGATGCCGTCGACGAAAATAATCTTAGCCAGCTTGCCCTCTATCATCGGCTGGTTAAGAGGATTTATCCTCATCATCGGGTCGAAGCAGCACTGCTGTGGACCGAAATACCAAGCCTGATGCCGGTGCCAACCGGGTTGATCGAGCAACAATTTTCAAAGATCGCGCAGGCGTGAGGATGCTCTAGCTTGACGTGGCCCCTTTGCCTACCTACCTTCCGGCCAACCGGTGGATCACGATTCGCCAAATCCAAGGAGATTTAATTATGGCAACACAAAAGGCAGACAAAGAGAATTTTGAATCGGAAGTCCTGCAATCCGACATTCCTGTTGTCGTGGACTTTTGGGCCGAATGGTGCGGCCCTTGCAAAATGATCGCCCCCAGCCTGGAAGAGCTTTCTGACGAGATGAATGGCAAGGTCAAGATCGCCAAACTGAATATGGACGAGAATCCCGAGCTCGCCGCTCAATATGGCGTGCGATCAATCCCGACCTTGTTGATGTTTAAAGGTGGTGAGCCGGTGGCCATTCAGATCGGTGCCGTTCCGAAAAACAAACTTTCCGCCTGGATTAACGCTGAAACCTGATCGATGCATTTCAACGTCGGATCAGTCAACTTTTCACAGTACAATGACTAATTTGCCGGGCCTGACCCGGCAATTTTTTTAACTAAAATGTAGCGCCAGCAGTCATACCAACGGTGGTCAATATCAGGCGTCTTCGGGATAAGGCTTAAAATGAACTATCTTCTTTTCGTCATCCCCGCGCTTGTCGCGAGGATCCATGCCTCTCCACCATCAAACAGTCCCGAATTTTGTGGTTTTGGGCAAATTTGAGCAACGGATTCCTGTGACAAGCACCCGAATGACGAAATGAGTTGTTACTGATTCAGGATTTCCAACACGACGGACAAACATATCAATTTGATAGGTTATCCCAAGTTGACGGTATTAAGCTGCCTTCTGTATTAACCAAGCGCTGATATTGCCATATTATTCCGGAGGCGTTTCGTTTTTTTTCAACACTTCGCCAACGAGATAAAGCGAACCGCAAATCAGGACGCGCATCCGCTTGGCGGAAGGATCGCCGCCAAGTTGATCGAACGCCATCTCAATTGAACCGGCGGATGCGGCGGCAAGACCGGCCTTCTTTGCCACTTCCGCAAGTTCTGCCGGCGCATGGCCAGCATCGCTCGATGACACCGGCACGGCAATGACGCGATCAGCAAGACCGGAAAAATGACCGAAATACCCTGCCGGATCCTTGGTGGTCAGTATACCGCAAACCAACACTAATGGACGATCATCCTTTGTTTTCAGTTGGCGCATGAAACCCGCAATCGCTTCGCCGGCTTGCGGATTATGGCCACCGTCGATCCATATTTCGGTGCTTTGAGGCACCCGACCGGTCAAAACCCCTTTCTTTAGGCGTTGCAACCGGCCGGGCCAGGAAACCCTTCGCATGCCGCTTTCGATTACCGCAGTTGAAACGTCGAACCCGCCATAGCGCAGCGTTGCAATAGCGGTTGCGGCATTGGATAATTGATGACAACCGATCAATGCCGGCGGTGGCAGGTCTAAAAGACCATCGCCATCCTGATAGACCATACGACCGGCTTCCTCATGACAGGCGAAATCCTGACCTCCGATATAGGCGGTCGATCCCAGACGATGGGCTGCAGCCTCAAGCACCTCACGGGCTTTTTCGTCTTGTTCGGCAATGATGACGGGCACGTTCTTTTTGATGATACCGGCTTTTTCGCCGGCGATTTGAGCGATGTTGTCACCGAGAAAGCCCTGATGGTCGAGTGATACCGGGGTAATAACGCTGATATGGGAGTGCTTGATGACATTGGTCGAATCGAACCGTCCGCCAAGGCCCACTTCGATCAGCGCAACATCACCAGGGTGGGAGGAAAACAGCAAAAATGTAGCTGCAGTCAGTATTTCGAAAACGGTGATCGGCTGGCCGTCATTGGCGATTGCCACCTCTTCTATCGCTGCCGCCAGCACCTCGTCGTCGACCAGCTTGCCCCCACCTTTGGCGCCAATGCGAAAACGCTCGTGATAATTAACCAGATGCGGCGAGGTATCGACGTGGACCAACTTACCGTCGGCCTCTAACATGGCGCGGCAAAGGGCGATCGTCGATCCCTTGCCGTTGGTGCCGGCGACATGAATTACCGGTGGCAGCCGATCCTGAGGATTGTCCAGTTTCGCCAGTATTCTGGTCATCCGCCCAAGGGACAAATCATATCCCTTGGGGTGAATTTTCATCAGCTCGTCAATAAGCGCGTGCGCCTTACTCTTAGCCATTGGCCGATCCGGTGGTGGTTTTTATCAAGGCAAGTCGGTATTATTCAGCAGGCTTGGTTTCCACCTGTTCTGTCTGTTCCGCGGCTTCCTCCGGCTCGTCGTCGGTTGTTAACTCCGCCTCGTCATCAAAAGCTTCAACAACTGCCTCTTCCGTCTCTGCCACGTCAGCTTCGAGCGGCTCCTCCACCGGTAATTTCACCGGCGTCTGCTTGGTTAAAAGGCCAATTAGCCGGGCAATTGTCTCACGCAGTTCAAGCCTGGAAACCACCATGTCGACCATACCGTGTTCCTGCAGAAATTCGGAACGCTGAAAGCCTTCCGGTATCTTTTCACGAATGGTCTGTTCGATCACCCGCGGTCCGGCAAAACAGATCAGCGCCTCGGGTTCGGCGATGTGTATATCGCCAAGCATAGCGTAGGATGCTGTCACCCCACCGGTGGTCGGATTGGTGAGCACAACAATATAGGGAAGGCTGGCTTCCTTCAGCCGTTGAACCGCCACCGTGGTGCGTGGCAGCTGCATCAGCGAGAGAATGCCCTCCTGCATGCGCGCGCCACCGGATGCGGCAAACAACACGAACGGCGTTCGCCGGTCAACCGCGGCGCTCATCGCCTCAATGATCGCCTCGCCGGCCGCCATGCCCAATGAACCACCCATGAAGGTGAAATCCTGCACCGTTGCAGTAATGGCGATACCTTCGACCGTGCCGCTGCCGGCAAGAATCGCGTCTTCAAGCTGGGTCTTCGCCTTGTTTTCTTTCAGCCGATCAGTATAGCGGCGTTCGTCGCGGAATTTCAGCGGATCGACCGCTACCTGCGGGCTGGCAAACTGTTCAAATTCACCATTATCGAAAAAATTGGCAAACCGGTCGTGGGCTGAAATCTTCATGTGGTAGCCCGAAGAGGGCACCACCCATTGGTTTTGTTCCAAATCCTTGTGAAACACCATTTCCCCGGTCTGCGGATCCTTGATCCACAAATTGGTCGGCAGTTCCTTACGGCTCAGCAGGTTGCCAAATTTCGGACGGACAAAATTGGTGATCCAGTTCATGGCGGGTTTCCGGTTTGGCCCTTTAGGCTAAAGCTTCAGTATTCAGACCGAGTTAGACAGTAATGTTGTTTTTTTCAAGCCCTGCCCGACGCACGCCCTCGGCAAGGTCGGCCACCAGGCTGGTAACGGCTTCGACGGTCGAACCCGTGGCAAGGCCATTATTATCGAGACTGCCGGCTACCGCATTGACCAGTGCGGTGCCGACCACCACACCATCGGACGCCTGGCCGAGAACCTTTGCCTGCTCGGCCGAACGCACGCCAAATCCTACGCAGATTGGCAGATCGGTCTTTTCCCTGATATGGGCGATGGAACGGGAAACCAGTTGCGGGTCTGGCATCGCGGTGCCGGTAATGCCGGTGATCGAAACGTAATATAAAAAACCGGAAGTATTGGCGAGCACCGCCGGTAAACGCTTGTCGTCGGTTGTCGGGGTTGCCAGTCGAATGAAATTGAGCCCGCGGGCCAATGCGGGAAGACACAATTCGTCATCCATTTCCGACGGCAGATCGACGACAATGAAACCATCAACGCCGGCCTCTTTCGCATCATCGAGAAACTTTTCCGGTCCATAGGAATAGATCGGATTGTAATAGCCCATCAACACAATGGGTGTTTCATCGTCGTCCTGGCGAAAACTTCTGACCATTGCCAGTGTTTTGGCCATGGTATGACCGGCCTTAAGCGCCCGCAGCCCGGCCTGCTGAATGGCCGGACCATCGGCCATGGGATCGGAAAAAGGCATGCCGATTTCTATCACATCGGCACCGGCTTGCGGCAGCGCCTTGATAATTGCCCGCGATGTCTCATAGTCCGGATCACCGCCGGTGAGAAAGGTCACCAGTGCCGGGCGGCCCTCATTCTTCAGCGCTGAAAAGCGGGTGTCAATTCTGCTTGTCATGGGGTTTTTCGTTTCGCCTTATATTTTCACGCCCAGCGCCTCGCCGACGGTAAATACATCCTTGTCACCGCGGCCGCACAGGTTCATCACAATGATCTTGTTCTTGCCCATGGTCGGCGCCCGTTTGATCACTTCGGCCAGCGCATGGCTTGGTTCCAGTGCCGGTATTATGCCTTCCAGTTGGCACAATAGCTGAAAGGCTTCAAGCGCCTCATTATCGCCAATCGGCACATAATCCACCCGGCCGGTTTCTTTCAGCCACGAGTGTTCGGGCCCAATGCCGGGGTAGTCAAGACCCGCCGAAATCGAGGCGCCCTCTTCAATCTGTCCTTCACTGTCCTGCAGCAGATAGGTACGATTGCCGTGCAACACGCCCGGGCGTCCGGCGGTGAGCGAGGCGCAATGTTCGTCGGTATCGAGCCCCTTGCCACCGGCTTCAACCCCAACGATGGCCACGTCCTTGTCGTCGAGAAACGGATGGAACAGGCCAATGGCATTTGAGCCGCCGCCGACCGCTGCCACCAGCAGATCGGGCAACCGCCCTTCCGCCGCCATCATCTGCTGACGCACCTCATTGCCGATAACCGACTGAAAATCGCGCACCAGCTCAGGATAGGGGTGTGGACCTGCAGCCGTGCCGATGAGATAATAGGTATCTTCAACATTGGCAACCCAGTCACGCAGCGCTTCGTTCATCGCATCTTTCAAGGTGCCTGCACCAGCGCTGACCGGAAAGACTTCGGCACCAAGCAGTTTCATACGAAACACATTCGGTGCCTGACGATGCACATCCTTGGCACCCATATAAACGGCGCAAGGATAACCAAACCGCGCCGCCACGGTGGCTGCGGCAACGCCGTGTTGGCCAGCGCCGGTTTCGGCGATAATTCTGGTTTTACCCATGCGCTGCGCCAGTAAAATCTGTCCAACGCAGTTGTTGATCTTGTGACTACCGGTGTGGTTCAACTCGTCGCGCTTGAAATAGACCTTCGCGCCGCCAAGATGGTCGGTCAGCCTTTCGGCAAAATAAAGCGGGCTCGGCCGGCCGGTATAATGGGTATTGAGTGATTGTAATTCCTGCTGGAATTCCGCGTCTTGCTTGGCCACGTCCCAGGCATCATTCAGCTCGAGAATATTCGGCATCAAGGTTTCAGCGACAAAGCGTCCGCCAAATATGCCGAACATACCCTGCTCGTCCGGTCCTTTGCGAAAGGAATTGGGTGGCTGTTTGCTCATTTGCCGGGCCTTCTTGATATCATGCGCTTATCGGCCAGGTTAATCTATTTACCTGGTCCAGAAAGGCGATAATAAGTGCGGTGTCTTTAACACCGGGACTTGTCTCGACACCAGAGGAAATATCAATGCCGTCGGGCCCGGCGATGGCGATGGCGTCGGCAATGTTGGTGCGGTCCAGTCCACCAGAAAGCATAACCGGTTTGCCGGATTTGAACTCACGCAATAGCGACCAGTCGAAGCTGACACCATTACCGCCCGGCAGGTCGGAACCGGCGGGTGGTTTGGCATCGAGCAAATAGTGATCGGCGACCTCTTCGTAAGCAATGGTTTTTGCAAGATCCGCGGCGTCACGGATGGCAAATGCCTTGATAATGGCCAGACCGTAGCGAGCCTTGATTTCAGCTACACGTTGTGGCGATTCACTGCCATGAAGCTGGAGCATGTCGGGCTTTACCCTGGCAACAATATCATCAAGCATGGCGTTGTCGGCATTGACTGTTACGGCAACCGATTTTGCCTTACCTGCAACCATTTGACGCAATTTCGCCACCGCCTCCGGCTCGACATGCCGGGGGCTTTTTGCAAAGAAAATGAAGCCGATATGGCTGGCGCCGCCATCAAGCGCCGCTTTTACAGCTTCCGCGGTGCTCAATCCGCAAATCTTTATCTCTGGTTCAACAATCCCGCTCATGGTGGTGACCTGCCATGAATTACGGCGGGAGTCCATCATTTCACTAGGTAAAGAACCTATTCAGAATGGCAAATTCACCGGCTTCGCCCTTGGAAATCCGGGCAAACAAGCCCATATTCGCAAAACACTATTTGCGGCCATTGGCCCAAGCATGGGAAATTCTCGTGAAACGCAAGCTCACCACCATTTTTTGCGCCGATGTTGAGCACTATAGCGCCATGATGAAAAGCGACGAGGCCGCGACTCTGGAGCGGTTGCAGCGCTATCGGATCATCATGGGTGAGTTGTTTGATCGCCATGACGGGCGCAAGATCAATACCTGGGGTGATGCGGTGATCGCGGAATTCTCCAGCGTTGTCGAAGCGGTGCGTTGTGCTGTCGAAATTCAGGACGCCATCGGCGCAGAGAACCGTGATTTGCCGGAAGACCGGCAAATGTGGTTTCGCATCGGCATCAATCTGGGCGATGTGATGGAGGAAAACGGTGATTTTTATGGCGACGGGGTCAATATCGCAGCCCGGCTTGAATCGATGGCTGTAGCTGGTGGTATCATGGTATCGGAGACCGTTTACACCATGGCCCACAGACAATTGACCCTGGGCTTTGATTTTGTCGGTGAGCAACAGGTAAAAAGCCTTGATGAACCGATCCGCACCTACAAGGTGCGCATGCCCGGTTCCAATTATGACGAACCGGCATTCGGTATCAGCGAACCGATGGTGGCCAAGCAACGTGATGACCAGGGGGAAGACCAACCGCAGTCCTTATTGGTCAGATTGGTTGGCCGGGTGGAAAATGCCCGCAGCTGGCTTCGCCTGCAGCCAAAAAGAGTTCAATATTCTGCCGGAATAATCGTCTTTTTTGCCACCCTTAATATCCTGTTTTCCGGCATTGCCAATCCCTGGTTCATTTTTCCCTCGGCGCCGTTTGCGCTTTATATTTTGCTGCATATCCGCCGCCAGAAAAAAAGCTAGAGCAAGCTTTGCTCATATTGAACGGTCAAGCCCCAACTCAGACCTTTTTAGGCGCATCAGCCTGGCGGCAATAATCTCGTGTGCCTGGGTGATATAGGCCTCAAGATCATCGTCATCCATCGCATCGGCGTGCTGCAATTGCACCCATTTGGCCCGCGCCAGATAGGGTGCGGGAATAATACCTTCCTGCTCGATCAAGATGGCATAGGAAAAGTCAGAACACTTGAACGAAATTCGGCTTGCTTCCACCGGGGGCGGCTCACCATTCTTGGTGGTTCCCCAGATTGATGCAATGGCAAATATTTTGCCGCCGACCTTCCACACATGGGCACCACGCCATTGTATCACCTTGGTGGTACCGGCAAGACCAGTGCAAAAGGCGTTGAATTCATGAAGCTTCATTTAACTCGTAGCCGCTGCCGGACAGGTGATACCGGTACCGCCAAGACCGCAATATCCATCCGGGTTTTTAGCCAGATATTGCTGGTGATAGGCCTCGGCAAAATAAAATTCCGGCAGATCGACAATCTCGGTGGTAATCGCGTCCTTCCCGGCTTGATTGAGCGCTTGCTGATAGGCTGATTTCGACGCCCTGGCGGCTTCAATTTGCGCCGGCGTCGAGGCATAGATGCCCGAGCGGTATTGGGTGCCCTGATCATTGCCCTGGCGCATGCCCTGGGTCGGGTTATGGCCCTCCCAAAAGGTTTTGAGCAGCATTTCAAGCGAAATTACCGCCGGGTTATAGACCACCAAAACCAACTCGTTGTGGCCGGTCAAGCCAGTGCAGACCTCATTGTAGGTCGGGTTCTTGGTAAAGCCTGCCGCATAGCCGACGGCGGTGACGTGGACACCGGGAAGCTGCCAGAAAATCCGCTCTGCGCCCCAAAAACAGCCAAGCCCAAAGACAATCGTCTCCATTTCCTGCGGATAGGGACCTTTCAAATTATTGCCATTGACGAAGTGATGGCTTGCCGTTGGAACTTCATCGTCACGGCCCGGCAGGGCATTATCGGGTTCGGGCAGCTTGAATTTGCTGGTCAAACGGTCAATCAGGAACAATTTTGTCTCTCCTGTGTATAAAACAAGCTGGCAATGTCACCGTTGGGCAAGCCGGCCAAAGCGGGTTTTTCGTCGCCGGCGACCAAGCGCGAAAATGGCGAAGGCGAGGAAGCCGAATATGGCCCATGTTGGCCAACTCAGCAACCACAGCATCACCGGGTCCCAAAAGAAGGGATTGAGGTTTTGTTCTATCACTGTTTTTGCTGCACTTAGAGAGGCTGGTGCAAGCGCTTTCCAGGTAGCACCGAATGCGGTTATCACCGGTTTTGAAGCAGCAATGGACCGTGAAGTATCGATCACCGCACTCACCAGTGCGATGGCGAGAAAAAACAGTCCAAAGGTTCGGGCGATAAACAAGAGCACTGGTTTGTCCTGCAATTAATATCAAGGGAAGTTAATATTGTGGCCGCGCAAATTGTGCAAGAGGGGTAAATACCATTTGAACCCTATCTTCCAGCTTTGCCGGACCTAATGGGCCTCATCCCAGTTATCCGCTGCGCGGGCATCGACCTGCAAGGGAACGGCAAGCGAAAGCGCCGGCATTGGCGCATCCACCATGACCCGCTCGACAACCGAAATGGTCGCCTCAACCTCGTCTTCGGCCACCTCAAAGATCAATTCATCATGCACCTGCAATAACATACGGGCGGAAAGTTCAGCTTCCGAAACCGCTCGATCCATTCGGGCCATGGCGCGGCGAATAATATCAGCGGCCGAACCCTGGATAGGCGCGTTTATCGCTGCACGCTCATTAAATGCGCGATGCTGGGGATTTTTCGAATTGATTTCAGGATAATGCGCCCGGCGACCGAAAATAGTTTCCACATAACCATGGGCACGGCAAAATTCCTTGGTCTCTTCCATGTAGGTGCGAATGCCCGGAAAACGTTCAAAATACATCTCGATATAGTCTCTCGCCTCACCGCGCGATATGCCCAGTTGGGCGGCCAGACCAAAGGCCGATATGCCATAGATTATGCCGAAATTGATCGCCTTGGCCTGGCGACGTACCATCGGGTCCATGCCTTCAACCGGGGTGTTGAACATCTCGCTGGCGGTCATTGCATGAATATCGATACCGTCGGCAAACGCCTGTTTGAGCTGGTCGATACCGGCCACATGTGCAAGTACCCGCAATTCGATCTGGCTGTAGTCGGCAGAAATCAGCTTGTTGCCCTTGTCGGCAACGAATGCGGTACGGATCTTGCGACCTTCTTCGGTACGTACCGGTATGTTTTGCAAATTGGGATCAGAAGATGACAACCGGCCGGTAGAGGTCGAGGCCATCGCATAGGATGTGTGTACCCGGCCTGTCGATGGATTGATAAATTCCGGTAGCGCATCGGTATAGGTCGATTTCAATTTGGCAAGTTGGCGCCATTCGACGATTAGCTGCGGCAGGTCGTGTCCTTCGGCTGCCAGGTCCTCCAATACACCGACAGCGGTAGAATATTGCCCGGTTCTGGTTTTCTTTCCTCCAGGCAAGCCCAGTTTACCAAACAATATCTCACCAAGTTGCTTGGGCGAGCCGATATTAAAACTCTCTCCGGCAAGCGCGTGGATTTCGGCCTCAAGCCGGGCGGCACCCTGTGCCAGTTCACCGGAAAGTCGTGAGAGTATCTGCCGGTCGACCGTGATCCCGCGTGCCTCCATCCGGCAGATAACATCAACCAGCGGCCGCTCCAACCGTTCGTAAACCGTAACCATGCCCTCGGCCACCAGTCGTGGTTTTAATGCCTGCCAAAGGCGAAGCGTAACCTCGGCATCCTCCGCCGCATAGGCGGTAGCCTTTTCCAGATCGACCAGATCGAAGGTAATGGCCGACTTTCCCGAACCGGCAATATCCTTGTAGTGGATGGTTTCGTGGCCAAGCCAGGCCTCGCACAAGGCATCCATATTATGCCTGCGACGCCCGGCATCGAGCACGTAGGACATTAACATGGTGTCGTCAAAAGGCGTAATCTCAACACCACGGCGAGAAAGCAGCAACCAGTCATATTTCATGTTCTGGGCGATCTTCAAGATCGATGGATCCTCAAGTATCGGCTTTAAGTTTGCCAGCAGCTCTTCCTCGGAAATCTGATCTTCAACCAGACCACCACCCAAAAGGTCGTCCGGGCCGCTCTTGTGGGAAACGGGAATATAACAGGCTTTTATACCACCATTTTCGCTTGCGAGCGCCAGCGACACGCCCACCAGTTCGGCCTGCATGGCATCGAGCGATGTGGTTTCGGTGTCGACCGCCACATGGCCCATATCATGGGCGGCGGCAATCCAGCGCTCGAGATCGCCAAGGCTTCTAATACACTCATATTGATCCGTTTTAATCTCAGCACCCCGGGCAGCCGCCAAACGGCTTTCGGCAAGTTCTTGCGGGACAAAACGGGCATCACCTTTTTGCTGTAGTTGCGGCAAGGGTCTTACATCGCCGGAATCTGAAGCATCAAGATCGGGGCCGCGGCGGGTCTCATAACCATCAACCTCGACAATGGCAGCCTCCACTTCCGTCGCATCCGTGTCGGTTTGATCGGCAACTCTTCTGGTAAGGGTATTGAAATCCATCGCCTTGAGGAAGGAGACCAGCTTTGGTCCGTCGGCTGGATGCAGCGATAGCTGTTCCAGCGGCACGTCGAGCGGTACAGCCTGATCGAGTTCAACCAGCCGCCGGGAAAGACGCGCCTGGTCGGCAAATTCGATCAGGTTCTCGCGGCGCTTGTTTTGCTTGATCTCGCCGGCCCGCGCCAGAAGTGTTTCAAGATCACCAAATTCCTTCAACAACAACGCCGCCGTTTTCGGCCCGATGCCGGGAACGCCGGGAACATTGTCGGTGGAATCACCGGCCAGCGCCTGCAAATCGACCATTTCAGCCGGGGTGACACCGAACTTCTCCTCGACTTCGGCCGGGCCCACCCGACGGTCCTTCATCTGGTCATACATGATCACCCGGTCGCCAACCAACTGCATCAAGTCCTTGTCGGAAGAAATGATGGTGCAATCGGCACCGGCAGTGACCGCCTTTTTGGCATAGGTGGCAATCAGATCATCGGCTTCAAACCCTTCTTTCTCGATACATGGCACATTGAACGCTTCGGTCGCCCTGCGAATGAGGCCGAATTGCGGCCTTAAATCCTCGGGCGGAGCTTCCCGGTTGGCCTTGTATTCAGGAAAAATCTCATTGCGAAAAGTTTTTGAGGAATAATCAAAAATCACCGCAAAATGGGTCGGGGTGACGCCAACCGAGGTGTCTCGAGCGTCCTGCAACAGTTTCCACAACATGTTACAGAAGCCGGAAACGGCCCCCACCGGCAAACCATCTGATTTGCGCGTCAGTGGCGGCAGGGCGTGGTAGGCACGGAAAATATAGGCCGAACCATCGACCAGAAAAAGATGATCGCCTTTTTTCATATCCGCTCCACCGGCCAGATTCCTTATTCCATCGACCAACGATGGCGGAGACAGACTGTGTTTGCAAGCAGCCAGGCGGATTCACACAGCTCTTTGCCCCAAGATGGTCGCATGATCTGTCTTCACGACCTTGTGTAATAACATCGCTTGAACAATTTCGATTATATGCCCAAATTTCAACCATGCCGAAATTGCTTCGGTGTTGGGCAGCGGCTACCCACCCCACCAACCGCTGCCAACAGGAAAGCATCCAACCTCTCCTTAGGTGCATTCGTCAAACGAAACGGCTGTCGTGAATTTTGCCCTCATTTATTCACGGTAGCCGTTTTTGAATTTGTTAGGATCTTCAGCAAAAAGGCTGTCTTTGCGGCAGCCTTTTTGTTTGCATAGTCGTGGCTGTCTGTTAGCGTCATGGCTTATTTATGCTGCTGCCAGGGGAATCTTTATGACCAAGACCGATCGTGTTCTTTCCAGAATTGACGACAATCTATCCGCCAGCCTTGAACGGTTGTTTGCGCTGCTGCGCATCAAGAGCATCTCCACTGACCCAGCCTTTAAGGATGATTGCCGCAAGGCCGGAGCGTGGCTAGTAGATGAGTTGCAGTCAATAGGATTTGAAGCAAGCCTGCGCGACACCTTGGGTCACCCGATGGTTGTTGGTCATCACGATGGGCCGCAAGGCGCACCGCATGTGTTGTTTTACGGCCACTACGATGTGCAGCCAGTCGATCCGCTTGAATTATGGAGCCAGCCACCGTTTGAACCGGTGATGAAGGAACTGGAACGGGGCCAACGGCAAATCCATGCAAGGGGTGCCAGTGACGACAAGGGTCAGTTGATGACATTTGTCGAAGCCTGCCGTGCCTGGAAAGAAGAAACCGGCGCTCTACCCTGCCGCATCACCATTTTGTTTGAGGGAGAAGAAGAGTCAGGCTCGCCTAGTCTGTTGCCATTTTTTGAAGAGAATGGCGAAGAACTGACCTGCGATCTTGCCCTGGTTTGTGACACCAGCATGTGGGATATCGACACGCCGGCGATCAACACCGCCCTGCGCGGCATGGTCACCGAGGATTTTGTCATTCGCGCCGCCAGTCGCGATCTCCATTCCGGCCATTATGGCGGCGCAGCGGCAAATCCGATCCATATTCTGTCGACAATTCTGGCCGGCCTGCATGATGAGGCGGGCAGGGTTACGCTTGATGGCTTTTATGACGATGTGGAAGAAATTCCGGATAATATTCGCAAACAGTGGCAGGGTTTGAATTTTGATGCCTCAAAATTTCTTGGTGAGATTGGCCTTTCCATGCCGGCCGGCGAGGCCAACCGTTCGGTATTAGAACAATTGTGGGCGAGACCCACGGCCGAAGTAAATGGCATTAATGGCGGCTATACCGGCGATGGCTTTAAAACAGTGATTGCCGCTGAGGCCTCCGCCAAGGTGTCATTCAGACTGGTCAGCAACCAGGATCCTGAAAAAGTGCATCGCGCCTTTGTCAAACATATCGAGACAAATCTTCCAGAAGACTGCGCGGTAGAGTTCATCAACCACAACGGAGCACAGGCAATCCAGCTTGATCCCGATCTGCCGGCGGTAAAGAAAGCCGCGACCGCCCTCGAAGCGGAATGGGGCAAGCCCGCGGCGATGATCGCCATGGGGGGTTCGGTGCCCATTGTCGGTGAATTCAAGCGTGTACTTGGCATGGATTCGCTGATGGTCGGATTTGGCCTTGATAATGACCGTATCCATTCCCCCAACGAGAAATACGAACTTTCGAGCTTTCACAAGGGCACGCGGTCGTGGGCGCGCATTATCGCTGCGCTGGGTGAGTAACTGCTATTCTGCCGGATGAAACACCGTTTTTGGAATTTTGTTCTCTGCGGTAATATAGGCCCAGGCCGGACGGCGAAACAGAAAGCCTGCCTGTTTGGTAATCTGGGTCAGCCTGAACATCACTACCGGAACCAGCACACCAAAGAAGGTGACTATTGCCGACATTGAACCGACATCAAGGGCTGGCGCATATTGGGCAAGAAGCAACCTTGTGATACCCATTGGCAGGAAAAAGGCCAGATAGACAACAATTGAGTTTTTGCCCAGATAACGCAGGAAATCCGTGAAAGGAAGGCGCGACATCAAACCGGAGGCAAGAACCACAGCAACCGCTCCCATTGCCCCCAGCGACAGCGAAACAACGGGCAAATTACTGTAGCCACCGAAAACAACGGCGCCATTGACGCTACCCCAGACGACCAAACCGGCCACAGAATGGACCGGATTGGCTATCGCCCACGCCGCCAGCCGGAATAATTGTGGCGCAAGCAGATACCCGGCCAGGAAGTATATATAGCGGCTGGCAAATTCATCAATGATCATCCAGCCGGTATGCACCGGCGCAATTTGCATTAGGGCGCCAATTGCCAACAAAACATACCAAGGCAGACCGCGCGCCAGTTTAGTGGTGACAAAAAACAGCGGCAACAGATAGATGAACCAGAGAGTTCCAAATGGCTGAATAAAGGTGATCAGATAATGTGATATGATCTCGGCAATTGGCATACCTTCAATGAGATAAAACGGTGTTTTGAAAGCGAATTGGATGGCCACCCACAGCAAATAGAAATAGAAAAAATGTACTACCTTGCGGTCGAGATATAAGCGCCAGTCGCGGTCAATCACATTGGCCAAAAACAGACCGGAGATCAAGAAGAAGTCGGGCATGCGGAAGGGTCGGGCAAATTCCACCGCGGCGTGCAACCAACCCTCAGCACCGATGGTTTCGCCCATGCCCAAAGTAGAATGCATCATCACCACCATGATAATACAAAACCCCTTGGCATGGTCCACCCAGTCGACACGGACGGGCCGTCGGGTTTCGGGTTTTGCTGGCTGTGATCTGTACTGTGACATTTCGGGTTTCAGATCGTTTTTGCGGCGCGATATTGGTGAATAATTGCTCAAGATAGCCTATCAAGTTATCAGGGGCAGGGTGTTAACGGGTGGTTTTTATGTATTCACGTTTTTGTTGAACTACAACAAAATGGCCTATTTGATTATGTTAAGGTTAATCATTGTCTTTACCTCGCCTTAAATTACCTTGTTTATTGTGTATGGTTCGACGATCCAATCCGGCTGGCTTCAATAGCGACACTGTCCGGACAACCCTAAGCAGGCAGGTCCGGTGGCTAAATCCAGCTCCAACAAGCGCATAGAGCCGCATTTTCGAAAGAACCAAAAAGGCCGTTCCGTCTCGACCGGAAAAAACAGCCAGTCTGGCCGCAGATCGGGCAACCGACGCCGCGGTGGAAGCCAGTTTCTGCGCAGCATCAGTCGCATGTTTTACTGGGTCTTTGTCATTGGCCTGTGGGGCGGCATCGCCAGTATTGCCATTGTCGGGTTTCACGCTGCCCAACTGCCCCAAAGTTCGTCGTGGGCGATACCGCAGCGTCCACCGAATGTGAAAATTCTCTCGGTCAATGGCCGTGCAATAGCCAATCGCGGTATTACCGGTGGTGAAGCGGTGCCGCTGTCGCAAATGTCACCCTATATTCCCCGGGCGCTAATTGCTATTGAAGACCGGCGTTTTCGCCATCACTTCGGCATTGATCCGATTGGCCTTGCCCGGGCCAGTTTCAAAAACGCCATCAATATGCGGGTGGTGGAAGGTGGTTCGACCATCACCCAGCAGTTGGCCAAGAATCTCTTTCTGAAGCCCGAGCGCACATTTCGCCGAAAGGTGCAGGAGGTTGTTCTGGCACTGTGGTTGGAAACCAAGTTCAGCAAGGATGAAATTCTCGAAATATATCTCAACCGGGTATATTTTGGCTCCGGCTCCTATGGCGTGGATGCGGCCGCAAGGCGCTATTTCAACAAGTCCTCACGAGATGTCACGCTGGCGCAGGCTGCCCTGTTGGCCGGGGTGCTTAAGGCGCCTTCGCGCTTATCGCCCGCCCGCAGTTCCAAACGGGCAGATAGACGCGCCCAGATCGTACTCGCCTCGATGCACAGGGCTGGCTTCATCACCAGTCGGGAAGCAGCTACGGCGCTATCAATGCCGGCTACAAAGGCGAAAAGTTTCTGGAGCGGTGCGGAAAATTATGCTGCCGACTGGATCATGAGCGATCTGGTAAATCTAATCGGTAAAGTCGAAGAGGACATCATCGTTGACACGACGCTTGATCTTGGCATGCAGCAAAATGCCGAGCTTGTCATTCGTGACGTGCTGGACAGAAACCGAAAACTAAAAGTCTCACAGGGCGCGCTGGTCTCTTTGGATGGCACCGGCGCAGTGCGAGCAATGGTCGGTGGCGGCGACTATGCGACCAGCCAGTTCAACCGCGCAATCGATGCAAAACGGCAACCGGGCTCGGCCTTCAAGCCGATGGTATATTTGGCGGCACTTGAGAGTGGATTGACACCGAACTCGGTGCGCCAGGATGCACCCGTTAGAATTGGCAAGTGGCGGCCGAAGAATTACGATGGCAAGTACCGAGGTCCAGTGAGCCTGATGACGGCGCTTGCCAAGTCACTCAATACCATAGCGGCTCAGCTGGTGATGGAAACCGGACCCGCCAATGTGGTGCGCGTGGCGCAGCGGCTCGGCATTCACTCAAATCTCAAGGCAAATGCGTCGATTGCGCTTGGCACATCGGAAGTGTCGCTGTTGGAATTGACAGCCGCTTACGCGCCGTTCGCCAATGGTGGTTATCTGACCCGGCCCTATTTGGTCAAAAGAATCACCACCGCTGCCGGCAAGCTGCTTTATCAACGCAAGAGCCCTGCTTCTGATATTGTCGTCAGATCGCCGCAACTGGGCCAGATGAACGCCATGCTGAGCGAAGTCATAAGAACCGGCACCGGCAGGGCAGCCCGGATAGCCAAGTGGCAGGCAGGGGGCAAAACCGGCACCAGCCAGAATTTTCGAGACAGCTGGTTTGTCGGCTATACTGCCAATCTTGCAACCGGTATCTGGTTTGGTAATGACGACGGATCACCGACCAAAAAGGTCACCGGCGGGCTGCTGCCAGCCAAGGCATGGGGCCGGTTTATGACCCTGGCGCATGATGGTGTTCCGGTGGCGGATCTGCCTGGACATCAGGCTGTTGTTATGACAATTCCGCAAAACGTGCCGATACCGAAAGCAAAACCCTCGATCGGGCGAAGCAGGGCAAACCGGCAACTGGCGTCACACCAGGACGCGCATCCCGTGCCGCCAGCCAATGTTGGCGAAACGAGCCGGCGCGGTTCTAAAAAATCGATCCTCGATTTGATCTTCGGCGGATAATTCCCGGTCGACAGGTTAGATTCAAACGCAGCTGGTATAGCTGGACACCTTCAAAATTATTCGATCAGTACTCTCTTCGCTCACGGCGGGCGTTGCCCTGGCCTCCGCCGGGGCGGCGCAATGGCGTCGGTCGCTGTGCGCTCCTGATGAGCCATGATCAATTTAAAGTAATCATGCCATATTATTCCGCCGCATTTTGAACTTGTGGCGCGGCCGAAAGCACCGATCCATCGACGTGGGTTTCGAATTTTTCAAAGTTCTCGATGAATTTTTCTACCAGCAACCGGGCCTCCTTATCGTAAGCCTCCCGGTCCGCCCACGTTTTTTTCGGATCGAGCAGGTCGCCATTGACGCCTGGAACACAAAGCGGCACTTCAAAACCAAAATTCGGATCAATGCGCATTTGAGCAGCGTTAAGGCTGCCATCAAGTGCCGCATTGAGCAAGGCGCGCGTTGCCTTGATTGGCATGCGGGATCCGGTGCCGTAGGCGCCTCCGGTCCAGCCGGTATTAACCAACCAGCAGGTTGCACCATGCTTGGCGATTTTCTGCTTTAGTAGATTGCCATAGACCGAGGGATGGCGGGGCATAAACGGGGCGCCAAAACAGGTGGAGAAAGTCGCCTGGGTGCCAACAACCCCTTTTTCTGTGCCTGCAACCTTGGCGGTATAACCGGAAAGGAAGTGGTACATGGCCTGCGCCGGGGTCAATCGTGAAATCGGCGGTAAAACGCCTGAAGCGTCGGCGGTCAGCATGATGACGTTTTTTGGATTATCCGCTTGGCCCGTAACCGAGGCATTCGGAATAAAATGTATCGGATAGGCAACCCGGCCATTCTCGGTCAGCGTGTCATCATCAAAATCGGGCCGGCTGGTTGCCGGGTTGAGCACGACATTTTCCAGCACCGCGCCCGGTTGTTGCGTGGCGGCAAAAATTTCCGGTTCGGCTTCGGCTGAAAGCCTAATGGTCTTGGCGTAGCAGCCGCCTTCGAAATTGAAAATCCCGTTATCCGACCAGCCATGTTCATCATCACCAATCAGAGTACGGCTGGCATCGGAAGAAAGTGTGGTCTTGCCGGTGCCTGAAAGGCCGAAAAACAAGGCGGCACTGTCACCTGCATTGGCAGAACAGTGCATCGGCATTACACCTTTTTCAGGCAGGAAGTAGTTCAGTGCGCTGAATACGGATTTCTTGATTTCACCGGCGTATTCGGTATTGCCTATCAAGACAATGTTGCGACTGAAATCAACCGCGATAACGGTCTCGCTGCGGCACCCATGGCGCGCCGGATCAGCCTTGAAACTTGGCAGATTGATGATCGTCAGCTCAGGCACAAAATCCGCCAGTTCAGCGATTTCAGGACGCCGAAGCAGATGGCGGATAAACAGCGCATGCCAGGCAAATTCGGTGAATACCCGCACATTGATGCGAAAGTCAGGGTCGGCACCACCATGTAGATCCTGAACGAACATCTCCTGACCGGATGAGTGGTTGCGAAAATCCTGATATAACGTTTCAAACTGGGCAGACGTGATGGACGCGTTGTTATCCCACCAAATCGCATCCTTGGTATTTGCATCGCAAACAATAAATTTGTCGGTGGCCGAGCGTCCGGTGTGCTGACCTGTGGTTACCGCCAGTGCACCCTGGTCGGTCGCCCTTCCCTCGCCGCGCGAAAGGGCCTGTCGGTATAGCGCATCGGCGTCGTCGTTCCAGTGGACACAAGCCAGCCCCCCCATGCCGGATTCAGTGGTGCCAAATGCCTTGTTCCACGAGCCTGTCTGTTTCATGGTCGTCAACCTTCCGCATGGTTTCAACTAGACCGTAATCCGGCAATTACCCAGACTACTCCACAATAGCGCCGATACCTATGCGCCAGTGCGATCAATTACAAGCATCAAATTACAATTTCCGTTTAAAATCAAATATTTAATCGATTAAAATTCTATAGTGTGAAGCACTTATACAACCTAAATCGATTAATATTTTTGTCCTGGTGGATCAAACAGGCAATGAACAAACCAGTCAACTAAAGTAAAACAATCAATGATCGTCATTACTTGGCCAGTCGATATCATCGGCTTTGATAGTGTCAATGCGACCGAATCCGCCAACCAGATAATACACGGTCGGTTGGAAACAATATATCTTAAAATCAGCAAAATCGATATAGTCGGACGAAGAAGAATGGTGATCGACAAACAGGCGGCGATCTTGTCGGTGCAAATTATCGCCTCGATGTTTGATTATGCCATGTGCGGTTACCCGTAGCTGGGCCAGCACATCACCTTGAGCAAATTTGTCAGCGGTCACCAGCAGCGAACAGCGCGGATCAATTCTGAGATTTCTGCTGTGTCGGGCAAGATCGGATAATAACATAAAAGCGGCACCTTTTTCGACCGGCGCAAGGGTAGTGAGCGAAACATGCGGCACCCCGCCATCATCGATTGTGCCCAGGTAAGCAACACGCGCATTGCGCCACAATCCGGTCACTATCGATTGATTTGTGCTGCCCGCCATGGTCCGGATTCTCCAAAAACCTGCCGTCGGTGAATTATCTCTCATATCACTAATGCCACAATTTACACGCAATTTTGTCGCCAAAGACGCCAAGCTGATCTATAAACTGATTTGGATCTGCGCGTGGCCCAAGCCCCGGGGGAACTGTATGACAACCATAGCTCTTGTCGATGATGACCGAAACATTTTGACATCCGTTTCCATCGCCCTTGAGTCAGAGGGCTTTAAAGTGGACACCTATACCGATGGCGCCTCTGCGCTCGATGGGCTGACCACACGGATACCCGACCTTGCAATCTTTGATATCAAAATGCCGCGTATGGACGGTATGGAGCTGTTGCGCCGGCTGCGGCAGAAATCTGATTTACCGGTGATATTCCTGACCTCGAAAGATGAGGAAATCGACGAGCTGTTCGGTCTCAAAATGGGGGCAGATGACTTCATCAAGAAACCGTTTTCCCAGCGATTGCTGGTTGAAAGGGTGCGGGCGGTAATCAGGCGAATCTCGGCGCGCAATGACAATGGCGTCAAAATGAAGAGCGGCTCATCCAAATCGCTGGAGCGGGGATTGCTGTCCATGGACCAGGAACGGCATACCTGCGCATGGAACGACTTGCCGGTGACACTGACGGTTACCGAATTTCTTATTCTCTACTCGCTGGCACAGCGCCCTGGTGTGGTAAAAAGCCGCGATTCACTGATGGATGCGGCCTATGATGATCAAGTCTATGTCGATGATCGTACCATCGATAGTCATATCAAGCGGTTGAGAAAGAAGTTCAAGGCCGTTGATTCAAGTTTTGACATGATCGAAACGCTTTATGGCGTGGGCTACCGTTTCAAGGAAGCTTGAGACGGCAAATCGGCTTCAAGCACCGGATCGAACCGACTGACCGTGTGATAGTCGCCCACGAGTGAGAGCGCCTGACTTTTTAGACAGTGGAAGGCTGTCGGTGGATTTGAGAAAATTCGCACTTTTCGGCGGTTTTAGTTAGTATGGGCAAAGACGCGTCACAATCCGTGTATTTGGAATTCCATGACTGTCGAGGCCGAACACCACATGCCAGCTGACGAATTGCCGGTGGAAAAACCGGCAGTTGAGCGTCCCGTGCGGCTCAGGTGGATAACCACGCCGGTTCGCAAGATCGTCCGATTTTTCCGTCTGCATATTTATTCCAGTATCACGCGCAGGATTATATTTCTTAATCTGGCGGCCCTGGTGATCCTGCTATCGGGCATCCTCTATCTCAACCAGTTTCGGGCCGGGCTCACCGATGCACGGGTCGAAAGCCTGCTGATCCAGGGCCAGATCATTGCCGGTGCCATCGCCGCTTCAGCGACGATAGAGACCGACGCAATTGCCATCGATCCAGATAAATTGCTCGAATTGCAGGCCGGCGACAGTCTGTTACCGGGCAATGATAATCTGGACAACCTTGATTTTCCGATTGATCCCGAGCAGGTTGCGCCGGTGCTGCGGCAACTTATCTCACCAACTCGCACGCGGGCGCGCATCTATGATCGTGATGGTTTAATCATTCTTGATTCGCGTCATCTTTATTCGCGCGGACAGATATTACGCTATGACCTGCCGCCGATGGCTTCGAGCGAAAAGGGGTTCATCGACCGGATTGATGATTTCGTCAATGGCTGGCTGCTGCGCAGCGATCTGCCACAGTACCGCGAAATCCCCGGTGCCAACGGCACTGAATATCCAGAAGTGGTACAGGCGCTCACCGGTGTTCCTGCAAGCACCGTTCAGGTCGAAGATACCGGCAGACTTGTGGTCTCGGTCGCGGTGCCTGTGCAGCGGTTTCGTGCAGTGTTGGGGGTTTTGCTGCTGTCGACCAAGGGCGGTGAAATTGACAAGATCGTTCGGGCCGAACGGCAGGCAATTGTTCGGGTAGGCATGGTGGCGGCCCTTGTTACGGTATTTTTGTCGATCATGCTGGCCAGCACCATTGCACAACCGCTGCGACGGCTTTCGGCGGCGGCAAAGCGAGTACGCGTCAAAGGCAAGACACGCCAGGAAATTCCCGACTTTTCTGACCGGCACGATGAGATCGGCAACCTTTCGGTTGCTCTCAGAGACATGACTTCTTCGCTCTATTTGCGTATTGAGGCAATTGAGAGTTTTGCCGCCGATGTCAGCCATGAATTGAAGAACCCCCTGACTTCTTTGCGCAGTGCCGTAGAAACCTTGCCGCGCATCAATTCAGAATCCCAACGCCTCCGTCTTCTCGATGTCATTCAGCACGATGTACTGCGGCTCGACAGGCTAATTACCGATATCTCCAATGCCTCACGGCTGGATGCCGAACTGGCGCGGGAGTATGGCGAAGAAGTTGATCTTGCCGCGCTGCTGGAAAACATCAGGCAAATTCACCAGAGCGTTAAACAGGGAAGCGACAAAAACGAACCTGAATTGGAATTTCATATTCCGGCCAATAGCATTTTTGATCCATCCGCCGACAACCGGTTTTTGGTCTCGGGCATGGAAAGCCGGCTGGTACAGGTGATCAATAATCTTATCGACAATGCGCGCTCATTCGTCCCGGCGGTTGGCGGTAGAATAGTTGTACTGCTGCACCGCGATGAGCGCTGGATTTATCTGGTGGTGGAAGATAATGGGCCCGGCATCAGGGCAGGGCAGGTTGAACATATTTTTGACCGGTTCTATACTGATAGGCCTGAGATGGAATCCTTTGGCCAGCATTCGGGGCTCGGCCTTTCGATCTCAAGACAGATCGTCGAGGCCCATGGCGGCACTATCAGTGCCGAAAACCTGATGCGACCGGACGGTTCCAACGGCGCCCGATTTATCATCAGGCTTCCTGATCTGGAGCGCTGAAGGTGGTTCAAGGAAAGTCCGGAAAATCGCATAACTTGCACGCCTGCGCTGTGGTTATTGGCGCCACGGGCGTGCTAATTCGAGGACGCTCCGGCACCGGCAAGACGGCACTTGCCCTGCAATTGGTTGAGGAAACAAACCGGCTGTCCCGTTTTGCCAGGCTGGTTGCTGATGATCAGGTCTTTTTAAGCAAGGTTCATGGCCGTCTCGTTGTGCACCGGCCCGGCCCGATAGCCGGTCTTGCTGAAATCAGGGGGTTGGGGCTTGTTCCTCATCCCTCGGTTCCATCGGCGGTTATTCACCTTGTGGTCGACATTGTTGATCCCGAACGGCTTGAGCGCATGCCGGAGGATGAAACAATTGAAATCGAGGATGTGACCATGCGGCACATTCATGTCCCGGCTAAAAACCCGCACGAAGCGTCCAATCTGGTTATAATGCGGCTTGGTCAAATGGCGCAGTCACTTGGTTCAATTGCTGAGTGAACGCCGCATTACTGCAGAAAATTCTTGCGCTCGTTTTAAGTCCTGCCAAGATGACAGTTACAAATAGCAACCACAACAGCGGGAACAGGTATTCATGATCGGACTTGTACTGGTTACCCATGGTGGGCTGGCACACGAATTTCGCCAGGCGCTTGAACATGTGGTCGGGCCACAGGTTCAAATGGAAACGATATCTATCGGTCCCGACGACGATATGGAGCAACGGCGGTTGGAAATTCTCAAGTCCATATCCGCAGTCAATAGCGGTTCTGGTGTCATCCTTCTTACCGATATGTTTGGCGGCACCCCGTCCAATTTGGCTATTTCGGTGATGGACACGGGCTCGATCGAGGTAGTTGCCGGTGTTAACCTGCCAATGTTGATCAAACTGGCAAGTGTCCGTAACGATGATGATATGCAAAATGCCCTGCATGAGGCGCAGGAATCGGGCCGCAAATATATCAATGTTGCAAGCCAGGTATTGTCGAGCAAGTGACCGGGGTAATCGTTAAACCGGCATTGAGCCGCCGGCTCTGCATCTTAAATCAGCGTGGTTTGCACGCTCGTGCCTCGGCCAAATTTGTCACTTGCGCCAATGGATTTGACGTCGAGATCGAGGTTTCCAGGGATGACACTTCGGTTTGCGGAACGTCGATCATGGGGCTGATGATGCTGGCAGCTTCGCCCGGTTGTCACATTGATGTCACCGCCCGCGGGCCTGAGGCTGTCGAAGCGCTCGATGCTCTTGAAAAACTGGTAAATGGCAAATTTGGCGAAGCCAATTGATTTTTCATTCACATTGCTGGCGGTTTTGAGCGCTATAGAAGGACACCTTCAATTGGATTCAGTCTGTAGTCTCTTCGCTCACGGCTAATGCGGGCTGCGCCCCGGCCTCCGCGGGAGCCTCGCATCAGCGCCGGTCGCTATGCGCTCCTGATGAGCCATGATCATTTTAAAATTATCATGCTGTATGAGCCGTCAAGTTACAGTTTTCTCAAGGTGACCTGGTCGACCTTGTGATCGGCATCCTTGTGCAGAATAAGATCCGCGCGTGGTCTGGTCGGCAGAATGTTTTCGTGCAGATTGAGAAGATTGATTTCCTCCCACAACTCGGTTGCTTTTTTCAGCGCCTTATCACCGCCTATTTTCGAGTAGCGATGGAAATATGAGTTCGGGTCGGCAAAGGCTGTCTCTCGCAATCGCATGAAACGCTCGACATACCAATGGCGGATCAGCTCCTCGCCGGCATCGATATAGATGGAAAAGTCAAAGAAATCGGAGACAAAGGGCACCGAATCACCACCCCGGGGCAGATCGTTGACCTGCAGCACATTAAGCCCCTCGAAGATAAGAATATCAGGACGATCCACCGTGACAAATTCGTCCGGCATCACGTCATACTTAAAGTGAGAGTAGATCGGCGCCCTGACTGGTCTTTTGCCGGCCTTGATGTCGGATAGAAATTTCAGTACCGCTCGACGGTCAAAACTCTCCGGAAAGCCCTTTCGCTGCATCAGGCCCTCAGCCTCCAACATCGCATTTGGGTATAAAAAACCGTCTGTAGTAATAAGATCGACCTTGGGACTGGCCGGCCAGCGGGACATCAGCTCCTTCAAAATTCGGGCGGTTGTCGATTTTCCAACCGCCACCGAACCGGCAATACCGATAACGAACGGCGTCTTTTCCGACCGGATGTTGAGAAACTTGCGGCGTTGGTGAAACAGGTTTTGGGCCGATTCCACGTGCGAGGCCAAAAGCCGCGACAGGGAAAGATAAATCATCCGTACTTCATCGAGCGAAATCGGATCGTTCATGGAACGAAGACGCTGAACTTCATTTTCAGTCAGGGTCAGCGGCGTGTCGGCCCGAAATTCACACCATTCTTCGGCAGAATAGTTGCGATAAGGCGACAGATTATCGGGATCTTCGTCTGATTCTCGGCCGTTTTGATAGTCGGGCTTAAGTTCCATCACTGCACCTGTGTGGCTAATTGAAAACCGGTTCTACCGGTGGTCCCTACGGGCGGCCTTTTCCTCGAGGCCCGACTGGCGTGTTCGCTGTTCAAGTTCATGCAAAACATCACCAAGTTCAACTTTGCCAAGCCGCAACACGACCAGCAAATGATACAAAAGATCGGCCGCTTCATCGGTTAACTCATCCGACCCTAGCGAAACCGCGGCAATGATCGTTTCAACCGCCTCTTCGCCCAATTTCTCCGCTGCCTTGGCAATACCCTTGGAGTAGAGCTTTGCGGTATAGGAAACATCGGGGCTTTCACCAGCCCTTTGGGCAATTATCCGTTCGAGATCAAAAAGCGTGAAGCCAGTCATATCGTATTCCCAGGGCGCGCAGCGCCTAATCCAGTCGCATGGGGATGCCCGCATCGGCCATGTGTTGTTTTGCCTCTTTGATCGAATAGGTGCCGAAGTGGAAAATCGAGGCGGCCAATACGGCGCTTGCGTGACCTTCTTTTACACCATCAACCAAATGATCCAGTGTGCCGACCCCGCCGGAGGCTATAACCGGCACGCGCACGGCATCGCTGATTGCCCGGGTCAGCGGCAGATTGTAACCGTCCCTGGTGCCGTCGCGGTCCATCGATGTGAGCAGAATTTCACCGGCGCCCTTTTTTACCATTAACCGGGCAAATTTTACCGCATCAATGCCGGTCTCGGTGCGCCCGCCATGGGTAAATATCTCCCATCTGTCAGGCTCGTCACCGGTAGATACCTTCTTGGCATCGATAGAGACAACGATACACTGACTACCGAACTTGTCGGCAGCTTCGGCGACAAAATCAGGGTTGTCCACGGCCGTGGTGTTGATTGATACCTTGTCGGTACCGGCCAACAGCAGGCGTCTGATGTCTGAAAGTTGTCGCACCCCGCCGCCTACGGTCAATGGCATGAAACAATGTTCTGCTGTACGTTCAATGATGTCGAAGGTCGCCTCGCGCCCGTCGCTGGAGGCGGTTATATCAAGAAAACAAAGCTCATCGGCACCGGCCGCATCATAGGCAATCGCTGCTTCCACCGGATCGCCGGCATCGATAAGATCGACAAAATTGACCCCCTTAACCACCCGGCCGTTTTTGACGTCGAGACAGGGAATGATACGGGTTTTCAACATTCTTCAACCTCCGCACTTGAGCACTGCCAACGCTTCCGCCGCATCAATACGACCATCATAGAGCGCCCGGCCTGATATGGCACCTTCAAGCTTGGCATATTCGGGCTTCATCATCGTGGCGATATCATCCATAGAGGCAAGCCCGCCCGAGGCGATTACCGGAATTGATACGGCCTTGGTCAGTTCCAGGGTTGAAGGCCAGTTGATGCCGGTCAAAATGCCGTCGCGATCAATATCGGTATAGATGATCGCCGCAACACCGGCATCTTCAAACCTTTTGGCCAGATCAATGGCCGAAAGTTCGGAAGACTCGGCCCAGCCCTCCACCGCGACCTTGCCGCCTTTGGCATCGATGCCGACGGCCACCTGGCCCGGAAACGCTTTGGCCGCCTGACGCACAAGGCCGGCATCCCGAACAGCAATGGTACCAAGAATCACCCGGGAAAGACCTTTGTTGAGCCAGGTTTCAATCTGGCCGATACGACGAATGCCACCACCAAGCTGCGCCGGAATTTTGATCGCTTTTAAGATCGCATCTACTGCCGACCCGTTGCGGCTTTCACCGGCAAAGGCACCATCGAGATCGACCATGTGGAGATATTCAAAGCCCTGCTGTTCAAAAGCCAGTGCCTGGGCGGCCGGATCGGTGTTGTAGACCGTGACCCGGTTCATATCGCCCAGCTTTAGCCGAACGCACTCACCCTGTTTTAAGTCGATGGCGGGAAAGAGAATCACGGCGACCACCTCAAAAAGTTAGCAATTAGGGCAAGACCAAGTGCCTGGCTTTTTTCCGGATGAAACTGGGTGCCGGCCATGTTTTCACGGGCAACCATCGCCGTTACCTTCTGCCCATAATCGGTTGTCGCGACAATGTCCTGCGGCTTGTGAGCTTGAAAATGATAGGAATGGACAAAAAAAGCATGCAGACCGTCACTACCGGTGACAATACCGTCCAGCAACGGGTGCGGATGCACAATATCGAGGGTGTTCCAGCCGATCTGAGGAATTTTCAGCGCCGGGTCATCGGGCGCAATTTCGACAACATCACCGGCAATCCAGCCAAATCCTTCGGTCACCGTCTTTTCAAGACCGCAGTCTGACATCAGTTGCATACCGACACAAATGCCAAGGAAAGGCCGGATTTTTTGCCGCACCGCTTCTTCCAGTGCAGCTCGCATGCCCGATATGGCATCAAGGCCGGCACGGCAATCGGCGTAGGCCCCCACCCCCGGCAAAACAATGCGATCGGCAGACACAACAATCTCCGGCCGGTCGGTTAATACTATCTCCGCTGTAATCCCACTTTCACGTGCTGCACGTTCAAACGCCTTGGTGGCCGAACGCAAATTGCCGGAGCCATAATCAACTATCGCAACCCGCATGATTTAGCTGCTTTCCTCGGTTGCAAGAAAGTCCATGCTGGCACCAACAGCCAATTGCTGGTTGAGTTTCTTGCGCACATCGGTCAGACGAGAAGATTGCCGATCCCTTGTTCCATCACCATGGTTTGTCAGTCCGTGAAAGTAGCGGATTTCGGCACAATCGCGATTTTCACCCTCTATCACACCATCCAACGACCAGCCCTTGCGCTGCAGCCGCCCACGGCGGAGCTGATTTCCCTCCAGAAAAACAAATATGCCCGGTACGAAGGTAATGAGTGTCACCATCATCCCATATCCCGTATCCAGCACCATGACCAGGGAGACCCAAATCAGAAGATAAAACACCGCCGCCCACCAAAGCCGGTGCCACAGCAACCATAATAGCGGGAATATCAGCGCCGAAAGCGGATTAGTTTCCGCAATAAGCACCGCATGTTCCCGGCGTTCATTACCGGTAACCAGGCTCTCGGGCGGCAGATGAACGGTAAAAATCGACATCGCCTATCCGTTCAGACTGCCCTTGGTGGAAGGCACAACGCCTTGCTGGCGTGGATCGGCCTCAATTGCCTTTCGCAAGACTCGCGCCACCGCCTTAAAACAGGTCTCGGCAATATGGTGATTGTTTTGTCCATAGAGATTTTCAACATGCAGCGTGATGCCGGCGTTCTGTGCCAATGCATGGAAGAATTCACGAAAAAGTTCAGTATCAAAAGAGCCGACTTTGTCGCGGGAAAATTCAACCCTCCAGATCAGATAGGGCCGGCCGGAAAGATCGACGGCCGCACGGGTCAACGCTTCATCCATCGCCAGATCAAGCGAGGCATAGCGGCTGATGCCGCGGCGATCGCCCAGTGCCTTGTCCATAGCCTGACCGAGCGCTATGCCACAATCTTCCACGGTGTGGTGATCATCGATATGGGTGTCACCTTTCGCCCTGACCTTCAGGTCGATCAGCGAATGTTTCGACAATTGTTCGACCATATGATCGAAGAACCCGATACCGGTGGCAATATCGAATTTTCCGCTACCATCAAGATCGACGCTAACGGCAATATCTGTTTCATTTGTCTTGCGGGTGATAGAAGCTGTTCGCCCGTGGCTCTTACCAGCCATTATCAATTTCTCCGGACTATCCAATTAGGCGCCTGTCTATCAGGCAATTTGGCAAAATACCACCATTGATGCAGCACTTGTGCGATCCTGGCGATTTGCATTGGAGAAAAAAACGCATACATAGGCCGGACAATCAATTTGATCGGCCGGAAACAAAACCGATACCAAACCAGCAGGAGAAACCGATGAGCGAAGGATCAATGCCTTCCATGCACGCCACGACCATTATTACCGTGAGAAAGGGTGATAAGGTGATTATTGCCGGCGATGGTCAGGTCACTCTTGGACAGACCATTATCAAGGGCAATGCGCGCAAGGTGCGACCGCTGGGCAAGGGCAGTGTTATTGCCGGATTTGCCGGTGCCACGGCAGATGCATTTACCCTGTTTGAACGGCTGGAGGCGAAGCTTGAACAATATCCCGACCAGTTGATGCGGGCCTGCGTGGAAATGGCGAAAGACTGGCGCACCGACCGCTATTTGCGCCGGCTAGAGGCGATGATGCTGGTTGCAGATAAAAATACTTCGCTATGTCTTACCGGTAATGGCGATGTGCTGGAACCGGAAGAGGGTGTAATGGCCATTGGTTCGGGTGGTAATTACGCCCTTGCCGCAGCAAAAGCACTGATGGACAGCAAATTAAGCGCTGAAGAAATTGCCCTTAAGGCGATGTCGATAGCTGCCACCATATGTGTCTACACCAATGATCATCTGGTATTGGAACAGCTGGATGTTGGCTGAAGAACAACTGGAAGAGGCGGTTAGGCTTGGCATAATTCAGCCGACCCAGGCCGACGCTCTCAAGGCTCTGGCGGTTGGTCGAACAGCCGCTGATCGGCAAGACGACTATGATCAGGCGGTCATGGCCAGTGGTCAGGACGAGCCGGTGCGGTTGATCGGCGGTGGCAACGACGTGTTTGTTACTATTGGCGTGTTGCTGTTGATGGCCGGCGCCTATTTCGCCCTTTCTTCGGTGCTTGGAGCTGGCAACACGATCATTTATGCGGTTTTCGTTGTCTTTTCCTGGCTTGTGGCCGAAATAATCACCCGGCAGAAACGCATGAAACTGGCCAGTTCGGTACTGGCGGTAATCTTCATCATCTGCATAACGCTAGTGTTGAGCATTTTGGTTGTTGATCGGTTTGATCTAAAAATGCCTGAGAACCCGTTGCAGGCAATGGGCCTGCGCGGTCGCATTGGTACTGTCGGTCTGGTTATGTTTGGCGGTGTTATTGCTGCTGCGGTAATTTATTTTGTGCGATTTAAAGTGCCGTTGCTCGCCGCCGTCATTGCGCTTTGTCTGACGGCGCTGGTTTTTCAGTTTGCAACGCTTTATCTCTATGACGGGGTTATTAGCCAGAATATCAAGATCAGCAGCTTTGATCAGTTGCTGGCGATGACCAGCAATGCACTTTACATGCCGCTGATCTGTGGGCTGATGATTTTCGCGGTGGCGGTCGCATTTGACATCCACGACCGAGAAAGGGTGACCGTGTGGTCGGATTGCGCCTTTTGGCTGCATGTTATTTCAGCACCGTTGCTGGTGCATCCGCTGTTTATTCTAACCACCGGTCAGGATGTGGTTTTCGGGCACATTGCGCCTGACACCATCGCCAGTGTGTTGCTGGGGGTTCTTATTGCCGGGTTCTTTTATGTGGCACTGGCCATCGACCGGCGCTCGCTGTTAATCCCGACGCTTGCCTATTTTGGTTCACTGGGCATCTATTATCTGGTTAGTTCGACTTCGAACACCACCGGCATTCCACCTTTTGCGCTTATCCTGCTGGCAATCGGCTCGATGATCATTATATTTGGCGCGGGCTGGCAACACATTCGTGGAATGATCATCAGACCAAGCCTGCCACAGATGGTACTCAACCGTCTTCCTCCCATCAAAGCATGAGATAAAATGTCAAATTTCTCCCCTCGTGAAATTGTTTCCGAACTTGACCGCTTCATTATCGGCCAAAACGATGCCAAGCGAGCCGTGGCTGTAGCACTTCGCAACCGCTGGCGTCGCCAGCAACTTGAAAGTCCGATGAAAGAGGAAGTGCTGCCGAAAAACATCCTGATGATCGGCCCCACAGGTGTCGGCAAGACCGAAATATCGCGCCGGCTTGCCCGCCTTGCCGGGGCTCCGTTTATTAAAATCGAAGCGACAAAGTTCACCGAAGTCGGCTATGTCGGCCGTGATGTGGAGCAAATTGTCCGGGATCTGGTGGAAATCGGTATTTCGCTGGTGCGCGAAAAAAAGCACGAGCAGGTGCAGGCCAAGGCACACCTTGCGGCAGAAGAAAGGGTACTTGACGCCCTGGTGGGGACAAATGCCGGTGAAAACACCCGCAGTTCTTTCCGCAAAAAACTGCGCGAAGGGCAGCTGGACGAAAAGGAAATCGAGATCGACATCGCCGATCATGGCAATCCGATGGGCGGTTTTGAGATCCCGGGCATGCCGGGTGCCAGTGTCGGCATGATCGATATCGGTGACATGATGAGCAAAGCCATGGGCGGCGGACGCACCAAAAAACGCAAAACAACCGTCAAAAAATCATACGAATTGCTGATTGCTGAAGAATCTGACAAACTGCTTGATGACGAGCAGGTTGTTGCAGAGGCAATCTCGTCAGTTGAAAACGACGGTATCGTTTTCCTCGACGAGATCGACAAGATCGCCGTACGCGAACATGGCAGTGGTGGTTCCGTCTCCCGCGAAGGGGTGCAGCGCGACCTGTTGCCGCTGGTTGAGGGCACTACCGTGGCGACCAAGCACGGACCGGTGAAGACCGACCATGTGCTGTTTATCGCCTCTGGCGCATTTCATCTTTCCAAGCCCTCAGACCTTTTGCCTGAATTGCAGGGCCGGCTGCCTATCCGGGTTGAATTGCGGGCACTGACCAAGGAAGATTTTGTTCGCATTTTGACCGAAACCGAGGCAAGTCTGATCAAGCAATATGTGGCGCTGCTGGATACCGAAGAAGTCGATCTGTCCTTTAGCGAAGATGCAATTGACGCAATTGCCGATATCGCTGTCGATGTGAATTCTTCGGTTGAAAACATCGGCGCCCGCCGGCTGCAAACGGTGATGGAACGGGTGCTTGACGACATCTCCTTCAACGCACCGGACAGGAGCGGCGACAAGATCACGATTGACGCCGATTTTGTGCGCGATAATATTGGTGATCTGGCAAAAAATACCGACCTCAGCCGTTTCATTTTGTAGGGTTTGAAAATGATTCGGCACCGAACCAAACTGGAATTTTCATGGTCTTGCGGCGATTGATCGTTTTTGTGTTAACTATTTTGCTGGGATTTTCCACGGCATCGGCGGCATCGGCGGTCACCAAAGTGCCGCCAGGCAACAGAAACGCCAAACAGCCGGCAGTTCCATCTGGTTCGGTGCGCCGCACCCGATCTGGAAAAAGCACATTTGAGAAAAAGTATCGCAAAATCCACGATATGCTTTCGCGGAACAGGAAGCTGATTAAGAAAATCAAGAAGTCGGCTGCGGCCTACGGCATCGATCCCGTTCATATCGTCGGTGCGCTGGTCGGTGAGCATACCTACAATGTCGATGCTCTTGACCGGTATCAAACCTACTACGTCAAGGCGCTTGCCTATCTCAAACAGGATTTGACCTTTCAACATAACAAAGTACCGGTGACCCGGTTTGTTGCACGGCCCGAATTCGCGTCTTGCTCGAATATCCGCAATAGCTACGATCTTTGGTCGTGCCGCGAACGCACCTGGGATACCAGATTTCGCGGCAGGCGGGTAAATGGCCAGGCCTATCCCAACGACCGGTTTGGCAGGGTGTTTTTTCAACCGCTTTACGCCGGACAGACCTTTGGTCTTGGCCAGCTGAACCCGCTGACCGCGTTGAAGGTCAACGATATGGTGCGGAAAAAGAGCCGGTTGCCAAAGCTTCGGGCCAGCAAGCCCGGACAGGTTTATAAGACCATTATGGACCCGGATTCGACTTTGATCTATATGGCAGCCGTTTTGCGTAATTCTATCAATGTGTATCACCGCCATGCCGGCTTTGATATCTCGGCCAATCCCGGCATAACGGCGACGCTGTACAATCTGGGTAATGTTAAATACCGGGCGCTGGCACTGGCTGCGAAGAACAAAAAACGGCGGGCCAGTGGTAAAAAGCCGCGATTGCCTGAAGAAAATTATTACGGCTGGCTGGTCAACGAAAAGATTGGTGAATTGAGGCGACTGTTTTAGGTTCCATTCCCCGCTTTTGTGAGACGCCTTATCTATCGTCACCCGCAAATTATCATGCGGGTTTGGGAAACTGAATGCAAACCACCGACCACAAGATCCTCATTGCAAACCTTTCGGCAGAACAACGTGCAGCGCTGCTTGAGCGATCAAATATCGCGGGTCTGCAACATTTGGCCGTGCATATCGGTGCGATCGCCGTGTGCACATTGCTGATAATTTTCAATTCTCCCTTGCTGCCGCTGGTTATGCTGATCCAGGGAGCACTAATTGTTTTTCTGTTTACCGCCCTTCACGAAACAGTGCACAGTACGCCTTTTCGCAGCGAAGGCTTGAATATCTGGGTTGGTCGCTTTTGCGGGTTTTTGGTTTTTCTTGGCCCGAAGTGGTTTCAGTCTTTCCACCTGGCCCACCATCGTCATACCCATGACCCGACCAAAGATCCCGAACTGGCAAGCCCCAAGCCCAACTCAGTTGGCCAATATATCCGATATATTTCAGGCATTCCTGAAACCACCGCTCGTTTAAGCACCCTTGTGCGAAATGCCATTTGGGAGAACCAGGATGAATTCGTCCCGCCTCGCGGCAGGGCCAAGGTTATGAAGGAGGCGCGCATTCAGCTGGCACTGTATATTGGGCTGACAGGTATTAGCATTGCGGCAAATTCGACCCTGTTGATATTTATCTGGTTGTTGCCATTTCTCATGGGCGGGCCGTTATTAAGAACCTATCTGCTGGCTGAACACGGCCGCTGCCCACATGTGGCATCGATGCTTGACAATACGCGTACCACTTTCACCAACCGGATTGTCCGGTTTTTCGCCTGGAATATGCCCTATCATGTTGAGCATCACGTTTATCCAGCTGTTCCCTTTCACAAACTTGCCGAATTCCACCAGCATACCAAAGCTCACCTTGTGCATGCAGAAAATGGCTATCTGCGGTTCAATCAATGTTACCTGTTGGATGGGTTTGACAAGGATTCTTGAGCCAAGGCAATAGAATTCACCAACGATTAATCAAGTCAACAATGCGTTCAATTTCTTCATCGCTCAACCGATCGATATTGTCGGCCAGAAGATTGGCCATCAAGGTTGCGCGCGGATGCAGCCCGGCGGTGTTTATCGTCACATTCGGGTGGGAAACCGCTGCCAAACGCTGCAATTCTTCCGCCTCATCCCAGATGACATTGAAGTATCCAATAATGCGCTGCAGCAACGCCCAGGCAGGAACACCCCTGCGGCCATGTTCCAGGGCGGAAAGATAGGCGGCCGAAACACCCAGACCAGCGGCCATTTCCTTTTGGGAAATACCCCTGTCCCGGCGCATTGATCGCAGTTTTTCGCCGAACGGAGTCATAATATAAGCACAACACCTTTAAATTGATTCAATCAGTACTCTCTTCGCTCACGGCGGGCTCTGCCCAGGTCTCCGCGGGGGCGGCGCAAAGGCGCCGGTCGCTGTGCGCTCCTGATGAGCCATGATCACACCAAAGGCTTCCTGCGTCTTAATCGGACATAAAGTGCGCCAGAGCCACCATGCCCGCGATGCGCTTCCTCGACGCCGCTTACCATGGATGCCAGTTCACCCGTTGCAAGCCAGTTGGGAACACTGCGCCGCAACACCCCCTGGCCCGCTTCACCCTTGCCGGTGACAACTAAAACTAATCGCTTGCCGCTGGCCTCTGCCATCACAATAAATCGGCGAAGGGCAATTATTGCCTGTTCCTGAGTCATGCCGTGGAGATCAATTTTTGCATCAATGGCCGTCCGCCCCCTGGCTATCTTTTTTCGGGTCTTGTGATCAAAGCTATGGTGAACCGGCAGTCGATGGAGCGGCCGGTTCGGCGAGAGCGAATGACCGGCTGCTTGGGCCGTTTTCGCTAAATCAGGCATGGTTCGATGAAGTTCAGAAATTTCGCCATTGCCCTTTGTCTTGTGCTTGCCAGCGCCGACAAGCTTGGCGCTCTTCGAGGGCACGGTTTTACCACCACCAAGCGGGGTAACGGTTTCGGTCACCTTGCGCCACAGACGCCTGTCCTCCTCACTATTTCTGCGTTTTGCCATCGTGCAGTCTCTCACCGACGGAAGTTGATATTAATTGCGCTTTGGCTTGAAGATAACAAATCTTGCCGCATGGCGCACTTCTCCCGCAATCTTACCGGCCTTGCAGCCCGAGCCCAAAAACAGATCGCCGCGCGCCGGACCGACGATGGCTGAGCCGGTATCCTGAGCCACCATTAATCTTGCAAATCCAGCCCGTTCGCCGGGAAGTGGCTTGCTGGTCTCCAGCCACACGGGCGTACCAAAAGTATGTAACAAGCGGTCAACTGCAAGGCTCCTATATGATGTGAGGTCAACTTTGGCGGCACCGATGGGGCCTTCCGCCTCGTCATTAACCTTGTATTCGTTAAAGAAAATGAAAGAGCGGTTGCGATTGATGACAGTGTCAGCCTTGGTAGGATATTGCGCAAACCAGTCCCGGATCGACTGCATGCCGCACTTGTCCGTGGTCAGCTCACCCTCATCAAGAAGCACTTTGCCAACCGCTGTATAGGGATGACCGTTCTTGGCGGCATATCCGACCCGTATTGAGGAACCATTTTCAAATCTCAGCCTGGCAGAGCCCTGGATATGTACGAACAGCGCCTCTACCGGGTCCTTGACCCAGGCAATTTCAAGGTTTTGACCGTCAAGACATCCGGCTCCTATCGCCGCCCGGTCGGGATATTCTTCAAGACGAGGTCCAGTTGAACCGTCAACCAGGCGGGCAAACCGTAATTCCGGATCGAATTCAGATGGCCGGTTATCATCGGTTACATCAACCAGATCATTGGGCCGGCGCAACAGCGGGGTGCAAAATCTGTCTGTCCTCACCCGTGATGCGGCAACTTCCGGCTCGTAATAGGCGGTGACAAAGCCGCTATAACCGGTCGCTTCACCTAGATTTGCAATTATGTCGAACGGTTGAAAATAGTTTTCAAAAAAAAATTTGGCGGAATCCGGGCTAAAAGGCCACTGGTTAATCGCATGTCTTGAGATTTTTTGCAGCGCTTCGATGGGACCGGAAATTGGTCGGGATTTATAGGGTTTTTCAAACATCCGCCGGGCGGTCTTCAGGAAAGCCCGCATGGCTTCAGCGTGATTATCGCCATGCCAGCCGGTTAGCTGGTCGATTTCCAATTGTCTAAGTTCCATCCCCATGCCGGTGCAGCGGACAGAAAAACTAGTCGCCCGCCTCAGTCGCTGCCAGTTTCCAGTTGGGATCGCGTGACTTGATAGACCGGGAGAAAGTCCACACATCGACAACTTCGACGACATCCTGCAAATCGCCGTCGACGACATTTTCTTCCTCATCAAGTGTCGCGGAAATTATCTGGCTGATGAAACGGACGGTGATCTGGGTCTCGTCTTTTTGCAGATCTGCGGCTTTAATATCGGCTTTTTCGATGCCGACAAAGGAAGACTTTATTTTCTCTCCCTGCGCAGCACGACCGTCAATCGCATCGGCAAATCCATTGTAAACATCACGGGACAAAAGGCTTTTCAGGGTTTTCTTGTCTCCGTCGGCAAAGGCGTTGACAATCATTTCATAGGCGAGTTTCGCGCCGGAAAGAAAGGCATTGGGATCAAATGTCGGATCACGCTCAACAATACTCCTGAGCGCCCGGTTGAGTTTGGTTCGCCGGTTGGCAATCCGGTCGATATCGGCAAATACCGGATTATCCTCTTGCCAGTCACCAGCACCATTGCTTTTTTTCGAACCGCTATTTCGCGGTAGCGTAACAACATTGTCGTTGGCTGAATCATCATCATCTTGGCGATCTTGCTTGTCAGTAAGATAGGGATCGTAAGGTGGTCGTTCACCATTGTTTCGCTGACCCAGCACGCTGCGCAGCTTGAAGATCACGAAAATAGCGATTATAAGGGGTATCAAAGTACCGAGATCAAACATCCATCCCACCGTGGTGTATAATTAGGACAAGTCATGACTGCCGTCCGCAATTGCGATTATCTGCTGTTCATATAGAACTTTGTCAACAACCATTCAAATCATATAATTAATACCTATTTGAAGATATATGTCATAACAAGCAGCGGCAACGCTGACATCACCTTCAACGGCTTGGCCAAACCAAAATGCCGGTGCCAAAAAAAGAAACCTATATAGTCATGCCTTTTACCTTGGTTCCATTTCTGCTGTTGATTATTCCGATTGTCGAAATCGGCGTCTTTATCGCCATTGGCGGCCAGATCGGCACTTTCTACACCTTGTTGATGATTCTTGTGACAGCGGTACTCGGCACAATTCTGCTGCGGATTGAAGGCTTTAGAGTACTTGATCATATTCGCCGGGAAATGTCGGCAGGCCGCATGCCAACCCGACAGCTAACCAGCGGCGTGATGATCATGATCGCCGGCGTCTTGTTGTTGACACCCGGGTTCGTCACCGATGCGATCGGGTTTTTGCTGTTTTTGCCACCGGTACAAGCGGCGATCAGAGCCTTTTTGGCCTCCAGAATAAACCTGCAGACTTTCGGCACGGGCAGCACCGGTGGATTTGATCAACATCCGGCCCGTCCGGATAATGGAAGGCCGCCCAGCCGCAAGGGCCCTGTTATTGATCTGGAAGATGACGCCTGGACCCGCGAACCGGACGTCTCCTCTCCATGGCGAAAAGGGGATGGCGGATAGCGACAGTGGCCAATACCTTTATCTGCGCTTGTCTCCGGTCAGATAGCGTGCTAGCCAACGCGCAACCACCCAAGGGCCGATAATGATGGCCAAAATTTCCCCCAACAGATCTGGAATTGATGAATGGCCGACAAGAATAAGGAAGCGCCGGAAAGCACCCAATCGGAAGCAGCAAGCCAGGGAAATGGCGCCGTGCCATCCCTGAATGTACTGGCGCAATATATCAAGGATCTTTCCTTTGAAAATCCTAATGCCCCGAATTCGCTGCGGCCGCGCGATAAGGCGCCGGATATCAACATCAATATCAACGTCAACGCCAATCCGCTTTCAGATACCGACTTTGAAGTCGAACTCAAGCTGGAGGCCAATGCCGGTGAAGGCGCAGAGGCCATGTTTAATGTGGAACTGATCTATTGCGGCGTATTCAGACTCGAGAATATTCCCGAAGAGGCCAAAGGCCCAGCAATATTGATTGAGTGTCCGCGGCTATTGTTTCCGTTCGCCCGGCAGATTGTGGCGGATTCAACCCGCAATGGCGGCTTCCCGCCACTGATGATTGATCCCATCGATTTTGCCGCCCTTTATCAGCAACGTCTGGCCGAAGAGCACGTAAAGTCGCAAGTGCAGACCGACATCAATTGATAATCACCCGGTGAGCGATTGAAAATCGGGGTATTATAACCAAGGGAAATTACACCCGCTTCCAAATGGCGTGCTCACCGATTGACTCGATAAAGTCGTTATGCGCTTTACGTTCCTGCTCGCTTGGGCGCGATGGCAATGGTTGTGGTCTTTGCTTTTGGCTGGATTGGCCGATTGTGCCTTCGGTTGTGGCGATGGTGATGACCTGCTCATCAGCGGCTAGTTCAAGCGCCGCCTGGCGGCCGCCGATAAGCTCGAGATATACCTCGGCCAACAATTCAGAATCGAGCAATGCACCATGTTTGGTGCGGTGTGAATTGTCGATATTATAGCGTGAGCACAGTACATCCAGCGAATTTGGCCCGGCCGGATGTTTGCGCCGCGCCAGTTGGAGCGAATCAATAACGCGCTCGTTTTCTATTGGCGGATGATCAATACGCCGTAGTTCGGCGTTGATAAATCCCATATCAAAAGACGCATTGTGAGCGATCAGAAAACCAGTCTCAACGAAGGCTAGAAATTCTGTGGCGATGTCACCGAATTTCGGCTTGTCGGCTAAAAATTCGTTCGATATTCCATGTACGTCAAAGGCGCCGGGATCAACCTTTCGCTCTTCGGGGTTGATAAAGACATGAAAAGTCTTGCCGGTCGGGAAATGATTGATCAGTTCGATAGCGCCAATTTCAATTACCCGATCACCATCACGCGGGCTAAGCCCTGTGGTCTCCGTATCGAATACTATTTCACGCATTTTTCTCGCCACCTTCCCGGGTAGAATCGGCGATTTCCGGTTTCAACTCAAGCTGATTGGATAATTTGCCCGGTTTTTCCCCTTCAATCGGCCTTTCTTGCAGCTGGAACCCATTGGCCTGAGGTGATTTGATCGACGATGCTTTTAACCGCATCGCGTGCCGGCTTCATTCCAAGGGACGTATCGATAATAAAATCTGCCCGCTTGCGCTTTTCGGCATCGGGATATTGGCTGGCAAGAATTGCCTGAAATTTTCCTTCATCCATGCCTTGCCGCTCGATAACCCGTTGCTTCTGCACTTTTAGCGGTGCTGTCACCACAATAACACCATCGAGTTGACTGTCCCGCTTCATTTCAAATAGTAGCGGATTATCAAGGATAGCAACCACGACACCGGTGTTTTTTGCATGAAGTACAAACGCTGCTTCATCGGCCTCAACTAACGGGTGAACAATTTTCTCAAGCTGCCGCATGGCCGCCTCATCACCGATGACCCGGTCGCCAAGTCTCTTGCGGTCAACACCTTCTTTTCCGGTTGTTCCGGGAAATGCCTGTTCAATTGCCGCAACCACTGTGTTGCGGTATAGCGCATGCACTGCCGCATCGGCATCGTGTACCGGAATTCCCAGTTCCCGAAACATGGCTGCAGTGGTGGTCTTTCCCATACCTATTGATCCGGTCAGCCCGAGCAAAATCACCGTTCAATATCCTCAACTAGCAACTGCCGCAGTTCGCCGGTGACACTTGGTTTCACCCCGAACCATTTTTCAAAAGCGGGTACAGCCTGGTGAAGCAGCATGCCAAGACCGTCTACGGTTTTAAGGCCCAGCCTGTTGGCCTGCTGCAACAGGCCGGTTTGCAATGGAACATAGACAATGTCGGTCACCAGACAATCGGGCTGAAGCGGCGAAAGATCAATTTCAAGTGGTGGTTTTGCCTGCATGCCAAGGGAGGTAGTGTTGACCAGAAGACTGGCCCCGCCCAACAAATCGGGCAGTTCCTGCCATTTGCGGGCAATAACACCAGAGCGAAAGGCGCCGGCGATTTCTTGCGCCCGTTCAAGCGTTCGGTTGACAAGTTCGATGCTGGTAAATTTGCGTAAACGAAGCCCGTAGACAATAGCCCTTGCGGCACCACCTGCACCCAATACGATGGCGGTTTTGTTTGCCCCGCTATCCCAGCCGGGGGCCCGTTGATCGAGATTGGCCAAAAAACCGTATGCATCGGTATTTGCACCGTGCAATTGACCGTTTTTAAGCCATACCGTGTTCACCGCCTGCAGGCTTGCGGCTACAGTATCGGCGTGATCGACAAGTTGAAAAGCGCGCTCCTTGTGCGGAATGGTGATATTGCCACCAACAAAACCGCTTGCTTCAAGCTTGGATAAAAAGGCTGCGAAATGGTCCGGACTAACGGCCTGCTTGATATAGGCTCCGTCAAGACCTGCCTGATTTAGCCAGTATTTGTGAATTATCGGCGAGCGCGAGTGCTCAACCGGCCAACCGCAGACAAAGGCCCTGGCTATTTTACCCATCAACTATTTCCAGCTGCCGAAGTTTGGCAAGAAGAGGCAACAGGGGCAGGCCGATAACGGTAAAATAGTCGCCCTCGATACGTTCGAACAATTGAATGCCCTCTCCTTCAATTTGATAAGCGCCAACGCTGGAAAGCGCCTTATCGCCAATTTTTGCCAGATAGTTGCCGATAAATTTGGGCGAAAGTTTTCTCACATGCATATCTGCAACGCCGACATGGCGCCAGATAGTGGCCTCATCAACAACCATTACAACAGCCGAGTGCAGCTGGTGGATGTGATCTGAAAATTGTAGCAAGTGGCGGCGTGCCTCTTCCATTGTCTGGGGTTTATGAAAAACCTGATCGGCAAGAGAAAGCGTTTGATCACAACCAACTACAACTGCATTTGGAAACCTGGAGGCAACATCGCGTGCCTTGGCCTCGGCGAGAATGGTCGCAATATCACCCGGTGCCAGATCACCGCTGCTGCAGCTTTGTTCAACTGCACGCTCATCGATCGTCGAGGATTGAGAAGTAAACTCCAGGCCGGCATTGTGCAGCAGCACGGCCCGATGTTTGCTGGCCGATGCTAAAACAATGTCTTTGCCTGTATTTTTCAAACCGCTATTCATATCGTTTTTATAAACAAATCAAACAACTGCCGCAGGAGTTTTTTCGCTATAGAGATCAAGAATTTCAGCCGCGGTTTCCTCTACCGAACGTTTGGAGACGTCAATCATCGGCCAGTTGCGGTTTTTGCACAGTTTTCTCGTTCGGGCGATTTCTTCAACAATTGTTGCCCGGTCGACATATGTACCACCGGCAGTATGGTTATCAAAGGCAAGAACCCGGTTTTGTCGCAATTGCATTATTCTGTCTGGTGTAGCAATCAATGCCACAACAAGCGGGTTTTTAACCTCCAGCACCGCTTGCGGTAGTTCCCGATCCAGCTCCAACGGAATATTGATGGTTTTAATGCCGCGCTGGGCAAGATAGATTGCGGTTGGGGTTTTGGACGTTCTTGATATGCCAACAAGAATGATGTCGGCCTCATCGATATTCTCCGGCAACTGTCCGTCGTCATGCGCCATGGTATAATTCAGCGCATCCATGCGCCGGAAGTACTCCCTGTCCAGAGCATGTTGCGCACCGGTCCTACCGGAGGAGCGTTGTCCCAAATAATTGTCAAACACCTCGCTAACCGGGTGAAGCAGGTTGACAGCCGGCACACCAAGTTCGGCACAACGGGTTTCAATGATGGTGGCGAAATATTGGTTCGCCATGGTGTAAAGAACGATACCAGGCTCGGTATCGATCTCATCCAGGACAGTTTTTAGCTGTTCTTCGCTGGTAATAAACGGTGACACATGTTCGATCGGGCGTGCCGATGCATATTGCGCCGCCACCGCACGACTGGCGGATATCAGTGTCTCACCGGTGGAATCGGAGACAAGATGCAGGTGAAAGTGGTTTATTGTTTTTTTCACAGTTTTCTTACTTGATTGTTGATAATGTTGAACAAAACGGCACAGAATTTGTTCTCCTGCCAGATATTACCGTAGTCTGCAATTTCATCAACAAATTGGACGCAGTGAATAATTTTATCCACCTCGCAAAATTTTGTTAACAAACTGCGTTATTTCTGTTTTTCCACAGCTAGCGCAATTACCTGTCTTAGCTACGACCAGCTAAGAGCTTGAAATATTAAACATAAACTGATGGTGTGCAATTATCAACAGGCTGTGAGCAGATTAGCGTGCTCATTCGTGTCGCGATTATACCAGCAGGTAATTGTTGAAAACTTTTGATCCTTGTAATTAACAGACTCAAAGAATAATCATAGCAAAATAGAAAAATTACTGATTAGGCAAGCCTGTGAACAAACTGCGACCGAACGTTAAAAAAGAGCGTCTTGTGCTTGAAGTGATGAATGGCGCCGTTTTGGACAAACCACCCGTTTGGATGATGCGCCAGGCAGGCAGATATCTACCTGAATATAGGGCGCTGAGAAAAAAGGCTGGTGGTTTTCTCGATCTTTGTTACTCACCAGAATTTGCCATTGAAGCAACGCTACAACCAATCAGGCGGTTTGGTTTTGATGCAGCAATTCTTTTTTCCGATATTCTGGTAATTCCTGATGCGCTTGGGCGTTCGGTACATTTTGATGCAGGACACGGACCGCGTCTTGATCCGATGTCTGTTGAAGAGATCAATCTGCTAAATCAGGATGTTTTTCTGGATCATTTAACGCCTGTGTTGGAAGCGGTTTCCGGTATCAGAAACGAGCTTCCTGAAGAAACGACTTTGCTGGGGTTTTGCGGTGCGCCGTGGACCGTGGCAACCTATATGATTGCCGGTCAGGGCACGCCCGATCAGGCCCCGGCCCGTTTGTTTGCCTATCAGCACGAGGAAGAATTTGAAAATCTGCTTGATATTCTGACGCAATGTTCGGCTAAATATCTGATCGCGCAGCTTGAAGCAGGGGCCAATGCGGTTCAAATATTCGATTCGTGGTCAGGTGTGCTGGATAAGGATCAGTTTGAGCGATGGTGTGTCAGGCCGGTGAAAAAGATTGTCCGTCTGGTACGAGCGCAGATCAACGACGCCAAGATTATCGGTTTTCCAAAAGGTGCCGGTGTTCAGTATTCAGCTTACAGGGAGAAAACCGGCGTCGATATGCTTGGTCTTGATTGGACTTTACCCTTGTCATTTGCAGCTCGGCTGCAGGAGTCTGGCGCTGTGCAGGGAAATCTTGATCCTGTTCGTTTGATAGCGGGTGGAAAATCGCTGGACTCAGGGGTGGATATGATTCTTGAGCAATTGGCAAGTGGGCCACTGGTTTTCAATCTCGGTCATGGCATAACACCACAGACACCGATTGCTCATGTGGAGCAGATGTTGAAGCGCATACGCGGATAGAAGCGCCGATATCATGTATGAAATTTGCAAAATAGTTCACATCCTTTCAATCATCTCGTGGATGGCCGGACTGCTCTATTTGCCGCGTTTACTGGTTAATCATGCGGTAGCAACGAAGGGTTCTGAAATATCTGAAAAATTTAAGGGTATGGAACAGCGACTTCTAAAAATCATCATGACCCCGGCGATGATTTCAAGTTGGGTTTTTGGTCTGCTGTTGGCATATTTTCTTGATTCGTGGTTCGATATTTGGTTTTTGCTCAAATTGGTTCTCGTTGTGGCTATGACGGTGTTCCATTTCATTCTTGCTAGCTGGGTGCGGGATTTTGCTACCGACAGCAATAAGAGACCGCACCGGTTTTACCGAATTGCAAACGAAATACCGACGATTTTGATGATCCTCATTGTTATAATTGTGATTATCAAGCCATTTTAGCCTAAAATTTTTCGCTTGCAACGTTTGGCCTTAAGGCTTATCTATGCACTGCCCCACCTGTTTCAGGATATGTCTTTCAGCCGCATTATCGCTCTGATTGGCGTCTTTTCTCAAAATTACCCGCAGTAGAAAATATACTTGTTCTGTTAGTTCAGGTGCTGTTTCGGCTAAAACACTCCCGATAATACAAAATAGTGGATTTATTGTCCTATGAAGCAAATGAAGCTCCAGGAATTAAAGTCAAAAACACCAACTGATCTTATTAGCTTTGCAGAAGATCTTGATATCGAAGGCGCTAGCACGCTAAGAAAACAAGAACTTATGTTTGCGATACTGAAAAGTCTCGCTGAGCAGGAGGTGGAAATAATCGGAGAGGGCGTGATAGAAGTTTTGCAGGATGGTTTTGCGTTCATGCGCTCTGCCAGCGCAAATTATCTTCCAGGCCCCGACGATATTTATGTTTCTCCCTCTCAAATTCGCAAGTTTTCCCTAAGAACCGGTGATACCGTTGAGGGACCAATTAGAAGTCCCAAGGATGGCGAAAATTATTTTGCCTTGTTGCAAGTCAGCCAGATCAATTTTGATGAGCCTGAAAATATTCGACACAAAATTCATTTTGATAATCTGACACCGCTTTATCCTGATGAACGAATTCGTATGGAATATTCCAATCCGGCCGCTAAGGATCTATCCGCTAGAGTTATTGATCTGGTTGCGCCCCTTGGCAAAGGCCAACGTGGATTGATCGTAGCGCCACCGCGTACCGGCAAGACGGTGTTGCTACAAAACATAGCCCATTCTGTTACCGCCAATCATCCCGAAGCATTTTTGATTGTGCTGTTGATTGACGAGCGACCTGAAGAGGTCACAGACATGCAACGTTCTGTTAAGGGCGAGGTTATCGCTTCAACATTTGATGAACCTGCCACAAGGCATGTTCAGGTGTCCGAAATGGTTATTGAGAAAGCCAAGCGTCTTGTGGAGCATGGCCGAGATGTGGTCATTTTGCTTGATTCTATTACCCGTTTGGGTCGTGCCTACAATACGGTGATTCCCTCTTCCGGCAAGGTGCTCACGGGCGGTGTCGACGCCAACGCACTGCAAAGGCCGAAGCGGTTTTTTGGTGCAGCCAGAAACATCGAGGAAGGAGGGTCGTTAACCATTATCGCTACAGCACTGATTGAGACAGGGAGCCGAATGGACGAGGTTATCTTTGAAGAGTTCAAGGGAACTGGTAACTCGGAAATAGTGCTTGATCGCAAAGTTGCCGACAAGCGCGTTTACCCATCTATGGATATTCTGAAGTCTGGCACCAGAAAAGAAGAGCTTTTGGTCAATAAGGCCGATCTGCAAAAGATTTTTGTATTGCGACGCATTCTATCATCGATGGGAACCACGGACGCCATTGAGTTTTTGATTGATAAGTTGAAGCAGACAAAAACCAACAATGATTTTTTCGACAGTATGAATACCTAGTGGTTCTGTGCCAACATTTGCATCCGCCAGCGGCTCGTACTTATGGCAAATGTTGGAATCATAAGAACCACTAGAATTCAATAAGTTGCTAGTGGTCTTTGTGGCCAAAACGCTTGAAAAAGAACGTGCTGAAAAGGGATTCAAGCGTTTCGGCCAGACCACTAGTGGATAGAATTTGACAATTGAGTCCCTCTTGCAGTTACGTTCATTTTCGGGTGTCGAATTCATTAAATACAATTGAAACTATATCTTACTGGTGGTTGTTCCGGTTTCAGCATTCGCGAGTAGTCATGCTGTGAAAGGATGCAAATGTTGGTACTAAGCCACCGGATCGCGAGAGAGGCTTGACCAATCAGACACATCACTGTTGCTGTGTTTGGGAGATGGTTATAGATTTACGCTATCCCTCCCGGCATTTTGATGGTCTTTGACCGACGAGGACGACTGGAATGGATACTATTTATGCTCTGTCCAGTGGTGCGTTACCCGCCGGTGTAGCTGTCGTCAGAGTTAGTGGTCCAGGTGTTCGATTCGCTATCGAAACAATTACTGGTCCTGTTCCGGAAGCTCGGGTAGCTACGGTTGCAACGCTGAGAGATCCGCAGGGCCAAAGACTGCTTGATAGGGGGATAGTGCTCTATTTCAAGGCTCCTAACAGTTTTACCGGCGAAGATTGTGGAGAGTTTCAGCTTCATGGCGGCCAGGCAATTGTCGCTTCGGTTTTAGACGTTCTGGGTAGTTTTGATGGATTCAGGATTGCCGAACCGGGAGAGTTTTCGCGGCGCGCGTTTGTGAATGGTAAGTTCGATTTAACCGAGCTTGAGGGCTTGGCCGATCTTATAAACGCAAAGACGCGCACTCAACACGATATGGCTATAAGCCATGCTTCTGGAATGTTAAGCGTTTTATACGATGGTTGGTGTCGTGAGCTGATCAGGATAAGAGCGTTTATGGAGGCTGGATTTGATTTTTCGGAGGAGGAGGATGTTGAGGAGAACCAGTCTCGCCAGTATCTGAATAATATTGCAGCGCTACAGTCCAAGATCGTGGCGCATTTAGAAAGTAGCCGCAAGGGGGAAATGATAAGCGACGGTTTTAACGTTGTTTTATTGGGCCCGCCAAATTCGGGAAAGTCAAGTCTGCTGAATGCGCTGGCGAAAAGGGAAGTTGCAATTGTCACTGCAATTGCCGGGACCACACGCGATGTCATTGAAATTCAGCTAGAGTTGGCGGGCTATTTGGTCAATGTCTATGATACCGCTGGCATCAGGCAAACTGAGGACATCATTGAAAGTATCGGAATTGACAGAGCGGTCAGCAGGGCGAAGACCGCAGATCTCGCTTTCTGGCTCAGTCCTTTTGATGATCCTAATGGCAGCTCTATACTGGAAGACCAAATCGAGATAGCGGACCTGGTTCAGGTAAGATCAAAATCTGACTTGTGTGAAGGTGTGAGGATCGATGATAGTGAGCTGGCTGTCTCGGTACATAAGGACACCGAGCTTGATCATATGATCGATGTGATAGTGGGGCGTATTAAAGACCGCGGTGGTATTGACGAGGGCACCATAGTAAGCCGTCATCGCCATAAAGTTGCGCTGCAGCGAACTGTCGATCTGATGAGCGAAATATTGGATGGGTCAGTGCAGGATGAGGAATTGGTGGCCGAGCAATTGCGGTTAGCTGCATTTGAGTTGGGAAGAATTACCGGACAGGTTGATGTGGAGGATCTTCTTGATGTTATCTTCGGAGAATTTTGTATTGGCAAGTGAACCACCATATGTCGATACGTGGCCGGTCCTGGATTTGGCGCCCAGGAGGCTCTTCGGGTATCAGGGTTTTCTGGTATAGAGGGTACCGGTTCGAGATAGTGTGTGGTGGAGTTGATAAGTGGGCGCAATGATTCACGTGAAACATTCAAGCGGATCGTCAGCGAACCTGATTGAGTGAATAGATGTCGAATGAATATGATGTGATTGTTGTAGGTGGAGGCCATGCCGGCACCGAAGCCGCCTCAGTTTCAGCGCGGCTGGGCGCGAAAACTTTGTTGGTAACCGGCCAACGGGCCACCATTGGTGCGATGTCGTGTAACCCCGCTATTGGTGGGCTGGGGAAGGGGCATCTTGTCAGGGAAATTGACGCATTGGACGGCCTGATGGGCCGTATGGCCGATAGGGCCGGCATTCAATTTCGTATTCTCAATCGCAAAAAAGGTCCGGCAGTACGGGGGCCAAGAGCCCAGATTGACAGAAAGCTATATCTTAAGGCTGTGCAAGAGGAACTAGACACGACTGTTGGACTGACGATAATAGAGGGTATGGTTGATAATTTGATTTTCGGGAGGTCAAGCTACAAACCTTTTGTTTCGGGAATGCTATTATCTGATGGCCGAAGGTTTGTTGCAAAAAGTGTTGTTTTAACGACAGGAACATTTCTCGGCGGATTGATACATATCGGAGCGAAAAAGATTCCGGCCGGAAGGATGGGAGAGCAGCCGTCTGTTGGTTTGTCTGATACCTTGAGAACCGCAGGATTTTGTTTAGGTCGATTAAAAACCGGTACTCCGCCAAGGCTCGATGGTCGATCTATCGATTGGGACACATTGCAGATGCAGGAGGGAGATTTACCGCCTGTGCCATTTTCTGAAATGAACGAGCACATTACGAACAAACAGATTTGTTGCGGTATTACCCATACCAACAGCCAAACGCATCGGATTGTCGAGGATAATCTTTTGAGTTCGGCGATGTATTCGGGCCAAATTGATGGCGTTGGCCCAAGATATTGCCCTTCGATTGAGGACAAGATAGTAAAATTTCGGGACCGAAATCAACACCAGATTTTTTTGGAGCCAGAAGGGCTCGATAGCCAAATCGTCTATCCGAACGGCATATCCACATCGCTTCCCTTGACGGTTCAAAAGACACTTTTGGCTACTATAAAAGGTTTGGAGAATGCTATTATTACCCAACCCGGATACGCTATTGAGTATGATTATATCGATCCGAGAGAACTTGGTCCTTCCCTGGAGAGCAAGCGCATCGATGGTCTGTTTCTTGCCGGTCAAATAAACGGCACCACCGGATACGAGGAGGCGGCAGCGCAAGGATTGGTAGTTGGCATAAATGGCGCCTTGAAATGTGCTGACAGAGACCCGCAATTGTTCAGCCGGACAAACTCCTATATCGGTGTGATGATTGATGATCTGGTGACGCGTGGGGTGAGTGAGCCCTATAGAATGTTCACGTCGCGGGCTGAATACAGATTGTCTATTCGGGCCGACAATGCCGATCAGCGACTTACCCAGATGGGCATTGATCTGGGATGTGTGAGTGAACAGCGAGCGCGTGTATTTCATCGTAAAATGGCAAAGATCGATAGTGCGCGCAAATTGTTAAAAGCTATATCGATAACACCAAATAAGGCCAAGAAACAGGGACTCATGATCACTCAGGATGGTCGAAAACGATGTGCTTACGAATTGTTGGGATACAAAGATATCGATTTTCAGGCTGTTAAGAAAATATGGCCAGAGCTGGGGCAGATTGACAATGTATCATCCGGCCAATTGGAGATAGAAGCCAGCTATTCGGTCTATCTCGATCGGCAAGAGGCCGACATAATTGCCATTCGTCGGGAGGAACGATTGTCTATCCCCGATGATTTTTGCTATCAAGAAGTCTCGGGACTTTCGAATGAGATTGTTTCAAAGTTTGATGCGGTGCGCCCTGCGAATTTAGCCCAGGCAGCGCGGATTGATGGTGTCACTCCAGCAGCACTGACATTGCTGCTGGCCTATTTGAAAATGAAAATTGGAGCAAAGAAAGCCCTTTAAATGACTTCTGGCAAGACCGGCGATTTGTTGGATGGTGTTTCACGTGAAACGCGTGTGCGTTTGGAAATATACGAAAAACTATTGCGACAATGGCAGCAAAAAACCAATTTGATTTCGCCATCAACGCTAGATGATTTCTGGCGAAGGCACATTTTGGACAGTTTGCAGTGTCTGATTCTCAAACCTAACTGCATGAGGTGGGTCGATATCGGCAGCGGTGGTGGATTTCCAGGACTTGTCATTGCAATCGCTCTGGCTGAAAAACCCGGTGCTAGTGTGGTACTGGTCGAAAGTAACAACAAAAAATGCGCCTTCCTCAGATCGGTCATTCACCATACCGGGGCTCCGGCAATTGTTGTAGCACGCCGTGCAGAGAATTATATCGGGGGTAACGATGGGCCAGACATAGTTACCGCGCGAGCGCTCACCGCGCTTCCTGGCCTATTTTCACTATGCGAGCCCTGGCTTTCATCAAAAACAATCGGTCTATTTCACAAAGGCCGGGATTATCGGAAGGAATTGACAGAATCGCATGACAAATGGCAGTTTGATTTGCTAGTACATAAAAGCAGAACATCCAGTGATTCAGTGATACTGGAGGTGAAGAAACTGCACAGGGCGATATAAGCTACGCACTTTTCGATCTCCAGGTTCGCCTGAATTAGGCGTCAAAACAATGCCGGAACAAAAATATGGCTGAAGGCCAGGACACCAGAATCATAACTATCGCCAACCAAAAGGGTGGTGTTGGAAAAACGACTACGGCGATTAATCTTGCTACGGCACTTGCTGCAATAGGCGAAACTATCCTACTGGTCGATCTGGATCCGCAGGGAAACGCCAGCACGGGATTGGGAATTTCCAGATCCGAGCGAAAGCTTTCAACCTATGACCTTCTTGTCGGCGCGGCAATGCTTGCCGATATCGCTGTACCGACGGCTGTTCCAAGGCTTGATATTGCGCCATCAACAATGGACCTGTTGGGCGTCGAGCTGGAGATATCCGGTGAAGCGGATCGAGTTTTCAAACTTAGAAACGCGTTGCGCAAATCTGCCGCGGCAGTTACGACTGATTATTCCTATATTTTAATCGATTGCCCCCCATCGCTTAATCTACTGACCCTTAATTCGATGGCCGCTGCGCAAGCCGTATTGGTGCCGCTTCAGTGTGAGTTTTTTGCGTTGGAGGGATTGAGCCAGCTGTTGCAAACGGTGGAGCAGGTGCGGGAGACCATTAATCATGAACTTGCCATTCACGGAATTGCGTTGACCATGTTTGACAGCCGAAACAATTTGGCAAAACAAGTGGTCAGTGATGTACGTGAGGTGATGGGGGACAAGGTCTATACCACCATCATACCAAGAAATGTCCGCATGTCAGAAGCACCATCGCACGGAAAACCTGCGCTTTTGTACGATCTAAATTGTACCGGCAGTAAGGCATATTTGAACTTGGCGTCCGAAATTATTCAACGTGAGAAGCAGATGAAAGCGGCATAATCGATTCGCTAGCGAAACATATAGGAATCCAATTGTGGTTTGGCACTGAATTGGGAGCCACATTATTTTTACGGAGAAACTGATCATGGCCGATAGTGGTGTGAACAAGAGGTTGGGACGTGGACTGGCAGCGCTGATTGGTGAAATGGATCAACCGGCTACTGCCCGTGAGGAGCCGACAAAACCGGATAACACTGTAGCGATCGAATCAATTCGCACAAACCCCAATAATCCACGGCGCCTGTTTGCCGAAGACGAACTCAATGATTTGGCAAATTCGATCAGGGAACACGGCATAGTACAGCCGATATTGGTCAGAACTCCATCTGGACCTGATGCGGGTTTCGAAATCATTGCCGGTGAACGGCGTTGGCGGGCAGCCCAGCTGGCCAAGCTCCACCGAGTACCGGTAATTATTCGCGAGGTCGCGGATAAACAGGCACTGGAAATCGCTATTATCGAAAACGTTCAGCGTACTGATCTCAACCCGATAGAAGAGGCCCATGGCTACCAGCAGCTGATTGATGATCACGCCTATTTGCAAACCGACCTGGCACAGGTGATTGGTAAAAGCCGCAGCCACGTAGCCAACACGTTGCGACTGCTGAAACTGCCGAAAAAGGTCCGGACAATGGTTTCGGGGGGCGCGCTTTCAGCTGGCCACGCCCGGGCCCTGGTGACCGCCGAGAATTCTGTGGCGCTTGCAGAAAAAATTGTCAGGGACGGATTGTCGGTACGTCAGGTTGAAGCAATAATGCACAACGACAGCAAGGTTGAATCAAAACGGGCAGCCGCCGTAGCAGTGCCCACAAAAGACGCCGACACGCTGGCCTTGGAGCGCAGTCTTGGCGATTTGCTCGGATTGAAAGTCGCTGTCTCGTTTAAAAAGGACGGCACCGGCAATGTGCGTATTTATTATAAATCTCTCGAACAGCTAGACGATATTTGTCGCCGGCTACAGCATTGATCTCGGTTCACCAAAAACCGAACGTCATTGGCCGGCTTGACCGGCCAACCTTGAGCCACAAGTCTAAATTGTTCCGCTAAAGGTCCGCCGATCAAATCGCCGGATGACGATGGCACAGGTTGATGTTTTTGCAGTTAATATCACTTGCGGGTATCAGGTTTAAGGCTGCATGGCGCTTGCCGATTTTGCCAGCCGCACGAGATTGATAAACTCGGCCCGATAGCCGAAACGATCATCGCCCTTTGCCGACTGCGCCAAAGCGACAACATCGTCGTAGGTCATGTTGCCGGTGTGAGTGCCACCACGCAACAATTGCCCGAAAGCGGCAACCGCGGAGGCAAATCTTGTATCCTTGGAAGCACCTGCAACGGCCTCGGCCTTAAGTGCGGGGGTCACGGGGGTTGAAATCAGCTGGCTGCTGCTACTGTCCGGCAATTTATAGCGAATTTTGACAAAGGCATATTCGCTGGCAGATTTTGCCGGTCCAATTTTTTCTTCGCCACTATAGCGTAGTGCATCAACCGATTTTTTCGAACTTGCCACGGGCGTCAACTCGTAAATCGCTGTTACCGAATGGCCCGCGCCGATATCACCGGCATCAACCTTGTCGTTGTTAAAATCCTCACGCTGCAATTTTCTGGTTTCATAACCGATCAGACGGTATTCGCTAATGGTTTGTGAGTTAAATTCCACTTGCAATTTGACATCCCTGGCGATGGTAAAAAGTGTCGATGCGGCCTCATCCACCAAAACCTTTCGCGCCTCATTCAGCGTATCGATATAGGCGGCGTTGCCATTGCCGTTCTGCGCCAGCTTTTGCATAAGCGCATCGTTGTAATTGCCATGGCCAAAACCTAAAACGGAGAGGCTGATTCCCGACTTTCGTTTTCGCTCGACATAGTTCTTCAATTCTTCAGTACTGGTGATGCCAACATTGAAATCGCCATCGGTAGCCAAAATAACCCGGTTAACGCCATTGCTCTCAAACTGGCTCTCCGCCAGCTGATAGGCCTGATGAATTCCAGAGGCTCCGGCGGTTGAACCACCTGAGGTCAGCCCGTCAAGGCTAGCGATTATTTTCCCCTTTTCTGCCACCTTGGTCGGTTCAAGCACCGTACCTGCGCCGCCGGCATAGGTGACGATAGCAACCGTATCATCGGGTTTGAGGCTTGATAGCAGCAGTTTGAAGGAGTGGACCAAGAGCGGCAGTTTATTGAGGACGTTCATGGAACCGGAGGTATCGATTAAGAATACCAGGTTGGTTTTCGGACGATCGATCTTTGGTAGCTGATAGCCCTTGATACCGATCCGCATCAACATTGTCTGCTCATTCCACGGCGTCGGCATGATCGAGACATTGGTCTTGAACGGCTTGCTGCGATCATCAGGAACAGCATAGTCATAGGTGAAATAGTTAATCATCTCCTCAACCCGAACGGCGTTTTTTTGCGGTAACACCCCACGGTTCAGGGCGGCGCGCACAAAGGAATAGGAGGCGGTGTCAACATCGGCGGAGAAAGTCGAAAGCGGCTCTTCTCTGGTCAGTTTGACAGGATTTGGCGTAATCTTGTCAAATCTGTCCCGGCCCTTGTCCTGGTAGTGCCCGGAGGTCGTATCCTGATCAATCTGTGCCAGGGCCTTTTTGCTGCTTTGTACACGGCTTAGGCCTTGCACACGACCGATCCCGATGGCGGCTGCATCGGCGACAGGTTCAGCCGCCGAAGGTGTTCTAGGGGCGGATCGAAGTTTTGGCGCAACCATCATCTCATGCTCCACCAGCGGGCGCGATAATATTGACCGATCCATTGTAGATTTTGGTTTTCGCACCGTGGGCCGGTTGGTATCAGTAATTTTCGTCTCACCCAGCGGTTTCGAAATTTTGTCAAATTTGGTGTCTTGCTTTTTCTGCCCGGCGCTAGCCACCGGATCATCCAGCGATTTAAAATCTGAAGGCGAAAAAACCACTGGCTCGATTACATTAAGATTGGTGGCAACGAGCGCCAATACGGCAAGGCTGGCACCACCGGCCAAAGCGAACTTCAATTTCGGTAAAGCGATTTGCATTTTGTGTCTCCATTTTGGGTTGGCAAAAAATTTGTTGCCTTGTTCCCTGAGACGATCGCCGAGTTGCATTCCTTGGCGGGTGGTTATTTTTTCCTGGCTAAAATGCTCAACAGCGGCGTTGATCGCGTCGTGGCGCGCTTTTTTATCAGGCACGATCGGCTCTTGCCTGCGAAATGCCTTTGCCATCCTTTCCAGTTCGCCGCTCATGTGTCCAGTTCCATCATAGTTCTAAGTTTCTTGCGTAATTTGTGCATGCGCCAGGAAATGGTGGATTCCTTAACGCTCAAAATTTCGGCCGCCTCCGCATGGTTCAGCTGTTCGGCCAGAACCAGTATGGCCGTTTCACGCAATGGTTCGCCAATCTTGTCCAGCGCATTATAAAGCCAGGCGAGCTGGCATGCGGTTTCAGCCTCATCCGCCTGTTGCATCAACCGCAACTCACTATAGGTTTGCTGCGTGCTGCGCACGGATCCCGCCTTCCTTTGCTTGTCGCGCACTGCGTTGACCACAACCCTATATAGCCAGGTAGAAAAGCGGGAATCTCCTTTAAACGAGCGCAGTTTTTTGGTCAGCGAGAGCGAAATTTCCTGGGTAATGTCTTCCGCATCCTCGCGCATGCCCGAAAACCTGTAAGCAATGCGATAGATCGTGTCGTAGTGACGCTCAAGTAGCTGCCTAAAGGCAATAGCATCACCTTTCGCAGTTCGCATCGCCAACTCATTGTCATCGCTTATAGCGTCCATTTCACCATTAAGACGGATGACGGCGGCAATTCCTTGGCACGGTGGCAACAAAATTGCCAGAAACCGACCAATTCAACTAATTTTTATTTTACCCGGATGTAATTGACTTTGATTTTTATCCGGGCTAAATAGCGCAAATGACCAAATTTTCTACCCCCCTTCGAACACTTACCGCCTTTTGTGATGATAATTGGCTGGCATGCGGATCAGCGGCCGATATCAAACTGGCAATATTGACTGCAATGAAAACCCAGCCCAATAGCCGCTATCTGTGTTTTGACGATGAGAGTGGCGAATGCATTGATCTCGATCTCTTTAGCAATCAAAAACGTCGACCAACCGGTGCAAGAAAAGGCCGGCCACCGAGCCTCAATCCGCCGGCTCCTGCCCGGCGAAAGGTCGGGCGACCCTCTTTGGGCGTGGTGGCAAGAGAGGTAACGTTGCTTCCAAGGCACTGGGCCTGGTTGCAAAAGCAACCTGCAAGCGCCTCATCAACGCTTCGAAAGCTCATTGACGACGCTGTTCGGGCGGGCGACGGACATGCTAACGCCCAAATCGCAATGGCACGAGCCGACCGCTTCATGTCTTCCATGCTGGGCGATCTGCCGGGCTATGAAGAGGCCTCTCGCGCCCTTTATCGAGGCGACAAGGAGCGCTTTGATTTAATGATTGACGATTGGCCGGGTGATCTGAAAGATTACGTTGCACAATTATCAGCGCCGGCATTTATTGCTACTATGAGCACCGGCGGCAGAGTTCGATAATAGTCACATGCTTTCAACCCAAATCTTGACAAAAAGCCGATGAACGCTGATAGAACCCGCACCACCCACGATGCCGAAGAGAATATTCGCAATCGCGACATAAAAATCTATGTCAACGGCAAAATTGTCCATCGCGATGAGGCCAAAGTATCGGTTTATGATTCAGGCTTCATGCTGGGTGACGGCATGTGGGAGGGCATGCGCCTATATAACGGCAAGTGGCTGTTTTTTGATGAGCACATGGATAGGCTGTTTGAAAGCTGCAAGGCGGTATCGCTTGATATCGGCCTTGACCGGTCCGGCATCGCCGACGCTTTGGAACGAACGGCTGTAGCCAACAATATGACCAACGATGTGCATTGCCGACTGATGGTGACGCGTGGTGTCAAGGACAAGCCGTTTCAGCATCCGCGCCTTTCGCGTTCCGGCCCGACTATTGTCATTATCATGGAACATTCCAAACCGGCCAAGTTAAACCAAATCCAAGGCATTCGTCTGGCCAGCGTGCCACAGGTTCGGGGCCTGCCCCACTCCCAGGACGCAAAACTCAATTCCCACTCAAAACTAAATTGTATCATTGCCTGTTTGCAGGCAGAAGCAGCTGGCGCTGACGAGGCCCTGATGCTTGATCCCCATGGTTTTGTGAATACCACCAATGCCTGCAACTTATTTATCGTGCGAAAAGGCGAGGTTTGGACCTCAACCGGCGACTATTGCATGAGCGGAATAACCCGCCAGAAGGTGCTCGATCTTTGCCGCGAAAACGCCATTCCAGTGTTTGAGAAAAATTTCTCGCTCTACGAGGCCTATGGTGCCGATGAGGCATTTCTCACCGGAACTTTTGGGGCGCAAACGCCGGTGGCGACAATTGATGGCAAAATTATAGGAACGGGAGGCGCAGGGCCCATGATCCAGCGCATCCGAAAACTGTATAAAGAACTGGTTGCGGCGAATACCGCAAATTAGTTGAACAGCTTACTTAGTGAATCAGGCAGCTGTTTTTTCTTTCAACAAGCCGCGATTGATCAGCAATTCGGCTATCTGTACGGTGTTAAGCGCCGCACCCTTGCGCAGATTATCCGAAACAACCCAAAGGTTTAGCCCGTTATCGATGGTTTGGTCCTCGCGAATGCGGGAGATATAAGTGGCGTCCTCACCGGTCGCCTCATAGGGGGTGATGTAGCCGCCATCCTCGCGTTTGTCGATAACGAGACAGCCTGGCGATTCGCGTAAAATATCACGCGCCTCGTCGGCAGTGATCGGATTTTCGAACTCGATATTGACGGCTTCCGAATGGCAAACGAAAACCGGAACCCGCACAGCCGTTGCCGTTAGCTTGATTTTCGGATCGAGCATTTTCTTGGTTTCGGCAACCATCTTCCATTCTTCCTTGGTGGAACCATCCTCCATGAAAGTATCGATATGCGGTATGCAGTTGAAGGCAATACGCTTGGTAAATTTCTGTGTTTCGATCGGATCAGCAACGAAAACCGCCCGGGTCTGATTGAACAACTCGTCCATCGCGTCCTTGCCGGCGCCTGAAACTGACTGATAGGTTGAAACAACCACCCGCTTGATTTTGGCATGATCGTGCAGCGGCTTTAGCGCGACCACCAGTTGGGCGGTGGAGCAATTTGGATTGGCAATAATATTTTTGCGCGCAAATCCACTAATTGCATCGGCATTTACTTCCGGCACGATTAGCGGAACATCCGGGTCATAGCGAAATGCCGACGAATTGTCGATGACCACGCAGCCCATTTTGCCGAGCTTCGGCGCCCATTCTTTTGACAGTGAACCGCCTGCAGACATGATGACGATATCGGTGTTGGTGAAATCAAAATTTTCAAGCGCTTTGACCTTCAGCGTTTTATCGCCAAACGAAATTTCCTTGCCCTGGCTGCGGCGCGAAGCCAATGCCACGACCCGGTCGGCGGGAAATTGCCGTTCCGACAGAATATCAAGTGCTTCCCTGCCGACATTGCCGGTGGCACCGATGATTGCGATTTGATAACCCATAATTTGATCCTTCAAACCCTCCCTGACACCGGTACGCCGGCTTTCCTCCCGCCAGTTCCGGGAGAGGACATGGAACGGACGGACGGATCAGGTGGTTTTGGTGGTTTTTTTAGTGACGGTTTTGAACGGCACGACAAAACACCCGCTGCCAATTGAGTAACCGGCAAGTGTTTTGACAATCAAACTAGACGCCATTTCCATCATGTCCGGCGTTTTAGAGGGTTTTGAAAAAGAGTCAATGCGGCAATTGTCTTACCCGATCGGAGCGGGCTGAATCCCGTCACCAAGGTTTACAATTTCATGATTGGTTATAAGCGGCAGACATGAAGCCCGAAGACATATTAAACCGGCTGACCTTCCTGAAAATGGTGGAACAGCTTAAGACGGTGCTGTGCAGTGCCCGGCTCTCCAGTGGGCGAAAGGAGAGCGCGGCAGAACACAGTTGGCGACTTTGTCTGTGGCTATTGGCGTTTCAGGACGAATTCGACAATGTCGACAGGGAGCGTGCTAGTGGTCTGTCCGAAACGCTTGAATCCCTTTTCAGCACGTTCCTTTTTAAGCGCTTTGGCCAGACCACTAGCAACTTATTGAATTCTAGTGGTTCTTATGATTCTAACATTTGCCATAAGTACGAGCCGCTGGCGGATGCAAATGTTGGTACAGAACCACTAGCGGGAGCAGCGATTAATACCACACGCAGTTGATCTCGAGTCACCAAAAAAATCGAGCGTCATTGGCCGGCTTGACCGGCCAACCGAAGGCCACAAGTCCCAGTTGTTCTGCTCAAGGTTGGCCGATCAGGTCGGCGGATGACGATGGCATAGGCTGATCTTTGTTGCAGTTGGCATAAACCCTTTCACCGAAGATCACGAGTGTATCGGCTTTTCCCAGGCAGCAAGGGCTGCTTCGCGTACCGCTTCCGACATTGTCGGGTGAGCATGGCAGATGCGGGCCAGATCCTCGGCCGAACCGCCAAATTCCATTAACACGGCAGCCTCGTGAATCATCTCACCGGCGCCATGGCCGACAATATGAACCCCCAGCACCTTGTCTGTCCTGGCATCGGTGAGAACTTTGACCATGCCTTCGGTCTGGTTCATCGCCCGCGCCCGGCCATTGGCCATGAACATAAATCTTCCGGTTTTGGTTTTAATGCCCGCTTCTTTCAACTGTTCCTGGGTTTGACCAACAGATGCAACTTCCGGCGAAGTATAAACCACGCCCGGTATAACATCATAATTGACATGTGCAGCACGCCCGGCCAGCAGCTCGGCCACAGCAACACCTTCATCCTCGGCCTTATGGGCGAGCATCGGGCCGTCGGTGACATCGCCAATGGCATAGATACCCTTGACGCTGGTCTGCCAATGATCATCGGTCTTGATTTTGCCGCGCAAGGTTTCAATACCGAGTGCTTCCAGCCCAAGACCTGAGGTATAAGGACTGCGGCCAGTGGCAATCAGCACCCGCGACGCCGTAAGTTCCTTTGCCTCGCCACCCTTTACCGGTTCAAAAGTAACCTTGGCGCCACTTCTTTGTTTTTTCACTCCGGTTACCTTGCTTGAAAGGTGAAATTCCATGCCCTGGCTGGTGAGCGAACGCTTCAGCTGCCTGGCAAGATCGCCATCCATGCCACCCAGAATGGTTGGCAGAAACTCCACCACCGTCACTTTGGCGCCGAGCCGGTTCCATACCGAGCCAAGCTCAAGCCCGATTACACCACCGCCAACGACAATCATCGTTTTCGGCACCCCGGAAAGGGCCAATGCACCGGTGGAAGAAATGATGGTTTTTTCATCAAACGTAATCTCAACGCCCGGAACGCCGGCAACGCTGGAACCGGTGGCAATAATAATATTGGTTGCATCAAGTGTTTCTGCTTTACCGTCCTTGTCGCTCACTTCCACCTTGCCGGCGGCGACAATTTTACCGGTGCCACTAACGACAGTGATCTTGTTTTTCTTCATCAAAAAGGCGACGCCGTCGACATTGGCTTTCACCACGTCGTCCTTGTGACCCATCATGGCTTTCAAGTTGAGCTTCGGTTTGACACCGTCTATGCCAAGGGCGGCAAAGCCGTGGCCGGCCTCATGAAACATTTCCGAGGCATGAAGCAGTGCTTTAGAGGGGATGCAGCCGACATTAAGACAGGTGCCGCCGAGTGTTGCACGCTTTTCGACGATTGCCGTCTTCAGGCCCAATTGCGCCGCCTTGATGGCACATACATAGCCGCCCGGGCCTGCACCGATGATCACTACATCAAATTTTGCCGTCATGCTAAATCCTCTAGATATTGTTTTTGGGCACCTGGTTCAGTTTGGTTGTGCTTTCTATCGGCACTTGTGCCATATGTTGTTACGCCAGTCACGACGTACTCTCCTGAGTGCTTTCTGCGGCCAGCTCGCGAACCTTGGCAAGCAAGTCCTTGCGCCATTTCTTGCGAACGGCGGGACCGTTGGGCAGGCCATCCAATTGGTGAATCCGGTCCTTGGTGAGAGTGGCAAGCGAAAGATAGTATTCGAATTCGTTTCGGCTGACCGGCAAAACCGGGGCTTTTTCAAACCGGCGAGCTGCTATGGTGAGCGCCTCAATATGCTGGTGTTCGGCCTGTTGCCGGCTAAGAGACGCAACTTTTTGCTCGAGATCGGGAAAGACGTGAATTTTCGTCAACGCGGCCAGCACAGCCAAAACCGCAATGATGATGATTACCGTTCCACCAACAAGTAGAATCACATTAAAGGTCCAAAACAAGTCTCTGCGGGTCTTCCAGGCTTTCCTTGACCCGTACCAAAAAGGTGACTGCCTCTTTGCCATCGATGATGCGATGATCATAGGACAAGGCCAGATACATCATCGGTCGGACAACCACTTCACCGCCTACCACCATCGCCCGCTCCTGAATTTTGTGCATGCCCAAAATGCCTGATTGGGGCGCATTGAGGATCGGTGTAGACATTAGCGAACCATAAACACCACCATTCGAGATGGTGAACGAGCCACCTTGCATTTCACTCATCGACAAAGACCCATCGCGCGCCTTGCGGCCAAGTCTGCTGATGGCATTTTCAATCTCGGCTATCGACATTTGATCCGCATCACGAACAACCGGCACGACCAGCCCCTTGTCCGTACCAACCGCGACGCCGATATGGGCGTAATTCTTGAAGACAATATCGGTTCCGTCAATTTCTGCATTGGCCGCCGGCACATCTTGCAGCGCCTGACAGACGGCTCGGGTGAAAAATCCCATGAAACCGAGTTTGACACCGTGTTTCTTCTCAAACAGCTCCTTGTATTGTTTGCGCAGTTCCATCACCGGGCCCATGTCAACCTCGTTAAAGGTGGTCAGCATGGCGGCGGTGTTCTGGGCATCTTTAAGCCTTCTGGCAATGGTCTGGCGAAGCCGGGTCATGCGCACCCGTTCTTCGCGGTGCTCATCGCCACTTGGCGGGCGGGCAACGGCCACGGGCGCTGCCGCTACCGGTTGGGCCGGCGTGCTGGCGATTTTTTCAACTGCGGCCATGACATCCTGTTTAAGCACCTGGCCGTGTTTACCACTGCCAGCAACCTCGCCCGGCGACAGCTTGTTTTCAGCCAAATGCCTTGCCGCCGCCGGCGAAGGAGGAGCGTTGCTGGCTACCGCTGCAGGCTTTGTTTCCGCCGGCTTGGTATTGGCCGGGGCGGGTGCTGAGGCGCCGGGCCGAATACGCGCCAGCAATGCACCGACTTCCACGGTCTCGCCGGTTTTGGCGACAATTTCTTCAAGCACACCTTGTTGCTGGGCCATTACTTCCTGGGCCGCCTTGTCGGTCTCCAGCTCAACCAGCGGCTCATCAATCGCGACCGTATCACCAACCATCTTGAACCATTCGCCGACATCCGCCTCGGTTACCGATTCACCACCGGAGGGTACGACCACATCAACCAGCTCGCCGCCGCCAGTGGCAACGGCGGTTTTGGTCGCTGGGGCCGTGTTGTTGGCGGCAAAGACCGCGCCTGCCTCACCCAATGAGGCCAGCAAAGCATTGACCCCGACCGTTTCACCCTCAGCGGCAACAATTTCCTCAAGTACACCATCGGCAGGCGCTGGGACTTCGATTGTCACCTTATCAGTTTCCAGTTCCACCAGTGGTTCATCCGCTTTCACGGCGTCGCCCTTTTGTTTGAACCATTGGCCGATATTGGCTTCGGTGACCGATTCACCCAGGGTGGGAACGCGGATTTCTATGGCCATCACTTGTCACTTCCTTATTTTTACCGGCAAGTTGATGCCGCTCTTACCAAGTTGTCGCGCTGAGTGAACGAATATCGCATCAGTCTCCCAACGCGTCCTCCAAAAAGGCTTCAAGTTCGGCCAGATGTTTTGACATCATACCGGTAGCGGTTGCTGCCGCTGCCGGCCGGCCTGTGTAGCGGGCACGAGCGCTCTTGGCACCGATATGAGCCAGCACCCATTCAAGGTAGGGCTCGACAAAGGACCAGGCGCCCATGTTTTTTGGCTCTTCCTGGCACCAGACAATTTCGGCATTCTTAAATCGCGACAATTCGTTGATCAACGCCTTTGCCGGGAAGGGATAAAGCTGTTCCACCCGAAGCAGGTAAATATCGCTGACGTTACGTTTTTCACGTGCCTCGTAAAGATCGAAATAAACCTTGCCACTGCTCAAAATGACGCGGTTAATTTTATCGTCGCTGACAAGTTTGATGGCTTCATTTGTGCGATATTGCGCATCATCCCACAACAGCCGGTGAAACGATGTGCCCTCGTCCATTTCCTCAATCGCCGACACCGCACGCTTGTGACGTAGCAGCGATTTGGGGGTCATCAAAACGAGTGGTTTGCGGAATTCGCGTTTTAGTTGACGCCGCAAAATATGGAAATAATTGGCCGGTGTGGTGCAATTGGCCACCTGCATATTGTCTTCAGCGCAACTTTGCAGATAACGCTCAAGCCTGGCCGAGGAGTGTTCGGGCCCTTGTCCTTCATAGCCATGGGGCAACAATAACACCAACCCGCACATTCTCAGCCACTTGCGTTCACCGGACGAAATAAACTGATCGATAATCACCTGCGCACCGTTAGCGAAATCACCGAACTGGCCTTCCCACATGGTCAATGCCCGCGGCTCTGCCAGTGAAAAACCGTACTCATAGCCAAGCACCGCTTCTTCTGAAAGCATCGAGTTTATCACTTCATAAGTGCCCGAATTTTCTCCCAGATTAGCCAGTGGAATATAGCGTTTTTCGTTTTCCTGATCATAGTAGACCGAATGGCGCTGGGAAAAAGTACCACGCTCACAGTCCTGACCGGAAAGGCGTATCCCGTATCCCTCCTCCTGCAGCGAGGCAAATGCTAGCGCTTCACCGGTGGCCCAATCTATGCCTGATCCGTCCCTAATCATTTTGGCGCGATTGTTGACGAACCGGCGGATTGTCTTGTGGATGTTAAATTTGGGTGGGATAGCGGTCAGCTTGCCACCGAGTGCTTTCAATTCGGCTACCGGAACACCCGATTGTCCCCGTCTCAATTCGTCTTCTGTCTCGGCCACCTTGAGCCCGGCCCAGGCGCCATCCAACCAGTCGGCTTTATTGGGTCTGTAGGTATCGCCGGCCCCAAATTCGTCTTCCAGTTTCTGGCGGAAACCGGCGATCTGTGCATCTACATCCTCGCGACTTAACAGACCCTCTTTTACCAGCCGTTCGGCGTAGATCTTGAGAGTTGAAGGATGCTTGTTGATCTTGCGATACATAATCGGTTGGGTGAAAGCCGGTTCGTCACCCTCGTTGTGGCCATAGCGGCGGTAACAAAACATGTCGACAACCACCGGTTTGCCAAATTTTTGCCGAAACTCGATCGCCACCTTGGCGGCATAAACCACCGCCTCCGGGTCATCACCGTTGACATGGAAAATCGGCGCTTCGATCATTTTTGCAACATCGGATGGATAGGGCGAGGAGCGCGAAAACCGCGGATTGGTGGTAAAGCCGATCTGATTGTTGATAATAAAGTGAACAGAGCCACCGGTGCGATGACCTTTAAGTCCCGAAAGACCAAAACATTCGGCTACCACACCCTGGCCGGCAAATGCTGCATCTCCATGCAAAAGAAGCGGTAAAACCGTGTCTCTGGAGCGGTTGCCGTCGCTATCCGCCAGTTCAATCTGGTCCTGTTTGGCGCGCGCCTTGCCCAGCACCACCGGATTGACAATTTCCAGATGAGAGGGATTGGCAGTTAGCGACAGATGGACGTTGTTGCCGTCAAATTCCCGATCTGAAGAAGCGCCGAGATGATATTTTACATCGCCCGAACCTTCCACCTCGTCCGGCTTATAAGAACCACCCTTGAACTCATTGAATATGGCGCGGTGGGGTTTGCCCATCACATTGACCAGCACATTCAACCGGCCACGATGGGCCATGCCAAGTACAATCTGCTTCAGACCCAGATTACCACCACGTTTGATGATTTGTTCAAGTGCCGGAATCAGTGCTTCGCCGCCATCAAGACCGAATCGCTTGGTGCCCTTGTATTTGATGTCGAGAAAACGCTCGAAACCTTCCGATTCTATCAATTTGTTAAAAATGGCAAGCTTGCCGTTTTTGGTAAATTCAATGCTCTTGTCCGGTCCCTCGATACGTTGCTGGATCCAGGATTTTTCGGCCGGATGGGAGATGTGCATGAATTCCACACCCATGGTCGAACAATAGGTGCGCTTGAGAATTTCAAGCATTACCGGAATGGTAGCGAATTCTAGCCCGAGAACATAATCAAGGAAAATGGGTCGGTGGTAGTCGGCCTGAATAAACCCGTAGGAGGAAGGATGTAATTCGTTGTGGGCTTCTTTCTTGCCGGCAAGGCCCAGCGGGTCAAGATCGGCATGGAGGTGGCCGCGCATGCGATAGGCGCGGATCATCATAATCGCACGAATGGAATCACGCGTTGCCTGGTTGACCTCGTCGTGGGCCAGGTTCTGTCCGTTGGCTGCCGCATGCTCCTTGATGCGCGCGCCGACAATTTTTTCTGCCGCCGCAGGGTCGGCCTGCCAGTCGCCATCAATGGCCGAAATAAGCTCGCCATTGGCTGATGGCGGCCAGTTCTTTTTCTTCCAGGAAGCGCCCGTTGCGCTCTTGGTTACGTCGTCCGCGTTGTCTTGCAGGCCGGCAAAGAAATCCCGCCACTCGGCATTCACTGATGTCGGATCTTCCTGATAACGCGCGTGGAGATCCTCGATATAGGCGGCGTTTCCGGCATAAAGAAAAGAAGTTTGTGCGAATGCCTCATTGGCGTCCTGGCGTGCCATTGACTATTTGCGGGTGGTTTGACGCCCGCCTCCCGGGTTGGAGCAGATTGTCTCTGCATCTGATTGTCGTATTCCAACCCGGACTGTTGCTCATTCTCACGATTGGCGCAAGTCACGCCTGCTGCAATAATGATAACAATGTCTCGCCAAGTTTGGCAGGAGAAGGTGAAACCCTGATGCCGGCGGCCTCAAGTGCAGCAATCTTGTCCTCTGCGCCGCCCTTGCCACCGGAAATTACCGCGCCGGCGTGACCCATGGTGCGGCCAGGAGGTGCGGTGCGGCCGGCAATGAAGCCGACGGTTGGTTTGGCGCGACCTTTTTTAGCCTCGTCGGCCAAAAACTGGGCGGCATCTTCTTCCGCCGAACCACCGATCTCGCCAATCATGATGATCGATCTTGTTTCCTCGTCGGCCAGATACATTTCGAGCACATCGATAAATTCGGTGCCTTTGACCGGATCACCACCGATACCGACCGCCGTTGTTTGGCCAAGGCCCGCATTGGTGGTCTGGAACACCGCCTCATAGGTCAACGTGCCGGAGCGGGATAAAATGCCCACCGAACCTTTTTGAAAAATGGAGCCGGGCATAATGCCGATCTTGCATTCATCCGGGGTCAGAACGCCGGGACAGTTCGGGCCGATCAGCCGCGAATTCGAGTTGTCGAGTTTGGCTTTGACCCGCACCATGTCGAGCACCGGCACACCTTCGGTTATCGCCACAATCAATGGAATTTCAGCGTCAATCGCCTCTTCAATTGCCGCAGCAGCACCGGCAGGCGGCACATAAATGACCGAGGCGTTGGCGCCGGTTGCAGCCTTCGCCTCAGCCACAGTGGTAAAAATCGGCAGGTTTTCTCCACCCGAACCCGGCCAGGTCTCGCCACCTTTTTTGGGGTGCGTGCCGGCCACCATTTTGGTGCCATGATAGGCTAATGCCTGCTCGGTGTGGAAGGTGCCGGTCTTGCCGGTCAGTCCCTGGACGATAACTTTTGTGTCTTTGTCAACGAGGATGCTCACGCTGTTTCTCCACTTGCGGGCCTGCTGTTGGGCGGCACCGCCTTGATATTTCTTCTGATCGCAGTGTTGATTGGATGTATCAGGCACATAACGAGGCCACGAACCTAGCCTTTGACCGCCGCAACGATTTTTTTCGCCGCATCATCAAGATCGTCGGCTGCAACCACATCGACATCGCTTTGGTTGAGGATTTTCTTTCCCTCCTCCACCTTAGTGCCTTCAAGCCGCACCACCAGCGGTACCTTTAAACCGACATCCCTAACAGCTGTTACCACGCCTTCGGCAATCACATCGCAGCGCATGATGCCGCCGAATATGTTGACCAAAATACCCTTCACATTGGGATCCGAGGTGATGATCTTGAAGGCAGCCGTAACCTTTTCTGTCGTCGCACCGCCACCAACATCAAGAAAATTTGCCGGCGAGGCGCCATAGAGCTTGATGATATCCATGGTCGCCATGGCAAGGCCGGCACCATTGACCATGCAGCCGATATCGCCGTCGAGCGCAATATAGGCAAGATCGTGCTTGGATGCCTCGATCTCCTTGTCATCTTCCTCGGTGATATCACGCAGTTCCAGCATTTCCGGATGGCGGAACAGGGCATTGCCCTCAAGCGAAATCTTTGCATCGAGTACCTTGATGTGGTCGTCCTTGGTGGTGATCAGCGGGTTGATCTCCAGCAGGCTCATGTCTTTTTCGGTGAAAGCCCGGTAGAGGATTTTAAACAGTTCCCTGCCCTCGACCGCAGCATTGCCCGTAAGCTTGAGCGCGTCGATGAGACGGGCAATACCGCCGTCGTGAATGCCTGTTAGCGGGTCGATGTCGATGGTGTGGATTTTATCCGGCGTTTCCTCGGCCACCGATTCAATGTCCATGCCCCCTTCGGTCGAAACAACAAAGGACACTCGGCTGGTTTCGCGATCAACCAGAAGCGAAAGATATAATTCCCTGTCGATATCGGCGCCGTCTTCGATGTAAAGCCGGTTGACCTGTTTGCCGGCTGGGCCGGTTTGTTTGGTCACCAGCGTATTGCCAAGCATTTCCTTGACATTGGCACGCACTTCTTCGGCGGAAAACGAAACCCGCACACCACCCTTGGCGTCGTCTCCGAGTTCCTTGAACCTGCCCTTGCCGCGCCCGCCGGCGTGGATCTGGCTTTTCACCACCCATACCGGGCCGGGCAATTCTTTCAACGCCCTGTTCACATCAGCATCGGAAAGTATCGGCACGCCGGCAGCGACAGGTGCGCCAAATTCCTTCAACACGGCCTTGGCCTGATATTCATGAATGTTCATACGGCAATCCTTTGGGTCGAAGATGTCGGGCTGGCGCAGGGTCAGTCCTTCAAATTGGGCGCGATCTCCATACAAATCTCGCACAATTCGGCGACGCTGTCGGCGGATTTTTCAAACGCCTTTTGATCGGATTTTAACATTTCGACTTCAATAACCCGCTCAACACCACCCGCGCCGATGATCACCGGCACACCGACATACATGTCCTTGATGCCGTATTCACCCTTTAGGTTAGCGGCACAGGGCAATACGCGCTTTTTGTCTTTAAGGTAGGCGTCGGCCATGGCAATAGCCGATGAGGCGGGCGCATAATAGGCGGAGCCTGTTTTTAACAGGCCGACAATTTCACCACCGCCCTTGCGGGTGCGGTCGAAAATCTCTTCCATCCGCGCCTTGGTCAGCCAGCCCATTTTAATAAGGTCGGTGAGTGGAATACCGGCCACGGTCGAATATTTCGCCAACGGCACCATGGAATCGCCGTGGCCGCCCAGCACAAAGGCTGTCACATCTTCAACCGAGACATCAAACTCGTCGGCAAGGAAATGGCGCAATCTGGCCGAATCAAGCACACCGGCCATGCCGACAACCATGTTTTTCGGCAATCCGGAAAACTTTTGCAGCGCCCAGACCATGGCATCAAGCGGATTGGTGATGCAGATGACAAAGGCGTTGGGTGCATATTTGGCGATGCCGGCACCGACCTGCTCCATCACTTTCAGATTGATACCCAACAGATCGTCACGGCTCATGCCGGGTTTACGCGGGACACCGGCGGTAATGATGCACACATCGGCACCTTCAATTGCCTCGTAAGACTGGGTGCCGGACAGCTTTGAATCAAATCCTTCCACCGTGGAGGACTGGACCAGATCAAGCGCCTTTCCTTCCGGAATGCCTTCGGCAATATCAAACAGTACAATATCGCCCAGTTCCTTCAATCCTGCCAGATGGGCGAGCGTTCCGCCGATCATGCCTGATCCGATCAATGCAATCTTGTTGCGCGCCATAATCTCTTCCCTTTACGTAGTTGTCTTCGCTGCCCAAGGCCGAAACCGGCACTGGTTGCAAGAGGTGGTTTACGTTCACCTAACGCGGTTTTTGCCGCATGCCAAGGCTACAATGGTCGCAAATGCAAAAAGTGGGTATTCAGGCGGGTAAGATGATTGAATGGATAACGAAAAAGTAAAATCGATGATGCCGTGAATTCCGGCAAGGTCGCCAGACCGATGCCACGGGCAGCGCCAGTGACAAGAGCCATTTTGTTTGATGCATCGGACATCAACTGAAACTTTGTTTACTTGTAAGGATCGGCTGCATCACGCAAGCCGTCGCCAAGAAAATTAAAGGCGATGATGACGAAGATTACCGGTACCACCGGCAGCATCAGCCAAGGATAGACCGCAACGACGTTAATATCCTGTGCCTCGTTCAGCAAAACCCCCCAGCTGGTTACCGGTGGGCGCAGGCCGAGACCAAGGAAACTCAACGCCGTTTCACCAAGGATCATCGTTGGAATGGTAATGGTTGCGGAGGCGATCAGATGGCTCATGAAGCCGGGCACCAGATGCCGGCCGATAATGCGCGACGGGCTGGCGCCGATCAGCCTTGCGGCCAGCACATAGTCCTCCTCGCGCAGGGCCAGCAGTTTTGAACGCACGGCGCGGGCAAGGCCGGTCCAGTCAAGCAATCCGAGGATGATGGTAATACCGAAATAGACCAGAATGGGGCTCCAGGTCGCCGGCATGATGGCTGAAAGGGTGAGCCAAAGAGGAATTGAAGGGATCGACTGCAATACCTCGATCATCCGCTGGACGATCATATCGACCCAACCGCCATAATAGCCGGCAGCACCACCGATGACGATGCCAAGAACAAAACTGACGGTAATGCCGATCAGCCCGATGGTCAGCGAGACACGGGCGCCGGCGATAATACGCGACAATAAATCGCGGCCTAAGCGGTCCGTGCCCAACAGATAAAGCGATCCTTTCTCTGGAGGACAGATCAGATGCATGTCTGCCTTAACAAGGCCGAACCACCAGTATTTCTCGCCGTGGCAGAAGAACCTTAATGGTTGTGGTTTTCTGTCATCGACGGTGAATTCGCGTTGCAGGGTCTCCATATTGCGGCGCACCTTGTAAGGGTAGGTGAACGGCCCGATAAATTCGCTTTTGTGGAACAGATGAACACCCTGGGGCGGCGCATAAATATGTTTCACATGGCGTTTGGTCATATCGTAAGGGGAAAGAAATTCGCTGACAAAAATAGATAGATAAAGCACTGCTAAAAACACGCCCGACCAAACTGCCACCCGGTGCTGGCGGAATTTCCACCACATCAAGGTCAGTTGAGAGGCAAAATAAATGCGCTCCTGCTCTGGCGTCAGTTTTTCAATCGACTGTAGATCAAACGGCTCCCTGGAGACAAAGTGGGGCAGTTTTTCGGCGTCTTTTGGCGGCAGGGCATTCATTTCTCGACCTTCCCCTGCAGGCGGATGCGCGGATCGAGAAATCCGAGCGCAATATCCGAAATCAACACGCCAAATACGGTAAGCGTTGCCAGAAACATCAAAAATGAACCGGCAAGATACATATCCTGGCTTTGCAGGGCGGCAATCAACAGCGGCCCGGTCGTTTCCAGCGACAATACAATTGCAACAATTTCCGCACCGGAAATGATCGCCGGCAAAAGGCTGCCGATGTCGGCAACAAAGAAATTGAGCGCCATACGCAGCGGATATTTGACCAGCGCCCTAAATGGCGGCACCCCCTTGGCCCGTGCGGTGACGACATATTGCTTTTCAATTTCGTCAAGCAAATTGGCCCGCAGCCGGCGGATCATCGCCGCCGTTCCTGATGTGCCAATGACGATGACCGGAATAACGAGATGCTCAAGGATCGATTTCACCTTCACCCAACTCAACGGCTGATCGAGGTATTTTTGATCCATGAGATGGCCAACAGTGGTGCCAAACCAGACATTGGCAAGATACATCATCACCAGCGCCAGCAAGAAATTGGGCGTCGCCAGACCGAGCAGGCCAACGAAGGTCAAGCCGTAATCACCCCAGGAATATTGATGGGTGGCGGAATAGATGCCGATCGGAAAGGCGATCAGCCAGGTGACGATGATAGTGACGAATGAAACCATGATGGTGAGATAGATACGGTTGCCGACCACCTCGGTTACCGGACGCTCATGCTCGAAGGAATAGCCAAAGTCGCCCTGCATCATGCCGGTCACCCAAACCAGATACCGTTCGTAAACCGGCCTGTCGAAACCGTATTCCTCCCGCAGATACTCAATACGCTTCGGATCGACGCTTTCACCTGCCGCCTGCAATTCGGATATATAGCTTTCAAAGAAATCACCGGGCGGCAATTCGATGATGGTAAAAATCACAATGCTGGCGATCAGCAATGTGGGCACCATGGCAGCGATGCGATAGAGAATATATTTCAGCACCGGTTCAGCATTTCCTGTTTATCGCATTTCCCGGTGGATTAGTTTTCAAACCAGAACGTATCGGGCAGGTAATGACCGAAAAAGGCGGTCGGTTCAAACGAGTAGATGCCTTCATCCGGCACATTATGCAACCGCTTGTTAATCACCACCGGCTGCAATGTGCCGCTGACAATTCCGATGGTGAACACATTATCGGTGAAAATAGCCAGCATCTTGTGCCAGATTTCTTCCTGTTCTTCGACACCGGAAGCGCTTCGCCATTGTTGGTAAAGCCTGCTCAGTTCCGCCACTTCCTCAAGGCTGGGCGGCTCGCCGGCAACGCCCTTGGTTTCAAAATACTGACCCCATTTTGGCCAGATTCCCTGAAGCGGTGATACCGGTGCCAGTTCTTCCGGGTTCATGTCAGCGGTGGCAAGACCGCGGTTGAGCCCTTGCCAGATCGACATGATGGTATCGCCATTGGAAATCCTGCGGCGAAGGATGTCGCGCTGGGTGGGTTTGGAGAAAAGCTGAATACCAATATTGGACCAGTGCTCGGTAATAAGCTGCAGAACGTCTGTTTCTTCCGTGCTCTCACCAGTGGTTTCTACGGTGATCTTCATTTCGCGTCCGTCCGGCAACAGCCGAACGCCGTCGGGCGAACGTTTGTCGAGACCGGCTTCATCCAACAGCGCGTTGGCCTGATCAATATCATAGGCTGCCCAGGCGGTTGCATATTCCTCCTTATAGAGCGGAGATGCGGGAAGCACCGTATTGCCTACTTCCCGTGCCAGACCGAAATAGATTGCCTCGTTGATCTCCGATCGGTCAATTGCCAAAGACAGCGCCCGGCGCACCCGCACATCCTGCATTACCTTGCGCCAAACGGGGTCGCTGACATTAAGATTGGGCCGCATGGCCATCTGCGAGCCCTTGCCGTTGGGCCACAGGACAACGCGATAATCGTGGTTATTGGAACCTTTTTTCAAAAAGGCGTAATTGTCAAACCGCAAATAACGCGCCTGCAAATCGCTCTCACCGCCGCCTGTCTTGGCCGGAATGATGGCCGATGACGACATATTCATGATGATCTGGTCGATATAGGGCAACGACGTGCCCTGGTCATCGACGCGGTGAAAATTTGGATTTCGCTTGAAAACGAATCGCTCCGAAGGTGGCTGGGTGGTGTTCATCCAGGGCTGCAGGGTTGGCATCTCGGGATTTTCGGGCCGGTATTGACGGCCCTTGCGGGTGTGCAGCGAACCCCATTTTTGCACATTGTTGTCGCTCACCATCTGGGCCAGTTTGTCGGCATCCTGGTAACTTGCGTGAAACTGCTTCATGTAGTGGGCAGGCATATAAATATAGAGCGGTCTGGCCCCGGCAAGCGATGTCAGAAACAACGGATTGGGAGCCTGCCAGGTGTATCGGACGGTCAACTCGTCCAATACCTCGAATTTGGGCCCCTCACCATTGACCAGCAATTTGTTGGAAAGACCACCGCGTGCCAGTTCTTTGCTATTGGCGACATCCTGCCAATAATAGCGGAAATCTTCGGTCGTGAACGGGTGACCATCTGACCATTTGTGCCCCTTGCGCAGGCGAAGGGTGAAGATGCGGTTTTCCTCGACATCGATGGATTTCAACATATCGGGCGCCAGTTTAAAATTGGCGTCATAGCTGACCAGGCGGGCGCCGGAATAAATCACCATCATGCGGATATCTTTTGGCTTGGCCATCAATATCTTCAGCGTGCCACCGGGTTTGCCAGCGGTTTTGTTCATCGCCGCCATGTCGAGGATGCGCGGTTCCTCCGGTGGTCCGGCAATTGCCGTGCCTGCCGCAGCCAGCCAGACCAGGCCTACCTGCAGTATTCGAGTAACTGACGCCATCATGCTTCCCCAAGTTCGTCTAATTGGGTGCCGGCAACAGCCAGCACCGAGTGATTATCACTTATTGCCACCATATTCATATCAGCACCATCCTCCCGGCTGATGAATTGGTCACCCCAGTCCCGACCTTCTGTCACCATTTCCCGGTTCAGCCGGTCAAAATCGAGCGGGTGGTCCAGATCAGCATGGGGCACAACATCAAGCAATGCTCTTGTGTAGGGATGAACGGGATTTTTGAACAATTCTTCGCGACTGGCCATCTCCACCAGCTGGCCCTTGAACATCACGCCGATCCGGTCGGCGATATAGCGCACCACGGCCAGATTGTGAGAAATGAAAATGTAGGTGAGGCCCAATTCATCTTGCAATTGCTTCATCAGGTTCAGCACCTGGGCCTGGACCGAAACATCGAGGGCTGATACGGGCTCGTCGCAAATCAGCAAATCAGGTTTTAGTGCCAGGGCACGGGCAATGCCGATACGCTGGCGCTGGCCGCCCGAAAAAGAGTGGGGGTAGCGATTGAGATAGCTCGGTTGCAGACCGACCATCTGCAGCAATTCGGCCGCATATTCAGCCTGCTGCCTTGCATTGCCGATATCGTGTACCTGCAACGGCTCCCGCAATATCGTCAACACGGTTGATCGTGGGCTGAGCGAGGAAAACGGGTCCTGAAAGACCATTTGCATTTTCTTGCGGAACTGCTTCAGCTCAACGCCCCGGAGCGCCAGGATATCACGATTGTTTTTGCCATCATGATAGACAATTTCACCGGTATCGGGCAGCAGCGCCCGCATGATCATTTTAATCGTCGTGGTTTTGCCGCAACCGCTTTCACCCACCAGTCCAAAACACTCACCCCGGCGCACATCGAAACTCATGTGGCTGACCGCGGTGATCGAATGGCTTCTGGAACCGAAGAAAAAACCGTCTTTCTTGATAGTAAACGTGCGATGCAGATCGCGTACTTTTAGCAACGGTTCAACGGATCCGCTGTTTTGCGGCAAGGCCATGCTTTCCATCGATTTTGGAATAACATGGTCTATATCGCGCAGCGATTGCAGCTTTTGGTCCAAGCCCATGCTCAGGCTTGGCACGGCATTAAGCAGCGCTTTTAGATAGTCATGTTGGGGATTGCGAAAAATATCCTCAACCGGCCCGGCCTCCATGATCTGGCCGTGATAGATGACGACAACTTCGTCGGCCATGTTGGCGACAACGCCGAGATCATGGGTAATCAGCAACACCGCCATGTTGAGCTTTGCCTGAAGTTGTTTTAGCTGCCCGAGAATCTTGGCCTGCATGGAGACATCAAGTGCAGTGGTTGGTTCGTCGGCGATCAAAAGAGCAGGATGACAGATAATCGCCATGGCGATCATGGCGCGCTGGCGCAAGCCACCTGAAAGTTCCATCGGAAACATGTCATAGGCGCGCGCCGGATCGGGAAAGCCGACAAGATCGAACATCTCGCAGGTGACCTTATGCGCTTCGCTCTTGTCCACATCGCGGTGCAACGTCAGCGCTTCCTCGACCTGATTACCGACCGTGTGCAGCGGTGACAGCGATGTCATCGGCTCCTGAAAGATGATTGAGATCTTACCACCGCGCAGGGCCCGCCGCTCGGCGCTGTCATCTGCCATTTTGGCAAGATCCACCGCCTGGTCGCCGGCTTTTTCTGAAAACCAGATCGCACCGCCGGTAATATGGGCCACCCGCGGTGTAATCCCCAGGATCGCCTGGGCAATGATCGATTTGCCCGAACCAGATTCACCGACCAGCGCAACGGTCTTGCCTGCAGGAATGCGAAAGCTGGCGCCCCTGATCACTTCCAGATCAGAACCTTTGAGGTCTATAGCAATGCGTAGGTCTTCTATTCTGATGATATCATGCATCGATTTCTGCATACCTGGCGGACAGTTCCGTTTGGTTTTGTTGTTGCGATCCGCAGGCAAAGTTGCACAAAAAACCGGGGATCGAAAGAGTGTTTTATTCCGCTTGCGGCGGGTTGGGGTGATTTGTGATCTGCAACAGGGCATTTTCCTGCCAAATATGGCATCCTATGTGGGGAATCTCGACCCTTACCGCATCTGTTTCTGTCAGGTTTTGCAACAGATAGAACGCGATACGCATGATGCCACTATGGGAGATAACCACGGAATTGGCCGGCAGGCGGGACAGAAATTCACCGACACCATTGAGCCTTGAAGCGAAACTTTCGCCTCCTGGCGGCGCGATCGACCAACGATCCTTGCGCCTTTTCTGCCGCTGCTCATAATAGCGCTGCTTGGCTTCTGCCGGGGTAAGGCCCTCCCACAGGCCGAAGGAAACTTCGGTTAGCGCATCGTCACGCGAATATCGTTGCGGCGGCAAGCCTAACTCGTGCAAAATAATTTCTGTTGTCTCGGTTGTGCGGCAAAGCGGCGAAGAAACAAAACGCAGCTGCTCTCCCGCAAGACCGGCTTGATCGACAAAAAGTGCCAGCTGGCGGGCATTGTCCAGTGCCTGATTTTTACCATTGCTGTTCAGCGGCACATCGGTTTGACCCTGAAACCTTTTTTCGCGGTTCCAGTCTGTTTCGCCATGGCGAATAAAGATGATAGGCGATGCGGTTTTTTGCGACACCAAAAGCTTCGATCTATTCATTTTCACGGCGCAAGGAGAAAAAACCGCTGGCGCCTTCAGCGGCGCTGGCATAGAGCAATGATGACTGATGAGCAAGAAAAACCGCATGACGCTTGATACTCAAACTCCTTTCGGGACCCATGGCGCCCATCGTTTAAAACGACTGGTCTGGACGATTTGCGATGCACCGGTGTTTTCGCCCCGCCTTCGGCGCAAATTGCGCAAGGCGTTCGCACGCAAGCTCAAAGGCCCGTTCGATCTTCGCTTTGCTGGCATTAACTGGCGACTTTATCCGGAAGAAAATTATTGCGATCGAGTGATATTTGCGCGCAACAAATTGCCGGAGCAAACCGAACACGAAGCGCTTGCTGACATAATCAAGCCAGATATGGTTTTTGTTGATATCGGTGCAAATGTCGGTTCCTATTCGCTATATGTGGCGCAAAAATCGGCCAATTCGGCAATGATTATCGCGCTCGAGCCCCATCCGCATACGTTTCAAAAACTGGGTTATAATCTTGCTGCGAACAGGATTGACAACGCCACCACCCTGCAACTGGCAAGCGGACCGCGGCGCGAGAAAATGCAATTGTGGTCGGATGGCGGCAGCAATATCGGTCATACATCGGTATTGAAACAAGGCACCAGTAACCCAAAAATCTTTGTCGAGGTCAATGTGGTGCCGCTGGCTGAAATCATTGCTGACACAGGTATTGACCATATTGATCTTTTGAAAATTGATATTGAGGGATTTGAGGACCAGGTCTTAAGCCCGTATTTTGACTGCACTGGTAAAGATCTGTGGCCCAAATACGTGTTGATAGAGACGGCACACCGGAAACTGTGGAAAAACGATGTGGTTGGCCGGATGAAAGATGAGGGCTATGAGACAGTCTTTCAGACCGACGAAAATGTGCTATTGGCGCTGATTGATGTCCCATAATCTGAACAATCCGAAAGATTTTCTGGTCAAGCTGTTTCACCATTTTGTTGAAGCGGCTGACCCGGCCCGTTGTCTTGCACCATTTCTGCCGGCGCCACCCAAAGGGCGCACCATCGTCATCGGTGCGGGAAAGGCTGCTGCATCAATGGCCAGGGCGGTGGAAGACAATTGGAGCGGACCGCTTGAGGGCCTTGTGGTAACCCGCTATGGCCACGGTGTTGAGTGTGATCAAATCGAGGTTGTAGAGGCGGCCCACCCGGTGCCTGATGCTGCCGGCATCGATGCGGCCCGGCGCATTCTGCTAAAGGTCAGCGGGCTACAACAAGATGATCTTGTTCTTTGCCTGATTTCTGGTGGTGGTTCGGCCTTGCTGGTACAGCCTGCCGAAGGTATTACACTGGAGGAAAAACAGGCAATCAACCGGCAGCTGCTGAAGTCAGGCGTCGCAATCGACAAAATGAATGTGGTGCGCAAACATTTATCCGCCATCAAGGGCGGCAGGCTGGCGTTGGCGGCCCTGCCAGCAAAGGTGGTCAGTCTGGCAATCTCGGATGTGCCGGGCGATGATGCGGCAATTATTGCTTCCGGTCCAACGGTGTTTGATGCATCGACTGCACGTCATGCGCTGGAGATCCTGGACCAGCAAAACATCGATATTTCACCGGCTGTTCGCTGCCATCTGGAAAATCAGAACCACCAACCGACACCTTTTGAAAGCGACTTCCGGATGATCGCCACACCTCAGACCGCCTTGAACTCGGCGGCGCAATATTGTCTTAATCACGGTGTCCGACCGGTAATATTGGGCGATGCGGTCGAAGGAGAGGCGCGGGAAGTGGCCGGCCAGATGGCCGATTTTGTCAGGCAATTTTCGGCCGATCCGCGTTGTGACAACCGGCCGATTGCCTTTCTTTCCGGCGGTGAAACGACGGTTACAGTCAAAGGCAATGGCAGGGGCGGGCGCAACGCGGAATACCTGCTGGCGCTGGGGTTATCACTCGATCATGCGGCGCAAACTTACTCCATCGCCGGCGATAGCGATGGTATTGATGGCAGCGAAGATAATGCAGGCGCGGTTCTTTGGCCAAATTCCATGCGGCGGGCCCGGACCTTGGGCCTCAATCCGGCAAATATGCTTGAAAATAATGATGGCTACGGGTTTTTCTCAGCCCTTGATGATCTCATCATCACCGGTCCGACCCGTACCAATGTCAATGACTTTCGCGCCACATTGGTATTGCCGGCCTGATCAGCGCGTCGGCACCGGCTCGTCGCCCTTGTAGTCATAAAATCCGCGGCCTGCCTTGCGGCCAAGCCAACCGGCCTCGACATATTTAACCAGCAACGGACAGGGCCGGTATTTTGGATCGGCAAGCCCCTCATGCAACACCTGCATGACCGACAAACAGGTATCAAGGCCGATAAAATCAGCCAGGGTCAAAGGTCCCATGGGATGGTTGGCACCCAAATGTATGGCTGTGTCGATAGCCGCGACGCCACCAACACCTTCATAAAGTGTATAAATCGCCTCGTTGATCATCGGCATTAATATTCGATTAACCATAAACCCGGGAAAATCCTCCGATACGGCGATTTTCTTGTCCAGTTTGGCGATAAATCCGCGGGCCGTTTCAAAGGTTTTATCATCGGTGGCAATGCCGCGTACCAGCTCTACCAACTGCATCAAAGGTACCGGGTTCATGAAATGAATGCCAATGAAACGCTCTGGCCTATTGGTGGCCGAGGCAAGGCGGGTAATCGACAATGATGAGGTGTTGGTCGCCAAAATGGCATCGCTATTGAGCACCGGGCAAAGTGCAGCATAGATGTCCATCTTGGTTTTTTCGTCTTCGGTTGCCGCCTCAACCACGAGATCAACACCGCCAATATCATCAATCGTTTCAACCGAATTGATATGGCGGATAGCCTTTTTTCGTTCGGCTTCGGTGATTTTACCGGCGGCAACCTGCCGCGCAAGATTGCCATTAACAGTTGCGATGCCCGAAAGGGCTATCTTTTCATTGATATCCAACAGCAAAACATCAAATCCAGCCAGGGCGCAGACGTGGCTGATACCGCTTCCCATTTGACCGACGCCAATAATTCCGACTGATTTTATTGAAGTGCTCATGTTTCTTCCGCCGGGTTGGGATAAAAAAGGCCGGGATTTTTCCCGGCCATCTTAACACCTATTTGACACAAGGTCAGTCCAATTCTTTTTCAAGTTCCGGCAAAGCGACGAATAAATCAGCCACGAGACCGTAATCGGCCACCTGAAAAATTGGCGCCTCCTCGTCCTTGTTGATGGCGACGATGGTTTTGGAATCCTTCATCCCGGCCAGATGCTGAATAGCGCCCGAAATGCCGCAGGCGATATAAAGATCCGGCGCCACAACCTTGCCGGTCTGCCCCACCTGCCAGTCGTTGGGCGCGTAGCCCGCATCGACCGCGGCTCTCGATGCACCGACGGCAGCACCCAGTTTATCGGCTACCGGAATGATAACTTCCTGAAATTTCTCCGCCGAACCAAGCGCCCGGCCACCGGAAATAATGATTTTTGCCGACGTCAGTTCTGGCCGGTCATTGTTTGACAGGGCCGCACTGACATAGCTGGAGAGTGCCGGATCAACGGCGGCCGAAATGGCTTCAACTGTGGCCGAACCGCCTTCGCCTGCAGCGGCAAAACCGGCGGTGCGCACGGTGATGACCTTTTTGGCACCATTCGTTGTGACAGTCTGAATAGCGTTGCCTGCATAGATCGGGCGTTCGAAAGTGTTAGCATCATTTACGGAAATGATGTCTGAAATCTGCATCACATCAAGAAGTGCCGCTACTCGCGGCATAATGTTTTTACCGTTTGAAGTCGCCGGCGCCAACAATGTGTCATAGCCATCAGCAAGACTCACAATCAGGGCGGCGACAGGCTCTGCAAGCCGTTGCGCCAGACTGTCGTCTTCGGCCAAAAGCACTTTGGCAGCACCATCAATTGCGGCGGCTTCATTGGCAACGCCAGCACAGCCCTTGCCAGCGACTAGGATGTGTATATCACCGCCGATTTCCTGCGCGGCACTCATTGCCTTGTTGGTCTGATCGCTCAGCGTTTCGTTGTCGTGCTCTGCAACGAGAAGAATGGTCATTGGTTTTTCCCTTTTTCGATCATCATTGCGGCGTTACAGAACACCGGCCTCGTTCTTCAATTTGTCGACCAATTCAGCCACCGAAGCGACCTTTACCCCGGCCTTGCGGCTTTCCGGCTCGACGGTTTTTACGATGGTCAGTCGGGGAGCCGTATCGACCCCATAGTCCGCGGGCGTCTTGGCATCGAGCGGCTTTTTCTTGGCTTTCATGATGTTGGGCAGCGACGCATAGCGTGGCTCGTTGAGGCGCAAGTCAGTAGTGACAATGGTTGGCATCGACACTTCAATAGTCTGCAGGCCACCATCGACCTCTCTTGTTACCTTTGCCTTATCACCGGCAATCTCCAGCTTGGAGGCGAAGGTGGCCTGGCTCCAGCCCAACAGGGCCGACAGCATCTGTCCGGTCTGGTTGCAGTCATCATCGATTGCCTGTTTGCCCAGAATAACAAGTTGCGGTTCTTCCTCATCGACAATTGCCTTGAGAATTTTGGCAACGGCCAGCGGCTCCAGCAATTCATCGGTCTCAACCAGAATGCCGCGATCAGCGCCCATGGCAAGCGCGGTACGGATGGTTTCCTGGGCTTTTAGCGGGCCAATAGACACGGCAATGATTTCGCTTGCCGTTCCGGCTTCGCGAAGGCGCAATGCCTCTTCCACCGAGATTTCGTCAAATGGATTCATCGACATTTTGACGTTGGTTAACTCAACGCCGCTGCCATCGGACTTAACCCTGATCTTGACATTGTAATCAACTACCCGTTTGACGGGCACCAGAATTTTCATCGGCCTTTGCCTCCTGCACGCTGCCTGCAATGCCGGCCGAATAGAGTATGGCCGACCGTGTTTGGAATTTTCCCCTGTGAACCTCTGAAAACCATAGCGGTTGTATGGCTATTCCGAATTTCGCAAAGGCTGAACGCCATTAACGCCAATCTCGACCGAATGCAATGCCGCCAGGTGACTTGAATTGTTCCAAATTCGCCCTGAAAGCGGTGTTTTGGCATAGCAAGGCGGCAGCGGCGACCTTTTCACTCACCACAACGATGCCAAAGCCCCATCGTATAGCGCCAGAATTTCCGGTAGTGAAAATACCACCGATGCATAAGACTGCCTGTGCCAGAAGGGCCCTATGCGTCAAGTTTTTGCCGCAACGCGGCTGGAATTGGCGGTGATGGCATGTCCTCGGCTGCCTGTCGATAAAGGTCCATACAGGCCGTTTCGATCCGGTTTTGCAATTGCCGCCGAAATTCCTCGGTCTCAAGTCCCGGTAAAATCGGCGGCAAAATATTGACCCGGATGGTGCCCGGAAAGCGCATTAATTTGCGTCGCGGCCAATAAAGGCCGGAATTAAGCGCAACCGGCACAACGGGACAGTCCAGTTCCTTGTACATATGGGCAATACCGTATTTATAGTGCGGCTCGGCGCCAGGTGTCCTTCGGGTGCCCTCGGGGTAAATCAAAACTTGCCGACCGTTGCAGATTTCCTGCCTGGCTTTCTTGGTCATATCTTTCAATGCCTGGCTGCGTTTGCCGCGGTTAACCGGAATCATGTCGGCTTTCGCCACATACCAGCCGAATAAGGGGATCCACATCAACTCTCGCTTAAGCACATAGGCAGGATCTTTGATTAGCGGAAGGATGGCGAAGAATTCCCACATCGACTGATGTTTGATCGCCAGGATGCATCCGTCTTTCAGCAAATTTTCCTGGCCCCTCACCTCCATATTGGTGTTGGTGATTATTTTGTATAACCAGTTGCTCGACCGGCACCAGTTCTTGATGATTTTGACAGAATAACGCCGCGGCATCAGAAAATATACCGGTGTCTGGACCAGCATTTGAAGGATCAAATTCAAATAGAACACCACATTAAACAGCAGTGAACGGAAAATCAGCACGCTCTCGTCTCCCCGACCATCGAATAGCCATGCCCATACGCGTTTGCATGGCAGCTTGTCCAATTGAAATTCGAATGGCCCGCTTCGACACGGCGCGGCAAACCGAATTGTCTGTCTTTTCCGTTTCGTGATATGTCTCACTGCAACGTGAGTAGCAAGTGATGCCCAAATTGGCTACATCCGGTGGAGCAACAGAGACACACCAAGATGAAAAAAATTTCGCTTAGCCTGGGCGCCGCAATGATTTTTGTGACCTTGGCGAATATTTTCCCTGCGGCCGCTGACGGTATTATGCCAAAAACGGTGGTAGAACTATTCACATCGCAAGGCTGCTCGTCCTGCCCACCCGCCGACCGTTTGTTGGGGGAATACTCGAAAAATGAGGATATTCTGGCGCTTTCCTGGCATGTTGACTATTGGAACTATCTTGGCTGGAAGGACACTTTCTCAAAAGCCCAATTTTCCGACCGGCAGCGACGTTATGCCAAGTCGATGCGGGAAAGGCAGATTTATACACCCCAGGCCATCATTAATGGCCAGGCCCATGTGGTTGGATCGCACAAACGAAATCTAGATGGTATGATCAGCGATCACGCCGAGGCGGGCAAGAACCTCAAAGTTGCAGTGGAGGTAACGGTTACCGGCGAGCAAATGAGGATCAGAGTCAATGAAAAATCCGCCATTGATAATCATCCAACGCTTTACATGATTTACTTTGACAGGCAGAAATCGGTGAAAATATTGCGCGGCGAAAACCGCGGCAAGACCATCACCTATCATAATGTTGTGGGTGATTCACAAATGCTCGGCATGTTAAAGGATGGTGCGATCTCGGTGGACCTGCCATTGCCGGAGGTTCGCCGGGCGGGCTATGATTCTTGCGCTATCGTGCTGCAGGAAACAACTGCCAGCGGTTCGCCGGGGGCCATTATCGGCGCAACGGTTGTCGGCAACCTGGGAAGTTAGGCGCGACACGCTCCAATTCTTTTTCGAGCAAAAAAAGACCGGCGTCTCGTTGAGGGCCGGCCTTTCAAGATTTGCCCGATTATCTCAAGAACTAATCTTAACGACAATCGCGATTTTGAGCGTCATCAATTTTGGTTCCGGGGTAAGAACCGACATGGCTTCATTAAAGTGGTCCGGCTCAACACGCGCCTCGAGGGGCTGGGGGGCTGTGATACGAGGTGCAGTCAAGCCGGACCGTCTGAGGCAACAACCAAACAATGGCGAGCAAACGTGACCTGATCGCGACGATAATACGGCCATATTGTGATTATTGAATTACAATTTATACTAGAAATCATCTATTAGTCTACAACTTTTAATAAACTATTGTGCCAGACACGATGGGATACTAGGCTATGATGGTGGCAGGCATAGCCTGCCAGCGATGAAAACACAAGGATTCGAATGACAGAGCAATCAGAAGGCAATTTTGCGCTCCCTCAATCCGACCGGGTTGTGATGTTGAGGGAGCAGGAACTAGAGCAATCCGAGCCGGTAAAGGGAACGGCGGCGATGATAACTTTCAACCGCCGTGAACTCAATGAGATATTGCGAATCTACGGATTCAAAGTGGCTGCCGGCGAATGGCTAGATTACGCTATAGACCATTTGAAGGACAGGGCGGTGTTTTCGGTTTTTCGTAAAAGCAGTGAAATCGCCATGTTCAAAATTGAGAAAATTCCCAAAATGGCGGCCAAACAAGGTGCCTACAGCGTCACCAGTGTTGCCGGCCAGGTGCTGAAAAGAGGCAGTGATCTCAAACTGGTGCTCAGCGTGTTCGAAAAAAGGCCAAAACTGGAGGTACTTTGACAGATCTTCCGGTAACTGAAGTCAAAATTTCCAAATCGGTGCCACTTAGAGCAACGTCAGCTTTCCTTCAGCACCTTTGGCTACTTTTCTGGCCCAGGCGGCCAAGGCCGACGATGCGGCGGACTTGCTGTTGAACGACATCCAACAGCTGGAAGGCCGGCTACGGTGGCAAGCACTGCGATCCGACACACGGCGATCGCTTGAAAGAAAGTTTATCCGCATGGCGCCCGAATGGAGGGATTTTTTCAAAGAAAAATCTCGGGAATTCGGGTCAGCCCTGAGCATTGCTCATGTGAGGACGGTGATTGAGGCGCAAAAAGCGCCGCAAAGGACCGCCCGCAGCGGAGCAAACTAACAAAATACGTGCAAATCGCTTTCAAGCGATTGCCGTGGGGATGGCAGAAATCGGCTTGTACCAAAACCGTCAAGGCTGTATCGCTGCGGCATCCTGGATTGGTGTTCCTGGGCGGAGAGCAATATGACCAAACCCCTGTCGAAAGACCAGTTGCTGCAGATATTCGTGGACATGGATATTGCAGTGTCTACGGTTGAGCATCCACCGTTATATACGGTCGAAGAATCGCAATCGTTGCGCGGCAAGATCGCTGGCGGACACACGAAAAACCTGTTCTTAAAAGACAAAAAGGATAATTTTTTTCTCGTTACATTGGCAGAAGACGCGGTGGTCGATCTGAAAAATCTGCACAAACTTGTCGGCGGGGCGAACCGACTGTCGTTTGGCAAGCCGGACAAGCTGATGGAATATCTCGGCGTATCACCAGGCTCGGTTACGGCGCTGGCGGTGATCAACGACAACAACAATATGGTTAAGCTGGTTGTCGATGCGCCACTGCTTGACCATGAGGTGATCAATTGCCATCCGTTGGTCAATACGGCGACCACAAGTATTGGCCGCGACGATCTGCTGCGTTTTCTCAGCGCTGCCGATCATCAACCCTTGATATTGAAAGTATCAAATTAAACACCGATATGGTAAAAAATGAATATGTTCCGGGTGAGTTGTCCGGACAATAGGAAAGTACTCATCATGAACAATGATGCCAAAAGGCAAGGTTCAAACGCTGCAAGTTATTCGGCGTCATTCGGCGCTAGTCAGTTTTCCGGGACTGTATCAGCCGGAAATTCTGCCAAGCCACCTAGTGGTGCTGTGGCCGTCAAGGACATTACCACCGCCAGTTTTACCGCCGACGTGATTGAGACTTCACGCAGCCAGACTGTCCTGGTCGATTTTTGGGCAACCTGGTGTGGACCGTGCCGGCAATTAAGCCCGGTTCTGGAAAAGCTTGCAAAAGGTTCAAATGGGACGGTTCTGCTTGCCAAGATGGATATTGACAAACATCCCGAGGTTGCAGGGCAAATGGGCATAAAGTCGATACCCGCTGTTGTCGCCTTTGTCGACGGCAAGCCTGCCGATGCGTTCATGGGCGCTTTATCGGAAAGTAAGGTCAAGGCGTTTCTTGACAAGTTGCCAAAACCGGCCAATGCGGCTGCAGCCGAGGATGACGGTATTGAAGTTGCTATGGAGCAGGCCGGCCAATTGCTCGCATCGGGCGATTCGGCCCAGGCAGCAGAACTTTATGCCGCAGTTCTCGGCCGGGAGCCTGGAAATCTCGATGCCATCGCCGGAATGGGTGAGTGTTATTTTGCCGTTGGAGAGGTCGAGATGGCGCGTAAAGTGATTGCCAATCTGCCGAAAGATCAATTGGCTGTGCCGGTTATTGCAGCGCTTATTGCCAAGCTGGATCTGGCTGAACAGACCGCAGCACTTGGATCCGTGCAAGAGCTTGCAGCCAGGGTAGATGCCGATCCGAAGGATCATCAGGCGCGGTTTGATCTTGCGCTGGCGCTTAATGCCAAGAACCAGCGGGATGAGGCGGCCACTCAGTTGTTGGAAATAGTGCGGGCAGACCGAAAATGGAATGATGATGGTGCGCGCCAGCAGCTGGTCCAGTTTTTCGACCTGTGGGGGGCCGCCGATCCGGCGACATTGTCGGGCAGGCGGGCGCTTTCTTCCTTACTGTTTTCATAATTGGCATCGTCGACGGGAATTCATCGCATGAAAGCTGGAAATGAAAGCTATAACAGTGTTGCGGATGTGCCGAATGTTATTCCGGTATTTCCGCTGAGTGCAGCATTGTTGTTGCCGGGCGCGCATATGCCGATGAACATTTTTGAGCCACGCTATCTTTCGCTGGTGGATGATGCGCTGAAAACCGACCGGTTGATTGGCATGATTCAACCCAGTTTTGAAGCAGGCGAAAAAGAGGATACGAAAAACCTGTGCGGGGTCGGCTGTGTCGGCCGTATTACCGCGTTTCAGGAAGTTGGCGATGGCCGATATCTGCTCAATCTATCTGGCATTAGCCGGTTCCGTCTTTTGGGCGAGAAAAGGGCTAAAAATGGCTATCGTCGCTTTCAAATCAAGTTGTTTGCCGAAGATCTGATTGAGGATTCAAAGAAATCGGTGGATGTGAACCGTGAGGAACTGTTGGCCACATTCAAGGCGTATCTTGATGCCAACGAAATGGATGCCGACTGGGAAGGCGTCGCTGCGGCTTCGACTGAGATGCTTGTCAACACACTTGCCATGATGAGCCCCTATGGACCGGCGGAAAAGCAGGCGTTGCTCGAGGCGCCCGATTTGAAAACCCGGGCCGACACGCTGATTGCCATAACCGAATTTGCACTGGCAAAGACGACTGACGAAACCGGTGCGACCCTGCAGTAGGTGACGATATGGATAATCTATCATCAAATATCGAAATCGACAGGAAAATGCTGGAACTCCTGGTCTGTCCGCTGACCAAGGGAAATTTGACGTTTGACGAGAAGGCCAATGAACTGGTCTCGGCCAAGGCGTCGCTGGCCTATCCCATTCGCGATGGCATACCGATCTTATTGCCGTCGGAAGCGCGGTCTTTAGTGGACGAGACCGGTTGACGGCAACCTGGAAGGCAAGCTATCGCCGAATATCAAATCGTCGTGCTTGCCACTGGAACAGATAATTATGGCGCGAAAAAGCAACAAGAAAGAGAGACTTGTCTCTGCTGCTGCGGGGTTGTTCTGGCGCCATGGATATGATGGCACAAGCATCAAGGATATCGCGCTGGAGGCCTCGGTTCCCAAAGGCAATGTCTACTATTACTTTCCCGACAAGGCACAACTGGCGATGGCCGTGGCGCAGGTATTTAGCGACGAAACCGCAAGCATGCTTGAAGAGCTGGAGGTAGCAGGGGCTGATCCGCGCAACCGGCTGCTGCAATTATTTGAACGCCTCGCCACATCAGACGAAAGCCGCATGCGCCATGGCTGCCCGATTGCGCTGGCAGCGCGTGATTTTCGTCGGCCGGCACCGGCAGCGGCGAGCAAAGCTGGTGAGGCGTTCTCTCTGCTAATTGTGTGGATCGCCCGACAAAGACAGGCCGTTGGCCAACGACCCTCGATTGCGCTTTCGGAAGCAAGGCGAGCCATCGTCGATTGGCAGGGGGCGATAACGCTTGCCCATGCGCTACAGGATCCGGCCGTGCTGACCGAGGCGCATCGCAGAATAAGATATCATCTGACCGGCACGAACAAACTTGGCTAGTGGTCTGGCCGAAACGCTTGAATCCCTTTTCAGCACGTTCTTTTTCAAGCGTTTTGGCCACAAAGACCACTAGCAACTTATTGAATTCTAGTGGTTCTTATGATTCCAACATTTGCCATAAGTACGAGCCGCTGACGGATGCAAATGTTGGTACAGAACCACTAGTGGTCTGGCCGAAACGCTTGAATCCCTTTTCAGCACGTTCTTTTTCAAGCGTTTTGGCCACAAAGACCACTAGCAACTTATTGAATTCTAGTGGTTCTTATGATTCCAACATTTGCCATAAGTACGAGCCGCTGGCGGATGCAAATGTTGGTATAGAACCACTAGTGGTCTGGCCGAAACGCTTGAATCCCTTTTCAGCACGTTCTTTTTCAAGCGTTTTGGCCACAAAGACCACTAGCAACTTATTTAATTCTAGTGGTTCTTATGATTCCAACATTTGCCATAAGTACGAGCCGCTGGCGGATGCAAATGTTGGTACAGAACCACTAGTATTGCCCCTGTGTTGGAGCCAAATGCCGCCTTTGCATTGCCACAGTAGTTTGTTATCAAATCGCCGTTGACCAAACCAGTCAGGTTGATATTGGAGAAGTTTATTGTCATGGTGATCCTATGACCACGAACCGAACCAGACACCAAACAGGTGCTGATAATAATAATAAAAAACCCCGGTGGAAAATTACCACATTAGGCTTCGCCTTGGTCAAACTGACCTTCGGGCTTGGCGTGCTTATCATCATTATTGGTGTTGGTTTTTTGATTGGCGGCTTTCTTAGATATACCGACACGGTGACAAGTTATGAGGCCGCAATGCCGACCGACAAGGCCGACGCCATTGTGGTATTTACCGGCGGTTCGATGCGCATCGAGAAAGCCGTAAAGCTGTTGCAAGACGGCTTTGGTGCCCGATTGCTGATTAGTGGCGTTAATCCCGCGACATCGCGCAGTTCATTGATTAAACGCGCCAGCATTCAACCACAGCTGTTTGATTGCTGTATCGATATTGATATCCGAGCGACCGACACCAAAGGCAATGCAGTCGAAGCCGAAAAGTGGGTGGCAAACCATGGCTATGAAAGTCTGCTCGTCGTAACCAGTACTTATCATATGCCGCGTAGCCTGCTGGAAACCCGGCGCCGGTTACCAACGATAAAATTGATCCCCCACGCGGTCGACAATGATGTCATAGATCGCGCTAACTGGTACCGTGACCGCAAAAGCCTGCGCCATCTTGTCTATGAATATTCAAAATACGTAATTGCCCAGGCCGGTCCGGTCTTGTCGGACCGACCCTTCACAGCGGTGCGGGCGACAATGTCGGGCCAATGATACCAAAATTGTGGTAAAAACTAAGCAGCAGGTTTAAACGGTGGCCGGGCGCCGAATATTGCGGTGCCGACCCGGATATGGCTGGTACCAAACTGGATAGCGGTTTCAAAATCAGCTGACATGCCCATTGAAAGCTGATCGACGCCGAGTTGACCCGCTAGTTTTTGCAAAAGGGCAAAGTGGGGTCCTGGATTTTCATCAAACGGTGGAATGCACATCAGCCCGCTGATTTCAAGCCCGTGGCTGGTGCGGCACCTTTCAACAAAATCGACGGTATTTTGCGGGTCGATGCCGGCCTTTTGTTCCTCCATGCCGGTGTTGACTTGAACAAACAGACCAGGACGCCTTGCCTGTTTGACCATTTCACTGGCCAGCGCTTTGGCAATCTTCTCCCGGTCGATGGTTTGAATAACATCAAACAATACAACCGCCTCTTTCACCTTGTTCGATTGAAGCGGCCCGATCAGGTGCAATTCGGTGTCTGGAAAGTCTGTTTTCAGTTGCGGCCATTTGCCCTGCGATTCCTGCACCCGGTTTTCGCCGAAAATTCTTTGCCCGGCCTCAAGCGCCGGCCTGATTTGTTCGCCTGAAAAGGTTTTAGAAACCGCGATCAACTTGACACTGCCGGGCTTGCGGTCGAATTCAGACAGGGCTTTTTCAATGATCTGGCCAATTTTCACCAGATTTTCCGCAGTTCGGTCCATCTTTTTCTCCGTTACCAGCCGATCAGCTTCCTATAAGCGGTTGACCGGCTGCCACATTTCTGGTCTGAGTCACAGCCGTCCGGTGCTGAACAAACACAAGAAATATCAAATGACAAGCGAACGTTACAATCAACAGGTTGTCGAACCCTTTTGGCAGGCAAAGTGGCAGCAGGCCAAGTTGTTTGAAACGCTTGTTTCGGCCAATAAAAACAAAAAAAAGTATTACGTGCTCGAGATGTTCCCCTATCCTTCGGGCCGCATTCATATCGGCCACGTGCGAAACTATACCATGGGAGATGTGATTGCCCGCTACAAGCGGGCAAAGGGTTTCGAGGTATTGCACCCGATGGGATGGGACGCCTTTGGCATGCCTGCCGAAAACGCCGCGATGCAGAACAATACCCATCCCAAGGGCTGGACCTATGACAATATTGCCGCCATGCGCAGCCAGTTGCAGTCGATGGGATTTGCGCTTGACTGGACCCGGGAATTCGCCACCTGTGACGTTGAGTATTATCACCAGCAGCAGAAGCTGTTTCTTGATTTTTACAGGAAAGACCTGGTCTACCGAAAACAATCAAAGGTCAACTGGGATCCGGTGGATATGACGGTGCTTGCAAATGAGCAGGTGATAGATGGCTGTGGCTGGCGTTCTGGTGCGCCAGTGGAGCAGCGCGAACTGACCCAGTGGTTTTTCAAGATCAGCGAGTTCAGCGAGGATTTGCTGACCTCGCTGGACGGTCTTGAGCGATGGCCGGAAAAGGTCCGCATTATGCAGAAAAACTGGATCGGTCGATCACAAGGGCTGAAGATTCGGTTTGAGTTTGATAGCAATGTGCCACCAGAACATGCGACATTGGAGGTTTTCACCACCCGACCCGATACACTGTTTGGTGCAAGTTTCATGGCGCTTTCACCCGAACACCCGCTGACCGCCCTGCTTGCTGCTGATAATGACGATTTACAGGCATTTGTCGAGGATTGCCGCCGACTGGGTACTAGTATGGCGGAAATAGAAACTGCCGAAAAAAAGGGAATAGACACTGGACTTGCCGTCAAACACCCGTTTATCGAAGGCAAATCCTTGCCCGTATATGTCGCCAATTTTGTGTTGATGGATTACGGAACCGGTGCTATTTTCGGCTGCCCCGCCCACGACCAGCGTGATATAGATTTTGCCCGTAAATATGGCCTGGAGGTCACCCCGGTGGTGCTGCCGCCCGACCAGCTTGAGGCGGCATTTTATATTCAGGACGAGGCTTATATCGGCGAGGGGTCGATCATTAATTCGGATTTCCTTGATGGTCTGACGATTGATGAGGCGAAGAATGATGTTGCCGAGCGGCTTGAAACCCGAATGGTTGACGGTGCGCCGCAGGGCGAGCGGCAAATCAATTATCGCCTGCGCGACTGGGGCATTTCGCGGCAACGCTATTGGGGTTGTCCGATCCCGTTTATTCACTGTGCAACCTGTGGCATTGTGGCGGTTCCAGACAGCCAATTGCCGGTGGTATTGCCGGATGATGTGAATTTTGACACGCCGGGAAATCCGCTCGACCACCACCCCACGTGGCGCCATGTTGATTGCCCTGAATGCGGTGGCAAAGCGCAACGCGAGACCGATACGATGGACACATTTGTTGATTCATCGTGGTATTTCGCCCGTTTTACCGATTCTGGAGCCGCCACCCCCACCAGCCCTGAAATCGCCGATCACTGGCTGCCGGTTGATCAGTATATCGGTGGCATTGAGCACGCCATTTTGCATCTGCTTTACTCGCGGTTCTTTTCCCGGGCAATGAGTATTACCGGCCATATGAATGTTGATGAACCGTTCCGCGGTTTGTTCACCCAGGGTATGGTGGTGCACGAAACCTACCGGGACAGCAGCGGCAACTGGATTGCACCGGCCGAGATCAAGCTGAGCGAACAAGAGGGCGTAAGAACGGCCACCAAGCTCGACACCGGTGAGAAACTGACCATCGGCCCGATCGAGAAAATGTCCAAGTCGACCCGCAATATCGTCGATCCGCAAGATATACTCGCCACCTATGGAGCCGATACGGCGCGCTGGTTCGTGCTTTCTGACTCACCCCCCGACCGCGATGTTATCTGGTCAGAAGCAGGTGTCGAGGGCGTCCACCGGTTTGTCCAGCGCATCTGGCGGCTGGTAGCCGCCACTGCACAACTGGGCGACGACGCTTTGGCGCAATTGCAAGTGGAGGTGACGCCAAAAAATGCGCCGGAAATCCTGAAACAAACGCACAAGACCCTGGCAAATGTCGATGAAATGATCGCCGAATTGCGCTTCAACAGCGCCATCGCCCAGATCCACACACTGGTCAATGGTTTGGAGCAGGCCAGGCGGCGGTTGATGCCGGACAGTGATGCCCATGAAAAAGCCGTATTCGTGCAATGTCTTAGGGCTGCGGTGCAAATGTTTGCACCGATGATGCCGCACCTGGCTGAAGAATGCTGGAAGGTATTGGGTGGCAAGGAGATGGTGGCCAGTGTAGACTGGCCGGAGGCCGACCGTGAACTTTTTGCAGAAAGCAAAATCAGTCTGCCGGTACAGATCAATGGCAAAAAGCGCGGTGAGGTGATGATCGATGTTGGTGCAGACAGACAGTCGATTGAGAAATTGGTCCTTGAGCAGGGCTTTGTGCAGAACGCACTTTCTGGTAAGACACCTAGGAAACTTGTCATTGTGCCGCAAAGGATCGTTAATGTCGTGGTCTGAAGGAACAGTAAAAACCACCCTGTTGGCAGTATTGGTTGGCCTGGCGGGCATCGCGATCAGCGGATGTCAGGTACAGCCGCTAAATAGCACCAAGCCGACTGCCTCTGCGGGTGCCTCTGTTGCGCCTTCCGCACTTTCAGCTGTTGAAGTTCTTGAGGTAAGCGCCAAAGAACAGTCCGCCTCCCGGGTAGGACAACAGGTTCGAAATCATCTGATTTTTGGTTTAACCGGTGGCGGTCATCCTGCTGGTGCGACCCATACGTTGACACTTCACGTTTCTGTCAGCCATGCCACCGTTGCGATTCAGACAAGCACCAAAGCACCTTCTGCTGCGCGGGCGGCAATTGTTGCCACCTACACGCTGACCGAGAAAAAAAGTGACCAAACAGTGGCCACCGGAATTCGACAGACTACGGTTGCCTATGACCGTACGAGCCAAAGCTTTGCCAATCAGCGCGTCAAGCTCGATGCCGAAAACCGGGCGGCCAGAGAGGTGGCCGAGCAGTTGCGGTTGGCGGTTGCTGCTGCGCTGGCGACACAGTAGGACAAATTGCAGCGCCAATGGCTCAAAAGAAAGCACACGAAGCCGACGCATTCCTGCAAAATCCTGACCACGGATTCCGGACAATACTGATTTACGGACCCAACAACGGGTTGGTTTGCGAGCGGGCGCAGCGGTTTGCAAAAAGCACCGGGATAGACCTCGACGATCCATTTTGTGTGATCCGTATTGACGCCGACAGCGCTGCCGCCAACCCCAACCGCATTGCAGAAGATGCCCACACCGTTAGCATGTTCGGTGGTGCCAGGCTGATCTGGATCACCGGATCGACTTTGCGCAATCTGGCAGGTGCAGTAAAACCGGTGTTATCGACACCGCCGCAAGACTGTTATATTTTAATAGAGGCGGGAGATCTTAAAAAGACCGCACCTTTGCGCAAGTTGGTCGAAGCGTCGAAATCGGCCATGGCTCTGCCCTGTTATGGCGATGATGCGCGTGCGCTCAATAACCTGATTGACGAAGAAACCACCAAAGCCGGACTGGCCATTGAGCCGGCGGCGAGAATGCTGCTTACCTCACTGCTTGGCGCCGATAGAAGAGCCTCACGCATGGAGGTCGAAAAACTCTGCCTCTATGCGCGCGGCAACAAGACCATCTTTGAAGCAGACGTTGCCGCTATCGTTGGCGATGCCTCCGCCTTCGCCATTGATGAAGTTGTCGATGCGGCCAGTATCGGCAATATTACAGCTGTACAGAATACTCTGGGACGGTTATTTGAAACCGGCACCCACCCAAGCGTTGTCGCGTCAGCCGCGCTGCGTCATTTTCAGGTGCTGCACAAAGCGCGTGCTGAAATGGACCAGGCGCGCCAAAGCCCGAATTCAATTATTGCCCGTATGCGCCCGCCGGTGATGTTTCGCCGAAAAGACGATATTGCCAAGGCACTTGGACTGTGGCAATTGCCAAAACTTGAAAAATCGCTTGAGCGACTCGAGCGAACCTGTCTTGAATCTCGGACTAATGCAGAACTTGCGGGCGCAATTGTATCCATGGCGCTGATGGCAATATCAATTGACGCCGCCAGGCAGGCTTCGCGATGAGCTTATAGCGCGGCCTTAATTAGCGCTATTGCATCTTCGCTTGCCCATTCTGCCGGACCATTTAACACACCCAGTGAACAGCCCTCATTGTCGACAAGAACCGTTGTCGGCATGCCGATGGCGAGGCTGTGTTTTCTCAACGTTTCGAAGATCTGCATCGAGCCGTCATGATAAAATGGCAGGGTGTCGAGACCGGTTTTTTGGTAAAACGCTTTGGGCTTGTTGGCATTGCCGATATCGACGCTGACCGGCACCACGGCAAAATCGGGGCCTGCCATCTGGTCATGCAGTTTCTGCAAGGCCGGCATTTCACGGCGGCACGGAGCGCACCAGGTTGCCCAAAGATTAAGCAGAACGGTTTTGCCGTTGAAATCGGCCAGCGACTTCTTCACGTCATTATCGTTATTAAACGAAAGGTTGGAAAGAGGTATGGAATTGTCGACCGGTTGAAATGCGGCAAGCTCACCCTTGATAGCCGAGCTCAACGCCTCGATTTTTTTACCCGTATTGCTGCAGGCCTGTTGTTCTGCGGGATTGTCATTAACAAAATAATAGGCGTATAAGCCAACGCCGGTTGTCACCAGTAGCGCGGCGGCTGCGAGCGCGATATTCAGCATACTTGGTGAAGAATTGGGGTCGGCCATGCAAAAACTCCAGGAGTGGTAAATGAGTAATTCCGGCAACAAGATGTGGGGCGGCCGTTTTTCCACCAGTCCCGATGCCATAATGGAAGAGATAAACGCTTCCATTGGATTTGATCAGGTCCTTTATGCGCAGGACATTGCCGGTTCCAGGGCACATGCCGCCATGCTTGCCGCAACCGGTATATTGTCGCAGCAAGATGCGCAACAAATCGCTGCGGGTCTAGACACAATTTTGTCAGAAATCGAGAGCGGGAAGTTCAGCTTCTCCACCACACTTGAAGATATTCATATGAATATTGAGGCCAGGCTCAGCGAATTGATCGGCCCGGCCGCAGGAAGGCTGCATACCGCTCGCTCGCGCAATGACCAGGTGGCGGTCGATTTCCGTCTTTGGGTAAAACAGGCCTGTCAGCGCTGTGATCAGGCGTTGACGGCCTTGATGGGCGTTTTTCTTGACAAGGCGGAAAGCCACGCCGGTTCATTGATGCCGGGCTTCACCCATTTGCAAACGGCACAGCCGGTGACCTTCGGCCATCACTGTATGGCCTATGTGGAAATGTTTGGTCGCGACCGCGGGCGGTATCAAGATGCCCTTTTGCGCATGGACGAATGTCCGCTTGGTGCCGCAGCACTGGCCGGCACCGGTTTTCCGATCGACCGGCAAATGACTGCGGCGGCATTGGGGTTTCGCCAACCGACACGCAATTCGCTTGATTCGGTTTCGGACCGGGATTTTGCCCTGGAATTTCTTGCTGCCTCGGCGATATGCGCCACCCATCTTTCCAGACTGGCTGAGGAAATGGTTATTTGGTCGACACCGCAATTCGGCTTTGCCCGTTTGTCTGACCGGTTTTCAACCGGCTCGTCGATTATGCCGCAAAAGAAAAACCCGGACGCAGCTGAGCTTGTGCGCGCCAAAGTTGGCCGCATCAACGGATCGCTGATATCGCTGTTAACGGTGATGAAGGGCCTGCCGCTAAGCTATTCAAAGGACATGCAGGAGGACAAGGAACCGGTGTTTGACGCTGCCAATACCATTGAGCTGGCATTGGCCGCCATGACCGGGATGATAGCCGATATTAAAATTGACCAGGAAAGCATGGCAAAGGCTGCAGGATCAGGCTATTCGACAGCGACCGACCTGGCCGACTGGTTGGTGCGTGAATTAAATCTGCCATTTCGCGATGCCCACCATGTGACCGGCCGGGCGGTGGCTATGGCCGAGACAAAGAACTGTGAGCTGCATGAATTGTCGCTGGCGGAATTGCAAGGTTTGGAACCAGGTATCAATCAAGGTGTTTATGATGTGTTGAGTATCGAGAACTCGGTTGACAGCCGCACCAGCTTTGGCGGCACGTCGCCCGTTAATGTCCGGGACCAAATAACCTGGTGGCGGCAACGGCTAATCAACGAAAATCCGGACTGAAGAATTGGTCACATTCATCTGGCATGATTTGTCAGGTGTGTTAGAAAGCAATATTGACCGGATGCAGAACAGACAGCACGGAGTGATTGCAGCGTGAGGATTCTGGCAAAAATTTGTTTTTATTCGATGCTGGCAGTACTTGCTACCAGCGTTCTGGCCGGTTGCGGTCGCCGTGGCCCACCGGTTGCGCCGTCAGCGGTACCGTTGAGCGAGGAAGAAAAGAAGGCCGGTGTGGTAAGGAAAAAGAAAAAGCCCGCCAGGCGATTTATTCTTGACGGCCTGCTCGAATAGGCCGGATCGTCACTTTCTTCCCCACGAGGCGACAGCGTGAACCATTTTGACTACCGGCAGGGCGTGTTGCACGCCGAAAACGTTTCTATTCCTTTGCTAGCGGCTGAGGTCGGCACGCCATTTTACTGCTATTCGACGGCAACACTCGAGCGCCATTACAAAGTTTTTGCCGATGCATTCAGCGAACTTGACGCCATGGTTTGCTATGCCATGAAGGCCAATTCAAATCAGGCGGTGATAAAAACCCTTGCCCGGCTTGGTGCCGGTGGTGATGTGGTTTCCGGTGGCGAACTGCGCCGGGCGCTTGAGGCGGGCATTGCGGCAAACAAGATCCTGTTTTCCGGGGTTGGCAAATCGGTCGACGAGATCGACTACGCATTGGCCGAGGATATTCTTTGTTTCAATGTCGAATCGGCACCGGAACTGGCGCGGTTGTCGCAGCGTGCGGTTACCGCCGGCAAGACTGCGCCGGTTTCTTTCCGTATCAATCCTGATGTTGATGCCAGGACCCACGCCAAGATTTCGACCGGCAAACGCGAGGACAAGTTCGGCATCGCCTGGGACGATGCACCACAAATATACGCGAAGGCTGCCGGCTTGCCGGGAATCAAAGTCAGCGGCATTGATATGCATATCGGTAGCCAGATCACCGAGCTGGAGCCGTTTGACCAGGCCTTCGCCCGGCTTGGAGAACTGATTACGTTGTTGCGTGATAGCGGCCACAGGATTGATCACATCGATTTGGGTGGTGGACTGGGCATTCCCTATCAAGATGACAACACCCCGCCACCGGACCCTTTGGCCTATGCCGAGGTCGCCATCGAGCGGGTCAGACATCTGGACTGCAAGGTGATTTTCGAACCGGGCCGGCTGATCTGTGGCAACGCCGGAATTCTGATCACCAAGGTCGAATATGTCAAAGCCGGCCATGACAAAACCTTCGTCATTGTTGATGCGGCGATGAATGATCTGGTGCGCCCAACGCTCTATGATGCATGGCATGAATTCAGACCAGTGCAGCTTGCACCAGCGAACACGCCGCGGCTGATTGCCGATATTGTCGGCCCGGTATGTGAATCTGGCGACTATCTGGCTAAAAACCGTGAGCTGGCAAAGGTACGGCAGGATGATTTGATCGCGGTGGGTTCAGCGGGCGCATATGGGGCCGTACAATCAAGCACCTACAACACCCGCCTGCTTGTTCCAGAAGTCCTGGTTCATGGCGATCGTTACCATATTGTCCGTCCGCGTCCTTCGATTGAAGAGCTGATCGGGCTTGATTCGGTGCCGGACTGGCTATCTGATCATTCACAATAAGGCGAGAAACCGCTAAAGTGCCTCGTCACTGCCACGAAGGTGGTGCTATAGTCGCGCCGGCGTTGCAGAACAGGTTGACCAGAACGGAGCTGATTTGAAGGAGCCGGCAACTCATACCAGCCGATCAGCGGCGAATTCGGCAGAACCTTCCCCGGCAAAACCGGGTCCGGTGAAACTTGGCCCGGTAAATTTGGGTCCGGTGCGGTTTTGGGCCGGTATTTCGATTGGCTGGGAACGATTGTGGCCCCTGGTCATGCCGCTGGTGATGACTGTCGCGCTGTTCTTGATCATTTCATGGTTTGGCATATGGAGCGTTGTACCGGAATGGGTGCGCCTTTTGCTGCTCGGTCTGTTTGCGCTGGGTGCGGCGGCCAGTCTTTGGCCATTGCGTCATTTTCGTCTCCCCTCTCGCCAATCAATCGACTTCAGGGTTGAACGGCGTTCAGCGCTTGCCCATCGACCGGTGACCGTGCAATCAGACCGTCTGGCCGCCGGTGATGCCAGTGCCTTTTCAATCGCGTTGTGGCGCGAGCACCAAAAACGCATGGGAGGGAAGCTGAAAAATTTAAAGTCTGGCGTGCCGGTGCCGGCCATGTCGCGCCGTGATCCCTTGGGGCTGCGAGCGGTTGTTGTATTATTGCTGTTTGTTGCATTCGGCTATGCCAGTGGCGAACAAGGCGCGCGTGTCGAGAACGCTTTTATTCGCCACGATGCGTCGGCCACGTCATTGACCCGGCTGGATGTCTGGGTCTCGCCTCCACCTTATACCAATCAGCCGCCGGTGTTTTTGAAAAACTTGAACGGTGATGATCAACCGGCGTTGGTCACTACAGTGCCCGAGGGTAGTCAGCTGGTGGTGCGGATTGCCGGTGAGGAACTGCCGGTACTTGAATATGTTACCGGCAAAAGCACCAGCCGGCCGGAACCAAAATCGACCGGCAAGTCGACCGACCGGTCGCAACAGACGACCGAGTACAGGGTTGTTCTCAAACAGTCAGGCACGGCCCAGTTGAAGTCGGCTGCAACAGTGTTGGGCAGTTGGCAATTTACCATCATTGCCGATGAGGATCCGCAGATCAGTTTTGATGAAGAACCAAAGCGCGGCAAGGGCCGTATGCTTGATCTGGCGTTCTCTCTTGAGGACGACTATGGAATTGTCAATGCGTGGGCAGAAATCCGGCCCGTTGGCGAAGGTGATCCAAAGGCCCGGCCATTGGTCAAGCCACCAGATATCACGTTAGCGATGCCGCGCCGAAGAACAAAGCAAGAGAGCGTCAAATCTTCCCGCGATCTTTCTCATCATCCCTATGCGGGTGGCAGGACGGCGATTACCTTGAAGGCCACAGACGGGGCAAAACAGCAGGGCAAGAGCGCTACCAAAATAGCTGTTCTTCCCGGGCGGTTGTTCACCAAACCGCTTGCTGCAGCGCTGGTCGAGCAACGCCGTATTCTGGCCACCGATGCCCGCAGCGCCGGCAAGGTTGCCGAAATGATCGATATCATTGCCAATACGGCGCCGGAATATCTGATCAACGATGCAAGTGTTTTTCTGGGGCTGCAGGTGGTTATGCGCTCGATCAACGGCGCCCGCAACGATGATCAGCTGCGCCAGGTGCTCGACCTCTTGTGGGAGATGGCGCTGGCCATCGAGGATGGCGATATGAGCGCATCGGCTGCAAGACTGCGCGAGGCACAGGAAGCGCTCAAACGGGCGCTTGAAGATGGTGCCTCGGACGAGGAAATAGATCGGCTGATGAAAGAGCTGCGCCAGGCAATGAACCAGTATCTTAACGAATTGACCAAGCAGATGGCGCGCCAACAGCAAAACCAGAATTTGCAGCACAACCCGAATGCGCAGACCCTGCGCCGACGAGATATCGACCGGATGATGAAGCGGATTGAAGATCTGGCGAAATCGGGTTCAAAGGATGCAGCGCGGCAATTGCTCAGCGAATTGCAACAGATGATGGACCAGCTGCAGGCAGGCCGTCACCAGCAGCAGCGACAGCGGGAAGGTGATCGCTTCAACCAGCAAATGAACGAACTGGCTGAAATGATGCAGAAACAGCAGGAGTTAATGAATAACAACTTTCGCCTGCAACAACAGCGGCCGGGCGATGATGACCAGAATGGTCAGGATGACGAACAGGATAATGAGGGCGGCGAAACCCCACAGGGCCAGATGACACCGCAGGAATTTGCCGACGCGATGAAGCGCCTGCAGCAGCAGCAGGGAAATCTGCAAGGAAAGTTGCAACAGATGATGAAAAATCTTGAGCAAATGGGCGTCGATCCGGGCCGTGAACTGAGTGAAGCTGGAGGTGCCATGGGCAAGGCAAAAGATGCGCTTGGCAAGGGAGAAAACGGTGAAGCGCTGGGGCAGCAAGGCAAGGCACTGGAGGCGTTGCGGCGGGGTGCCCAGTCTTTGATGCAGCAAATGCAGCAGAATATGGCGGGAGAACGCGGCGGTACTGATCAAAACGGCCGGCGGCGCAATGACCGGGCAAGAAATGACCCGCTTGGACGAGAACAGCGAACCAGGGGGCCGAACCTGGGAAGCAATGTCAAAGTGCCGGATGAAATCGACGCTCAGTCGGCGCGGCGAATTATGGAAATCATCCGTCGCAAGCTTTCCAATCCGGGCCTGCCGAGGATAGAATTCAACTATCTCGATCGACTGCTAAAGCCGCAGTAGGCAACCATTTTATCGCGCTTGTTTTATCAACCGACAGACAAGGCTTGCTTTTACATTAAAATTCCCCCAATCACGCCCGGTCACCTATAGCTGGACACTTTCAAAATGATTCGATCAGTACTCTCTTCGCTCACGGCCATTTTGGGCTACACCCGGGCCTCCGCTGGGGCGGCGCAAGGGCGCCGGTCGGTTCCACCCCGCAAATTGATTTCATCAATTTGTACATCGGGCTTCAATCGCTCTTGATGAGGCATGATCACTTTAAGGTAATCATGCTATAAAACAGCTGTTCAAGCCTTTGGTTTAGCTTTTGATGCCCACCAATCTGCAATCATCGTTTGCCACCAATGCCAGGCTGCAACTGGCGATAACTATTGCCGTGACGGTGGCTACGCTGATGATTTTTCGTGCCATGCCGGAATGGGATCTGCAAGTCAGCCGGTTGTCGTTCGTTGAAAACTCATGCGTGCCGGGTGATGAGAAGCGGGAATGTGATAATTTTCCAGTGCAGTACATCTGGTATCTAGAGGCGCTGCGGGAAGCCAGTCTGAAAGTCCCCTATATCCTCTGCATGTTGCTATTCGGTTGGTTGAACTACGATCTGTATTTCCGCCATCACACGCGTGCTGGCTTCGTTAAAGATGTCAGTCTGTCGTTTGGAACCATCGGGCTGGCAACATTGCTGCTGATAAACCTGATATTGAAAGGTCAATGGGGTCGCCCGCGGCCATATCAGGTGCGGGAGTTCGGTGGTGATCATCCATTTGTGTTGCCGGGAACAATCACCGATTATTGCAACACCAACTGCTCATTCGTCTCGGGAGAAGCGTCGAGTGCAGCGTGGCTGGTCACCCTGCTGGTATTCGTGCCGTCAAGATGGCGTTGGCCAGCGGGTATCGCCGTAGGATGTTACACGATATTTTTTGCTGGACTGCGCGTCGCCTATGGCCGTCATTTCCTTTCTGACGTGGTCTTGTCGGTGCTCATTACCCTTTGTGTCTATTTTCTTTTGCGCGTCGTGCTCGCCACCGGCTTCTTTCAAAAGCGGTTTGAAAGTCTGGCGCGCCGGTCCAATCGAGTTGCCATCGGTACTCGTGATTGATGGACAGGTCTCTCTCCACTTGATGCTGCACCTTGTACGAAAATACAATCCGGTTAAAGTGCCGCCAAAATCAAGCCAAGAGGCGTTTTACGGACGCCAAAGCATGCATAAAGGCAGACCATGAGTAAATTTGACAAAACTGACATCAACAAGGTGGTGCTGGCCTATTCGGGCGGCCTTGATACATCAATCATCTTGAAGTGGCTGCAGAGTGAATACCAGGCAGAGGTCGTCACCTTTACCGCCGATCTTGGCCAGGGTGACGAACTGGAACCGGCGCGGCGCAAGGCCGAAATGCTCGGCATCAAGGAAATCTACATCGAGGATATGCGTGAGGAATTTATCACCGACTTCGTGTTTCCGATGTTTCGCGCCAACGCTCTATATGAGGGTGTTTATTTGCTTGGTACGTCGATTGCCCGACCACTGATTTCCAAACGGCTGATTGAAATTGCCCGAAAGACCGGTGCCGATGCGATCGCCCATGGTGCCACCGGCAAGGGCAACGACCAGGTGCGTTTCGAACTGGCGGCCTATGCGCTCAATCCGGATATCAAGATCATCGCCCCGTGGCGTGACTGGGAATTTAAATCACGCACCGATTTGATCAGTTTTGCCGAATTGCATCAAATCCAGGTGCCAAAGGATAAGCTGGGTGAGGCCCCGTTTTCTGTTGATGCCAACATGTTGCATTCATCCTCGGAAGGAAAAGTGCTGGAGGACCCGGCTGTTATGCCACCCGATTATGTTTTCCAACGCACCATCGATCCGCAACAGGCACCGGACAAGGCAACAGATATCGACATCGAGTTCGAACGCGGCGATGCGGTTGCTGTTAATGGCGAGAGGCTCTCCGCCGCCACTTTGTTCGCCCGGTTGAACGACTATGGCCGTGACAATGGCATCGGCCGCATCGATCTGGTGGAAAACCGGTTTGTCGGCATGAAGTCGCGCGGTATTTATGAAACACCGGGTGGCACGATCCTGTTACAGGCCCACCGGGCGATGGAATCGCTTACGCTGGATGCCGGTGCCATGCATTTGAAAGACGAACTGATGCCACGCTATGCAGAACTGATCTATAATGGTTTCTGGTTTTCACCGGAGCGAGAAATGCTGCAGGCGGCAATCGATCACAGCCAACAGCATGTGGAGGGAAAGGTGCGCCTTAAACTCTACAAGGGCAATGTCATGGTTGTCGGGCGTGAAAGTGACAAGTCGCTTTATTCTGCGGAACTGGTGACCTTTGAAGACGACGCGGGTGCCTATGATCAACAGGACGCGCATGGCTTTATCAAACTGAATGCCCTGCGCCTTAGAACACTTGCTGCGCGGCGGCGTTGATGACAAAATGAACCTGAACCGTTTGCTATTCAACTATTCCTCGCCGTGGCCGGCAATCATTGCCTCAAGCGCCAGGCGCTCATTAATCCGCAACCGTTCGGATTCTGATTTTAATTGCCCGCAAGCGGCCAAGATATCACGGCCGCGCGGGGTGCGGATGGGAGAGGCATAGCCGTTTTTATTGATAAAATCGGCGAATTGCTCAATCCGCTCCCAACTTGAACATTGACAGGGGGAACCGGGCCAGGGATTGAACGGGATGAGATTGATCTTGGCCGGAATGCCCTTCAGCAATTGCACAAGCTGCTTTGCATCCTCAAGACTGTCATTAACATCCTTAAGCATGACATATTCAAAGGTAATACGCCGCGCGTTGCTGGCGCCGTGATAATTGCGGCAGGCGTCGAGCAATTCGGCCAGTGGATATTTTTTATTTATCGGCACCAGCTCGTTTCGCAGCTCATCACGCGTTGCATGCAGCGAGACCGCCAGCATGACGCCGATTTCTTTGCCGGCACGCGCAATTTGCGGCACCACGCCGGAAGTTGAAAGGGTCACGCGGCGGCGCGACAGGGCCAATCCGTCGCCATCAATAGCAATCAGCAGCGCCTTTTTCACATGGTCGAAATTATACAGCGGCTCGCCCATGCCCATCATGACAATGTTGGAAACCTTGCGGCTGTCGGGTTGGTGATGCTTGCCATTTGGGGTTTTGGAACCGGCAAAATCGCCGAGTTTGTCACGGGCCACCATCAATTGCAGGAGAATTTCCTCCGCTGTCAGGTTTCGCACCAGTTTCTGGGTGCCGGTGTGACAAAACGTGCAAGTAAGTGTGCAGCCTACCTGGCTCGAAATGCACAATGTACCGCGGGTTTCTTCTGGGATATAAACCGTTTCAACTTCGACCGGCTTGCCGGCGCCGCGCGAGGGAAAACGAAACAACCATTTGCGGGTACCGTCATCCGATATTTGTTCCTCGACAATTTCCGGCCGGGCAATCGAGAATCGCTCGCCAAGCAGCTGTTGCAGTTCCTTGCCAATATTGGTCATGGCGCCGAATTCGGTAACGCCACGCACATAAATCCATTGCCAAATCTGGTTGACCCGCATGCGCAACTGTTTTTCCGGCACGCCGACAGCGAAAAGCGCTGAGGCGATTTCTGGCCGTCTCAAACCAATAAGGGATGGTATGGGCTTGTTGGCGACAAGTCCGGCATCGACCCCTACGGGGGATTTTGCAAGATCGAGAGAGACAGCCATCGATAGTCCTGGGAGGTGAATAAACGGAAAACCGGTTGGTCATCATATGGCAAACTGGCCAACAAAGTACAAGCGCCGCTAAAATTCGGCCAAAACAAAACCGGCCCCACTTCTTTGGCAACGCCGGTTTTGTGTCGGGCTGTAAACCGTGTTGCCCGGAATTTGCGTCTTCAAACCGTCAATGAAAGATCCCTGCTAGCGAGGGTCAGATTACTTGCACCGGCCAATTTCTTCAAGCGCTGCGGTCACGCCGGAAAGGGAATAGGTATAAGAAGTTCCCGTGCCGCGCCGCGATTTGCCCGACACACTCATCGACTGTCCGGCGCGCATCGCCTTCACCAGTGCCGGCTCCTGTGCGGCGTTTTCAACCCAAGCATTCTTGCCCTTGGTAAACATGGTGAACGTCTTACCATCAATATCGACAATGACCTTTGAACCCGATTTGAACGGATAGCCGACTTCTACCTGCGGCTCATAGGAAACGTTTTGCCCAGGTTTTTGACTGACCAGGAAAAAAATATCGCCGTGATCGCGGTCTGCTGGTTCCTTTTTGGTCGGGACAGAAAGAATGTAGCAGATCTTGTTGCCGTCCTGATTGTAGCTATAGGCCACCCAGGCTTTGTATTTTTTGATCTCGGTCGGCGTCTGCGCCAGCACGGGCGATGCCATAACCGCTGTGATGCCCAGCGCTGCGATTGAAACGGTTATGATTTTTGAAATCTGCATCTTTCTCCACCGGTATTCCAATTAATGTACATGCTTTCGGCGCGGCGGGCCTGTGGCGGCCAGCTTGGGCGTTAATGTGCCTTAATACCCCTTACTAAAACATGAACAGTTTTAAGAAAACTCAGTCCTGTCCATGTTGAACCCTTGTAACGACACATAGTAGACCACGGCCTATTCGATGCATCTTAAAAACGGCAATAATTTGGCCTATCGGTACCCAAAGCAACGTTTTAAATCCGGCGGTCGCGGGTTTTCTTTGCCGGTAACCGACGGCCTCCCTCGAATAGGGGCTTGCCATGATTGGGCGGACGCATCGGCTCGACCGGCCCTCCGGCTCTGACCGGTCGCTCGGCAAAACGGCCAAGCGACTGCACGCGGTCATACATGATGATCGCCCCGGCGGTGGCGACATTAACGCAATAACGGGTCGGAATCTTGACCACGAAACGGCAGGCATCGATCATTTCTGGCGACAGCGATCCGCCCTCCGGCCCCAGCACATAGGCGGCACGGGTTGGATGGCGGAAACTCGGCAACTCAATCGCATCGTCAACAAGTTCAATGCCGACAAGCTGACATTTGTCTGGCAAGCACATCGATGTGACGTCGTTGAACGAATACCAAGGCATATGATCCTGACTGCGGGTGGTGTCCGATTGTGGCGCTTCGATGCGCCTGCCCGGAGCGACGGTAAAAACAAAACTTGCACCAAAGCCATAGGCGGTACGAGAAAGATTACCAAAGTTCATCGGTTTGGATATTCCCTCAACGCCAATGCCAAAATATCCGCGCGCCTGCATGGTTTCTCCGATTGAACAACTGAATTAGCCGTGATTGAATACTGGCTGGTTTGGCAATTGTCCAATTGCAGACCATTTGCCAGGAGAAAAACATGAAAGCCATTCTGTCCCACCAACCCGGTCCGCCTTCCTCGCTGGTACTGGAGGAAATCGATAAACCTGCTCCGGGGCCGGCCGAGGTTTTGGTCAAGGTCAACATTGCAGCACTGAACTTTTTTGACAGTCTGATTATCGAAGACCGTTATCAAACCAAACCACCGCGGCCATTTTCGCCCGCAGCTGAAATGGCTGGCACGGTGGAGGCGGTTGGCGATCAGGTGGAGGGTTTTTCAACCGGCGACCGTGTTTGTGGTTATCTGACATCGGGTTGTGCCAGGGAATATATAGCCCTTCCAGAACAACAGCTGACAATGGTTCCTGATCGGGTCAGTGATGAACATGCGGCCTGTATTTTGGTCACCTATGGCACCAGCTTTCATGCCCTAAAGGACCGGGCACAGCTGCAGCCGGGCGAAACGCTTGCCGTGCTGGGCGCTTCGGGCGGGGTTGGCCAGTCAGCGGTGGAGTTGGGCAAAATCATCGGTGCGCGGGTTATCGCCTGCGCCTCGTCGGATGAAAAACTCAATTTCTGTGAACAATGTGGTGCCGATGAACTGGTGAATTATTCCAATGAGGATTTGAAAAGCCGGCTTAAGGAGCTGACAGATGGCAAAGGGGTTGATGTGATCTACGACCCTGTCGGCGGCGCCTATTCGGAAGCCGCTTTCAGGGCAATCGGAACCTATGGCCGGTTTCTGGTCATCGGCTTCGCCATCGGCGAAATTGCCAAAATACCGCTCAATCTGCCACTGCTCAAATCAGCTGATCTGCGCGGCGTATTTTGGGGGGCATTCACCCAATTTGACCCGAAAGGCAATCAGGCCAATATCAGGGATCTGCTCAACTGGCTGGCTGATGGATCGTTGCGGCCGCATATTGATGAGGTTTTTGCGCTCGAAAACACCCGGCAGGCGATCGAAAAGATCACCGCCCGCACGGTTAAGGGCAAGGTGCTTCTACGTATTTGAGGGACTGTCCTCGTCAACTAGGCCGTCATTGAGCGCCTTTTTAGCCGCGCTGCGATGGGCATCGGTTATATTGGTACTGACTGCGGCAATCGCTGCAGTTAACACAGCAACATCATCGCTAAAGCCGACAACGGCAAAAAAATCCGGCAACAGATCGAGCGGCAGAACAAAATAGGCGAGCGCTGCAAGCAGGATACCCCGCACGCGGGTCGGTGTTTGAGGATCCAGGGCGCAAAAATAGGCAGCGACCACTTCGTCCACCAAGGGCAGCTTGCTGGCGGCGCGTTTGACGGTCAGCCAAAATTTCTCCCGCACATTGCGCTCGCGTTTTTGCTGGCGATCCTCATCGCCCGGCTCCAGAATTTCGCCTATCAGCACGTCCTTGACTTTAGAACTCATGACATCCCTCCTTACATAAAATATGGGAATAATACCGGGCCGGTTCAAGTTCATCTTGTGAAGTGGCGGTTTTCGGCTAGGTTGGCTGCAATCTCAAATTCCGGAGAAAACGCATGAAACTGGGATCAGATATTGCGGCAATTGTTACCGGCGGTGCCTCGGGCCTTGGCGCGGCAACCGCGCGACTATTGGCCGAAAACGGCGTCAAAGTGGCGATATTCGACATGAATGCCAGCCGTGGTCAAAAAATTGCTGACAATATTGGCGGCGTCTTTGCCAAGGTTGATGTCAGCGAGCATGACAGTGTTGCTGCCGGCCTTGCGGCGGCACGCGCTGTCCATGGTCAAGAGCGCATTTTAGTCAGTTGTGCCGGCATCGCCATTGCCCGCAAGACGGTCGCCCGTGACCGCAAGACCAGAGCAGTGCTGGCCCATGATCTTGCCTCCTTTTCCACCGTGGTGAAGGTCAATCTTATCGGTACCTTTAACATGATTGCCCAATCGGCGGCTGGCATGTTGGATGCAGAGCCGATTACCACCGACGGCGAACGTGGTGTGATGGTCACCACCGCATCGGTCGCGGCAACCGATGGTCAGATCGGTCAGGCCGCCTATTCGGCCTCAAAGGGCGGCGTGCTTGGCATGAACCTGCCGATTGCCCGTGATCTTGCGCGTGATGGCGTTCGCGTTTGCACCATTTTGCCGGGGTTGTTTCGCACCCCGATGGTTGAGGGCCTGCCCAGGGAGGCGATGGAAAAACTCGGCGCCAGTGTGCCGTTTCCAGCGCGGCTTGGCGAACCATCGGAATATGCCCGTCTGGTGCAGCATATCTGCGAAAATGCCATGTTGAACGGTGAATCCATCCGCCTTGATGGCGCCATTCGCTTGGCACCGAGATAGGTGACGATTATCGATCAGTCATCACAGACAATGCACATATTATGACAAAAACCATCTCACCAATCGGCATATTGTTCATTTGTCTGGGCAATATCTGTCGTTCGCCGCTGGCCGAAGGGGTGTTTCGCCATGTGGTGACAGAAGCCGGCAGGCAGGCAGCGTTCGATATTGATTCGGCCGCGACCGGTTCCTGGCATGTGGGCAAACCGCCCGACAGGCGTGCCATAAAAGTCGCGCGGCACCATGGCGTCGATATCAGCAATCAGACTTGCCGTCAGATCAACGGCCATGATTTTGAAACGTTCGACCATATTGTCTGCATGGATTACGCCAATATTGATGATGTGACAGCACTGCAGCCGGCAGGATCAAAGGCCCAGATAGGGCTGTTTATGCAATTGGCGCTGGGCAAGGCGTTAATAATTCCTGATCCCTATGTCGGGGGCCGCAAAGGCTTTGAAACGGCCTATCAAATGGTAGACGAGGCGTCGCAAGCATTGCTCAAGAAGCTGAATTCCTGAGCTGATAGAGCCGTTCGATCACATAGGGGCCACCGCCGATTGACTGACGGGCTGAAAAAAGCGCAAATTCCTCAACCGGAAAGGGCGTAAGGGCGATACCGCCATTGGCTGCCAGATAGGCTGCCAGGCCAGCGACGCCTTGTCGTTTGAAGCGGGCAAGGGTCACATGGGGTGTGAATTTACGTCCCTCAGCCTCCAGACCCAGATCTTGCATCAGCCGCTCGTGTTTTTGTTGCAATGCGACCAGCCTCATATCGCCTCTCACCCTGGCAAACAGCGAACGGGGCTTCTTACCACCAAAAACATCGAGGCCATCAAAATGCAAGATCAATGGAGAATGACTGATCTTTGTTAACGCCCCGGCGATCTCGCTGGCCTGTAAATTGTCCACATCACCGATAAATCGGAGCGTGATATGGAAATCAGAAGGTTCGATCCAGCGCGCACCGGCAAGACCGCTACACAATATGGAAAGCCGTTCGCGTTGTTCTGCGGGCAATACTATGCCGGTAAAAAGCCGTGGCACGCTTCAACCTGCCCTGTTCAGGTTCTTTATAAATCGCAATGCAAAGGGCAAAAAGCGCTCGACCATCAGCTTAACGCCGGCGCTATTGGGATGGATGCCATCGTCTAGATTGAGCGCCGGATTGGCAGCCACACCGTCGAGAAAAAACGGATACAGGGGCACGTTATGCTTTTTGGCCAGGGCCGGATAGATGGCGTCAAACGCCTGTTGATAATCCTCTCCCATATTGGGCGGTGCGCGCATGCCGGCCAAAAGCACGCCGATTTCGCGCTGGCGCAAGCGGCTAATCATAGCATCGAGATTTTCTTGCGCCAATTCAACTGGCAGGCCGCGCAGGGCATCATTGGCGCCAAGTTCCAAAATAACACCATCAATTCCATCGGGAACCGACCAGTCCAACCGGGCAAGACCGCCAGACGTGGTATCACCGGAAACCGCCGCAGCGATGATGATGACGTCGATTTCTTGCACCTTTAGCGCCTGTTGTAATTGTTCGGGAAAACCTGCTCCCGCCGGCAGTTGATAACCGGCGGAAAGACTGTCGCCAAAGACGACGATCTGCAGCGTCCTGGCATTTCCCGGGCTGATGACCAGAAGAGCCGCAACCAGCAGGGCCAACATGCCGCGCACGGAGGCTTTCAACAAATTGTGATGGATCGAATTGAAACTCATGATTCTGTGACCATATGATAGTAATTGTTTTCCCAAATGAACACAGATTGACAAATATGCAAGTCAACACGCCGGTAATTGAACTTGAAAATGTCCACCTGACACTTGGCAGTGGCGCCTCAAGGGTACATGTTCTAAAAGGCATAAGCCTGGCGATCGAAAGCGGCCAGTCGGTTGGCGTCGTTGGTCCTTCGGGCTCTGGAAAGTCGACCTTGCTGATGGTGATGGCCGGGCTGGAGCGCATTGATTCAGGTGAAATTCACCTGGCGGGCGAGAATTTTTCAAAACTCAACGAAGACGAGCTGGCAGCATTTCGCGGCCGCAATATCGGCATCGTCTTTCAATCCTTCCACCTCATCCCCAACATGACAGCGCTGGAAAACGTTGCCGTGCCGCTGGAACTTGCCGGCCGCAGCGATGCTTTCGACCGGGCTCGATTTGAACTCGATGCGGTAGGTCTTGGTGAAAGGCTGAACCATTATCCGGCGCAAATGTCGGGCGGCGAGCAACAACGCACCGCCATGGCACGGGCGCTGGCGCCGGAACCGAAGATTCTCATTGCGGATGAGCCGACCGGCAATCTTGATGAAGAAACCGGCGTGCAAATTGCCGATCTTTTGTTCAGGCAACGCCAGGAACGCGGCATGACCCTGGTGCTTGTTACCCACGATAATACGCTGGCGTCGCGGTGCAGCCGGGTGGTGCGGGTGCGCTCTGGAGAGCTGGAAGAAGAAGACCAGCCGATAACGCCAGCGCTGGACAAGGCGTCCGCATGAGTATGGCCGTCACTGTTGGCGCCAGTTCGCCGGTCAACAATCGCGCGGGTTTTCGTCTTGCCCTACGTTTCGCATTGCGCGAACTGCGCGGCGGCCTTGGCGGATTTTACATTTTTATGGCCTGTATCGCGCTTGGTGTCGGGGCTATTTCCGGGGTTAATTCGGTTGCCCGCTCAATCACCAGCGGTATTGCGGCCGAAGGCAAGGCAATTTTGGGCGGCGATGTGGCATTCTCGCTGATCCAGCGGGATATTTCAGACGCGGAAATGAGTTTTTTGCGCGACAATGGCCTGATTTCCAAAATTGGCAAATTGCGGGCGATGGCCCGTCTGGTTGACGGCTCAGATCAGGTTTTGGTTGAAGTCAAGGCGATAGACGACAATTACCCGCTGCACGGCAAACTGCTGACCGGACCGGCATCGGCGGCCAATACGGTTGCGGCTGGCGACGATGTGGCCCTGGTCGATCCGCTTTTGCTCGACCGGCTGGCTTTGTCGATTGGCGACCAGATAAAACTGGGTTCGCGCCAGGTCCAAATTGTCGGTACCATTGAACAGGAACCGGACCGGGTTGGCGATGGTGTCGGTTTCGGCCCAAAACTGATCCTGTCGCAGGCGGCGCTAAAGCGAAGCGGGCTGGTGCAACCGGGCAGTCTCGTCAACTGGCATTATCGGCTGCTGCTCAATGACCCGTCGGATACCAATATGGGCCGGGTGATCGAAAAGGCCCGTGATCAGTTTCCAGAAACAGGCTGGCGCATCCGCTCGCGCAACAATGCAGCACCGGCACTGTCGCGCAATATCGAGCGGTTTTCTCAATTTCTGACCTTGGTTGGCCTCACGGCACTGATTGTCGGTGGGGTCGGGGTTGCCAATGCGGTGCGGGCCTATCTTGAGGGCAAGCGGCATGTCATTGCCTCGTTTAAATCTCTTGGTGCGCCGGCCGGATTTGTTTTCGCGGTGTATCTGTTGCAAATCGTGGTTTTGGCGGCCATGGGCATTGTCTTTGGCTTGACAATTGGCGCGGCCATGCCGTTTGTGGCAAAATCGGCCCTGACAGGCATTATCCCGGTGGGTGAGGCCATAGCCTTCTATCCCCAGGCGCTGGTGCTTGGCGCCGTCTACGGACTGTTGACGGCGCTGGCTTTTGCTGTCTGGCCGCTGGCCCAGGCAAGGGATGTTCCGGCGACGGCGCTGTTTCAGGAAGATGCGCGTAATTCGCGGGCCTGGCCCCGGTGGCAGTATGTCGCAATCACCCTTGTGCTGGTCGCGTTGTTGGCGGGGCTGGCGATATATCTTGCCGAATCGCGCCGGATAGCAATGGTTTTCACCGGTGCGATCCTTTTCGCCTTTGTCTTGCTGCGAGGGGTCGCTATCCTCATCCAGTGGTTGGCCCGCCGGGCACCGCAGGTCAAATGGCCCGGCCTGCGTTTGGCGCTCGGCAACATTCATCGGCCCGGTGCCCTGACCCCATCCGTGGTGCTGTCGCTTGGTCTTGGTCTTGCGCTTTTGGTGGCGCTAGCGTTGATAGATGGCAATCTGCGACAACAGATTTCGGGCAATATTCCCAAACAGGCGCCCGATTTCTTTTTCGTTGATATTCAAAACAACCAGCTGAACGATTTTACCACCTTCATGCAAGGGGCCGAAGCCAAGGCCACATTGCAGACCGTGCCGATGTTGCGTGGCCGCATCGTCAAATTGAACGATGTCGATGCGGCAAAGGTGTCGGTGCGCGAGGAGGGGCGCTGGGTCTTGCGCGGTGATCGTGGTATCACCTATTCCGCCAATCTTCCGGCGAATTCTTCGATATCGAGCGGCGCATGGTGGCCGGCCGATTATACCGGCGAACCGCTGGTTTCGTTTTCCGCCGAAGAAGCGGCAGAGCTTTATCTTGAGGTTGGTGACAAGGTCGAAGTCAACGTGCTTGGTCGCAACATTACCGCCCGTATCGCCAATCTGCGCCATGTGGAATGGGAATCCTTGGCCATCAACTTCGTAATGGTTTTCTCACCCAACACCTTTGCCGGTGCGCCGCATGCGCATCTTGCGACATTGAGGCTCAACGACGAGGGCGGCTCAACGGGCCGCGATGCTGAAATCCTGCGTATGGTGACCAACCGCTTTCCAACCGTCACCACGGTCCGGGTGCGTGACGCGCTGGATACGGTCAATAATCTGATCGGCCAGCTGGCAAGCGCCATTCGCGCGGCTGCAGCGTTGGCGCTGATTGCGTCAATTCTGGTGCTGGGTGGCGCATTGGCGGCGGGCAATACCGCCAGGGTGCACGATTCGGTCGTGTTGAAAACACTTGGAGCCACCCGACGCATGCTTATTACCGCATTTAGTCTTGAATATCTTATTCTCGGGCTAGTTACCGCAATATTCGCGCTTTTGGCCGGCGGGCTGGCAAGCTGGTTTGTAATCTCGCAGATCATGGGGTTTCAGGCGGCGTTCATTTACTGGGTGGCGATCGCAACGGTGGTGATCGCGCTGGTGTTTACTGTTGGTTTCGGTCTGATTGGTACCTGGCGGGTTTTGGGTCAAAAGGCTGCTCCGGTGCTTAGAAACCTCTGATTTTGGTCAATTTCTGTTAATCTTGTGGTAGTATTACGGAAAAGATAGGTTCGATTCACCGGATTGGGACTTGTTACCGCAGCAATTTGTCCTCATATTAGGGCAGAACAACAACAGTTCTGCATGTTCTTGATGCGGAACCGCTATTATGTAAAACGAGAGGGTTTTATGGCTGACTATCGTAACTTTAACGCGCAGCAAAGTGTAGCACGCGGCCGGTCTCAAGCCGAGATCGACGAGGGCTTGCGCTCCTATATGCTACGGATTTACAATTACATGGCGCTGGCTGTCGGTGTCACCGGCGTAACCGCCATGTTGACCGCCAATATGGCGATGAACAATCCTGCCTTCGCCCAGGCGATTTATGGCAGCGCCCTGAAATATGTCATCATGTTGTCACCGCTGGCCTTTATTCTGGTGCTTTCATTCGGCATCAACAAATTGTCGACCGGCACGGCGCAACTGATCTTTTGGGCCTTCGCAGCGGTGATGGGTGTTTCGCTGTCGTCGATCTTCCTGGTCTATACCGGTGGCAGCATCGCGCAGACATTCTTTGTCACTGCTGCTGCGTTTGCATCGCTCAGCCTCTATGGCTACACCACCAAGCGCAGCTTATCTGCGATGGGATCATTCCTGATGATGGGCCTCGTCGGCATTATCATCGCCATGGTGGTTAATATTTTCATGCAATCGAGCGCGTTGGCATTTGCCATCAATGTGATTGGTGTCCTGGTATTTGCCGGGCTTGTTGCCTGGGATACCCAGCGCCTCAAGAACATGTATGATCAGGTTTCCCACAGTGGGGAACTGATGGCGCGGGCGACCATTATGGGCGCATTGAGCCTTTATCTCGACTTCATCAACCTGTTCATGTTTCTGCTCAGCTTCATGGGTAGCCGCGAATAGAACTGCGGTCATTGAATGCGAAAGGGCGCTTGAATTGAGCGCCCTTTTTTGTTGCAATCGAGGGCAATATGTCATTGATGGTTGGTTTTATTTTCTTCGCAGCCGGGCGGCAAAAAAGCCGTCCATTCCAGCCATCCTGGATTGTTCGTGAGGCAGGTGGATCGGCAGAGTTCTCATCGTTCCCTGTCCGGTAATGGCATTCTCAAGCCCGGGAAGTTCGTTCGGCATGACAGGTACGGGTTCGATGTCATCGCGGCTGGCGAGCATTTTGGCATAAAGGTCTTCTCCCTCTGCGCGCAAGAGCGAACAATTGGCAAAGACCACCACGCCACCAGGTTTGACCAGATCGATGGCCCGGTTCCAGAACTGGAACTGCAGTTCGGCAAGTGCCGCGATATCGGCCGGTGTTTTCGTCCACATGATATCGGGATGGCGTCGGATGGTGCCGGTCGAGGAGCATGGTGCATCCAAAAGCACAGCATCGAACTGTGTTTCCGGCAGCCAGGTAAGAATATCGGTCTCGATAATTTTAGCATCGTATTTAAGCCGCGCAAGATTGTCAAAAAGGCGTTTTGCCCGGCTGTGAGACACCTCAAGCGAAGTAACATCGGCACCAAAATTTATCATCTGCGCGGTCTTTCCGCCTGGTGCAGCACAAAGATCGGCAATCTTTTTGCCCCTGACATCGCCAAGTAATTGCGTCGGCAGGCTTGCTGCCGCATCCTGCACCCACCATTCACCTGCATCATATCCTTCAAGCAGCGGCACCGCCTTTCTTGTTTCAAGCCGCACTGTCGAGCTCAAAAGTGCCACACCACCAAGCCGGTCGGCCCAGTATTGTGGATTGTCTTTGACGGTAATATCCACTGCCGGTTCCACATGATGCATGGCGGCGATCTCATAGGCCCTGTCTTTGCCATAGGATTTACGCATCTGTTTGAAAAACCAGTCCGGTGTATTAAGGCGCGTCGCGTCCTGCGCCTCAAGAATGTCGTTTTTTTCTCTTGCCAGCCGGCGAAGCACTGCATTGGTAAGGCTGGCGAACCGGCTAGTCAGCCGATCTTCGGTGATCGCCGTCACCGCGAGATTAACGGCAGCACTGTCGGGAACGTCCAAAAATAATATCTGCGCTGCGGCGACCGACAACGTGTGGGTCAGGTGGGTAGCTCTTTTCGGGGTTTTTCTATCGATAACCCGGTTAAGAGCGGCATCGATTTGTCCCTTGCGGCGCAGGGCTACGATCAGGATTGCGCGTATTAACGCCCGGTCTTTGGCGATCAACGTGTTGAATATAGCATCTCCGCCGGTCTTATCCACCAGCATATCGAGGCTTTTGCCCTCGTCCAGTATCTGCCCCAATAGCTTGGCCGCGATCCTGCGGGCCGCAAGGCCAACGCGTTGTTTGCCCTGTGGCTGTTTGAAAGCACGTTTTTTGGTGGGCTTCGCCATGTTCAATTCTATACCCGCTGTTGGCCGATGCTTATACCATGGGAAGCAAAAATTTACTCATATGATGGCAGAAATTTTATGCCCTTGGGTGGGCCTTTTGATAGGTCTTGAGAATTTGTTGGGTGTCGACATCGGTGTAAATTTGAGTTGTCGACAGACTGGCGTGACCCAGCAATTCCTGAATGGTGCGCAAATCACCGCCACCGGCCAATAGGTGGGTAGCGAAGGAATGGCGCAAGGCATGCGGAGTGGCGGTGTCGGCCAGTCCGAATTGTCCCCGTAGCACCCGAACAGCCCGTTGCAGAACCGCCGGCTGTAGAACGCCACCCCTGGCGCCACGAAACAGGGGTTGGCCAGCGGCAAGATGATAGGGACACAGGCCAATATAATCGATAACCGCATGGTGAGCGACTGCCAATAACGGCACAATGCGGGTTTTGCCGCCCTTGCCGGCAATACGCAAGGCCTTGGCCGGTGGCTCGGGAAAATCATCAATGGTCAAAGACAAAGCCTCAGCAATCCTCAATCCACAGCCATACAAAAGCGTCATGATGGCGGCATCGCGGCAGGCAATCCAGCGCTCGGGGTGTCCGTGCTCATCCGCATCGGTCATGCGGATGGCGTGCTCAGCAGAGACAGGTTTTGGCAGCGTGCGGGGTTGGCGCGGTGAGCGCATTGCCGCGATGCCGGCGCTTGAGGCAAGGCCATGTTTTTCCAGATAGCGGATAAAGGAGCGTATTCCGGCAAGACCCCGGCCAATAGTGCGGGCACCAGCCCCCTGTTTGCGCCTGCTGGCAAGAAATCCCCGAAGATCGACCGGTTTCAAATCAGCCACATGCGCCAGCTGCGGCAATTCGCCGAGGTAATCTGCCAAAAATTCAAAAACCTGGCGAATATCACGGGCATAGGCTTCAACCGTCTTTGCCGCCAGACGCCTCTCGTCCTTTAAATGGACAAGCCATTTATTGCACCAGACCTGAAGTTCAGGCGTGGCTTGCAACAATGTGTCTCGGTCTTTGTTGACACTCATAGGATTTGGCCTGCTTCCCCAAAAATCTTTGATGCGATTTCATAGTGTGCTTGTGCCACAGGCCCTAATGCTCTTCGGCGCAAAGCTCATGATTGGCCAATGCCTGAATGACATAACAATCCTCGACGGTTTTACCATCGCAACCAGACACTATCCGGTTTAGCTCTTTTTCCAGCTTTTTCAGCTGGCCTATCTTGGCGCGTACTGAACTCAAGTGTTGTGCGGCAATTTCATCGGCAAAGGCACAAGGTTCGTTCGGTCGTTCGCTAAGTTCCAGCAATTCGCGAATGGCATCAATGGTCAGGCCAAGATCTCGTGCATGTCTTATAAACGACAACCGCTGCAGCTCGTTACCGGAATATCGCCGTTGATTGCCCTTGGAACGTTCCGGTGCAGCAATCAATCCCATCTGTTCATAATAGCGGATGGTCGGCACCTTGACATCGGTGCGCCGCGACATTTCACCAATTGAAATCATAATTTCCTCACAAACCTATAGCGACTGGAGCAATTATAGCAAACCGTGACAAAATTCAAGAGTGCTTGTCTGGCTGCCAGAGGAATCGCATGAACATCATACGCCGATTATCTGAAGCAGGAAACGATTATTCCAGCCGGCCTTTTTTCGCATGACACGGAGCAATTTTTTGTCTTTTGCTTTGTTCAGCAGGTTCATCACCATGTGTTTGATGACAGCAGAATTCTTCGGTGCCTGATCCTTTCGCACGCGGCTGTCGTCGTCGCGAAAGGTCATGTCCAGCAGAAAGCGCAATCGGCTTTCGATGCCCCAACGGGACCGCACGGCGTGAGCAAATCTTTTTACGTCGAGAGGCAGTGACGAGATAAAGTATCGGGGTTTGTACAGTCGTTTTTTCATCTACTTCACAGGTCGATATGACCCGTCCAATGCTGGTCAGGCCAGCCCGGATGGCGCTCACGCAGCCAATCCATGTCTTCGCATTGGGAGCATGTCTCGATCCAACCCTTATCAACGTCCTCACATGAGCAATGCTCAGGGTTGACCCGAATTCCCGAGATTTTTCTTCAAAAATCCCTCCATTCGGGCGCCAAGCGGACAAACTTTCTTTCAAGCGATCGCCGTGCCCTGATTACCCTTCAGTGCCAGCACATAATCCGCGCCTTTGTCGCGTATTTTTAAGGCAATGCTACGCTGACAACCCATGGCATCAAGTGTGACAATCGCGCAGCGTATCATGGGAACAGCCAAGCTTGGACGCTATCGCCTTGTAGGCCGCGTTGTCGCTTTGATAATCAGCACGATGATCGTTGAAAAGCCGAACATCACGTGTGCGGAATTCAGCCGTGTAGGTCGGGGTATATTTTTTCTGTGTCACAGGTTCACCTTTATGAGAGTTTTACTCTCCGGCAAACCCGGGGCGGTTCACTCTGGAGGTCGTTGAAATACGAATGGGTCTACCTGCACGAGATGACCGATGGTTTTGTGGCCAAACGTCATATTAAAAACTCGCTTGCCTTCTACAACAAAGAGCGCCCGCACTCGACATTCAACGGCGCAACGCCCAACGAAGTCTACGGGTTGGAAAAAGAAAAACAAGACGAGAAACCGGCAGCATGATCAAACAACAAAATACACCTCAACAAAGCTGCCAAATTGTCCAACAATCCGGGACCAGCTCACTGTTGCTCGCTCGCATGCGCTGTCTTTTTTTTTAGCGTGATGTTGCGCTTGTCGAAGAAGTGCCAGACCGTCGATGGAGCCGCGTGAACGCCATGTTCTTCGGCCATCCGCTCAGCAATCCCCTAAAGCGCGATGTCCTTGCTCTCTTCCATCATGGCCAGGATCTGTGCTTCATATTGATCAAGCTTGGAATGGCGTGGCTTAACCTGCTTATCTGGTCAGGCCGAACCCGTCGCGCGCCAAGGCCTGTGCCGGTTGCCGGTGGTAGACACCGCAACGCAAAACCGCTCCGCTGCATGGCGATGCGGTAATCCAGCCTCAATTGCATCAACAACCCGTTGACGAAGATCAATTCCATAAGCCCAGCCCATCATAACCTCCTGATCACAATCAGGCGTGTAGTGAGCCAGATATTGCTCCAAAAGGGCGGCATCAAACCGATACAGTATTCGTCAAATCTGCTCTAGTGGTTCTGTGCCAACATTTGCATCCGCCAGCGGCTCGTACTTATGGCAAATGTTGGAATCATAAGAACCACTAGAATTCAATAAGTTGCTAGTGGTCTTTGTGGCCAAAACGCTTGAAAAAGAACGTGCTGAAAAGGGATTCAAGCGTTTCGGCCAGACCACTATAGCCGGACACCTTCAAAATGATTCTATTCACTACTCTCTTCGCTCACGGCCAATCCGGGCTGAGCCCGGGCCTCCGCGGGGGCGGCGCAATGGCGCCGGTCGCTGTACGCTCCTGATGAGCCATGATCATATTAAAGTAATCATGCTATAGTGCTCCAAATTCCAGCCAGTTTGACATTGGTAATCTTTCTTTATCGTCGGGCAAAATAACCAGCCCACAAATTCACCCTTATGCAAGGATCATCACTGCATGGGTGGAAAGTAGCTTTCCGGTAAGCACCTGCCTTTGATCGGTTTGAGTCCGGTCATTTTGATAAAATAGACTAAGAAACAGTATAACTCTTTGAAATATATAAATATAATCGGATTGGCCCAAATCTTGCGTGTTAAATAGTTTCACGGTACTGTAAAATCAGCGTGAATCGGGATGAATAACAAATTGGGAGGGTTTGATGTCCAAAGATGGCATTGATGATGGTGGTTTCGACTTTTCAAAAATTGAGAAAAGACTGGGCGTGTCACGACGAGTATTTCTTCAATACTGTTTGGGGGTTGCAGCATCTCTGGGGCTATCCAATAAAGGCGCCATGGCCATGGCCAAGGCTGTTGCTGAACCTAAAAAGCGCCCTCCTGTCATTTGGCTTCACGGTCAGGAATGTACCGGGCCGACCGAGTCTCTTTTGCGCTCGGAACAGCCATCGCTGGAGCATCTGATCCTTGATCTCGTTTCTGTTGACTATCACCAGACCCTGGATACCGGGGCTGGACATCAGGTCGAGGATTTGAAAAAGCAGAGCATGGAGGAAAACAAGGGCAAGTACCTCCTTGTTATTGAGGGTGCTATTCCGGTTAAGGACAATGGCGTCTATTGCAAGATTGCTGGCGAGACCATGCTGGACCTGACCAGGGAGGCGGCGGAAAATGCCGCGGCAATTGTTGCTTTTGGATCTTGCGCAAGTTGGGGCGGAGTGCAATCGGCATCGCCAAATCCGACCGGCGCCACAGGTGCTCCCCAGGTACTGAAAGACAAAACGGTATTGACCATTCCCGGTTGTCCGCCAAACCCGGCCAATTTCCTTGGAACGGTTCTTTACTTTGTAACCTACGGCAAACTGCCTCCAATCGACGAAAAGGCGCGGCCCAAATGGGCTTACGGTCGCCTTATTCATGAAAACTGCTACCGGCGCCCGCACTTTGACGCCGGACGGTTCGCAACTGAATTTGGTGATGATGGCCACAAGAAAGGTTGGTGCCTCTACAAGATGGGGTGCAAGGGACCGGAAACCTATAACAACTGCCCAAGTCTTGAGTATAACAATATTGGCGGTCAGGTGTGGCCCGTTGGTGTAGGGCACCCGTGTTTTGGCTGCTCGGAACAAGGGGTCGGATTCTCTAAACCGATGTTCAGCCTTGCCGATGTCAAAACCCATACGCCACCAAATGCATTCCCCGATATTGCAGACCGCGAGGGCAGCAAAGGCATCAGCACGACTGCAGCCGTTGTTACTGGCGCGGCGGTCGGTGCAGCGGTGGCAACCACTGCTGTCGTCGCCTCAAAAATAAGTGCCAAGGATAGAGAAAAATCTGACGGCAATAAGAGCTGAAGGGGCGGGTAAAATGGATCGAAGAGACTTTTTCAAAACCGCATTGGCCGGTAGTACGGCTACTGTTTGCGGGACTGGCCCAAGTCAGGCCCGGCCAAATCTGGAACCGGCAGAAGAAGCTGTGGGCATGCTTTATGATTCCACATTATGTGTGGGATGCAAGGCATGTGTTGCCAGTTGCAAAGAAATCAATAGTAGACCGCCATCACACGCAGATCTGGATAATCCGTGGGACAATTCCCTTGATTTGTCCAGCGAGACCTTCAATGTCATCAAGGTTTATCGTGAGGGGAACGCAGAAACAAAAGACAGTGTCAAGGATGGTTTTGCATTTGAAAAGCGAAGCTGCATGCATTGTGTTGACCCGGGCTGCGTAACAGCCTGCCCCACAACTTCCATGCGCCGGGATCCGAAAACCGGCATCGTATCCCACCACCCTGAAAGCTGCATCGGTTGTCGAAACTGTATGGTGGCGTGTCCCTACAATGTACCGCAGTTTGATTACGACAATTTGTTCGGTTCAATCAACAAGTGTCAAATGTGCAATCAACCCGGTGTTGAACGCATCAACAAGGGTCAAATGACCGGCTGCGCCGAAGCCTGCCCGACGGGTGCCACACTTTTTGGAACCCGCAAGGAGCTTCTTGCAGAAGCAAAAAGACGGATGGCACTAAACCCGGGCGATAGTTACAACTACCCTGTCGGTGATGTTGGAAAACCGGACACAAACCACGAAAAAGAGGTGCCGAAATATCGCAAACACATCTGGGGCGAAAAGGAAGCCGGTGGCACCAACGTCATGCACATCGCATCAGTGCCTTTTGATAAACTTGGCATGCCACCATTGGTTGAACGTTCGCCGGCTTCTATTTCCGACACGGTTCAGCATACGCTGTATTCCTATCTGGCTTTGCCAGCAGTAGTTCTTGCCGGCCTAGCATTCATAGCAAAAAGAAATGTCACCGCGGATGAGGGGGACAAGTCATGAGCGCTTATAATCCGGTAAGACAGCGAGTGCTCACCCTGCCATTTATGCTTCTTGGCATAATATTGCTGGTTGGCGCCTATTTCGGTGTTCAGCGTTTTTCTTCCGGCGGCATGGGCTCCGTCAGCAACCTTAATGGCGGTTTCGCCTGGGGTATCTGGGTGGTTTATGATGTTGTAATAGGTACTGCCCTTGCCTGTGGTGGTTATGCGCTGGCGATTACCGTCTATATTATGAACAGGGGCAAGTACCACCCGCTTATGCGCACGGCGATTTTGACAAGCCTGTTGGGCTATCTTCTTGGCGGGTTTGGTGCTTTTTTTGACATGGGCAAGTTCTGGCAATTTTATGAAATCTTTTTGCCATGGAACTGGAACTTCAACTCGGTCATGCTGGAGGTTGGTCTTTGCGTCGCCACCTACATTCTTATCTTGATCATCGAGTTTGCACCGGCATTTCTTGAGCGGATTGGAGCAAAGGGGCTTCAAAGCGCCCTCAACAAGGTTCTGTTCCTGTTTATTGCCTTGGGTATTTTATTGCCAACCATGCACCAGTCCTCTCTCGGGTCTTTGTTGATAACCATGGGACACAAGGTTGATCCCTTGTGGCAGACTTGGCATTTTCAACCTCTTTTGGCCGTTATCAGCGCTTTGATCATGGGTTTTTCAGTTGTTGTTTTTGAATCCTCGTTGACTTCGGTGGGACTAAACCAACAATCTGAATCACCATTACTGGCCGGCCTTGGCAAGATTATCATGTGGCTGCTTGTGACATTTATTGTCATCCGTATTGCCATACTCGCATTCCAGAGCAAACTGGGGCTTATCTTTGGCAGCGGCAGTAGCAGCATTGTTTTCATTGTGGAAATGGCCCTCTTCATTGTTCCGGTTATTCTGCTGGCAAGCACCAGTTCGAGAAACAATTCGGCCCGGCTGTTGATTGCCGCCGTCTGCATGTTATTTGCCGGCGCTGCATACAGGTTCGATGCCTTCCTGATCACCTATAATCCAGGTCCGGGATACAGCTATTATCCATCGTTTTCCGAGATCATGATCACTTTGGGCTTCATCGCCTTTGAGATCATGGCTTTCCTGTTTCTGGTCAAAAAGCTGCCTGTCATGCACGGCGGCGAACATGCCTGAGGCAAGAGGAAGCCGCGACATGAGTACTCAAGAGGTACCAAAATAAATAAACCTTCAAGGAGGAGAAGAAATCGTGACAACCCGTATTACAGTAGACCCGATCACAAGGATTGAGGGGCACTTGCGCATAGATGTCGAAGTTGATGAAGGCAAGGTGGTAAAGTCATGGTCGTCCGGTCAGATGTGGCGCGGGATTGAAAAAATCCTGATCGGTCGCGACCCGCGCGAAGCCTGGAGCTACACCCAGCGATTTTGCGGCGTTTGCACCACAGTGCATGCGATAACCTCTGTCAGAGCTGTCGAAAATGCCCTTGAGATGGAAATTCCCGTCAATGCCCAGCTTGTCCGCAATATCATTCAAACGGCACATGCGATTCAGGACCACATAGTCCATTTCTATCACTTGTCAGCGGTGGACTGGGTGGATGTGGTCTCGGCGCTGAGCGCTGACCCCAAGGCCACGGCAAAGCTCGCCGAAAGTCTGTCAGACTGGTCTCTCAATGGCGTTCATGAGATGAAAGCTGTGCAAGAGCGTCTGAAGACCTTTGTCGGAAGCGGCCAGCTTGGTCCCTTTGCCAGTGGCTATTGGGGACATCCGGCAATGAAGCTGCCACCGGAAGTCAACCTTCTGGCTGTCGCCCATTATTTACAGGCTCTGGATGTCCAAAACTATGCCAACAAGATCGTTGCTATCCTTGGTGGTAAAACCCCTCACATCCAAAATGTTGCCGTAGGTGGGGTCAGTAATTCCATCAGTCATGATGCACCCTCCGTTCTCAATATCGAACGGTTGATGATGATCAAGGGGTTCATTGACAAGCTGGAGCCCTTTATCAAATCAGCATATATTACCGACGTACCGGCTATTGGTGCGTTTTATCTTGACTGGACTGGCTATGGCGGTGGTGTTACCAATTACCTGTCTGTTCCAGATTGTCCGCAGGACACCAAGGGAACCAAATTTGATCTGGTTGGAGGCTATATCGACAATGGTGATCTGGGCAGCTACAAGCCGATTTCCTCATTCAATGACCCGTATTTCCGCAAGGGCGTTGCAGAAAGTTCCAAGCACTCCTGGTACGAGGGAGACGAGACGCTGCACCCGTTTAAGGGAGAAACCGAACCGCAATATACCGACTTCCAGGATGATGGTCAGTATTCGTGGGTTAAAGCTCCAACCTTCTACGGCAAACGCTGTGAGGTTGGTCCATTGGCAAATGTCCTGATTTCGGTTGCCGCCGGAGACGAGCGTTATAAAAAATATCTCGATCAGGCAATTGGAACAATCAAGGCCGTCTCGCAACAGTCAGATATTACGCTGGCTGCAATGAACTCGACAATCGGTCGTCATGCTGCCCGTGCCGTTCGTTGTGCCGTCATGATAGACACGCTGCGGGATCAATGGCAAAAACTTGTCGACAACATTGGTACGGGTGATCTTGATACATTCAACCGGCCCGAATTTCCGAAAGGAACGATCGAGGGTGTTGGCTTCCACGAAGCGCCACGCGGTACACTTTCACACTGGGTTGTTATTGAAGACGGCAAGATCAAGAATTATCAGGCCGTTGTTCCCAGCACCTGGAATGCCGGACCTCGTGATGGTGACGGTCAAATTGGCCCATACGAATCATCGCTGATGGATAACCCTGTTGCCGATCCCGAAAAACCGCTGGAAGTTCTTCGCACGGTGCATTCCTTTGATCCATGTATTGCCTGCGCCATTCATATGGTTGATGCGGAAGAAAATGAGATTGTCACGGTTAGGGCCTTGTGATGGGCTACAACGAAGATAAGACAGATGTGCTCATCATCGGCATGGGCAATGTGCTCATGCAGGACGAGGGCATTGGCGTGCGAGCCACCGAAGAGCTTGATTGCCGCTATCGGATTCCTTCAAATATTGAAGTCATGGATGGTGGCACAACCGGCACTGAACTCTACGAACCCATGCGGGGCAGAAAACACCTGATTATCGCAGACGCAATCAATGCACCTTCTCCCTCCGGTTCATTGATTTGCCTTAAAGATGATCAGGTGCCCGCTTTTTTTCAGACCAAAATTTCCAATCACCAGTTGGGTGTATCCGATCTGTTAGCGCTATTGCAGGTTAGTGGGGACCAACCAGATCATGTCACCATTGTCGGCATGGTTCCCCATTCCCTGGAGAATAAACTTGGTCTTAGTCCACAAGCCGAAGCGGGCATTGAAAACATGGTCCAGATGCTGGTTGATGAACTCGAGCATCTCGGATTTGAAATGAAGCTTCGCGATAAGCCGTTCACGGGCTATTGGGCGAACCAGGCAATGCTCGAGGCTTGTGAAGAATGTGCGTAGGCATCCCCGTCAAAGTAATTTCTGCGGGTGATTTTGTTGCCCTGTGCAAAGGTCGCAATGGTGAAGAAAAAGTCAACATGATGCTGATCGGGCCTCAAGCAGAAGGCACTTGGGTTCTTAATTTTTTGGGATCGGCCCGAGAGGTCTTGAGCGAACAAGAGGCTTTGCAGATTAACAAGGCTCTTGACGGCCTGTCAGCAATAATGAGCGGCCAAGATGTCGAAGTGAAAGACTATTTTCCGGATTTGGAACGATGATTAGTCAAGCCAATGAAATCGCGGCCCGGCTGGGTGGTGTTTTTGAGAATATCCATGCCAATGAAATGGCCGGCTTGCCCCTTTTGAACCCGAAAATCGATGTTGAAGCACTTGAATTCCAGGAGTTTGAAGGGCGCACTATCGGCATCATCATTACTCCCTGGCTGATGAGCCTGATTATGCTCCCTTCAGAACAATTGGGGGATGATTGGACCAAATATGAGATAGGCCATCAACACATCCACACATTTCCTTCCGGCGACTACAAGTTTCTGGCCAATCATTTTGATGGCATCGGGGTTTGCCAGCTCCATGCCATACATTCTCCCATGTCCGGCTTTTTTTCCCATGAGCATGCCATAGCTGCGGCCCGACAATTCATGAGCAAATTGTTCAAGAAGGTTGATGAGGATGACCGACTGGATGAACGACGTCTTGAACGTTTCATCAATAATGAAGAGATGGGCGATATTCGAGATTCTGAACTGGCATCGGCGGAAGAACCCGCATCGGCTATTGCGCAAGAGCCCCGGCCAAAATCACAAATTGCAAGACGGGATTTTCTGCGCGGCAATTTGGCAGGCAAAGAACAAGCCTGACCCCGCAGACGATTATTGGTCCAAGGCAAGCAACAATCTGATTGGTGGATTGACAAAATTCTCCACCATACCGGGTCGCCAAATCTAACACGACAAAATCATTGGTCTGATTTATCTCGATCATTTGACTATAAATAATCCGTTTATCATCAATTATGGAAAGATTGTTTCCGTTGTTGATTGCAAATCGCGATGTTTGGCTGTTTAATGCCCTTTGAAAGGGCTGCTGTTAATACCGAGGGCACGCAGAAAAGTTGCAATGAGTTTTTCTGGAAAAATTTCCATCCATTTGGGAGAGGAAAAATCCGGCCTGCGCATGGCAAGCATCCGCTCTGATCGCAGAACAGATATTGCCCGGGTATTGATCGGAAAATACCCCCGCGACGCAATCAAATTATTACCGGCGATCTTCAGCATCTGTGCATGTGCTCATGCAAGCGCTGCGGCGTTGGCGTGCCGGTCATCCCGATTACCAGAAAATCAAGACCAATCCGATCAACTGGTCGTTTTGTGTGAAAATGCGCGTGAATATCTGCTGCGGATATTTACGAATTGGGGAGATCATATTCACTTTAAGGCTGATCAAATACCATACCACGTGATTATGGATCTTGTTGCAAAAATGCGGGCTGCAACAGCGTTGCCGGGCAAACATTCGGCAAGTGCAATCAAAGGCGTGGCCGATGGGCTAGACGACTTTCTTCGGTCCTGTGTTTTCAAGATTGAAACGCAACAATGGCTGGAGATTGAAGACGACGTCAGCCTTGTTCGATGGGCAGAAAATACCGACACGGTTGCGGCCAGATTTGTTTTGCTGCTCTATGAGAACAACTGGCAGTCAATCGGCTCCAGTCAAACGAGATTTCTGCCAAAAATCCTGTTGGCTGAATTGAGTGATCGAATGCTCTCGAGTGATGGTGATCGTTTTGTCAACCAACCGCAATGGCACGGTGAACCCTTTGAAACCGGCCCATTTGCCCGTAATCAAGATCATTGCCTGGTTCAAGACCTGGTCACGAAATATGGCTCCGGTCTGCTTGCCAGACAAATTGCCCGGTTGGTGGATTTGTCAAAAACCCCTTCGCGGATAAGGGGAATTCTGGAACAGGATCAACACCAGCGGTCGTCGAAAGCTATCTGCGGGGTGGGCCAGGTAGAAACAGCTAGAGGCCGGTTGACCCATGCAGCAAAAATCCTGGATGGCAAAATTGCTGACTACAAAATTCTGGCGCCCACCGAATGGAATTTCCACCCTCGTGGCATCGTACATGATGCATTGGCAAATTTGAAAACTGAAAATCCTGCAGAGACTGAAAAACTGGCCGGGCTGGTTGTTGAAGCAATTGACCCGTGTGTTGAATTTGAAGTGAGGGTTGACTGATGCACGAAATGTCGATTTGCGAAGGTATTTTGCAGGTTATTGAAGACCACGCCGTTGCCCAAAACTTCAGTGAGGTCAAATCGGTGCGGCTTGAAGTGGGTGCAATGGCCGGTGTTGAACTGGAGGCATTGCGCTTCAGTTTTGAAGTTGTTACGCGCGGAACCGTTGCAGATAAATCCAGGCTAGAGGTTATCCAGCTACCCGTCGATGCCTGGTGTATGATCTGCTCGAAACCGGTGAAGGTTAGCCAGCGGTTTGAAGCCTGCCCGCAATGCGGCAGCTATCAGGTCGAAATCAGCGGCGGTGATGAGCTGCGAATAAAAGATATGGAGGTGAACTGATGTGTAACGTGTGCGGATGCAGCGAGGGTCAGATTAAAATCGAAAATGGTAAAAGCCGCCACCACGCAAAAGGCGACGATCACGACCATCATCATCACCATAGCGAAGACCATATACATGACTATGGCAGCGGACCGGCCCATGCTCATGCGCCCGGCTTGTCACAATCTCGAATGGTGCAGATTGAGACTGATATACTGGCCAAGAACAATGAATATGCCGCCGCAAATAGGCGAATTTTCAGTAAACGCGGTATTTTGGCGCTTAATCTTGTATCGGGTCCTGGTTCCGGCAAGACCACGTTGTTGACCAAAACAATCGAAGACTTGAAGTCTGATCTTGACCTTGCCGTGATTGAAGGAGACCAGCAAACAGCAAATGATGCCGAGCGAATTCGCCAGACCGGCGTTCCCGCTATCCAGATAAACACCGGGAAAGGCTGCCATTTGGATGGGCACATGGTCGGCCATGCACTGGAAAATCTGAAAGCTGAAAAGCAAAGTATCCTGTTTATCGAAAATGTCGGCAATCTTGTGTGTCCAGCGGCGTTTGATTTGGGTGAAGCACACAAGGTGGCGATATTGTCGGTCACCGAAGGTGAAGACAAGCCGGTCAAATACCCGGATATGTTTTACGCCTCTGACCTGATGTTGTTGAACAAAATCGACTTGTTGCCCTATCTCGATTTTGATGTCGATCTGTGCATTCAATATGCGCTGCGGGTGAATCCGAAAATTAAGGTGCTACAGGTTTCTGCCACCACCGGTGCCGGAATGCAGGGCTGGTATCAATGGATCAGGGCGAACCGGGAGATCGCCATGATTGAGCAAGTCCCGACCGGACCGCAAGAATAAGGATTTTCAAAAAATGTGTCTGGCTCTACCAGCTCAGGTTATTTCAATTTCAGATAGTGATGAAACGGCTATCGTTTCGCTTGAAGGGGTGAAAAAAGAAATCTCACTGGCCCTGGTCGAGAAGATTTGTGTCGGAGATTTTGTCCTGGTCCATGTCGGTTATGCTCTTAACAAAATCAGCCCTGAGGAGGCCGAGAAGACACTGGCCCTGATGGCGGAAGCCGGTGTCGTGGAATTTGCGCAAGGAGGGGTTAAAAATGAAGTATGTTGACGAGTTCCGCGCCAAAGACCTGGCGAGAAAACTTGCCAGCCAAATCGAACACGAAGCAGACCAATCGCGTAGCTATAATGTGATGGAGTTTTGCGGCGGTCATACCCATGCAATATTTCGCTACGGGGTTCAGGATCTGATGCCAAAAAACGTCAAGTTTGTTCACGGCCCCGGATGCCCGGTTTGTGTGTTGCCAATTCCAAGGATTGACAATGCCATCGAGTTGGCAGAGCGCCACAATGCCATCGTTTGCACCTATGGCGATATGATGCGGGTGCCGGCCAGCAAAAAGAAAAGCCTGATCAGGTCAAAGGCGGCCGGAGCGGATATCCGCATGGTTTATTCGACCCGGGATGCGCTGAAGATAGCGCGCAACAACCCCGATCGGCAGGTTGTGTTTTTTGCCATTGGTTTTGAAACAACAACGCCCCCAAGTGCCGTTGCCATCAAGCAGGCCGAAGCCGAAAGGCTAGAGAATTTTTCTGTATTTTGTAATCATGTTCTAACCCCGGCAGCGATCCAGCACATTCTTCAATCCCCGGAAGTGCGCGAGATTGGGAGCGTTTCAATCGATGGTTTTCTCGGTCCGTCCCATGTCAGCTCGATCATTGGGAGTGCACCCTATTTTTACTTTGCTGAAGAATTTCAGAAACCGGTGGTAATCGCCGGGTTTGAACCATTGGATGTCATGCAATCCGCTTTGATGCTGATCCGCCAGATAAATGAGGGGCGATTTGAGGTTGAGAATGAATATACCCGGGTGGTTACGCCGCAGGGTAACAAAAAGGCGCAAAAACTGGTCAGTGAAGTATTTGAACTTCGTCGACTGTTTGAATGGCGCGGCCTTGGCGATGTTCCCTATAGCGCATTGCAGATCAGAAAGGAATTTTCTCATTTTGATGCCGAAAAACGTTTTGATCTAACCCATAGTAGCGGAAAAGACGTGAAGGGTTGTGCGTGCCCGGCAATTTTGCGCGGAGCCAAAAAGCCGACAGATTGCAAACTATTTGGAACCGTTTGCACCCCGGACAATCCGCAAGGTTCCTGTATGGTTTCTTCCGAAGGGTCTTGTGCCGCCTATTGGAGTTATGGTCGCTTTCGAATGAACAATAATCGCACGTCCACACGGGAACAAGTTGCATGAACATCAAGAGCAACAGATTTCCCGCAAACCTGAACTTGAAGAACGGCTTTGTTGACATGACCCATGGTTCGGGCGGCCGGGCCATGGCCCAATTGATTGACGCGCTCTTTGTCCGGCATTTCGATAATGAACAACTCAACCAAGGCAACGATCAGGCCTTGTTTGGTGTCGAGCCTGGCCGTCTGGTAATGAGTACGGATGGTCATGTGGTCTCACCGCTGTTTTTTCCAGGCGGTGATATCGGTTCTTTGAGCGTTCATGGCACCATCAATGATGTTGTTATGTCTGGTGCAAAGCCGCTCTATCTATCAGCCGGTTTTATTCTGGAAGAAGGATTTGAGCTGGCTCAGCTGGAAAAAATTGTAATATCCATGGCCCATGCCTCCGGGCAAGCCGGTGTACCGGTTGTGACCGGCGATACCAAGGTTGTCGAGCGCGGTAAGGGTGATGGTGTATTTATTACAACAACCGGCCTCGGCATTGTCGCCGATGGGGTGAATATCGCGGGTTCAAACGCCCGTCCAGACGATGTCATTATCATCAGCGGCTTTATCGGAGATCATGGTGTTGCGATAATGTCGGCGCGTGAAAACCTCGAATTTCAAACTGGAATTGTTTCTGACAGCGCCGCCCTGCACGAACTGGTGGCGACCATGGTTGCCGCCGTTCCGCAAATAAGGGTTTTGCGTGATCCGACACGGGGCGGGTTGGCATCTACGTTGAATGAAATAGCCCAGCAGTCCGGTGTGGGTATGCAATTGTCAGAAGATGATATTCCCGTGCGGGCAGAAGTATCTGCTGCCTGCGAACTGCTGGGGCTTGATCCGTTATATGTGGCCAATGAGGGTAAGCTGGTGGCAATCTGTGAAGAACAGGCTTCGCAAACCTTGCTTGATACGATGCACGCGCATCCGCTTGGCAAAGATGCGGCAATCATCGGCAAGGTGATTGAAGATGATCTGGGTTTTGTGACCATGCAAACTTCGTTTGGCGGAAACCGGATTGTTGATTGGCTGGCGGGTGAACAACTGCCCAGAATTTGTTGAGGGCGACATGGCCGGTTTTTTGATCCTGGGGTTTTTGATTGGCATGAGCCATGCATTGGAGGCAGATCATCTGGCAGCCGTGGGTGCGCTTGCTGCTGCCAAGCGTTCATCCCCGCGCAAGCTGGTTTTTCTTGGTGTCTCATGGGGGATGGGCCATGCGACAACCCTGTTTCTGCTAAGCTCGGTGGTGCTGGTTTTCGGATATGTTTTAAGCGAGAGACTGGTGGCGAGTATGGAATTTTCTGTAGGTTCCATGCTGGTATTGCTTGGTGTTCACGTATTCTGGAAAATGCGGCGCGCCAAAATCCATTTTCACATCCACCGACACGGTACTGGCGATCAACATATTCATGCCCACAGCCACGCCCAAGCGACCGTTGAGCACCTTAGGGATCCGCACAAACACGATCACGATTTTTCATTGCGGACCTATCTTGTGGGTCTGGCCCATGGTGCGGCTGGTTCCGCCGGGCTGATTGCATTGACGGCAGCAGCAACACAAGACGCCATCACCGCGCTGATGTATGTATCGGTGTTCGCCATTGGTTCCATTTTCGGCATGGCGCTGCTAACCTATGTGGTGTCGTGGCCGATGCGCCTTAGTGAAAAAAACGCCGGTCGGCTTTTCACAATAATTCAATGCGGAATTGCCTCCTTCGCCATCTATATCGGCGCGAGCGTGATGATCGAAAGCGGGCCGCTGATCTGGGCAGGTGCATGATGCGGGTTTTATTGCTCATTCACGGGTTTAATGCTCTTTCTCAGCGGCTCTATGTTGAACTGAAGGAAATGGGCCACGATGTTTCCATCGAATTTGACATCAACGATAGGCAAACACTGGCGGCAACTGAACTGTTTCAGCCTGATGTCATTTTGGCGCCCTATCTAAAGCGGGCAATCCCGAAAGCCATTTGGGAAAAGCACCTATGTCTGATTGTTCATCCTGGACCATTGGGTGACCGCGGACCTTCGGCAATTGATTGGGCAATTTTGAAGAATGAAAAAGAGTGGGGTGTAACCCTGTTGCAAGCCGTTGAAGAAATGGATGCCGGGCCTTGCCGGCAATCTGTTTGCTTTGCCATGCCGCAAAGAACCAAATCCAGCATTTATCGCAATGAGGTTACTCAAGCGGCAGTTACAGCGGTAAAAAAATGTTTCGCAGAACTTGAGGCCGGCCGAAATGCCGATAAAACCAACCAAGGCATACCCGGCAAATTGATACCGGCAGTAAAACAAGCTGACCGGAAAATTTGCTGGCAGACCGATCCAACGCAAACTGTCCTTGAGAAAATCCGGTCCGCAGATGGAGTGCCCGGCGTTTTGGACGAGCTATTTGGCAGGCAGGTCTGTCTTTTTGATGCGTATCCCGCCAAAGGCCGAACCGGTATTGCGGGAGAAATTCTCGCACTTAGCGGCCCTGCGATCTGCCGGGCAACGGTCGATGGCGCGGTCTGGATAGGCCATTTGAAGGATAAGGATGGACCGCATCCGTTTAAACTTCCGGCCACACAGGTTCTGAGCGACTTTCTTGATGGATTGCCTGAAACCGAAGTGGATTCAAAAAACGGCTACCGGGAAATTGAGTATTTCAGAGATGGTCGGGTTGGCCATTTGATGTTCAATTTCTACAATGGCGCGATGTCAACCAGCCAGTGTGAGAGATTACTGGCTGCTTATAAAAAAGCCCTAGGGCGGAATACGAGCGTTATCGTTCTTCATGGGGGCAAGGATTTCTGGTCGAATGGCATGCATCTTAATGTGATTGAGGCAAGCCCCAGTCCGGCCGATGAATCCTGGGCCAATATTAATGCCATGGATGATCTGGCTCAGGAAATCATCCAAACCAAGAACCAGATCACCATTGCAGCAATGGGCGGTAATGCCGGAGCGGGTGGTGTTTTTCTGGCTCGTGGGTGTGACCATGTGTGGCTGAGAAAAGGCATAGTCCTTAATCCCCACTACAAGGATATGGGCAATTTGTTCGGCTCTGAATTCTGGACTTATCTGCTGCCAAAATATGCAGGTTTTGACAATGCGGAACATATCAGCCAGCAGCGTCTGCCGATGGGTGCCAAACAAGCGGTTGAACTTGGGCTGGCTGATGCATGTTTTGGTGACACGCCCGCGGAATTCAAGTCTGATGTATACCAAAGGGCAACGGCACTGAGCACCATGGGTGATTTTGACCAGATCATCGAGACAAAAAAGCGGCAAAGAGCAGAGGATGAATTGCGAAAACCACTATCACAATTCAAGGCGGAGGAACTAGAACAAATGAAGTTGAACTTCTTTGGTTTTGATCCAAGCTATCACGTCGCCCGCTATAACTTTGTTTATAAAATCGCCAAATCCCGAACGCCGGTTACCCTGGCCCACCATCGCGACCAACGCCTGCAGGTGAGCAAGGAAAGAGCATCATGAGTGATACCTTGCCCACCATTTTAATCGTCGATGATGAAAAGCGTTCGCTGGAAGCACTGGAACGCAACCTTGTCGATGATTTCGATGTAAAAACCGCTTCCAGTACTGCTGAAGCAGAGATCATTTTGGAGCAGAACTGGGTTCAGATCATTTTATGTGATCAAAGAATGCCAGAGGAAACCGGCGTTGAATTTCTAAAACGTATTCGTGAAAAATGGCCGGAAGTTATCAGGATCATTATTTCCGGTTATACCGATGCCGATGACATTATCACCGGCCTGAACCAGGCAGGTATCTATCAATACATCACCAAGCCGTGGAAACCCGAGGAACTGATTCTTACTCTCAAGAATGCCGCCAGGCTTTTTGACTTGCAGCGTCAAAACGAGTTGCTGGCCATAGAACTGAAGATGATGCCAAAGGTTGCGGAAGCGACAGTCACCAACAGGCGGGCAAAGCTCAAACAGTATTACAACGATGAAGACGGAATCATCAGGGCCAAGGATAGTCCGATGAATGGTCTTTGCGATTCACTGCGCCAGATAGCCGCCTATGATTTATCGGTTCTGATCACTGGAGAATCGGGTACCGGCAAGGAGCTGGCTGCACGCTCGTTACACTATAATTCTCTGCGCTGGAATAAACCGTTTGTGGTGGAAAACTGTGGTGCTCTACCGGTCGAACTGCTTGAGAGCGAATTGTTTGGCCATGTCAGGGGAGCATTTACCGGTGCTGTTGAAGACCATATGGGATTGTTTGAGCGCGCTGATGGCGGAACCATTTTCCTTGATGAAATTGGTGATGTGACCCAGGCTTTTCAGATCAAATTGCTTCGGGTTCTTCAAGAGGGCGAAATCAGGCCGGTTGGCTCCAACCGCACTCGCAAGGTTGATGTCAGAGTAATTGCTGCAACCAATCGCGACCTTGATGAGGAAGTGCGTTTTGAACGATTTCGCAAAGATTTGTTTTTTCGCCTGGCCGGTATCATCGTCCATTTGCCACCGCTCAGGGACCGTGTGTGCGATATTCAGGCACTGGCTGATTATCTGCTCGATCAGGCGGTCAAGGAACTGGGCAAAAACACAGACGGGTTCACGCCAGAAACCATCGAATGCCTCAAGCGCTATCAGTGGCCGGGAAATGTTCGCGAAATGCAAAATGAAATCCAACGCATGCTGGTGATGGCGCCGGAAAATGCAACATTGGGATCACAGTTGCTTTCTCCGCGCGTGGTCTTGGCCGCCCCGGAGGAAGATGAGGATCAATTGGCCATGTTGTCGGGGTTTGATGGGTCCTTGAAGGAACGGATAGAATCGCTTGAAGCCCGTATTTTACACGAAACCCTCATCCGCCACAGATGGAACAAAAGCAAGGCCGCGAAGGAACTTGGCCTTTCAAGGGTTGGATTGCGGGGTAAGCTTGAACGCTATGGACTGGAAAAGATAGAGCATCTTGATACCGGGTCAGAAAAAATGAAAAAAGCATAGATGGTGGGACAGGAAATCAGGGCAAATCACAACCCGCACAAAGCCAGTCAGGCCTCGCTTATCAACAAGGCCAGCGTCGGTGATGTATTGGCCCATCCGATTACCGAAGAAGAAGCCTGGATCGAAGTTATCCATAAGATGGATAGTGTTTACGCTGAATTGGTTAACTCGCAGGCTGAGCTGGAAAAGAAGAACGCCGAACTGGAAAATGCTCAAAAGTTTATTTCCAGTGTTTTGAGTTCCATGACCGACATTTTGATTGTCTGTGATCCGGATGGGAAAATCCAGCAGGTTAACGCCGCGCTTGAATATTTGACCGGTTACAGTGAACAGTCATTGATCGGCCGACCATTGCAACATTTATTTACCGATGACTGCAAATCGCTAGCAGTTGAATTGCCCACACATATGCGGTCCAACACACCTATTTCAGATTGCGAAATATCGGTAATCGACGCTGAGGGGGAAAGTGTACCTTTGTCGGTTAATTGTTCGTCGCGCTTTGACCATAAGGGGCGAACTGTTGGTGTAGTACTGATTGGCCGCCCGGTTGGTGAGTTGCGGCTTGCCTACAAAGAGCTTGACCAGGCACACCACACCTTGCGTGAAGCACAGCAACAACTGGTTTTTTCCGAAAAGATGGCAGCCCTTGGCCGGCTGGTTGCCGGTGTTGCCCATGAACTGAACAATCCGATCAGCTTTGTATTCGGCAACATGCATGCGCTCAAAACCTATGGTGAAAAACTGACAATCTATCTAGGGGCGGTGAAAAAATGCACCGATGACAATGAATTGCAACAACTTGGCACGCAATTGAACATCGACCGGATTACCCGTGATATCATGCCATTGGTGGAGGGCACGCTCGAAGGGGCAGAGCGGGTCAGCGATATCGTTCAGGAATTGCGCCGATTTTCTGGAACACAAAAAGAAGCGGTGGACGAATTTGCGCTCTTTCCGGTTGTGGAAACAGCAGTAAACTGGGTTCTGCGCGCCACAAAACTAAAGCCCGCCATTACAATGAACTGCCCGTCAGATTTGAGAGTTAGTGCCCGAAAAGGCTATGTCCATCAAATTATTATTAATCTCGTACAGAACGCAATCGACGTTCTGGAGAATAAACCAGATGCAAAAATAGATATTGATTGCGCAAGCGATGGCGTAAACGCTGTTGTTTCTATTAGCGACAATGGGCCCGGTATTTCGCAAAAGGATATTGATCATATCTTTGAGCCGTTTTTCACCACCAAACCTATTGGGCAAGGGACCGGTTTGGGGCTTTATGTCAGCTATAATATGGCCGAGGAAATCGGTGGTGATCTGTCCGGTGAGAATTTGCCGGGCAGCGGTGCTGTATTTCGCCTGAGCCTTCCCTCAAAACCGGAAAAATCGACAAATGGCTAGAGCAATCTGCGCTCATATTGAGTCAATTCTGTTTCTCGATTGGCGAGATAGATCGGAGTTGAGGCGGGCGAAGTGCGATACCGGGCAAGCCCGGATCGACTTTGAATGTCCGCCAATCGGAAACCCTCACGGGGCGGATGTTTCCGCCCCGTCTAATCCCAACAATCCAAACCGGGAAACATCCCGGTTTGAGGGGGCGGATGTTTCCGCTCCGTCAAACTCTAAGATTCCAAACCGGGAAACATCCCGGTTTGGGAGACGGGTGTATTTGCGCCAATATCGGCGCAAAGTTTCGCGACCGTATCCGGATATGGCCATCGAAACTTCACTTGATCTAGTCACAAATTCACTCCGTCAGAATGGCTCAATATGAACGCAGGTTGCTCTAGTCACCAGCACACCAGTATGAATTTGCTCTGGCTGCAATCTGGTGGCTGCGGTGGTTGTACGATTTCTCTGCTCGGAGCCGAATCTCCAGACCTTTGCACAGATCTTGAGGCGGGAGGAATAAATATCCTGTGGCACCCGGCCATCAGCCTCGAAACCGGTCGCGAAACTACTAATATTTTCAAAAATATTGTTGATGGTCATACCAAACTGGACATTTTTTGTCTTGAAGGTGCGGTTATAAATGGTCCCAAGGGCACAGGCCGTTTTCATATGATGAGCGACGGCAGCGGGCGGGCGATGATGGGGCTGATAACCCAGATGTCACAAATTGCCGACTATGTGGTTGGCGTTGGTTCTTGTGCCGGATTTGGAGGTGTAACATCAGCCGGTGACAATCACGTTGAGGCCTGCGGGCTTTGTTTTGATGGCGAACAAAATGGCGGCTTGCTGGGGTCGTCATTTGTTTCAAAAAGTGGTCTGCCGGTGATCAATATTCCCGGTTGCCCGGTTCATCCTGACTGGGTTACAGAAACACTGTTGCAAATCGCAGCCGGACAAATGTCAACGGATGTTCTTGATCATTACAACCGGCCCCATTCGATTTCCGGGAGCCTTGTCCACCATGGTTGTGCGCGTAACGAATATTACGAGTATAAGGCAAGCGCCGGAAAGCTGTCTGAACTTGGCTGCATGATGGAAAATCTGGGTTGCAAGGGTACCCAGGCGGCAGGTGATTGCAACAAACGGAACTGGAATGGTTTCGGCTCCTGCATTTCTGGTGGTTTTCCCTGCATCGCCTGCACTGAACCTGGCTTTGAAGAACCTGGCCACCCATTTGTTGAAACACCAAAGATCGCCGGAATCCCCGTTAGCCTTCCAATCGACATGCCGAAAGCCTGGTTTGTGGCGCTGGCCTCGTTGTCAAAAGCAGCAACACCCAGGCGACTGCGAAAAAATGCCGTCTGTGACGAAATCAAAATCATGCCAGCCAGAAATCCCGGGAGGAACAACAAGTGAGCCGGTTGATTGTCGGGCCGTTTAATCGGGTTGAAGGGGATCTCGAGGTCAAACTGGATATTGAAGACGGGCATGTGAAAAGATCAAATGTCGTTGCGCCGCTTTATCGAGGTTTTGAGAAGATTTTGAACGGCAAGGACCCGCGAGATGCGCTTGTCTATGCGCCACGTATTTGCGGCATTTGTTCCGTGGCCCAGTCATCGGCTGCAGCCGGCGCGTTGGCCGCATTACAGAAGGTCGATACGCCGCCAAACGGTCAGTCTAGCGCAAATATTATCCTGGCCACCGAAAATATTGCCGATCATATCACTCATTTCTATATGTTTTTCATGCCGGATTTCACCCGTGAAATTTACGCACAGGCTAGCTGGTATCAGGATATTTCAACCAGGTTCTTGGCAATAAAAGGCCCGGCAGCCAGTGAAGTTTTGCCGGCCAGAGCCCAGTTTCTTCACATTATTGGAATTCTGGCCGGTAAATGGCCACACAGTCTGGCCATCCAGCCAGGCGGCACAACAAAGGCCGTTGCGTCGCAAGAACAATTCCGGTTGTCGGCTATATTGCTCAAATTCCGCAAGTTTCTTGAACAGACATTGTTCGGCGCAGAACTTGAAGAAATCAACGAGATTGCAACAGTTTGTGAACTCCAAAATTGGGCCGCGAAAAAGGGGCCGGAACACAGCGACTTTTGCCGCTTCCTGTTCCTTTCACAAAGCCTGAAGCTGTCGCAGCTTGGGAGCAGTGAAAACAGCTTCATGAGCTATGGCGCCTATCAGTTTACCAACGGTCACCTGTTTGCATGCGGGGTTTATGACCAACATGGCTCACATGGCCTGGATCTGGATCTGATCAGTGAAGATGTTTCTCATTCTTGGATGGCAGTCGATGTGAAACCTCGCCATCCTTTTGACGGGGTGACTATTCCACAGGCTGAGATGGCCGATGGTTACAGTTGGTGCAAGGCACCGCGACTGGCTGGACAACCGGTAGAAGTTGGTGCCTTGTCGCGGCAGCTTGTCGACGGTCACCCCTTGATACGTGATGCGATCGCAGCGACCGGCAGTAACGTCGAAAACCGGATTATTGCGCGCTTGCTGGAGGTTGCTCTGCTAGTTCCGGAGATGCAAAAATGGATAAATAATTTGCAACCCGGTGAACCTTTCAGACTGCATGGCAAAGAGCAAAAAGAGGGTAAAGGAGTTGGCCTTATAGAGGCAGCGCGTGGTTCACTTGGTCACTGGATGAGTGTTCGAAACGCCAGTATCCTGAATTATCAGATTATCGCCCCGACCACCTGGAATTTTTCACCACGCGATCAAAACGATGTTCCCGGCCCGCTGGAACAGGCACTGGTGGGGGCGCCCGTTAAAAAAGGTGAGAGTGACCCGGTCTCGGTGCAGCATATCGTGCGTTCATTCGACCCTTGCATGGTGTGTACTGTGCACTGACAAAACGTAAAGGAAGAGTGCGCATTGCAGATTCAAGCCAGAAAAATCAGAGTTCGCGGTCTGGTGCAAGGCGTAGGGTTTCGTCCAAATGTCTGGCGACTTGCCAGGCAATTCAGCCTGACCGGTTCGGTGATCAATGACGGTGAAGGCTTGCTGATTTATGTCTGGGGCAAGGACAAAAACATATCGGCCTTTAAAAAATGCCTGGTCGATAATTCACCACCCCTGGCGCGGGTGGATGCAATTGATTGCAGGGTTCATGTTGCAGACATTCAGCCCGATGAATTTACTATTTCGTCAAGTGAGGTGGGAATTGTCACCACTTCCATCATACCTGATGCGGCAACCTGCAACCAGTGCCTGGATGATATTACCGATCCTCAAAACCGGCGCTTTGGCTACCCTTTTACCAATTGCACCCATTGCGGCCCCAGACTTTCGATAACCCGGTCCATTCCCTATGATCGTCAAAACACGTCCATGGCACGATTTGTCATGTGCGATAAATGCCAGAGGGAATATCAAGATCCGGCAGACCGCCGATTTCATGCCCAGCCCAATGCCTGTCCAGATTGTGGTCCTGCTGTATGGCTTTGTGATCGAGATGGGAAAACCATGGAACCACCGGTTGCCGGCGATGTAATTTCACTTGCCGCTGATCTTGTTCTGCGAGGGCAAATTCTGGCGATCAAGGGCATTGGCGGCTTTCATTTGTGTTGCGATGCTTCAAATGATGAGGCCGTGAACAGACTGAGGAAATGCAAGAAACGCTATGGCAAACCGTTGGCTCTCATGGCTGCCAGTGTTGCGATGGTAAAACACTATGCCAAGGTCTCTGACCCCGCGAGGGAAGCGCTGCAATCGACCCCAGCGCCAATTGTTCTGCTGCCCAAGCGGGCAACGGGCAGACAGGTTTCAAAACAAGTTGCCCCCGATCAATCCACACTCGGGTTTATGCTGCCCTATACGCCACTGCATCATCTTCTGGTAGCCAAAATAAACCGGGCGTTGGTGATGACCTCTGGTAACATTTCAAGCGAACCGCAGGTGACAGGTAATGATGAAGCTCTGGAAAATCTTTCCGCAATTGCTGATTTCTGGCTTGTGCATGATCGCGAAATAATCAACCGGCTGGATGATTCCGTTGTTCAGGAAATTGCCGGGCAGGTTTCAATTCTGCGGCGCGCAAGAGGATACGCGCCTGATACGTTGATACTGCCGGATGGTTTTGACAAAGCACCGCCAATCCTTGCCATGGGCAGTGAACTTAAAAACACCTTCTGTCTGCTCGATCAAGGCAAAGCCATTGTCTCCCAGCACATCGGCGATTTGCATGATACGATTACCCATGCCGATTATCGTAAAAATCTAAGTCTTTATCAGGACGCCAACCAATTCAGACCGGAGCGAATTGCGGTGGATATGCATCCGGACTATTTCTCAACCCATTGGGGTGAAAAGACTGCCGGTGAAAATGGCTGTCCCGTGGACAAAATTCAGCATCACCACGCTCATATTGCAGCATGTCTTGCCGAACACAAATACCCGCTCCATGGAAAAGCTGTTCTTGGTATCGCCCTTGATGGGCTGGGTTATGGCGATGATGGTGGCTTGTGGGGTGGTGAATTCCTGGTTGCAGACTATCGCGGTTATGAACGGGTTTTGAGTTTTGAACCAGTGGCAATTCCAGGTGGCGAAAAGGCCTCTTACGAGCCCTGGCGCAACAGCTTCGCCCACTTACATGCCGCCTTTGGCTGGTCGAGGGTTTTGCAGCAATATGGCTCGCTTGAGCTGATCCGTTTTTTGAATGAAAAGCCCTGGGTCAAGATCAAAACAATGATTGACCGGGATTTCAATGCCCCCGGGATTTCCTCTGCAGGCCGACTATTTGATGCCGTAGCGGCAGCTTTGGGCCTTTTTAGAGATACTGTTCAATTTGAGGGTCAGGCAGCAATGGCTCTGCAGGCTTTGGCTGAAAAAAGTCCACATGAAATTACCGCCTATGAAACAGCAATCGCCCAAACCATTTCCTGGAAGCCAATGTGGCAGGAAATATTGAAAGACCTCGCCAAGGGGGTCTCAAAATCAAGAATTGCGGCTCGATTTCACAATACACTGATCAACGTCATTGTTGAGGCCACAACGGGAATTGCCGAAAAATGCGCTATCGAAACCGTAGCCATATCGGGTGGCGTGTTTCAAAACAGACTTTTGTGCCTAGGCGTTTTTGACGCTTTGACGAAGCAGCGTTTTAATGTCCTGTTTCCACAAAAATACCCTTCAAATGATGGCGGTATTTCCCTCGGCCAAGCCGCCATTGCGGCGGCCCGATTGCTTGTGTGATTCTAGTGGAATGAATTTGACATTTGGTACCCACTTGCAGCTTCGTTCATTTTCAAATGCCAAATTCAAAAATTCCACTAGATTCAATATCTTGCTAGTGGTTCTTTTGATTCCAACGTTTGCAAATAAGGGTGCTGCAGAGGGATGCAAATGTTGGTACAGAACCACTAGAGTATCCGTGTTGATCAAACCCCTTTAATCAACCGCAATTATGGATAAGCAACGTTGGTTATTGTTGGTTATTCTCCATGCACCCGAAAAGTGGGCACCGGTTTTCGGATAACTGTACGGAGCAAAAAAGCAATTATATCCAAAACACAATTTCATTGAGCGCTTTGGGTATATATTGCTTTGAGTTGGCAAGCGCTGGATTCCAGTTCCATTCGAAGTACCTGCCAAGCTTTAACAGGTGTGTCACTTCGAATGTGAATCTGACAGTTATCTGGACAATGCCAATTTTTTATTTACTTCTGTACCAATTTGTTGAAAATGTTTCATGAATTGTTTTGAACTATTGGAATGCGTATAATGGGCCGGAGAAGGAGCACACTCTTCGAGCACCTTTGCATATTTTTAATCTACCATGAAACCGGTGGAATAAATTTCTATCCCTTTTCGCTTCGCGTCCTTACAAATCGCAATCGATCGAACCACTAGTGGTCTTTGTGGCCAAAACGCTTGAAAAAGAACGTGCTGAAAAGGGATTCAAGCGTTTCGGCCAGACCACTAGACCTGGATTCTGTAGTGTGTTGTAATATTGCAAGGGGGCGTGAATTTCCGACTAGGCGTTTTGCCTAACAAAACATGTCCACTATTCGTATATTGCTATGCAATTTTGAGTGGAATTTGATCAACTTTGGCAATGAAATTTATTCGGTGCGCCTGATTTTTATGTGTTGAAGCCAATCCCCCATCCGATCGGTTCTGATGAGCCGTGATCACTTTGAAATAATCATGCTACATCGCCGTTGTAGCGTCGATCTCAAAAGTTCAATGGTTGAGCTGCCCACCCTCGTGCCCATCGTTACCTTAAGGTGGCGTAATCTTAGTTAACGCGCGATCCATAATATCGATAGCCTGATCGATATCATTTTGAGAAATCGTCAGGGGCGGGGCAAGCCGCCACACACTTTGCGGTCCACCAACCCGGTTGATGTTCAAACCAAGCTCAAAGCAACGCTTTGAAAGCGATTTGATCAGTTTATGTCCTGGTTCTTTGGTCTCACGATCCGATACTATTTCAACCCCGACAAGAAGGCCCCTGCCGCGCACATCGCCAATGGCCTCATGACGACTTTGCAATTCTAGCAGCCGGTCTTTTAGATACTCGCCCAACAGAGCCGCCCGTTGGGCTAGGTTTTCACCAACAATTACCTCGACAACTGCCAGACCGACAGTCGCCATAAGGGGGTCGGACGCGTGGGAAGTGTAGTGGGAATAGCCGTTTTGCCTTGCTGCTGCAGCCACGCTGTCATCGGCAATCACTGCGGAAAGCGGCAATCCACCACCCAGGGTTTTGGACAGGGTCAAGATATCGGGCACTACCCCTTCGTGCTCAAAGCCAAAGAGCTTGCCAACACGGCCCATCCCGGTTTGCGCCTCGTCGAATATCAATAGTATATCGCGCTGATTACAAAGTTCCTTTAACCGGCCAAAATAACCTTCGGGAGGAACAATTATTCCACCGGCGCTTTGGATCGGTTCGACGATCACCGCTGCTTCCTCGCCAACGGAGGTTGCGTCAATCATATCGAAGCCGACATCAAGGCAGGCCAAGTCGCATTGATCGGCACAATGACGGATGGGACAGCGATAACAATTGGGCGATGGAATAGCCAGCGAGCCGGGCATAACCGGCCCGTATTTCTTGCGTCCATGGGCATAGGTCGTCGATGCGGCGCCCGTCGTCGTTCCATGCCACGATCCCGCCATGCCGATAATCTCAAACTTTCCCGTGGCGATCTTGGCAAGCCGCAATGCGGCCTCATTAGCCTCACCACCGGTGTTCAGCAACAGCGCTTTGTTCAACGGTTCGGGAAGCATCCCACACAACCGGTCGACCAGCCCTATCACATCCGGCGACAACATGGTGCTATCCAGATGAATTACCGACTGACCGGCCTTGTTCATCGCCTCTATGATTTTGTTATGATTGTGACCGATGGTGGCGCACATCTGGCCGGAGGAGAAGTCGAGCACCGCTCGGCCGTCCTGGGTATAAAGATATGCGCCCGCCGCGCGCACAATCAATTCACCAAGAAAATCACGGCCATAGTGCAAGAGGTGTTGCTCAAACGAGTGCTCTGGTTGGGCGGATTGGCTCATTGGTACTCTCATTCCCTGCGACTTGCCGCAACGAGGTAACGGCAGGGTTTTTTAGTCTGGTTTTGAAATACGGATTTTGATGGCGGCCCCATTTCAAGGCAGTCACCGGCATTGAGAAGATGATCGCTCTCTTCCTGCGCCAGCGAGAGCCGGCCGGATAGAACCAGGACGATTTGATAAAAAGCGGTATAAAGGGATGCGGGAAACGAAATCTCGGCGCCGGCAGGCAGATCAACTGTGACTATTTCTATCGGCCCGCCGGCGTTGGGCGAAACCAATTTTCGGACACAGCCAGTTTCCGGATCAATCCAGCTTGGCTGCTCCGCTGCCCGGATCAACTGACCGGTCTGGCCCTCGGCCCTAGTCAGGAAGGTTGATAAAGTGAGACCGAATGCGCCGCACAAACGACCAAGCACGGTCGTTGTGGGGCTCGATTCGCCGCGTTCAATCTTGCTGATCATGGCTTTGGAAACGTCGGATCGTTTGGCAAGGTCAGCCAGCGACCATTTCCGCACTTCTCGCTCGGCGCGAACACGGGAAGCAATGCTATTGGCAAGTTCGTCCATTATAGTGGACATTATTCCATTATATAATCCCAACAGGGAGAGTCAAGCACTGCGATCCGACACACGGCGATCGCTTGAAAGAAAGTTTATCCGCATGGCGCCCGAATGGAGGGATTTTTTCAAAGAAAAATCTCGGGAATTCGGGTCAGCCCTGAGCATTGCTCATGTGAGGACGGTGATTGAGGCGCTGAAAGCGCCGCAAAGAACCGCCCGCAGCGGAGCAAACTAACAAAATACGTGCAAATCGCTTTCAAGCGATTGCCGTGGTCCGGCTTGCCTTGTTTTATCTGTCCCCGGTTCAACTCCGAAACGCAACATTTGTTTGCTGATGGAATATGATTTTTGTTTGCGGATTTGGTGGGCGGGGTCAAGGGCATTGTCGCGTAGCGATGCGCAGCACCCTTGAGGCCGACCGGAAAATCCGCAAAACTCGTCAAACCATTCCATTATGCCTTTGATTATTTAGCCAGATGGCTGCAATCCTCGTATGGGACACCACATCTCACGGAGGATATTATGCCCAAAGGACATCACCATCTGGCCTATGATCAAAGATGCCAGATTTACACACTTTTGCAAACCGGTCTCTGCCGCGCCCAAATTGCCCGCCAGATTGGCGTTGAGCGTTCGACTATCACCCGAGAGTTGCAGCGCAACAAGGGCAAATGTGGTTATCGCTTTAAACAAGCGCATGACAAGGCGTGTGAGCGGCGCAAAAAGGCCTCTTGTGTGCCGCGTAAAATGACCGTTGAGCGCGTCGAACTCATTGAAAGCCTGCTGACGAAATGGCAGTGGAGCCCCGATCAGATCAGCGGCTGGCTGGCTCGAAACGGGCTCTTCGTCTCACACGAGTGGATTTACCGCCACATCTGGGCGGACAAAAAAAAGGGTGGCAAATTATGGACTTGCCTGCGCCATCGCGGCAAAAAATACAATCGACGCGGCACGAAAACAGCCGGTCGCGGCCTCATTCCAGGGCGGGTTGACATTGAGGAACGTCCCGAAATCGTCGAAACCAAAAGCCGTGTTGGCGACTGGGAGGGCGATACTATCATCGGCAAAAACCACAAGGGTGCCATTCTTTCTCATGTCGATCGAAAATCAAAATACACCAAGCTGGTTCTGTTGCGCGACAAATCAAAGGACAGCGTGCAAAAGGCCTGCGGCAAGACGCTTTCAAAGCTCAAAGCGTTCATCAAAACCATCACGTATGACAATGGCAAAGAATTCGCCGGGCACAAAAAGATCGCCAAAATATTGCAATGCGACATCTATTTCGCCAAGCCCTATCACTCATGGCAGCGCGGCCTCAACGAACATACCAACGGTCTTGTTCGCCAATACTTCCCAAAGGGTACCGATTTCACTAAGCTGACAAAAGCCGAAGTTCAGATCGTCGAAGACAAGCTGAACCAACGTCCAAGAAAATGTCTCGAATACAAAACCCCATATGAGGCCTTTTCAAAGGAATGTGAGCAAAATGTTGCATTTCAATGTTGAAGGGGCGTGTCATGAAGATCTCAAGTGCATATGAGAAGTTCGTTTGGCACCTGTAAAAGTACTTTTATTCACTGCTGACATAGGGGCGGCGGGAAAAGGGACGCAAACTGTGGTCAGGCGCGTACCGGCGAAATGGTTTTCCGGATAGCCCTGCGCTCTCCATATCCCGAGCTATAACAAATATGATGTCTTAGATACCAATTACATTGTTTGCAATTATATCTGCAATTTCTATTATGCCCGCGACCGAAGCGCTGTTTCGGCCATAAGCTCCTGTGGTCCGATTTCGTTTTTGGATAACCACCGCAATGCAGTTTTTCTCGTATCTGAGTGAAGATGATATTGCTTACATACATGAGGCTTCGCTTGAGATTCTCGAGGAGGCGGGGCTTATTGTGCGCAACGAGAAAGCGCGCAAGCGATTTGCTGAACATGGTGCCATTGTCGATCATGGCACCGAACTGGTGCGTATTCCGGCAGCCGTGGTTGAGAAATACCGCAAGCTGGTGCCACCGAAGATCACCTTGCGCGGTCGTGACCCGGCTTATGACGTAACCTTGCCGCGCAAATTGCCGGTGATTGCCACCGCAAGTTCGGCACCCGATATAGTCGACCCGGCAACCGGCGCAACGCGGCGTTCCACCTCAAGCGACATTGCCCGCATCGCCCATATTGTAAGCCATCTCGATGCTATCGATCTGTTCTCGATCTCGACCTTGGCCGATGATGCGCCCGACGACCAGTTCAGCCTGACCCGGTTTTATGCTGCGCTGAAGAACTGTGTCAAACCGGTGCGCACCTCGGTTTACAGCAAGCACGAGGCCGAACAGGTGCTGCGGCTGGGTGAACTTATTGCCGGCTCGAAGGAGGCTTTTTGGGAGCGGCCGTTCATCAACTTCGGATACTGCGCCATCGTTTCGCCGCTTACCATGGACTACGACAGTACCGAGACAATGATGTATTTCGCCGAAAAGGGTATTACCGCCTACGGCACCATCGCGCCGATGGGCGGGCTGTCGACACCCATGTCACTATCCGGCATGTTGACAATCATGAATGCGGAATGGCTGGCCGCCGCATCACTTGCCCAGATGTGCCGCCAGGGCACAGAGCAGATATATAATTTCCTTCCCGTTTTTGCTGACATGCGCGACGGTGCCTATGCGCCGGGCGCTATTGAGGTCGGTATGATGAATTCCGCCGTATGCCAAATGGCGCGCTTTTATAACGTGCCGGCTGGCGGCTATCTGGGGTTGACGAACGCTAAGGTCGCCGATGCCCAGGCCGGGTTTGAAAAGGGCATGTCGCCGCTGATCGGCGCGCTGTCGGGGGTGGATTTCATCGTCATGGCCGGATTGCAGGATGCGCTGATGTCATTCGATTTCGGCCAGCTGATGATTGATCATGAAATCGCCGGCATGATTAAAAAGGTGCGTAATGGTTTCGACTTTTCGCCCCGGGCAGCAAGTGTTGAGGAGATCAAACAGACCGGTCCTGCCGGCATGTTCGCCGATAATCCGCAAACGCTTGAAAAAATGACGTCGGCCACCTTCATGCCGCAGCTGGCCGATCGCCAACTGCGCGAGAAATGGGCGCTTGAGGGCTCATCGACAATTCATCAACGTGCCCTCAACCGGGCGCTGGCAATTCTGTCAAAGCCAAACGACCATGCGATAGATATTGCAACCGATCACCGCATCCGGGCAGAATTTTCTGGACTGGTCGCAACGGATTCCAAGCCCCAGCGGGGCTGGACACATATCGGTAATAACGCTGGTAGTCCGGCCCGCAAACGCCGCGTTACCCGCCGCAACCGCAACGCCATAAAGGTTTGAAACGTCGCCTCATGTCCCGTCAATTCCCAGATAGTGCCAATATTGTAGTCATCGGCGGCGGTGCCATCGGCACCAGTATTGCCTATCATTTGGCCAGGTTTGGCGCCAGAGACGTGATTTTATTGGAGAAATCGCAACTCACCGAAGGCGCGACATGGCACGCTGCCGGTCTCGTTGGCCAGTTCCGCTCGCAACAGAATCTGATGGCGTTGATGAATGACAGTGTTAAGCTATTTGAGGCGCTTGAGGCTGATACCGGGCAGGACCCGGGATGGCGCAAGGTCGGTAGCCTGCGCATCGCCAGTACCGAGGATCGCTGGAAGGAGCTGCTTCGATCTTATTCATCTGCCCGCGCGGTTGGCTTCGACATGCAAATGATGTCACCGGCCGAAGCGCGCAGGCTCTATCCGCTGATGGAAACCGGCGATCTGGTTGGTGCGGCGTTCATTGCCGATGATGGTTATATCGACCCCAACGGGCTGACCCAGGCCTATGCACGCGGGTTCCGCAAATATGGTGGACGGATTTTCGAAGGGGTGATGGTCGAAGATCTGGTAGTAAAAAACGGCGACATTGTCTCCGTCGTGACCGACAATGGCACTATTAGACCGAATCTGGTGGTCAACGCCGCCGGCATCTGGGCGCGCCAGGTAGGCTGGATGGCAGGGGCCGATATTCCCGCCGGCGTGGTCGAGCACCAATATCTGGTGACGGAAAAGAATGATGCAATTTCCGCCGATCTGCCTGCCCTGCGCGATCCGGATGGGCGCTACTATGTCAAGCCGGAAGCCGGCGCACTGGCTATCGGCGGCTGGGAAGCGACCACCCGCAAGGTAAATCCGCATGCAGGCTTTCCATGGCAGAATGAACGCCATCTGTTCGATGCGGAGCTGGACCGGATCGAGGAGTTTTTCGAGCCAGCGCTGGCCCGATTGCCAATCCTCGGTGAACTGGGCGTACGTACCATTATCAATGGGCCGATACCGATTTCCCCTGACGGTGAACCGGTCATGGGACCGGTACCGGGCATCGGCAATTTCTTTGCCGCTTGTGCTTTTACCTCCGGCATCGCAGCATCAGGTGGAGCGGGCAAGGCGGCCGCCAACTGGATCATGCATGGCGACCCCGGGCTCGACTTGTGGGCCTTCGATATTCGCCGCTTCGGGCCGCTCCATGCCGGTGCAGATTTCCTGCATGACCGGGCGGTCGAGAGCTACTCGAAATACTACGCCATTCATTGGCCGGGCGTGGAGCTGGAAAGTGCAAGGGGCGTCCGCCGCAGCCCGCTTTATCAGACGTTGAAACAACAGGGTGCCGTTTTCGGTTCCAAATTCGGCTGGGAACGGCCGAACTGGTTTGCAGTGAATGGCGCCACGGGTGCTGCTATTGGCAGTTATAGCCGTGCGCATGAAATCGATACGATTGGCCACGAACACATGGCCGCCCGCGAGGGTGTAGTGCTGATTGATCAGTCTTCGTTCACCAAGTTTGAGATTTGCGGCGCTAATGCCGCAGATTTCATGCAATATATCTGTGCTGCCAACATCAGCCCGCGGCCCGGGCGCGCCGCCTATACCCAATTGTGCAACGAGCGCGGTGGTATTGAGGCAGATGTTACGGTCATTTGCCGATCAACGGACTGCTTCTGGTTGATAACCAGTTCCGGTACCGGCGTACGTGATCTTAGCTGGATGAACTATTGCCTAACGCAATTTACCGGCAACAGTGAACGGGTGCAGATCAGGGACATTTCAAACGCCTGTGGCGTCATCAATCTATCAGGGCCGCTTTCCCGGCAGGTGTTGGAAAGAGTTTGCCATGGCGATGTTAGTCATAGCGGGTTGCCGTTCATGACCACACAGGAGATCCTCATCGGCTATGCGCCGGCGCTGGCCTTCCGTGTTACTTATACCGGCGAGCTTGGTTTTGAACTCTACATTCCGGTCGAGTTTGTAGAGTTTGCCTATGAACGCCTGCATGAAGCCGGTCAGGATTTCGGCATCAGCAATATCGGCTATCGCGCAATTGACAGTCTGCGGATTGAAAAACGGCATCTGGCTTGGGGTGTCGACATTACACCGGACTACAACCCGATTGAGGCAGGGCTTGGTTTTGTGGTCGGTTGGCGAAAGCACAATTTTGTCGGTGCCGAGGCATTGCGCCGGATAAGGGATGAGGGGGTGCGGCAAAAGCTTGTATGTCTTGCGCTTGACGAGCCGCTGCCGGTATTTGGAGGCGAGGCGATCCTGGCCGATGGGATACCGGTTGGCCAATCTACCAGCGGCAATTTTGGCTACACAGTCGGGAAGAGCCTGGTGCTCGGCTATGTGCCGAGCAGACATCTTGCCAAGACCAGCTTCGAAGTTGAGTCCTCAGGTGAACGAAGCGCCGCAACGCTGCTTACCCAAGCCGCTTACGACCCAATGCGCAAGAAAGTGCTTTGCTAGTGGTCTGGCCGAAACGCTTGAATCCCTTTTCAGCACGTTCTTTTACAAGCGTTTTGGCCACAAAGACCACTAGCAACTTATTGAATTCTAGTGGTTCTTATGATTCCAACATTTGCCATAAGTACGAGCCGCTGGCGGATGCAAATGTTGGCACAGAACCACTAGGACACTTTTCTCAGTAATTCGACTAACTAAAGATGACCTGCTGAGCAGAAAGTCCCACTTTCAAATTGAAGGAGCCCTCATTGACCAACCAGCGCTGAATGGTGAACTCGCGGGTTTTGGTCTGGTGCATCGGGTCGTTCTCCGCAATTGACCGTGCTTCGTCAAAAGAAGCAGCCCGATATATTATAAGGCCGGCGCCTTCCATACTCTCTCCCGACAAATCGGATAGGGGACCGGCAAAAGCCAGATTGCCACCGGCTTCCTGCGCTGCCTGATAGTTTAAATGATCCGGCAGAACGGCCTTCACCGCGTCACCGGCTTTCACCGGGGTGCTGATCACCACATAAAGTTCCAGCGCAAGTGAGCCACGCTCCATGGCCATGCTTTTGTATTCCGTCCAACTAACCATTATTTCCTCCTGAATCCGATTACTTAAAAATATCGATTTTATTTGACAACAGCAATAATAATCGTCAAAAATTCAAAACAAAAGCGAAAGGTGAGTGCGTGAAATTTATTGTCGGTCAAGACGGTGAGAACAGGTCGGTCTACCTGGTCCGCGACGAAAAGGCCTATAATCTGACCACAGCCAATCCAGCCATCGCCAATGATCTTACCAGTCTGATCTATTCACCGAAGTGTGATTCTGAAATCTGGGCGTTGGCAATCATTGGCGGGGCAGTTGCGTTGTCGTCGATTGTCCCGGCACTGCCAATTGCGCATCCCGGAAAGATCATATGTCTGGGCCTGAACTATATTGATCACATCAAGGAGGGTGGATACGATATTCCGCAATACCCTGCCTTGTTCATGCGCAGCGGGAATTCCCTAATTCCCGCTGGGGCAGCGATGGTACGGCCGCAATGCTCCGAACAACTGGATTATGAAGTCGAGCTGATGGTCATCATCGGTAAGGGTGGGCGTCATATCAGTGAGGATACGGCCCTTTCCCATGTGTTTGGATATACTGTGTTCAATGATGGGTCGGTACGCGATTATCAGCGTAAAACCCATCAGTGGACACCCGGCAAGAATTTCGACTCCACTGGTGCGGTCGGTGGCGTTGTTGTGACGCCGGATGAACTGCCGGAAGGTGCAACGGGCCTTAAAATCGAATCCCGTGTCGGCGATGAAATCCTGCAAAGCGCCTCGACCGCCGATATGTTGTGGTCTGTTGCCCGCACCATTGCTACCATATCGGAATTCGCCACACTCAACCCGGGTGATATGATCGCTATGGGGACACCCCCTGGGGTGGGGCACGCCAAAAAACCACCGCGCTGGCTACGTCCGGGAGAAGTCATCGAAGTGGAAATCGAGAGTATCGGCATCTGTTCCAACCCGGTTGTTGCGGAACCCGGCATGGCGACACCAAAGGCGGCAAAATGACAGAGTTAACAGGAAGTTCCCTGCAGGAGGCACGGCTAAAGGCACACGAGGCAGTACGGGCGCTGCGTCAGCGCAAACCGAGGCTTGATGACAGTTCCATCGACCTTATTTTGCGTGATGCCCGTTCACATTATCAATGGACTGACCGGAAAGTTCCGCTGAAATTGTTGCAGGAGATTTATCAAATAACGCGCGCCGGACCGACCAGCATGAATTCTTGCCCGGCGCGGTTTCTCTTTGTCATTTCAGCCAAGAACAAAGAGCGGCTGGCCAAGGCGCTAAAGGAAAAAAACATTGAAAAGATGATGCAGGCCCCGGTTACCGCCATTATCGCCTATGATGCCGATTTCTGGACCGAGTTGCCATTCCTGTTCCCCCATGAGGACCGGCGGCCACACTTTCAGGGAAAGCCGGATTTTACTGAGGAAACGGCTTTCCGCAATTCCGCCCTTCAGGGGGCTTATTTCATGATTGCCGCCCGGGCTGTGGGCCTTGATGTGGGCGCCATGTCTGGTTTTTCCACCACCATCGTGGATGAAGAGTTTTTCTCCGGCACTGGTCTGAAATCGAACTTTCTTTGTAATGTTGGTTATGCCGACGAGCGGGCACTGTTTCAAAGACTGCCGCGTTTTTCGTTCGAGCAAGCCTGCCAAATTCTGTGAGGACCCAATGGCTGCCATGCGCATGAAAACAACCGTAATTCTAAGAGCGAAGGCCGAATGCCCGTCCCATTCGCGGTCCAATGTCAGTGTTCGTGACCTGACATTTGTGATCGACGAGCCGGTTGAGCGCGGTGGCACCAATGCCGGCCCCACTCCGACCGATACAGCTTTAGCCGCTCTTGTCGGCTGCACCAACGTGATCGGCCACAAATGCGCCGGGAATATGGGCATCGATGTTGGCCACATGAACATTGAGGCAAAATGTGATTTCGACCGGCGTGGGGTTACGCTGGAAGAAGAGGTCGAAGTGCCGTTTGTGGCGGCCAATCTGACCGTCGTCTGCGACGGATCGGCGACCCAACAAGAGCTTGATCAGCTGGCATTGGAAGTGGCAAAATTTTGCCCTCTTTCCAAACTGTTTGAAAATGCCGGAACGAAGCTGGAAATCATCTGGCGAAAAAAACTGATCGTTTAACCGGATACAGAATTTGAAACCTGGGAGGATCAAAACATGAAATTCTGGAAAACAAAAATTGCTACCGGGCTGGCCTTGGCCGGACTGATGGCGTTTCCGTCTTTTGCTGCGGAGACAATTAAGGCGGTGGTGATTGATGGCTACCCCGCCCGTGCGCTGTGGGTAAAGGAGTTCAGCAATTTCTTTATTCCGGAAGTCAATAAACGGCTGGCGGCATCAGGAAATTACAAGATGCAATGGCAAGAAAGCTATGGTGGTTCAATCGTCAAACCAAAGGGTGTGCTTGAGGGCGTCAAGCTCGGATTGGGTGATATCGGTATCGTGACTACCATTTTCCATTCATCCAAGCTTCCGAGCCAGGCAATTTCGGCGGTAACACCTTTCATTGCACCGGATGCTCGGGCCGTTGGCAAGGCGGTGGACGAAATTGCCCGCGAATTCCCCACTATGCAGAACGAGTTTGCCAGGCAGAACCAGGTTTACCTGGCAACCGGTGTGGTGCTCGACACCTACCAGATATTCAGCCGCAAACCGATCAGTTCGCTTAAAGATGTGGAAGGTGGCAAGGTCGCTGGAGCCGGTATGAACTTGCGCTATCTGGAAGGCATAAAAGACGCCGCCGGGGTGCGCGGCGGATTGACCGACTTTTACAATATGCTGCAAACCGGCCTTGTCGACCACGCCATGTTGTGGCCGGAAGCAGCGAAGACATTCAAGATCGCAGAGGTGGCGCCCTTCATGTTGCGCGTCGACATCGGGGCGGTGAATTCCAAGACGGTGACGGTTAACAAGGACTACTGGAGCAAATTGCCGGACGAGGTGAAAGGTGTTCTTAAGGAGGTTGCCATTGCCTATCGCGATCATGTCGCCGGACTGGCAATGGACCGGGCTGAGGCAAGCCGCAAGGCCTATATCGGGGCCGGTGGAAAAATCGTCGAAGTCGACGCGGCGGAACGCCAGGCCTGGGCCAATGCGATCCCTGATATTGCCGCTGAATGGGCCGCAAATCTCGATGGCAAAGGCGAACCCGGCACCAAGATGATTCAGTCTTATCTGGGCAAATTGAAAGCTGCGGGATATGAGGGCCTGCGCGACTGGTCTGCGGGCTTGTCCAATTAGGCAAGCGCAAGCATACTGAGAATGTATCCGGGTCGGGGTTAGCCCGATCCGGAACTGACCGGACTGGAATACGTCTTGAACCAACCAGGCAATGTCATAGCACTATTGTCCCGTTCGGCTAATTTTGTTGCCATTGGGGCGAATATCATTGGCACTGTGGTGGTGCTTTGCCTGGTTGCAGTCGTCAATTTCGACGTTTTTTCCCGCGGCCTGTTCAATGCACCTTTTCTGGGTGCGGTCGAAGTAGTCCAGTTTTCCATGGTGCTGATCGTATTTCTGCAACTGCCAGACGTGGTGCGGGTCGATCGGCTCACCCACTCTGACGGATTCCTACTGGTCATCGGCAAACGCTATCCCCAGCTGGCGATCATTATTAAGCGTATCATCAACATTATTTCGGCGATATTCATGGGCATCGTCGCCATTGCAATTTATCCTGAGTTTGTCGAGATGTGGCTCTCGCAGGATTATTTTGGCGTGCCCGGTGTTTTCACCGCGCCATGGTGGCCAATCAAACTGGTGATATTATTAAGCGCAGGATTGTGCACCATTCTGTTCCTGCTAAAAGTCATAGGCAAACCTCATTCCGTCCAACTGATTCGCCTGCCTGAATCCGAGGACGGATCGAAATGACGCCACTTGAATTCGGCCTCATTTCGGTCGTCGCGATTGTCATATTGATCTATCTCGGTGTCTACATCCCGATTGCGCTTGGTGCGGTATCCTTTGTCTCTATCTGGTTGATACGCGACAACTTTACACTGGCGCTCAACCTTTTGAAGATCGCCATTGGTGATAGCGCAATGGAGTACACATTCGCCACCGTGCCGTTGTTTACCTTCATGGGACTGATTGTTTCAAAGGCCGGGCTGGGTAGCGATGTTTACCAGGTGATGAGCACCGGGTTCAGGCGCGTCAAAGGCGGCATCGGCATGGCCACCGTTGGTGCCAATGCGGTATTTGCGGCAGTGACCGGATCGTCGATCGCATCGGCTTCGGTCTTTTCGAAAGTATCGGTGCCGCAAATGCTGAGCCATGACTACAATCCGCGATTTGCGGTTGGAGTGGTGGCAGGATCTTCTGTTCTCGGCATGATCATCCCACCATCGGCAATGTTGATCATCTACTCGTTTGTCGCCGAGCAGTCGGTGGGTGAAATGTTTTTGGCAGGCGTGGTTCCCGGTATCATGCTGGCCGTTGCCTATATTGGCGCAATCTGGATTATGGGCCGCCTTACACCGGGATTTATCGGCGGCAAGCCAGCAACGGACTACGAAAAAATGGGATGGGTGGAAATCGCCTCAAAGACGCTGCCGGTGCTGGGGCTGATCACGGTTGTGCTCGGCGGCATTTACGCTGGATGGCTAACCCCGGTTGAGGCGGGCGCTGCCGGCGCACTGGTGGCGCTGATTATTGCGATTTTTCGCCGCTCGATGTCATTGTCCGATTTTTGGGATGCCCTTTTGGAAACCGGCCATATCACCGCGTTTTTATTGTTCCTGATCACTGCCGCTTCGATCTACAGCCGCATGCTTGGCTTGGCCGGTGTGCCAAACCAGTTGGGCGACATGCTGGCGGGAAACCAGGCCGATTTCTTCACCATCATGGTGATCTATATTTTGCTGATGCTGTTTTTGGGCACCCTGCTCGACACCGCATCGATTATCCTGATTGTCGTGCCGTTGTTCCTGCCGCTGATCGAGCCGATGGGCCTGTCACTGGTGTGGTTCGGCATTATTACCGTGGTCGGTGCTGAAATCGGCCTCTTGACCCCGCCGCTGGGCATTTCGTGTTTTGTCATCAAGGCGACGCTGGACGATGATCGCATCGCGTTGAAAGACGTGTTCATGGGCGCCTTGCCCTTTGCCGGGGTGATGCTGCTAGTATTGATCTTGCTGATCAGGTTTCCATCACTTAGCCTGGCAATTTTGAATTAGGGAGAATAGATGTGCGCAATGTCACTGCAGAAAATATAACCGACGCGTTTGCCGGCTACTTCGCCAAAGACGCCGACCCGCGGACACGGCAGGTGCTGTTATGTCTGGCAAAACACCTGCACGAGTTTACCCGCGAGGTGAGCCTCACGCACGAGGAATGGCGAAAGGCGCTTGAATTCGTGCAATGGACCGGCGATATCACCACGGCTGAGCGCAATGAATTTGTCCTCTTGTCCGATGTGATGGGTCTTTCTTCGCTGGTTGACATGATCCATTCCGATCCCGATGGTACCAGTTCAAGTGTGTTGGGGCCGTTTCACATATCCGGTGCTCCGCCGCTGCCGATCGGCGGCGACATGAAGCGGGATTTTGACGGTGAAGTCGTGCTTTGGCAGGGCTATGTTAAAGACAGCGACGGCGCACCAATTGCCGGTGCCGAGGTGGATATCTGGCAAACCGCGCCCAATGGCATGTATTCAAGCCAGGATGTCGATCAGGACACCTACTCCTTCCACGGCATCCAGACCACGACAGAAAATGGACGATATGCGCTGACAACCGTGCGGCCGGTAAGTTACACGGTGCCGACCGACGGGCCGGTGGGTCAGATCCTGGACGCCGCCGGCCGGCACCCTTGGCGGCCGTCGCATCTGCATTTCATCATCAGGGCGAAAGGTTTTCGCACGCTGGTGACCGAGGTTTTTCCCGATGATGATCCCTATCTCGACGAGGATACCGTATTTGGTGTGCGCGAGGATCTTGTGACCGAATATATTCCCCAGCCGGCCGGCAGTTTCCCGCAAGGGTTTGAGCTTTCCGGCAAGGTCAATGAGGCATATTCAAAGGTCGAATTCGACCTGGTCTTGATTCGCGATTAGCACCTGGCTGGAAATTTCTGCCGCTCCATAGCGGGATTATTTCATTGTGATCATGGCTCATCAGGAGCTATTGAAGCCCGATGTACAAATTGATGAAATCAATTTGCAGGCGGAACCGACCGGCGCTTGCGCGCCGCCTCCGCGGAGGCCTGGGCTTCGCCCAAAATGGCCGTGAGCGAAAAAACAAATGGGGAAATCATGATTAGGTCGTTTAGCTATATGCCAAGCGAAATTATTATTTTGTTCCTGCAAATTGGGCTGCCAAAAACTCACCGGTCTTTCGGTAATGGGCGGTCAAAAGGTTTGAAGCAAGGCCGGCATCGCGCTCGATGGTCGCGTGCAGAATTTGATCGTGTTCTGCAGCTACGTCGCGGCGCTGGTAATTTACCGCTTTCCCCGCCAGATACCGATAGCGGATGTTGAGATCATACAACTGACCGCAGAAGCGAAACAGAATGGGAGATCCACAGGCTTCAAGCAAGGCCATGTGAAAAGCCTTGTGTCTTGCCTCAAAAACCGGCGTGTCGATTTTGTCGACCCGCCGCAAGCGGTGATGGGCCAGCACCAACCCTTCTTCCCACCCGCTGTCACCTGATTTGATACTGGCGCACAGGGCGATTTCTTCCAGCGTACAGCGTAACCCCAGGATTTCGTCGAAGTGCGATCTGCTCGCTGGTGCAGCGCGAAATCCGCGTTGGTCAATACGCTCTACCAATTGATCTGATGTCAAAAGGCTCAACGCTTCACGGATAGGTGAGGCGCCAATTTCCAACAGGGTTTTCAGGGTATCAACTTTCAGCCTGTCGCCGGGGGCGATATCACCAGCTATGATCTTGTCCCGAAGCATGCCATAGGCACGCTGGGTTGCTGACTCGGGTGGGGTTGCCGTGGGGCGTTCCTCGGTTTTTGACATGACCACAAAATATCGAGTTTGTGCCAATAATTCAATAATTAACGCTGATTATTAGTATCAAGATTCAATTTACGTGTTTATCGATTTATCGCCGCTAATGGTCGTCTGATCAAAACAAAATTTTGGCGAGACGCGCCGGACGCAAAAGCGGAAAATTGCATGAAGCAAATATCTTACTCAACCCTGACTAAAACTCGCCAGGCCCGACTTCCCGATCATTCAAATCGCTTGTGCATTGTTGGACGCAAATGTTCGACCTGCTTGCGGGTGGTGATTGATACCAAGGCAAGTTAATATTGACCGATATGAGGGTAGAAAAAACGTTTGCTGACGCGGGCGCAATACGCGCCTTGGCCAGCCACAAGCGGATTGGAACAATTCCAGCAGGCGATTTTTCTACCAACGAAGGCCGGATTTCCAAGGGTTTTGGACGTTGTTGCGCTTGGCGATTGAATCTACCCTCGAAGTATAGCATGATTACTTTAAAGTGATCATGGCTCATCAGGAGCGATTGAAGCCCGATGTGCAAATTGATGAAATCAATTTGCGGGCGGAACCGACCGGCGCCTTTGTGCCACCCAGCGGAGGCCCGGGTAGCGCCCGCCGTGAGCGAAAAGAGTAGTGAATAGAATCATTTTGAAGGTGTCCAGCCATACCAGTACCAGGTCGCCAATCGCGCCTCGCCAAAACCCTCGAAAGCTCCGGTCAAATGAGTCAGTATGAATTTCCCTTGATATAAACGCCTGTTCGTTCTTCGCGAGCAACTCCCAGTTTATAATTTGGGATCAAATGCAACGGGTATTACAGGCCAAAAACCCACCCGTCTCCGCTGTCAAATCTCCCAAACCACTTCACATTGGACGGAATAGACAGCCTGCGATAATGGCGCTTGCAATTGTTGATGCAAATCATTAGGTAGCTTCCAGCCTCCTCTGGGTTAAACTAGGCGTTGGCTTTTGGCACCCGTAGCTCAGCTGGATAGAGTACTTGACTACGAATCAAGGGGTCGGGAGTTCGAATCTTCCCGGGTGCGCCAATTCACAATTATTAATGATTCCTCCTAAAAACATAAATGGTTCAGATACTTGCGGGGTTCGAAATCCTTCATTCCTACGATATGCCATTCGCTCGGCAAAGGCCAGTCTTAGCACTGTTTTACGCAAGCTGATTTGACCGGAAACCCAAAGATTCCAAGGGTTTGACAGGAAGTTGAGAGCGAGTTCGAACAATTCGTCGAAAGTGTGCTTTGGCTTACCCGAATTTCGCAGTTTTTCGGCTGCTATGAGCTTTTCTTTTTCCAGTTTGGCAATTCGGCGCTCATAGGCGCTGATTGCAGTCGGGCTGGGTGAATCAACAATGCGATCCACCAGTTGCTCAATCTGCTTTTCGATTTTGATGGTTTCCCGCTGCATTGATTGTTTGAGAGCCTCAACCTGCACCAAGCGCTGGCTCCATGCACTCTTGAACGCAACCCTGACTATCTCAAACAGCCCCTCGGAGGGCTTTAGCTGTGTCAGGATGGTTTCAAACTCGGCTTCCAGCCTGTCACGCGGAATGGACTTGCGGTTGCTTTCACAGGCGCGATTGTAGCAGGAATAATAGGGGTGTTTCTTGCCGGTCTTGCTTGTTGACCAACAGGCCGTGAGCGGTTTTTCACAATCGCCGCAGGTGACAAATCCACGTAGCGGAAAGTCTGCATTGATATTCTTGCGCGCCGGAACCCTCGCACCGCTTTTCAGGCGGTTTAGTATTTTCTGGTGCGTCTGGAGAGTAATAATCCCTTCATGGTGACCTTCACGCAATGGGATATCCCATTTTGGCACCTCAATATATCCGGCATAGGTCACCCGCGTCAGAATTTCCTTGATGCGCTGATTACGAATCTTGCCATTGGGTAAATCCTTTGGGAAATCCGGTTGGCTTTCAAGGAGGCGTTTAACCTCGACTTGAGTATCGAAACGGCCCAGGGCAAAGCCCTCAAGCGCCTCTTGTATGATGGAGGCAATCGGTTCATTGCGCACCAGCACTTTACCCCGACCCTCGAACTTCTTGTATTTATATCCAATGGGCGGTTGAAACACCCAATAGCCATTATAGCAACGCGCCTGCATCCGGTTCACCGTTTGCTCGGCGTTCTTGCGACTTTGGTGCTGGGAGACGGAAGCCAGAATGTATTCGTGAAGTTCACCATCGGCATCATCACGGAATTCAACGGAGGGAGATTCCAGTATGCCGCCCGCAAGGGCAATGGCTTCACGTAATTTAAAGTGCACGGGAACCCGGCGGGCAAAGCGTGTCACATCGTCAATAATGACCACATGGGGATCGTTTCTGTTCTTCTCTAAAAATGACAGCATGGCATTGGCACCTGGACGGTTGGAAACTTTCCCGGTCAGATCGTCCTTGAATACCTTAATTACCGAATATTCTTTATAGTCCGCATATTGGCGACAGCGCGTTTCTTGCGAGTTTAGTCCATCGCCCCGCTTGACCTGTGCCTTGCTTGAGACGCGGCAGTAAATAACAGCCTTTGTTGCACTATGGGTTGGTCCTCCATCAAACATCACTTTTAAATACCTCGCTCGTTCCTTTCATTTCCGGTTATCTTGTTTTTCGCTGTTTCGAATGCACCCGACAGCACCGAATCCTCAATCACTTCCAAAAACGGCAGGGCCAAATTTGGTTGTTCTTTTTGTCCTTCAAGGATTGCCTGTTGAACAGGTTCAATGCCGAAGCCGAGATCAACGAAAGTAACAACAATATACCAGATTATTTCGATGAATTCACGCTTTTGATTATCATCAAGATCAGAGTCATCTAGATAGCTTCCAAACAAGTCCCAATCGATGGCAAGCGCCGGAAATTGAACGCTGTCCTTTATCGGCTCTGCAATTTCCTGCTTGTCATTGGTATCAATCTTCAATTCTCTTCTCCTTAATCGTCTTCTCACTCCTTCCCATTCACATGAATAAAAAGAGAACAATTTATGACTATATTCCTATTTATTCAAGAATAATTGGCGTAATATTCTTGCGTATTTCTCGGGTTCTTCAAAACATCCTGCCCGCCTTGATTGGCAAGATTGCTTCTTTCCAATGGAAATACAGTGGCGGGGAAGACCAAACTCCTGCACATATTTCAGTCATTCTTGAAATGGGCTTCCATCTGCGCAAGCTCATCAAGAACGGTCAAAAGCATGTGCCAGCGGAAACACTGATTGAACGGCAGTCGCATGGACTTTGTTTCAGTATCGAGGCTCATGCTTGCGATCAGATCGAGATATTTGAGTTTAAAGCCTTCTTCCTCTTGAATACGGCGGACTTCTTGCCAGGCGAGATCAAGAGGCTTAATCAGTTCCCGCTCAATACCGAAGGTTTCCAAATGGGCTTCGGTGATGGTTTCAAAAAATGGCTTTCCAGCTCGATCTCCTACAGAAATAGCGCAAACTGTTGTCATGATAATTCTCCTTATCAGGCGCGTTGACGGGAGCGGGTTTGGCTGCTGCTTGCTTCACGCTGCTGCTTTTCGGCTTCGATCTGTGGGCGGTAGTATTTTTCTTCTACTTCCTTGCCCCAATCGTAGAGTTGCTTGCCTTCGGAGGTTTTAAACTCATCTTTCATCAAGCTCTTGGCACCGACATCGGTGATATCGAGATTATCGGCGAGTTCTTGCGCTTGATGGGCATAGGCGCGGTGGAACGGCATCTTGTTGCCCTGCTCAATCATTTGGCCGACTTCCCTTGCATGGCCGAGCGCCTGCTTTTTTTGAACATCTGTGAGATTCTGTTCACGCTCCATCAGACCTTCACGCATCTGGTTCATGGTCTGGCCGCAGCGCTCCTTGAACAAATCACGGATGATGGTTTCGGCTTTCATTGCATCGAACTTTTCAGAGCGGGCAAATGCATGGGCATAATCGCCAAGCTTGTCCTTGAAGGCACCGGACTTCTTGATCTCACGCTCAATAATACCTGTAATCGACATGGCTTCATCAAACTGGCTGTTGGTCAATAATCTGCCGGAAAAACTGTCTCTCGCGGATACGACACGATCCGTTTCTGCTGGCGTATAATGATGGTTCATGGTCTTGCTCCTTATTCTGGTTGCGGTGTTTATTGAATCCGACGCGGCGAACGGCGATGGGCCGGGCCATTGTCCTTTTGGCGTCGTTCCTGATTATGGCGGCGATCCGCGGCCTTGGTAAAATCCCGTTTTGGTTTTTCGCGCATGCATTTGCGGTGAGAAGAGCGATCCACCAGGGATTCGATCTCTTTCACTTCCTGCCCATCAATATGCGTCATCAGCTTTTGATGTTCGCCGCGCACAACTTTTTGCGCCTGACGATCTATGGCCGCCTTGTCGAAGCCGTCAGTACCAAACCAGCGATGTTTGAAGTCTTTATTTTTCTCACCGGCCTTGTTGATCAGGCGCGTGCGGGCAATGCCGACGCGGGTTTTATATTCGAATTCATAAGCACGTTGTTCAAATTGCTTCGTGTCCGCGGTGTTTTTCCTGATTTGCTGAAATTCTTTCCATTCATCACCGGAAAATGTCTTGGCCGCCTCGCGGTGAAGCGTTGCCATGGTGTAAAGATTTTTGAGTTCCTTGCCGGTATCAAAGGTCAAGCCCAGTCTCCCTTTTCGAAAATGGTTGCGCCAGGGATTCCAAATCTGGTATTCTTGAATATATGAAACAATTCAAAACCATAGATGACGTTGATGATTGGCTTGAACCGATGAACTACCGGGAATTCTGGTGCGCCATTAAACCCTACTGCCTTGTTCTGCCACCGGCGGATGGATGCGATGATCAGATCGCCAGCGGTGAGGTTGAGTTGGGAACGATACTGGATGGATTGAAGTATCTGGCACGCATTGAATTGACCAAAAGGCACGGGCTGCATACCAAACTGGTAACGCCATGGCTGAAACTGGTGGAAAGCCATTAGCCGTTCCCCCGTGCTTTTCTAAAAACCAGCCAACCGCATTTACCATTTGTTGGATAGGTGGTGAAGTTGCCATAGGGACCGATAAATGTGCAGCGCGTGTAATAGCGTTTGGCAAAGGGGTCATAGGTGCCGTTATTGCGCCAATCATAAGACCAGATAAAGTGCGGCAGGCCGTAAGCCAGATAGCCAAAATAGAGCGCCACCGGCATGATGATCCAGAAAAAATAGGATGCGCGAATGAATTGGGTTTTCATGATGCATCTCCAATAATTTTGGTTGGCAATGTCAGCAGTGGATTGGGTTCAAAACGCCCGCCTTCCAGCGGATTATCCGCCAAATCGAAGCATGTCGGCGCAAGCTGATCCTGTCGGACCTTCTTGCAATGGATGAAGCCGACATCTTTGACATGGATGATCTGTTGATCGGCCGGTAACCGCATCAATTCATCCGGCGTAAGCAAACGCTGTTTGCCGGTGGAAAAATTACCGGAGAATTCCGATCGGTCGGAATTAACCCCAAGCGAATGCATTACATGCTGGGTTTCGCCCATGGCGCGGGAAACCCGTTCGGCCTCTTCGAAAGATGAAAATCCGAACCATTGTTTGATAACTGCGTTTTCCTCAATAGTGGCGGTTTCCTTATCGCCATATTTGCGCTGTATCTCCGAGCGTGACTGGGCAATCATGTGGCAGGTGCCACCATAGCCGCGCATGGTTGTAAGCTGTGAGATAAGAGCTTTCAGTGGCGCATTGGTAAATTCATCCAGAATAAAGCTGACCGGCCCGGTGTTATCGCCTAAAACAACTTCCATGAATGATTGCAGTTGCAGGGCGTAATCTGCACCAAGCCGTTCCATGTGGCGGACAGGACCGACGATAAAAACCACATAATGCTCACGGATCAGTCGGTCATGTGAATGAGTGTAATCCATACCCGCATGGCGAAGCGCCGAACCGGCACCATAGATGCGCAAGGATTTAAGCGCGGCAGCTCTATGCTGTGGCCAGTGCTCTTCATTTTTGGTCATACCCAGCACATGATCTGCCAGGCTCGATAAAGCATCATCACCTTCTTCGGCTTCAATTTTTGCAGCGCTGAGCAGAATATCAGGCTTGGCAATTAGTGACCACACACCGCCCGGTGTTGCCAGTTTCGGATTGCGCACAAGCAAAGAGTTCATGGCAAATTCGATGATAGTGCGTGGTTCATCACGCCAATATTGGTTGCGCTGATCTTGCGGCGGTTCTTCAATCAAGGCATGACAGGCATTTTCCGATGAGAAGATCAGTTCGCCATTGTCCTGAACGAAGGAACGCACCACGCCGCCAAACCGGTTGACCGATACACGGTAGGGATTATCCTCACCCAGCACATTGAAGTCATCGATGATGGCAACCTTGCGCCCGTATTTGGCGCACATATCGGCACATTGCGCAGCAATCTCGCCATCCTTGCTGTCTGCTATGACAATGGCTCTAGCATGATCGGCAATCAGCGATTGCAACCACGGCACACCGCCGCAAGTTGTCTTGCCGGTACCGGCAGCAGACAGTAAAAGCGAATGCGCGTGTTTGGAGGCGTAGACGGGCTTGCCGTCAAACCCCATGCCGATGATGCGACGAACATTGTTTGATTGGACGAAATTTGACATTCACCTTCTCCCGTCTGCAAGTTTGAAGGCGTTTCGCACGAAAGCGGCTGGAGCATTGTATGAAGTCAAATTCCTTTGGTGTGCCATTAGCGCATCCCCGCCTTATCAAGGGCATCGCTTGAAGCCATTTCTGAGGATTTGGTCTGGCCGCCCTGTGCCTTGTAATTTTCGAGCGCCTTATCGCGGGCATAGAGTTTGGCCATGGCCCGCAGAGCATCGATGACGAGTCCGATTGCAGCAGCACCGGCACAGATCGAGATCAGCCCGAAGCCGTACCACTTCGCAGAAGTCGGCCAGGAATAATACGCGACAAATATCATGGCCGTTGCCAATAATAATTTGAAATTGATCTGGATGATCGTGCCGAGTGAAGATTGATAGGGAGTCATGAGGCCTCTCCATCGTGCTCGGCATGAAGCGCTTCAACAATCTCGCGCCGAATGCGTTGCAGGCTGGAATGCCAGCCCCATACCGCGCCGGATAACTCCGTGCCTTTCAGATCACGCGACAGCAATGAGAGTTGACCCACCTGCGATCCGGCAATTATTGCGGCGACAGACAATCCTGTGATCGTGATAATCTCCCCGATATAAAGCAGATCACCGAAGGCAAAACCAAAGCCGAGAAATGCTCCGCCCAACAACATGGCACCGGCCAAGTATGGCCTGCGAACGCTGACCACCGAAAGATTGGCAAGCCGATAGGTATCGCGATGGGTCACCACCGCTTTATTATTGACCGTAACAGAACCAAGTATCATCTGATCACTCCTTCACCGAACAAAGCGGGTTATTCAGCGCCGTGACCAATGTGCTTTTAAGGTTTTTGACCGCAGGCGGCGTCAGAATGCGGATTGATCCAGCATAAAGAGCGAACGAAACCCGGTTTGTTTCCAGCGCAAGGCTGGCTGCGCAAGTGCAGAGTGAGGTGGATTTTGAAAGCGCATTGGAGAGGCGGCGTTGATTGGCCTCTTTGATCTGCCGTTGCCGCGCATCTGCCAGATCGCCCAGCGGGTTGATGATCTTGTCACCATAGCGGGTGCACCACACCTTTCCCTCCCGCCCCATGAAACCGCCAATGATTGAATTGCAATCAATCTTGGGAACAAAGGAGCGAACAGGCTGTCGGGAAACAATATCGGCCTTGATACCGGCGATGCACTGCTTGTCCCAACCGGATTTTGCAATCAACCGTTCACCGACAATCTGGCCTGTAATTAGCGATGCACCCGCATAGAGCAACCCTGCAACAACAACACCGCCACTCAATGGCAGATTATTGACAAAATCCGTCATCAGGTACTCCTCCGGTTGGTGCTGTCCATTGGTGGCAGTGCCAGAAGCAGGCCAAGCATTAGCAGTGGCAGGCCTTCCAGCAGGATAGCCATCAGCCATGGCAAGGGGGCCGGATAGGTGGTAACAGCGGTTTTGGCATCCATAGGCACATATATCGGGATAGACACCGCAAGCAGTTCTGCTTCGATTTCATCGGCCTTGTCGCCAATACCGCTTTGCGTGGTCAGGATGGCATTTCCAGCATCACCTGGAGCCGATCCAAGGGACATTCCGGCAACCGCGCTCGATAATCTGATACTATCGGCATCGGCAAGCAGTGCCGCAGCGCGGCTTACAGATTTGCGGAACATAGAACCATCGCGCTCAGATATTGCGCGAGCCGCCTCATCAACTTCCCTCCTGACGCCATTCATAAGACGGCGGCGTTTGTTCTCCAGTTTTTTGAGACCACCTTGCACACCAAGCAGCGATTCAGCGGCATTCTTCAGGCTGATATAAACACCTTTAAAACCGGACTTGCCGCTGAACGTACCGTGCTTGCCCTCGCCAAGGGCGTCGGCTTCAAGCTTGCTGGCACCAAGCTTTGCCAATTGAAGGATCACGGATTCCTTGGCAAAGTTTTGACTAATGAGTTTTTCCGCTTCCTTGAACTCTACAAGATAAAGGGTCTGATGAGTCTGGATTGCTGTCGATCCGCCAATCTTGGATGCAAGAAACCATGCGGAAGTTCCCATCCCGATAATCATCAGCCCGATGCCGATGGCAAATGCGATTGATTTCGCCTGAATGGTGTTGGCTTGTGCAGCCATAGCAAACACCACATGCCATCCGGCTCCAAGGCCACCGGCAACAACAATGGCGATGGCAAAAGGCAGAATGAAGTTTGCCGGCCCGTCACTGCTGACAATATCATTATAGCTGCCAAGGCCAAGCGCTATAGCCACGAGTATTGCGGCAGCAAATCCGACTACACGAGCCAGTCCGAGAAAATCTCCAGCGGTCAGAATCTTGTTGGCAGATTGTGAGTTCGGTGTTGGCGAATTACCACGGCGGCGTTTCCGCTGGTTGTTGCGGGAAGTGTTTTTTCGCCCTGTATTTTTTCCAGAGCCGTTGGAATGGCCGCTTGCTGGCATTGGTTTTCTCCTGTCTGCGGTAAAGCAATTGCTTCACATGCGTTGACGATTGAACCGAAGCGCGAGTACAAAACTTTGAATGATATTCACACACCAGTCTTTCCCCTTAGGGCACAAAAATCGAAGATCAGGTGTAACAGCAGTGTAACAACGCCAATGATGGACATGACCGATCAACGCTTGGGAACCTATGCGCGACAGCGTCTGTTTCGGTTTCTGCTTGATCTTCAATCCGTGGAAAAAGATCTGAATTGGTCTGCCATGGCGGAAGCTATTCATGATTGGCGCGGCATTCCGTTTCAGCGCAATAATTTCTACCGCCTCAAAAAAGACACACTGCAAGATGCCAACATGGAGATTATTGTTTCATGGATCGAGGCCTGTCACGATCCGAATATTCGCATCCGATTATTGCCCGATGCGATATTTGAAGAGGTCGGCAAGACGGTGCGGGATTATTATTTTCACATTCCGGCATCCAATGATCTGGATGAATGGAACGAGCAAATTCTCGAACGGTTTTCCGGCATCTATTGGTGTGCACCTTCCTGGGACATGAACAATTTCATCCCGTTGCCTGTGCTACGAAAATGGTTCGAGGATCATAAATTCTATCCGCAGCTTGGGCTGGAAAAGCGCACCTTGAATGTTCAAAACTACATCGCTACCCGCTCCATCCTGATATTGCGCAATACCGGAAACAGCTATTTTCATGCCGCTGAACTTTCTTTGTCGGTGCTGTTCCCGCGAACATTCAAAGTCGGATGCGTCAAGCTCACCTATGAAGGTGTTGGCTATGTCTCTGCCAACTCAATCCATGTTCACCTTCGCGAATGTCTCTCCCGTGTTCCGAAGTCCCATGCTTTTACCATCAAGGAAACACCGAAAGACGGCCCGTGGAAACCGGCTGTTCTTCCCCTTTATGTACCATCGGATGCAAGGGATATCCGCAAAGAGTGGGCGCATCTGCCACAATCTGACATGGAACACCTCACTAAACAATATGCAATGTCGATTGAGGAGAGCTATCATTTCGAAGGTTCGGCGCAAATTACCGGCTCGCCTGTACCGATCCTGAAAAACCGTGTTGGACTGACAACTTCCGTGGCGCAAATATACCACCGAAAGCCGCGCGATTTCATTCATGATCGCGAAGCGCACCTGCTCTACCCGGAACTGGATATCACAGAACAAATTGAGAAGATTCTTGACAACCCGCTCGTGATTGGGGAACTTTCATGAGAATAAAACCAAAGCAGGACGTGAAGAAAAGGCTCGACTATTTTGAAGATCAGGGGCCGGATACCAAAAAACTCAAACTCATCAGCGCAGCATATTTTGACCGATCTGAAGAAGCCGAGAAAATAATCCGTGAAGACCCTGAGCAAATAAACAAGCAAGACCCCTATGTGGGCCTGACAGCACTCCACATTGCTATCTTCCGGCAAAACCAAAAACTGGTAGGACTTATCGCCACCCACCCACAATGCGATGTCCACATCAACGACAATTTCAACCGCAAAGCCGCCGACATGCTGGACTACACCACCGATCAGGTGATTTTCGAAACCATCATTGACGCAACCTACCCTGATGAAATGCAGGCGCTGGGGGATGAGGCGTTTGAGGAAGGAATATCGGGTGGTGATGTTGTGGCGTTTAAGCCGAGGGAGCCATAAAACATAGTACAAAGGTTGAGTTATTGGTGAAGACAAAATAGTGTTGAATGAACAACTTGAATGGACCGAGAATTGCTAGAAATAACCGCTGATACATTAGTAAAGCCAGATATGCGAGCAGTGTTATCTCGCACACATCTGAGCAAAAACCTGCACGGATTTCTTCTGCCAATTTTGGAAGCTGTATCTAATGGGATGCATGGTATTAAATCGCGATTTGGAGATGAAGCCAGCCAACGGGGAAAAATTCAAATCTCCATTCGACATTTTAATGATCCCTCCAAGCTTGATGTAACCATTCTCGACAATGGCACTGGTCTTGATGAACCAAATTATTTGTCTTTTAAAACACCATTTTCCGGTTACAAACTTAAACAAAATGGAAGAGGGTTTGGGCGTTTCATTGCATTCAAGGTGTTCTCCAAAATTACCTACGCAAGCCAATACACTTTTTTTGATGACGCCCCTTCAACATTGAAATGCAACATTTTGCTCACATTCCTTTGAAAAGGCCTCATATGGGGTTTTGTATTCGAGACATTTTCTTGGACGTTGGTTCAGCTTGTCTTCGACGATCTGAACTTCGGCTTTTGTCAGCTTAGTGAAATCGGTACCCTTTGGGAAGTATTGGCGAACAAGACCGTTGGTATGTTCGTTGAGGCCGCGCTGCCATGAGTGATAGGGCTTGGCGAAATAGATGTCGCATTGCAATATTTTGGCGATCTTTTTGTGCCCGGCGAATTCTTTGCCATTGTCATACGTGATGGTTTTGATGAACGCTTTGAGCTTTGAAAGCGTCTTGCCGCAGGCCTTTTGCACGCTGTCCTTTGATTTGTCGCGCAACAGAACCAGCTTGGTGTATTTTGATTTTCGATCGACATGAGAAAGAATGGCACCCTTGTGGTTTTTGCCGATGATAGTATCGCCCTCCCAGTCGCCAACACGGCTTTTGGTTTCGACGATTTCGGGACGTTCCTCAATGTCAACCCGCCCTGGAATGAGGCCGCGACCGGCTGTTTTCGTGCCGCGTCGATTGTATTTTTTGCCGCGATGGCGCAGGCAAGTCCATAATTTGCCACCCTTTTTTTTGTCCGCCCAGATGTGGCGGTAAATCCACTCGTGTGAGACGAAGAGCCCGTTTCGAGCCAGCCAGCCGCTGATCTGATCGGGGCTCCACTGCCATTTCGTCAGCAGGCTTTCAATGAGTTCGACGCGCTCAACGGTCATTTTACGCGGCACACAAGAGGCCTTTTTGCGCCGCTCACACGCCTTGTCATGCGCTTGTTTAAAGCGATAACCACATTTGCCCTTGTTGCGCTGCAACTCTCGGGTGATAGTCGAACGCTCAACGCCAATCTGGCGGGCAATTTGGGCGCGGCAGAGACCGGTTTGCAAAAGTGTGTAAATCTGGCATCTTTGATCATAGGCCAGATGGTGATGTCCTTTGGGCATAATATCCTCCGTGAGATGTGGTGTCCCATACAAGGATTGCAGCCATCTGGCTAAATAATCAAAGGCATAATGGAATGGTTTGACGAGTTTTGCGGATTTTCCGGTCGGCCTCAAGGGTGCTGCGCATCGCTACGCGACAATGCCCTTGACCCCGCCCACCAAATCCGCAAACAAAAATCATATTCCATCAGCAAACAAATGTTGCGTTTCGGAGTTGAACCGGGGTGATGAAAAAACACGCCATTTCCGTTTTGATATTCAACTCGATAGCGAGTTGGCCTTCATCAATGAACCTGCCGAAATCAGCGATTGCGGAGTAAGGGTTAACCTTCAAGCACCTCTGACCGATTGGCATGAGTTAATCCGGGAGTTGGAGCCTTATGCGGTTGCAGATGAAATAGGCAGTCACTTTCTGCCTCAATTCCTGTACGGTTGGCTACCGGAGATTACCATTTCCTTCGATGATAATGAGCCTGAAAACATTACCAGCCATTTCAAAGACATTTTCGTTGAGGCTGATTCTGGAGAGCTTGATTGCGAAATCGATGGTGAGGAAAGCAAGCTGAAGTTTTCAATTGCGAAGGTTCCAAAGACGCGCTCATTCAAGAACCATTGTTTACTGTTTTCTGCCGCAGACAGAATTGTTGGGAGACCAAGAGACCTAACCAACAAACTTGGGCAACCACATTTCCTTAATTCTGCAAACGAAAAGTATATTGTTATTGCAGTAGTCAAGAGTGATGCTTTCGAAAGTCGCCTGAATGATGCGCGAACCGGCATCAATATAAGCTCCAAAACAATTGAGGGAATTGTGTCCGCCGTTAGCGACGTGATTTCTGGCGGTGAGAAAGAGCAAATTGAAAAAATTAAGAGCGGACAATCTGTGGGCCTCGGAGACGCACTGCGCGAAAACCCTATTTTGAAACTTGGTTTGAAAGGCCGCTCAATCAAAGATTATGTTGCCTCCAAGCCGAACAACTGGAAACCGGAAGAATTTATCTCTGATCTGGCAATCGAGCGTCATCGTGCAACAAGTGACCTATCCAAAGCCATAGTGAAAGCCGCCAGTGATGCTGAAAACTATGAGGAAACAATTAAGGATATCGTTGGCAAAATCGATGAAAACAAAAAACAGGCATTGGCCGAATATGTCATCCATCGGAAGAATGTTATTGAATTGGTTGAAGCGGCACGAAAATTTGGTGATGATGGAAAGCGTGCGCCTGAGGACGTCATTCATGACCTTATTTTCAAACGCTTCAATGACTCCACCAGCATCGAATATTTCGAACACAATCTTTGGTTAATTGATGATGCGTTGGCTTTTTTACCATATGTCAGCAGTGATCGGACCGCACAGGGTGGGCGACGAAAGAAGGGCGATAAGGTTGCAGATTTGGTCTTTTTTGATGATAGCCTGATTCTTGGCGATAACGATGGAACGACCCTTACAATCGTTGAATTCAAGAAACCCAGTCGTGATGATTATCGGTTTGGAAATGATAAAAGCGATCCGGTGATGCAGGTTATCAATACCCTTGAACAGGCAGTTGCTGCTGGTGGAATTAACAAAATGGATGGAACCCATTTTAATTTTTCGGGCGTTGTTCGCCGCTTTGCCTACATTATCGCAGATCATACGGGTTCGCTGATATCTGTATTAAAAAAGCACGATTTTAAGAATGATTATAACCCAAAAATATTTTTCCGTTTTCGGGACAATGAGCAGATTTACATTCAAGCGATTGGCTATGATACGTTGGTTGAAAACGCTAAGAAAAGAAACCAGGCGTTTTTCAGCGTGTTGCTAGACGAATAGAAATGAATTTACTGTCCGGGCGGGCTATACTCCGCTTGGGCTGCGTTTCTTGCCAAGCTCCACCGAACCAGCAGAGCTGTTTCGGCCTAGTCAGGTTACTATCCCATGACAGATAATTCGTGTTGGCGATGGCGCCAACCGGTTTGGTAAGGTGTTGGGGAGGCCGGGAGGCGCTGCCTCTTCTCTCCCCAAAAGAAAAATAGCACCGACCGGGTCCTCGCCCTTTAAGGGCTGTGGGCCGCACCACTCGACACGATTTTTCTTTTCCCCTCCCATCTCCGTCCTCGACCGGAAGCAGGGTTTCATGCGCAACCCAGTTTCAATTTATGGAGGAAAAAGATGAGCACGATTTTATACGCACAGCCCTATGACATAACGGTGGAGGGCTTTTATTTCAAAAGCGGTGATGAATATGACCGACAGGCGGCAGAGCTAAAAAATGAATTTGGTCAGTCAGTCGAAGAATTTGAAATAGAGTTTATCGACGGGGAATTGATTGATTGTGAATTGGCTAAAGCCATTGGCATCAACCAAGTAAATTTCAGACACTTTTTTGAACTGGTGGACGAGTGGGAAGACCACGAGAAAACCCGTTTTGTTATCGCGGTTGGCGAGTGTGGTTATGCCTTCGATATTGATTCTGACAACATCGACCAGCTTGATGTTGATATTTACGAAGAAGATAGCTTGAAAGACTTGGCAATCCGCTTTGTCGAAGATGGCCTTTATGGCGAAGTTCCCAAGGTCTTCGAATTCTACATTGACTATGACGCCATAGGCCGCGATTTATCCGCTGATTACAGCGAGACGACAATCGCAGGTGAGCGCCTGATTTATCGGTGTGGGTAAGGGGGCGATGATGAACAAGCGATCCCTAAAACCTGCCGTAACACCCGCCATTGAGCAGACCGATATCGGCACTCAATATCTGATTGGCGGCGTTACGCCCGTGACCCAAAAACAGCGGCTGGATTTACTGGCATCCCTGCCAATGACCCCCAAACGCGCCCCTACTCAAAAGCCCTGCGATATCGGCCTGTTTGATGAAGTGGCGCGGAACCAGAAGGACTTGTTTCAATGATTGTCAGCGCCAAGCGGCTCAAGATGCTCTTTGGCGGTGCAATTACGCACCCAACAAAAAAGGAAACCACAAAATGGCAAGAACAGTATCAACCCCCTTCGACGCCCAGGAAACGGCCTATCAAGATGTATCACAATACGAATGTGACAGTTTTCAATGGTGGCTGGAAGACATGGCAGAATGCGCCAAAAGCCTTTGGCCTTCCTTCCGAAACTGTGACAAATGGCTTGACCGTGAAGACCACGCCATCTTGGAAAATAGCCTTTGTTATTTGGGCGTATCTGAATATTGCGGACTGTCCAGCATATGGCTTGTACCCAAGGACTGCCCCAATGATGGGTATTTCAGCGGTGAAGCTTACATTCTTCCCCTTGCCGAAAACTTCATAAATCGTATTGCGCCGAAGTTTCACAAGGCCTTCGGGCAGTACCGTAAAATTGGTACGTTTTCAAACGGCGAAGCCATCTACGAAAAACCAACTGATTGCAACGCAGAGCGTCCTTAACAGGCTGTTCGACGGTGCAATGACGCACTTTTTTAAACCTAAACTTTGAAAGGATTAAACCAATGAAACTTCAACATATCAAAATCGACGATCTTAAAACCACTGCCATCAATGTTAGAAAGAAAGGCGGCAAGGATATTGCTGACCTTCTGCCTAGCATTCGCTCTCTCGGTATTTTGCAACCGCTTCTGGTTCGTAAAAACTGTGAAGGATATGAGATTGTTGCAGGGCAACGCCGTTATTGCGTATTCCGGAATATCCGGCACCTCATTCCAACAACATCCGGCACCTGATTCCGGGGTATCCGGCCCCCTTTGGGTTTGCCGCTGGTGAGCGTTTATTTTTGTGTCAGTTGATGATTGTTTCGTCAACAGTTTTGATTTCTTCTTTTCCTTTCATTTTTCGCATGGACGGGCCATCAAGATTAAGCCTGTAGGCGTTGTGAACGAGGCGATCCAGGATAGCATCTGCGAATGTTGGCTCTGCGATGACCTCATGCCAGGTATCCATTGGAAGCTGACTGGTGATGAGGGTTGAACCTGCGCCATAACGGTCTTCGACAATTTCCATGAGATCACGGCGTTGGCTGGCATTCAGGCGGTCGGGTCCCCAGTCATCAAGAATGAGAAGATCGACTCTTGTCAGACTTCTGAACAATCGCCGGAAGCGTCCATCGCCGTGGGCCAGTTCCAGTTCGTCAAACAGGCGCGGCAGGCGTTTATAGAGAACGGTGACATTATCCCGGCAAGCCTTTTGCGCCAGTGCGCAAGCAAGCCATGTTTTACCCACCCCGCAGGGTCCGGTGATCATCAGGTTGCGCCGGTCGCGGGTCCACTTCCCGGTCAGCAGTTGTTGGAAAAGAGCTTTATCGAGATTGCGCCGGGTGCGGTAATCCACATCCTCAATGACAGCTTGCGCATGGCGCAGTTTTGCCACGCGCATGCGGGTCTGAAAGCGTTTGGTGGCCCGGCTGGCGACCTCACGGTCAATCAAAAGCGCCAGCCATTCAGGGTGGCTTAAAGTAGCCGTGCCGTCCTGTGTTTCCAGTTCGGTAAAAGCTTCGCACATGCCGTCAAGCTTCAGGCTCTTAAGCTGGTCAAGGGTTGGGTGTGTCAACATTATTGTTTCCTCTTCAATGGAAGTATTTTGCGCCGCGGATATTGGGATGAGTGATCGCAGGACCGTCCGTGGCACGTTCTCGGCGCCTGCGTTCAAGGTTATTGTTCAGAATGGATTTGACAGAAGCATAAGAGCGGGCATTGATCTCCAGTGCCCTTTCGCAGGCTGCATCCAGCCTCCCGCTACCATGCACTTTAGCTAAACGCACAATACCAAGACAGGCTCGAAAGCCCTGTTCAGGGTGTCGCCTCTCACGCATGATAACTTCTACCAGTATTCCGGCATTGGGGCCGATCTGGCTCGCTTGCCGCCTCAGCTTCTCCGGTGTCCAGTCTGCGTATTTGCGATGGTGTGATGGCATATGCTCGCGCACTGTTGTGTGCTGGTAATTGGAGGATATCCGGGCGTGGGCCGCGACCCGCTTGCCTTTATGAAAAACCTCAATCGTGCGCGCTGTAATGCGCACCCAGACCTTTTGGCGCAACAACTGATGGGGCACCGAGTAATAATGACGTTCCACATCAATGTGATAATCCAGCGCCACGCTGCACTGTTTCCATTCGGCATAAGTATAGGGTTCGACAGGTAACGGCTTCAGGGCCGGTTGATCCAGTTGCTCAAATAAATCTCGACGACTGGTTCCCAGATGCCGGGTGACTTTAGCATTGAACCGTTCCAGCAAAATTTGAATGGCCGCGTTCAAATCATCAAGAGTAAAAAAGCGCTGATTGCGCAATCGCGCTATGATCCAACGCTGTGCGATCAGAACCGCGCCTTCGACCTTGGCTTTGTCTTTCGGCTTATAGGGACGGGCTGGAACAATGGCGGTATCGTAATGTGCCGCCATATCCCCATAGGTGCGATTAACAGTGGGTTCATAAAAGCATGCCTTGGTCACTCCAGACTTCAGATTATCTGAAACCACCTGGCAGGACACACCGCCAAAAAAACTGAATGCGCGCACATGGGAGGCAATCCAGTCAGGCAGGCCCTGGGTCCAGGTTGCCTCAACATAGGTGTAATTGGATGCGCCCAATGTGGCGACAAAAACTTGGGCTGACTTTATCTCCCCGGTTTTGGGGCAGATCACATCCAGTGTGCTGCCAGAATAATCCACAAACAACCGTTCGCCGGCCACATGATGTTGTCGCATCACCGGCGATAAACGTCCCTCCCAGCGCCGGTAAAGTTCGCAATACCGACTGTAGCCATAGCCATCTGGATGCACCGAGCGATACTCTTCCCAGAGCAATGAAAGCGTCACCCCCTTGCGCTTCCCTTCGCGGTGAACATACGCCCAGTCAGGCCGAGGAAACGACCCGCGTATAGCGCCAGTCGCACGCGGATAAAGACGTTGCTCAAGATCAGCATCGCTGAGTTCCTCGGGCAACGGCCAAATCAAACCAGCTGCCCTGGCCCTGCAGGGCTGTTCAACGCTAAATACTTGATGGTTGTCTGTGGTATTCCCAAAGCGGTATTTGTCTGAATCTATAGGAGTGCACTTGATTCGGAGGATGCACTCATGACATTGAAATTCCTGGAACTTTTATCGACGATCCCTGACCCACGCCGGGCGCAGGGCAAGAAATGGCAGCTTGGTCCGGTGATGCTGGCGACGATCCTGGCGATTTTGTCCGGGGCGACGTCCTATCGCAAGGTCCATCGCTTCATCGAGGCTCATCGCGAGCACCTCAATGGGGCATTCGGCTTCGGCTGGGAGCGCGCGCCGGCTTATAGCCAAGCGACATAATTTTGATTATAGTTTTGTGCATGACTTATCCTGTTAAATTCCGCAAACATGTTCTTAAGGTTCGAGACAAGGAAGGGCTGACATTTAAACAAACGGCACTTCGGTTTAGCGTTGGGGTTGCCTCGGTTGTTCGCTGGGCCAATCGGCTTGAGCCGGATCAATCCAAGCCCCGCATGCGCAAGATTGACATGGCTGCACTGGCCCGCGATGTGGCGGAATTTCCCGATGCCTATCAGTATGAACGTGCGGTGCGTTTTGATGTTTCACCTAAGGCAATCTGGCAGGCGTTGCGCAAGTTGGGGGTGACATATAAAAAAAGCGTTTCGCCATCCGAAAGCGGACGCGACCAGGCGTACAGCCTTCCAGGAAACGATTAGCGGGCATGAAAAAACCGGCAAGCCCATCGTCTATATTGATGAATCAGGCTTTGCCCATGATATGCCCCGCACCCATGGCTATGCGGCCAAGGGCCTGCGCTGTTTTGGCGTTCATGACTGGCATGCGCGGGGAAGGACAAACGTCATCGGGGCGTTGTTGGGCGGCACCTTGCTGACAACCTGCCTGTCTCCATGCAATATCGACAGCGATGTCTTCCATGGCTGGCTGACAGGCGATCTCATTCCAAAGCTGCCTCCCGGTGCTGTTGTTGTTATGGACAATGCAAGTTTTCACAAGCGCCAGGACATGAAGGAGGCTATCAAGGATGCCGGACACACACTCGAATATCTACCGCCATATTCTCCAGACCTCAACCCGATCGAGCATAAATGGGCACAGGCAAAGGCCATCAGACGAAAACACAAATGCGATATCGAAACACTGTTCAAGGACTTCAATATTTGAATCAAAACAGTGTCGCTTGGCTATATAGTGCCGTGCGAACCATCCTGCGCGGGCTTGATGGTGGCGAGGTGGAGCTGGTTTTCCGCCGCCATGCGGTGGAATTGTGCGGTAGCGAACGGGGTGAAGACGTGGAAGCGATGCCGGTTGTCGCTATCGACGGCAAGACGCTGCGGCACAGTTTCGATGCCTTTAACGACCGCAAGGCGGCCCATGTTCTGAGCGCTTTTGCGGTCGATGACGCGCTGATCCTGGGACACCTGGAGGTGGACGAGAAGAGCAACGAAATCCCCGCCGCGCAAGCGATGATCAAAGCGCTGGCGCTTACCGGCCGGCTGTTTACGATGGACGCCATGCACTGTCAAAAAAACTTTCCGGGCGGCCCGGGCGGCGAAAAGCCATCTCATTGTTCAACTTAAGGAAAATCAGCCCGGTCTGCTGCGAATAATCGAGGCTGTCGGCGAAAGAGAACTGCCGCTGGCTCGTCATGAAACCCTTGATCGAGGCAAGCGCATGCGCGCCGAGACCCGCATTGTCGAGGTTTTCGATGCCGCTCAGGCGCTTAAACAAACCGGCTGGAACGGGCTCATCGTGCGTATCATCCGTGTGACGAGAGTGACATTTCTCCGCAGCGCCAAAACCGGGATGTGGAACAGACGCGAGGAGACCGGCTTTTATGTCTGCTCCGCACCCGTCAGCGCGAAGAAAGCGGCGCAAGCCATTCGCAGCCACTGGAGTATCGAGAACAGAAATCATTATGTCCGCGATGTTACGATGCTGGAGGACGCCAGCCGCATTCGCACCAACCCTGGCATCTTCGCCAGAGCGCGCAGTTTCGCACTTAATATCCTGCGTGCCAACGGCGAACAAAACATCGCAGACGCCCTGTGGCGCAACGCCCTCGACTTCACCAAAGTGCTCGATTACCGATACAAGTAATTAGCGTTGAACAGCCTTGCCTGGCCCTGCCATGACATTCCTGCACCGTGGTGCGGCCAATGCCAAGACTCTCGCCAATCCTGCGTGGCGATAACCCTTGTGCTCCCAGTCTTATTACTTCTTTGATCTTGCGCATTGCCAGTCTCTTTATGGGGGTTCCTCACGTTAAAAAAACGCAAGATTAACCCGCTTCGCCGGTGCTCAAGAGCAGCAAAATCAAAGCCCAAACAGGGGGGCCGGATACCCCGGAATCACCTGCCGGATGTTATTGGAATGGGGTGCCGGATAAAATCGGAATAGGGTGCCGGATCACCCCGGAATGCGCAGCCGTTATCATGCCTTGGTAAAATTATCGGAAGAAACAGACGAGTCCGGCACACAATTTGACCCCGTACCCTGTATCATCATGGATGAGCAGGACAATGCCAAAGCGATAGAAGCATCACTGGCAGAAAACGTTGCCCGTTTGCCGATGGATGAAATTGACCAGTACCGTGCATTTTCTGCGTTGGTCAAAGAAGGAAAAACGCCCACGGAAATCGCCCATCAATTCGGTATCACCGAACGGTTGGTGCAACAACGCTTGGCAATTGCCAATTTGATTTCACCCATTCTCACGGCCTATCGCAAGGATGAGATAGACGCAGGCACGATCAGAAGCCTGACGCTGGCAACCAAGCGCCAGCAAAGTGAGTGGTGGAAACTGTTCAAGAGCGAAGATGAATATGCACCGCAAGGTCATCGCTTGAAGGATTGGCTGTTTGGTGGTGCCAATATTCCCGTTTCCAATGCCCTGTTTGATGTGGAGGATTACAAAGGCAATGTCATCGCCGACCTGTTTGGTGACGAGCGCTATTTTGCCGACACGGTAAAATTCTGGCTGTTGCAAAATCAGGCCATTGTCGAAGCCAAGGAGCGTTATCTGGCAAATGGCTGGAGTGAGGTTGCCGTTCTTGCGCAAGGAACATTCTGGTCTTCATGGGATTTTTGCAAAACACCAAAGACAAAGGGTGGCAGGGTTTATGTTCAAATCGCCCGTGATGGCGAAGTAACGTTTCACGAAGGTTATTTGACCGAGAAGGAAGCCAAGCGACTGGAAAAAGCATCAAACGGCACAGAGCCCGAAAAGCCAGCGGAACGATGCGAACTAACCAAGCCAATGCAGAATTATCTTGACCTTCATCGTCATTCTGCGGTGCGCACTGAATTGTTGGCACATGGCGACATTGCCCTGCGCTTGGCAGTGGCACAAATCATAGCAGGTTCCAGCCTGTGGGATATCAACGCCGACCCGCAAAAGGCCAGCACCGATGCCATTGCAGAATCCCTTGCCACCAATAGAGCCGAGGGAAAATTCACAGAAGAACGTCAAGCTGTTCGTGACTTATTGGGTTGGTCAGATGATGCTGGCAATACAATTGTTCCTATCAAAAATGACTGGCAACGGAAGAATGATATTCATGAAATATTTGCCAAACTGATTGAACTGGACGATGCGGCAGTCACCCGTATTTTGGCATTCGTTGTTGCGGAAACCTTGCCGAGCGGTTCGGCAATGGTTGAAGCACTTGGCAATCTATTGAGTGTTGAAATGGCTGACCACTGGCAGGTGAATGAAACCTCGGCACGAAGTGTCTTCCTTGATTCGCACCGCGACAAGGAAGCGATCAATGCCATGCTGAAACATATCGGCGGCAAGCGCGTTGCCGATGCGCATATCTCTGCAACCACAAAGGTGCAAAAGAAAATCATCGGTGATTATCTCGATGGCACACGAAGCGGTGGCAAGAAAGTAGATAACGGCAATTGGCAACCGCGTTATATGGATTTTCCCATGCGTGCCTACACCAAACGTTCCGGGATTGTCGCGATTGACCAGTGGAAGGCAGTCAAGAAGCACTATGCCTGATTACCACTAACCAAAGCCACCCGATGATTATTCATCGGGTGGCTTATCGGGTCAAAAAAAATCCGGCCAGCGGGGGCACCGCTGGCCGGGCTTTGATTGTTAAAGAGAACGCGCCGCGTGAGTTATAGAACCCGTTCCTATAACTCATAGGCCAAATTGAACTCCAGGATTATTGCGAATGCAGGGCTTGCATGCCACGCTGAATCATTTCACGCATGAAACGCTGATAGGGCATGCCGCGCTTTTTGGCTTCGGCTTTTACAGCCGCAAGTTGACTTTCCGGTAGGCGCATACTGACCGTAGCGCTCTTGTTCTCGAATTCAAAATTCACTGATTTGAAGCCCGACAAGTCATATTCAGACAGATCAGCATTTTCAACAAAATCCTCGGCTTCCTTGTCCGATTTTAAACGCGGCAAGTTCTTAAGTTTCTTTTTGTCGCTCATAACTGGCAATCTCCTTCTTGTGCATATAACGGGCCGACAAAGGGCGAATGAGATCGCCGTTGTCCGTGTTGCGCATCATGAATACCGTAAAGATAAAACGGCCATCATCATTGCGTCCTATCGCCCGAAAGCGTTCTTCACCGGCAAATGGATCAGGATGGATGGCCGGAGTGTTTTTGAAAACAGATTCAATTTCTGCCTTTGAAACACCATGCTGTCCGCATTTCGGCCAATTCCCATTATCCCAATCAAAGCCTGTTGCTTTCATTAGTTTAGTATATCAAAATGTATATACAAATGCAACACTTTAGAAGAATGTGTCAGTAGCACATCAGTTGTCCGCTTTATGTAGCACGTGATTTGTCCGGTTTTAGGATGCTCTCAAAAGGAGGGTGTTTGATGAACCGGACTTCATGGTTACAGGAAAGACGGATGGAGAAGTTTATTGATGTGTTATCTCGATATGAAGAAAAGCGGCTTTCGGGACATGATGCGGCAGAGATTTTAGGGATGTCGGAGCGGACATTCCGCCGTTATCGCAGGCGCTATGAGGATTGCGGTTCTGATGGGCTCAATGACCGCCGGTTGGGCAAGAAGTCGGTGCGTGCGGTGCCTGCCGACGAAACCTCATGGATGCTTGAGCAATATGAGACGCGCTATATGGGCTGGAATGTGAAGCATTTTCATGATCATCTGGTCAAGCATCATAATTTCAACTGGGGTTACACCTGGACGAAGACCCGGTTGCAGCGCTCAGGGTTGGTGATTGCGGTCTGCGGGCGCGGCATTCACCGGCGCAAGAGGCCGCGCAGGCCATGTACCGGTATGATGTTGCATCAGGATGGTTCGACCCATGAATGGCTTGAGGGCAAACCTAAGCTTGACCTGATTGTGACCATGGATGATGCGACATCAAAGGTTTATTCGGCCTTTCTGGTTGAGGAAGAAGGAACAATGTCCAGCTTTCGCGGTTTTTTGGATGTGTTTGAGTGTCACGGCCTGCCCTGTTCAATCTATACGGATCGCGGCAGTCACTATTTTCACACGCCCAAGGCCGGTGAGAAGGTCGATAAAACCCGGCTTACCCAAGTGGGCCGCGCCTTTCATCAGTTGGGCATTGAGCATATCGCCGCCTATTCGCCGGAAGCCCGTGGCCGATCGGAGCGCGCCTTTCAGACCTTCCAGGATCGCCTCGTCAATGAATTGAAGCTCCATGACATCACCGATATGGCCGTGGCCAACCGCTATATCACGGAAATCTACCTGCCGGATCACAATGCTCGCTTTAGCGTTGCGGCTGAAGACGAGACAAGTGCTTTTGTGCCGGTCGCTGTCCCGGCAGTCTTACGCGATATTATGTGCGTGCAGAGCGGGCGCATCGTGCGCAGGGACAATACAGTTTCGTACAACAATTTGGTCCTGCAACTGCCGCAGAGCCTCATCCGTCATCACTATGTCAAGGCCAGGGTGCGGGTGCATGAATACTCAGATGACACAATGGCTATCTTCCATGGCCCCGGCAAAATTGCTACATATTCAAAACAAGGAGAGATTATCACCAGGCAGAAAACCCAAAAAGCAGCGTGAATCTTTTCGGCGCGAAAGCATTGATGAACAAGCCTCCAGTCGCCTCCGGCTCCTTACAGCTTGCCCATCAATGCTTAAAACAGAAGCGGACAATTAGTGTGCTACCAAAACCGGCCAACTCTATTAGCTACTAACATTAAAGTTATTTTGATGTTGTTGTGAAGCGGTCAATTGCCGCCTATTGTCAATGATAACTGTCAAGTGGGAGTGATACATTGAGCGGTAATATTCTGGCGATTGACCAGGGAACAACCTCGTCGCGGGCGATCGTTTTCGACGCCGACCAAAACATTGCCGGGCTGGGTCAAAAAGAGTTCACCCAGCATTTTCCAAAATCAGGCTGGGTCGAGCATGATCCGGAGGAAATCTGGCAAAGCGTGGTTGAAACCAGTCGCGTGGCCATTACCGATGCCGGCCTGACGGCTGGCGATATTGCCGCCATCGGTATTACCAATCAGCGCGAGACGACCCTTGTGTGGGATCGCAATAGTGGTGAAGTGATCCATAACGCAATTGTCTGGCAGGACAGGCGTACGGCAGACATTTGCCAACGGCTGAAAGACGCGGGGCACGAAGCCACATTCACCCGCAAGACCGGCCTGTTGCTTGATCCCTATTTTTCCGGCACCAAGATCAGCTGGATACTGGACAATGTTGCCGGTGCGCGCCAAAGGGCCGAGCGTGGTGAACTGGTTTTCGGCACGGTTGATACCTTCCTCATCTGGCGGCTGACCGGCGGCAGACGCCATGTCACCGACGCCACCAATGCTTCACGCACACTATTATACAATATTGGCGAAAATGCCTGGGACGACGAACTGCTGCAAATTCTTGGCGTGCCTGTCACCATGATGCCCCAGGTGCTCGATTGCGCCGATGATTTTGGCATTACCGATGAGACGGTGCTTGGTGCGGCCATCCCTGTGTTAGGCGTTGCCGGCGACCAGCAGGCGGCGTCTATCGGTAACGCCTGTTTTGAACCCGGCATGTTGAAATCGACCTATGGCACCGGCTGTTTTGCCCTGCTCAACACCGGTGATGATCTGGTCATGTCAGAAAACCGCATGTTGACCACCATCGCCTACCGGCTCGACGGCAAGACCACCTACGCCCTTGAGGGGTCAATATTCATTGCCGGTGCTGCGGTGCAATGGTTGCGCGACGGGCTGGGCATCATTTCGCAGGCGAAACAAACCGGAGATATGGCCGATGCGGCAGATAGTGAGCAGCAGGTCTATCTGGTGCCGGCTTTTACCGGCCTTGGTGCACCCTATTGGGATGCCGAAGCGCGCGGCGCATTGTTTGGCCTGACACGGGCAACCGGCCCGAATGAGATTGCCCGGGCAGCGCTTGAGGCGGTTTGCTATCAGACCCGCGATCTGCTGGAGGCCATGCAGGCCGATTGGGGTGAAGCCGGCCATACGGTCTTGCGGGTCGATGGCGGCATGGTTGCCAGCGACTGGACGATGCAGTTTCTGGCCGATATTCTGGGGGCGGCGGTCGACCGACCGGCGATCCTGGAAACCACGGCCCTTGGGGCGGCTTGGCTTGCCGGCATGCGCGCCGGCGTGTGGCCTGACAAGGCCGGCTTTGCCAAGAGCTGGAAACTGCAGCGGACATTTTCTGCCAATATGGAAGACAGTATCAGGCAACAAAAATACGCTGGCTGGCAAGATGCGGTTAGCCGCACCTTGAGCAAACCATAGCATGATTTCACCATTTGTTTTTTCGCTCACGGCCATTTTGGGCGACGCGTAAGCGCCGGTCACTATGCGCTCCTGATGAGCCATGATCATAATAAAGTAATCCCGCTAAATAACACACCACATTGCCGTCTTATCCAGAACAGGGGATATCAAAGGTAAGCGAGTGCATTTTCCAGATCCTCGATCAGCTCGTCGGCGTCTTCGATACCGATAGAAAGGCGCAGCAAATTTGGCGCAACACCCTGTTCGATGGTGTGACGGTGTTCGACCAGACTTTCCACCCCGCCAAGTGATGTTGCCCGGTGAAAGAGTTTTAACCGGCCACTGACCTTTATTGCCGCCGCACCATCGCCCTTGATCAGCACCGAAAGCAGCGAACCGTATCCGCCATGCATCTGTCGTTTGGCGATGGCATGGCCCGGATGGCTGGAAAGACCCGGATAGAGAACGTCCTCTATCCCCATATGGTGCTTCATATGTTCGGCAATTTTCAGCGCCGATGCGCTCATCCGTTCCATCCGCAACGGCAAAGTGCGCATACCGCGAACAAGCAACCACGCCTCGAACGAGCCGAGCAGGGCGCCGGCCTCTTCACGATCTGTTTCAATTTGGTCCCAGATAGGAAACGCCGTATCCTTGACCGCCAGAAAACCGGCCAGCACATCGCTATGGCCGTTGATCGCTTTGGTGGCCGAGTGCATGACGATATCGGCACCATGCTCGAGCGGCTTGGCGTGTGCAGGCGTAGCGGCGGTGGAATCGACCACCAGCAGCGCGTTCGCTTCACCGCATGATTTGGCCGCAGCTGCAATATCGGTCACCTTCAGCCAGGGATTGGACGGTGTTTCGATAAAAACGATATCGGGCGAAAACTGCCTGATTTCCTTTTCAAGCAGCGCCGTGTTCGAAGCGTCTATCTCACGTAGCCCAATATCACGCCGCCCGGCAAATTCGCGGATCCACTTTGTCGTGCCCCAATAGATACCGGACTGCAGCAGGATTTTTCCACCACCTGGAACCGTGCGCATCAAGGCGGCAATCGCTGCCATGCCGGAGGGAAACAACAGGCCGCCGGCAGCACCTTCCGCCGTGGCCAGTATCCGTTCGCCCAACCGCATTAAATCATTGCCGCCACGGCCATAAATATGGTCGTGGTTCAGCGGCCGATTGGCTTCATCGCGGCCAAAGGTGGTCGATGGCTGGATCGGCGGCACCACCCCGCCGGTAAAAGGATCCAAAAACCCGTCCGCCTGGGCAAACAATGTGGCAAGGGATGTGGACGAATTTGCATCGTCCGGCAAGGTCATGCGGTCTCATCCATTGCGCACCCACACGCCTGTGTGACCGCGCCTTGCCCGGTGCAGTGATCTAAATCTTTGCTGGATATCGCTGGCGCCGATATCCTCTTGATTAAAATCGCCGCCATACCAGTCTTTCAAGTCGCCATGGTCTTCGTGTTTCTTGTCTTGCATGGCCTCCAGAAATAAGAAAAACCCGGGCGGACCGCCGACATCCTCCGGTGGGGTGCGCCACTTTCCACTGATAAATCGCGGCAGATCTGAGCTATTTTCGACATTTGAAAGGCTAATAACTTCGATGCGATGTTCCCAGCTGTCGCCGAAATCATAGAGATAAAAAAACTCTTTGCTCTTTCCATCTTTCAACCGGTGCAGCCGCGCCGTATCGGCCTTATGGGTTTTGTCTGCGCCCATGTCGAAGCCATCATCGAGGGGAATGCCATAGATGCGGTTTTGGTATTCGAACTCCCACAAATGGCAATCATGCCAGAGAAAGGCTGCCTGTATGGTGTCATGCAGCCTTGTGAAGGTCATCGACAATGGCACTTCAATTTCCCGAACGGGGGCAGGGTCAATGCCAAGCAGGGTAACGCGAAGATGGGCCGCATTAATATCTCGTTCAACATTCATCGCGCTTAATTTCTCTTACTGATTCTCATCGTCGAAAATCAGTCTGAAGGGTCTCGCCGTTCAAATCAAGTTCTGCGATCTGTGGCGGTGTGCGGCTGATGACCTTGCCGCGGCGAATAACGTATAATCTCGCTGGCCGCAGGCGAATTGCCTCGATGCGGCTGCTGGCCTGCATTATCACAATATCGGCATGACAGCCGGGGTCAAGCCCGTAGCCATCAAGATTGAGCGTCCTTGCGGCATTAACCGTAACGGCATCAAACATCGCCTTCATTTCGCCGGTGCCGGTCATTTGTCCCACATGAACGGCCATCTGGGCGACCTCCAGCATGTCGTGGCTGCCAAGCGAATACCACGGGTCCATCACGCAATCATGACCAAGCGCCACATTGATACCGGTGGCGGTCATTTCCTTTACCCGGGTCATGCCCCGGCGTTTGGGATAGGTGTCGTGCCGGCCTTGAAGGGTGATATTGATCAGCGGATTGGCAATTGCGGTAATCTGTGCTTCCTTGATCAGCGGCAACAATTTGCTGACATAATAATTGTCCATCGAATGCATCGAGGTGAGATGGGAACCGGCAACCCGCCCCTTTAGCCCAAGCCTGGTGGTCTCTTTTGCCAATGTTTCGATATGGCGCGACATTGGATCATCGCTTTCATCACAATGCATATCGACCAGCAGGCCGCGTTTGGCGGCGATTTGGCACAGCGCCCTGATCGACCGGGCGCCGTCGACCATGGTGCGTTCAAAATGCGGAATACCACCAACCACATCGACACCGAGATCAAGGGCACGGGCAAGATTTTCCGCTGCCCCCGGTGAGCGGAAATAGCCGTCCTGGGGAAAGGCCACCAGTTGCAGATCGACAAAAGGCGCGATTTCCTTCCTCACCTCCAGCAGCGCTTCGACCGCCATCAGGCTGGCGTCACTAGTATCCACATGGCTTCTGATCGCCAGCACGCCCTTGGCAATCGACCATTTGAGCAATTGATGGGCCCGTTGTTTGAGCGCTTCTACGGTTAAATGCGGCTTTAGTTCACCCCAAAGCTGAATGCCCTCCAATAGGGTACCGCTTTCGTTCAGCCGCGGCAGGCCAAGGCTGAGCGTCGCATCCATGTGAAAATGGCTATCAATAAACGGTGGTGTAACGAGATTGCCGCCAGCTTCTATGGTTTGAGCGGCCTCGGCATCGATAGCCCTGGCGACTTCCACAATGCGACCGTCGTTAACGCCAATATCGGCCCGTTGTTCACCGGTCGCAAGCGTGGCGTTCCTGATCAGCAGATCGAGCATGGGCAAACCTCCTTAAACCCGATCACCCCGGCGGAAGGGCACCAGCAGCGCGTGGGGGTATTTGGCCTTTCTTGCCATGAATATCATCGCCACGATGGACAGGATATAGGGCAGCATCAGATAGAATTGATAGGGGATGATTTGCGCGCCGGCCACCTGTTGGGCCCGCACCTGAAAGGCCTCCAGTCCGGCAAACAATATCGCACCCAACAACGCCTTGCCGGGCCGCCAGGAGGCAAAGATAACCAACGCCACGCAGATCCAGCCGCGACCGTTGATCATGCCAAAGAAAAATGCGTCAAAAGCCGACATGGTAATGAAGGCACCACCAACCGCCATCATGGCGCTTCCCACCACAACCGCACCGGTGCGAATTGCCAGTACATTGATCCCTTGCGCTTCCACCGCGACCGGGTTTTCACCCGCCATGCGTACCGCAAGACCAACCGGCGTGCGCTGCAGCACATACCACACCACCGGCACACAGATCAGTGCCAGATAGGTCAAGGGTGTCTGCGAAAACAAGGCTTCGCCCAGCATCGGAATTTCGGACAACAACGGTATCTCATAGGCCTTAAACGGTACAATTTTCGGCGGCGTGGTGGCAGATGGCAATAACATTCGATAGACGAAATAGCTGAGTGACGAGCCGAATAGAGTTATGCCAATACCGGTTACGTGCTGGGAAAGGCCCAGATAAACGGTGAATATGGCATGCAACATGCCAAAAATGCCGCCGACAATGGCTGCAAACATGACACCCGTCCAAAGGTTGCCGCCTTGATAGACCCACATCCAACCGGCCATCGCGCCAATGGTCATGATGCCTTCTATACCGAGGTTGAGCACGCCTGCTCGTTCGCAGATCAATTCGCCAAGTGTACCGAAAATCAGCGGGCTGACGATGCGGATGGTCGCCGCCCAAAAGCCCGTGGTGACGATGATTTCAAAAAGATCGAGCATCACCTGAGCCTTATTTTGAACTTGGTCAGCATGACGCTGACCAGAATAGCCAGCACCGACATGCCGACAATGACATCGGCGATATAGGTGGGAATATTGACCGCCCGGCTCATGGCATCGGAACCGACATAGACGCCTGAAAGAAACAACGCCGCAGGAATTACAGCAAGCGGATGCAGTTGCGCCAGCATAGCGACAGCAATGCCGGTATAGCCAAAACCGGGCGACAAATCGAGGGTCAGATAGCCCTTCAGACCCGCCACTTCGCTGACACCGGCAAGACCCGCAAGCCCGCCGCTGATCATTGCCGTGCGAAACACCGTGCGGTTGATATTGATACCGGAAAAAGCCGCTGCCGCCGCATTAAGGCCAACGGCCCTGATCTGGTAACCCCAGACGGTAAAGCGCATCAACACCCACACCAATACGGCAGCGATGAGAGCAAAGACAAAGCCATAATGCAGCCGCCCCTTGGAGAGTATGGCAGGAATAACACCTTCGTCAATGATCGATGCGGCCTGCGGCCAGCCCATCGCCATCGGGTCTTTCCACGGGCCCTCGATGAGAAAACTGACAAACAAAAGAATGATGAAATTCAACAACAGCGTTGTCACCACCTCGTCGACCTTCAAATGGGTCTTCAACAGTACCGGTATCAGCAGGATAAGCCCACCGGCAAGTGCGCCAACAATCAGCAGAAACGGCACCATCAAAATTGCCGGAAGCACCACCGCGCCGGTGCCCAACCAGGTGACAGCAAGTGCGCCGCAATAGAGCTGACCCTCCGCACCGATATTATAAAACTTCGCCCGAAAGGCGATAGCTGCGGCAAGGCCGGTAAAAATCAACGGAATGGAGCGGGTCAGGGTCTCGTTTAAGGCAAATTGCGATCCGACCGCGCCCTTGAGCATCAGATACCAGGCCTCCAGCACCGGCGCTCCCGCCCAGATAATCAGCGATGAACAAATCACCATGGTGGCAAGAACAGCGCCGATGGGCGCCATAATCGCATGAACAGCAGAGACGTGTTGACGGGGTTCAATCTGCACGGGCTGCCTCAGCAATTGGTGGTGGCTGGGTGCTGTGGCCGGCCATCAGCAGGCCGATCTCGGCCACCGATCTTTCTTGGGGGTCAAAGCTTTCGCTCAACCGGCCATGAAAGATCACCGCTATGCGGTCGCTTAGCGCCAAAAGTTCATCGAGATCTTCCGAGATCAGCAAAATTGCGGCGCCACGCTGGCGGGCCGCCAGCAATTGTTCCTGCACATAGGCAATTGCCCCTTCGTCCAGCCCGCGCACCGGCTGATTTGCCAGGATAATGCCGGGTTCGGGTGACAGCACCCTTGCTAGAATGAGCTTTTGAATATTGCCACCTGAAAGCAATCTTGTTTCGGCCTCTGGTCCCTGGCAACGAATATCGAACTGGCTGATCAACCCCTCGGCACGTTGCACGGCCCGCGATTTGGAAATGAACACGCCCATGCTGGACAATTCAGGCGAGGCCACATCCTCGCTCATCAGGTTCTCCCAGATCGGCATTTCGCCGACAATGCCGGACTTGTGCCGGTCTTCGGGAATGCGGCCAACGCCAAGACGGACCATATCGTTGGGCGTGGTTTTGGCGAGCCTGTTGCCATGCAGTTCAATTGTGCCGGCGCTCGGCTCAAGCAAACCGGAAAGAAGGCTCGCAATCGACGCCTGCCCGTTGCCGGCAACGCCGGCGATACCGACAATCTCGTGCGCTCTGATCTCCAGATCGACATCAACAAGACCTGGACCACCCGTGGCGGCTTTGGCGCTAACGCCCGACAGCCGGATTACCGGTTTTCCGGGGGGCATTTTTTGCAGTTGCGGCCGCGTCACCTTCTCGCCGACCATCATTTCAGCGAGCATGGCACGGTCGGCCCTGGCGGTTTCGATTTCACCGACAATCTCGCCACGGCGCAACACTGCCACCCGGTTACTGATACCCAGAATTTCATGCAATTTATGGGAAATAAAGATCACCGATAGACCGCCCTCAGCCAATCGCCTCAGCGTGGCGAACAGATCGTCGGCCTCTTGCGGGGTCAATACGGCAGTTGGTTCATCCAGAATGAGAATACGGGCGTCGCGATAAAGCGCCTTTAATATTTCCACCCGCTGGCGCTCACCAACCGAAAGATGACCAACTTCCGCGTTCGGGTCGACTGCCAGCCCAAACTCGGTCGACATTTTCAACAGTTTTCCCCGGGCGGATTTGCTGTCCTGCCTCCACGACCAAAGCGGCTCGGTGCCAAGGGTGATATTTTCCAGCACCGTCAGATTGTCAGCCAGGGTAAAATGCTGGTGCACCATGCCGATACCGGCGGCAATCGCCGCATCGGTTGAACCCGGCGGCAGGGCCTCGCCATTGACCTCGACCACACCCTCATCGGCAACATAGTGGCCGAAGAGAATATTCATCAAAGTGCTCTTGCCGGCGCCGTTCTCGCCCAACAGCGCCAGGATTTCGCCCTCATCCAATGACAGGCTAATGGCGCCATTGGCAACAAGGTTGCCAAAGCGCTTGGTGATGTTTTCAAGCCTCAGAACGGGCATATTATAGCTGGACACCTTCAAAATGATTCGATCAGCACTCTCTTTGCTCACGGCGGGCGCTGCCCGGGCCTGCGCGGGGGCGGCGCAAAGGCGCCGGTCGCTCCTGATGGCATGATCACTTTAAAGTAGTCATGCTATAACGCCCGAATACTAGTGGTTCTGTACCAACATTTGCATCCGCCAGTGGCTCGTACTTATGGCAAATGTTGGAATCATAAGAACCACTAGAATTCAATAAGTTGCTAGTGGTCTTTGTGGCCAAAACGCTTGAAAAAGAACGTGCTGAAAAGGGATTCAAGCGTTTCGGCCAGACCACTAGTAGGTCGATTTTGGCTCTTCATCGTTGATATTGACGACAAACTTGCCTGACATGATATCGGCCTTAACGGCTTCAACCTTGGCCTTTGCGTCAGCCGGAATTCTGGCATCGAATTCATAATATGGTGCCAGGCTGGCTCCACCCTTTATCATCATCGTCCATTCCTTGTAGTCGGCGGCCTGGAATTTGCCGGCCTTGACTTCAGCAATGGCGTTGGCAATGGCGCTTTCCATGTGCCACAGGGCGGAGGTGACGACCACATCTGTGCCATTTTCTTCCTTGTTCATGTCATTGACATTGCCGAATGCGAGAATGCCCTTTTCGCGCGCCGCATCAACCACACCTGCACGTTCAGCGTAAAGAACATCGACACCGGCCTCAACCTGGGCGAAAGCGGCTTCCTTGGCCTTTGGCGGATCGTACCAGGAACCGATAAAGTTGACCTTGAACTGGACATCGGGATTGACCGAGCGCGCGCCTTCCTGAAAGGCGTGAAACAGCCGGTTGACCTCGCCTATCGGGTAGCCGCCGACCATGCCTATCTTATTCGATTTGGTCATTGAGCCGGCGATGATGCCCATTAAATAGCAGGGTTCGTGGATGTAGTTATCGAAAACAGCGAAATTGGAACCGTGGGGCTTGAATGGATCGCCCATCAAAAAGGCCACTTGCGGATATTCGTCAGCCACCTTGCGGGCTTCCTTGGAAATGCCGAAGGCCTCGCCGACAATCAGCTTGACGCCGCTTTCGGCATATTCACGCAGTACGCGGATATAGTCGGTATTGGCGACTTTTTCAGAAAATACATATTCAATCTCACCCGCCTCTTTCGACTTGACCAGCGCCTGATGCAGCCGCGCATCCCATTTTTGCTGGATTGGCTGGGTGTAGATGCCGGCAACCTTGATGGTATCGGCAAAAGCCGGCAGCACGCCAAGGCCAAGGGCAACTGCGCTTGCGGCCGTTAGTTGTGCAAATGTTCTTCTGCTAATATTGGACATTCTTCTTCCTCCCGGTTTGCGGTACTTTTTACCATTTGATCAAATTTATTCCACCAAGTCAATCGACTGGTCGCGGCAACTAGCGATTGTCGCCATCAAGCAGATTGCCGAGACCGCCGAGCAGCGAGCCTTCGCCGGTGTGGCGCCCACCGCCTTGCGGTGCTGAGGCGAAAATACGGCCGGCCAACCGTGAAAACGGCAGACTTTGTATCCACACCCGGCCGGGGCCGCGTAATTTGGCAAAAAACACCCCCTCGCCGCCAAAAATCATCGATTTGATCGAGCCGGCGCGCACCACATCAAAATCAATATCGCCGGCATAGGCGGCAACGCAGCCGGTATCAATGTGCAGTTCCTCGCCCGGCGCCAGATCGCGTTGAACCGTGGTGCCGCCGACATGAACAAACACCCAGCCATCGCCTTCCAGTTTCTGCATGATAAAGCCTTCGCCGCCGAACAGGCCGGTCAGGATGCGTTTTTGAAACTCAATCCCGAGCGAGACACCGCGTGCAGCGCACAAAAAGGCATCTTTTTGGCAGATTAGCCGCCCCTGAAACTCATCCAGCTTGATCGCCAGGATGTGACCTGGATAGGGCGAGGCAAAACCCACATGCGCCTTGCCGTTGCCCTCATGGGTAAAGACGGTGGTAAACAGGCTCTCTCCGGTGACCAACCGTTTGCCGGCACCGACCAGTTTGTCGAACAGTCCGGCCGATTCACCGGAACCGTCACCAAATGCCGTCTCCATGACAATATCGGGATCTTTATACATCATCGACCCGGCCTCGGCGACGGCTGATTCGCCCGGGTCGAGTTCAATTTCGACAAATTGCATTTCCGTGCCCTTGATATCGAAATCGATATCGTCGGCGATGGAGGTGGTGCGGGTGTGGCGGTAGGAGGAAATTTTGGGAACGGATCCAAATACCATAGCTGGGTTCTTTCTCTTCTGCTGGACGAATGTTGACATCAGCATATCAGTTTGTCGATTGTCAGTCGGACAATTTGAAGTGGAAAATATGCCCAATCCAACGCTTTTATTGTTTTCGGGTTACAGCCGGGACCGGGCGACTATGGTTTGAACCCTGGCCGCAACCCGGTGATTGTGTCGCTGGCGAAAATTTGATCGCAATTTTGCTTGTCTATTGATTTAATTGTTGTACCTGTTCTGGGCTTGGTGATCCCTTTCAAGGGAGCAGAAAAACAGACCAATTGGACAGGGTATGGACCGCGCTGAAATCATTCATCAGAATTTCCTCGATAAGGTTATAAACGGCAATCTGCCAAAGGTCGATGCAAGGCCAGCGCCGGCAGAAGCCGGATTGAGCGACGATGAAGCGGTCGACATCTTCCGCTCGCAGGTTCTCAGCCGTCAGCTCGACCGCATATCGCGCAAAATGCAGGCGCGCGGCGAAGGGTTTTATACCATCGGCAGTTCCGGCCATGAGGGTAATGCCGCAATTGCTGCCGCCTTTCGGCTTGAGGACATGGCCTTTCTGCACTATCGTGATGCCGCCTTCATGATCCAGCGGTCAAAAAAGCTCGATGGCCAGACACCGGCGCTCGACATGCTGCTCGGGTTTGCCGCCTCCAGCGACGATCCGATATCGGGCGGCCGTCACAAGGTGCTGGGTAGCAAGGCGTTAAACATTCCACCGCAAACCAGTACCATCGCCTCGCATCTGCCCAAGGCTGTGGGTGCTGCTTTTTCCATACCGCTTGCCCGACGGCTAAAGCCGCAACAGCGCCAGCTGGCCGATGACAGCGTTATCCTTTGCAGTTTCGGCGATGCATCGCTTAACCACTCGACCGCGCAAGGGGCGCTCAATTGCGCCAGCTGGACGGCCTTTCAAAACAGCCCGCTGCCGCTGGTTTTTATCTGCGAGGATAATGGCATCGGCATATCAACCAAAACGCCGATGGGCTGGGTTGAGATGAACATGCGCGCCAGGCCGGGCCTGGAATATCTTTCCTGCAACGGGCTTGATTTTCTCGATACCTATCAAGCGGCCACTAGGGCCGAGCGGATTGCGCGGAAACTTAAAAAACCGGTTTTCCTGCACATGAAATGTGTTCGCCTTTATGGCCACGCCGGTGCCGATATGCAAACCGCCTATCTAAGCCAGGCCGAGGTTGACGCGGCAGAGGCCGATGATCCGCTGCTGCACAGTGCCGCAATACTTCTTCACCACCAAATTCTCGACCGGCAAGAGGTGCTCGACATCTATCAACAAAACGCGGAGGAAACCGAACAACTGGCGCGGCAGGTGGCCAAAAGACCGACACTTACCAGCGCCAAAAAGGTGATGGTCAGCCTGACGCCACCTAGTTTGAAAATCGCCACGCCCAACGGGCCATCGAAGAGCGAACGCAAGACCCTGTTCGGCCGCGACCTGGCGGCGATGGAGCAACCGCAGCACATGGCGCGGCTGATAAACTGGGCCCTGGCCGATTTGATGCTTGAACACAAGAGCATCATTTTGGCCGGCGAGGACATCGGACCCAAGGGTGGCGTGTACAATGTCACCGCCAAGCTGCACCAGCGGTTTGGCGCCGACCGGGTGATCAATACCCTTTTGGACGAGCAGAGCATTCTGGGCCTTGCCATTGGTCTTGCCCACAATGGTTTTTTGCCGATACCAGAGATTCAGTTCCTTGCCTATCTGCACAATGCCGAAGACCAGTTGCGCGGCGAGGCGGCGACGCTGAGTTTCTTTTCCAATGGCCAGTTTACCAATCCGATGGTTATCCGCATTGCCGGACTTGGCTATCAACGGGGCTTTGGCGGGCATTTTCACAATGACAATTCGCTGGCCGTTTTGCGCGATATTCCGGGTATTGTAATTGCTTGCCCGAGCAATGGCGAGGATGCGGTTATGATGTTGCGCGAATGCGTGCGGCTGGCCCAGCACGAACAACGGGTGGTGGTTTTCGTTGAGCCTATCGCCCGCTATATGACCCGCGATCTGTATCAAGAAAAAGACGGGTTGTGGACGGCGCTTTACCCGGCACCCGACCGTGGCAAGACCATTGGGGTTGGTGAAATTGGCTTTCATGGCGAGGGCAGGGATCTTGCCATCATCACCTATGGCAACGGCCTTTATCTTTCGCGCCAGGCTGAACAAGTGCTGCGGAACGACCATGGTAAAGATATCAGGATCATTGATTTGCGCTGGCTGGCGCCACTCAACAAGGACGCCATTATAGCGTCGGTTGAACCATGCAAGAATGTGCTTATTGTCGATGAATGCCGCTCAACCGGCTCCCAAAGTGAGGCCTTGATGGCGCTGATTGAAGAACAGGCCGCCGGCCGGCACCGGGTGCGGCGTGTTGTGGCGGAAGATTCATTTATTCCCCTCGGCAAGGCGGCGACCGTGACCCTGCCAAGCCGCGATTCAATTATCGCCGCGGCGATTGAATTGATCGGTTGATGGCGCATCTTTGGTTGAATTACCTTGCGCCTTCTGGTTAGCTGTCGCCATGATTTACCTGGGTAACATTCGTCTGTTTGCCGGGCTTGGTGCCGCGCTTTCATTGCTGGCACCACCGCTTGTGGCTGCAGATTTATTCAACAGTCAAAAGGCCGGCTTCAATGTCGATATCATCGCTTCCGGGCTTGACCACCCCTGGGGACTGGCGTTCCTGCCGGACGGCGCGCTGCTGGTCACCGAGCGAAGGGGCGCAATGCGGCTGATCGACAAAAACGGTATCTCGGACCCGCTTGCCGGCCTGCCAAAAATTGCGGCTTTCGGCCAGGGCGGCCTGCTCGATGTGGCGATGGACCCTGATTTTGACAAAACCTCACGCATATTTTTCACCTATTCAGAGCCGGGTAAGGAAGGTGCCGGCACGGCGGTTGCAAGTGCAATCCTGTCGCGCCAGGGCAAGCCCAAATTAGCCAACCGCAAAACCATCTTTTCGATGAGTCGTAAAACCAATTCCCGCCACCATTTTGGTTCGCGGATTGCTTTTGCACCCGATAAGTCGATGTTTGTCACCATCGGCGAACGGGGTGATCGCGCCCGCGCCCAGGACCCGCAAGATCACGCCGGCTCCGTCATCCATATCAACCGCGATGGCTCCATCCCCTCAACTAATCCTTTCAAGGATGGCAAAAAAGGCCTGGCGGAAATCTGGTCGATTGGTCACCGCAATGCGCAAGGGGCAGCTATTCACCCGGTCAGTGGTGAATTGTGGACCGTCGAACATGGCGCTCGCGGCGGCGATGAGATCAATATTCCAAAGCCCGGCAGAAATTACGGTTGGCCGGTGATTTCCTATGGCCGGCATTATTCGGGTCTGAAAATCGGCATTGGCACCAAAGCGCCGGGCATGGAGCAGCCGGCATATTATTGGGATCCCTCCATCGCGCCCTCCGGGCTGGCGTTTTATTCAGGTGAAAAATTCAAGGGCTGGAAAAACAACCTCTTCGTCGGCGCGCTAAAATACAAGATGCTGGTTCGGCTGGAATTAAACCATGGCAAGGTGGTCCACGAAGAGCGGTTGTTGCAAAACAAATATGGCCGCATTCGCGATGTGCGCAGCGGGCCACATGGCGGGCTGTGGCTGCTGACCGACCAGAACGACGGCAAGGTGCTGCGTCTGACACCGGCAAATTGAGATTAAACCCGGTCGAGCAGCGAATACCAGGTCATGGCCAGGAACAACAGCGGACTGCGCAGCGATTGACCACCGGGGAAGGGCGGAATTTTTAGTGCCGCCATAGCATCGAGCCACTCGTTGCCGCCAAGAAATTTCCCGGCGATCAGCCGGCCGGTCTGATTGGCAAGCATCGCCCCGTGGCCGGAATAGCCGCCGGCGCTCCACAAACCCGGCTCAACCTCGCGCACGAAGGGCAGGCGCGGCATGGTGATCGCTACCGAACCGCCCCATGCGTGGGTGATCGGCGTTTTGGCCAGTTGCGGATAGACTTCGCACATTAGGCCACGAATATGCCGCGAAATATCACCGCCATCTGAATTGGTATAAGCCTCGCGCCCGCCAAACAGCATCCTGTTATCGGGTGACTTGCGAAAATATCGTACGACAAAGCGGGAATCATCGACGGCCTCGCCAGCGGGCAGGATGCCGCTATCAATAAGCAACGGCTCGGTTGCGCCGATGAAAGACTGGATCGGCATGACATGGCGGGCGGTTTTCTTTTCAAGACTGGCGTGATGACCGTTAAGCGCCAACAGACATTTATCGGCGGTGATAACCCCGCTTGACGTAGTTACGGTAATCCTGCCGCTTGCTTGGGCCACGTTCAGCGCTTTGGTCTGTTCATGCACGCTGGCACCGGATTTCATCGCATATTGCGCCAACCCGACGACATATTTCAGCGGGTTGAAATGGCCGGTGCCTGTGTCTCTTGCGCCGCCGAAATAATGGCGGGAACCGAGCCGTTCGGCCATTTCATCGCGGTCAAGCCACTTCAGGTGAGGATAGTCATAGCGGTTGACAATATCTTCAACTTCGTCGCGCCCAAAACGCTCGAAGCGCTGTTTGTGCATCGGCGTCAACTGGCCCTCGCGATAGTCGAAATCAAAGCCGCCTTCATTGGCCACCTGGTGTAAATTGCGCTTGGCGTCCTCGGCGATATCCCACAATATCTTTGAACGGGTAAAGCCGTATTGCTTTTCGATCTCCAAGACACCGCCGCGCTGGCCCGAACCCATCTGTCCGCCATTGCGCCCGGACGCCCCGTCACCGATCCGGTGCGCCTCGATCAATATGACGCGAACACCACCCTTTGCCAGATGCAATGCCGCCGATAGTCCGGTAAAACCGCCACCAACGATGACCACGTCGCAGCGCCTATCGCCATCAAGCGGCGGATAGTGCGGCCGTTTTTTAAGGCCCGCCTCATACCATGAGAAGCCGGGCGAAATCGGCGATTGCCGGTGAACGTCAGACATCACGCCTCACACATTCAACAACAGGAACTCGCGTTCCCATGGGCTGATCACCTGCATAAAGGTCTCGAATTCACCGTGCTTGACGGCAGCATAGGTGGTGACAAAATCCTCGCCCAGTATCCGCTTTAGGCTGTCGTCAGCCTCAAACAGCGCCACAGCGTCCAAAAGCCCGCGCGGCAGATCATTGCTGCCCTCATTGGCGGCATCCGAGACCGGAGAATTGGGTACAATTTCCTGTTCCATCCCCAGCAGGCCGCAGGCAAGCGAGGCGGCAAGCGCAAGATACGGGTTGGCATCGGAGGATGGGATGCGGTTTTCAACCCGCCTTCCCGCCGCATCGGAATGGGGCACCCTGAGGCCGGTGGTCCGGTTGTCATAGCCCCATTTCACGTTGACCGGCGCCGACGAATTGGTGGTCAGCCGTCGATAGGAATTGACATAGGGCGCCATCATCAACAGCGCCCTGGGCAAATAATGCTGCATGCCGCCAATAAAGGCTCGGAACCTTTCGGAAGCGGAACCATCTTCGTTGGAAAAAATGTTTTCACCCGTGGTGCGGTCCAGCACCGACTGGTGGATGTGCATGGCTGAACCGGGTTGCCCCTGCATCGGTTTGGCCATGAAGGTTGCATACATTTCGTGTTTCAGCGCCGCCTCGTGGATTGTCCGCTTAAACAAAAACACCTGATCGGCTAAAGTGACAGGATCACCATGGTGCAGGTTGATTTCAAGCTGGGCGGCACCCTCCTCATGAATGAGCGTTTCGATCTCCAGACCCTGGTTTTCAGAAAAATGATAAATGTCGTCAATCAGATCATCGAACTCGTTGATGCCTGCGATCGAATAGCTCTGTCCGCCAGCCACCGCACGTCCTGACCGACCAATTGGCGGCTCCAGACGCAGGTCCGGATTCTCGTTGGTTTTGACCAGATAGAACTCGATTTCAGGCGCCACCTGCGGCCGCAAACCAATATTGTTATAGGCCGCGACAACCCGCTTTAAAACGTTGCGGGGGGTATAGCTGACCGCATTGCCTGCCTGATCGACCATATCGCAAATGACCTGGGCGGTTGGATCACTCTCCCATGGCACCGCGCACAAGGTGGAGGTATCGGGAATGAGACGGAGATCGCCATCATTGGGTGGATAATGGAAAGTATCGGATTCTTCGGGATAGTCGCCGGAAATGGTCTGCATAAACACCGAACACGGTAGCGCCAAAGTTGACCGGTCGAGAAACTTTTTTGATGGCATCATCTTGCCGCGGGGAACACCGGCAAGATCAGGTGTTATGCACTCGATATCCTCAATGCCGCGTACCGCAAGCCACGATCCTGCCTCCTCAAGATCGGCCACCCCACGGGGGTTGGAAAGATAGGAGGGCGCAGGCTCTTTATTTGAAGCTGCAACTGGCCGTGGGGCGGGGTTTTCGGTTTTGTCAGCCATGCAAATCTTTGCTTTGGAGTTTGAAGCTGACAATAGTCAAAGGCCGGACGTTGATCAATCACCTTGATGGGCTGTAGCTCTCGCCCGGGCCGCAGTGTTTATACTCCCACCATATGAAGGGTTGGACCATGGTGTATCAACCAGGCTCTCGAGGCCGCCATATGAGGACAGATCTGTTCAACCAGCCGCCAAAATCTTGGCGAGTGATTCATCTCGCGAAGATGGGCGACCTCATGGGCGGCGAGATAATCGAGTATCTCGGAAGGAGCCAGAATAATGCGCCAGGAAAACGACAATGTGCCGCGCGAAGAGCACGAACCCCAGCGGGTTTTCGCATCACCTATGGCGATCGATCTGGGCGACAGGCCGAGCGTCTTGCTGTGGCGACCTACTGCTTCCTTATATGCCGCTCTGGCCTCTTTCTTGAAGAAATCCACCACCCGCCGCGGCAGGTGCTCGATTGGCCCATAGACGTGAATTTGCATTTCATCTCCCACCGTCGCCAGTTGCACCAAACCCCTTCCCCGACCCTTGTGAATAATCCGGTGGTCAATGCCCTTAAACGGAATAATAGCACCATCTGACACCGGTTGAGGGGCCGGCAGGCGCGCCATCCGGGTCGCGACCCAGTTGCGGTACCGGTATAAAAACGCATCGATTTCCCGATATGGCGTGTGCGGCGGCACTGTCACGCGCAATTCACGATCGCCAGGCATGATGCGCAGGGTCAGCCGTTTGCTGCGCGGGTTTTCAACGATCAGCACCGGCAAATCTTCACCATTGGCCTCCAGCCAGGCGGTACGCGGCTGTCGCGTTTTTGCCTGGTGTTTTTTCAATAACATAGGGGCCATGTTTTTCTTGTATCCGATTCGCGCCAGACACCCCAGCACTGATGCTGATAATCATATGGTGGAATATAGGTTGCAATTGTCGCTCGGAATTTCGATTCGACAAAACGCTTTTATTCCTGTTCTATACGAACGCAAGAATGCAACCTCGATGGTCGCTGATTGTTATTGAGCGTTGTCTTGGGTCGTGGATGAATATAGAGAGCAAGATTGCTGAACCGGTTATCAAGGTGGAAGATCTCAAAACGATCTTTCACACCCAGGATGGCGATGTGCATGCGGTCAATGGCCTGAGCTTTCGGCTCGAAAAGGGCGAACTTCTAGGTGTGGTGGGTGAAAGCGGCTGTGGTAAAAGCGTCACCATGATGTCGCTACTCAAACTGTTGCCGATGCCTCCTGCCGAAATCGTCTCCGGCAAGGTTCAGTTCGACGGTAAGGATCTTCTTACGGTTTCCGACGAGGAATTGCGCAAGATACGCGGCTGTCGCATCGGTTTCATCTTCCAGGACCCGATGACCTCGCTCAACCCGGTATTTACCGTTGGTTTCCAGATCACCGAGGCCTTGCGAGAGCATTTGAATCTCGACAAGAAGGCCGCAAACAAGCGCGCGGCCGAGTTGTTGGAGCTTGTCGGCATTCCTTCTGCTGCCCAACGGTTGCACGATTATCCGCATCAGTTTTCCGGTGGCATGCGCCAAAGGGTGGTTATCGCCATTGCCTTGGCCTGCGATCCAAAACTCTTGATTGCCGATGAACCGACCACCGCTCTTGATGTGACGGTGCAGGCGCAGATACTGGAAATCGTCAAGGATCTGCGGCAAAAGCTCGGCACGGCCATTATCTGGATCACCCACGATCTAGGCGTTGTCGCTGGCATCGCTGATCGTGTTGCGGTGATGTATGGTGGATTTATCGTCGAATATGCGTCGGTTGGAATTTTATATAAAAAACCCGGCCACCCTTATACCAGGGCGCTGCTTGAAACGTTGCCTGGAACCCATCGTGAAGGCCATCACCGGTTATTGAGCATTCCCGGCCAGGCGCCAAATCTGATCAATGCACCAAAATCATGCCCATTCGCGCCGCGTTGCGAGTTCACCTTTGACAAATGCCGGCAGCAAAACCCGCAATTGACGACCCGCCGCAAGGGCCAGGAAGTCGCTTGCTGGTGGGACATGGAAAAGGGAGAGGCGATTGATGTCGGTTGAATCGGCCCACGGCGTTGAGGCAGGCGAAACGCTTGTCGAAATCGATGGTTTGCGCATGCATTTCCCGATTTACAAGGGAATCCTGCGCCGCCAGGTGGGTGCGATCAAGGCGGTCGATGGCCTGACCTTCGATATTCGCCGCGGCGAAACCCTCGGTCTTGTCGGTGAAAGTGGTTGCGGCAAGTCAACCACTGGCCGTGCCATTCTCAGGCTTTACGATCCGACCGGCGGTCACATCAAATTTGAGGGCAACGACATTGCGGAATTTTCCAACGCCGAAATGCGCTTGATGCGCCCACGCATGCAAATGATATTCCAGGACCCGCAGGCGAGCCTCAATCCACGCATGACCGTCGGTTCCATAGTGTCGGAGCCGCTGGATGAGCACGGCAGGGTTTCCGGCGAAGAAAAAAGAAAACGGGTTGGAGAGCTGCTTGATGCGGTCGGGCTGAGTTCGACATATGTCAATCGCTACCCGCATGAATTTTCCGGCGGTCAAAGACAGCGCATCGGCATTGCCCGGGCACTGGCGCTGGAACCGGACTTTATTGTTTGTGACGAACCGATAGCTGCACTTGATGTTTCGATCCAGGCTCAGGTTGTCAACCTGTTGGAGGATCTGCAGAAAAAGATGGGGCTCACCTATCTATTTATCAGCCACGATCTTTCCATGGTCGAACACATCGCCGACCGGGTGGCGGTGATGTATCTGGGCAAGATCATGGAGCTTGCCTCGGTAAAGAACCTGTTCAAGACACCGAAGCATCCCTATACCAGGGCGCTGCTATCGGCGGTGCCTATACCCGATCCCAAGGTCGAGGCTAAACGCGAACACATCATCTTGAAGGGCGACGTGCCAAGCCCGGCAAATCCGCCCAAGGGCTGTGTTTTTTCCACTCGTTGCCCAAATGCCGAAAAAAAATGTTTTGACCAAGCGCCACAATGGCGTGATGTTGGAAGAGATCAGTATGTCGCCTGCCATCTGGCAGAATGAAATTGAGTAATCGACCCAGGTAATTTGATGCTCATACTGATGAATTGACAATTGCAACGATGTGAAAGGGAGAACTCACATGAAGAAAATGAAAACGATAATGCTCGCTGGTGTGGCGGCATCGCTAATGGTCACGGCGGCCAATGCCGGTCGTGGTGATGATGGTCAGCTAAATATTATTTACTGGCAGGCCGCATCCATCCTCAACCCCTATCTTTCCGGTGGCACCAAGGATATCGAGGCCTCCTCGATGATCCTTGAGCCACTGGCGTATTACGATGAAAATGGTGCTATGGTTGCGGCTCTCGCCGAAGAAATTCCGACTGTTGAAAATGGTGGTGTCTCGGCTGATCTGACCAGCATCACCTGGAAGCTGAAAAAGGGCGTGATGTGGTCTGATGGTTCGCCGTTTACAGCCGCTGATGTGGTTTTTTCCGGCAACTTCTGCATGGACCCGGCCGGTGGCTGTAATGCGCTTTCAAATTTCAACGATGTGAAATCAATTGAAGCGGTGGACGACCATTCTGTCAAAATCACCTTTGGTGTCGCCAAGCCATTCCCGTACGGCCCGTTTGTCGGCACCACCGCGCCGATAATTCAGCAGGCCCAGTTCAAGGATTGTATGGGTGCAAAGGCACCGACCTGTACCGACCAGAATTTCGCTCCTGTTGGCACCGGCCCGTTTGTCGTAACCGAGTTCAAGTCCAATGACGTGTCGGTTTTCAAGGCCAATGACAAGTACCGGGAGGCGGACAAACCGGCCTTTGCCAGTGCCATCATCAAGGGTGGTGGCGATGCCGCCTCGGCAGCGCGGTCGGTTCTTGAAACCGGTGAATTTGACTATGCCTGGAACCTGCAGGTCGAGCCGGAAGTTCTGGCCCAGATGTTGACCGCCGGCAAGGGCAACGTTGTCACCTCATTCGGCACATCGGTCGAGCGACTGATGGTCCAGTCGACCAATGTATCGCCCGATCTTGGCGACAAGCGCGGCACCGTGGAAGGCGGACCACATCCCTATCTGACCGATCCCGCAGTGCGTGAAGCGCTATCGCTGGCCATCGATCGCCAGATTCTGGTTGATGCCGGTTATGGCAAGGCCGGTCAGGTGACCTGTAACGTGCTTCCGGCACCTGCAGTCTATGCCTCCACGGCCAATGATTCCTGCAAGACCCAGGATGTGGCCAAAGCCAACAAGCTCTTGGATGATGCCGGTTGGGCCAAAGGTGGCGATGGCGTACGGGCTAAGGACGGAGTTCGGCTTGCTGTTCTCTATCAAACCTCGACCAATGGTGTTCGTCAGGGCACCCAGGCATTGATCAAACAGATGTGGAAGGCTATCGGCGTTGAAGCCGAATTGCGCAATATCAGCGGGTCGGTGTTCTTTGGTGGTGACCAGTCGAGCCCGGACACTTTCCAGAAGTTCTTCGCTGATATCGAAATGTACACCAACAATTTCGATGGCACGGATCCGGAAAACTATATGGGCAACTGGGGTTGTAAGGAAATTCCTTCACCGAAGAACCAGTGGATCGGCAACAATATGCCGCGCTACTGCAACCCGGAATATGATGCTTTGGTAGCCGAGATGGGTAAAACAGCATCGCTTGAAAAGCGCGCCGCGCTGGCCAAGAAGATGAACGACATGCTGATGCAATATCGCGCCATGATCCCGCTCATTCACCGTGGCGATGTTTCGGCCCATGCAAACTCGCTTCAAGGTGTGCGTATGAATTCCTGGGATTCCGAGTTGTGGAATGTCCAGGACTGGACCCGCGCCAAATAGACCTGTCGATTACGTCAATCCGGTTCGCGGTCGTCTGATCGCGGACCGGAAATCGGGAGGGCGCAAATCATGTTGAACTACACTATCCGGCGGCTGATGTTTGCCGTGCCGACGCTGCTGATCATCAGTTTCATCATCTTTGCCATTCTCGACCTTGCCCCCAACGACCCGACCGGTAACCTGCCGTTGACAATTCCGGCGGAAGTTAGGGCACAGATACGTGAATCCCTTGGCCTTGGCCAACCGTTTCACATCCGCTATTTCAAATGGCTGGAACAGTTTTTTATCAACGAGCCGCTCAATGTTTTCGAACAGTGGTTTGGCATGACAATTGGCGATTCTGAAAATCGTCTCCGCGTAACATCCTGGGGATCGCGCTCGCCGGTTGTCGATTTGATCGTCGAGCGCATGCCGCAAACACTTTGGGTAGTCGGTCTTTCCTATGTCGTCGGTATCATCATTGCTTTGCCGATTGGCGTGATTTCCGCTTACCGGCAATATTCGTGGTTCGACCAGGCTGGCACATTTGTTTCAATGGTTGGGTTTTCGGTGCCGACATTCTTCACCGGCCTGTTAATGATTGTCGTTTTCTCGGTGATGCTCGGCTGGCTGCCGTCGATTTACGATACCACTTTGCGGGTGACCGATTTTGCCAGCCTCTGGCTTCAAATCAAACAACTGATCATGCCGGTAATGGTGCTGGCGCTTTATAATGCCGCCCAGTTGAGCCGGTTCATGCGCGCCTCCATGCTCGACAATCTCAACCAGGATTATGTCCGCACCGCCCGCGCCAAGGGGATGAGCGAGAAAGTTGTGCTTTTGGTCCACGTGCTGCGTAACAGCCTGATACCGGTGGTCACCGTAATCGCGCTGGGTATTCCGCAAATTTTTGGCGGTGCCATTATCACCGAACAGATTTTCCGGGTGAACGGTCTTGGACAATTATTGATCCAGGGCATTGAAGGGGCTGATATTCCGCTGGTGCAGACCCTGACCTTCATATTCGCAATTCTGATCGTGCTGTTCAATCTTGTTGCCGATATCGTTTACGGAATGCTCGATCCGAGGATCCGCTATGACTGATTCTACCGTAACCGAAATCGTATCGGAACCTTTGCACGAACATCGCTCCTTGTGGGTTGATGTGTGGCGGCAGTTCCGCACCCACACCGGTGCCGTTGTTGGTGTCGGCGTCTTTACATTTATCGTGCTGGCCGTAGTGCTCGGCCCCTATTTTCACACCATCGATCCGCAGTTTCTCGATATCCGCAACAAGAATCTCGGGCCAACCCTGACCCATCCCATGGGCACCGACAATCTTGGGCGTGATATGCTGGCCCAGGTTCTGGCCGGTGGTCAGGTTTCGCTTGCCGTCGGTGTGACTGCGATGCTGTTGTCGCTGGTGCTTGGCACCATTATTGGCATTATGGCCGGCTTCTTCCGCGCCCTTGATGGCCTGTTGATGCGTTTTACCGACCTTTTTCTGGCCCTGCCCCTCTTGCCGCTGTTGCTGGTTATCATCATGCTGTTTCGTGATAGCCTGCGTTCCGCCTTCGGGCCGGAGACCGGCATATTTATTTTGATTGTGATTGTCATCGGCATCACCAGCTGGATGCAGACGGCGCGTATTGTGCGGGGTGATGTGCTGGCCCTAAAGGAGCGCGAGTTCATCATCGCCGCCCATTCCATCGGCACCCGCAGCCACCGAATGGTGACGCGCCATGTTCTGCCCAATGTGCTCAGCCCGATCTTGGTTTCGGCAACATTGGGTATTGCCAATGCCATTATCACCGAATCCGCCCTGAGTTTTCTTGGGCTTGGCTTCCCGTCGGACTTTCCTACCTGGGGGCGGTTACTTTTTGACGGCAAGGATTTCATGCAAATCACCCCCTCAAGGGTGCTTTGGCCTGGTATTGCCATTTCTTTCACGGTGTTGAGCGTCAACTATATCGGCGATGGCTTGCGCGATGCGCTCGATCCGCGAATTCGCGGTCGATGAATTTGCTATCCGCCTGTTGCCAAATTTCGCCATTGCCCCTATAACCCGCCGGTCGAATGGTCCGGCAGGGCATGCCGTGGCCGTTTTGAATGCAAAGCTCTAGATCCACTGGTCTGGATTACGGGGTAAAATTCAATAACAAGATGACCGAAAAGGCGCATTGCGCGCTGATGGTTGTTGATGAAAGGTAGCAAAATGCCCAAGATGAAGACCAAAGCGAGCGCCAAAAAGCGCTTCAAGGTAACGGCGACCGGCAAGATCAAAGCTGCTGCCGCCGGCAAACAGCATGGCATGATCAAGCGGACCAACAAATTTATCCGTAACGCCCGTGGCACCATGGTGCTGAGCGATCCGGATACCCGCGTTGTCCGCAAATTTCTTCCCTACGGCAACAGGTAAACACCGGCCGTAAACCGCTATTACCTATTCCCCGTTCAAGGAGCCACGATCATGGCACGTGTAAAACGCGGCGTCACCTCGCACGCCAAGCATAAAAAAGTTCTCAAAAAGGCCAAGGGTTATTATGGCCGCCGTAAAAACACCATTCGCACCGCCAAACAGGCGGTCGACAAGGCGCAGCAATATGCCTATCGCGACCGCAAGACCAGAAAACGCAATTTCCGTTCATTGTGGGTTCAGCGCATCAATGCGGCTGCCCGCGAGCACGGTCTGACCTATGCCCGTTTGATCGATGGGTTGACCAAGGCCGGCATCGAGGTCGACCGCAAGGTGCTTTCCGATCTCGCCGTCAACCAGCCAAAAGCCTTTGCGGCTATTGTGGACGAGGCCAAGAAAGCGCTGGACTATCTTAAGAATACCACACCTGGAGCTTTTGAGGCGGCGGTTCGATAGCGCGGTTTCAAAATCCAATTAATCGAGTATTTGAAAACCTGCGCTGGCCTTGCTTGCGCAGGTTTTTTTGATAATTCGCAGTTAACAATTCCTGGAAACCAATATGTCTGAACTGGCAAGTTTCGAAACTGAAACCCTGCAAAACATTGATGCGGCCAACAGCGAGGACGCGCTGGAAGCACTGCGTGTCAGTGTGCTTGGCAAGAAGGGGTCGCTGTCTGAAAAAATGAAGACCCTCGGTAAAATGACGCCTGAGGAGCGCGCGGTCATGGGCCCGGCCCTAAATGGCATGAAAGCCAAGGTCAATGAGGCCATCGCCGTCAAACGCGAAGTGCTGCAGGATGAAGCCATAACCATGAGGCTGGCCCGGGAAAGGGTTGATGTCACGCTGCCCGTCAGGCCCTCGCCGGCAGAAGTGGGCCGCATTCACCCGATTTCCCAGGTGATGGATGAGATCACCGCGATTTTCGCCGATATGGGTTTTTCCATCGCCGAGGGCCCTGACGTTGAGACCGATTACTATAATTTCACCGCGCTCAATTTTCCCGAGGGCCATCCGGCGCGCGAAATGCACGATACGTTTTTCTTTAATCCGGATGAAAACGGCAAACGCAAGGTTTTGCGCACCCACACTTCGCCCGTGCAGATCCGCACCATGGAGAGCGAGGAGCCGCCGCACCGTATCGTCATTCCCGGCAAGACCTATCGCTGTGATTCTGACGCCACCCATTCGCCGATGTTTCACCAGCTCGAAGGGCTGGTGGTCGACAAGAGCGCCAATGTGGCCAATCTGAAATGGGTGCTGGAAGAATTCTGCAAGGCGTTTTTCGAAGTTGAGCATATCAACATGCGTTTTCGGCCGTCCCATTTCCCCTTCACCGAACCGTCACTCGAACTCGACATCCAGTGCGATCGTTCGAGTAACGAGGTCAAGTTCGGCCAGGGAAATGACTGGATGGAAATATTGGGCTGCGGCATGGTGCACGCCAATGTGCTGCGTTTCGGCGGGCTTGACCCGGATATCTATCAGGGCTTTGCCTGGGGCCTTGGTATCGACCGTATCGCCATGTTGAAATATGGCATGCCGGACCTGAGGGCATTTTTCGATGCCGATATCCGCTGGCTTGATCATTATGGTTTTCGCCCGCTCGACATGCCAACGCTGTTTGGAGGGTTGAGTAGTTAATGGTATTGCCGGTAAAATATCAGGACAAAAGTTCGTTCAGTTTTGGTGATAGCTCGGAAATGGCGGACAGCGGCCTGCGTGACGTTATCGCCCGCAAACAGGTGGCGACATGCGAGGCCTATGAAATCGCCAGTCGCAACGAGGGTTTCCTGCCACATCAAGGCAGACTCGAAATCGTGCTCGATGGCGCCAACCGGCCCGGTTGCGCGATAAAATACTGGAAGGTGGATACTTGCCGCTTCGATGAGGTCGATGAACAGTTTGCCCTTGATGAGGCATGCGAGGACCTTAATGAATGGAAGACCATTCACGAGGCCTATTTTCGCCGCAAGGGCTGTTTTCAACCGGACATGAAAATTTTCCGTCTGTATTTCGATGTTGTCGAAGTGTTTGAGCCGTATTTGGATGTATCAGGCCGATGACCAAACCCGTATATTTTTTCGTTACCGACATCGAACTCGACGGGCCGGTTATTGCCCTAAATTCGATGATCAGTTTTGCCGCGCGTCCGATCATGTTGGACGGACCATGGATGGATGAATATATGCGTGTTTTTGCAGCAAGAAGGATCATCTGGATGCCGGAAGCCGGTAGCAAATTGTTTCATGGCCCGGGTCTCGATCTCGTCAGCTTCATGGATGGTCTTTTCGCCCGCGACAATCCGGCGACAGTCAACGATCAAATTCCAGTCAGTTGGCTGGGCAACCATGAACACACCCATCGCGCCATTGATGACGCGCGCGGTTATGCCTCACTGCTGGGCAAACTGTTGAAAATAGCGACAAAATCAGGTGATCATCCTGATGACTTCAGGGATCCTAAGAAATGAAATTCACCCTCTCCTGGTTGAAAGACCATCTTGAAACCGGCGCCTCGCTTGAAGAGATCGTCGAGACATTGACCATGATTGGCCTTGAAGTCGAAGATGTCGACGACCGGGCCCAATTTGCCCCGTTCACTATCGCCCGCGTCATCAGCGCCGAACAACACCCCGATGCCGACCGGTTAAGGGTGCTTTCGGTCGACAGGGGTGACGGCAAACCAGTGCAGGTTGTTTGCGGCGCTCCTAATGCGCGGAGCGGGCTGGTTGGCGCTTTTGCCGGGCCGGGTGACTATATCCCTGGCATCGATGTGACCCTTGCCGTCGGCAATATTCGCGGGGTGGAAAGCCACGGCATGATGTGTTCAGAACGCGAATTGCAGATGTCGGACGAACATGACGGCATTATCGATCTGCCGGAAAATGCACCGGTCGGCACGTCATTTGCCGCCTATTCGGGCCTCAATGACGCGGTGATCGAGATCGGTGTCACCCCCAACCGGCCCGACGCTTTGGGTGTTGCCGGTATTGCCCGCGATCTTGAGGCCGCTGGTCTTGGCCGTCTCAAGCCTCGCGCGGCCAAGCCTGTCAGCGCTCAATTTGACTGTCCGGTCGATGTTAAACTCGACTTTCCCGATGGCGAGAGCCTTTGTCCGGCCTTCGGCCTTCGGCTGATCAAAAACGTCAAGAACGGCCCATCGCCAAAATGGATGCAACAACGGTTGCTGGCCATCGGCATGCGGCCAATTTCGGCCCTGGTCGATATCACCAATTACGTCACCTTTGATTTGGGCCGACCGTTGCATGTATTCGACGCCGACAAAGTGGCGGGCAATCTAGTGGTGCGCCGGGGCAGGGATGGTGAGAAATTCCTCGGTCTCGACGGCAAGGAATATCAACTGGGACCACAAAACTGTGTCATTGCCGATGACAACGGAGTTGAATCGCTTGCCGGCGTCATGGGGGGCGAAGCCTCCGGCTGCTCAGACGATACGGTCAATGTGTTGGTCGAATCGGCCCTTTGGGAACCGCTCAATATCGCCCGCACCGGGCGTGATCTGGGCATCATCACCGATGCTCGCTATCGTTTCGAGCGTGGTGTCGATCCGCAATTCATGGTTGGCGGCCTTGATCATGCCACCAACCTGGTGATTGAATTATGCGGTGGCGAGGCTTCAACCCCGGTCATTGCCGGTAAAGTTCCCGATCCCCAATTGGTGATTGATTTTCCCTTGAACGAGGTTGAGCGTCTCACCGGTATTGGGGTCGATGAAAGAAAAATCTGCAACATTCTTGAGCGGTTGGGTTTCAAGATTGCCGGTTCAGGGCCGGTGTTGCAGGTTACCGCGCCGAGCTGGCGGCCAGATGTCTTCGGCAAGGCCGATCTGGTGGAAGAGGTGATGCGTATTCACGGCGTCAACAATATCGCGCCCCAGCCGCTGACCGCCCATGAGGCCGTTGGTGGCAAGATATTGACAACGCTGCAAATTCGCACCCGCGCCGTCCGGCGTGCCCTGGCGGCTCGCGGCATGGCCGAAGCGGTAAACTGGTCGTTCATCGCAAAGCCCCACGCGCAGATGTTCGCTGGCGGGTCGGATGCGTTGGCGCTGGCCAATCCTATTGCCGCTGATATGTCGGATATGCGCCCCAGCCTGCTGCCGGGATTGTTGCTTGCCAGTCAGCGCAATGCCGACCGGGGCGTTGCCAATGCGTCTTTGTTTGAGGTCAGTGATATTTATCTCGATGACACGGCAAAGGGGCAAAAACGGGCCGCCGCCGGCATCAGGCGAAATACGGCAAAACTTCAAGGTTCCGGGCGTGATTGGGCAGGCAATGCCTCGCCCGTCGACGTTTTTGACGCCAAGGCCGACGCGCTTGCGGTTCTTTCAGCCTGTGCGCTTGATGCCGCAAAGGTGCAAATTACGGCCTGCGGACCGGACTGGTATCACCCGGGACGCTGCGGCACCATCAAGCTTGGTCCCAGGAATATCCTTGGCACATTCGGTGAATTCCATCCCAAATGCTTAAAAGCGCTCGATGTGGATGGGCCGCTTTGCGGCTTCGAGGTGTTTGTTGATCACCTGCCCGAACCGCGGCGCAAGGCAACCCGCACCAAACCACCGTTGGAGCTTTCCGACCTGCAGGCCGTAAGGCGCGATTTTGCCTTTGTCATGGATAACGGTGTCGATGCGGCTTCGGTTTTGCGCGCAGCAAACGGTGCGGACAAAAAACTGATTGCGGGAATTTCAGTTTTCGACCTGTTCGAGGGTCCCTCGCTTGGTGAAAACAAGAAATCGGTCGCCATTGAAATTATCCTGCAGCCGGTTGATCATACGCTCACCGACGATGAAATTGAGGCGGTTTCAGCCAAAATTGTGGCGAATGTGGAAAAGACGACCGGCGGCATGCTGCGTAGTTGATGCCTGGAATATCGTGCATTGGTTGTATTTTCCATTTGTCGCAGGTTTGATTTGTTAACCAACTTGCGCTAACTTCCAGCGCGTTGGGATTGGTTATTAGTGACAGCGCCGCGCCGTTACAATCAGGCGGAAATTCTTGACCATCGACCCGTTGGAGGTTGTGCTAGAAGATGATACGCAAAATTGGGCTGACAGCTCAACTCGCCTTGGCGTTTGTGATTTTGTTTTTCGGCCCTGCGACACTGCAACCGGGCGCAGCCGAAGCCGCCACGCCGGCGAAGAAACTGTTCGGCGCCAAGAAGCTGCCGACGGTTTTGAAACCCGCGTCCTATGGGTTTTACTCCAAGGGTTGTCTTGCAGGCGGCATTGCCATCCCGCATGACGGACCCAACTGGCAGGCCATGCGGCCATCGCGCAACCGGCGCTGGGGGCATCCCAATCTGATAAGGCTGCTTGAGCGGCTTTCAGTCGATGCAAAGAAAATCGGCTGGAACGGTTTGATGATTGGTGACATCTCGCAGCCGCGTGGCGGCCCGATGTTGAGCGGCCATGCCTCCCATCAGGTGGGTTTGGATGCCGATATTTGGCTGCGCCAGATGCCCAACCGGCGTTGGTCGCGTCTTGAGCGCGAAAAGACCAGTGCAATTTCGGTATTGAAGCGTGGCACGGTGCGGGTTGACAACCGAATTTGGACCAAGGCCCATGAGGGCGTGTTGAAAACGGCTTCGAACTACCGGCAGGTGCAACGCATTTTTGTCCATCCAGGTATTAAGAAAAAGCTCTGCGACACGGTTAAGGGTGACCGACGATGGCTGCGCAAAGTCAGGCCCTATTGGGGCCACCACTATCATTTTCACCTGCGTATGTACTGCCAGCCGGGTTCAGCCAACTGTAAGCGGCAAAAATCTACCGGCCAGGGCACCGGTTGCGATAGCTCGCTAGACTGGTGGTTCAAGGTGGCGTTTGCGCCTAAAAAGAAAGTCAAAAAGAAGAAAGTGAAAAAAAAGAAGGTCCGCAGATACACGGTAATGGCGGATCTGCCGGCAGCCTGCCGTACCGTACTAAACGGTCCTGGTCCAACTTCACTTGCTGGAGTGACTTTAAAACCATCCACGACAAAATTCGCTGCAAAAAGACCTGTCGGCTCCAAGGTAACGACAGCCGTCGCAGCGTCTTTAGCAAGCAGCCCCGCCGCCAAGGCGGCAAAATCAATGGCCGCAAGCTCCCATAAATGGGGTCGCATACCGGTTCCCAAACCGCGTCCGATCCGATAATACAACCGCCAGTTTTAGTATATTTTCAAGTATTTACTTGTTTTACGGGTGTATTGACCGATTCTATGAATAAAATACAACCTAATGCAGAAACGAAAGCCAAATAACAAGCTGATATTATCACGCCATTAAAAGCAGGTCGATTTGAGCACGGTCTGTAATTTATGGAGCGCGATATGTTAAAGAAATTTTTATCCGAAAAGTGTGGTAATATTGCCGTAACAACGGCCATTGCCCTTATGCCAATTGTTGCAGCAGTCGGTGCATCGATTGATTATTCTCAGATCTGTCGTCACACCTCAAGCTTGCAGCAGGCGCTGGATGCAGCCGCCCTTGGAGCAGCCAAGAAACTTGGAGCAACAACATCGATAGACGAGCTGAGAGCTTACTCGAAGAAACTATTCCTAGCTAATATCAAGCACCTCAATCATGCCGATGTGAAATTTCAGTTTGACGAGGGTAACAAGGTAGATGGCACTACAATTGTGTTGCAGGCCAAATATTCCTATCCCATGGTGTTTGGCAAAGTATTGAGCGTTGACAAATTCGAGCTGAACGTAGAATCAATGGTTAAGTCCAGTGATAGCACGTTCGAGATAGCCCTGGTGCTGGATAATTCCGGCTCCATGCGCTACAAGCGTATTGCTTCTGCAAAATTGGCGGCGACTAGCCTTGTCAAGCAGCTTCACTCGGCCATGAAGAGCAACAATCACAATGAGCCGGTTCGGTTTTCATTAGTGCCATTCGCCGGGCATGTTAATGTCGGCGCTCGAAATGCCAATGCCGAGTGGATGGACACCACTGGCATTTCGCCGATACACCATGAGAATCTAAATTGGGCCGATAACCCGAGAGCCATCTCCCAAAATAATGGTACCTGGAAGGATGCGAACGGCAAATGGCTGACTCGTTTCAGCTTGTATGGTGACATGAGGAATGTCAGTTGGAAGGGCTGTGTTGAATCGCGTCCCTATCCCTACTTTACCAATGATCAGCCGGCCAACCGCATTAATCCCGAGACCATGTTTGTTCCGATATTTGCGCCAGACGAGCCGGACAATTATTCAGGCAAGAAAGAGCAGGTTGAAAATCATTCGACAATTGCGGGAAAAAATGTCGGTGGACTCTATTGCTACTATCGCGACCCGAAACGGAGCAGATGTAAAAAATGGAATGATGGTTATCTGGGTAATCACCACAACACCGGTGTGGTGCCGAACCTGAACCGGAAACTGTACGCCAGTAATGGTAAGCGCAAATTACACCGCAACAATACGCCATACGGCGGTTGGGAATGGCAAGGAGTTTTAAAAAACCCGACGACCCAGATCGTCAATGGCCGTTCTATCAAAGAGGAAAGCTACCACAACAATTATCTCAATGATGACAATAATATGCCTGGTGGAATGCTGCCCAGGGAGCCAGGGCATACCGGCAAAGGAGCAGCTCAAAACAGACGTCAGGACTGGAGCTGGAAATACCTCAATCAGTCTCCCAATACCACCAATTCTTGGAAAGGGCCGAATGCCGGCTGTTCCAGCACCGAGATTACACCGCTAACCGCCAACAAGGGCACTGTTCTTGCGGCCATCGCTAAGATGGGCGCAAATGGTTCAACCAATATTCCGCTGGGAATTTCCTGGGGCTGGCGCACATTGACATCTGGTGCTCCTCTCAAACAGGGCAGGCCGGCAAACGCCGCCGACAACTCAAAGATCATGATTATCATGACCGACGGCAACAACAGTTATTATACTCCAAGTTCGATTGGCCGGGGCTCTGATTTCAACAAGAGCACCTACGGCACTTATGGTTATACTAAAAGCACCAGTGTGTACAAACATGGCCGGCTGTTCGAAGCATTTGACGAGGAAAAATACCCGGCTCACAACAATGCCAATTTCCAGGCAGCCATGAATGAGCATATGCTGGAGATTTGCGCGAATGCGGAAAATGACGGCGTTAGTATTCACACAGTTGCCTTCGATGTTCCAAAGGGCTCAAGTGTCAAAACCATGTTACAAAGCTGCGCGTCGGTCAATGCAAAAACTGGCGCAAAGCAATATTTCAATGCCTCCGGCAGTGCGCAGCTACTGGCCGCATTTGAAGCGATCGGTAACGACATTTCCAACTTGCGCCTGGCGCAGTGATATCGAATGCAAATCGCCATGACAGGATCGGCTATTTTGCCGGTCCTTTTTCATTGATCTTGTGATCTACCCCGGATCACGCCGCCACAGCCATCGAAATCACCAATCCGCAGCTTTTGGCTTGAATAGCCTTCGTGCTGTGATATGGGTTGCCGCGATAATGCCGGTTCGTGGTTGCTATGAAACAGCTGTTCAAAAATCTGGTCAGGTCGCTTGCCAAGGATTCCGCTCTCGGGCGGGCACAGTTTCCGCTGGCGCATTCGGCCGACTATTTGCGCCAGGAACTGATGCGTCGGGCGGTGATAAGATCCGCCGATATGGTGGAACAGCAGATGGCGGAAGCCTTGTTCTGCAATTCACGGTTGATGCATATGGAATATGCCCTGACATTGAGACAGCCGGGTCTGATTGCCGAGTTCGGTGTTTACAAAGGAACGACGATCAATTGTATCGCCTCCCATTGTCCAGATGAAAAGGTCTATGGGTTCGACAGTTTCGAAGGTCTGCCGGAACACTGGACCGGCAACCGCTATTCAAGAACCAACTTTAATCGGAAAGGCAACCCGCCTGAGGTGGAGAAAAATGTTGAACTCGTTGTCGGCTGGTTTGACCAAACCCTGCCGGCATTTCTTGAAAAACATGATGGGCAGTTTGGTTTTGTCCATATAGATTGCGACATTTACAGCTCGACCAAACAGGTTTTTGATCTGATCGGCGGACGTCTGGCGCCCGGTGCCATCATCGTTTTTGATGAGTTCTTCAATTATCACGGCTTTGAGCTGCATGAGTACAAAGCATTTATCGAGCTTGTCGAACTTCATGAACTTGCCTATGAATTCATCTCGTTCTCGGGTCAACAGGTTGGCGTCAGGATAATCTAAACTAGATGGTTTATCGGCCGGCCGGTAATGCGGCCTCGCATTGCTGTTATGACCTCCATTGAAAACAGGAATTATCAATGACATTGGATAGTCCTTTGATTGACACTGCCGCGCTGGAGGGGCGCGCTGCCTTGTTGGTCGATGCGGCTTGCAAGGCCGGAGCGGATGCCGCAGATGCCGTCGTCGCAACCTCTCAATCATTGAATGTCGACGTGCGTCTGGGCAAGGTTGAGGAAACCGACCGTTCAGAAAGTGATGTGTATTCTTTGCGCGTCTTTATCGGCCAAAGATCCGCATCTGTGTCAGCAAATCTGGCAGATGATCCCGAACGATTGGCTGAAAGAGCGGTTGCCATGGCCCGGGTTTCGCCGGAAAACCCCCATGCAGGGCTGGCGCCAGGCGACCTTTTGGCCACTTCGGCGCGTCAGCTCGACCTTTGCGACCACACCGTGCCAACCGTCAGCGAACTTGAAAGCACGGCGCTTGAATGCGAAGAAACTGCATTGGCGCACAAGGGCATCACCAATTCAGGTGGTGCTTCGGCCAGTTGGGGAATGGCCGGCATGGTATTGGCGACCAGTGATGGTTTTTGCAGTAATTATCTGGCCTCTCGTTTCTCCCGCTCAATCAGCGTGGTCGCCGGCACGGCAGACACAATGGAGCGCGATTATGATTATGACAGCAAAACCCATCTTGAAGATTTGCGGCCTGCCGCCGAAATAGGCGATTCGGCGGCAGCGCGCACACTGAAACGACTGCATCCAAGACAGGTTGAAACAACCAGCGCGCCGGTGATCTTTGATCCCAGGGTTGCCAATTCGCTGGCCGGGCATCTGGCCGGTGCGATAAACGGTGCGGCGATTGCCCGGGGTACCAGCTTTTTGCATGAGAAACTGGGCAAAGCGGTATTTTCCAGCAAGATCAACATTACCGACGACCCTCATATCGCCCGTGGTCAGGCCTCCAGGCCGTTTGACGGCGAAGGTGTCGACACCGGCGCCATGATCCTGATTGATGAAGGTGTTCTGCAAAGCTGGTTGCTCGATCGGGCATCGGCCAGTGAACTCGGTCTGAAAACCAACGGAAGAGCGCGCCGCGGTGACGGCACCCTGTCACCGGGGTCAACCAATCTCGCCCTGCAACCGGGCGAGGCGATGCCGCAAGAGCTGGTGCGACAGGCGGCAAACGGTCTATATGTAACCGAACTGATTGGCCAGGGGGTTAATCTGGTGACAGGTGACTATTCGCGAGGCGCTTCCGGTTTCTGGATCGAAAATGGAGAGCTGGCTTTTCCGGTCTCCGGGATCACAATTGCCGGTAAACTGGAAGAAATGTTCGCCCGCCTTGTTGCAGCCAATGATCTTGTCTATCGCTACCGGACCAATGCACCCACATTGCTAGTTGAGGAAATGACCATTGCCGGTTCGTGAAAGTGCTAATCATTCTGGATTGCCGGGGGAGCGTGAGGACCTTGTGCTGATTGCCGAGGCCGCCCGTCAAGCTGGCAAAATTGCACTTGGCTATTTCGGTAACAACCCTGAAGTGTGGCTCAAGGAGGGCGATTCACCGGTAAGTGAAGCCGACCACGCGGTTGATCGGTATTTGCGCGAGCACTTAATGACCGCCAGACCGAACTATGGCTGGATGTCGGAGGAAACGGAAGACAATGCCAGGCGATTATCGTGCGACAAGGTATTTGTTGTCGATCCAGTTGATGGCACCAAGGGATTTATTCAAGGCCTGCAAAAATGGTGTGTGAGCATCGCGGTCGTGCACAATGGCAGACCGGTCTGCGCGGTACTTGAATGTCCGGTTTTGCAGGAGAGCTATATTGCCTCAACCGGCGGTGGCTCCTGGCTTAACGGTAATCGGATTGCACCACCGGCTGCTGGCAATGGTCGCTTGCGGATCGCCGGACCGCAAGCGATGGTCAAAAGACATGTCGAATACACCGGTCAGCAGTCCGAGCGGGTTTCATTCATACCATCGCTTGCCTATCGGTTGGCCAATGTGGCCAGTGGTGCGCTGGATGGCGCATTTGCCAAGGCCAATGCCTGTGACTGGGATATTGCGGCCGTCGACCTGATCATGTTGGAGTCCGGTGCGTCGTTTACTGGTCTGGATGGCCGTGAAATTATCTATAATCGTTCGCTTGTCACCCATAATACGCTAGTAGCCGCACGCGGAGAGCTGTTTTGCTCGATGCTCAATGCCGCGCGACTTGAAAGCGGACTGGATAAGCTATAACGCATATTTCCCGTAAGTGAGAACCGGTTTCGGGATGAAGACTTGCGAAAGAAAAAGGATACAGCGTTGTAGCTGATCAAAACGATCGCCATGCGCTGCAAAAGGACGGGGCCTATATGACGCAAAAGAACAAACAATTACTCCATCTGGTTATCGGTGGCGAATTGGAAGATTTGGACGGAACGGATTTCCGTGATCTGGATAATGTTGATCTTGTCGGTGTTTTTCCGGATTACGGCTCTGCTCGTGCGGTCTGGCGGGCCAAGGCCCAGTCGACCGTTGATAACGCCCACATGCGCTATTTTATCGTCCATCTGCACCGGTTGCTTGACCCGGAACATGATGCTTGACGCGAGCCAAACTCAGATGGAATTGGTGCTTAGATGAGTGAAACCTGGGCCCGCGCCGCGTTAAAAACCTATCGCATCGCCGGTACACTGCTCCATCCGTTTTCCGGTGTGCTCCTGCGTTACCGCGCCCGCTCCGGCAAGGAAGACCCCGCCCGGCGTGGTGAGCGGCTGGGCTATGCCAGCCAGCAACGTCCCAAAGGGCCTCTGGTGTGGTTTCATGCCGCAAGTGTTGGCGAATTCATGGCCATTTTACCATTGATGCAGCGGCTTGAAGGACTGGGCATCAAGATTTTACTGACCACCGGCACGGTAACCTCGGCCAGGGTTGCAGGCGAGCGTTTGTCGGACAGGATTATTCACCAGTTTGTTCCAATCGACATCAAACCGTTGATAAAGCGGTTCTTGGGCCACTGGAAACCTGATCTGGCGATCTTTGCAGAATCCGAGATCTGGCCAATGACAATTCTGGAACTGGGCGCAATGCGCATTCCGATGGTTCTCGTCAATGCACGTCTTTCCGATCGCTCTTATCGCCGCTGGCGCAAATATCCGCAGCTGGCGGAAGCAATGTTTGAAAACCTGGCCCATGTGGTGGCACAGTCCGATATCGACGGCAGACGGTTTGAAGAACTGGGTGCCAAAAAGGTTACGGTTTCCGGAAATCTGAAGGTTGACACAGATTTACCAACTGTCGACCAGACGGCGCTGACCACTGTACAAACACAGATCGGTGTCCGACCTGTGTTTCTTGCTGTCAGCACTCATCCAGGTGAAGAACAGATAATTGTCAATGTCCACAAGAAGGTCTTGGCCTACCATCCAGGATTGTTGACAATCCTGATTCCAAGACATCCCCAACGTGGTGATGATGTCGAGCAATTGCTGAAGGCCGACGGTCTTAACCTGGCGCGTAGAAGCAGGGGTGATCCGATTCTTCCCGATATGGATTTCTATCTTGGCGATACTATCGGTGAGATGAGATTGTTCCTGTCACTGGGCGAGGTCGCTTTTATCGGCAAATCGCTGACCGTGACCGGCGGCCAAAATCCAATCGAACCGGCCTTAACGGGAACGGCCATACTATCGGGCCCCAATGTCCAGAATTTTCGATCAAGCTATGAAACCTTGATCGAGAACGGTGGTGTCCGGTTGGTGCGCGATGAGGAGATGCTATTTAAATATGTTGTGCATTTGCTTAGTAGCGAAGATGACCGCAAGAATATGATTGCAGCCGCCAAGGCCACCATTGAAGGTCTGCGCGGCGCCCTTGAACGAACTTTTCGTGCACTCGACTATCACATCAATCCCTTGCGCATGGAATTGAAGCTGCAAGATGTTGCCGGCAACAAATTGAACGCGACAATTGCTTCCGAGCGGGATAGATTTGATGAATGAGGCGCCACCGTTTTGGTGGAAAGAGCAGAGCATAGCGGCGTTATTCCTGTCCCCGATATCATGGTTTTATGGCTGGCTGGCAGGAAAAAGGATGGCGTCAAAACCACACTACTCTGCCAAAATTCCGGTTCTTTGCGTCGGTAATCTGGTGGCGGGCGGGGCCGGCAAGACACCGACCGCAATAGCACTTGCCAATGTGGCCACCAATCTGGGGCTGAAGCCTGGTTTCCTGTCGCGGGGCTATGGCGGACACGTCAACGCGCCGACGGTTGTCAACGAACATCACAATGCGCGCGATGTGGGTGACGAACCGTTGCTGCTTGCCCGCTGTTGTATGACTGTTGTTTCGCCCGACCGGGTCAAGGGCGCCAGATTGCTGGAGGATCAAGGCGTTGATATTATCATCATGGATGACGGCTTTCAAAATCCCGCCCTGCACAAAGACTATAACCTTGTGGTGATTGATTCAGAACGTGGTATCGGCAATGGATTTGCCATGCCGGGCGGCCCGTTGCGGGCTAATCTGGAGGCGCAGCTTGCTCATGCCAGCGCCATACTGGTAATTGGTGCAGACAGTGCTGCAGACAGCGCGATACGGGCAGCCGCTCGCCGGGCCAAGCCGCTATTTGAAGCAAAGCTAGTCCCCGTCGAACCATGCCAGTGGGAATCAAGACGATTTTTGGCCTTTGCCGGCATCGCCAACCCACAGAAATTCTTTACCTCCTTGCGAAAGGCCAGTGCCATGGTCAGCCAGGAGCGCCGGTTTGGCGATCATCACCAGTTGAGTAGCGAAGAGGTTGAAGAGATATTGCAGACTGCGCAGCGCGACGATCTCGAGATCATCACCACGTCAAAAGATGCCGTCAGGCTTGGCGGGCAAGGGAACAGGCATAAAGAGCTTGCGCAGAGAGCATCGGTATTCGAAATAGAACTGCAATTCGACAATGAGCGGATCATTAAGTCAGTTATTAAAGAGGCCGTTCGACAAGCGAAATCGCGTCAACTGGGGCAAAAGAGACGGTAGATAGCTGACGGGTCAACGCCGTCATTCCTTGCCGGTCTCTAATGCGCGTTTCAGCGAGTTTTCGGCGTCGACATAGGCTTCCTGGCGGGCCACGCTCCAGTATTTCAATTCATCAAGCGGTATCTTCTTTCCCGAAACGGCGCATGTCACGTGGCTTCCCGGTGTCACAACCTGAAAGTCCGCATCAAGATAGTGGATCTTTGCCTCGCCACCGCCGGGTCCTTCAAAACGGTTCATCATTTACACTTCCATCAGAATATTGCTGGCCTGGTTTTACCTTCGGCCAAACAGACGTTCAATATCTTTTAGTTTCAATTCCACATAGGTGGGTCGGCCGTGATTGCACTGGCCGGAATTCGGTGTTGCCTCCATTTGCCGTAAAAGAGCATCCATTTCACCGGGCAGCAAGCGGCGGCCGGAGCGCACCGAACCATGACAGGCCATGGTTGCAGCCACCTGATCGAGCCGTTCCTTCAACACGTCAGCCGAGCGCCACTCCGCTACTTCATCGGCCAGATCTTTTATCAGGCCAAGAGGATTGACCTCACCCAAAATCGCCGGCGTTTCACGCACCGCAATGGCGCCGGCACCAAAGCGTTCTATCTTAAGGCCAAGGCGTGCCAGCGGCGCCTCAAGGTCCATCAATCTGTCCACATCCTCCTCAGCCAGGTCTACTACCTCGGGTATCAACAACAATTGACCCGCCACCGGCGTGGCGTAAAGTGCCTCCTTCATGGCTTCATAAACAAGCCGTTCATGGGCGGCATGCTGGTCGACAATGACCAGACCGTCATCGGTCTGGGAGACGATGTAGTTTTGGTGCAATTGCGCTCGTGGAGCGCCTAGCGGTAAAGCCACAGTCGGCGCGGCCTCAACACCGGCACGATTGTCGGTAGATTGCCAAGGTGTGCCGGAAAGCGATGGTTGGGCCTCTTCCCGAAAACCATCGGCCATTGGTGCTTCGCTGCCATTGGGCCGATTTGGCGACGAGCGCCAGTCATAATTGGCGTTCCCGGTCTGTTGGTAAAAACCACCATTACGGTTGAAACCACCGCCGGAATGCTGGAATTCCGGCGCGCGCTCTTGGTTCTGTTTGAAAGCCTGCATCATGTCCTTGCCTCCCTGCGTCGAGGCGCGGTGTCCAACCGCATGAATAGCTTCCCTTAGAGCGCCGACGATTAGCCCACGCACAAGTCCCGGATCGCGAAACCGCACATCGGCTTTGGCCGGATGAACATTGACATCGACCAAATGGGGATCGAGCTGGATAAACAGGGCAAGCACCGGCTGGCGATGGCGGGCCAGGAAATCCGCGTAGGCGCCGCGAATGGCACCGTATAGCGATTTGTCGCGTACCGGCCGGCCATTGACGAACAAAAACTGGTGCTGGCTATTGCCGCGATTAAAGGTCGGCAGTGCAGCGTAACCCGAAATACGCACGTTTTCTCGAACCGCATCAATCTCCAGCGCATTTTCCAGGAATGCCTGTCCCAGTACCTGGGCAATGCGCTCAAGTGAAGCGTGTTCGCCGGTGGTCGCCGGAAACTCCAAAGCAGTTCGATCCGGCCCGCTTAGGGTGAAGCGGATTTTTGGGAAGGCAACAACAATGCGTTTCAAGGTTTCGGTAATCGCGTTTGATTCAGCCCGTTCGGTTTTAAGAAACTTCAGTCTGGCCGGGGTTGCATGAAATAGATCAGCGACTTCAACCGTGGTGCCACCCGAAAGCGCCACCGGTCCAGGACCGGTGATGTGGCCACCATCAACCCGGACCTGCCAGCCGGCATCATCGCCCATTCGCCGTGTTTTGATGCTGAGACGGGAAACCGCGCCGATTGAAGGCAACGCCTCGCCGCGAAACCCCAGCGAGCGGATATCCATCAAATCATCACTCAGCTTTGAGGTACAGTGGCGCTCAATCGCCAGAACAACATCATCGCGGCCCATGCCGCAGCCATTGTCGCTCACCCGTATCAACGATTTTCCGCCACCTGCGGTAATAATCTCAATCCTGTCAGCGCCTGAATCAATGGCGTTTTCAACCAGCTCCTTGACCACACTCGCTGGCCGCTCGATCACCTCACCGGCAGCGATCTGGTTGATAACGGTTTCCCTGAGCCTTTTTACCTCCATCAGATCTGCCGTGGCGGTGTCTGGCGCTCCCAGATTTCAACTTTTTTGGAGGCTATCCAAGGCGCCGAAATCTGGTCGAAGGTGTCGTAATGGTCGCTCATCAAATGGTGACCATAGGCAGCCTCGGTTTCAAAGACCTGATATATGAAGCACATAGTTTTCCGGCTCGGGTGGAAGCAGACATCAAACTGCATGCAGCCCACCTCTCGCTCCAACGTTATTTCAGCCTGTTTCATTGCCGCATTTTGAAACACGGATTGGTATTCAGAGTCAACTTCGAGAGCCACAGTTACAACAAACATCAAATCTTCCTTTCGTGTCATTCTGACAGGAAACCAATATGATTCGTGGTTGGTTTTGTTGCAGGATATTATTCAATATGGGCATCTAAATCACAAATAGGAAAGTATAAATTACGGGATATCCTATTTCTCCAAAATAAATATACTGGCAAAGGATTTTTTCTTCAATTATTATTTACTCAAGTGCCAGCAATGCATCTCGGTTCACCGCATGAATTGGCAGTTTATGCTTTTTCCCCCGCAAAACAATTGCGTGCTCGGTAGTTTTGTCCAGCGTCATTTTTGACAATTCGGCAACCGAAGCAGAGATACACAAGGCGACACCCTGTTCCTTGGTGGCAGCCTCAAGCCGGCTGGCCGTATTAACCGTATCGCCGATAGCGGTCAAGCCACGGGAGGCACCATATCCCATTTCGCCAAGCACCACCGGTCCGGCATGAATGCCAATGCCGATTTTCAGCGGCTCATCAAGATCACCGGACAGTTTGTCATTAAGCGTATCAAGCGCCTGCAACATTTCGGCCGCCGCTTTCAATGCAGCTATGCAACCTTCTTGAGGTGATGAATCAGTTCCAAATAAGGCCATTACACCATCGCCCAGGAATTTATCCACTTTTCCACCGGATTTTTCTATTGCTCCGCCCATGGCACTGGAAAACTGATTGACAAGATAGACCACATCAAACGGCAGTTTGGCCTCCGAGCGGGCGGTGAATCCCCTGATATCTGCGAACATCACTGCTACAATCTGTTCCACGCCCGAAGATTGTTTGGTCAGCGCTCCGACGGTTCTCATGGTGGCGTCGGCTGGCAGCAGTCTGATTACTTTCATTTTCCCTTCCGGTATCAGCTGACAGGCAAGGCGCACATCGCTTGCCGAGCCTATACGATCGAGCACCTTTTGCTCTTCTTCACCGGCTGGCGCGGGCGAAGGTTTGGCAGAGATAATACGCACCCGGCAAGTGGAACAGCGCCCACGGCCACCGCAAACGCTGGCGTGAGGAACGTTGTTTATTCGGCTGATATCCAAAAGGCTGGCACCGGTGGCATGGTGGATAACCGGTCCATCCAGGTAATTTATTTCGACCTTCTTGTCTCGTTCCGCAGTCCAATACCGCACCAGACGCCAGATAAGCAGGCCAATCAGAAGTGCTGCGAAAGCATAACGGATATCACGCGCCCGGGCATAGATTATGGCGGCAAGATTTTCTTCCGGCAAGTTGAGTTGTTGAAAGAACTCACCGAGCCACTCACCGTCCTGGGCAAGAATTGCAACCTCGCGTCCGGCTGCCATAAAACCGGTAAGCGCCAGCACCGGAACAATTGTTGCCATTGCCAGCAATATGGCCGGCACATCACCGCGATACCAGGGTTTCAGCCGCAACCAGGCATGGATGCCTACGCAGCCATGGAGCCAGACCGCCAGCAATCCGACAGTATTGATCCATCCTGTTGCCGGGCTTTGCACAAAGCTTGCGAGCACCACATAGGCATAGCCATCGTTGATGCCATAGATATCATGGGCCATTCGGGTCGCCAGCAGATGCACGATCATCAGGAAGGGTATCGACAGACCCAACAATATCTGCAGCCACTCGCGGACACTCATTTTCAACGATTGTCTGTTGTGTAAATGATGCAGAACGAAAATGATATGAGTCAAAAAGGCACCGTAAAGCAGCACCGTAAAGGGAAAAAAGCGCCACAGGAGGCGAAAATAACTACCGACGTCATCTTGTACTTCAAGCGACCACAAACCAAGCGCATGATTGAGAAAATGGGTCAGCGCGTAGAAAAACAACACCAATCCGGATCCGATACGGATCTTGGCCAGAAATATCGGGTCACGCCATCGGGCGAAATGGGAGTGCAAAACCGCCATAAAAATTTAGTTCCCGTGCGGTGAGTTTAGTCTTATCTTGCCAGAATAACGATCTCTTTCAACCCGCTTATTCCGTCTATCTCGGTTGACAAGGATTCCGTCGGCAGCTGGGATCGATATCCCTGTTCAACCGCCGCGAGGTAGGTTTCATTTGTCGTTACTGCGAGGCTGTCTAAAATCTTGTTGTGTTTTTCAAGTTTGGCGGAAAGATTGACCGCAGCGCCAATTACCGTGTACTCCAGTCGGCCCTTGTCTCCGACGGCGCCAAAGATCACCGGCCCTGAGGCTACGGCGACATTGATCTTGCCGTGTTTCAGCACCGAAAGGCGGGATGGGCCATCATCAACCGCGTCGATTGATCGAAGGATTTCATCGACCGTATTTAGTGCATCCGCACAGTAATTGTCACATTCACTGACGGCGCCGAACGACGCCAGGATGCCGTCTCCCATAAACTTGTCCACCGCACCGCCATTGGCGTGAATAATCGGCACGATATGGGCCTGATAGTCCGACAACAATTGTACTGCGTCTTTCGGATGCATATCGATGGCCATCTCGCTGAAGCCCCTGATATCGACATTCAAAATGGCTGCCTCGCGCCGCACCCCTTCGCCGGCGGCGATTTCGGTATTGGCATCGCGTATCTGTGCTGCCACCGACTGATCAAAAAACCGCGACAGTGAACGCGCCGCCGTGCCTTCCGATACCGAAGTGACAAGCAGCGTATGGGCTCGCCTGACAGCAATGGCAAGGATTGCCGTCACCATCATTATGGCGACCAGTTTGCCGATTTCCGCACCAATCAATACCGAATTGCTGGTCAGATAGACAACATAATCCCGCGTCACCATCATGTTGTTGGGATCGATGGTAATGACATAGACTACCAGCACCAACCACCCCAATACGGCCATCAGCCCGGCAGCAATGACAAAACGTGCCTGAAATCGCAAGGTGCGCAGCGCGATCAATACGAACAGATTGAGCATTGCCGGCGCTTTCAGTGAGAAAGAGGCTTCCTGACCATATTGAACATGGAAACTGCCGATCAGGAAAATCATCAACGCGGTGTCAATGAAGATGGTGAAATAGACAACCGGCGCCGGAATTCGCCGGTGACAGGCCCAGATGAATCCGCCAAAGGTTATGGAAAGATAAATGGCAACGATGATCGGCACCCAGGACTCGGTGTCCGGGTTGGGTTTGGGTGCAGAAAAATACAAAACACCCCAGATTGAAAAAATCACCAGTTGAATGAGCTTGACCAGCGCCTCGCTCATATCATCGCTACGCTCGATGGTTTCGGCAACCCGTACCGGCAGTTCCTCCAGACTTTTGTCTTGCCGGAAGCTGGTGATGAGCTCGCGCTGAAAAAAACTGATGGGGTTCATAGTTGCCGATAATCCCGTCTTGAAGATTCCGCTTGATATTATTTGTATCACCCTTCTATTACAGCGACTACAAAAGATCATCACTCACATTTACTCACAATCACGATGGGTCTGCGTGTTTCGTATCCTCCCGGCATGGCATATTTTAGTCAAAAAAAACACCGCCGGTTTCGGCGGTGTCTGATTGGTTTGTTATAAATTCACGGTTTAGCGTTCGATTTCCTTGCCGGTTTCCTGGTCGACAACCTTCATCGAAAGCCGCACCTTGCCGCGATCGTCAAAGCCCATCAGCTTGACCCAAACCTTGTCGCCCTCTTTGATCACGTCGGTGGTCTTGGCAACCCGACCCTCGGTGAGCTGCGAAATGTGCACCAGACCGTCTTTAGCGCCGAAGAAATTGACGAAGGCACCGAAGTCGACCGTCTTAACCACGGTGCCCTGATAGATCACGCCTTCTTCCGGCTCATCGACAATCGAGTGAATCCAGTTCAGCGCAGCATCGATCTCCTTGCCGCTGGACGATGCGATCTTGATGGTACCGTCATCTTCGACATTGATCTTCGCACCGGTTTTCTCGACGATTTCGCGAATGACCTTGCCGCCCGATCCAATCACATCACGGATTTTGTCGACCGGAATTTTCATCGTTTCGATACGCGGGGCAAATTCACCGAGTTCAGCCCGGCTTTCGGTCAGTGCCTTGGCCATTTCGCCCAGGATATGCTCCCGGCCGCCCTTGGCCTGCGCCAGTGCAACCTTCATGATCTCCTCAGTAATACCGGTGATCTTGATGTCCATCTGCAGCGATGTGATGCCTTCGGCGGAGCCGGCAACCTTGAAATCCATGTCGCCGAGATGGTCCTCATCACCCAGAATGTCGGACAGAACGGCGTAGTCATCGCCCTCCTTGATCAGACCCATGGCGATGCCGGCAACGGGTGCTTTCATGGGAACACCGGCATCCATGAAGGCCAGCGAAGTGCCGCAAACCGTCGCCATTGATGACGAACCGTTGGATTCGGTAATTTCCGAAACCGCCCGCAAGGTATATGGGAAATCGGTGTGTTTGGGCAGCACCGCTCTCATCGCCCGCCACGCGAGCTTGCCGTGGCCGACCTCGCGGCGCGAGGTAAAGCCGGTGCGACCGGTCTCACCGACCGAATAGGGAGGAAAGTTATAATGCAGCATGAAGGATTCTTTGTAAGTGCCGGTCAACGCGTCGACGAATTGCTCGTCATCGCCGGTGCCGAGGGTCGCCACCACCAGTGCCTGGGTCTCGCCGCGGGTAAACAGCGCCGAACCATGGGTGCGCGGCAGAACGCCGACTTCCGAAACAATCGGGCGCACCATATCGAGATCACGGCCATCAATGCGTTTGCCTGATTTGAGGATCGAGCCGCGGACAATATTGGCCTGCACATGTTTGAAGACCTCGTTCAGCACCTGTGCTTCGTCTGCCGTAGAATCCTCGTCGAGGAACTTGTCCTTGGCCTTGGCCTTGGCCTCGTCCAGCGCGTCATAGCGGTCTTGTTTGTCGGAAATCTTGTAGGCTTTTTCGATTGCCTTGCCGACCAGTTTGGTTACTTTCTTTTCCAGACCGGCATGATCAGGAACCTTATAAACGCGTGGCTCCTTGGCGGCTTTCTCGGCCAGTTTGATGATCGCATCGATCACCGGCTGGAAGCCGGCATGGCCGAACATCACCGCACCCAACATGACATCTTCGGAAAGTTCATCGGCCTGTGATTCGACCATCAACACCGCATCACCAGTGCCCGCAACCATCAGATCAAGGGAGGATTCCGGCATTTCATCGATATTGGGGTTAAGCACATATTCACCATCGATATAGCCAACCCGGGCACCGCCGATCGGGCCCATAAAGGGAACGCCGGAAAGGGTAAGTGCAGCGGAAGTGGCAATCATCGCCACCACGTCAGGATTGTTTTCCATGTCATGGGAAAGAACGGTGCAGGTAATCTGCGTATCGTTCTTGTACCCTTGGGCGAACAGTGGGCGGATTGGCCGGTCAATCAGCCTGCAGACCAGCGTTTCGTTTTCCGAAGGGCGTGCCTCACGCTTCAAAAACCCGCCGGGAATTTTGCCGGCGGCATAGGCTTTTTCCTGGTAGTTCACTGTCATTGGGAAGAAATCAAATCCCGGTTTTGCAGTTTTTTCAGACACAACGGCGCACAAAACTGTGGTTTCGCCATAGGTGGCGATAACGCATGCATCCGCTTGTCTGGCGATCTGTCCGGTTTCTAGCGTCAACGGGCGTCCGCCCCATTCGATCTCTATCGTTTGCTTATCAAACATAGTATTTCCTTATCATGCAGCCAGCCTAATGCGGTATTCACCAACAATGTTACGGCGGGCCTTAAATCTGTTACGTTCTTTTTCGATATAACCATCTGAAAGTTTTCGGCAGGCCCGTTATTGGGCTTTCTCGGGCAAGACAGTCAGAAATCCGTGTTGTCTGGATGTCTGACAATCCTGCCCCCTCGGCTTTGATGGCAAGGGTGCTTTTCACCCCTGGTTCGGGCCGACAACGGTAACGTAACACCACCGCATCAGCACCTACTCAAAACTGCTGCCGCAAACCACACAGGTCTGCAGCAACAAGGGAAAAATTTATCGGCGAATACCGAGCCGCTCGATCAGGCTCTTGTAGCGGTCCTCATTTTTCCTGCGGGTATAGTCCAAAAGGCTGCGACGGGTCGCCACCATTTTTAACAGACCGCGTCGGGAATGGTTATCCTTCTTGTGGCCCTTAAAATGTTCAGTGAGATTGTTGATGCGCTCGGTCAGTATGGCAACTTGTACTTCCGGTGAACCGGTGTCGCCCTTGCTGGTGGCATATTCCTTAATCAGCGCAGCCTTGCGCTCCGGTGTTATCGACATCGTATTTCCTTTCTTTTTGCGAGCCGGGCAATTTTGTTCCCTGCCCAGAACCAATCTGTCACCAGCCGCCGGGATGTCGTCCAGCGATGGTCTTTCACCACAAAATGCAGGTTTTCAGCTCAAAGCCGAATTCGTTTTGCAATTGCGAGTTTATTGTCGTGTCTTCGAACGACCCAATGTGTACGAAAAACACTGGAATCAGCCATCAAAACACTGGCGTTCCAAATCAGAATACGCCCGTTATGCGGCTGATATAGGGGAGAATGCTTAAAAACGCCAGCGGAAAATCAAAGCACTGCCGAATTGCTAGTTTACCTCAGTAGGTGGCCGGACAAATGTTGCCAGCGTTATCGGCTTGGGTGACTGCTGGTGGGCATTGCGCCGTTCCTCGGCGATGGTTTCCTCTGGATCGCGCGATTGTTTGAACACCACATCACCAGCAAGACCAAAGGCTTTGCGCAACGCAGGGCGACTACAACTTGAGGCAATCATCAGTCCAAGCTGGTGCAGATGACGTCTTTCATAACAAAATGCCGCCAATTGTGCCCGTTGCATTTCCGGCAGATTAGCTGCCACCTTGACCGCCTCTTTCGGATTGCATTGGTGCATTTGACCCAGAACGTTTTCCGGTATCGGGCACTTTTCCTCGTTGAGATGGTTTACATTTGATGCAGTCATGGCCTTGCCCCCAATTTGGTGCGCAAGGGCACTATCACAGTGGTTTGGTTAACATAGGGTTTATGAAGCCGTTAGAGCACATCACGGTATCGCAAGGGGCGCAGCCTCACACCCATCAGCCTGCGATGGCATTATTGTGGTGCGCAACAGGCCGACCCTTCCTGCACTGGAGGGCAGGCGACGGTTCCATAGGAACAATAGACACAGCAATCGCCGCTCAACGGTTTCAACAGCGCGCCGCATCCCTTGCAGTCATAAAACCATTGGCAGGCATTGGTTGGCATTGTCTCGGTTTTCGCATGGCCGCATTCGGGGCAGGTAATAATTGATGTCAGTTCTGTCATGGTTGTTCACACCTTCACGGGAAATTCCGCCTGACCGGCGATATCGATATCAAGCGCCAGCACCTTACCGGCGTGGGGCTGTTTGGCAAGCTCCATCTCACTCAGCCCTTGGCGAGCGGAAGTGATGTATAGTCTGTTCAGATCATGTCCGCCAAACGCGGGACAGGTCGGCTGAGAAACCGGCACTGCTATTTCCCGCTCTTTATTGCCGTCGGGATCATAACGGACAATTTTCCAACCACCCCAATGGGCATTCCACAAAAAGCCCTCGGCATCGACAACCGCACCATCCGGGTTGGCCTGCTCGGCCCGCAGATCGATGAAAATTTCTTTTTCACCCATCGGTACGCCCGATTCATCAAGTCGCCAACGCCAGATCAACCGGACCAAGGTGTCCGATAGATAAGCCCATTTGCCATCGGGGGAAAAGCAGGTTGCATTGGGAACGGTTACCCCTTGGATAATTTGCTTAAGTTTCCCCTGGTGATAACGATAGTAGGCACCGGCGTCCTTTTCGAGATTACGACCCGTGGTGCCGATCCAGAAACTGCCATCGGGCGCCGTGCGGCCATCATTTGAGCGGGTGACGGCGTTATCCTCCTCCAGTTTCACCAGCGTTTCCCAGGAACCGAGCAGAAGATCAAATTTCTGCAACCCGGATGCGGTAGCGACGAGCAGGGTATCAAGGTCGATCCATCCGGCCGCAGAAGCGGCCTCACCAAGGTGCCAGGATCGCTGTTGTTCTCCTTCCGCGTTGCTGGCAAAAAGCCTGCCTGCCGGTATGTCGAACCAGAATAACCGTTCTCGCGTCGGGTGCCAAAGCGGCCCCTCGCCCAGTTCGCAGACCTCACCAAACACCTTGAATTCCAAATCCGCCATGTCTCGCCTCAATGGTTATCGCGGGGAATGACGGTGGTCACATTGCGGTATTTGGTGGCCGGTTTTAAAACCATGCCTTCATCGAACTGATCGACAATATTACGTTGAATTTCCTGCCAGGGGGTTTGATGATCCGGCACATAGTCAAGCCCGCCATCGGCAATTTTTTCGCTGATCGCCTGACGGCGGCTCGCCAATTCCTCATCGGAAACAAGAATGTTGGCCGACCGCCGGTTAAGGTCGACCCGCACCATATCGCCGGTTTCAACCAGCGCCAGGCCGCCGCCGATGGCCGCTTCCGGTGCCGCGTTGAGGATCGAAGGTGACCCCGATGTGCCGGACTGGCGGCCATCGCCAATGCAGGGCAGATCGGTGATACCGCGTTTGATCAACCTATCCGGCGGCTGCATGTTGACCACCTCCGCCCCGCCCGGATAGCCAACAGGTCCGGCACCGCGAATGATCAACACACAATTTTCATCGATTTGCAGCGAGGGATCGTTTATCCGGGCATGATAATCCTCACGCCCATCGAAAACGATGGCTCTGCATTCAAATGCGTTTTCGTCACCCTTGCGGCTGAGATAACGGGCGCGGAAATCTTTTGAAATCACACTGGTTTTCATGATCGCGGTGTCGAACAGATTGCCTGATAGGTTTAAAAACCCCGCTTTCTCAAGCATCGGCCGGTCAAAGCAGTGTATGACCTGTCGGTCGAGAGTTTCTTTGCCGGAACAGTTTTGACCAATGGTTTTTCCGTTCACCGTCATGGCGTCAGGATGGGGCAGGCGCCCGGCCTCAAGCAATTCGTAGAGCACCGATGGAAGCCCGCCGGCATGGTGATAATCTTCGCCCAAGAAACTTCCCGCCGGTTGAAGATTGAGCAACAAGGGAATGTCGTAGCCGATCTCTTCCCAGTCGCTGTTTGCCAGTTCTACGCCCAGATGATTGGCAATCGCCTTCAGGTGAATTGGCGCATTGGTCGAGCCGCCGATGGCCGAATTGGCGGCAATGGCGTTTTCAAACGCGGCACGGGTCATAATATCTGAGGGTTTGACGTCCTCAAACACCATCTCGACGATGCGTTTGCCGGTTTTGTAAGCCACCTGCGCCCGCTCCTTGTGCACAGCGGGAATGGCGGCACTGCCCGCCAGCGACATGCCCAGTGCTTCGGTCAACGAATTCATTGTCGTTGCCGTGCCCATGGTGTTGCAATAGCCCGGCGAGGGTGCCGACGATGCGACAATATCGGTATATTCCTCATAGGACATATTGCCCGCCGACAGTTCTTTTTTGGCGTGCCATTTGATCGTGCCCGAGCCGGTGCGCTGGCCCTTGTACCAGCCATTGAGCATCGGTCCGACAGAAAGCGCAATCGCCGGGATATTGGCGGTCGCCGCAGCCATAAGGCAAGCGGGCGTGGTCTTGTCGCAGCCGATAGTCAGCACCACAGCGTCGATCGGATAGCCAAACAGGGTTTCCACCAGACCAAGATAGGCAAGGTTGCGGTCGAGATTGGCGGTTGGCCGCTTGCCGGTCTCCTGGATCGGGTGAACCGGAAACTCCAAAGCTATGCCACCTGCCTCACGAATGCCCTCGCGCACTCTCTCCGCCAGTATCAGGTGATGGCGGTTGCAAGGCGAAAGATCGGAACCTGTTTGGGCGATGCCGATAATCGGCTTGCCGGACTGCAACTCTTCGCGCGTAATGCCCCAATTCATATAGCGCTCGATATAAAGCGCTGTCATGTCATGGTCTTGCGCATTGGCGAACCATTTTCGCGAGCGCAGATGCTCTTTTGATTTCGGCATTACCTTGCTTTCTTCAAGATGGTCAAAGGGTGATTTGACAGTAGCACCGGTGTCGCTGTCAATCACTATTCAGCGCTTATCCGCTTCGCCGGTATTGTGCTGCTGAAACAGTGGCGTTTGCCAAAGCGGCGCTGTATGAAGCCCCATGACCGAAATCCGCATCCCCGTTAACGCAAATCTTGCCATCTTCGAGCATGAGCTTGTGGAGAAATTTGTTCATTCCGGTGGACCGGGCGGGCAAAATGTCAACAAGTTGGCGACCACGGTGCAACTGCGTTTTGATGTGAAAAATTCACCCTCGCTGCCCGGGCCGGTGAAGGCACGGCTCAAAAAAATTGCCGGCAGCCGGCTCACCAGGTCTGGTGAGATCGTGTTGACCGCCAATCGCTATCGCACCCAGGAGCGCAACCGCGCCGATGCCCGCGCCCGGTTGGTGGAAATGATTGCCGAGGCAGCCAAGCCACCGCCACCCGTCCGTCGACCAACCAGACCAACCCTTGCCGCCAAAAGGCGGCGGATGGATGCCAAGACAAGACGTGGTGTGATCAAAAAATCGCGCGGGGCGATCAAAGGCGATGACTAAAATTCATCGCTTCAAACCAAAATTTGCGATCAGCAATTGGTTTCGGGTTTGGTTACCCGTCTCAATGTCAGATTGATCCGTCCACCGTTTTTCAACAACATCGATGTGCCCGGATAAATTCGGTCGATACCGTGAAAAGCAAGCCGTGCCGGCCCCCCAAGCACCAGCACATCACCGCTCGCGAGGCGGAATGAATTGGTTGAACCGCCTCGTTTTTCGCCACCAATGCGAAATAGGGCATCATCGCCGAGCGAGATCGAAACCACCGGTGCATCGAAATCCTTTTCATCGCGATCCTGATGCAGCCCCATCCTGGCCTGTTCATCATAGAAATTGATCAGACAAGCCTCGGGGGGAAAATGATATCTGGCCGCGCTTTGCCATATATCAGCTGACAGCGCCGGCATCGGTGGCCATGGTTTTCCGGTAACTGGATGATTTTCTTGATACCGATAGCCGTTCTTCTGGTCGCTGACCCATCCCAATGGACCGCAATTGGTCATCCGCACTGACATCGATTTTCCGGTTTTTGGCATTCTAGGCACATAAAGCGGTGCTGCGCGCACCACATTTCTAATCTCTTCAAGCAACACTTGTTGTTCGTCCGGTGACAAAAATCCGGGAATAAGGCGTACGCCATCCAATATCATGCCCAATATCCTCAGCCCCTGTCCGGCGGTTGGAATAGTTACCATTTTTATCCCAATTCAAAGCCTTGCGCCAGACAAACCCCTTTCTTATATAGCTGACAACGCACACAGACGGTGATTCAGTCGTTTGTCGTGTCCTAAGTGAAACCTGGAAGAGTAACCTTGCATGTGGGGGCCAGCGGGGGCGCCGGTGTCGTGTGAATTCAAAACGCATAAATACTGACGCCCGGGATGCCGCATTCCGTTTACCGGAAGGGTCCGGCCGGCCTGCCTGATTGGAGATATAGAAATGGCAAAAGTGATAGGCATCGACCTTGGCACGACTAATTCTTGTGTTGCGGTCATGGATGGCAAAAATCCAAAAGTAATCGAGAACGCCGAAGGCGCCCGCACCACGCCTTCGATGGTCGCCTTTACCGATGATGGCGAGCGGCTTGTCGGCCAGCCGGCCAAGCGCCAGGCGGTCACCAATCCTGAAAACACCCTTTTTGCGGTAAAACGGCTGATCGGCCGCCGGTTTGAAGACAAGACGGTCAAAAAAGACCAAAAGATGGTGCCGTTCAACATTGTCAAGGGCGACAATGGTGACGCCTGGGTTGAAGCCTCAGGCGACAAATACTCACCATCCCAGATTTCAGCCATGATCCTGCAGAAGATGAAGGAAACCGCCGAAGCCTATCTGGGTGAAAAGGTCGAGCAGGCGGTTATCACCGTGCCGGCATATTTCAACGACGCCCAGCGCCAGGCCACCAAGGATGCCGGCAAGATCGCCGGTCTTGAGGTGCTGCGCATCATCAACGAGCCGACCGCGGCTGCTCTTTCCTACGGCATGGAAAAGAACGACGGTAAGACCATTGCCGTTTATGACCTTGGCGGCGGCACCTTTGATATATCTATTCTGGAAATCGGCGACGGTGTGTTTGAAGTAAAATCCACCAATGGTGATACTTTTCTTGGCGGTGAAGATTTTGACCTGGTTTTGGTCGATTATCTTGCAGCGGAATTCAAAAAAGAAACCGGCATCGATCTGAAGACGGACAAGCTGGCGCTGCAACGTTTGAAAGAGGGTGCCGAAAAGGCCAAGATCGAACTTTCTTCCTCTGCCCAGACCGAAGTTAATCTGCCGTTTATTACCGCTGATGCGTCTGGACCGAAGCATCTGACCATGAAGCTTACCCGGGCCAAGTTTGAATCACTGGTTACCGAACTGGTCAAGCGCACCGTTGCCCCTTGTGCTTCAGCGCTCAAGGATGCCGGTTTAAAGGCTGGTGAAATTGACGAAGTGGTGCTGGTTGGCGGCATGACCCGCATGCCCAAGATACAGGAAACCGTTCAGGAGTTTTTTGGCAGGGAACCACATCGCGGTGTTAATCCCGATGAGGTTGTGGCCATGGGCGCGGCCATTCAGGCCGGTGTGTTGCAGGGCGATGTCACCGATGTGCTGTTGCTTGATGTGACGCCACTTTCACTTGGCATCGAAACGCTCGGCGGGGTGTTTACCCGGCTGATCGACCGCAACACGACGATCCCGACCAAAAAGAGCCAGACCTTTTCGACCGCCGACGACAATCAGAGCGCCGTCACTATCCGCGTTGCCCAGGGCGAGCGCGAAATGACTGCCGACAACAAATTGCTCGGACAGTTTGACCTGGTGGGTATTCCGCCGGCACAGCGCGGTGTGCCGCAGATTGAGGTCACTTTCGACATCGACGCCAACGGCATTGTTAACGTATCGGCCCAGGACAAGGGAACCGGCAAGAGCCATGAAATTCGCATTCAGGCATCCGGTGGTCTTTCCGATGACGATATCGAGCAGATGGTTGAGGACGCTGAAAGTCACGCCGAAGAGGACAAGAAGCGCCGCGAGGAGGTCGAGGCCAAAAACCATGCCGAAGCTCTCATCCACACCACTGAAAAGTCGTTGGGTGAGCACGCTGACAAGGTGCCGGATGAGGACAAGACTGCAATCGAAGCGGCAATTGCCGATCTGAAAACGGCGCTTGAAGGTGATGACGCAGAAGACATCACCGCCAAAACCCAGACATTGGCGGAAACTTCGATGAAAATGGGCCAGGCGATCTATGAGGCCCAGCAGTCTGAGGAAGAGGCAGCAGCAGCAGCTGATGCCGCCGCTGATTCGGCCGCAGATGACGATGTTGTCGATGCTGATTTTGAAGAAATCAACGATGATGACGAGAAAAAATCAGCGTAACAGGCTATTTTCTTGATAGTTTGAGACTTGCACCCCCGCCTGTGAAATCACGGGCGGGGTTCGCACAACAAAAGACCGGCGGCACGTGTAGAAATTTATTACGTTGAATGGTCTGCACGCGCTTGAAAAGCCAGGGAGTTTGATCAGTCGATGAATAAAGCTGATTACTATGATACGCTGGGGGTGGCGCGGGATGCGGACCAAAGCGCTCTAAAGAGCGCGTTTCGCAAAAAGGCGATGGGCTGTCACCCAGACCGCCATCCTGGCGACAATGCAGCCGAAGCCCGATTCAAAGAACTCAACGAGGCCTATGAGGCGCTGAAAGACCCGCAAAAACGCGCCGCTTATGACCGCTTTGGCCACGCAGCTTTCGAAAATGGCGGCAACGGCGCGGCAGGTGGTTTCGGCGGCTTCGGCGGCGGTTCCATGGGCGATATTTTTGAAGATATTTTCGGCGAAATGATGGGTGGCCGTGGCGGTCGCAGCTCGGGTGGCCGTGAACGCGGCGCCGACCTTCGCTTTAATATGGAGATTACTCTTGAGGAGGCTTATGCCGGCAAGGTCGCCGAAATAGAAATGCCGACATCGGTCTCCTGTGAAGAATGTTCCGGTTCTGGAGCCGTACCTGGTTCGTCGCCGGTAACTTGCAGCAGCTGTGGTGGCAACGGCAGGGTGCGGGCCACTCAGGGGTTCTTTTCGGTCGAGCGCACGTGCCCCAAATGTCAAGGTCGCGGAGAGGTGATTGCCGATCCCTGTGGCAACTGTTCGGGCTCCGGTCGCACGACCCAGACCCGTGAACTGTCGGTCAACATTCCGGCCGGCATTGAAGATGGTACTCGCATCCGGTTGGCGGGTGAGGGCGAAGCCGGAATGCGCGGTGGGCCAACGGGTGATCTATACATATTCCTGTCGGTCAAACCACATGAGTTTTTTCAACGCGATGGTGCCGATATTTTTTGCCGGGTGCCAATTTCCATGACCACGGCAGCGCTCGGCGGGCAATTCGAGGTTGGCACCGTCAATGGTGGCAAGACACGGGTAAAAGTGCCGGAAGGAACACAGAACGGCAAGCAGTTCCGATTGCATTCCAAGGGCATGCCGGTACTGCGCTCGAACCAGTCCGGCGATATGTACATCCAGGTATCGGTCGAAACGCCACAAAAGCTTACCAATCGCCAGCGGGAAATATTGAGGGAGTTCGAAAAAGCCACATCGGAGGAAAACAATCCGGAATCAACCGGTTTCTTTACCCGTATGAAATTATTTTTCGACAGCCTTGCCGACTAGGCGCGCAATTTGAAGGTGTCCAGCTACAGAGTGCTCAAATCGCGGGGGTGGTGCTTTCTGGCCCCCGTAAGGTTAACACAATATTAGCCATAATTGCCGCACAAATAAGCATTCAGAATCAATCATCTGTGCTGCAAAGGATAGCGTGTGACAATCCGGCTTCATCAGGGCGATCTGCCCGATCTATTGAACTATCGCAACTCCGTTGCCATTGATACCGAAACGCTGGGCCTCAATCCCCACCGAGACCGGCTATGCGTGGTACAGCTTTCGCCCGGCGATGGCTCGGCCGATGTGGTACAGATTGAAAAGGGACAAAACAGCGCACCCAATCTGGAGACTCTGTTGGCTGATGAGGGCCGGGAAAAACTATTTCACTTCGGGCGTTTTGACATTGCCGTTCTCTTTCATGCTTTTGGGGTGATGGCCAAACCGGTCTATTGCACCAAGATTGCTTCGAAGCTGACGCGAACCTATACCGACCGGCACGGGTTGAAGGACCTGGTCAAGGAACTGCTTGACATCGATCTGTCGAAACAGCAGCAGAGCTCCGACTGGGCAGCCAAAAAGCTCTCCCGGGCCCAACTTACTTACGCGGCCTCAGACGTGCTTTATCTGCACAGGCTGCAGGAACAATTGAACCTCAGGCTGGAACGCGAGGAAAGAACCGCAATGGCTCGGGCATGTTTTGATTTTTTGCCGAACAGGGCCAAACTTGATCTGGCGGGCTGGCCACAGACCGACATTTTTGCCCACTCTTGAGACCGCGAGATTGGTATTGTGACAACAATGGAGGCTGGCCGCCGTCGCAATTTCACCACAAATCTGTACTGCAACAGCCTGAAGTATATGCTAATATGTCTGGATACATTTATGAGTCTGGGCAATGTTGAGACCAATTCGAGCAGCAAATTTTTCACACGCGAGAAAGTTGATTGTTAACCCGTGCAAGTATCTTATCCATCAACTTCTCCAAGTCCGGCAAATCAGCGTCATGAAGGCCAGTTCCGCCATGCCAGGCACCATTCCAGTATGGTCCGGTTACTGAAGAGAGTGCTGCCGGCGCTGGCGCTTGTTCTCGTTATTATTTTCGCGGCTATTTCTTTGATGCGCAGGGTAGATGTGGAAAACATCAGTGTTGCCCGTACCGGTATCAGTGATGGCAAACTGGTCATGGAGAAACCTCGCATGAAAGGATTCAACAAGGAGAGTCTGCCTTTTGACCTCAATGCGGCAAGGGCCATTCAGGATATCAGCAAGCCCGGGTTGGTTGCGCTGGAAAGTATTGATGCGATTCTGCCTGTGGAAAACGGAGAATATGCTGATATAATTGCTCAAAACGGCATTTATAATTCCACCAAGGAGTGGCTTAGCCTTGAAAACAGCATCACCGTCGATAAAAAGGATGGCACGCATATTGAGCTTGAGTCCGCCGAGATCGATTTGAAAAGCGGCAGTTTGACAAGCGATCAGAAAGTCAAGGTAACAACACCGACATCCTATCTGACCGCCAACCAAATTGAGATCATTGACAATGGTGACACGATCATTTTCAACCAGCGGGTTCGCATGATACTACAGCCCTCAGACGAGACAGAGTAGTGTATGCCGCTGAACTAGCGGCCATATATTGCCATAGCAAAAAAGAACTAAAGATGACCAATCGCTCTGGTGCCGGCAGACTGCCGCCGTTCACAAGGACCTTTGACCGTGCGGTGAAAGGCCTGACCGGGAATTGCCTGGCCATTTCGGTGTTTCTGTTGACGCTCATCATTTTTAACCTTCAATGGCAATCCATAGCAATGGCCCAAAGCACCGGCGCATTTACCGGTTTTAAATCAGGTGGAAAGACGCCAATTCAGATCGAGGCAGACCGGTTGGAGGTGAAAGACAAAAAGGCCATGGCCATATTCTCCGGCAACGTTAAAGTCGTTCAGGGCAAGTCGTTGCTCAAGGCCGATCAGCTGAAGGTTTTTTATGAAAAGGGCGACAAGAAAGAGAAAAAAAGTGTGCAGTCCAATTCGATCAAGCGGCTTGAAGTCGATGGCACAGTCTACGTGAAATCCGAGGATAACGAGGCGACAAGTGACAGCGGCTCCTTCAACATGAGAACCGAGGATGTCGAGTTAAACGGCAATGTGGTTCTATCGCAAGGCAAAAATGTCATGACCGGATGTCGCTTTCGCGCCAATTTAAAAACCGGAATTGCCAAAATGGACAGTAAATGCGAGGGAAGAATTGCCGGCAAGCCAGGACGGGTCAAAATGCTGTTTGAACCCGGCAAGGCAAAAACCAATTGAATGGAATTGGCCGAATGCTACATTCGGTTTCCGGGCTATCTTTCCTTCCAGGCATCGCGAACTGATTGTATTTTTCGGATAAAGGCTCTATTTTTTTAAAAGCAACAAACCGGGCCGCCATCTTGAATTTTTTGAAAAAAATCTATGCTAAACGAATCAAGATATCGCGCGGTCCTGATTGGGGTGACGCCAGTCCTATATCTAACCCACCACCCGCCTCACAATTGATAGTCGAGCAGCACGAGCAGACAACGGCTTTGCATGAACCGCAATCGCGCCAGGGTGTTTTGCTGGTTAAAAGCCTGACCAAGACCTATAAGCGCAGGGCAGTTGTCGACGGTGTCAGTCTGGGGGTGCGCCGCGGCGAATCGGTTGGCCTTTTGGGGCCGAATGGTGCCGGCAAAACCACCTGCTTTTATATGATTACCGGTCTGGTCCCACCCGATGCCGGCGAGATTGTCCTTGATGGCCACGACATAACCCGAATGCCGATGTACCGCAGATCACGGCTTGGTATCGGGTATCTGCCGCAGGAGGCGTCTATCTTTCGCGGGTTGTCGGTTGAAGACAACATCCGCGCTGTGCTGGAGGTGGTTGAACCAAGCCGTCAAGAACGCCAGCGCCAGCTTGACAGTCTGCTGGAAGAATTCAAGATTTCCCATCTGCGAAAATCGCCCTCTATCGCACTTTCCGGCGGTGAGCGGCGGCGATGCGAGATCGCCCGGGCACTTGCTTCTAAACCTGCCTTCATGCTGTTAGACGAACCATTTGCCGGTATTGATCCGATTGCTGTTGGCGACATCCAGGAACTGGTTCGTCATCTGACCCGACGTGGCATTGGCGTCTTGATCACCGATCATAATGTGCGCGAAACGTTGGGCTTGATCGACCGCGCATACATTCTGGCCGATGGCAAGGTTTTAACCCACGGCGGGCCACAGGATATTGTCAACAACACCGATGTTCGCCGACTTTATTTGGGTGACCAGTTTACCCTTTGATTAACCCCAAGCGGGTTATAATTACGCCATGACAAAATCAGCGAAATCGGCTCACTCGAATTTGACCGAACCGGCCAGTTTGGCATATTGTCAACCGATCCGGGCAACCAGGCACTCTGGGTGGATTGTGACCAAATTCATTTCCGGTTCACCACCACGGCTTTTTTCCGAAAAAGGGGAACCGGTTTCGGATACAAAAGAGCGCAGGAACAAACAACCGGCATGGGGTTTTGGTACCATCAAGACCGACCGCTTTGTGGATCAAATTAGACGGCATTAGACGATGGCAATCTCACCGCGACTGGAGACCAGGCAGACCCAAGGGTTGGTAATGACCCCGCAATTGATGCAGTCGATAAAACTGCTTCAACTGAGCAATATTGAACTTACCGCCTTCGTCGAGGCCGAGCTGGAAAAAAATCCCCTGATTGAACGGGTCGAGAGCGATCTTCCATCGATGGTCGAGAGGCGGACCGACATTGATGGCGGCCAGGAATCAGAAACCCAAAAGGAAGCATCATCATCAGCGCTGCAAGAAGGCGATCAAGGCGAGTGGATGCAGGATAGCCTTGAAACCAGCGCCGATAGTATTTCGGAAAAACTGGACACAAGTTTAGAAAATGTCTTTCCAGATGACCACGAGCATCAGTCAGGCCTTTCCAGCAAGCGAGACCGCGCTCAAACGGGCGGGATGCAGTCACCATTATCAGGCTATGCCACGGCGTCGGGCGAGGACTATAATCTTGAAGCCTTTGTGGCCAGCGAGACCACCTTGCGGGACCATCTGGCTGGACAACTGGCGATGTCCGCAGTTCCCTCAATTACCACGATGATCGCGCATGATCTGTTGGATCATGTTGATGAGAGTGGCTATATGCGTGGTCATCTTGATAGGATCGCAAAACGGCTGGGTGTCGATATCACACTTGTGGAGGAGGCTCTCAAGCTGCTGCAGACTTTTGAGCCCACCGGTATTTGCGCCACGTCATTGCCTGAATGTCTCAAGATTCAGTTGCGCGAAAAAGATCGTCTCGACCCGGCGATGAACGCTCTGGTTGACAATCTCGATCTTCTGGCCAAGCGGGACTTTGCTGTCCTTGGCGAAATTTGTGGCGTCAGCCGGGAAGATCTGGTCGACATGTTACGGGAGATACAGGCGCTCGATCCGCGGCCGGGAACGGTCTTTGAGAGTGCCCCTGTTCGCCCCATCGTACCGGATATTTTGGTCACCAAAGCCAATGACGGCAGCTGGAATGTGGAACTCAATACCAGCACTCTGCCGCGTATTTTGGTCAACCAGAGCTATTTTGCCAAAGTTTTCAGAACCACGCGCGACAGTCACGAAATCGAGTTTCTTAACGAATGTCTGCAAACGGCCAACTGGCTGCATAAAAGCCTTGATCAGCGCGCCCAGACAATTCTCAAGGTAGCAAGTGAGATCATTCGTCAGCAGGATGAATTTTTGCTGTATGGGGTGGAGTCGCTCAAGCCGCTCAATTTGAGAACGGTCGCTGATGCTATCGGCATGCATGAATCCACTGTAAGCCGGGTGACGTCGAACAAATACATGATGACCGCGAGAGGCGTTTTTGAGCTGAAGTACTTTTTCACCACCGCAATTCAGTCAACTGCCAATGAAGATGCCCATTCATCCGAATCGGTTCGTCACAGAATCAGAAAATTGATAGACGACGAAAGTCCGAAAAAGGTGTTGTCTGATGACAAAATTGTCGCAGCACTGCGTGATGACGGGGTGGAAATTGCCCGCAGAACAGTGGCCAAATATCGTGAGGCGATGTACATTCAGTCTTCAGTGCAGCGTCGACGGGAAAAGAAAGCACTAGCGTCAATCAAATAGCCGATGTGCTGGTGTTTCGCGGCCGTAAAAATTGCTGGTTCCTTGACAATCATACGGCGCTGAAATAGAAGGCGGCGGCTTGTCGAGCGGGGAATAAATGCTGGCCGCAACGATCGCAAAACCGGCGATATCAACAAGCCCGAGATTTCTATTAAAAAAGCTTCTGCCACGCGCCAGTACGGTCTAACATGATTTCCGATGTGACGATAAAAAAGGATGAAACCTAATGAATCTCCGCATTGCAGGATTACACATGGATGTTGGCGACGCGTTGCGTGGTCGGATCGAAGATCGCATCAACGACGCCGTCGCCAAATATTTCGATGGCGGTTTTAATGGCCACGTAACAATCGAGAAACTCAATAGCGGTTTTCGCTGTGAAGTGCTGATCAATCTCGATACCGGTATTATGCTGCAGGCGACCGGAAAGGAAAAAGACCCGATTGTCTGTTTTGAGGCGGCGGCGGACCGTATCGAAAAACGTCTGCGCCGTTATAAGCGGCGGCTGAAGGATCATCATGTCAAGGTCGACACCCCCGAAGACTCAGCCTATACGGTCCTGGAATCGCTTGACGAGGACGAAGAGGTTCCAACCGACTTCAATCCCGTGATCATCGCTGAATCCTCAAAATCAGTGCGCACCCAAACGGTGGCGATGGCCGTGATGCAGCTTGATTTGATGGATGGGCCGGTACACCTATTCAAGAATGCCGCCAATGGCGGGTTGAACGTTGTTTACCGACGCGATGACGGCAATATCGGTTGGATCGATCCGACACCGAAAAGTGCAGTCTCATAGACTTTTGTGGATAAATCGTGCGGCGGGCTACATTATTCCGCTTCGATACGAAAATGGGAGAGTTGTACGTGGCTTTTGGTATCGGCGATCTGCTTTCAAAACAGGCTATCTTGCTGGATGAGAATCCCAATTCGAAAAAGCAGCTATTTCAAATTCTGTCTAAAAAGGCCTCCGAACTTTGCGGTTTGGATGAACGGTTGATATTTTCCACATTGTTGCAGCGTGAACGTCTTGGTTCTACTGGTGTTGGCAATGGTATTGCTATTCCGCACGGAAAGCTTGCTGATCTTGAGGCAATCACTGCGGTTTTTGCCAGGCTCATCAAGCCGGTGTCCTATGATGCGCTCGATGATCAGCCCGTCGATATTGTCTTTCTGCTTCTGGCGCCTGAAAGCGCCGGCGCTGATCACTTGAAAGCCTTGTCCCGTGTTGCCCGCCGTTTGCGAAGCCGCGAGTTGGTTGATGAAATCCGCAATGGCGACGATCTGAGCACAGTCCATTTTCTTCTTACCCGGGATCCGGCTAGAAATGCCGCCTGAATGCTGCAAGGGCTTTCGGTGAAACCGGTCGAAACTTGCTTTAACCTGCCTGGCCGCGCACCTCCACAACAGTGCCATCGCTCACCCGGTCGCTCGGATAAACGACCACATGATCACCCTCGACAAGTCCCTCCAGCACCTCGGCATGGGTGAGCGAGAATTTGCCAAGCTTTACCTTGGTGCGCACCGCCTTGCCCTCGTTCTCGGCATAGACCATCCAGTCTTCATTTTGCCGGAAAAGTGCACCCAGCGGCAATCGCAGGGCGTCCTGGTTATAAGAGGTGATCAACCGCACGGTCACCCGGAAGGAATGGCCGAGCTTGCGCCAGCGCGCCACCGGGTCGGTTAGATCTAGCACCGCGTTGACCCGTTGCTCTTCGATACCAAGGGCCGAGACCTTGGTAAAACCGGCGGGATTTTTGCGCCGCACTTCGGCATTTAAGGCGCTGTCGCCGCCCCAGCCTTCGATGCGTGCCCGCGTGCCGGCGACAATATTGACCGCGTCAGTGGATAACAGGTCGACGACAATTTCGAGTTCGCCTAAATTGCCGACATCAACCAGTGGCGTGCCGGCCTGTACCACCTGTTCGCTTTCGGTCAATAGCTTGAGCACGGTGCCGCTGACCGGCGTGACCACTGCAACGCAGCACTGGTCCTGCACATCACTCAGGGTGAGCTGGGTGGGCATCAGTTCGCGGGTCTGGGCAGACTCCAGTTCACGGCGGCGGAATTCCAGGCTGGCATTCGCCTCGGCAAGCTGGGCGTTCTTCACCGCCACATCAAGCTCCGCCTGTTGCAGTGTCCGGGTGGAAATGGTTTTGCTTGCAGCCAGCCGTTTGGCCCGTTTCAGATCAGATTTGGCAAAATCGTGCGCCAATCCCGCTTTGGCAACTTCGGCCTTGGCAAGCTGCACGCCGGCGCGCGCTGTCTTGGTGGCCGAGCGCATTTCACGCCTGGTGCGGGCATCGCGTATCGGCGGATCGGCAGGTCTTAGCCGGGCAATCCGTTCACCTTTAATTACGCCATCGCCGGCCTGCACCTTCAACCGCTCTAATTTGCCGCTGATCGGCGCCGAAATGCGATAGACATCTTTAACCCTGGTCATGCCTTCCTCATCGATGGTGGTTTCGATTTCGCCGCGCGCAATTTCAACAATATCGACAGATACCGGCTGGGGTCGGGTCATTTGATAACCCCCGGCAATAATGGCCGCCAGCACCAGGCCGAGAACAAGCCGTTTTATCCATTTTCCCATTGCTCTTTACTCCTTGGTCTTAAGCACACGGATCATGTCGAGCCGTCGCACCCGGACAACAACAATCAGCGCTGATAGGGCCGAGGCTGTTACCACCAGGGTGCTCGACCAGCCGAAGGACGAAGGCAGCACGATAAACGGAATGCGAAACAGATCCGTCTGGAAACCTTGCACCATTGCCCACGAAAAACCATAGCCAAGCAACCAGCCCACGGGCTGAGCAATAATTGTGATGACTGCCAGCTCGATCATCAACACCGACGCGACTTCGCCCTTGGTAAAGCCCAGCACACGCAGGCTTGCGAGTTCCCGCGCCCGCTCTGAAAGTAAAATTCTGGCACTGTTATAAACCACACCGAAGGCGATGATTACCGCCAGCACGACATAGACTGATGTCATGATCGAGATGTTTTGCTCAATAGTCTCGCGAAATTTTTTTAGCGATTCACTTTGCAGGGCGATTGAAGCGGCTTTTGGCAACGCCTTGACCGCCTTGTAAATGGCGTCATGCGCTGCCGGGTCAAGCTCCACATGAACACCCGAACGCCGTGGTCCGGTTCGCGACAGCCGGTCGAGGGCGTCAATATCCATATAGGCGCCAAGGCCAAAATAGCTCTGGATGATATCTACAACCGGCAGCTCAGCCTCATGCCAACCCTCGGCCAATAGTTTGAGATGAACGATATCTCCTCGTCGGGCCTTAAGATGGTGCGCCACTCTTTCGCTCAGCACCAGGCCGGACTGCGGCAGGCTGACCGGCACAAGATCAAGATCAAGAATGCGCGACAGCCGCATTTCCTTCGGTTTTCCGGTGATTGCGATACGTCGGGAATGGGAGCCGTGGGAAATTTCAGCCATTACCGCACGATAGGGTTCGACCGCCATGATGCCCGGCAGTTTTTGGGCTGCATGAACTGCTGCGGGGGCAAGATCGCTGGAAAAACTGATCGTTGCGTCCTGCCGTTCGGTGCGAAAATAGACCGTGTCGATCAGCGCGTTGATCGAACCGAAGGAAAACACTGCGGTGACCAGAAGCGCGACGGCCAATGCGGTGCCGAGCATGGTAAGAAAGGAGCGCAGCGGCCAGCGTATCAGGTGGCGGATAGCCATCACGGTGAGTTGCGAAACAAGGCTTGCCAGCCAGCGACCGATCCAACTGGCCCTGCGATATAATGTCGGCGCTGCCGGTCGCATGGCGGCTGCCGCCGGCAACGCCACGGCGGCCAATACCGATCTCAACCCGCCAATAACGGCAGCGGCAAGCGAGATGGTGGTGGCCAGCACATAAATGTCAGGGGTACGGCGGAAAATCAGGAATGGAAAATGAAAGAAATCCGCATAAAGGCGGGTCAGACCGTTGCCGAGCCAGGTGCCCGCAATAGCGCCGATCGCCGCCCCTAAAATGGCAATCGCCATCACCAATTTGGTGTAATGCATCGAGATGGCGAAACGACCATAGCCAAGCGCCTTGAGCAAGCCGATTTGCTCGCGCTCAAGTGCCACGAGACGGGACAGGATCATGTTAATCAAAAAGGCCGAAACAAACAGAAATATCGGTGGTAACACACGAGCCATGGCGCGCAGTTGCTCTAGTTCGGAATCGAGAAAGGCGTGCGAAAACTGATCCTTGCGCGGGTAGGCGCCGGTGCCACCAAAGGGTTTTAGTTTTTGATCAAGCACCTGGATGATGGCTTGGTGTGAGGCCCAGGGAAGCAGCGACACCGATACCGAATTAAAGGCGTCATCAAGCTGTGTCATGCCCGACATTTCGCCGCGCCGCATCCAGATGATGGCATACCGACGGTCGTCGGGAATCAAATCACCGGGCCCGACCGCGTAAATGAACTCCGGCGACATGACGAGGCCAGTAATATGAAATGTTACTTTGTGCCCGGCGATGATGGCGGCAATGGTGCCCCCGGCGCGAAAGCCGTGCTCCTTGGCAAACGCCTCCGATACCACCACCTCACCACGCTTGCCGGTCTCAGGCAACCGTCCTGATTGAAGATAGAGGCGGTTGAGCCTCGATTCACCCTGATCAGGCAGGGATATCACCGTGGCGGAGGCCGGTTCGCGCATGCCGGTGATATCAAGCAAGGCCGGCTCGACGATGCGGCCTTCTGCTGCCGCGACGCCCGGAATTTTGCCTATGGTGCCGATTAGCGATTGCGGTGCTCTGGTGGCGCTGGCGAAGATCGAAGCAAAATGGTGACGTTCGTAGTAGGCCTGTCTGGTTTCAAATAACGACCGGTACGAGCCGATCGATAAAATGAGCGTTGCAACGCCGCAAGCCAGCACCAATGAAATTGCCAGTGCCTGGGGCCACAACCTTTGCAAATCCCGCAGCAATTTCTTATCGAGCGCCTTCATTGGTCTACCATTCCAGCTCAGCCGCACTAAGCCGCGTCTCGTTCAGCTCCTCTTTGACGATCTCGCCGTCGGCGAAATAGAAAGTGCGATGGGCCAGCCGGCGTATGGTCGCATTGTGCGAGATAATGGCCGTGGTTGTGCCCAAATCATCATTAATGCGGGTCAGCGCTTCAAGCACCAACCGACCGGTGGTGGAATCCAGCGCCCCGGTCGGCTCGTCACACAATAAAACATTGGGCCTTTTGGCGATGGCTCGTGCAATCGCCACCCGCTGCTGCTCGCCGCCAGACATTTGCGCCGGAAAGTGGTCCATCCTGTTGCCGAGACCGACCAGCGACAGGGCCTCTTCCGGCCGCATCGGCCTGGTTGAAATCTCGGTGACCAATGCCACATTTTCACGCGCTGTCAGGCTGGGAATAAGATTGTAGAACTGGAATACAAAACCCACGTGTCGGCGTCGAAAACTTGTCAGCTTGGCGTCGCTGGCGTTCGAAAGATCAACATCCTTAAACATCACCGTGCCTGAAGTGGTACGGTCGAGGCCGCCGATAATATTGAGAAAGGTCGACTTGCCGCTGCCGGAAGGGCCAAGCACGACGGAGATTTCACCATCATACAAGGTTGCGCTGACACCGCGCAACGCATGCACGTCCACCTCGCCTGTGTGATAGGTTTTGGTCAGGTTTTTAACCGTGAATACGGCGGTCAATTTCTTGGGCCCGGCGTCCATTATGGTGGTAATATAGGGTGTTTTCAACCAAAGAGAAGTGGTGTTCGCACGCCAGTGGTGCGCTTCTCCATAGGGCCGGCACCCGCGTCCGTCAAGCTTCTTGTGGTTACTCAAAAAGATATTAAAACGGTAATCCGACATAGTTTTCCGCTAGCGAGGCAAGTGCTTTTCGCGAGGAAAACAGATATTCAAGGTCGGTCTGCTGTAGCTTGTTTTCAAACTCGCTGTTTTCAGGAAACCGGTGCAACAAGGTGGTCATCCACCAGGAAAACCGCTGCCCCTTCCACACCCGCGCCAGGGCTTTTTGCGAGTAGTTTTCCAATCCCGCATCGTCGCCCTTTTTATAATGATCGACGAGCGCATGATAAAGATAGTAAATATCGGATGCAGCACTGTTGAGGCCACGGGCACCGGTTGGCGGCACAATGTGGGCCGCATCGCCTGCTAAAAACATATTACCGTAGCGCATTGGTTCTGCGACGAAGGAACGCAGCGGCGCAATGCTCTTTTCAATCGACGGACCGGTGACCAGTTCTGCCACCACATCCACCGGTAGTCGCAGCTTCAATTCCTGCCAGAAATCATCATCGCTCCAATCATCCACACTGTCCTCCAGCGGCACCTGAACATAGTAGCGGCTCAATGTCTGCGAGCGCCGTGAACAAAGCGCAAAGCCACGCTTGTGTTTGGCGTAGATTAGTTCAGGCGAGACCGGTGGCGTGCGCGACAGCACGCCGAGCCAGCCAAAGGGATAGACCCGTTCGAATTCGCGTATTTTTCCGGCGGGAATGGACTTTCGCGACACACCGTGAAAGCCATCGGCCCCGATGATGTAGTCACAGTCGATGCGCCTTTTATTATCACCCTCGCGCCAGGTGAGATAGGGTGTTGACGACGTGATATCATGCGGCTGGACATCTTCGGCATTATGAATGACGGTGCCACCCAGCCTGTCGCGTCCCTCATAAAGATCGCGGGTCAGTTCGGTCTGACCGTAAACAATAACTGAATTGCCGCCTGTAAGACCTTTCAAATCGACCAGTTCCTTGATGCCATCATGGGCGATGAACAAACCGTTATGGATTTCACCCTCGCGGTCCATCCGGTCGCCACATTGGGCTTCCCGCATGAGATCGGCAAAGCCATGTTCAAGAACCCCGGCGCGAATGCGTCCCAGAACATATTCCCGGCTGCGGCGCTCCAGAATTATGGTTTCGATGCCCCGTAAATGCAGCAACTGAGATAATAGCAGTCCGGACGGTCCGCCGCCGATAATGCCAACCTGAATTTTCATCGTTGATCCTCTTTTTTATTGTTAACCCGCAAACTGATAATTTTGGGCTCTCGTCGTGATGATGCTTGTTAAGCGGGCGACGGTATCATTGCAAAGACGATTGCGGAAAACAAATGGAATTCGCTTGACGCCGTGCACCTTGAAAATAAACAATGAAATGAAACTGACAAAAGGCCAGCGCAGGCGCCGATGACAGACCAAACCGATGACCATATTATTCAACAACCGGGCAAGATAGGTGCAAGAATTGCGATAACCGGATTTGGTGAGGCGGGCCAGGTGTTTGCCGCCGGCTGGCGCGACCGCAATCCGGCCATCGTCATCAGCGCTTATGATATCAAGACCGACGATGCGGATGATGAGGTCGTTGCGGCCAAATATGCCGATTATGAAATCGCCGGAATAAAGGGCGTTTCGTCACCGGCTGAAAACCTTGCCAATGCCGATATTGTATTCTCGCTGGTTACCGCAGCTCAGGCCGAAGCCGCAGCACTTGCCACCGCCCCCCACATTCGCCACGGAGCCTTCTATTTCGACTGCAATTCGTGCTCTCCAGCGACTAAGCAGCGGGCTGCTGCAACGGTCGAAACAGCAGGTGGGAGTTATGTTGATACTGCCGTTATGGCGTCTGTCGGGCCAAAACTGCAAAATGTCCCGCTGCTGATCAGCAGTCCGCATGCTGATGCCGCCTTGACGTTGCTACGAACGCTTGGCATGAACGCAACCCTGGTTAGGGGCGAGGTGGGTCGCGCCTCGACCATCAAAATGCTGCGAAGTGTAATGGTCAAGGGGCTTGAAGCACTGACACTTGAATGTCTATTGTCGGCCAGAACCGCCGGGGTTGAAGACGATGTCTTGCGTTCGCTTGAAAATTCCTATCCTGGATTTGACTGGTCAAAGCGTTCTGCCCATATGCTGGAGCGCAGCATGAGGCATGGTATCCGCAGGGCCGAGGAAATGCGGGAAGTGGCAAAAACCGTGGCCGAGCTTAAGGTGCCCAATGATATGACCAGTGCGATTGTCCGGTGGCAATATCGGGTTGGCGAAATGAAACTTACTGCAAAGAAAAGCGCTGTTGGATTGCGTGCCGATCAAATTCTTGCAAGGCTGCATAGCGAAAATTACGAGGAGTAAAAGATGAAAATTTGTGTGGCTGGTGCTGCCGGTGCGTTTGGTGTGAAACATCTTGATGCACTGGCATCGATTGAAGGCGTTGAAGTAACCTCCATAGTTGGCCGTGAGCTTGACGAGATCTCGGCCTTTGCAAGTGAGCGCGGCATTGCCCACGCCACCGACAATCTGGCCACCAGCCTGGCCCGTGATGACGTCGATGCGGTGATCCTTTCCACTCCGACACAGGTCCACGCCGCCCAGACAATCCAGTGTCTTAAGGCCGGCAAACACGTGCTTGTAGAAATTCCGATGGCCGACAATCTGGCCGATTCTGCAGAACTTGTGCGTGTTCAAAAGGAAAGCGGCAAAATCGCCATGGCCGGCCATGTCCGCCGCTTCAACCCGTCACATCAGTGGATCCACAACAGGATCAAGAAGGGTGAAATCCACATCCAGCAAATGGACGTGCAGACCTATTTTTTCCGCCGCACCAACATGAACGCGCTGGGCAAACCGCGCAGCTGGACCGATCATCTTTTATGGCATCATGCCTGCCACACGGTTGATCTGTTCCAGTATCAAACGGGCGAGACGGCAAGCGACGTCTATGGGCTGCAAGGACCAAAACACGGCGAGCTGGGCATCGCCATGGATATGTCAATCGGCATGAAGACGCCTTCCGGTGCAATTTGTACGCTCTCCCTGTCGTTCAATAATGATGGTCCATTTGGCACTTTCTTCCGCTATATCTGCGAGGAGGGGACGTGGATTGCCCGCTATGACGATCTGGTCGACGGGCGCGAAAATCCGGTCGATCTATCCGGTGTTGCGGTATCCTCCAACGGTATTGAACTGATTGACCGGGAGTTCGTTTCCGCCATTAGAGAAGATCGCGAACCCAATGGCAGCGTGGCGCAATGTTTGCCGGCAATGAAAACCCTTGACCGGCTGGAAAAGAGCATGAGCTAATTTGGCAGGCAGTTTATCTTTCTAAAAATGTGGCGGTTTGGTAATTTTAGTTTGCGAAGCCATATCCTCAAGCGACAGGAGTTGTTCGCCAAGCCGCTTTACCGTTCTTTCCAGACGATCCAGTTGTTTCCACTGGCCGGCTAGGGCCTCGTTCAATTCGTCAATTGTCCGGTTTTGCTCTGCAATTTGCATTTCCAATTCGGTGATGCGCTGATCGTCTGTCTGGCTCATTGCGCCACTTGCTCCATCAAAACTTGGTCCGTGCCCGCATGGCGGCAGAAAGCGTGCCCTCGTCGAGATAATCGAGTTCACCACCCACCGGCACGCCATGCGCCAACCTGGAAATGGCGACATCCATCTCTTCAAGCTGGTCGGTGATATAATGCGCTGTCGTTTGGCCCTCGACCGTTGCATTGACCGCGATGATAATCTCTTTCACACCTGCCTTAGCCACCCGGTCGATCAATGGCGCAATGGCCAGATCATCCGGTCCGATGCCGTCCAGCGGCGAAAGCCGACCGCCCAGCACATGATAGGACGCATTGATTGCTGATGCCCGTTCGAGCGCCCAAAGGTCTGAGACATCTTCAACGACAACGATTGTGGTCTGGTCACGGCGTGGATCACGGCACAATGTGCAAGGGTCTTGCGTATCGGCGTTGCCGCAGGTTGAGCAGGTGATGACCTTTTCGGCCACTTCCTGCAGCGCAGCCGCAAGCGGCACCAGCAATTGTTGTTTTTTCTTGACCAGATGAAGAGCAGCCCGTCGGGCCGAGCGGGGCCCAAGGCCCGGCAGCTTCGATAACATTTGGATGGCCCGCTCAAGTTCGGGGCCTGTGGCGCGTCTGGACATTGTTTTTCTTACTGCGATTCGCTTGTTTATACCATCATATTGGCCACATCAGCCCGGCGGCAAATGTCCTTTATGGGCAAGGAAATGGACGGCCTCCATAATGGCATTGAAGCTTTGCGACGCCGCCTTGCTGATATGCCGGGCCCGCAAAAAAGTGTGCACCAGCAATGGTTCGTCGCGGACACTTGCTGCGACACCCGCCCGATGCAGCCGGTCGGCAAATTGCGGACAATCATCGTGCAACGGATCGAACCTTGCCGCTACCAGAAAGGCCGGTGGCAGAGCTTTATAGTCGGTCTCGAACAGCGGCGAGGCCAGTTTGTTGCGATGATTGGCATTGTCGGGGCTGCCGATATAGATGTGATGATAATAGTCAATATCGGCGGTTGATAAACCGGGCGCGTTCGACTGCGTAATATACGAACCACGCGACCGGTCGCCACCAAGCGATGGATAAATAAGCACCTGACCCCTTATCGCAGTCTCGCCCCGGTCACGGGCTGCAAGGCAAAGGGCTGCTGCAAGATTGCCGCCGGCGCTATCTCCACCAATAATGGTTTTGCCGGCTTTGAAACCTGATATGTCCGCCAGCTTGGGCAGGGCCTCTAAAACCGCATCACAATCATCAAAAGCTGCAGGAAAAGGGTGCTCGGGCGCCAGACGATAATCTACTGCGACCACCGCTACGCCTGCTCCCTCGGCAATTTCGGCGCAAATATCGTCATGGCTTTCAAGGCTACCCAGGATAAAGCCGCCACCATGCAGATATAGCATTACCGGTGGGTTATCCACTGCCGGCAGATAGGTCCGGATTGGTACTTTAATACCATTGGCGCTGACGGTGTCGTCAGTGACGGTCACTCCCGCCGGCCGGGGCCGTTGAAAATGCGCGCAAAGTTGATGGTAAAACTGCCGCTGCTGCGCGACGGAAAAATCGGTTGCGCCGGGCGGATAAAATTCCGTTGCTTCGGCCAAAAACCGAATTATGCCCTCATCCTCTAACATCGGACCAAGCTTATTGTCACCGCTCATCACAATGCCAATTCCTTTTGGGTTTTGCATCTTCTGGGGTCTGCCGAGCAGGGCGATTAGCATGATTGCTGTTCAGGCGTCTGCCACCGCTGCACCCGCAGTAATTTTTGCTAATGCCTGTTCCGCCTTTGCCTCGCGCTGCGAGCGTTCAATCCAGCCGCCACCAAGAACGCGGGAGCGGGGACCGTCATCCTCATAAAAAACACAGGCCTGACCAGGGGCGACACCGTCTTCACCCTTTGCCAACTCTACGCCGATCTCGCCATTGATGCTCGACAGCGTAGCCGGTTTTGGCGGTCGGGTGGAACGCACCCGCGCCTGGATTTCCCTGTTTTCAGCGACGGCTTCTTGAAGACTTCCCTCGCCAATCCAGTTGACATCACGCAATATCAAACGGTGGGTCGCCAGCGCTATTCTGGGTCCAACGATCACCTTTGCATTTGCCGCATCAAGGTGAATAACAAAAAGCGGTTCACCCACGGCAACGCCAATGCCACGGCGCTGGCCGATAGTATAATTGATGATGCCCTTGTGGGTGCCGAGCGTGCGGCCATCAATGTGTACAATCTCGCCCGGCTCGGCGGCTTCCGGCTTCAATTTCGAGATGATATCTGAATACCGTCCCTCGGGCACAAAGCAGATATCCTGGCTGTCATGTTTGTCAGCGACCGAAAGACCCATCTGGCGGGCAAGTTCTCGGGTCTCCGACTTTGGCCTGTCGCCGAGAGGAAAACGTAAAAAATCGATTTGTTCGCGGGTGGTGGTAAAAAGGAAATAGCTCTGGTCACGTTCAGCATCGACCGGCCTAAACAACCCCCGCCGATTTCCTGCCATGCGGCTTGAGATGTAATGTCCAGTGGCGAGTGCTGCCGCACCCAATTCGCGCGCGGTGGCCAAGAGGTCATTGAATTTAACCGTCTGATTGCAGGCGACACAAGGGATCGGCGTTTCGCCATGCATATAACTTGTAGCGAACGGGTCGATTACCGACTTCTGGAACTTTTCCTCATAATTCAGCACATAGTGCGGAATGCCCAGGGTCTCGGCCACACGCTTGGCGTCATGAATGTCCTGACCCGAACAGCAGGCTCCCTTTCTATGGGTTGCCTCGCCGTGGTCATAAAGCTGCATGGTCATGCCGACCACGTCATAGCCCTCGGCCTTGAGGATACCGGCTACAACAGATGAATCGACGCCGCCCGACATTGCCACCACAATGCGGGTATTTTCGGGAGCTGCGGGAAGATCAAGGCTGTTGGACATGGCATATGGCGTATAAGTTGACATTACTGGCGGCATAGGGCGTCTTTGGCACCTGCCGCACCCTGCCGATATGGCATGCGGGAAGGGTTTCGGCAAGGTGGGTCGCGTTTAGAATGGCCAAACTGGCGGAGTAAACCGCTTATGCCAAGAGCGTTGCCATGCGACGCAACGCCAGTTCATAACCCTCAACACCGAAACCGGCCATCACACCGTCGGCCCGTAGCGACACACAGGATTTATGGCGGAATTCCTCGCGCTTGTGAATATTAGAGATATGAACCTCCAAAACCGCGCCGTCAAAGGCATTCAGCGCATCAAGCAGTGCAATTGAGGTATGCGAATAAGCGCCTGGATTGATAATAATGCCGCTGGTGTTGGTGCGTGCCTGATGTATCCAGTCAATCAGTTGACCCTCATGATTTGATTGCTCAAATCTCACCTCCAAATCGAAGTCTCCGGCGAGCGACCGGCATCGCTTGGCGATATCTTCGAGTGTGTCCTTGCCGTAGATATCTTTCTGCCGTTGACCCAGTAAGTTGAGGTTAGGACCGTTGAGGAACAAGATACTCTTTGTCACGAGGTGTTTCCTTCACTTGCGGGACTGCCATTATGGCTGGCTCTTAGCAGGCACTTTCAAAAATTGCCAGCCGTTAGATCTGTCAATACCCGGTCTCAAGATCAACTTGATTGTCCCGCCCCCTGCCCAGTTCATGTTGCTTGATCTGACCGGCGACGTATCTGGCGAGCGCCAAAATATCCGATGTCGCCGCCACATGCGGGGTTAAGATGGCGTTGTTGAAATCCCATAGCGGGCTGTTAGCGGCCAGCGGTTCTTTCTCAAATACGTCGAGCGAAATGCCGCCAAGCCGGCCATCTTTAAGAGCCTCGACAAGCGCCGCCTCATCATGACAGCCTCCTCTGCCGGCATTGATGATCACTGGCCTAATCACCCCATCATTGCCAAGTTGATCAACTAACTTAACATCAATAATGCCCCTGGTTTGCGGCGTCAGTGGCAACAGGCAGACCAGAATATCGGTTTGGTTCAGGAATGGCACAAAGCCCTCCTCGCCAGCAAAACAGCTTATCCCCTCATGGGTTTTTTGCCTACGGCTCCAGCCCTGCACCTGAAAACCCATTGCCATCAGCTTTCGCGCCGCATCAAGCCCCAGTTTTCCAAGGCCCATGATACCGACACGAACCTCACTGGCAATCGGCTGTGGCAGTTCCCGCCATTGATGGTTGCGCTGAAGAAGGTCGTATTGGCGCTGTTGACGCAAGTGCATCAAACATTGCAGAACCACCCATTCGCTCATGCGATTGGTGAGATCCGGGTCGACAAAGCGTATGATGGGAAGGTGTTGCGGCAAGTCAGTATCACAAAAGATGTGGTCGACACCGGCGCCGGCTGAAAAAATCACCTCAAGCGACGGCAAGCTGGAAAGCATTCCGGGATCGGGATTCCATACGACAGCATAACGAACTCGGGCAAAATCATCCTGGCTGTTCTTCAGATCAGCCCATTGGGTGATGCTGCGATCCGGCATTGTGGTTTCAAATGCCGCGACCTGGCCAAAAATCTGCTCAAACTTGATATCGAGAAGAACGGTCACAGTCTTTTATTCGCTGACAATGCCTGCCGGCGCCGCTTCCAGATTAAATGCGGCGGCCATAAGGGCCTTGGTATAGTCGGTTTGAGGTGCATCAAATATTTTTGCTGCCGATCCCTGTTCGACAACTTTGCCATGGCGCATGACAATCACTTCATTGGCCAATGCCCGCACGACTTTCAGATCATGACTGATAAACAGATAGGCAAGATTGTGCCCGATCTGCAACTTGCGCAACAGATCGACGACCTGGGCCTGGACGCTCATATCGAGCGCCGAGGTCGGTTCGTCGAGCATGATGAATTTCGGCTGCAACACCATGGCGCGGGCGATAGCAACACGCTGGCGTTGGCCACCGGAAAACTCATGCGGATAACGATGCATCGATGACGGGTCGAGCCCGACCTCACTGAGCGCTGCTGCGACCGTTTCATCGCGTTGACGAGCGGATTGCTCCGGTCGATGAATACACAAGCCCTCGGCGACGATTTCAGCGATCGACATGCGCGGGCTGAGTGAGCCGAACGGGTCCTGAAACACCACTTGCATATCTGTGCGCAGGGGTCGCATATCCTTAAACGAGTACTCATCGATGCTGCGGCCGACGAAACCGATCTTCCCTTGTGATGAAATCAGCCTGGTCAACGCCAGCCCAAGGGTGGTTTTGCCCGATCCGGATTCACCGACAACGCCCAAAGTCTGCCCCTCGCGTAACACCAGATCGATGCCGTCGACCGCCTTAACGTGGTCGACCACCCGGCGCATAAAGCCGGCGTGAATTGGAAACCACACCTTGATATCATCACCTTCCATGATCACCGGCGCGGTCTCGTCAGATACCGGCGGCTGGCCCGATGGTTCAGCGGCGAGCAGATGTTTGGTGTACTCATGTTGCGGATTGGTGAAAATCTCTTCCGTTGGCCCTTGCTCGACAATCTTGCCGCCCTGCATCACACAGACCCGGTTGGAAAACTTGCGCACGATGCCCAAATCATGGGTGATGAACAGCATCGAAAGACCACGCTTTTTTTGCAGATCTTGCAACAGTTCGAGAATTTGTGCCTGCACCGTAACATCGAGTGCCGTGGTTGGTTCATCGGCGATCAAAAGCTCGGGTTCATTGGCAAGCGCCATTGCGATCATCACCCGCTGACGCTGGCCGCCGGAAAGCTGATGCGGGTAGGCACCGAGCCGTCGCTCCGGCTGGTGAATGCCGACCTGATGCAACATCTCCAACGTGCGGTCACGCGCTTGGTCTTCGCTCATGTTTTGATGCAGGCGCAAAATTTCACCGATTTGCCGCTCAATGGTGTGCAGCGGGTTGAGCGAGGTCATCGGTTCCTGAAAGATCATGGTGATATCATCACCGCGCACCCGGCGTAGGTCAGCCTCATCGCGATCGAGCAGGTCTTCGCCCTTGAAAAATATTTTGCCGGAAGGATGGGCAGCGGTCGGATAGGGCAAAAGCTTGAGGATCGAAAGCGCCGAGACTGATTTGCCGGAGCCGGATTCACCAACCAGAGCGACAGTTTCGCCCTGGTCGATATGGAAGGAGATTTGATCAACGGCCGTTGATACCTTGCCGGCGGAGGCGAAGGTGACCGACAAGTCCTCGACGGAAAGAAGTGCCGTATCTGCCGTCATTTGAAATTCTTTCTTGGATCAAAGGCATCCCGGGTCGCCTCGCCGATGAAAATCAGCAGCGACAACATTACAGAGATCACCAAAAACCCCATAATGCCCAGCCATGGTGCCTGAAGGTTGTTCTTGCCCTGTTGCAGCAATTCGCCCAGCGAGGCGGAGCCGGGCGGCAGGCCAAAGCCCAAGAAATCAAGTGAGGTGAGGGTGGTAATCGAGCCTGAAAGAATGAAAGGCAGAAAGGTCAGCGTCGCCACCATGGCATTGGGCAAAAGATGGCGCAGCATGATGACCCGGTTGGAAACACCTAGTGCACGCGCCGCATTGACATATTCGAAATTGCGGGCGCGCAGAAACTCCGCCCGCACCACGCCGACAAAAGACACCCATGAAAACAGCAACATGATACCGAGTAGTACCCAAAACCCCTGGGGCAGCACTGCGGCGATGATCATCAACAGATAAAGTACGGGAATAGAGGCCCAGATCTCTATAAACCGCTGAAATAGCAGATCGACCCAACCGCCAAAATAGCCCTGTACGGCACCTGCCGTAACCCCGATCACCGCCGAAAACGCGGTCAGGATAAGGCCGAACAGCACCGACACCCGAAAACCATAAATCAGCCTTGCGGTGACATCGCGGGCCTGGTCGTCTGTGCCAAACCAGTTCCAGTTGCCGAACACACAGCGGTCATCGTCGGCGCCCTTGTCATATTTCTTGCAACGCTCTTCTTTGGTGTACATCCACGACGGTTTGGCCGGTGCCGGGGTTGGAATATCCACATTGGCGGTGCGGTAGGAATAGCGGACCGGCGGCCACAGGATCCAGCCATTGGCCTCGATCTCTTCGGAAATCACCGGATCGCGGTAGTCGGTCACCGCATAGAAGCCACCAAATTTTTCTTCCGGATAGTCAACAAATACCGGGGCCAGCAATTCGCCCTTGTATGAGATGATAATGGGGCGGTCATTGGCGATGAATTCGGCCAAAATCGCCATCACAAATAGCGTCAGGAATACCCATAGCGACCAATAACCGCGCCGGTTGGCCTTAAAACCGGCCCAGCGACGCTGATTGAGGGGCGACAACTGAAAGCGGCCCGGCTTTTCATATTCCATTGGCTGTGTGACGGCTTTGTTCATCTCATACGTCCCGCCGTTCGAAGTCGATGCGCGGATCGATCCAGGTATACATCAGGTCGGATACCAGCGAGATAAGCAGCCCCATGAGCGAGAATATGAACAAAGTGGCAAAAACCACCGGGTAGTCGCGGTTGATAATCGAGGTGTAGCCAAGCAGGCCCAGACCGTCGAGCGAGAAAATTGCCTCAATCAGCAACGAGCCGGTGAAGAAGGCCGAAATAAAGGCGCCCGGAAATCCGGCGATGATGATCAACATCGCATTGCGGAATACGTGGCCGTAAAGCACTTGTCTTTCGGTCAGCCCCTTGGACCGCGCGGTCATCACATATTGTTTTTTAATCTCGTCGAGAAACGAGTTCTTGGTGAGCAGTGTGGTGGTGGCGAAGGCGGCAAGTGTCATTGAGATAAGCGGCAGGGTCATGTGCCAGAAATAGTCGAGCACCTTTTCAACAATGTTCAACTCGTCAAAATTCTCTGAAACCAGCCCACGCAAGGGGAAAATATCCCAAAAGGAGCCACCAGCAAACAGCACAATCAACAAAATGGCGAACAGGAACCCAGGCACAGCATAGCCAATGATGATAAATCCCGAGGTCCAGATATCGAAAGCAGAACCGTCATGGGTCGCCTTTCTGATGCCGAGCGGGATGGAAATACCGTAGGAAATCAGGGTAATCCAGATGCCGAGCGATATCGAGACCGGCATTTTTTCCTTGATCAGCTCAAGCACCGAGATATCGCGGAAATAGCTCTCGCCGAATTCAAAGCGGGCATAATTCCAGATCATCAGCAAAAACCGTTCATGCGCCGGTTTGTCGAAGCCGAACTGTTTTTCCAGTTTTTTAATAAATTCCGGATCGAGCCCCTGGGCGCCACGATATTTGGAGGAGGTCTCGCCGCCACCGGAGGAAGTGTTCTGCTGATTGAAATCGCCACCTGAACCGGAAATCCGGTCAGTTGCTGCACCTCCCTGGCCGGTTAGCTGTGCAATCACCTGTTCGACCGGTCCACCGGGCGCAAACTGGATGACGGCAAAGCTGATCAACATGATACCGAGTATGGTCGGGATCATCAGCAGTAATCTTCTTAAGATATAGACGCCCAAATTATCGCCGCCTTCGCTTGTAATTCAACCGGTCATTCATCCCTTGCCGATAGCCTTTGCCTTTTCTTCGTCAAACCACCACAACTGTTCCACCGGGAAACCATAGTCGGGTTTTGGCTCGACAAAGCCGAACATGTCCCAATAGGCGACGCGGTGATTCGCCGAATACCAATTTGGAATCCAGAAATGATAAGAGCGCAAGACCCGGTCAAGCGCCCGCATGGCAAAAATCAGCTCAGTCCGGCTTTTTGCTGCGCCAATATGGCTGAGCAGGCGGTCGATAGCCGGCAGATTGATGCCGGGATAGTTTTTACTGCCTTGCAGGCTTGCATAATCGGAAAGAAAAAACTGCTGCATTCCCTCCTCCGTCGGCGTGGCGTTGAGCGAATAGGCGATGCCGGCAAGATCGAAATCAAACTCCTCAAGTCGTGCCTGATATTGCGCCGGATCGACCAGACGGATCGAGGCATCGATGCCGATGGCCTGAAGATTGGTAACAAATTTGCCCAAAATGCGCTCAAAGGTCGGCGAACGAATCAAGAACTCCAGCGTAAACGGGTTGCCATCACTGTCGACAAGTTTGCGCTCCTTTCGGCGCCAACCGGCTTCTTTCAACAGGCCGACGGCCTTTCTCAACGCGGCGCGGTTGTTGCCCGTGCCATCACTGACCGGCTGCATAATCGCCTTGCCGAAAACTTCTTTTGGCAATTGGCTGCGCAATGGCTCCAGCAACGCCAGTTCCTCCGGCGCAGGCGAACCATCGGCGCGAAATTCAGAGGTTTCAAACAGCGATTGTGAACGGGTATAGGCGCCATAGAAAAGCTGGCTATTGGTCCACTCATAATCAAAACAAAGCCCGATGGCCTTTCTGGTTCTGATATCAGCGAATTTGTTGCGGCGGGTGTTGAGCGCCCAGCCCTGCAAGGTCGGGCGCAGTTCGTCGGAAAAATGCCGCTTGACCACCTTACCATCGGTGAGCGCTGGAAAATTATACTCGGTCATCCAGACTTTGGAAGTAAATTCCTCGCGCCACAACAGCCGGCCCTTCTTGAAAGCCTCAAAGGCGGCCTGCCGTTCGCGGTAAAACTCAATCCTTAACCGGTCGAAATTATATTGACCGCGGGCAAACGGCATATCGGCTGCCCAGTAATCCTTTACCCGCTCATATTCGATGAATTCTCCCGCTCCCAGCCGACCGACCCTGTAGGGGCCGGAGGAAAGCGGGATATCCATGGTTGACTGGTCGAATTCCCTGTTCTGGTAATATTTTTTTGACAGGATCGGATAGGCGACAATCGTTAAAATAGTACGATCGGACTGGTTGCCGTTAAAGCGTAGTTCTACTGAATGTTTGCCTAGGGCAACCGCCTCAGTCATATCTTTCAGATCGAGCGCCAGATCGGGATGGCCCTTGTCGCGCAGGGTTAAGTAAGAAAAAGCCACATCTTCGGCAGTAATCGGAGAACCATCGTGAAATTTTGCCGTATGATGCAGTTTGAAGGTGTAGCTGTTGCGGTTTTTTGAGATGGTCACCGTTTCGGCGACCTGTCCGTAGACGGAATCGGGTTCGTCGATGGCCAGCACCAGATTGTCGGTCATCAACGAATCAAAGCACAATTCCATTCGCGGCGGTGCCTCGCCGCGCAGCACAAAGGTGTTGAGCGTGTTGAAGGTCTGGGCATTCTGGTTGAACAGCCAGTTGGAAACCGAAAACGCGAAAGTTCCGCCCTTGGGCGCAGCCGGATTGACATAATCAAAGTACTGATAATCAGGAGGATATTTTAGCGCTCCAAAAGCTGAAAGACCGTGCAGCGGCTCTTCTGTGCGGTTAGCGGCAAGACTGATTTTCGGCCACATGCCGGCTGCTCCGGCGGCGAGAGCCCCGCCGGCCAGCAGATTGAACTTTCGCCGATCAAGCACCATCACTCATCGCCCCTTGTATTTGCGATCAAGCGCTGCCTCTTTTTCCACATCAATCCACCAGGAAAAAGGGTCGGTGCCAATGAGCGTCGGCTGTGGCCGCGGGACACCGAATTTGTCCCAGCGGGCTATCCATTCCTTGGAATTGTGCCATTGGGGAATATAGTAAAAGCCCCACAACAACAGCCGGTCGAGGGCCTTGGTGGTCGCCGCCAGTTCGGCCCGGTCCTTGGCGTAGATCAGTTTTTCAATCAGCTCGTCGATAGCCGGATCGTTGATACCGGGGTAGTTTCTCGAGCCATGGCGATTGGCTGCTTGCGAGCTCCAGTATTCGCGTTGCTCATTACCTGGCGATTGGGACTGTGTCTGTCGCCCAATCGTCGCCATATCATAGTCAAATTCATTTATACGGGCAATATATTGAGAGGCATCGACGATGCGTAATCTGGCGTCAATTCCCAACCGCTTCAGATTGGCAATGTATGGATTGACGATCCGGCCTGCCGATGGATCAGCGGCAAGATATTCGATTTCAAAGCGCTTGCCCGTCTTGGCATTGACCAAATTGCCGCCCTTGTTTACCCAGCCAGCCTGTTTAAGCAATGCAAATGCCTTTCCAAGGTATGCACGGGTCGCCTGACGTGTGTCATAGACTGGCAGCTTGAATTCCTTGTCAAAAACCTCGTTGGGAATCCGACCGCGGTAAGTCTCAAGTATGCTGAGCTCCTGGCCCGTCGGCAGCCCAAGTGCCATCAATTCGTCACCCTGGAAATAACTGCGATTGCGCGTGTAAAACCCGTAGAACAGGTTTTTGTTCATGGTTTCAAAATCGAATGCGTAGGTTAGCGCTTCGCGCACCTGCCGGTCTTTGAATTTGTCGCGTCTAAGATTGATAACCACGTCTTGGGTCGATAGGCGATTTGTCTTGTCAAACTCTTCCTTGATGACATCACCGGCCTTGGCCGCCTTGAAATCATAGCCAATGGCCCATTTCTGCGACCTGTTCTCGGCACGCAGATCATCGAACCCGCCCTTGGTAAATGCCTGCCACATGGCATTTTCATCTTTAAAATAGGTGTAACGCATCAAATCGTAATTAAATCGGCCCACACGCATCGGCATGTCTTTGGCCCAGTAATTCTCCACTCGCTTCCAAACCACTTCCTCGCCGCTTTTGAAACTGTCAACGCGGTAAGGCCCGCTGCCTAGCGGCGGTTCGAGCGCTGGCCTGGATATGTCACGTTTTCTACCCTTGGCGTCGGTGCCTTCCCACCAAAGCTTTGGCAACACCGGTAAATCACCCATGATCAAAGGCAGTTCCCGGTTGTTTTTCTGGTCGAAAATAAAAGTCACTTCACGATCATTGTCGATGCGCGCCTCTGTCACATTGCCAAAATATTGGGTGAATTGGGGCGAATTCTCCTTAAGCACTTTGAAAGACCAGGCAACGTCATCAACGGTAATCGGTGTGCCGTCATGCCATTTGGCATTGGCGTTGATACGGTAGGTCGCGGAGGAATAGTCGTCCGGGTATTTATAGGCTTCGGCAATCATTGGGTAGGAGGCGCTTGGTTCATCTATCGACTTGGCCATCAGATTATCCCACAAAATACCGCCCTGATAGTTTAGACCGGCAGCCGGTGAGCCGCGCACGATAAACGGGTTAAAGCTGTCAAAGGTGCCGCGTGTCACACCGTTCAATGTGCCGCCTTTGGGCGCGAGCGGATTAACGTGGTCCAGATGCTTGAAACCGCCATCATATTTGGATTTACCAATCAGTGATGTGATGGTCAGCCAACCACTGTCTGCGGCGTTGGTGGGTATGGCTATTAGACACAAGACAATTGCGAATGTTGAAGCGGTCAGACGAATCATAGGCGATCTCCGAATGGATATATTTTTGCGATCATAGGATGATTTGGGGCATCTTGCAGGCGAATTGTGGCAAATGACGAAAAATTAATAGATCGTGAGCGGTCGTAAGAATGGTAAAATGTGCCATGCGCGCCGCTTGAATACAGCCTAACGGACCGCCGGATGGTATTTCCTGCCGGCCCAACACGAAAAAAACCGGCGCATTAACGCCGGTTCAATAAGGAATTTTATCGAGAATCATTCAGAAGGCAGAGGTGCCGGCTCGTCTGCAAGCGACCTCAAATAGCCGATCATGGCAGCCCGGTCTGCGGTTTTCTTCAAACCGGCAAAACTCATCGATGTGCCCTTCACATGTGCTTTCGGCTTGTAGAGAAAGCTGTTGAGTTCGGCATAGGACCAGCTCTTGCCATCACCATAGTCTTTCAAGGCGGCAGAATAGGAGAACCCGTCCCCTGCCGCTATGGCGCGGTTGACCACACCATAGAGATTGGGACCGACCTTTTTGGCGCCGCCACTATCGAAAGTGTGACAGGCAGCGCATTTCTTGGCAATTTTCTTTCCCGTTGCCAAATCAGCTGAAGCCAGAAGACCGGCCACCGGTTCAACGGTCGGACCACTGTCCTGGCTCACCGCCGCATGGGCTTCGCCCGCGCCCTCAACCTCGATAGCGTATCCTGGCTTTTCCGGCGCGTGGCTGGAAAAGATCGCATCTGAGATAAATGACAATCCAAGAATGACAAAAATTGTTCCAAGCAGCGCGCCGGCAATCTTGTTGAATTGATATGAGTTCATGGTTTTACCGTTCCGGAAAATAAAGGCGCGCCGATCTGCTGTTTGCGCCGGGTTTTGTGTTATTCGGGCCGGAAACTATGACTTTTGCACTTATCTTGCAACACCTATAAAAGCCCAACAATGTGAGACCTATTGACACGAGCGAAAATGGCAATGAAAATTTCTGGCAGTAACGATACCGTCATTCTCATTCCGGCCCGTATGGCGTCCACCCGGTTGCCCGACAAACCGCTGGCCGACATCAACGGATTGCCGATGATTGTCCAGGTGTGGAAGCGGTCGCTTGAGGCCGGGTGCGGCGAGGTGGTTGTGGCCACCGATTCGCCAAAAATCGCCGCTGCAATCGAGGCCCATGGCGGCAAGGTGGTGATGACTAGCGAAGACCATGCGTCCGGCTCCGACAGGATTTTTGAGGCGCTGCAAACCATCGATCCGGGTGGGAAATTCCAACACATCATCAATGTGCAAGGCGATCTGCCGACAATTGAGCCGGTGGCAATCCGTGCCTGTCTGACACCGCTAGAAAACTCACTGGTCGATATCGCCACCTTGGTTGCAGAAATTACTCTGGAGGAAGAACGCGCCAATCCCAATGTGGTAAAAATGGTGGGAACGCCATTGGATGACAGGGTTTTTCGTGCCCTTTATTTTACCCGGGCGACAGCGCCCCACGGTGATGGCCCGCTTTATCATCATATCGGCCTCTACGGTTGGCGGCGGGCGGCTCTGGAAAAATTTGTCGCCCTGCCACCTTCGCCGCTGGAACAGCGCGAAAAGCTGGAACAATTGCGTGCCCTTGAGGCCGGCATGCGGATCGATGCGGTTGTCGTTGACACCGTTCCCCTGGGTGTTGATACTCCTGCCGATCTTGAGCGTGCCCGTGCAATGCTTGCACAAAAACAGGACAAATAATGAACCAAAAAACCGGAATGATCGCCTTTCAGGGCGAGCCTGGCGCCAATTCTGATACCGCCTGCCGCAATATGTACCCAGATATGCAGCCGATGCCGTGCGCGACCTTTGAAGATGCGTTTTCCGCCGTCAAACATGGCGTGGCGGACCTTGCCATGATTCCAATCGAGAATTCGGTGGCTGGCCGCGTGGCCGACATTCACCACCTTTTACCGGCTTCGGATCTCCATATTGTTGGCGAGTATTTTTTACCTATCCAGTTTCAGCTAATGGCCAAAAAAGGCACCAAAATCGACGACATTACAACGGTCTACAGCCATGTGCATGCCCTTGGCCAGTGCCGCAAAATTATCCGCGACCATGGCTGGCAGGCCCATGTCAGCGGTGATACGGCGGGTTCCGCCCGCAGGGTTGCAGAGCTGGAAGACCCCCATTGCGCCGCACTGGCGCCTTTGCTGGCCGCCTCGCTTTATGGCCTTGATATCCTGGCCGAAGATGTGCAGGACGAAGACCATAACACCACCAGGTTCATTGTCCTGTCGCGCAAAAGCGTGTTGGCGCCGGCCAATAACGGACCGGTAATCACCACATTTATTTTTCGCGTACGCAATGTGCCGGCAGCGCTTTACAAGGTGATGGGCGGCTTTGCCACCAATGGCGTCAACATGACCAAGCTTGAATCCTATCAACTTGACGGTGCCTTCACGGCGACACTTTTTTATGCCGATATCGAAGGACACCCGGACGATCCCTCTGTCGCTTTCGCGCTAGAGGAAATGGAGTTTTTCTCGGCCGAAAAACGCATTTTAGGTGTTTATTCGGCCAGTGAGTACAGGATAAAAGTGCAGCAGTTATATGAATCAACCGAAAGGACCAATCCATGACCGCCTATATTATTGTCGACACCAAAATTAACGCCACGGGCGATGACTATGAGAAATACAAGGCATTGGCAAAACCGCTGGCTGAAAAACATGGCGGCAAATACCTTGCCCGTGGTGGTGACATGGATGTGGTGGAAGATGATCTTTGGACACCCTCGCGGCTGGTTTTGATTGAATTTCCCGACATGAAATCGGCTCGCGCCTTCATGGACAGCGATGAATACGCCCCGGTCAAGGCCATTCGCCATGCCAACGCTGAGTGCAGCCTGATAATATTCGACGGAGTTTGATATTCTCCACGCACCCGAAAAGTGGGCACCGGATTTCGGACAAGTGTGTGGCGTAAAAAAACTTTTGTTCCCAAGCCACCATTTTACTGAGTGCTTTGGGTATATTGTCGATTCAAGATGGTACTTATCGCCGCAAGGTAGCCTTTTTAAATCGATTAGATTATAGTCGAACAAGATGCAAATCCTTCATCATTTCCGCAGGAAATCACCCTTATGACCAGTAAAATTATCCCGGTTCAACCCTTTGACGCGGTGATATTCGGCGGCACCGGCGATCTGGCTGAACGAAAACTGCTGCCAGCGCTATATCACCGCGAACGGGATGGCCAGATTTCGGGTAACACCCGGTTTATAGGTGCTGCGCGATCGGCGCTGGACGACAAGGGCTATCGTAAATTTGCCAGCCGAGCGATTGAAGAACACATTGAGGCGGAGGAAATCGACGCTGAAGTTCTAAGCAGCTTTCTTGCCCGATTGCGATATGTGCAGCTTGATGTCACCACCGATGCTGACTGGAAAAAACTGAAATCGGTGTTGGAGCAGGACAACGGGAAATCGATCCTGGCCTATTACCTGGCCGTCGGGCCTTCGCTTTTTGGCATCATCACCCGGCAACTTGACAAATTTGAGCTGATCAAGCCGGGTGCCCGGCTGGTGATGGAAAAACCGATTGGACGTGATTTGCAGTCGGCGCAAGAACTCAACGCCACCGTGGGCCGCTATTTCCGCGAAGACCAGATCTTCCGCATCGATCATTATCTCGGCAAGGAAACGGTTCAAAATCTCCTGGCGTTGCGCTTTGCCAATTCGCTGTTTGAACCATTGTGGAATTCTGCCCATATTGACCATGTCCAGATCACCGTTGCCGAGACCGTGGGGCTGGAGAGCCGGGCCGGCTATTACGATCGGGCAGGGGCGCTGCGCGATATGGTGCAGAACCACCTTTTGCAACTGTTGTGCCTGGTTGCCATGGAGCCACCATCTTCGACCGATGCCGACGCGCTGCGGGACGAGAAACTTAAAGTGTTGCGGGCGCTTGCGCCGGTCGGGTTGAATAATTGCGAAAAATGCTCCGTTCGCGGCCAATACAAGGCCGGGGCCTCGGCTGGTGGCGCGGTCAAGGGCTATCTGGAAGAGCTTGATAATGGCGAAAGCAGCACCGAAACCTTTGTCGCGATCAAGGCCGAGATTGAGAACTGGCGATGGGCGGGAGTGCCATTTTATTTGCGTACCGGCAAACGCCTGTCCCAGCGCATGTCGGAGATTGTGATTAATTTCAAGCCCGTGCCCCATTCGATTTTTCCAGAATCCGCCGGTCGCCCGGTTAGCAACCAATTGGTGATCCGGCTGCAGCCCGACGAGGGGGTAAAGCAGTGGATCATGATCAAGGACCCTGGTCCGGGCGGCATGCGGCTGCGCCATGTGCCGCTCGACATGAGCTTTGCCGAGGCGTTTAATGTGCGTAGTCCCGATGCCTATGAACGTCTTTTGCTTGATGTGGTGCGTGGCTTTCAAACCCTGTTTATGCGCCGCGACGAGGTTGAGGCGGCGTGGCGCTGGATCGACCCGATCCTCAAGGCCTGGGAAGATAGTAGCCAGAGAGTTCAGACCTATACCGCCGGCACCTGGGGCCCTTCGGCGTCGATCGCGCTGATCGAACGCGATGGTCGCACCTGGCACGATGGAGAGGGGTGACAGCAAATGCAATTGGCAAAACACATGACCCTGCATCAGTTTGAAGATTCCGACACCATGGCAGAGGCGCTGGCCAGCGAAATCGCCCACCAGCTCGGGCGTTCGATCCAGATACGCGGCCACGCGGTGATGGCGGTTTCCGGCGGGAAGACGCCGACAAAAATGTTCAAGGCCCTATCACAAGCTGAGATCGACTGGACCGATGTGACCATCACCTTGGTGGACGAACGCTGGGTTGATATTGAGGACACGCGCTCAAATGCCAAAATGGTCAGCGAGAACCTGTTGGTCGGCCGGGCTTCGTTTGCCCGCTTTGTGCCGTTCTTTCAATCGGGTCAGACGGCACAACAGGCCGAAGCGGAAATCGGCATGATAATTGACCGGTTGTCGAAGCCGTTCGATGTTGTCGTGCTCGGCATGGGCCGCGATGGTCACACCGCCTCCTGGTTTAGTGATGCGGACAATTTGGCCGAGGCGACCTCGCCGAGAACCAATTTGGCGGTCAAGGCGATGCATTCAAAAAACGCCGGCGTCACCCGCATAACACTGACCTTGCCCTTACTGATAGCAAGCCGGTTTCTTGCTCTTCACCTTGAGGGAGCCGAAAAGCGCAGCGTTTTGGAACAGGCATTAGCCAATGGTGATGCCAACAGGCTGCCCATTCGCCATGTTTTGCAGAACCGGTCCCAGGAATTGAATATTTTCTGGTCGCCATAATTAGCCGTAAAAAAACACTGAAGGAAATAGCGGATGGAAGTAGCCAAGCCCATAGCGGCGCTAACCGCACGTCTGGTTGAACGCAGCAAACCATTGCGCCAAAGCTATCTGCAAAATATCCGCGACGCGACCGGCAAGGGGCCACAACGCGGCGCACTTTCCTGCGGTAATCTGGCTCACGGATTTGCCGCCTGTCCGGCCAGCGATAAAACCGCCCTTGCCGGTGACACCAGCGGCAATCTGGCGATCATCACATCCTATAATGACATGCTTTCGGCCCATCAGCCGTTTGAGCATTTTCCTGATATCATCAAACAGGCAGCGCGTGATGCCGGAGGAACGGCACAAGTTGCCACCGGAGTGCCGGCAATGTGCGATGGCGTCACCCAGGGCCGGCCGGGCATGGAACTATCGCTGTTTTCGCGCGATATTATCGCCATGGCAACCGCGGTCGGTCTTTCCCACAACATGTTCGATGCAGCCCTTTATCTGGGTGTCTGCGACAAGATTGTGCCTGGCCTGTTGATCGGCGCCCTGGCTTTCGGCCATCTGCCGGCTGTGTTTGTACCGGCAGGTCCCATGCCAAGCGGACAGTCGAATGATGCCAAGGTCAAAACCCGCCAGCTTTATGCGGAAGGAAAGATGGGCCGGGCCGAATTGCTTGCCTCTGAATCGGCCAGCTACCACGCGCCGGGCACCTGCACCTTTTATGGCACGGCCAATTCCAACCAGATGCTGATGGAAATCATGGGCCTTCACTTGCCCGGTTCGAGCTTCATCAATCCGGGGACACCGCTGCGTGATGCCTTGACCCGCGAAGCAACAATCAGAGCACTGGCCATTACCGCCCTTGGCAATGAGTATCTGCCGGTGGGTGAACTGGTCGATGAACGCGCTATTGTCAATGCCGTCGTCGGCCTGCACGCCACCGGCGGTTCGACCAATCACACCCTGCATCTGGTGGCCATTGCCCGGGCTGCCGGCATAGACCTTCGCTGGAGCGATATTGCCGAGCTTTCAGAGCAGGTGCCGCTGCTTGCCAGAATTTACCCCAATGGCCCGGCCGATGTGAACCGCTTTCATGCCGCTGGCGGGCTTGGATATCTAATGCGGGAACTGATAAATGCTGGACTGATGCACGGTGATGCAGCAACAATTGCCGGCGGTACCATTGGCGGCTCGATAAGGGAGCCGAAGCTTGCCGGTGATGGCGAATTGGTTTGGAGCGATGTGCTGCAGGAAAGCGGTGATGACCAGGTTCTTGCGAGGGCTGCAAAGCCGTTTACAGCCAATGGCGGGTTGAAAATGCTCGACGGCAATCTTGGCCGGGCGGTGATCAAAATTTCCGCCGTCAAACCGGCATATCATGTCATTGAGGCACCGGCTCGGGTGTTTGAAAGCCAGTCGGCCTTTGCCGAAGCCTTCAAGCGGGATGAGTTGAATATGGATTTCATTGCAGTGCTGCGGTTTCAGGGACCGCAGGCCAATGGCATGCCGGAACTACACGGGCTGACGCCGGTGCTTGGTCTGCTGCAGGACCGAGGCCACAGGGTCGCACTGGTGACCGATGGCCGTATGTCCGGTGCTACCGGCAAGGTCGCGGCGGCTATTCATCTTACCCCTGAGGCAAAGCAGGGTGGGCTTTTGGCCAGGCTTGTCGATGGCGACAGGCTGCGGCTTGATGCCGTTTCCGGTCGTCTTGAATTGCTGGAAGATGAAGCGGCTGTTGCTGCACGAACCGCTGCCCAGCATGATGAGGCAACCAGCGAATCCGGCATGGGCCGCGAATTATTCTCCGCCTTCCGCCGCATCGCCGGCCCGGCCGATCAAGGTGCCAGTGTTTTCACGGACCGATAAAGATGCCGTTGCAATCTTTACTTGAAATTAAGCATAAATAAGCCATTGGTAACGCTTCGCTGCCACAATTATCGCCCATGTAGCTGCTTGATGCGATCTACCGGAAATTTGATGAAGTTTATTTCAATTTGCCTGTTTGCCATTTTGTTCACCGGGTGCACCACCTCGGGATTTGATGTCAGCGCTTTCGATTTAAAGCCGCCGCGCTTTGGTGACAGCGATCCGGTGGTGTTTGAGGGCGGTTCGCCGAAAACCTATCCCGTGCACGGCGTCGATGTTTCCAAATATCAGGGTGAGGTCAATTGGCGCGGGTTAAAATCGCGTGGTGTATCATTCGCTTTCATCAAGGCGACGGAGGGCGGTGACCACACCGACGAGAATTTCACCAAATACTGGCGGGCAGCAAGACGAGCAGGCATACCGCGCGGCGCCTATCATTTCTATTATTTTTGTACCTCGGCCCACAAACAGGCGGTGTGGTTTATCAATCATGTGCCACGGGATTCCAAATCATTGCCGCCGGTGCTGGATGCGGAATGGAACCACCGGTCGAAGACCTGCAAGAAACGGCCACCGCCGTACAAGATACGCAGCGAATTTCGCATTTTTCTCAGGCTGCTTGAGCGGCACTATGGCAAGAAGCCGATCATCTACACGTCACCGGACTTCTATGAGGATAATCTTAAGGGTGCATTTCGCGATCATACCTTCTGGCTAAGGTCGGTAACAGCCCATCCGGCACGCAAATATCCGCGCCGGGCGTGGAAATTCTGGCAATATTCCGGTACCGGCAAAATTCCCGGGCACAAGGGCAAAATTGACCTTAATGCGTTTAACGGCAGCGCCGGGGCGTTTAACCGCTGGTTGAAATCGGTAACACGGTAAGGCAATAGGCCGGCCATTACGCCGCACCGCTTGCCGCCATTGCAGCTATGGTTTAGGAACAGCCGAAAATTCAACTATTCCTGCCCCGGACCGATTTCATGGCCAACAAGAACAAGAAACAAAGGATAAGGCCGCGCCTGCCGCGTGGTTTTGTCGACCGAGATGCGGCAGATATCCGCGCCACCGAAGAAATGATGGCGAAAATTCGCACCGTCTACGAGCGTTATGGTTTTGATCCCGTCGAAACCCCGATGTTTGAATATACCGACGCCTTGGGCAAGTTTCTGCCCGACGGTGATCGGCCCAATGAGGGTGTGTTTTCGATTGCCGATGATGATGATCAGTGGATGAGCTTGCGTTATGATCTGACGGCGCCGCTGGCGCGCCATTTTGCTGAAAATTTCAACGATCTGCAGACCCCCTACCGCACCTATCGCGCCGGCTGGGTGTTTAGAAACGAGAAGCCCGGGCCGGGAAGGTTTCGCCAGTTCATGCAGTTTGACGCCGATATTGTCGGTGCGCCCAATGTCTCAGCTGATGCTGAAATGGCGATGATGATGGCCGACACGATGGAGGCGCTGGGGATTGCCCGTGGCGACTATGTTATCCGCGTCAATAACCGAAAAGTACTGGACGGGGTGATGGAGGCGATTGGCCTTGGTGGTGATGAAAATGCCGAACGGCGACTTGGGGTGATGCGGGCGATAGACAAGCTCGACCGGCTGGGCGTGGAAGGCGTGCGGCAATTGCTGGGCAAGGGCCGCAAGGATGATAGCGGCGATTTTACCGGCGGAGTTGGGCTGGATGAGAGGCGGATTGAAATGGTTCTTTCCTCGTTGAATGACCCATTCATTTCACGTAATTCAAGCTCAACTATGTGGGCAGATGTATTTTGGGAGGGTATTGAAGAGCTAAATGTACTTAATAGTCTTTTCAGATCCGCAGGCTACGACGACAACCGAATCAAAATTGACGCCACTTGCGTCCGCGGCCTCGAATACTATACCGGGCCGGTCTATGAGGCGGAGCTTTTATTCGATGTCACCAACGAAAAGGGCCAAAAGGTGCAATTCGGCTCGGTTGGTGGCGGCGGGCGCTATGACGGTCTGGTATCGCGCTTTATGGGCAATCCGGTGCCGGCGACCGGCTTTTCCATCGGCGTATCACGGTTGATGACAGCGCTAAAAAATCTCGGCAAGCTGGACAGTAATCCACTTCTCGCTCCGGTAATCGTCTGCGTCATGGACCGCGATATTGAAAGCCTTGGGCGCTATCAGGCGATGACGCAGGAATTGCGCAATGCCGGCATTCGCGCCGAGATGTATCAGGGCAACCCCAAACAATTCGGCAAACAGTTGCAATATGCCGACCGGCGCGGTTCGGGCATCGCCATTATTCAGGGGTCAAACGAGCGCGAACAAGGCGAGGTGCAGATCAAGGACCTTTATGAGGGCAAACGCCTGTCCAGGGATATCACCGACAATGAGGACTGGCGCGCATCACGTCCGGCGCAGTTTTCCGTGGCCAGAAAAGACCTTGTGGTTGAGGTGAATAAACTGCTCACCGCCCAGGCGAAAGACAGCTGAGTAGTCCGATGACGGCGGTTGAAATCTGTGCAAAACTGACTGACTATTTTGCCTCGCGGGCCTGCCTTATGCCCGAGATTGCGATATTGCAGCCGGCCGATCCGTTTCTTGAAACGGCGGGCGAGGATCTGCGGCGCAGGATATATATTACCGGCGACGAACACGGTGATGCCCTTTGTCTGAGGCCTGAATTCACCATTCCCGTCTGTCTCCATCATCTCGCCCACCCGGATGCGTTGCCGCAGCGCTATGCCTATTGCGGCACGGTGTTTCGTCAACACCGCGATGGCAGCAGCGAATTCCAGCAGGCGGGCATTGAGGATTTTGGCCGTGCCGATGTGGCTGCGGCCGATATTGATTGTCTGGCCGATGCTCATGGGGCGCTGGCCTCAGCAGGAGTGCAAGAAACCCGCACGATTTTCGGCGATCAAACGCTGTTTGAGGCCGTGGTGGCAGCCCTTGGCCTGCCGCAGGGCTGGCAGACACGGCTGGTGCGGGCCTTTGGCGATGAGGATCAACTGACTGCCCATGTGGCACGGCTTTCGGGCGTCGAAGAACAGCCGGCATCATCAATGGATACCAATCTTTTAGAGCTGATCAATGCCGGCGAAGTCGCTGCTGTCGAAGACGCGGTAGCGGCCGAAATGAAAAAGGCCAGCCTGCCTCCCGCCAGTGGCCGCACCGCGGTCGAAATAGCCAGGCGCGCCATTGTCAAGGCGCGGTTGGCGGCGACCAGACTGGATACAGCGCAGGCCTCGGCCCTAACCTCGTTTTTGGCAATTGATGTTTCGGCTGAGGATGCCGGTGCAGCGCTCGGTGGCTTTGAACGTGATCATGCGCTTGACCTGGGAGCAGCTAGAACCGTGCTGCTCGACCGCTTTTCGATGCTAAGGGAGCGTGGTTTGCCGCTGGGTACCATGCGCTACAAGGCTTCATTTGGCCGTCGCTTGGATTATTACACCGGCATGTTGTTTGAAATATATTCATCTGAAAACGAGCGCCCGGTTATCGGCGGCGGGCGCTATGACCGGTTGTTGACCCTGCTCGGCAGCAAAAGCCCGGTGCCGGCGGTCGGTTTTTCCATTTGGCCTGGACGGTTGATCGGCGAGGGGGGCGGACAATGACACTGGTCATCGGCATTCCCTCAAAAGGCAGGCTTAAAGAACAGACGCTTGCGGTTTTTGAACGCGCCGGGATGGCTATCAGCGGCACTGCAGACAACAGAAACTATCGTGGCCAAATCGAAAATTTCACCGGAGTGGAAATTGCCTTCCTGTCGGCCTTTGAGATCGCCAGCGAGATGGCGCTCGGCAGCATCCACATGGGTGTAACCGGTGAGGATCTGGTGCGGGAAAATGTCGTTCGCTGGGAAAAAAAAATACATTTGGCAGCGGCCCTGGGATTTGGCCATGCGGATGTGGTGATCGGTGTTCCTGAGTGCTGGATTGATGTTGAATATATGGCTGATCTTGATGATGTGGCGGCAGAATTTCGCCTGCGCCACGGCAGACGTTTGCGGATTGCAACAAAATACTGGCGGTTGACGCAAGGGTTCTTTGCCCGGCATGGCATCGCATTTTACCGTATTATCGAAAGTCTTGGTGCCACCGAAGGCGCACCGGCCGCCGGTCAAGCGGATGTTATCGTCGACATTACCTCCACCGGCTCAACGCTGAGGGCCAATCATTTGAAAATACCGCGTGACGGCGTAATATTAAAGTCGCAGGCGATGCTGGCGGTATCAAAACCAGCCTCCTGGGACGACGCATCGACAACCATGCGCCAGCAGATTGTCGAGATGATAAAGCGATAGTGACCTTTTTTGTACCGACGGCGCAAAGGCTGCAAATAATTCGTGATCAAGCACTTATTGACGGCCAGTATTTTCAGGTCCATCATCATTGCGGGTGTTTACGCCAAAGGTCAATATTCGACGAGTATACTGTGTGTTGTTGGATTTTGTTACTGGCTTCATCCGCAGGAAATTGCCTTCGGCGCGCAGCCGTAGGTTAACAGTTGGAAGGAGGAACCATGAATCCACCTGAAAGCGTGTTTTGACCAGACCCGAAGGGGTGGTCATCTTCCGGCCCACGGGCTTAAAGCACCATGTTGCGGACCGGACAGTAATAAACCGACAATTTGATCAAATAATCGGATGTTACGGGTATTTGGGCTGAGTCCTTGTTGCACATGTCTACGATTCGATAGATAGATTTACATTATCGACAAGATGCATAGCTAGGTTGACGCCACTATAAGTTGTAATAATTCGAACCGAACAACCGGTGATCCCGGATTGATATTACCCCGCTGGCGCAAGTATTCAGAGCGCGGCGGGGTTTTGATTGGACCATTGAGAAATTCAATCCGCCATAGCGAACTTGGTATGGCTGGACACCTTCAAAATGTTTCGATTTAGTACTCTCTTCGCTCACGGCCATTTTGGGCTACGCCCAAGCCTTTGCGGGGGCGGCGCGCAAGCGCCGGTCGCTATCCGCTCCTGATGAGCCATGATCATGATAAAGTAATCCAGCTATATTGGAGCGTGTTGCGCCCGATCAATCGAGGTTTTTCAAATTTCACCCTCCGCCGGATTGAAAGACATATTCCATCCACGGTGTATCGAGGTAGATAAAGACCGCCGCCGGACCAAGCGCAATGCCGTAGGGAACGCCCTCATCCTTGTCGTGCAGACGGGCAATCCACGAGACATTTGTCATGGAAAGTGGCAATACGCGGGCTCGCGCCGTTATCAGCAATAGGCTCGCCAAGCCACCCAATATGGCCGAAAACGCCAAATAGGGAAGTACATGCTCCCAGCCGAGCCACAGTGACGTGGCCGCCGCAAGTTTGACATCGCCTCCGCCCATCCAGCCGGCAGCAAAAAACCCGAATCCGATGCCCAATACGATGGCCGCAAGGGCCCCATGCCAAGCGATTGTTTGAGCATCCATACCGATGGCCGGTGATAATGCGATAAACCCGCCGATAAGAACAAGTGTTACCTTGTTTGAAATAGTCATCGTCAAGAGGTCGGACGTCGCGGCGAAAAACATTGCGAGGGGAAATAGGGTTATGAGGAGGATGTCCAGCATTGTTTGGTCCGCTGATATTGAAATAATGTCGGAATTATATGGTAGCAGATTTAACGCTGTGTAAACACCTGTAACAGCATCGAACCGGCAATCGAATTTAGACCTGATAGCGACCGGACCGGGTGACTATCAAGACCGGTGGATGGTGCAATTGCCAGGCCTCAACCGAACAAAAAAACCACCCTGCCGCGAGACAGGGTGGCTTTCGTCAAACAACTGACTTGTGTGGATTAATTACCCTTAATGGCGGTGTCCACTGCAGTGAACTTACCGGCGATACCCGTGCCAATCGAGGTAGCGGCAGTGATGATAGTGATCGAAATCAGAGCAGCAATCAGGCCATATTCAATAGCAGTTGCGCCAGATTCGTCTTTCATGAAACGTGCGATTACATTTTTCATAGTAGTGTTCCTTACTCCACTTGTTTACAGCACATCCGTCGATCTTTTGTTGTCGATCAGATAACTCCACCATAACCAGCAGCTGTTTCAATCTACTTAACGGACAGGATTAATGTTTTCCTACCTTTTCGCCGACTTCCGAAGCGGTTAACAAACACTGATTTCATTGATGAATTTGTCGTTTCAGGCATGATATTAATGTCTGTGATCCAAGCTGACCCCTGTGCTGAGCCGCATAATTGCTCAAAAAATTAACACTTCTGCGTCAGTTCAACCTGTATCGCGCCGACCGATCCGACCGGTTGCTATTGTATTGACATCACCCTTATGCAACGCCATCCGACCGATCCACGCGGCAACATCTTTGATGGCTAAAACACTGCAGTAGTCGTCATCGGAGCAACGGTGAACTCGCGGATAGGGCAATCGGTCGCAAACTGGCAGGTCAAGCAAGGGCCATGTGGCGGCAGCTATATATATTGAGTGTGTCTGCCTCCAAAAGAGCATATTGATTAAACTTTCATTCACCATATCAGCATAGTTTGGCGATAGTTGCTGCAACCGGAGTCCGCCATGTTTTTGCCGATATTTCTCACCGGACGAGCCTTGTTTGTGGTCTATATCTCGGTGTTAGCGGTCACCGCACTTGCCGGCTTTACGGTTGTTACTCAAGCCAATGAGCCGGTGATTATAACTATCGATCGCGCCAAGGTACTTCGCATATCGCGGCCTGCAGATACGATCATTGTGGGCAATCCTTCCATTGCTGATGCAACCATCCAGGACCAACAAACGCTGGTGCTCACCGGTCGCAGCTTTGGCGTCACAAATATTGTGATTTTAGATGCCGATGGAGATCCGATCGTCGATGAAACCATCGTTGTGCAGGGTCACGAAACCAATACAGTTCGAATCTATCGCCGCGCTGTCCGTGAAACCTTTGCCTGTTCGCCGGTTTGTGAGCCCACCCTTACGATCGGCGACGATACCAAGGCATTTACCAACGCATCCGGTCAAATCAAGGAACGCAACGATCTTTCTGATGCCGTGGCGAATAAAAAGTAAGACACGGAGGGCGTGAAGCTCATTTGATCAATCCGCTCCAATTCCAGTGAAAAGCGTTAGTTTTCTGCGCTGTGCACCGGTTACCAAACAGTTAACCCAGTGATTAATATTGCATTCTACCTGTGAAGCTAAATTCAACATTGTGATGGTATTTATAGCTTGACGGAAAAATGTTCTGCAATTTTGAGGAACCGTGTGCCCGGCAAACAGTCCTGGCTGGGCGGTGGGAACCAGAGGAAGTGATAAACAGTTCAGTAACATGACCTGGATTGTCAGCGAGGTAAAACTAATGAGTGGAACGCATCGAAGCGAAGAAGTTCACGGACGCAAGATTTTTGGACTACGGTTGGTGAACCGTTTCGGAAAGTCAGAAGACGGCGTTGCGGCGCTGGAGTTTGGCATGGTTGTGATGCCGTTCCTGATGCTGCTCTTTGCCATTCTTGAAACTTCTGTCGGCTTTTTTGCTTCCCAGGTATTTGAAACTGCTGTCGATAGGGCCAGCCGTCAGATCAGAACGGGTCAAATCACATCAAAGAAGATCAGTATCAGCAATGTAAGAAAACTCATCAGTAACGCAACCTATTCGCTCATGTCCGAACACAAGGTCAAATTGGATGTGAAGACCATGGCCGTGTTTCCAGCTGCACCGCTGGTTACCCCACGCGACGAGAACAACGATCTCGATTATTCCAAGATGGGCTACAATACCGGCGGCGCGGGTTCGATAGTTATTGTGCGAGCCTACTACGAGTGGCCGGTGTTCTTGGATTATCTGTGGCAAAGCTCGACCTCGCTTTCACGTGGCTCCCGGTTATTCGTTGCAACAATGGCGTTCAAGAACGAGCCGTTCAGCTAGTGGTCTTTGTGACCAAAACGCTTGAAAAAGAACGTGCTGAAAAGGGATTCAAGCGTTTCGGCCAGACCACTAGACCACAAAGCAAAAATACATCAACGCGTGCACGCAGATTTAGAAACCGATGGGTTGGGTAAAACAATATGACCGTAACAGCACTCAAACAAGAACTCAGCATCTTCAAGGCCAGTATCAGTCATGCATGGCTGGGATTTAGGGCTGATGTTAAGGGGGTCAGTGGGATAGAGTTTGCCATGATCGCACCGATGCTTGTCGGTATTTATCTTGGCGTCGCTCAAACCTCGTTGGGTGTTATCAACAGCCGCAAGGTTTCCCGGGTTGCAGCAACTCTCGCCGATCTGGTCGCACAGTCGGAAAATATCACCGGCAAGGAAGTCACCGGCATCATGAATGCATCAGTTTCGGTTATGGCGCCCTATAGTTCTACAGGCCTGATTATCCACGTCGTCGGTGTCAATATTGACAGCAAAAAGAAACCAAGGGTTGCCTGGGCGAAATCAAAAAACGCGGCATCGCCCAAAGTTAACTCAATTTATGATGTTCCTGCGGCTTTAAGGATTCCCAATTCGTTCCTCATTGTCACCAATGTCAAGTACACATATCGACCGAAATTCGGTTCCACCATCGTGGGAACCTACCCTTTCAACGAAACGAACTACAATGTGCCGCGTAACAGCTCCACTGTCGGTTATAAACCCTGACAAACTTGAAAAGTATCCGGCCGGTCACTACTGACCGGTTTCCACCGGCTTGCCGTCGTTTGGCGGATCGTCAGGCAACGGGTGGTTCTTTTTGCTGCTGAAAAGATCGATCAGGGATTGGTAGGGGGCGTGTCCGATCTCGGAAAACCCACCACTGTTGAAATGTTCAACCGCATCATATGCAGCAGGCCTGTTGTTGTATAATTCCACAAGAAACTCTCTGATTGCCACTTTGGCTGGCTCTGGCAATTGTTTGCTGACCGCATGTGGGCCGAAAGGAATCGGACTTGATTTCCATAGCACGCGATAATCAGCAGTACTTTGGCCATGTTCTTTCACTAACAATGTAAGCGTGCCGGCCGAATAGCCACTTAAGATCATGCCACTCATGGTGCTCCAACCGAACATCGCATCAACCTGGCCTGAAAGAAATTGCCGCAGATTGTTCTCAGCCGAGCCGGTAATGACCAACTTTGCCTGATTTTCTCCCGATGGCGAATCCACCAGATCAATTCCCCTGCCATGCAATTCACCCATTGGCAGCAGATACCCGGTGAGTGAGCCCTTGCCTGGCACACCGATAAGCTTGCCATGAAGATCATCAAGCGACGAGGCCACATCTTGTCTGGCCAGTAAAATCGAGCGAAATGCCATGACGCCATCTGCCATTCGTGCGACAGCTACAGGTTCGAGGCACTTACAGCGCAACCATGCAGTGGCAAAAGCGGCGGCCGAATAGTGTGCGTAATTGACCAGTCCACCTATCTGCGCTTCGATCAATGTCTCGTAGTCGGGGGCTGTGAATATTTCTACTTTGATTTGCAATTCTTCCGCTAGTGCCCGGCGAAAAGGTTCTATACGGCGGATAGCGAGTTGCGTCTGATTGCCGGTAATGATGCCCAGCCTAATTGAACCGACGTCGGTTTGCCAACTTGCAGTTGCAGGACCGGTGGTTCCAAAAAGATAGATCACGGCGGCCAACAAAGTGGCTGCAAGAAGTGGCAATTTCCCCGTTCCGGCTGGCATTCGAACATTTCTCCCCAAATTCAACACGTTGATATCACACCACAGACAAAACGGAAAAAAACACCACAATCTCGAATACCGAGACGACAAAGACCACAATTGCCGCCGGCCAGGCCGGGATATTAAGCGTGAGGCGGACAATGTTGAACATGGCAACTGCAAAAACCGCCGTGAGCGCCAGCGCTAAAATGGTCGAGGTCGGCGATCTGTCCGCTACATTATCGGCATCGATCGATTTCATCATCACGACGATCGGAAATGATAGCGCGGTAAAACACAGCCCGCCCCAATTGAGCGCGATAACCGCGACTGAATATCTGGCTGCAGCGTCAATGGTTTTCGTGATGCCATAAAGTGCGACAAGCGAAACGATATAGGCTGCCAGGCTGGCGAAAGTGTGGGCAGCAACAAACAGGCCCTTTGAAGTGTCTGCAGCCAATATCCCGGATAGTTTGGCAACATCGTAGTCAAGCCATGTCAGGCTTATGGTCAAAGGCAAAGCGAGAACGAGCGCGACAAAAGAGCGCCAGAAGCCGGATGTGGTCAGGTTGAGTCCTGCCACAGCGTTCTGCCGGCCCGTCATTATGCTTGCGCTGGCAACAATGGATCGGCGTATTTCGTCGAAAATGGGCAGCATGACTGTAACAGTACCAGAAAATAGCCGGTCAACTCTTCGTTTCTCTAGCCGTTAAAATATCGCTCCAAAAACGACCGGTAAATTGCCGTCAGGCCGTCGAGGTCGCTGATCGGCACGTGCTCGTCAACCTGATGCATTGTTTGACCAACGAGACCGAATTCCACCACCGGGCAATGATCCTTGATGAAGCGGGCATCAGATGTTCCGCCGCCGGTTGAAAGTTGTGGTGTTCTGCCGGTCTCAGCAGCAATCGAATCCGACAACTTGCCAATCAGCGTCTGATCGCGGGTCAAAAATACCGGGCTCGGGCGATCACGCCATTCGATCGCAAATTTCATTGCTGGCCTGCCTGGCCGCAGTGTTTCGCTCGCCGCTCCCTCTTTCAGCCGACGGATGATTTCTGCCTTCAGGGTTTCCGCATTCCAGTTGTCATTAAATCGGATGTTAAATTGCGCCGTCACCGTGGCCGGTATCACATTGGCTGCCGGATTGCCGGTATCGATCGAGGTGACCTCCAGATTAGTGGGCTGGAAATCTTTTGTGCCATCATCGAATGGTTTTGCCATTAGCGCCCGGCACAATTCGATGGCGCCGCGGACCGGATTGTCAGCGAGATGGGGATAGGCCGAATGCCCCTGGACGCCCTGAACCGTGATCGTGCCGGACATGCTGCCGCGGCGGCCGACCTTGATTGCATCGCCCAGCTTGTCAGGATTGGTCGGTTCTCCAACCACACTGCCGTCCATCACCTCGCCATTATTGGCCATCCACTCAAGCACTTTGGCCGTGCCGTTGACCGCCGGGCCCTCCTCGTCACCGGTAATCAGCAGCGAAATCGAGCCATCGGGCGGGCCGGAATTTTCCAACAGATTTTCCACCGCAGCGATGAAGCAGGCAATACCACCCTTCATGTCCACCGCACCTCTGCCGGTCATTACGCCGTCCTTGATGGCGGCGTCAAAGGGTGGAAACATCCAGCTTTCCTCGTCGCCGACAGGGACAACGTCGGTGTGGCCGGCAAAGCAGATATTGGGTGCGGATTTGCCCAACCGGGCATAGAGGTTTTCAACGTCCGGAGTATTTTCGTCGCTGAAACGCAGCCGGTGGGTTTTGAAGCCGAGCGGTTGCAGCAGCTGCTCAAGCAGCTTTAGTGCACCACCCTCGTTGGGAGTGACCGACTGGCATTGTATCAGCAGCCGAAGTATCTCGGCGGGGCGGGAAGGAGCTCGATCCATGAGATTTCAACCAATTTGTTTCAAGGGTGATGCACCAAACCGGTTGTCGCCAGCCTCTCCCGGCCACAGACAAAGGGCCAGAAAAAACAACAAACTAACCACCGGAATAAAAATGGCAACCATCAGCGGACCTGGATAGCCGATATCATGCAACCGCTTGACCGAAAGGGCCGCCAGCGACCAGGCGGTGATTGCTATTAAGGCCATCATCACCAGGCCCCAGGCGCCGAATTTCCAGCTGGTCTCGGGTGTTTGCACAATCTGCACAACCACGTAGCCATAGGCTGCCACAAATAAAATCGCTGACCAGAGATAGGTGCTGCGGCGAATGCGCCCGGAAAAACCAAAGAACAGCCAGGCAAGGGTGTATCTGGGTTGGTCTTGCATGCCGGTTTACCCGTTTGTCAGATTGATCAATCTCTAAGCAGTTCGTTGATCGAAGTCTTCGACCGTGTTCGCTCATCGACCGTCTTGACAATTACCGCGCAATAAAGATTTGGACCAGGCTCGCCATTGGGCAACGGCTTGCCGGGCATGGTGCCGGCCACCACCACCGAATAGGCCGGTACTTCGCCATAGTGCACCTGACCGGTTGCCCGGTCGACAATCTTGGTGGACTGGCCGATAAATACGCCCATGCCGAGCACTGCGCCCTCACGAACGATACAGCCCTCGACCACTTCCGAGCGCGCACCGATAAAGCAATTGTCTTCTATTACCACAGGTCCGGCCTGCAGCGGTTCCAGTACACCTCCAATGCCGACACCGCCGGAAAGATGCACGTTCTTGCCAATCTGGGCGCATGAGCCGACGGTGACCCAGGTGTCGACCATGGTGCCCTCATCGACATAGGCACCAAGATTGACGAAGGATGGCATCAACACGGCGCTTGGGGCGATAAAGGCCGAGCGGCGCACGATGCAATTTGGAACAGCGCGAAATCCCGCTTTGCGGAAATCGGCGGCCTCCCAGCCCTCGAATTTGGAAGGAACCTTGTCCCACCAGTTCGAATCACCCGCACCACCGGCGATAAGACCCATGTCGTTTAGCCGGAAAGACAAGAGCACGGCCTTTTTCAGCCATTGATTGACCTGCCAGTCACTATTGCCGCCGTCGCGCTCGGCGACCCTCACCACACCGGTATCAAGCAGGTTTAAGGCCGTTTCAACCGCCTCGCGAATTTCACCTTTGGTATCAAGACCGATGCTATCGCGATTATCGAAGGCTGGGTCAATGACGCCTTGCAGTTGGGCCAGTTTATTATTGTCCATCAGGTCATCCTTGTTCAAAGCGGCGGAGTGTCCAGCGCCGGAACTATTTTTTCGGGAAACTATGCCAAGCGTTACAAAGCGTCAATCAATCTGGGTCATGATCTGTGTTTGTATTATTCAGCAGGAACAGACAACTGCCATGGCCACAACAAAAAAGCATCACAACCCCTTAACTCATTCACATGAGGATCGCGAGAAAGTCCGCAAGATTCCGGATACCGCGCAGACCAGATCTCCGGTCTACCAGCTTGCCTTTGACGACCAGGATTTTCTCTGCCGTGAGGAAACCAGGCCGATACGTCTGCAACTCGAACTGTTGAAGCCAGAAATGGTGTTAACCGAGGCCGGGATTGCATCAACCGTTGTGCTGTTCGGCGGCGCGCGTATTCCCGAGCCTGGCGGTGAAGCGTGGGCGGCGAAAACGCCGGTGGCCAAGAAAAATCTTGAAAAAAATTCCAGATACTATGAGGAGGCGAGAGAATTCGCTCGCCTGGCATCGCGGGAATCGATGAAAAACGGCCACCGGGAATATGTGGTAGTGACCGGTGGCGGGCCGGGGGTAATGGAAGCAGGCAATCGTGGCGCCAAGGACGTGGGCGCACCATCGATCGGTCTCAATGTTGTTTTGCCGCACGAGCAAGCGCCAAATGAATATGTCTCACCGGAGCTCTGTTTAAATTTTCACTACTTCGCCATCCGCAAGATGCACTTTTTGATGCGGGCACGGGCAGTGGCGGTGTTTCCCGGCGGCTTTGGTACTCTTGACGAGTTCTTTGAAACCTTGACGTTGATCCAGACCGGCAGAATGGACCGAATTCCGGTTCTGTTGTTTGGTCACCAATTCTGGAAACGGGTCATCAATCTTGAAGCCTTGGTCGAGGAGGGGACAGTCTCACCGGGAGATGTGGACCTGTTCACCATCGTCGACAGCGCCAAAGAAGGCTGGGATGCAATCAAGAACTTCTATGACATCCAATCCTGATGGCCGTATGGGCTGTTATTGAGCCCAGGTGCAATTATCGAACGGCTCGTAGGCGATCAATCGCTCCGCCTTGCCGGCTTTGGCCAATCTCGAACAGCCCTCAAGCGCGTTCTCATCGGTGAAGACCCCAACCGTGCCGCCGGCGCCAGCCATTGCTTGCGGCGCGCAGAGATTTTGTTTGGCGCCGAGAGTCTTGAGCACCCGCGCACCGCCCTTGGCCTCGACCACAAACAACAGGCTTTTGCCGGATTGATTTTCAACACAGACATCAGAAGATGCAACCGCCATTGCAGTTGTTGGCGATGCGGGTGCTGCGGATTTTTCCATTGTCTCGTCATTCGTCTCACCAGCAAAAGTTCGCAAATAAGCAATAACATTTTGCCTGTCCCCCGCCTTCTTCAATTTGAACGTCATCTTGGCCTTGGCCTTGCGATTATCCAATAATTTGCGCAGATATTTTTTTGGGTCGGTCAGCCAGCCATCAAGATTTTCCTCTGTCCACACCAATCCGGTTTCGCGCACCTTGCGCATGCTTTTTCCGTAGGAATATTTGGCAAACGTGCCGGCCTTTCGCCCCACCACGCCGGTCAGAACCGGGCCGACGCTGTTTTTCGCGCCATCGCCGATCTTGTGGCAGGCCTTGCATTTCTTAAACACTTTTTGGCCTTTTTCGGCATCACCCGCGGCTAGAGCCGGCCCGGCCAATGAGGCAACCAAAAATGCAGTGATCGCAAATTTGAGCAAATGTCCGGCTTGGTTCATGATTTTCTCTCCCGGTTTCAAAAACAGGCAACATCACCGCAACAAGGACACCGGCAGGATGCGCCATTGTGAGGGATAGGATACGCGTCAGATTTCCCACATAAAATCACGGTGGGACAATTAATTGTGATTTTGCTCAAGCGAACGTGAGTGGGGTGTGACTACGACATTCGCTAACATTACCTCATTGCATTTAATGACATGCATCTATTGGCGAAATCAGTGGGAGAATACCATGAAACTATATAAACTTGGCGGTGCGGTACTTGCGGCTGCTATAGCCATGTCAGTGACCACCGCGCAAAGTCAGATGGCACCATTTGGCAGTGCGGATGACGCCGCTTATGCAGCGGCACTATGGGCGGCACTCGAGAAAGACCGGATGGTCGGCAGTGATACCATCAATACCTTCCCCTATGAAGGTACCGAACCACACGGGTTTGTTCTCGAAACATTTTACACCCAAACCACCGTCAACGGCCACACCGGCGAAGCGATCGTCAAACGCAACTATGGACCAAAAGATGTCGAAGTCGACGCGGTTCAAGCTGATCGCGGCAAGCATCTTGGCGCTGTCACGGTCATGTTCAAACGGGAAGCTGGTTGGGATGCTGACAACAAGGACTGGTTCTGGGCCAAATATCTGCCCGATGGTTCGCTCGACAAGAACCCCAAAGGCATGATGCTTGCTGGCAAAGTGGCCAAGGGTGCCGATAAGGGTTGCATCGCCTGCCATACCGGTGCTCCGGGAGAAGACATGGTCTTCACCAAGTAACCTGACTCAATGTAAATCGGTTCACGTGCAGCCCCTGTCACGTGAAGTTTGGCCGGCAGCAACATATTGCAGCTGGCCTTTCTTTGGTTTTGGATTTGCCAAACCGGCTGAAACAGGACCCGGTCACCGTTTCGTGCCCCGGGTGATGGCGCAATTGCCAAAATTCAAATCAGCAGCATTCTATTAACCATAAATACACGTTTCAACAGCAATTATGGCTTCGACAACAAACCTATAGGTGCGTGGGAAGCCGAGAATGAAGTCCATTAGATTCATCATATTGGGAGTTGCAGTGCTTGCTGCCGGCGGCGCCGCGTTTCTTGCCGTGAACTTGACGGCTCCAGAACCGACAACACAGGTAGCCGAAAACGCGGGCCCTGAGATAGAGACCGTTTTGGTTTTAGTTGCTGCTGCGGATGTGCCGACCGGTAACGCGATCAGCGTTGATGGTTTGAAATGGCAAACCTGGCCGAAAACAGGTTTAAACGATTCCTATTTGTTGAAACAGGACAATCCTGGCGCGCTGGAGGAAATTGCCGGAGCGATTGCCCGTTCGACGTTCTACGAGGGCGAGCCGATCCGGGAAGCAAAGCTGGTCCGGTCGGACCGCGGCTATATGTCGGCGATTCTGCCTGCAGGCAAGCGGGCTGTTGCGACATCAATTTCTGCAGATACAAGCGCCGGCGGCTTTATCCTGCCAAACGACCGGGTCGATGTCATCATGACCCACCGCAATGACAAGACGGACGAGAAAACCAGCTACATCACCGAAACGATTCTCACCAATATCCGGGTGCTGGCGATTGACCAGACGATTGAAGACAAAAATGGAGAAAAAGTTGTTGTTGGCGAAACAGCGACATTGGAGCTGTCGCCCGAAGAGGCCGAGATTTTGACAGTAGCGCAGCAGATGGCCGACCGACTGACGCTTTCTCTTCGCTCTCTTGAGGACTCAGACAACTCGAAATCGGGGGAAGCAAACCATCTGCTTTCGGGCAAAGACCGTAAAACCAAGGGAAACATCAGGCTGATCAAATTCGGGTCCAGCCAAGAAGTTGTCCCACAGCATTAGAAAAGCAGGCAGAAACCAAAATGAATGAGCTTGTGAGATCAATCTTTAAACCTTGCGATGCCATGGCCGCCCTTTGCTGCAGGAATTTCAGCCGGTTGGTGATTTTTGGCCTGTCATTGATTGTTGCTGCGCCGATTTGTGCTCCCGATCAAGCAGAGGCGAAAGGCGCTGTAAGCAGTCTTCGAATTAAAAATAATGAAACAGGCAAAGCCCGTAGCGTCAATTTGGGCCTCAACAAGTCTCTGGTTGTGGAACTGCCACGGGATGCCCATGATATTCTGGTGGCCAATCCAAATGTTGCCGACGCGGTTACCCGCACGTCGCGGCGCATCTATCTGTTCGGCAAGCAGATAGGACAGACCAACATTTTTGTTTTTGACGGAGCTGGCAAACAGATTCTCGCATTGGAGCTCAATATCGAGCGCGACATTAGGGGTCTGGTGCAAACAATCGAACGGCTGGTGCCGGGTTCGGATATCGATGTTGAAATGATCAATGATAATCTGGTTTTAACCGGCTCAGTCCCGACACCGTTGTCATCAGCAAAAGCCGCACAGATTGCCAAGATCTTTGTCAAGGGTGGGGAAGCGACCCAATCCGGCGATAGTGGCGACGATGGAAGCGATTCTGCCTTGAGCTTGATTTTCGGTGAGGACCTGCCAGAAAGTCAAATTGTTAATTTGCTACAGATCGATGGCGAGGACCAGGTGCATTTGAAAGTGACGGTCGCCGAAATTGGCCGCTCCATTGTCAAGCAGCTGGGAATTGATACCAACTACACCGATAGCACCGGCGGGTTTAGTTTCAATCAGCTAGGCGATAATCCGTTTGCCCTTGGCAAGATTGCATCGAGTTCCAGTTCAATCATCGGCATCAACAGTCTGAATAGTACGATCAGAGCATTGGAGCAGTCCGGTGTAATGCGGACACTCGCTGAGCCTACGCTGACGGCAGTATCAGGTGAAAAGGCATCATTTCAGGTTGGTGGGGAATTTCCGGTTTCAGATGGCAAGTCCGAGAGTGACGGCACCATCGCTTTTGAGTTTACCAAATTCAAGGAATATGGCATCACACTCGACTTTACTCCGGTCGTGTTGACCCCGGGTAGAATTTCACTGAAAATCCGCACCGCGGTTTCCGAACCTACCGCAGAAGGCAGCTTCAATATTCCCAGAGGTAGTGCGGGTTCGGCTTCTATCCCCGGCATAAGAAAACGTGTGGCCGACACTACCGTGGAATTACCCTCCGGCGGCTCGATGGTGATCGCCGGTCTGGTGCGTGACGACATTCGCCAAACACTTGCCGGTTATCCTGGCCTTTCCAAGCTGCCGATATTTGGAACCCTGTTTCGCAGCAAGGAGTTCCAGCGCCATGAAGTCGAACTTGTGATCATTGTCACACCCTATCTCGTCAGGACCACATCGCGCCGCAATCTGGCTCGTCCGGACGACAATTTCAACGCTGCATCCGATGGCGCCGGGTATTTTATGGGCCGGATCAACCGGGTCTACGGAACCACCAAAGCCAATATTCCCAAGGGCCGGTACAACGGCACCGTCGGGTTCATCTTCAATTGACGTCAGGTAGAAAGACGGAGTATCCGACTATGAATTCAACGTGTATATCGGCCGGAAAGCCCGTGGTGGCAAAAATGCTAACCGGCGTCAGAGCCGGCAAACTGACCATTGCGGCACTGACGTTGGTGGTTGTCCTTTCGGGTTGTGAGAATTACTCCAAACGGCACTTTACCGTTGGTTCGGCGCCTGCCGACTACCGCACCCGACACCCGATTGTCATCTCCGAGAAGGAACAGGCCATCGATATTCCGGTGGCTTCAAACGCCCATGGATTGACAGTGTCGGAGCGCAGTATAGTTGAAGGATTCTCCGGACGCTTCAAATCTGCCGCCAGCGGCTCTATCCGTGTTCTTGTCCCTTCAGGTTCGGCCAATGAACGGACTGCCAGCCGTTTGGCCAGTCAGCTCGTTGACGAGTTGCGCGCAAATGGTATTTCCCGCCGGCGCATCATCATGGCGCCCTATCATGCGGCAAACCACGGCGCCTCCGCACCAATCCGTCTGTCCTACTCGGCAATCAAGGCCGGAGTCGAAGGCTGCGGCCAATGGCCAGCGGATTTGTCGGCCGGACCGGAAAACAGAAATTATCACAATTTTGGTTGTGCAACGCAGAACAATCTGGCCGAAATTGTCGCCAACCCATCCGATCTGCTGGAACCGCGCGGAACGACGTCGATCGACGCGGAACGCCGACTTAAGGTGGTTGAGGCTTACCGGAATGCTGAAAATCCGGCAACTACCTATGAGACAGAAGAATGATCAGTAATATGCAGCCATCAAGACGGAAATCTGAATAATGTCCAGCCTTGCCCAAGAAAATGCAGCCACCAATTCAGGTGCCATGGATGCGGACGTGGCCACACCAACCGCAACAGAGGTGGAATATGCGCTGCCGCCTGCAGTGACAGGTGAAACGGTAGTGCAAGCCGGCGATTTGAGTTCGATTAGGCCCATACCGCGTATTTCGGTGCAGGCTTTTTGCGAGTCCGCCCCTGTTGCAGCAGCCGTCGAATCGACTGCCGAAGACCGCAGGATGTCAAAGGCTCATGTCAAGGTGCATATGGGTGGCATTCCGGCCGCCGCTGATTTCTACGCTGAGGCGCCAACACCTAATCTGGTAGTTGTCGAATCTTCCCTTCGCGGTGACGATCTGGTCAATGAACTGGAATTACTGGCAGATGTTTGCGATCCCGGCTCGAAGGTCATTGTTATCGGCCACCACAATGACGTCCAGCTCTATCGCGAGTTGATATCGAAGGGTGTTTCTGAATACTTGGTGGCGCCTGTCTCGATGGCGGATGTGATGAAGATTATCTCTGATCTCTACGTCAATCCTGAAGTTGAACCACTTGGGCAAACCTGCGCCTTTATCGGTGCCAAGGGCGGTGTTGGATCGTCAACCTTGGCCCACAATGTTGCATGGGCAATATCAAGTGAATATGCCACCGATTCGGTCATCGCCGATCTCGATCTTGCTTTCGGTACAGCAAACATCGATTTTGATCAGGATCCGGCCCAGGGTATAGCCGAAGCTGTGTTTTCATCCGACCGGGTTGACGACACCTATGTTGACCGTCTGCTGGCCAAATGTTCAGATCGTTTAAGCCTGCTTGCTGCACCTTCGATGCTCGACCGAACGTATGATTTTGGTGTCACGGATTTCAATCCGGTGATCGAGGTTATTCAACGGAACATTCCTTGCGCGATTTTTGATATGCCGCATTCTTGGACCGGATGGACCAGAGAAATCCTGTCAAATGTTGATCAGGTTGTCATTACTGCAGCGCCTGATCTGGCCAATCTGCGCAATGCAAAAAATATGATCGATACGCTAAGAGAACTGCGACCCAACGACAGTCCGCCCAATTTGGTGCTCAATAATGTCAACATGCCAAAGCGGCCGGAGATTGCGGTAGCTGAATTCACCAGTCCGCTTGAACTGGAGCCGTTGGTGGTTATTCCGTTCGATGCGGCACTTTTTGGCGCCGCCGCAAATAACGGTCAGATGATTCTGGAATCTGATCCAAAGCATGAAACCTCGCAGCTGATCTTGAATATTGCCCAAGCGCTTGCGGGACGATCGGAAGCGAAAACTGGAAAAAAGACAAAAAATTCTTCCTTTTTCAACAAACTGCTCGGCAGGTAATAACCTGCGTCTGTATCGACGGGAAGTTCGAGCGCCTTGAGTCAGTGGTTCTGGAGTAAAGCATAAATGTTTGGAAAGCGCGGAAATGACAACGGCGCATCCGGTTTCGGAAAACCGCCCAATCTGCCCAAGGAGGTCGCGCAGACGATCACCGAGGCCGCGCCGCCAATGGATGATTTGGCGCTGCCGGCGGGATCTTCATCACTACCGGAAGATGAGCCTGCCATCGCGCCTCGCAAGCGCAAGCCGGAACCCATGGCCAGTATTGATCCGGTCGTGACCGGCCAAGAAAATCTTGAAAAATCCGAAGAATACTACGATGTTAAAACGACGGTCTTCTCGGCGCTGATCGATACTATCGATCTCACTCAGCTTTCAAAGCTCGACAATGAAGGTGCGCGCGAGGAGATCCGTGATATCGTCAGTGATATCATCTCAATCAAAAATATCATCATGTCGATCGCCGAGCAGGAGGAACTGCTGGCCGATATTTGCAATGATGTTTTGGGCTATGGACCGCTTGAACCGCTGCTAGCGCGCGATGATATTGCCGATATCATGGTCAACGGTGCCGACACCACTTACATCGAAATCGACGGCAAGGTTGAAAAAGCCAGGGTCAAGTTTCGCGATAACGACCAGTTGATGAACATCTGCCAGCGCATCGTCAGTCAAGTCGGCCGCCGGGTCGATGATTCAAGCCCGATTTGTGATGCCCGTCTGGCCGACGGGTCGCGGGTTAATGTCATTGCGCCGCCACTGGCCCTTGATGGACCGGCACTTACTATTCGCAAGTTCAAAAAGGACAAGCTCACCCTGGACCAATTGGTGAGTTTTGGTGCTATCTCGCCCGAGGGTGCCCAGCTATTGCAGATTATTGGCCGGGTGCGGTGTAATGTCGTTATCTCGGGTGGCACCGGTTCGGGCAAGACGACCCTGCTTAACTGCCTGACCAATTATGTTGATGTTGAGGAACGCATCATTACCTGCGAGGATTCAGCCGAACTGCAGTTGCAACAACCCCATGTGGTCCGTTTGGAGACCAGGCCGCCGAACATTGAGGGCGAGGGGCAGATTACCATGACCGATCTGGTTAAGAACTGCCTGCGCATGCGGCCTGAGAGAATAATTGTCGGTGAGGTGCGTGGACCTGAAGTATTTGACCTTCTCCAGGCGATGAATACCGGTCATGATGGTTCGATGGGCACCATTCACGCCAATACGCCGCGCGAATGTCTTAGCCGTATGGAATCAATGATCGCCATGAGCGGCTACTCCATCCCGGCCCGAACCGTGCGCGAAATAATTGTCGGATCGATCGATGTGATAATTCAGGCCGCGCGGTTGCGCGACGGCTCCCGCCGCATCACCCACATTACTGAAGTGATGGGTATGGAAGGCGATGTCATCATCACTCAGGATGTGTTCGTGTACAAAATTACCGGTGAAGACGCCAATGGTAAGCTGAGTGGTGTCCACTCTTTTACCGGTGTGGGTAGACCCAAGCTTTGGGAGCGGGCGAAATATTATAACGAAGAACAGCGCCTCGCCGCCACTCTCGATGCAGCCGACAAAATACGTGAGCAACTTGGAGATGCGACTTAATATGTTTGGGATTGACACAACGGTACTTGTATTTGTTGGCTTGGTCGGATTGAGTATCAGCTGCATCGGTTATGCCGTGATGTACAAGCGTATTGCGGCTCAAAACAAAACCAGCAAGCGGTTCAAGTCCATCAAGGAGACGACCCGTACGACGGTCGCCGTCAAGACAAAGGTCATGCAGAAAACCGACGCTGCCACGCGGCGCAAAAATGTCGAAGAGTCTCTGAAGACTGTCGAGAGCCAGAAAAACAAGCAAAAAAACTCACAAAACCCACCCCTCGATATTCGGTTGGCACAGGCCGGACTGAAAATTTCGACAAAGAAATACTATCTTTTCTCGATCGCTCTGGGGTTGTTTGCCGCCCTGCTGGTGGTGCTTTCAGGAGTAACACCAATTGCAGCTATCGGCGCTTTTGTCGTGTTCGGTTTCGGCCTGCCCCACTGGGTCGTCAAATCTCTCCGCAATCGGCGGATAGTCAAGTTTTTGCATGAATTTCCGAACGCGGTCGACATCATCGTACGCGGTGTCAAATCCGGTCTGCCACTGAATGATTGCCTGAAAATCATCGCGCGGGAGGCACAGGAGCCCGTGCGTACCGAGTTTGTCAAGATCGTAGAAGCTCAACAGATGGGCTTGACAATACCAGAGTCGGTTGAAAAGTTGGCCAAGAATGTGCCGTTGTCAGAGACCAGCTTTTTCTCGATTGTCATCACAATTCAAGCTCAGGCTGGTGGTAATTTGTCTGAAGCGCTTGGCAACCTGTCAAAAGTGCTGCGCGCCCGCAAAAGTATGAAAAGCAAGATCAAAGCGATGTCGATGGAGGCGAAAGCTTCGGCCGTTATCATCGGCGCTCTGCCGATCATCGTTGGCGGTCTGGTCTACATAACCAGCCCCAACTACCTCATGCCGCTATTTACCGAACAGACAGGACAGATGACCATGTTGGCCAGCGCGGCGTGGATGGGAATCGGCATTTTCATAATGAAAAAGATGATTAACTTCGATTTTTGACGGTGGACTTGTGATGTTTGCACTTGGATTGGAATCAATGAGCTGGCTGTCGATATCTATCGCGGTGGCCTCAGCCATTGCGGTTTTCGCAACCATCATTTCAGTGACCCTGCCGCTGTTGCGGAAAGATGAGTTGGGTTCCCGGATGAAATCGGTGGCGCTTGAGCGGGACAAGATCAGAGCAAGGGAACGTGCGCGTCTGGCGGCGGATAAGAAATTCAACAAAAACAAAACCGTCAGGGCCGAACCCAAAGCGTTAATTAAGAACTTGGTTGACAGCCTTAATCTTCGCGCCGCCCTGGCCGACAAAAAAACCATGGCTCAACTCACCCATGCCGGTTTAAGAGGCCAAAATCCGTTATTCATCTTTCTGTTTTTGCGTTTTGTGCTGCCAATCGTTTTTTTCGCCATGGCTGCCTTCTACATGCTTCTTTTTGGCGATCCCGAACACGGCATGATGATCAAGATTTTGGTTTCTCTGATTGCTGCTTATGCGGGCTTTTATGCGCCGATCATCTTCATTAAGAGCAAGGTAAAAACGCGCCAGTTGTCAATTCAGCGGGCCTGGCCGGATGCGCTTGATTTGACCCTGATCTGTGTTGAATCGGGCATGTCTATCGAAGCTGCATTTCGGCGTGTGTCAGAGGAAATCGGCAAGACTTCCGTGCCACTGGCAGAAGAGCTGGCGCTAACGACGGCGGAACTGTCTTTCCTCTCTGACCGGCGTATGGCCTATGAGAATTTTTCCGAGCGCACGGGCATGGACGGGGTAAGAAATGTCGTCACAGCGCTCGTTCAGGCGGAACGCTACGGTACGCCGCTTGGCTCGGCCCTGCGCGTTCTGTCGCAAGAGAATCGCGAGGTTCGCATGATGGCAGCAGAAACCAAGGCCGCCGCGTTGCCACCCAAACTGACGGTGCCGATGATCCTGTTTTTCCTGCCGGTTCTTTTTGCGGTAGTGCTGACTCCGGCCATCATGCAAGCCTCAAATTCCGGCTTTTAGAATTCGATTAATCGCTGTTGCTGACCGCGGTAAAATGATCGCGCCTTAAATCGCATCCTTTTCAGGCTTGTCGTGCAACTCTTCGAAAAGATTGAAAAAATGTCTAAAAGCCTTGTCGGCGAATTCTAGTGCGCGCTCAAATTCTTCCCTGGCCTGCGTTGGGAGCCTCTTTTCGGCACGAGCAAATTTTCCCGATCGCACATCCTTTTCGAGCGTTGAAAGCCTCGACTGCAGATTGTTCAGCCTGTTGTTTACGGCGTCAATTTCCTGTTGATAGGCTCGTCGTTCATCTGCGGCAATCTTGCATGCTAGTCCAGCACTACTGGCCGTACAATGGGATACTTGTCCGGTTTTGGTGTCGAGACGGACCAGGCCATTTGCCGTCTTCGACATGGTGTAACGACCGACGTCAATCGTTGTGCTGTCACCGGCGACAACCGGCAGAACGATCAATGTCGACACGGCAAGTGCCAAACAGACGATATTTTTGATTGCATATTTCATGGTCGCGACTTCATAATGCGGTTTTGCGCACTCTACCACAAATCTTGCCGCCATTGTGGCGCTGGTCGGGAAAACCACAACACACCACAAAGATCAGCGATAATGAAAGCTCATATTGTCTACAAAATTTGCGACCGGCGGCGGTGGGAAGCAGCAGAGAAAGTTGGCCGGTTTTCAGGCGCGGAAATAGATATTGAAGATGGGTTCATTCATTTTTCAACCGCAGATCAGCTGCCTTCGACACTTGCTTTGCATTTTAAAGGACGCAACAATCTGGTTCTAGTCGCTGTTGATGCGGTTGGTCTTGGTGAGGAAATTTTCTATGAAGAAGCACGCGGCGGCACCCTGTTTCCGCATCTTTATCAGCCGTTGTCAATGAAACATGTTCTTTGGGTCAAGCCGTTACCGCTGGATAAGACGGGTGTCCACATCATTCCGGGTCCTGGCCAGTGATTGACGAATTATACGCCCGTCTGCTTGGACCAGTGCTTTTTGGCCTGCCACCGGAATTGGCCCATAAACTGTCAATTCTAGGGCTAAAATCTGGAATTTTGCCCGGTGTGCAAAACAACACCGATGATAGACTAGCTGTACGTGTGGCAGGCCTCGATTTTCCCAATCCAATTGGCATCGCCGCCGGCTATGACAAAAATGCCGAGGTTCCCAACGCCTTGCTGCAGCTTGGATTTGGCTATGCCGAAATCGGCACCATAACCCCGCGACCCCAGCAGGGGAATCCTCCACCACGGCTTTTTCGATTGGTGTCCGATGCAGCACTTATCAACCGGCTCGGTTTTAACAACCAGGGGTACGCTGCGGCAATGAAACGCCTGCTGAAGCGAAGTTCCAACGGTATTATCGGGGTCAATATCGGCGCCAACAAGGATACTGCCGATTTTATTGCCGACTATGTCAGGGGTATTGAGGTTTTTGCCCATTTCGCCAATTATTTCACTGTCAACATATCCTCACCCAACACGCCAGGACTGCGCAATCTGCAAACCGGCATGGCACTGAAGGAACTTCTTGATCGGGTGCTCGATGCAAGGCAAAATGCCGTTGTTGAAGGGCATCCCAATGTACCGGTTTTCCTCAAAATTGCACCTGACCTGGTCGATAAAGAACTCGACGAGATCGCCGATGTCGTCGGCGCATCGGCGCTTGACGGCATGATCATTTCCAACACCACTCTTGCTCGGCCGTTCCTTTGCGACAACCAAAAAGCTGGCGAGCAAGGTGGATTGTCCGGCAAACCGCTGTTCATCAAGTCGACAATTATGCTGGCTAGAATGCGCCAGCGCCTTGACCGGAAGTTTCCGATAATCGGTGTTGGTGGCGTCGACGACAGCGAGACAGCCATCGCCAAGATTGAGGCTGGAGCTGATCTGGTGCAGCTCTATACCGGACTGGTTTTTAAGGGGCCTGGATTACCGGCTAAGATATTGCGGGGACTGTCCGCCTATCTGGATAGCAATAACCTTGTATCGATCAGTGAAGTGACCGGCCGCAAGACTGACAGTTGGGCTGCAGGGAACGGATAATACCAAGGTACGCTCCTGTCATATGAGACAATATTAATTTCCGTTGGCATAAACCAGCCACGCCCATTTTTCGAGGAGACCTTGATGAAGATCACCATCTGGCACAATCCACGCTGTTCGAAATCCCGACAGGCTTTGCTGCTGTTGCGGGAAAGGGGTTTCGATCCAGAAATTATTGACTACCAAAAGAATCCGCCCAGCGCAGCAGAAATCAGGCAGATCGCGATCGCGCTTGGGCTTCCCTTGTCGTCATTTGTCCGCAGCAGCGAAAAGATCTACAGCGAGCTTTCTTTGGCCAGCGCCGCAGAGGAGGAACTGATTGCGGCAATGGTGGAACATCCGATACTGATTGAAAGGCCTATCGTGATAGCAAATGGAAAGGCCGTACTTGGCCGCCCGCCTGAAAATGTACTTGGTCTTGTCTGACGATGCGGGCGTGTTTGCGCTTCTTCTGGTTTCAACTTTCCAGGAATCGGTAAATCTGGTCCGGCAGCTTCCCGGTGTGAAGCAGCGGTGCGTGACCCTGGCCCTCAACGACTATAGACTTCATACCAGGATGGCGCGCCGCCATTTTCTCCAATGTGGACTTGGAAAGCAGATCCGAATTCTGTCCGCGAATAGCCAGCAGTGGAATCCGGCGAAGTCCATCAAACTGGGGCCAAAATGTCGGCAATTTATTATCGAAATTCTGAATCTTCAGTGAGGTCAGTAGTTCCTCATCAAAACTGCGCTCTGGTCTGCCTGCAACGTCGATAAAAGTCGCGTGCGCATGTTCCTTCCACTCCTGCTCGCTCAGTCCGGTGAATTGTCCGCCCAAGGCATCCTTTTGAAGTTCAACCGCCTCTTTCCAGCTTGCCGGTCGAGCCATCCTGCCAAGCGTCGTCTTGATACGTGCCCAGCCCACGCCATCGATTTCAGGGCCGATATCGTTGAGTACCACGTGCTTGAGCATGCCCGGTCGCATCGCAGCAAGGGCCATCGCAATCATGCCGCCCCGAGAGGTACCGACCAGCGAAATGTCTGCAAAACCTGCCGCATCACAGGCGGCGATCACATCGCCTGCTTCAACCAACAAATTATAATTGTCGGTATTGCGGTCGTAGGCCGAATTACCCCGGCCACGATAGTCCAGTGCCAGCACCCGGCGGGGGTGTTTGGGGTGGTTTGATAGTGCCAACGCGAATTGGTGAAAATCGGCACTGTTGCGGGTTAATCCCGCCAAACAGAGCACCGGTGTTCGCTTTGATTTGCTGCTTGGAACATACATCCGCCCCCACAAAGCCAGACCATCACTACTTAGATACTCAAAAGCATGAAAGCCAACGGTCGTTTCGGTTGATGGTTCTTGCATAAAATCAGAGCTTTCCCAAAACTGGCTGATGTGCCCTAGTGGAATGAATTTGACATTTGAGTCCCATTTGCAACATCATTCTTTTTCAAATGTCAAATTCAAAAATGCCACTAGATTCAATATCCTAGCGGTTCTGTGCCAGCATTTGCAAACAAGGGTGCTGCAAAGGGATGCAAATGTTGGCACAGAACCACCAGGCCACATTTCGTCTGATTACATTCACGAAATGTGGTGTGTCACTTTAATACTACGCAATCTCACGAGCGCAAAAGCCTGTGACCTTTGCTGAAATTACGCTAATTGGCAAACAGCCCATTATCGGATTGAAGTTGCTGGGAAAGCTCATCAATTGCCTTCTCGATATCGGCCCTCTGCTGCCTTAACTCGCCGAGCTTTTCCTCAAACTGGTTCTTTGAATTGGCCAGCGGGTTACTCAATTCACTGGCGGCATCATATCCATCAAGCAGTTCTCTGATCTCAAGTAGCGAAAAACCGACTTTTTTGCTGAACAGGATGAGTTCCAGTCGGGCGCGGTCTTCATTACTGTAAAGCCTTGTCGTACCGCACCTTTTTGGCGTTACAAGTCCTTTGTCTTCATAGAAGCGCAAGGTGCGCAATGTTAGGTCGAATTCACGCGCCAAATCTCCAATTCGATAAGTCGTATGTTGATCGGCTGCTGGTATTATCGCTACACTATCACGTGTTCGCGAAGCGTATGAGCTTTTTTGGGACATATTGGATTCCTGCTGACTTTGTTTCTATTTATTGTGCGTTCGGAGGAACCAGGGGCTTATGCTCGAATTAGGCGCCAGTTTGACGTTTATCGAGGCAACCCGCGGTCGGAAGCAAATCACAGGTCAGGACTAGCGACTAGTAGGGATTTGACATTGCACATAGGGAATACAGCAATGTCACGCTCGAACCTGGAACACGGTCTAATTGGCCGATACTGTTATTTTCTTCCAATAGTAACTTTGCCAGATTTATAAGCTTATTGCTACAATTTCAAGGTGCGCAAATCGAAACCCACAATTTGATCCGAATTTGACTGCCGAGGGTCTGTTGAGCATCAGGTTTTGGATGCGCCGCGTTCGGCAGGATATGGTCAAAATCGCCCGGTTTGTCGTTGCGAAATCTTGAAAGGGATCGTCCTGCCGGCGATTTCACGCCTAAATCCGGGCGTTTTTCTTACTCACGGCCATTTTGGGCTACGCCCAGGCCTTTGCAGGGGCGGCGCGTAAGCGCCGGTCGCTGTGCACTCCTGATGAGCCATGATCATAATAAAGTAATCCCGCTATTCCACATTTCCAAATCCCGATACTCAGCAGATCCTAGTTTGGTCGTCGGGATTGTAGTGTTGAGTAAAATGGCGGTCAGCCCCCAAATTCCTACGCGGATTGGCCGAATAATCGCGATATCTGACCGGTAGTACAACTTTGTAAACCCGTGACTCGCTTTGTTAACCCGCTGTTTACCATGGTTGTAAGATTATCACCTCAAGGATTCCCGGTCTATTGCTTTGAACAAATGACATTGAATGGAATAGGGATAACGTGAATCGCGATGCCAACATCTCCGGCTCCCCGCCAGCGCAAGTTGCCTGACAATCAACCTAATGCGCATTCAGGAGTTGGAGAACGCCGCAAAAATATCGACGAAGCGGCCCGCTTTGTCGTCGAGGGGCTGGATAACAGGGTGCCGGACAAAGACAGGCTTGCGAAAAAAAATGCCGACAGACGAACCAGCCAGACCGGCAAAGCCGTTTCTGGAAACCTAGTGGATAAGATATGACGCGTTCCAATCTTGATGCCTTGCTTGAACGCCGCAATCTTAACAGCAGCGAGAGACTGGCCACGCTCAGCCGCTCGATAGAATCAATCGAACGCAAGCTTGGTGGCATTGGACATACAGTCAAGCCGCGGCACGGAAACCAGACGGCGGACCCAGCCCAATCGACGGTTGAGGAGCTTGAACAAAGGATCCGTATGCTTACCGGGCAAATGAGCCAGCAGGATGCTGCAGCAAAGTCGTACCCGGCGGCACCCGGCGGGTCTGCAGTCAATACGCCGACTGATGCCGTTGCCGAAATTGCCAGACGCAAAAACATGCTGAACATGGCGTTGCAAGAACCGGTACCAAACTCAAATGGCGCGGTCGGGGGCAATGTTGCCCCTTCGGCGGCGGTCGCCCCGCCCGTACTTGACACACTTTCCGCCGAACTCAGAGAATTGAGCGATAAGCTTGATGGTTTGCGTTATGAAATCGGTGACGGAATGTCGGGAATCCGCGATTCCGTTTCCCATTCTGGACAAATGAGCCCATCTGGTGATGAACTAGACCGCATCGCAGAAGGTATCAGGGAGCTGCAACAAGCGCCCCGCTTTGATCCATCGGCATTTGATGCACTGCACCATGAGTTGGATGACCTTCGCTTATCGCTGGGATCGACCATCCGCAAGGAAGACATTGGAAATAGCTTTGAGGATATAAATTCCAGGCTTGACCAAATCACCGTTGGATTGCCAAAATTTGGTCAACACGAGATAGATGGTCTCAAGAGCAGTGTTGATGCACTTGCCTCCGGCGCACCTTCAGCGGAAATTTCAGCATTGGTTGGCCGCATCGAGACGCTGAACGAGACTGTTGAGAACCTTTCTGGATCGCTCGAACTGGAGAATCTGGAGAAGCTGGATCAACGTCTGCACTGTCTCATAGAGGCTGTTGATCACCTGGCTAAAAAACCCCAGGGCAGCGAATCGCTTGGGCCTAATATGGAGGCGATTGAAAGCCGGCTTGACGAGATCACCAGGGCAATTGTTGCCGTATCGGTCAATGGGTCACCAGATCCGGTTGCCGTTTCTCCGGTTTTGGAGCGCATGGAGCAGCAGATTGGCGAACTTGCCCAATACGTTGAGCTGGTGGCTAAAAAGCGTGATGACAAGCAGCTCGAACAGCTCAATCAGCGTATCGAATCGCTTTCACATCAGATGGAGACTCTGGACTCCAATCTGCAGACTACCGAATCCGGGCAGGCAGCCGGTAATATGGATACAACAAATGTCGAGGCGCAACTGCAACAGCTGGCGAGCAGGCTCGATATGGATGCGGCCGGCAAACAGCATGATGAAAACCAGATTGCCCGGCTGGCCGAGCGGATTGAAAATCTGACCGGTCGTTTCGGCGCGTTTGAATCCATTGCCTTGTCGGATGATCGGGCGGCGGCGGTACCTGTCCCCGCATTGGCAGACAATTCGCAGGTCGAACATCAGCTTCAGCAACTGGCGGAGCGCCTTGATGCGGCGGTGGGGTCAAATTCCTCCGACATCCAGCTTGCCAATCTGGAAACTCAGATCGCCAATATTGCCGGGAAGCTGGATGTTGGTGAGCAATTGCCACCGGATTTCACCGGTCTGGAAAACCGGCTGGGCCAAATTGAGCAGCGTATGGAGGCCGATCGCGAACTGACATTGAGTACCATTACCAATTCAGCCCAAACTGCCATGCAATCGATGGACGGCCAAAATCTGCCGGTAGAGTTGATCAGCGCCCTGTCAGAAGATCTGAAGGCTCTAAGGACCATTGCAGACCAAAAGGATGATGGATCGGACCGGGCCATAAGGTCGGTTCAACACACGCTTGGTAATGTGGCGGCCAGATTGGATTCAATTGAAGGGAAATTGCAGACCACACCTCAATCGAGAGCTTCAACGATTGCAGCGGCCAGACACGCCAGAAGGCCAGAAAAAGCTCCGGCAAGAACAGAAACTGTATCGAACCCGACTGCACCGGTGGCGAAAAAAATAGTTGATGCTCCGTCAATTGATCCAGCGGACGACCTGAAAGTTGCCGAAATCGCACGGGAGGAAGACCACCGACCGCTGGAGCCGGGCACCGGTGTGCCGGATATTCCTGAGCTGGTAAAACGCGCATCGGAAGAATTCCGTCATGCGTCTTCCGACAGTGAAATTCCGGCCGGCAAGATGGACTTCATCGCTGCTGCCAGACGCGCGGCAAGATCGGCGGCTGATGAAGACGGGGCGGTTGATGGTGAGGAAGTAATAGTTGATGAACGGGACAAACCGGCGACAGCCGGTTACGCATTAGCCGGCTTATCGCGTCGACCGGTGATTATCGCCGCTGCCGCCGTATTGATGGTTCTTTTGGCCTTCGCCGGTTCGAAATTGCTGCTTCAAAGCGACAGTGGCGACGAGCTTGCAAGCCTGCCTGCAAATTCCTCGGCCGGCCAACAAAACGCCGGACCGGTGAATGAGGGAGCTGCCGGCGAAGGCAATGAAAGCGCGGCTCAACCGCCTATGCCCGACGCAAGCAACACTACGTCAGGCAGCGCAACCGCGCCCGATGGATCAAAGGCCGGCGACAAGAGCTCCACCCGGATCGTCACAGGCATTCCGGAAGGTCGGCCTGACGGCGTCACCGAGAACGCCGGACTTTCGCAGGAAAGCACTATAACGGCACCTTTGGCCACTGATCAAAACAGCGAGAAACTTGAAGCTGCCGCGCCAATCACCGGTGACGATAGCCTCGATAACCAGATTATCGGTGGACCACTGCCGGACGACCAACTTGGCCCGCCGGCGCTTCGCCAGGCGGCAGCTGAGGGCGATGCCAAGGCGCAATACGAAATTGGACTGCGTTATTCCAACGGTAGCGGTATCAAGCGCGACATGACCGAGGCGGCCGAATGGTTCCGCCGCGCTGCCGCGCAGGAATTCGCCCCGGCCCAATATCGTTTGGGCAGCCTCTACGAAAAAGGTCTGGGCGTTGAGCGTGATCTTGTCAGCGCATCCAACTGGTATCGCCGATCTGCCGATCTGGGCAATGCGCGTGCCATGCACAATCTTGCGGTGATCCACACCATGGGCGCCGATGGTAATCCGGACATGGACGAAGCGCTAAACTGGTTTAACAAGGCCGCCAACAAGGGTGTCAAGGACAGTCAGTACAATCTTGGAATACTTTATGGCCAGGGCATGGGCACCGGCCAAAATCTTGCCGAATCGTACAAGTGGTTCGCTCTTGCGGCAAAGACCGGTGATGTCGATTCAAGCAAGAAGCGGGATGAGGTGGCAAATGTCATGGATCCAAAAGCGCTGGATAAAGCGCGACTTGCAGTCGATGAATGGCGGCCAGAGCCTCTGGACCAGAGCACCAACAGGGTAACAATTCCTGAAGAATGGCGGCAAGATAGTGCAACGGCCAGCATTGCAACGGTCAAACAGGCACAGGTGCTGTTGAACAAACTTGGCTTCGATGTCGGCACTCCCGATGGTCTGATGGGTCCAAAAACCCGCCGTGCCATAATGGGCTTCCAGAAAAAAGCCGGACTGGCGCAAACGGGCAAAGTCGATGCTGAGCTGGTCAAGGCGCTAAAGAGCATAAGTGTCTAAATGACCGTGATTGTGCTGTTGAAGCCGGGCGGGGAATTTTATTTTTCTAAACGGCAACCATTGGCGCCTCATGACCCAAAGTAAAACGCTCACCGGACTAATCGCCAATCGCGCCGCACGGATGATTGAAGTCGAACAAGACCCGAGCGCGAGCGTCCGCATTGTCGGCATTATGGGTCTTGTGCCAATCGTGTTGCTGACGGCGATGCTGGTCTATGTCGACGATCGGTCCGGCATTGCACCGGTGCTGGTCGACGCGGCGAAAACCTATTGTTGTGTGGTGCTGATCTTTCTTGGCGGTATCCATTGGGGCTTATCGCTTGGGGGTACGGCTTCGCGGTGGAGAAATTCCGCGGTGGCAATGGCTGTCATGGCCCCGCTGATCGGTTGGACCGTGATCTTTGTCTCGGCACCGATGTGTTTTGCACTGCTGATGGTCGGCTTTGCGGGCCAGGGTGCCTGGGACAACATTGCCGGCCACTACGGTATGCTTCCGCCATGGTATTGCAGATTACGGTTGAAATTCACTTTTGCGGTTGTTGCCACCCTGGCCGTTGCGATGTTGACCACCGCCTAGTGGTTCTGTGCCAACATTTGCATCCCCCTTATTTACAAATGTAGGAATCAAAAGAACCACTAGAACGTGCTATTTCCCGTTGGACCAATTCGAATTTAACCCTACAAGATAATCTCTTTGTGTGGTCATGCCCAACAGGTGACAACAAGCAAGGAATGGTTCTTATGGTTCGCTCTGTGCGGCTGGATACAACGTCCCGGTCACGGCCATTCGCGGTGAAATTTTCCATGGTGTTCGCCATCGCCTGGCCGATGACGATCGCCTATATGACGACGCCGTTGCTGGGTGTCGTCGACACCGCGGTCATTGGCCAGTTGAACAGTGCTGCTCTATTAGGCGGACTGGCCATTGGCGCCATTATTTTTGACGTCATATTAGCCACTTTCAATTTTCTTCGCGCCACCACAACAGGTCTTACCGCCCAGGCTCTTGGCAGGTGGGATGAGGCGGAAAGAGCCAATGTCTTCGTCCGCGGGTTTGCTGTCGCGATTGTTGGCGGATTAGTGATGTTGATTGCCGGTCCGCTGGTGCTCGCCGGCGGTTTGTGGTGGATGCAACCGGGCGCCGAGGTAGAGCAGGCCACCCGTGGTTATTTTCTCATACGCCTTTGGGCAACCCCTGCTGCATTGGCCAACTACGTTATTCTTGGTTGGTTGTTGGGGTTAGGCAAGGCCGGGCAGGGGCTGGCGATCCAGGTCTTTCTCAATGGCGTCAATATCGCTTTTTCGATCCTGTTTGGACTTTACCTGGGTTATGGCATTGCCGGAGTGGCCTGGGCAACAGTGATCGGCGAGAGCGCAGCTCTTGTTCTTGGTCTTAACATGGTGGCGCGGCATATGGACTTTCGCACCCTCAACTTCGTTGCCATATTACGTAATCGGGCAAAAATGACGGCGCTCATGACCGTGAATATCGACATCATGATCCGCTCGTTCTGCCTGCTCATTGCCTTTGCTTGGTTTGCCGCGCAGGGCAGCCGGATGGGTGAATTGACCTTGGCCGCCAATGCGGTGCTGATGCATTTCTTCCTTATTTCCGGCTATTTCCTGGATGGCTTCGCCACGGCGGCGGAGCAGTTGGTGGGCCGTGCCATCGGCGCGCACTATCGTCCGGCCTTTGAGCGATCGGTCAACCTTGCAACGATTGGTGGCCTTGTTCTGTCTGGAACGTTGACGCTGCTGTTTCTTGTTGCGGGGCCGATGCTTGTCGATCTTATGACCGTAAATGATGCGGTTCGCAGCGAAGCTCGTCTTTATCTCGTGTGGGCAGCATTGACGGCTATTACCGGCGTCATCGCCTTTCAGATGGATGGCGTCTTTATCGGCGCCACCTGGTCTGCCGACATGCGCAATATGATGATTGTATCGCTCGCCGTCTATTTGTTGGTAGGTTATCTGGCTGTACCCGCGCTTGGCAATCACGGACTATGGTTCGCCCTGCATGTGTTTCTTGGACTGCGCGGCTTAACATTGTGGTGGAAAATGAAGCGCAATGCAGACGGCATTTTCAAATAATCGCTTGCCGTGCCGACGCCTGATTACAAGTCAAACTCGGTCCAAACCGGCAAATGGTCGGAGGCTATTGCTTCCTGATCAATCCAGGCATCCTTGACGTGATGCCAAAGTCCGGCATTGACAAAGCAGTAATCGATGCGTTTTGAAACCCGCTTTGAGTGTTCCTCCGCTGTTTCATTGGCCGGACAGGTTATGCCCTCGTCTTCCTTGTGGCCTGCCAATACCCAGGTATCGCGCAAGCCGTGCCGGCTGATCAACCGGCCATGAATTTTGTTATACGGTCCGGCAAAACGGTCATAGTCGGTGCTGTCGGCAGTAAAGTTGAAGTCACCGGCTATGATTGCAGGTTCAGGCATTGGCGGTTCTGCTCCCTCGGTCCAACCGTCCGATGGAACCGGATGGTCACCGCACCACACGCCGCCTTCACCGGGGGCTCTGGCAACAAGATCAAGAACCATATCGATTTGTGGTCGACGGATTGCAGAATCCAGATGACTAAGGTGTGTGGTGTAAACCCGTATCGGCCCTGACGGCAATGCGATGACAGTTTCCAGCAAGCCGGCCGGGGTGCTGTGATGGACCACCGCGCCAAATTTGGGCAACGGAAATACTCGCTTTGACAGGATCGGCCATCGCGACAGGACCATTAGCCCAAACTGACGCCGCCGGTTGACCAGACTGCCCTTGCTATCACGGTAGCTGGCATCGAGATCCATATTGGCGGCATAGACCCAGTGGTGGTCGGGCATTAAACGGGCAAGTTCGGCAAGTTGATCAATCTCTCCCGAGCGCTTCCAGAAGCGCTCCACCTCCTGCAACGCGATTATATCGCCTGCTTGAATGGCCTCGGCGGTTCTGGTGATGTCAAACCGGCCATCCATGCCGCTGCCGAACTGTATGTTGAAGGTGACAAATTTCATTTTATGCGCCTTTGATTGATGGCCTTTGCGGGCTAGCCAGCGGCTCCAAACAGCAAACGTGGCCGGCCAGCTTTTTTCAGCAGTCCCTGCGGACGCACCGACAATGCGTGATAAAAAGGCAGCGTTGCGGCGCCAAGTGCGGCGCCATCGCGACCGGTGGTTGCGGCCAGAAAGCGTGGCACGGCAAGCCGTCCGCCATGCCAGCCGACGACCGCCGATTCAAGCCGCAACACCAGTTGCTGTATTACCGATTGCGGTACACTGCCTCCCAAAACGATAATCTCGGGATCAAGCAGGCTTTGTACGAACGATATCGGTTCCAGCAGTGATGTTGTGGTACTGTCCAGCCATTGTTCGACCGCCGGGTGATCGGCTGCAACCAGATCTTCGATAGTCTTGATATCGGCTGCAATCGCACCTTCAGCCTCCAGCCGCTCAAAAACATCATGGAACGAGATGCGGTTTGAAAGGTTGTGAAAATTTTCATCACCCCCCCCGGGGCCAATTCCGGCTACCGGGTAGAGGCCAAACTCACCCCGCAATGCCGGTGGCGCCGCGATAAAGCAATCCGTCAAGAATTATGCCGCAGCCAATACCGGTACCTAAAAAAATGTGGAAAAAATGTCGGTGCCTGTTACCAGCGCCATAAAATGATTCACCTACGGCGGCTGAATTTGCGTTGTTTTCCACCCAGACCGGCAAGCCGATGGCAGCGCTAAACAGTTCCTCCAAAGGCTGGCTGGTCCAGCTCAGCATATTGCGTGGCGGGTAGGCGAGTTCGCCTTGATGGGTGATGCGGCCCGGCACCGCCAAGCCAACACCATAGGTGCGTGATCTGCTGCCCGGCACATCGCGCATCAATTTATCCACCGCCTGCGAGACCATTGGTAACGAGTTCTCGAGCGTCGGGTAGCGAATATTATGGCGTATCCTGCCGCGTAACTTGCCGCCCAGGTCGACCAGAACGATGGTGACATGATCTTGATCTGTGTTGACGCCGATGGCGTATCCGCCGTCGGGATTAACCCTGAACTCCGAAGCCGGTTGCCCGCGTCCTGCCAGGCGGCGACCGGTCACCTCGACCAGTCCTTCTTCCATCAGTTCCTGTGATATCTTTGACAGGGTTTGAGCCGTAAGGCCGGTCATCTTGCACAATTCCGGCCTCGATATATCGGCATTTTGGCGAATAGCCTGCAAGACCACTTGCCTGTTATGGGTCTTTGCATACTCCAGATTAGTGCCGGAATGGGTCAGGTTTTTCATCTAAGATTTGGTGTCCAGCGGTTGATCTTATCCGGCATCGAGTTTCTTTTTCCACAATAAATACATCGCAGGCCATACCGTAATCGAGATTCACGGTCTGCGTGAATTTATCAATTGCATTGAAAAAATAACAGTGATAATTATTAATTCAGGCAAAATTAATTAATAATGCCGGATGAGGAGAGTTGGAACCAGCGGTTTTGCCGGTGTTTTGCAAAGAGAAATTGCAGTTGAAAATTTGGTGGCTGGGTGGTCAAATTGCCAACGCGGCCGGGTGGCAAGTAGCAAGAGCGACACATAGATTAATCATACTGCCACTGACAAAATTCTCGGGTGGATGTTATTCTGCCAGGATATGGCGGGAGATTGTGATCGGAAACAACCGTGTAAACAGGGAGAAACGCGATGAGAAGAATGAGTTTTCGAAATTTGGTCAAGACCGCAGCTGCAACGGCAGTGTTGATGGGATTGGCCGCCACAGTTAGCTCGACTGCTGCCGGTGCCGAGGAAATTGCTATAAAAGTGTGGTCGCGGGCCGACCGTTCGGGCCCCTTGCGCCCTGGCAACTTGGTCAAGGCAGCCGCCTTGTTGACCAAACAGTTCGCCGCCGCCGGGTCAGACACAACAATCAAGGTCAACGTTCACGAAAACAATGCCAAGGGCTTTGATGCCGACGCGCTTGATCTGCTTAAGGCATTTGCCGCTGACAAGGGCCCCGATCTTTATGTCGCGGCGCATGAATGGGTTGGCGCTTTTGCCGAGGCTGGATATGCGATGGATCTGGAAAATCATATCGCCGCCTATCCGGAATATTATTCCGACATTATTCCTACCCTTTGGGGCGCGACGCTCTACAAGGGCAAACGCTATGCCGTCCCGCAGGATTCCGAAATTCGCATGTTCTTCTATAACAAGGACATGTTGCGCAAAATCGGCAAATCGGAGGAGTTTATCGAAGGCTTGCCGGCTGCCGTTGAAAGTGGCGACTACACCATTTGGGATATTTCCAAACTGGCGAAAGAAGTCGTCGATGCAGGTGCTGCGCAATACGGCATCATTCACCGGCCCAATGTTGGCCCTGATTTTCTTATGACCATGGCAAGTTTTGGCTTTGATCCGCTGGATGATGCAACCGGTCGCTTACAGGCCAGCAAATCTGCGCTGATGGAATTCTTGAAGTGGATTAAGTGGAATGCCGATAACGGTGTCACACCGACCAACAATACGTCGTTTTCGTGGGATACCATCAATCATTTGCTGCCTGAGAAAAAGACCTTCATCAAGCATCACGGGCTATGGGATGTGCCGCGTCAGATCCGCTTTGGCGTGTCGGAAGATTCAGAAGCCGCCTACACGAAAACTATCGGCTGGGTTCATTCTCCGGCGGCCAAAAAAGGCGGCAAGCCGGCCAACCTTTCCCATCCGATAGTCTATGTGGTCAATCCGGGATCGAAGCACAAGGACCTGGCGGCCCTGCTGGTGGCGATTGCCAGCCAGCCGCACTTCAACACCGCTCACGCGGTCACAACCGGCCATACGGGTATCACCAATGCACAGGCGGCAATGCCGGAATATCAGCAAGCCTGGGCCTTGCGCCGTGGCATTTCGCTGCTTTCCCATGCATCGTTCATGCCCAATCACACCCAGATAGGCCCGTTCAACAGCATCATCTACAAGGGCATTCAAGGGGTCGAAACCGGCCGCATTTCGGCTGAGGACGGCGCCGCCTTTGTTGTTGAAGAACTTGAGGCTGAACTTGGCGATGATGTTGTGATCGTCGACTGAGTAAAATCGTCAGGAGAAAGGTTGCCATCGGCGCCTTCCTCCGCTTGTATTTCGGACCATCATTAAACCGCTGAAAGCCCCGTGGATAATGGCTCGTTCACCTGATGTCGACTTTATCGCCAGACAACGCCGGCGTCAGGTGGCGAATTTCCTGATCTTTCTCGGGCCTGCCTGCCTGCTGCTGTTTTTCTTTTTCATTTTGCCGGTTGTTGTCGATATCGCGGTGGCCTTTACCGACATGGGGCGAACGCTGAAGGCAAGTGAATTTACCGTCACCAATTTTGAACGTATGTTCACTCGCGACACAAGGCTGTTAAAAACCCTCTCGTTGACCCTGGTCTACCTGCTTTTAACGCTGGGGTTTTTCAATGTTACCTTTGGTCTGGTCCTCGCCCTCTTGACCACCAATGTGCCCGATAAACTTGGCGGATTTTTCCGCGCCGTATGGCTGTTGCCGCGCATGAGCCCGTCGGTTGTCTATGTGCTCCTGTGGGCCTGGGCCATTGATCCGACCGAACGCGGCCTGCTCAACCAGATATTACAATCCGTCGGGCTGCCATTTGCCGATCTCGCCAACAATTCGCCGATGCTGCTGATTGTCCTGGCCAATGGTTTCATTGGTGCCTCGATGGGAATGATCATATTTACCTCTGCCATTCGTTCGATCCCCGAACATCTGTTTTTTGCCGCCCGGGCAGATGGTGCCGGCAGTCTTGCCATCGTATGGCACATCACCTTGCCGGCTATCCGTTGGCCGATCAGTTTCATCACCGTCTACCAGACCTTGTCTTTGCTGGTGAGTTTTGAATATATCTGGCTGATTACCGACGGCGGCCCGTTTTATGACACCACCGTTTACGCGCTTTATGTTTACAAGCGGGCGTTCGAGAACGGCCAATATGCCTATGGCGCAACTCTGGCGTTATTGCTGGTGGTGATCGGTATTGCAGCTTCAATGGCGATGTGGCGTTTCCTTGATATGAAACGGCTGCTGCAGGAACCGCGGATCGAGGTCAATTGATATGGCAACCAACGGTTCTGCAACCATCACCGATCAACAATCCGGCTGGGACCGGCTGGCTCGCAATGCGTTGTTGCGCCGAAAATTGATATTGTGGGCGGTCGGCCTGTTTTTGTTGCTCGTATCCCTGCCGATCCTGCTGCCTTATTTTTGGATGCTGACGATTTCGGTTTCGGCCAGAACCGGCGGGGTCGATTCCATCGTGTTGTGGAAATCCTGCGCGGTGCTTGCGCCGGCCCTGTTTGCAATCGGCATTTGGATCAATATCGCCACCAGCCGAAAATATCGCATCGCAGGCGCGATGGCGATCGTGGTCGTTTCGGCCAGTCATTTTGCTTGTCGCCATCGGTCCCAGCCTTCATCTTGAAAACTACCGCTTTTTGTGGACCCCGAATATTGTTGAGGAAATACGCGGACGTTCGGGCGCCGGCGGTGACCAGTTTCCGTGGGTGTGGAACGCCTTCGCCAATTCGCTGCTGTTTGCCGTGTTCAACACCATATTGGTGCTCTATGTTTCCACCCTTGCCGGTTACTATGTTTCCCGTTTTGGCTTTCGGGGGCGGGCGGGCTTTTTGCAGGCTCTGCTGGTGCTTCACGCCTTTCCCGCCATGACGTTGATCATCCCGATATTTCTTATCATGCACTGGATCGGCATGCTCGACACGATCTCCGGTGTGGTTGTTGTTGTGGTCACGCTGGAACTGCCGTTCTCGATATTCATCATGAAGGGATTTTTCGACGCGGTGCCCTGGGATATCGAAATGAGTGCCATGGCCGATGGTGCCTCGCGCCGACAGGCGTTTTGGCATGTGGTGCTGCCGCAGGTCAAAGTCGGCATGCTGGCGGTCGGTGTATTCGCCTTTATCAAGGGCTGGGAGGAATATGTTTTTGTCAGAACCTTGTTGTTTGAAAAGTCCAACTGGATGATGAGCCTGTATCTGTTCTGGGTTTCCGACGATATCATGGGCGTCGATTACGGCATCGTCGCCGCTGTCAGCGTGTTTTACATTCTGCCGAGCCTGTTGCTCTATATTTTCTGCCAGAAATATCTGGTCCAGATGAGCCTTGGCGGCATTAAGGGGTAATTGGTCATGGCGAGTGTTGAACTGGAAAACGTCACCAAAGCCTGGGGTGATGTGATTGCCGTGGAAGACATAAATCTGCGCATCGAAGATGGAGAATTCGTCGCCATTTTGGGACCGTCCGGTTGTGGCAAATCGACCACATTATTCATGCTGGCCGGCATCTACGCGCCTACCGGTGGCAATCTCAAATTCGATGGCTACATCATCAACAATGTCGAGGCCAAGGACCGTAATATCGGCATTGTCTTCCAGTCCTATGCGCTCTACCCGCACAAGAGTGTTCTTGATAACATCAAATTCCCGCTGAAGTTCAAAAAGACACCGGATGCCGAAGCGACCAAGCGGGCAAAAGATGCCGCCAAACTCGTACACGTGGAGGAACTGCTCGACCGGCGCCCCGCCCAGATGTCTGGTGGGCAGCAACAACGAGTGGCACTGGCACGCGCACTGGTTAAAGAGCCACAACTTCTATTGCTCGATGAACCGCTGTCCAATCTTGATGCATCGCTGCGGCTAACCATGCGCACCGAGATAAAGCGGCTGCAACGCCAGTTTGCCCTAACCACAATCCTGGTCACCCATGACCAGATTGAGGCAACCACAATGGCCGATCGCATCGTCTGTATGAGCAAGGGAAAAATCGAGCAGGTGGGCACGCCGGAGGATCTATATCTGCGGCCCGCCTCGATATTTGTCGCAACGTTTATCGGTGCCCCGCCAATCAACAGGTTTGATGGAACGGTTGTCGATGGCAAATGCAGTATTGGCGAATTGCAGCTTGTGATTGCAGGCACTGCATCAAGCCGGATCTGTTTAGGGCTGCGGCCCGAGCACATCAGGTTTGGCGATAGCGGACTTGCCGGCACGGTAGAACAGGTCGAGCCAATGGGCCGTGAGACGCTTTATGTGGTGGTTACCGGCATGGGTTCGCTGCGGGTTTTGGACATGATGAGTTTCGGCCGTTTTTCGGAAGGCGATACGGTACATCTTGAATTTGCTGCAGAAGACACCTTGCTGTTTGACGCCGATAGTGAACGCCTGATCAGCGGTGCCCATGCTAGCCTAAACGACGCCGACTAGGCTCCATGGCGCTTTTTGACAATATCGTGAAGTCCCTGCCGGGCATCTCCCCCCAATTGCGCACGGAAATCGATGCCGAAACGGGCAGCATCGAAAACCATCGCCGCCGCGTGGCGCAAATTTCTCAGTTGAATTCTATCGACCTTGGTTCGCCCGCCCGATCTTTATCGCTAACCGCACCGGTCGGCATCGTCAGCTGGAACATTGAGCGCGGCTATCATATTGATGAGATTGTTGGGGCGATTGAAAGTGTCGGTCCTGCAGTGGTTTTGCTCAGTGAAGTGGATCTTGGCATGGCACGCACCGGCCAGCGCCACGTTGCCCGGGAACTGGCCGACCGCTTGGGCATGAACTATGCATTTGGGCTGGAATTTGTTGAACTCGGCCTTGGTTCCGCCAGGGAAAGAGCGCTGTTTGAGGGCGAGAGCAACGAGCTTGGCTTTCATGGCGCGGCAATATTGTCGGCAGCCGAGTTGCAGCACCCGGGGTTGCTGCGGCTTGAAACATCGGGCGACTGGTATGGCAGCAACAGCGACGAGCGAAGGATCGGCGGGCGAATGGCGCTCGCGGCGACAATTGATATTGCTGGCAAGCCGGTGACCTTCGCCACCACGCATTTTGAAAACCGCTCAACCCCGCAACAACGGGCCAATCAAATGACGATATTGCTGGATGGTCTCGATGCCCATGCACCCGGTAATCGAGTTGTGATCGGCGGTGATTTCAACACCAATACGGCAGACCGCGACCGGCCCGACTGGGAAACCTATCAGGTTGAGCAACAGCGCATTAATCCTAATCGCTTTACCAGGCCCGAAGCCTATGAGCCGATGTTTGCAGTCGCCCTTGAGCACGGTTTTAGCTGGGCCGACTGCAATGCCGTGGGAGCCACCACCCGTCTGCAACCCTGGCAGTCCCGCGATAAACCGCTTTCCAAACTCGACTGGTTTTTTGCCAAAGGGCTTGACGCTAAAGATGCGGCAATCGTCCCGGCTGTCGCCAAGGACAGTGGCCTAATTATTTCCGATCACGACATGTTATCAGTTTCAATCGAATTGGCGCCGCGCTAATTGCGCAACGTGTTCGGCCACGATGGCTATTCCCACTCAATGGTGCCCGGCGGTTTTGATGTCACGTCATAGACCACCCGGTTGATGCCCTTCACTTCGTTGATGATGCGGGTGGCGGCGCGGGACAAAAACTCCATGTCATAATGATAGAAATCCGCGGTCATGCCATCGACTGAAGTAACGGCGCGCAACGCACAGACAAATTCATAGGTTCGTCCATCGCCCATCACCCCAACGGTCTGCACCGGCAACAGCACGGCGAAAGCCTGCCAGATGGTGTCATAAAGGCCGGCTTTGCGGATTTCATCGAGGTAGATGGCATCGGCGGCCCGCAGAATTGTAAGCTTTTCGCGGTTTACCCCGCCCGGACATCGAAGGGCAAGTCCTGGTCCGGGAAACGGGTGTCGGCCAACGAATTTCTCCGGCAGACCAAGCTCCCGGCCCAGTTCACGTACCTCGTCCTTAAACAGTTCACGCAGCGGTTCGACCAATTCCATTTTCATCCGCTCCGGCAGGCCACCCACATTGTGGTGCGACTTGATCGTCACCGAGGGGCCGCCGGTGAACGACACGCTCTCGATAACGTCGGGGTAAAGCGTGCCCTGGGCAAGAAAGTTCACCGGCGCATCCGGCGTTGAGATCCTGTTGGCTTCCGCCTCAAAGGCCTCAATAAACAATTTGCCGATTATCTTGCGCTTTCGCTCGGGATCAGCCTCCCCCTCCAGGGCGCCGATAAAGGTGTCGGCTGCATCAACATGAACCAGCGGGATGTCGTAATGCTCGCGAAACATCGACACCACCTCTTCACCCTCGTTCAGCCGCATCAAGCCGTGGTCGACGAAAATGCAGGTGAGCTGATCGCCAATGGCCTCAAAGACGAGAAGCGCTGCAACGGAAGAATCAACCCCGCCGGAAAGGCCACAGATCACCTTTCCGTCGCCAACCTTGGCGCGAATTCCAGCAACCGCCTGCGCCCGATAGGCGGCCATGGTCCAGTCGCCGGCAAGGCCGGCAATGTGGTGGACAAAATTTGCCAGCAGCCTGGCGCCATCGGGCGTATGCACCACTTCAGGGTGGAACATCATGCCATATTGGCGTTTTTCGACATTGGCAAACAACGCGAAAGGCGCGCCTTCGGAGCGGGCATATACCTCAAACCCTTCAGCCAGGGTGATCACCCGGTCGCCATGCGACATCCACACCTGGTGCCGCTCACCCTTTTTCCATACACCATCAAAAAGCGGACAATCTTTTTTAATCTCGACAAAAGCGCGGCCAAATTCACGGTGGTTGGAGCTTTCCGCCTGGCCGCCGTTTTGTACGCAAAGGACCATCTGGCCGTAGCAGATACCGAGTATCGGAACGCCGGCATCAAAGATCATCTGCGGCGCTCGCGGCGCATCAATGTCGCCGGTTGAAGCCGGGCCACCAGAAAGAATGACCGCCTTTGGCCGCATTCTATCAAAAGCCGCTTCGGCCGATTGAAAGGGTGCGATTTCACAATATACCCCGGCCTCTCGCACCCGTCGGGCGATTAACTGGGTGACCTGACTGCCAAAATCGACAATCAGGACGGAATCAGGATGGGAAGTCATGGCGTTGATCTATTCAAATGTGTTGGCCGGCGCAATGCTTGTTTCCGTTTTCTGAAAATCAATCGATTGCGGCCGCTTGGAACGGCGAGAATGTTGCTACGACAAAAGCTGTTGGGAAGCGGCATTGATTTGTGTATGCTGTGCAACCATCAAACCAATTGGCCGGAAACAATGTACTCAGCTGAAACTCATGCGATCAGGGTTGTTGTCGAACCGACCTATCTGGAGCACGAGTCGGACCGGGAAACAGACCGAAATTTTTGGGCCTATCGGGTTACGATTACCAATGGCGGCCACGATTTAGTGCAGCTTCTGGCGCGCTATTGGCACATAACCGATGGCGAAGGACGGGTTGAAGAGGTTCAAGGTGCTGGCGTGGTCGGCGAGATGCCGGTAATTCAGCCGGGAGATAGTTTCCAATATACCAGCGGATGTCCGCTTTTCGCCTCATCCGGCATCATGAAGGGTTCCTATCAAATGAAAGCGGCAAATGGCGAACTGCTTGAAGTTGAAATTCCGGCTTTTTCCCTCGACCTGCCGGGCCGGCAGACAACGCTAAACTGATCCGGCTCGTCTGACCATGGATATCCGCCCCATACTGCTCGTTGTCGGCGCACTTTTGGCGATACTTGGCTGCGCCATGATGATCCCGGCACTGGTTGATTTGATTGATGGCAATGACGACTGGCAGGCCTTTGTTTCCGCCGGTGCCCTGTCATTGCTGATTGGCCTCGGTTTTTTTGGCAGCGCGCGCGGTATACCCAAGGGAATGAGCACCCGTCAGGCCTTTGTCATGACCGTTACAGCCTGGGTGGCGCTTTCAGGTTTCGGCGCATTGCCGATCTATTGGTCGGGTATTGTGCCAAGTTATACCGATGCCTTTTTTGAATCAATTTCGGGACTGACCACCACCGGCGCAACCGTAATAACCGGGCTTGATACGGCACCAATCGGCATCCTTTTCTGGCGCGGGTTGCTGGAGTGGCTGGGCGGTCTCGGCATTATCGTCATGGCGGTCGCCGTGCTGCCGATGTTGCAGATTGGTGGCATGCAGATTTTTAAGGTCGAGGCGTTCGAGACGCCCGACAAGATATTGCCGCGGGCAACCCAGATTTCAAGTTCGATAACCCTCGTCTTCATCGCCATTACCGGCATTTGTGCTGCCAGCTACATGCTTGCCGGCATGGCAGCGCTTGATGCGGTTATCCATGCCATGACCACGGTCGCCACCGGTGGATTTTCCACCAAGGATGGGTCGATCGGCTATTTTGACAGTATTTCTATCGAGTTGACCGCCATCGCCTTCATGATCATCGGCTCGATACCGTTTCTGCTTTATGTTCAGGCGGTGCAGGGCCGGGTAATGCCGCTTTGGCGCGACAGTCAGGTGCGGGTTTTTCTGAGCCTGCTTTTGGTGCTGGTGCTGATCGCCTGGGGTATCGAACAGGCAAATGCGGTGCGCGGTGGTGGCGATGCGTTGCGCCATGCGCTGTTCAATGTCACTTCAATCATGACCGGCACCGGCTATGCCAGCACCGATTACGGCCTTTGGGGGCCTGGCGCTGTCGCCTTCTTTTTTGTCATTATGTTTATTGGCGGCTGCGCCGGTTCGACCTCTTGCGGCATCAAGATTTTTCGCTTTCAGGTTCTGTTTCAGGACATGCGCCAGCACGTCAACAAAATCGTTTATCCCAACGGTGTATTCGTCAAAAAGTTCAACGGCCGCCGTTTGCCCGACCGGGTTTCTTCGGCAGTATTGAGCTTCTTCTTTCTCTATCTGGTGATTTTTGCGCTGACCGCGGTGGCGCTCAGTCTGACCGGGCTTGATATGTTGACCGCGCTTTCCGGCGCCGGCTCGGCGATTTCTAATGTCGGACCAGGGCTTGGCGATGTTATCGGCCCGGCCAGCACCTATAAAGGCCTCAACGATGCCGCCAAGTGGATACTAAGCGCTGCAATGCTGGTTGGGCGGTTGGAGCTGTTTACCGTGCTGGTGCTCTTTGTTCCTTCATTCTGGCGCGACTGAATGTGCTTGAATGGGCGCACCGGGCTTGCGTTTTGCCACCTCAAGCGGGGTATTCGGCAGTTTTGTTGCCGGCCTTCGAGCCGCGACCATAGATGGTTTTTAAAAGCCAGCCGATATCTTCACCAACCGCGGTTAGCGCGGGCACCAAAAACAGCACCAGAAGGGTCGCCATCGCCAGGCCGAAAACAATGGTGATCGCCATGGGAAGAAGAAACTGCGCCTGCAGACTTTTTTCATAAAGCAGTGGCAGCAGACCACCGATGGTGGTCAGTGAAGTCAAAAGCACGGCGCGCAAACGGTCCCGGCTGGCACCGATGGCGGCGGTTCGCACGTCCTCGCCGAATGACAGACGCTCATCCATGCGGCTGACCAGAATGATCGAATCATTGACCAAAATGCCCGACAGCCCAAGCAAGCCGATCATCGACAGCATGGTCAGTTTGTAGCCCAGCAACCAATGGCCATACACGGCGCCGACCACACCGAAGGGAATAATCAGCATAACCGCAAGCGGCTTCCAGTAGGAGGCAAATACCCAGGCCAAAATGATGTAGATCACCGCCATGGCAATAGTTACCCCTACCCACAGATCGGCAAAGGCCCGCCGTCTTTCTTCCGAACGACCGCTGAATTTGTAGGTGATGCCGTATTTGGTGGCGATTGCCGACAGCCCCGATTGTTCAAGCGCGGCAGTAACCTGTTCGGTGGTCATGACATCGGTATCGAGATCGCCGGTGACCGATACCATTGCCTTACCGTTTTCCCGGTCGATGGTTGCGAACCCCTGCTTTTCAGTGATGCTGACCACTTCCGAAAGCGGTACGAAATCGCCACCGGGGCTCTTGAGCTCAAAATTTCTCAAATTTGCCGCGCCTCTGCCGCGCATGGTTTGGGAAATTCGCACCGTGATCTCGTCATCGCCCTCGGCAAAGCGTCTTGGTACGATGCCCTGAAAGGCGTTGCGCACCTGCTTGCCGATCTCGTCGATGGAAAGGCCAAGTGCTGCACCACGCGGACGCATTTCCATGATCAGTTCCGGTTTGCCATAGGGCAGATCGTCGGCAACGCCTGAAACACCTGGTATCGGTGTCACCAGCTCTATGATTTCCGCTGCTGCCGCTTTTAGGGTCGGTGCGTTGGCGCCAAGCAACTGAATATGAATATCCCGGCCGGGCGGTCCGCCGCGATGTTCGAAAATCGACACCCGGCGTACGCCGGCGATTTTCGGGATGTTACGACGCCAGGCACGGGTAAAAATCGGCGTTCGAACACTACGCACTTCAGATGAGGTCAGCTGCACCCGAATCTGGGCCAAATTATCGCCGGATTTACGGCCCGCGGCCCCAAGCGTGGCAAAGGAGGCGACAACCAGTTGCTCCTTGCCTTCAGTCAATTGCTGTTCGGTCTTCTTGAGTGCTGCCTCAATGCGTTTGACCGCGTCAATTGCCTCGTGTTCGGGAATGCCGGCATTGAATACGATGCGGCTCGATACCGATTCAGCCTCGGTCGAGGGGAAGAAGACAAAGCCCACATGACTGCCGCCGATCAGTCCCTGAACAATGATCATCGCGGAACCGATGGCAATGGCGATGGTGACATAGCGAAAATCGTAAGCAGCACTTGCCAGCGCATTAAACGGATTGTCCTTCAGCCAGTTGAAGCCAGCATCAAAGCGCCGCCGAAACGGGCCGTCCTGCATGACGTCACCGGTCTTGATGCCGAAACTTCTTGCCACCGTGCGAACCACGGCGCCAAGCGCGAAGATCAGGAACTCCAATATGGTGCCGGCGGCCAGACTGAAAGCTGTCATGGCGCCGACAAATCTGAGCAGGCCGAGTTCGTTGCGCCACACTTGCACCATCTCAATTTGCCGCGCCAGCAGTTCCGGCAAGGCCGTGCCCGTGGTCCTTGTAGCGAGCGACATCACCCCGACACCGATGGCCAGCGAAAAGAACATCTGCCGCCACCACGACCATTTCGGTTTTGAACGTGGCTGCAGGGTGTGGGCAAGATGGCCGGGCAGCACCAAAAAACATTCCACCAGACTGGCGATCACCACCGCGACCACAACAAATGGCAAGACGCCGATAATCTGGCCCAGCGTACTGCCGATCACCAGGATTGGCGCAAACGAGGCGATTGTTGTTGCCATTGCTGCCATCACCGGGGTGACCATGCGGTTGGCGCCATTTTCGGCAGCCTCAAAGGCACCGTCACCAGCAGTGAATCTGGTGGCCGTGTGTTCACCCACGACAATTGCATCATCGACGATGATGCCAAGCATCATGATCAGCCCGAACAGCGACACCATATTGATGGTCTGACCGCTGACATACATCAGACCGATGGTGGCAAGCATCGCCGTTGGAATGCCCATGGCGACCCAGAATGCAACGCGGGCGTTGAGAAACACGAACAGGATGCCGACAACCAGCACCAGGCCGCCGGCACCATTGCGCACCAGCAGCATGATGCGCTCAACCAGCCGGTCGGCCCGAACATCATATTTCTTTACCTCTATGCCCGGCGGCAGCGCATCCTTTATCTCGACCAGATAGTCATCAAAAATTTTCGCGGTGGTCAGCGTATCGGCGGTGGCGGCGCGCTCTACGGTTAGCTGAATGGCCCGTGTGCCGGAAGCATATCCCTGTGGCTGGCCCTCATCATAACCGCGGTGCAACCGGGCGATATCGCGCAATTGTACCTTCTCGCCGGTTTGAAAGGAACGGATCTCGACATTGCCGAGTGATTTGACCGTCTCCACATCGGCCAGCGCACGCAATTGCTTTTCGACATTGCCCTTCACCTGGCCGGAGGGCTGGTTGCGCGAATTGCTGGCAACCGAACGCGACACATCGGCGATGGTTATGCCGAGCCGCCGCAATTCTCTTTCGGGAATATCAGCCAGCAGTTCCGCGTCTCTTAGTCCGACAAAGGAAACCTTGTCGATGCCACGCTCAATCAGATCATCGCGGATCTGTTTGGCATAGATGCGCAAGGCTGCTTCCGACACTTTGCCGACTACCGCAAGCCGCGCAATCCGGTCAAAGAAGGCGGCACGAACATAGCGCGGCGTTTCCATATCCTCCGGCAGGTTGGTTATTGATTTGACCGCCGCTTCAACGTCGTTTTGCGCCTTTTGCATTTCTGTGGCGGCATCGAACTCCAGCACCAGGCTTGCCGTGCCCTCATGTGCTGCCGAGGCGATTTTATCGACGCCCTCGATGAACCGCACCTCCGGCTCGACAATTTGCAGAATATTGGCTTCGACATCTTCTGCGCTGGCGCCGGGCCAGGCAAAGACCACCCTGATGGTCTTGATCTCTATGGTCGGGAAAAACTGGGTGTTGATACGGCCAATCGAGAAAATGCCGAAAATGATCATCAGCGCCATAACCAGATTGGCGGCGTTGTTGTGACGGGTAAACAGGCTGATGATGCCGCCTGTTCCCGGAATTTTTTGCCCGCTCACAGGTTTAGCCGCCGCTCTTGGTGGCGCGGTGGGCACGCACAAGTTCGCGGCGTTTGTCCGGCGCCAGCTGGCGCCAATCGGGCATAGTCAAACTATTTGACTTGAGTATCGCCTGCATTTCTTGCCGGTTTGGCCGTATTCTTGTGCCGGCCACCGGTCGGTTGGCACCACTACTGTTGTTTCCTGCCACCGGCAGTCCCGATTTCGAACGATCCGGGGGCCCGGCAGCACCCTCTTCACGCACGTTCAGACCTTCGCTCACCTCGGCAATCCTGGTGGCCAGAACCAGTTGTCCTTCCTCAAGGCCGGTTGAAATCAGCACATTGTTGCCATCGAATGCGGCAATCGCTACCGGCTTTTTATGCAGCTTGCCGTCAACCGCGACATAGACATGGTTGCCGTTATAGACCGATTGTTCCGGCAGTCTGGCAGTGCGCTTGAATATTTTGTCAGGCACGATGATTTCGACAAAAGCGCCGGGTCGCAGGCTGGCACCTGAATTCGATTGGCTAATATTTGCGAATACCTCGACCCCGCCACGGCTGGAAACGATATCGGCACCAATGCGCTCAATACTACCCTTGAACGAGACCTCCCTGCCGCCAATTCCCCATATCACCGTGACCTGCCGGCCAATTAGCCCGGCCTCGTCGTTCTGCAACCGGCCAAACTGTGCATCGGTCAAGGTGAACCTCGCCTCCAATCTGTCGGGCTGATACATCGACACAACAATATCGTTGGCCGAAACCAGTTTTCCCACATCGACCGCGCTGGAGCGGACGATGCCGGCAAACGGTGCCTTAAGCACGGTGTTTTCAAGATTTCTTTCGGCCTGATCAAACCGCCATTGCAGGCGGATGATAGCGGCCTTTTGCTGTCCCAGCCGCGCCTGTTCGATCTTGACCATGTTTTCGGTGACATTCAGCGCCTGCCGGCGCTGGGAAACAACAAGTTCCCGCGCCTCGACCTGCTGCTGGGTTATGGTGCCTCTTTTGCGCAGCAACCCGGCACGTTCAAGATCTCTTTCAGCGATTGCCAGTTGTTCGCTGCCACTCTTTAGTTTTGACCGTTCTGAAACAATACGGGCCTCATTTTCAGCAATGCGCGCCTTTGCTTCGGCCAGATTTGCCACCGCCTCACGCAATGCGCCCTGATAATTGAACCGGTCGATCGTCACCAGCGCTTCGCCGGCAGCGACCTTCGCACCGGCTTTAAGTTTTTCATTGACCGAAACCACTTCGCCCGATACCAGCGAGCGCAAATCGACATTGCGGGCCGATACGATTTGCCCGTAGGAAATGAATTGCGGCTGGTGATCGGCAAAGACAACCGGCACCGTGCGAATGGTATAAAATGACTTGAAGGCGTGTCTTCCGCGCTGTTCGGGTTTGGCGCTTATCAGCTTGTCCATGGCTAAATAGGAGCCAGCAAGCACTGCCGCCATCAACACAAACTGCACCAGGCCCTTGAAAACCTTAACGAAAAGGGAATGGCGGACAGGCTGAACTACAGCTTCGAATTCGAAATCCGTATCCAAATCTTTGGTTTTATCTAGCATCAACAATCCCGGAATATTCTTATATGAGAATAGTTCCGCCGAGTTCAACGGTGCAAGTTAAAGATCGGCAATGTGGTAAATTTGCGGATTCAGCCCAACATAGCCCCGATTCTGGATAAGACGGCCAGGTGGAGTGTTGTGTCGAACCGGGTGGAAAAGCTCTCGAATTAGTCATCCTCGGGCACCGTCCTGGCGATCCAGGGCATTTCGTAATGAAATTTTGCCCCATTGGGTATTGTTGGTCCACATAGATTCTCGGCACGAGGGCCGAGGATGACGATTGCCGGTGGTTATTTGGTGGAAACTGCTCAGTTGCCATGTTTGGCCCTCATTCGGAACCGGGTAACATAACATGATTAGTGCAATATGATCACACTATTGGGAGCCAAGCGAACAATTGCCGCGAGCGATGAGACTTCAGCCTAAATCGATTACCCGGCGGTACCACCGTTACTTGTGGCAAATTCGCCCGGGCTGAAGCGGTAGTTTTTGCCGCAAAACTCACAGTCGACAATGATCGCGCCGTCTATCGTGCTTTCCGCCAATTCGGCGGCGCCAAAACTATTCAGCACGGCTCTTATCTTGCCATCGGAGCACGAACATTCATCCCGCATTTGGGCTGAAGGAAACACGGTTACACCATGTTCGTGAAAAAGCCGGTACAGCAATCGTTGCGGCGGGATATCAGCATCGGTCAATTCGATATCTTCAATCGTTCCCGCAAGGGCTTGTGCTTCTTCCCATGCCGTATCCTCTTCGATAAAATGCGGTTCATGATCGCTCGGGGCATCACCGCCATGCAGATCCTTTTGGCGCATTCTGTCGCTTGATTCGGGTAAAAACTGCACCAGTACACCGCCGGCCCGCCAGCCATGCACCGCAGTTCCATTTTGGCTGCGGGTTAATGTCTGGGCCACAGCCAGCCGCACTTTCGTCGGAATTTGCTCTGACTGGCGGAAATATTGTTGCGCCACCTGTTCCAGCGTGGCGTTCTCCAGTTTGACAATACCCTGATAGCGATTGGTGTGCGCGCCCTGATCAATCGTCATGGCGAGAATGCCGGTGCCCAACAGCGAGGCCGGGTCGGCCCGTCCGGCCTTCACCGCGCGATCGAGATCATCCTGGTCAAACCGGGCGTAGGCACGAACGCCATGCGGCGTGCTGAATTCGACAACCAGCAAGGAAACCGGTCCATCGGTCTGGGTCTGAACGATAAATTTGCCGTCGATTTTGAGCGAGGTGCCAAGCAAAACGGTCAGCGTGATGACTTCTGCCAAAAGCTTCGATACGGCCTCGGGATAGGCCTGCCGGTGCAATATGCTGTCAAGCAGCGGCCCCAGTTGCACCGCCCTGCCGCGAATATCCAGCGGCGATACCTGAAACGGAATTACCGCATCATCGCTTCCAGCATTGTCCAATTTCCCGGCCGTTTTGCCCGGCTTGCTATCTTGTATCGACATTTTGCTCAGGCTCCGCTGTCCGTATTGTCGAAGCACCAGGCCAGAATTCCCTTTTGCGCATGAAGCCGGTTCTCAGCTTCGTCAAACACCACCGATTGTGGTCCATCCATAACCGCCGCCGATACTTCCTTGCCGCGATAGGCGGGCAGATCGTGCATGAATATGGCGTTGGGCTTGGCCGTCGCCATCAATGCGCTGTTTACCTGATAGGGCATGAAAGTATTTTCACCCCGGCCAATATCATCATCGCCCATGGAAACCCAGGTATCGGTGACAACGCAGTCGGCGTTTTTGGCCGCCTCGCTGGCTTCGTGGGTGATGGTTACACGGGCACCGGCCTTTCTCGCCGCCTCAATAAACCTTGGCTCAGGTTCTTTGCCCAAAGGCACGGCGGCATGAAGCTCAAAGCCGAATTTGGCCGATGCCTGAATAAAGGTCTGAAGAACATTATTGCCATCACCGGACCAGGCAATCTTTTGTCCTTTGACCGGACCACGGTGTTCTTCGATGGTCATTATGTCAGCCATAATCTGGCAGGGGTGGGAATCATCACTAAGTCCGTTGATCACCGGCACGCTGGCATAATGGGCCATTTCCAGCAGCCGGTCATGGCCGGCAGTGCGCATCATGATCGCATCAGCATAGCGCGACAAAACCCGAGCCGTGTCGGCAATGGTCTCGCCTCTTCCCAGCTGAGACCCAGCCTGATCAAGAACAACCGCATGGCCACCAAGCTGGTGAATGGCAACTTCAAACGACACTCTGGTCCGGGTCGATGGCTTGTCAAAAATCATCGCAAGTGTTTTGCCCGCCAGTGCTGATGAGGGCCGGCTGCGGCCTTCTTTCATGGCACGGCTATGGGCAATAATTGCCTTCAGTTCATCAACGGAATGGTCGGTGAGATCAAGGAAATGCCGAATTGCACGCATGGCTCATCACCCTACCGGGCTTTTGACAATTTGGTCAGCGCGCGCCGCATTTTCTCGCTTGCTTCGCGGATATCGTCAACCGTTACCACCAGGGGCGGGATAATCCGCACCACATTATCGCCCGCCGGCACGGTCAATAGGCCTTCGTCTCTGAAAGCCGCCGTCACTTCGACATTGGGTACCACGCATTTGATGCCGAGCAACAGCCCCTGGCCACGCACTTCGCTGACCTGTTCAGGAAAACTGTCAATAAGCTCGGCCAGTTGCTGGCGGAAATAAAGCGCCACGTCCCGAACGTGTTGCAAAAAGCCCTCTTTGAGCACCACATCCAGCACCGCGTTACCCACTGCCATAGCCAGCGGATTGCCGCCAAAAGTGGTGCCGTGGGTTCCAGGCACCATGGCCGCCGCGGCCTCTTTGGTGGCAAGACAGGCACCAAGCGGAAAACCGCCACCGATACCCTTGGCGATTGCCATCAGGTCCGGTTGGGCGCCGGACCATTCGTGGGCAAAGAGCTTGCCACACCGACCGACCCCGGTTTGCACCTCATCATAGACAAGCAAAATCCCGTGCTGGTCGCATTGTTCGCGCAGAAACCGCAAAAAAACACCGCCAGCGGGCCGAACACCACCCTCGCCCTGCACCGGTTCAATTAAAATGGCAGCCGTGTTGTCACCAATCGACCGTTTGACTGCCTCTTCGTCGCCAAACGGCAATTGTACAAATCCCGGAACTTTAGGGCCGAAACCCTCAAGGTATTTTTCCTGACCGCCGGCGGCAAGGGTTGCCAGGGTACGGCCATGAAAGGCTCCCTCGAAAGTGATAAACTCAACCCGCTCCGGATGGCCATTGTCAAAATGAAAACGCCGTGTGGTCTTAATACAGCATTCAAGCGCCTCACCACCCGAATTGGTGAAAAACACCCGGTCGGCAAAGGTCGCCTCGCACAGCCTTGCGGCAAGCTTCCCCTGCCCCGGAATTTGATAGAGATTTGACACATGCCACAGTTTTGAAGCCTGGTCGGCAAGCGCCTCCACCAAATGGGGATGAGCATGGCCAAGGGCATTCACCGCAATGCCGGCAGCAAAATCGAGAAACTCCCTGCCATCGTCGGCATAAAGTCTTACACCTTCTCCGCGTTCAAAGGCGACGGGTGCACGGGCAAAAGTGGTGAACAGATAATCATTATGATCGGTGCTTGCAGACATGACGGTTTTTGCAACTCCCAGCGCAACCCTGATCGAAACGATCGATCGAAGGTTGAAATAAAAACACCGCCTTTCGGGCGGATGCAACCTTATTGCCGTAATACTGGCCTTTTTGTCAATCACAGTGTTTGCGGCAAAATCGCTTTGCAGCAGGCAAAACACTATTGACAGGGGGAGTAATTCTCAAAGTTTTGCGTCACCGCAACGACAGGTTGCGGACACCCTGTGAAGAAAAACCCGTATTTGCCCGAAAATTGCACCATTTGAGCAAACAGATTCCTGTTGTTGGGGACAAAGTGAAAAAATGATTCGTTCGATGGGTGGGACTCTTGTCACCGGTTCCAACCGTATTGTACCTTGTCAGTAACAAAAAAACGGCGGCAATTCAGGCTCAAAAGTCTAACTGAATAACCGGCAACCGGGCGATTCCCGGGGTGCGGGATCGGGTTCTGCTGTTTCAACGCTAGAGGTCAGCGATGTCTTGGACTGATAAACGTGTATCCAGACTCACCAAACTATGGGCAGAGGGTTTGAGCGCCAGCCAGATTGCCACAGATCTTGGCGGCATCACCCGCAATGCGGTGATCGGCAAGGTGCATCGGCTTGGCCTATCGGGCCGGTCAAAGCCGTCCTCTTCTACGACCGGAAGACCAAAGCGGCAGCGGAATTCTTCCTATAGCGCGCGAAAACCTAGAGCCGCGCCCCGTACCAGCGGGGCAACTGCGCTGAAGCTGGATGTTGATGCGGAAGTCCGGTTTAGTCCCAAGCCGGCGGAAGACGTTGTTATTCCGATTTCCAAGCGGTTGACTTTGATGCATTTGTCGGAGACGACCTGCAAGTGGCCAAGCGGTGATCCACAACGGGAAGATTTCAGTTTCTGTGGCCACACGTCCAAAGAATCGACACCCTATTGCGAGTATCATTCAAGGTTGGCATTTCAACCGGCTTCAGACCGGCGCCGACGCAAACGATAATAGGACGGGGCTTTCCCGGAACAGCTTTTTGAAATTGCGATTTAGTAATACGCGACACGGTACCACCGGTTGCAATCTGCTGCGGTCTCCTTCAAGGTGGCCGACAGAATTTATCGGCTAAACAATCGTTTAGGGGATATCATTGGCTGGCTTTGAAAACGTGATCGTAAGGGCGCTGGAGAAACATCACCCGACTACGCCTGAAGTCCGTGAACAGATTTACAATTCTTCCAGAAAGGCGCTGGCTGGCTTGCTGGCCCGGACAGAAAACCTTGATGATGGCGCCGCCCAGGAGCAATTGCAGCGGTTGGAGGAGGCCATTGTCGCAATTGAGCAGCAATATTTGCTGCCACAACAACACGAGGATCTGCAGCCACCGGATTATTCAGCCGCGCCACAAAACTTCGACATCGGGGAACCTCAGCCGATGTATCATGCCGGTGAAGGCGAAGCGACAGGGCGTCATCCATTCGCCCGGGTGCTTTTAATGTCAATCGCAGTTGCCGCGCTGGCAATGGCCGGATGGTGGATCTACAGCCAGGAATTACTCAAATCGCCATCATCGCGTGACAACAGCGTTCCCAATCCGGAAAAAGTGCTCACCGAGGAACAGTCCACCGCCTCTGCTGCCAAGGCAAATGACTGGATAACCGTGTTTGATCCTGCTGACGTGCGGGGGCTGATTGCCATTGGTGGTGCAACAGCAGAACTTGGCAAAGATACAAGCGGCCCCTATGCAAGGCTGAAAGTAGCTGGAGATGGCGATGCCGCGATAGCCGTTGAACCCGGTGTTTTGGAAGCGATCAGAGGTAAAAAGGCAACCTTCGATATTACCGTTAAGTCGGCCGATGGTCAGGACCAACAATTCGTTGTTACCTGTAAGTTCAAGACCATGGGTAATTGCGGCCGCAAGCGTTTTACGGCAACCCAATTGGTTGAGTCGTTCATTTTCGAATTGGTGATCGCTGACAAAGCCCCTCAGATCGAAGATCGTTCTGCAACATTGTCACTCACGACGGATGTCACTGGCAATGGCCGCTCGCTGGATGTTTATTCAGTTCGCGTGATCACACGATAAAAGTGTATTATCGACCCTGACGTTGCATTGCCGGCAATATGGTATGACCAAACCAATCCCAGCGCCGCGTGGATAATCTCTCTTTCAAGTGATTGCCGTTGGCCGTCAAGTTTTTACTTGTTTTCCAATGCCGATTAGGCTATATCGTCGCTAACATTCTCGGGCATTTGTCAGAGTGGGACCTAACGGTACCCGCTCTTTTTTGTGGCCAAGATCGTTGGGTAATCGCAGCCAAGCCGCGGCACGGTGCAGCGGTCTGTCCTGTTGCGATGTCGATGCCTAAAAACCGGCTGCTTGGACCGATCCACATCACTTCGGGTGACACTTTAAACAATGAGTTTGATGCAAAAAACTACCGCCATGCCCAAAGACGACCGGCTGATTGTCGAGACCGGAATTGATGCCCGTGTCGCGGCGATCATTGCGCCGGTTGTCGCCAGCGTAGGGTATCGAATGGTGCGGGTGAAGATGATCAACAATAACGGTGCAGTGATGCAGATTATGGCGGAACGCTCCGACGGAACAATGTCGGTTGAAGATTGTGAGATATTGTCGCGGGCGTTGTCGCCGGTTCTGGATATCGAGGATCCTGTTCGTACGGCATATTCTCTCGAGGTTTCTTCCCCCGGCATCGACCGTCCGTTGGTCAGGCGATCAGATTTTGAAACCTGGTGCGGGCATGTGGCAAAGGTTGAAACCGACCATTTGATAAATGGAAGAAAAAGATTTCGAGGGGTGCTGATCAGGGTTGATGGTGACGATGTCTTGTTGAGGCGCGACAACGCGGCCGCCGGCGAGGAAAAAGACTACAAAATTCCACTGACGTCGATTGCCGAGGCTCGTCTGGTGCTGACCGATGAGCTGATCCGTGAAGCGTTGAAAAGAGACAAGGCCCTGCGAAAAGCCAATAATATGGAAGCATTGGCGGATAATTGAACCTAAATTCCGCAACAAACCGGAAAGGAAAAATGACGATGGAGCAAATCAATGGCCGTTAGTGCGAACAGGCTGGAACTTCTGCAGATTGCCGATGCGGTAGCGCGGGAGAAGTCGATCGATAAATCCATCGTTTTGGACGCGATGGCTGACGCTATTCAAAAAGCTGCCAAGTCACGTTATGGCGCCGAGACCAACATACGGGCCGACATTAACGAAAAGACCGGTGATATCAAATTGCAGCGTTTGTTGGAAGTTGTGGAGAAGGTCGAAGATTACAATATCGAGATAGATCTTGATACTGCCGTTTCCCGCAATCCTGCTGCGGTGCTTGGAGATTTTGTTGGCGAAACCTTGCCGCCGATGGACTTTGGACGCATTGCCGCCCAGTCGGCCAAGCAGGTAATCGTACAAAAAGTGCGCGATGCAGAACGAGACCGCCAGTTTGAGGAATTCAAGGACCGGGTTGGAGAGATCGTCAATGGTACGGTCAAGCGGGTCGAACACGGTAATGTTATCGTCGATCTTGGCCGTGGTGAAGCCATCGTCCGCAGGGATGAGTTGATCCCGCGCGAGACCTATCGTTATGGTGACCGCATTCGCGCTTATATTTATGATGTTAGGCGGGAACAGCGAGGCCCGCAGATTTTTCTTTCGCGCACCCATCCGCAATTTATGGCCAAACTGTTCCAGATGGAGGTGCCGGAAATCTATGACGGTATTATCGAGATCAGATCGGTGGCGCGCGATTCGGGTTCACGGGCCAAGATTGCCGTTATCTCGAATGATTCTTCAATCGATCCGGTAGGTGCCTGTGTCGGTATGCGCGGCTCGCGGGTTCAGGCCGTGGTGGGCGAATTGCAGGGTGAGAAGATCGATATTATTCCCTGGTCGCCGGATGCCGCCTCTTTCGTGGTCAACGCACTGCAGCCGGCAGAGGTCGCCAAGGTCGTGCTTGACGAGGAGGCGGAACGCATTGAAGTCATGGTGCCGGACGATCAGCTTTCGCTGGCCATCGGACGACGTGGTCAAAATGTCCGTCTCGCCTCCCAGCTGACCGGCTGGGATATTGACATCATGACGGAACTTGAGGAAAGCGAACGCCGTCAGGCCGAATTTGTCGAGACCAGCAAAAAGTTCATTGAAGCGCTGAATGTCGATGAGCTGGTGGCCCAGTTACTGGCCTCTGAAGGCTTTAGCAATCTTGAGGAAGTGGCCTTTGTCGAGGCCACCGAGATTGCCATGATCGAAGGTTTCGATGATGAGACAGCGACCGAGTTGCAGGACCGGGCACGCGAATTTCTTGACCGGCGTGAGGCTGAACTTAATGAAGAGCGGCAAAAACTGGGTGTTTCTGACGACCTATATGGTGTTCCTGGTCTGACCACGGCAATGATGATTGCGATGGGCAAGAGTGACGACAAAATCCTGTCGCTTGACGATTTCGCCGGCTGTGTCGGCGATGACCTGATTGGATGGACAGAGCGCAAGGATGGAGAGATAATCCGCCATCCGGGATATTTGAACGACTTCGATGTCTCCCGCGTCGAGGCTGACGAGATGATCATGGCGGCCCGGCTCAAGGCCGGATGGGTGACCGAAGAAGACCTGGCGCCGACCGAAGTTGAGGAAGAAGATGCCGGTGATCTTGATGAAACGCCGACAGAACCTGTTGTCATCAATGTGATTGAGGCGTCACCGACATAGCAATATGCCCGGTATGTGATGATCAAGAACACATTGGACAAGAACACATTGGAATTGAAGGAGAGTGACCAATTCGGCTCGCGGAAACGGCTTGAGGAGACGGACAGCATGAACCAGCGCACCTGCATAGTCAGCAGGAATAAGCTCAATCAGGATCGAATGATCCGCTTTGTGGCAGCGCCGGACGGACAGATTGTTGCTGACCTGAAGCGAAATTTGCCGGGGCGGGGCGTGTGGACCCGGGCCCATCGCGCCACGGTAAGGAAGGCGGTTGAAAAAGAACTGTTTGGCCGCGGATTAAAGAGAAAAGTGGTGGTCTCACCCGAGCTGGATGCCGAGGTAGAAAAGTTGATGGAAAAAACTGCATTGGCTAGTTTAGGACTGGTGAAAAAGGCTGGACAATGTGTGTTGGGCGCCACCAAAGCAGCCAATGCAATGGGTGCAGGAAAGGCAATAGCCCTGCTGCACGCTGGTGATGCAGCGGAAGATGGGATAAGAAAGCTTGACCGGACGGCTTGCGTTTCGAGGCGAAACGGCACAGAAGTACCCGTGCTTCGAATGTTTGACTCAGTCCGCATGAGTTCGGTATTAGGCAGCGGAAATGTGATGCATGTCGCGTTGACAAAAGGCGGTGCGGCAAAATCATTTCTCAAGCTTGCTAAAGCGCTTGATCAGTATAGGGACGATGTCCCGCAAACACGGTGAAATAACTGGTTGAAATCCGGTGATTTCAAAAGGACATAAACAAGGCATGAGTGATTCCAAGTCAGGCAACGATACCCAGGGTGGCCCCAAGAGAACAATCTCGCTAAGAGGTGGCCCTACCCAGGGGACCGTGCGGCAGAAATTCTCCCACGGGCGCAGCAATGCGGTTGTTGTAGAAACCAAGAAAAGACGTATCGTGCGGCCTGGCGATGCGAAGCGTGTTTTTGCGCCAACAAGCGAATCACTGGTTCCGGCCAAGGCCGAGCCCGAGAAAACCGTGTCAGTTGAAGCGACTACAGGAACGTTGGATCGACCGGCAAGGAAACTGTCGGCCAGCGAGCAGGACGCCCGTAGCCGTGCGCTCGAGGGCGCGCAGGTTCGCGAAGCAAAAGAAAAAGTGCTCAACGCTGAAAAGGAAAAGCAGCGTCAGGCCGACGAAGAGACCAGACTTCTTGCCGAAGAAGCTGAAAAGCAACAAGAGGCGCTCCAACACGCTGAAGCCGAGCCCGACGAAACGACGGCAAGCGAAGATGAGGAGGCGGCCAAGCTCGCTGCCGCTGATGCATCTGCTGCGGCATTGCAGGAAAGTGGAAAACCGGCAGTTTCAAAAAAGGCGGCAGCGACACCTGCGCCTCTTAAAGAGGTCCACAGGCCCAAGAGTGACGATTCCCATCGTACTTCCAAGCCTAAACCGGGCGAAAGCAGACGACGCACCAAGCTCACATTGTCCAATGCGCTTGATGAAAACCCCCAGCGGGGACGATCGCTTGCAGCCATGCGCCGCCGGCGCGAAAAAGAAAAGCGCGCTTTAAATACCGGTCCGCGCGAAAAGATCATGCGCGAGGTTACCATCCCCGACACTATAACCATTCAGGAACTGGCAAACCGCATGTCCGAGCGGTCGGTCGAGGTGATCAAATATCTGATGCAGCAGGGTCAGATGATGAAACCCGGCGATATTATCGATGCCGATATGGCGCAGTTGATAGCCGAGGAAATGGGCCACACGGTTGTTCGCGTTTCGGAAAGCGATGTCGAGGAAGGGCTTCACGATGCCCCTGACAATCCTGAAGATCTGGAGGTCCGCCCGCCCGTGGTAACCATTATGGGTCACGTCGATCACGGCAAAACGTCGCTGCTTGATGCCCTGCGCAATTCCAGGGTTGCAGCCGGTGAGTCCGGTGGTATCACTCAGCATATCGGTGCCTACCAGATCGATAAGGATGGTCAGAAAATCACCTTTATCGACACCCCGGGTCACGAGGCCTTTACCACCATGCGGGCCCGTGGCGCCCAGTCGACCGATATCGCCATCCTGGTGGTGGCTGCCGATGACGGGGTTATGCCGCAGACGATTGAATCGATCAATCACGCCAAGGCAGCCGAAGTGCCAATCATTGTGGCGATCAACAAGATCGACCTTGCCGGTGCCGACCCCACAAGGGTGCGCAACGAGCTTCTTCAACATGAAGTTTTTGTTGAATCGATGGGCGGCGAGATTATGGATATGGAAGTATCTGCGACCGAGGGAACCAATCTCGATGGTCTGCTTGAGGCCATTTTGCTGCAGGCCGAAGTGCTCGAACTATCGGCCAATCCAAATAGGGCAGCAGAAGGCATTGTGGTTGAAGCCCAACTGGAACGGGGACGTGGTGCAGTCGCTACCGTTCTGGTTCAGCGCGGTACACTTCATATCGGGGAGATTATCGTCGCGGGAAGCGAGTGGGGCCACGTCCGCGCGCTGGTCGACGATCACGGCAACAACATGGCCGAGGCGCCGCCTTCCCAGCCGGTTGAAGTGTTGGGTCTTTCCGGCGCACCGGCCGCCGGAGACCGAATGGTTGTAGTTGATAGCGAGGCGCGGGCGCGAGAAATCTCTGAATACCGTCAGCGGTCGGCTAGGGAAATGGAAATTGCCCACGCTGCCGGTTCACGCGGATCGCTTGAACAAATGATGACCAATCTTCAGCAAAAGGGTGCCGATTCCGCCCCGTTGGTGATCAAGGGCGATACCCATGGTTCGGTTGAGGCAATCATCGCATCGTTGGCAAAACTCGGCAATGACGAGGTTGAGGCGCGCGTAGTGCATTCCGGTGTCGGTGGTATTACCGAGGCCGACGTGACACTTGCCATGGCTTCAGGCACACCGATCATCGGCTTTAATGTGCGCGCCAACCCGCAGGCCCGCGAAATGGCGCGCCGCGAAGGCATCGAAATACGTTATTACAGCATCATTTATGATTTGGTTGATGATGTTAAGGACACGCTTTCCGGCATGCTTTCACCTGAACGTCGTGAGACCTTCCTTGGCAACGCCGAAATTCTCGATATCTTCAATGTCTCGAAGGTCGGCAAGGTGGCCGGGTGTCTTATCACCGAAGGCAAGGTCGAGCGAGGTGCCGGCGTGCGGCTCATTCGCGATGATGTGGTGATGCACGAAGGTGAATTGTCGACGCTCAAACGGTTCAAGGATGAAGCCAGCGAAGTGCAGTCCGGGCTTGAATGCGGCATGGCTTTCAAAAACTACCAGGATATGCGCAAGGGTGACGTGATCGAGTGCTTCAACGTCGAGCATATCGCACGGAGCTTGTAGAATATTAGGTTAGTTTGACCTATATTGTATGAGAAAAAGGATTTCGTATAATGCGTCCATCTATGGCCCTTCGCAGTAGGAATATTGACGAGATAAAAAACTTTCGGTGGCTTGGTTCAGGCGAGCGAGGGGAATTTGCCGCGATACTTGAGTTTGTGGCAGCTTGTTTTACTCTTTCAAGCCTGAATTCGAAATTCGCTACAATAGCCGGGGAGCCGGAAGTCAGCGAACGTCATGTAGCTCAAGCTTTGGACCAGTGCATTCCGGTTCTTGAGAAATTGGGTGACACGGTGGAAAGTTCCCTGGATGAGTTCGTCGTATGGAATGTAAATGCCGCAGGACGAAACCAAGCTATTACTGCAGAAATTGACCGGAACTGGGATTTGCTAAATCGTGTCGCTCGGGAGCAATACAGTGGTCAAGAAATCTGAACCTAGTCCATCAAAAAGTGAGTTTGAGCAGTCGTTTGGTTAGCAGCGTGCAAAAGAATTTCTGAAGAACATTATTCGGCTTGAACGATCATATGCGCGGCTGGAAGAGCAAAACAAAGAGTTGACTAAACGCGTTGACGAGCTTCAAAGATCTGTCGATGAGCACAACGGGCAGCTGAAAGCTATTTTGTCAACAATGAACTCTGCAATTTCCCACTCGGTCGAATCCTCTGCCGAGAGAATTGCGCTGGAAACCGTATCCCGGCTGCTTGGCAACGACACAAAAGACGAGTAGATTTTGACCAATAAACCACCCTCTCAGCGCCAGCTTCGCGTCGGCGAACTTGTTCGCCGGGCGCTGACCACCGTTTTCCAGCGCGGCGAGATTCGTGATCCAGTGCTTGAACGAACGGTGCTTTCAATCTCGGAAGTCGCCATGTCGCCGGATTTGAAAATCGCCACGGTTTTTGTCTCACCCTTGGGCCAGGACAATGCGGAGCCGGTGATCAAGGCACTGGCTGCCAATGTCAAGCAGGTACGCGCACGCACCGCGCCGCTGTTGCGGCAAATGAAGACCCAGCCGACTTTCCGCTTTCGTGCAGATACCAGTTTTGACAATTATGCCCGCATCGATGAATTGCTGAAATCGGACGTGGTTGCCCGTGATTTGAACACCCCGGGCGGCGAGCAGGAACACTGACGGACAAAATAAATGGCCAGACGGAAGAAGGGTCGGAGAATTTCCGGCTGGGTAATTCTGGACAAGCCCTTCGACATGGGTTCGACCCAGGCGGTCGGCAAGGTCAGATGGCTTTTTCAGGCACAAAAGGCCGGTCACGCCGGCACCTTGGATCCGCTTGCCACCGGCATGTTGCCGGTCGCGCTGGGCGAGGCGACAAAAACCGTTCCCTATGTAATGGACGGTATGAAAACCTATCGCTTTACCGTCAAATGGGGTACCCAAACGACCACTGATGATGGTGAGGGCGACACCGTCGCCACCAGCAATGAGCGCCCTGCGGGTGATGCTATTGAGGTGTTATTGCCCCGATATCTAGGTGAAATCGAACAGATGCCGCCGGATTTTTCAGCCCTTAAAATCGATGGTGTGCGGGCCTATGATCTGGCGCGCGCCGGAGAGAAAGTGGAGCTGCAGCCTCGCATCGTCTTCATTGAGCGTTTTAAGCTGATTGAACGACCAGACCAGGATACGGCAATTTTTGAAGTTGACTGCGGCAAGGGCACTTATGTGCGCTCGCTTGCCCGCGATTTGGGGCGGGATCTTGGTTGTTATGGCCATGTCAGCGCATTGCGCCGGGTTTGTGTTGCACCATTTGATGAGGCAGATCTGGTCGACCTTGAGACGCTGGTTGAACTGCAAGGTGATTTAGACGCGCTTGATGACTATCTGGTCAGTACCGGTGCGGCACTTTGCCAACTGCCGTCAATTGAGTTCGCTCAGGATCCGGCCAACCGCATACGCCTTGGCAACCCCGTACTGGCCATCGGTAGGGATGCGCCGGTCTATGCAGACGAAATCTGCGCCACGCATCTGGGTGATGTCATTGCTATAGGCTCGGTGGAAAAGGGCATGTTCCGGCCGCGGCGGGTATTTAACAATTAGCAATCAGGAGCCCGGTTCCCTGGCCATCGATTTCAGCGCATAGAGCACTTCCAGAGCCTCTCGCGGGGTCAATTCATCGGGATTGACGGTGGCAAGATGCTGGTTGAGCGGCTGATCGGGCAGGGAGGGTTTTGCGGCAACAGTTCGCACTGAAAATAGCGGCAAATCATCAACCAGTGCCGCACCAGGCGTTTTCCGGTCAACCTCCTCCAGCTGTTCAAGCACATCGCGGGCACGCGATACCACCTCATTGGGCAGTCCCGCCAACCGTGCCACCTGGATGCCATAGGAGCGGTCCGCCGATCCGGCAATGATCTCGTGCAGAAAAACCACATCACCGTCCCATTCCTTTACCTTCAGCGTGACATTGGCAAGCCGTTCAAGCGGTTTCGCCAATGCGGTCAACTCATGGTAATGGGTGGCAAAGAGCGTTCGGCATTTGTTGACCTCATGCAAATGTTCAATGGTCGCCCAGGCTATCGACAATCCATCAAAGGTCGCAGTGCCACGCCCGATCTCGTCGAGAATAACCAGCGCCCGCTGGCCCGCCTGATTGAGAATGGCCGCCGTTTCGACCATTTCAACCATGAAGGTCGAGCGGCCACGGGCGAGATCATCGGCAGCACCCACACGTGAAAACAGCCGGTCGACAATGCCGATACGGGCAGCCCCGGCAGGAACGAATGAACCCATTTGGGCTAGGATAACAATAAGTGCGTTTTGCCGCAGAAAGGTCGATTTACCCCCCATGTTTGGACCGGTCAGAAGCCAGATCTTACCGTCTTTGGCAGAATTTTTCGGTCCGATATGACAATCATTGGCGACAAACGGGTCTGATGCCGCCTCACGCAGGGCCTGCTCGACGACCGCATGGCGACCGGCGGTGATTTCAAATGCGTGACTGTCATCAACCTTGGGCCGGACATATCCCTGCTCTTCCACCAGGTGGGCAAGGGCTGCCGCGACATCCAGTTGCGAAAGCGCCAGGGCGGCAAATTTTATTTCATCACCGGCCTTGACCACCTTTCTTGCCAATCGATCAAAGATCTTATGTTCAATCTCCAGCGCGCTGCCGGCCGCATTGGCGATGGCGCTTCCCAGTTCGGCCAACCGGGTTGTGGTAAACCGCATGCAGTTGGCCAGTGTCTGACGATGGATAAATCGTGCTTTTCCTTCCTCGCTCATTAGCCCATCGGCGTTCAAAGCGGTCACTTCGATGAAATAACCGAGCACGTTGTTGTGCTTGATTTTCAGCGACTTGACATCCGTCTCGCGGGCGTAATCGGCCTGCAACCCGGCGATTACCTTGCGGCTTTCATCACGCAAAGTTCGAAGTTCATCAAGCTCTGCATCAAAACCGGAGCGGATAAAGCCGCCATCGCGGCGCAACACCGGCATGTCGTCTGCAAGTGCCTTTCCAAGCAGATCGCGCAGCGCGGTGGGAAGCGATTGCAGCCGGTCCAGCGCAACGGATATGTTGGCGGTCAACGGCGTGAATTCTGCCAGCAGGCCGGCGATCTCCAGGGCCCCTTCAATACCGCTCATCAGGGCGCCCAAATCGCGTGGTCCACCGCGGTTGAGGGCAATACGCGACAGAGCCCTTGGCATATCCGGCGTCGCCCTCAAAGCTGTGCGTAATTGACGGGCAAGCTTGCTATTGGTCATGAAAAAAGCCACTTCGTCTTGCCGCGCGGCAATGCTGGCGGGATCGGTTAGCGGGCTCATCAGCCGGTCAAACAGCATGCGCGCTCCACCACCGGTAACTGTCCGGTCGATGGTCTCGAGCAGCGATCCCTTTTTCTCACCCGACAAGGTTCGAACCAGCTCAAGATTGGCCCTCGTGGCAGCGTCGATAAACAGGGCGCCAGAGGTGCTTTCGCTAACCGGCCGGGCAAGACTGGGCCGTTCGCCGATCTGGGTTTTCTCGACATAGGCAACAATGGCCGAAGCGGCTGCGATCTCCACCTTCGAAAATTCGCCAAACCCGTCGAGGGTTTTTACACCATAAAAATCTGCCAGCCGGCCGGCAGCAGTAACACTTTCAAACAACACCGAGGGCTGTGGTGTCACGGCAAACTTTTGCTGCTCAAACAGCGGCCGCAATGCACTGTCATGGAACACGCTTTCGGCCAGGATCAGCTCGCGTGGTTCTATCCGCGCAAGGTCTGCACCAAGTCGCCCTGCATCGCTGGGCGAGACGTTAAAAGTGCCGGTGGAGATATCGATCCAGGCCAGCGCCATGACAGCGCCCTTTTTCGACCCACGAATGCGGGAAAGGGCGCACAAATAATTGGAGCTATTGGGATCAAGCAGTTTTTCTTCGGTGATGGTGCCGGGTGTTACCAGCCGTTTAACCTCGCGGCGCACGACCGATTTGTAGCCGCGCTTTTTCGCCGCAGCAGGTTCTTCCGTTTGTTCGCAGACCGAGACCCTAAAGCCAAGCGCAATCAGTTTCTGCAGATAATCGTCGGCAGCGATTACCGGCACGCCGCACATCGGAATATCGCGGCCCTGGTGCTTGCCGCGCTTGGTCAGTGTTATGCCCAGTGCTCTTGATGCCTGCTCGGCATCGTCGAAGAACAATTCGTAGAAATCGCCCATTCGGTAGAACAGGAGTGAACCCGGATTTGCCGCTTTGATTTCAATAAACTGGGCCATCATCGGCGTTGCAGGCGCGCCAGCACCCGCGGCTTTTGCATCGCTGCCCAAGGTTTGGCTTGCTTTGATGTTGGTTGGCTGATCCACGCTGCAATTGTTCCCGAATTATCTGCTAGTGGTTCGATTCCAGCATTTGCATCCCTTTGCAGCACTCTTATTTGCAAATGTTGGAATCAAAAAAGAACCACCAGCAAAATATTGAATCTAGTGGAATTGTTGAATTTGACATTTGAAAATGAACGAGGCTGCAAGTGGGTATCAAATGTCAAATTCGTTCCACTAGCGGCCTTCATAGCAGATTGGCGGCGACCTTTCACCTCAATGCAACATTATTCACACATCCCGCCTTGTGGCCGATGGTCTGCTTGGATAATGATGTTGCTCTCGGTAAAAGCTAGTTTCCTACCGCCACCCGATCTGAAAGAAATAGATGGTTTCCCCCGAAAACAACAAAAAAAACCGACCGACGATCACCGACGAGGAGGCGTTGGACTTTCATGCCAAAGGCCGACCCGGCAAGCTTGAGATTTCCGCCACCAAGCCAATGACCACCCAGCGCGATCTGTCGCTGGCCTATTCGCCCGGTGTTGCCGTTCCGGTTACCGCCATTCACGAGGACCCCTCAAGGGCCTTTGACTATACCACCCGTGGCAACATGGTCGGCGTGATTTCCAATGGCACAGCTATTCTTGGGCTTGGCAATCTTGGTGCCCTTGCTTCCAAGCCGGTGATGGAAGGCAAAGCCGTTCTGTTCAAGCGGTTTGCCGACATTGATGCCATCGACCTTGAGGTCGATACCGAGGACGCCGATGAGTTCATCAATTGCGTGCGCTATTTGGGGCCATCGTTTGGCGGCATTAATCTGGAGGATATCAAGGCGCCGGAGTGTTTTATCATTGAACAGACCTTGCGGGAGATCATGGATATTCCGGTTTTCCATGACGATCAGCACGGTACTGCGATCATCACCGCCGCCGGCTTGATTAATGCGCTTTATCTGACCGACCGGGATAAAAAGACCACCAAACTGGTTTGCAATGGCGCTGGTTCCGCCGGGATTGCCTGTGTCGAATTGATCAAGGCGATGGGGTTTAATCCACAAAACATTATTCTTTGTGACACCAAAGGGCCGATCTACAAGGGTCGCGAAGAGGGCATGAACCAGTGGAAATCGGCGCACACGATCGAAACCGATGCCCGTTCACTGGAAGAGGCGATGGTTGGTGCCGATGTTTTCCTGGGACTTTCGGTCAAGGGGGCACTCACCGACGACATGGTGCGCTCAATGGCCGACAAACCGATAATTTTCGCCATGGCCAATCCGGACCCAGAAATCAGCCCGCAACAGGTTGAGGCGATACGCGATGATGCGATCATCGCCACCGGGCGTTCTGATTACCCTAATCAGGTCAATAATGTGCTCGGATTTCCCTATATTTTCCGCGGTGCTCTCGACGTGCAGGCAACCACCATTAATGAAGAAATGAAAATTGCCGCAGTCGAGGCGTTGGCCGAACTGGCACGCGAAGATGTGCCGGACGAAGTTGCCGCCGCCTATCAGGGAAACCGTCCAAAGTTTGGTGCCAACTACATTATACCGGTGCCCTTTGACACCCGCCTTATCAGCTCTATTCCACCGGCGGTGGCAAAGGCTGCAATCGATACCGGCGTGGCGCGGCGCCCGATTGTCAATTTTACCGCCTATACCCAGCAGCTTTCAGCCAGGCGTGATCCGATCGCCTCGACCCTGCAGCGCATCTATGAGCAGGTGCGCCGCTCGCCCAAGCGCATCGTATTTGCTGAAGGCGAGGAAGAACAGGTTATCCGTGCCGCCGTGTCGTTTGCCAATCAGAAACTGGGAACGGCGGTTCTTGTCGGGCGTGAAAAGCAATTGCGCCAAACCGCTGACAATGCCGGTATTGATGTTGACCGTGACGGTATCGAGATCACCAATGCTCAACTGACCAACCGGGTTGATGCCTATGTCGGTCATCTTTACCAGCGTCTGCAGCGGCAGGGTTTTCTGCATCGCGATTGTGTTCGTATTATCAAAAACGACCGCAACCATTTTGCCGCCGCGATGGTGGCACTTGGCGATGCCGATGGCATGGTCTCGGGCGTAACCCGCAACTATTCGATTGTGTTGAGCGATGTATTGCGGGTGATTGATCCTAATCCGGGAGAGCGGATTATCGGCGTTTCGCTGGCGCTTTGCCGGGGACGCACGGTGCTTGTGGCAGATACCGCCGTCACCGATATGCCGAATTCGGAGGAACTTGCCGATATTGCTGAGCAGGCTGCCAAAACCGCCCGGCTTTTCGGCTATGAGCCGCGGGTGGCGTTGCTGGCCTATTCGACCTTCGGCCATCCCTCTGGTGAACGCTCGGAAAAAGTAAAGGAAGCGGTACGTATTCTTGATCAAAGGAAAGTCGATTTTGAATATGATGGTGACATGGCCGCCGATGTGGCCTTGAACAAGGAACTGCGTCGCTCCTATCCGTTCTGCCGCTTATCGGCATCGGCCAATGTGCTGGTCATGCCAGCATTTCATTCAGCATCGATTTCGACCAAAATGCTACAGGAACTTGGCGGCTCGACGGTCATCGGTCCGCTGCTTGTGGGCTTTGAAAAGCCGGTGCAGATCGTTTCTTTGGGCGCACGGGATTCTGATCTTGTCAATATGGCGGCAATTGCCGCCTATAATGCCCGCAACCAATTTGGGAGTTAGTGAAGCCATCAGGAGCGCACAGCGACCGGCGCTTATGCGCCGCCCATGCGGAGGCTCGGGCGCCGCCCGAAATCGCCGTGAGCAAAGAGAGTAACGATTATCAGGAGCGCACAGCGACCGGCGCTTATGCGCCGCCCATGCGGAGGCTCGGGCGCCGCCCGAAATCGCCGTGAGCAAAGAGAGCAATGATCAAATTATCTTGGTGGTGTCCAGCTATAGGAGACCGCGTCTCCTTTTGGGTTTGCCGGCAACGACATCCAGGATTTTCCGGCAGCTACAATGCAGGCAATGCCGTTGGCGCGGGTCGAAATGATCGTCCAGGTGCCATGTTTAGAGACGAACACTTCAAGCAGATTGATGCTTGATGCAAGGCCCATTGCCTGGCGGTTTTCTTTAAACCGGGTATCCAGGGTTTTGACAATGACCTCGCGGTTGCCGCAACGTTGGCTTGCGGCACTGGCGTTCGAGGTAACGGAGCCAATCATCAATGCCGCGCCAAGCGCGCCAGATATCATCGCTTTTCCAATTTTCGGGAACAGAGTTTCAAGGTGTGCAAGGGTCATGACAACCTCCTTTCGTGCTCCTGGGCACTTTGCGGAAATTGTGGCCTTCGCCTAAAGACCCGCGGCCTCAGAGCAATCGCACGGATTGGTCTTTCATTTTTCGCTCCACTTTTCGAACGTTGCCGTTCATACCGGCGATATTGGTATCATGGCTTGGTTGGACAAGGATAAGTTTTTTCAATTAGTGGTGACATTTGCTCGACCGCAAAGACCAAATAGGGCAAGTATTTTCGCCGTGTGACATATTGCACAGCCGCCGCCAAGCGCCTATTCTTGCCGACTGTCCGCACCGTAAACAAGGTATTTTCGATTGATGAGTGATGCTCCCAAAAATTTTACCGGCACCGATTCCTATGTCGCAGCCGATGATCTAAAAATCGCCGTCAATGCGGCAATCGCGCTTGAACGGCCATTGCTGGTCAAAGGTGAGCCCGGCACCGGCAAGACCGAACTGGCCAAACAGGTGGCTACCGCGCTGGGGCTAAAGCTTTATGAGTGGCACATAAAATCCACCACCAAGGCCCAACAGGGCCTTTATGAATATGATGCCGTATCCCGGTTGCGTGATTCTCAATTGGGTGAAGAGCGGGTGCATGAGATAAAAAACTACATCAAGAAGGGCAAATTGTGGGAGGCGTTTGAGGCCGGCGAAAAGGTCGTGCTACTGATCGACGAGATCGACAAGGCCGATATCGAGTTTCCCAACGATCTGCTACAGGAACTCGATAAGATGGAGTTCTATGTCTACGAGACCGACGAGACCATTCACGCCGTCAACCGGCCGATCGTTATCATCACTTCAAACAATGAAAAGGAACTGCCGGACGCTTTTTTGCGCCGCTGTTTCTTCCATTATATTGCCTTTCCCGAGGCCGATGTGCTGGAGCAGATTGTCGATGTGCACTATCCCGGCATCAAGAAAAGACTGGTGCGTGAGGCGCTGACGCAGTTTTATGAAATTCGCCAGACACCGGGTCTGAAAAAGAAGCCGTCAACTTCCGAGGCGCTGGACTGGATCAAGCTGCTGCTTGCTGATGATATTGATCCTGAAACCTTGCGTGAAAAGTCGGTCAACGCGCTGCCCAAGCTGCATGGCGCATTGTTGAAAAACGAGCAGGATGTGCATTTGTTTGAACGTCTGGCGTTTATGGCAAGAAGGTGAGCAACGCCAGAAATCGGTTGAATTAACGCCTTTCGCCGCGCTTGGTTTGTCGGACTGATGCGAAAAATAACGGATAGACCAGGCAAGGGCTGTCCACCATTTTGATCCGCCCAACCGCTTCAGCGTCGGACAAAGGGCATGATAATGCGGGAAAACTCAATCTTCCTGCACCTCCAGAATATCGCCGGGCTGGCAATCAAGTGCTGCGCAAATTGCAGCAAGTGTCTTGAACCGCACCCCCTTGACTTTTCCAGATTTCAACAGGCTGAGATTTTGTGGTGTAATGCCAATCCTTCTCGCCAGGTCTTTTGACCTCATCTTATTTTTAGCAAGCTGAACGTCCAGGCGGACAACAATGCGCATTACACAAAACCATCATTTTCTTTGGCTATAAGAACGGCCTCCCGCATTACCAAACCCATGATGCAGAATGCAAAGCCGCACAGAATCAGCCCCGTATCGGCATAGTCAAATCTAAATCGCAAACCCGCTTTCTCAACCGGATTTAACCACGACAACACTTTGGGTGTGAACGATGTCGCCAGTGTATCGCTCAATAGCGAAACCATTATCGATATTCCAAGATGAATTATGCCTTTTGCAACTTTTTCACTGAAATAGAGCCCCTTTCGGCAAAGATCGGCGACAAACATTCCGGCAAGACACGCATAAATGCCGGCCAGCACTGGCACCAGCCACATGAGAAAATAAGTAACCCGGATCTGCGTATCTACCAGTCCGCCGGTCCAGTTGTTCTTTTCCATGCGTTCCGGTTGAAGGAAAGAGAAATCCACTAACCAGCTCAACGACGAGTAAGGGTAGTAGATTGTGTAGCAAGCAATCAGGGCCATCAGCACTATCGAGTATTTTTGAATTCGTGCCTGTCTCATCGGATCTCGCAGTAAATTGCTGTGGTACGATAATAAACGTATCGATGAGGAAAAAGTCAAGAGAGGGAAAACAAGACACATTGCGGAATTTGGAATCGTTCTGCAATCACTTGACATAACGTGATCTTCCATTTAATTATTGTTTAACGATGATTAATTTTTATGTAACAGGAGATAATGGACATATTGAAACATACGAAAACCCTCGCAATGGTGCTGGCGTTTTCCATGCTGACCATCATGAGCAACCATTCCCAAGCGGCCAGCTCAACTTGGATGAGAACTGCCAAGATCAAGCATTATATGAACAGCCTGAGGAAGAGAAAACTACTGCCGACAAGCTTCATATGTAAGGAAAATCCAAGCAGGCGATCATCACCGTTGATAAAGGTGACTTATAAACCCAACACTTCCAAAACCTACTGGCGGTGGGCCTGGGGAACTTCGTTCAGCGATTTTGACAAGCCCTTGAGGAAATATGGCTTCAAAAGGATTAGCTATTCCAAGGCACGTGGTTATTTTGGCTATTTCGACAAATGTGGTCTGTGGCACAAAAAACCTTTGAAGTGATTTTTCATTTCTTCCAAAAAAACGCCGAATGATTGTCGTTGAAGCAATAAAAGCGCTACCAATTCGTCACGATGATGAAACCGGGCGGGGTTTTGGTTCTATCGATTGTGACGGGAGTTTTTTCTAAAAACTGATCCTACACCGGCAACTGACTTGGCCAGTGATTCTTGGTCGGCCTTGGCATTGCGGGGATGCTGTTATTGATACAGAACTACTGCGATAAGGTCGCTCGCGAGATTTTACAATACAGGAGAACCCCGGTGGCGAAAAAGATGCTGACAGTTTTCCTTGTTTTTCTTATCGCCGTCGTGGCTGTTGGCGGCTGGATATTCAAGCCGATATCTGCTTCTCATGCCGGGCTTGCCGAGGCCGATCTGCCACCAGTCATCCCCCTTCGCGCATTATACGCCGACAGTGACGCACGTTGGAGATACAGTCTTTCGCCGGATGGCAGCAAACTGTCATGGTTGGAATCCAAGTGGTTTAAACCCGCGCTTTGGGTAAAGCCGCTTGATGGTTCTAAGGCAGACATTTTTCATACCAAAGACGTCGTTCGCTGGTACGTGTGGGCCAGCGACAGCCGACATCTGCTTTATCAGGCCGATCGCGATGGCTGGGAAAATGATGTCTTGGTTTCAATCGACACAACGGTGCCAAACGCCAAGCCCAGAAGCTATGACTTTGGCAAGGACGTCAAATCTTTCTTTTACAAGGTTCCCGAAGAAGCCGGTTCAACCGTGCTGATTGCCCATAACGGGCGTGACCGCTCGCGCTTTGATCTGTATCGCTTGGATATTTTAAGCGGCGAAACGGAATCCATGGGTTTGAGCGTAGAGGAAGGCGTTGACTGGCATGTGACACGCAATGGCGATATTTTTGCGCGTACCCGGTATGTATCGGGTGCTGACTGGCGCTTTGAAATGCGTCAGTCTACTGGCTGGCGCGAAGTGGTGCGGGGGACATTTGAAGATATTTTTTCGCCGATAAGCGATCCCGATCCAGGTGGCATGGTTCATGCGATATCAAATCTTGGCCGTGACAAGTCGGCCCTGGTGCGATTCGATCTAAACAATGGCGAGGAAGAAATCATCGACCAGCATTCGTCGGTGGATTATGGACGCATAATAATCAATTCAAAAACGCAAACCCCGATGATGGCGATGCTGAGCCCCGGCTATCAGGAACGCCGGTTCTTTGATGATGGTTACCAAACCATGATCAACAGATTGAAAGTACCAAAAAACGCTGCGGTGCATGTTGTTTCACGAACCCGCGATAGTTCCAAACTACTGGTCACGGTGCATGAGGCGGAAGCCGGATATGAGACCAAGCTGATAGACCGTTTGTCTGGAAAAATCACTTCGATCTCCAAACCCGGGATTGCCCGTTACCGAGATCAAATATCTTCCGTAAAACCGGTTTTCATCATGGCCAGGGATGGATTGTCGATCCCGGCATTTGTCTCCATTCCCAAGGGCGTGGATGGTGCTGTGCCGATGGTAATTGTCATTCATGGCGGACCGACGGCCCGTACCTACTGGGGTTGGAACAGCCTGCGGGTCTGGCTGAATAATCGCGGCTATGCGGTGCTCGATGTCAATTATCGCAGTTCATCGGGCTATGGCCGCAGGTTTCGGGAGGCTGCAATTGGTGAAGTTTCGCGGAAAATGGATCACGACATTACCGATGCCCGCCAATGGGCAATTGATGAGGGCATAGCCGACCCAGAAAAAATTGCCGTGTTTGGTGGCAGCTTTGGTGGTCTTAAGGTTCTGACCGCAATGACCCGAAATCCGGAACTATATGCAGCCGGTATCGACATTAACGGTATCAGCAACCTGGTGAGCATGTTCAAAGAAGTTCCCGTATACTGGCGTGGATGGCCTGACTGGTATCGAAAATACATCGGCAATCCCGAAAATCCGGAGGAAAGAAAGGAGATTGTTGACCGTTCGCCCCTCACCCATGCAAAACGACTGAAAAGTCCGTTGCTAATAATTCAGGGCTCCAACGATGTCAGAGTGATACGCGATCAGGCAGACAAGATGGTCAAGGAGTTGAAATTGCACAAAGCACCTTTTGAATATTTCTTAATCGACGGAGCGGGCCATCAGTCTCGCAATTGGGGCTGGAAACAGAGAATTATCACGACACGAAAAATGGAGCGCTTTTTGGCCAAACATCTAGGTGGCCGCGCCGATGGCTTCGACTATGCCGTATTAGGGGCGCATGTATTGCCATAGCAGCAATCGTTTTGGCAGCCACCGCCCACGGGCGGGCGGTGATTGAAGCGCCTGGAGCTTCGCCTTTACCGCCTGCTGCAGCGCAAATCATGTTCAGGCGATTGGCGCGGTAAGGATCATTTTCCATTTGACCCCACCACTGCCAATGATTAGTCTTGCAACCGTGGTGATTTGGCCGGCCGGCTTGCAGCCACGTAAAAGAAATCGCTAAAAGGGGCCGCGTGACGACAGAAACCGGCAGCGATTTCGCCCGCCGGTTTTTTGTTGGAGTGCAAAAAATGCCGATCAAGATTCCCGACCGACTGCCCGCCCGTGCAACACTGGAAAGTGAAGGGGTGATGGTGATGGGCGAGAAAACCGCCACTCGTCAGGATATCCGTCCGCTGCATATCGGCCTGCTGAATTTAATGCCCAACAAGATTCGCACCGAAACCCAGATTGCTCGCCTGGTCGGCGCTTCGCCCCTGCAGGTAGTGTTGACGCTGGTACGCATTGGCGAACACCGGTCAAAAAACACCACGGAAGATCATTTGATCGATTTTTACAATACCTGGGAAGACGTACGCGATCGGAAATTCGACGGTTTCATTATCACCGGCGCACCGATAGAACTGTTGTCCTTCGAAGAGGTTGCCTACTGGCCAAAATTGCAGAAAATAATGGACTGGACGGCAACCAATGTACACTCGAGCCTGTTTGTCTGCTGGGGCGCCATGGCAGCGGCCTATCACTTTCACAGGCTGCCCAAATATGATCTCGAGAAAAAGGCCTTTGGGGTATTTCGCCACCAGAATCTCAAACCGGATTCACCCTATCTGAACGGATTTTCGGATGATTTTTCGATGCCGGTATCGCGCTGGACCGAAATGCGGGCCGCCGATATTGACCCGGTGGAAGGGCTCGAAATACTGATAAATTGTGACAAGACCGGCATTTGCATGCTGCAGGAGGATAACGCCAACCGCCTCTATATTTTCAATCACGTCGAATATGATTCAGATACCTTAGGTGAAGAATATTGGCGCGACCGGAGGGCGGGAAAACCGACAGAATTGCCACACGACTATTTTCCCGATGATGACCCGGAGCAAAAACCACAGAACCGCTGGCGCTCCCATGCTCATTTGCTGTTCGGCAACTGGATTAATCAGGTCTATCAGGGAACGCCTTTTGACTGGGCGTAGAATTGCAAAGAACCGTCCGCAGCGGAGCAAGTCACAAGAAAAACGAGCAAATCGCTTTCAAGCGATTGCCGTGACAAACTCGATAATTGGTTGCGTGCAAACACAAAGCCTGTTTGATTGATGGCTTTAACGGGGTTAAACTCGACGGCGATGTTTACACAGCTTTTCTACGGTCTGAAAGAAGCAAAAATTCCCGTAACCCTGCGGGAATATCTGACGCTGCTTGAGGCGATGGAGCGGCAACTGGTGCTCTATGATGTCGAAGGGTTTTATTATCTCGCCCGCAGCGCACTGGTCAAGGATGAGCGTAATCTCGACCGCTTCGACCGGGTTTTCGGTCGGGTGTTCAAAGGGCTTGAAAAGACTGCCGGCGAAGAGGCGGTCGAAGCCCTGGAATTGCCACAGGAATGGTTGCGCCGAATGGCGCAAAAGCACCTTTCTGATGAAGAAAAAGAGAAAATTGAAGCGCTTGGCGGTTTTGAAAAACTGATGGAGACATTGAAAAAGCGCCTTGCCGAGCAGGAAAAGCGCCACCAGGGTGGCAGCAAGTGGATCGGCACCGCCGGCACCTCGCCGTTTGGCGCCTATGGCTATAATCCTGAAGGCATTCGCATCGGGCAGAATGAATCGCGCCACCAACGCGCCGTCAAGGTGTGGGACAAGCGCACTTTCAAAAATCTCGATGACAGCGTCGAGCTCGGCACCCGCAACATAAAGGTCGCACTCAAGCGGTTGCGCCGCTGGGCAAGGGATGGCGCCGATGAGGAGTTTGACCTAAACGGCACCATTCGGGCGACCGCCGAACACGGTTATCTCGATGTCATTACCCGTCCTGAACGGCGTAATGCGGTAAAACTTTTGCTGTTTCTCGATGTCGGCGGTTCGATGGACGGCTATATCCGCGTCGTTGAGGAGCTGTTTTCCGCCGCTAGAGCCGAATTCAAACTTCTGGAATATTATTATTTCCATAATTGTCTCTATGAAGGGGTGTGGAAGGACAATCGCCGCCGTCATGGCGAACAGATGCCAACCATGGATGTGCTCCATACTTTTGGTCCCGACTACAAGGTGATATTCGTCGGCGATGCCTCGATGTCTCCTTACGAGATTGTCTATCCCGGCGGCGCAATCGAGCACTGGAACGAAGAAAGCGGCGAAACCTGGCTGCGCCGCGTGGTCAACCAGTGGCCATCTGCTGTGTGGCTTAACCCGGTTCCACAAAGAGGCTGGAACTATACCCAGTCGACCGACCTAATTCGCCAGTTGTTTTCAAATCGCATGTATGGGCTGACGCTCGCTGGTATTGACGAGGCGACGAAAGAGTTGAGCCGGTGAGGGCCGCCAACTATCTTGCCCCATTGGTTGTAACGGCAATTTGGTGGCTGTTGTTGGCAGTGTACGGTTTAGCCGAACCGTTGCAACTGGCGCCCTTCAAGGACCAGCTGTTTAAATATCCAGGCATTTTGGAAACCGGTCACAATGGCGGTTTCGTCAAAGTCAAATACGACAAGTATATTGATATTCACCAACGCGATATTGTGCTGGAACGCGAGGTGCGGCACCAATATGTATCGCAAAAACCGCGCCGTCACCGCTATTCTCGCCGACTGCAGGTCGGTGACTATCAAATGAAGTATTTTGCCGTCGGCAAGGTGAAAGGCAACGCCAAATTTATCGTGGTCTATATCCACGGCTCGGGCGGCAACCGTTTTCAGGGCGTCAATGACTGGACTTTTGGTGGCAATTTCAATCGCATCCAGAACCTGGTCATGCGCAATGGCGGGGTTTATCTGTCACCGGATTTTGCCGACTTCGGCGACCGGGGTGCCAGCCAGATCGCCAGGCTGATCAAATATCACGCCGAGAAATCACCCGGTGCACCGGTATATGTGTCGTGTGGTTCAATGGGCGGCTTTATCTGTTGGCGCTTGACCCGAATTCCGAAGGTGCTGGAAAAAATGGGTGGCATGTTGTTGTTCGGCTCGACCTGGGATGAGGATTTTTTCAATTCCGCCGCCATTAAACGGCGCTTGCCGATCTATTTTGGCCATGGCAGCTGGGACAATGTGTTACCGTGGAAAAAGCAATTCGGTTTTTTCGCCCGAATCAAGAAGAAAAGCCGGTCTTACCCGGCCAAATTTGCGCTGTTTGAAACCGGCACCCATGGCACGCCAATCCGAATGACCGACTGGCGGCTGATCCTCAACTGGATGTTAAGACAGGGCAGATGACCCATTGTGTCGGTTTGTTCCATCAGCGACTGGCTTGAATCAGCCGCTTTGTTCTTCCTTCCAAGACAACACAGGTCAAAATACCGGTGTCATAACAGCGCGTGTCGATATTGATGCGGTTAGGCAGCAACTTCGGCTCCGGCTGGGGCGTGTGACCATGCACAATAACTTTGTTGTAAAGGGATTTTGACGTCAGAAATTTTTGTCTTATCCACATCAGGTCGTGGGGGTTTTGTTTTTTCAAACTCACTTCGGGATCAATGCCTGCGTGGCAAAAAAAGTAATCATCCAGCGAAAAATGCGTTTTTAGCCTCTGAAGAAATTTCAGATGTGAACCGGGAATAGCCTTCTTCAGCGCATCGCGAATTTTGACCGCATTTTTAACGGCGTTTGCCATTGTCCCGCTGGCAATGCCATAGGAATGCACGGTCTGCATGCCACCATAGGTAAAGAACTTGTACGCCACTTCTTCCGGGTTCGACAAATAGGCGAGCAACATGTCCTCATGGTTGCCCCTAAGACAGACGAAATTCTTTGGTTTCGATTTCGCCAGTTTGATGATCCGGCTGACCACCTTCTTGTTGTTCGGCCCCCGGTCGATATAATCGCCAAGAAAGATAATATGATGCCGCTTGACCGGGGTGGCCTTGAGATCCTTCTTTATCAGCTTGATCATCCGCACCAGCTCGTCATCGCAACCATGAATGTCACCGATGGCGTAGACCCTGATGCCTTTCGTCAAGGTGGCCTCGTGCAAATGAACGGTATTTTTTGCTATTCGTCGACAATGATCACGTGCAGCGCCTTTGGACCGTGAGCGCCCAGAAGAAGTGTCTGCTGAATATCCGCGGACCTTGATGGCCCCGTTATCCAGTTCACCGTCCTTGGCATTTTCCCCGGGCCGAATGTCTTCCTCAAGCTTGTCCATAACGCCTCGTAATCGCCGACAACATCACTTTTGCGCGTCACAATAATGTGGGTTTCAGGCAGGAAATTGGAACTTGTTGGATTATCCTTGCCTGAGACAAGCAGTAATGTACCTGATTCGGCCACAACCCCAAAGGCATGCGCCAAACCGACCAGGTCATTGCCATCGCTGGTACCGGTCTTGATCTCCAGCGCCGGGGTTTTTTGCCATGGCAACCCGGCAAGGCGGGGATCGCTGCCCATGCGAAAACCGGCAGGAAGATTGCGCTGACGAAGATACTCGCTGACAGCACGTGGCACGCCTTGATAGGAGCGCACATTGCGGATCGTGGTGCTAACCTTCTCTGCCTGCTGGCAGAAAAGTTTCACCTGCTTTATTTTGTTTAATTGCGCCCGCGCCGGAATAACCCCAATCGGGTGGTTTTTCAGCCGGTCTTCGACGCTTTTGCGCCGCTGCTCATCGGTTTTCTTGGCGCCGATCGAGGTACGGATATTGTTTAATATGGTATCGCGAACGCTCAACTATCCACCTCCTGTTTAAGCGCCTCGCGTTGCGCCCATTGCTGTTGGAAGGTGCGGGTTTCGGGCGACGGCAAGTCTCGATGTCTGGTCCATCCGCTGGCCATCGGCAGGGATCGAATTCTACCGTTCCAGCGGCCTATCAGCGACAGGGCAGGGATGGCGAATGCCATCGACAGATGATAAAGCCTCGGGTGTCTGGCAAAGAAGGCCCATATTGACAGTCCCCAACGCTGGTGCCGTGGGGTAAGACGTTTGGCGTATTCGCGTTCACGCCAATGACGCATCATTTTCGGCAACGGGATACGCATCGGGCAAACCGCCTCGCAGCGGCCACAAAAGGTCGAAGCATTAGGCAATTGTCCACCATCCTTCACACCGATCAGCGAGGGCGTCAAAACCGCCCCCATGGGTCCTGGATAAACCCAGCCATAGGCGTGGCCACCCACCGCGTGATAGACCGGGCAGTGGTTCATGCACGAACCGCAGCGAATGCAGCGCAACATGTCCTGAAACTCGGTGCCGATCATTTCCGAACGGCCGTTATCGAGCAGAATGACATGATATTCTTCTGGGCCATCGGGGTCTTCGGCTCTTTTTGGCCCGGTTGAAAAGGTCGTATAGACAGACATGTCCTGACCGGTAGCCGAGCGCGCCAATACCCGCAATATCTGGCTGACATCCTCAAGCGTCGGCGTGATTTTCTCCAGACTGGCAAGCACGACATGAACCCGCGGCAATATCTGCGTCAGGTCACCATTACCCTCATTGGTGACAATTACCGAGGTGCCGGTTTCGGCTATCAAAAAATTGGCGCCGGTAATACCAACATCGGCATTGAGAAATTTCGCCCGCAGCACCCTTCGTGCCTCGCTCAACAGGCTTTCAGGTTCGTCAAGATTGCGTGAAACCGGCAAGTGGTCATGGACCCGTCTGAAATCCTTTTCGACCTCTTCCTTCAGCACATGCACTGCAGGCGCAATTATATGGCTCGGCGTTTCACCGCGTAACTGGATGATATACTCACCAAGATCGGTTTCGATGGGTTCAATACCCGATTCCTCCAGAAAGGCGTTGAGGCCGATCTCCTCGGCAATCATCGTCTTTCCCTTGGTGACGGTGCGGGCGCCCGCGAGTCGGCAAATATCAAGCACCTTGCCGCGCGCTTCGGCGGCGTTTGCAGCCCAGTGAACCTTGCCACCCGATTCTGTTACTTTTTGTTCAAAGGCCTCCAGATAAAGATCGAGATTTTCCAGCGTGTGATTTTTGATGTCGCGGGCATTGTCGCGCAAAGCATCGAATTCGGGCAGCCCGTCCATGGCCTTGCGACGTTTGTTGATGAACCCGGCTTCGACATAGCCTAGTGCTTTTTGCAGTTTTTCGTCTTCCAGCGCCTGGCGGGCATTTGCTTTGAAGCGGGGGCTATTGATGGCGACGCTCATTCTTTCGCCTCCGCTATCGCCGGCCCGTTGGTCATGCCGGCCAGTATTTCGGCTATATGTCGTACCTCGATATCGCTGCCCTGCCGTTTCAGCTTGCCGGCCATGTTCATCAGACAACCAAGATCGCCTGCCAGCACAGTGCCGGCACCGGTAGCAACGATATTTTTCGTCTTTTTCTCGACAATGGCGTTGGAGATATCGGCATATTTTACACAGAATGTGCCACCGAACCCGCAACAAACATCAGCGTCTTGCATCTCGTTGATGGCAAGACCATCAACGCTTGCCAGCAGCTTGCGCGGTTGTTCGTGAATATTAAGTTCCCTAAGGCCGGAACAGGAATCGTGATAGGTGGCAGTGCCGGTAAAGGCTGCCTTCACCCCATCAATCGCAAGAATATCGCTTAAAAAACTCACCAGTTCGAAGGTCTTTTCCGAAAGCTCGTTGGCACGCTGCTGCCAGGCCGGATCGTCGTCGAATAATGCGGGATAATGCTTCTTGATCATCGCCGCACAGGAACCCGATGGCGCCACCACATAATCGTAGGCCCCAAAACCCTCAATCACCTGTCGCGCAATCTTGCGGGTGTCTTTTTTGTCGCCCGAATTATAGGCCGGCTGACCGCAACAGGTCTGTGAAGGCGGCACGACCACGTCACAGCCCGCCTGCTCTAACAGTTTGATTGTGGCAAATCCAACCATCGGGCGAAACAAGTCAACCAGACAGGTTACAAACAGCGCTACTTTATTCGGCATCAACGGTTCCAGCCATAATATTTGACGTTCGATATGTAGGCTTGAACCTTTTGTCCGGTCAAGCTGTGGTCAACTGAATAGCATATGAAATCTCGACATGATCAGGGAATTGGCCTAATAAAAAAACGGTTGATCATGGTAAAGTCAAAGAGTGCCGCATTGTTGCTGGTGAACGCGCATTGCATCTGCGACCGGTGGCCGTAAATAAAAAAGCTGGGTGATAAAAGCAAGGGTCAAAAAATCAGGGGTTAAAGTGTCCGGACTTAAAATGCCTAAACCCGATACCAAGGTGATTTCGCGGCGTGAACAGATCGTGCGCGATTTATCGGCCATTGTGCCGGGTGAGGGTGTTGTTGCCGATATCAATGAAATGCGGGTATTTGAATCGGACGGTCTGACCGCCTATCGCGCCCTGCCGCTGGTTGTTGTCTTGCCGCAAACCACGGCTCAGGTAAGCCGGGTGCTGAAATACTGCCATCTAAATGACATCAAGGTGGTGCCGCGCGGGGCCGGCACATCGCTTTCTGGTGGTGCTTTGCCGCTGGAAGACGGTGTCTTGCTGGTGTTATCAAAATTCAACCGGGTGCTCGATATCGATTATCACAATCGCTGCGTCGTGGTTCAGCCGGGGGTCACCAATCTTGCCATCACTCAAGCCGTTGAAGGGGAAGGCTTTTATTATGCCCCCGATCCCTCTTCACAGATTGCCTGTTCCATCGGTGGCAATGTGGCCGAAAATTCCGGCGGAGTGCATTCGCTGAAATACGGTTTGACGGCGGCCAATGTGCTGGGTGTCGAACTGGTGCTGATCGATGGCGACATCGTGCGGCTCGGCGGCAAACATCTTGATGCCGAAGGCTATGATTTGCTTGGTCTGGTCACCGGTTCGGAGGGCCTGTTAGGCGTCGTTACCGAAGTGACAGTGCGCATATTGCAAAGCCCGCAATCGGCCAGGGCGCTGCTGGCTGGGTTCCCGTCAAGTGAAGACGCCGGCCAATGTGTCGCTGCTATCATCAGCGCCGGCATCATCCCCGGTGGCATGGAGCTGATGGACAGTCCGGCCATTCATGCGGCTGAAGATTTTGTCCATGCCGGTTATCCGCTCGATGTTGAAGCGCTGCTGATCGTCGAGCTCGACGGGCCGGAGGCGGAGGTGGATTATCTGATCGAGGCGGTCGAAGAGATTGCCCGCGCCAACAATTCGGTTACCTTGCGGGCTTCGCAAAACGACGAGGAAAGGCTCAGTTTTTGGGCCGGCCGCAAGGCGGCTTTTCCTGCCATCGGCCGTATTTCACCGGACTATTATTGCATGGATGGCACTATTCCGCGCAAGGAACTGCCGAAGGTTTTGGCACGCATTCGCAAGCTTTCACTGCACTATGATTTGCGTGTCGCTAATGTGTTTCACGCCGGTGATGGCAATCTCCACCCGCTTATTCTTTACGATGCCAATAATGAGGGAGAGCTGGAACGGGCGGAAAATTTCGGCGCCGATATCCTGCGTTTGTGTGTCGAGGTTGGCGGGGTCTTGACCGGTGAGCACGGTGTCGGTGTGGAAAAGCGCGACCTGATGGGAGAAATGTTCAATCAGCAAGACCTGGAGCAGCAGCAGCGGATCAAATGCGCTTTTGATGCTAACCATCTGCTTAATCCGGGCAAGATGTTTCCGCAACTTCATCGCTGCGCGGAATTGGGGCGCATGCATGTGCACAAGGGTCAACTGCCATTTCCCGATATTCCGAGATTTTAGAGCCCAAGGACGCACAAGGTGTGGTCGACGTTGTCCAATGGGCGGCGGCAGAAGAAGTGCCGCTTGAAATCACCGGCCATGGCTCTAAGCGAGCCTTTGGCCGACCGGTTGAGGCGGGCCACCGGCTGTCGCTTTCAGCCCTTTCAGGCATCACCCTTTATGAAGCAGAAGAACTGGTGATTTCTGCAAAAGCCGGCACACCGATGGCGGAAATTGAAGCCGCGCTCAATGAAAACAATCAGGAACTGCAATTTGAGCCGATGGACTATGGGCCGTTGTTCGGCGGCAAAGAAAACGAAGGCACGCTCGGTGGCGTGTTGATGACCAACGCTTCCGGTCCACGCCGTATCAAGGCCGGCAGCGCCCGCGACCATGTTTTGGGCATCAAGGCTATTTCCGGTCGTGGCGAGGCCTTTAAATCCGGTGGCAGGGTGATGAAGAACGTCACCGGCTATGATCTTTCCAAGGGCATGGCCGGTAGCTTCGGCACTTTGGCGGTGGTGACGGATATCACCTTTAAAGTATTGCCGCGCGCCGAAACTGAAGCGACAATTGTAATCGCCGGTCTTGATGACGAGAAGGCCACCAGCGCGATGGCAATCGCCATGGGCTCTTCTGCCGAGGTTTCGGCCGCTGCCCATCTGCCGGCGGGTGTGTCGGGTCGATTTTCGCAAGATCCCGCTAATGGTGGGGCGGCAACGCTGCTGCGACTGGAGGGGTTTGTTGCATCCGTCGATTACCGCAAGGATCGGCTGGAAAAACTGTTGGCGAATTTCGGCCCTTTAGAGACTATTGTCCACGAAGCCTCGCGGCAATTGTGGCGCGAGGTGCGTGATGTTGCGTCTTTTGCCGAAAAGCCTGAAAGGCCTCTGTGGCGCCTTTCGGTCATACCCTCAATGGCGCATGAAATTTTGCTGGCGTTGCGTATGCAGACCCCGGTCGATGCCTTCTTTGACTGGCAAGGGGGCTTGATCTGGCTGGAAATGCAGCAGGATGCCGAAGCCGATATGGTGCGCCAGGTAATCGCCGCCCATGGCGGGGGCCATGCGACACTTATTCGCGCTGATGCTGATACCCGCGCGCTCGTACCGGTGTTTCAGCCGCAACCGCCGGCGCTGGCGGCATTGAGCAGACGGCTGAAGGAAAATTTTGACCCAAGAGGCATTCTTAATCCCGGCCGCATGGTGGAAGGGATATAGCTGATGCAAACCTCTTTCACTCTTAGCCAATTGGCCGATCCGGCAATTGCCGATGCACAACAAATCTTGCGCAATTGTGTACATTGCGGCTTTTGCATCGCCACTTGCCCGACCTATGTGATGCTCGCCAACGAGCTCGACAGCCCACGCGGGCGCATTTATCTGATCAAGGATATGCTTGAAAACGACCGTCCGGCGGATGCGCGGACGGTCAAACATATTGATCGTTGCCTGTCCTGTCTTTCCTGTATGACGACCTGCCCTTCCGGGGTGCATTATATGCATCTGGTCGATCATGCCCGCGTGCACATTGAAATAACCCATCAAAGACCAGCGATCGACCGGTTGCTGCGCCGGGTGCTCTCATTGGTGTTGCCATATCCGGGCCGGTTTCGCATCGCGCTCAAGCTGGCGCGGCCGGGCAAACCTATTGGCGGTCTGTTCAGGCAAATCGGGCAGTTGAAGCCGCTTGGTGCGATGCTCGAACTGATACCGAAAATCGTTCACGCCAAGATGCGGGCCACATCGCCGGGCGTGTTCGCTGTCGAAGGAGAACGAAAGGGCCGGGTGGCATTGTTGACCGGTTGCGCCCAGCCGGTGCTCGACCCGGGTATCAACGGTGCGCTGATTTCTCTGCTCAACAGGCTCGGCATTGAGGTGGTGTTGAGCCCGGGCGAAGGCTGCTGTGGCGCGCTGGTGCACCACATGGGTCGCGAAGATGAGGCACTTGCAGCAGCCCGCCAAAACATCGATGCCTGGCAAGGCCAGATCGATGCCGCTGGCCTGGATGCCATTTTGATCACCACATCGGGATGCGGCACCACGATTAAGGATTACGGTTTCATGTTGCGCAATGATGGCGCCTACGCCGAAAAGGCGCAGCACATTTCTGCGTTGGCGATGGATATGAGCGAATATCTCAATACCTTGGAATTACCCGAGCCGACGAATGCGACCGGTTTGACAGTCGCCTATCATTCGGCGTGTTCGTTGCAGCATGGGCAAAAAATTACCGCGCAGCCCAGGCAACTTTTGCAGAAGGCAGGTTTTACGGTGGTCGATATAAACGAAGGGCATTTATGCTGCGGTTCGGCCGGTACTTATAACATTATGCAGTCGGATATCGCTTTGCTGCTGCGCGACCGCAAGGTCAGGAATATTGGCAAAACAGGTGCAGATGTGGTTGCCGCCGGTAATATCGGCTGTATCACCCAACTGGCCGGCAGTTCCGGCGTGCCGATGATCCACACCGTCAAGTTGCTGAATTGGGCCTGGGGCGGCGACAGGCCAGAAAAGCTATAACTTTGATCTGAAAAATTGCCGCATTATACTCCATGCACCCGAAAAGTGGGCACCGGTTTTCGGATAAGTGTATGGAACAAAAAACATTTATACCCAAAAACACAGTTTTATTGAGTGCTTTGGGTATAACTGTTTTTTCAATTGCGCAAATTGCGGCAGAAAAAAGCACGGCGATCGCTTGAAAGAAAGTTTATCGGCATGGCGCCCGAATGGAGGGATTTTTTCAAAGAAAAATCTCGGGAATTCGGGTCAGCCCTGAGCATTGCTCATGTGAGGACGGTGATTGAGGCGCTGAAAGCGCCGCAAAGAACCGCCCGCAGCGGAGCAAACTAACAAAATACGTGCAAATCGCTTTCAAGCGATTGCCGTGCAGAAAAAAGCCTTTCCAGTCCGCCTTTTACCGCCTGCGCAAACCACCCCCATCCAGGCGTTTGAATTTATTACCAAAATGTTGCGATGTGCTTAGTCAATTATTAAGTCGATTTATCTAAAGTGGCCTCAGTAAGGTCTGTTTGTAAAGTAGAGAGTAAAATGACAGAACCAATGCGTCCACGCGTTAAGTATGTAATAGGACCCGATGGAAGTCCGCTGACAATCGCCGATCTGCCGCCAGGCACAACAAAGAGATGGGTGATACGGCGAAAAGCCGAAGTTGTCGCCGCGGTCCGAGGTGGCCTGCTTAGTCTTGAAGAGGCCTGTAGCCGTTATACCTTGACGGTTGAGGAATTTCTTTCCTGGCAGGCGTCAATTGACGGCCACGGGCTAGCGGGCTTGAGAACCACCCGAATTCAACAATACCGCCACTGATATCGCTTGACGCCGCCAATTTTGGTTTGTTGGTGAGTTTAGGCATGTCCGCCGCACAATTGGCCTGTCGTCGCCGCACCAATTTCAGGTGGCTGCGTGTTTCCAAGTCGTAGTTGGGCAAACTCCCACGGCGATCGCCTGAAAGAAAGTTTATCAGCATGGCGCCCGAATGGAGGGATTTTTTCAAAGAAAAATCTCGGGAATTCGGGTCAGCCCTGAGCATTGCTCATGTGAGGACGGTGATTGAGGCGCAAAAAGCGCCGCAAAGAACCGCCCGCAGCGGAACAAACTAACAAAATACGTGCAAATTGCTTTCAAGCGATTGCCGTCGGCAAGCTCCGGGTTGATTGATGCGGTCTTCGGCCTATGCTTGCCTTGACATATAGCTGGACACCTTCAAAATGATTCTATTCACTACTCTCTTCGCTCACGGCGGGCGTTGCCCGGGCCTCCGCTGGGGCGGCGCAAGGGCAGCGGTCGCTGTGCGCTCCTGATGAGCCATGATCGCTTTGAAGTAATCATGCTATAACTCAAACCACGCACAGAAACTGCGGATATGAAATTTCCTGTCCTCATCGGCGATATCGGTGGAACAAATGCCCGGTTTCAAATCCTCGCCGATGCCCATTGCGGGCCGGAGAGCTTTCCCTATTTGCTGACAGCCGACTTCGATACGGTCGAGGAGGCAATTCAGACCGGCATTCTCGAGAAGACAGCACTTCGTCCCCGCTCCATCATTCTTGCGGCTGCCGGGCCGGTCAAAGATGGGAAATTGGAACTTACCAACTGTGCCTGGACGATAAGGCCGGACCGGCTGATGGGTCAACTGGCGGTCGACGAGGTCATATTGCTCAACGATTTTGAAGCGCAGGCACTGGCTGCAACTATATTTCAATCGGAAGACATTTTGAAGATCGGTGGCGGCGAGCCGCGCAAAAACGGCAGTCGCGTGGTTGTTGGCCCCGGCACTGGCCTGGGTGTGGCAGGACTTATCCACGGAAACGACATGTGGTCACCGGTGTCTGGCGAAGGCGGCCATGTCGATATTGGTCCCCAGTCGGCCAGGGACTTTGAAATATGGCCCTTTATTCAGCAGCTTGACGGGCGCATTTCGGCCGAACATGTGATCTCCGGTCGCGGCATCGTGCATATTTACCGGGCCCTGTGTAATCACCGTAAAGCCGTTGTCGAGTTTGGAACACCGGAAGAAATTACCGCTGCGGCCCTGGATGGTTTCGACCGGCTGGCAACCGAGGCAGTTGAATTGTTTTGCGTCTATCTGGGCCGGGTTGCAGGTGATCTGGCCATGACCTTCATGGCCCGCGGTGGCGTATTTATTGCCGGTGGTATTTGCCAAAAGATCGTTCCCTTGCTTGCAGGCAGTGGTTTTCGCCGGGAGTTTGAAAACAAGACACCGCACGGTGATCTATTGAAAGTAATTCCGACCTACGTGGTCACGCACCCGGCGCCGGCGCTCGCCGGATTGACCGCATTTGCACGTCTACCCTCGCATTTCGGCCTCAAAACCACCGGCCGTCATTGGCTGGCCTAATAAATGGCGTAATTGAAAAAGCATATTTGCCAATTGGTTGATATGAATATTCACAAATTGCCGTTATAAACACCATCACAAACCATAAGAATTGAAGTCAGGCTGTGCGCCCTTGCTAAAAAATCTCCCCCCAACATTGCCGCGTCGGACAATCTTTCAGTGATAACGCGGGTGGCTCGTGAAAATATCAAGGGCCATGTCAATGGGTACGTACTCGCCGGCTGCTGTCTTGTCATCATGGCCGCCGCCACATTTTTTAGCGGCTGGATTATGAGCATTCTGGTTGACGATGTGTTCGTTGATCACCAATTGATGACCGCCTACTACATTTCCTCCGCCGTTCTGGTGGTCTATCTGATCAAGGGTGCGGCCACCTATATCCAGGACGTCCAGCTTAACCGTATCGCCAACAACATTGTCGCCAGCTACCAGCAGCGAATATTCGCCCATCTGCTGAAACTGGGCGTCGGTTATTATCACAATACTCGCTCCGCCTATCTGGTTGGCCAGATCAACCAGAATATCACTGGTGTGCGCAATCTTTTAAACATGCTGATTACCGTTATGGCGCGTGATCTTTTAACTGTTGTTGCGCTGCTTGGACTGATGTTTTATCGCGATCCGTTTCTGGCAACTGTTTCTCTGCTCATTGCTCCGCCCGTGATCATTTTGATTGCCGGCTACAAACGCAGGATCAAACGTATCGCGCGGCAGGGGGTCGACCTCAACTCGCGCGTTGCCTCTGCCATGCAGGAATCGGCACAAGGGATCCAGATAGTCAAAGCCTTCACAATGGAAGAGCAATTGGCTGAAAAAATGCGGACCTTGACCCTGGCAGCAAGGGAACGGGCCAACAAAATGGCGCAAATAACTGCCAGAACCAGTCCGTTGATGGAAACACTCGCTGGCGTCACGGTTGCAGGCGTAATTGCCTATTCAAGCTACCGGGTGATTATTGAGGGTGGCTCGCCCGGCGATATGATGTCATTTCTTACTGCCATGCTTTTGGCCTACGAGCCGTCCAAGCGCCTGGCCCGGCTTAACGTTAATCTCGAGCGCTCGCTGGTCGATGCGCGCATGATCTACGAAATTATCGACACACCGGCACGGCAGAGCGATGTTCCAGACGCTGCCGCAATAAAGCTTTTGGCCGGCGAAATCAAATTCGACAAAGTTAGTTTTGCCTATCACAATCATGAAAATGGCAACGGCCCTATAATTGACGATCTTTCGTTCACTGCCGAGGCTGGAAAAACTACCGCTCTGGTTGGACCATCGGGTGGCGGTAAATCGACCATTATTGCCTTACTGCAACGATTTCACGATCTGGATAGCGGGCGAATCTTGGTGGACGGGCAGGATATTTCCAGTATCAACATTACCTCTTTGCGTCAGCATATCGCCTATGTATCGCAGCAGCCGATGCTGTTTGAGGGCTCGATTGCCGACAATCTGCGTTACGCCAAGCCTGATGCAACGCAGGAAGAAATTGAAAATGCCGCTCGCCTGGCCCAGGCGCATGAATTTATCCTGGAAACGGCAGAAGGCTTTGACAGTCCGGTGGGTGAGAACGGAGTTACATTGTCGGGCGGTCAGCGGCAGCGGTTGTCGATTGCACGGGCTATTTTGAGAGATGCGCCAATTCTGTTGCTTGACGAGGCAACATCGGCGCTTGACAATGAGTCGGAAGCCAAGGTTCAGCAGGCCCTGGAGCGCCTGATGAAGAACCGTACGACAATTGTCGTCGCGCATCGGCTCTCAACCATCGCCAAAGCTGACAACATTTTGGTTATCGACAAGGGAAAAGTGGTTGACCAGGGCACCCACGAAGAGCTGGTTGCCGACAATACCGGCATTTATGCCAGGTTTCACGCATTGCAACCGGGTTCGATTCATCATGGCGAACCCGTAGACCCAAAACACCAGGTGGGCTGATGCGCTCCAATTTTACTTAAAGCAGGATGATATTATGAGCTCCATGAAACTGGCCGTGGTGGGAGCGGCAGGCCGCATGGGTCAATCATTGATACGGGCGATAGCCGCAACCGAAGGTGTCGAACTTGACGGCGCGGTTGAACGCTCCGGTTCCAGTGCCCTTGGCAAGGACGCGGGTCTCATCGCCGGCACCGGCGCTAACGGTATTGTAATCGTTGACGATCCATCAAGCGCCTTTATCGGCGTTGACGGTATTGTCGATTTCACCTCCCCGGCCGCGACGCTGCAATTTGCCGAAATAGCTGCTCAAAACGGTCTTGTCCACATTATCGGCACTACCGGCTGCAGCACCGAAGATGATGAAAAAATTGCCCAATTTGCAACCAGAACCGCAATCATGAAATCCGGCAATATGAGCCTGGGCATAAATCTGTTGAGCGTAATGGTACGGCAGGCCGCCAAGGCCCTTGAGGCAGATGATTTCGACATCGAGGTGCTGGAAATGCACCATCGTCACAAGGTCGATGCACCCTCTGGTACTGCTCTGTTGCTTGGCGAGGCGGCCGCCGATGGCCGATCGATTGATCTGGGCAGTTCTTCGGTCCGGGTGCGCGATGGTCGCACCGGTGCGCGTCAACCGGGCACCATCGGCTTTGCCACCTTGCGCGGTGGGTCGGTTGTCGGCGAGCACTCGGTTATACTTGCCGGCGAGGGGGAGCGTATTGAACTTTCTCACGTCGCAACCGACCGGACAATTTTTGCGCTAGGAGCCGTAAAAGCGGCGAAGTGGGCGTTTGGCAAGAAACCGGGGCTATATTCGATGCTCGACGTTTTGGGTCTGGAATAAGGCCGCAATCCGGTTTATCGGTAGCCTGAATTCAACCTGAAGGGAATTGACCCATGCAACGCACCATGGTGCTTGTCCGTCACGGACAAAGCGAGTGGAACCTGAAAAATCTGTTTACCGGCTGGCGTGACCCTGATTTGACAGAAAAGGGCGTCGCCGAGGCCGTTCAGGCGGGCAAACTTCTGGCAGCGCGTGGGATGAAATTCGACATCGCCATGACCAGCGTTCTTATTCGGGCCGAACACACGCTTCAATTAATGTTGAAGGAGCTCGAACAGATTGGGCTAGAAACCACTCGCGATGAGGCGCTGAACGAACGCAATTATGGCGATCTTGCCGGTCTCAACAAGGATGATGCACGCAAGAAATGGGGTGAGGAGCAGGTTCATATCTGGCGGCGCTCCTATGATACGCCACCGCCGGGCAAAGAGGGCGAAAGCCTGAAAGATACCGGCGCCCGGGTTTGGCCCTACTATATGCGTGAGATCCTGCCACGGGTGATGCGCGGAAACACGGTGCTGGTCTCTGCCCATGGCAATTCGCTGCGCTCGTTGGTGATGGTGCTCGACGGACTTTCCCGCGATGAGGTGACCAAGCTTAATCTCGGTACCGGTGTACCGATGATCTACAAGTTAAACGCCGATACGACGGTCGCCAGCAAGGAAATCATCGCGCTGGATTAGCAAACGGACTTACCTTTGCTCGACGGCAGGCATTGTTGCCGCTAATCTCGGGTCATGGATGCAAAAACCCCGCCCGATACCAATAAACAGATCTTACCATCGCGGTTCTTGAATTGGTTCGAGACCCATGGCTGGCATCCGCGCCCACATCAGCTTGAATTGTTGGAGAACGCTCGCGCGGGCCGCTCCACCCTGTTGATTGCGCCCACCGGCGCCGGCAAGACACTGGCTGGATTTCTTCCCTCGCTGACAACACTTGCTGCCCGCCGGCCACGTAGACCGGGCGAGGCCAGCCGAGGCGTCCACACCCTATATATCTCACCGCTAAAGGCGCTGGCGGTCGACATTCAGCGCAATCTGCAAATGCCGGTGAACGAGATGGGCTTGGCCATCGCGCTTGAAACCAGAACCGGCGACACGCCCGGGCATCGCCGCCAAAGGCAAAAACTGATCCCGCCGGATATTCTGTTGACCACGCCTGAACAACTTGCCCTGTTGCTGGCCAACAAGGATGCCGGGCGGTTCTTTTCCGATCTTTCCTTCATTGTGCTGGATGAGCTTCACTCGCTGGTTACTTCCAAGCGCGGGCATCTTTTATCGCTTGGTCTTGCAAGATTGCGCAATCTTCGCCCCGATGCGGTTTCCATTGGCCTTTCGGCAACGGTGGCCCAGCCAGCAGAACTGAGCCGCTGGCTTGTGGCGCAAAGCACCGGCAACCGAAAGTCTGACCAGGCCGACATCATCATGGTCGAAGAAGGTGCCAAGCCGCAGATCACCATTCTCCGGTCGGGCGAACGGCTTCCCTGGGCTGGCCATTCGGCCCGCTATGCCATTCCCGATATCTATCAGGCGATCAAGGCGCACCGCACTTCCTTGCTGTTCGTCAACACAAGAAGCCAGGCCGAACTGTTGTTTCAGGCATTGTGGCGCATTAATGAGGATAATTTGCCGATCGCCCTTCACCACGGCTCGCTTGATGTTGGCCAGCGACGAAAGGTGGAAGCGGCGATGGCCGATAATTCGCTCAAGGCTATTGTTGCCACATCGACGCTTGATTTGGGCATCGACTGGGGCGAAGTCGATCTGGTGATCCATGTGGGCGCGCCCAAGGGTGCAAGCCGGCTTGCCCAGCGCATTGGCCGTGCCAACCACCGCATGGACGATCCTTCAAAAGCGCTGCTGGTGCCGGCCAACCGCTTTGAGGTGCTTGAATGTCAAGCGGCACTTGACGCCAATTATCTTGGTGCCCAGGACACGCCACCATTAATCGACGGCGCGCTCGATGTGCTGGCCCAGCATATTTTGGGCATGGCGTGCGCTGCACCTTTTGATGAGGACGTGCTCTATCAAGAGACAATTCAGGCGCTGCCCTATGCCAGTCTCGATCGCGATATATTTGATCAGGTGCTTCGCTTCGTTGCCACCGGCGGCTATGCGCTTTCCACCTACGAACGCTATGCCAAGATCAAAAAGACCGAGGATGGTTTGTGGCGCATTACCCATCCGCGTTTTGCCCAGCAGTATCGTCTAAATGTCGGCACCATTGTCCAAGCGCCAACCCTTGCCGTGAGGCTGACCAGGTGGCGCGGTGGGGCAACACGCGGTGGCCGGGTGCTCGGCAAGGTCGAGGAATATTTTCTTGAGCAGATGGTGCAAGGGGATACTTTTCTTTTCGCCGGCAAGGTGCTGCAGTTCGAAGGTATCCGCGAGAACGAGTGCATCGTTTCAATGGCCGGCAACCGGGACGCCAAGATTCCCGCCTATATGGGCGGCAAGTTTCCGCTCTCTACCTTTCTTGCCGACGAGGTGCGCGGCATTCTTGCCGAGCCTGAAAGGCAAAAAAAACTGCCACCACAAGTGGCCGAATGGCTAAATATCCAGAAGCGTAAATCGATCCTGCCGCGGCGTGACCAGCTATTGGTGGAAACCTTTCGCGATGGTGACCGGTTTTATCTGGTCGCCTATCCTTTCGAAGGCCGCCTGGCGCACCAGACATTGGGCATGTTATTGACCAGGCGGCTTGAACGGGCGCGGGCAAGGCCGACCGGATTTGTTGCCACCGATTATGCGCTTGCCGTGTGGGGTTTGCGCGACATCAATCACATGGTTGAGCGTGGCGACTTGTCGTTAGCGCAGCTTTTTGAGGAGGACATGCTGGGTGACGACCTGGAGGCATGGCTTGCCGATTCCTATATGCTTAAACGTACTTTTCGCAACTGTGCGCTGATATCCGGCCTGATTGAAAAGCGTCATCCGGGAAAAGAAAAGACCGGGCGGCAGATGACCGTTTCCTCCGATCTGATTTACGATGTGTTACGCGAGCATGAGCCGGATCATATTCTATTGCAGGCAACCCGCAACGATGCCGCCACTGGTCTGCTCGATATCCGCCGGTTGGGCGATATGCTTGCCCGTATCAAGAACCACATCGTCCACCAGCCGCTGGCCGAAATATCACCCTTTGCGGTGCCCTTGATGCTTGAAATCGGACGCGAGGCGGTGCCGGGTGAGGCCAATGAAATGCTGCTGGCAGAGGCGGCGGAAAATCTGGTATCAACGGCTATGTCAAAATGACTGATTCGCCAAATACGGATTACTTGATGGCCCTTGCCGCCCAGCCGGATTTTGATCAAGCCAACGGTTGTTGCCGGTGTCGGGTGGCCGGTGTTGAACTTGTTGCCGACCCGGCGGGCTTATTGTGGTGGCCGGATGAACAAGCTTTGATCGTATCGGATCTGCATCTTGAAAAAGGCTCGTCCTTTGCCCGACGCGGGCGCATGTTGCCGCCCTATGACACCGGTGCCACCTTGAAACGCCTGCAACAGGCAATCGACACCTATCGGCCAGACCGCCTTATCGCGCTCGGCGACAGTTTTCACGATGCCGGTGCCTCGTCGCGACTGCCACTGGTGCATCGCCGGCAGCTCGACATGATGGCAAGCGGGCGTGAGTGGATATGGATTGCCGGCAATCACGATCCCGACCCGCCCGCTGGTCTTGCCGGAATGGTCGCTGACCGGCTTACCATTGGTCCGTTACATTTTGTCCATGAGCCGGACCCGAATGCCGCACCGGGCGAGATTTCCGGCCACCTGCATCCGAAGGCCAGGTTGGTCATCAATGGCCGCTCAATTCGCCGGCGCTGTTTTGTCACAAGCTATGAACGGCTTATCCTGCCTGCCTTCGGTGCCTATACGGGTGGATTAAACGTGCTTGATAAAGCTTATGACGGGCTGTTTTGCGGTCGCCGGTTCCACGCTTTAATGTTAGGAGATGCGCAAGTCTATAAAATAGCCGGGCGTGAATTGCGTTGACAATTTCCTGAAAATTGACAAATCAAGTCTGGAATTTTACGCTTGATATTGTATGATTTATCTAATCAAAAACAGTATGATAAATATGACTCCGACAAGGGCATTGGGTTTATTATACATTATATTCTCCTTGTCTATTTTCGTAATCGTCAGTTTGAAATTTTCTCTTGATGGGAATTCAATGCTAATTTTGAAATATTTTGTTCCGATATCCGGTTGGGCAGTATTTGTTGGGTACGCAGTAAATATAACGAAAGGAGAATGGAAAAATGAAAACATTTGGAATGATTGGCGATTTTTTTACAATTGTTATTGAGAATAATGGTGGGGATTAGCAATCACGCTGTAGTTTATTCACTAAATGGGATTGAAAGCAACGGAGAAATTGTAAAAAATCTAACAAACTGTATGTATTTCTCGATAGTTACATGGACTACGTTAGGATATGGTGACTTCCAGCCACTTCAAAATATCAGAATGATTGCGGCATCCGAAGTCAGGGCTGTTCAACGCTAAATGCTTGATGGTTGTCTGGGGGATTCCCAAAGCGGTATTTGTCTGAATCTATAGGAGTGTATTTGATTCGGAGGATGCACTCATGACATTGAAATTCCTGGAACTTTTATCGACGATCCCTGACCCACGCCGGGCGCAGGGCAAGAAATGGCAGCTTGGTCCGGTGATGCTGGCGACGATCCTGGCGATTTTGTCCGGGGCGACGTCCTATCGCAAGGTCCATCGCTTCATCGAGGCTCATCGCGAGCACCTCAATGGGGCATTCGGCTTCGGCTGGGAGCGCGCGCCGGCTTATAGTGCCGTGCGAACCATCCTGCACGGGCTTGATGGTGGCAAGGTGGAGCTGGTTTTCCGCCAGCATGCTGCGCAATTGTGCGGTAGCGAACGGGGTGAAGACGTGGAAGCGATGCCGGTTGTCGCGATTGACGGCAAGACGCTGCGGCACAGTTTCGATGCCTTTAACGACCGCAAGGCGGCCCATGTTCTAAGCGCTTTTGCGGTCGATGACGCGCTGATATTGGGGCACCTGGAGGTGGACGAGAAGAGCAATGAAATCCCCGCCGCGCAAGCGATGATCAAAGCGCTGGCGCTTACCGGCCGGCTGTTTACGATGGACGCCATGCACTGTTAAAAAAAACTTTCCGGGCGGCCCGGGAGGCGAAAAGCCATCTCATTGTTCAACTTAAGGAAAATCAGCCCGGTCTGCTGCGAATAATCGAGGCTGTCGGCGAAAGAGAACTGCCGCTGGCTCGTCATGAAACCATCGACAGAGGCAAGCGCATGCGCGTCGAGACCCGCATTGTCGAGGTTTTCGATGCCGCTCAGGCGCTTAAACAAACCGGCTGGAACGGGCTCATCGTGCGTATCATCCGTGTGACGAGAGTGACATTTCTCCGCAGCGCCAAAACCGGGATGTGGAACTGTCGCGAGGAGACCTGCTTTTATGTCTGCTCCGCACCCGTCAGCGCGAAGAAAGCGGCGCAAGCCATTCGCAGCCACTGGAGTATCGAGAACAGAAATCATTATGTCCGCGATGTTACGATGCTGGAGGACGCCAGCCGCATTCGCACCAACCCTGGCATCTTCGCCAGAGCGCGCAGTTTCGCCCTTAATATCCTGCGTGCCAACGGCGAACAAAACATCGCAGACGCCCTGTGGCGCAACGCCCTCGACTTCACCAAAGTGCTCGATTACCGATACAAGTAATTAGCGTTGAACAGCCTTGCATCCGAAGTGCTGATGGGCTATTTTTATATGGGTTTATTCTTGGGCGTATTTATGAAATCCAGTTTTGGACGAAATCAATAAGAAATATCTGCAATAACGGCGAGCAGCATTAAAAAACTCAATATCGCGGCAACGAGCATTCCTAATCTGAATACTGCTTCCGGCCAGTCTTTCCAATCAAACCACTCAAAAAGCAGCTTTGCCATTTTGTTCAATTCCAAGCATGAGAATCAACTGTTTAAGCTGTTGGACAGCCTATCGAGTGATCACGGCCCCAAATCGGCACACCAATTGCAGAACCCGATTTCTGCAAAGACCGGGCACCGCAAAACCACCGGTACACAATTGGTTCCAGTGGCACTATTGATACTGACTCTTGACAAAGAACGAAGCCGCAAACAGGATACACATATCCACTTCATCCAACCGGAATCTAGGCTAAACATGGTTAACCAATGGTTAACGATAATTCTGGACAGAGCCTGTAGCACGTTCCAATTCGATTCCGTGCGCCCCCGCCAGCCTGATAAATTCTGCCGGTCTTGTCTCGAGTTGACGTTAATTACGACCTTTAACTCAACCGATTTGAATTTCTAAATAAACACTAACCATATTTTACTGCTATAAAAAAATAGTTGCATATATTCAAAAATTTAATCTAATATACCTTTTCCGCAACTTATATATGTATCTTTAAATACACGTATTCTTGCAGCTTTAAGATCGCCGCGTACAAGCAATTGCCGTAGAGTATCTACCTTGCCCAATATGTTGTACCGCTTGATTATTTTGCGCATCGGATGGCCTTGTGGATAATCATCGGGCGACCACAATCGTTGTAATTCTTTCACCACAGGGGAAACATCTGGTGCATTTATGCCGTAGTGTTTTGCACGGGTATAAAAGTAGTATTGTTCAAACGGGTTCACAAAAATCAAATACATTTTTTCATATTCAATAATGTCATTTATTGCAGGTTTATAATCAAAACAGGCAGCAAGATCAAAAAGTGTGGAAAAAGCTTTCCAAAGGGCTGTTTCACGTGGATTCAAATTTCCTTCTTTCTCATTTCCCAAATTTGTCCCGGGAATCGAGAGGTAATAAAATTCCGGATCCAGCTTTTTTTCGGTTTCCATAATAGGATTAAGCATGGCAATCGCCTGGCAGCGTCTGGCGCCAATTGAATGGGAAGGCACCAATTCTTCCGAGAATATCTTTTTGACGAACCTGTCAGAAAATACGCCAGCCAATTTGGGGTGCAGGCGCAAAAAACCGGCTTTTTCAAGCTGCAAAAGCGCCTCACATCGACCCATTGTTTGAAGCGACAAATATTGCTTTTGTTGCGCCGGCAATAATCCCTGCTCGAACTGTCGATTGATATAGGAAAACCAGGGACTTTGTGGCGATAACCACTTGCCATGATCCTCCATCACCAGTTCATTGAATGCATGGACCTTGCCGACAAATTGATCGCTAACGGTCGGTTCTGCTGCCAACAATATCGACTGGCCTGCGAGCATAGCCATGAATAATGCGGGCAAAAACAATCGCCCCAAATAAGAACGGATATAGGAAAAAAATCTCAATACTTATCCCCGGCGCGTCAGTCGCGTATATTCTCCAGTTTAGATATTAACATAAATTCGAGGATTCAGCATGCCGAAATTACAACTAAAATCACAACCGGGCGCGTGTGAATCAATTCAACGAAGTTATCAGGAATTCGAAGAAAAAATTGATCAAAAAAAGATAGGCTAATGGAAGTTAACAATGACTGGCGAGCGGCTACATCACAAAAATTATCGACTACCAGTGAGGTTGCAAGAGCATTATTGACAGGCGCACAAAATAATCTTGTACGCCAAAAGCAAAGACTAGAAAGAGAAATTTTGCAGCTCGCAAAGAAACGCGAGGAAATCCGTAACGACTACATTTTAAGGAGATGCGCCGCGTGGACAGGCAGCATTGAATAATCGAACCACAATTACCGCTTACATGCGGGACACGCTGCCAAAGACCTGGCCTTCTCAGACTGCATGGCCTGCAGAAATCAGGCCAGCAATTCAAACACGATCCGGCTCGAGAAACGATCACTATAGCATGATCACTTTATTATGGTCATGGCTCATCAGGAGCGCACAGCGACCGGCGCCTTTGCGCCGCCCCCGCGGAGGCCTGGGCGTAGCCCAAAATGGCCGTGAGCGAAGAGAGTACTGATTGAATCATTTTGAAGGTGTCCAGCGATAATCAACTACAAGTGCGCATTGGCGGGCATAAATCTAGGTGCAAGGTGCAATGAGGTGAAATCTTATAAACCTCTTGCCAATAAAACCCTTTGCATCCTAGACTGAAATACCGGAAAAAAATTAACTGGCCCACCATAGAGCTTCAACTCAGTGGAGCGGCCAACGGTGTAAGGGAGAAGGAAATGGCGTCAGTATCCATGCGCGTGAACGGTCGTAAAGTATCGGCAAAGGTTGAAGACCGAACATTGTTGGTCGATTTTATTCGCGAAAACCTCAACCTCACCGGCACCCATGTCGGTTGCGACACGTCCCAATGCGGCGCCTGCGTGGTCCATGTCAATGGCAAGGCGGTCAAATCGTGCACCATGCTGGCTGTTCAGGCCGACGGGGCGAAGGTCACCACCATTGAAGGTATCGCGACGAATGGCGAGTTGCATCCCGTGCAGACGGCATTTCATGAAAATCATGGCTTGCAATGCGGCTTTTGCACCCCGGGCATGATTATGTCTGCGGTCGATATGATCAAGCGTCACGGGGCCGGTCTTAACGAACAGACCATTCGAGCCGAGCTTGATGGCAATCTTTGCCGTTGCACCGGCTATCATAACATCGTCAAGAGCATTCAGGCGGCATCCGACAAGATGGCAAGCACTTGAGATTTGCCCGCCGGCTCACATGGGCCGGCAAGAGAATTACCGCTAAAGCAAAGTTTATGGAGGAGAATTTTCAATGGGAGCACAAGGCATCGGCGCCAGCGTATTGCGCAAGGAAGACAAGAGATTTATCACCGGCAATGGCAAATATACCGACGATTTTAACGAGCCGGGCCAGCATCATGCGGCCTTCGTGCGCTCGCCCCATGCCCATGCCAGGATCAACGGCATAGACAAATCCACGGCCGAGGACATGCCGGGTGTTGTTGCGGTGCTGGACGGCAAGCAACTGACCGGCGACGGCATTGGCAATATTATCTGCGGCTGGATGATCCATTCCAAGGATGGCAGCCCGATGAATATGGGCGCCTGGTCGGCGCTGGCGACCGAATATGTGCGCTATGTCGGTGATGCGGCAGCTGTTGTTATCGCCGATAGCGAAGCCAATGCCCGCACGGCAGCAGAAGCGGTGGCGGTCGACTATGAAGTTCTTACCCCCGTTGTCTCATCGGTGGATGCACTGAAAGACGGCGCGCCGCAGCTACACCCGGAAGCTGCAGGAAATCTAATTTACGACTGGGAAATCGGCGATGCTGCCGCCACTGACGCTGCCATTGAAAGTGCTGCTAAAGTGGTCAAAATGGATATCACCAACAACCGGCTGGTGCCTAATGCCATGGAGCCGCGTGCTGCGCTGGCGATTTATGATGCCGCAGAAGAACACCATACTCTTTATACCACCAGTCAGAACCCCCATGTTGCCCGGCTGGTATTATCGGCCTTCTATCAGGTGGCACCTGAACACAAATTGCGGGTTATTGCGCCTGATGTCGGCGGTGGTTTCGGCTCAAAGATCTACATTTATCCAGAAGAGATTGTTTGTCTTTGGGCCTCAAAGCGCGCCGGTGTTCCAGTCAAATGGACTGCCGCTCGGTCTGAAGCATTTATCACCGACGCCCACGGACGCGATCACGTTTCAACCGCTGAGATGGCGTTCGACGCTAACAACAAGATCGTCGCGTTGAAGGTTGATACGATCGCCAATATTGGCGCCTATATGTCGCTGTTTTCCTCTTCCGTGCCCACTTATCTCTATGCGACGCTGCTTTCCGGCCAGTATGTAATCCCGGCAATTCACGCCAATGTGCGCACCGTCTACACCAACACTGTGCCGGTCGATGCCTATCGTGGTGCAGGTCGGCCGGAAGCCTGTTTTGTTATGGAGCGGATGATGGAAACGGCAGCGCGTCAACTCGGCGTCGATCCAGCCGAACTCCGGCGCCAAAACTTCATCCAGGAGTTTCCCTATCAGACACCGGTCATTATGGCTTATGATACGGGCGATTTCGGCGCCTCGCTCGACAATGCATTGAGCGCTTCCGACTATGCCGGATTTGCCACCCGCAAGGCGGAAGCCGCATCACGCGGCAAGAAGCGCGGTATCGGCCTGTCGTGCTATATTGAGGCCTGTGGCATTGCGCCATCTGCTGCGGTCGGTTCGCTCGGCGCCGGGGTTGGCCTTTGGGAATCCGGCGAAGTGCGGGTCAATCCGGTCGGCACGGTGGAAATTCTTACCGGTTCCCACAGCCATGGCCAGGGCCACGAAACGACCTTTGCCCAACTGGTGGCGGACCGTTTTGGCCTGCCAACTGACAATGTCCAGGTTGTTCACGGCGATACCGACAAGGTACAGTTCGGCATGGGAACCTATGGTTCGCGCTCCGGTGCTGTCGGCATGTCGGCAATTTCCAAGGCACTCGACAAGGTCGAGGCAAAGGCCAAGAAAATCGCCGCCCATCTGTTGGAGGCCGCCGATACCGACATCGTCATTGAGGATGGCGAGGTCAAGGTCGCCGGCACGGACAAGAAACTTGGCTGGCACGAGGTATGTCTTGCCGCCTATACCGGCCACAATTTGCCGGAAGGTATGGAACCTGGATTGAAGGAAGGGGCTTTCTATGACCCGGCCAACTTCACCTTCCCGGCCGGCTGCTATGTCTGCGAGGTCGAAGTTGATCCCGAAACCGGTGTAACCAAGATAATTCAGTTCGTTGCAGCAGATGATTTCGGCACCATCATCAATCCGATGATTGTCGCCGGCCAGGTCCATGGCGGTGTCGCGCAAGGTATCGGCCAGGCGATGCTTGAAAATGCCGTTTACGATGGTAACGGACAATTGTTGACCGGCTCCTATATGGACTATGCCATGCCGCGGGCTCATGATGTGCCATCCTTTAATGTATCGACCACCGAGACCGCGTGTCCGAGCAATCCGCTCGGTATCAAGGGTTGCGGCGAGGCCGGGGCGATAGGCTCACCACCGGCGGTTATCAACGCCATTACCGATGCTATCGGCAATAATGATCTTGCCATGCCCGCCTCACCGCAAAATGTTTGGGCGGCAATGCAAACCGGTTAATCAGATTAATGCCGACGCGTAGGCGCGGCAGGGAGAACAGACATGTATGAAACCAAGTATCATAAAGCCGATAGCATCAAAAAAGCTGTCAAGACGATGCGCAAAGCTGAAGACGGAAAATACCTTTCAGGCGGAATGACCCTCATTCCAACCATGAAACAGCGACTTGCCGCCCCGAGCGACCTGGTTGATCTTGGCGGTGTCTGTAAAGTGGGTGTTTCCGTCAAAGGTGGCAGGGTACGCATCGGTGCCGGCACCACCCACGCGGGTGTGGCCACCAGCAAGAAGCTGGCTTCCAGTTGCCCGGCACTTTGCGAACTTGCCTCTCACATCGGCGATCCCCATGTGCGCAATCGCGGCACGATTGGCGGTTCGATTGCCAACAATGATCCGGCCGCCGATTATCCAGCCGCCATGGTGGCGTTGAATGCTACTATTGTCACCAACCAGCGAAAAATCGCGGCGGACGACTTTTTCAATGGCCTGTTTGAAACAGCGCTGGAAGACGACGAGATCATCAAGGCGGTGGAATTCGATGCGCCGAAAAAGGCCGCTTACAAGAAATTTCCCAATCCGGCTTCGCTTTATGCGATGGCCGGTGTGTTTGTTGCCAAATCCGGCGGTAGTGTTCGTGTCGGGGTAACCGGGGCGGGTTCAGATGGCGTCTTTCGCCATGGCGAAATGGAAGCAGCACTTGCAGGCAGCTGGAGCGTTGATGCGATTGATGGCTGCAGCGTTGATGAGGGGGCGATGCTTTCCGATATTCACGGTGATGCCGAATACCGCGCCAATCTGGTCAAGGTAATGGCCAAGCGGGCGGTCGCTGCGGCTTGATTGGCTCCCGTTCTGTTATGGCCGCCGCACAATAGTTGGGTAGTCGTAAAGATAGGCGATGCGCGCGACCGCTTCATTAAGCGGTTCGCGTGAGACGCTCATGGTGTGACCGCTGGCGTGCAGCAACGTGTCGCCATCTTCCATGATTCCTGCGTGACCCTGCCAAAACACCAGATCGCCGCGTCGAAGATTATCATACTTCTTGTTTGCTGTATCTGTCGGCGCACCGATGGTTGCAGCCTGCTGGTCAGAATCGGCGGCAACAGATTTGCCCGTCATCATCATCGCCAGCTGCACCAGCCCAGAACAATCGATGCCAAAGCCTGAATTACCACCCCACAGATAGGGCGTATGGAGCAATTGCGCCGCAACGGATACAAAATCTGCCGCGTGGTCACTGACCGGGCGCAGATGTTTGGCGATCACAGCGTTGCCGTCATTCAGCATCGAGTAGATCGTGCCACGGGTTTCGGTTTCACCGGTAACCCGCAGCAGCGATCCCATCGACAGTTCACCGGTTCGTGGAAAGCGCAAATCTGCACCGGGATAGACAAATGTGCGCGGTTGTGAAACCACATGGGTTGGCGGCGGCCCGGGGTCACCAAGACAATCGGCACGCACATAGCCGACATAGCCATCGCATGCGCGCTGAATCCATGAATAACCGTCGCTGGTATCGAATATCGTTACCAGCTCACCATAGATCAGCTGGCGAACCATCGCCCCGCTTGACCCAGGCTCCTTCAAAACATCCGCAATACTGGCGCCAACCCGGGCAGGCATTCCCTCCACATACCGGCTGGCCCGAACACGGTGCCGCAACCGTGCATCGGCAAGGTCTTCCCTGATCGCGTGGATGCGCAGGTCCAAATCGTTCATCTCGGCAGTCCGCGGACTTTTTCAACTATCATTTCGGCAATTTTCTCCAGATAGAGCGACCCCTCAAGGGTCTTCTGAATCACCACATTTCGCCGGTCGCTCTCATCACGCCGGCGTTTGACAAGACCCTTGATGCCCATTGTATCGAGCGCCCGGGTGATCACCGGCTTGGTCACCTGCAATTTGCTGGCCAGCCCCCGCACCGTAAGAGGCGGCGGTTCCAGATAGATGTTTAACAAAATGGTTATTTGTCTGACGGTCAAATCATGGGTATTTTCATGCACCATGGCCAATGATACATCATGCCACAATTGCAATGCCTGAAGGTGTCGCAGTTCGTTCACGGCGCCTCGATTCTGCCGGGATTCTTCATATGGTTTCGGCTCCGTTACTATTTAAGACCAAAACCCTGCCAAAAGGCAAATATTCTGTGCAGCGGCATCAGCTGGCGGGATAACGGTTTGATATGACCTCAAAAAGGGCGCGGATGGCTTGTGCCTCACCGCCGATGCGGGTCCAGGGTTTTTCTACCGGTGACCAGGCGAAAATATCAAGGTGTGCCCAGATTGCCGCCCGCTCGACAAAGCGCGACAAAAACAGTGCCGCCGTGACCGAGCCGGCAAAACCACCAGCCGTGATATGACTGACATCGGCCACCTTTGAGGCCAGCATCTCCTGATAGGGCGCCCACAGCGGCATGCGCCAGACCGGATCATTGAGCCTAAGGCCGGCAGTTGCAACATCCGCTGCAAACGTATCATCGTCGGTGTAAACGGGCGGTAATTCGGCGCCAAGCGCCACCCGGGCGGCCCCGGTAAGAGTTGCCATATCGATCAACAAATCCGGTTGTTCTTCGTCGGCAAGGCTCAGCGCATCGGCCAGAACCAACCGGCCCTCGGCGTCGGTGTTGCCGATTTCCACCGAAATGCCTTTTCGGCTGGGCAATATATCGCCAGGCCGGTAGGCGCCCGCCGAAATGGCATTTTCTACCGCAGGGATTAGCACCCTCAGGCGAACCGGCGACCGGGCCGCCATGATCATAGAGGCAAGGCCCAAAACATTGGCGGCACCCCCCATGTCCTTTTTCATCAAGGCCATGGAGTTACCGGGTTTGATGTTTAGTCCGCCGGAATCAAAGCACACACCCTTGCCAACAAGGGTTAACTTCGGGTGATTGCTTTTACCCCACGCCATATCAAGCAGGCGAGGGGCCTCGCTTGCCGCCCGCCCGACGGCATGGATCATCGGCAGATTATTTTCCAGTAGCGCTTCGCCAAGCGTCATTGAAACATCGGCGCCATGTTCACTGGCCAAGGTGCGGAAGGCCAGTTCCAGACCCTCGGGGCCCAAATCATTGGCCGGCACATTGATCAGATCGCGTGTCAACCGGGCACCATCATATATCAGCCTGACCCGTGCCAGATCAGCCCCCTTGGGTGCCACCAGAGCCGGCTTTTGGTCGTCCTTGCGCTTGTTGTTGGTCTGGTAGCGGTCAAAACAATAGCCACCGAGCAACCAGGAAAGTGCAGCCAGATCGGCATCGTCTTCCTTGCCCTCAAGATGATAGGTGCCAGCCGGCAGGGACCTTGCGAGTTTGCCAATGGTCATTGTTAGGCGCGCGGGCTTGCCAGGATCGCTCGAATTGATTTCGCCGCTTCCTAAAAGCACCGCAGCAATTTCACCTTTGCCATCGCCGACCAATGATATCTCACCGGCCTTGGCAGAAAATCCAGTAACTTTGATCCAGCGCTCGATATTTTTGGGCAGATTGTCGGGCAGCATGCAAGGCTTAGACAATCTCCAAATCGGCACTGAAGCAGTGCCATCGGCTACAATTAAGTCGTCCATGCGCGTTGTCTCCAGGAACAATAGCAGGTGTGCCAGCAGCACTTGTTAACCATGCATTAGGGTTAACAGAATATTTATTAGTCAAGCAGCGTCAGGTCCGCCAGGGAGTTTATCTATGGTTATTGAGCATTACCCGAAAAAGCAAATGAAGGGCGGAAAACTAGTGTTGGCGGTTAGCCTGATGGCAATGCTGGTGGCATCCGGCTGCGCGACCAAGCGAATGAGCACCGGCTCTACCGGACATGGGTCCAAGAAGCCGATCTCAGCCATGTCGGCCACCGAGCTCAACGATGCACGGGCCTTTTGGCACAAAGCCTATACCCGCAGTCCCAAAGACAAGCGCATTGGACTGAATTTTGCCAACGTGCTGCGTATGACAGGCCGTAACGAGCAGGCCCTTGCTGTTATGCAACAGATCGTTATAGCCCACCCCAAGGACCGGCAGGTTCTTGCCGCCTATGGCAAGGCACTGGCAAGCGCCGGTGATTTGAAAAAGGCCCTGGGTGTGATTAAACGCGCCTATACGCCCGACAATCCCGATTGGCGTCTGCTTTCTGCGCAAGGCGCAATTTTGGACCAGTTGGGCAAACCACAAGAGGCGCGGGCGCTCTATCGCAAGGCCCTTGATCTCAGCCCGAATGAAGCGTCCATTCTGTCCAATCTAGGCATGTCCTATCTGTTGAAGGGCGACCTGAAGACCTCGGAGAGCTATATGCGCAACGCTGTCAAGGCGCCACGCTCCGACAGCCGTATCCGCCAGAACCTGGCCCTGGTGGTCGGACTACAGGGGCGCTTCGCCGAAGCCGAGAGTATTGCTGCGGGCGAACTGCCACCCAAGCAGGCGCAGGCGAACATCGCCTATCTGCGCAAGGTATTGTCGGAGCAGAACACCTGGAACCAACTCAAGGACAAACCGAAAAAGAAGAAAAAGGGTTGAACGCGCAAAAATTCCGCTTCCGATACTCGCATGTGACCGATTGCACGGGCAACATTGATTTTATTCTCCATATTCAGTGCATCAAGACGGCGCCACTCGCTGTCTCAAACACAAAATAGAGGGAATATCCAACATGACTGCATTCAAGAAAACCGCGATTATCACACTGGCGCTGACCACTTTCACCGTTAGCACCCTTACAGCAGATGCTGGCCGGCGCGAACGCAATCTAGCCCTTGGCGCAATTGGCGGCCTGGTCGTTGGTGCTGCCATCGCCAACTCCCACAATCGCCACTATGGTGATCATTATTACAATGACCGCCACTATCGCCCACGTCGCAGCTCCCGGCGCACCCACACCAACTGGTGCTACAATCGCTACCGCAGCTATGATGCAAGATCCAATACCTGGGTGAGCTATAGCGGCGCGTTGCGCACCTGTTATTCACCCTACAGCGGCTAAACCGCTTTCCTCCCACCCCTGACCGCTATTTCGATCTCCAGTCGAAAAAAAGCCCCGGTAAATCCGGGGCTTTTGCACATTTGCCTGGGCGCTTAACCGTCACCATAGCCAGCCTTGCCAAAGATGCTTCTTAGAAGCGCGGTGCCTCAAGACCGGCCAGACGATAGGCGGCGGTGAGCGTATTGGCCATCAAAAGCGCAATGGTCATCGGGCCGACCCCTCCTGGCACCGGGGTAATACTGGCTGCAGCCTTTTCTGCTTCGTCAAAGGCGACATCGCCCACAAGCCGGCTCTTGCCTTCACCTCTTTCGGGGGCCGGGATACGATTGATACCCACATCAATGACGGTCGCGCCGGGCTTGATCCAGTCACCTTTGATCATTTCTGGACGCCCGACCGCGGCGATCAGAATGTCGGCGGTTCGGCACAGTGCCGGCAAGTCTTTCGTTCGGCTATGGGCTATTGTAACGGTGCAATGGGCGGCCAATAATAGGCTCGCAATCGGCTTGCCGACAATATTGGATCGACCGACGACCACTGCATTTAAACCGGAGAAATTCTCCCCAAGGCTGCGCTGCAAGAGAATCATTGAACCGGCCGGCGTGCAGGGCACGAACGCGGTGCCAAGCGCGCCGGTGGTCAGCCTGCCGACATTGATATAGTGAAAACCATCGACGTCCTTATCGGGATTGATGGTCTGGATCACCCGGCCCTCATCGATATGGTCGGGCAGGGGCAGCTGCACCAGAATGCCGTGAATGGCCGGATCGTTGTTGAGTTCTTCAACCAACTCCAACAGGTCTTGTTCGCTGGTTTCTGCCGGCAACGTATGCTGCACCGAGTGAAAGCCACATTCTCTGGCTCTGCGTCCCTTGGAGGCAACGTAAACCTTGCTGGCCGGGTCTTCACCGACAATCACCACGGCGATACCAGGCGTTACGCTGTGCTCGTCGATCAAACGATTGCTCTGTACCTTAACTTCCTCAATTACATCCTCGGCAATAGCCTTACCGTCAATTCGATGCGCCATGTTGAATAACATCCCTCTAAGTGCCAATAGTCAAATTCATTTCACTATTTCCGCAGACCATAGTTGCCCCTTGATTTCAAGCACAAATCATTTGCGACGCCAGGGGCTTTTTTCGCGTCTTTCTTGGATAAATTCAACCCGGCTGCAACGTTTAAACGTGACAATGGCTAATAATTCTGAATGAATGTACGGAGACAATTTATGCAGGGATCAGTCCTACCATGACACGCTACTCCGCGTGGGCGGTATTGAAAAACGCCCTAACAGGCAACAGCAATTGGCAACCGGCCTGGCGCAAACCCGAGCCGAAGAAGAATTATGACATAGTCATCGTTGGCGGCGGCGGGCATGGGCTTTCAACCGCCTATTACCTGGCCAGCCGCCATGGTCTTACAAATATTGCGGTGGTTGAAAAGGGTTGGCTCGGCTCCGGCAATATTGGCCGCAACACAACCATTGTGCGGTCCAATTATCTGCTGCCGGAGAACCTGAGTTTCTATGAAAAAAGCATGCAATTGTGGCGCGGCTTGTCGCATGAATTAAATTTCAACGTCATGTTTTCCCCCCGCGGGGTGCTTAATCTGGCTCACACGCCGGGCCAGATGGATCTTTACGCCGAACGCGGCAATGCCATGCGGCTGGCGGGCGGCGATGCCGAATTGCTCGACCGTGATCAGGTGGCAAGAGCTAATCCGGGCCTCGATGTTTCAGCCAATGCGCGCTTTCCGGTCGAAGGCGGTTTATTGCAGCCCTCGGCCGGTTCGGCTCGTCATGATGCGGTCGCTTGGGGCTATGCCCGCGCCGCTGATCAGCTCGGTGTTGACCTAATAGAAAACTGTGAAGTGACCGGATTTCTGCGTCAGGGGGATCAGATCGTCGGGGTTGAAACCAGCCGCGGTGAAATCAGGGCGCAAAAAGTTGGCGTGGCGGTTGCGGGTTCGACTTCAAGCGTATTGCGGCTGGCCGGTATCAACAATCTGCCGATTGAAAGCCACGTGCTGCAGGCCTTTGTATCGGAAGCGCTCAAACCGGTCATTCCAAATGTTGTGACCTTTGGCGGCGGTCATCTTTATGCCTCCCAGTCCGACAAGGGCGGGCTGGTCTTTGGCGGTTCGCTTGACAGTTATAATTCCTATGCCCAGCGCGGCAACTTGCCGCTGGTCGAGGAAGTGATGAGCGAATTTTTGGCAATGTATCCAAAATTCGCCCGATTGCGGCTATTGCGCTCCTGGGGCGGGGTTATGGATATGTCGATGGATGGCAGTCCGATTATCACAACAGGACCCTTGCCGGGCATGTATCTCAATAGCGGCTGGTGCTATGGCGGCTTTAAGGCAACGCCGGCATCCGGCTGGTGTTTTGCCCACACTATCGCCAATGACAAGCCGCACGAAATCAATACGTCTTTTACGCTGGAACGCTATAAACAGGGCCGTCCAATCGATGAAAAAGGTGCCGGGCCAACACCCGGTTACCATTAGGAGAACGGGCCGATGATTATCACCTGCCCTTGGTGCGGTAAACGCGATGCAGCCGAATTCACCTATTGCGGTGATGGCAATGTGCAACGCCCGGCGCTCAATGAAACTAAAGAAGAGAGCTTTGCGGCCTATGTTTATGACCGGGAAAACCCGGCCGGTCCGCATCGCGAGTTGTGGCAACACACCGGTGGCTGCCGTGCTCATGTTGCGGTTACCCGCGATACGGTTACCCATGAGATATATTCCTGCAAGGCCACAGGCCCGTGGGCCGAAGGAATGGACCGATGAGCGGTTACCGTATCGGCGAACCTTTGGCCGGGTGCCGGATCGACCGGTCGCACCATTTGAGTTTTACCTTCGATGGCCGCGCTTATTCGGGCCTTCTGGGCGACACACTGGCCTCGGCGTTGCTGGCCAACGGTGTTAGCGTGCTTGGCCGCTCGTTTAAGTATCATCGCCCGCGCGGGCTTTATTCTGCCGGGGCGGAAGAACCCAACGCGCTGGTTACCCTGCGCCATGGCAATCGTGCCGAACCAAACATTCGCGCTACCGAAATTGAGCTTTATGACGGTCTGGTCGCCAGCAGTCAGAATTGCTGGCCATCGCCGAAATTTGATCTTATGGCGCTCAATCAATTGGCCGGAAAGGCTTTTTCCGCCGGCTTCTATTATAAAACGTTCATGGGTCCGAAGGCGGCCTTCAACCGGACAACCGAGGTCTGGTGGCAGTTTGAAAAACTGATCCGCCGCGCTGCCGGTCTTGGCAAGGCGGCCAGTGAGGCCGATCCGGATCACTATGAGCGTATGCATGCCTGGTGTGATGTGCTGGTTGTTGGTGCTGGTCCTTGCGGTCTGGCGGCTACCCTGCGGGCGGCGGATACGGGCGCCAATGTCATATTGTGTGAGCAACAATCGGGGTTAGGTGGTTCGCTGGTCGGTTGCGATGATCAAATAGATGGCATTGCTGCGGCTGACTGGGCGGCCGGGCAATTTGAACAGCTTGCGAACCGCGCAAATGTTCGCATCCTGCCGCGCACCACTGTGCAGGCCTATTACGATGACAATATCTTGCTGGCCATTGAGCGGGTCGCCGATCACAAGCCGGTGCCGGATGATTTTGAACCCCGCCAGCGTGCCTGGGCCATTACAGCAAAAACCATTGTCATGGCCACCGGTGCGCTTGAAAGACCGATTGTGTTTTCCGGCAACGACAGGCCGGGTGTGATGCTGGCCGATGCAGCCCGCCGCTATGCCGTCGAATTCGGCGTGTCGCCCGGTAAAAACATTTGCGTTTTCACCAACAATGACACGGCCTATTATGCGGCGCGGGATGTGGCCGAACTAGGTGGAAAAATTGCCCTAATTGTCGATGTTCGCGCCGATGTATCGGCCGATATTCGCGCCATTGCAGCGGCCACCGGTGCCGAACTTTATGCCGGTTCCGCCATCAGCCGAACCAGTGGTCTACACAAACTATCCAGTGTAAGGGTTGCGGCCATCAATGCAGCGACCGCAAAACTTACCGGTCATTCGCACCGATATGAGGCCGACTGCCTGATGGTTTCAGGGGGCTGGTCGCCAACCATTCATCTCACCAGCCAGTTTGGTGGCAAACCGCTGTGGCACGATGAACTGCAGGCATTTTTGCCGGGAAAACCGCTGCAGCCCTGGTTTGGTGCGGGTGCAATGAACGGCAAATTTGGCCTTGAAAAGGCGTTCAAATCAGGCAGTCGGGCAGCCGGCAAAGCCCTTAAGCATGCCGGCATTAGGGCGGCAAAATCAGCGCTGCCGGTAATCGCCTGCGACCTGGTATCGGTTGCCCCTGCCGCCGTGTTCGAAGTCAAGCGGCAACACCACCGCGGCAAAAGCTTTGTCGATTTGCAACATGATGTAACCGCCGAGGACGTGCGGCTTGCCCACCGGGAGGGCTATGTTTCGGTTGAACATCTCAAGCGCTACACTACCCTCGGCATGGCAACAGATCAGGGCAAGACCTCCAATGTGACCGGCCTTGCGATTATGGCCGACGCAAGAGGGGAGCCGATTGATACGGTCGGCACGACCAGGTTTCGGCCACCCTATTCACCGGTTACAATTGGCGCTATTGCCGGCGAATCCTATGGTCATCTCCAGCCCTGTCGGCTGACGCCGATGCACGACCGGCACGAGGCTGAAGGCGCCCATATGGTTGCCAACGGCCTTTGGATGCGGCCCGAGAGCTATAACCGGCCTGGCGAGACGGTTGAACAGGCCTATATTCGCGAAGCTAAAGCAGTACGCGCCGGGGTCGGCATGGTCGATGTTTCCACCCTGGGTAAGATCGATATTCAGGGGCCGGACGCGACCGAGTTCATTAATCGGGTCTATTCCAATGCCTTCGCCAAATTGCCAACGGGCAAAGCGCGCTACGGTTTAATGCTGCGCGAAGATGGTTTTCTGTTTGATGATGGCACCACCTGGCGGCTTGCTGAAAACCATTATTTGATGACCACCACCACCGCAAATGCCGGGCCGGTGATGTCCCATCTGGAATATCATCTCGACATGGTGTGGCCAGAACTGAAGGTCTCGCTGGTTTCTGCCACCGATGAGTGGGCCGGTATAGCCATTGCCGGACCGAAAAGCCGCGCGGTTTTGCAAAGCTGTGTCGATGGCACCGCGATGGACAATGAGGCTTTTCCGTTTATGGGCGTGCGCCAGGGCAAGATTGGCGATATTCCGGTGATGATTGCCCGGCTGTCATTTTCCGGAGAGATGGCGTTTGAGGTTTTTTGCGGTGCACTGCACGGTCAGGCCCTTTGGGATATGCTGATGCAAGAAGGTGAGGAATATTCGATCACGCCCTATGGTCTTGAGGCGCTTTCGACCCTGCGCATCGAAAAGGGCCATGTGGCCGGGCCGGAATTGAGCGGGCGAACCACCGCGGGCGATCTGGGGTTGGCGGCGATGGTTTCCGACAAGAAACCCTATATCGGGTCGGTGCTGGTGCGGCGAAAAGCCATGAACGAAGAAGGCAGGCAGCAGCTTGTGGCGGTCAAATCGCTGGATGGGCAGAGAATTCGCGGCGGTGGGCATATTGTTTCTTCTGCCGATAAGGACGAGCCGGGTGAAAGCCAGGGCCACACCACCTCGGCCTGTTTTTCACCCGAACTTGACTGTTATATCTCGCTTGGCCTGTTGCGCGATGGGCGCAGCCGCCACGGCGAAAAACTATATGTTACAAGCCCGGTGCGCAGCACCCATGTTGCAGTCGAGATTGTCTCACCCCACATGGTCGATCCGGATGGAGGGCGACAGCATGGTTGAGGCCGTTTCACCACTTGATAGGCTTGCATTACCCGGTCGCTATGGGCGGGTGCCGGTCGATGAGGCGCCGGTTGATGTTTCGCTTTCTGCCCGCACCTGCGCCAGTCTGGTTCAACTGACCTGTTGGCCCGATGGCCAAGACCAGGCGGTTGGGGAGTTGGAAAAACTGACCGGATTGAAGATTGCCGCAGGCAATGGTTCACCCGAAAGCGATCAATTCACCATCATGCCTGTAGGGCCTGGCCGCTATCTCATTGAGGGCACTGGCGAGGGGCTGGAAGACGAATTGCGTCAGGTGATACCGGTGGAAACCGGCGCGGTAACCGGCCTTTCCCATGGGCGGGTTGTGGTTAGCGTTGTCGGCCCGAAAGCCGAATGGGTTTTATCGAAGGGCATAGCGGTTGATTTTTCACAGGCCGCCTTTCCTTTTGCCACCAGTGTCGTCACCAGCCATCATTCGATCGGGCTGACCATCCGCCGCACCGGTGAAACTAGTTTCGATCTCTATGTCTTTACCTCCCTTGCGCGGTCATTTTGGTCGTGGCTGGAAAGCGCGGCAGGAGAGACGGGCTATGAGGTTGTGTAAGGAATATAATGCATGAGCGACAAACCGCTTGAGGGCCTGCGTGTGGTGGAGATTGCCTCCATCGGCCCCGGGCCATTTGCCGCCATGATGTTTGCCGACCATGGCGCCGATGTTATTCGCATCGACCGGCCCGGTGGCACAAAGACCGGCGTCTCCCACAAGAGCAAGGACCCGATGTTGCGTGGCCGCCGGTTGGTGGAACTCAATCTCAAACAGGCCGAAAATGTCGAAAAGACGCTGGCGTTGGCAGAAAGCGCCGATGTGCTGATCGAAGGTTATCGACCAGGTGTGATGGAGCGGTTGGGGCTTGGGCCCGAGATTTGCCACCAGCGCAATCCGGCGCTTGTTTATGGCCGCATGACCGGTTGGGGACAGCAAGGACCACTAGCTCAAAGAGCTGGTCACGATATCGACTATATTGCCTTAACCGGGGCGCTGGATGCAGTTGGAACGAAACAATCCGGCCCCGTGCCGGCGCTCAATTTGATTGGCGATTTCGGCGGTGGCGGCATGTTGCTTGCCTTTGGTGTGGTGGCGGCGGTGTTGAAGGCGAAACTGAGCGGCAAGGGCAGCGTTGTCGATGCTGCGATGGTCGATGGCGCCGCACTGCTGATGACCATGCCGTTTGGGCTTAAGGCCGCCGGCCTGTGGTCGGGTGGACGTGAACAAAACCTGCTTGACGGTGGTGCGCCATTCTATGGCACTTATCTGACCGGTGATGACAAATGGGTCGCCATCGGGGCCATTGAAGAGCCGTTTTGGCAACAATTATGCACCCTGCTGGGGCTTGAGGGCGATATCCTTTCAAGCCGTATGAACCCTGGGTCCTGGCCCGCGCTCAAACAGATGATTGGCGAGAAAATCGCAACGAAAACACGGGAACAATGGGAAGCGGTTTTCGATGGCTCGGATGCCTGTTTTGCGCCGGTGCTTTCGATGGACGAAGTGAGTTCCCACCCGCACAATCTTGCCCGCGCTATTTTTCAACAGGTTGACGGCATTTTACAGCCGGCGCCGGCGCCACGATTTTCCGAAAATGGTGTTTCAATCAACCAGGTTGATCTTGCACGACGCGACATCGACGATTTGATTGCCGAGTGGTCAAACGATTCCAGCTGATCGAAACTGATTTAGCCAGGGCTCATGCCGCGCAGGCGCTCCGAGCGGCGACGCAGCAATTCCAGCGTAATCAGCAAGACAATCGATATCGCCACCATGATACAGGCGACCGACAATATGGTCGGTGAAATCTGTTCACGCAGGCCGGTAAACATCTGCCACGGCAGGGTTTTCTGGCTGGCGGAGGCAACAAACAGCACCACCACAACTTCATCGAATGAGGTGATGAAGGCGAACAATGCGCCTGAAACCACGCCCGGAAGGATGAGCGGCATTTGAACCCGGAAAAAGGTCGTCACCGGATCAGCCCCAAGATTGGCTGCCGCTCGCACCAGGCTTTTGTCAAAACCAACAAGTGTCGCGGTGACCGTGATGATGACAAATGGCGTGCCAAGTGCGGCGTGCGCCAGGATAACCTTGACATAGCCGACGAAATTTTTGCTCAGGCCCAGATTGGCTTCCATCCAATTGCCCATGGTGGAGTAGAAGAAGAACATACCGGTAGCGGAAATGATAAGGGGTACGATCATCGGCGAAATCAAAGTCGCCATTATCGCCCGGCGGAACGGCATGTGGCTCTGCGACAGGCCAATGGCGGCCAAAGTGCCGAAAGTGACCGACAATATGGTGGCAAAGGGTGCAATAATGAACGAGTTTTTGAGCGCTAGCTGCCAGTCGGAATTATAGAAGAAATCAATGTAATTGATCAACGAATAGGCTTCTGGATCAAGTCGCAACATACCGGGAGTGAAAGTGAAAAACGGTAGCTTGTTAAAGCTGAGCGGGATAATCACCAGGATCGGGAATATCAGGAAAAAGAAAATCAACCCGCAGATGGCGCGAAAGCCATAGTACCAGGTACGCTGCAAGGTGGAAGCATAGGGAGGGAGGGCTGACATTATGACTATCCCAGCTTGACATTATCGATGCCGACGATCCTGTCATAGAGCCAGTAGAGCAACATGACCGCGGTCAGCAAGATGACACCCAGAGCAGCCGCGAGGCCCCAATTGAGCGACGATGAAATATGATAGGCGATCCGGTTTGAAATGAACACGCCGGACGTACCACCAACCAGTTCGGGTGTGATGTAATAACCGATCGACAAAATAAAGACGAGAATGGAGCCGGCGCCGATGCCGGGGATGGTCTGCGGGAAATAGACCTTCCAGAAGGCCACCCAGTCATTTGCACCCAGGCTTTTTGCCGCCCGCACATAGCTTGGAGGAACTGTTTTCATTACCGAATAGAGCGGCAATATCATGAAGGGCAGCAAGATATGGGTCATGGCGATGATAGTGCCGGTCTGGTTATTGATCATCACCAGCCTGCCCGCATCGTTGATCACGCCGATAAACACCAGAAAATCATTGATCACGCCCTGCTGTTGCAACAGTACTTTCCATGCGGATGTACGCACCAGCAGCGAAGTCCAAAACGGCAGCAATACCAAAATCATCAATAAGTTGGAGCTTCGTAGCGGCAGATTAGCCAATAAAAAGGCAATCGGATAGCCCAATAAAATGCAGGAAAAAGTTATTAGTATGCTGAGGAAAAACGTCCGGCCAAACAAAAACAGATAAATGCGTTCATCTTCCGGTTTAGAGCTAATACCAGCGATCGTTTGTTCTGCATCGACTGCGCCCAGGAAATAGCCGGCGGTATATTTCGAACTGTACTGCTTCATGGTCGTCCAGTTGGCGACATCACCCCATTTTTTGTCGGCCTTGATGAACTGTTCCCGATAGCCGCCCTCTGTCATCTTCTTAATGCGGCGACCGGTCTTGCGGAACATGCTTGAAATGCCGGGCTTTTCATAATTCAGCCGGGAACCAAGCCTGGTATGGGATTTCTTTCTGACCGCTTCCTTCATGTCTTGATAAAGCGCGGTAAACACCTTCTCATCAGGCAATTCACCCGAGGCTTCATCCCAGGAGCCAAGCGCCACCACCGTCGTGGGCAAGGTATCGGCAACAATATTGTTTTCCACCGACCGGAAAAGCATATCGGCAATCGGTGCGACAAAGGTCAGCAGAATGAACAATAGCAACGGCAAGACCAGCAAAAACGCTCGGATCTTCTCCCGCCGCAAGGCGCGCGCCAACTGGGTTTTCAGCGGTACGCCATCAACGGTAATCACGGGGCTGGTAGTATCAGACATGGATGACTTTGATCTTTGCTGTCACTTGAAAATGATAGGCAGGACCAGGTGGCCCTGCCTGCACTGTTTGTTGTGGCTTACTTGGCAAGCCATGCCTGGAATTTAGCGTCCAGGTCATCACGATTGTCAGCCCACCACTCATAATTATAGAGGAAGGTGTTTTTGGCGTTGTTCGGATCGGTTGGCATATGAGGTGCCATATCGATGCCAAGCGTTGCATGCTTGCCGACAAGTGGTGCCGAAGAAGCACGGGCCGGGCCATAAGAGATGAACTTGGCCTGATCAGCAAGACGCTGGGTATCGGTCGCGAACATCAAATAGTCCATAACGGCTTTTTTGCGCTCGGCCGAAAGACCGGTCGGTACAATCCAACCATCGAGATCGAACACCTGGGCATCCCAAAGCATGGCAACGGGTTGCTTGTCTTCTTCAATCAGCTTGAACAGACGGCCATTATAGGTCGAACCGATGACCACTTCACCATCGGCCAAAAGCTGCGGGGTTTCAGAACCCGAAGACCACCACACGACCTGATCCTTGATCGTTGCAAGTTTGGCAAGCGCCTGATCGACGCCGGCATCGGTTGAAAGGACATCATAAATCTTGTCCTTGGCAACACCGTCGCACAACAATGCCCATTCCATGTTGTTGATTGGCCGCTTTTCAAGCGCTCGTTTGCCCGGATATTTTGCCAGATCAAAAATGGCACAAACATTTTCTGGTGTGCCATCAATCTTGTCGGTGCGATAACCAAAGGTTGTCGAATAGACGATCTGTGGAATGAAGCACTCGGAAACCAAAAGGTCACCAAAGTCCTTCGATGCCGGCGTTCCGTCCGGTGCGGCCGCAAGTTCGGTATCGGCATTGATCGGCTCGGCCAGGCCTTCGTCACAAAGACGCATGGCATCGGCAGCAACCACATCAACGAGGTCCCAGGTAACGTTCTTGGCTTCATTCATGGCGCGCAGCTTGGCCACTGCCTCAGCCGATGATTCATCATTGATGATATTAACATCGGGATTGGCTGCCATATAGGGCTTGTGATAGGCGTTGTTTTGAGAGGCCGAATAGGCCCCGCCCCATGACACGATGGTCATGTCGCCAGCAAAAGCTGCACTGGACGCAATAAGCACGCCTGTTGCAGCTGAAATAATTGTCTTGAGTTTCATTTTGTACTCCCTAGTTGAGTTTTATCCGGTGGTACCGGATTAGTTTACCGCCGCCTCCCAGCGAAATCTTGTTGTTTTGCCTAGTCGAGGGCTTTGCAGTCCTGCGTCTTCCACCCTACTTTCACCGTCGTGCCCTCTGCAAGCGGCACGTGGCCGGCACTGTTTGCTACCTTGACGATAAAATCGTCGGAACCGGCCACCCGCATCCTCGTGCGGATGTGATCACCCAGATAGATCAACTCGATAATCTCACCTTCAACGATATTATCCACATCGCCCTTATTCGGTGAAATTTCGACTCGTTCGGGCCGCAACGAAAGTGTCGATTTGTCGCCGACCTTTGAAACGTTGACCTTTTCAGCGGTGATTTTCCCGCCCGAATCCAGTTCAATTGAACAAACATCTCCCTCGATACCACTCACCGTGCCAAACAGTTTGTTGTTCTCGCCGATGAACTGGGCGACGAACGAATTTTGTGGCCGCTCATATAGATCATCCGGCGTCGATAATTGCTGAATAATGCCATCATCAAACACCGCCACACGGTCTGACATTGTCAGCGCCTCTGACTGGTCGTGGGTGACGTAGACCACCGTGACGCCCAGGTTTTCGTGGATATGCTTGATTTCATACTGCATCTGTTCGCGCAATTGCTTGTCAAGCGCGCCCAGCGGCTCGTCCATCAAAATCAAGTCCGGTTCGAACACCAGTGCACGGGCAACCGCAACACGCTGCTGTTGGCCGCCCGAAAGCTGCGCCGGCCGTCGATTGCCCATATCCGGCAACTCAACCATCGACAACGCGCGGGAAACCTTTGCATCAACGTCCGAAGCATCCATCTTGCGCACTTTCAGCGGAAAGGCGAGATTTTCAGCCACTGTCATATGGGGAAAAAGGGCGTAGTTCTGGAACACCATGCCGATGCTGCGCTTGTGCGGCGGCACATTGTTGATGCCGCGGCCATTAAGATAGATTTCTCCGGCCGTTGCAGGCTCAAACCCCGCCAGCATCATCAAGCAAGTCGTTTTGCCGGAGCCCGAAGGCCCCAACATGGTCAGGAATTCGCCGCTCGCAATGTCGAGGTTGAGATCCTTAACAACCAAAATCTCGCCATCATAGCTTTTCTGCACTTTTTCAAAACTGACGTAATGTTCTGCAGTCACACTCGGCGAAGCCGAGCCATTGCCGGCAGTTGCATCGCTCATAACACAACTCCCGCTTTTCCAAATTTTGCCAAAGCTCTTCCCTGTTTGTTGTGGCGAAGTTCGCCCTCATCCTGTTGTTCTTTTTCCGGCAAGACAACATATGGAACACGTCGTCGTCAATGGTTAATATTCGTCATTTACTAACCTAATTGCGCCAGTGACTAATAGTGACCCGCTTGCCATCGGCGTATGACGGTCTATTTCATTGCTCCTGAGTTTCTCTCGTGGAAAATAAATCCCAGAAAATTAAGTAGAATTTGCGCCGCCAGAAAGCCGGTGGACCCCGTGTGATCGTAATCGGGAGCGACCTCGACCAGATCAATCCCAACAATGGGGCAACGTCGGGCAAGGCCCTGCAGCAACTCCAAAACTTCGTAATAAGCAAAACCGCCATGACTGGGCGTGCCCGTGCCCGGAGCGATTGAAGGGTCGAAACCGTCGATATCGATGGTGACATAAACGCGTGCGCCTTCAGGTATGCGGGCCAATACGGCTTGCAGGCCGAGTTTTCTAATCTGCCGAACGGAAAGAATATCAGACCCCATTTTGCGTGCGTCGTCGTAGCCTTCCTTGGCCGTTGACGAGACATTGCGAATTCCCAGTTGCGACAGGCCGGAAACATAATCCTTTTCTGCCGCCCGGCGCATCGGGTTGCCGTGGCCTGTTCGCACCCCGTGCCGCTCGTCAACAAAATCAAGATGGGCGTCAATCTGGACAATGTGAATGGACGCTTCACCGTCAAAGGCATTGATGCAAGGGATATTGATCGAATGGTCACCGCCAAGCACCACAGGAAGCGCACCGGCGGCCAAAATCTTGCGTACACCGGTTTCAATGTTCAAATGGCTTTTCTCGGTATTGGTGTGAACGATATCAGCATCACCCAAATCAACGATCCTGATATCTGATGGCAGATAGGTGACATCATCCTCGTGATCATAGGCACCCGCATGGCCAAAGGAAAACAGCGTCGATGCCTCGCGAATAGCACGCGGTCCGAAACGGGCGCCGGGGCGATACTGGGTGCCGAAATCATAGGGCGCGCCAAGAATGGCTGCATCGGCCTCGATTTTGTCCCAGTCGAGACAGGGCGGTCGCTTGCCGAAAGTTGCGTGACCGACAAAGGGAAGGTCGAGCCTGCCGGTCTCGTAGCCATGTCCGCCCATGCTTATGCTTTCTTCACGGTCTGTTCGATGGCACCGAATACCGTTTGGCCAGCCTGGTCAAGCATCTCGATGCGAACCGTGTCACCAAAACCGAGAAACGGCGTTTGCGGCCTACCTGAATTGATCGTCTCAATGGTGCGAATTTCGGCCAGACACGAATAGCCAACACCACCATCATGCACCGGCTTGCCCGGTCCTTCATCCAGTTTGTTGGAGACAGTGCCGGAGCCGATAATACTGCCGGCAGCGAGGCTTCTGGTTTTTGCCGCATGGGCGACGAGCGTTGGAAAGTCGAATGTCATATCGATGCCCGCGTCCGCTTTGCCAAAAACCTCTCCATCGAGCTGCACCACAATGGGCAGATGCAATTTCCCGTCACGCCAGGCATCACCCAGTTCGTGGGGCGTTGCGGCCACCGGTGAAAATGCTGTCGGTCCTTTTGATTGCAAAAACCCAAATCCCTTGGCCAGTTCGCCGGGGATGAGATTGCGGAAAGATATGTCGTTGAGGATGACCAGCAGCAGGATTTTTTCCGCCGCCTGTTGCGGTGTTGAGCCAAGGGGCACATCATCGACAATCACCCCGACTTCCGCTTCAAGGTCAATGCCCCAGTCCTCATCGGCGGCAAGAATGGGGTCGCGCGCGCCGATCAATGCGTCTGCAGCGCCCATATACATCAGCGGATCGGTCCAAAAGCTCGCCGGCATTTCAGCCCCGCGTGCCTTGCGCACCAGCTCGACGTGATTGACATAGGCAGAACCATCGGCCCATTGGCTGGCCCGTGGTAATGGCGCCATCGCGTCATGCTCGTGAAAACGCTTTGAGGGCACCGAACCTGTCACCAGACCCGCCGCCGCATCTTCAAGACGCGGCCTGCATTTGGCCCAATTATCGAGCGCTTCGCGCATTGTCACCGACACATGGGAAACATCAGTACAGCGCGTCAGGTCGTTTGACACGACCACCAGATTGCCGTCCCTTGTGCCATCTTTTACAGTCGCCAGTTTCATTTGCATTGTCCTGTTTTTCTTTGAGCCGGAGAGCTGACAAGAAGTTGGATCCGACCGCTTGCCTGTGCGAAGGATGTCGGCATATAGTTTTAATTGCAACCATAATCCTGATGGCCACTACCTTTCAAGGAGAATTGAGATTGTCCGGTGCGTTTGATCTGCAGAGTTTTCTTCCATTCCGCCTGGCCAGGCTGACCCATGAGGTGTCACAACGATTGGCCGACACCTATGGTGAAAAATTTGGCATAGACGTTGCCGGATGGCGCGTATTGGCAACCCTGTCAACCGGTCGGCGATGCACCGCGCAGTCGGTGGTCGCCAGCACTCGCACACACAAATCGACAATCAGTCGCGCGGTTAACTGTCTGATCGAGAACGGTTGGATAGAGCGCGTTGCATCAGATGATGATGGGCGGGAAAAACTGCTTAGATTGACCAACACGGGCCGCCGGCGTTTTGCCGAACTAGCGCCCGTGGTATTGGCATTTGAGCGCGAATTATGCGCCAATTTGGACCATGCGACCCTTCTCCAATTTACTGAAGGCGTTTCAGCCCTGGAGGCTGCACTTGAACTGGGTCAACAACCAACCGGGATCGAGTGATGGAGCTTTACACTTACTGGCGCTCTACTGCTGCCTACCGGGTGCGGATAGCACTGGCGCTAAAAAATATTGCCTACGAGCCGGTTTTCACTCATCTTGTGCGCGATGGCGGTGAGCAATTTTCCGCAGACTATCAAAGCGTCAACCCACAGTCGCTTGTGCCGGCACTGCAACTGGACGATGGAACGGTGATCACCCAGTCCATGGCAATTATCGAGTATCTCGAGGAAGTTGCACCACAGCCGGCCCTGTTGCCGTCTGAACCTTTATTGAGGGCAAAGGCGCGCGCACTTTGCCAGATTATCGCCTGTGATATTCATCCGCTCAATAATTTGAGAATGCTGGTGTACCTGAAAAAAGAGATGGATCATTCCCAAGAAGAAGTCGGCAAGTGGTACGCCCATTGGCTGCGCAAGGGCGGCCTTGAAGCGGTCGAGGTGATGCTTGAAGATATTCCCGGTTCTGGCAAATTTGCCTTTGGCGATCAACCCGGTATGGCCGATATCATGATTGTGGCGCAGGCATATAACGCCCGCCGGTTCGATATTTCGCTGGACGATCTAACCAATATCTCTCGCATCGAAAAACAGGCGCTTGCTCTTGATGCTTTTCAACAGGCCTATCCCGACAATCAACCGGATGCGGAATTGGTTATATAGCATGATCATTTTAAAATGATCGTGCCATACCTGGAAAACAAAAAGCCCTTTGGGTCTCACGCCGGTGGAATTTTATTACCAGCTACAAAGAAGTGCGCACCTGCCACAGTTCGGGGAACAACACGGTCTCCAGCATACGCTTGAGGTAAGGCGCGCCCGAGGTGCCTCCGGTGCCCCGTTTGGCACCGATAATGCGCTCCACCGTAGTCACGTGATTGAACCGCCAGCGGCGGAAATAATCCTCAAAATCCATCAGTTTTTCGGCCAGTTCGTAAAGTTCCCAATGGTGCTCCGGTTGTTGGTAGATTTGGCGCCAGGCTGCTTCCACGGTTGCGTCTTCCCGGCGCGATTGCCGCCAGTCGCGCTTGATACATTCCGCCGACAGGTCAAAACCACGATTGTGCAAGAGCATCAAAACACTGTCATAAAGCGACGGTCTTGATAGCTCTGCATCAAGTATCGCCGAAACTTTTGCCGAATGAGCATGCGGTTTAAGCATCGCCTCATTGCGATTGCCAACGGCGAACTCGATCAACCGGTATTGCCAGGACTGGAAGCCGGAGGACTGACCGAGTGTCTGGCGGAACATCGTGTATTCGCTTGGTGTCATGGTGCGCAACACATCCCAGGCGGCATTCAGCTGCTCAAAAATTCTGGCAACCCTGGTCAACATTTTGAACGACTGGCGAAGCCTGCCCTGTTCGATCGCGACCCTTGCTGCCGATAATTCGTGAATGGCCAATGTCATCCACAATTCGGAGGTCTGATGTTGGATAATGAATAACATTTCGTCATGGGCATTGGAAAGCGGATGCTGAGCACTCAGTAAGGTATCGAGATGGAGATAATCCGCGTACGACATCTTGTCTGCAAAGCGTGTTTCGGCGCCGCTGTCCTGCGGATCTGTTTCAAAACTTGCCATGTCTAATTATCCTCTTTTAACCGGAAACGCTGCACCTTGCCGGTCTGGGTTTTCGGTAATTCAGCAATAAACTTGACCGAACGGGGATATTTGAAGGGCGCGATGGTGTCCTTGACGTGGTTTTGCAGATTGATAATGCAATCGCTGTCCGCACTCACCCCTTGCTTGAGCACCACATGCGCCTCGACAATTTGACCGCGTTCCTCATCGGCGACGCCAATAACGCCACATTCGAGAACATCGGGATGGGAAAGCAATGCAGCTTCAACTTCGGGTCCGGCAATATTGTAGCCGGAGGAGATAATCATATCATCCGAGCGGGCGGCAAAGTGAAACACGCCACTTTTGTCACGGCTGAACGAATCGCCGGTCAGGTTCCAGCCGTCGCGCACATAAGTCGCTTGACGGTGATCGGCCAAATAGCGGCAACCGGTCGGTCCGCGTACCGCAAGATTACCAACTTCGCCATCTGCTACCGCGTTCATGTCATCATCGACAATGCGCGCCTCGTAGCCAAGAACCGGCGTTCCCGTTGTTGCCGCTTCGGCACTGCCAAGCCGATTGGAAATGAAGATGTGCAGCATTTCAGTAGCGCCGATACCATCGAGCATCGGTTTGCCGGTTTTTTCCACCCAATCGTCGAAAACCGGCGCCGGCAATGTTTCTCCTGCCGACACCGCCACCCTCAGTGACGACAGATCCGCACCCTTGTCCATCGCCGCCAGCATGGCGCGATAGGCGGTGGGCGCGGTGAACGAGATTGTCGCCCTGTAAGTCTCGATTATCTCGATCATGTTGGGGGGGCTGGCGTTTTCAAGCAGCGTGGCGGTAGCGCCAAAGCGCAAGGGAAAGACCGCAAGCCCGCCAAGGCCGAAGGTGAAGGCAAGTGGCGGTGAGCCGACAAATACATCATCGGGCGTAACGCCCAAGACATGGCGGGCGTAGCCATCGGCGATGATCAGCAGATCGCGGTGAAAATGCATCGTTGCCTTGGGTTCGCCGGTGGTGCCAGAGGTAAAGCCGAGCAACGCCACATCGTCGCGGCCGGTTTTTATCGCGTCAAACCTAACCGGCTTGTTCAACGCCACACGATCCAGCTCGGCGTCATGATTGGCGGTGCCATCAAAGCCGACCACCTTTTCCAGAAACCGGCTGTACTTGGCGCAAATGACCAGCTCATCCATAATGCGGGTGTCGCAAAAGGCCAGCTTGACCTGTGCCTTATCGACAATCTTGGCCAGTTCTCCCGCCCGCAACATCGGCATGGTGTTGACCACCACGGCACCGGCCTTGGTGGCGGCCAGCCAACAGGCCACCATCGCCGGATTATTGGCTGCGCGTATCAACACCCGATTGCCGGGGACAACGCCGTAATCCTCGACCAGCGCATTGGCCAGCTTGTTGGTCCAGTCGGTCAGTTCCTTATAGGTACGCTGCCTGCCATTGCCGATCAGCGCCGTGTGATCGCTATAGCCGCGCGCCACCATATTGTCGGTCAATTCGCTGCCGACATTGATGAAATCCGGATAGGGATATTCATCCAGCAGGAAATCCGGCCACTGGTCGGCCGCTGGCAGATTGTCGCGGGAAAACGTATCGATATGGGCGGTGGGACCGAGTGATTGAACCATGATCATTCCTCCGTTAGAGCCTGCCGTGCGATGATGATTTTTTGGACGTCCGATGCGCCCTCATAGATGCGCAGCGCCCTGATTTCGCGATATAGACTTTCAACGATATGGCCCTTGCGCACACCGTCACCACCGTGCAACTGCACCGCCTTGTCGATAACCTGCTGGGCCTGCTCGGTGGCATAAAGCTTGGCCATTGCTGCTTCCCTGGTGATCCGGGCGATGCCCTGGTCCTTGGTCCAGGCTGCGCGATAGATCAACAATGCGGATGCATCGATAATGAGCGCCATATCGGCGATGTGGCCCTGCACCATTTGCAGCGCTTCAAGCGGCGCGCCGAATAATTCACGTGATTTCACCCGCTTGCGGCTTTCATCGAGGGCCCGGCGGGCGAACCCCAGTGCTGCCGCGCCGACACTGGGGCGAAACACATCAAGCACCGACATGGCGATCTTGAAACCTTCGCCGGCGTTGCCGATCAGCGCACTTGCCGGAATGCGCATGTTCTTGAAGGTGATACGCGCCAGCGGGTGGGGCGAAATTGCCTCCAGCCGTTCGGCAATCACCAGGCCTTTGGTTTCGGCTGGCACCAAAAATGCGGAAATGCCTTTAGCGCCTTCTTCCTCACCGGTGCGCGCGAAAACCACATAAAGATCGGCAATGCCACCGTTGGAAATCCAGGTTTTCTCGCCGTTAAGAACGTAACCATCGTCATCTATTGTGGCGCTTGTATCCATATTGGCGACGTCGGAGCCGGATTTCGGTTCGCTTAAGGCAAAGGCGGAAACTGCCTGCCCTTTGCGGGTTTTTGCAAGCCACTGCCGTTGTTGGTCATTGCCGAAAAGGCTGATTGCGCCGGTGCCAAGCCCCTGCATGGCGAAAGCAAAATCAGCCAGACCGTCATGGCGAGCCAAAGTCTCGCGGATCAGGCAGATCGTGCGCACGTCCAGTGCGCCGGGATTTCCAGGATCATTCGCGGTATGTTTAAGCCAGCCATCCTCACCCAGTTCGGTCACCAGTTTGCGGCAAGCCGCATCGACATCACCATGGTCTACTGGCAGATTTGCAGCGCACCAAGTTTCCAGCTTACCGTGAAGCAAACGATGGCTCTCATCAAAAAATGGCCAGTTAAGGAAGCTTTTATCCGCCATCAATCACCCTTGAATTCCGGCTTCTGTTTGGAGGCAAATGCTTGATAAGCGCGCGCGAAATCTTTTGTCTGCATGCAAATCGCCTGAGCCTGAGCTTCCGCTTCGATGGCCTGTTCCAGACCCATTGACCATTCCTGATTGAGTTGCGTTTTGGTAATACCATGGGCAAATGTCGGCCCTGAGGCGAGTTCTTGAGCGAAAGACAAGGCCTCGTCCTCAAGCGTCTCCGCTGCCAACAGCCGGTTGAAAAAGCCCCAATCAAGACCCTCCTGCGCGCTCATGGTCCGGCCTGAATAGAGCAGTTCGGCGGCTCTTCCCTGACCGATGATGCGGGGCAGCATGGCACAGGCACCCATATCGCAGCCGGCAAGACCGACCCGGGTGAACAGGAAAGCGGTCTTGGCTTCCGGCGAGGCAAAACGGATATCGGCGGCCATAGCAATGATCGCACCAGCGCCGACACAAATGCCGTCAATTGCCGCTATCACCGGTTTGCTGCAATTAATCATCGCCTTGACCAGATCGCCGGTCATGCGGGTGAATGCCAGTAGTTGTTTCATGTTCATCTTGGTCAGCGGTGCGATAATTTCGTGCACGTCACCGCCGGAACAGAAATTGCCGCCATTAGAGGTAAACACCACCGCATCGACATCATCAGCATAAGCCAGGTTGCGAAACATGTCGCGCAGTTCGGCATAGCTTTCAAAAGTCAGCGGATTTTTGCGCTCGGGCCGGCAGAGCGAAACGATGGCGACATTTTCGCTCACCTGCCAGTTGAAATGGGTGGGTGAAAAATCAGCCATCGTGGTCATGGGCGTTCTCCTGCCGGTCGAATGTGATCCAAAAGCTGTGATAAATCGTCGGCTTCATCGGCTGATACACCGGCAAGCAATTCGTCGACCCATGATTCGTGCACCTGCGCCATTTGTTCGAAATTGCGGCGGCCTGATTTGGTCAGGCGGACGATTGAGGTTCGCCGGTCGCCGACACGCTGGGCCCGGCTGACCATGCCATCGCTCACCAGCCGGTCAACGATGCCAGTGACATTGCCGTTGGAGACCATCAAAGAGCGCGAAAGCTCTGACATCAGCATTCCTTCGGATTTGCGGCAGAGCGCTGCCAAGACGTCAAATCGCGGTAAGGTGACGTTAAACTCCAGCCGTAACCGCTCACGCAAATCCATTTCGACACCGCGGGCGGTGCGCAACAACCGCAGCCACAGTTTTAGCCTAACCTTGGCGGAACTATCACCTTTTACCGAGAGAGCTGCCTCAGCCATTACACATGCCCTCCGGCAATCTGGATCGCCTGCCCACTGACCGCATCTGAACCCGGGCCACACAGCCACAAAGCGGCTGCAGCCACCTCCTCCGGCTCCACCAGCCGGCCATTGGGGTTGGTGTCGACAAGCGCCTGCAACGCCTGTTCTTGCGACAGGCCGGTTTTATCGACGATATTAGCGACGCCGCGATCGACAATGGGGGTTCGTACATAGCCGGGGCAAAGTGCGTTTGCGGTGATGCCCTTGGTTGCGGTTTCCGCCGCCAGAGCCCGCACCAGACCATTAAGCCCGTGTTTGGAAGCGCAATAGGCGGTGCCACGCGAAAGCCCTTTTTGGCCGGCGATTGATGAGACCGCTATTATCCGGCCCCAGCCGGTTTCGAGCATTGTGGGCAGAGCAGCGTGCATGGTTAAAAAGGCACCATCGAGATTTGTCGCCATGATTTTACGCCAAAAGGCCAAATCGGATTTTAACATCGGCATGGTTTCGGCGATGCCCGCATTGGCAACAGCGATGTCGACAGGATGTTGGCCATTGGCTTCGGCAAAAACGTCCTCGGTCATTGCCTGATCGGTGACATCCAGCTGCGCGATGCGGATATTGCCGTTTTGGGCGGCGGTCTTTTCAAGCGGTTCCAACCTGCGCCCGGTGATGGTGACCAAGGAACCACTTTCGGCCAGTGAAAGGGCGATGGCAGCACCTATGCCGGTGCCGCCACCGGTTATCAATGCATGATGGTTGGATAAATCGATCATTTTCACACCCTTATGGTGACGCCTTCGCCGCGCTCGGCAAGGCGCTGCATTTGATCGGCACCGGCCTGATAGGGGTTGGGCCAACGGGTCTCGGTGTTGCCAAGTGCTGCTGCCGCATGCAAGGTCCAATAGGGATTGGCCAAATGCGGCCTGGCAAGACAGACCAGATCGGCCCGACCGGCCATCAGGATAGAATTGACGTGATCGGGTTCATAAATATTGCCGACCGCCATGGTCGCCATGCCGGTTTCGTTGCGGATACGGTCGGAAAACGGAGTCTGGAACATACGCCCGTAGCGCGGTTCTGCCCGGATCGAGGTTTGACCGGCCGAGACATCGCATATATCAACGCCGGCCTGTTGCAGCAGCCGGGCGATTTCGACGGCCTCTTCTGGTGTCACACCCTCGTCCCCCACCCAGTCATGGGCGGAAATGCGCACCGATATGGGCATCCTATCCGGGCAGACGGCACGCACGGCGTGGAAAATCTCCAACGGAAACCGCATGCGGTTTTCAAGTGCACCGCCATATTTGTCCTTACGCCGGTTGGTCAGCGGCGTGATGAAAGATGAAAGCAGATAGCCGTGGGCACAGTGAATTTCCAGCATATCAAAGCCGGCACGCACGGCCATTTCAGCGGCAGCGACAAACTGCGCACGAACGATGTCCATGTCGGCCCGGGTCATCGCTCTTGGAACCTGATTTTCCTTTGACCAGGCAATTTTTGAAGCGGCAATAAGCGGCCAATTGCCTTCTTTCAATGGCGCATCCATTTCGTCCCAGCCCAGTTGGGTAGAACCCTTGGGTCCGGCATGGCCCAATTGGCAGCACATTTTCGCCCCGGTCTCGGCGTGGGCAAAATCGGTAATTCGTTTCCACGCCGCCTCATGGTCAGCATCATAGAGCCCCGGACATCCCGGCGTAATGCGCGCCTCGGGCGAAATGCAGGTCATTTCGACAAATACCAGTCCCGCCCCACCCTTGGCCCGTTCGGCGTAATGGGCAAAATGCCAGTCGGTCGGGCAGCCGTCTGTCGCCTTATATTGTGCCATGGGCGAGACCACGACGCGGTTTTCAAGCGCAAGACCGCGCAAATTGAATGGCGCGAACATCGGTGCCCGCGCCGCATTTCCAGCCCCCGCCTTTTGCTGAAACCAGCGCTCGGCGCTTTCCAGCCATTGGCCATCGCGCAAACGAAGATTTTCGTGGCTGATGCGCTGCGAACGGGTCAACAGCGAATAATTAAGCTGCACCGGATCGAGATCGAGATAACGTTCAACGTCCTCAAACCACTCAAGAGAATTGCGCGCCGCCGATTGCAGCCGCAGCACCTCAAGCCGCCGTTCTTCCTGATAACGTTCGAACGCCCCTTCCATAGTAGGCTCGCTGTGCAGATAGTTGGCCAGCGAAATGGCGCTGTCGAAAGCAAGACGCGAGCCCGATCCGATTGAAAAATGGCCGGTGGCGGCGGCATCACCCATCAAAACCAGATTTTCGTGATGCCATTTTTCGCAGATCACCCGGGGAAAATTCATCCACACGGCAGAACCGCGCAGATGGTCGGCATTAGATATTAGCTTATGACCACCAAGATGATCGGCAAAAATCTCCTCGCATCTGGCAATGGTTTCCGCCTTTGACATCTGCTCGAACCCGGCGCGCTGCCAGGTCTCGTTGCTGCATTCGACAATCACCGTGGCGGTGTCAGCATCAAACTGGTAGGCGTGGATCCACATCCAGCCATGCTCGGTTTTTTCAAAAACAAAGGTAAAGGCGTCGTCAAATTTTTGATGTGTGCCGAGCCAGATGAATTTGCAGGTCCTGACATCGATGTCGGGCTTGAATTCCGCCTCATGTTGGCGGCGGACAAGCGAATTTATACCGTCACATGCGACGACGATATCGTACTCATCCATAAAATCATCGGCGGAGGAAAATTCGGTGGTGAATTTAAGCTTGACCCCCAACTCGCGGGCGCGGGCCTGCATTATGATCAACATATTTTTGCGGCCAACGCCGGCAAACCCATGGCCGCCAGAGACAATGCGCTCACCCTTGTGCACCATGGCGATATCGTCCCAATAAACGAAACTGGCGCGGATCGCCTCGGTGCTTACAGGATCGTTTTCCTGCATATTTTCCAGCGCGTCATCGGAAAGCACGACACCCCAGCCGAAAGTGCTGTCGGCCTTGTTGCGCTCAATCACCGTTACCTCATGCGAGGGATTGCGCAGTTTCATGCTGATGGCAAAATACAGACCAGCAGGGCCGCCGCCGAGACACACAACCTTCATCTCTAATTCTCCCAGGCTGATACCCGACCAGCATGACATTGAACTGAATAAATTTCAAGTTTAAATATTTTATATATGAATTAATTTTGATTTCTGTTGCCAAATATGCATATTGCCGTGGGAGGTCGGTTCGGATAGTCATGGTCGCAAGACTTTTTTTAACCGTTCCATCGTCCGCCGACACCCATACCGGAGAGTACTTATGACCCCCGAGCAGGCCCGCGCTAAACCAGTTGCTATCAACTGGGAAGACCCATTTTTGCTTGATGACCAGTTGAGCGACGAGGAGCGCATGGTGCGCGATAGTGCCCACGCCTATGCTCGGGAAAAACTGGCAAGCCGGGTGCTTGAAGCCAATCGCCACGAGAAATTCGACCGTGAAATTATGAACGAGATGGGCGCGCTCGGGCTGCTTGGATCAACGATAGAAGAAAAATATGGCGGCGCCGATGTCAATTATGTCTGCTATGGGCTGATTGCGCGAGAGGTCGAGCGGGTGGATTCCGGTTACCGTTCGGCAATGTCGGTGCAGTCATCGCTGGTGATGCATCCAATCCACGCCTTTGGTTCGGAGGAACAGCGGCTGAAATATCTGCCGAAACTGGCCAGCGGCGAGTGGATTGGCTGTTTCGGTCTGACCGAGCCTGATCACGGTTCTGATCCTGGCTCCATGGTCACCCGCGCCACCAAGGTAGATGGTGGATATCTTTTATCCGGGGCCAAAAACTGGATCACCAATTCACCGGTGGCAGATGTGTTTGTCGTCTGGGCCAAATCAGACGCCCATGACAACAAGATCAAGGGTTTTGTTCTTGAAAAGGGCATGAAGGGCCTTGTAGCGCCGAAGATTGAAGGCAAGTTTTCATTGCGCGCCTCGGTCACCGGCATGATCCAGATGGACGAGGTATTTGTGCCGGAAGAAAATCTGCTACCCCATGCATCAGGCCTTGGTGGACCTTTTGGCTGTCTCAACCGGGCACGCTATGGCATTTCGTGGGGGGCGATGGGTGCAGCCGAATTCTGCTGGCATGCGGCGCGCGACTATACGCTGGAGCGCAAACAGTTTGGCCGGCCGCTTGCTGCCACACAATTGATCCAGAAAAAACTTGCCGACATGCAAACGGAAATTTCACTCGGCCTTCAGGGTTCGCTGCGGCTTGGCCGGCTGATTGACCAGCACAACGCCTCAGCCGAGCTTATTTCCTTAATGAAGCGCAACAATTGCGGCAAAGCGCTCGACATTGCGCGGGCCTCCCGCGACATGCATGGCGGCAATGGTGTATCGGACGAATATGGCGTCATCCGCCATGTGATGAACCTTGAAGCCGTCAACACCTATGAGGGCACCCACGACGTGCATGCGCTCATCTTGGGTCGCGCCCAAACCGGCATTCAGGCGTTTATGTGAGATTTGCAATCACTGAAAAATCGCATATTTTCGAATTAGCATAAAACAAGGGCGACAAGATGAGACCGTTTTTTTTGATGATCAAGACCGAGCTTGGCAAAACCTACGATGTTGCCAACAAGATTGCTGAACTGGAAATCGCTTCGGAGATATATTCGATCGCCGGCGAGTATGATCTTCTGGTCAAAATCTATCTCGATCAGGAAAAAGATATCAGCCGCTATATGTCGGATATGGTGCAGAAAGTTTCCGGCATCCGCGAGACCAACACCATCATCACCCATCACGTTTTTTAAGTGGTTGAAATTGAGCGAATTATTGTCAACTTGCATGGCGGCTGGCATCGCTACCATAATAGCGCACATAGCGCGGATTGAGATTGCTTACCGGCAAAATGATCAAAACATCTGTGGTTCCAAACCGCTGATCGACCACCGCCTCTTCGCCAATCCAGGCACCAAGGCGCAAATATCCCTTAATCATCGGCGGCAGCTGTCGTAAGGCGGTTTTTGTATCTATGTCGAGTTTGGTCAAGCGGTTCATTGGTGCACCCTTGCCGTTTGCCGCAAATACGCGCCAGCCTTGTGGTGCTCTTGCATAGTGGTGAAGAAAGGAAAGCGGCAAGGCCAATTTCTGCGGGTTGGTGCCATCCAGCGAGGCGCAACCGATCATCACGTCAATTTTGTTGCGAAGCACATAGGACCAGGTTCCCTGCCACAACAATTCGACCGTTCTTTTGCTACGATATCGCGGCAACACGCATGAGCGGCCAAGTTCGAGAAAGCTGAAATTGCGGTTGCTATCAACAATATCTTTGACGTCAAATTCCTGTGCGGAGTAGAATCCATCATGTTGCTCAGCAATGTCTTGCCGTAACAATCTGTAGGTAGCGACAATACGCTCATGTTCTGGCCTCTGCCGGTCCAGAACCAGCAAATGATCGCATATTTGGTCGTAATCATCCTTGTCCCGGCGGGTCAAGCGGGTCGTGGCGTCGGCAATTGCCGATTTTTCCTGGTAAAACACCTTAAAGCGCAGAGCCTGTGCAGCCTGGATTTCCAGGCGTGAGCGGGCTAGCCTTGTTTCAAGCGTTTGAATTGAACCCAGTACCGGCGAGTTTCCGTCCAACCCCACGTTATTTCACAAGCCTCCAGAAAATCTGCCTGTCGGGGTTTTAAGTCCATGTGGCCCGAACGCAATAGGCGATATATGACATGATTACTTTAAGGTAATCATGTTATTGAGTATCAGGATGCGGATGTGACAATTTTTACCGCCCGGGAAAGCTGTTCGGCATCTATCGGCTTAGACAGAAAACCCGAGCCGCCTGCCTTTATCACCCGCTCCCGCATCTCGCGTTGTTCGTCAGCGCTCAGCACCAGAATAGGTGCTTTGGGCAACTTGTTTTTCTTCTCCATTTTCCTGATTATTGCCATTGCCTCAAGCCCGTCCATATCCGGCATATGGAGATCCATCAGCACCAGATCAAAGCTGGTTTTTTTACCGACTTGTGCCTGAAAAGCAGCAACAGCACCATGCCCGTCATCCGTTACAGTGACCTTGTGACCGGCGCGTTCCATTAAGGTCCGTGCCAGCAACTGATTTATCGGATTGTCTTCGGCAAGCAATATTTTCAAACGGCTATGATGATTGTCTTGTGGCCCGGTCAGTTCGGTCGAAGCGCCATCTTGCGCATGTGCCTCAGCGGTGCTCTCTTTTTCACCACTCAATACGTTGATCAAAGAGTTTACTCTTACCGGCCGCATCAGCCAACCATCAAAACCGCAATTTCGCAATTGTTCGACCGATGATCTGGTGGCCGGGTCGACAAGTGCAATTAGCCTTGGCTTTGGCGTAAATGTTCGCTTGACTTTGCCGACAAGTCGCTGCGGCTTAAACCGCAGGCGATGATCAACGATTATGGTGCCGATGGCTGTATTTAAGGGCTGTTCATTCTCCCTGGTTTTGAGCATCTCGCCAATCGAAGAATATTGCAATACAGGATATCCGTGATCATCAATCGTTTCGGCAACGATCGAACGTTCAATACCATCCGGCGCAACCAGCAAAACCTGCCGGGTTGCCGGTTCGGCCGGTGGCCGTATGATCTCGCCGGCCGAAACCGGAACTTCTATCTCAAACCAGAAACGGGATCCGACGCCCTGTTGGCTGTCGACCGAAATGAGGCCACCCATTTTTCGAATAATTCGCCGGGAGATCGAAAGACCCAGTCCGACACCATTGTGACGACGGCTGCGAACATCGTCCAACTGCTCAAATTCGCGAAAGATTCTCTCTTTGTCGGCTTCTGCAAGGCCCGGCCCGGTATCTTCGATCTCGAAGCGCAGCTTGACCTGATTTTGTCCCAGATTCTGGCATCTGCTGGTAATCCTCAGTGCCACACCGCCTTTCTCGGTAAATTTGACCGCGTTGCCGGCAATATTCAAGATAACCTGCCTCAACCGCCCCCTGTCGACAACAATCTCGGTCGGCACATTAGGTCCAATATAGCTGGCTATTTCGATATTCTTTGCGTGGGCGGTGTTTGCCAATAGTTCGATCAGGTCCTCACAAACGGCGGTAATGTTGGTTGGCTCCGGGTACAGCTCAAGGCGATCAGCTTCGATTTTGGTAATATCAAGAATATCTTCCACCAGGGCGAACAAAGCCCTGCCAGAAGTAGCAACCGCGTCGACATAGGTTTGCTGGGCAGGCGCCAGTTTTGTCCCTTTCAGCAGGTTTGCCATGCCGAGAATGCCGTTAAGCGGCGTCCGTATTTCATGACTTACGGTGGCCAGGAACCGGCTCTTTGCCATATTGGCGCTTTCGGCCTTGATTTTCTCCTGTTGCAGCGCGGCTTCATATTCCTTTCGCTCGGTAATATCCCGGGCAACCGAAATAATGGCGGCCTGACCGGATTGTTCGTTTCTTATGTCGAGATCAAGCCAGGAAAACCAGCGATCACCATTCAATGTCTTGAGCAACAAATCGCGGGCACAAGGATTATCTTTTCCAGCATCGGCAAGCGGTGTTGAAGTATCATTGAGTGGCTCAAGATGAAATGCCATCGACCCATTCAGGCGACCTATCTCGATGCCAAATGTGTCAACAAAGGCGTCATTGGCAAACAGTATCCTGCCGGCGGGGTCGCGATGTACAACCAGATCGCCGAATGCCTCGGCCAGGCTGCGATAGCGCTCTTCGCTTTCTCGAAGCTCCCATGTGTGGTCTCTCAGCGTTTCCAGTTCGGCCAGTTGTTGGCTGTTTTTGCGGCGCAAAAGAGCAACGTGCCTCAATATCAGCCCAAGGCCGGTGACAAACATCAACGCCACCAATGCTCCCGTCATCGACCAGGAGGCACGGTAAATCGCAAGGACGAGAGCCGCCAGCGCGCCAGCGACAAACAAACGAAATCTGATACCAGGGAGCCGTGATCGCGCTGGTTCGGCTGATTTGATTGGTAATTGTGTGATCAACTGCGGCTGTCGCGATTGCGACTGCTGGTCTTGAATCGCCATAATTTCGGCGTCTGGCGCGGAGTAATCGGCACCACACCGGTCGCCGAAACCAGCGCATTGCATTGGCGCTATATCCGCACCGTTTTGTGGTACTGCTTCTTTTGCATTGTCCATAAATTGATAACCGCGACCGGAAAAAACCGAGTTTGCCGCCAATTTCGCAAACCCTTGTCAGTCGCTTGATTATCACTTCAATATTGAAAAATGTTTGAGAGACACCGTTAACGGCCACTCAAGCGGATCTCGCCACACTTTCAGCCATCACGCACAGTAGTTCGAACATCATCGAAACACCGACCCACGCAGTGCCACCTGACTGATCAAATGGCGGCGAAACCTCAACCAGATCGGCGCCCGCTATATTTACTCCACTCAGTCCACGCACCAGTTGTTGTGCGGTAAAGGTGTCAGCACCGCCGATTTCCGGTGTACCGGTTCCCGGCGCAAATGCCGGATCAATAAAATCGATATCAAAGCTGACATAGATTTGTGCCTCACCAACAATAGCCCGCGCCCGCTTCATCATTTCGCAGTGACCCTGCTCCATCAAATCCTCGATGGTAAAAATGGTAACGCCCTTGGAGCGACCCCATTCAATATCCTCGCCGTCATACATGGTGCCCCGGATACCGATCTGCACCACGCGGGAGGGATCGAGCAATCCTTCTTCGATGGCGCGCCGGAATGGCGTGCCGTGGGTATATTTCGTGCCACCAAAATAGCCATCGAACAGGTCAGTATGGGCATCGAAATGGATCATACCCAGCGGCCTGTCATGCGCCAGCGCCCGCAAAATCGGCAGTGAAATAAGATGGTCGCCGCCGGCACTTAACGGGATAATATTTTTACCGCGCAAGGTGCTGAAAAAGGCAGTAACCCGTTCAAGCGTGACGGCAAGATCGGCCGGATTGGGCGATACGTCGCCCAGATCAGCGCAGTTGCACATCTGGAAAGGATTGATCCCGCTCACCGGATGCACAGAGCGTATCATTGTTGAAAGATCACGCAACTGGCGCGGCCCATGGCGGGCGCCGGGCCTGTTGGTCGTACCTCCATCCCACGGTACGCCGATGATACCGATTTGCACTTTGTCAATTCGATCGGATTGCAGTGCAATATGCGGCAAGCGCATAAAACTCGGGACCCCGGCAAATCTGGGTAAATCGATGCCGGAGACCGGCTGAAAGGAGGAGTCATTCATTGGATGGCCTTTCCCGCACTGGTTTTCTTGAGCAAAATTATCACAACCAAAACGGATCTGAAAACCTGATTTTCAAACCCGCGCACATGGTCAGGGCCGATTAAAGCGCGTCAGGCTGCCTTCGCCAATGGCGCATTCGATGTACGGTAAGATATCGCTTCTGCCAAATGAATGCGACCTATCGAATCCGCGCCGTCCAGATCGGCCAAGGTCAGCGCCACCTTGAGAATTCTGTGATAGGCACGGGCCGAAAACTTCATCGCATCCGCCGCATCGTGTAGCAGCGTGCTGCCGCCGGTGTCCAATTTTGCCACCTGCTCGATTATCGCGGTTGTGGCATGGGCGTTGGTGTTGCTTGCAACACCCATCGAGCGATAGCGCGCGCTTTGTCGCTGACGGGCGGCGGCGACGCGGGATGCAATGACTTTACTTGATTCCGATTCCGCCGGTTTGATAAGATCGCGGGCCGAGACAGCCGGGACATCGATACGCAAGTCGATACGATCAAGCAGCGGCCCTGAAATGCGTGCCTGATAGTCGCTGGCACAGCGTAATCCGCGCCGGCAGGTATGGCCCGGTTCCCCCGCCATGCCACATCGGCACGGGTTCATCGCCGCCACCAGCTGGATGCGGGAGGGATAGCAAACCCGGTGATTGACCCGAGCGATCATGGTTTCACCGGCCTCAAGAGGTTGGCGCAGGGAATCAAGAACCTGAGGGGTGAATTCGGGAAACTCATCAAGAAACAATACCCCGTTATGGGCCAGTGATACTTCACCTGGACGAGCCTTCAGGCCACCGCCGACCAAAGCGGCCATTGATGCGGAATGATGGGGTGCACGAAATGGCCGGGCATTTGACAGTTTGCCATCACTCAAATCTCCGGCAATTGAGGCAATCATCGAGACCTCCAGCAATTCTGCCGGTGATAATGGGGGCAAAATCGACGGCAATCTTTCCGCCAGCATTGACTTGCCCGATCCCGGTGGGCCGGTAAGGAGAATATTGTGTCCTCCCGCAGCGGCCACCTCAAGCGCCCGTTTGGCCGTTTCCTGCCCTTTGATATCGCCAAGATCCGGACCGGTTGAGGATGGTTCGCGAATGGTGGCGCGAGGTCTCGATAGCACCTGTGTCCCCTTGAAATGATTGGCAATGCCGATCAGACTTGCCGGCGCCAGAATATCCATTTCACTATCTGCCCAGGCCGCTTCGCCGCCACTGGCTTGCGGGCATATCAGCCCTTTTTCTGCCGCATTAGCGCTGATTGCAGCAGGAAGAACACCGGCTACCGGCGTGATGGTGCCATCAAGTGATAATTCGCCCAATACAACATAGGAATCCAGCGCATCGGCCGGAATCGCGCCAAGAGCCGCCATCAATGCCAGCGCAATCGGCAAATCATAATGGCTCCCCTCCTTGGGCAGATCAGCCGGTGCCAGATTGACCGTGACTTTTTTCGGCGGCATCGAAAGTCCCGATGCATGCAGCGCCGCCTGTACCCGTTCACGGCTTTCGGCCACAGCCTTGTCAGCCAGTCCGACAATGTGCATGTTTATCTTGCCAGGCGCCACCATCACCTGAACATCAACCATGACCGCCTCGATGCCTTGAAAGGCCACCGTAGTCACCCGCGAAACCATGTCAATACTCCCCGCCAGTTACAAGGCTGGGTTGAAGTCTATTGCAAAAGTTCCTTGATAGCAAGAACATTAAGTGAACAAACTAATATATTTGCACGAATACCGGGAATCAAGGTTGTAACAGGTTGTATTAATGGAACAAATCATAAACAACTACCTTCTTTTGTTTTCCACAGCGTCCCAAAAGAGACCAGCAATATCAGCGCCACCGAATTTCTTGACCTCGCGAATGCCGGTTGGAGAGGTCACGTTGATTTCGGTTAGATAGTCGCCAATGACATCGATGCCAACAAACAAAAAGCCCCGTTGGCGCAGGGCAGGGCCGATCCGGGAGCAGATTTCCTCTTCCCTGGCGGTAATATCAACGGCCTCCGCCCGCCCGCCCACATGCATGTTCGAGCGAACCTCATTCTCCTGGGGAACACGGTTTATGGCACCCACCGGTTCGCCGTCGATCAATATGATGCGCTTGTCTCCGCTACGCACATCGGCCAGGTAGCGCTGGGCGATAAACGGTTCCGGCCAGGTAGTTTCAAACATTTCCAACAGGGAAGACAGGTTTTGATCATTCTCGCGAATGCGAAATACGCCGGCACCGCCATTGCCGTATAGTGGCTTGACGATGATATCGCGAAATTCGTCACGAAACTTGCGGATTTCGGTGGCTGAGCGGGTGATTAAGGTTTCAGGCATCAAATCCGGAAAATCGGTGACAAAAAGCTTTTCAGGCGCGTTGCGCACTTCACGAGGGTCGTTGGCCACCAGTGTTTTGGGATGAATGCGCTCAAGCAGATGGGTGGCGGTGATATAGCCCATGTGAAATGGCGGATCCTGCCGCATCAGCAAAACATCGAAGGTCGAAAGATCCGTCGAGATAGCTTCTCCCAGCGCAAAGTGGCGACCGACTTTATCTTCAACTTTAACTTCTTCAACGGCGGCAAATACCTCGCTATCCCGCATCGAAAGCCGGTCGACGGTATAATGGGCAAGTTTGTGCCCGCGCCGCTGGGCTTCAAGCATCAGGGCAAAAGTGCTGTCTCCTTTTATATCGACGGTTGAAATATGATCCATCTGGACGGCGATGTTGAGCGACATGGAAAATTCCGTTTGTTGCAAAAAAGGACAGCCAGTCTTACGGCATTCCACTGACGTGACAAAGTGTTTTTGAAAATTTCGATTATTGCTGCCATCGGTGTCGCCTACCAGGCGCCGGGAAAGTGTTTTGGCCATCTTCCCGGCACTACCGCCACGATGTCGTAGCGGATGGAAAGCAAACCATGATCAGACTGTCTCGACAGCCATATATCGCCGGCGTTTGCAATGCGCTTTTGGGTCCGATTACCAACCGCATCAATAGCCGCCAACACCGTGGCTCGCGCCTTGACCTCAACCATTGCTACGAGATTGCCTTTTCTTGCGATGATATCGATCTCACCGGTCTTGGTGCGAAAGCGGCGTGCAACGATGCGGTATCCTTTCAATCTCAAAGCCCAGCAGGCGAGCACTTCACCCCGGCGTCCCCGGGCCAGCGCTCTGGTTTTGCTAGTATCAGCCCTGTTTTCAGTGCTCACGGGAACCCTGCTTTTCCTCTTTCTTCAACTCCAGTGCACGTTGATAAAGCCGCCGCTTGGAAAGGCTTAGCCGGTCGGCCAATTTGGCCGCAGCATCGCCAACCGACATTTCCAGCATCAGCCGGCAAAGTTGTCGGTCAATATCGACCTCATCCAGTTGAGGTGCGGCGGCGGCCTCTATGACAACGACGATCTCGCCTTTTGGTGGTGTACCGGAGGCAAAGGTTTTAGCTAGTGCGGAAATGTCACCGCGATAGATGGTTTCGTGCAGCTTGGTGAGTTCCCGCGCCACCACCGCCTTGCGGTCACTGCCAAATCGCGTGGCCATATCGCTCAACGATGTGGCCAACCGTCTTGGGGATTCAAAAAACACCAATGTTGCATCAATTGCAGCAAACTCGCCAAGACGCTTCAAACGAGCCCCCTGTTTGGTCGGCAGAAAACCGGCGAAGATGAAAGTTTCTGCCGACAAGCCACTGGCCACCAGGGCAGCGAGCGGGGCGGATGCGCCTGGAACCGGTATCACCGCAATACCTTCCTCTATCGCCCTTTGTACAAGACGAAAACCGGGATCGGAAACCAGTGGTGTCCCTGCATCACTAACCAGTGAAATCGTCTCACTGTCTTTCAGACGGCGTAAAAGTTCATCACCCTTTTTCTCGGCATTATGTTCATTGTAGGAGGTCTTTGGGCGGCTTATGCCATAGCGATTAAGCAGCCGGGAAGTGGTGCGTGTGTCCTCGCAGGCAATAAGATCGCTGGCGGCCAAGATTTCGAGCGCCCTAATGGTAATATCGCCCAAATTACCAATCGGTGTTGCCACCAGATACAGCCCGCCAGGCAGAAAAGGCGCATCAATAATCATGTTTTTAATGGTATACTGCCGGCTTGAATTTGCCTTACCGGCCATGCTGTTGCTAGATTTGGGGGAGGGCATCGCGCGACTTCCGTTAACCATAACAAAAGGTAAATATTTGCCAATTTTGACATGCGCCTTGCGAAAGGTCAAAATCCATCTAATCAGCAACGTGACGATCCCGGTTTTTTGGGAGAAACGGCTATTGCAATGAAAAGCGACAAATCGATATTGCGAGAATCGGTAACGACTTTTGTGGTTATTGTTATCGGACTTATTTTAACCTCGTGTCAAACCGGGCAATTCAATTTGTCCGGCCAAAATCCGGTAAACAGCTCGACACCGGTGGCGAAACGACTGACACCGGCCAGTGGTGAGGTCATCGGCAATGGCGCCATTCGAATTGCCATGCTGTTGCCGCTTACGGCTCCTGGAAATGCCGGCAAGGTGGGCAATCAGCTCGCCAATGCGGCAAAACTCGCTATGCGTGATTTTGGCCAGAACACCTTGCAACTGGTGATCAAGAATACCGCAGGCCAGGCCGCAAATTCGCAGCAAATGGCAAGTGAGGCGATGCGCGAAGGTGCTTCGGCCATTTTGGGACCACTGTTTTCCGGCAGCGTCAGTGCAGCGTCGGCTGTCACTTTACCTGCCAACACGCCGATTATTGCGTTCTCCTCAGATCCCCGGCGGGCACGACGTGGCGTGTATCTGATGTCATTTTCGCCCAAGGCAGATATCGCCAGAATGCTGAACTATGCCATTTCCCGGGGAAATTCCCGCTTTGTGGTGATGTTGCCGAACGGCGCCTATGGCACGTTGGCTGAAACAACGATCAAGGAGGTGTTGGGCAAAAGCAGTGCGCAGGTGGTGTCCTTGGCCAAGTATGACCATACCGGAGAATCGATTGAAGCGAGCGCACGATCTATCGTCGTTGCTTCGGCCGGTGCGACTGCTGTCTATGTTCCCGATGGCGGGCAGGTACCGCTGGCCGTATTAATGGCGTTGAAACGCGCCGGAGTTAAAACGCAAAGCAAGATGGTACTGGGATCCGGCCAATGGGAAACCACGCCGCTAGGCGATCCGATATTGACGGGCGCCTATTTCCCCGGTAGGGACAAACGGAAATTTGCCAATTTTAGTTCGAACTACAAAGCAGCCTATGGCGAACACCCGTCGTCGATGGCAGGGCTCGCTTATGATGCGGTCAGCATGGCTGCGGATTTGGTGAGAAGTTATGGCCGCGATGCTTTCAAGCATAAAAATATTGAAAGCCGCAACGGTTATAGCGGTGTAAACGGAATATTCCGATTCAGGCCCGACGGCAATTCCGAGCGCGGTCTTGCAATTTATCAGGTGCAAGCCGGACGGGCAGAAATTGTCAGCCAGGCGCCATCAACATTCGGATCAGGCAGTTGATCTGCTTTAGCGCTTGATTTGCAATTATCAGGCTGCAAGATCCGCTACGACAGCATCAAGCACCAGCCAGCCGGCCGGTGTGGCACGCAAATTGCCATTTCCGAGTTGCATCAACATGCCATGTGAGATCAGGTCGTCGACGCACGCTTGCTTCAATGGCCGACCGGCAATCCGGCAATAGCGCGCCGGATCGAAGCCTTCATTTGTTCGCGCATTCATCAGCAGAAATTCATCACCACTTTCTTCGGCCGTAAGCAATTCATCGCAAATTATCCCGTGTCCCTTGGCTTCAACCATCGCAAGCCAGGTTTCAGGAATTTTCTCCGTCGCCAGCGCGTGCCGGCCATCGTTAAGCGAAAGGCGGCCATGGGCACCGGGTCCAATGCCCGCATAGGCGCCATAACGCCAGTAGACCAGATTGTGCCGGCATTCGCCGTCTTGTTTGGCATGATTTGATATTTCATAGGCAGGCAGACCGTGGTGTGTAGTGATTTCCTGCGTCAGCTCATACAGCTCTGCCGCCTGTTCGGCATCCGGCACTGCCAGTTTGCCGGCCTGCCGCAGGTCCCAATAAGGTGTTTCTTGCTCGATTGTCAGTTGATACAGCGACAGGTGATCGGCGGCCATGCTGATCGCCTCTTCCAGTTCACTTCGCCAGGCGTCCAGCGTTTGAGCGGGCCGGGCGTAAATGAGATCGAATGAAAGACGGGGAAAGGTCTGGCGCGCCAGCTCGATGGCCGAACGCGCCTGATCGACGTCATGCATCCGGCCAAGAAAACGCAAATCTCGATCATTCAACGCCTGCACGCCCAGCGAAAGCCGGTTAACTCCGGCACTTCGATAGCCGATAAAGCGGTCCTTGTCGGCGCTTGAAGGGTTGGCCTCAAGCGAGATTTCGGCATCATCGGGCAGATGCCACAGATCGCCAATCGCATCAATGATTGTGGCGACGCCCTCAGGCACCATCAGCGATGGTGTCCCACCACCGAAAAAGATGCTGTTTACAGTTCGATTAGGCGCCAGCGATGCCATGTGGCGCATTTCCGCCAGATAGGCCTTGATAAACCGTTGCTGGTCGACCCCTTGATGGCGCACATGGCTATTGAAATCGCAATAAGGGCATTTGGCGGCACAAAACGGCCAATGCACATAAATGCCAAATCCTGGATCGGTGTTTGCAGTCTTAACGGTCATTGCATCAAATGGGCGGTGGCAAACTTGGCAAAAGCCTGGGCGCGATGGGAAAGGGCATCGCCATCACCCGGTTTCCAGCCGTGCTTTTCATCGGCGCTCATTTCGCCAAAGGTGCGCGCGTGACCGTCCGGCAAAAACACCGGATCATAGCCAAACCCCCGCTCTCCCCTTGGTGGCCAGATCAGCCTGCCATGGGCCTCACCGCGAAAGTATTCGGCATAACCGTCCGGCCAGCAAAGACAAAGTGTCGCCACGAATTGAGCCTTGCGGTAGGCTGCATGGGTTGCGCCGTGTTCTTGCAACGCATCTTCTGCACGCTGCATCGCCTTGGCGAAATCGCGGCTGCCGTCAGCTTGCTCGGCCCAATCGGCGGTGTAGACCCCGGGTCTCCCGTCAAGCGCGTTGATGCACAGGCCCGAATCATCGGCCAAAGCCGGTAGACCAGTCGCGTTGGCCGCATAATGGGCCTTGATATAGGCGTTTTGTTCAAACGTGGTGCCGGTTTCTTCCGGTTCTTCAAGATCAAACGCCGCGACTGACCTTGCCTTGAGGCCAAAGGGTCCGATCAATTGGCTGATTTCCCTGAGCTTTCCCTCGTTGTGAGTTGCCACAACCAGTTCACCGCCTTCCAGCTTTCGTGTGATGTCTGGATCGGTCATCAAAGGGAAAACTTCTGCAACTCGACCAACTGGCCAATACCGGCCTTGGCCAACTCCATCAGGTTGGCAAATTCCGTCTCGCTAAATGGCTCCCCTTCTGCCGTGCCCTGGATTTCGACAATACCGCCCGACCCGGTGATGACAAAATTAGCATCGGTCTCGGCGACCGAATCCTCGGCATAGTCGAGATCGAGCACCGGTTTGCCATTATAGATACCGCACGATATGGCCGCCACATGGTCTTTTAATACCGGTTTGGAGACCATCGAGCGGGCCTCCATCCATAATATGCATTCCTTAAGCGCCACCCATGCACCGGTAATTGATGCTGTTCTGGTGCCGCCATCGGCCTGAAGAACATCGCAATCGACCGAGATTTGCCGCTCGCCCAGCGCTTCCATGTCGACCACGGCGCGTAGCGACCGGCCGATCAGTCGTTGAATTTCAACCGTACGGCCCGATTGTTTGCCTGATGCAGCCTCGCGTCGCATGCGACTACCGGTAGAACGCGGCAACATGCCATATTCGGCTGTCACCCAACCCTTGCCACCGCCGCGAAGCCATGGTGGCACTCTTTCCTCAAGGCTAGCGGTGCACAACACATGAGTATCGCCGAATTTTACCAGACAAGACCCTTCGGCGTGTTTGGAAAATCCTGGTTCCAGCGTAACTGCACGCATTTCGTCAGCCTGACGCTTCGATGGGCGCATGGGGTGCTCCTGTGTTTATCGAATTTGTGGCGCTTGTAGCGGCAGAGCCGAAAAAGCGCAATTCGGAATTGAGTTGAGGGGCAAATATTGTCACAGCCCCGCAACGGGTTATATGATGGCAGCCCAAACTGAGCGATTTACAACAAAGCCGGATACCGAGCGCATGTCCCAAACCCTCGACGAACGTTCACGGGATATTTTCCGCGCCATTGTTGAGTCTTATCTAACAAGGGGTGAGCCGCTGGGTTCACGCAATCTGTCCAAGCAACTGGCGATTTCGCTTTCACCTGCCTCGGTTCGCAATGTCATGTCCGATCTGGAACAGCTCGGCCTGATCTACGCCCCCCACACCAGCGCCGGTCGCATGCCGACCGAGCTGGGTCTGCGCTATTTTGTCGACGGGTTTATGGAGATCGGCGATCTCAGCGGGGCGGAAAGGGCGGCGATTGAGAGCAAGGTGACAGCGACAAAACCGGGCGAGAGCGTTGAAAATGTGCTGGCAGATGCAAGCCAGCTGCTCTCCGGTCTGACCAAAGGCGCCGGGCTGGTGATTGCCGGTAAACAGGACATGCGGCTAAAACACATTGAGTTTGTCCGCCTCGAACCATCGAAAGCGCTGGTGGTTATTGTCGGTGAAGACGGATCGGTTGAAAACCGGTTGATTGACCTGCCGCTCGGACTTTCGGCCTCAACCCTGCTTGAGGCGTCTAATTTTCTCAATGTTCATGTTGCCGGACGCACCTTGAGCGAAGCGCATCAACAGATCGCCAAACGCCATGAACAAACCCGGCAAGAACTGGACGGGCTGGCGCAATCGCTGGTCGATCAGGGGCTGGCGACCTGGGCAGGTGCGGCGGCTGATCACCCGCCGCAGCTTATCGTGCGTGGCCGTGCCAATCTGCTGGACGAAATGGACAGCGGCGCCGATCTGGAGCGGTTGCGCCAGCTTTTTGATGAGCTTGAGTCGAAAAAAGGCCTGTTGCAATTGCTCGATCTGGCAGAGGGCGGCGAGGGGGTGCGGATATTCATCGGCTCGGAAAACAAGCTGTTTTCGCTGTCAGGATCATCGGTGGTTGTTGCGCCCTATCGCGACAGCCAACAGCGGATTATCGGTGCCGTTGGGGTGATCGGCCCGACCCGGCTTAACTATTCCCGCATCATTCCGATGGTCGACTATACCGCCCAAATGGTCAGCCGCATTCTGGGCTGAACCGCCAGTAATCGACAATCTGATATTGAGCACTTGATTTTTCCATCCCGAAAGCTGATATCCCTGCCATAACAACCCCCGAAAGACGGAAGTACTATGTCAGGCAATGGTGGCTACGAAGACGAACTCTTTGATGATGTGGAAGCGGAGGAAGAGCGGCTGGCGTCTGCCGAGCAGGCGGAGATTGATGCTGCTGACGCTGATGAGACATCGGACGAACCGGAAGAACTGCAGGACCCCATAGGGGTGATGCACCGGGTTATCAATGAGCTGCAGGCGGAAAACGAGGGGCTGAAAGACAAGATGTTGCGCACCGTGGCCGAGATGGAAAACCTGCGCCGCAGAACCGCCAAGGAAGTTGCCGACGTAAGGTCCTATTCGACCTCGAATTTTGCCCGCGACATGCTGGCGGTTGGCGATAATCTGCGCCGCGCTATCGAAGCAGTGCCGCAAGAGGCGAGGGACCAGGATGAAGCCGGCCTAAAAGCGTTGATTGAAGGCGTCGAGATGACCGAGCGGGATATGCTCAACGCGCTTGAGAAAAATGGCGTCAAAAAGCTAAATCCCAAAAACGAGAAATTCGACCCGCATTTTCACCAGGCGATTTTTGAGATTGCCAATTCGGATGTACCCAACAATTCGGTGATCGAGGTGGTTCAGGAAGGCTATGTTATCGCCGACCGGATGCTGCGGCCCGCGATGGTGGGTGTGGCCAAGGGCGGCCCCAAATTTGTCGCCAAGGAAGACGGTGCCAAAGATGCTGGCGAAGAGGCAGCGGCTAAGGCAGATGAAGCGGTTGAGAATAAAAACGCGAGTTGAATTGCGATCAAGTGCCCTGAAATAATGGGCTGGTGGATCGAATGATGAAGCTGACATCCGTCTTAGAATTAGACAAAATCTCCTCGCAACAACAGCAAGTTGGTGCATTACTGCCGAAACGCAACCATCTTAGCGACACATATTACCGCGCCCTCTTACAGCCTGCGGCAAGATGATCACTTACAACCCGACACAATTCAGGAGATTGAAGCCTCCCGACATGTTTTAGCAGGGGTAAGGCTTCAAGGTCGGTCTTTGAGCGCGCAACGAAACGTAGTTTTGCGGTTGGACCGAAATTTCTGATTTCAACCTGAAAAATGTTGCTGCCGACACCCCCTGCCATCTTTACGTCATTGTGTTCCTGTTTCCACTCGATACCGCTGATTGTGCCGCGATATTTGAGTTCCAGGATTGCGGGTTTGTTACCTACTAGTTTCTCACCAACATTGGTAACCTCAATGTCAGCCAGGAATTCACCAAAATAGTGGGTATGAATGATATCATACGTCAATTTTACCGTGCTTGTTGGCTTGGATAAGAATTCTTGCGTAAGATAAGTGACGAACATAGGAGCAACAATAGAGGTCAACAAACCACCTATGAGAACAGCCCACATGTTTTGTTGCCTCTTTGCAATTTTCGAAAGTTTACCTTCAATCGAAGAGATTTTTCCTTGTAGCTGGGTACTAGCGGCCAGTTCATCAGGCGAATTCAGGTCAGTTTTCCCGGCCATATGCTCAACTGAATTCTCTAAATGTATTCACAGAAATTTACTCGCCGTTAAGGCGGGGACGAAAATGAGATGCGACAATAGCACCCATTTTGGTCGCTTTCAATATACTTGTTGACGCCACTATAGAGCCATCAGCGCTAACTGTCATCGCTCCAGATAATCCATTAAATTCTTTTACATTATTCCAATACGCCATAATTTTGTTTTCATTTCCATCCAAAGATTCATGCAATTGTACAGCCAAATTTACTGCATCGTATGCTTGGACCATCTTGTGCCCAATTTCAGAATCAGCATGCCAGTTGAGTTTTTCCCGCAAATTATTTGAGAATTTCGCATTATCTATGGATGCCATTGCCAAGGGATACGACTGTGCCCCATAGTAAAAATCGGCAGCGCCGCCCGCCACGAACATTGACATTTGCGGTGACCAGCCGCCTGGTGTGGCTCCGAAAACAGTTAGATCGGATTTTTTGCCAATGACCTTGGATAAATTTGCAGTATCCCATGGATTCGCGCAAATTATGATCGCATCAAGTCGTTCTGACAAAGCAGATGTGACCAAACTGTCCAATTGATCGATTTCTAGAGATTTGAACGGGAATTCGATCACGTTATCCACAATATTTGCAAGAGATTTCTGCACAAGAATGGAACCATATTGATAGAATACTGGATCAGTCTTATCAAATATTACAGCCACTCTCTTCGCTTTAAGATTTCTTACCCAGTATTTTATTGCAGTCTGAAATACTACTTCATCACGTTGCTCCATATAGGCTATATTGCCTGCAGCGCCCCAAGCGCGTGTACCTACCGGTGAACTGTGTAAGATCAGTGTTGGCGTTTTGGTCTGCGCGGCGACAGTTCGCAAAGCCCCAGCACTATCTTCCGTAGTGCCGCCAATGACCACATCAACGCGATATTTTAGTGCAGCAGCAATAAAGGCTCCAGATTCGTCGGCAGTTTTAGTGTGAATGGGAATAACCACCAATTCTACATCCCGGTTTTCGTCGCCTCTGATTTGGTTTAAATCATCGACAGCAGTTTTTAGCACTCTCGCGAAGTCCTGGCTGCTTGCATCGTTGAACGCGGGCACAAATCCAATGCGAATTACATCCGCTGCAGCCCACACTTGCGAAGAAAGGAGGTGGAGCAAAAAACAGGATACTGCCATCAATCCCAATTTCATCATTCTTAGCCTTGATTGCGGAACGCTGGGGGACAGTAGTCCCTAAATCCTAATAGTACAACAATACCGCGCAATATTTTCCGGCTTAGCATCGAATCTCGCTCAACGCCTAGTCAACATTTCTAAGTATGTTCACTCATTCTGCCGCGCGCATTCTAGCATCTTAGAGATTAATCCCCTCTTACCATTCAAAGTGCAAATTATTCTATAAGTCAAACCGTGGTTTTCCGATAGTGGCTCATATCAACAGAACGTATGCGTCATAATATACATAAGTACACACCAACTGAATGGCTGCTTATTAGAATTACAAAGTACATTGACGATCGTTGAAATCGCCGGCATTCCCCCGTTCTTACCCAGATTGGCTGATAGCTGCACGGAAAAAATGCACAAAACCGACTTGTCGACCATGCCGCCGAACGAATTTCAAAAATGGTGATCGGCGGTAGCGATGGTTTTCTTCCATCGCTCAGCCATGTCCGAAACCATACTCAACACGCCCTAAAGCACCACCACCTTGGAGCCGATTTTTACTCGCTCGTAGAGATCGACCACATCCTGATTGCGCATTCTGATACAGCCGGAAGAAACAGCGCGGCCGATGCTCCAGGGCTGGTTGGAACCGTGAATGCGGTACAGCGTTGAACCCAGATACATCGCCCTGGCACCGAGCGGATTGTTTGGTCCACCGGCCATATATTCCGGCAGATGGCGGCCTTTTGCTTTTTCACGCGCAATCATTTCCGCCGGCGGATGCCAGCTTGGCCACTCGGCCTTGCGCGATATCTTGTTGGTACCGCTCCACTGAAAGCCCTGTTTGCCGACGCCGACACCATAGCGTCGTGCCTTGCCGGTGGCGGTTACCAGATAGAGCCTGCGTTCAGCCGTACTGATGATAATCGTGCCCGGCCTGTGGGGGCTTGAATAATTGACCATTGTCGGCAGCAGCGCCGGGTCGAATTTCCGGCGGCTGGCGCCTTTCTTGCGGGATTGCCGCTTTTTGCGAACCCTAACCCCTGAGCGCATTGATGCAGGTTTCAACGTGCGGCGCGACGAGGCGCGAATTCTTTTTCTTCGCTGTTGCTTGCGCCAGGCCGGGCGGTTCGACGTCTTTCGCCTGACCCCGTAGGTGCCGCGCAGTTGCAACATCATCGGCTTGGATAAATCAGGGCTTAGAACCAGCGGCGGCGGCGTGGCATAGCGCTTGCCGGCTGAAGCCTGCGACAACGAAAGCGAAAGTGAAATCAACGCTGCCAATCCCGCAAGTATGGCGGTAAAAACAAATCTGGTCATGTGACGTACTCATTTACATTTCATCAACGTGCGCATCGCCGATAGCGAGAGCGCTGTGGCTGAACAATGCGCGACCTTTGCAACCGAATTATGAATCAAATTGTATTGCCTGCATTTAGACACTGTTTACCGTTCTTCATGGTAAACAAGGGGTTCAATAACGAGGTTAATGATATCTGGCGGGTCGGTTTTAAGTCGCCCGCTTGGTAACAACTACTTGATCCAGCGTTTGACGTCGCCAAGCACTTTGGGCAGACGTGACTGCACGTCGCGCTGGCTTTCGCCCGATTTCAGCCGTCGGTCATATAACATATTCAAGATATAACGGTCGAAGCGAGTGAATCTGGTGTGGCGGGTGCGATCATTAAACATTGATGCGGAAAGGCTGGTGTCCTCGTTAAGCGGTCCCAGTCCTTGCAAAACCTCTTCGATCAAGCAGCGGCGGAACAGATTTTCTCCCTCATTCGAAACGATCACCGCGTCTGACCGTGAAATGCCAAATCGGGTGAACACGGAACGCACCATACAGCGACCGCGCACCACCGCATTTTTTCGGCGGTAAACCGTATTGCGTACCGTGTCATTGTAATCGCGCCGGTCGACAATGTAGAGTTGAAAATTTGCCTGACCCGGGCTGCTGACAATACGGGTTTTCAGCCCGCGAACCGTTCGGTTGAGACTTCTGATAAATCTCTTGGCGGCGGGACGGCGGTTTTTGCGGGCTCGATTGTGAATATAGAAATTTACCGGTTTGCGAAATTTGCGAATATAGTGGCTTTGGCTGCCACCGGATGAGAATTCCGATCCGAAAACGGTCTTGTTGAACCCGCGGATTACCGAACCATCGGTGAAAGCCATCGCGTCGACAATAACAAGTAAACCGGCAACCAGGGCGCTGATTGCAGGTATTGTGACTTTCAACAACCTGTAAAACAATGTCTGGATTCCAATTGCTATTAGATCAAAAGCTTGAAACAAACCTTGTGCCTCACAATTGTGGTTGAGTCGAGATATTACATAACCGGAATGCAGAATTGATCCAGGAGATTTTGGATGATACAAGAACATTTGCCCAAAGGACTGACCCGGGGCGAAGATGGGCTGATACGTTGTTTTTGGCACGGCGGGAAGGATGATTATCGCGTCTATCACGACGAGGAATGGGGCATGCCGGTCGACGATGATTTCAAGCTGTTTGAAAAGATCTGCCTGGAAGGGTTCCAGTCCGGTCTGTCATGGCTGACAATTTTACGAAAGCGGGAAAACTTCCGCAGCGCCTTTGCCGGATTTGACTATAACAAAGTGGCCCGGTTCGGTGATGACGATATCGAGCGGCTGGTGCACGATGCCGGCATTGTGCGCCATCGTGGTAAAATCACTTCGACCATCAATAATGCCAGGCGGGCGCTTGAAATGGTCGAGCAGGAGGGTTCGCTCGGCAGTTGGTTTTGGGGTTTTGAGCCGGCAGCAGAAGAACGGCCGGAAAAAATGGACCATGCCACGTTGATGGCGCTTGGTAAAACCGACACTTCCACGCTGATTTCAAAAGAACTGAAAAAACGTGGCTGGTCGTTTGTCGGCCCGACCACTGTTTACGCCTTCATGCAGGCCATGGGCATTGTCAACGACCATATTGAAGGTTGTTTTTGCCGTCAAAAGGTTGAAGAGGCGCGGGCGGCTTTCAGGCGACCCTGAATTGGTTGATCGCCGACCCATCCGCTTTGTTCATCTTGATAAGTAGCTGAGTCATACTGCGACCACCTCATTGGCAAAGCTTGTAAGTGCAGGTTTTGCCATGGCATCCAAGATCCACATGCAGGTGGTCGCTGTGAAATTTGTTTGCTTCCGGTCCAAGCACAGTGGTAAATCTATCGCAGGCAGCAGCGTGAATGGTACGCAAGAACGCCGCAGCTGGCGATGGTGCGGCACCATCTTCAACCACCCAGTCATTGGTAAATGTAATCGTTCTGCCATCGGCCAGTTTGAACCCGGTAATATCAAGCGCATTGGCAAAGCCGTGTTCAGAGATCTTGCCATCGGGGAGATTGTTGCGCCGGCGGCAGTGATAGCCGGGGCCGCCGGTGATTTGTGTCACTGGCGATGCGAGCGAATTTCTTGCCGCCTTGTCCAGCACCTCGAACCAGTGCGAAAGTGCTGTTGCCATGCGGCAATTGAGCTTTGGGGCCGGTTTGAGTTTTGCTTGCAGTGCCTGGCCAAGACCTTGCAATGACAAGGGTGACCGCTCACCGCATTCACCATCACTCAGCCGCGCCAGTGGCAAAGCCTTGATTTTACCCGACAGCAAAGCCGGGCAGGCGGCGCGATAAACCGGCTTGGGTGGGGCCTCTCTCGGCTGTTCAGTTTGCTGGATTGACGGTTTGTCTGGCCTCGATTGGGGAACCGGTATGCGCAAGGGTTCACTCTCCTGTCCCGAGGCCGGGTTGGCAAAAAAAGTCGCCATGATTGCGGTTGTGCAACAAGCGGCGACTAACAAGTTGCATCTTATCCAAACCCTGCTAAATCCCATGCCATGAGCATAATTCCAATCGATCATATTCGCAACTTTTCCATTGTTGCCCATATCGACCACGGCAAATCTACGCTTGCCGACCGGTTGATCCAGATGACCGGTGGCTTGACCGATCGTGAAATGTCGGAGCAGGTGCTTGATTCAATGGATATTGAGCGCGAACGCGGCATCACCATCAAGGCCCAAACGGTGCGCTTGCGCTATCAGGCCAACAATGGCGAGAGTTACATTCTCAATCTCATCGACACTCCCGGCCACGTTGATTTTGCCTATGAGGTATCACGTTCATTGTCAGCGTGTGAGGGTTCTTTATTGGTCGTTGATGCATCTCAGGGCGTGGAGGCACAGACCCTTGCCAATGTCTATCAGGCGATCGACAACGATCATGACATCGTCACCGTTCTCAACAAGATCGACTTGCCGGCCGCCGAACCGGAGCGCATCAAGGCACAGATTGAGGAGGTAATCGGCCTTGATGCTTCCAATGCGGTCGAGATTTCGGCCAAAACCGGCATCGGTGTGGGCGATGTGTTGGAGGCCATCGTCAATGATCTGCCACCGCCAGCAGGTGGTGATGTCGCCGCGCCGCTAAAGGCGTTGCTGGTTGATTCCTGGTACGACGCCTATCTTGGTGTCATTGTTCTGGTGCGCATCATCGATGGCGTACTCAAAAAAGGCCAGACCATTCGCATGATGGGCACCGACGCCAAATATCTGGTCGACCGTACCGGCATCATTACCCCGAAACTGGTTAATGTTAATGCCCTTGGGCCGGGCGAAATCGGCTTTATCACCGCCTCGATCAAAGAGGTTGCCGACACCCGCGTTGGCGATACGATTACCGAGGATAAGCGCCAGACCGCTGAGGCATTGCCAGGTTTTAAACCGGCCCAGCCGGTGGTGTTTTGTGGCCTGTTTCCGGTCGATGCTGCCGATTTCGAAAACCTGCGCACCGCCATGGGCAAACTGCGGCTCAATGATGCGAGCTTTTCGTTCGAAATGGAATCTTCAGCCGCCCTTGGCTTCGGTTTTCGCTGCGGATTTTTGGGCCTGCTGCATCTGGAAATCGTGCAGGAACGGCTGGAGCGTGAATTTGATCTCGATCTTATCGCCACGGCACCTTCCGTCGTTTATCAAATGACCATGAACGACGGTAGTGAGATTGAGTTGCACAATCCCGCCGATATGCCGGAAGTGATGAAGATTGCTGAAATTCGCGAACCATGGATCCACGCAACCATTCTTACACCGGACGAATTTCTCGGCGGAATTCTCAAGCTCTGCCAGGACCGTCGCGGGGTGCAAAAGGAGCTGACCTATGTCGGCAAGCGCGCCATGCTCACCTACGATCTGCCGCTCAACGAGGTGGTGTTTGATTTTTATGACCGGCTGAAGTCGATCTCCAAGGGTTATGCCTCGTTTGACTATCAGCTCGATAACCATCGCGCCGGCGATCTGGTCAAAATGTCGATCCTGGTCAATGGCGAACCCGTCGATGCGCTTTCGATGCTGGTTTATCGCGCCGCCGCGGAAAGGCGCGGGCGTGAAATGTGCGAGAAACTGAAGGAGCTGATACCCCGTCACCTGTTCAAGATACCGGTTCAGGCGGCGATTGGCGGTACGGTTATTGCCCGCGAAACGATTTCGGCGATGCGCAAGGACGTTACCGCCAAATGCTATGGCGGCGATGCCACGCGAAAACGCAAATTGTTGGAAAAACAAAAGGCTGGCAAAAAGAAAATGCGCCAATTCGGCAAGGTCGACATCCCGCAGGAGGCGTTTATCGCTGCCCTGAAAATGGGTGATTAGGCAACGACAGGTTCTTCAATAATTTCAATTGCCTGTAATAAAGCTCAAGTAGGCTGGTGTGCGGCCCTCGCGAATAGCCTTGGCCTCATAGCGGGTAGAATGCCAACCCTGCCATGGCATGCGCCAGTCGTCGGCGGCAACCGCCTTCCATGTAAACGCCGGATGATATTGACAACGGGTGAGCGTCCAGTTGACGTAGGATACAATATCGCAGGCGAAACGGAATTGGCCGCCGGGCACAAGCACCCGGGCCATGCGGTCAAGGTTCACCTGATTGACGAAGCGGCGCTTCCAATGGCGCCTTTTCGGCCATGGATCGGGATAGATGAGGTCGATCTGCTCAAGGCAATCTGGCGGCAGCCAGTCAAGGAGCTCAATTGCATCATTGCTATAGAGCCGAATATTGTGCAGCCCGCGATCTTCTATCTCACCAAGCAGCTTGGCCATGCCGTTGATGAATGGCTCAACACCGATATAGCCGATATTTTTATTGCGCTCGGCCTTGGCGGCAAGATATTCGCCGCCGCCAAAGCCGATTTCCATTCGCACCGGGCCGCACGGATGGGCAAACAGACGCGATATCTCATCGGGTTTTGGCTGGCTGATGTCGATTGTCAGGCTTGGCAACAGGCAATCGATTAACCGCTGCTTGCGATCGCGCAGTTTGTGGCCCTTTTTGCGGCCGAAGAATGCGCCCTGTCCGGGTTTCCGGTCGTCTGGACCTCCAGCAATCAAACGGCAGCTCGAAGTTGTTCGACCAGATCGGTCTTTTCCCAGGAGAAACCGCCATCGGCATCAGGAATGCGGCCAAAATGGCCATAGGCCGAGGTTCTGGCATAGATCGGCTTGTTGAGGTCTAGGTGGGTACGAATACCGCGCGGCGACAGATCCATGACCTTGGCGATAACTTCCTCAAGACGTGCTTCCTCAACGGTAGAGTGACCGCCGGTATCGACATAAACAGATAGTGGCTGGGCCACACCAATTGCGTAGGAAAGCTGGATTGTGCACCAGTCAGAAAAACCGGCCGCAACGATGTTCTTCGCCAGATAACGGGCCGCATATGCGGCCGAACGATCGACCTTGGTCGGGTCCTTGCCGGAAAACGCCCCACCCCCATGGGGTGCGGCACCACCATAGGTGTCGACGATGATTTTCCGCCCGGTCAGACCGGCATCGCCATCCGGCCCGCCGATGACAAATTTACCGGTTGGATTAATGTGCCAAACCGTGTTGCTGGTGATCCAACCGTCCGGCAAGGTATTTTCGATATAAGGACGCACGAGATCAGCCACATCGGCAGACGACATGTCGGCGTCGAGATGCTGGGTTGACAGCACAATCGACGATGCTCTCACCGGTTTGCCGTTCTCGTAGACCACCGACACCTGGCTTTTGGAATCCGGACCAAGCTGGCTGGCTTCGCCGGACTTTCGGGCCGCCGCCAGTACTTCCAGAATTTTGTGGGAGTAGTAAATCGGCGCTGGCATCAATTCAGGTGTCTCGCTGCTGGCATAGCCAAACATAATGCCCTGGTCACCGGCGCCTTCGTCTTTGTTGCCGGCCGCATCAACACCTTGCGCTATGTCGCTTGACTGGGCGTGCAGCAAGATATCTACATCAGCATTCTTCCAGTGAAAACCATCCTGCTCATAGCCGATGTCTTTAATAGCGTCGCGTGCAACCTGCTCGATGTGTTCGGGAGTGATATTTTTTGACCCCCGGGTTTCACCGGCGACGACAACCTTGTTGGTGGTGGTCAGCGTTTCGGCTGCCACCCTCACATCCCAAGGATTCATGCCCTCTTCAGACGCAATACGGTAATAAAGATCGACTATTTCGTCGGAAATCCGGTCGGAGACCTTGTCGGGATGGCCTTCTGATACTGATTCACTTGTAAATAGGTAATTTGCGCGTGGCATAGCAATTTCCCCTGCTTAGTTGAATATTGGACGCAACAAGCCAGGGAGCCAAATACGTCCGCGAATGCTGTTATTTAGGTAACAATTGAAAATGGGTCAAGGTGCAATAATGATAACTTGCATAGTTAGGATATAACCAGCACTGCGCATCGATGGCGATACGCAGGCAGCAAAAAAAATTATGCCATGCAAGACATCATCCGCGCCCTGATTAAAGTGGCGCGGATAATCTCCAAGCAACAGATCTTCCTCCACAGGCTCCAAAAAAGAAAACAGGCAGTTGTCGGAAAGTTTCAGTTTCGAAAGCCTATGGCCATGCAATATCAAAAAGGAAAACACTCGTTATTTTATCACCGCTATCACGTGGTTTGGACGACAAAGTACAGATTCAAGGTGCTTAAAGGTGGCATCAAGCTGCGCGTCCGGGAAATAATAAACGACGTTTTGTCGAGCGATCATGTGCATATGTTTGTGTCAATTTCTCCAAATCTGTCAGTCAGTGAATTCATGCGCGAAGTGAAAGGTCGTTCGTCACACAAGGTGCAAAGGTAGTTGGCTGAACTGAAGAAACGATACTGGAGCCGCAGATTTTGGGGCAGAGGATACTTTTCGTTCACGGTAAGTGCCATTTCCGACGATACCGTACTTCAGTACTTTGACAGCCACATAGAAAAACCTACCGACGCCAGTTGGTAATGGTTTAGTCGGAGCCTTCGGTTGCCAGCGACTTTACCAGATCGACAATTTTTCGGCGGACCTTGGGATTGCCAATCTTTATGAATGCCCGGTTCAATTGCAAGCCTTCGGAACTGGAAAGGAAATCCACCACGTAGGTGGTTGAATTTTCTTCTGCCATGCCTGTTGCCGATGGATTGCTGTTTGGCGCGTCTTCAAAGAAAAACGCTACGGGAACATTGAGCACATTTGCGATATTTTGCAGTCGGCTTGCACCGATTCTATTTGCCCCTTTTTCGTATTTTTGGATTTGTTGAAAGGTAATTTCTAATGCATTCCCCAGTTTTTCCTGACTCATGCCCAGCATGGTGCGGCGTAGCCTCACCCGACTGCCCACGTGAATGTCAATTGGATTGGGTTTTTTCTCGTTGTCAGACATTATATCTCTCTTTGCCGGCGACCTGTAGTCTCAGCTACAGGCCCGGTGGGTTACGGTTTTCTGATCAAACAGCGAATTGAAATTGCGCTGCCAGCTCACGAGACAACTGTGACCATTGTCACAGTTCGATGAGGGCAATTAGGGTTGCTGATCTCACCTGCGACATATTTGCCTCTAAGCTTGACAACTGTCAATGTAGCTTTGTCAATCCGGCTCTTTTCCGTGACGTAAGCAACGAGAAATAGATAAATAATATCAACCAGTACGAGCGGTAACCAAAAAATCTAAATATGGTATACTGCAAGGCAACGGGAAGGGGCCCATCGATGGCGGTTGATTGCCCAAGAGGTATAAATCGTACGATTCTACCATAGGGATCAGTGATTACAGAAATACCATTATTAGCTGCACGAACCAGTGGAAGACCCTCCTCAATCGCCCGGATTCGTGCCTGTCTCAGGTGCTGATAAGGCCCTGGCGTGTGGCCATACCAGGCATCATTGGTAACATTGATAATCCACCCCGGTTGCTTGCCCTTACCAAGCACCTGATTTGAAAATATTATTTCATAGCAAATTAACGGCAGAAATGGCGGCGCACCGGCCAATTCCAAGTGCTTTCGTTGATGGCCGGCGGTAAAACCACCCCGCATTTTGTCCAGTTGATGCGCCAATTGTCGCAGCCCGAGTGATTTCAACGATTCCTGGAATGGCAAATATTCTCCGAACGGCACGAGATGCACTTTGTCCTGTGCGCCGGTAATTTTGCCGTCGCCATTGATGACGTAAATTGAATTGAAGGTATAGCCGCCCGACTGGTCCGATACTGGCAATTCAACCCGCATAGCGCCGGTGATCATGGTGACATTTTCCGGCAGGAGCGCGGCTATGGCGGCGACTGCAGCCCGATTGCGGGTCAAAATGAACGGGAAGGCCGATTCAGGCCATATCAGGTGAGTGATCTTGGACAATTTGCCACCGCTGGCAGTGTCTTCACCTGATATCGAGATGTGGCGATTGAAGATTTCCATCGCCTTTCCTTCCTGCCATTTTTCGTGCTGTTTGATGGCTGGTTGCACAATTCGCAGTTTGACATCTTTTACCATGTCATCGTGGGCAGTTGACAATCGCCAGATGCCGAAACCGATATGCGCTGCAGCCAAAGCCAGCACGATTGCGAATACTGCTCCAGCGCGGCGCGGGCGCAGCGACGATGAGGCGGCGAATAGTCCAGGAGATGAAAAGACAAAGATGGCCAATGGCGTGATGCCGTAAAGACCCAGCACCGATGCGGACTGCATCATCACCGGCACAGGCATAGCGGCATAACCGATGGAGTTCCATGGAAATCCCGTGAAGACAGTACCACGCAGCCACTCGGCAAGTGCAAGACCTGCCGAAAGCGCCACAATGCGCCGCCAGCCGTCCGCCCAAAACACCCTGGCGATCGCGGTTCCCAGGCCCCAGAACAGTGCCAGTCCGGCAGGCAAGGCGACAATCGCCAGCGGCATCAGCCACAAAAACTCGTCGGGATCGGCCAGGAAGGCCATGCCCAGCCACCAAAGTCCGGCGGTGAAATAGCCGAATCCAAATAACCAGCCGATACGCGCCGCCGGCCATAGCCGTCGAAAAAATCCGGCATTGACCGATTCTGCAGCACCGTCGATCAACCACACTAAAACCGGCAAGGTGATAAAGAGAACGGGAAAAGCATCATACGGCGGCATGGCAAGCGCAGAGACCGCGCCCGCGATAATGGCGATCAGTACCGAACGCCAACCCCACTGAACGATAACCAGCCCGGCCAGCCGTTCAATTCCCGCAATCAGTCTGGTCATCAAAACGAATCACCTGGTGCCGGTTTACCCATGGATCGAACTGTCTAAAGTATCGGCGTGATGCTGGCAATGAAAGGCCCATCCCGCCACGGCGATCGCTTGAAAGCGATTTGCACGTATTTTGTTAGTTTGCTCCGCTGCGGGCAGTTCTTTGCGGCGCTTTTTGCGCCTCAATCACCGTCCTCACATGAGCAATGCTCAGGGCTGACCCGAATTCCCGAGATTTTTCTTTGAAAAAATCCCTCCATTCGGGCGCCATGCGGATAAACTTTCTTTCAAGCGATCACCGTGCCCATCCCGCCAGACGCTCGGGCAATTGCTGGTCAGCCTTTGTCACCTATTTTTGCCGTAGTGATAGCGCAAAATATTACAGCTATTGAATGTGTCTTGTGCTAAAGGTTAGCGGTACATTAGAATTAGAATTAGAATTAGAATTAGGATTTGGCCGATGATAGATGAATTTGTGTCCAGCCACGAGGGCTTCATCAGAGCGGGCGTGTTTGTGACGCTTTTTACCATTTTTGCACTCAGTGAATGGTTGCTTCCGCGACGACCGCTAACGGCGCGCAAATCGGCCCGCTGGTTCACCAACTGGACCATTGTCTTGCTCGATTCACTGTTTGTCCGACTGGTCTTTCCCGTGGTGGCGGTTGGCACTGCAATTTGGGCAAAAAACAACGGCTATGGGCTGCTCAATCTGTTGCATGTGGGCTTTGTTCCAGCCGCTATCATTTCATTTGTGTTTCTGGATTTCGCTATCTGGTTCAGCCATCTTGCCTCTCACAAAGTGCCGTTGCTGTGGCGGGTGCACCGCATGCACCATTCGGATGTGGATTTTGATGTCTCAACGGGGTTGCGGTTCCATCCGATCGAAATTGGTCTTTCGATGCTCTACAAAATGGCAGTGGTGGCTCTCCTGGGGGCCCCGGCGATTTCAGTGATTTTGTTTGAAATTGTGCTGAATGGCGGTGCCTTGTTCAATCATTCCAATACCAAGCTGCCATTGTGGCTGGATCGCGCCGTCCGCACCATCTTCGTTACACCGGACATGCACCGTGTTCACCATTCGATCGAACATAATGAGATCGATTCAAACTACGGGTTCAACTTTTCCTTCTGGGACCGTATGTTTGGCACCTATATTGATCAACCGATGCGTGGGCATGACGACATGGTCATTGGTCTGAGCCAGTGGCAAAGCAAAAAACCAACCAGACTTGACTGGACCCTCATGGTGCCGTTCCGCAAGTAGCGGTTCCGGGGGTGGTGTGATTTTCAAACCGGATGGCATGGGCTAGATATTGGCATGCCTGACTATCCAGATATTTCGAACCTGGTGCGGCAATATCCGGATTTGCCGGTTACCGATATCCTGCCAACTTTGCTTAACCGGTTGGCGGCAGCGCACAATTGTGTGCTGGTGGCACCGCCCGGTGCGGGTAAAACCACCCTTGTCCCCTTGGCCCTGCTCGGTGCCCCGTGGCGTGGCGACGGTAAGATCATCGTGTTGGAACCAAGAAGGCTTGCGGCTCGCGCGGCATCCCGTCGCATGGCGATGCTGCTTGGCGAACCGACGGGAGAAACCGTCGGCTACCGGGTTCGGCTCGACACAAAAGTGTCGGCAAAGACCAGGATTGAAGTGGTGACTGAGGGTGTTTTCACCCGCATGCTTGTCGATGATCCCGAGTTGACCGGCATTGCAGCCGTGCTGTTTGACGAATTCCATGAGCGCAGCCTCGATGGCGACTTTGGCCTGGCTTTGGCGCTTGATGCGCATCGGGGTCTGCGTCAGGATTTAAGGCTGATCGTCATGTCGGCAACCATTGATAGTGCGGCGGTTTCCGATCTGCTGCAGTGCGATGTGTTGGAGAGCAAGGGGCGCACATTTCCGGTGGATATTTATTATCGCGAGCCACCGGCAGGAGCGGCGTTGGAGGATTTTGCTGCAAGGGAGATTGAGGCCACCTTAAAAGACAGTGTTGGCGATCTGTTGGTGTTTCTGCCGGGGCAGGGCGAAATCGAGCGCCTTTGTCGCAGCCTGGAAAACCGGGTAGACGCAACAACCAAGATTGTGCCGCTTTACGGTGCCCTTGACACTACCGCACAGGATCGGGCCATCAGCCCATCACCTGCTGGTCAACGTAAAGTGGTTGTCGCTACGGCAATTGCCGAAACCTCACTGACCATTGAGGGAATTACTGTTGTTGTTGATTTAGGTTTGGCAAGACTACCAAGATTTGAAGCGGCAAGCGGCCTGACCCGGCTTGAAACCGTACGGGCGTCAAAAGCATCAATCAATCAGCGGGCGGGGCGGGCCGGGCGCACCGCGCCGGGCCGGGCTATCCGTCTTTGGCGCGAGGCGCAAACCGCATCACTGCCGGCCCACACGCCACCTGAAATTCTGTCAGCCGATCTGACCCATCTGCTGCTCGATATGGCCGCCTGGGGGGTGCATGAGGCCAACCAGCTGCAATGGCTTGATCCGCCGCCATTAGCTGCGCTGAGCGCTGCCCGGGCGCAATTGGAGGAATTCGGCGCGATCGATAAATATGGTGGATTGACCGCCCATGGCCGCCAGCTAAGGGGCTTTTCCGTGCCACCCCGCATCGCCCACATGATCGTCTTGGCGACTTTTTATGGGGGAGGGGAAAACGCATCATTGCTGGCAGTTGTGTTGGGCGAACGCGGCCTTGGCGGTAATGATATCGATGTCGCCGCCCGCTGCCAAAGAGCGCGGTCGGACCGCCGATCTCGCGCCCGTGCCGCCCTCAGGCTGGCCAAAAAATCGGCAAATCAGGCACGGGCCCTTGTGAAAGCCCCGCATTCACAAAACGAGATTTCGATGGGCGGCATCCTGTCATTTGCCTGGCCTGGAAGGATTGCACGCCGAGGCGGACAATCGCCATCGGGGGCAATCAGATACAAGCTCGCAAATGGCAGCGGGGCACTGCTGGACGCCGATCATGCTTTGGCCGGCGAACCCTGGCTGGTTATTGCCGATACGGCTGGCAGGGCTTCGGCGGCACGCATTGTGGCAGCGGCTTCGGTGGATATTAAGGAGATCGAGCGATTGCATAAACGGCGCATCGAAATTCGTGAAACGGTCGAATACGATGTTGCAACCGGTGGCGTAAGGGCCTCACACCAGCGCTGGCTTGGAGCAATTAAACTCAGCCAAACCGGCATTGCCAAGCCATCACCGGAGCTGGTTGAAAAAGCACTTTCTGCCGCGGTCAAGAAAAACGGTGTGGCGATGTTGGGCTGGAGTGAGGCGTCGAATTCCCTTCGCCACCGGCTGGCGTTTCTCCATGCGCAGGATCAGGAACTGTGGCCCGATGTCGGCGATAATGCGCTTGAATCCATATTTGAGAAATGGCTGGTGCCGTTTCTAGCCGGCAAACGGTGGTTAAGCGAAATCAGCCCTGCCGATCTCGACAACGGACTGAAACTGTTGATACCCTTCGCGCAGCATAAGTTAATTGGTACGCTGGCGCCCAAGCGGCTGGCCATGGCAAATGGCTCGTCGCTACCCCTGCGCTACGAAAATTCCGACGTTGTATTGTCGGCGCGGGCGCAGGAATTTTATGGCGTCGATCAGCATCCCACGATAATGAAAGGTGCGGTGCTGGTCGAACTTTTGTCACCGGCTGGAAGGCCGATCCAGATAACCCGCGACCTGCCCGGTTTTTGGCGCGGGTCCTGGCAGGATGTGAGATCGGAAATGCGCGGACGTTATCCCAAGCACTATTGGCCGCAAAATCCGCAAAGCGCATCGCGTGCAAAACCTTCGACAATGAAAAACCGATGACGAAAGGCCGATAAGGCTTTATGACCTATTTTTTTTGACAAGCTGTGAGTAACAGGACCGGGTATGGTGCAGAAAATTCCGTTTAAACGGCGCGACGACCGCCAGCTATTGCTACTACAGACACAGATTAAGTTGCGGTGGCTGGCAATAGCCGGGCAAAGTCTGGCCGTCATCTATGTTGCTTTCAGTCTAAAATTCGACTTTCCGGTCGTTCTTTGCGGGTCGTTGATTGGCAGCTCCGTCTGGCTAAACATCTTCCTGGCGTGGCGTTATCCGGCCAGTTTCCGTCTGACCGATAATGCAGCACTTTCCCTGCTTGGTTATGACGTGGTGCAACTGGGCGCTTTGCTATACCTTACTGGCGGGCTGCAGAACCCGTTTTCCCTGTTGCTCATTGTACCAGTGGTCATATCAGCAGCGACCCAGTCGCTACCGCGTAGCCTTCTGCTTGGTCTGCTGGTCATGGTGATTGCATCTTTTTTGGTGTTCTTTCATGAGCCGCTGCCATGGCGAGCGGGGGTCAGGCCGGCGATGCCGTTTTTATATGTTGCTGGCACCTGGGTGGCGATTGTATCAAGCTTGTTGTTTTTGGCTCTTTATAATTTTCGTGTGGCCGAAGAAGCGCGCAAGCTGGCAGAGGCTTTGGCGGCGACCGAATTGGTGCTGCAACGCGAACAGCACCTCTCGGCTATCGATGGACTAGCCGCCGCCGCCGCGCATGAACTGGGGACACCGCTTGCAACAATCGCGCTGGTGGCAAAGGAAATGCAGCACGAACTCGGCACCACCCATGCCTTAAGCGAAGATGCTGGTTTACTGCTCTCCCAGGCCCGGCGCTGCCGTGACATTTTGCAGAAAATCACTTCCCTTTCTGAAACCGGTGACACCCACATCGCTCAATTGCCGCTGACCTCGCTGATTGAGGAAGTTATTGCACCACATCGGGAATTCGGTGTGGCCATTAAAGTAGAAACCCACGGATCAAAGCACTGCGAACCGGTTTTCAAGCGCAATCCCGGCATTCTACACGGCCTCGGCAATCTTGTTGAAAACGCCATTGATTTTGCAGGCGTTTGCGTTGTTTTGACGGCCGATTGGGACGGCGACAACATTACAATTGCTATTACCGACGATGGTCCAGGCTTTCGTGCCGAGGTGCTGCGACGCATCGGCCAGCCCTATTTATCTGCCCGAACAAGGCAAGTCGGCGCACAGGCAGGTGGGCTTGGGCTGGGTCTGTTCATCGCCAAAACTCTGCTCGAGCGCAGCAAGGCCACGGTTGAATTCAGCAACGCGAAATCAACGGATTTTGGTGCCAGGATACTCATAAGCTGGTCGCGCGAAACCCCCGATTTGCTGGTTAGCTGAGCGCGAAAATAAACCGGTGACGGGAGAGTTTTTACCGTCACAACGAGCCTTGATCTAAATCAACGCTACTATCATCGCAGAATGTATTGTGTATTTTATGGGCTGTCCGCCGGCTGCCAGATAGGCTAATGGTGGGCACGTAAAAGTGGGCAAAATCACGGTGACCGATGGCTTCACAGAAAAATATTTCTGATCAAGGATCGACAAAATCCCTGCTGTTGGTCGATGATGATCGGCCTTTTTTACAGCGCTTGGGTCGGGCAATGGAAAAGCGTGGGTTTTCGGTAAGAACCGCAGAGTCAATCAGCGAAGGCCTGACATTGGTGCAGTTTGAAGTGCCGGAATTTGCCGTGGTGGACATGCGATTGGGCGACGGTAACGGGCTTGATGTGGTCGAAGTTATTCAGACCAAAAATCCGGCGGCCAAAATTGTTGTGCTGACTGGCTATGGCAACATCGCCACTGCGGTTACGGCAGTTAAGCTGGGAGCTATTGATTATCTTGCCAAACCGGCTGACGCCGATGAGGTTTACGGCGCACTGATGCGTGGTCCCGACGACAAGGCGTCGCCGCCTGAAAATCCAATGTCGGCCGATCGGGTCAGGTGGGAACACATTCAACGGGTCTATGAGTTGTGCGATCGCAATGTTTCTGAAACCGCGCGCCGGCTAAACATGCATCGACGCACCCTGCAGCGGATATTGGCGAAGCGGGCACCACGCTGAATATCAGCTTTTCTCATCCATCTCACCGGGGTTGATTGCCAGGCCTGATTTTTCTGCAAACCGGCTGACATGAGAAAGTCTGCTGTTGGCGGTTCTGGCATAGCGCAGCAACAGTGCTTTTCTTGCCGCAGCCGACAGCCGGTGTGCTTCCGCCTCTCTTAATATCTCAGCACCATAGGCATCGGCGACAATCAATCCGGCTTCATCTGGAAATATTTCACCAGGCACGCCAGCATGGGTGGCGAAATAGAACCGGTCGCAAAAATTGCGGTACTCAGGCCATTTCTTGTCGACCCGGAAATCCTCGATTGAAGATTTGACCTCCACGATGACAAATTCGCCTTTCGCCGACAGGCAAATAAGATCGCAGCGACGCCCAGACACCAGGGTCAATTCAGCCAGGCTGGAAAAACCGAGTTTCTCCATGTGCCGCTCGACCCCCCTTCGCACTAATAGCGCACGCGCCGATTGCCGGCCATCGACCAGCGGATTGGAATTGGCGGGGTCAATTATTGGCACGATGCTCGCCTTGCGAAGAAAGAAACCTTAATCGAATCAACACATGTGATGCAAATATGCAGCAAATTGGTGAATAGTGAAGATATTAGTGCGAACAATGACATTTTTTGTTTGATATAAACCTCGCAACATAGTTAATGAATTGTTCAACCATGTTGGCTGAGAATCTTCCGGTGATTCGTTGGCGAATCGCTTGGCATGTGGTGCGCTGTAAAGTGCCGACACTGGGAAATCACCGATTGAAGATGCTGGTCATCCAGCAAGAGGAATAGGCCTAAATATGATGTTGAACAAAATTGCCGTTGCGATCTTTTTGGCGTTGACGCTGTTATTGACGGCCTGCGTTTCGTCGGGCACTAGCAGCTACGGCAACGCGGTCACCGTCTCCTATGCCGACCGTGATAAAGCTTCTGCCAGAGTTAAGAAACTGAAGCTGGAGATCAAAAAATCCAAGAAGGCGCTATCAAAACATAACCGCTCGCTCAAAAAGGCAACACGGCGATTAAAGAGGCTGGGTAAGCGAAAAGCGGTTAAATCGCGACGTAAATTGGCAAAAATCATAGCCAAGGACCGCAAGCAGATCGCCGGCAACCGGAAAAAACTGAAAAACACTGAGCGCCAGTTCAAAAAAGCCGAGCGCAATCTTAACCGTGCAAACCGCCGGGCAAAGTCCGCTGAAAAACGCAGAAATGAATACGAGCGACGCCAGGCGAGTTTGGCAAGAGCCAAAAAGGCGAAAGCCGAGCGTAAGGCTGCCAGTGGCAGTTCAAGCTCACTGTTCGGCCTGGCAAGATCGGAAAATATCAAATATTCTGACTATAAGGCGCGAACCGATGGTGGTTTCAAGTTGCCTGCGGTGCCGGTCAAAAAGATGAATAAAAAGTTCCTGCGCCAGGAAGTGGCATACCGCACTGGAGAGCGGCCTGGCACATTGATTGTCGATACCAAAAGACGGTTCCTTTATCTTATCCAGTCGGGCGGCAAGGCAATGCGCTATGGCATCGGTGTCGGCAAGGCAGGATTTGAATGGTCGGGTAAAGCCAATGTGGCCTGGAAGCAGGAGTGGCCAAAATGGACTCCGCCCGACGAGATGATTGATCGCCGTCCGGACCTTGCCAAATATGGTGGTGAGAACGGCATGTCCGGCGGACCCAAGAATCCGCTTGGCGCCCGGGCGCTTTATATTCACCAGAACGGCAAAGACACGTTGTACCGGTTGCATGGATCGCCTGTATGGGCATCCATTGGCACCGCCGCATCGTCGGGCTGCATCCGGTTGATCAACCAGGATGTGATTGATCTTTATTCGCGCGTACGCAATGGCGCCAAGATCATCGTGAAACAGGGGTAAGCAAGACGCCCCCGCCATGAGGGCGGTGATGACTTTTCTGGCAACGCTGGCGGCAGTTTATGTTATTGTCGTTTTGGGCATGTATGCCTTTCAGCGCAGTTTTCTCTATTTCCCCGATCGCCGCCAATTCAACCCGACTGATGTCGGGCTTGAGGGGGTGCAGGCGGTAAGTGTGCACACCAACGACAACGAAACCTTGCAGGCGTGGTATGCACCGGCAGAGCCCGGCCGGCCCGTGGTACTGCATTTTCACGGCAATGCCGGATCGATTAGCGACCGGTCTGACCGATTGCGCTTTTTTCAGCGCCAGGGGCTGGGCGCGCTATTTGTTTCCTATCGCGGTTATGGCGCCTCTAGTGGAACGCCTAGCGAAGAAGGGCTGATCAACGATGCGCTGGCCTCCCATCAATGGTTGCTCGAACGTAATATCGAAGCCCGCGACATTGTTGTCGTCGGCGAAAGTCTTGGCGCGGCTGTGGCGGTTCAACTGGCCTCACAACGGTCGGTCGGTACGGTAATTCTGGAAGCACCCTTTACCTCGGCGGTGGACGTTGCCAAAGCCCACTACTGGTGGTTGCCGGTAAGTCTATTGATGAAGGACCGTTATCAATCGATCGATCTGATCAACAACATCGGCACGCGGTTGCTAATTGTTCACGGCGAAAACGATGAGGTGACCAGCGCCTCCCTTGGTCAGCGGCTGTTCGATGCGGCAGCCGAGCCCAAACAACTCATGATAGTCAAGAATGCCGCACATAATGATCTCTACAACCCCGCTATATGGCAGGACGAACTCAATTTTATTGAAGACTAAGCGGCATTATCAAGACCGTGAATTGGCCTTTGCCTCGATGCGGCGGCGATGCAACACAGGTTCGGTATAACCGGAGGGCTGTTCCACCCCGTTCAGCACCAATTCAAGCGCCGCCTGAAAAGCGACAGAATCGTCGAAATCATCAGCCATCGGCGAATATGCCGGATCATTGCTGTTTTGCCGGTCGACCACGGCGGCCATTTTCTTCATCGTTTCGACAATCTGTGTTTCATCGACAATGCCGTGGAGCAGCCAATTGGCCATGTGCTGGGAGGATATGCGCAAGGTCGCCCGGTCTTCCATCAGGCCGACATCATTAATATCCGGTACTTTTGAACAGCCGACACCGTGCTCGACCCAGCGCACCACATAACCCAGAATGCCCTGTGCATTGTTGTCAAGTTCGGCCTGAATATCTTCGGGTGACCAATTGGGCCTTGAGGTAACTGGAATTGACAGGATATCGTCGAGCTTTGCCTTGTCTCTGGCTTTCAGTTTTTCCTGCTGCTTTGCTACATTCACCTGGTGATAATGGGTGGCGTGCAAGGTTGCTGCCGTCGGAGATGGCACCCATGCCGTATTGGCACCGGCCAGCGGATGGCCGATTTTTTGCTCCAACATTGCCGCCATCAAATCAGGCATTGCCCACATGCCTTTGCCGATCTGCGCCCTGCCGATAAAACCGCATTTTAGGCCTGTATCGACGTTCCAGTCCTCATAGGCGCTAATCCAGTTTGCCGTTTTCATATTGCCCTTGCGGATCATCGCTCCCGCCCGCATGGCCGTGTGCATTTCATCGCCCGTGCGGTCGAGAAAGCCCGTATTGACAAAGAACACCCTGTTCTTCGCCGCCCGAATGCACTCTTCCAGGTTTACCGTGGTGCGCCGCTCCTCATCCATGATGCCCATCTTGATGGTGAAGGCAGGCAGCGACAGCAATTGTTCCACTTCGGTGAAAAGATCATTGATAAATGCCACCTCCTGCGGTCCGTGCATTTTTGGATTGACGATATATATTGATCCCGCCCGGCTGTTTGCCCGGCGCCCACCTGCGCCAACATCGTTGAGGGCGATGGTTGGATTGATGATGCCGTCAAGCAGTGTCTCTGGCACCTCATTGCCATCGCCGTCCAGTACGGCACTGTTGGTCATTAACAGGCCCACATTGCGGATCAGCATTAGGGCGCGGCCATGCAGCGAAAGGGTGGAGCCATTGGGTGCGGTATAATTGCGGTCTTCGGCCAAACGGCGGTTGACGGTCTTGTCGCCCTTTATTACCTGTTCTTCCAGATCGCCGCGCATCAGGCCAAGCCAGTTGCGATAGACGGTGATTTTATCTTCCGCATCGACTGCAGCGACAGAATCTTCACAATCCATGATGGTCGAAAGCGCCGACTCGACCACAATATCGGCAATGCCCGCCTTGTCATCGCGCCCGACCGGGTGGTCGCGGTTGATAACGATTTCCAGATGCAGACCATTGTTGCCCAAGAGCACACTTGTCGGCGATGAGGCATCGCCCCCATAGCCCGCGAATTGCGCTGGATCGGCCAGCATCGAGGATGCGGCATCTTCCGAAACAACCAGCGCACCATCGGCTACTGCAATCCCGTCCACATCGTTCCAGCCGCCATTTTCAAGCGGCGCGGCACGATCCAGAAATCCCCTCGCCCAGGAGACAACCTTCTTGCCACGTGCTGGATTATAACCTTTTGTTACTTCTGCTCCACCTTCGCTGGAAATGACGTCGGTGCCATAGAGCGCGTCATAAAGCGAACCCCAACGGGCATTGGCCGCATTGAGGGCATAGCGGGCGTTCATGATCGGTACCACCAGTTGGGGTCCGGCCACAGTGTTGATTTCCGGGTCAGTGTTGGCGGTCTCGATCGTGAAAGCTTCACCCTTTGGTTCAAGATAACCGATGCTGGACAGGAATGCCTTATAGCCTGCCATGTCGCTGATCGGTCCGGGATTATTTTTGTGCCACTGATCGAGCTCTTTTTGCAGTACATCCCGTCTGGCGATCAACGCCTTGTTGCGCGGTGTAAACTCGGCAATAATCGACGCGAATCCATGCCAAAAACGAGCCGCGTCAATGCCGGTTTCCGGCAGAACTTCGCGGTTGATGAAATCATAAAGAACAGTGGCGATCTGCAGATCGCCAGAGCGGGTGCGGGGAATATCTGACATGAAGTATCCTGATTACGGGTGCAACCACTGATTTATCAGGATTTTGGTTGCCGTCAAACCCTCCTTTGGATCAACCAACAATTACCAATGTTGCCGGTGCAGATCGACAATCAATGGTCTTTGCGTTCGCCAAGCTGACGTTCCCAGGCAAGTGCATGGGTAATGATCGTGTCAAGGTCGGCGTAGTGTGGCTGCCACCCCAGCCGGCCCATCATGCGATTGGAGTTGGCAACAATCGCCGGTATATCGCCTTGCCGCCGCGAAGTCAGGTTGACTGGAAAATCAACACCGGAAAGCCGCTTGACCGCTTCGATGACTTCAAAAACCGAATACCCTTTGCTGTAACCACAATTGCCGGTAAATTTCAGGCCACCATCGCGCAGGAAATTCAAGGCGGAGTAATGGGCGTCAACCAGATCGGACACGTGGATGAAATCGCGAATACAACTGCCATCGGGGGTGTCATAATCGGCGCCATAGACATCCATCGACTGCCGTTTGCCGGTTGCCGCTTCGCAGGCGATCTTGATCAGATGCGTCGCACCCCTGGTCGAAAGACCGGTGCGCGCCTTCGGGTCGGCGCCTGCGACATTAAAATAGCGCAGCATGACATAGCGCAGATCATGGGCAATTGCCGTATCGCGCACCATGATCTCGCTCATCAGCTTTGAGGCTCCATAGGGAGACACCGGCACCAATGGCGCATCCTCGGAAATCGGCTGCTGAGTGGCGGGCACAGCATATACAGCGGCGGTGGAGGAAAAGATAAACTTGTCAATGCCGCAACGAACCGTTGTCTCGATCAGTTTGCGTGTGCGGCAGGTGTTGTTATCATAGTATTTAAGCGGATTTTCGATTGATTCCGGCACCACCACCGAACCGGCGAAATGGATAATCGCCTCGATATCATGTTTTTCGATGATCGAGCTGACAAGAGGTTCATCGGCGATGTCACCGACAATCAGCTCAGCCTCAGGCGCGACTGCCCAATCGAAACCGGTCACCAGATTGTCGAGAACAATAACCTCTTCATCATGGTCAACCAGTTCCAACACCATGTGTGAACCGATATAGCCGGCTCCGCCGGTCACCAAAACGCTCATCGTGCTTCCCATACCGCCTTAATTGATTGATGCGGATATGGTTTAGCCGAAAATCAATACGAAGGCGTTAAATCAGCATCTGGCCATTGGGGTCTGGTGGTATTGGGTCAGCGGCGCTTATGCACCGGGTGTATCGGCGAACCTATCGCTAAAATTGGTAAAAAACTGCCCGGCAAGCTTTTTCGCGGTTGAATCAATCAGTCGCGATCCTAGCTGGGCGATCTTGCCGCCCACTTTGGCATCAACCACATAGGTCAGTCTGGTCGACCCGTCCTCATCGCTCAGCGTGACATCAGCGCCGCCTTTGGCGAACCCGGCAATGCCGCCTTTCCCTTCGCCAACGATAGAATAACTCTTCGGCGGATTGAGATTTTCAAGCCGCACATTACCCGAAAATTTGGCCTTGACCGGTCCGATTTTGGTAACCACGATGGCTGTAAATTCTGTATCGGATGTTTTTTCAATCGACTGACAGCCAGGGATACAGGCGCGCAATACTTCAGGGTCGTTCAGCGCCTCCCAAACGGCATCCTGCCCCGCCCCAATCAGCTCTTCGCCGCTCATTTCCATGATAAATTTTCCTTTCGGATTTTTTTGTAGGACATCAACTCACCAGTCTGAATAGTTGCCTATTTTACCAGGCTGGCACAAGGGCGAAATTAGCCCATCTTGGCAATATCAATCAGTACTGCAAATATTGATCCAGTTTCCTCGATAATTTTTCTTTGCTTCGTCCGCTTTGAAAAGGTAGAGCCTGCCAGGGAAACTTTTAAACATGGCGGCATTTATGTGGGGCCGTCCAAACCCGATTTGTCTGACAAGTGGCGCGAATGAAAAGAAAAAACTCGCAAAAAACCCGTGCTTCACACCAAAGGCCGGGGCGCAGTAAACCGAAAGGGCAGCAATCGTCAAAGCCGAATCAGTCCCGGCCCGTGGCGAAGGTTTTGCCGCCAAAGAGTAATGACCATATAAGCCAAAGCAGCTTGTCACCCGCCGCGCCAATTGGTGCAAGACCAGGCGAAATGCTGCCGCTTATTCTGGAAACTGCATCAAGCGAGGCTTATGCTTTGCTTGATTCCGGCCGTGGTTTAAAGCTCGAACGATACGGCCCATACCGCATAATTCGCCCCGAAGGACAAGCCATCTGGCAACCGCGTCTGGGTGAGGCCGAATGGAGCGATGTTGATGCCGTTTTTACCGGCAATACCGAAGAAGATGGTATCGGCCGCTGGCGCTTTCCAAAAAAGCCACTGGAAGAAACCTGGCCGCTGGAATTTGAAGGTCTGAATTTTCTCGGCCGCTTTACCTCCTTTCGCCATGTCGGGGTTTTTCCCGAGCAAGCGGCCCACTGGCGATTTATCGAGGATAGAATTGCTGCCGCCGAAAGACCGGTGAGACTGCTTAACCTGTTTGGCTACACCGGTATCGCTTCCCTGATTGCTGCCCGGGCCGGCGCACATGTCACCCATGTTGATGCTTCAAAAAAGGCCATCGGCTGGGCCCGGCAAAACCAGCAGGTGGCTGGGCTTGAAAGTCTTCCCATCCGCTGGATCTGTGACGATGCACTGAAGTTCTGTGCCCGCGAAACCCGCCGCAGCAATCACTATGACGCCATTTTGCTCGACCCGCCGGCCTATGGACGGGGTCCAAAGGGCGAAACCTGGCATTTGTTCGAAAATCTGCCGGAGATGCTGCATTTGTGCCGGAAACTGTTTTCTGACAATCCGCTGTTTGCCGTGTTAACCGCGTATGCTATTCGCGCATCATTTTATGCCACGCACGAAATCATGCAGCAGGTATTTGCCGGTTTTGGCGGCCAGTTGCAGTCGGGCGAGCTTATCCTGCGTGAAGAAAAGAGCCAGCGTATGCTCTCCACCTCGCTCTATTCCAGATGGGTCCCGAAATGAGCGGCCTGGTCAAGGAAATTACGTCGACCGCTAATCAGCTGATCAAAGATATCCGCGGTCTGGGGATGAAAAAGAACCGCGATGCGGGCGATGTTTTTGTCGCTGAAGGTCTTAAACTTGTAACCGATGCGGTGGAAGGCGGATGGATTGTCAAAACGCTGGTTTATGGTAGCAAGGCTGTCGATGACCCCGGGCTGAAGCAGCATGTGGAAAGCCTTGCGGCCAAAATCCATGCTCGCGGCGGCACTATTATCAAGGTCAATGACAAGGTCCTTCGCTCCATTGCCCGCCGCGATAATCCGCAGATGGTGATTGGTGTTGTCGAGCAGCGCTGGCTGCCGCTGGAAAAAGTTAAGCCTTACCGTACCGGCCTGTGGGTGGCGCTCGACCGGGTGCGCGATCCGGGGAACCTTGGCACGATTATTCGCACCGCCGATGCAGTTGGCGCCGACGGAGTGTTGCTGGTTGGTGCAGTGACCGACGCATTCGCCATTGAGACGGTTCGAGCCACCATGGGTTCGCTCTTTCATGTGCCGCTTGCGCGCATCAGCGAGGAAAAATTTCTCACCTGGCGCAAATCATGGCCCGGCACGATTGTCGGTACTCATCTTGAGGGCTCGGCAGACCACCGCACGCTGGACTATTCAACCGGCCCGGTGATGGTGTTAATGGGCAACGAGCAACAGGGATTGCCTGACAGTCTGGCACGGGCCTGTGATCACCTTGCGCTGATCGCAATGGACGATGCGGCCGATTCACTCAATCTTGCGGTGGCGACCGGCATAATGTTGTTTGAAGCCCGCCGTCACGCGTTGGGGACAGATGAATGACAGGTCTTAGGGGGTTCCTCATCGCCGTTATAGCAGTTGCGCTTCTTACCGGGCTTGATCAATGGAGCAAACACTGGGTCGATATCAATCTCGCCTATCAGGCTCCATTTGATGTCTTGCCATTTGTCAGCCTGTTCCGCACCTATAATGATGGCGTCGCTTTTTCCATGCTTTCGGGCTTCGGCACCGGCGGATTGATCACCATGTCGATCATTGTTTTGCTAATTGTCGTGTGGATATGGCTGAAGACCGCGCATTGCCGGTTGATAATGCATACGGGATTTATTTTGATCGCCGCCGGCGCCATCGGCAATATCATTGATCGCGTGCGCTTTGGATATGTTGTCGACTTCATTCAGTTTCATACCGACCATTGGTCATTTGCGATTTTTAACCTGGCCGACGCCTTCATTACCATGGGAGTCGTTGCTATCATTCTTGATGAAATTCTGGCATGGAACAGAGCCAGAAACCTGAACAACCGGACACAGTGAGAAACATTCATGAGCGACACCTTTAAAGCCATCCAGATTTCCCGCAATGAGGAAAAGAAGCAGTCAGTAGATATCGTCGAACTCGGCGATGATGATCTGATGGAGGGCAATGTTACCATCGCCGTTGAAGCAACGACGGTTAACTACAAGGATGGTCTGGCGATTACCGGCAAGTCGCCCGTGGTTCGCCGCTGGCCGATGATCCCGGGCATCGATTTTGCCGGTACGGTGATTTCGTCCAGCCACAATGACTATGACAAAGGTGACAAGGTCATTCTCAATGGCTGGGGCGTCGGCGAGATTCACTATGGTGCCTATGCCGGCCATGCGCGGGTCAATGGTGACTGGCTGGTGCCGCGACCCAAATCGATCAGCGCCCGCAATGCAATGGCCATCGGCACTGCTGGTTACACGGCAATGTTATGCGTTATGGCGCTGGAACGCCACGGCATGGTGCCGGCTCGCGGGCCGGTGATTGTGACGGGAGCAGCCGGTGGCGTCGGTTCGGTCGCCATATCGATCCTGTCAAAACTTGGTTTTCACGTTGTTGCCTCTACCGGCCGGGCTGAAGAGGAAGATTTTCTAAAAGGACTGGGCGCTGCAGAAATCATCGACCGTAATGAACTATCCGAGCCTGGACGTCCGCTTGGCAAGGAGCGCTGGGCCGGAGCGGTCGATGCGGTTGGCAGTCACACGCTTGCCAATGTGCTGGCCCAGACCAGCTATGGTGGCGCGGTTGCGGCCTGCGGCCTTGCTCAGGGCTTCGATCTGCCGACAACGGTCATGCCGTTTATTCTGCGCGGCGTTTCGCTGTTGGGCATCGATTCGGTCAATGCGCCAAAAGAGGTGCGGCAAGAGGCATGGTCACGCCTTTCAAGCGATCTGGATTTGAACAAACTTACCAGTCTGTCGACGACCATCGGTTTTGACGACATTATTGGGGCGGCGCACGACATTGTTGACGGCAAGATTCGTGGCCGGGTGGTTGTCGATATGACCGCAGACGGCTGATCTGCGGTTATTGAGGGGAGGAGATGTGGCAAAAAGCAAAAGACCGAACTTCCTGATCTTTATGGTCGATCAACTGAACGAATTTTCGCTGGATACCGGACAGGACCATGCCCGACCTAAAGGTCGGCAAATGGCACCACAATCTTGGCTTTCTTACGATTGCCGGTGCTGCTGCAACCGGGGCTGTCGCAAATGAGATGAGGCAGCTTATCGGCGCCCATTATGATCTTGAACAATTCAATACAGAAGTGCTGGCCGGTCAGGCGCGCCGGCTGGTAGTCTATAGTGCGCTACGCAATGGGGACTATTTCCCCTGGGATTTTCAGCCATTGCAAAGGGCCTGCGAGCGGTATATGCGCAACCACAAGAACCTTAACGAAGTTGAGGCCATGGCAAGGTTTCCAGTGAACAAGACATGACAGGCGGTGCTTATGCCTCGGTGCCCGAGGCGCAAATTGCAGACTATGTGATCGTCGGATCGGGTTCGGCCGGTTCGGTGGTGGCTTCGCGTCTGTCAGAAAACGGCAAGCACTCGGTTCTGGTGCTCGAATATGGCGGCAGTGATGTCGGCCCGTTCATCCAGATGCCGGCGGCTCTTTCCTATCCGATGAATATGCGGCTTTATGACTGGGGTTTTCGCAGTCAGCCGGAACCCCATTTGAATAACCGCCAAATGGCGACACCGCGTGGCAAAGTGGTCGGCGGCTCCTCTTCAATTAATGGCATGGTCTATGTGCGTGGCCATGCAAGAGATTTCGACCACTGGGCAGAAGAAGGCGCTCAGGGCTGGTCCTATGCGGATGTGCTGCCCTATTTTATCCGTGCAGAGAGCGCCCATGGTGGCGAGGAAAACTGGCGCGGCACCAAAGGCCCGCTGCATGTTACCCGCGGTCCCCGCAATAATCCGCTGTTTCAGGCCTTCATTGATGCAGGCGCAGAGGCCGGGTTCGAGCTGACCGAAGACTATAATGGCTCGAAGCAAGAGGGCTTCGGTCCTATGGAGCAAACGGTTTGGAAAGGACGGCGCTGGTCAGCGGCCAACGCCTATTTAACACCGGCTCTCAAACGCCCTAATCTCTCTCTCATGCAATGCCTTGCCCGGCGGATCCTGTTTGATGGAAAACGTGCCACAGGGGTTGAAATACAGCGCGGCGACCGTATCGAAAAAGTTACCGCCCGCAGGGAAGTCATCCTGGCCGCCTCGACCGTCAATTCGCCCAAATTGTTGATGATTTCTGGTGTTGGCCCCCAAAGCGAACTGGCCAGCCATGGCATTGAATTGGTGGCGCAACGCGAAGGTGTCGGCAAAAACCTGCAGGATCATCTGGAGGTTTATGTGCAACAGGAATGCACCCAGCCGATCACGCTCTATTCCAAGTTGAACCTGATTTCAAAGGCTTTCATCGGCGCCGAATGGTTGTTCTTCAAGACCGGGCTGGGCGCGTCCAACCAGTTCGAATCGGCCGCATTCGTACGCTCGAAAGCCGGTGTTGAATATCCTGATATCCAGTTTCACTTTCTGCCAGTAGCCATTCGTTATGACGGCAAGGCGGCGGCGAAATCGCACGGTTTTCAAGCCCATGTGGGGCCAATGCTGTCGAAGTCTCGCGGCAAGATCACGCTTTCATCGGATGATCCACTGGCACCGCCCAATATTTACTTCAACTATATGAGCCACGAGGATGACTGGCAGGATTTTCGCCATTGTGTCCGCTTGACCAGGGAAATATTTGCCCAAAAGGCATTCGATCCCTTCCGTGGCAAGGAGATCGCACCAGGTGCCAGCGTGCAGAGTGATCAGGAGCTTGATGCATTTTTGGCCGATCACGTGGAAAGCGCTTACCACCCTTGTGGAACGGTCAAAATGGGTCGCCGGGATGATCCGATGGCGGTGGTTGACCATGAGTGCCGGGTTATCGGCGTCGATGCGTTGCGGGTTGTTGACACCTCGATTTTCCCGCGCATCACCAATGGCAATCTCAATGGACCGGCGATTATGGTGGCTGAAAAAGCCTCAGATCATATTTTGGGAAATGATCTTTTGCCGCGTTCAAATCTTGAGCCGTGGATCAACCCCGATTGGCGGCAGTCTGATCGTTAACGGTATTTACCGCGTTGGGTGAAATATCTCTTTCCCGCACTACGATTCCTTGCAAGTTATTGGAATTTTGGTCATATGATGCCCAATGACCGGGGTTTTCGAGCGATCACAACAAACTGACGAAGTTCAAAAGACAAAGCCGAGCAATCTCGGCTTTGGCCTTGAACGTATCGGTATTGCGGCGCTTCGCCACCCCTATATTGCCAGCCTGCTTTTGCTTTTTTCGTTGATGTACTCGGCGTTCGCAATTCCCAGTCTCGGATTCGACGGCAACGTCATCAATGTCATCAACCGGAATTCCAAGGCCTATCGGGATTTCAAGTTTCAAAATGAGAATTTCAGAAATTTTTCTGCCGACACGTGGTTGATTGTCAAGGCACCCCGCCTTGATACGGCCACGGGCCTGGAGGAATTGCGTTCGCTTCATCTTGATCTTGCGCTGGAGGACAATGTCAGCGGCGTGTTTTCGATTTTTTCGCTTGGAGACACCGCCAAGGGCGTTGATTCTTTTGAACCTTTGGTGCCGGATGTCATTGAAAGTGACGAGCAGGCACGCCAGGTTATTGCCAATCTGCTACGCGATCAACCAACAGCATCGGCAATCATTTCACCGCAAAAGAAAGCCATCATGCTGGTTGTTTCGTTAGCGTCAAACGGCCCGGTTACCGAGGACGGGCTGTCCGGTATTCTAGCCAGGCTCAAGGCTACAGCGATCAAGTATGCGCCATCCGATGTCGAAATACTGTTGTCGGGCTACCCGGCAATTCGTGCCGCGATTGTTAGTGCGATTATCAGCGATCAGACAGTATTGACCCTGTTGGGCATCGCTATCGGTGCATTATTGTCGCTGATGGTATTCGGAAATTTTGCCAGTGCGCTGGTATGCACCATACCGCCGGCGATTGCTGTCACATGGATTTTGGCGGTCTTTGCAACAACCGGAGTGCGGTTGAATTTTCTCACAACAGTTTTGCCGACGCTGGCGCTGATCATATCCTTTGCCGATGGCATAGTCCTTCATTTTCGCTGGCAAACCCTAAACAAGCAGTCTGGCGATACTGTTGCCAATCTTGAAAATGCCCTGTGGCAAGTGGGTCCCGCATCGTCACTGACATCAATTACCACGGCGATGGCGTTTTTGTCATTTGCCTGGGCCAGTAACACCAGCATGAACGATTTTGCCTTCTATGGCATGGTTGCGGTCCTTCTGGCGTTCGTCGCAGTCATTGTTTCACTTCCCCTTACCTGTTTATGGTCTAGCAAACTGTTTCCGCGTGGAGTGCCCGCTCGCGGACCGGCTTTTGGTTCGACTGGCAAAGTGGTGGCGAAAAATGTGCTGAAGAAACCATCTGCAACACTTATCATCAGCCTGCTTCTCCTGGTCGGGTTCGGTTGGATACATCTGCAGTTAGAGCCGTCCTATTCAACCAACAGCCACTTGCCATACAAGTCTGAAATCAGGGCCGCCGAGGCAATTTCAGACGAGGCGTTCGATGGCACGTCGCAATATCTGATTGTCGTTCCGGTCTCGCCGGCTGGTGTGTTTCAAGACGAGGAAAACCGTCAACGAATCCACGCAGTTGCTGAGAAAGTCAGCGCATTGTTTGGTGACAACAAGACACTCTCGCTGGACCAGATCTGGCGTCAGACCGAGCCGGACCAGATTGAAGAGGCGGCCCGCGAACTGGTTAAAGTCGACAGCCCCATACACGGCCGTTTTCTGTCTTATGATAGCCGTTCCATGATAGTTGTGGCGCAAGCCAGTTCTGGCACCAATACGGCGCTGGTGCTTGCAGAAGTGCAGCGGCTACGCGCCAGTTTTTCCGATCTTCCCTACGCCGAAGATCTACGAATTACCGGCTTGCCGATTCTGTTGGCGCTTGAATTTCCCCTGCTGATCGATCAATTGCGAACCGGACTGCTTTTGGCCATTCTTTTGGCAGTCGGTATTGTCGGCGTTGCCGCCCGCAGTCTGCCGCTGGCCCTTGCAACACTTGTTCCAAACCTGTTGCCGCTGCTTTTTGCCGAAGCAATAATATGGTTGGCGGGCAACAATCTCGACATCACCAATATCATTGCCTTAACCATTGCCTTTGGCATCGCAATTGACAACGCCGTTCACGTCATCAATTCCTATAACAACAAGGCCCGGCACGAAGTGAACACAAAGAAAGCTGTCATCAGTGCATTGAGAGAGATTTCGCCGGCCCTGATTGCAAGCACCATGATTGTCTGTGTGGCCTTAATCATTACTCAGTTCAGCGCTATGCCATCGATAAATACCCTGGGACGTTTGATCGTACTGACATTGGTAATGGCGTTGATTTCCAATTTGGTTGTTTTGCCTTCCTATATGACTGTGTTAGTTGCAAGGTTTGGAGGAAATCAGCCAGACCGGGTTTCAGCGCGGGAGGAGTACTCGAGATAATGCATACGGTTAGTCAAATAGTGGCAGCGCTTGTTGCCGCCGCAATAATTGCCCTGCCCTTGCCATCGCATGCCGGTACCGCGGAGCGGTTTTTGCAAAGTATGGCCGGCAGCTGGCGCGGCAGTGGCACGATGGCGATTTCGGAAAAATCGAAAAGCTCGCGGGTGCGATGCAAAATAACCAGTAATCTTGACAAGACCGGTGCCAAGTTGCGCAACAAGGGGCAGTGTGCAACGACCCGGTCCAAAATAGATGTCTCCGGTTCGCTGGCCTATGAGCGCGGCGGCAGCAAAGTCTCCGGCTCCTATATTGGCACAAACGCCGACATCGTTGTCACCAACAGTTCCGGTTCAGTCAAGGGCGGGAAATTGGTATTGTTTGCAACGATGTTCGACGAGAAGGTCAACAAAATTTCTCGATCGCGCAGTGTGATAAAGCGCCTTTCGGCAAAAAAGTTTACCGTGACAATTTTTGAAAGGAAGAAAGGCGTCTACCAAAAATTGGGAAAGCTGACGTTCACCAAATAATATCAAGTTCCTTTGGTATAAGATGCGCGCCCTGCAGCTCATACCACTTCTCAAGTCCTGATACTCAACAGACACTGGCTCAAACGGCATGACAACCACCGATATTGCTCAACGCGTTCATGACCACCAGTGGAAACTTGACCCGATAATTCGCAGTCTGCTGGATACGGATTTCTATAAACTGCTGATGTTGCAAATGATCTGGGGTCTTTATCCCGATGTCGACGCAACGTTCTCATTGATCAACCGGACCAACAAAGTGCGGTTGGCTGACAACATTGACGAGGGCGAATTGCGCGATCAACTTGATCACGCAAGGACAATGCGCTTCACCAAGAAAGAGATGATCTGGCTGGCCGGTAACAGCTTTTACGGGCGTGCGCAGATTTTTGAACCGGAGTTTCTCACCTGGCTGGCCGAGTTCCAACTGCCCGAGTATGAGCTGTCACGCCGCGACGGACAGTTTCAGCTGGAGTTTCATGGCCCCTGGACCCACACATCGATGTGGGAAATTCCAGCGCTTGCCATTCTCAATGAATTGCGTTCGCGAGCCTCCCTTAAGAGCCTCGACCGCTTTGCCCTTGATGTGCTCTATGCCCGCGCCAAGGCCAAAATCTGGTCGAAGGTGGAGCATTTGCGGGAGTTGCCGGATCTTCAAATATCCGATTTCGGCACCCGCCGGCGTCACAGTTTTTTGTGGCAGCGCTGGTGTGTGGAGGCATTGAAAGAAGGTCTTGGCGACGCCTTTAGCGGCACCAGCAATGTGTTGCTGGCCATGGACACTGATCTGGAGGCCGTGGGCACCAATGCCCATGAATTGCCGATGGTGTTGGCAGCTCTTAGTGACACCAAAGAGGCCTTGCTCGAATCCCCCTATCGCGTGTTGCGCGACTGGAATCGCTACTATCACGGCAATTTGCTGATCGTCCTGCCGGATGCATTCGGTACCGATTCATTTTTGCGCCAGGCACCGGACTGGGTGGCTGAGTGGACCGGTTTTCGCCCCGACAGTGCTCCGCCAATTGAAGGTGGTGAGAAAATCATCAAATGGTGGCAGTCGAAAGGCAAGGATCCGCGCGACAAGCTGATTGTGTTTTCTGATGGACTAGACGCCGAAACCATCGAACAGGCCTATCGCCATTTTGCCGGGCGGGTACGTATGAGTTTCGGGTGGGGAACCAATTTGACCAATGATTTTGCCGGCTGCGCACCAACCGAGATAACCGGTCTTAACCCGATTTCGGTTGTCTGCAAGGTAACTTCGGCCAATGGAAGACCAGCGGTTAAACTGTCTGATAATCCTAACAAGGCAACGGGTGATCAAGCCACTATAGAACGCTATCTTAAGCTCTTCGGCGACAAGGGGCGGGCGGCCCTTGAAGTGGTGGTTTGACTACCGCAACCATGCTGCAGCTTTTTGCGCGTTATGCAGCTAAAACGCCACATCGCCCGTCACTTTGGGGATAATTGGCGCCAGGGCTTCGTGCAGCCTGGTTTCCCACTCGAGCAGGTTTTTTCTGGCAACCGGCATTGGGTTCAGGCGATCGAATAGCGAATAGAGGGGCTCGATACCATGGGCAATCAACCCGCGTCCGGCCTTCGATGAGGTGCGGTGTTCGAAAAACCGCTTTTCGATGGTCCTTGTGGTTGAGCCGACATAAGCGCCATACCATTGGTTGTGGGCGCTATAGCCACCGCGCAGGATGACATAGACGCGTGCCCCAAGTCGGCCTTTCTTTTCACGTGCCAACAATTCCTGGGGAAACACCGTACGGACCGCCCTGCGAGCCTCTTCAAGCCAAAGGATCGGTTCAAGATCATGGTCAAAAAATTTCATCGAGGCCGCCAGATCATCACCCCGCAATGCCAGTTCCTCTAACGCCATTGTCGCCAGCTCCAGACAGGGCGGGTTGTTTGCAAGCCAGCCACCAATGAGAGTTTCCAAATGTCCCGATTGCCAGTTTCTGAACGGGCGCTCGTGGGCGTAGTTCAACCCGGGAAACTTGCCATTCATCGAAGCGCTGCAGGTGCGGTGACGCATTGCCGGCGATGCCTTATTTGACCGTCAGTTCCGAGGATTTCAACTCGTCCAGCCGCGGCATCGAGATGGTGGAATAGCCGGAATCGACATAATGGATTTCGCCCGTCACACCCGATGACAGATGAGAAAGCAAATAAAGAGCTGAATTGCCGACTTCTTCGATGCTTACCGTGCGGCGCAAGGGAGCATTGCGTTTTTGGTAATTGAACATCAGGCGTGCGTCGGCAATGCCGGCTCCGGCAAGGGTGCGAACCGGGCCGGCGGAAATCGCATTGACACGGATATTGTCGGGTCCGTAATCTGTGGCAAGATAGCGCACACTGGCTTCAAGTGCCGCCTTGGCCACGCCCATTACATTGTAATTGGGCATAACGCGCATCGAGCCGCCATAGGTCAAAGTCAGCATAGTGCCGCCATCCTTCATCAGTGCTGCGGCACGTTTGGCGATCTCGGTAAACGAAAAGCAGGAAATAACCATGGTCTGGGAAAAATTATCGCGGGTGGTGTCTGCGTATCGTCCCTTAAGCTCGTTTTTGTCGGAATATCCGATGGCGTGAACGATAAAATCAAGCGAACCCCAAGCTTCTTCAAGCTGTGCAAAAACCGCATCAACGGTGTCGAGGTCTTCCACATCGCACGGCAATAGCAGATCGAAGCCAAGCGATTCCGCCAGTGGTCTCACCCGTTTACCAAAGGCCTCTCCCTGATAGGTGAATGCCAGCTCGGCACCCTCACTGGCCAGATTTTTGGCGATGCCCCAGGCGATCGAGTGATTATTTGCCACACCCATGACAAGCCCGCGCTTGCCCTTCATCAATTCATTCATGAAATTTCCTTAACCGGTGTGACGCTGAAAAACCAACGTGGCATTGGTGCCGCCAAACCCAAATCCATTGGACATAATGCAATTAAGCTTGGCATTGTCGATGCGTGTGCGACCAATCGGCAGGTCAGCGAATTGTGGATCGATTTCATTGATATGGGCCGATTCACAGATGAAATCATTGGCCATCATCAGCAGGGAGTATATTGCCTCATGCGCGCCGGTGGCGCCTTGCGAATGACCGGTCAATGACTTGGTGGCCGAGATCGGCGGAATTTTGTCACCAAATACTTCTTTGATTGCTTCGATTTCTTTTTGGTCGCCAATCGGTGTCGCCGTCGCGTGGGGATTGATATAATCGATCGGCTCGTCGACGGTTTCAAGCGCCATTTGCATGCAACGCACCGCGCCTTCGCCGGATGGTGCAACCATGTTATCGCCGTCTGAAGTATTGCCGTAACCAACAACTTCACCGTATATTTTTGCCCCGCGGGCTTTGGCGTGCTCAAGCTCCTCAAGCACCAGAACACCCGCCCCACCGGCAATCACAAAACCGTCCCTTGTGGCATCATAGGCTCGTGAAGCCGTTGCCGGTGTATCATTATAGCTGGATGACATCGCTCCCATGGCGTCAAAAAGGGCGGCCATGGTCCAGTCAAGATCCTCCGATCCGCCACAAAAAATCACATCCTGCTTGCCCAGCTGGATGGTCTCATAGGCATTGCCGATACAGTGATTTGAAGTGGCGCAGGCCGAGGAAATGGAATAATTGACCCCTTTGATATGAAACTGTGTGGCAAGTACCGCCGATGCGGTCGAACTCATTGCCTTGGGCACCGCCGTCGGCCCGATGCGCTTGGGTGATCCGGTTTCAATGGTCTTTTGCGCCGCCTCCACAATGGTGCGGGTCGAAGGGCCGCCAGAACCCATAATGATGCCGGTGCGCGGGTGCACCACATCGCCACCTTCCAAACCTGAATCATCAATCGCCTGCTGCATGGCGATGTAGTTCCAGGCCGTGCCTTTGCCCATAAACCTTGCCGTGCGTCTATCCAGAACCACGAACGGATCAAGCTTCGGGGCGCCATAGACCTGACTGCGAAAACCGTGTTCGGCAAATTCCGGTGCTGCAATAATGCCCGACCTGGCCTCTTTCAGTGAACTGAGAACTTCATGCACATCATTGCCAATCGGGGAAACGATGCCCATTCCCGTGACCACTACCCGCTTCATTTCGATTTTCCCTTCTTTGACCCCGTTTGCCAATTGCCAGTTCCCTTGCCCGCCGGCAATGTGGCTGTCGTATCTGATGGAAATTATGTGTTAAGAAGATGGCGGACAGCCTTACTGTTTAAACAGGCCGACGCGCAGATCCTTGGCGGTAAAGGCAGTTTCGCCGTCGGCCTTGACCCAGCCATTGGCGATGCCGAGCACCAGCCGGCCACGCATCACCCGCTTGAAATCGACGCCATATTCGACCAGTTTGGTGTCCGGTGTGATCATGCCCGAAAACCGGACCTCTCCGGTCGAGATCGCCCGCCCCTTGCCGGGCTCTCCAAGCCAACCCAGATAAAAGCCGGTAAGCTGCCAAAGCGCATCAAGTCCAAGACAGCCTGGCATTACCGGGTCGCCTTGAAAATGGCAGGGGAAAAACCAGAGTTCCTCGCCAATGTCAAATTCACCGCGAATATATCCCTTACCGAACTCACCGCCTTCTTCAAAGATCTCGGTAATCCGGTTAAACATCAACATTGGTGGAAGGGGCAGTTGGGCATTGCCCGGGCCGAACAGCTCTCCCCGCCCGCAAGCCAGTATTTCTTCGTAATCAAAACTGGATTGCCTGTGCGTCATCCTGCGATACTCCGAGTGTTTCAATTTGCCATGAAAGCCGGTTCAATAGCATTAATACACACTTTTCCTAGAGCAGTTTTTGGTCGAAGGAAACCGGAAATTTGCCACACCAGGGGCTGTTGAGCCGGTGCGGTCGCTGTGCTTGCGATATTTGTGGTATTGCATTATCTATTATGCGGCCCAGTTATATGCTTGTGCGGGTCGGGTGGTGAAACGCTTGGGCGCTACAAGGTGTAAATAGAAGAAAAGACATGTCGGAACCGATAAATCCCTTGCGTTTTTTATCCAGGAACAACAATTCGGATTGTTTTGGCAGCACCAGCGCGCAAACCAGCGAACTGTTGCGCAAAGCGGGTCTGCGTCCAACCAGACAACGGGTGGCGTTGGCAAAGCTGCTCTATTCCAAGGGGAAAAGACACGTTTCGGCCGAGCTGTTGCACGAGGAAGCGCTTGCCAACGAAGTGCCGGTTTCTCTGGCAACCATCTACAATACACTTCATCAGTTCAAGGAGGCGGGGCTGCTTCTGGCTGTCGCCATTGACTCCAACAAAACCTATTTCGACACCCATGTACGCCATCACCACCATTTTTTTGTGGAGGGAGAAAACAAGGTTTACGACGTGCCCTCAGATCAGGTTAAATTCGGTGAACTGCCTGAACCGCCCGAAGGGATGGAAATTTCCAAGATCGATGTTGTGATGCGCCTGCGGCGGAAGCAGATCTGAATCTAACCGCCGATTTCCTCTTTTTCATAAACGCCCCAGAGACGCTTTTTTTGCACATGGCCGTCGTGGTCGTCTGCGATCACCTTGCACCAGCCCGCACTGCAGCTGTCTATGTCGACAATGAGGCCCGGTTGAAGGTGGGCGGTGATGCCGGCGCTCGATGAGGCGGCAGTATGCATCGTAACAAATTTCGTCGGGTTTTTGCGCCCTTCGGCATCTTCCCATGGTGCGACAATTGCCGTCCTCTTGCCGGATAATAACGTGTGGTAGACCCAGCCTTCGGTACCTTGCGCATCGCGCACGCGCCGCCACCGGTCGTATTCCTGGATCACCTCGACCGGCAGCCCCGGTTTGATATAGAGCCATTGGACGGCATAGTCGCGGCCGGGTCCGACACGCAGATTAACACGCTTTGATTTAAGACTGACAAATCGTGGAAGCTGTAATCCGGTGGCCTGACCCTTTGTCTGGGCATGCGCCACCTCACCGGCTGGAAGAAGCAGGCAAAGCACAACAAGGAGGGATAGATTTTTAGGGGCGAGCATACCAACGGATCTCTGCATTTTGAGCCAATAGTGTTCAACACGCATAAAAGCTGTTCGTTTTAGGCGTGGATTTCCTTTGTGTTAACGAGTGAACCTGATAGAAAAACCCAGCGCATCACAAACAGAAGTGTCGCTGTTTCTGGTTAAAGAGCTCTCAACGGAGCGATCAAAAAAGGCGATTTCCGGCATGGCCAACAAAAAACCACTGGTGATCATCACCCGCAAGTTGCCTGACGTTGTTGAGACCAGGATGTATGAACTTTTCAACGCCAGGCTCAATCTTGAAGATGTGCCGATGAGCCAGGACGATCTTGTTGAAGCGGTTCAACAAGCCGACATTTTGGTGCCAACAGTAACCGACAGGATAGATGCTGCACTGCTCGAACAGGCCGGTCCGCAACTGAAACTAATCGCAAATTTCGGCAATGGCGTCGATAATATCGATGTCGAAGCAGCAGCAGCCCGCAACATCACCGTTACCAACACACCCAAAGTGCTGACCGAAGATACGGCCGATATGAACATGGCGCTTATTCTGGCAGTGCCGCGACGGCTTGTTGAGGGGGCCGAAGTGCTCAATGGCCCCGAGCCGTGGACCGGCTGGTCACCGACATGGATGCTCGGCCAGCGCATTTACGGAAAACGTCTTGGCATCCTTGGCATGGGCCGCATCGGCACTGCTGTGGCGCGCCGTGCCAGGGCTTTCGGACTTTCCATTCATTACCACAATCGCCAACGCATCCAGCAATCGGTTGAAGAAGAGTTGGAGGCCACTTATTGGGACAGTCTTGATCAGATGCTGGTGCGCATGGATATTATTTCGGTCAACTGTCCCTCAACGCCCGCTACCCATCATCTTTTGTCGAAACGACGCATCAAACTGATGCGGCCGGGAACCTATATCGTCAACACGGCCCGTGGAGAGATCATCGATGAGAGCGCTCTGATTGATGCTCTGGAGAACCGCAATCTTGCCGGGGCAGCGCTGGATGTTTTTCAGCATGAGCCAGCGGTAAATCCGAAATTGCTCAAGCTTGCCAGAGAAAATCGAATAGTTCTCATGCCCCATATGGGTTCAGCTACGATCGAAGGCCGTATCGAGATGGGTGAAAAAGTAATTATCAATATCAAGGTATTGATTGACGGTCACCGTCCACCGGACCGGGTGTTGCCCGGTCAGCTATAGCGGGATTACTTTATTATGATCTTGGCTCATCAGGAGCGATTGAAGCCCGATGTACAAATTGATGGAACAGCTTGGCACACGCTAATACCAAGTTCCTTTGGTATTATGACCAAACCATTTAAGTGCCAGACTTTAACCCAGCAGAAACCTGTTGCTCAAACCGCCGACGAAATCAGTTGCGCGGTGTCCAGGTCTCGCTGCCGATAGTATCGGATCCACCATAGGCCCAGATACCATGCCACTGGCCGTTGGGCTGTTCTGCAAAAAGTGCCAGACCGAATGATTCGCCAGATATATAAGAGACGGCGATGGCCGTGTCGTTTTCTTCGGCATCACCAAATACGACGGAGCCCTTGACATTGGCGGCACCGACGCCTGTGCCAATATATTCTTCTCCGCCCACATTCCAAACCACCACATAGGTTGCGCCATGGCGGTCAACAGAGACCGTGCCATCGTAAGACGGACTACCACCCGGGTTGGTGCCAGCGACGTCGTAATCTCCAATCGGGCCGGCAAGTGCTGCGCTGGTGACCATGACCAAATAGGCCACAAACGTGATAAAGAGGGTTTTCATATAGTTTCTCCTGCAGGCCTCTTAGGCCACATAGCACCGGATAATTTCCGGCAAAAAAAGCAATTACCAGTTGCGGCGCGCTTGGGCAATCTAAAAGGTCGCCGCAGCGCAATTGCTAGAAGGGCTCGATAGCTGAACTCTTTCAAAATGATTCGATCAGCACTCTCTTCGCTCACGGCCAATCCGGGCCTCCGCGGAAGCGGCGCAAAGGCGCCGGTCGCTCCTGATGAGCCATGATCACTTTAAAGTAATCATGCTCTAACTGTGCTTTGTAGCACGGTTTTTTCGGCCATAATTTATACGCTCAAATCTGTTGGTGAGCGAATCGTAGAGCAGCAATGTGCCAACCAGTCCCTCGCCGGCGCCGGTGATTTCCTTGATGATTTCGAGCGCCTGCATGGAGCCGACAACACCGGTCAAAGCACCCAAAATGCCCGCCTCCGCACAATTTGGCAGCAGCCCATCGGGCGGTTTGGAGGGAAAGATATCGCTATAGCGCGGATTGGGCGATCCGGTGGAGCCGGTCTCATAGGGCTTAAGCGTGGTAATCGAGCCATCAAAGCGGCCAACCGCTGCGGTCACCAACGGTATCGATAGCTGTTCGCAGACCTGCGCCGTCAAATAGCGGGTGGCGAAATTGTCCGACCCATCGGCAACAATATCAAAGCCGCCGATCAGCTCATGCACATTGGTCTCATCAAGGCGACAATCGTGAACCTTGACTTCCACATGAGGGTTGATGCGGGCGATCGTGTTGGTGCTGCTTGTGGTTTTCTTCTTCCCCACCGCGTCGCTGTCATGGATGATCTGTCGCTGCAGGTTGGAAAGCGACACGATATCATCATCGACAATACCGATTGTGCCAACACCGGCCGCCGCCAGGTAGAGCATAACCGGACTGCCAAGGCCACCGGCACCAATAACCAGAACCCTGGCGGCTTTCAGTTTTTGCTGGCCCGGTCCGCCCACTTCCGGCAACACCAGGTGACGGGCATATCGTTCCAACTCACTTGCGGTAAACAAATTCCCCGCCATTGATGTTTTCCCCGCCTTATTCCAGTTGGCCATCGCTGACCATAACAAACTGTGCCCGTTCACCAAGCCCGGCAAACAGTTCCTCATCGGTTCCCGTCATCCATGCCTGACAGCCAAAAGCATCCAGCAGGTCAAATAGGGCAGCGCGCCGCTTGGCGTCAAGGTGGGCTGCAATCTCGTCGAGAAGCAGGATGGGCGGTATGTTGCTCATCTGTTTTATCAGTTGCGCATGCGCCAGCACCATGCCGACCAAAAGCGCTTTTTGCTCACCTGTGGAACACAATTTGGCCGGCATATCCCGGGTCCGGTGGCAGACCATCAAATCGGTACGATGAGGACCAATCAATGTGCGGCCTGCCGATTTGTCGAGCGCCCGTTCATCATGCAACATGGCGCGATAACGGTCTTCCAAATCAAGCGCGGAACCAAACCCGACTTCGCTCTCAAGCACACCGTCGATGCTGATTTGTGCATCGGGAAAGGGGGTGCGATCGCGAATTGTGCTGTCAATTGCAGCACAAAGATGTTCAACAAGCTCGGTCCGCGCAATCGCGATTGCCGCGCCATAACTTGCAAGCTGCGCTTCAATGCCACCGAGCCACACGGGGTCGGGTGAAAAAGTCTCCAACAACCGGTTGCGGTCACGCATGGCTTTTTCGTAACTGGCAACGCGCTTGCCATGTCCCGGGTCGATCGCCAGAACCATACGGTCCAAAAACCGCCTGCGGTCAGAAGCCGGGCCAGTAAACAGCCCGTCCATGGCCGGGGTCAACCAGATGACCCGGCTGTGGTCGAACAGTTCTTCCGACGATCTGATCTGGGTCTGGTTTATGCGTATCCGCCTTTGCGGCTCCACTCCCATGGACCCTCGAACTATTCCCGTTCCGATCGCCACCGAACCCTGATTGCCGTATAACTCCACATTGACCGCCCATGTGCCATCGCCAGACGTGCAGGCGATATCGCTATAAACCGCCCGGCGCATGCCTCGCCCGGGGGTAATAAGAGAAACCGCCTCAAGCAGGTTGGTTTTTCCAGCACCGTTTTCACCGCACAACACCACATGACGCCGGTCAAGGCGCAATAAAGCTGACGAATAGTTGCGAAACTGGTTGAGCCGCAATGTTTCAACAAAAACCGGGTTGGCTGTATCTGTCACCGCTTCATCGGGGTGGTTGGTTGCGCTACAGGATGTCAAACCCGCATCGGCATCAAGACATAGATGGCGTCATTTTCCAAGGCATCGTTGACAAGAGTGGGGGAGCCGGGATCGGCCAGCTTGAACATCGCCTGTTCGCCGCCAAGCTGATTGGTAATATCCAACAGATAACGCGAGTTGAAGCCGATATCAAGCGGGTCACTGGAATATTCAACGGCAATCTCCTCCTCCGCGCTGCCTGACTCGGGATTGTTGACACTGAGTATCAATTGACCGTCACTTAGTGACAATTTCACCGCGCGTCCGCGGTCGGAGGATATGGTTGATACCCGGTCGACGGCTGCGGTAAACACGGCGCGATCCAGGGTCAGTTCCTTGTCGTTGCCGGACGGGATAACACGGGTATAATCCGGAAAAGTTCCGTCAATCAGCTTGGACGTCATGACCAGGGAATCCAGCGTAAGCCGTATCTTGGTGTCAGATAATTCCACCAGTGCGACACCATCGGGATCCTCAAGCAGTCTCTGGATTTCAGCCACCGCCTTGCGCGGGATGATAATCCCCGGCATGCCTTCGCTGCCTTGTGGTGCATCAACCTGTGCGCGCGCCAAGCGATGACCATCTGTCGCAACGGCACGCAACATCAACTTGTCACCGTCCTCCACACTGTGGAAAAAAATACCGTTCAGATAGTACCGGGTTTCTTCGGTGGAAATGGCAAACTGGGTGCGATCAATCAATCCCTTGAGTGTTGTCGCCGCAATTTTGAATGTGTGGCTGAACTCACCCGCGGTCAGATCGGGAAAATCCACCTCGGGCAGCACCTGGAGGCTAAACCGTGATCTGCCGGAGGTAAGGTTCATCGCCGCATCGTCGCCCATCGATAACATGACCTCTGCCCCATCTGGCAATTTTCGAACGATATCATAAAGCATGTGGGCGGGAACGGTTGTCGCGCCACTCTGCTCAACCGCAGCCGGCGCCGCATCGACCACTTCCACATCAAGATCGGTCGCCTTCAGGCGCAACTCTCCATCTTCAGCCCGCAATAGTACATTGGACAGGATCGGGATGGTGTTGCGCCGTTCCACCACACGCTGAACGTGATTGAGAGATTTTAGCAGATTGGAGCGTTCAAGTGTCACGCGCATGTTAAGTATTCCGACAAAAATTGAAAAAACAAAGCATCAGGGCAAATATGGCCTACGGTGCAACAAAGTGCTAAAATTCGGGCAATAATTCAAGGGCATGAGGTGATGAAAACAAGGGGCTCAATGAATAACGGGGGATAATTGCGGCAGTCCAGGGCAAGAAAGCGCATCCATTGCGATTTCGCTGCCTTTTTGGGCGAGCCGGGCCGAGGAGACCCGGCCCTCAATATGGCTCAATATCAGCCCCTGCTCGGCTTATTCATTAATCAGACGCTTTAGCAGTTCGATCTCGTGGGCAAGTTTTTCGTCGTCGCTTGACAGCATCCGCACCTTGCGAACCGCGTGCAGGACAGTGGTGTGGTCCCTGCCACCAAACCTCCGTCCAATTTCCGGTAGTGACCGCGGTGTCAACATTTTGGAGAGATACATTGCTATCTGGCGTGGCCGGACAATCACCCGGGTTCGGCGATTGGAAAGCAGGTCGGTCTTCGTCACGTTGAAATGATTGGCAACAACTTTTTGAATATCTTCAATGCGGACCCGCTTCTGCTCCCCGGTTTTGACCAGGTGTTTTAACAGCTGCTTGACTTTATCAATGTTCAAAGCCCCTTCGGAAAAGCGGTGCTGCACAACAAGTTGGTTGAATGCACCCTCCACATCGCGACCAGACGAAGCAATGGTTGAGGCAACATAGTCCAGAATCTCGGGCGACAGCTCGAGTGACCTGTCCTCCTTCAGCGCCTCTTGATACCGCACCGACAGCATCGACCGGCGCATGGCAAGATCCGGCAGGCTGATTTCAAGCGCCACGCCACCTTGAAGACGCGAACGCACCCGCTCGTCGAGCGATTCTAATTCGGCCGGTGGACGGTCAGCGGCGACCACCACCTGCTTGGCGCTGTCGATCAGCGCGTTCAGGAGATGGCAGAATTCCTGCTGAATTGATTTTCCCTGCAAAAACTGCATGTCGTCAATCAACAGAAGATCGATCGCGCGCAGGGATTCTTTGAACGACAGGGCCGACTGATCACGGATAGCGGAGGCAAACCGCCACATGAAGTATTCCGCCGTCAGATAAAGCACTTTTGTGCCACCGGCGCTACGTCGCGCCGCCCAGGCAATGGCTTGTAATAAATGGGTCTTACCCAGACCAACTGAGGCGTGAATAAACAGCGGGTTGAAGCTCAGTGTGCCCTTGTCCAGTTCTGCCACCGACTTTGCCGCAGCACAGGCCATTCTGTTGGACGATCCCTCGACAAAACTCGAAAACGTGTAGCGAGGGTCAAGCGGCGAGCCAGAAAATCCCTGCACATTCTCTATTTCCGAAAACGCCTGCGATGGGGACACCACAGACGTTTGCCGTCCCTGATTTACCGTAGATGCCACACCGGAAGACTTTTCGACAATGGTAGCCGGAATGCGAACAGCACTGCGTACAACAATGTCTATACGCAAAATGTCAGGTTTTTCATTCTGCCACAGCAGCAGCAGAGTTTCGGCGTAATGCGTATTGATCCAGGACTTCAAGAAAGCCGTCGGCACGGAATGGGACACGATGCCGGTGCTGATACAGTTCAATTTCAACCGGCCAAACCAGCTGTTGAAAACTTCGGAGCCGAGCTTGGCACGCAATTTGGCTTGCACCCGCTCCCACATCTGTTGCTCATCCGCGGTCAACACACCACCTGCGTCGCCTTGACCGGCCGGTATCCTGCCGCCCCTGGCAGCTTTGGCTCGCTGATGCCTGTTAACAGGAGATCCAGTTCCACCAATTTTCTGCGTGCCAGTGTATTGCGCTGATTGAACAGTTCTTTTTGCCGCTTCCATTGCTATTGCCCTTATTTGGTTATTCCGCCGGTTTATCCGGCTATGTGCATCGACCGCTCTCCAACGGCTAACTGATCCCGTTTTCCAACTTCTGCAGGACCAAACCCGGTCCAATTCGGCAATTCCTCGTTAATAACCGAACTGAGAGTGACCGACCCTTGCCAAGCCGGCCCCTATCCAATTATTGACCGTCAACAAAATCATCAATATTCACCATGCCCTCCTATGTACATTACGCGGATTCAACGCCCCGGCTAATCGCCCTGACAATCCGCCCAGCTAATCTGTTGGCAACTAATTAAACCAACTGTTTCAATGGCTGACTGATCAAAACGCACAATCTGCCACTTTCCTGCAAACTATAAAATTCACAAGTTCAATAATTTAACAATACTATTCCGTGTCTTGTCTCAAGATATCAAGACAATGATCAAATCAACCAAGAGCATATAAAACATCACTGCAAACTCTAATTTACACATACTTCATACTTCATTGAGCGTCATCTTTGGCGACCACGTCAATTCGACCACTTGCTCACAATAATCTATGTTAGCACTATCGTTCCTGAGCGCCTTGAACATACACAGCCGATGTTGCTTGAGCAACCAGCATTTCTTGATAAATGCCTAACGCGGTTATCTCACTGCGCAGAAAACGCCACACCAAAGCGGCGTACTAATAAAAAATCATTGAGAATCAAACGGAAATTCAAATTTCTGACCTCACGGCAAGAGGTCAACTTATAAAAAATTTTTTATTTTGCCTAAGGGTATTGACTCCGGGAGGCGAATTCTCAGGCCATTTTCAAAACGGGTGGAATTTCACCACCTAGTCATAATATATTGAAATAAATAAATAATCTCTGACAGGAATGCACACCAACTGAAAAGCGCATATCAATTCGACTCCCCAAAAACGAGAGAAATCTGGCGCAAGTTTACCATTGCCGGCTCTCTGGTAAGCAGAATTTACCGATAAATCAGACTGAGATCGATTTGATTCGTGCGGCCAGTCGAGAGACTTTTCGCGAGGCGGTATTTTTGTGCAAGATACCTTTGCCAGCCGCACTCATGATAGCCGGCTGGGCAGATTGAAGAGCTGATTGGGCGACATTCTTATCACCGTTTTCAATGGCCTCTTCGACCTTGCGGATAAGTCCGCGCATGTTGGTGCGGCGCGACTTGTTTACCTCGGTGCGCCGGGCGATTTTTCGTGTGGCTATCTTTGCCGACTTGGTGTTGGCCATTTCAGCCCTTTCTGACACTCTTAAAGTTTCTGTATTTTTTTGGCGCCGGTCCACAATGGCCGAAAATCCAACCACCATTGGTTCTAGCAGAATAAAGTAGGTCCAGCTGGAGGTCGATCAGGCAGTATTCAGCGCCAACAATAAGTGGCGGCTATATAGGCCGGACACGATATCTCGTCAACGTAGAATTTTCACTTGAGGCAGGCTGTTAACGTCCCTTGAATTGCGGTGCCCGCTTTTCGATAAATGCCTGCATGCCCTCGCTTTGATCTTCAAATGCGAATAGCGACTGGAACGACCGGCGTTCGAAGCGCAACCCTTCCGCCAATGAGGTCTCGTAGGACCGGTTGATGGTTTCCTTGATCAGCTGAACCGAGGGTAAGGAGAAGTCGGCGATTTTGGCGGCGGTCTTCATTGCCTCCTCGATCAGGTCGTCAGCCGGAACTATACGCGACACAAGCCCTGATCGCTCGGCTTCCTCGGCTTCCATCATCCGCCCGGTCAGGCACATTTCCATTGATTTCGATTTACCAACGAGCTTGGTCAGACGCTGGGAACCGCCCATGCCGGGCATGACGCCGAGCGAAATCTCGGGCTGGCCGAATTTGGCTGTATCTGCGGCAAGAATGAAATCGCACATCATGGCCAGTTCACAACCGCCGCCAAGCGCATAGCCCGCCACTGCGGCGATGATCGGTTTGCGAGCCTCGCTCACCGCATCCCAGCCGACGAATATATTGCGGCCCAGAGCCTCGCCATAGCCAAGCGGCTGCATTTCCTTGATGTCGGCACCGGCGGCAAATGCCTTTTCAGACCCGGTGATCACCATACAGCCGATCTTGGTATCTTCATCGAACTCGGCAATTGCCCTGGTCATTTCTTCCATAACCGTCGCATTGAGGGCATTTAGGGCCTTTGGACGGTCGAGTGTTATCAGGCCGACCTTGCCACGAATTTCCACTTTCAGCGTTTCATAGGCCATGCTAATCCTCCTCTAAACCGTCTAATCTGTTGTTCACTATCTCTGGCAGGCTCCACAATAGAATGTCGAACGCCCGCATTGTATTATGCGGCGTATGGTGCCGTTGCAACGGTTCTTTTCGCACAGGCTGCCTTCCCGGCCATAGGCGGCAAACCGGTGTTGAAAATAGCCGGGCGAGCCATCTGCACGGCGATAGTCATGCAAGGTCGAGCCGCCTGCGGCTATCGCATCATCAATAACGTTGCGGATATGAAACGCCAGCTGATTGAGCTTTTCTGTTGGTGCTCCGGATTTTAGCACCAGCGTGCCGGCCTTGCGTTTTGGTGAAAGTCCGGCGCGCCAAAGACTTTCGCACACATATATATTGCCCAGTCCCGCAATCACCTTCTGATCCAGCAGCGCTGCCTTTAATGGTGCTTTCTTGTGCTGGAACTTTTGTGCCAGGCAAGTACCGTCCAGCGCGTTGCCCGTGGGTTCGACGCCAAGTGAGCAAAACCAGGGGTGCTGAGACAACTGAGCCCGCTCTATCAAGGCCATGAAGCCAAACCGCCTTGGATCATTATATATAATGCGCGTCCGACCACCGTCTCTGGAGGTCAGGTGAAAGACCACGTGATCATGTTTATTATCGTTATTTTTTAGCAGGGCAAAACCGCCCGGCTGATCTTCGACACTATTATGGTCGATCCGAAACGAGCCGGTCATGCCAAGATGCATAACCAAAACCATACCGTCGTCGATATCCGCCAAGAGATATTTGGCCCGCCGTCCCAGACCGGTGAAACTTCGCCCTTCAAGCCTTGCAACAAAGTCATCAGCAAAGGCAAAACGCAAATCGGCGCGTCTTTGCTCGACCCGGTCGATGACGGCGCCCTCCATCACCGGCGCTAAACCGCGGCGAACCGTCTCAACTTCAGGTAATTCCGGCATTCCTCGTTCCTTCTTCCGGCAAATGGTTGAATTTGTGCCAAAACAGGTTATGCCATCCAGACAAAATTGGGAATATGGCTTCATTGACCGGCGCGGTTGAGGTTGCTGCAAATGACCGCCGATCGTCAACAGGTGAATAAACCATGTCGGAAATCCGCACCACCAAAGTCGAGGAAATGACCTCTTCCTACGGCTTTCAACAAGTGGAAGATGGAGAAAAACAGCCCAGGGTTGATGATGTATTTCACCGTGTGGCCTCACGCTATGACTTGATGAACGATGCCATGTCGGCAGGTATTCATCGGCTTTGGAAAGATGCGCTCGTTGCCGCCCTGGCACCGCCCAAGAACGGGTCTTCCGGCTGGCACAGTCTCGATGTTGCCGGAGGCACCGGGGATATCGCTTTCCGCATTATCGAGGCATCCAATCATTTTGCCCACACCACGGTGCTTGATATCAACAGTTCAATGCTGGAGGTTGGTCAGGAACGGGCAAGAAAAAGGAACATTGAACAAAATCTCGAGTTTGTTGAGGCCAATGCCGAACAATTGCCATTCGCCAACAATAGTTTTGATGCCTATACGATTGCCATGGGTATTCGCAATGTGCCAAAAATCGATCATGCGCTGGCCGAAGCCTGCCGTGTTTTGAAACCGGGTGGCCGCTTCTTGTGCCTTGAATTTTCCAAGGTCGATATGCCCGTGCTTGACCGGCTTTATGAACAATGGTCATTCAATGCCATTCCCAAAATTGGCCGGCTTATTGTCGGCGATGGCGAACCTTACCGCTATCTGGTGGAATCGATCCGCAAATTTCCTGATCAAAAGAGTTTTGCCGAAATGATCAGCGCGGCGGGTTTCGAGAAGGTGACCTTCCGGAATTTCTCCGGCGGTATTGCGGCGCTTCACTCAGGTTGGAAAATTTGAGGAACGGTGACGCATGAACAGCCTGTTTGCTATTGTTGCGCTGGCCCGCGCCGGCTTCGTTCTGGCCCGCGAGGGCGTGTTTTCGGCCATACCGGCCGAGAACCTCCCGTTTTGGCTGCGCATTGCCCATCGTCTTGCGGGATGGCTTTCGCGTGACCGGTCGAAATCTGAGGCCCGATCCGAGCGGCTTTCGCGTGCCCTCAACAAGCTCGGACCCTCCTGGGTCAAGCTCGGGCAGTTTCTTGCCACCAGGCCCGACGTCGTCGGTGTGCAAATCGCCCGGGATCTGGAACTGTTGCAGGACAGGATGGAAGCCTTTTCCACCACCGAAGCAAAGCAGGCGATTGAAGCTTCGCTCGGTCGCCCGATAGAAGAACTGTTTGCCGAATTGGGTGAACCTGTTGCCGCCGCCTCGGTGGCTCAGGTGCACAAGGCAACTCTGAAAGACGATCCGGCAAAGGAAGTCGCGGTCAAGGTTATCAGACCGGGCGTGCGCCCACGGTTTTTGCGCGATCTCGAACTGTTTTATTTTGCCGCCCGGCTGCAGGAACGGTTCATTCCGGCAGCAAGGAGGTTGAGACCGGTTTCCGTGGTCGACATATTGGCCCAGTCCGCACGGCTGGAGATGGATTTGCGGCTGGAAGCTGCCGCCTTTTCCGAAATGCGCGAGAACACTGCTAACGACGAGGGCTTTCGGGTGCCGGACGTCGACTGGGAGCGCACCGGACGCGACGTGGTCACCATGGATTGGGTCGACGGTGTCAAGCTTACAAAGGTGCGTGAATTAGAAAAACAGGGCATAGACAAGGACAAGGTCGCGGTCATATTGATACAGTCCTTCCTGCGGCACACCCTGCGGGACGGGTTTTTCCACGCCGACATGCATCCGGGCAATCTGTTTATTGATGAGGCGGGCTGCATCGTTGCAGTCGATCTTGGCATTGCCGGCAGGCTCGGCGCCAAGGAGCGGCTGGTGCTGGCGGAGATACTCTATGGCTTTATCACTCGCGACTATATGCGGGTCGCCCAGGTTCATTTTGATGCCGGTTATGTGCCTGCCCACCACCAGGTGGCCAGTTTTGCCCAGGCCATTAGAGCAATTGGCGAACCGATCCACGGCCAATCGGCCGAAACGGTTTCGATGGCCAAGCTGCTGACCCTGCTGTTTGAAGTCACCGAACTTTTCGACATGAAAACGCAGCCGCAGCTGTTGTTGCTGCAAAAAACCATGGTCGTAGTGGAAGGCGTAGCGCGCAAGCTCGATCCCAAGTTCAATATGTGGCAGGCATCGGAGCCCGTGGTGGGCCAGTGGATTGCCCGCAAACTTGGCCCCGTCGGCAAGCTTGAGGAAGTCAAAGAAGGACTGCATGCAATCTCGCGGCTGGCGGCAATGGCGCCTGAATTTGTCGATCGCACCGAACGGCTGGGTAAGGAGCTGGACACCATGAGCGCCAACGGCATTCGACTTGATGCGCCGACCATTGAGGCAATTGGCAAGGCCGAGGCCCGCTATTCACGCAGCGGCCGGGTAGCGCTGGTGGTGATTGCCATCGCCGCGGTTATTGTCGTCTGGCAAATTTGATTGCATTGATTGCGTTGCTATCATATAGCTTCGGTTAAACCCGGAGCAAACCATGGCAAGCATCACAATTAGAAATCTCAATGAAGATACCAAGAACTGGTTGCGGGTTCGTGCCGCCGAAAATGGCCGCTCGATGGAGCAGGAGGCGCGGCTGTTATTCAGCCAATGGCAAGAACAGGACGGCCACAATAGTTTGCCGGTCGAGGAACCAGCAAGCGAACAACCGGTGACCACAGTTTCTGCTGCCGTCGAAATTTCGACGCCCGACCCCGCTTTGGTCGAAACTGAAGCCGTTGTCGCCAATAACGGGCATTGGAATGACAGCATTCTTGCCGGCAAGAAAATCCTGTTGATAATTACCGGTGGCATTGCTGCTTATAAATCGCTCGAACTGATCCGCCGGCTGCGCCAGCGTGGTGCCAGCATTCGAACGATTATGACCAAGTCAGCCGGTGAATTTATCACGCCGCTGGCGGTTGGTGCGCTTTCAGCCGAGCCGGTTTTCAGCGATCTTTTCAGCCGCGAAGATGAGCACGATATTGGCCACATCCGTCTTTCCCGCGAGGCGGATTTGATTGTTGTTGCGCCGGCCACCGCCAATATTATGGCCAAGATGGCCAATGGGCTTGCCGACGATCTTGCCTCAACGGTTCTGCTTGCCGCCGATAAACCGATACTGTTGGCACCGGCCATGAACCCGCAGATGTGGCACCACAAAGCGACCCGCCGTAATGTTAAATTTCTGTGCCAAAACGACATCCATTTTGTCGGGCCGGAAGCCGGCGAAATGGCGGAAAGCGGGGAAAGCGGAACTGGCCGAATGGCCGAACCAATGGATATTGTCGATCAAATCGAAGCGCTGCTGGACCATCGTTCCAAGCCACTTGCCGGACTGAGTGCGATAGTCACTTCCGGGCCGACGCGCGAAGCGATTGATCCGGTGCGTTATTTGTCGAACCATTCTTCCGGCAAACAGGGTCATGCTATCGCAGAAGCGCTAACAAGAGCAGGTGCGGCGGTAACGCTTGTGTCTGGGCCGGTTTCAATTGCCTGTCCTGCCGGTGTCGATGTGGTGCGGGTGGAGACGGCAGAACAAATGCGCCGGGCGGTCGAACAGGCATTGCCAGTAGAAATTGCGGTCTTTGTTGCTGCGGTAGCTGACTGGCGGCCCGTCAACAATGCTGATGAAAAGATCAAAAAAGGCAAGGCCAAAACCGCGTCGGCGCTCGAACTGGTGGAAAACCCCGATATCCTGAAGGCCGTTGGCCGACGGCGCAAGCAAAGGCCCGATCTGGTCATCGGCTTTGCCGCAGAGACCGAGGCGGTCCTTGCCCATGCCATGGCTAAACTGAAAAAGAAAGGCGCCGACTGGATATTGGCCAATGACGTTTCAGCCGAAACCGGCGTCATGGGTGGTGACACCAACACCATCCGACTGTTGTCCAGCCAGGACGTGGAGGAATGGCCGACGATGGACAAAGACAAGGTTGCGGTGCGCCTGGTCAATAAAATTATTGCCCATTTCGAACAACAGATAATTGAAATATAGCCGTAAGCATCAAATCAATCTGGCCCAATGCTACAGCCCGGATTTTCGTCGCTTTGTCACGGTGAGCGAACCGGCGCGTCGCCAATCAACCACCAATCCTAAATGTGCGATGAACCGGCGCCAAATGAATTCATTTGATGAATTTCGAAAGGTGAAGCGAATATTTTGTGCTTGCCGCCCCGCTTGATTGCGGTCTAGTCTGAACGCGTAACAAAAAATCAAAATGTATTTTGGGAGAAATCGATGAAAATCCGTAAATTTCTAACCACTGCCGCTGGCCTGTTGGCGGGAGCGAGTTTGGGACTTATTTCCACTGCCGCTAACGCCGAAGACTGTAATCGCGGTACGTTGGATAAAGCCTATTGCGATCGGAACTTTGATCAGACCGCTGATCTGCCGCTTGATCCCAAGGATTGGATCAACCCCGATACTATTATCTTCACCTATACACCGGTTGAGGACCCTGCGGTCTACGCCAATATCTGGGAGGGTTTTGTCAAACATATGGAGGATACGACCGGCAAAAAAGTAGTGTTTTTTCCGGTTCAGTCAAACGCGGCCCAGCTTGAAGCGATGCGCTCAGGGCGCTTGCACGTCGCTGGGTTCAATACCGGCTCTAACCCGATTGCCGTTAGCTGCGCCGGTTTTGTACCCTTCGGCATGATGGCCAAGAATGACGGCTCGTTTGGTTATGAAATGGAAATCATTGTCCCGGCCGACAGCCCGATGACCTCGCCCGATCAAATCAAGGGCAAGACCATGGCCTTTACGGCGCCAACCTCAAATTCCGGCTTCAAGGCCCCATCGGCGATATTGAAGGGCGAATTTGGACTGATCGCCGAAAAAGACTTCACCCCGACTTTCTCCGGCAAACACGATAATTCCATTCTCGGCGTCTATAATGGCGACTATGAAGTGGCCTCGATCGCCAATTCGGTTTTGTTGCGGATGATCCGCCGCGGTGTCATCGAAGAAGGCAAGATCCGGACGATCTACAAGTCACAAACCTTCCCGACCACCGGCTATGGCCATGCGCACAACCTTCACCCCGAACTTGTGGCCAAGGTCAAGCAGGCGTTTTGGACCTATCCGTGGAGTGATGATGCGAATTTCGTCAAGGAATTCAAAAAAGCCGACCGTTTTGTCGGTATTACCCACAAATTCGACTGGGCGGTTATTCGTCAGATCGACAAAGCCAATGGCGTAAGCTACGACTGCAAGTAGCATAGCCAGAATTACAATAAAGTGACAGCCAGGCTGAAATTCAACAAATGGCCTGGCTGTTTGCTCTATGCGAGTTGGAGGGATAATGCTGCGTCTTGAAGGACTGGGCAAGACATATAAGACGGGCGATGATGCCCTCAAAAACGTTGATCTTGAAATCCCGGACGGGCAGGTAATTGCCCTGATCGGGCCGTCCGGTGCCGGCAAGTCGACGCTCATTCGTTGTGTCAACCGGCTGGTGGAGCCGACCCGTGGCAAGGTTTATCTGGGTGATCTGGAACTGACCAGCCTTTCAGCTGGTAACCTGCGTAAAGCCCGTCGTCGTATGGGTATGATCTTCCAGGAATACGCCCTGGTCGAACGGTTGACGGTGATGGAAAATGTGCTTTCCGGCCGCCTTGGCTATGTCGGTTTCTGGAAGAGCTGGTTCAGGAAATTTCCCAAAGACGACGTTCGTGAAGCCTATCGCCTGCTTGATCGGGTCGGCTTAATGCATATGGTGGACAAACGGGCTGACGAGCTTTCCGGCGGCCAGCGCCAGCGTGTCGGCATTGCCCGTGCATTAATCCAGGATCCGGAACTATTGCTGGTCGACGAGCCGACGGCCAGTCTTGATCCCAAGACTTCAAGACAGATCATGCGGCTGATCAACGAATTATGCGCCGAACGCGGCCTTGCCGCCATCATCAATATTCATGATGTTTTATTGGCGCAGATGTTTTCCCAGCGCGTCGTTGGGCTGGAATTGGGAACCATCGTTTATGATGGCCCGCCCGAAGGGCTGACGTCGGATGTATTAACCCAGATCTATGGCGAAGAGGACTGGGAAGCGACCATCGAAACGGTCGACGAGGAGGAGGAAGAACTTGCGGAGAACGATGCATGAGCGACGCTGCCGCTAATTATCCCTCTAGCTGGAAAAAACCGCCGATGATCCGCAATCCAATGTTGCGGTGGGGGATCATCACTGGATCGGCGGTCTATCTGGCGATTGCACTTGGTACCATGGACGTCAACTGGATCAGGGCATGGGAAGGTCTGCCCCGGGGGCAGCGTTTTTTGGAGGCATTTTTTCCACCAAATTTTGCTGACAACCGCGGCGTTGTCTGGGACGGCATTCTGGAGAGCATATGGATGGCGATTATTTCGACCGTCGCTGGCATCGCGCTTTCCGTGCCGATCGGGTTGGGTGCGGCGCGAAACCTCGCGCCAAGGTGGGTCTATCTGTTCAACCGGGCCATAATCGCTGGTTCGCGAACCTTTCCGGAAATTATTCTGGCGATCTTCGCGGTTAAACTGTTTGGTTTTGGTCCCTTTGCCGGTTTCATCGCTCTATCTATCGGCACTATCGGTTTCTTTGCCAAATTGCTGGCCGAAGACATCGAGAACATGAGCGCCTCGCAGGCTGAGGCAGTCAAGGCAACAGGGGCAAGCTGGTTCCAATGGATCAATTATGCCATTCAACCACAGGTGATGCCGCGCATGATTGGTCTGTCAGTCTATCGGCTTGATATCAATTTCCGCGAATCGGCCGTGGTCGGCATCGTCGGTGGCGGAGGCATTGGCGCCACATTGAACACGGCCTTCGAGCGCTATGAGTTTGACACTGCCGCCGCCATATTATTGATCATCATCGCCATCGTTATGGTGCTCGAATACACTTCGGGATATTTGAGAAAGTGGGTCCAGTAACATGCCGATGATTGAAACCGGCGACGGTCCGCTTTGGAAGCGGCGCACCACAAAAACCCAGTTGTTGAGCTGGTTTGGCTGGCTTATCGGCATAGCGATCACCGTTTATGCCTGGCAACTGATATCGGAAAAAACAATCTGGTTTTTCGTCCAGGATGCACCGCGACAGGCGGCTGACATTGGCGGTCGGATGATCCCGCCAAAGCTGTCCTATATCAATAAATTGTGGATACCGGTTTGGGATACGCTGAACATCGCCACACTAGGCACGGTTATTGCGCTGGTCATTGCTGTGCCGGTGGCCTTTGCTGCAGCACGCAATACCACGCCTCACAAGCTGGTGCGGGCTGTCGCGGTGTTTATCATCGTCTCGTCAAGGTCGGTCAATTCGTTGATCTGGGCCTTGATGCTGGTATTCATTCTTGGTCCGGGCGTGCTGGCTGGAACCATTGCTATCGGGCTGCGTTCAGTCGGGTTTTGCGCCAAGCTTCTCTATGAGGCAATTGAGGAGATCGACCACACCCAGGTCGAAGCGATCGAGGCGACCGGTGCCACCAAAGCGCAACAAATGCTGTTTGCCATTGTGCCGCAGGTTCTACCAACCTTTGCCGGTGTCGGGGTATTCCGCTGGGATATCAATATCCGTGAATCGACCATTTTGGGTCTGGTCGGCGCCGGCGGCATAGGACTACAGTTGAACGGCTCGATCAATACCCTGGCCTGGACCCAGGTGTCGACCATTTTGCTGGTAATTCTGGCGACGGTGATCCTGTCGGAATGGGTGTCGGCAAAAGTGCGCCACGCCATCATCTGACCGCGTCTGGCAAGTTGCCCCCAAAGCGATTATCGCTCGTTGATCCAAGCTAACTTGGCAGCGTCGACACGCCCGTGTATTCACCATAGCAAGAAGAACCAACTGATTCGCGATTGATCCGGCGTCATCGCATTGAAGCGGTGACCACAAGAGCATTACAAGACCGGAGGTCGTATGAACAATCTACCCAAATTGAGCGCTTTGGAACTGGCGGCGCTGCTGGCCAGCCGGGTGTGCCACGATATCATCTCGCCGGTGGGCGCCATCACCAACGGGCTGGAAGTCATGGATGAGGACGGCGGCGAAGAAATGCGGGAATTCGCCATGGATCTCATTCGCAAAAGTGCGACTTCAGCTTCGGCGAAGTTGAAATTCGCGCGGCTTGCATTTGGCGCCTCCGGTTCTGCCGGCGCGATGATCGACACCGGTGACGCCGAAGAAGCGGCCCGTGCCTATGTGGCTGGTGAAAAACCGGATATCGAATGGAACGGTGCTCGTGTTTTGATGGCCAAGAACAAGGTCAAATTGCTTCTAAACCTCATTTTGATTGCACTTGGTGCAATACCGCGCGGCGGTGTGATCAAGGTCGTTTTGGAAGGCGGAGAGGAGGATACTAGATTTGTCCTTCGATGCACGGGCCCGAACGCCCGGGCGCCATCGGCGTTTCTAAATATGATCAGTGGTACGATTGATGGCGAACTTGATGCGCATGCGGTGCAGCCATACTACACACTGGTGTTGGCAGAGGCCTGCAACATGGTGCTCGGCGCACGGCTAGAGGGCGAAGACGTGATCCTAAGTGCCGGATAATAATTATTCCCGCCAGCCTTCGGCGATTCTGCGATCTAATTCATCAACATTTGTCAGCACCAGCGCGCCACGGGTTTTCATCAGACAGCCCTCTCGCTCCAGTGATTTCATCTCGCGCGACACAAACTCCCTGCGACTGGCAATACGATCGGCGATTTCCCGCTGGATAGGCGGCGGACTGATTGAGCGCTGGCCAGGGTGATCGGACCGCGGTCGCGATAACCGTATAAGCTCCGCATAAAGCCGGTATTTGGCTTGCAGGAACGTGAACTCAGCCAGGCGATCGCTCAGTCGGCGGATCAGGACGGACAGTTTTTGCAGGACCTTCCGGTTGACTGCGGGGTTTTTGTCGAGAATTTCCATAAACACTGTGGCCGGCATGATGCACAATCGGCAGCTGGTCATGGTGGTTACGTTGGCAGACCGGGTTTCACCGTCAATAGCCGCTAGTTCACCTATATAATCGCCCGGGCCGAAATCATTCAATATGACTTCCCGTCCGGCCGAAATCCGAATGATGATGCGCACCATGCCGGTCAAAACAAATCGAACGTCATTGGTTTTGTCGCTGTGATCAATCACCAATTCATTGGCAGCGTAATCCCGCCATATGCACTGCTGGCCAAATTTTCGTGACTGTTTCTCGTCCAACCCATCGAATAATGGTATGTCCAGCAATTGGTCCATCTGGTATAGTGATCCCCAAATTGAGACAAAGGCTTTGGTGGTTACTTGCCAGTAGTTAAAGACGATAAGCGCAATTGCAGCCGCCGACAAGCGCCAGAGTCTGTAGTGCCCGGCCAGCAAACGCGAAAATCCGTTCAAATAAATTTGATTGGGCCCGACACCCTAATGTCCTAAATCCGGGTTCTGGTCGGAATTTCCGGTAGTGGCGCCACGGCGTGATCTTTGTGTCCTGCCCGGCAGGCGCCGTTGCACTATCTGAAGGCGTTTGATCCGCCTTAGATCGGCATCGAGCACGCGAAACTCGAACCCGGGCATGCCATGAATGACCTCGCCGCGTACCGGGATTCTACCGGCCAGGGCAAAAACCAGGCCACCGATGGTAGAAACATCCTCACCCAGATAGCCAAACTCAAACCCCGGACCAATCAACGAAACGACATCATCAAGGCTGGCCCTTGAATCGGCGGTGTAGACACTTTCACCGGTTTTCTCGATTGCCGGGCCCTCGTCCTCATCGTTCTCGTCTTCGATTTCGCCGAAAACCTCTTCGATAATATCTTCCAGTGATACCAGGCCATCCGTGCCGCCATATTCATCAATGACAAGCGCCATCTGGGTGCGGGCGGTCTGCATGCGTGCCAACAGATCCAACGCCAACATTGATGGCGGTACAAACAGCACCGACCGTACCAATTTGAGCGATTTCAGTTTTCTCGACAGATTGATCTTTGACAACAGGTGACGGGTATTCCTTTTGGCGCTTTCCTCCTCCGGTTTTGCCCTGCCGCGTGAAGCGGTACGCGAAACATAGAGCAGCAGGTCCTTGATCAGCACCATGCCGAGGGGGTTGTCCATGGTTTCGGAGAATACCGGAAGCCGTGAGTGACCGGAGTTTTCAAATTCTAACAGCAATTCATCAAGGGTAACATTAATGTCGATGCCATCAACATCTGCCCTTGGAACCATGACATCTTCGACCCGCATTTCGCGCAACCGAAGAATGTTATTGATCATCGCTCTTTCTTCAGGCGAAAAAGCGTCATCTGCATCACTGCTTTGGCTGGAAAGCGCATCCTCCAGGTCATCGCGAAGGGTGCCGGAAGATCGAAGTCCAAGCCGAGCCAGAATTCTGGTAATAAGATTATCTGGGCCACGCTTTTGCGACTTGCCGTTTGGCTGATCGACGACGATCAGAGCTTTACCGGGACTGTCCTCGGGCTGTGTTAAGGGGTCGGGTTCCGGCTCATTGCCACCTTCTTCGGGGCGCTCGAGGTCTTTAGTTTCCTGTTTCATCGAATTTTGTCAATCATACGGTGTTTTGTGGGGCAGGGGTTATTAGCATTGTGCGTGTCTGCTTGCTTCCCCATAGGGATCGTCAATTCCAAGCACGGCAAGGCTTTGGCGCTCAAGTTTTTCCATCACTTCCGCCTCATCGTCATTGCGGTGATCATAACCGAAAAGATGAAAAAATCCGTGAATGAGCAAATGGGTCAAATGTTGGCAGTACGGTTTACCCTGTTCGCGAGCCTCCCGTTGGGTGGTTTCGTGGGCAATGATAATATCGCCAAGCAGCGGCCCTGCCACCTCTTGCGGGTTGAACTCGCAGGTCGGGAAAGACAGAACGTTGGTCGGCCGGTCGATTTTTCGCCATTTGTTATTAAGCATCCGAACATTTTCGTCATCACTGAGCACAATGCTCAATTCCGCGTTTTCCGAAAAGTTGAGCCCGGCGGTGTCAATTGCCGCCCGGATGGCTCTTTCCACCTCAATTGTGGCAATCTCCTGGCTCGTCCAATCGCCTGCCTGTATTATCACATCAATCACCGGCAATCTTGCTGCCATGTCAAAGCATGTCCCCACCGGAAGAGCGCGATTTCGACGATGTCGCACTATCATAGGCCTCGACGATTTCGGCAACCAGCTTATGGCGGACAATATCGGCGGAGGTAAACTGCACCCTGACAATGCCCGGTATCTGCTTCAACAGATCGAGCGCCTCGACCAGTCCGGAACGTTGTCCACCCGGCAAATCAATTTGGCTCGGGTCGCCGGTGACAATCATTTTTGAATTGTCACCCAACCGGGTGAGGAACATTTTCATTTGCATCGATGTGGTGTTTTGCGCCTCATCAAGAATAATCGCCGCATTGGCAAGTGTCCGCCCGCGCATGAAGGCCAGCGGCGCGATCTCGATCACACCGGATGCCAGTGCCCGCTCAACCTTGTCGCCCGGCATCATATCGTAGAGTGCGTCGTAAAGCGGGCGCAGATAGGGGTCCACCTTTTCTTTCATATCGCCGGGCAGGAAGCCAAGTCGCTCACCCGCCTCAACGGCTGGACGTGAAAGGATTATCCGGTCAATATCTCCCCTTTCCAGCAGTGTCGCCGCATAGGCCACCGCAAGATAGGTTTTGCCGGTTCCTGCTGGTCCTGCACCAAAAACCAGTTCAGCCCTTTCCATCGCTCTTATATAGGCATCCTGGGTGGCAGATCTGGCATGGATCACCCGGCGTGCCGTGGCAATTGATGCGAAGGCCAGTTTACTGGAACTATTGCCTTTTTTTCCGCGAGGTCGTGGCGGAGTTGAAAGCGCGTTGCGCACCGCCCCTTCCACATCGCCGGCAGTAATTTCATCGCCCTGCTGCAGACGGGCATAAAGATGATCGAATGTCTGACGCGCCTGCTCGGCCGCCTCAGCACTGCCCTTGACCTCAAGCTGGTTTCCCCGCGCCACCGCGTTGATGTCAAGTTCCCGTTCTACAAGCGCAATATTTTCATCGAACTGACCGAACAACGCCCGGGCAAGGGTATTGTCATCATACTCCAAAACCACATGTGCCAGGTCCGATGCGCCTTTGCCGGTTGCTTGCTGCATTTGTTTTTTGCGTTTTTGTTGGATGTTCAAATTGTTCTCCAAAAGTGCAATCCATGGTGTCAGATGACGTCGCCTACAAGACTGTTGGGGCCCGCGTCGGCGATCCTGACTTCGACAATATCACCAATATTGCCCGCAGACGCATCAATAATTACTGATTGCAGCCATGGCGAGCGACCGATCAGCTGGTTTTCATCACGCCCCCGTTTTTCCAACAGAATTTCCATGCGGGAGCCAATGTGGGAGTGATTGAAGGCAAGTTGCTGGGTGTTCAACAGGGTCTGCAGACGGGCAAGTCTTGCCGATTTGACCGCCTCTGGAAGCTGCTCTTCCAGTTCGGCGCCTGGTGTTCCCGGCCTCGGCGAATATTTGAACGAATAGGCCTGGGCATAGTTCACCTGGCGCACGAGTTCTAGCGTTGCTTCAAAATCGGCGTCGCTTTCACCAGGAAAACCGACGATGAAGTCGCCCGACAGCGCGATATCGGGGCGTGCCCTTCTGATCTGCTCTACCAATTCGAGATAGTCTTTCGCCCGATGTCGCCGGTTCATGGCTTTCAGCACACGGTCCGAGCCGCACTGAACGGGCAGGTGCAGATAAGGCATGAGAATATCAAGGTCGCGATGGGCCGTAATCAGTTCTTCTTTCATGTCACGCGGGTGACTGGTTACGTATCTTAAGCGTGCCAGTCCCTCAATTGCACTCAACGCATGGAGAAGTCTGCCAAGACCCCACTCGCTGTCATCTGTTCCGTGGCCATGCCAGGCGTTGACGTTTTGCCCAAGCAGGGTGATCTCGCGCACGCCTGCCTCGCACAGATTTCTTGCCTCATCGATAATTTGACGGGCGCCACGTGAGACTTCGCTGCCTCTGGTGTAGGGTACGACGCAAAAAGTGCAGAACCTGTCGCAGCCTTCCTGGACGGTCAAAAAAGCACTAACGCCGCGATGCGAGGTGCGCGATTTAGCCGGCTTGGGCAGATAATCAAACTTGTCTTCGACTGCGTATTCGGTATCCACGACGCGGTTGCCAGACCGCGCTTTTTCGACGATTTGTGGCAGGCGGTGATAGGTTTGCGGGCCTGCGACCAGATCAACCGCCGGTTCCCGTTTGATTATCTCCACCCCTTCGGCCTGGGCCACGCAGCCGGTAACCCCAAGGGTCAAAGGTCGACCCTCCTCAAGACGTCTTTGCTTCAATAGACGAATGCGGCCGAGCTCGGAATAAACCTTTTCAGCCGCTTTCTCGCGAATATGACAGGTATTCAGCAACACCAGATCAGCATCTTTCATGTCACTGGTTTCGGCGTAACCGACGCTTGCCAGGGCATCGTTCATCCGATTGGAATCATAGACGTTCATCTGGCAGCCATAGGTCTTGATGAAGACCTTGCGGGGTGGCGTGTCTTTTTCAACTACCAGCCGATCTGATTTAGTAATCACAGTCATGGAGTTCGTTTGCGACCCTTTGCCCAAAACCAGTATCTAGTGGTTCTGTACCAACATTTGCATCCCGTTGCAGCACCCATATTTGCAAATGTTGGAATCAAAAGAAACACTAGCAAGTTGTTGAATCTAGTGGAATTTTTGAATTTGACATTTGAAAATGAATGAAGCTGCAAGTGGGTACCAAATGTCAAATTCATTCCACTAGTGGTTCTGTACCAACATTTGCATCCCGTTGCAGCACCCATATTTGCAAATGTTGGAATCAAAAGAACCACTAGCAAAATATTGAATCTAGTGGAATTTTTGAATTTGACATTTGAAAATGAATGAAGCTGCAAGTGGGTACCAAATGTCAAATTCATTCCACTAGTACGGATAATCGATGTTGCAAATTCTGTTTTCATCGGCTTTTGACAACCTCATCGGCGTTATCCGTTGCTGCGGTGCTGGATTTGGCGCCGCGCAACGACAAATGCAGCATTTGACGTACCTGTTCCTCGATTTCCCGGGTCACTATTTTTCGGTCAGAACCTGCGCTGAAGGGAATAGGGTCGCCAAAATGCAGATCAACATCCAGCGCGCCCTGCTTGACAATATTGATAACGTGTCCCGCCAGCCCCACATCGCCCGGCCAGGCGGCCTCGGGCCGGTAAAAACGGCCAAGTGCCACCCCGTGCATCCTGGTGTAGGCAATGGCAACCGGCTGGATGGCCACCCGCTCTTGGTCTGACTGTTTTATCGCCAGTTGCGCTGCGCCAAGCAAAGAGCTTTTAAAGGGCAGTACCTTGTTGCCATCGGATGTGGTGCCTTCGGCAAACAAAACGATAATATCACCCTGGCTCATACGCTCGGCGATCTCAATTGCCTGAGCCCCGGCTTTGCTACGCTGATCCCGGTCGACGAAAATGGTGCGCTGCAATTTAGCCAAACGACCGAGCAATGGCCAGGAACTCATGTCGGCCTTGGCGACGAACGTCAGAGGTTTAACCGAGCCGAGCACCAAAATATCCTTCCAACTGGCGTGATTTGACACCAACAACAGCGGATGATCATCGCTCGGATTCCCGTGAATTGTTACCTTGATGCCGAACATTTTCAACACCGTACGGTGCCAGATCGTCGGAAATTTTGACGCTGCCCTTTTTGAATATCTCAACATTACGGCCTGAGCCGGTATGGCAATAAATGTAAATGCGAAGACGGCGATCAAAACAACCACGAGACGAATGGACGCAATCATGGTTGTTTTTCCCGGCGCATGTTGCAGTGACGGAACGTCGAAATAATATGGTGCAGCCGCCTGTACCGCCGTACCTGGACAATGCGTGCGCTGGTATTAGTTGTCATCGATATCGTCATTCAGTGCCATTCGCTCTTTTGATAACGGTATGCCGTAGAGCTCCAGCCGGTGATCGACCAGTCTGTAGCCAAGCTTCTCAGCTATCGCATCCTGCAAAGCCTCAATCTCTTCATTCTTGAATTCAATTACCCGGCCGGTTTTCAAATCAATCAGATGATCATGGTGTTCGTCGGGCACGGTTTCATAGCGGGAGCGGCCGTCGCCAAATTCATGCCGCTCGACAATGCCCGCATCCTCAAACAGTTTTACCGTGCGGTAGACGGTCGATATCGAAATTTTGTCATCCAACGCGGTCGACCGGCGGTAAACCTCTTCCGTGTCGGGATGATCGTTGGAAGACTGAAGCACCCGGGCGATTATTCGCCGCTGCTCGGTCATCCGCATGCCCTTATCGACGCACAGCTCTTCCAGATCGAGATACTTATCGGCCATTATGATTGCGCTCTATTGCTCGGTTCGAGTATCCGGCATTGCCTAGTCAAGATCAAGCCGCATGACAAGCGCTGCGCTCTTCCCACCGGCGGAATTGTTGTAGTAAGCCGGTCTTTCGGCCAGAGTTTCGAATTTGAATTTCCTGTATAGACTAACTGCGTTGCGGTTATCGATGTCCACCTCGAGAAACAGTTTGGTCACCCTCTCGCCTTGCAATCGGCGAATGCTCTCGTCGATCATCTTGGCGGCCAGGCCGCCCCGTCGCCGTTTCGGCTGCACACCTATCGATAGGATCTCGGCCTCATCGGCGGCGTGGCGAACCATGCAATAGCCGAGCGGTGCGGCATTTGGTTTGCCGACTTGAATGGCCAGCAGGCAAATCACATTGTCCAAGGCAAGAAGCCGGCCAATTTCGGCAGCACCCCAGTGACGCCCAAAGCACTTTGCATGCAAATCCGAAATATCACCCGCCTGCGGTCGCCCTGCCGCTTCGATCAGCACTTCCAGGTCTTTTGAGAAAAACAGCCTCACCACGATCTAGATATTTGCTCTTTGCTTCGATTTCCGGGTCACCGTTGACAGGCCGGTCTGCGGTTTGGCATCCGCCTTTCTTAGATAAAGCGGTTTGGGCTTGTTGTCACTGACCGGCAATGAGGCGGCCAGCTGCGCCACAAAGGTGATATCGGCGGCCTTTTGACGGGAACAGATTTCTACATCGCGGCGATCACATTTTGCCACAACAACATCTGCTGCAGAACCCGCAAGCCGAAATGGGCCGACCGGAAGTGCGGCGGCAATGATGGCTATTGGCACAGCTCTTGCCTCATCCAGCGCATTTCCCCGGTAGTCATAGGACTGCAGAAATACCTCTTTGCGTTTTGCGTCAATCGCCACAACTAGCGGCGTCAAATCATCTCGCACCTGGCAATGCTGATAAGCAATAGCGTTTAGAACGCTGACCCCGATAACGGGAACATTGAGACCCAGAGCCAGCCCCCTGGCGGTTGCCAGCCCGACCCTTATGCCGGTAAAACTGCCCGGTCCCGTGGTCACCGCCAATCGGTCTAAATCGTCATAGACAAGATTGTGTGATTGCAGCAATTCCGCCAAAAAACCCATCAATTGCTCGGCATGGCCACGTCCGATGTCTTTGCTGACTTGCGCAATTATTTCGTTCCGACCGCAGTCGAACAGCGCGGCAGCGCATAGATTGGCCGATGTGTCGATTGCAAGCTGGATCAATGGTAGCCTACATAACCGCTTCGACCGACTGAACCTGCGGTATGAAGTGTTTCAGCAGATTTTGAATGCCATGTTGAAGTGTCGCTGTAGACGAAGGGCAGCCGGCACAGGCACCGCGCATTTCAAGATAGACAATGCCTTGCTTGTAACCCCTAAAGGTGATGTCGCCGCCGTCCTGGGCTACGGCTGGACGCACCCTGGTTTCAAGCAAATCCTTGATCGTGTCGACAATATCCTCATCACCCTCGTCGAAAAATTCCTGTCCGCTGCCACTGGCGGTGCCGGCATCAGCACCTTCGCTCATCACCGAGATATCACTCATAAAATGTTCCATGATAGCGCCCAGGATTGCCGGCTTCATGATCTGCCAGTCGGGATCGTCGTTTTTGGTCACGGTGACAAAATCATAGCCGAAAAACACCCCCTCGACGCCCTGAACGTCGAACAGCCGCTCCGCCAGCGGTGATTTTCCTCTTGCTTCGTCAATCGTACGAAAATCAATGGTGCCACTGTCAATCACTGTCCGTCCCGGTAGAAATTTTAAGGTCGACGGATTTGGCGTTGCTTCGGTCTGGATAAACATTTTGGTTTCCCGTTGTTATGCAAAAAAGAAAATTCAACACCATCTAGTGAGGCGTTACTCCATCACGACTTTTCAGGCAGGCTCCAAGCAGCCTCTAAGATAGGGCACTTGGATAGACAGTCAAGCGACCGGGTTGACGAAGCCGACAATCTCCTTAACGCCTTTTAGAGTTTCTGCGGCGATAACGCGCGCGCGGGCAGCGCCATCGTTTAATATCCGGTCAATGTGTCCAGGGTCAGCTTGCAGACGTGTCATTTGGTCGGATACGGGCGCCAGTTTTTCCACCGCCAGTTCCGCTAGCAGCGGTTTGAAGGTCGAAAATTCACGGCCACCATATTCAGCTATCACTGCTTCCTTGCTGGTTTCTGCTAAAGCAGCATAAATGCCCACAAGGTTTTCCGCCTCGGCACGCGATTTAAGTTCCTCGACATTATCCGGCAACGGCAGCGGATCGGTTTTCGCCTTGCGGATTTTCTTGGCAATGGTCTCGGCATCGTCGGTCAAAACGATGCGCGAAAGGTTCGACGGGTCGGATTTCGACATTTTCTTCGACCCATCGCGCAAGCTCATCACCCGGGTGGCCGGCCCTTCGATCAATGGCTCGGTTAAGGGAAAATAGGCCTCGCCATGGCCGCTGTCGACGATTGACTGGCGGAAATCATTATTGAATTTCTGGGCAATATCGCGGGTCAGCTCCAGATGCTGTTTTTGATCGTCGCCCACCGGTACGTGAGTGGCCCGGTAAGCCAGAATATCGGCCGCCATCAAGGTGGGGTAGGCAAACAGGCCGACCGAAGCCTTTTCCCGGTCTTTGCCCGCTTTATCCTTGAACTGGGTCATGCGATTGAGCCAGCCCATGCGTGCGACACAGTTGAAAATCCAGGCGAGCTCGGCGTGTTCGGCCACCTGGCTCTGGTTGAAAACGATGTGTTTTTCGGGGTCAATTCCCGAAGCGATGAAGGCGGCGGTAACCTCGCGAATATTGCCGGCAAGCATTTCAGGGTCTTGCCATGTGGTAATGGCATGAAGATCGACCACGCAATAGACGCAATCATGGTTCTGCTGCAGGGCAACAAATTTTTTGATGGCACCGAGATAATTGCCAAGATGCAAATTGCCGGTGGGTTGTACACCGGAAAATACCCGCTCGGGAAATTCAGTCATTGATAGTGCTCCGTTACCGGAGGGTTGGACTCCTGCCGGCATCATTGAAATCGGGCGGGTTATGGCCGAGCGAACCGGTGAGGGCAAGTTATATTATTGTGCTCGCCGCAATATTCTTTGTAATTCGGCCCGCGAGATCACGCCGCTGAGGATGATGATGACAAAGTAAATTATTGCCGATGTTCCGATCAGCGTGAGAACCAGCAGCATGCGGATTATCAGCCCACCATCGGTAAACTGGCCGGCAACACTTTCGCTGCCAAAGTAAAGTAATACGCCCATAACGAGACTTGCGACAATTATCATCATCACCCGGCGGAGCGTTTGGCTTTCGGGTCGATACTGATTGCGCATCCACAGGGTTACCGCCAACAGGGCAAAATTGACCCAGGCCGAAATGGCAGTGGCGATAGCGATGCCCACGTGGCCGAAATAGGGGAACAATGCCAGACTGACGGCAATATTGGCCACCATCATGACAATGGAGAAATAGAACGGGGTGCGCATGTCTTCGCGGGCAAAATAAGCCGGTTGAAAAACCTTGATCAGCACATAGGCAGGAAGACCAGCGGCATAGGCGGCAAGTGCAGCCGCAGTCATCGCGGTAGTGGTTGCGTCAAAGGCACCACGTTCAAACAGCAGAGCAACAATGGGTTCTGGAATAACCATGAAGCCGACCGCCGCCGGAAGCGTCAACAACAGTGATATTTCCAGAGAGCGGCTTTGAAGCTTGGTAGCCTCTGTCAAATCGTTGGCGTTGAGCGAACGGGAAAGCTCGGGCAGCAATACAACGCCAATGGCGATGCCGATTACCCCAAGGGGCAATTGATTGATGCGATCAGCGTAGTTGAGCAGTGAAATGGCGCCATCCTGTGCCGAGGCAATCATCCGTCCGATCAGGATGTTGATTTGAATGACCCCGCCGGTCAGTACCGCGGGCCCCATCAACACCAGCAGCCTGCGAACCTGTGGCGTCAAGCGCGGTCGTACCAGCCGTACCCGGAAATCCTGTTTTGCAGCGCCGAAGAACAACAATACCAATTGCACAATGCCGGAACCCAAAACGCCCCACGACAAAACCAGGCCGATTGATCTTTCATCCAGCTTCAATGCGACCGAGATCAACAGCAGAGCGATCAAAATGACATTCAGCAATACGGGGACAATGGCTGCAAAAAAATAGCGCCGCATCGAGTTTAACACACCCGACAGCATGGCAATCAATGACATGCAGAACAGGTAGGGAAACATCACCCTTGCCATTACAGAGGTGATTTCAAGTTTTTGTCCATCGCCAAATTTGAAAAATACTGCAACTATTTCCGGCATGAATATCATCGCCAGGGCTGAAAACAGCAATAACACGGCCACCAGCACGGCCAGGACTTCTTCTCCGAACTGTCTTGCAGATTTGATCCCGCCTGATTCCAGCTCTTTGGCAAACAGCGGTATGAAGGCGGAATTAAATGCCCCTTCGGCAAATATTCTGCGAAACAGATTGGGCAGGGTAAAAGCGGCATAAAACGCATCCGCCACAGGGCCGGCACCGAGGGAAGCTGCAATCAGCATTTCGCGGCCAAAGCCGAGGATCCGGCTTGCCATGGTGGCACCGCCAACCGTTGCGAACTTTTGTACCAGGCTCAACGGGCGACGCCTTCACCGGCAATGGCCAGTTCTTTTGCCGCATCCTCGCTCAAAGCAACATCCGGTGCGACAAGCGCCATCAGATGGCTCCTGATCGCCGACCGGCGTTGCGGGCTTTCCAGTTTGGCGCCAACAAGATCGGTGACATAGAATGTGTCGATTGCCTTTTCGCCAAAGGTGACAATGTGTGCCGAGGTAATATCCAGATTAAGATCGGCCAACTTGCCAGTCAGTTCCGAAAGCAGGCCGGGACGATCAAGACATTCAACTTCTATGACGGTGAATTTGTGCGACAAGGCATTATCAAGCGTGACAATAGGGGTGACATCGAAGGCACCGAGAGTTTTCTTCATTTTGCCTCTTGTTGCCAATAATTCGGGCAGTTTTGCGGCGCCGGACAAGACATCTTCAATCAGCTTACAGATCCGTTCGGCCCGGCGGACCTCATCCTCGTCGTTATCAAATTTCCGGCTGATAAATATTGAATCCAGCGCCCTGCCATCTCTGGTGGTGAACACTTTTGCATCGACAATATTAGCGCCACCTGCCGAACAGGCGCCGGCAACAATCGACAGCAATCTGGGGTGATCCGGTGCCAAAACGGTGATTTCTGTAATCGCCTCGAATTGTTTTGTGGTCACGGTTGTTGCAAGCGGTTTGCGGGCCAGGTCGGATGAGCGAATGAAATTCATGTGCCTGATCTGGTCCTCCAGCGGAACCGTCAGCAAATAGGCGTCATAGTGAAGTTTAAGCACCCATTGCCGCTCGAATTCGTCCCAATCTTCCAGCGCATCAGAAAGCTGTTGCAGTGTTTCAGCTACTCTTTCGCTTTGGGCGGTGCGGCTGAAGCCGCCGGTCAAGTGCGGCTCGCTTTCATGATAGATGGTGCGCAGCAATTGCCCCTTCCAGCCGTTCCACACCCCGGGGCCGACAGCTTTAGTGTCGCAGACCGTCAGGATCAGCAGCATTTTCATGCGTTCCATGCTCTGCATGATTTCAGCGAAGTCGACAATCGTCTTATAATCGTTGAGGTCGCGCTGCTGGGCCGTGTTGCTCATGACCAAATGCTGTTGCACCAGCCATGCAACCTGTTTTGACTGGTCGCCGGTCAAGCCCAATCGCGGGCACAGTTTTTTAGCAATTTTTGCCCCCCCAATCGAGTGATCTTCGGGGCGGCCTTTGGCGATATCGTGCATCAATAGTGCCGCATAGAGCACCGTCCGGTCCTTGATTGCACCAATCAGCTCATGCGAAAGGGGGTGCTCGTGTTCCAGTTCGCCCTTTTCGATTTCCGACAATATACCGATCGAACGCAGCAGATGTTCATCGACAGTATAGTGATGATACATGTTGAACTGCATCATCGCGACAATCTTGCCAAACTCCGGAATAAAGCGTCCCAAAACGCCCGCCTCATTCATTTTGCGCAAAGTCGCTTCCGGGCTATTCGGTGATGTCAGGACTTGCAAAAAGAGCTGGTTTGCTTCTTTGTCCTTGCGCAATTCTGTATTGATGAGCTTTAGCGAACGGGTGAGCAATCGCAGCGCGTCGGGGTGGTACTTTAAGCCATGTTTATCGGCAATTTGAAAAAGGCGCAGAATATTGACCGGATCGCGCTCAAAAACCCCCTGGCTCGCAATGGTGATGCGATTGTTGTGATTGACGAAATCCGATGTGCCCTTGATTCTTCTTTTTCGGTTGCCGAACGAACGGAAAATCCGGGTGAGACCGGGCGCTGCCTTAGCCTGTTTTTCTTCAAGTTCAGAGCAGAAAATACGGGTCAGATCGCCAACATGTTTGGCGTGCAGAAAATAGTGTTTCATAAAACGCTCAACCGCACTCAGTCCGGGCCGGTCGGTATAGCCAAGCCGCTCGGCGATATCCTTTTGAATATCGAAGGAAAGCCGTTCTTCCGCCTTTTTGGCGAGAAAATGCATGTGGCACCTTGTGGCCCACAGAAAATTCTGCGCCTTGGTGAACCGGTCATGTTCGCGGCGGGTAAAAACCCCCAGTTTAACCAGCTCATTTTGGCTGCGAACCCGATAATAATATTTTGATATCCAGTACATGGTGTGGAGATCGCGCTGGCCGCCCTTGCCATCCTTGACATTGGGTTCGACCCGGTAGCGCGACACGCCGGATTTGATGTGGCGAGCATCCTGTTCCGCCAGTTTTGCAGCAATGAATTCGCGCGCGGTAGAGGAGACAATTTCCTGGTCAAAACGCTGCAGCAATTCGTCGTACAGCTCTTTTGAGCCCCAAAGATAACGTGCCTCAAGCACCGCCGTGCGGATCGTCATGTCTTCATGCGAAAGGCGGATACACTGCTCGATATTGCGGGTTGAGTGGCCGACCTTAAAACCCATGTCCCACAGCATGTAGAGCATATATTCAACGATGCTCTCACCCCAGGGGGTTTGTTTGTAGGGCAATAAAAACATCAAATCGAGATCGGAACCGGGCGCCAGAGTGTCGCGACCATAGCCGCCGACGGCAACAATCGTCATACGCTCGGCCCTGGACGGGTTTTTAACGCGAAACACATGCACCAGGGCGAAATCATAGATGATGCGGATAATCTCGTCCTGCAGGGCTGAAATCCGCTCGGCGCAATAGGTGCCACGGCCATCGGCCATCAACATTGCCTCGATTTTTGCGCGTCCGCTGGCCGAAGTTTTTTTAAGGTGGGCGAGCACGCTGGCGCGGATTTCAGATGATGAACCATCGCCGCCGGTATCGACCGTAAGTGCTGTAAGTTCGGCCCGCACCTCATCGGAACTAATCAGTTTTCTCAAATCTGACTTGCTGATGCCCATCACTTCCCGCCGGCTGGATTGTTCGCTTTGCTCTATACCATGATTTAGCAAACTTGATAGGGCAGGTGGAGGAAGGGTTGAGTGATAGCGCCGTTATCCGGCGAAAACTGAAAAGCCTGTGATGGAATGCAAATTGCGAGCGGCCCATCCAAATTTTTGCAATGCCAACAAAGGCATGAAAATGGCGCCGGATCATCACATATACCAATGTCGATCAAATGGGGGTATCTACACGGCAATCGCTTGAAAGCGATTTGCACGTATTTTGTTAGTTTGCTCCGCTGCGGGCGGTTCTTTGCGGCGCTTTCAGCGCCTCAATCACCGTCCTCACATGAGCAATGCTCAGGGCTGACCCGAATTCCCGAGATTTTTCTTTGAAAAAATCCCTCCATTCGGGCGTCATGCGGATAAACTTTCTTTCAAGCGATCACTGTGGGAGTATCTGCTTCCTTTTGTATAAGGTGGCAGGCTGTGTTTTTGTCGTTAGAAAATTGCACCCCCGTTTTGACAATAGGGATAAACGATCTGAAATCGCCCCATGAGGGCCTGTCGTCGCGCCACTGATCAAAGTAGGCGGTTCTATTTCTTCTTAAGGCGCAAACTCAATTTGAAATTAGCGGAACGCCAATTGATATTGCATAGGCCAATGTTCCAACCGTTATAACCGCTGCAACCAACAGACCCATTGCAAATCCGACTGCTACACACTTGCCCGAAAACTGTTTGATTCCTTCCATTATCAAATCCTCCTCCCGATTAATCCTGCACCAGTGCGCAGAGGCCAGAAGCGTTTCCGCCACAAATGAGTGTTGAAAGTAGCCGAATTGTATTATCTCCCGCCTGGATAGTCAAATTTGCAGGCAAAGCAGTTAAAATAGGTAATAAGAGTTCTGCGCCGTCGTGTTATCAATTTTCTAATCGAGTTCGATGTTGCGTAGGTCTGTATTCTACCGATTGAACAAAATTGAGCGGTTCAGATTTATTTAAAATGTTTATGAACACCCTCGGCGCCACGAATATCGTCTCGATTGTTCAGCATTGAAGCCAATCCGGTGGGAGTCGCTTCAAATTGGTAAATCAATGCGATTCAACGGCTATTCATACTAAATGCAGTTGATCTCTATTCACCAAAAAACCGGGCGTCATTGGCCGGCCTGACGGGCTAGCCTTGAGCCACAAGTCCCAATTGTTCTGCTCAAGGTCCGCCGATCAAGTCGGCGGATGACGATGGCACAGGTTGATCTTTATAGCCAAGCGACATAATTTTGATTATAGCTTTGTGCATGACTTATCCTGTTAAATTCCGCAAACATGTTCTTAAGGTTCGAGACAAGGAAGGGCTGACATTTAAACAAACGGCACTTCGGTTTAGCGTTGGGGTTGCCTCGGTTGTTCGCTGGGCCAATCGGCTTGAGCCGGATCAATCCAAGCCCCGCATGCGCAAGATTGACATGGCTGCACTGGCTCGCGATGTGGCGGAATATCCTGACGCCTATCAGTACGAACGGGCAGCACGTTTTGGCGTTACGCCAAAGGCGATCTGGCAGGCATTGCGCAAGCTTGGGGTGACATATAAAAAAAGCGTTTCGCCATCCGAAGGCGGACGCGACCAGGCGTACAGCCTTCCAGGAAACGATTAGCGGGCATGAGAAGGCCGGCCAACCTATTGTCTATGTTGACGAATCAGGTTTTGCCCATGATATGCCCCGCACTCACGGCTATGCGCCCAAGGGCCTGCGCTGTTTTGGCGTTCATGACTGGCATGCGCGGGGAAGGACAAACGTCATCGGGGCGTTGTTGGGCGGCACCTTGCTGACAACCTGCCTGTTTCCATGCAATATCGACAGTGATGTCTTCCATGGCTGGTTGACAGGCGACCTTATTCCAAAGCTGCCTCCCGGTGCTGTTGTTGTTATGGACAATGCAAGTTTTCACAAGCGCCAGGACATGAAGGAGGCTATCAAGGATGCCGGACACACACTCGAATATCTACCGCCATATTCTCCAGACCTCAACCCGATCGAGCATAAATGGGCACAGGCAAAGTCTGTCAGGCGAAAAAACAAATGCGAAATCGAAACACTGTTCAAGGACTTCAATATTTGAATCAAAACAGTGTCGCTTGGCTATATTGCAGTTGGTATCACACCAAATGCAGTGGTTTTTTTAACTCTGCGCTTTGGAATAAAGTGCGGTTGGCACAAAACTGCATCAAACCGCACGAACAAATCCAATCGGTAGGCCGGGACAACCGTGGCCTTAAATAGAATGAAAATTCTCTACCGCATCCGGGTTGATTTCAGGCCGCGGCAATTGATGATTTGGGGTCTTTTTCGTCAGATACGGCTTCATCGGTTTCAAAATTAGTGACCCACTCGATGAGTTCATCTACCGGCATGCTTGCGGAGAAATAGAACCCTTGCAGGATATCAATGCCAACTGATGAGGAACGCAACACATCACCCGAGGTCTCGACCCCTTCGGCGACCGTCTCACAGCCTAGTTTATCCGCCATCAATATGATGCACTCCATCATTGAAGCGACGCGCTCATCACCACTGGCTTGCGAGATAACAGAGCGATCAATTTTCAAGCAATCAACGGCCAGTTTGCTAAGGCGGGCGATATTGGAATAGCCCGTGCCAAAATCATCAATCGCGATCCTGTAACCATGCGTGTGCAATCGATCGATCAGGTTATTTGCGATTACGCCAGAGGTAAACAATGTGTCTTCGGTTATCTCGATTTCCATACATTGGGCATCGAAGTTCTTGGCACCGGCCGTTTGGGTTAGATGATCGACAAAGTCGGGTGAAGAAAAGTGCTCTGAGCCAATGTTAATGGCGACCGATATATCAAGCCCGGCATCTGTCCACCGTTTGTGATCATCCATTGCCCTGGCAATTACCCATTCACCGAGCTGTTTGATAACAGGAGAGTTGGTAATCGCAGGAATCCAGTCGTTCGGCGGCAATCTTCCCAGAGTTGGATGGTTCCACCGAACCAGGGCCTCCACTCCGACCGCTTTTTGATCGCTGGTGCGGATTTTTGGTTGATATTCGAGAACGAGGGCGTCGTTGACAATCGCATTCTCCACCTCGGCCCGCAGCTCTGAAGTTGTCATAATACCGATATTTCGACTGTAGATCCTGGATTTGTTTTTGCCGGACTTTTTGGCGCTGTACATGGCGATATCCGCCAGTTTGATCAGATCCTCAAGCTTGTTGCCATCTTGCGGGTAGCGGGAACAACCGATGCTGGCGCTACGTTTGGTAATGTAGTTCAGTTCGCTCGATGGAGCGGATAGTTCTTTGTGCAACAGAACAAGGAGCCGTCGAATTTCTCCCTTATTGATCAATCCCGGATACAGGATTGCGAACTCATCGCCACCAATTCTGGCGATGATCGGATTGTCGGATTTGATTTGAACACCAATCCGGTCACGCTGCTGAACGTGTACTGCATTTCCCAGTTTTGTAGCGCAATCGCGAAGAAAGTCGTCGCCAATGGAGTGACCGTAAACGTCATTGATCTGTTTGAAATCATCGAGATCAACAAATATCAAGGCGCCGCCATCTGTCGGTGAGTTGCACTTGTTGAAAAGGTCTTCTGCCAGTGCTTCAAGCTTCTCACGATTGGGAAGTCCCGTCACGCCATCGGAATAGGCCATGGAACTGATCTTCTCATTGGCCTCGGAGACACGGTCAACCATGGTATTATAGTTGTTGTTAAATTGTGCAATTTCTGAAAGTGGAATGGCGCCAGGAATAAGGGCGATGTTTTTCAGCTTTTTCTCTTCCGCATTGGCCTTCATCGCCCGCAGCAGCCTTTCCAGCGGTGATGCCAGCGAGTTCATCAGCAAAAACACAAATATAGCGGTAATGATCAAGCCGATGGAGAAGACTATCAAAATGCCTTTGTTATTATCGTAAACCTTGTCATAGAGTTCTTGAACCGGTTGTGGGATCATAACGCCCCAACCCGGGCCACGCACAATGGTTAGTCCGGCAACCATATCCTCCTTAAGGGCTGGAGAATAAAATTTCTCGATGCCGGTTTCACCATTCATCATGCGACGCACCGCAGAAACCTTGGCGATATTCTTGCGCGATTTTACCCATGAGGGCAAAGGATGGGCCAGTACATTGCCGGCACTATCGACAATCGCGGCATGGCCTTTTTTCCCGAACGAGATTGATTTTCCAAGTTCGACAAAATAGCGCGTACTGACTACAGCAATTGCTATTTTATCGCCATACCGGCGCACTCCAAGCAGCACGTTGCCGTCGTGATCGGTTGGAATAACTTCAGAGAAGGTCGTCTTTCCCGGCTTCGCTATTGCCATGGCAACGTTGATTGTTTTTTTGAAGAGAGCCTTTGATGAACCGGATGGATTTACGTCTGCGCGTGCAACTATTTCACCGGATGTACCATCTACAATCAAGACGCATAGCATGTTGATGCTGGACATCAAGGCTTCAAGGTTGGGCGTGCTGTTGCCAGCAAGCAGCGACGCAGACAGGGAATAAAAAGTTCCCACCAGATCGCTATGATAGCGCTCCAAAGCCATAGCAACATTTTGCGCAAGAAGCAGATGCCTGTCTTTTACTTCAGCGAATTCACGTTGCAGCCCGTCCTGATAGGATTGCCAACTCAAAATCGTAGAGGGCAAAAGCGTCGCAACCAGGAACGCCAAGGCCAAAAAAGAACGAATGCGCATGTTTCTTCCCTTCAGCCCGGTAGTTGACACTGGATTGATTTAGTTTGGGTAAAATTGTGACGGAGATTTTCAAACGTCGTTAATTATTTATTTCTACAACTCAAGGTTGTTAAGCCGGGCTTCCGAGACTAGTGGTTCTGTACCAACATTTGCAAAGATGGGTGCTGCAGGGGGACGCAAATGTTGGAATCGAACCACTAGATCTAATAAATCGGTTGCTGCAACATTTCCAAATGCAGCAGATCGCCCTCGTAAGGATGGGCCAGCGCCACCTCTTCATTAAGTTCAACACCAAGACCGGGCTCACTCGGCGGGATGACGCGACCATCCTGCCATTGTATGGGTTTTTTCAGAATATCGGCATGAAAACCTTGCCATCGCTGAATACCTTCCAGGATGAGGAAATTGGGCGAACAGGCGCTGATCTGGATATTAGCCGCTCCTTCGATTGGGCCACAATATAAATGCGGCGCGATCTGGGCATAATAGGTCTCGGCCATGCCGGCTATTTTTTTCGCTTCCAAAATGCCGCCAACCCGGCCCAGCGCCATCTGCAAAATTGATGCGGCCTGGTGTTCCAGCACCCGGGCAAATTCATATTTTGTCGTCAGCCGTTCGCCGGTCGCCACCGGTATGGTGGTTTGGCGCGCCACCCGCGCCATCTCGCGCGGGTTTTCCGGCGGGGTCGGTTCTTCAAACCACAACGGGTCATAGGGTTCCAACTGCCGGGCCAACCGAATAGCGCCCGATGTGGTGAACTGGCCATGGGTACCAAATAATAGATCGGCCTTGGTGCCAACCGCCTCGCGGATGGTTTTAACAAAACGCACCGAGCGTTCGATATCGGCCAGCGCCGGCTGGTGCGGATCATAGACCGTGTAGGGACCGGCCGGGTCAAATTTTACCGCGGTAAAGCCCTGATCAACGAATTCGGCCGCCCGCTCAGCTGAACGCACCGGGTCGGCATAAAACGCTTCCGCGTCTTCGCCCTCACCGGGATAAAGATAGGTATATGAGCGCAAGCCCTCGTGCACCCTGCCGCCGAGCAATTCGTAGACCGGTTTGTCGACCTCTTTGCCGATAATATCCCAACAGGCCATCTCCAGACCGGAAAGCACGCCGATCAGCGAGATATCGGGTCTCAGCGTATAGCCGGAACCATAGACATTGCGCCACATCTGCTCGATCTTGAACGGGTCGCGGCCAATAAAATGACGCTCGCAGACATCTTCGATCATCCTGGCAACGATGTGCGGCCCAAAGGTTGCGGCATAGACCTCGCCGACGCCCTCAATGCCACTGTCGGTGGTCAGCTTGAGAAAGACAAAATACCGGCCACCATAATGCGGCGGCGGGTTGCCAACCACAAAGGTTTTTACATCAACGATCTTCATCGCGCCTCCGCCTAATAGATAATCACATTGCGCAACGCTTCACCGCTTTTGGCTGAAGCGATGGCGTCGTTAATATCGGCCAGCCGATAGCGGCCGGTAATCAGCTCATCCAGCTTGAGCCGCCCCTGCAGATAGAGCGATGCGAGAAAAGGGATATCGATCTGCACTTTGCTCGATCCCATCTTTGATCCAAGGATTCGCTGGTTGGAGGCGGCCACCGAACAGGGATCGAATTCAGACATCACCCCGGTCGCCGGCATGCCGACAAGCACGGTCGTGCCGGCGGCGGCCATCAACGCATAGGCGCTATCGATTGCCGGTTTTACCCCAACGGTAACAAACACATAGTCAGCCCCGCGTCCATCGGTAAGCTGGCGGACCTTTGCCGCAAGCTCATCATCTTTTGCATTGACTGCATGGGTGGCGCCGAACTGGCGGGCGGTATTGAGTTTGTTGTCTGAGGTATCGACCGCGATCACCCGTTGGGCGCCACAGATCGTTGCCGCCTGGACACTGTTGAGCCCGACACCGCCGGTTCCTACAACGACCACATCACTGCCCGGCTCTATGCCGGCAGTATTTGCAACAGCGCCAAATCCGGTCAACACCCCGCAGGCCAAAAGGCTGGCGCATTCGAGCGGAATTTTTTTGTCGATGGCAACCACCTGCGAGGCATGAACAAGCGCATATTCGCCAAATCCACCGGTGCGCAGGCCGGGGGTGATTGATATGCCATCCGCCCCTTGCAACGGGCTTGTAACATCAAGCGCAAATTCGGTCTCGCAAACAACCGGTGTTCCCCTGGTGCAATAATGGCAATGGCCGCACGAACGAACAAGCGTGACAACACCGTGGTCGCCCGGCTTGATGGTTTCCACACCTTCGCCAACCGCCTCAACAATACCGGCTGCCTCGTGGCCATAGATCGCCGGTAAATCGCCGCCCCAGCCGCCATTGATATACATGATGTCGCTGTGGCAGATGGCGCAGGCAGCCAGTTTTACCAGCACCTCGCCCGGTCCCGGCGGCGCGATTTTCACTTCCTCAATGGTGAGCGGCGCTCCAAATTCTCTGCACACGGCGGCTTTCACGTGGCGGTTCCTTCCGCTCTCAAGACAAGAAAAACCGATACTGCTTTTTGCCGCTAAAATTTTCAATCCTGAAAACGACGAACTTTATGCGCCAGGCGAAATTGGCCTCACAACCATCAATCGCAAGTGGGGTGGCACAAAGTCAGGCTTCCGCCGCACAGGCGTCATCTTCATCGGCACAGTAGAGCGAGTTCAACAATTCAAGCACCGCTACGGCCTCACGGCCCGCCGAGCGATAAAATATCGTCTGCGCATCCCTTCTCGTCGCCACCAGGCCTGAGGCGCGCAATTTGGCCAGATGCTGCGACAGAGCCGATTGAGAGATGCCAATTGCTTCCACCAGCGCCATGACGCTTTTTTCACCATCGAGCAGCTGACACAGGATCATCAACCGTTTCGGATTGGACAGCATGCCCATAAGATGGGCCGCCTGTTCCGAATTTTCTTCCATGTCTTGTATATTCATACTTGCTAATTTAGATCAAAGTCATATATTGCGCAAGGCCTGATATCGCTGCACTGGCGATTAATTTATTTGAATGATGATCGCCGGCGGGGAAATGCCCGCCATCACTAAATCGAATGGGATAACAATATTCCCGATTGGCCAAGGGCAATCGAAATATCACCCCACAATGATACCCCGGGAGCAATGAAGCGATGCAGCTGGTGAAACTTGACGAGACAATCTCGATCGGTGGCCGGATCACCATTGCCGACATCGAGCAGCTTGCCACCACCGGCTATAAGGGGATTATCTGCAACTGTTTGGACAATGAGGACTTCAACCAGACATCCTTTGCCGAGATTGAGGCTGCGGTTTTAGCCGCCGGCATGAACGTATGTTTTGTGCCGATATCTCATAGCGGCATGAACATGCAGGATATCGAGGATTTCGGCAGAGCGAGGGCTGAACTGGGCGCACCCCACCCATGCCTATTGCCGTTCGGGTACCCGCACCTCCGTCCTGTTGGCGCTGCATGAGGCAACAACCGGGACCACGGTCGATGCTATTTTGGAAAAAGCCGGCATTGCAGACCTTCGGCTTGATCATTTGGTCGGCGTGCTGAACCAGCTTGCAGCGCGTGCGGGATAGCCTCTTTCTGACAGCCAATGCGACACCCATTTGGCCGGAATTGCCACCATCCTTTTTTGCGGGTATCTTAACTTGGGCACATTGATTCCATGGCTGCGGGGACAGGGAGAGAATAATGATCAACAAACTGGCAGCAGAAGCGTTTGGAACCTTTTGGCTGGTGCTGGGCGGCTGTGGCAGCGCGGTTTTGGCAGCCGGTTTTCCCGACGTCGGCATCGGTCTTTTGGGCGTGTCACTGGCATTCGGCCTGACGGTATTGACCATGGCTTACGCCGTGGGCGGCATCTCCGGCGGACACTTCAATCCAGCGGTTTCTTTGGGACTTGCCGTTGCCGGCAAATTTGAATGGAAATCGTTTTTCCCCTATGTGGTAGTCCAGCTTATCGGCGGTGCGCTTGGCGCTTTGGTGCTTTATCTCATCGTTTCGGGTAAGGGCGACTTTACCTCGGTCGGCGGATTTGCCTCCAATGGCTACGGAGAACATTCTCCCGGGGGTTACTCGATGATGTCCGGGTTGATTGCCGAAGTGGTCATGACGGCATTCTTTTTGATCATTATTCTTGGCACAACCAGCAAGCTTGCGCCGGCCGGTTTTGCCCCAATCGCCATCGGACTGGGGCTGACGCTGATACATTTGATCTCCATTCCGGTAACCAATACCTCGGTTAACCCGGCGCGCTCCACGGCTGTTGCCCTGTTTGCCGATGGCTGGGCACTGCAGCAATTATGGCTGTTCTGGCTGGCGCCGTTTATCGGTGCAGCAATTGGAGCGGCGATTTGGAAGGCACTGCTTTCCAAGGCTGATTAGCAAAAACCGATATCCAAACCAGGTGCGTGGCTGTTGTTAATATCAACGACCGTGCATCCCTAATCCGGTGCCGGGATTGATACCAAGGGAAGTTAATAATCCAGATTGGCCACTCTTAAGGCGTTCTCCTGGATAAATTCCCGTCGAGGTTCGACCAGATCGCCCATCAACCGCGAAAACAGCATTTCCGCCTCGTCCTGATGCGATACCTTCACCTGCAATAATGTGCGGACTTCCGGGTCAAGCGTCGTTTCCCACAGTTGTTCGGCGTTCATTTCGCCGAGCCCTTTGTAGCGCTGGACTGAGATGCCCTTGCGGCCGGCGGCAAACACCGCCTCCAGCAGGTCGAGCGGCCCGTGAACTTCACTTTTTTGCTCCTTGCGGGTCAGCGTTGCTTTTTTCTCATAGATCTCCTGCAGTTGGCCGGCATATCCGTCCAAGTGACGGGCATCGGCCGAACCAATCAGCGCGTGATCTAGCGTGTGAGCTTCGCGCACACCCCGAATTGTACGCTCCAGCACGATAGCACCATTATCGCCCAGCCCGCCACGCCAGCCCTTTTCGGTTTCCTCGGCCAGTTCGTCCAGCCGCCGCGACACATATTGCGCGGCAGCCAATGCCCGCTCATTGTCGGCCATCAATTCCGGATTGAGACAGCCGGCGATTGCTGCTTGTTCCACCAGGGTGCGGTCATAGCGGGTGTGCAATCCTTCTAGCAGCTTGCGAACCTCCAGCGCCTGGTCAACCAATCGGCGAAGATCGCCGCCGGATCGTTGATCGCCGTTCGCAACGGTCAGTACCGCTTCCTCAAGCCCGCCCTCAATGAGATAATTTTCCATCTCCGCCTCGTCCTTGAGATATTGCGAGGACTTGCCGCGTTTGACCTGATAGAGCGGCGGCTGGGCGATATAAAGATAGCCCCTGGCGATCAACTCGGGCATTTGGCGGAAGAAGAAAGTGAGCAGCAAAGTGCGGATATGAGCACCGTCAACATCGGCGTCGGTCATAATAATAATCTTGTGATAACGCGCTTTTTCGATGTTGAATTCATCGTTGCCAATACCAGTGCCCAGCGCCGTTATCAGGGTGCCAATCTGTTCAGATGAAAGCATTTTGTCGAACCGGGCGCGCTCGACATTGAGCACCTTGCCGCGCAATGGCAGGATTGCCTGGTTCTTGCGTGAGCGGCCCTGTTTGGCAGAGCCGCCGGCACTGTCGCCCTCAACGATGAAGATTTCCGACTTCGCCGGGTCGCGTTCCTGGCAATCGGCAAGCTTGCCAGGCAGTGAGGCAATATCGAGCGCCCCCTTGCGGCGGGTGAGTTCGCGGGCCTTGCGCGCCGCCTCTCGGGCAGCGGCCGCTTCAACCACTTTGGAAACCACCGTCTTGGCGTCGGCTGGATGTTCCTCTAGCCATTCTTTCAAGGTTTCGTTGACCAGACTTTCCACCACTGGCCGTACTTCGGAGGAAACCAGTTTGTCCTTGGTCTGCGAAGAAAATTTCGGATCAGGCGCCTTAACTGAAAGTACACAGGTTAATCCCTCGCGACAGTCGTCGCCGGTGAGCGAAACCTTTTCCTTCTTCATTACGCCGGACGATTCAGCATAACCGGTGACTTGCCGGGTCAACGCACCTCGAAAACCGGCCATATGGGTGCCACCATCACGTTGGGGTATATTGTTGGTAAAGCACAGAACGTTTTCGTGATAACTGTCGTTCCACCACAGGGCCAGTTCAAGCGCAATGCTGTCCTTTTCGGCCTTGAGATAAATCGGAGTATCGATCAGCGCGTTCTTGGCGCGATCAAGATAGCGGACGAATTCACGCAAACCGCCCTCGTAGAACAATTCGGTGGATTTGTCCTCCGCATGGCGACTGTCGGTTAAAATGATGCGGGCGCCGGAGTTTAAAAAGGCCAATTCGCGCAGCCGGTGCTCAAGCGTCTGGTAATCAAACTCAACCATCGTAAATGTGTCGGTCGAGGGCTTGAAGGTGACCTCGGTGCCGGTCTCGCTGCCACAATCGCCGGTGATCTGCAACGGCCCGTCACTGACCCCATGAGTGAAGCTCATCTCATGGACCTTACCCTGGCGTTTGATTTTCAACACCAACGATACGGAAAGGGCGTTGACCACCGAAACGCCGACCCCGTGCAGCCCGCCCGAGACCTTGTAGGAATTCTGGTCAAACTTTCCGCCGGCATGTAACTGGGTCATAATCACTTCGGCTGCAGAAATTCCCTCCTCCTGGTGGATATCGGTGGGAATGCCGCGACCATTGTCGACAACCGTTACCGAGCCATCGGCATTGAGGCTGACGCTGACAAAATCCGCATGGCCGGCAAGCACCTCGTCGATGCCGTTGTCGACAACTTCATACACCATGTGATGCAGACCCGAACCATCATCGGTGTCGCCGATATACATGCCCGGTCGCTTGCGCACCGCATCAAGGCCCTTGAGAACCTTGATCGATTCCGCGCCATATTCAGCATCTGCGGCTTCATTAATCTGGTCAGCATCATCTTGCGGATGCATGGGCGATTCCGTCATTTATTGTCCTGTAACGGCCAGTCGGTTTGGCCGCCTTTTGTCGGGCCTCATCGGCGCGAATCAATGTCATTGCTGTTGTGACTAATATATGGTGTTCGCAGCCGAATTCCAAATCTTCCTGTGCACCGAACTGTGGCTCCAAAACCGCGCATTCGCGCCGAGAAAATCACTTTACCTGTTTTGTGGCCAACATGCCATAACGTCAACCACTCCATGACCTGACACGGGCTGACATTGTCGCTTGAATGATGTCTAAAAAAATAGAACTATCTTTTGACCGGCTGGTCAAATTATACTATCGCAATGAGGGGCAAAAAGCTCGAAACAGAAATCGCAACGTGATAGCGTCCTAATTCAGGCAACACGATCAAGAGGCAACATGACTGAATATGCCATTGAATTAAAAGGCATTAACAAGAGCTTTGGCCCAGTTCGTGCCAATCGCGATATCAATCTGGCGGTTAAACCCGGCACCATTCACGGCATTATCGGCGAGAATGGTGCTGGAAAATCGACGTTGATGTCGATCCTTTATGGCTTCTATCAGGCCGATAGTGGCGAGATTGAGGTCAAGGGCGAGAGACTTACCATCTCTGACAGTCAGGTGGCGATTGCCGCCGGCATTGGCATGGTCCACCAGCATTTTATGCTGGTGCACAATTTTACGGTGCTCGAAAATATCATTTTGGGGGCCGAGGGGGGCAATATCCTCAACAAGGCCATAGAGGGTGCGCGTGACGAATTATTGCGGTTGGAGGAGGAATACGGTCTGAAGGTCGATCCCGATGCCCTGATTGAAGACCTGCCGGTTGGTATCCAGCAACGGGTTGAAATCCTCAAAGCGCTCTATCGAAGCGCCGAAATACTGATTTTGGACGAACCGACGGGCGTGCTTACACCGTCAGAAGCCGACCACCTGTTTCGCATTCTTGAGCAGCTGAAGTCGCAGGGCAAAACCATTGTGCTGATCACCCACAAATTGCGCGAGATCATGGCCGTCACCGACAATGTCTCGGTCATGCGCCAGGGCACCATGGTGGCGACACGCAAAACTTCAAAAACCAGCGTCGAGGACCTGGCCGAATTGATGGTTGGACGCCGCGTGCTTTTGCGGGTCGACAAGGGTGAAGGAAGCCCCGGCGAGGTCAAACTGGCGGTCGAAAGTCTCTCGGTCAAAGACGACCGTGGTGTCACCATGGTTGATGACGTGTCGCTGCAAGTGCATGCCGGTGAGATCGTCGGCATTGCCGGCGTCGCGGGCAATGGCCAGTCGGAGCTGCTTGAGGCGATTGCCGGCATCAGTCCGGCGGTGGCAGGACGTGTGTTGCTTGACGGTAGTCCGATCAATGTTACCGGCGTAGCCGATCCGGCAAAACTTCGCCACCGCGGCATGGTGCATGTGCCCGAAGATCGCCATCACATGGGCCTGGTATTGCCATTCGAGGAGAATGAAAACGCTATTCTGGGTTATCAGGATCAGGATACCTATCTATCAGGTCCGTTTCTGCAGATTGACGCTATTCGCGCCAATGCAAAGGAAAAAATCGAAAAATATGACATTCGCCCGCCCAATTGCCGGCTGAAAGCGGCTAATTTTTCCGGCGGTAACCAGCAAAAAATTGTTCTTGCAAGAGAAATGGAACAGGATCCGGTTGTCATGCTGGTGGGCCAGCCGACCCGTGGTGTCGATGTGGGGGCGATTGAATTCATCCATAAACGCATCATCGAAATGCGCGACGCGGGCAAGGCGGTATTGCTGGTCTCGGTGGAGCTTGATGAAATCCGTTCCCTCGCCGACCGGGTGCTGGTGATGTTTGCCGGCAAGATTGTCGGCGAACGCAGTCCTGAAACCAGCGAGGGCGAGCTTGGTCTGTTAATGGCCGGTGTCGACAACGAGGCGGCCGAATGAACGGCGCGCATATTTCCATCGTCACGTTGGGTGTAAGTGATCTTTGCCGTTCGTTGGCATTTTACACAGCACTCGGCTGGCAGGATTCCTCGCTCAGCCAGGACAGTGTGAAATTTCTGCAAGGCAGCAACGTAGTTTTGGGGCTCTACGGCCGCGAGGCGCTTGCCGAAGATGCAGCAGCCACGCCGGGACCGTGCGCGTTTTCTGCCTCCGCCATTGCCGTCAACCTTTCGTCGCGAGAAGAAGTGGACACGTTTTTCAAGCTGGCGGTCGATGCCGGTGCTTATCCGCAAAAACCACCACAGAAGGTTTTCTGGGGCGGTTATTCGGGTTATTTTCGCGATTTTGATGGCCACTATTGGGAAGTGGCACATAACCCGTTTATTCAACTCGACAATGATGGAAATCTCGATCTGGGGGCGAGCCGGTGAGCGCGGCGCTAATGATCATTGATGTGCAAAAGGCCATGGATGATGGCTGTTATGCCCGCCGCGGCCAGCCGGGAATGGAAAAAGCCATTGCCGCATTGTTGGCCAAATGGCGCGAGCGCGGCGATCCCGTCATCCATATACGGCACGATTCTACCAACCCGAATTCGCCCTACCGGCCGGGCCAGCCGGGCAATGATTTCAAACCCCAAGTGGCGCCGTTTGTGCATGAAACGATTGTCGAAAAACGCACTGGCAGTGCTTTTATCGGCACTGATTTGATGCAGGTATTGGAAAACACTGGAACCACTGAAATTGTCGCCACCGGCGTGTGGCTTGAGAATTGTGTGGAATCCACCGTAAGAATGGCCGGCAATCTCGGTTTCACGGTGCTCATCCCGGAAGATTGTGTGGCCTCGACCGACCGCGTCGACCGCACCGGCCGCATATGGCCGGCAGAAGATGTGCATGCATTGAAACTCGCTGTTCTCGACGGCGAATATGCAAGCGTTCTTTCCTCACAGGATTTATTGATGGAGGCACAACAGTGAATAACGACCTTCCCCGCTGGGTGGACTACGGCCTCATCCCGCTGATCAATCTGGCCGTCGCCTTTTTGGTCTCCGGTCTGGTGGTACTATTTGTCGGGGAAAACCCGTTTGAAGCGGCGCGATTGTTGATACGCGGCTCCCTTGGCTATGGCGAGGGCATCGGTTTTACCCTCTTTCACGCCACCAATTTTATTTTTACCGGCCTTGCGGTGGCGATCGCCTTTCATTGTGGTCTGTTTAACATCGGCGGCGAGGGCCAGGCCTATATCGGCGGGCTTGGTACCGCGGTTGTCTGTCTGTCGCTCGATCGTTACGTGCCGTGGTGGATCACCTTCCCGCTGGCCATTCTCGCCAGTGCGGCTTTCGGAGCCTTGTGGGCGTTAATCCCGGCCTGGCTGCAGGCCAGGCGCGGCAGCCATGTGGTGATCACCACCATCATGTTTAATTTCATCGCCGCCAGCCTGATGGTCTGGCTGCTTGTCGGCTGGTTGAAACCGCAAGGTTCAATGGCGCCTCAGACCAGAACATTTGAAGCCGGCGGCCAGATACCAAGGCTAGACTGGCTGTTTGACTGGTTTGGCATGAGCGTTGGTGGTGCACCGGTCAATCTGACATTTCTGGTCGCGCTGGTGGCGGCATTTGTTGTCTGGGTGGTCGTGTGGCGCACCCGGTTCGGCTTTGAATTGCGCACCATGGGAACCAATCCAACCGCCGCATCCTATGCCGGCATTCCCCACACCAAGACCATTGTCATCACCATGCTGATTTCCGGCGCCTTGGCCGGAATGATGGCGCTCAACCCGGTGATGGGCGAACAATCGCGCGTCGAGCTTGATTTTGTTTCCGGTGCCGGCTTCGTTGGCATCGCTGTGGCGTTAATGGGGCGCTCCCATCCCATCGGTATTGTCATTGCTGCGGTGCTGTTCGGCATGCTCTATCAGGGCGGGGCGGAACTGGCATTTGATATGCCCAATATTTCGCGCGATATGATCATCGTTATCCAGGGGCTGGTAATCCTGTTCGCCGGCGCCCTGGAACATATGTTCAGACCGGCGTTAACCAGCTTGTTCGAGATTATATCAACCAAGCCCGATAGCGCGGGGGAGGCTGCATCATGAGCATCATTGCAGAATATTTTGAAGCCCTGGTTCAATTGGCCGGCATGACCATCCGTCTTTCGGTGCCGTTGTTGCTTGCCTGTCTTGCCGGACTATATTCCGAACGTTCCGGTGTGTTTGATATTGGTCTGGAAGGAAAAATGCTGGGTGGGGCCTTTGGCGCCGGTGCCATTGCTGCCATCACCGGTTCTGCCTGGCTCGGGCTTTTATCCGGCATCGCGGTGGCGTTGGTGCTGGCGTTGGTCCATGCTTTCGCCTCGATCACCACCAAGGGCAATCAGATAGTCTCCGGGGTCGCGATCAATTTTGTCGCCGCCGGCCTCACCGTGCTGCTCGGCCAAAGCTGGTTTCACATTGGCGGAAAAACACCGCAGCTGCCGAATTCCGCCCGCTTTACCGCCGTCGAATTTCCCTTTGCCGACGCGATGCGGGAAGTGCCCTTTCTCGGGCCGGTCTATAGCGAGCTGATCTCCGGGCACAATGTCATCGTCTATTTCGCCTTTGCCATGGTGCCGTTTACCTGGTGGGTTTTGTTCCGCACCCGTTTCGGCCTCAGGTTAAGAGCGGTTGGTGAAAACCCTGCCGCCGTGGATACCGCCGGTATATCGGTTGTCTGGGCCCGCTACCGGGCGGTATTGTTATGCGGCATGCTTTGTGGTGTTGCGGGCACTTATCTTGCAACGGCACAAGCCGCCGGTTTCGGCCGGGATATGACAGCAGGCAAGGGCTTTATCGCACTCGCAGCTTTGATCTTCTCCAAGTGGCGGCCGGTGCACGCGATGTTTGCCTGTTTGTTGTTTGGATTTCTGGAAGCCTTTGAGATCCGCTTTCAAGGGGTGGAACTGCCAGGTATCGGTGTCTTGCCGGTACAGTTGATGCAGGCGCTGCCTTACATTTTAACCGTAGTATTGCTGGCTGGATTCATTGGCAGGGCAATTCCACCGCGCGCCGGTGGTGTACCCTACACCAAAGAGCGGTGACATGGGCCATAACTTGTTCATCGAGGCACGCCGGGCGATGGCCAATGCCCACGCGCCCTATTCCGAATTTCCGGTCGGTGCGGCAATCCTTGCGGATAATGATGCCGTCTATTCAGGTTGCAATATCGAAAATGCCTCATTCCCGGAAGGATGGTGCGCCGAAACCTCGGCCATTTCAGCGATGATCGGCGGCGGTCAGAGAAAATCCGTGAAATTGCGGTTGTCGCGGAAAAACTGGCAAAGGCCGCACCATGTGGCGGTTGCCGCCAGCGTATCGCAGAATTCGGTGCGGCGGATACACTGATACATCTGTGCGATGAAAACGGCATTGTCGAAACCGTGAGATTGGGCGAATTGCTGCCCGGTTCGTTCAAGCTGGAGGTTTAGAGTCTTTCATGTTTAAATGGAAGCAATTTGATGGGTAGAATTTTTCGTTTCAGCGAGGAAAAACCGCAGCGCGATATGAATATCGGGTGAGGATTTTGACAATGCTGAGGCGGAAAAGGCGCCCAAGCAGAATTATGAAGAACACATTGAAAATGCATTATAATCCACAAATCGTTTCAACTTGCTCTTTGGCGCCCCAGCAGCGTCGCGCAATGCTTATGGTGATCACACCACCGTGCCTCGCGCTTCTTGCCGGAACACCAAATTGCTGCGCTCAAACGATTCCATTTAGACATGAAAGACTCTAAATGAAAGATGCTGCAACAAAGCTGATCAAGCGACTAGATGGCCGGGCGCCGAAACTGGCGCTTATTCTTGGGTCGGGACTTGGTGATCTGGTGGCAAAGCTTGAGCAGTCGGTCGAAATTCCGTTTGGTGATTTACCCGATTTTCCTGAAAGCGGCGTTTCGGGACATTCAGGCAAACTTGTTGCCGGCCGGTTTTGCGGAACCCCGGTAATCATGCTTTCGGGCCGGGTGCATTATTATGAACAAGGTGACGCGGCGGCTATGCGTCTGCCGTTAAAAGTACTGAAGGAGATTGGCGTTGAAACGGTTATCCTGACCAATTCAGCCGGTTCTCTCAACAGCGACATGCCACCGGGTTCAGTGATGGCGATTGAAGACCATATCAACTATTCTGGCCGCGATCCATTGATTGGTGAGCCGAGCGACGAACGTTTTGTCCCCATGGTTGACGCCTATGATCCTCAATTGGGGGATGCGCTTAGAGCGGCTGCCAAGAAAGCCGGGGTCGAGCTGCATCATGGCGTTTACATATGGTTTTCCGGGCCCAGTTTTGAAACGCCGGCAGAAATTCGCGTTGCGAAGATCCTTGGTGCGGATGCGGTCGGCATGTCGACGGTTCCCGAGGTGATCCTGTGCCGATTTCTCGGCCTCAAAGTGGCGGCGTTTTCGATCATCACCAATTATGGGGCAGGGCTTTCAGGAGGCGATCCCTCGCACGGCGAAACCAAGGAAATGGCACCGCTGGGTGGTAAAAAACTGGCCATGGTGCTGGAGCGGTATTTGCAAGATCGGGTATGAGGACCATGAGTTCGATCGATAAATCAAAACCGGTGTCGACCGCCATCAAAGCGGCAGCATCGAGAGAACTGGTCGAGGTAAAAAGCCCGCGCCAGCGCAATGAAGGTATGGAATTCGGGCCTGATTTGTTCGCCGGTATCGACATCAACCTTTCGGCTGTCAACCGCCGGGCGGCAACGCTTGCTACCCGCCGCAGTGTCAAAAAGGCTTTTCAGGCGGCTTGGCTGGTGCGGGCCATCCAGTGTATCGATCTGACCACGCTTGCCGGCGACGATACGCCGGGCAAGGTAAAGCGGCTTTGCGCCAAGGCGAGACGGCCTCTGCGTCACGATTTGCTTGCAGCACTCGGGCTTGAGAATGCGATAATTCACACCGGCGCGGTCTGTGTTTATCCGACCATGGTGGCAACAGCGGTTGCAGCACTTGAAGGAACAGATATTCCCGTTGCTTCGGTCGCCACCGGCTTTCCCGCTGGCCTGACACCAATGGCCCAACGGCTTGCAGAAATCCGCTATGCGGTGGGTGAGGGTGCTGAAGAAATCGACATTGTGATTACCCGTGCCCATGTGCTGAGCGGAAACTGGCAGGCACTTTACGATGAAATCGTCCAAATGCGTGAAGCCTGTGGTGATGCCCATTTAAAAGCGATTTTGGCCACCGGTGACATAAAAACCCTGACCAATGTCTACAAGGCTTCGATGGTGGCGATGATGGCGGGCGCCGACTTCATCAAGACCTCCACCGGGATGGAGGGTGTCAACGCCACCTTGCCGGTTTCGCTGGTGATGGTGCGGGCGCTGCGAGATTTTGAAGCAGCAAGCGGTTTTCGTATTGGTTTCAAGCCTGCGGGTGGGTTGCGCACCGCCAAGGATGCGATCGCCTGGCTGATCTTGATGAAAGAAGAACTCGACGCGGCGTGGCTTAAACCTGATCTGTTTCGCATTGGCGCTAGTTCGCTATTGGGTGATATCGAGCGGCAGATCGAGCACTTTGTTACCGGGCGTTATTCTGCCGCACACCAGCACGCAATGGCGTGAGGACGATTGAGATGAACACCATGACCGAGATACTGAAATCGATGGAGTATGGACCTGCTCCCGAAGATGATAGCGAGGTTCGAAACTGGCTCAAGCGGCACAATGGCAAATTCGGTCATTTCATCGGTGGCAAGTTTATCGAGCCCAAGGGTGCCAAACGCTTCGTCTCGACCAACCCGGCCAATGGCGAGAAACTTGCAACCATTGCGCAAGCAAACAAGAAAGATGTCGATAGCGCCGCCGGTGCTGCGGCAAAGGCGGCCAGGGGCTGGGCTGCACTTTCCGGCGGGCAACGGGCACGCCATCTTTACGCGCTTGCCCGGCAGGTGCAAAAGCACGCCCGGTTTCTGGCCGTTCTCGAGACCCTTGATAATGGCAAAACCATCCGCGAAACCCGCGATATCGATATTCCGCTGGTGGCCCGGCATTTCTATCATCATGCCGGTTGGGCGGCGCTGCGTGATGAGACGTTTTCCGGCCACGAGCCGGTTGGTGTGTGTGGATTGATAATCCCGTGGAACTTCCCGCTATTGATGCTCTCGTGGAAAATCGCCCCGGCCTTGGCGGCAGGGTGCACGGTGGTTTTGAAGCCGGCGGAATATACCCCGCTGACGGCCATGGCTTTTGCTGAAATCTGTCAGCAGGCGGGCCTGCCCGACGGCGTGTTCAACATTATCAATGGCGATGGCGAGACCGGCGCCTTTGTGGTTGCGCATGAGACCTTTGACAAGGTTGCGTTCACCGGGTCGACCGGAGTTGGCCGCATGATCCGCAAGGTCACCGCCGGCAGCGGCAAAAAACTGTCGCTTGAACTGGGCGGCAAGTCGCCCTTCATCGTCTATGACACGGCAGATATCGACAGCGCGGTCGAGGGTGTGGTCGACGCCATCTGGTTCAATCAGGGTGAGGTATGTTGCGCCGGTTCAAGAGCCATCGTGCAGGAAGGTATTGCCGATACTTTCTATAATAAACTACGCGCGCGGATGGAAAAACTGCGGCTTGGCGATCCGCTCGACAAATCGATGGATATCGGCGCGGTCGTTGCCCCGGTGCAGCTTGAAAACATAACGCGCTGTGTTGAATCCGGCGTCAACGAAGGCGCCAGCATGTGGCAGCCCGAGTGGGCCAAGTCTCGCAAACACCATACCGGCAAGGGCTGTTTCTATCCTCCGACCCTGTTTACCGATGTGGCGCCATCCTCGCAGCTGGCGCAGGAGGAAATATTCGGCCCGGTGATATCCGCCATGACATTCCGCACGCCGGATGAAGCTATCGCGCTTGCCAACAATTCCCGATACGGCCTGGCGGCCTCTATCTGGTCACAGAACCTTGATACCGCCTTTGACGCCGCGCGGCGGGTGAAGGCCGGCATCGTGTGGATCAATTCGACCAATCTATTTGATGCCGCAGTCGGGTTTGGTGGCTACAAGCAATCCGGTTTTGGCCGCGAGGGCGGACGCGAGGGGATGGCCGAATATCTCGTTCCCGCATGGCAAAAAAAGGCCGGCAAACTTGCATCTTCAAAGGCATTGCCATCGGCTTTGCCGGTGGTGGATGGCACAGCTCATTCGGCCCTTGACCGGACCATGAAAATGTATATCGGTGGCAAACAGGCAAGGCCCGACTCGGGCTATTCCTATCCGGTTTTAGACCATAAGGGCGGGCTGGTTAGCCAAGCCGGGCTGGGCAATCGCAAGGATATTCGAAACGCCGTAGAGGCGGCGCGCAAGGCCGGCGCATGGTCGGCCATGACCGGCCACCAAAGGGCGCAGGTGCTCTATTTTCTGGCCGAAAACCTTGAGGTCCGCAGCGATGAATTCGTCGCCGGGCTGGCCACGGCCTCGGGTAATTCCGGCCTGGCGAAAAAGGAATTCGCCGCCTCGCTCGCCCGCATCATCTATTATGCCGCCTGGGCCGACAAATATGACAGCGACACCAGGGCGCCAATGGCCAATATGTTGTCGATTGCCCTGAAGGAACCGTGGGAGGTGGCAGGCATTTCCTGCCCCGACGAATTGCCTTTACTGGCTTTTGTGTCACTGGTGTTGCCGGCAATCGCCATGGGCAACCGGGTGGTGGTCACCCCGTCGCCGCATCAGCCGCTGGTGGCGGGCGATTTCTATCAATTGCTCGACACGTCCGATGTGCCTGGTGGTGTGGTCAATATCGTTACCGGTGATCGCGATACGCTGGCCAAAACAATCGCCGAGCATGACGACATCGCCGCCTGCTGGTATTTTGGTTCGGCTGAGGGAAGCCGGATGGTCGAGGAAGCTTCGGCGGGCAATTTGAAAGCCAGCTGGGTAAATTATGGCAAGGCTCGCGACTGGTATGATGGCATCGAGGGCCAGGGCCGCGAATTCCTTGCCAGATCCGTTCAGATCAAGAGCATCTGGACCCCGTTCGGGGTGTAAATTCTTTAGGCGCGACGCGCTCTATCCGGCAGTCGGCAGCACATAATCCGAGAATTGTTTACGCAGCTCCATCTTCTGGATTTTTCCGGTCGCCGTATGGGGAATTTCGTCGACGAAACTCACCGCATCCGGCATCCACCATTTGGCAATCTTGTCTTCCATGAACTTCAAGATTTCATCGCCCTCGGGCTCGCGGCCGGGCTTCTTGACGATGATCAGCAATGGCCGCTCGTCCCATTTTGGGTGGGCGATGCCGATCACCGCAGCCTCGGCGACATCCGGGTGACCCACAGCCAGATTTTCCAACTCAATGGTCGAAATCCACTCGCCACCTGATTTGATCACATCCTTGGATCGGTCGGTGATCTGCATATAGCCATCGACATCGATGTGGGCGACATCGCCGGTATCGAAGAACCCGTCATGTTCAAACTGTTCTAGTCCGTCGCCGCCGTAATAGGCGTTGGAAACAGCCGGGCCCCGCACCTTCAACCGGCCAAACGACTTGCCGTCCCAGGGCATCTCGTTACCATCATCGTCGGTGATTTTCATTTCAACACCGAACGGCGCATAACCCTGCTTCTCCTGCAGATCGAGTTGGGCTTCATCGTCAAGATCGGCAAATTGCGGCTTCAGCGTACCAACCGAGCCGATCGGGCTCATTTCGGTCATGCCCCATGCATGGGCGACCTTCACGCCGTATTTGTTCTGGAATATCTCCAGGATGCTACGAGGACAGGCGGCGCCGCCAATTACCACCCGCTCAAGATGGGGCAGTTTCTTGCCGGTCTCTTCCAGATACTGCAACAGCATCAGCCACACGGTCGGTACGGCTGCCGAAAAAGTCACCTTCTCCTGATCAAGCAATTCATAAATGCCTTCACCATCCATGCGGCCACCCGGCATAACCAGTTTCGCGCCAACCATGGGTGCGGTGAACGAAATGCCCCAGGCATTGGCGTGGAACAGCGGTACGACCGGCAGGATCACCTCATTGGCGCCTATCCCCAAGGCGTCAGGCTGGGTCGAAACCAGGGCGTGAATGATATTCGAGCGGTGCGAATAGACAACACCTTTTGGATTTCCTGTAGTGCCGGAAGTATAGCACATGCCGGCGGCGGTCTTTTCGTCGAACTCGTGCCATTTGAAGTCACCATCAACGCCATTGAGCCAGCTTTCATAGGAAATCAGTTCCGGTAGTGTTGATTCCGGCAAGTGAGCCTCATCGCAAAGGACAATGATCTTTTCCAGCGTCGCAACCTTGTCGGCAATGGCCTCGATGATCGGCACGAAGGTCAGATCGACAAAAACCACGCGATCTTCGGCATGATTCATGATCCAGGCAATCTGATCGGCAAACAGTCGTGGATTGAGGGTGTGATAGATCGCGCCGATGCCGGTGATGCCGTACCAGCATTCAAGATGCCGGGCTGTGTTCCAGGCCAGTGTGGCAATTCGGTCACCCAGGCGGCAGCCGTCACGTTCAAGCGCTTGCGCCACTTTAAGAGCCCGGGCGCGCAAATTGCCATAATTGGTGCGGTGGATCGGTCCTTCAATCGACCGTGAAACAACTTCTCTGTTGCCGTGTTGCACCGCGGCGTAGTCAATGATCTTGTGGCACAGCAACGGCCAGTCCTGCATTAATCCGAGCATCAGTGTCTCCCTATGCGGTCTTGTTTTCGCCAATATTGAGGGATGATCGCACGTTCGTCCAGCAATTCTTGTTTAAACTCAAGACTCTCGTAGCGATCACAAAGCGTCATATTCCGGCCATGGTGACACATCACATTTTCTAAGGGTGCTGTTGAACGAATAGTATATTTGCAAAGGAATCCTGCATGGCCAGCTCAACTTTCACTCCGCTATCTTCCAAATCCGGCGGAAAGAAACATCCGCATGAGAAAATTGGTGCTGTGGCCAACAGGCAAGAACAGGTTTTGCTGCCGCCAGTCGAGCTTGAGGTCCTGCTGGCGACGAAAGTGGAGGATGGACAACCATTCGATCGCGCGGTTCGCTCGGCGATGGTGCAAAGCGGCAATGAGTTGATGTTCTTTTTCCCGGCCGGTCGATTTCCTCTTCCATGTGTAGAGGCGGCCTGCATTCGACTGCATGATGATGAGCCGGCTGATGACAGCTATCTCTATCTTTATCAGCGCGAGAAAGGTGAAAAAATCGAAATAGCGAAGACTGAAATTCTCGATTTGGCGATGTTCGAATTTGCCGCATCATTCAGTCAGGTCATGGAACAGTTGCGCGGTTTGATCGGCAAGCGGCGTCTTGCCGGCAAGACCCATTAAGACTGGTCGATTGATCAGGATATCAGTTTTGCGCCAGGATTATGACACCCGACTGATACAAAACTCCACTACGTCTAAAAGGGCATCCTTGTACAGCGAAGTTGGCATCGGTGCCAGCGCATCGCTGGCGATTTGCCCATAGTGGCGCGCCCGTGAAATAGTATCGTCAATCGCGCCATACTTTTTCATCAGCCCATTAGCACGGGCCAGGGCACTATCATCATTGCTGCCGTTTTCAATCGCTTCTTTCCAGAACTTCCGGTCATCGCTGCTGCTGCGGCGGTAGCACAACAATACCGGCAAAGTGATTTTGCCCTCGCGGAAGTCATCGCCGGTATTTTTCCCCAAAGTGAGTTTGGATCCACCGTAGTCAAGGGCGTCGTCGACCAACTGGAAAGCCAGTCCCAGATTGATACCAAAAGAGCGAAACGCATCGCGCGCTGGTTTGTCTGCTCCGGCCAGAATTGGTCCGACCTCGGCAGCGGCGGAAAACAGCGCTGCCGTCTTTGCCCTGATGACGGCAAGATAGTCGTCCTCAGTCGTTTCCATATCCTGGGCGGTCGAAAGCTGTAAAACTTCGCCTTCAGCAATTACCGCAGCTGCATTTGAAAGCACTTCAAGCGCCTCCAGCGAACCTGCCTCCACCATCATGCGAAAGGCTTTTCCAAGCAGGAAATCGCCGACCAGCACACTGGCCTGATTGCCCCACACCATACGTGCGGTCTTGCTGCCGCGCCGCAAGTCGCTTTCATCAACCACATCATCGTGCAACAGCGTGGCCGTGTGCATAAATTCCACACTGGCGGCCAGTGTGATATGATGTTTGCCGGAATAATTGTTCATCTTGGCAGAGGCCAATGTCAGCATCGGGCGCAGGCGTTTGCCACCAGAATCGATCAGATGCTTGGCAACTTCCGGAATCATCTCGACATCGGATCCGGTTTTCGAAAGGATTAGCTGGTTAACCAGGCTCATATCTGGTTCGGTAATATCCACCAGTGGCTTGATGCTGGCCAGCGACTTGCGGCCCTCTTCTAAAGGAATTACGACACCCACACTAAACTCCTTGATCTCTCGCCTTTGGTATCACAGCGATACAGCATAAAAAACCATGCGTGTAGACACAAGTGAAACAACAAGTCGCGGGGAAGAAATTTAGTTCGCAGATTGCGATTGAGCTAGCCTGCGCCAGCAGATATGGTTGATCGGTGCTAGTTAAGCGTCACGACCTGCGGAGTGTAAACGCCATATCCGTCGGCGTTGACGCCAAGCCCTGATGGGTCGCCTTCTACCGAAGCCATAGCAAACCCCCAAAAGGCGATGACGACAAGTGCACCACAAACAAGGGCAATAGAGTGCTTCGATGGCATTAGATACTCCAAACGCTATTGTTGACCAAAGGGAAATAGCAGGATTTTCAACTTTTGGAAGTGCTACAATACACATATGGTAAATTTGCCGAAATTTTTTAATATTGTATAAACCACGATGACTCTGCAGAATAAGATTACTCCGGCCGGTGAAATTGTTGCATCACCAATGCGCGGCATGATGATGGGAAACCGGGGTGGCAAGCTCCATGACCCCGGCACAAAAACGCTTCACGAGCGCCGGCGCTGGATGAGCCGACAGTGGATATGTTGTCTAACCAGCTTCAAGGAACGCCATCGCACTGTCATGGGCGAAAGCTACACCGAGCTGTTCTTTCTCGATGAAGTGACGGCATTTTCCGCCGGTCATAGACCGTGTTTTGAATGCCGGCGTGAGGCGGCAACCAGTTTTGCTCGCTGTTGGGCGGATGCTCACCAACTGGATCGTCCCCCACGGGCAGCAGAAATGGATATGGTTCTCCATCACCAGCGCCTTGACGGGCGTGCAAAGCACTATTTTTTCGACCAGGTGGCCAATTTGCCTGACGGCTCTATGTACGCTTATGCGGGCGAGTTCTTTGCGGTTTGCAAAGGCAAGGCACAGCGCTGGACCTTTGGGGGCTATAAGAAATCTACCCGGCCACCTTCCGTTCCGGTCGAGGTGCTGACACCACCGGCTATCATCGCGGTGCTGCAGGCGGGCTACCGGCCCCGCTGGCACTTTTCCTCTTGAAGCGGCTTGCCGACTCGGTAATGCTGACCCATGCCCCGATACGATTTTACCACCAAACGTCTTTACACATCGGCTGCTCTTGAGGCGGGTGATGTTGTTCCGCTCGACCGCAGGCAATGCAACTATCTTGTCAACGTAATGCGGATGAAATCAGGCGACAAAGTGTTGCTTTTTAACGGCCTTGACGGCGAGTGGCTGGCGCGTCTTGAGATCGAAGGCCGCAATCGGGTGACTTTGACACCGCTGGAATTGGTGCGCTGCCAGACAGTTGAAGGACAGCTGATCTATATTTTTGCACCGCTGAAAAAGGGGCGGTTAGACTATATGGTGCAAAAGGCAGTCGAAATGGGTGCCAGCCGGCTGCAGCCGGTGATAACCGACTTCACCCAGACAAGCCGGCTGAATAGCGACAGGATGAGGACCAATGTTGTTGAAGCTGCCGAACAATGCGGCATTCTCAATCTGCCGCAATGTATGGAGCCCGAAAAACTGACGGATCTCTTGCAAGATTGGCCGGATGATATCGCGCTGATCTATTGTGATGAGGGTGAAGCAGGGAAAAATCCCCTTAAACCGCTGGCCGAAATCACGCCAGGACCCATAGCGGTGCTTATCGGGCCGGAAGGGGGGTTTTCAAAAAGCGAACGGCAATTGCTGCGATCGCGGCGGTTTGTCACGCCAATCCCGCTTGGCCCGCGTGTGCTGAGAGCGGACACCGCAGCAGTGGCGGCGCTTGCGGTAGTCCAGGCGACAATTGGTGACTGGCATTAGCGCGATTTGCCTTTGTTTTTGACCGAATTTTCTTGAACCGCAACCGAATGCTGCCTAGATTCCGCCTTCGTTCCCATCGCAACAGGAAAGATCAATATGGCGCGAGATACCTCCAACAACACGTCGATTGAAGACCGCGCAGCGCTGATTGCCAGTCTCGAAGATGGCTGCAAGCCGCCAGAAGACTGGCGCATTGGCACTGAGCACGAAAAGTTCGGATTTTATAAAATTGATAATTCACCAGTGCCCTATGGCGGTCCTTGTGGCATTCGGGCTCTTTTGGAGGGGATGCGCGAAAAGACCGGCTGGGACCCGATCCTGGATGACGGCAATATCATCGGTCTTGTGGCAATCGACGGCAAGGGCGCCATTTCCCTTGAGCCGGGCGGGCAGTTCGAGCTTTCCGGTTCACCCTTGGAAGACCTGCACGAGACCTGTCGGGAATCAAATGGTCATCTGGCCCAGTTGCGAGAGGTGGCAGAGCCGTTGGGCATTGGTTTTCTTGGCCTTGGCGGCAGCCCCAAATGGGCGCTGTCGGAAACGCCGCGAATGCCGAAGTCACGTTACAAGATCATGTCTGACTATATGCCCAGGGTCGGCAGTCAGGGTCTTGATATGATGTATCGAACCTGCACCATCCAGGTTAATCTCGATTTTTCCTCGGAAGAGGATATGCGCCGAAAGATGCAGGTATCGACCAAGCTGCAGCCCGTGGCTTCCGCCATGTTTGCCAATTCTCCGTTTAGCGAAGGCACGCCCAACGGGTTGTTGTCGTGGCGCGCCGACATCTGGCGGGATACCGACAATCAGCGATCCGGCCTTTTGCCCTTCGTCTTCGACCCCGGGTTCAGTTTTGAACACTATGTCGACTGGGCAATGGATGTGCCGATGTATTTCATTGTTCGCGACGGCAGGTACCATGACTGTACCCATGTGACATTTCGCCAGTTCATGGATGGTGCGTTGGAAAACGAGATGCCCGATGGCGAGGCCACAATGGGTGATTGGGACAATCATTTGACCACGCTTTTTCCCGATGTTCGGCTAAAGAAATTTATTGAAATGCGCGGGGCTGATGGCGGTCCGTGGCGGCGTATCTGTGCCCTGCCGGCCTTCTGGGTGGGTCTGCTCTACGACGAAACCGCGCTTGATGCTGTCGAGGAACTGACCCGCGACTTCACCTATGACGATGTGTTTGCCATGCGCGAAGCCGTTCCCGCTCAGGCGCTTGCGGCCAAGATCAAAGGAACAACCGTGCTTGAGATCGCCCGAAAATGCCTTGAGATTTCCCGCGCGGGCCTCAAGGCCCGCAACCGGCAGAACATTGATGGCGGCGATGAAGTGCATTTTCTCGCTTCCCTCGATGAAGTGGTGGTGCTAGGCGAAACCAGCGCAGAACGAATGTTGAAATATTACGCGTCAAGTTGGGACCGTGACATAAATCACGTATTTGAAGAATTTGCTTACTAATGTCACATTCGTTTTGTTAGTAGTTGATGATGAAATACCAGGTTAAACGGAGTTTTCCATGCCATCGATGATAGAGTTGTTGTTGCAATCTGAAGGCGCGTCGCCGCTTGCTGAATTGAGTTCCCGGTTCGGACTATCAAAAACGCAGACCAGACAGGCCGTTGAGGCGCTTGCACCTGCCCTGTCGATTGGCTTGAAGCGCAATACGGCCTCACCAATGGGGGCAGGTGCGTTTATCGAAGCGCTTTCCACCGGCAGACACGCCCAATATGTCGACCAGCCAAGCCAAGCCGTTTCAGACGATGGCATCAAGGAAGGTAACAAGATATTGGGTCACTTGCTCGGGTCAAAGAAGGTTAGCCGAGCGGTCACCGCGCAGGCGGCCCAGGCCACAGGGCTTGGCCAAAACACCATGAAACAAATGCTGCCGATGCTGGCATCGATGGCGATGGGTTCGATGTTTAAGGGTGCTAAAAAAGGTTCAGCTGGCGGCGGTATCCTGGGTCAGATTCTCGAGGGCGTGCTGGCCGGAGGTGCTGCCCGTGGCGGCAGTGCAGCGAAGCGAGGCTCCGGTGGCGGTGATAATCCGCTGGGCAAAATGTTCGAGGACATGCTTGCCGGCCGTGAAAAGCCGGGTGGCCTGCGCACCCCTCAACGCCGCCGCCAGACGGTCGAGGAAGAGAATTTCGATGACATATTTGATGATGGTCCCGCGCCACGATCCACCCGAAGCCGGCATCAGGCCGACAGCGGCGGTGGTGATGTGCTTGGTGATATGCTGGACAAGTTTCTCGATGGTGAGGATGAGGAACCGCAGATGGAGGCCCAAAGGCCGCGCCGACGCAGCTCCTCCGGCGGCAGCCTCGGCGATCTATTTGGCGATATGTTCGACACCGGCAAAGAAGCAGATGATGGCTACAATAACGGCTTGGAGAGCATATTCGATAATTTTGTGGATAAACGTCGCTAAACGTCTTTGCTGCGCTTGAGTACGAAAATATTGCCGGCAAGCACCAAAACCAGGCCGATACTTGCCAGAACGCCGAAGTAATAATCTTCCAGAACTGAAGAAATCGCCAGTGCGACAACCGGAAACATTACGGTGGCATAGCCGGCGCGATGAGAGCCGATGCGGCCGAGTAGTGTCAGATACGCGGCGAAAGCGATGACCGACGAGACCACCGCTAAAAAAGCCAATGAGGCGAGATAGGTAGGACGCCAGTCGATGAGAAATTCGTTGCCGCCAACAAGTGCTATCAGTCCGCTCAAACCGGCACCATAGGCCATGCCCCAAGCACTGGCCGAAATAACCGGCACATTGTCTCTTTGCAGCGATGCGGAAATGAAATTGCCGGTGCAAAACGACAATGTTGCAACAATACAAAGCCCCAGCCCCAGCGCTGCGTATTGATCAAAACTCTGCCCGGCGATCACCGGCCAAAACATCAAAACAATGCCGGAAAAACCGAGCACCGCGCCAATAACGGTATTGGCACTTGGCCGAAGATTTAGAAAAATCATCGCAATGATAATATTGAACACCGATGCCAGCGAGAACACAACCGAGAGCAGCCCAGAGGCCAGCCATTTGGAAGCGTGGTAGAAAAGTATAAAGTTCAAACAGAACATGAGCAGGCCCATGAGGACAAATTTCAAGTGACTGGCCAGCGAAAAGCGCATTGGTGCCCTAATCGCGATAGTCCATAAAAACATGATTGCCGCGGCCAAAACAAAGCGCCAGAACAATGATACCTCAACCGCAACAACGCCGACCTGCAGCTTTAGCGCATACCAGCTTGCGCTCCACGAAAGCACGGCAACAACGTAGAGAAAAAAATCATAGGGTGCCATCGGCGGCGGCTGATGGCGGCTCGCTTGGGCATCTTCAGATTGCGGTTTTTGGCTGATTGCCACAAAGCGCCCTTTTTGCTGTAAATTTGAGCGATAGCCCATGAGACACCTGGCCGCAAATGAAAAGCCCGGGTTCCACGGCGATCGCTTGAAAGAAAGTTTATCCGCATGGCGCCCGAATGGAGGGATTTTTTCAAAGAAAAATCTCGGGAATTCGGGTCAGCCTTGAGCATTGCTCATGTGAGGACGGTGATTGAGGCGCTGAAAGCGCCGCAAAGAACCGCCCGCAGCGGTGCAAACTAACAAAATACGTGCAAATCGCTTTCAAGCGATTGCCGTGGCCCGGGTTCTGTGTGGCAAAAACCAAAGCGGCTAAGTTTCGTCGACCGAAGCTTTCAAGGAAGCGTTGACAGGGTGTCGGCGCCGGTCGGCGATTGAGGCAAGAAGACAGGTTACATCCTCGCCGACATCGGCAGCCGCGACCTCATAGAGATCATCGCGACGCAGGCCCATATCGGCAAGCTCCGCGCTGGAGAGTCCGTTCAGGGTTGTCAGGTGCCTGCGTCTTTGATTTCGACGCAGTCTTTTAGCCACGCTGGTGATAATGTTACCCGCCCCACGCCAATAGCCTTCTTCGCGACGGGCAACTGTTCGATCTTCGCAAATTGCGTTATTCATCACAGGCTCCTTTCATCCAGGGCATTTTGGCCGATTGCCATTGATCAGTCAAACGAATGTTGGTAATAGATGGCATCAACAATATTGATGGAGATGACCATGCCGGCCCCTTTGGATATTGACTGTCTTCAAACCTTTTTGGCGGTGGTGGACACTGGCAGTTTCACCCGGGCTGCCGGTAATGTGCATAAAACCCAGTCGGCGGTTTCCATGCAGATCAAGCGGCTGGAAGAACAGCTGGGTCAAACGCTGTTTCACCGGGTTGGCAGGACGGTATCGTTGAGCGAACATGGCGAGCGCCTGCTCGCCTATGCAAGGCGCATGGTAGAACTTTCCGGTCAAACGCTCGCCGCCTTCGACCCTGATACCTTGCTTGGCAGTGTCCGCATCGGCATGCCAGACGACTATGCCAACCGCTATCTGCCGGAAATTCTTGGCCGCTTTGCCGGTTCAAACCCGATGGTCGAAGTGTCAATCATCTGTGAGCCCTCTTCCAATCTGCTGGAATTGATTAGTCACAACGAACTGGACCTGGCAATCGTTACCCGGGATGCGCGAATGGCGGGTTCGGAGATATTGCGCAAGGAGCCGATTTACTGGGTTACATCCGACCGGCATGTGGCCCACGAAGAGCCGATCTTGCCGGTGGCCTTTGGCAGACAGACCTGCCAGTGGCGACAATGGGGCCTTTCGGCGCTGGGCAAGATGGGGCGCCATCATCGGCTACTCTATTCAAGCTGGTCTTCGATGGTGCTTGCATCGGCCGTGTTGAGCGGTCTGGCCGTTTCTTTGCTGCCGGAATCCGCAGTCCAGCCGGGCATGCGAATTCTCACTGAAAAAGACGGCTTTCCGCCCATTCCGGCAGCAAAAATTGCCATGATCCGCTCCAGCAATGCGACCAACAAGGCTGTGGAAGCCATGGCAAACCATGTGCGTGAAAGTCTTGGCAGTGGTAATGATATCAAGGTTTTTCAAGATAGTGCCCTGGCAACGGGCAATTACGTCACCCAGACCAACGGTGCGGTAAATTGACCAAATGAGCGAACTCAAAACCAACGCCCTGGAACTGACCGTCAGCGAACTTTCGCAAAAGCTGAAGCGCACAGTTGAGGAGACCTTTGGCCATGTGCGGGTGCGCGGCGAGATATCCGGTTTTCGCGGTCCCCATTCATCAGGCCATTGCTATTTTTCCATCAAGGACGAAAGAGCCCGGCTAGAGGCGGTGATCTGGCGGGGGGTGGCGGCAAGGTTGAAATTCATGCCCGAAGAAGGTCTTGAGATGATCGCTTCCGGCAAACTGACGACCTATCCGGGAAGTTCGAAATACCAGATCGTCATCGACAATCTGGAACCGGCCGGGGCCGGCGCCTTGATGGCGCTGCTGGAAGAGCGGCGCAAAAAGCTCGCGGCTGAAGGGCTTTTTGATGAAAATCGCAAGCAATTGCTGCCCTTTATGCCGCAAACCATTGGAGTGATCACATCACCAACCGGCGCGGTAATCCGTGATATATTGCATCGCTTGGCTGATCGTTTTTCGGTGCGCGTATTGGTTTGGCCGGTTCGTGTGCAGGGCGAGACCAGTGGGGCGGAGGTCGCTAATGGTGTCCGCCGATTTAATGAGATGGCAGAGGACGGGCCGCTGCCGAGACCGGATGTCATCATCGTGGCACGTGGTGGCGGCAGTCTTGAAGACCTTTGGGGCTTTAATGATGAGGGCCTGGTGCGGGCCGCTGCCGGTTCGATGATCCCGCTGATTTCGGCCGTTGGCCATGAAACCGACTGGACATTGGTTGATCATGCCGCCGACTGGCGGGCGCCGACACCAACCGCTGCGGCGGAAAAAGCCGTTCCGGTCAAGGCAGAACTGGAATCGCAACTCGCCGACCTGGCGATGCGGCTGAACCGGGCGCAGGTCCGCCTTTACCGGCAAAACCGGTCCACCCTGCGCGGCCTTGTCCGCGCCCTGCCGGCTCCCGATCTGCTGTTGGCGCTGCCCCGCCGCCGTTTCGATGAGGCCGCCGGGCGGCTGTCGCGGGCTCTGACTGCTGGAGCGCGCCAAGCCCGCAATAATTTCGAGCGGGTTGCGTCCAGGCTTTCGCGGCGCAATGTGACCGCCATGTTACAATTGCAGCGAGAGCGATTGTTGCGCACTTCGCTCGATTGCGCCAGGGGACTGGCGGCACTTTGCCAGGCCAAGCGTGCGCGGTTGGAAGTCCACAGGGCGCGGCTGGATTCTCGCCTGCTGCTGTCACGTATTGGCCACGAAAAAACCCGCTTTAGCGAACTGGAAAGCCGAACCGAGCGGGCGTTTTTGGCCAATAAGGGACAATTGCAAGCGCGCTTTGGCGAGTTGGCGAGAATGCTGCGCAGTCTGTCGCATCAAAGTGTCCTGGATCGCGGTTTTGCCCTAATCAGGGATGCCGGCAAAAAACCGCTAACCACTGTGGCTTCAATGGGCGCCGGCATGCCTGTAGCAATAGAAATGCACGACGGCCAGATTGGCGCGACTATCAATGGTAGCAAGCCAAAGAGCGCAGCACCAAAAAAGAAGACCGCTCAACACAAAAAACCAGGTGATTCCACCCAAGGGTCGTTGTTTGATCGGTCGTAATTCCTGCTGAACGGCAATTAATTTGAAGTACTTATCGCAATTACCGGCGAAAGCGATTTACGCGATGGCTCAAGCCACCGGAACAATCGCTCTCGTATATAAATGCCACGTCGTGTGGCCGAGAATTGGCAAAACCACGATGATGCCCAAAAACGCCGGCAAGAGGGCGAGAAAAGCAAGCACCGCAATCACCACTCCCCAGCTAGTCAATACGATTCGATTTTTGGCCACAGTCTTAAAGCTGGTGATGATGGCTGAAACCACATCGATATCACGGTCAAGCAAAAGTGGAATGGCTATTATAGTCGATGAAAATAAGACATAGGCAAGGATCGCGCCGATGATAGAGCCGACGGCCAAAAATCCAAGACCTTCGGAGGTCGTTGTGATGATTTCGATGAAGGAATAGATGTTTGTGAAAGACTTGAAGCCCAGAAAAATCGCAAAAAGAATACGCACCTGAAACAACCAGATCCAGAATATACACAGAATCACAAAAGCCATCCAGCCGAATTGCCGCTCTCTTTGCTGCACCACTACCAGCAGAATTTCCTGCCATTTCAACGGTCTACCCGAAGCTCGTCGCCGGCTGACTTCATATAGTCCAACGGCAACAAATGGTCCTACCAGTGGAAATCCGATGGCGACCGGGATAATCATCCAGCCCATCTCCAAAGCGGTCAGTGACGCGACAATGATCAAGCCACCAAGCACATATATACCGCCGAAAAACAGGCCGAACAAAGGGGCAGCAAGAAAATCAGCAAGGCCTGCCTTCACCGAAGCGATGATATCATCTTTGGAAATCTGATTGATTTCCGGCATTTTTGGTGGCGTGTATGGCGAAGGTTGTGTGGTTTCTTCCATTGCCGAATATCCCAATCACTGCAAGTTGTACCAAGAAAAGTGGATATTGACTCATATGACCGGAGTTTCCAAGGGCTTTGGCCAGACGCTGAACCGCCCCGGGTTTACCGGAGGCTGATTAGTTTGTTTATGCGACTAATTCTAACTGGTTTATCTGTGCATAGTACAGCTCCTCTGCTTCAGCGGGCGGAATATTTCCGATTGGTTCCAGCAGGCGACGGTTGTTGAACCAGTCAACCCATTTGAGGGTCGCCATTTCAACATCATCAATGCTGCGCCATGAACTCTTTCGATGAATGACTTCGGCCTTGTAAAGTCCATTGATGGTTTCGGCCAAGGCGTTGTCATATGAGTCGCCGACACTGCCAACGGATGGCTCAATCCCGGCCTCGGCCAACCGCTCGGTGTAGCGGATCGAGACATACTGAACGCCCCGGTCACTGTGATGGATCAGCCCGTCTTGTTGAACCGGCCGTCGATCATAAAGAGCCTGTTCCAGAGCATCCAGAACGAAGTCCGTTTTGGCAGAGCGTGACACCCGCCAGCCAACAATCCGCCGGGCAAATACATCGATGATGAAAGCGACATAGGCAAATCCCTGCCACGTTGACACAAAGGTAAAATCACTCACCCACAGCATATTGGGTGCAGGAGCGTTGAATTTTCTGTTCACATGGTCGCGTGGACACGGGGCGGAAGGATTGCTGTGGGTTGTCTTGAGGATTTTTCCTCTGATAACGCCCTGTATTCCAAGCTGTTTCATCAACCGCTCCACAGTACAACGCGCGACATCAAAATCCTCTCGCTGCATCTGTCGCCAGACTTTACGTACCCCGTAGACTTCATGATTGTCATCCCAAACACGCTGGACCTCAGGGCGCAACTCTGCATCTCGTTTGGCGCGATCACTGGCCAGACTGGGATCACGGGCAATAGCTGCATGGGAATGATATGTTGAAGGGGCGATCGGCAACACTTTGCAGATTGGCCAGAATATAACAGTGGCCCGTGATCATCACGATGATCATCGATAAACATCTTCATCTTCTCAGTGGGCGCCCACAATCATGGCTCGCTCCGCCTGGGCAAAGTTGACCGCCAAAACGCCATTGGTTCGAGTGACAAGGTCAACGCGAGACGCTTTCCTGAGAATTTCATTGGCCTGACGCAATTCCCGGACTTCGCGTTCCAACGCTTTGATGCGCTCGCGCTCATCGCTTGTAACGCCATCACGCAAGCCAATGTCCGTCTCTTCCTGACGAAGCCATTTGCGAAGCGTTTCTGCCGTGCAGCCAATTTTGGGTGCAATTGCAGAAATCGCCGACCACTGACTGTCATAATTTTGTTGATGTTCCAACACCATCCGAACGGCACGCGCACGCACTTCAGGTGAATATCTCTTCGATCTCTTGTTCTTTTCCATAGCTCCAAGTCATCCTATCTTTGGAGCCTCCGGTAAACCCGGGGCGGTTCACTCCCTTGATGGCACAACATATTGATACGCCGGATAATTTGATTAAATTGATGAGCCACAATCCTGGCGGTGCAACCGGCGCGTTCCTTCGCCGGATCGCCTTACTTGGGTCGTTGCGCGGCTCCGGCCGGGGGGCAGCGTAATGATCCAGCATGTTCCAATCAGTGCCCACGCGGCGCTTGATCTGCTTGATCAGCCAGTTGAAAACTTGATTGCACGCGCCGTTGAACAGCGCGATCAGGGTCATGGTCGTCTGATCGGCTATTCACGCAAGGTGTTCATTCCGCTCACCCAGCTTTGCCGCGATGTTTGCCACTATTGCACTTTCGCCAAGACGTCAAAAAATCTTGAGGCCGCCTATCTAACGCCAGAACAGGTGCTTGATATTGCCCGTGCCGGCCACAAGGCCGGATGCAAGGAGGCACTGTTTACCTTGGGGGACAAGCCGGAACTTCGCTACAACAGTGCTCGCCAATGGCTGCAAGAAAACGGCTATGAAGCGACGATTGAATATCTGCGCGCAATGGCCCAGCTGGTGTTTGAAGAAACCGGATTAATGCCGCATCTCAACCCCGGCATCATGACCGCCGGTGAAATTTCTGCGTTACACGAGGTTTCCGTTTCCATGGGTCTGATGGTGGAAAGCACGTCGAAAAGGTTGATGGCAAGGGGAGCTGTCATTTTGGTTCACCTGACAAGGAGCCTGAATTGCGCCTGGTAACCATCGCTGAGGCCGGCCGCCAAAAAGTTCCGTTCACCAGTGGCATTCTGATCGGCATTGGTGAAACCCGGCACGAGCGTATCGAAAGCCTGTTGGCGCTGCGAGTCCTGCACGAGACTTACGGTCACATCCAGGAGATCATCATTCAGAATTTTCGTGCCAAACCGGGGACGATAATGCACAATGCGCCGGAGCCCCCGCTTGCCGAACTGCAGTGGACCATCGCAGTAGCCCGGGTGATCTTTGGCCCGAAGATGACCATTCAGGCGCCACCGAACCTGTCTTTGAATGGCATTTTAGAACTGATCGCTTCAGGTTTGAATGATTGGGGTGGTGTGTCACCTATTACGCCCGATCACGTCAACCCTGAAGCCCGATGGCCGCAGCTTGACGATCTTGCCAGACAAACCGCCGGCGGCGGCAAGCTGCTGGTTGAACGCCTGGCGATACATCCACCATTTGCACAAGATTCAGCGACATGGTTGGCGCCCACAATGCGCCCGTCCGTATTGAAAGCGGTTGATGCTGCCGGGTTTGCCCGTAGCGATGATTGGGCACCAGGGGAAACGCAACATGCGCTGCCTCCATTGACCGCAACGCCGGGCTTTACACGCGATGGCAGTTTTGCTCAAATTATCAGCCGGGCTTGCGACGGCGATGAATTAAGCGCCAACGATGTCGTCCGGCTTCTTGCTGCCCGTGACGGCGAAGTAACACAGATCACCAGTGCGGCAGATCACCTGCGCCGCAAGGTAAACGGTGATACCGTTAGCTACGTCGTTACCCGCAATATTAATTACACCAACATCTGCTATTTCAAATGCCGTTTTTGTGCTTTTTCAAAGGGCAAGACACAGGCGGGTTTGCGCGGCAAACCCTATAATCTTGATCTTGAAGAGATTGTCGCCCGGGCCCAAAGTGCCTGGGACCGTGGCGCGGTCGAGGTATGTCTGCAAGGTGGCATTCATCCAGATTACACCGGACAGACCTATCTTGACATTGTGGCTGCCATCAAATCAGCATTGCCACAAATGCATATCCACGCTTTCTCACCCCTGGAAATCAGTCAGGGTGCGCAGACACTTGGCATGGAAATCGCCGGATTTCTGGAATTGCTGATTGATGCCGGTCTTGGCAGTTTACCGGGCACTGCAGCTGAAATTCTCGACGATGAAGTGCGCTCTTCGCTGTGCCCGGACAAGATCAGCACGAAACAATGGCTGCAGGTTATCGACACTGCCCATCGGATGGGCTTGAAGACAACGGCAACGATAATGTTCGGTCATATCGACAAGCCGCTCAATTGGGCGCGGCACCTATTGCGCCTGCGCCAACAACAGCTAAAGACTGGCGGCTTCACAGAACTCGTGCCCCTGCCATTTGTTCACATGGAAGCGCCAATTTTCCTCAAGGGTATGTCACGCAAGGGACCCACCTGGCGCGAAACCATCTTGATCCACGCCGTTTCACGATTGGTGCTTCATCCGCATATTACCAATATCCAGGCCTCGTGGGTCAAGCTTGGTGTGGACGGCGTTGCTGCTTGCCTTAGGGCAGGGGCAAATGATATCGGAGGCACCTTGATGGATGAAAGCATCACGCGGGCAGCAGGTTCCACCCACGGACAGGAGATGACGCCGCAGGCGATGGAAAATCTGTTGGCTACTCTGGCAAGGCCATCACGCCAGCGAACAACGCTTTATGCCAACGTGGACAAGGCGCGCGCTGCAGCATCTTTCGTGGGGCGCAACCCGACAGCGATTTTAGCCTAACCGACCAGACTTGGCAGCCAGGTGGCGATTTGCGGGAAGATAATGATGCCGATAATGCTGATGAGGAAAAGAATAACAAAGGGCCAGGTCGACTTATAGACATCACTGATACTCATATTGGGTGCAACGGCTTTGAAGGCAAATAATGTGTATCCAAACGGCGGCGTGATCGCACCCAGTGTGATATTGATCAAGAACAACGGCCAGAACCACACCGGATCGAACTCCAGACTGTTGACCACGGGCTGATAAATGGGAATTGTCAACAAGATAACAGCGATCGTGTCGATGAACATGCACAATAGAAACGGTACCGCCAGCATGATTAACAACATGACGGTTGGCCCGTAGCCAAGGTTTGCCACCAGTTGAACCAGTTCGCTTGTCGCGCCGGTGAAGGCCAGCAATTGGGTAAACATCTTTGACATTGCCATGATCGCAAGGATCATCGCCAACACTGTAATCGACGCCATGGTCGATTGCCAAATCATTTTGATGCTAAGATTACGATAAATGGCCACGGTCACCAGCGCGCCAACCACACCGGTTGCAGCCGATTCCGACGGTGTGGCGATGCCCAGCATGATAAATCCCATTACCGAGAAAATCACGATGACGAAGGGCAAGGTGCGAACCAGCGCCAAGATCTGTTCGCCAATGGTGACATCGGCGCGCTCGCCCGCCACGCTCGCCGGTGCCAGGCCAGGCTTCATAGCGATACGGACAAAGACATAGATAAGAAATATGCCACCCAGAAACAGACCCGGAACAACCCCCGCCACCAGCAGTTTGGCTATCGATACATCAGCGATCGAGCCAACGATTATTGCTAGCAGGCTTGGTGGGATGATTGGTGCAAGACTGGCGCCACCGACAATCAATCCGGCGGCAATATCACGATCGTAACCGCGGCTTCCATGCCCGGCATAATGGCTCGGCCCAGCATTGCCGCAACCGCCATAGCAACACCCGAAAGCGCGCCAAAGACGGCGGATAATACAGCCACGAGAACATATTGACGACCGCGCACCCGGCCCACAAGCTTGGCGATGGAATCAAACAGCACATCCATTTTGCCCGATCGAAACAACAACTCGCCCATAAGGATAAAAAGCGGGATGGAAGCCGGTGAGGTGATCGACACCGTATCGAGAATGCTGTTGGCAAACATCGGAAATCCGGCAGGGCCGATAATAGAGTAAACACCAACAATGATGGCTACCAAAAATGCCAGAAAGATCGGCGCGCCGGAAAGAAAAAGCGCGAACAGGACTGCCAGGCCAAGCAAGGCCGTCTATCACGCCTTTTTCCGCAGCCGAGTAAAGTTCCCCGAATGGTATGACCACTGCCGTGCCGCCAAGTGAACCGACAAGTTTTTCGATAGGAGGGAAGGGCGCGGATTTTCATGCCATTCAATTTATTCCCTGTATCCATTGGTGCTTTCAGGAAAAACCGGAATCCGGTAGTTGCAGTCGGTATCGACAGAACTTTTAGATTTTGGGTTTCCTGATAGTGTTTATCGACCCACTCCTAGACGCCAGATGTCCGCCGTTTTTCAATATCGCCGTCAACAGCGTCGACGGCGGCTCCAACACCGGTGGTGCCGGTATGGTAAAGCCCGTGGGTGTAGATCAGATCAAACACACCGGAAGAGACGGGTTGCAACTGCTTGCCGGTTGGCACAACCTCCGGTCCGCTCGGTTTTATGTTCACCTTACCGCCGGTGATTTCTGCAACCAGCTTGTCGTAGCCATAGGCCATGTTGGCCGTGCCGGAATAGTTTGCACCCCAAGCGGTTAGCATTTTCAAATCTTCAGACACAGCCGAGGTTGCCATCAACGCGAAACCGAGGGCGGACGCAGCCAGAATATTAACAATCTTGTTCATAGATTTCCTCCCAATTGAACATTGATCGATGCCTGCTTCAGCAGATCTGATTGATCAAGGATGCGTCTTGCATGCGCAGCATGATCGATAATATGGAGTATACGCCCTATTTTGTTGAGTCGGTTTTTTGCATGAATTTTTCCAGACACTTTAGGGTCTGTCGAGTATCAGGATTTGGAATGTGGAATAGCATGATCACTTTAAAGTGATCATGGCTCATCAGGAGCGCACAGCGACCGGCGCCTTTGCGCCGCCCCCGCGGAGGCCCGGGCAGAGCCCGCCGTGAGCGAAGAGAATACTGATCGAATCATTTTGAAGGTGTCCAGCTATATGAGCCAAAATCGTCTGGCTTTAGGCGTGAAATCGCCGGCAGGGTAATCCCTTTTAAGATTTCACAACGACACATCGGGTGATTTTGACCATATCCGGCCGTATTGCAGCGCTACATTGAAGGCCTGCGCACGGCCGGCATATGGTGATATTCTATCGCTAAGCGATCCAAGATCGTTTCAGTCAGCGACGCTAGCGCGGGGAAAAAAATCGCTCGATTTATCCCTTGATGACTGTACATTACCGCTTTTGCACACTCCCGTTCAGATTGCGATCATGTCCAACTCCAGCGACCAAAAAATTCCAGCTGCCACGGCTGTTCCCACCAATAATCTGGCGACCGGCCGGGAAAAGCTCTTTGGTCATCTGGCGATGATCTTGTTTGCGACACTGATTGCCGGCTCGTTTTCGCTCGGTGCAATGGCGGTGCCGCACATTGCCTCCGGTGCCATCAATACCGTACGGTTTGTCTTTGCCACCGTCGTTTTGGGGGCCATGATCACGATCTCGGGCGGCGGACTGGCGTTACCGAAATCGGCCTGGCGGTTTGTTCTGCTTGGTCTGTTGATGGGCGGCTATTTCATCTTCATGTTTATCGCGCTGAACTATGCCAGCCCGGTATCCACCGGCGCGGTGTTCACGCTGATACCGTTGATGAGTGCCGGTTTCGGCTTACTGGTACTGGGCCAAACCACCCGCCCTATTGTGCTGGCCAGCCTGGTTGTTGCCGGCATGGGCGCGGTCTGGGTGATCTTTCGCGGCGATGTCGAAGCGCTGAGGGGATTTGATATCGGTAAGGGCGAGACGATCTTTTTTGCCGGTTGCGTGCTCCACGCCATCTATGCGCCGCTGGTCAAGCGGCTCAACCGGGGGGAAAGCGTGCTGGTCTTCACCTTCTGGACCCTTGTGGCCAGCACCGTGTGGATAACGCTTTATGGCTTTGGTGACGTCATGGAAACCAACTGGACGGGATTGCCGCCAATTGTCTGGGTCGCTGTCGGCTATCTGGCAATATTCACCACCGCCGGCACCTTTTATCTGGTGCAATTCGCATCGATGCGCCTGCCGGCATCAAAGGTATTCGGTTATGCTTATCTCACGCCCACGGTGATTATCATTATCGAGGGTCTGTTGGGGCATGGCTGGGTATCAATATCCATCGCCGCCGGCGCGCTGGTAACCGTGTTTGGGTTGATCATTATGGCGCTGGCGCCAGACCTTTAATCTTGTCATCCTTTATCCGGCCTCAAGCCGTTGCCAAAAAGGCTGGCAAGAAAATGGGCAGCATCGTCGAAGGTGCCTTCCTTCCGATTATTGCCTAATACAGCCCTGATCTGAACTTCGAAATCAGCGTAATGCTGAGTCGTCGCCCAAATCGAGAAGATCAAGTGGTAAGGATCACACTCGGCCAGACGTCCAGCCTTGATCCAGTTCGCAATAGTCGCGGCTTTTTCGTCGACGAGAGTCTTCAACTCGCCCTTGAGCATATCATTGATACGCGGTGCACCTTGCAATATTTCATTGGCGAACAACCGGCTTTCACGCGGATGTTTTCGCGCCATTACCAATTTATCATCGATATATTGCAAAATCTCAGCAAGCGGGTCGCCATCTGGATTGATATCGCGCAATGGGTCGAGCCAGGTATCAAGAAGTTGATCCAAAAGCACCCGGTGCACTTCTTCTTTGCTCTTGAAATAATAGAGAATATTCGGTTTCGACATGTCCGCTTGTTGGGCAATCTGGTCGATGGTAGCACCGCGAAAACCAAAGGCCGAGAAGGTCTCCAGCGCGGCCTCCAATATACGCTGTCGGTTCTCCTCCTGAATGCGGGTCCTCTTGGGTGGCATTGGATTGTCAGCAATTGTCATTGACGGCCTTTTTTCGCGGCACCAATTCCGCCGAGAATAATGTTTTTAACATCACCGCAGGCATTTTCCCATTGCGCGTCGCTAAATCGCCTGCCCCCGTTCAAAGTGTTGATCTGGTGAGCGAAGTCAGCATAGTGCTGAGTTGTCGCCCAGATCATATAAAGCAGATGACGCGGATCGATCGAATCAATCAGTCCGCGATCTATCCATTGCTGGATAATGGCAATTCGCGATTCTGTCCATTCCTGCAAGGTGGTTTCCAGAAAATCCTGGATAATTGGCGCCCCATGCATGATCTCATTGGCCCAGATTTTGGAGCCATGGGGGTGAGAGCGCGATATTTCCATCTTCTTGTCAATATAGCGCGACAGCGCCTTGACCGGGTCGCTGTTGCCATCAAATGAATCTGCCGCCTCCAGCCATATCGAGAATATCTCCTCGACAATTTTGCGGTAGAGCGCCAGCTTGGTCGGAAAATAATAGTGCAGATTGGCCTTGGGAATACCGGCCCGGTCGGCAATCATCTGGGTGGTGGCGCCGCGAAAGCCGAATTCGGCAAAAACCTTTTCCGCCGCCGCCTGGATTGCTCTTTCATTCTCCCGGCGAATGCCGGCCTTGGGCACCGCAAGGTCCGACACGGATTTGCGTTCAACAAGTGTTGGCGTTTTTTTGGCGTGACCCATGGCAAAATCCCAGTTGAATGTCTGAGTATAGTACAAAAGAAATTTCTTGACCATATGGTCAAGAATGTTATTCTCAAAATGCCGATTGAACATGGCCAGGCCCTGCCGGGTTACAGGCACGGCCTGATCCACATGTGTTTTGGCAAACCGAGGGAGTGACCGGCATGTCAAACCAACCAGTGGCGAAGCCCAACTCGCTTGAAAGTTTCTGGATGCCGATTACGGCGAACCGGCAATTCAAGCAGACGCCCGGGTTGTGGTGTGTCAATGCCGGCCACCGGCGGCCAAGAATTGTCAGGGCGATCGCCCAGCAGGCTGAAGAGTTGGACTATGCGCCGGCCTTTCAGATGGGTCACTGCCAAGGGGCTGCTGATCCGCACCACCGGCGATATCATCGCCCTTTCGCCACCGTTGATTATCGACAAGAGCGAGATCGACTTTATCTTTGACACGTTATTCGGGATATTGAAAAACCTGAACTAGGGAGGCCATCACATGGCGCTAAAAAGCAATCACAAGGTCAATGGTGACCGCCTTTGGGACATGCTGATGGAAATGGCCAAGATCGGCCCCGGCGTGGCCGGTGGCAACAACCGCCAGACTGTCACCGATGAGGATGGCGAGGGTCGGTCGCTGTTCCAGAAATGGTGCGAGGCGGAAGGTCTGACCATGGGCCTTGATCAGATGGGGACAATGTTTGCCCGCCGTGAAGGCGAAGACCCCAGTGCCTTGCCGGTATATGTCGGTTCCCATCTCGACACCCAACCGACCGGCGGCAAATATGATGGTGTTCTGGGCGTGCTTGGCGGGCTGGAGATAATCCGCACGCTGAACGATCTCGACATCAAGACCAAGCATCCCATTGTTGTTACCAACTGGACCAACGAGGAGGGCACGCGATATGCCCCTGCCATGATGGCATCCGGCGTATTCGCTGGTGTGCTTGATCAGGAGGAGATTTATAACCACCAGGATGCCGAGGGCAAGAAATTTGGTGATGAATTAAAGCGCATCGGCTGGCGCGGCGAGGAAGAGGTTGGCAGCCGCAAGATGCACGCTTTTTTCGAGTTGCATATTGAGCAAGGGCCGATTTTGGAGGCTGAGGGCAAGGAAATAGGGGTGGTTACTCACGGCCAGGGCCTTTCATGGACACAACTTACCATAACCGGCAAGGACAGCCACACTGGCTCGACGCCGATGCCGATGCGCAAGAATGCCGGTCTTGGCATGGCGCGTATCCTGGAAAAGGTCGACGAGATCGCCTGGTCGCACAAACCAAATGCCGTTGGCGCTGCCGGTCATATCGATATCTATCCGAATTCGCGCAATGTCATTCCGGGCAAGGTGGTATTCACCGTTGATTTACGTTCACCTGAACTGGCGGTGATCGAAGACATGGAGCAGCGCCTTGCGGTTGCGGCAAAAGAAATTTGCGCGGATATGGGCCTGGGGCTGGAAATCGAAAAGGTCGGCGGCTTTGATCCGGTCAAATTTGACGACAATTGCGTCGCCGCAGTGCGCAATGCTGCCGACCGGCTTGGCTATAGCCACCGTAACATCATTTCCGGTGCTGGCCATGACGCTTGCTGGGTAAGTCATGTGGCACCGACGGCGATGGTCATGTGTCCGTGCGTCGACGGCCTGTCGCACAACGAGGCGGAGGATATTTCGAAGGAATGGGCCACCGCCGGCGCCGATGTGCTGTTTCACGCGGTGGTGGAAACAGCGGAGATTGTCGGGTGACGTTAATTGTCCGAGCAGGCGCCGTTCTGGCGGCGCTAGGGACTGTTGTTGGTATTATCGCCTATGCCGAAGACAAATGGGATGGTTACATCAAGAATGTGCAAGTAACAGCATATGCTGACGGAATTCTTGCTGAAGTGAAAAAAAGCGCCAAAAAGGGAACTGATGCTTATGAGGCAGGCTTGAAAAAGGGACGCCAAGAGATTTCAGATAGGACCATAATTAGTCAACGGCTCGAAGAAATTCGAGTCGAGCTTCAGCAAGCACGTGATGCAGAGCAAATTGCTCGTGCAGAGTTGAGTACTTTGAAAAAACAAAACTCCCGTAAGCTATCCATGCAGCGAACTCGATTCATATCAGAACAAATGGAAATGGATCATCAGTTAAACGAAACCAAGAAGGAAAAATATGCGGCCATATCCAAACTTGAACATCATTTGGAGCAGTGGAAACAGGAACGTGACGGCTTTGTACGCGACAACGAAGCAATAAGGAAAAGTATCAAGAAACATGAAAATGCTCGAACTGCAATCCAAGCCGAAAATGTTGAACTGCTTAACAAAATTTCCCGGCTGAACAATCAGCTTATCCAGAAAAAAAGTCCTGGCAATAATTCCACAGCAAAGAAACCTGATTCAAAATCTATGTGCGTTCGATCTGGTCAATCCATTCTTGTTGATGTCGGTAATTTTGTTGATCAATGCAAAAGCAAGGCAATTATTGTTGTTCGACGGGTTTACAACGCTGGCCCATATCCGCATACAAACATAATTATAAATGGAAGCGAGATACAGTTGAGCCTCGGAAAGCGAGCTAAACTCTCAACCAATTGCTTCGTAACACTTCTCAAAATCACGAAAAATAAATCGAACCGTTGGGCACCTGTTCTGCGGTTCAAATGCAGTTGAAGGATTTACTCCATGAGCAAAATGATCAAGAACGGTACCATTGTCACGGCCGACCGCACCTACAAGGCGGATGTCCATGTCAAGCATGACAAAATTCACGCCATCGGCGAGAATCTTGGCGGTGCTGACCACGTGCTGGATGCGACCGGTTGTTTTATCATGCCCGGTGGCATCGACCCGCACACTCATCTGGAAATGCCGTTCATGGGCACCTATTCGACCGACGACTTTGAATCGGGCACCCGCGCGGCACTTTCCGGTGGCACCACCATGGTGGTAGATTTTGCCCTTCCTGCCCCCGGCCAGTCGCTGCTCGAAGCCTTACAGATGTGGGACAACAAATCGACCCGCGCCAATTGCGACTATTCCTTCCACATGGCGATCACCTGGTGGAGCGAGCAGGTGTTTAATGAAATGGAGCAGGTGGTGCGCCAAAGGGGCATCAACACGTTTAAACATTTCATGGCCTACAAGGGCGCGCTGATGGTCGATGATGACGAGATGTATTCCTCGTTCCAGCGTTGTGCCGAACTTGGCGCATTACCGCTGGTGCATGCGGAAAACGGCGACGTGGTGGCGCAGCTTCAAGCGAAGCTTTTGGCGGAAGGCAATGACGGGCCTGAAGCGCACGCCTATTCCCGTCCGCCGCAGGTCGAAGGTGAAGCAACCAACCGGGCGATCATGATTGCCGATATGGCCGGTGTGCCGCTTTATGTGGTTCATACCTCTTGTGAAGAATCGCACGAGGCGATCCGCCGCGCCCGGCAAAACGGCAAGCGGGTCTATGGCGAACCGCTGATCCAGCATTTGACCCTGGATGCAAGCGAATATGCCAATGCCGACTGGGACCATTCGGCCCGCCGGGTGATGTCGCCGCCGTTCCGCAACAAACAGCATCAGGATTCGCTCTGGGCCGGGCTTTCAGCCGGTTCGCTGCAGGTGGTGGCGACCGACCACTGCGCCTTCACCACCGAGCAAAAACGCAACGGTGTCGGCGATTTCACTAAAATTCCCAACGGCACCGGCGGGCTTGAAGACCGTATGCCGTTGTTGTGGACCTATGGGGTTTCAACCGGTCGGCTGACAATGAATGAATTCGTCGCCGTCACCTCGACCAATATTGCCAAGATCCTCAATATCTATCCCAAAAAGGGCGCCATCGTGCCGGGAGCCGATGCCGATATCGTCGTCTGGGATCCGACGCGCGAAAAGACCATTACGGCTGCAAGCCAGCAGTCGGCCATTGATTACAATGTGTTTGAGGGCAAGCACGTCAAAGGCCTGCCGCGCTTTACCCTGACCCGCGGCGAACTGGCGATTGAGGAAGGCGAGGTTAAAACCCGTGAGGGCCATGGCGAATTCGTTGCCCGCGAACCGTTCCAGGCGGTCAACACCGCCCTTTCCACCTGGAAGGAAGTCACCGCCCCACGCAAAGTGCAACGGACTGGTATTCCGGCGAGTGGTGTATAAGTCGAGATGACCACTTCGATCATTTCCACTCAAAATCTTTCGCTGACGTTTGAGACCAATGACGGTCCGGTGCATGCGCTTTCCGATATCAATCTTGATATCAAACAAGGCGAATTTGTCTCCTTCATCGGCCCCTCCGGCTGTGGCAAGACCACGCTTTTACGGGTCATTGCCGATCTTGAACAACCAACCGGCGGGAATATTACGGTCGAAGGCGGCACACCGCGCCAGGCGCGTCTTAATCGGGCCTATGGTTATGTCTTTCAGGCAGCAGGGCTTTATCCGTGGCGGACCATTGAGCGCAATGTCGCCTTGCCACTGGAAGTGATGGGGCTTTCAAAGCAGGAACAAAAGGAACGCATTGACCGCAATCTGGAACTGGTCAATCTGGCCGGTTTCGGGAAGAAATTTCCCTGGCAACTTTCCGGCGGTATGCAGCAACGCGCCTCGATTGCAAGGGCATTAGCTGTTGAACCCGACATGCTTTTGATGGATGAACCCTTCGGCGCGCTTGACGAGATAGTTCGCGACCATCTTAACGAGCAATTATTGCTGCTTTGGGCCAAGACCAAAAAGACGGTGGTGTTTGTCACCCACTCAATTCCCGAGGCGGTGTTTTTGTCGACCAAGATCGTGGTGATGAGCCCAAGGCCGGGGCGCATCCACGAGATTATCGACAGTAATCTTGGTGATGAGCGGCCACTGGAAATCCGCGAAACTCCGGCGTTTCTAGACATAGCCCATCAGGTGCGCGAAGGGCTGCGCCAGGGACACAGCTATGACGAATAGTTTAGAACTGGTGGTTCGGGATGCCATCCTTGATGATGTCCACCGAAATCATCCATTTGGAAACCTGAACATGGTTGCCATAGAACAATATGGTGAGATCAGGGCCGATTTTGGAAACAGCGATGACGGACTGGATGAGGTCTTCTGTCGCTTGATTCCCACAGGAAAAGTTGCATGAATTTCTTCCGAAGCAGCACGTTTCCCGTTCTCGTTGTAACCGCAATGATTGTTGCGATCTGGTATATTTGTGTGGTCATTCTCAACGCGCCATTTGAACGCGATCAGGCAGAACGCGCCGGCAAGGAAATTTCATTCAGCCAAATCCTGCCCAACACCATGGCGCAGAAGCGCCCGGTGTTGCCGGCGCCGCATCAGGTGGTTGCCGAAATCTGGAAGACCACGGTCGGAAAGAAAATCACTTCCAAGCGCAGCCTCGTCTATCACGCCTGGATAACCCTTTCCTCCACCCTTTTGGGATTTGTTCTTGGCACCATGCTGGGCGTCCTTTTGGCGGTTGGAATTGTCCATTCGGCCACGATGGACAAGAGCCTGATGCCGTGGATCATTACCAGCCAGACCATTCCTATTTTGGCTATTGCACCGATGATCATTGTGGTACTGAACGCCGTCGGCATTTCAGGCCTGCTGCCCAAGGCAATTATCTCGATGTATCTGTCGTTTTTCCCGGTTGCCGTCGGCATGGTCAAGGGTCTGCGCTCGCCCGATGTGATGCATCTTGATCTAATGCGCACCTATAATGCCAGCCGTGCGCAGGTTTTCTGGAAATTGCGCTGGCCGTCTTCCGCGCCGTTTCTTTTCACTTCGCTCAAAGTGGCGATTGCCGCTTCTCTGGTTGGCGCCATTGTCGGCGAACTGCCAACCGGTGCGATCGCCGGGCTTGGCGCCCGGTTGTTGGCCGGCTCCTATTACGGCCAGACCATCCAGATCTGGTCGGCGCTCTTTGTCGCGGCATTCTTGGCAGCGGCACTAGTCTGGCTGATCGGGGTGATCGACCGCATCGTTCTCAAACGCATGGGGATGACGCAGTGACGATCCGCACCAAACTGATACCGGCCGCACTGGCCGCCCTGCTGATCTGGCCGCTCTCCGTGTTTGTCTTCGCCCATCTAAAGCAAGAAGGCATGGCGTGGCCGGGCTGGATCGGCATGATCGCCGTTTGGCTGCTTGCCTGGTTCATGATCAACCGCCTGGCTAATGCCCGTTTCAGGCTGAAAGCCGTCAGCTGGCCGGTTAATCTACTTATTCCGCTCATTTTCGGTCTCACGCTGATGTTCCTGTGGGAAGTATTAACCCGCGGGCTTGGCGTTCCCTCGGTGCTTTTGCCTCCACCCAGCCAGATCGCTGCGCGCATTGCCTCATCGTTGCCGACGTTGTGGGCTGATTTTCAGCAGACCTTTCTTAAGGCGGTGCTGTTCGGCTATGTGGCCGGATGTGGCACCGGCTTCATTATCGCCATTCTGGTTGACCGTTCACCTTTTCTTCGCCAGGGCCTGTTGCCGGTTGGCAATCTCGTCGCCGCCCTGCCGATTGTCGGCACCGCGCCGATCATGGTGATGTGGTTTGGCTTTGACTGGCAGTCGAAGGCGGCTGTTGTCATCATCATGACATTCTTTCCAATGCTGGTGAACACTGTCGCGGGTCTTGCGACAACCGGCAACATGGAGCGCGATTTAATGCGCACCTATGCGGCCAATTACTGGCAGACCTTGTTCAAGTTGCGCCTGCCGGCGGCGATGCCGTTTATATTCAATGCCTTGAAAATCAATTCCACGCTGGCACTGATCGGCGCCATCGTGGCGGAGTTTTTCGGCACACCTATTGTCGGCATGGGATTTCGCATATCAACCGAAGTCGGCCGTATGAATGTCGACATGGTTTGGGCAGAAATTGCAATGGCGGCGCTTGCCGGCTCATTGTTTTACGGGCTTGTCAGCCTGATAGAAAGAAGACTAACATTCTGGCATCCATCATACCGATAGGGCCAAAACCAATGGTGGTGCCCAGTGGCCCACCAATTTGAAAAGGGAGAATAGAATGAAGAAAACTATTGCACTGACCATGGGTCTTGCGATGTCGTTAATGGCGGGTACAGCGCTTGCCAAAGACAAGCTTACCCTGCAACTTAAATGGGTAACCCAGGCCCAGTTCGCCGGCTATTACGTCGCCAAGGACAAGGGTTTTTACGACGAGGTTGATCTTGATGTTGAAATTAAACCCGGCGGCCCGGATATTGCGCCGCCACAGGTGATCGCCGGCGGTGGTGCCGATGTGGTGCTCGACTGGATGCCTTCGGCGCTGGCCACCCGCGAAAAGGGCGTACCATTGGTCAACATTGCCCAGCCGTTCAAACGTTCTGGCATGATGCTGACTTGCCGCAAGGAAACCGGCATTACCTCACCTGCGGATTTCAAAGATAAAACGCTTGGTGTGTGGTTCTTCGGCAATGAATATCCGTTTTTGTCATGGATGAGCCAGCTCGGCATCAAGACCGATGGCAGCGCCGGCGGCGTCACCGTGCTGAAACAGGGCTTCAACGTCGATCCACTGCTGCAGAAGCAAGCTGATTGCATTTCCACCATGACCTACAATGAGTATTGGCAAATTATTGATGCCGGCCTTTCCGCCGATCAGCTGATCACCTTCAAGTATGAAGATGAAGGTGTGTCGACGCTTGAAGATGGCATCTATGTGCTGGAGAGTAGCCTCGAGGATGCCGCGATGGTCGACAAGCTTGCACGCTTTGTCAAAGCCTCGATGAAAGGCTGGGCCTGGGCGCGCGACAATTCGGACGCGGCTGCCGAAATCGTGCTTGAAAATGATGCCACCGGCGCACAGACCGAAGCGCATCAAAAACGCATGATGGGTGAAATCAACAAGCTCACCGCAGGTTCTGATGGTTCACTTGACGTGGCAGCTGCCGAACGTACGGTCGATACCCTGATGAAGGGTGGATCTGATCCGGTGATCACCAAAAAGCCAGAAGGAGCCTGGACCTCGAAAATTACCGACATGATCAAATAATCGTCAAAACATGATGATGTGAATTCGGGGAGCGATTGTTCCCCGTTTTTTTGCCGGATTTCAATATTAACTTCCCTTGGATTAACTCACAAGCAAGCAAATTAGATTTACTTGCATGATGATATTTGAACGCTAATGTTGAAAAGCCGACAATGCTGGAGGTAATTATGAGCCGTAGCGGAACATGGGCATTTTTTGCCGGATTTTTGCGCCAGTTTTGCCTGGTGGTTGTGGTATTGGTGTTTCCAACACAGGCCTTCGCGCACTGCAACGACTATCCGGCGCCTGGCGTCGACTGGACAAAGTGTCGCAAACGCAACGTCATTCTCAGTAGCTATGATCTCAGCGATGCCATTTTGGTCTCCTCAGACCTTTCCGGGTCAGATGTGCGCAACTCGAGACTGAAGCAAGCCAATCTGTCCAAGGCGATGGTGACGCGCACCAATTTCAGTAGTTCAGATCTTTCCGGCGCTAATCTTTCAAAAGCCGAAGGAACGCGCACCAAGTTTGCTGGCTCCGGGCTGATCGGCACTGATTTTTCCAAGGCCGCCTTGTTCCGCGCCGACTTTTCCGGTTCGATTCTGGTCAACGCAATCCTGTCGAAGGCCGAACTGGGACGCTCCAGTTTTGTCAAGACCGATCTGACCAATGCGTCTTTTCAATTCTCCAATATTTCAAGAGCCGACTTAAAGGGCGCGCTCTTGAAGGGCGCAGACTTCAAAAGTGCCTGGCTTTACCGCACCGAGCTGTCAGGTGTTGACCTCACGGAAGTAATAAATCTTGATCAAGGGCAGATTGAACTGGCATGCGGCGATGCTAATACCAAGTTGCCAAATGGTCTGGTGACACCATCCCCATGGCCATGCTCGCTCAACGACTGACGTTGCGAGCATCGGCCGCATTGGCAACAGTAGCGCTGCGAAAGACCGGACGTCAAAAACAGCTGTCATATAGCTGGACACCTTCGAAATGATTCGATCAGTACTCTCTTCGCTCACGGCGGGCGTTGCCCGGGCCTCCACTGGGGCGGCGCAAAGGCGCCGGTCGCTGTGCGCTCCTGATGAGCCATGATCAATTTAAAGTAATCATGCTTTATTATTATCAACGCCAGCCTTGCAAATAGCGGCTGCGGACCCAACATCTTGTAAAATCGCGTCATCGTCAATTTTGGCTGAATGAGCGGAGGATATTCATTTTGAGTGACAACACACTGGTAACTGGAATCAACGAATGGTTGGTGGATCAGGCGCTTTCCGAGCCCGATATTGTTGGCATGTTCGAGGGGCTTTGCCACCGGCTGCATGCCATCGGTATTCCGCTTGCCCGCGCCCGTTTGACCTGGCCAACGCTGCATCCGCTGTTTCAGGCCGAAACGATATTGTGGAACCGTTCCAAGGGCACTGAGTTTGAGCAATTTGTGCACCAGGAAGAAATGAACGATTCATGGCTCCAAAGCCCGATGAAGCACATGGTTGATCATCAGATTTCTGTGCTTCGCCGAAACCTCGATGGTCCAAACAAGCTGATTGATTTTCCCGTATTGCAAGATGTGCTCGACATGGGAATGACGGACTATCTTGTAGTAGCGACCGAATTCTATAAGGGAAAGCCAAAGGAAAAAACCGTGGGACGGGGGATTGTGGTCACCTGGTCGGCCGACCGTCCCGGTGGATTCTCCGACAAGGAAATCGAGGCACTTCAAAAGATTCAGCGGCGCTTTGCGGTTGCCTGTAAAACCGCTGTGCAAACGCGGATATCTCATAATATTGTGGAGACCTATCTCGGCAAGCGGGCCGGTGACCGGGTGTTGAGCGGGGAAATTCGTCGCAACGATCACACTATCACCAACGCTGTGGTCTGGTACAGTGACTTGCGCAGTTCCACGGCCCTGGCAGATACCATGGCCGGTGAAGACTATTTGCAATTGCTAAACAGCTACTTTGAAGCCACTGCCGGTCCGGTAATCGAGGCTGGCGGAGAAGTGCTGGATTTCATCGGCGATGCCGTTTTGGCAATCTTTCCGTTTGATGATGAAGAGGAAAAGAACCAGGCCATTTGCGCTGCCACCCGCGCCCTGCAGAACTCAGTTTCGATCAAGAAGAAAATAGAAAGAGAACGTATTACGGGTGGGCTTGCACCAATCAAATTTGGCGTTGCGCTCAATGTTGGCTCTTTGATGTTCGGCAATATCGGCGTGGCCGAGCGGCTGACATTCTCGATTATCGGTCCGACGGTCAACGAAGTTTCGCGCATCGAGGCGCTTACAAAAATTACCGGAAATGACATCCTCGTTACCAAAGATGTCGCTTCATCTGTGCCCGACACATGGACCGGGGTTGGCGAGCACACCCTGCAGGGTGTAAGTCAAAAAGTCGAATTATTCACCCTTGCAGTCAAACAGCAAACCGACAAGGTGGTGCCGCTGGTGAGCGGACGTGGTAAAAAAGCCGAAGCAAAAACCGTGGCCCTCAATTGATGTGAACCAAGGTATATCAATTAAGCGCTTTGTCCGGGATTCCTTGCGAAGGGGGGCTGGTGTTTTTCGCTGGTTCTTTTTCTAATTGCATGGTGCGGCGCGGTGACAGGAAATCAGGCGCAAATAACGGCGAGCGCACGGTTCCGCCGACAAAAAATGGAATGTCCAGCATGATGTTTTCCTTATCATCGCTGGTGGTGGCGGCGGATTTAAACAGTACCACGCGTCCATTCATCGCGAGACTTCGACGCCACAGATCGGCCTTACCGCCCAATTTGGCATGAATGCGGTCGCCCCGCAAATTGGTTTCTTCAAAAAATGCAATACCGTTGGCTATATGCATACCAATGGCCAGGTCGTTGAATTCGGTGGTACTCGCCAACACCTTGCTGGCGTCGATTATTATCGTATTGCTGCCATCCCTGGCGATCGCCGCAAGATTAATTCCCTCAATCCTTCCCTCAGCTGCTTCCAGGCTCATTGCACCGTTCAGCCGTTGCATTATCTGTGACATATTTCGACCTCTAGAGCTCAACGCGATCGATGCCGAGCCTTTGCCGAAAAGCGTCATTCCTACTGGAGAGACAAAGCGACTGAAATCTCCCAATTCAATGTCGTTCAAATTGAGCTTTAATTCACCGGAAGGAGCCCCTTCTTCTTCCCTCGCCTGAAGCTGCGCCTGCAGGGTTCCACCGAATATTGATGCTTCGCCGACATCAACAATGATGTTGCCATCTTTTAATTGGGCCGTCGCCGCCATCGATGACATAGCCAAATCACCAAGGATCGCGGTGTCGGCAGAAAACCGAAGATCAAAGTCAAATTCATTTATCAATTCGATTTTGGCAATCTCAGGCTCTTTTTTATCAATTCCCTTACCGGGCTCGAGTGCCTGGATGTACGGATCAAGGTTCAAATCGCTATAGGCCAGCGTGCCACCAAAACTGATCCGATTGGTTTCAGAAACCGACATGTCAATAAACCCGGTGCCGGTATTGCCGTCCAGCGATATTGTCGCGTTTTGAAATTTTATCCAGGATGGAGTTGCAATTATACTGGACGACAACTTCAGCTCACCGGGCGTTGAACCGGGGGATAGGCTGTAGCCGGTCCAGGCAAGAAATTGCCTGAGCGATGTTGAGGAAATCTCAACATCGCCAGAAAATAGTGGCTCCGGTTGATAATCTGCAACACCTTCGAAGTGGGTCGACAAGGGCGATGATTTCAAATCAATTGTCAAACCGGACTTGCCTCCGGTAAGCATCTTCACCGGCTCATCAACCCGGCCCGAGACTTCGACAACCTCTCCGGACCAAACCATGGAGCCGGCATAGGAAACCGTATTGGCGGTGTCCGGCCAGGCGATCAACATATTCAAACTGGTTATCTCGGCGGTGCGTCCTAATTGATCATTTTGATATCGCACAACGCCATTGATGATTTCAAAATCTCCTAACCGGGTTGGCTCGGCCGGTTGATAACCGTTGGACCCCTCCTGCGACGAACCTGCGGACAGCAAATCGCCCAACACCCCCCGCTTTGACCGCCAGTTCGCCTTTCCCCGCCGGGTCACCGTGATGTTGAACAAAGGCCTTATCATCTTAAAGTCAGCCAGTTCCGCCTGGCCGAATATGGCCGGTAAGAATCTAAGGCGCCCCTTTAGCGCCTCCATTGTCACCAATGGTTGATCTTTATAAAGCGGGTCTATTCCCGGCGGACTGGCAATCACCACATCCTTCAACTTGATTCCCAGGAAAGGGATGAGCGAAAGTTTCGGATCCCCCTTCAACGTTGTTTTCAGTCCCGTTAATTCTTCAATGCGACTGGTAATTTCCCGTTTTACGATATCAGACGAAAGCAGCCATGGCGTTGCCACAGCGGCAACCCCCGCCAGAACGATAAATACGCCGATTGCTACGAGCAAACGTCTCATCGCTTGGGGCTCCATTTCATCAAAGGCATTGGTCTTACTCTCTATTGATATCACAAGCGTGGTTCTCACATCAACGTCGACCAGGATCGTTCATTCTTTGACACCAAGTCTGTGGTCGTTGCAAGGTTTGCGATGCTGTTTGAGCGGTGAAGCGCTTGAACTCACTTGTCAGCTGAAATTACTGGACCCAAACGCCACATTTGCCTAATGATATCTATCAATTTTTGCCCCGCAGCGGTCTGCAATGAAGCAAAACTTCCGCCAACTATTGTCCGAGGTATCATGAGCACACAAAACCCATTGTGGACACCGGCTCCTGCAACGGTGAAAAAGAGCAATCTGACCCGGTTTGCAGCTACCCTTGAGGCTGACTATCCAGCAACCGCACAAGGCTATGATGCCCTTTACAAATGGTCGATTGATGACCGTTCCGCCTTCTGGAATGCGGTGTGGGATTATTGCGCCATCAAAGGGCAAAAGGGCGACAGAATTCTGTTCGATGGTGACAAAATGCCGGGTGCCCGGTTTTTCCCCGACGGACAACTGAATTTTGCTGAAAATCTGCTGCGCCGGACCGGCGATGCCACGGCCATTTACTTCAAAGGGGAAGACAAGGTTTCACGCCAGGTAAGCTACGACGAATTGAACCGGTTGGTGTCCCGGTTGCAGCAGGCCCTGTTGAAGCTCGGTATCAAGCCCAAAGACCGTATTGCGGCGATGTTACCCAATGTTCCTGAAACTGTCGCGGCAATGCTGGCTGCAAGCTCGATAGGCGCCATATGGTCGTCTTGCTCGCCCGATTTTGGCGTCAAGGGTGTGCTTGACCGTTTTGGTCAAATCGAACCAGCCCTGTTTTTTGCCAGCGATGGCTATTGGTACAACGGCAAGCCGGTGGATGTGTCGGAAAAACTGAAGCAGATTGTCCCGGCTCTTGATGCCAAACGAACGGTGATTATTCCCTATCTCGACAATGTGGACGAGGTGGTTAAAAAGACGCCCAACACCCAATCACTGGGTTTGTTCATCGCTGATTTTGAACCGGGCGAATTGGAATTTACCCCTTTGCCATTCGATCATCCGCTTTATGTGTTGTTTTCTTCTGGCACCACCGGCATACCAAAATGCATTGTCCACTCCGCCGGTGGAACACTCATCCAGCACCTTAAGGAACACCAGTTTCACTGTGATATTTCCGCTGGAGAAAAGGTGTTCTATTTCACCACTTGCGGATGGATGATGTGGAACTGGCTGGTGACAGCGCTTGCCAGCGAAGCATCGTTGGTGCTCTATGACGGATCGCCGTTTTATCCCGATGGCAATATATTGTTTGACTATGCCGATGAAATCGGCATCGATTTTTTCGGCACCTCAGCCAAATTCATCGACGCCTTGCGTAATCAAGGCGTCGTTCCCATCAATAGCCACAATCTCACTACAGTGCGTATGATTGCATCAACGGGTTCGCCGCTGGCCCCCGAAAACTTCGATTTCGTCTATTCCTCCATCAAGCAGGACGTCCATCTGGCTTCGGTATCAGGGGGTACGGATATCGTTGCCTGTTTTGTTGGCGGCATTCCCTGGAAACCGGTTTATAAGGGGGAAATCCAGGGGCCAGCGCTCGGGATGGCGATGCAAGTATGGAATGATGATGGCCGGCCTGTGCCGATGGAGAAGGGTGAACTTGTTTGCACCCGCGCCTTTCCAACGATGCCGATTGGTTTTTGGAATGATGACGATGGCAAGAAATATTCTGCCGCATATTTTGAACGGTTCGACAATGTCTGGTGTCATGGCGACTTCGCTGAATGGACCGAACATGGTGGCATGATAATCCACGGTCGCTCGGATGCGACGCTTAATCCCGGCGGCGTTCGTATCGGAACTGCGGAAATCTACAACCAGGTTGAACAAATGCCCGAGGTGGTTGAAGCTATCTGCGTTGGGCAGAGCTGGCAGTATGACACCCGAATTGTGCTTTTTGTGCGCCTAGCCAAGGGCATTGAATTGGACACGGAACTTGTTACCGCCATCAAACATAAAATCCGGTTTGGTGCTTCACCGCGCCATGTGCCCGCCAAAATTATTGCCGTCAACGATATTCCACGCACCAAGTCAGGAAAAATAACTGAACTGGCCGTGCGAGATGTCATCCACGGTAGAAAGGTTAACAACCAGGAGGCGCTGGCAAACCCCGAGGCATTGGAAATTTACCGCAATTTGGCCGAGTTGAATGATTGAATGGCAGTTTTTCTCGATTCTCATGGTTACCCAAAAGTATCACCAAAATTTACCGTGATAAAAAAGACGGGGGTTTGGTTAAACTTGACAATAATTCGGCAAGCACTTGTAAACGGATTGACCGCATTGTTTGCCCAACGCGGGACAATTCTCGTAGGATGAGCAACTACAGAGTTTCCTGGCCTGGAAACCGGACTACAGCGACTAAGTTATTCCTGACCATACAGCTTTCTATTCCTTCCGGTGCGGGTTTTTGACCCGCACTTTTTTTTATCTTCTGCCCGTCGCCTGCTCACTCATACGCATCAACAGTACAACCGGCGCCAGGCCGATTGCGATGATGATCAAGGCCGCAACTGCCGCGTCCTCAAATACGGCCAGCGAGGCGCGTTCATAGACCAGTGTGGCCAGCGTGTTGAAGTCAAACGGGCGCAATAAAATCGTCGCCGATAATTCCTTCATGGTATCGACAAACACTAGCAGCGCCGCTGTGGCCATGGCCCGTGCTAATAATGGCAAATGAATTTGGTTCATGGTTTGCCAGGAGGTTCGGCCGAGCGACCGTGAAGCCATGTCAAGATGAACCGATATTTTGCCCAATCCCGATTCAAGCGAACCGTGGGCAAGAGCCAGAAAGCGCACGCTGCACGCATAGATGATTATCAATACCGAGCCTGATAACAACAACCCGGTCGAGATGCCAAAGCTGGCGCGCATGACACCGTCAATCCAGTTGTCCAAACCGGCAAGGGGCACCAGTACACCGACCGCTATCACCGTTCCGGGCACCGCATAACCAAGCGACGCCAGCCGGCCGGTCAAGCGCACCGACCGGCGCGGCATCAGCCGAACCGCATAAACCAGAAAGAACGCGGCAATGACGGTTACAATGGCGGTAAGCGAGGCTACCAGCAAACTGTTTGCACTGGCGCTCCACAAGGCCGCATCGGACAGCTGATCAAGGCGTCTTGAAGAAAAGTCGATCAATGCCACAACCGGTACGATAAACCCGAGCAATACTGGCACAATGCACGCTATCATGGCGGCCAGCGCCGTGATGCCGGAAAGCGGAAATTTTGACGGTGGCCTTTGTTGTCTGCCTGCCACATATTGTTGATGGCGGCGAAAAAACCTTTCGATGGCAATCAGGATTACCACGATTAACAAAGTGAAACAGGCGATTTGGGCAGCACCTGCCAGAGAGCCACGGTTGAGCCAGGTATCATAGATCGAAAAGGTCAGCGTCTGGACACCAAGAATTTCAACCGCACCAATGTCATTTAGGGCTTCCATCAAAGCAACGGTCACACCAACGGCAATGGCAGGGCGGGCCAAGGGCAGCGCGACTCGCAAAAATACCCTTTCCCGGCTGGCGCCCAATGTTCTGGCGGCTTCGAGGATCGCTGCTCCCTGCATTAAAAAGACCAACCGTGTGGTCAAATAGACATATGGATAGAGCACCAGCGTCATCACGAGTATTGCACCCGGCAGGCTGCGAAAATCGGGAAACCAGTAGTCGCGGATCGAGCTAAAGCCAAACAAATATCGAATTGAAGACTGAACTGGCCCTGAATAATCGAGTAATTCGATATAGATATAGGTTATAATATAGATCGGCATGGCGAGAGGGGCCACCAACAACCATTGCAGCAGTTTTCTTCCCGGAAAGATGCACAGCGATGTCAGCCAGGCGGTTCCCACACCTACGACAGCCGTGGCCGCGCCCACCCCCGCCATCAAAAATATGGTTGTGATTATCGAGCCAGGCAACACATTGGCGGCCAGATGCGGCCACACATCGTCAGAATTGCCGCTCGCCAGATATATCAACGCCACAAGCGGCACAATCAACAACAGCCCGGCAATTAGCGCTGGAAGGACAAAAATCCCATTGGACCTGCTTCCGCCATATACCCTCATCGCTTCGCCCCAATCATCAAGAGGGGATGGCAAGCGTAACAGAATGGCGCAGACCGTGGGCTTGCTCTTTCAAAATTGCCGCGATCCGGTGTTGTGTGCAGCCGCCCTGTCAGGAGTTGGGCCCGTCATTGAAGCCGACCTTATCGACCAATTGGCTGGCCGCTTTGCGATGTTTGGCCACTTCGCTCAAGCTAATCGAATCCGGATTGATTTTTCCCCAGGACATTACCAGGTTCGAGGCGGTGACACCCGGTTTGACCGGATATTCATAATTTGCCTCGGCATAGACTTTTTGCGCCATATCCGATGTCAAGAACTCCAGCAACTTGCGGGCGTTTTGCGGGTTTGGTGCGTGTTTGGCCATAATCATGCCTGAGATATTTACATGGGTTCCGCGATCCTCTGCATTAGGAAAAATGACCCGCACTGAATCAGCCCATTCCTTTTGAACCGGCTCTTTCTCATTGGTCTGCATTTTCCCCATATAATAGGTGTTACCCAGGGCAATGTCGCATTCGCCAGCATAGATAGACTTCACCTGCGCCCGGTCGTTGCCGGATGGTTTATGTACAAGATTGGCCTTAAGGCCGGTGAGCCAGTTTTCTGTCCATTCAACACCGTGATGGGCAATCATGGATGCAAACAAACCGATGGAATAGACGTGCTGTCCCGAGCGGGTGCAAATTCGCCTTTTCCATTGCGGTTCGGCCAGTTCCTCATAGGTGATGGTTTTCTGTTCGACGCGCTCCCTGGATGCGAATACTACTCGAGCGCGAGTGGTTACACCGAACCAATGGCCGTCCGGGTCACGATATTGGGCCGGAATATTGGCGATGATCTCATCGCTTGATACGGCCTGGGTGATACCGCTGCGCTTTGCACCGGCCAAGCGGCCGACATCGACCGTCAACATAACATCTGCCGGCGAATTAGCACCTTCAGACGCGATGCGCTGGCTCAGCCCCTTTTTGGCAAAAATTACCCTGGTGGTGATACCGGTCTGTTTGGTAAAAGCGTCCAGCAGCGGCTTGATCAGGCCGGACTGGCGATAGGAGTAGATGTTTACTTCGCTTTGGGCCAGGGCCGAAGTTGTCATCGGCAGCGCCGCAACGACACCAGCGACTAAAATAATTGCGGCTCTCGCCATCGCACGGGAAGATCGAATTTTCATAGCATTTCCTCAGCCTTTGGGGTTCAAGGCCCCATGGCTTTGACGATTGCGAACCATTCGCAAGTCTTGTATGTGCATAATTGCCATTGCTGTCAACGAAATTACTCAAAGAAAACAATAGTTTAGAATTATTCAAAAGTATAATCATTCCAAGGTGGAGCAGCTTGCATCGCTAACGCATTCAAATCTTGATATATTTATTTTTTCGACACGATATCGCGATAATTGGTCACACCCCTGTCGCGGCTAACGCATTTGGTATGGCATGATTACCTTAAAGTGATCATGGCTCATCAGGAGCGATTGAAGCCTGGTATACAAATTGATGAAATCAATTTACGGGCGGAACCGACCGGCGCCTTTGCGCCGCCCCAGCGGAGTCCCGGGCAGAACCCGCCGTGAGCGAAGAGAGTAGTGAATAGTATCATTTTGAAGGTGCCCAGCTATAACCGGGCAATCTATTTCCGCTGCAAAAAAAACATCGGGCGGATAGAAATGCGCGTCCGGTCCTCGCAGATCGCTTCACTCGGTCAGCACTCGCGTTGGCGGGAAGAAAATTTCCACCAATGTGCCCTCTCCAGGCGTGCTTTCAATCGAAAACTGAGCGCGATTGGCTTCAACCAACGCTTTGGTCAGTGGTAGGCCGAGGCCGGTTCCCTCTCCCCGTTGGTGAGCGGCCGTCTGCACCCGCCGAAACGGCATCAACGCGGTAGTAATCTCGGTCTCGCTCATACCCAAGCCGGTGTCCCGCACCCGCAAAACGACTTCACCGGTTTCCTCATAAACTGTTGAAACAATAACCTGGCCGCCGGATTTTGTGTATTTGATGGCGTTGGAGACGAGATTGAGAATGATCTGCCGGATGCTGCGCGGATCGGCTACCACAGGTGGTACGGCGCCTGAAAGACTGGTGCGAATGATGATCTGGTCACGGTTTGCCTGAGGTTGCGAAAGCGCCACGCCCTCGGCGATAATATCATTCATCTTCACCTCGCTGAAATCCAGTTCCAGTTTTCCGGCCTCAATCTTCGAAATATCAAGAAGATCATTGACCAGCTCCAGCACATGGGTGCCGGAGCGGTTGATATCGCGCAGATATTCCCGGTAGCGATCAATGGGAATCTTACCGAAGCGCTCTTCCAACATAACCTCTGAAAACCCGATTATAGCATTGAGCGGGGTGCGGATTTCATGGCTGACCTTGGCCAAAAACTCGGTTTTCTGATCGCTGGCCAGCTCGGCCTGGCGCTTTGCCGCGACAAGATCCTCTTCAGCTTTCTTCCACTGGGTTATATCGCGCATCACGGCACACAAGCCGTGTGACTCCTCCAGCCGACCCATAGTGACGAATAACGGGATAAGACCACCCTGGGCTTCCTTGCCAATCATTTCCCGCCCGTCATTGAGCAGGCTGGCAACCGTATTCTCGGTCAGACCGGCAAGATAGTCACGCGCGGTACGATGACTTTCCCGTGCCAACAGGTGGGTGAAATCCTTGCCATTCACCTCGCCTGCAGAATAGCCGAACAGGGCCTCTGCCGCTTTGTTGACTGAGCGGATTTCGCCCCCGTCATCCAGCACCACAACACCATCGGTAGCTGTGTCCAAAACACCGGAAAGTTCTGCATTGCTTATGCCGCCAAAACCGGCAATTTGGGCCATATCAGATCCGATTGCGGATGCGGTATTTGCCACTTCATTCTCAGCCAGATTATTTTTCGGATCACCAACATCGCTTGCCGGTTGCTCCTCCTTAAGAGCCAGAAGCAACACACGTCTTCCGTGCCACGGCACGCTTTGAAGATTGGCCTTTACCGTAATAAACTCGCCTTGCTTGTGACGTATTCTTGTAAAGCCATCCTGTTCGTTATCGGACGAGCCAAGCAGCGTCTCAATTCCTCCGTCATTGCGCAGATCGTCAATGTCTTGATAGCCTGTCAGATTGGTGAAATCCTGGTTGCAAAATAGCAGATCGTGATCCTTGAATATCAGTACGGCGATTGGCAGTTTTGCCAATATTGAGGTGTCAACGTCCTTCTCGCGGCTCGCATACAGGCCGGCGAAGGCTGAGGGCAGGTAGGCTTCCTTGTGAATTGCATCGAGCTCCTCGGCCCGCTTTGTCTCCGTTTCCGCTTCTTTCACTTCATGCTGCGTTGAACCAGTCGGCTCATCGCTCAGCTTGTCGCCAATTTTGGCGAAAGCCGCGCGTTCGCCCTCAGAAAGCCGGCGATTGTGTTTGTTCGCACGCTGGATATTCAAATCAACAACGTTACCATTGTTGGCTTCGCCATGGGTCTCATCAATGGTCTCGCCATCGCCCGGATTGGCTAATTGGGTGTCATCCTCTCCGCCAGTTTCAACCAGTATCGGCTCTTCCGCCTCGTCTTTTGCCCGGCCTTTCGACTTACCCACCAGCTTCATGCCGGTGGCCTTCGGGTCGACGATGGCATCTGCCGGCCGGATGCTGCCAAATCCGTGATACCCGCCAAACTTGCGTTTTTTGGAGAAAGCGGGAAGCCCGGCCAAATCAACCGGCACCAGCAATTCGGTTTCCTGAACCGGCCATAGCACGGTCTTTCCCGACCAGGTATCCTGCCGGGTCAGTGCCTTTTTGATGGATTTGTCTTGATCAAGCCCAAGCCGCTTTGCCACCTTGCGCCAACGAAGTCCCTCGATATTCGCCGCCACAGGGCCGACAACCCGGGCAAGGTCCGCGGTTACACTGGTAAATTTCTGCTTGGCATTCATGCGCCATGCGAACCGCACTGGCCCTTGCGAAGCATCGAACTTGAATGGCTGCTTACTTTCATCTTCCCGCTCTTCGGGCAAATCTGCATCGGCAATATCACCAACCCCTTCGGCCCCAGAAACAAGTTTAATTGGCTCGCCGGGTGTATCAGGCCGGTCCATTTCTTCCGACATGTTGCCCTCGCTGACATCGGTTAGTTTTGGTTCATCAATGATATCGCCGTCGATTGCCTCGACGTCATCACCGGTGCTTAACGATGGCTGGCGCAATGAGGACACTGGCGGCAGCACCGCCATGTCCGTCTCAGCGTCATTGGCCGGTTGAGGTTGGTTTTCATTTGGCGTCAGTTCCGGTTTTAGTTCGCCTGCTTCATCGCCATCAGAAGGAGATTGCGGCACCGCTGCCTCATCCTGCTCCCTGGCAAGAATGAGCAAGTGCATAGCCGGATCGTCGTTTATCCGGGCGATACCGGCGGCCATGGTGGCATGGTCCGTTTTAATCAACCGCTTGACCAGCCTGTCATCCTCGCTGGCAACCTCTTCCACGAGCCCGGCCAGAACCGCCGGATCGAGATCGAGGCTCTGAAATCCCCTGGACATGCCCAAGATGGTACCATCGGCTTCCAGGACAGCTGAAACATGCCCCAAACCGTCAAGGCTTGAGACGGCCTTGGCAGCCATATTCGCCTTTGTATGGGCACGTCCGTGTAATGGCTCGGTGGCAAGCAGTACCGCCACTTCGCCATCCGGCAGCTCTACCTTGGAGACGCGGAAACCGATAATTTTGCTCAAAAATCCCTGCCGTATCCGCAGTGATGAATTGACCGTGGTGGCATCTTCCAGCCTGTCTATGGCACCGATGATTTGCCGCCTGGCGGCCTCGCCAATGGTGAAGCGGCCCTCAAGGGCCGGGCCGATCTTGCTGGTGCCGAGAAGGCCCATTCCTTCGCCATTGGCCCAATACAATTGATCGAGATCGGGCGTTATGATAATTGCTGCACGGGCGGATACAACAAGTTCGCCGATCCCGGGCAAAACGGACAAGTCGAGATAAGGATAACGCGTCATATATTCACTCACAATTATAACATCCCGGCAAACCGTATAATGCGATGGTCTTGAGCCGAAGAACTTCCTTAACAGATCGTTAATACGGCTTTCTAACCGATTTTTTACGATGAGTCTGCGACCGGACCCGGTAAATCGCAGTCACGGTTAATGGCGCGGCGGATTGGCGTTTGCGCCACACCTGTAGCGGGATTACTTTATTATAATGCCGCTATCAGGAGCGGTTAAAGCCCTGCGTACAAATTGGTGAAGTCAATTTGCGGACGGAACCGAGCGGCGCCTTTGCGCCGCCCCAGTGGAGGCCCGGGCAGCGCCCGCCGTGAGCGAAAAGAGTACTGATCGAATCATTTTGAAGGTGTCCAGTTATATATATGACAGTGAGTGACGAAAACTATTTATCGACCCTTGCAATCATTTGCCATTGGCCGTATTTCAACTCTGCTTGGAAAAAGGGTCTTGCACGTCTGAATTATACGCATGAGACCCCTAAGCGTCTTGTGCGACTGTAGCTCAGCTGGTTAGAGCGCTGGTTTGTGGAGCCAGAGGTCGAAGGTTCGAAACCTTCCAGTCGTACCATTTACTTCAATGGGTCCGCATTTTGACGGTTTTGACCTATCGAGTTCCTTTGGTATTAATCATAGGCGGCTAACCGGCATTGTGGAAAGCCTTGAGGCAGCGTTGGTGGCAGTGAAGGAGAAGCACAACAACATCCAGACGCACCCTGCCAGCGAAAAATAAAAAATATCAGGTCATCAGCGATTGAGGCGATGGAGTGTTGCTGGTAGTTAGACCAATTGTATGTCTCGAGTTGAGGTCAACGATGTTATTGTACTCGCGAGAATTGACGGTGAATTGGGGTGAGTCTGATCCGTTTGGATTGGTCTATTTTCCTCTAATGCTAGCATGGTTCAATGACACTGAACATGAGCTTCTACGTGTGATTGGCTTTCCTACCAACAAGATGATTGCTGAGAGCCGAAGTGCCTTCGTGATGGGTGATGTGCATTTCAAGTTTGTTGGACCAGCGGCTTATGGTGACAAAGTCCGAACAATTATCCAATTGGTGAAAATGACCAAATCCACCGTGCATTGGGATTGCAAGGCACTTATTGCGTCGACAGGTAAAACGGTTTGCGAAGGCCGGGCAATTCGCATTTATGCCAAAATCCAGGAAGATGGAAATATTCAATCACGTCCCATTCCCGAAGAATTAAGACGTGTCCTGTCGCAACCAGGTTCCTTGGTCAATCTGGAGCCGCTTCCATCATAGGGTCAACAACTCCATTGCAGCGCCTCGCTGGCATCAAGATGTCGGGGAGGTTTGGTGTGTCAATGGACAACAAAGAACAATAGCCAGCACACGGCAATCGCTTGAAAGCGATTTGCACGTATTTTGTTAGTTTGCTCCGCTGCGGGCGGTTCTTTGCGGCGCTTTTTGCGCCTCAATCACCGTCCTCACATGAGCAATGCTCAGGGCTGACCCGAATTCCCGAGATTTTTCTTCAAAAATCCCTCCACTCGGGCGCCATGCGGATAAACTTTCTTTCAAGCGATCGCCGTGATAGCCAGCACACATCAAAAGGTGAAATTTCCCATGGTATAATGGTTCTGTGCCAACATTTGCATCCGCCAGCGGCTCGTACTTATGGCAAATGTTGGAATCATAAGAACCACTAGAATTCAATAAGTTGCTAGTGGTCTTTGTGGCCAAAACGCTTGAAAAAGAACGTGCTGAAAAGGGATTCAAGCGTTTCGGCCAGACCACTAGGAAGCGATATTTGCAAGCATGTCTCAAAGAGACCGCACAAGGCAACCCAAACGAATGCTATAAATCTGAACCTGTGTATTCAATCAGATTTTCCAAAATGGCTTTGGATTGCCGGCAATCTGCAAGACCGGGTTTGCAAATAAAATGCAAGTCGTCTGGATGTTCCTTTGTGCTTGTCGAACTGGGAATCCTAGTCAGAGCAAGATTTCCATAGGGGCCGCCGCCTTGTCGAATCAAACAGTCGATCTCATTGGTTCTGACCTTCTCAACATCGGTCGTTTGGATGACATTTCGCACATAGGGTTGCAGATTGTCGCTGTGGTTTGGCCAATTTGGCGGTAAAACAGTTTTAGCTTTTGAGCAAATTCCGACATTGAATTTCTTGCCGTTCATTTCAGGTGCGATTGCTTCGGTGGCTTCGGTCAAGTCTTTAAAGGTCCTGGTGATCCGGGGCAAATAGGTCTCACCCTGTTGCGTCAACAGCAATCCCTGTGGCAATCGGCGGAACAAGGTCACACCCAAAGAGCCCTCCAACTTCTTGACTTGTTGGCTAATGGCGCCCGCTGTAACACCAAGCTCACTGGCGGCCATCTTGAAACTCAAGTGGCGCGCTGCCGCTTCGAATGCACGCAAAGTGTTCAACGAGGGAAGGCGGTAAGTCATCTTATTTCTCCTTGTTACGCAATCATACAATAAATGCGCTGCGTGAAGGCTCAGTATTTCTATCCCTGTGACAGAGGTTTTTTGGTTTGTGTGATTGCGGGTCCAGCCGGTAATTTCCGGTCAAGATCAAATAGTCTGAGGAAAACGTGGTGGAAATACAACATATTAACGCTTCGGGAGCGCATGATTTAAAAAGTGGCTATTGGCAAGCTGTTGCGGTGTCCGCCCATAAGCGGACCGTATATGTGAGCGGACAAATCCCGGTCAGGCAAGACGGCACTGTGCCTGATACGTTTGCAGGACAGGCAGAACAGGCATGGGCGAATGTTGAGGCCCAGTTACAGGAGGCGGGCTTGGGCCTTGGCAATATTGCCCGGCATACGACCTATCTTGCTGATCGCAAATACCGGCGAGAAAACTCTGAAATACGGCGCCAGGTGCTTGGTGAATTCCAACCGGCTCTCACGGTCATTATTGCCGGGATCTTTGACGAAGATTGGCTGCTTGAAATAGAAGCGGTGGCGGTCCAATGAACCAGCATCCATATAATTCTCTATTAAGCGATGCCATTAAAGAACGTGGCAGAGTTTACCTCGAAATATTTCGAGAACTGTCAAAACGCTATGGTGAGAGCGAAGCCGTTAGCGTGATGCGCTGCGCCAGCCACGCGCGCGGCACGGCGGTGGGCAAGGCATTGGCGCATCTTGGCCCGCGCAATTTTGCCGGCATGGCCGAGTGCTATGCAAAAACTCCCGATAACGGTGTGAGCTATTCAACCGATATCAGACAGCTTTCCGGCACTTGCCTCGAGTTCCAAAACATGACCTGCCCATTAAAGCAGGCATGGGTGGAGGCAGGCTGCAGCGATGAAGAAATTTGCACGTTGCTCTATTGTGCCTCGGCCTGGGACGAAGCCGCCCTTGAGGCCGCAGGCTTTGATTTTCAGCTCGAACTATGGTCTCCGGGCAAAGAAGGGTGCTGTTTGACGAAAATCACAGAGAAATCCGTTTCGTAAATTGGAAGATTGCCGCCAAAGCTGGAACAGCAATGTCCCTTGGTATTGCCGGAGTAGCTGATTTGAGCTTGCCTATTATTATGGATTGTGATCCAGGCATCGACGATGCGTTTTCGCTGGCAATGGCTGTCGCTTCCGATGAGCTGGAAATCTTGGGCATCACGACAAGCTACGGAAATGTGGGATTGTCCCACACAACGACGAATGCACTTAGAGTTCTTGATTGGCTCGGTGTTGATATTGCAGTATATCCGGGGATCGATCGCGCCTTGCTTGGGACGCCGGTAAACGCCTCACAGTACCATGGAAAAACGGGTCTTGAAGCTCCGGAGATTGGGCCGCCTACAAGCATTGCGCAAAACTTGGATGCTGTGTCTTACCTGATCGAGACACTGAGAAGCTCACAACGGAAAATTATCATTGTGGCATCTGGCCCACTCACCAATCTTGCTGTCATGCTACGCATGGCTCCAGACGTCGCTTCGAATATAGAGCGCATTGTTTTCATGGGAGGTTCTACTGACTATGGAAACGACAGTCCTGCGGCTGAGTTTAACATGCTCTGCGATCCCCACGCAGCTCAAATCATATTAAATTCTGACATTCCCAAGACGATGTTTGGTTTAAATGTGACGCATCAGGTTATAGCGACCCCTGCCAGGGTTGAGGCGATGCGGAACATTGGAAACGATTCAGGCCGTGTGTTTGCAGAAATGTCCGTTTTCTTCGAGAAAGTCTATCGAGACCGCTATGGTTTAGATGGTTCTGCCTTACATGATCCTTGCACAGTAGCTTGGCTCCTTCATCCCGAACTCTTTGAGACACGTAAGATGCGTGTGGATGTTGAAACCAATTCAGGGCTCAGTTTTGGCCGAACCGTTCACGATATTTGGAATATCGCAGGAAAAGGGTGCCATACCGAAGTTGCAATTAACGCCGACGCTGAGGGCTTCTTTCGCCTGCTGAATAGTTTGTTAGCCAAACTGAGATAGCGTCTACTTGTTGAAAATCCAAACGGCAACAAAGTCCCGTTCACCTGTTATTATATCAACTGCAACAAAGATCAACCTACGCGATCGTCATCCGCTGAGGCCCGGGCAGCGCCCAAAATGGCCGTGAGCGAAAAACAAATGGCAGAATCATGTTTTGCTCGTTTAGCTATTTTGGGGCAGAAAACTGTGAACAACCACCTGCAACGCGAGTTCCAATGGCCTCTGAAATTCTTCTCAGGGCCACCGTCGATGACGCTTTCTGGCTACCGTAGATATGAAAATCATGCGGCATATCGGACCAGATATCGAGTGTGATATCCACGTCATTTGCCTTCTGCGCCATGTTGCGCAGAACAGCGCCGGTGGGCCCCTTTCCGAGATTGCCATCGACGCGGGCTATGCCGACCAGTCGCATATGGGCCGCGCTGTGCGCCGCGCAACAGGGTTCTCACCCGCCCGACTCAATCGCGCGATCGAAAACGAAGAGGCGTTCTGGTGCTACCGCCTCTTTGGTGAGCGGTTTTGACCTCGCGGTGGCAGTTGCTCTTCAACTGACATGCAAAACGGCTGGCCAAAAGTCGCTATGTTCCCACTTCCCGTCACAACCGAACCACCGGCCGCTCACCCAGCCACCCTTCAAGTGCCGCAATAGGTCGTGTATTTGCCAAAATCTTCTGGCGCAGGGGTTTCATAGGCCTCCTGGCCGTCACGGTTTTCATACGGATTGCTCAAAACATTCAACAGATTATCGAAGGGGCCGAAATCCGCCTCCTTTATGGCCGCCTCAATGGCTTCTTCCACCAGGTGATTACGCGGAATATAGACCGGATTGACCTTGTCCATATGGCCGGCAATTTCGGAACTTTCTCTGTTCTCGCGGGTCAACCGCACCAGCCAATTTTCCAACCAATCGTCGATAGCGGAGGGATCGTCAAAAAGGGCGCGCAAAGGATCGGCTTGCCCACGCAGCACATCGGCCAAGCGCCTAAATAGCAAGGTGAAGTCGACATGCTGGCCGTCATTTGCCGCATACAATTCATCCACCAGCCTCAAATCATTCTCTTCATGCTTAAGCAGACCAAGCTTGGCTCGCATCTCTTTAAGCCAGTATTTGCGGTAGAGCGATGGAACCGCGTCAATTTCAAGGGTGGCCAGCCTGACCGCGTTATCGCTGTCGTCGGGGCCAATGAGCGCCAGCAGCGTTTCGGCAAACCGCGCAAGGTTCCATTGGGCGATCAGCGGCTGATTGCCATAAGCATAACGACCCTGGTGGTCTATCGAACTGAACACCGCTTTAGGATCATAATGGTCGATGAAGGCGCAAGGGCCATAGTCGATGGTTTCGCCGGAAATGGTCATATTGTCGGTATTCATGACCCCGTGGACGAAGCCGACCGCCATCCACCTGGCAATCAGCCTTGCCTGCCGGTCAATCACCACCCGAAGCAGCTTCAGATATTGATTTTCTGCATTTTCCAGTTCGGGAAAATGGCGACGAATGGTGTAATTCGCCAGCAATTGCAGATTTTCCATCTCGCCGCGCGCGGCAAAGAACTGAAATGTTCCAACCCGCAAATGGCTAGATGCCACCCGTGCCAACACCGCGCCTGGTTGCGCACTCTCGCGCATAATCTGTTCACCCGTGGTTACCGCCGCCAAGGCCCGGGTGGTCGGCACCCCCAAGGCGTGCATTGCTTCAGCCATCAGATATTCACGCAGAACCGGGCCGAGAACCGCCTTGCCATCGCCACCGCGGGAAAATGGTGTGCGGCCGGACCCTTTTAAATGGATATCACGACGATTGCCGGCGCGATCGATGATTTCTCCGACCAATAGCGCCCGGCCATCACCAAGCTGGGGCGAAAACCCGCCGAACTGATGGCCGGCATAGACTTGCGCCAGGGGTGCGGCACCGTGTGGCAATGTGCTGCCGGCAAAAAAGGCGGCCCCCTCATCGCTATCAAGTGCCTTTGCATTCAAGCCTAATTCAAGGGCAAGTTGAAGGTTGAAACGCACGATGGCTGGTTGAGGCACGTTTTCACCCTTCCAGGGGACATATAGCCCTTTCAGCTGATCAAAATACGTATTGTCAAACCTGATGCCGGGTTGAACTGCCATATCGATCTGTCATCATACTGTTTTAATGTGAGCGGATGTTGCTCCAGACACCATAACCAACGATGTTTGCGTTGTCCGATAAATATTCAGCAAACCCTAGTGGAATGAATTTGACATTTGGTACCCACTTGCAGCTTCGTTCATTTTCAAATGTCAAATTCGAAAATTCCACTAGATTCAATATCTTGCTAGTGGTTCTTTTGATTCCAACATTTGTAAATAAGGGTGCTGCAGGGGGATGCAAATGTTGGTACAGAACCACTAGAGCCGTACATAAAATTGCGATACAAAGCGTGTAGTTGTGCTATGGTCATACTCACGTCGACCGCCTGAGCTGGCCCGCATGAGGCAAATTGCCTCTCAAGCCATAATCGATTGAACTGTGATATGACCAACTGTATAGGATGGCGAGCTTTAAACGGTCTGATTGTTTGATTACAGTCATATGCAGAGCCTGATTTAAGTGCAAAACGGCCTGTAATAAAATTGCTCCGTATTGAGGGCTGGAAAAGAACAATGCTGTAGAATATTGTGGGCTGTGGAGCACAATTGTGATTATGGGCAGTGAGTTTAGTACTTCGAGTTTGATAGATTTCGCATCCGACCCGGCATTCGGTGTGGGAAGCAATATGCTGATCTCGGGATGGAATGAGGGCGCGGAACAACTTCTGGGCTATTCGCGTTCGGAGTCCATCGGCAAGAGTTGCAGTCAAATTTTGCAGGCGCTTTATTCCACCGGTGAACCATTATGTTCGATATTATGCGAGGGCCGAGCTTGTTTTGTCAGCGGCAAAAAATGGGGTATCAGCAACTGTCGAATACGACACAAAAATGGCAACATGATAAATGTCGGCCTGAGTTCGCTCGTTCTGCCGCAAGAAATCAGAACCAGCAAACGGGATGATACCGTTGCCATTATTTTTCTTCGTCAGGATGGCGGTAACGTGGAAGATATTTCTACCGATAACCGCCTGCGCATCTTTTCGCTTGGTGAATTTGGATTGGCGGTCGCTGGCAAGGGGTTGAGCATCAATGAATGGAAGCGCAAACAGGCGGCCACGGTTCTCAAATGCCTGGTTTGTCAATTAGATAAGCCGGTACACCGGGAACGCCTGATTGAGTGGCTATGGCCAGAAACCGATGCCGGTACCGCCTGGCAACGGCTGAAAGTGACGATATCATATTTGCGCGGCCAGTTACGCAAGGCCGGCGCCCAGAACGATATTATTGAGACGATTGGTCAATCCTACTTGCTGCGAGGCAGCGCTGTGTGGGTTGATGCAGAAGTGTTCACCACGCTGGTTTCCGCTGGCAGTGAGTTATTGAAAACCGGCAATCTGGCAGATGCTCAAGACCGATTTGAAGAAGCCGAAAGCCTCTATCGCGGTGAATATTTCGGTGACCAACCCTATGCCGACTGGTGCGCACTGGAGCGCGAGCGCTTGCTCGAAATCTATCTGGAAATGTTGTCGGGCATGACAAGTTGCTATTCGCAGCAGGGCAATTTTGTTGCCGCGACCAGGATTTGTCGGTTGGCAATGTCAACAGACCCCAGCAGGGAGAGTTTTGTCCGTGCACTGATGGAAAATTTGATCAGGCTTGAAAGACCGGATTGGGCCAGATCCCAATTCATGTCCTGGCGCAAAACCCTCAACAAGGAATACGGTCTCCAGCCGACCTCAGAAACTCTGCATGCTTTCAAGCAATTGGGTGAATATTAACCACCGTTGGTATTACCTGATCCAGTTGCTTTGTCGGTTTTAATCCACCGAATTCAGCCCGGCTGATGGCGCGATACTCGTTTGTGCAGCGCAATTCCTGATACTCAACAGACCCTAGAATCAACCACCTGTATTTTGAGTGTTACCGCAGTGTAACCGTCGTGTGTGATGAATCTGCGATTCTGTCTAAACCGAGGCAGGGCGAAAAACGACTGTGACACTGGAGGAATGGTGGCACCGGAAAACCAGGGATCATTTGTGGCGCGAATTTGGCTCGAAGGCGCATCGGCTGATGGCTTGAAGTGGCGCGGTCATGTGCAACATGTGCAGGGAGATGAAGAGTGTTATTTCCAGAGTATTTCCACGATGCGGAAGTTTCTCGAGCGCGTTAGCGGAGTTTCATTGCCGGAAGGCGACGATCAATAGGACAACAATACAAAGTTAGCGAATGACGCCTTGCAGGGCAGGTTGATCTGTAAGGTCATTCCCAAAAAGGGATTTAGTGATGAAGACAAAAAACCCGTTAAAAATGCTGTGTGGCGTTGCACTTGTTAGCGGCGCTGTGATTGTTTCGCCGGCAAGTCTTGCTGAAGACTTCGGTCCGGTCAAGCAGGCCGAGGTGGATGCAAACAAGGCCGCCCTGGGCAAGAGGCTGTTTTTCGATGCCCGCCTGTCGGGCGACGCGGCAATCAGTTGCTCCACCTGTCACATTCCTGAAAAGGGTTTCGCCGACGGGTTGGCCCTGGCCAAGGCCTATCCGGGTTCTGACGGTTTTCGCAATACGCCGACGCTGATCAATGCTGCGCAAAAGGCGGCCTGGTTTCACGATGGTCGACTTGGCACAAACCTCAATGATGTGACACGCGAATCGATCACCGAAACCTATTCGATGAACATGGACATGCGGCTGATGCAGGAGCGCATCAAACAAGACCCGGTCTATGTCGAGATGTTTGAGAAAGCCGGTTATGGCGAACCATCAAACGGATCGGTGCGCAAGGCAATTCCAGAATATCTGAAAACGCTGACATCGCGTGGTTCAGCTTTCGATACCGGCAAACTGAGCGATGCGGCCCAGCGCGGTTTTGAGTTGTTCAAGGGCAAAGCCGGTTGTTCGCAATGTCACTCCGGTACGCGGTTTAGTGACGACATGCCACACAATGTCGGCACACCGGAAAATCCCGACATCTGGTCCGATCCCAAACGGCATGTCACCTATGTGGCGTTTGCCATGTTCATGGGCATTGAAAACTACATGAACATCCGCCGCGACGTTGGTGCACACGTTCGCACCCACAAGGCGGACGGTTCGGACATTGGCAAGTTCATGACCCCGACATTGCGCGAACTGACCTACACGGCGCCATATATGCACAACGGCACCATCAAGACGCTGGATGATGTTGTGAATTTCTACAATGCCGGTGGCGGTGATGACCCGAACAAGGATCCGCGCATCAAGCCACTGGGGCTCAGCAAGGGCGAGCGGGTCAATCTGGTTGCCTTTCTCAAGGCGCTCTCGGGTCAGCCGCTGACAGGTGAGGAATACGTCTGGCCTGAAAAGATCAACGTAAACTATAAGGTTATTGAAAATTGGCTGGAAGCGAAGAATTAGGAACAAGGCTATGAAAAAAGGTTACAAACTTTACCGGGCGGCCATCGCGACTTCGTTTGCTATTGGGGCACTGGGACTGGGATCCGCCGCTTTGGCCGATGAAAATCCACCGTTGGCCGCACTGGGACAACCGCCGGTACCGGCGGACAATGTGCAAACGGCTGAGAAGATCGAACTTGGCAAACTGTTGTATTTTGATGCGCGCATCGGCGGCGATGCTTCGGTCGCCTGCGTCGATTGCCACCAGCCCAAACAGGGCTGGGGCTTTAACGATCCGCTGTCACGCGGTTATCCCGGTGTCATTCACTGGCGCAACAGCCAAACGGTGATCAATGCCGCCTACCTTGGCAAATTGTTCTGGACCGGATCGGCGAAATCGCTGGAAAATCAGGCACCATCGGCTGCACTTGGCGCGGTGTCGGGCAATGGCGAACGCGACATGGTCGAGGCGCGGTTGGCCTTCATTCCCGAATATGTCGAGCGCTTTAACAAGGTGTTCGGTGATGACTGGCCGAAGGTAAACAATGTCTGGCGGGCAATCGCTGCCTTTGAACGCACGTTGATCCACAATGACACGCCATTCGACAAATATATGGGTGGCGACAAAAGCGCATTGAGCGAACAGCAGGTGCGCGGTCTGCAACTGTTTGAAGGCAAGGCCAATTGCGTTGAATGCCACAACGGCCCGCTTTTGACCGACCAGAAATACTATAATCTCGGCATTGCCCGGGCCGAGGAATGGTCGGAAAACGGCATGGCGCAGGTGACTTTCCGCTATGAGCAATATGCCAAGGGTACGACGGAGGAACTGTATCGCAAGATCAAGGATGACGCCGGGCTTTATTACCGAACCAAGCAAAAGGCGGATATGGGCAAATTCCGCACACCACCGTTGCGTTACACCGCCTACACGGCACCTTACATGCACAATGGCAAATTCTTCGATTTCGATGAAATAGTCGAATTCTACAATGAGGGTGGTGGCGAAAACGAGTTTACCGACGGCACTCTGGCAAAGGCCAAAACACCATTGTTGAAGCCGCTCAATCTGACAGATGAGGAAATGGAAGACCTGGTGGCTTTCCTTGAATCGCTGAGCGGTGAAGAGATCAAGATGGCAACACCCAAACTTCCATCCTATGCGCCGCTGCCGGCTGTAGCGAAGGTCAATTGAGGGGAATGAAGAAATGACAAACATACTCAAAGAACCAAAAAGAGGCGCGTTGGATACATCGTCGAGGAAGGGAAGCGGGGCAAAGAAGTGCCTGATGTCCCGGCGGGCGTTCCTGCTCTCATCGGGCACCGCGACTGCGACTGTAATGGTGACCATGAGCACAAAGGGCGTGGAAGCCCAGGTGCCGGCCCAGGTTGCCACCTATTCACGCAAGAAAATCGCCAGCCTGAGCGCATTGAAAACCGACGAGCCGGTTGAATTTAACTATCCCGACGAGGGTGAATATGCCCAATCGATGCTGGTCAAGCTGGGCACCGAGGGCGGTGGCGGCGTAGGGCCAGAGCGGGATGTGGTTGCCTTTAACTACTTCTGCACCCATCAGGGCGGCGACCTGACAAGCACCTATAAGGGTGACACAAAATCACTCGGGGCCTGTCCGCTGCATCTATCAACCTATGATCTCACCCGGCACGGTATTCTTATTTCAGGACAGGCCTATCAAAGCCTGCCCCAGGTTCTGCTTGAACTAGATGGCGACGATATTTACGCCGTCGGTGTGTTTGGCCTGATCTTCGGCCGCTACGACAACTTGCAAGGATAGGGAAACACGATGTCTACCCCGTATTATATTCCAGAAACAAATGTGCCTCTTCCTCCAAAAGAAGCCGATGTCATCACGACGGCCTGTGATTATTGCATTGTGGCCTGTGGCTACAAGGTCTATCGCTGGCCAGTAGCCAATACTAAAAAGGGCGGTCCGAAAGCCGATCAAAATGCCTTTGGCGCCGAATTTCCGGTTGCACCGCTTGGCCCCTGGGTGGCGCCCAACCAGCACAATATTGTGCTTCACAAAGGCGACCCACACCATGTGGTGATCATCCCCGACAAGGACACCGAATTTGTCAACACCGACGGTGATTCAAGCCTGCGCGGTGGTTGTATTGCGCAGAAATGCTACAATCCCCAATCGCCGACCAGAGATCGGCTAAGTTCTCCGCTGATGAGAATTTACGGCATTCTTCAACCCGTGCCGTGGGATTTTGCGCTGGACGTTGCAGCAGCAGTGGGCAACCACGTTCGCACCAATCATGGTGCCAATGCCTATGGTGTCAAAACTTATTCCTATCAGTATATCGAAAACACTTACGCCATCACCAAATACGCATTGCGGCACGTCAACACGGCCAATTTTACTTTCCATGATACGCCGTCCGATGTCTCTTCGACCCCCGGCTTCCGTGATGCCGGCTTTGACAATTTCGGCCCGGCCTATGAAGACTGGATGAACGCCGAGATCTTGTTGGTCTGCGGCACCGATCCCTACGAGACCAAGACTATCTTGTGGACCCAATGGATTATGAAGGGCATCCAGAACGGTCAAAAATGTATCATGATGAACCCGCGGCGCACCGCCGGTGTGGTATACGCCGAAAAGAACGGCGGCATGTGGCTGGACATCAATCTTGGCACCGATCTGCTGGTGGTCAACGCCATCGCGCGGGTTATCGCCGAGAACGACTGGCAGGACGCGGAATGGATCAAAAACTGGGTCAATAACAAATGGGGCTCCAGTTCCGGTTTCGGCCAGGGTACGCGAAATACTCCATGGCAGTGGCGCACCACCTGGGGCAAGTTCCAGACCAAAGGCTATGAGGACTGGAAGAAATGGCTGCTTTCACAGGACGAGTTCAAGCCCGAAGCTGCCGCCGAGGTAGCCGGCATCGATGTCCAGAAAATCTACACGGCAGCCGAATGGATGGCCAAGCCCAGGGATGGCAAGCGCCCAAAAACATCGATCATGATCGAAAAGGGATTTTACTGGTCCAATAATACCGGTAACACCCAGGCAATCAGTGCTTTGGCGATCATCGTCGGCGCCGGCGGCAGACCCGGTCAGGTTGTTGGCCGGGCAGGCGGCCATCAGCGTGGTGGTGTCAGGGGCGGCAAATACCCTCGCAACAAGTCTCCCATGAAGGTGCCGGGACGGCGTCGCCGTGCGCTCGATACCGATACCTGGACGATGTCGGGGCATACCCGATTTGCCCATGTCATCGGCACTACCTGGATACAATCCATGTGCGGTTCGCAACAATTGTCCAAACGGTTCGAGGAACTGACCGTCGCCAACCCGCATCAGGTGCGCTCCTATGACAAGCAAGACATCATCGATACGTTGAAGGCGCGTGCCGATTCCGGCGGTATGGTGGTGATCAATCAGGATATCTATCTGGTTGATCCGATTGGCAACCGCTACGCCGATATCATCTTTCCGGCCGCCACATGGGGCGAGGAAACCTTCATGCGGGCCAATGGTGAAAGACGTCTAAGGTTATACAACAAATTCTATGATGCGCCGGGCGAGGCGAAACCGGATTGGTGGATCATTGCCCAACTGGCCAAGCGCATGGGATTTGACGGTTTTGACTGGAAGAACGCCAACGATGTTGCCGAAGAATCGGCCCGCTTCTCGCGTGGAAGCCGCAAAGACTTCAACATGATCAAGGTCGCCGCCCACCGGGAGGGCAAAACCTTGCACCAAAAGCTTGGAGAATTTGGCACTAATGGTATCCAGGGTCCGGTTTTCATGAACGATGACGGCAGTCTGATGGGCACCAAGCGGCTTCATGATACGACGCTTACATTGAGTGATACCGGTCCCGCAGCGGGCAACATGTTCAACAAGAAGCTGACCCATTTCAACAGTCAGACCGGGCGCTGCAATATCCAGAAATCACCCTGGTCATTGTTCTCGGACTACTGGGAATGGATGAAGCCAAAAGGCGACGAGTTGTGGTGTACTTCAGGGCGTACCAATGAACGCTGGCAGTCGGGTTTCGACGACAGACGCCGGCCCTATGTGGTGCAGCGTTGGCCCGACAATTATGTCGAGATTCACCCGGATGACGCCAAGGAACGGGGTATCGAGAGCGGTGATATGCTGATGGTCTATTCTGACCGGGTGCCGAGCTTGAAAGAAACGACGCTCGGGGTTGAAGGAAGTGATTATTCCTTCAGCGGCCAGCTGGCTGCCGGCAATGTTGAGCTGACTAGGGCTGCCGTAACCGGTATCGCCATGGTTACGCGTCACATCAAGAAGGGCATAATTTACATGGACTTTTTGCATACTTCGCAACCGGCGAACGCATTGGAAGGGCGGATTGTTGACTGGATCAGCGGCAACTATAATTACAAGATGGGTGTTGCCAGTGTGAAGAAAATCGGTGAATCACCGTATAAACACACCTTCCGTTCAATGTCCTTTGCACCAAGGGATATCAGTTGAGCGATATTGCAAACATCGAAGGCATTTCAGGTGCCGGGCCAGTCTCCGGCCCGGCACTTGGCATAGTATGTCAGGCACTAGGTGGCATACTTAGTGATGGGGCTGATATTCATCGCTGTCAGGCGGCAAAAGCGCTTGGGCAGATCGGTGAACCGTCTGCGGTTCAGCCGCTGATCAAGGCACTGCTTGACGAAGATGAAGATGTGCGCACCGATGCGGCTGAAGCGCTGCTTAAGTTGGCCGACCCGCGGGCCCAGGAGCAATTGTTTGAAAACCTCCTCGGTGACCCGTGTAGTGAAGTCAAGCTGGCGGCGATTGAGGCGCTGGCGAAGTTACAGGACCAGCGGGTCGTTCCCTGGCTGCGTCGTATGGTCAAGGGCCGCGACGATGAAATCGCCTGGGATGAAGAAGAATTTTATGCAAGTGGCTGGGATGACTGGGTCGAGGTCCAGATTAAAGCGGTTTCAGCACTGGCAGCACTAAAGGTCGTTGAAGCTGTGCCCGACATTGTTGAAGCCGTTCGTGACGAGAACGCCCAGGACATGAGCGATACCGCGTTTAAGGCGCTGGCTCAGATGGACGTGGCGGGTATTGAGGCGTTGGCAGAATTCCTCACTGACGACAATCCAAGGCTTCGCCGCCGGGCCGCAGCCGCGTTGGCGACAATCAATTCAAAGGATGTGGAAGCACCGCTGGCACAGGCGTTTTCAGACCCTTCTCGCGAGGTGCGGCTGGCCGTATTAAAGGCACGCGCTGCGATCTTTCCTGCTGACAAGAACGTGGCACAGATGATGCAGGACAACGATGCAACGGTGCGGGCCGAGGCCGTTCGTCTGGTTGGGAAACACCACCAGGAAGCGCTGGTTGCCCTGTTGGAAGACCCGGCTGAAGTGGTGAGGACCGCAACGCTTTTTGCTATTGCCAGGGTCGAGAACATCGATGCGGATGATGGTCTGATCGAGGTTTTGTGCAAACAGATAGATGGTTCTGCAGGGCCTAGTTCAATAGCTGCAATCGATGCCCTTGTTGCGGCAGCACCCGAAGTGGCGCTTGACAAGCTTGCTCTGCAGCTTGGCGATACCGAGCGTCCTTTGGCAATGCGATTTGCCGCGCTTTCGGGCCTTGCCGCCATCGGTGGAGAACAGGCGGCGGAAGCTATAATCCCGGTGATGGACGATGCGGCACGACAAATTCGGCTCGAAGCCATGTCAGCGCTTGCTAATTTGGCACGGGCTGAAAAGATCTGGCCCAATTTGGCCGCCACAGCACTGCTTGCTGCATTGAACGGTCAATACGAACCGGAACCGGTTAAAACCGCAGACGAACACGCAATAGACGCTTCGCCAGCCGTTGAACCGGAAGCTGAGCAAGCTGAACCCGAGCTTGATGCATCTGAAGACGACGATAACAAGGCATTTCCAACATCGACCATAGGATCCATTCTCGAAGACGTGCCGGAAGTTGCCCGTGTCGCCGGGTTTCCTGATAAGGGCATAGAACTTTCCTCGACTGACATGGAACGTTTGGCAATTGCCAGGAACGTGGTTGGCAAAAAACGGGTGGTGGTCGAGCCGAAGGTCGTGGTGCACGACGATATTCGCCGCTTTGCCGCGCGGGTGCTCGGTGATGTTAATCATGACGATGTCGTTGTGGAACTGGCTAGCGCGCTCGATAGCAGCGATGAAGAGACCATATTGGCCGCAGCCGATTCTCTGGCGCGCATTGGTGTTATCAACCGCGTGCTTCCGGCTGATATTGCGGAAGTCTTGATGACCAAGATGCCAACCACCGACCGCAATCTCAAACTGCTGCTAGTTCGCGCCTTGGCGGCCTGCAGCGGTGCAGACGTGGTTGAATTGCTGGAAAGTCAATTATCTGACGAAGACAGTTTCGTTCGGACGGAATCGATTCGCGCTCTTTGCCGAATTGGCGTGGTCGGGACGAAAGTCGAGGCATTGATTGGCGATCAAGACCCGTCCGTAAGAATGGCCGCTGCAGAGGCGGTCGCTGCGGCTGGCCTGCCAGGTGCTGTCGATCTGTTGGTTTTATTTGCCTTTTCGTTTGAGGGCCATCACGGCCGTCCTGCGGCCCGGCTGTTGCGCAAGCTTGATCCGGCACAGGCCAGCGTCGCTTTTGTCGGTGTTCTTGATGATCTAAATCAGAAACGGGTTTGGTCTGTCGCCATTGAAGCGTTAGAAGAACTCGGAAGTCAAAAATTCGACCAAGGTCCCCGCGATATGATCGCGTAAAGATCCACTAACGGAGGGAAGTTCATGAGATTTATTGGTTCAATAAGCGCTCTGGCGCTTGGCATGGCAATGTCGCTTTCGCTTGTCGCATCTGTGGATGCAGCCAAGCGTGGTAAATATAAGGAAGTCGAGGTTACCGACGGCGCCACAATCGCTGGCAAGGTTAGCTTTGAAGGCGCGTTGCCTTTTGATGCAATCGAGAATATCAAGATTACCAAGAACAACGATGTTTGTGGTGATGGTGACCGTGAGGTTGTTTGGGTTGATGTCAAGGACGGCGCCCTGCGCGGCGCTTTTGTCTTTATCAGCAAGATTAAAGAGGGCAAAAAATGGGCCAAGCCCGAAATGGGCACTTATCTGGTCAATCAAAAGGGCTGTCGCTTTCGGCCATGGGCCCAGGTGGTCAGGCCCGGCCCGATCATCATTCGTAATTCCGACGCCGGCGTGTTGCACAATATCAACGCCCGCGAGCTGATCGGCGTTGAGAAGGGACGTGTGGTTAAAAAGACCCTGTTCAACTTCGGTCAACCTGATCCAGGAGATATTAACGACAAGATCAAGCCGCGTCGCTCGTCCTACATCGGCATCAACTGCGAGGCCCATAATTTCATGTTTGGCTTCATGATGGCGCCAACCCATCCCTATGCGACCGTGGTCGGCGAAGACGGTTCTTTCAGCATTGATAATCTTCCTCCAGGAAAATACACCCTGAAGGCCTGGCACCCGCGTTATGGCATCAAGAAATCCAAAATCAAAGTGGAAGCCAGTGGTGCTCTTGAAGTCAATTTTGCGTTTTCGGACGCGAAGTAACGGCTCAAATCCATAAACTGTCGGAATTGCCGGGAATCGCATGATGATTGAGCAACAAGCGAACAATAGCTTTGATTTCGGGCGCCTAAGCGCCCGATTGGTACGATATGGCCTTCCAATTATTGCGGCAATGGCAATGATCGCCATCGCGTCCCCCGCTTTTGCCCTGGAAGAAAACGTCTATCGTCAGTTTATGGGGCTGGATTCCCGACGTCTGGTCTGGTTTTTGGCGCAGATGCATCTGTTCTTTGGCGCATTCGTTCTTGGCGTGCCGTTGTTCGCGGTGATTATCGAGATTGTCGGCTGGAAAAACGAAGACAGCAAATTTGACAATCTGGCCTACGAGTTCACCAGTCTTTTAAGTGTTGCCTACGCCACAACGGCCGCACTGGGCGGGCTTTTGGCTTTCGCCCTGTTTACCCTCTATCCGACCTTCATGGGCTACATGGCAGGCATTTTTAAAGATGTCATGTTCATGTATGCGCTGTTGTTCTTTGGCGAGACATTTGCGCTTTACCTCTATTATTATGGCTGGAAATGGCTGAAGAGTGGTCGGCCGTTTCCGACCCACATGCGCTGGGTTTTCAAAGCGCTGAGCCTTGCTCTTGCAGCCTTTGGTGCCGCTATATTATTGGGCCTTGTGGGGCCTGAGATGCGCACCGACACACGCTGGTTTATCCTGCTCTTGTACATTTTGCCGGTGGTCATCGGCCTGTGGATAATCCGCGACCGAAAGACCACGCATATTTTTATCGGCATCCTGTTGAATGTCTTTGGTACGGCAATCATGCAACTGGCCAACAGCTGGGCCGGCTTTATGATGAGCCCCACCGGTGTTGATGGTGAAGGCGCGTTTGTCGGCACAGTCTGGCAGGCGTTTGAAAACATTCTGGCGACCCCGATTGCCATCCACCGCATGCTCGGCAATCTGGCCTTTGGCGGCCTGGTGGCCGGCTCCTATGCGGCAGTGAAATTCATCAGCGCCAAAACCCAGGAAGAACGGGCGCATTATGACTGGATGGGTTATATCTCGAATTTCGTTGCCATTGCTGCGCTAATCCCGCTTCCCTTTGCCGGCTATTATCTTGGCCGCGAGGTTTATTCGACCAGCGCTGTCATGGGTAACAACATGATGGGCGGCGATTTTTCCTGGACTTTCATCATTCAGGCAATGCTGGTTGGGTCACTGTTCCTTATTTCCAATTACTATTTGTGGAGCGGCATGACCCGCATTCCCGGCGCTGAACGATATTACAAATTTATCAAGTGGATATTGCTGGCGCTGATCCTTTCGCTGGCGATCTGGCTGACACCACACAACCTGCCGCTGAGCAGCCTGGAGGTTGGCGAAATGGGCGGCAGTCAATATCACCCGGTACTCAAGTTCCTCGGGCTGATGCCGGCCAAGAATGCGGTGGTTAATCTGATCATTCTGGCGACCTTCTTCTCCTTCCTGCTCTATCGCCGTGGCAATATGGAAAATGCCGTATCGATCCGTAAGCAGGGGAAGGCGGCGAGGATCACCATACTGGTTGTCGGTGGCGTGGCGATCGCCATTGTGGCGCAATATGCCTGGGTCATGCTCAATCTGGATCCTGGCGAATTGGATCTTCCTGCCGACCGGGCCCAATATATCCGAACCATTGGCTGGGCGCTGGTGTTTGAATGTGTGGTCGGCGTCATTGCCATTGGCTTGGCACTGATCGACAAGGGCAAGTTGGGCCAGGGGCTTTATCTTGCGGCAACCGCGCTAAATGTAACCGGCTTCCTTGGTGTCTATGGTTTTGTGGTGATGGAAAAGGCATCGCCGGTGCTGCGTAACGTCGCCGTATCCCAGTTCCTGCAGCTGATCAGCTGTTTGATACTGGTTTCCGTCATCGATGCCTTCCTGTTTAAGCGGGCAAAATCTCTGGGCTCAATGCAATGGGGAAAAATGACCGTGCGGTCTCAATACGCCCTGCTGTTGCTGACCTTTGTCATTACCATGAACATGGGTCTTATGGGTTTCATCCGATCCGGTTTGCGCGGCGACTGGCATATTTTCGGTGTCATGCGCGACACATCTGAATGGGCGCACACCCCGAGCAACTTTGTCATGACCCAACAGGTCAGTGCAGCCGTTCTGCTGTTCATGATCGGTTGCGCCTTCATGTTCTGGCTAGGCGGTATAGCCAGCAAGAAGGAGGAGGAATAGCATCATGAGCGGAACTGTCTCACGTGTTTTTATCTTCCTGCTGGTGGTTTTGGGAACCTATCTCTGGATTGGCTATTCGATTACCAGCCTTACCGGCGGCGGTCGCAAGACCAGTGCTGCCGTCGATGTCAGTCCGGAAGGCGGCGAAGCCATTTATTGGGGCAAGGGCCGGTGTTTCACCTGCCACAGTGTCGGCGGTCAGGGCAGTGCGGTGCGTGGTCCCAACCACGGCCAGTTCGGTGAGAAATTTCCGCTCTCCATGGGGGCACGTGCAGTTGAACGCGCCAGGGAACGTTCCGAAAAAGAAGGCAGCGACTATACGGCAATCGACTATCTTGTAGAAAGCATGGCCAGCCCAGGTGACTATGTGGTTGCTGGCTATAAAAACGAAATGGCGGTTGTCTATGCGCCACCGATTTCCTTGAACCTGGTCGAAATCAAAGCCGTCACAGCATACCTGCTTTCGCTTGGCGGCGATCTGGATATGGAAGCAATCGACACCAGCCCTAGTGAATTGACCGAGAAATTTTATGCAAAAATCTCGGCTGCCGCCGCCGCCGGTGGCGGTGATCCAGGTGCCGGCGAGATTGTCTTCGAAGATAATTGTTCCGAATGCCATATGTTAAACGAAGAGGGTGGCGAGATTGGCCCTGACCTTACAGGCATCAGCGCCAGTGGCCTGAAATTCATCTCGGAATCCATCCTGCAACCGGCCAAAACCCTGACCAAGGGATTTGAAACCTATGTGGTTATCAACAATGAGGGCCGTCAGACCGTTGGCCTGAAAACCCGTGATGAAGCAACCGAAATTGACATCACCAAGGCTACTGGTGACGTGGTGACGCTCGCCAAGGCGGACATCAAGGAGATGAAGATCGACGATACCAAAAGCGTCATGCCGGACGATCTGTCAGAGGGTCTGACCGTAAAAGACTATCAGGATGTGCTTTCGTACCTGATGTTGCAAAAGCCAAAAGCATCGGAGTAGGCGTTGGACAAATGGCAGGACCAAATAGAAAAAACCAACCATGAGCAACCGGTTATGAACAAACTGAGAATTGGCAGCTTTCTGAATGTGGTGATCACTCTTTTGGCGGTCTATGCGATTGTCAAATGGGGCATCCCTGCAATTTCACGGCAGATCACGACACTTCCATTTCCGCTGCCGGTCCCCGGCACTTTGATGTTCTTTTACATGATGTTGGCGATTATCGCCTTGTTCTTGATGGTCACGTTTTCCGAAGATGGCCTCAATGATTTTCTCCGCCCGATTAAAAAATTCCTGCGTGGCGGTTACTCCAAGGTGCTCAGGAACGCGGCGTTGGTGGCCATTCCGGCACTGATCGGCTGGCAGGTTTATGAACTCATTGTGCCGCGGTCCGAGCTACCTTCCTCACTGCGTATTCAGCATCCGTCATCGAATTTTCCCAAGAGCTTTGAAGCCAAGAAAAATCCGTTCGATTCACCAACCAAGGCCCAGGTGGATGCCTTTGTCGAACAGGCCAAGGCCAATGAAATTCTTTTCATTCCTCAAGTCCAGGAAGATATAGATCGCTGGTCAGAGGAGATGGAGCCGGATCATGTGCTTGAGTTTTTTGCGGTCGAGCCGATCAAAAAGCTGCTGGCGCAGTTGGAAGCCGAAGAAGTTGACCCTGAAACGGCAAAAGCGGCTCTATTGGAGAAAAATCTTTACGAGGGCCGCGCCCTCTATGCCATGAACTGCCGTCCGTGCCACGGCGATAGCGTTGCCGGCGATGGCCCTATGGCCGATGGCTTTAAACTCAGGCCGATCGATTTTACCGACAACGGTACGGTTGAGACAATTGTCGTTGGTTACACGTTTTGGCGGGTCACCAATGGTGGTCCGGGTCTTCCCACCGAGGCAACACCATGGGATTCAGCGATGCCGGAATGGAAGCTCAGTCTGACTGAAGAAGAGCGGTGGAAAATTATTCTTGCAGAATACAATATTGCCCAAAAGACGCCTCGTATTCCGGAGGGTCACTGATGCGGATAATTAGGAATATTATCGTCGCCTCGGCTGCCGTCCTGATATTAGCAGGTGTTTTTGGCAAGGCATTGGCCTCAAATGTGCCAAGCGGGCCAATGCCTGAAGAAACCGAAGAATTGGTCGAAAAAGGGCGGGGCATTTATTTTCAGCGTTGCAGTTTCTGCCATGGACTTTTGGGTGATGGGGAAGGGCCAGCGGCCAAATTTCTCGACCCAAGACCGCGCGATTTCACCCTTGGTACTTTCAAGTTTCGTACCACCGAAAGCGGTGAATTGCCCACCAACGAGGACCTGTTTCGCACGGTAAGCCGTGGTTTGCCAGGAACCGCCATGCAGGCCTTCGACAGCGACCGGATCAAGAACGGTCTTAGCGAAGATGATCGCTGGGCCGTCATTGCCTATATTAAGACCTTTGCCCAGGAATTTGAAGATCCGGAGTTGGACCCGGTGAAAACCGGCAAGGTCATTTCACTGCCGGCCAACCCTGCTCCGTTTAACGACGAGACCGTTGCAAGGGGTGAAAAGGTTTTTGAAAAGGCCAAATGCTGGAGCTGTCACGGCAAGCTTGGCCGTGGTGATGGTAACAAGGAATTCCGCAAGGACGATTGGGGATTTCCCATTCGTATTCGTAATGTCACCCATCCCTGGAAAATCAAGGCGGGTTCGGAAGTCGAAGATATCTATATGCGCTTTACCACCGGCATCAGTGGTACGCCGATGCCGTCTTTCGTCAAAAGCCTGAATGAGGCTGACCGTTGGGATCTTGCCAATTATATCAAGTCGCTGCAGCACAAATTGACCTCTGGCCAGGCGTTGAAAGTCAAGGCCGTGAGCGGTGAATTGCCAATAGATCCAGATGATGCTGCATGGAACGAAGCTGAAACCATGGACATGCGCCTTGCAGGCCAGGTGATTGCGGCGCCGCGCTGGCAGAATCCGAGCATTGAAATGGTCACCATTCAGGCGCTGTCCAATGACAAGGATATTGCCTTCAAGTTGACCTGGGACGATCCGTTCAAGGATATCGTTCATGACCAGTCGCAGGAATTCGATTCCGTCGAAATTGCCACCGTCGGCGTGTTCAATTCCTATGTTGAAGCCAATGGCATGATCCCGAGGGCGCTCGAAACGTTCCGCGATTCGGTCGCCTTGCAGTTTGCGGTTAAGCCACCGCAAGGCACCAGGAAACCGCATTTCTATCGCGGCAGTTCGTCGGAGCAGGTGCATCTATGGGTGTGGAAAGCCGATCAGGCCGAGAAAGGTGAGCGCGGAACGCAAGAGGGCAATGCCCGTGGCTGGAAGCAACCGATAAAAGATCAAAAGGAAGAAGGTCAACAGATCGCAGGCAAGGCGAAATGGGATCAGGGCCGTTGGACCGTGGTGATGAAACGCCCGCTGAATACCGGCGACAAAAATGATGTGCAGTTTGAAAAGGGAAAGTTTATCCCGATGTCGATCAACGCCTGGGATGGCTCCAACGGCGAGCACGGATTGATCATGAGCCTTAGCACCTGGCATTTTGTTTTTCTTGAAGCGCCAACGCCGATGAGCGTCTATATTTATGCCATCCTGGCTTTCCTGGTTGCAGCAGCACTGGGGGTCTGGCTGATGCGCAAGGTGGAAAATGAAGACCAACCCCAAGAGGCGGATGCCTGAGCCGGCAGGATTGAAGAATTTGGAGGAGAGCGAACTATGAAAGAACTTTACACAACGGTGACAGGAGCTGCGTTTCTAATCGCCGTAACGACCGCAAGCCTGGCAGACGCCGCCGCTGGAAAGGCGGTTTTTGATACCAAGGGATGTGGTGAATGCCACTACACCGATGGTCCTGCAAAGGAAAAAACCATCGACGACCAATTGGCCAAGAAAGGCCCTGAGCTTTGGTATGCGGGATCGAAATTCCAGCAAGAATGGCTTACCGGCTGGCTCGCCGATCCAAAGCCGATCAGACCGATGAAGTTTAACGATCTGACGATCGAAAATCCCGCCGATCACCCGGCCCTTGAAGGTGGTGATGTTGCCTCGGTGAGTGAGTTTTTGATGAGCCTGGTTTCTGCTGATGTGGAAGCGGGCAAGGTCAAACCGAAGAAAAACCCCAAGGGCCGGCAGATCTTTGGCAAGAAAATGCCGTGCAGCGGTTGCCATCAATATGTTGGACGTAAGAAGAAGATTTCCGGTGGCCGCAGCGGTCCGTCCCTGGTCGAGGCCGGTGTACGTCTCAACCCGGACTGGATTCTCGCCTATATGCAAAAACCCAAAGTGTTCAAACCGGTGAAGATGATGCCTGTATTTGTCGGGCTTTTGAGCGACAAGGACATGCTCAATGTTTCGCGCCACGTTGCCAGTTTCAAGCCGAAAAAATAAGGGGAGATGATCCATGAACAAAGTTGTTAATATCGCCGTCCTCGCGGCCTTCACTTTTCTCCCTGCTATCGCGCCGGCCAGTGCTGCGGAATCGGAAAAAATATTCCAGTTCTATTGCTCCCAGTGCCACGGTCTCACCGGCAAGGGGGATGGTCCCAACGTGACCAAGGACTTTCCGGTAAGCCCGAGAAACTTCACCAATGCAGAGGAAATGAACAAGCTTTCCAATGCAGATCTGAAGAACGTTATTCTTGATGGCGGACCATCGGTCAGCAAATCACCGATGATGCCGCCCTGGGGTAAAACGCTTAGCGAAGATGAGGTTGATGGATTGGTCAAGCACTTGCGCACTTTGTGCAATTGCGAGGGAAAACAATAGCGCGCCGTCAAAAAACAAAGAAATAGAGGATCAGGATTATGACTACCGCGTTGACGGCCATGCCGATGAAAATGACGATGTCTGCGGCGCGTTTGCGAGGTGATGGCATAGATGGACGGTATCCTGAGTCAGGGGAATTCCTGGCAAAATTCTATCCCATGACGGCCGATCCGTCCATTGGTCCTGATCGGAATTGCATGATTTTCGCGGAGGATAAAAATGGCTGAAGAGACAACAGAACAAGACCGCTATGCCTGGGCCGGGCCGTTGTTGTTTTCAGTCGTATTGGCGCTGTTGATGGCGTTCTTCTGGTGGTTTGTGCGCCTTTAGAATTCAGGGAAAGATGGAACTGATATGGGAACCAAATCTCGGCTGGTATCGTTTATTGTCGCATTGGCCGTTTGCACGGCAGTCTTTTTGCTGATGGATTTTTTGGTCATGAATATGCAGGGCCTGAGTCTGATTTTTCACGGTGCATGAGGATATGAGATCAAGATGAGTAATCCTCGCGCACCAAAAAAATCATTGATTATGGCAATGGCCGGCTTTGTCGTCGCCTTGCTGGCTATTTCATTTGTAGGCTTTGATCAGTTTGCCGCCTATGCCGCCACCGAAACGCCGGCTGCGGCTGATGCTGTGGGCTTCGGTGTCGCCGCGCCCAAACTCACCGCGGCAGACTATCCTTCAGTTGCCGGTGTCAACGGCAGGGTGGCCGTGTGGATTGTCGCCCAGTTGCATTTGTGGTTTGCCGCTTTCGTGTTAGCCGTGCCGATTTTTGTTTTCATAATCGAAGCCATCGGCATGCGCACCCGCGACAAGCGTTATGACGACATGGCCTATGAGTTCATCAAGGTGTCGATCACCGCCTACTCGCTAACGGCAATTCTGGGCGGCCTGCTGGTGTTCTTTCTGGTGCTGTTTTACCCGCAATTGTTCACCTATCTTTCGAATATTTTCAGCGCCAGCATGTTCTATTATGCGCTTATATTCTTCGCCGAAAGCGCAGCACTCTATATCTATTACTACGGCTGGCACTGGTTGCAGGGTGGCTTTCGCAAATGGGTCCACCTGACCATCGGCCTGCTGCTCAACGCCATCGGCACCACCTTGATGCTGTTGGCCAATTCGTGGCTGACTTTCATGATGAGCCCGGCGGGAGTGGATGCTGCCGGCGTGTTTAGCGGCAACGAATGGGTGGCGATCCACAATTTCCTGTGGAACCCGATCAATATTCACCGCTTTGTCGCCAACATCGCCTATGGCGGGTCCATCGTTGGTGCCTATGCGGCGTTCAAGTTTTTAACGGCGACGTCGAAACAGGCCCGCGCCCACTATGACTGGATGGGCTACAACGCCAACTTTATCGCCATTTGCGCCCTCTTGCCGTTGCCCTTCGCCGGCTATTATCTCGCGGCTGAAATTTATGCCTACAGCCAGCAAATGGGCATCACGCTGATGGGCGGCATCTTCGCCTGGTTGTTTATTATTCAGGCGGTGCTGATTGGAACGCTGTTTTTGTCGGCCAATTATTACCTTTGGTGCGGCATGGGCCGTAGCGATGGCGCCAAACGCTACACCAAATACATCAAATATATCGCCATTGTGCTGATCGGCGCGTTCCTGGTCTGGTTCACACCGCACACGCTGGTGCTTACCAACGAGGAATTGAAGGCCCTCGGTGGCCCCCATCACAAGATCCTCGGGCCGCTGGGCATCATGCCGGCAAAGAATACCGCCGTGAATGTGATGATTATCTTCACCTTCCTCAGTTTCCTGTTTTACCGCCGCTCCAACAAGGTGGCGACCGTTTCATGGGAAAATGCCGGCAACGCTGCCCAGCTTGCGTTGTTTACCGCCGGCATCGCCAACATCCTGTTTCTTGGCATTTATCACGGCTACTTCACCAACACGGTTTACAAGGTCGCCGCCTCTGTACCGCAGGTATTGACAACGCTGGTCGTTATTGTCGGCAGTTTGGTGCTGGACAGTTTTATCTACCGCGGTTCAAAGGAAGTCGGGCCGTTGCAATGGGGCAGGATACCTGGTCGGGCCCAATATGCGCTGTTCCTGCTGGCGGTTGCATTCACCTGGCTGATGGGGCTGATGGGCTACATTCGTTCCGGCATTCGCCAGCACTGGCATGTGGTCGATATCATGCGTGATACGTCCGCCGATGCCTTCACGCCGACACTGGGCTATGCCGCTAACGTGGTGTCGATTGCCGCAGTAATCTTCCTGGCGATGGTGATGTTCGTCTTCTGGATTGCCCAGGTAAGCAGCAACAAAACTCTGCCTGCCGGTTACTGGAAGGAGGCATAGATCATGCGTCAATTCCTTACCGTCGTGGCTTTTACACTTATCACAATCGGTCTGTTCGCCGGCTATTCAAATTACGGCATTCCACAAATCGAACCGGCGCCGCCACCCAGGGAAGAAAATATCGATCTTGGTTCCATGACCATGGATCAGTTTGTTGCTTTGGGGGAAAGGGTTTTTAACGGCAAGGGAACCTGCACATTGTGCCACAATTCGCTTGGTCGAGCGCCGCAACTGGAAACCATCGCAGATGTTGCAACCGAGCGCCTTCTAGACCCCCGCTACGAGGGGGAGGCTGAGACTGGCGAAGCCTATCTGACCGAATCTCTTGTCGATCCTTCGGCCTTTGTTGTCGTCGGTTTCGGCAAGAAGGGCACCAATGACAGTGAAAGCCCGATGCCCAATGTCGCCAGCGGCGGCATCAGCATGTCGCCGGCTGAGATAGCAGCGGTGGTTGCCTATCTGCAGGACAGCAGCGGCGGGGAGGTCACGGTAAAAATCCCGACAGATATTGATGATGCTGGTGAAGAGGACGAGGAGGAGGAAAGTGAACCACGCGAAGCGCTTAGCGATGCCAGGGAAATCCTGACCACGTTCACCTGTGACGCCTGTCATATGATCAACAATGAGGGTGGCGAAGTTGGCCCCGATCTTTCCAAAATCGGCGCTGGCCATGATCGCGCCTATTTGCGCCGCGCTATCATTGATCCGAATGCTGATATTGCCGAGGGCTTTGAAGCGGACTTGATGCCCGAAGACATGGGCGAACAGATGTATGCCAGTGAAGTGGAAGTGCTGCTGGACTACTTCGCAGGCTTGAAGTGACGGGGCAGAAATTATGAAGATACCCAGACTACTGTTGGCCGCGCTTGTTCTTGTAGGCACCTATTTCGGCTTTATCCTGGTTTTCGATGTTATCCTCGATGCGGTGATACCTTCCAGCCTGTTGGCTATGTATATGTTCTTCGTCTCGGCCGGCGTTTTTATGGTTTTCACCTATGATGAGGAACAGACTGGCGAACTGGTAGCGCCAGTCAAGGCGCTGGTTGAAGATCCCTCAAAACACCTTTGGCGCAACATCGTGTTTGTGGTTGTACCGCTTTTGGTCGGCGCAGGCGTTTTTCTTAATATGCAGCCCAGCTTCGAAGCGCCACTGGAACTTCGCACCATTCACCCGGCGCCGCCAAGCACGGCAAAGATATATGGCAAGCGGGTGAATCTTTTGAAACTGGAAAACCCGTTTCGAAAACTTGAAAAAAAGGCACCCGACGAATTTCGCCAAATGGTCGACAAGGGTGCCGAAGTCTACATCCAGAACTGTCAATATTGCCATGGCGACAAACTCGACGGCAACGGGCCCTATGCGGCCGGGCTAAACCCGACACCGCTCAATTTTCAGGATGTGGGCACCATTGCCCAGTTGCAGGAATCCTATCTGTTCTGGCGCATTACCACCGGCGGCCCCGGCCTGCCAAAAGAAGCCGCACCATGGATATCTTCAATGCCGGTTTGGCAGAACTTTCTGAAAGAGGAGGAAATCTGGCAGGTGATTTTGTTCCTCTATGACTATACGGGCCATCGGCCGCGATCATGGGAGCATGAATGATGGCTGGCAGATTGTTCAGGTATTTAATTTCCGTTGCACTCGTGCTGGCCGTATTTTCAGGCATTCAGGCGCAGGCTGCACAAGGTGATGTTGATAAAGGTGAAGCCGTCTATGTCAAACGTTGCCTGCAATGCCATGGTGAAGAAGGTGACGGCCTTGGCCCGGCCGCCGAACGGCTTAATCCGCCACCGCGTGACTTTACCCTTGGCCTTTTTAAAATCAGAACCTCTGCCTTCGACGCGGACCTTCCCAATGATGACGATATAATGCGCATGGTTCGCGACGGCATGCCCGGCACGGCGATGCCCGGCTGGAGTGATATCCTGTCTGAAGCGGACATGTGGAACGTGATCGCCTATATCAAGCTGTTTGCCGAACTTGAGGGCGAACCCGAAGGTCAGGTTGACTATGGCACTGAAATAAAGTCGTCGGCTGAAAGCATTGAAACGGGTAAAAAACTGTTCCACCAGGACGAGCGTTGTTCCGAGTGCCACGGCACCGAGGGCAAGGGCGACGCCATTAAGAAACTCAAGAATGACAATGGTGAACGGACCTGGCCGCGAAATCTGACCAAGCCCTGGACCTATCGCGCCAGCAATTCACCGAAAGATATTTATACCCGGATATCGGTTGGCATTCCGACCACCCAGATGCCGTCCTTCGCCGACCCGAAGAGCAAAAAGAAACTCAGCACCGAAGAGCGTTGGCACGTTGCCAATTATGTCGCATCGCTGGCCAAGACCGAGAAAGTGGTGCGGCCGGAAAATACGGTTATTCAGGCAGCACGCATTGACGGTGAATTGCCGACCTCGCCAGATGATGCGGCCTGGGCAACCGCCCCGCCATCAACATTCTTCATGATCCCGCAGATCGTTGGCAAGGAGCGTTTTTTCCTGACGGCCAACGACACGGTAACTGTTCGGGCCGCCTATAATAATAAAGAAATTGCCATTCATCTGGAATGGGATGACAGGACCAAAAGCATTCCCGGCGATGAAAAGGCGAAAAGCATCGCCGATGAGGAACTGAACGAAGATGCCATTGCCGTGCAATTTCCGCTGCAAATCCCGACCGGCATGGAAAAACCTTATTTCCTGATGGGTAATGCGGCCAAGCCTGTAAACCTGTGGCGCTGGTCCAGTGGCACGAGCGAGCAGCCGGAAACCGCATCACTGGTCGACGCCAGTGGCATCGACAATCAGCAAGCCCGTGCTTCCAGTGAGGGATTTACCGCTAAGGGTGTTTACAAAGACGGTACCTGGCAAGTTGTTATGACCCGGGCACTGGAAACGGATGCTACCGACAAGGACCTTCAATTCGTCGAAGGCCGGTTTGTTCCGGTCGCCTTCTTCGCCTGGGATGGTTCCAACAGTGAGATTGATACCGCCCACGCCATGACCACCTGGTACTGGTTGTTGCTAAAACCTGCGCCAAATTCCAATCCGGCGATTTTTGCTATTCTTGCGGCGCTGTTTGTTGGCGGCATGTTGTTTTGGTGGGGCCGCGTGGCAGCCGTCAAACCGGATGAGGAAGCAGGATAATGGATCAATCATCGGGAGTAGAAAATCGCGGCGCTGTGATAAAACTGTTCGGGGTGATTTTGATTATCCTCGGTGCGCTGAACACCATGCTTTCCTGGCGTGGCGGTTTCGAATTGCTCTCGCTGCCTGTCTATTTTATTGCCGGCGGGTTTGTGCTCACCATCGTCGGTTCCATTTTGCACAATAGTCGCAGCCGAAGCTGATGAATGGTCCCGATTTTCCGGAACTATCTAAAACACGCTACCTAAACTCGCCCAAACGCCGGAAAGCGCGACGCAGTTCCCTAACCCCGTCTTTTTGATACCAGCGACCGTGGGCGAGAATCACCCGCTCGGGTTTCCAGTCAATCATGGTCTCGATGGCCGTCTTCAGTTGATCGCGGTGTCCAAGGAATGACCAGTAAAGATCAATCGGTGTTTTGCCATCGGGATCCGTGATGCCGGCGAACCTGATCAGCCAACGCCACCAGGCCGGATGAAGATGTGAGAGTTCGAAATTCTCGATCATATCGGTGAGGATAAGCGTCTTTGATGGCTTGTGAAAAAACGCCACCTCCTGCATCGCCCGGCTACCGCGAATAATCAATTGATCGATTTCGTCTTGCCATGCCGGTTCGGCGCTTTCTCCCAGATCGCGGTCGAACTCGATATCGTGCTTCGCGGCCCGTGGCCTCACCTTCGGGCTCGCCCACCGAATGGCGGCGGGATAGTGCCGGTGCCATGCGCCGATCCACCAATAGTGGATAAAATTCGGTGAAACCAGATGACGCACCGGCCCCAGCACATCGATTTCCCGCTTCAACATTGTCGTTAATGGCGTTGGCGAGTGAATAAACAAATCGCCGTTTTCCAGCCGCACTACGGTCATGCGGGTGGAAAATGGTACGCCCATCAACTTGATCTGCTCGCTGTCGACAATCCAGATATTGTCGGCAACAGGTTTCAGCGTATTGAGCGGTGGATAGAGATCGACATGCATTTGCGCTGGCCTTGTGTTGCTCTAATTTGACCGTCCCAGTACCGCAAAGAAAAAACCGTCCGTTTCGGTCGAGGCGGGGGTTAGAGTTAGAGAATTCATATCGCTGGACCAGGGCTGCTTTTTATCAAAACCGAACAAATCCTGCCAGACCTCGCCGGCAGACAGCAATTCGAAAGTTTCATTGTTCTGGCAGAATGCGTATATCTGATCTTCATTTTCCTCCGGAAAGATGGAACAGGTGATATAAAACAAATAGCCTCCAGGCCGCACATAGGCGGATGCCTGCTTTAATGCCAACTGCTGCTCTTTCAACCGGGTTTCAAGGTTCTTGGGGCCAAGTCTCCACTTGGCATCAGGTCGTCTTCGCCAGGTGCCGCTGCCGGTGCACGGCGCGTCCACCACTACCCGATCCATGCGACCAACCAGCGGGGAAAGGTCATCGTCCGGGGCATGGACTTGAATATTGCGCGCGCCGGCGCGGCGAATGCGATCGTAGATCGGCTTTAGCTGATGTTTGCTGGCGTCATGGGCGTGAACCTGGCCCTGGTTTTCCATGGTTGCGGCCAACGCCAGTGTTTTGCCACCGGCCCCGGCACAATAGTCAAACACTTGTTCGCCTGGTCGGGCAAACACCAGATCGGCGGTGATCTGACTGCCCTCATCCTGGATCTCGAACCAGCCTTTTTGAAAGCTTGCTTCTGCCTGCACATTTGGTTGGCGATAGAAATCGGGCCCGGCAGGAATGCGCAAACCCTGCCTTGCAATCGCCGTTGGCACAACCCCGGTTTTTGCCAACGATTTTGCTACTTTTCCCCGTGTCGCCCTTAGCGTGTTGACCCTGATATCTACCGGTGGCCGTGTGGTCATGGCCTTAGCTTCAATCACCCAGTCATCTTCGAAATTGTTCTCAAGGGATGCAACGCACCACTCGGGCACATCGGCCTGGATATGCAGGGGCGCGTCCTGCAGGTTTCGGCCTTCAAACTGTGCCAGCTCTTTGCTGCTCAAACTTTCAGGCGCAAACCGGTCACCCTTGAAGGCCTGCGCCAGACCGGCCGCACCAAAACTCCAATGGCGCAACAACACTCCGAACACCAGCTTTTGCGGCTCGCCACTGGCCATCAGCCACTCGGTCGATGCCTTGTTGCGCAAAACGTCATAGACAATATTGCCGATGGCGGCGCGATCACCCGAACCGGCAAAGCGATGGGAACGGCCCCAGTCTTTCAATGCTTCAGAAACAGGCCTTTTGTTGTTGAACATCTCGTCCAACACTTCAATTGCCGCTTGCACGCGCCCGCCTAGTCTCATCAAAAAAATCCGGATCGGTTGACTTGTTCTATAGTTGATCGTGGTTAGGCTTCGCTGACAATAGCACAAGCGCTACTAGTGGTTCTGTACCAACATTTGCATCCGCCAGCGGCTCGTACTTATGGCAAATGTTGGAATCATAAGAACCACTAGAATTCAATAAGTTGCTAGTGGTCTTTGTGGCCAAAACGCTTGAAAAAGAACGTGCTGAAAAGGGATTCAAGCGTTTCGGCCAGACCACTAGCCGAATATCCCGGACAATATTAGCGCGAAAGCCAGCCACAAGATCAGCAATATGATGAAAGCTACAAAAAAAATCGGCCTTCTGATGCGCATCCGGTTTGAAGTTGTCTGGATAAATACGTGAGCGCATTTCACCAGCGCATAGGCCCAGGCGAGCGACACCATAACCCCACCAGCATTTTGCGTCGCAAAGGCCGAGATACAGACAACATAGAACAGGATCGGCGTTTCGTATTGATTGGCGATGGCCCTGGTCATTTGACGCACCTCGGCCGGCTCCTTTTCGACTAACCGGTAATCGCTTGCTTTGGCAGTGCCGGATTTGATTGAGACAACCTTTCGAATCGACATCGGTATATAAAGGAGCATTGTCACCAGTGCATGAATTATCACCGGCCAGAATATTGCGGTTTGGTTCATCTCGCTGCCTTTCAAGCATTTCTTCTCAGCCGCCGCTATAGTTGGGGCTTTCCCGGGTTATAGTAACATTATGGGCGTGGCTTTCACGCAGGCCCGCGTTGGAAATGCGCACGAAAGTCGCTTTTTTGTTGAAATCCGCCAGGTTTTCTCCACCGACATATCCCATTGCGGCCTTCAAGCCGCCGGCCAGTTGATGCAGCACCGCACTAACCGGCCCCTTGTGGGGCACCTGTCCCTCAATTCCCTCTGGCACCAGTTTCAGCGTGTCGCGCACTTCAGCCTGAAAATAACGGTCGGCCGAACCCCGTGACATGGCGCCCACCGATCCCATGCCGCGATAGGCTTTGTAGGAGCGGCCCTTGTAGAGATAAACTTCACCCGGACTTTCATCGGTGCCGGCAAGCAGCGAACCGACCATGACGAGCGAGGCACCCGCCGCCAGCGCTTTGGCAAGATCACCGGAAAACTTGATGCCACCATCGGCAATGAGCGGAATATCGGCCTTTTGTGCCGCGTCAACCGCCGACATTATCGCGGATAATTGTGGCACGCCGACGCCTGCGACAATGCGCGTGGTGCAGATAGAGCCCGGGCCAATGCCGATTTTTACCGCATCGGCACCGGCGTCGATCAGCGCTCTTGTGCCGTCATAGGTGGCCACATTGCCGGCGGCAATCTGTACCGAATTGGATAGTTTCTTGACCTTGGTGACAGCGTCCAACACCCGTTGGGAATGGCCGTGGGCGGTGTCGATCACCAGCAGGTCGACCCCGGCATCAATAAGCCTTTCAGCCCGTTCGAGCCCGTCATCGCCGACCGTTGAAGCTGCACCTACGCGCAGTCTGCCGCGGCTGTCCTTGGCCGCATCAGGGTGCAATTTCGATCGTTCGATATCCTTTACCGTGATCAATCCGGTGCAGTTGAATTCAGCATCAACCACCAGCAGCTTTTCAATGCGATGCCGGTGCAACAAGCGTTTGGCATCTTCCTGATTAACACCCTCGCGAACCGTTACCAGGTCTTCGTGGGTCATCAATTCAGAGACTTTTTGTTCGGGGTTTGATGCAAAACGCACATCACGATTAGTCAGGATACCGACAAGACGGCCCGTCTTGTGGCCACCTTCGCCACCATTTTCAACCACCGGAATGCCGGAGATCGAATGCTGCTGCATAAGATCAAGCGCGTTATGAAGCTTGGCGTCCGGTCCAATGGTCAGCGGGTTGACAACCATGCCAGATTCAAACCGCTTGACCTTTCGCACTTCCTCGGCCTGCTCGCCGGGCGTCAGGTTTCGATGAATGACACCAAGGCCGCCGGCCTGCGCCATGGCGATTGCCAGATTGGCCTCCGTCACGGTATCCATTGCAGCCGATACTATCGGCAGCGACAGATTAATTTCCTTTGTCAGTCTGGTGGCAATATCGGCATCTGCCGGCAGGACGCTGGAATGTCCCGGTTGCAGCAGCACATCATCGAATGTCAGTGCATTGTCGCCGGTAATAGCGTCGATAATTCTGGCCATAGGTCAATCCTGAATTCTGTCTTCTTAAAGGCAAATAGAACGCCGTTCAACTGATTGCAAGGCATCATTCCAATCGTGGAATTGTGGCTGCGAATCGTTTGCTGCGCATCCTGAATTGACGATTGCGGGTACCATAGATGACCAACCAATGGAAGGCCCGCAGCACCTGCAAGCCCGTATCAGCGATGACAATCCACCGGGTTTCGGTGACACGGTGAGCGTGCACCCGCTATCGGATTGGCTGGAGCCGGCATTGGCCGCTAATTGGGATCGAAAGCCTTGATTGCAACTACCGCATTAGTGCCACCGAAAGCGAAGGAATTGGAAATTGCGGTGTTGATCTTGCGCTCCCGGGCACCATTGGCCGTGTAGTCGAGATCACATTCCGGGTCAGCCTCGTCAAGATTGATGGTTGGCGGTATGACGCCCTCGTGAATCGCATTGACACAGGCGATGAGTTCAAGCCCACCGGAGGCACCCAAACAGTGGCCATGCATGGATTTGGTCGATGATATGGCAATATCGCCAATGCGGCTTCCAAACACATTTTTGAGGACTTCGGTTTCCGTCTTGTCATTGGTTTTGGTGGCGGTGCCGTGGGCGTTGATGTAATCGACATCATCGGCATTCAGACCAGCATCAACGAGGCATTCACGTATTGCCGCAGCCGGCCCCTCAAGTGTTGGCGCAACGATGTCGGCAGCATCACCCGACATGCCGCCACCGGCAAGTTCGCCGAGAATGTTAGCACCGCGTTGTAGCGCATGGTCAAGCGTTTCCAAAACCGCAATCGCAGCTCCTTCGCCCAGCACCAACCCGTCACGATTGAGCGAAAACGGCCGGCACAGGTCTTTTGACAATACCCGCAGCGATTCCCAGGCACGCAACGAGCCGAACGTCAACGGCGCTTCGGTGCCACCGGCCACAACAACATCAGCCCGCCCGCTTCGAATAAGATCAAGCGCCGAAATGATGGCGTGGTTGGCAGAAGAACAAGCTGACGTAACGCCGAACACCGGCCCCCGCAGCCCCAGCACCATGCTAACCTGGGCTGCCGGTGCGCCGGGCATTATTCGCGGTACGGTAAATGCACTGGTGCGTTTTTTGCCCTTTACCAGCATCATTTGGTAGCCGGCCTCGATGGCGTCAGCACCGCAAATGGCGGTGCCGACAATAGCGCCGAAGCGATGTGCGTTGGCTTCGCCGATATTCAGGCCCGACTGCTTAACCGCCTCATCCGCGGCATTCACGGCCAGCAATGAAAACCGGTCCATAGTAAGAAGTGCGCTGCTCGTCAACCCGATATCCGGAATTTCGCCAACCTGCCCGGCGGTCCTGATCTTCAGATCACGCAATGCTTCGTCTTGAAGTTCGCTAACCCCATTGGTGCCATTTTTCATGGCCTGCCAGATGTCTGTGGCATTAGTGCCAAGACCGCACAGCCCGCCAAGCCCGGTTATAACGATACGTTTATTGGTCATCAGCTTTTTGGGCTTTACTTTTTTTCCTGCAGGATTTTTTCAAGCACGCCGACCAGATCTCCCAGCGTATTGAATTTGGAGCCCGCATCAATGGCATTTATGTCAATCTCCACATCATGGCGTTCTTCCAGTTCCAAAAAAACTTCCGTCAATTCCAGAGAACTTATCGCCAATGTATCAAATGGAGTGTCTTTGGAGAGTTCGCAAGCGTCCTGCTCCGGGCACACTTCACAAATCGCCTCGATCACGTCGTCTATCAGCACAGGTATTTCCTTGCCCAATGTTTGATTTTCGTAGGGCGATGCATATAGCACTTGGTATAATTGGGCAATCGATTGTTCCAAGTGTTGGTCAACAGCCTGGAGCGTGTCGCGCCTAATCGGCCTCTTGATAAAGGCCGATCATCAGTCCTTCGCATAGAGATAATCACGCGTCAACGGCACGCCATCCGACTTTCGTCCGATCTGCAATTGCACCACATTGGACGAGCCATACATGAAAACCCCTTCACATGCGGCCAGATAAAATTCCCACATCCGGGCAAAACGCTCGTCATACATATTAACGGCTTCCGCCCGCCGTTCGGCAAAGCGCTTGCGCCACTCACGCAGGGTGAAACCATAATGCTGCCGCCACACTTCCACATCCAGCACCCAAAGGCCCGTAGGCTCGATGGCACCGACGATCTCCGACAATGCCGGGCTATAGCCATTGGGAAAAATGTATTTGCGGATAAACGGGCCGGTAACCCCCGGCGGTGATTTTGAACTGATTGAATGGATCAGGGCCACACCATCAGCTCCAAGCAAATTACGCATTTGCAGGAAATAGGCATTAAGGTGCGGGGCACCGACATGTTCAAGCATGCCAACGGAAACAACCCGGTCATATTTCTCGGTGTTTTCCCGGTAATCCTGAATTTCAAACCTGACCCGATCACCAACACCGGCGGCTTGCGCCCGTTCGGTGGCAATTCTTGCCTGATTTTCAGAAAGTGTGATGCCTTTTACCATCACATTGGCATGGGCAGCAATGTCGAGCGCAAGTCCGCCCCAGCCGCAACCGATATCAAGCACGGACTGCCCGTCTTCTAGGTTGAGCTTGCGAATAATATGCTGCTTCTTCGCCTCTTGCGCCTGTTCCAGTGTCTCGGTGCCGGTCGGGAAATATGCGCACGAATATTGCTTGTCGTCATCGAGGAAGAGTTCAAACAATTCATCCTTAAGATCATAGTGATGCTTCACATGGGCACGCGCTGCGGTGATGGAATTGTGCTGTTGAAGCCGCTTCAGGCTTCGCGCCGCATTGCGCCAGAATATCTGTCCGGCATTGTGATCGAAAAAGGTGCGGTTGCGATAAAACAAAAGCAGGAAATCGTAGGCATCTCCTTCCAGCAACTCCAGCGAACCGTCCATATAGGCCTCGGCGCCCTTCAATTCCGGATTAAGCGGCAGCTTCCAGTCGAGCGATGCATCATTAATGCGCACCGTCACCGGATTGCTGTCATCGGGCGTGCCGAACATCTGTTGCTTGCCATCGGGTCCAATCAGGGTAAGACTGCCCTTCTTTACAACCCGGCCAAGCAAACGCGGTAAGAAACCCATTTAATCTCGTTCCTTCAATCCCCTTGCCAGCAAATAAAGTTCTACCGAACCATCGCGGCTTGCTGGTGGCTTGACATGATGAACCGACTGAAAATTCGCATTCAACCGATCTAGCAGGGGCTTTTCAGTACCCCCTTGAAATGTTTTGGCGAGAAAATGACCGCCGGGTTTGAGCACCTTTTGGGCAAATTCAAGCGCCGCTTCCACCAGCGCCATGGTGCGAATATGGTCGGTGCGGCGATGGCCGGTTGTCGGCGCCGCCAGATCAGAAAGAACCACATCAAGTGCGTCACCGCAATACGCCGCCATCAGCGCATCTGCTGCATCATCATCAAGAAAATCCTTCTTCAATATCGTCGCACCGGCAACCGGCTCCATGTCGAGATAGTCGATGCCGACCACCAGGCGATTTTCCAGCGATGAACCGGTGCGCTGAACCGCCACCTGACACCAGCCGCCCGGAGCCGCGCCAAGATCAATCACGCGCATGCCCTTTTTGAGAAGACCAAATCGGTCGTCCATCTCAATCAGCTTATAGGCCGCACGCGATGCATAACCTTCAGCCTTCGCTTTCTTGACATATGGATCATTCAGCTGCCGTTGCAACCATAATGTGGATGACAGTTTTCGTCCACGCGCGGTTTTTACCCTGGTGCTCAAATTGCGGATGGCAGGTGTTGTAGAACTCTTGGTGTTTCGGTCTTCGGCCTTTGCTCTGCTGCCAGGTTTTTTGCCGGGCTTCCAGCTGCTCTTTGGTGGTTTGAAATTTTTACTCAAAATTCACCTCCACCATTGTGCATTTGGCCGTCTCGCGATTTGGGGCCGAACCTGGATTTTCTACGGTACTTCCGCCACACGCCGTCCTCATCCATCAATTCCGTCAATATTCCCTCGCGCAAGCCCCGGTCGGCCACCCGCAATCGGCGCGATGGCCACAGCCGGCGAATGGCTTCAAGGATAGCACAGCCGGCAAGCACCAGATCGGCCCGATCCGCACCAATGCACGGATTATTGACCCGGTCCTCGAAGCTCATATGAAGCAGCCGGCTAATCATCGCATCGACGTCTTCATTGCTCAGCCAGGCGCCATCCACCCGGCGGCGGTCGTAGCGCTGCAGATTGAGGTGGACCCCGGCCAGCGTGGTCACCGTGCCCGAAGTGCCGAGCAAATGAAATCGCTCATCATTGATGGCGTGTGCCAGCGCATACCTGCCCTCAAATCGATCAAGCCGATTGACCACATCTAAGACCATGTCTTCAAATATTTCAGGCGTGACCTCCTTACCGCCGCCAAATTTTTCCGACAGCGTAACCACCCCGACAGGCAGTGACGCCCAGGATAATATGTGGTCTGAAATCTGATGGCTGCGGCGGTTGGAAATATCCAACAGCGCCAGCTCGGATGAGCCGCCGCCGATATCGAACAGCACGACACCACCAGCCTTGCGATCGACCAGTGAGCTGCATCCCGACACGGCCAGTCTGGCCTCTGTTGCCCGGTCAACGATTTCGAGTTTCAGACCGGTTTCCTCAAGCACCCGGTCGAGAAAGCTCTGGCCATTTTCAGCCTGCCGGCAAGCCTCGGTGGCGATCAGCCGTTGCCGGGTTTTCACCCGGGCACGCAATTTTTCGCGGCAGGCTTTCAGCGCGACAATGGTTCGATCCATGGCGTCATCGCGCAACCTGCCGGATGATCCCAAACCCTCGCCCAAACGAACAATTTGTGAAAAGGAATCGACCACCCGAAATCGCCCTGGCGCCTGGGGCAGGGCGACAAGCAGCCGGCAATTGTTGGTACCCAGATCAAGGGCAGCGTAAAATGTGCGCTTTGGCTTTTTATAGTGAAAAGCACTGCGATTACGCTGACCTTGCGGTTGCCGGCTCCGGTCTTGCTTGGCCTGATATCCGTTGCCGGGCGATGATTTGGCGACATTTTTGGCCTTGTCGGTATATTCAGCCGTCGCTTCCTGCGGCAAGGGTTGACGCCGGTGTCTTTCCTGCTCGTGGCTGGAGTGTTCAAAAGGGCTTTGATTCCCGGCCGAATTTAAGGCCTCAGCCGATTTCGACTTTCGTCTACGCCTCCGGCGCGTTCTTTTCTTGCCAAATTCGTTGCAGCCGCTATTGCTGACCGTGGCCTGGCTATCCGGGCGTTGGCGTTGAGCTGATGGGACGCCCCGATTTTTCCCCGTGCCGCCACTTTTTGCCGGCGGCGCGTCGGGTGGGCGGCGATCTTCACGGCCTTTGCTTTCTTCGGCAGGGGACGAAGCGCTCTTTGAGGAGGGAAACTCAGCTTTTTTGCGGGTCTTCTTCCACCTTTTCCAACGATTCTTGCCAGAACGGTTGTTGTCTCCGGCTCCCGATGCCCCTGAATCCGGTGGCGATCCACCTTTTCTCGGGTCTTCCACGGTATGTTCCTTTGCGTCATAAACACTGTCGGTCCAGCGCTGCACTTGCTGGCTGTACCGTCTGGGTTGACGCCAATTTTTCAGTTGTCTCGACTGTATCAGGCAAATGAAATGGCACAAGTATAATTATCGCTGATGTTGAATATCGGTGATGTGGGGTCAGCTGCAAAAACCTGAGGCGAACGGTGAAAGTCAGTGGTTTTGGCGTGAATTAGACATTGTATTGAATGGGCCACGGGATTATATAGCCCGAACGGTTCTTTGCCGGACAAAGGTCGATATGGCCAATACCGAGCAAGATTCTGGGGATTAGTATAACGGTAGTACAACGGACTCTGACTCCGTCAGTCCTGGTTCGAATCCAGGATCCCCAGCCAACAAAATCAATAACTTAGCGTAATTTCAAAATAGTGGGTCTCATTTGGGTCTCAAAATTTAAGGTTTCCTTGATATTATTACAGGTATGGAATTTGGGAATTTCAATTTGAGAAATCGCAAGACCCAACAATCTCAAAGCCGAATATGAAGTGTTCGTGAATTTTTCGTGTTGATTGTCATTCGGTTTGAATTACGAAGCACGTATTTAATCAATTTTAAGATGACAACCCACGATGTTCCATCCCCCCTGGGTGCCTGAAATTTTATCCGACGCTATTTTTGAAATTGTTGGCTCCGAAGGAATGTTGGTTTTACCTCCGGCGGGTTTTCCAAAGGAATGGAACCCTTAATAAACTCAAGCAGTATATCGTCTTTTGTCACTCACTTTGGCCAAAATATGTCCTGTCAAATTGGTAACATTTGTAGACGACAGAACAATTCGGGATGACTGGTCTGAGCCCTTTTTGCCAGTTCGATACGTGTCGCAGTTCGGCCATGGCGGAACTTGGCAACTCGTCAATGATGGCCCACTCCGGACCTTCACTGCTTGAGCCCAATTGGTGGTGTGCGGACAGATTACCAAGAAGTCACGAACCAAACATCCTGTTTACGACATCGAGAGAATGAGCAATAGGCGCTATTAGTTACCGTGCGGTCATAGCTCCCGACATTTCCGCAGTTGGAGGTAAAGCAGATACTGCGGCTCAACCACAAGGGGTTTAGACGCCAAAAACACCGTAATGTTGCTTTGATTGAAGACCAGATGTCGAGCTCTATTTTATGTCTGTCCGAGGAGACCGTCATCGTCGCATCAATAAGTTTCGGTAGACAGTTGGCAGCAACTATTGTGATATGAGCTTTGTCAGCCCACCTACTGGTTTGTCCGATCTCGACTGACCTTTCTTCGTGGTGAATGGGAATCTCTATTATGTCCGACAAAAACCCTCATTTGACCAACAATTCAGAAACTGCCGCCAACCGAGTGGCCAACGCTATCAATAGTGGCAATGATGTAATTGTAATCGTCGGCGCTGGCGCGTCTGCAGAGTCAGGAATCCCAACAGGGAACCAGATAGGCAGCCTTATTAGCACAGCCGACCAATCGATCATAAAACACGCACTCAAAAAAGATCTCACGGAATGGGGCTTCTTCGATGTTATCGACGTATTGGCCAAATTTCGCGGGGACGAGTACGTACGGAATAAGCTTGCCGAGATTCTAAAACCCCGCTTCATTTCTCTAGGCTATGAGATCCTCGCCCACTACCTGCACCACCAGAAGATCAAAGCGGTGGTTTCATTGAACCACGACCAGGCGTTCGACCAGTCACTTGCCCTGGAATCCCCCGACTTCGAGCACCAAATCCGGAGCCTTTCTGAATTCCACGCTTTGGAGGAAAGGATACGGCAGGTCAACGTTCTGCCTCAGGCTTACCTTAAGGTTCACGGATGTGTGTCGCGTAAATTGACATTCCGCATCGACAGAGGCGCCGTTGTCCGACTTGAGCCGGAGAAACTCGGCGTACTCAAGAGTTACTTTGAACACGCAGGCCTGATTTTGTGCATTGGCTGGTCGATGAACGATCCAGACATCTTCCGGCCGTTGGCGGAAGCACTCGAAGAAAGCAAATCCCTTGTAGTTGTCACCAAAAAGCCGGATGAAGGTCTGATAGATCTCGTCCAAGGCTTAAAAGGTGATTGCTACGACATTTGTGCCTCCGAATTTCTGAGTGATTTAGGAGAAATGGTCGAAGAAATGCACACAAAGCCTGTCGGCATCGCAAACATCGGCCTACTCCGGCATCGGATTCGCGCCGATTGTTTTGGCCAGAAGGGGCGCCTCGAAGTGAATGACCGGTCTCAGGCCGCAATCGAAGTCATCATGTTTGCCCTAAAAGCACGCACTCAGATCGAACCTCGTGTCCTATTTGACTGTCGTCGAACCTCTCACCTACTAGAAAAAGTCGGAGAGAATATGCTCAGACAACAAAATCGAGAGGAAGCGCAGGTTCGAGCATTGGCTGAAATTCTGAGTGAACTCAGCCGCCTTAATATTTTGGAACTCGGGGACGGCGACATCGGTCCCGTCTACTGGTTACGCCCATCACGAAAAGATTCGAACGACAGCACCGAAAAGCTTCCGAGTGATATCGCACTGAACGTCGTGAACAAACTGACTGAAAGTTATGCTAGGGCGACAGATTCTTGTCACAAAAAACCAAACGGTGGCAAAGAAGAGAATCTTTTGAAAGACGACCTCGTGCGTCATTTGGCAACTCTCACAACAGCATTCGACGTAGACTTGATTCCCAAGGCTAGCGATTTTGCGATGTTCTCGAATCCGACGGTTATTAATTCAAAAGAAGAGTTCGAAAGTCGAACTTCCGAACTCCTAGAGAGGCTGAAAAACGGGATGAGTCTTTGTGTCTCCACGAACACGGGTGAATGGATCAGGGGATACGTAAACAGTTTTGGTGGTGAAACAAATTGGCAATGCAAAATCCTCATAGAGAACTATGCCGAACTTGACGACCACAATCCATTTAAGCACATTGCCCAAGAAAGAAGCGATAAAGCGACTGCCGCTCTCAAAATGCTAGGCATCGAGCCAATAGTCAGATTTGCGCACAACAAAACTCACCAACTTACTGCGGTTTTTCAATCTAGTGAAAAATGCAGTGAGTGCGTAGGTGCGATCTACTTCCGAAGAGAGGGCAAATCGACTCACATTTCACCTGTCTTTTTGGACGATCAAAAGGACCTGGAGCTCGTTGCGCACATTTGGGGCGGGCTTTGGGGGGATTGATTGCCGCGCTCGCGTAATGCTTGCAATAAGTCAAGAGGCGCCTCGACGCCCAACGTGGCTATCTGGGAGAATGACTGCCACCGGTAAGTGGAAGGCAGCATTTCTTCTATGGGGCATTTTCACTCATCAACCATTCAAAAAACTGTCCTACGAGCGACATGACTCAATAGGTAACTATGGGCTGATTTTGATGAAAAAGTCGGCAATCTAATCTTGAAGGTGATTTTGTAGAAAAGAATTTCAGATACGTCAATTGATCAAAACTCGATTCTAACTGATGCTCATATTTGAAATGAAAACCTAATTTTCAAGATCAAATTTCAGCAGTCCGACTTTTTCATCAAAATCGGCTCTGAGTGAGAATTGGCGGAAATACGCCAATGCCCACTGTTGGCACAAAGTGTCGAAGTGATGGGTGTCGCGGCCTGAACAGTCGAACATTTTAAAAATGGTAGTTTGTTCGCTCAGCCGTCATTGGCGTATACTGACAATCTTTATCAAAAATCCCCCTAGATTTGTTACGCGGCCAGTTTAGCAAACTCCGGCTGTATGCTCATAAAGTAAACCTTACCTGTTTCAGGAACTCGAAAACGTTTGCCATTTATCCCAATCACGATTTTTTCATGAGCTTGCAGCCAAATGTAACCTTTCCCGAATTCGGCACCATGAAGTTGGGATAGTTGACCAAAATTATCCCTTTCCGTTTCTGAGAGCGGATTTTTGGGTTCGACCTCAGACTGATTTTTAGCTTTGTGTGGCTGAGCGAATGCAAAGAAAACGGTGATTATTAACTCGTCATCTGTATCTTGGACTTCCACTTTTTTGACACAGATTTTGACCAACAGGCATTTCTGCTCATAGGAAAGTTGGTCAATATTTTTACGGAAATGTTTAGCAAAATATTCGATAGCTTTTTGCGATGTTAGCTGTTCTGCCAGTTGAGAAATTTGTTGCTCGATCTGCACTCGTTCTTTTTCGGCTTTGGAAATGGTACGATCTATCTGCTGAATATGAATGTCCCTGTCTGTTTGGGCAATTTGCCCTTCAAAGAAGCTATCATTGTGAACCGCCCCGGGTTTACCGGAGGCTCCAAAGATAGGATAATTTGGAGCTATGGAAAAGAACAAGAGATCGAAGAGATATTCACCTGAAGTGCGTGCGCGTGCCGTTCGGATGGTGTTGGAACATCAACAAAATTATGACAGTCAGTGGGCGACGATTTCTGCAATTGCACCCAAAATTGGCTGCACGGCAGAAACGCTTCGCAAATGGCTTCGTCAGGAAGAGACGGACACTGGCTTGCGCGATGGGGTGACGAGTGACGAGCGTGAGCGCATCAAAGCGTTGGAGCGCGAAGTCCGGGAATTGCGTCAGGCCAATGAAATTCTCAGGAAAGCGTCTCGCGTTGACCTTGTCACTCGAACCAATGGCGTTTTGGCGGTCAACTTTGCCCAGGCGGAGCGAGCCATGATTGTGGGCGCCCACTGAGAAGATGAAGATGTTTATCGATGATCATCGTGATGATCACGGGCCACTGTTATATTCTGGCCAATCTGCAAGGTTTTGCCGATTGCCCCTTCAACATATCATTCCCATGCAGCTATTGCCCGTGATCCCGGTCTGGCCAGTGATCGCGCCAAACGAGATGCAGAATTACGCCCTGAGATCCAACGTGTTTGGGATGATAATTTTGAAGTTTACGGGGTGCGCAAAGTCTGGCGACAGATGCAGCGAGAGGATTTTGATGTCGCGCGTTGTACTGTGGAGCGGTTGATGAAACAGCTTGGAATACAGGGCGTTATCAGAGGAAAGGCGATAAAAACCACCTTCAGCAATCCGGTTGCCCCGTGCCCACGCGACCATGTGAACAGAGAATTCAACGCGCCTGCACCCAATATGCTGTGGGTGAGTGATTTTACCTTTGTCTCCACCTGGCAGGGATTTGCCTATGTCGCTTTCATCATCGATGTATTTGCCCGCCGGATTGTTGGCTGGCGGGTATCCCGTTCTGCCAAAACGGACTTCGTTCTGGATGCTCTGGAACAGACTCTTTATGATCGACGGCCGGTTCAACAAGACGGGCTGATCCATCACAGTGACCGGGGCGTTCAGTATGTCTCGATCCGCTACACCGAGCGGTTGGCCGAGGCCGGGATTGAGCCATCCGTTGGCAGTGTCGGCGACTCATATGACAACGCCTTGGCCGAAACCATCAATGGACTTTACAAGGCCGAAGTCATTCATCGAAAGAGTTCATGGCGCAGCATTGATGATGTTGAAATGGCGACCCTCAAATGGGTTGACTGGTTCAACAACCGTCGCCTGCTGGAACCAATCGGAAATATTCCGCCCGCTGAAGCAGAGGAGCTGTACTATGCACAGATAAACCAGTTAGAATTAGTCGCATAAACAAACTAATCAGCCTCCGGTAAACCCGGGGCGGTTCAGTTTCCTTCAGGCGCTGACTGACGCGGGTGTTGAGTTCGAAATCAAGGCTGACCAGACTGGCTTCCTTGCTGATGTGGCTCTGCCAATCTCCGAAGCCATGCTTCAGGCCAACCCGGATATCAACATTCTCTGGGCAGCCAATGAAGGTGGTACCACCGCGCATGTTCTTGCGGTTCAGGGTGCAGGTTTGGCTGATGAAGTTAAGTATTCGGTACAGATATGAGCGGTCAGCATGCCCAGTTCCTGCAAGCTGATAACGGTGTTTTGCAGGCGGTAACTGGTCAGGCCCCTTTCCAAATCGGCTATGACGCTTTGATGTTAGCGCTGGACGTGATTTCCGGAATAGAGGTTGAAGCAGATCTGATTGTCTCTACAATTTTGTTTGCCCGGGGCGATGATGAGGGCATCAAGACATTCGTCGAAACGGACGGCCGCGCCGTATTTGCCGAATAATATTATCGAAGAGGCCCGGTGCAGCTCGCACCGGGCTACTTTGTTGCAGGGAGGGGTGCAGATGTCTGCGCAACTGGCACCGGTTCTGGAACTTGACGGTTTGACAAAACAATACCCAGGCGTTCTGGCACTGGATAATTTCTCCATGACGCTGGAACGCGGAGAGGTTCGGGCGCTCCTGGGCAAAAATGGCGCCGGAAAATCCACTGCCATCAAAGTGCTCAGCGGTGCAGTTATCCCAGACAATGGGCGCATCACCATCGAAGGTGTGGAATGCCCGATCAATGGCCCAATGGATGCTCTACACCACGGAATTGCTACGGTCTATCAAGAAATCTCAGTGGTACCCGCGCTGAGCGTGGCCGAAAATATTCTGCTTGGTCGCTGGAAACGCGCTGATGGCTTGGGGCCGCTGATAAGCCATTCAAAGGGCCGCGACTTTGCGCGCGAAATTCTGGCCCGTTTAAAGATCGACGTGGCTCCCGAAATGGAAGTATCGCGCCTGAACGTGGCGCAACAACAATTGGTCGAGATCGCCAAGGCCGTATCTTATGATCCGAGTGTGTTGGTTCTTGACGAACCCACCTCGGCCTTACCACAGGAACAGGTGGATCTGTTGCATGAGGTCGTGCGAACCCTGTCGGGTCTGGGCACTGCGATCATCTATGTGACCCATCGGCTGCACGAGGTTCCCATGATCGCCCACAAGGTCACGGTCCTGCGCGATGGCAAACTGATCGGTACAATTCCGGTGGAAGAAGCGACGCCGGCTAAAATCACCGAACTCATGATCGGCCATGACTGGAAGGGTATTTCCTTCGAGCGCCAGAAAAAAGGTGGAGTGAACTGAACCGCCCTGTGTTTACCGGAGAGTAAAACTCTCTAAAGGTAGACCCAATGAAACAGGAAAAACACACCCCTACATATAGCCCTGAATTCCGCACACGCGGCGTTCGTCTTTTCAACGATCATCGCGCAGATTACGCCAGCAATAACGCTGCCTATAAGGCGATAGCATCCAAGCTGGGCTGCTCTCCCGACAGTCTTCGCGCCTGGTGTCTTCAGGCTGAACGCGATGCTGGTAAACTGGCTGGCCCGACCAGCCAGGAGAAAGCCCGGATCAAGGAATTGGAGCGAGAAGTTCGTGAACTTCGCCAAGCCAATGAGATATTAAAGAAGGCCTCTCGCGTTGACCTTGTCACTCAAACCAATGGCGTTTTGGCGGTCAACTTTGCCCAGGCGGTGCTCGACCGCCCGTTTCGCAAATGACGAGCTTTGTTAAAGAGCATCGAGATGCTTTTGGGGTCGAGCCGATCTGCCGTGTTTTACCGATCGCCCCTTCGACATATTATGCCCGTCAGGCGATTGCCCGCAATCCCGATCTGGCATCTGAGCGAGCCAAATGTGATGCTCGCCATTGTGAAGATATTGAGCGTGTTTGGGATGATAATCATCAACTTTACGGTGCCCGTAAAGTTTGGCACGGTTTACGCCGTGAGGGAAAACAAATTGCCCGTTGTAGCGTGGAGAGACTCATGAAAGTAATGAAAATACAAGGTGTTGTGCGAGGCAAGAAAGTCATCACCACCAACCCTGATGCCAGTCAGCCATGTCCAGATGACAAGGTCAATCGGGTGTTCAGCGCACAGCGCCCAAACCAGCTGTGGGTATCTGACTTCACCTATGTATCCAGCTGGCAAGCAATGGTTTATGTGGCATTTGTCATTGATGTATTTGCTCGCAAGATTGTCGGCTGGCGGGTATCAACTTCTATGACAACAAGCTTTGTTCTCGACGCTCTGAACCAGGCTATATGTCAGCGCGGTCCGAATGGTGGATTAATCCACCATTCGGATCGCGGCAGTCAATATCTGTCGATCAAATACACCGAACGGCTAGTAGAGGCCGGGATCGATCCATCTGTTGGCAGTGTCGGTGACAGCTATGACAACGCCATGGCAGAAAGCATAATTGGCCTGTTCAAGACCGAAGTCATCAAGCAATCAGGGCCGTGGAAATCTGTTGACCAGGTCGAATGGGAAACCCTGAAATGGGTCGACTGGTACAACAATCAGCGCTTGCTCGAACCAATCGGATACATCACGCCCAATGAAGCAGAGGAAAATTATTATGAAGACTTGAAAACCATACAAAAAGCAGCTTAAGATTTGAACCAATTACTCTCCGATAAACACGGGGCGGTTCACACCCGGGTATTGGAAGGAACCGGGATCAAGACACAAGCCCCTTCAACAAACGCGCCACCTCAGTGCCATCGAAACCGCCCTCAACAATCAGGTGGTGGCCATTGGAAAGGGCAATCTCGATACGCCCATGAGAACCGCAAGCCGTGTCTGGTTCCAAAACAGAGTATAGCGGTTTTGGCTCACTGCACACTTCAATCGGCAGAAAAGCAGCGGCCCCAGTCTCGTCGGGGGATGGTGCAAAACGCTCATCCTTCAGCCAGTTGAATATCTGGTTGGCGTTCATCGCGTAGCGCTGCGCAACCTGTGAGACCGACACGCCGGGTGCCAAGGTCTGCAAACAGATCGAGCGCTTCTCATCGTCGCTCCATGTCCGCCGTGCCCGTTTCTTCGACAATTCCCGCACCCCGTAAGTGTCCACTTGTTCGTAGTGGACACTATAGCCAAGCGACATAATTTTGATTATAGTTTTGTGCATGACTTATCCTGTTAAATTCCGCAAACATGTTCTTAAGGTTCGAGACAAGGAAGGGCTGACATTTAAACAAACGGCACTTCGGTTTAGCGTTGGGGTTGCCTCGGTTGTTCGCTGGGCCAATCGGCTTGAGCCGGATCAATCCAAGCCCCGCATGCGCAAGATTGACATGGCTGCACTGGCCCGCGATGTGGCGGAATTTCCCGATGCCTATCAGTACGAACGTGCGGTGCGTTTTGATGTTTCACCTAAGGCAATCTGGCAGGCGTTGCGCAAGTTGGGGGTGACATATAAAAAAAGCCCTGTCCCATCCGAAGGCGGACGCGACCAGGCGTACAGCCTTCCAGGAAACGATTAGCGGGCATGAAAAAACCGGCAAGCCCATCGTCTATATTGATGAATCAGGCTTTGCCCATGATATGCCCCGCACCCACGGCTATGCGGCCAAGGGCCTGCGCTGTTTTGGCGTTCATGACTGGCATGCGCGGGGAAGGACAAACGTCATCGGGGCGTTGTTGGGCGGCACCTTGCTGACAACCTGCCTGTTTCCATGCAATATCGACAGCGATGTCTTCCATGGCTGGCTGACAGGCGATCTCATTCCAAAGCTGCCTCCCGGTGCTGTTGTTGTTATGGACAATGCAAGTTTTCACAAGCGCCAGGACATGAAGGAGGCTATCAAGGATGCCGGACACACACTCGAATATCTACCGCCATATTCTCCAGACCTCAACCCGATCGAGCATAAATGGGCACAGGCAAAGGCCATCAGACGAAAACACAAATGCGATATCGAAACACTGTTCAAGGACTTCAATATTTGAATCAAAACAGTGTCGCTTGGCTATAACAGCGTAAAAAAAGATGATCAGAGCTTCCATTCCTTTGGTGAGGCTGGAAAACGACATTCCTTCGGAGCCGACACTTTCCGCAATATCGTCAGGCTTGAACGCAAAGCACCCATGCTGGAGTTAACCGCAAATGTTGGTGATGGCGTAATTTGAAGGTGGCGTATCATGGATGTGATTCATGCATCCACACATTCCAGAAAAGGAAAGATACGCCATGACAGACACTACAATCACCACCCTTGTTCAGCCAGGGGAATTTATCGATCATTTGAGCGATGTGCTTCGTTCAGGGGCCCAGGCATTACTGGCTCAGGCTGTTGAAGCGGAAGTGGCTGGTTTTCTTGAACGCCATGAACAAGAACGCCTTGGTGACGGCAGGGCACGACTGGTGCGCCACGGCCATTTACCTGAGCGTGAGATCCAGACCGGGATTGGCGCTGTGACAGTCAAGCAGCCACGGGTGCGCGACCGCTGTGGAAAGGGCGCCGGTCAGCTTCGCTTTTCCCCATCTGTTGTGCCCAAATATGTACGCCGCAGTAAAAGTATGGAAGCCCTTATTCCCTGGCTCTATTTGAAAGGTATATCTTCCGGAGAGTTTCAACCGGCCCTTTCAGCCCTGCTTGGCGCAAAAGCCCCTAATCTTTCGGGCGACACCATCCTGCGCCTGCGAAAGGTTTGGCAGGAGGAACTCGATGTCTTTGAGAGGCACGATTTGTCGGCGCGCCATTATGCCTATATCTGGGCTGACGGCATCTATTTCCAGGCCCGCATGGAACAGGACAGCCAGTGCATGCTGGTAATCATTGGGGCAACGCCGGAAGGCAAGAAAGAGCTTGTGGGTTTTACAGATGGTTATCGCGAAAGCACCCAGAGCTGGCGAGAGTTGCTGCTTGATTTGAAGGCACGGGGACTTGCCTCTCTTCCCAAGCTCGCTGTGGGTGATGGTGCCATGGGCTTTTGGGCGGCATTGCGGGAGGTTTTTCCACAAACGCAGGAGCAACGCTGCTGGGTGCACAAGACAGCCAATGTGCTCAACAAGATGCCCAAATCCATTCTGGCCAAGGCAAAAGCCGATTTGCACAATGTCTGGATGGCCGAGACCCGGATTGATGCAGAAAAGGCCTTTGATCTGTTCACGGCAAAATATCAGCTTAAGTACGAGAAAGCTGTTCATTGTCTGACGAAAGACCGCGACGCTCTGCTTGCCTTTTATGATTTCCCGGCCGAGCACTGGGTGCATATCCGCACCACAAACCCCATTGAAAGCACGTTTGCAACCGTCCGCCACAGGACCAAAAAAGCCAAGGGCTGTATGAAACGGGATACGGCCAGAGTGATGGTATTCAAGCTGATCAGGGAAGCGGAGAAAAGCTGGCTCAGATTAAGGGGCAAAAACCAGTTGCCAAAAGTCATCGAAGGCATCACATTTATCGACGGATTGGAGAAAATTCCAAACCAAAACGCCGCCTGAAAACCGGCATCACCAACATTTGCGGTTAACTCGCATGGCTCTCGCCATTTTCATCTGCGTACAATCTTAAATACTTCACTGAACCTCTCCCCAGCATTCCATAAAAGGAAGCAACTGACGAGCTGCGCTGTGCTTAGCTGATGGTCCGATTATAGCAATATCTAATATGATCCAGTCAGACTGTAGCTGGTAGGTCGCATTTTGACCAGCGAGCTAAATCAATAATGGCAATTTGGTCCGCATTGCGGGAATTGAATGAGTAAACCCCGCTCCAGATTTGAAAGTCTGCTTCGGCGGAACGGGGGTTCGAATTCCAGAATCGGTTGAAGGTCCGCAAAGGGCCGGCAGTTACACCGCCAGCCCAATTTAATTATCAGATTTCAACACTTTCTGAGATCGCGAGTGCATCTTCGAGGTCAACTCCAAGGTATCGAACAGTGCTATCCATCTTGGTGTGAGCGAGCAACAGTTGCACCGCACGCAGGTTCCCGGTCTTCTTGTAGATTTGCGCAACCTTGGTTCGCCGCATTGAATGAGTACCAAAGGCGCTGGGCTCAAGGTCGATTGAAGCCACCCAGTATTTCACCAGTCTGGCTGACTGCCTTGTTGAAATGTGATCAGGATCGTGGAATCGACCTGGCCAAAGGAAATCAGAACCAACCATAGCAGGATCATCAATCCAAGTTCTGAGTGACTTACACGTTCCTTCGGTGATTTCAAATTGCACAGGCTGTTTGGTCTTGCTTTGCAAAATCGATGTGCGCTCCTTAACGCAACCGGCAACATAAGCGTCAGACACCAATAAACGAACCAGATCACAACCGCGCAATTTGCTATCAATAGCCAAGTTGAACAATGCGAGATCACGTGTGCTTTCAGCCAATTCCAGCCGCACTCGAATTGCCCAGACATGTTTTGGCAACAATGGGCGCTTCTGACCGAGGATGCGGCCTCGGTTCCAGACTCTACGCTGAGGAATGATCATTGGAAGGTTAGGAGTAGTCATGACAGTTTCTCCGAACCGTCCCTCCACTCCGCACCATCAACCCATTGCTGACATTGACAATAGTACTGCAGAAATAACTCTCAAATGGCGCTTCGAGCCCTGAGCAGACCTGTGACGTTGCACTCAAATGGCTATCAACTACCGAAAAGCTGACATCGGGTTGCAACAATGCCGTTCAATTTGCGCCACTAACTCGACGACCGTTAAGTGCCATAAACAGTCATTTCACCTTCATATCTTTCGAGTTGAAAAAGTGAGTACAATCGTCCTTGAATGAGAGGTATATTTCCTGACCTTGCAAATTCCCTTCGCTGCCATCGGTGCGTACCATCAGGGTTCCAAGCTCTCCACATGCCACATAGTAGAAAGTGTCAGATCCAAGATACTCGGTGACTTCGACGGTGCCGGAGCATCGACCTTTACCTTCTTCAACAATGCTGATGTGCTCGGGTCGGATGCCGATATTAACAGCATTATCTTTGCCCTTGAAAAGGCCTGACCCGTGGCCTTCGAGGTGATAGTGCTTTCCGTTCGTTGAGCAGGGCAAGACATTCATTTTTGGGCTGCCAATAAACTGGGCGACGAAGAGATTGTCTGGGGATTGATACAGCTCGCGCGGTGAACCGACCTGCATGATCAAACCATCCTTGAGCACCACAATCTTGTCGGCGAGCGTCATTGCCTCCACCTGGTCGTGGGTGACGTAGACCATTGTGGTTTTAAGATCATCATGAAGTCGGGCGATTTCAAAGCGCATTTCGACCCGCAATGATGCATCAAGATTGGAAAGCGGCTCGTCGAACAAAAAACCTTTGGGTTTGCGCACAATAGCCCGACCGATCGCAACGCGCTGGCGCTGGCCGCCGGACAGTTCTTTCGGGCGGCGATCGAGATATTCGTCAAGTTTGAGGATACCGGCGGCCTTGCCAACCTTTTGCGCTATTTCCGTCTTAGGGGTTCTTGCCGTTTTCAGGCCGAAGCCCATATTGTCGCGTACACTCATATGCGGATAAAGGGCGTATGACTGGAAAACCATGGAAAGGCGCCGCTCGGATGGAGGCTTGTCGGTGACGTCCTCACCATCAAGAATAATCTTCCCCCGGCTGGTTTCTTCCAAACCCGAGATCATCCGCAGCAGCGTTGATTTCCCACAGCCGGACGGGCCAACAAACACGACAAATTCACCATCGCCGATCTCGAGATTAATCCCCTTGATGACCTGGGTGTCGCCGAACCATTTTTCGACATTTTCAAGACGTATCGACATTAATTCTATCCTTTCACGCTACCGGCGGTCAGGCCGGACACAAGGAAACGTTCAAACCATAAAAAGACAACGAGGATCGGTATCGTGGCGACGACCGCGCCTGCCATCAGGTGCTGGCGCGGAACTTCTGATGAATTCAGCGAGACAACCCCCCGTGACAGGGTAAAAATGTCCACATTGTCGAGAAACATGAAGGCAAACAGAAACTCGTTCCAGGCGATCATGAAGACATAAAGCGCCACCGATGCAAGGGCAGGAAGCGATAGTGGCAGCGTGATTTTCAAAATCACGCCGAGGCGGGAAAGCCCGTCCATCAACCCGGCCTCTTCCAGCTCTGCCGGAAGCCCGCGGAAATATCCCTGCAGCATATACAAGGCGACCGGAATTGTCGTTGCAGGATAGACGATAAGCAGTCCGGTCAGGGAATTGCGCAGGCCTGCCTGCGAGAACACCGCATAGAGTGGTATCACCAGAACGATGGCCGGTACCATGTAAATCAATAAGATAGAGCGCGACAGGAAATTACGACCTGGAAATTGCAGCCGAGCAACAGCGTAAGCGCCCGGTATGGCAAAAAATAGGGTCAGTATCACGGTCGCCACCGACACGATCGATGAATTCAGCAAAAAGGTGCCAAAATGATAGTCAGTGAACAGTTCGACATAAGAGCGAAACAGACCGTCCGCTCCCTGACTGAAATCAAGCGAGAAGTCGAGGGGATTGGCAAGCAAGGACTGTTGGCTTTTGAGGCTCGTCATTACCATGACATAGAATGGCAAGACGACAATCACTGAGAAAAAGACGAAGCCCAAACCTTTCAGGTTCCGGATAAGCAATATTTCCAGCCGGTAGCGGGACAGTCCGGTGCCTTCCAGTCCTGAAAGACACAGATGAACGACACCCCAGGTCAGTCCCACGAATATTATGAGGGCTATGATTTGCCAGACTATAGCGGTTCCCAGAGGCAGACCCAATGGACGGCCCACGGACATAAAACCCAGAACAATGATCATCACTGCAATAGCAACTAAATGAATGCCGACGCGACGCTGGCCAGGTGGGGTTGCAGCAACCAGCGCAGCGCATGCTGCTCCGGCAAGGGCTGCTATTCCAACCGGGGGCGTTGTAATTACGCCGGAGACGAGCATGAATGTGACCGAAATAACGATCATCCAGACGAAGCCCCAGATGCCACCGGTAATTACGCCAGCTAAAAATCCGTTTCCAAACCGCATCAGCCTTCATCCTTTGGTGCGAGCATAAAAAAGAGGATGGAAAACGTTAGCAATACGAAAAGGACTACCACTGCCACAGCCGCCCCGGCACCCAGATTGGAAATGGCGAATGCCTGCTCATAGACATCTACAGTCAGGGTGCGGGTTCCGGCCGCCCCGCCGGTCAAGAGGAAGATGTCATCGAACTTGTTGAAGGTCCAAATAAAACGCAGCAGAAACAGGATGGCGAGGATTCCCATCAGTTGCGGCAGGGAAATATACCAGAACTGCTGCAGAGGCGTCGCGCCATCGATTTCGGCTGCCTCATATATATCGCCCGATATGGACTGCATGCGGGCCAGAATGAACAGGAAGGAAAGCGGAAAATACCGCCATGCCTCGAAGGCAATGACGGTCGTCAAGGCTACAGGAATGGTGAATTTAATTCCAAGCAGATCAAAGGCCGCCTCGCGCTGCCCGAAAAAACTGATAGGCTTGTCCACGACATCCATTTGCTGGAGAAGTGAGTTAAAAGTACCGGAAAAAGGGTCGAGTAAAATTACCCAGGTAAAGGCGACGGCGATCACCGGAGCGACATAGGGAAACAGGAACAGACCGCGAAGGATGTTGCGGCCGGGAAAGGCAGAATTGAGAAGTTGGGCTGCAAACAAGCCAAGGACAAGCGCCCCCAGTGTGCCAAAAATTGTGTAATAGAGCGATACACGAAGAACACGCCAGAATTCATCAGCGGAGAAAATTCTGATGAAATTTTCCGCTGAAAATTTGAAATTGGTTAAAATGTTATCGGCATCACCAAACGAATGGGGTTTGCTGCGCCGGGGATTAACGGGGTTTTCAAGATAGGCCGCATCGGCAACCACATTGAGCACAATCTGCCCCCGGGCTGCACCCTTCATGTCCCCAAGTCGGCAACGCAGTTTTTGGCCAGCGACCTGACAGCGCTTATCGCCCTTTGTGATCTTCAAACCCACAGGCAGCGTGTCGCTAAAACCGGCTTCGGCAATCGCCTGATGCCTTGTTGAATTGCGGAATTTATAGCTGAGTTTAGCTGCATCGCCAGCAACCTCAATTTTCCCCTGCAAGCGCTCGTTGACGAAAATGGTGGCCGGGCGTAAATCGCCGAGTTTAACCGGTTTTACTGATATCCAGAAATTGGCAAGCAATGGTCCCAAAACCATGAGTATTACGACCAGAAAGGTCGGTAGCAACATGGTATAGGCCAGCCGCATTTCTCGTCTGGCAATAAGACCATAGCCTTTCGGTGGGACCGCGGAACCCATAATACTACCTTGTTGCAGAGAAAAACCGGAAGCAATCTTAAACTGCTTCCGGTCGTGTCGAAGACGTTAGTTCACTTTTGACAAAGCGTCATTCAGCTTGGCCACAGCCCCATCGGCATCAAGATCACCATCGATAAACTGCCGCACGATACGATTGATCTCGCGGCTGTTGTTGATCTTGGAAGCAAGGCTGAGTTGACCTTCCTTAACACCCCAGCGGCTGGCGGTCTCAAGACCGGCAACGATCTTTTTGATTGTTGCAGCCGGATAAAGATCAGACAATGGAGCCTTGCGGTCTACACCAACAGGAAGCTTGGACCATGCAGTTACGAATTTTTCAGGATCATCCGCAGTGCCGCGGCGTACCGGGAACTTACCCTCAGGCGCAATCGACAATGTTGCCGTATAACCTTCATCCATCGAAAATTCGACAAACGCCTTGGCGACGTCAGTATTAGCGTCGGACGTAATACCGAAATAGTTGATGGCAGCCCATGCCGCACCATCCGGGTTGGACGGGCCGGAGAAGGTTGTTACAACATCGGTCTTACCCGCAAGTTCAGACGAAGTCGGATCGTCGGTAATGGTTGGCGGTGCGGAATCCCGCAATCCGGCCAGTTCGTCGAGGATAAATGGTGACCAGATGATCATCGCCGTCTTGCCCGCGAAATACAATTCCCGCGATTGTTTCCAGAACAGTTCTCCAGGAGGCGAAGCCTTGGCAATAACCTTGTAAAATTCAAGAACCTCCTTGGTTGCCTTGGCATCAAGCGCTTTGAATCCGTTGGAATCCACCGGTGAAACTCCATTGGCAAGGAACACATGCTCCAGAACCTGACTCATGAAGCCCTCGTCCACCTTGGTTGCGGCAACAAAACCATACATCAACGGCGGATTGTGCAACTTCTTAACGGCTGCGGCGATATTTGCATAAGAAGTTGGCGCTGCAAGGCCATTAGCATCGAATATATCCTTGCGATAGACAACCATCTGTGTCCAGCCATCAACTGGAACCGCAGCAGTCTGTCCGCCAGACTGCACCATGGATATGGCGCCCGGTGCAAAAGTGCCTGCGCCCAGTGAATTGACGACATCGTCATTGGCGCCAACATCAAGGATACCGGCTTCAGCCCACGGCAGGACGTGGGAAAGGCTGTGATAGATCACATCAGGAAGATCGTTGGCGGCAAAGGCTGCCGTTGCGCGGGTTCCGAGATCTTTTTCCGTCACCGGTATAACCTCAACAGAGTGGCCTGTTTTGGCTTTAAAGTCCGCTGCCATGGCCTGCTGCTTGGCCAGGCGTTGGGGTTGTTCTTCTGTGGTCCAGAACCGGATGGTATCAGCCTGGACAACAGAAACAAGGCTTGCGGATAGCACAAGCCCCAATGTCACGCTTTTGAAAAACTTCATGTTTTTTACTCCCTTGGTTGCGTGTTTAGTGGTTTTTCAGATTCATAATGGCGGGCCGACGGTTTCCCTTTGCTTCAGGCTCGCCTGCCAAAGTACTTGCTGGCTTTTTGGCTCATCACCATCAATTACCGCCAGCAGCATCTCACCGATTTTTTTGCCGACGGTTTGCGAGGGCTGTTCCATGGTTGAAAGAGGAGGGTGCGTATGCTCACCCATTGGGAGGCCATCGTAGCCGATGACCGAGATTTCCCGTCCCGGCTGCAATCCGGCTTCATGAATGGCCTTGAGCGCGCCGATCGCCACCATGTCTGACACACACACAACAGCGGTTGGCCTGTCAGCGAGCGCCAGCAGAAAACGCATGGCGTCATATCCGCCTGAATCCGACAAATCGGAAGATGCAATCTCAAGCACCGGATCATGTTTGATACCGGCGCGTTGAAGCCCCTTGCGGTATCCTTTTTGCCGTAAAACAACAAAATTGAGCTCTTCCGGTCCCCGGATATGGGCAATGCGTTTATGTCCGAGTTCGCCAAGATGCATTGTCGCATCGCAAAAGGCTTTTTCACTATCGATATCGAACCAGGCAAAATCCCCGCAATCCGCCGTCCGGCCATGGGCAACGAAAGGAATGCGCAGATTTTTCAAACACTCGATCCGTTTATCGTGAATTGCCGTTCTGGAAATAACCAGCCCGTTCACACGTCCTGAGCGCGCCAGCCGGTTAATCACCGCCAGTTCGTCATCCGGCGATTTTGCACTGGCAACGGTGAGGTCCCAATGGCGTTCGCTCACGGCTTCTGACATGCCGTCAAGCACTTCGGCCAGCAGGGGATCGGAAATATGCCCTGAGCGCCCGGGCAGCACATAACCGATGCATTCAGCGTTGCCTGTCGCAAGACGCCTAGCGCTCGAATTTGGGCTGTAACCCAGCAGTGAAGCAGTCTCCTTGACCCGTTTGCGCGTGCGGATCGAAATGTCCGGATAATCATTCAAAGCCCGGGATACAGTTCCCTCTGTAAGTCCCAGGGATTCCGAAAGCGCTTTCAAGTTTACATTCACCATAAAGAGTTTTATATACCGAAAGCGCTTTCGGTGTCAATCAAAGGCGTTGAATTTCAGATATTGCATCCGAGAGAACCATGTGGCAATTGATTCCAATGAAAACACAGGAAGGCATAAGTTCTCAACGGTGAATTGAACCTGAACGATTTGACGCAGTTCGGTTTTTCCGGGGTGAGGAATTAGGCATATTGTTGAAGATGGCAGCTAAAAAAACCAAAAACTGGGTTCAGTCAATCCCCAAAAAAGCTTTGCTGGAGCACCTCAAAGGCATTTATTCAATTGCTGTTGCAGAACAGCTCGCGGATGCCATCTGCATCCTATTGAAAAACTATCAGGGGAAAATCAAGGCACAAGAACGATTCTGGGTTGATCAAAGCGACGTGATGCTGATCACCTATGGCGACACAATTCTGGACAATGGCAGATCCCCCCTTTTTGTCCTCGCCGAGTTTTTGCAACGCCACACAGGCGATGTTATTCCAAATGTTCATATTCTGCCATTTTACCCTTACTCATCCGATGATGGATTTTCAGTAATTGACTTCCGGAAAGTAAATCCACAGCTCGGGACATGGGATGATATAGCCGCACTTTCTGAAAAATATGATTTGATGTTCGATGGTGTTATCAATCATGTTTCGCGGCAAAGCGACTGGTTTAAAGCCTTCAGCAATGGTGAGCCTGAATATGCTGATTATTTCCTTGTCAGCGATCCCGAGCTTGACTACAGCAAGGTAATCCGCCCTCGAACCTTGCCCTTGCTGACTGCCGTGGACACGGCATCTGGAAAAAAACAACTTTGGACGACTTTCAGTGCTGACCAGATTGATCTGAATTATAAAAATCCAAAGGTCCTGATCGAGATTCTCGACCTGCTACTGTTTTATGCGGCACGTGGAGCACGCTTTATCCGCCTTGATGCCATTTGTTTTATGTGGAAAGAGCCCGGAACAGATTGCTTGCATTTGCCCCAGACCCATTCTCTGATTCAGCTTATGCGCCAGGTCCTGGATGCGGCAGTGTCAGGTACACTGCTGATTACGGAAACAAACGTTCCCCACAAGGAAAACATCCGTTATTTCGGCAATGGTGATAACGAGGCGCATCTGGTCTATCAATTCCCGCTTCCGCCGCTTACCGTACACGCCTTTCAAACCGGCGATGCCCGGCGGCTTACCGAATGGGCCGCGTCGCTTGATCAGACATCATTAACGACAACTTATTTTAATTTTCTGGCCTCGCATGACGGCATTGGTCTGCGCCCGGTTGAAAAGATACTTTCAAGGGAAGAAATCAACGCCATGGCCGAACAGGTCAGGGCAAGCGGTGGTCGGGTTTCCATGCGCAATACAAACGAAGGGAAGCAAGAACCCTACGAACTTAACATCTCCTATCTTGATGCGGTTTGCCTGAAGAACGATAACGATGAAACCAGGACCATGAAATTTCTGGCCGCACACACCATTCTTCTTTCACTGGCAGGTGTTCCAGGAATTTATATTCACAGTCTTTTGGGATCGCGCAATGATTTAGCTGGGGTGCATAGAACAGGGCACAATCGCTCCATCAACCGTCAACAACTGGAGCTGGTGGATATTGAGACCGATCTTAATCAGCCCAAAAGCCTTCGATATCGTGTGTTTCATGGCCTGATGAGGCTGATAAAAATCCGCCGGGAGATGGCAGCATTTCATCCCAATGCGGCGCAAAAGGTTTTGAATCTGGATGACCGTATATTCAGCATTATTAGAGAAAATGCCGGTAACCGGGTTGTAAGTATCGTCAACGTTTCCAACAAGGCTTTTATCTTGCAAGTGAGCAAAGCCGACCTCGGCGTTATGAGCAAGGATATTCTCACGGACCTGATATCAGACCGCTCTGTCGGTATACGCTGTGGTATGGTTGATCTCCGTCTCCAGCCCTACCAGGTCTTATGGATAACGTGCTAATCATCAGATTTGGCGAAAACGGGTTACAAAACAGATGTTTTCCCTTTCCCACAAGACCATCATGGCTGTTAAGAAGGGTCATCAACGCCCTTGCTATCTTTGGAGTGCTGTCCTTATCGCGACAGGGACCTCACGTCCGCTTTCGGGTTTCGAGTAATGCAGACCGAATGTCTCAAAGGTCCGCAGTGCCGTCATTGAAGCTTGGGAGCATGCTCTCAAACTGAATGGCAGCTGTCAGAAATATTGGATGAGAAATTTTGGGTACCTGCAAAGGCAGCAAAGGGCCGGCAATTACACCGCCAGCCCAATTTAATTATCAGATTTCAACACTTTCTGAGATCGCGAGTGCATCTTCGAGGTCAACTCCAAGGTATCGAACAGTGCTATCCATCTTGGTGTGAGCGAGCAACAGTTGCACCGCACGCAGGTTCCCGGTCTTCTTGTAGATTTGCGCAACCTTGGTTCGCCGCATTGAATGAGTACCAAAGGCGCTGGGCTCAAGGTCGATTGAAGCCACCCAGTATTTCACCAGTCTGGCTGACTGCCTTGTTGAAATGTGATCAGGATCGTGGAATCGACCTGGCCAAAGGAAATCAGAACCAACCATAGCAGGATCATCAATCCAAGTTCTGAGTGACTTACACGTTCCTTCGGTGATTTCAAATTGCACAGGCTGTTTGGTCTTGCTTTGCAAAATCGATGTGCGCTCCTTAACGCAACCGGCAACATAAGCGTCAGACACCAATAAACGAACCAGATCACAACCGCGCAATTTGCTATCAATAGCCAAGTTGAACAATGCGAGATCACGTGTGCTTTCAGCCAATTCCAGCCGCACTCGAATTGCCCAGACATGTTTTGGCAACAATGGGCGCTTCTGACCGAGGATGCGGCCTCGGTTCCAGGCTCTACGCTGAGGAATGATCATTGGAAGGTTAGGAGTAGTCATGACAGTTTCTCCGAACCGTCCCTCCACTCCGCACCATCAACCCATTGCTGACATTGTCAATAGTACTGCAGAAATAACTCTCAAATGGCGCATCGAGCCCACTCTTACCGATTTGAGGATGTCGCGGATAGAACAAATTGATGGATGCTTGAAGGGCACTATTGACCATCTCTGCCATTTTGGATTGATCACGCATCGGCTACTTAGAGCCCTTTATGGTGAGCGGATGTGATCTCCCTTCCTATTTTGCCATCTTCTTGGTCTTATTTTTCGGCGTGACAACCCATTTACGCAATTGGGCAATTGATGCCGCATTCAATTCTTTCACGCCGGGGCAGTCGGTGGTTGTGCCTTCGGCGGAATTGAGCAGTTTCCGGGCCACGCGAGGGAGATGATCAGGACCAATGTCCTCAAGGCGACTGCTCATAAGGTGGCCGTTCTCAAGCGCTGGTGGCATTTCATTATCGGGAATTTCTTCGATTGCTAAAAAGAATAATTGATCTTCGACAAACAATCCTTGCGCAACATAGGGTGCTCCATATGCTGCACAGGCCAGGATTACCAAACGCTTGGCTAGATTTTTTCGGTGATCGGCTTCGCTCACTTTTCCCTCCAGGTCGGACCAGAAATTCTTTGGCAACAAATTTTTCAGGTGCTTTTCTGAAACAGAGAGGCGCGCCAGTCTTTTCTTTATTCGATTTTTCACATCCTCGCTTTCGACATCCAAAAGTGCTTCTGTTTCCAGTTTGGCTAGTTGTTCTGGCGATAGCTTTGACAAAATGGGGGCTTTAACCCAGATACCTGTCAGATTTTCGCGGTCAGTAGTGGCGTAAGCGCGCCACAAAAATGTGTTATGCAACGAGGCACCGTGGAGTTTGGCATTGTTAAGCGACGCGCCCTGAAGGTAGGCACTGTTAAGAGAGGCGCCCTGAAGTTTGGCATCATTGAACGACGCGCCCTGAAGTTTGGCACCATTAAACGACGCGCCCTGAAGTTTGGCATCATTGAACGACGCGCCCTGAAGATTGGCACCATTAAACGACGCGCCCTGAAGTTTGGCACCAAACAGCTCCGCGCCCCGAAGGTTGGCATAGTCAAGCGACACGCCCTGAAGTTCGACGCCCTTAATGGACGCGCCCTGAAGTTTGGCACCATCAAACGACGCGCCCTGAAGGTAGGCTTTGTCAAGAGACGCACCTTGGAGATCGGCACCGTTCAGCGACGCGCCCTGAAGTCTGGCCTGAAAGAAATCTACATTGCGGAGATCTGTGCGGTCAAGCATGGCACCGCGCAAGCTGCGATTTCTTAGTGAGAGAGTTCTAGTGGTATTCCAAAGTTCTAGATTGTCCTTGTTGTCCCGATTTCTTTTGATAATCTTGTCGAACTTGTCAAGATCGATAAGTGTTTTGTCATCGGCAAGGTCAATGCCGCGGTAAAAAGGAATGAGTCGCTCGCGTTTATTTACTCGTTCATTAATATCTGAGCTCAACCATCCGGTCGACAACTCACCAAACAGCTGTCCTTTCAGCCATGAAAAATTACTGTCCGAGGGATTTCTCCAGTCCTTCACTATTGTATCTTCTTCATCCGCATACTCAATCCCGCCATCCATGAACTCGCCGGGGAAAGTGGCGATAGCGCAGGCGAAAATAACAACGATCGATACAACAGTGCCCCGTAATGACACCCATTTGCGCCACCACGACGAACGATTGTCAATCAACGGCACCCAGGTGCACCACATTGGTGACCACTCCCCATTATTGATCGACGGCCAGAATATCCAGAGCAGGGCAAGATCGATGCCAAGCGCGATGCGATGCATCCAGGTGACCAGCTCATTTTGATAAGGCAGGAACTGGAGTTGGAAAGTGAGCAAAAGTATGGTGGGGGCGATGACAAGCGTGATGAGCGCAATGGCATTGAGTAACTTGCTCGTCAGCTGTTCGTGTTCCGCCTTGGCCACACCGAGCAATTGGACAATGACAAATGTGTCGAGCGTGCGCCGCTGGCGCTGTCGGGCTTTATCGCTAAGTTTGGTTGTATCAATCTCGTCGTTGAACTCTCGGATTCGCCGCCCGAGCTCCTTAAGCTGAAGTAGGAGAAAGAAATGGTTGATCAGAAAGAATATCGGTGCCACGGTGAAAAAGCCGATCAGGGGCAGCTCCACATTGAGCACCGGCAGCTTGACCGGGTTTTCCAACAACAGGTCCCGGTGTGTCACGGCACCTACGGCAATGAACAGATAAGCAAGCAGGGCTATATAGCCCAGCCACAGCCCGCGCACGCGCGCCGCAGCTTCGTTCACCGCCGTCCCGAATGGCTCCAGATTGATCTTTGTCGGCAGTTTCTTTTCTGCCGATGAATTGCTTACCGGAGCTCGCCCCATCCCCATTATCCCTTCTTTTAGGGATGCTAACATGAAACGGCTGCGTGGTCAGCTATGGGCATATGGGCAGATATTCCCAGAATGATCCTTCAAACCGTGCCCGGTGATAGGAGGCGGACCGTTGTTTGGATCGTAGCTCATAGCGTGTGAGACTTCTGGTTGTGATGCTATGGACGGTTCTTCCACCGGCCTTGCGACGTGCCATATTGCGGTTGGTGTCAACGAGCGCCGAGAGTCTGTTATTGGCACAAAACAGACTCGCCATTCGTGTCGTAGAATGAATATCTTGCAAAACTCAAAACGGTGATTTGTCCGCTCTGCCGACCTTGACCAAAGGAAATGCTGGCCAAGCACGAATGTCCGGTTTGGTGACGCTGCAATGCAGCAGGGTTTTGCTGCTCAAGGTCCGCTCAGGACCGTTTCCGCTCCAATTTCTTTTTTCGTTTGGGCAAGAGTTTTTATTGCGCTTTTGATTTGGCTGAATCCTATGATTTTAGCCATTTGAGAAGTTGGCCATACCGCCATTGCTTCGGGGTATCATCGAGCAACTTTATGAGACACGTGATGAAAAATTGTGTTTTGCAGGGCGAGAACCCGATGAAGATGCCGCTTGGGTTCTGCCAATATAGAAATCAGGCTGACTCAGATCAAACCGATTGATGGGGTGAGTTTTGGCGACTTTCAGAATTGAGTTGAGTGGCGGCTTGGTATCATTGCCGGAATTCTCCATGTCCCTCAAAATCGACCAACCCCTGCATGTAATCTTTTAGGAGTTCAAAATCGGGCGATTTTTTTCGGTGATGGGTGGCAAAGGTGATGGCTTTTTCTAGCTTGTCGGATTTGGTAAAATACCCGGTGGCTGAAACTGACCAGGATAGACCGATGAGATATTGCAGTTCTTCGCGTTGGAGTGGATCGTGGAACCAGGCTAGAATCTTGTTTATTTGGCGCACTTGTGCGGCTGTGATGGTTTTTTGATGCGGATCGGGCGGTCTTCGATTTTGGATAAAATCATTTCGGCTGTTTTTCTGGCATTGACCCGATCGGCAAGGGTGAGGTGATCGGCACATAAAAGCCAGTCAAAGGGTAACTCTCGTTTTCGCAGTTTACCGTCCATATCCGCCACGCCATTTATCCACAGGCGAAAAATCTCAGCCTGGGGCTGGCACTTTTTACGTTGTGCCTTTTTGAGTACCTGGATCATGTGCTGGTAACCCGCCTCTGACCACGTGAATTTGCCTGTCAATATTTTCAGGTCTCGAAGATGCTGGCGTTTTCCAGAGCCAAACCAGTCATCGATCTGGGGGAAATTTTCCAAAAGTTTCCGTTGGAGTGTCGAACGTTTTTCCAATGTGGTGAATGATCGATCTTCGGATTGCAAAATCTGGCGAAATTGACGAACCCATTTTGGTTCATCAAAAAACATCACCGGTGGATTGGCGTTGAATTGATCCCCAAGTGCTGTTTTTAAATCTTTGCAGCCGGAATTGTTCAAAATACGAAACCGGTCGCATACCGCCCACACTTTAAAAGGGATGGTGATTTTTCCCGCCTCTTCGGCTTTCAAAATAGCTTGAGCAATTTGGGTGTTAGTTTTGCCCTTATCGATCAGTCCTCCGACAAATTCCCCATAGGACTTCATTTCTTCCGGTTGCGTTTACGGGATGTTTTGGATTTTTTCCGACGAGCCTTAATCTGTTTCGCCTGGGCCAGTTTTTGTTTTTGTGCTTGTTCTATCTTCGATTTATCCAGCACCCGAAGATGTTTCAGCAATTTGAAATAATCCGGTTTCTCGCCCATTTGGGTTTTGATGAATGCCAGGCATTGCTCCATGCGCTCATCTTTGATTTCCTGTTTGGCGGGATCAACGACCCCTAACTGAGCCAGGTCGGTGATCCAGTTATTGTGGTTCTTAAACCCAGGATCATCTTTGGCAATGCTTCGAAACCAGGCCTGTATCCAGTCGTGATTTTCTGATGTCATAGTTTCCTGATCCGGGAAGAAATCAGCCCGTGCAATATGCCAGCTAAACCGGCCAGTGGATTTTTTACCGGGGCCTTTTTCAAACGATTCATGATCTGGAAACTCAGTAAAGGTTTCTCTGATCTGGTTTATGGACATGCCTTGCTTGAGGAGGCCTTGGAATTTTTCTGGTTGAGGCTTGATCCTTTGATGTTGCATATCAACGACGAACTGACAGATTTCCCCGGCTCTCTTCCAGTCGAGACTGTCCGATCCATCCAGAATTCCGAAAAACGCTAAATCGACATCGGCAAAATCGAATTTTATCGGGTTTGCTTTCGTTCCGAGTTTTGCTGTCTCAAGCACCTTTTGCCAGAGCCTTAAATCAACCAGCCAAATTTCCAACTCGTATAAGAAATGTTTGGCCCACTTTTTTCGTGCTTCGAAAATTTGGTTGTATTTTTGAGGGACGAAAGAGCTCAGGGCAAGCAGTGACAGTCCTTTTCTAAATTCAAGAATGGGTTGTTTGTCTTTTGTCCAATAGATTTTCATGCAATTGTATTTCTTGGTATTCTACCGCAAATCCAGCATTCAAGCACGCAAAGTGTCTTGACCGGCCCTTGAGCTTGTTGGATTGATGATTAAGCCACTTTTCTTTCTTCCTCAGTTGAAACCGCATCAGGAGGCTCAACTTCCCCAGGAAACAGCTCGTTCAAGTGCTGTTGCAGGGCGTTGTAGGAGCCTTTTCCGAAAAACAGCGGGTTCTGGTTTAACCAATTGCCGATTTCTTCCAAAATCTCGGGATTGTTGATGGTCATTCGACCGTCTGTCTTAATACCAAGATTTGCGAGACTTTTGTCCTGCTGTTCTTGACTATGCCCATAGGGGCTGGTTTCGCCGAATTGAGCAATAAACAGATATTTGGTTCCAAACTGGTTTTGTTCCTGATTGCGTTGCACGGTGGGATCAAGATTGCGGCGACCACCTTCCAGCAGTTGCTGATAGTACTGAAAATTATGCAATTGTTGAGCGGTTGGAATTCCAGGACGATTAAGTGAATGTCCCCAGATTTTCTCAACTCCTTTTTCAAGCAAGGGTTCCTGGCTTCCCCAATAGTCCAAAATCGCCTGGGTGTGCCCCTGCTGCGCTGCACCGGCGGCCAAATGAGCGGTTTCGCCGGTGTTGAGATTTTTCATGTATTTTTGGCCATGGTCGGTATAAATGATCACACCATCACGGACTTCAAGACCGTTTTCCTCGCCCTCAAAGGCCGGTTCTTCTCCGATGACTTTTCCTGTTTCCTGGTCATAGATTTTTCGGGTTCGATCCAGGCTCTTGTCCATATCGCCGACCGTGGCGTTAAATCCAGCGATGGCTTCACCCTTCAAGGTGGCATGGATTTTGACCTTTTCCTCTTTGGTGTATTCAGAAGAATGATCCACACTGGTAGCAAAATGAGCAAAAATGCTGGTAATTGAGCTGGCATTCAAGTTGAGGTTGGACGCGTTCAATAGCTTGGTGGTGATTTTGGATTTACCTGGAATGGCATTTTGCAAAGCACCGATTACACCAAGAATGCGGTTCAAACGGGCACGAACCTTCGGGCTTTTGACCATTTCCATAAGCGCTTCAATCGCACCAATGGAACCGAGTTTGGATTTTAATTTCGGGAATTCTGTTTTAATAGTTTCTTGGTCTTGAAATGCCAAATTCTTACTATTTTCAGCGACGGATTTTTTTGCCTCAGCGGTTTCGGCTTGTGCTTCTTTGGTTATAGTGGAGTTTTGCAATTTGGGAGTTTTGCCGACTGCAATTTCCACTTTTTCGGTTTTATCTTTGATCCGATCATTGTTGGCTGAAATTACAACGGAATTGGCATCTTTCTTTTCAGTGGCATCTGCGATTTTGTCAGCGTTATCTTGAATGTCAGTACGATTGTTCTCAACAATTGCAAGTTTAGCAATTTTTGGCTTTAACTCTGGAATGTCTTCGTTGGTAATCTTGTAAGCAGGATCAAGAAATTCTCGAGCTTGGTCCTCATAGTCAAGGCATTCTGTTGCGGCCGAATTAATGTTTTCCGGTGGGCAAACTGGAAAATTCTCAGATACGAATTTTGCCAAGCGGGTTTTTCTGACATCCTGCGATTCTTTGCCCTCCAACTCTGACAAAATGGCTTCTGGATTGCCCTTTTGAGCAGCTTCTTTGGTAGCAATCTTGGATAGTCGTTGCTTTTGTCCTGGTGGTGGATAGCCAGGTTTATCGTCATTTCCATCATCGTCTTGATGTGGATTTTGAGGTTTGATATCACGATTTTCTAAACCCATGGTACAGGATAACTTTGACCATTATACAAAAAAAACTGTATTTTATCAAAAGTTTAGCCTAACTGTTTTCCAGTATGTATTGTTCTATGTTATCTAATATCTGGTTAGTTTCAGTTTTTAGCGTAGCCGTTTGTTACGCAGCTTGCGTTATCCTCGACTCAGCTTGTTGCCTTCGAACAATGAGTTTTCCGTTGATACTCACAATTCGTGCGAGTTCCTCACCGAGATCATTGAGAATTCTCCCTTGTTCATCAATACGCATTTGCTGTTCAGAGAGAATTTCGTTCAACGCGACCAAGATGCGCACTTGTTCTGCAATCACTTTTTCCTGTTCGGCAATCTGGGCATCCAAGACACCATTTCGGCAATCTGAGTAGACCCTCATCTTTTCTTTGCCAGTTCCGTCGTAGTTGCGAGCCATAATCTTGCAATCTACCTGCTGAGACGTGGTGGAGGCCACTTGAAACACCTTTGCAGAATTATCCTCTGCCAATGCCGCTCCTGCCGGAGCCATCGCTGTCAGCCCAGCGGCCAGTGCCATTGCCACTTTTGGGTTGGCTAACTTCTTTCCAGAATTGGTTTCCTCAACCGCTTCTTCTGACAAGCCGTTGCCGAGAGAATTTTCCGCCATTTTGAAAAGGGATAAAGTGTTATCTATATTTTCTACCCAGTGGCAGAATTTTGTCAAACTTTCTTGACAGAAAACCGAAAATAGCATCACCGGCGATTGAGAGTTTTTGCAATAATATGGCATTTGGGACATTTGACTTAGTCCTTTGTCAAATTGGGTTTTGCGGATTTGTCGAGAAACTGGTGAAGCAGGTCAGATTGCCTTTTGTTCATCTCCAGCAAATCCGAGAATTTTTGCTCCAGATTTTCAATCGATGACGGGAGTTTCAGGATTTGGGTTTCCAACGGTCGGGCTTCTGTTAGAAAAGTGTCAGCAAGACCTGTCTTGGCTGTTTGATATTTGCGAGGCCGCCCGCTGGCCTGTGGCTTTCGAAAAACATCATGCTCAAGGGCAAGTTGCTGGGCCTGGTGCAAGCTAATGCCCAGATATTCCATGGTGGCTTGCGGTGTTTTGTGACCCAAAAGCAAAGTGAGATATTCGATTTTTACCCCTTGGCCGAACATGTAAACAGGCTTGGTGCGGCGAAGCGAGTGGGTGCTGTAGGGTTCTGGATCAAGCCGGATGGCTTCCGCCCAACGCTTGACCAGACACCGATAAACACACCCGCTGATGGGCGACGAGGTGTCAATCTTTCTGCCGGTGAAAAGAAAATCTGTTCCAGATTTTTTGCTGCAAGCAATCCACCGCTTGCAAGCCTCTTTGGTGGTTGGCTAACCCGGATTATTCATCAGGGTGCCTAATATAGCTGGCGGGCATGGATCCAGGGCTGTTCAACGCTAAATGCTTGATGGTTGTCTGGGGGATTCCCAAAGCGGTATTTGTCTGAATCTATAGGAGTGTATTTGATTCGGAGGATGCACTCATGACATTGAAATTCCTGGAACTTTTATCGACGATCCCTGACCCACGCCGGGCGCAGGGCAAGAAATGGCAGCTTGGTCCGGTGATGCTGGCGACGATCCTGGCGATTTTATCCGGGGCGACGTCCTATCGCAAGGTCCATCGCTTCATCGAGGCTCATCGCGAGCACCTCAATGGGGCATTCGGCTTCGGCTGGGAGCGCGCGCCGGCTTATAGTGCCGTGCGAACCATCCTGCACGGGCTTGATGGTGGCAAGGTGGAGCTGGTTTTCCGCCGCCATGCTGCGCAATTGTGCGGTAGCGAACGGGGTGAAGACGTGGAAGCGATGCCGGTTGTCGCGATTGACGGCAAGACGCTGCGGCACAGTTTCGATGCCTTTAACGACCGCAAGGCGGCCCATGTTCTGAGCGCTTTTGCGGTCGATGACGCGCTGATCCTGGGACACCTGGAGGTGGACGAGAAGAGCAACGAAATCCCCGCCGCGCAAGCGATGATCAAAGCGCTGGCGCTTACCGGCCGGCTGTTTACGATGGACGCCATGCACTGTTAAAAAAAACTTTCCGGGCGGCCCGGGAGGCGAAAAGCCATCTCATTGTTCAACTTAAGGAAAATCAGCCCGGTCTGCTGCGAATAATCGAGGCTGTCGGCGAAAGAGAACTGCCGCTGGCTCGTCATGAAACCATCGACAGAGGCAAGCGCATGCGCGTCGAGACCCGCATTGTCGAGGTTTTCGATGCCGCTCAGGCGCTTAAACAAACCGGCTGGAACGGGCTCATCGTGCGTATCATCCGTGTGACGAGAGTGACATTTCTCCGCAGCGCCAAAACCGGGATGTGGAACTGTCGCGAGGAGACCTGCTTTTATGTCTGCTCCGCACCCGTCAGCGCGAAGAAAGTGGCGCAAGCCATTCGCAACCACTGGGGTATCGAGAACAGAAATCATTATGTCCGCGATGTTACGATGCTGGAGGACGCCAGCCGCATTCGCACCAACCCTGGCATCTTCGCCAGAGCGCGCAGTTTCGCCCTTAATATCCTGCGTGCCAACGGCGAACAAAACATCGCAGACGCCCTATGGCGCAACGCCCTCGACTTCACCAAAGTGCTCGATTACCGATACAAGTAATTAGCGTTGAACAGCCCTGGGCATGGATCAAGCTGTTGAAATAGCGTATGATTTCGGTGTTTGACAAGATCATTCACCCTCAGCAGAAAATCCGGCCCGCCATGCAAGAAGATAACCTGTTTCTCCCCGGTTTGTCACCTTTAGGGCGGCACGAAATATCTGCCCGGTTTGATGGTGGCGCTTTGTCATCTGATGGCGGTGTGTTGATACTGCGCGAGATCGAGCGAAAGCTGAACTTTGCCGGTATGATTGCTTCCTGCTTGCATGACGAGCGCGATGCGGGGCGCACCATCCATTCCCAGACCACCATGATCCGCACCCGCATGTTTGCAATAGCTTGCGGCTATGAAGACTGTGATGACCTTGATGAGTTGCGCCATGATCCGGCACTGAAGATTGCCTGCGAGCGACTGCCGGAAAGTGGATGCGCGTTAGCATCCCAGCCAACCTTGTCGCGGCTGGAAAACACGCCGTCCTGGCGGGAGCTTGGCCGCATGGGGTTGGCCCTGATTGACCTGTTCTGCGACAGTTTTAGCGCCGTGCCTGGTCATATTGTTCTGGATATTGATGATACCACGGACCGCACATATGGCGATCAGCAGCTTTGCCTGTTCAACACCCATGCGCAAGGATACTGCTTTCAGCCTATTCATATTTATGATGCTGCATCGGGCAAGCCGGTTTGCTTTTTATTGCGGCCCGGCAAACGGCCTTCGGGCGAGGAAGCAGCCCGGATTTTACGCCATGTCATTCGTCGTATCCGGCACAACTGGCCCCGCACTGTCATTACCGTGCGCGGTGATGGACACTATGGAACACCAGAGGTCATGGATCTTCTGGAGCAACACGGTTGTTTCTACATCTTCGGCCTGCCGGGCAACAACAGGCTAAAGACGCTCTCCCATCCATGGAGTGAGGATGTTGCTGTTCGTCGGGCATTGAGCGGCAAAGACAAGGTGCGTCGTTTCTTCCAAATTCGTTACGGTGCCAAAAGCTGGTCAAAGGAGCGCAAGGTCATCGCCCGTGTTGAGGCAACCAAATTGGGCAGCGATACCCGCTTCATCGTCACCAATCTGCCAGGGCGGGCCAAGCATCTTTATGAGAAGGTCTATTGTGCACGCGGAAAAATGGAAAACCTGATCAAGGAACACAAACTCTACACCAACAGAACCTCCTGCCACCGCTGGGAAGCCAATCAGTTCCGGTTGTTTCTGCACACCGGTGCTTACTGGCTGTTATTATTATTGCGCGGGGCAGCCCCAAAACGTTCGCGGTTTAGAACCGCCACCTTCGAGACCATCCGGCGCACATTCCTGAAAATCGCGGTGCGTATTGAACAGTTGAAATCGAGGATTAAAATTGCCCTGCCAACGGCTTGCCCGCACCGTCAATTGCTCGTCTTGTTGATGGGACGCATCAACGCCCAGAGCCCGTAATCAACGCGGCATGAGCCGCAGGTCAAACCACACCCAATCAACCCCCAACGCGTATTCAAAGTTTAGATCAAGTCGCCGCCGTCAACACGGCCAATCCTTCACGCCCGGATGAAACCTGAAAGGCCTGGTGAATAATTCGGGCTGGTGGGACAGCCAGGGAGCGTGCCTGTTCTCCAAACGCCTTGAACGCGGACGGTTTGTGTGGCCTGCGGCAAAGGATGGCAAAGTCAGTCTGACGGCGGCACAATTGGCGATGCTGCTTGAGGGGATTGACTGGCGCATTCCACAACGCACATGGCGGCCACTAAAAGACCGGTTGAATGGGCAGGATACGAGCCATACTTTTCTTAACAAAAGTGAGCATTTCTGCGCGGTTACGATTCCATTTCAGGGGCGTTTCTGGTAGATAATCACCATGCTGAATAACCTCGAATCGCTGCCCGATGATCCCGGAGAACTTCAGGATATGGTGACACTTCTGGCGAGTGAGTTGAAGAACCGAGACCTGAAGATTGCTGATCTCAAACACCAGCTTGCAGGTCACAACCGTCATCGCTTTGGCAGCAAATCCGAGAGCCTCGAACAACTTCAATTGTTTGTTGAGAACGAAGAGATAGCAGCAGCGAGCGAGGAGACTGCAGCTCCTCAGTCTAAAGCATCCGAACCGAAGAACAAGCCAAAGCGCAAACCCTTGCCTGAACATCTGGAACGCAGTGAGCAGGTTCTCACCCCCGGCGACAATTGCAGCAAGTGTGGAGGAGGCCTGAAGACACTGGGTGAGGATGTCACCGAAGAACTGGAATATGTCCCCGGTCGTTTTGTCGTCAACAAAATCATCCGCCCGCGCATGGCCTGTTCTTGCTGTGAGGCCATATTGCAGGCACCAATGCCATCACGACCTATAGAACGGGGTCGACCGGGACCGGGGCTTCTGGCCCATGTACTGGTCTCGAAGTATTGTGACCATTTGCCTTTGTACCAACAATCCCAAATCTATGGGCGCGAAGGCATCGATCTGGATCGCTCGACCCTGGCTGACTGGGTTGGAAAATCCACAGCCTTGCTGGAACCGTTGGCAGATGCGATTGGCAAACATATCCGGCAAGGTCAGGCACTGTTTGCCGATGATACTCCCATAAAGATGCTGGCACCTAATGACACAATGGGCAACAAGCGCACCAAAACCGCACGAATATGGGCTTATGTTCGTGACGAGAGGCCATGGAATGGTCAGGCCCCGCCCTGTGCCTGGTATCAGTTTACGATTGATCGCAAGGGCGAACATCCGGTGCGCCATTTGTCAAATTACAAAGGCTGGGTGCATGCGGACGGATATGCTGGCTTCAATGGGGTGTTCGGCGAAGAAAAAGCCTCAGAGGTTGCCTGCATGGCTCATATTCGACGCAAGTTTGTGGATGTTCAACAATCTCAGGGTTCAGCCATTGCCGAGGAAGCCATCAAACGCATAGCCAAACTTTATGGCATCGAGAAAGAAGGCCGTGGTTGTTGCCCCGCAGAGCGGGTCGCTATTCGCCAGAAAAAGGCCAAACCGGTATTTGATGATCTGGAAGCTTGGCTACATGCGCAACTGCCCAAAATCTCCGGCAAGTCGCCATTGGCCAGAGCCATCCGCTATACACTCACCCGGATGCCGAAGACCCGCCCCTATCTCGACAATGGCTTCCTGGAATTGGACAACAACACCTGTGAGCGGGCAGTCAAGCCGGTAGCTCTTGGCCGCAAAAACTGGATGTTTGCTGGTTCTGAGCACGGTGGCAAAGCCATGGCAATCGCCTTCACCCTGATTGAAACTGCAAAGCTGAATGGCATTGATCCCCAAGCTTGGCTCACCGATGTTCTTGGTCGCATTGCAGATCACAAGATCAACCAAATTGACGAACTGTTGCCTTGGAATTATCCTGCGGGCGAGTGATCAGCAGGACGCTTACCTTAAAAAAGCAATACAAACAAATAGAGATGCGTTTGTATAGGTGTGGACGTATCGCCGACCATAAGATCAACCGGATTGGCGATCTGTTGCCATGGAATTACGTTGCAGATGAATAACTATGTGAGCGCTTACGATTATTTTGTTGATCAATGTATTTTTATCGTGTTTTACTCTCGTTTTTGTGTATTTCTAAATTGACATTGGAGGTATTTAATGATTTTTTCTCTTATTCATGTCAGCGATCTTCATTTTCGTAATGATTATGACTGCATAGAACGCTTAAGCATTCTCAAACACGACATTATTAGCCAAACTAAGAATCGAAAACCCTATTTGATTTTTAGCGGTGACTTAGTTCATTCGGGTGATGAAAACGCCTATGATTCACTGCTGGATGAATTTTTTGCAGAAATGGATGAATTCTGCGCTGGAATTTATATCGTACCCGGCAATCATGATATTCAACAAAATCGGACAGACGCCGCTCAATGTGCCCTCCTCCTAAATGACATCAGTCAAAAATATCTATTTAGGACTGGAAATCAGTTATGTCTGGATAATCCTTTTACCGACATTGACCCACTGGAAAATTATCGAGACTTTGATGGCTTAATCAACAATAGCCAAGAGTCCAATTACTTTGGATATTTTGATAAAAACCCGCATTTCGAAATCGTTGGATTGAATTCTACTTGGCTCAGTCATCCGCGCAATGTAGGTCTTTCAGATCTCAACAACCTAAAAATAGATCCGGCTATACTTGACTACTTCACAGAGAAGCTCTCTCCACAGTGTTTTAAAATATGCATGCTGCACCATCCACTTGATTGGATATCAGAAAGGATAAGACAGCGAATTTTGAACTCGCTGACTGAATATTTTGACATGGTAGTATTTGGACACGTCCACAACCCTGCATCTACCGCTGGGTCCTTTAATACTGGAGAATGCCTGTTTTTACAGGCACCAACAGTAAAATCGGATTACACAAATGGGGCAAACGCATACACTCGCGTTCATGTCGACAGCCAAAACAAAAAGTACGAAATCATTTACAGAACTTTTTCAGCTCCTCAAAGATTGTTTGTGCCAGGGGTTGAGTTGGCTGACGATGGAATTCGTTACCCAACGGCTGATGACCGTGTTCACTGGGCGAAGATACGCAATGGCACGCGGTCTGGATTGTTAGAAAGGTTTTCGGAGTTCCTACCGGAGATCGACTACGACGATTGGTACCAAACCCATATACGCCACAAGAGCAAAGTAATTGGGGGATTCGTTCAACCCAATGTAACTTTGCAACGGTTCAAAGATGGGGAGCCAGAACCGTCATCGCCACAGCCTTTGGCTGCAATTTTGGAGAGCAATATTGTGCGACAATTTATTGTAGGTCCACAAGATTGCGGATTAACTTCCGCTGCTTTTCTAACGCTTAAATACGCATGTGAAAGATTTGAGACTGCTCAATGCGTACCAGTTTACATCAATCTGGAAAAATCAAAAATCGACAAGGCGTCTTTTAAGAGAGAAGCTGTAAGGACTTGCCCTCTCAGATACACCCATGCCGAAATGTCGACATTAATCGACGAGGGTGGTGTTTTGTTTCTTTTTGACCAAGTAGGATTGCCAGAAACCGACAAAGTCAACAAACTGTTGAAGACCATGGAGGACTACTTTCCAGACTCGAAATATCTTGCGTTTTGCGCTTTGGACAGCGGCATCTCCCCACCCCAAGAAAGCAATCAGCTTTCACTGGATCCAACGACTGATCAGATTTACGATATTCAGGCATTTGGTTTGGGGAAAATTGAAGAACATATTCGCCTTCAGGAGCCCCGAGCAACAGAAACTCAGGTCAACTCAAAACTCAATCACGTAGTTGCTAGCTTTAAGCAAATGGATGAACCAATTTATCCTACTACGGTAGGATTGCTGCTCGAAACTCTTCGACAATTCCCCACCTATAGACCTCTTAATAGAGTGCGGTTGTTAGATCGCTATGTAGAATGTTTGTTGGGCCGCTTCGACCTAGAAGATGTACAAGAAGGGGTCTTTAACTCGACAGACAAGGTCAATTTTCTTTCGTATATTGCCGGTCGATTTGCCGAAGATTCTGTCCATGCGGTGTCAATTGAAAATTGGAACCAAATTTGTGAGGATTATTCTACCGGGAAAATGCTGGATTTACCCAAGGGCCTCTTGGAGGAATTTTGCCAGAAGGGCATTCTGTTTTCACAATCCCACTATGTAACTTTTAGAGCTGACTACATTTTTTCCTACTTTGTTGCGAAAGAGATGCATCAGAACTCAGATATATTTGACTATATTTCAAACTTCGACGCATTTTACCAAAACCGAAGAGAACTTGTTTTTTACGGAGAACTTGAAGGTGTAGACAACTCAAAACTACTTGATGACACATACAAAAGACTAGGCACCTTGGATGAGGAAATAATAGCAGAATACCTTAGAAGTGGCACTGACCTTGACCAAGCTTGGAAAGATTTACAAGAAGACAACCAGACAAACGACGACAATGAGTTGGCGTCCGAATTAGAAGGTATGTCTGAGGAGGAACCCACTGGTGATTCAATCAGCAAGACAAGATCGAAGGAATTGTCGAGTGTTAATCGACGACGTGGCGTACAAAAACGAAGATTGATAAACGAACTTGAGCTAAAATGGCTTATTACGATCAAGACCTATTTTGAACTAGTAAAACACGGAACAAATTTGGACGCCAAAGACAAGCTCCGGCATCTTAATAAAGCGTTAGAGTCATCGGAATTGTTCGTAAAATCAATGGCCGCAAAAAAGGATACACTTGCGATTCACCCAATAGTTATTCATAGCGGAATTATGTATATTAATCCGCTTGCTATTATTGATCCTGAGGCATCGCTGAGGCAAATCAAGTATAATATACCAGAGTGTTTTTCTCATTATATTGCTGGATTGATGAGTAACCCTCTCTTGGCTCCCGCCTTAAGAGCCACATTAGAAAATAGCAGTGAAATAGGCCGTTTTTTGGCGCGAGGAATTCTCTTGGAAATACCTAACAATAAGAATCGAACTAAATATGTTGATGACATAAAGCGTTCTGATAATAGAACATTACAAACATGCTCTCTCAGGAGCTTAAAATCTAAATATTTGAATTATTCAATCGATGAAGAATATAGAAAATATTATTCTGGAATCATATCTGACATTTCAACGGATAAAACTTTGTCGAACGAACTGCAGCCGAAAAGACTCAATAGGAAGAGATTGGTAACAGATCTCAAGAAAAACGTTATGATTGCTAAGGGAAATAAAGGCTGATAATAATTCTTGTGAAATTGACTGCATCGTAGACGTGTTCGTGCATCACACCCCATAGTCGCTCTATGGGATTCAGGTGGGGGCAATAGGTTGTAAGCGCTTCACTGACCCCACCTATTATTATATTCGGTAATCTGCGATTTCATCCTTTCATATAAATTGGAAGGGAGGATGATTTGGAGCTATGGGTATTTTTCTGGTAAGCGTCCTGCTGATCACTCGCCCGCAGGATAATTCCAGGGCAGCAGTTCGTCAATGCGGTTGATCTTGTGATCTGCGATACGACCAAGAACATCGGTGAGCCATGCCTGCGGATCGACCTTATTCAGCTTTGCAGTTTCAATCAGGGTGAAGGCGATTGCCATGGCTTTGCCACCGTGCTCAGAACCAGCAAACATCCAGTTTTTGCGGCCAAGAGCTACCGGCTTAACTGCCCGCTCACAAGTATTGTTGTCCAATTCCAGAAAGCCATTTGTCAACGCCGGACTAAATTTCCACCATTTACCGGAGTAAAAATACGCCACTTGGGTGTTGCGGAGGATTGTCCATAGGCCCGCACTGTGGAGTGCCTACCAAAGGGCTGACGCAGCAGGGCGGGGCTGTGGTCAAGCCGGGCTGTTGACCTATTCGGGATTAATCTGTTTGTGCTTGCGACTGTGTTTAAGGCGGAAGCTTTCACCGTTCATTTCCAGAATGTGGACATGATGGGTCAGCCGATCGAGTAGAGCGCCAGTGAGGCGTTCAGAACCAAAGGTGCTGGTCCACTCATCGAATGGCAGGTTTGATGTGACAATGGTCGAGCCACGCTCATAGCGCTGAGAGAAGACTTCAAATAAAAGTTCGGCACCGGTTGGCGATAGAGGGACATACCCCAGTTCATCAATGATCAGCAGCTTGTATTTAGCCAACTTCTTTTGAAAGCGTATCAGTTGCTTGTCATCTGCGGCTTCCATCAGCTCATGAACGAGGGCCGACGCAGTGATGAAGCCGACAGCCAAACCTTTTTGGCAGGCTGCCAGTCCAAGCCCCAAAGCAATGTGCGATTTGCCTGTACCGCTGTTCCCGACGGCAATAATGTTCTCATTGCGGTTGATGTAATCACAGCGGGCCAGTTCCATCACTGTTACCTTGTTCAGAGATGGCAGCGCTTTGAAGTCAAAACTGTCGAGGCTTTTGGTTGCGGGAAAGCGGGCCTGTTTTATCCGTCGTTCCACCATACGACGTTCCCGGTCAATCAGCTCCAACTCAGCAAGCCGCAGGAGATAACGCGAATGATCGATCCCTTCGGCGGCACACTGTTTGGCAACCTTGTCGTATTCGCGCAGGAAGGTTGGCAACCTCAGTGTCTTTAAATGATGTGATAACAAAAGCTGTGGCGTATTATTCATGATCCATCTCCCGACAGAAGCGCCATGTAATCGGTTGCCGATGTGACGGCTACATGGGCCTTGGGCAGGTAAGGATAAACCGTCATATCGAGCCGTGGTGGCCGCCGTTCAATCCTGCATAAAACCAAATGCTTCACCGCATCAAAGCCAATGGTGCCACGTTCGAGAGCACTGACAATACCTGCTTTGACATCAGCCATCTGAAATGTCTCCAGCAATCGCAGAACCTGAACAAACTCACGCTTGCCCTTCTTGCCCATGCGGGCCTCGAGTAAACGACGCAGGGTGGCAAAGACATCCGGCAGTTGCCAATTGACCAGTGGGGCTGCCTGATCCAGTGCATTGGTTTTTTGCTCAATCAGGGCCAGATAATGCAGCGGATCGAAGATATAATCCTCTTTCTCCCAGGAGCGAGGATGCCGGGCGATAATCTCTGTACCACAGGCAATCACCACCTCATGCACATAACCACGTACCAGAACCTGCCTGTGGCCATAGGATGTGGGAACAGAATAATCATTGCCGCGATAACGTGCCAATGACAGTGAGCTCACCCGAACAGACTGCTTGTCACAGGCATCATAGGCAACGGCAGGCAGGGGTTGAAGCTGGTCAACATCAGCCATAAACCGCTCGCCAATTGTCCCTGTATGTCCCCGCAGTTTGTCGTCCATCCGCTTGCGGCATTGTTCTGCCAGATGAACATTGAGATCATCAAAGCTAGCAAATCGGGGTCTGGGTACCATGAAGTTGCGACGGGTATAGCCGACCATCCCTTCGACCTTGCCCTTATCATTGCCCTTGCCGGGACGACCAAATCGATCCTTGAACAGATAATGGGATACAAGTTCCGAGAACACCCGCGTTCGCTTGCGTTTGCCATCACCCAAGATACGGGCAACCGCGATCTTGGTGTTATCATACAAAATGGAGATCGGCACACCACCGAAGAACTCAAATGCAGCCACATGCCCGTCACAAAATGCTTCCGTGGTCTCGCCCGGATAGGCCTTCACAAAACACGCATCCGAATGTGGCAGGTCGATTACCAGGAAGTGGATCTTGCGTTCAACACCGCCAATGATGGCAAACGCCTCTCCGAAGTCAGCCTGGGCATGCCCTGGTGGATGGAACAAGGGAATGAACATCTCCCGCTGACGCTGGCGAGCGGCACAGATGTAGTCGCTAACAATCGTGATGCCACCTTCAAAGCCATATTCATCACGCAGCCGTTCAAATATGCGTCTTGATGTATGCTTCTGCTTCTTGTGTTCCTGTTTGTCTTCCTCAAGGATCCGATCAATGATCCCGGTAAAAGGATCAAGCTTGGGACGCACTGGCTGCTTCTTACGCCGGTATCCAGGCGGGACTGAAAACACCAGCATCTTGTCAACCGTACGCCGGTCAATGCCAAAATCACGAGCCGTCTGCCGACGACTTTTTCCTTTAATAAGGACAGAATGTCGTACGCGACCATAAAGTTCCACTTGCTTCATCCTCGCCCTCCGCAAAACAGAGAGCTTATCACTGGCGGAGTTTTACTCCGGTCGCAGTCAGATGACCTGGCCGCTTCAGTGGTGGATTATTGCACCGGTGTTCTCAGCCATTGTCGAGATAGGGGCGCGTCTTTGGCATCCGGCTCAATGCATACCGGATAGCCTTGGCCAGTGGCGACTTGCCGGAGATTTTGGGCAGTTGCGCATGTAGCCAAGCTTCCAAATCATCGAATACCGGTTTGGCCTTTTCCTGACGAATAGTTACCCGCTCTGTTGGGGAACGGCCTCGCGCCTCTTTCTCAACACCGTATAGTTTGGCAATGCGTTTGATCGCCTCTTCGGCGATGGCTGAACCCTGGGATTGTTGCACATCAACGAACTTGCGCCGGATATGAGCCATGCAGGCAACCTCTGAGGCCTTGTCCTTACCAAACAGACCATTGAAGCCAGCATATCCGTCCGCATGCACCCAGCCTTTGTAATTTGACAAATGGCGCACGGGATGCTCGCCCTTGCGATCAATCGTAAACTGATACCATGCGCAGGGCGGGGCCTGACCTTTCCATGGCCGTTCATCGCGAACATAAGCCCATATTCGTGCGGTTTTGGTGCGTTTGTTGTAAGCGATGCACCGATCACACGGTTGCGGCATAGTTCCATGGCAGGAGTTGCTCGATCTGGCTTTGCTTGTGGCCATTGAGTATTGCCTGGAGTGTGGTGGTCAGGTAGGCATGCGGCTCAATTTTATTGAGTTTGGCAGTTTCTATCAGGGATGAGATAATGCCCCAGTTTTTAGCACCGGCATCATGACCGGCAAATAGCGCGTTTTTGCGATTAAGCGCGATCGGTCGCATAGTGCGTTCGACTGCGTTGTTATCGATCTCGATGCGGCCATCACTGGTGAACAGGATTAACCCCTGCCAAAATCTCGCAATATAACGTAACGCCTCGCCCAAGGGAGATTTGCCTGAGACGCGAGCGCGCTGCCCGGTGAGCCATAGTTCAAATGCTTCTATTCGCGGGACGGTTCGTTTCTGTCGCGCAGCAAGGCGTTCATCAGAACTTTGACCACGGATGTCAACCTCAATACGATAGAGTTCGCCAATGCGTTTGAGCCCTTCCTCGGCAATGGGTGCGGTGCTGTTTTTAGCAACCTCATGCAGTTTGCGCCGTGCATGAGCCCAGCAATAGGCCAGCTGAATTTGCCTGTCAGTTCGCTTGAGTAGGCGGTTGTAACCGGCATAGCCATCAACCTGCAAAACGCCGCTGAAGCCCTGCAAGATAGCTTCCGCATATTTCCCACTGCGTCCGGGTGCATAGCAATAGGCAACACCTGGTGGATCATCGCCGCACCACGGCCTGTCATCACGCGCCAGTGCCCAAAAGTAACCGGTTTTGGTTTTGCGCCTGCCTGGGTCAAGAACCGGGGCGCGGGTTTCATCCATATAGAGTTTGGTGGATTGCTTCAAATCGGCCATCAGGCATTCAAACACGGGCTTTAACTCAAAAGCTGCTTTGCCCACCCAGTTTGCCAGCGTCGAGCGATCCAGATCAATGCCCTGGCGGTTGTAAATCTGAGCCTGACGATAGAGCGGCAAATGATCCGCATATTTGGAGACAAGTACATGGGCAACCAGAGCTTCAGTAGGTAGACCACCCTCGACCAGATGCGCCGGGGCTGGCATCTGGGTAATGCCGTTTTCGCATGAGCGGCAGGCATATTTGGGACGGCGGGTGACAATGACCCTGAACTGAGCAGGGATCACATCCAGACGCTCTGATACATCCTCGCCAATCACATGCATCTGACCGCCACAAGAGCAACCCTTATCCTCGAGCTCTATAATCTCTTCGATGCGTGGCAGATGTTTGGGTAAAGACCCGCGGTTTGCCGCTCGGGGTTTTTTGGTCCTGGACCCAGAAGTAAACTCACTGGCATCTTGTTCGGCTTTCACAGCCTCAATTGCCGTCTCGATATCTTCCAGTGCAAATTCAAACTGATCGGCATTGAGCTTCTCGGATTTACGACCGAACATCGCTTGTTTGAAGGCCTTAATCAGCACTTCCAACTGCGCAATACGTTCATCGTGCCCAGCAATAATCGTTTTTAATGCATCCACATCATTGGGTAGGTCGGCCAAATCAATCATCGTTGATTTATAGCAGAACCACCCCTGATTTACGCGCTCGAATGCCGCCCTGATTCACTCTGCCGCAGTTGGTACCCGCGTGTTGACAGCCCGTACTTTGCGCCAGTCGAGGCCAGCAAACAGAGCCTCAAACTGGGCATGGTTCAGCTTCATCAAACCATCACGAATGGCAGGCCAGGCAAACACATGATCTTCTAGCCGCTTGTAGGCCATCACCAGGCCCGAGCCATCCCAGTACAATAGTTTCAAACGATCCGGGCGTTTGGCCCGGAATATAAATACCGTGCCCGTAAACGGGTTCTTGTCCAATTCATTTGATACCAATGCCGCAAGTCCGTCATGACCCTTGCGAAAATCTACAGGTGCGGTGGCCACAACAATACGCACGCCGTTGGTAGGGAAAATCACAAGTGAGCCTTCAGAGCACAAACAAGTTCGGCAATCCGGTGGGCACCGGTATTGGCATCAAGGCGCAGCTTCACGCCGCCCGTTTCCATCTCAATAGGTTTAAGATCAGTTGTGGTCGATCCGCCATCATCCAAAACAACTTCTGCGAAATCCACACTCTTTGGTGCCATTTTTGTTGCCAGGGCAAATTCTGATGCAAAATCAGCACCGGCCAGATCAGGAACCACCAGCTTGCCCTGTTTTGCCAAACTGCGCCACGTCGACAGACGGTTGGGCCGCAAGGCATTACGCTCAGCTACCTCGCGAACACTGACCCCAGGAACCATAGTTTCAGCAACAAGTCGCCCCTTTACTGCATCGCGCCATATGCGTCGACCAGTCGGGTCAGCCAAAACCTCCATCCGATCAATGTACTCCAAACGGACATCACTTTGTACTCCCACAAAAACCTCCACTGACAGATCAACATGTCAGGGAAAATAACCGACCAAAATGATAAATGGAAGGTGGGGACGGAACAGCGCTTACCGTTTGTTGCCCATTGTGTCATTAGGAGCCAGCATCTTTATGGGAGTATCATCAGCAAATAACGCTGCTCCTTGCCGCAGATGTTTACCTATTGCATCGGCCAACGGTTCCAGTAGAGCTGTGGATTTTCCAACCCAGTCAGCCAGGGTCGAGCGATCCAAGTCGAGACCTTCGCGCCCGTAAATCTGTGACTGGCGGTATAACGGAAGGTGGTCACAATACTTCGAGACCAGTACATGGGCCAGAAGCCCAGGCCCCGGACGACCCCGTTCTATGGGCCGCGATGGCATTGGGGCCTGCAATACCGCCTCACAGCAAGAACAGGCCATGCGAGGGCGGATGATTTTGTTGACGACAAAACGACCCGGCACGTATTCCAGTTCCTCAGTGATATCCTCACCCAGCGCCTTCAGGCTGCCACCGCACTTGCTGCAATCATCGCCGGGGATGAGAACCTGCTCATTGCGTTCCAGATGTTCAGGCAGGGGTTTGCGCTTCGGCTTATTCTTCGGTTCGCTGACTTCCGGTTCCGGGGCATCGGTCGTTTCCGCAGCCACTGCAATCTCTTCGTTCTCCAGTGACAACTGAAGTTGATCAAGGCTTTCCGATATGCTGCCAAAGCGATGACGGTTGTGACCTGCAAGCTGGTGTTTGAGATCAGCAATCTTCAGGTCTCGGTTCTTCAACTCACTCGCCAGAAGTGTCACCATATCCTGAAGTTCAACAGGGTCATTGGGCAGCGTTGAAAGGTTGTTCAGCATGGTGATTATCTACCAGAAACGCCCCTGAAATGGAATCGTAAACGCGCAGAAATGCTCACTTTTGTTAAGAAAAGTGTCGCCCGTATCCTGCCCATTCAACCGGTCTTTAGGGGCCGCCATGTTCGTTGTGGAATGCGCCAGTCAATGCCTTCAAGCAGCATCGCTAACTGTGCCGCCGTCAGACTGACTTTGCCATCCTTTGCAGCAGGCCACACAAAACGTCCGCGTTCAAGGCGTTTGGAGAACAGGCACGCTCCCTGGCTGTCCCACCAGATGATCTTCAACAAATCACCGCGACGGCCACGGAAGACAAACAGATGACCACAGAAAGGATCGGCAGCAAGCGTGAACCGCCCCGGGTTTACCGGAGGCTGATTAGTTTGTTTATGCGACTAATTCTAACTGGTTTATCTGTGCATAGTACAGCTCCTCTGCTTCAGCGGGCGGAATATTTCCGATTGGTTCCAGCAGGCGACGATTGTTGAACCAGTCAACCCATTTGAGGGTTGCCATTTCAACATCATCAATGCTGCGGCAGGAACTTTTTCGATGAATGACTTCCGCCTTGTAAAGTCCATTGATGGTTTCGGCCAAGGCGTTGTCATATGAGTCGCCGACACTGCCAACGGATGGCTCAATCCCGGCCTCGGCCAACCGCTCGGTGTAGCGGATCGAGACATACTGAACGCCCCGGTCACTGTGATGGATCAGCCCGTCTTGTTGAACCGGCCGTCGATCATAAAGAGCCTGTTCCAGAGCATCCAGAACGAAGTCCGTTTTGGCAGAACGGGATACCCGCCAGCCAACAATCCGGCGGGCAAATACATCGATGATAAAAGCAACATAGGCAAATCCCTGCCAGGTTGAGACAAAGGTAAAATCACTCACCCACAGCATATTGGGTGCAGGAGCGTTGAATTTTCTGTTCACATGGTCGCGTGGACACGGGGCGGAAGGATTGCTGTGGGTTGTCTTGAGGATTTTTCCTCTGATAACGCCCTGTATTCCAAGCTGTTTCATCAACCGCTCCACAGTACAACGCGCGACATCAAAATCCTCTCGCTGCATCTGTCGCCAGACTTTGCGCACCCCGTAAACTTCAAAATTATCATCCCAAACACGTTGGATCTCAGGGCGTAATTCTGCATCTCGTTTGGCGCGATCACTGGCCAGACCGGGATCACGGGCAATAGCTGCATGGGAATGATATGTTGAAGGGGCAATCGGCAAAACCTTGCAGATTGGCCAGAATATAACAGTGGCCCGTGATCATCACGATGATCATCGATAAACATCTTCATCTTCTCAGTGGGCGCCCACAATCATGGCTCGCTCCGCCTGGGCAAAGTTGACCGCCAAAACGCCATTGGTTCGAGTGACAAGGTCAACGCGAGACGCTTTCCTGAGAATTTCATTGGCCTGACGCAATTCCCGGACTTCGCGTTCCAACGCTTTGATGCGCTCGCGCTCATCGCTTGTAACGCCATCACGCAAGCCAATGTCCGTCTCTTCCTGACGAAGCCATTTGCGAAGCGTTTCTGCCGTGCAGCCAATTTTGGATGCAATAGCAGAAATCGCCGACCACTGACTGTCATAATTTTGTTGATGTTCCAACACCATCCGAACGGCACGCGTACGCACTTCAGGTGAATATCTCTTCGGTCTCTTGTTCTTTTCCATAGCTCCAAATTATCCTATCTTTGGAGCCTCCGGTAAACCCGGGGCGGTTCACGGGGAGCGCCATAGCGCGACAGGGAAGCAAAAAAGCCACCAGTGGCAATTGGCAACCGCGTTATATGGATTTTCCGTTTGGGACTTATACCAAACGTAGTGGCATTGAAGCCATTGAGAACTGGAAAGCGGTCAAGAAGCACTATGCCGCATAAACCACAGCGCCGCCCGAACAGATATTCGGGCGGCGCGTGACCAATTCATTGCTGGTAGATAATCACCCCATAAGATAAAATAAAACAGAACATGACGACCCAAACCCAAAAGACAGAAAAGAGTGCCGCATTGAATGACATGCTGCGCCAATCACAACTCACTGGACAGGTGGTTCTGTCCCAAGGTGTTCAATCACTTAATGCAAATATGCGTGAGCGTATCCTGAACGGCGTTAAAACCTACAATGCTTTTGCCCCACAAAATGACGCCCACAAAGAGCGCGATTTCGGCGCGTTTAGCTGTGGCGATCATGACATTTTCTGGGTAATCGATTGCTACGATGAAAACAGCCATTACCTAAGCGAAGACCCCGCCGATCTCAACCGCACCAATCGCGTGCTCCGTGTGATGCTGTTGGATGAATATTAGGAATTATGGCAAATGATGAAAAAAAATCGCCGCCATTTGTCAAATTTGGCAACCAACTTGCGCGGCGGTTTTTGCCGAAGAACTTTTGTTCAGCCTTTAGGAAACCGCTGCGCTTTGCCAGTCTTCATGGCAATGGCGAACACGCACAATCAGAATGTCACCTGCATCATCAGCCAGATAGACAATCAAATGTGAACCGTGCGGATGAACACGAACGGGAGGATCAATTTCCATGCGCTCACGCGCCATGGCCGGATTATCTGCCAAAAGGTCAAATACCTGCTCCAGCTCCTCGTGATAATTTTCCGCCTGATCCGTTCCAAACAGGCGAACACCTTCCAGATAAAGTTGGATGATATCGTCTTCTGCCTTGCGGGTGAGCTTATAGGCCATAGACAATTATGGGGCCACAATCATGGCGTCCACAATCATGCGCCATCCCCTGAATTTGGGAACCCGGAATGGGTAACCTTTGCTGTCTCAAGCAATTCATCCATCGAACGCGAACCAACACCGCTTTCCAACCCTTCACCGACCAGTTGTTGCATAGCGCTGATCTTGGCCAAACGCTCCTGATCCCTGCGGATAAGATCACGCACGTAATCACTGGCATTGCTGTAACGCCCGGTTCTTGATTGTGCCTCTACCCAATGTTTCATCGGATCAGGCAAAGATACATTCATAGTCGCCATAATAAACCTCCTGACACCATTTTGGCAGATAATGACAAAGTTTGTCAAGAATTGTGTTTGTTGGGGAGTGTTTCAGATTGAATGTTGGCAGTGTGGGCCTTTGAGACATTCAATGACTGCAAAATCAGAAAAAGGGGGTATCCTGGCATTGGACGGATTCCAAGGATGTTTTCCAATTTCATCAAAGCGGACACTGGTTTCCGCCCATCATCAGAAAACTCAACTGCTCCTTGGAGCCCACAGTTACCGATTTGGGCTTGTCGCTGTTTGAACAATTCATGATGTTGGTTGCCGTCACTTTTGCCCCACATGAAACATCACCTTCTATTCAAGCCCGGGACTTTCGTCGGCAACGCCACTGTGCTAATCTCCAACAAAGGAAGTGTAGCCGATGACAGATATTGCAGCATGGCTGGAGCAATTGGGTCTAACCAAGTATACGCCAATCTTCTCCGAAAATGAGTTGGAACTAGCTGATCTTTCCGAACTGTCTGAGGACGATTTTAAGGAGATCGGCTTGCCCCTCGGTCCGCGTCGTCGAATCTTGAAGGCAATCCGCGCACGTGATGCAGGAGACCTTGTTCCAAAGGAAAGCACTGGCGATGATGCCGCCGATGCTCATACCCGCGTTGAGGTCGAGCGACGCCAGTTGACTGTGATGTTCTGCGATCTGGTCGGCTCAACCGCTCTTTCTCAGAAGCTTGACCCAGAAGATTACAGCGAGATCATCGGGTCGTTTCATGGTGCCGTTTCTGAGGCCGTGCGGCGCTTCGATGGTTATGTTGCTAAGTATCTCGGTGACGGTGTGTTGGCCTACTTCGGCTACCCGCGAGCCCACGAGGACGATGCCGAGCTGGCCGTGCGAGGGGCTCTTGCATCGGTTAGCGCGGTGGGCCAGCTGAACGGAACGCCAGACGACCGGCTCGAAGTAAGAGTTGGAATAGCGACGGGTCTTGTTGTCGCGGGCGATGTTGTGGACGAGGGTGTGTCGGAAATAGCGGCAATTTCTGGAGCGACGCCCAACCTTGCTGCACGGCTCCAGGCTGCGGCCGAGCCGGGCTGTGTTGTGATCGACGAGACAACCCATGGCCTGATCGGTCAGCTGTTAAAATCAACTGCACTTGAGAAGCAGATATTGAAAGGTATTGCGGAGCCAGTAGCGGCGTGGCGTGTGGCCAGCATCCACAATATCGAAAGCCGTTTTGAGGCTCGGCAGAGCAGATCGCTCACGACGTTCGTCGGCAGAGACCGTGAGCTGCAAACACTCATTCATTGCTGGAATCAGGTGAAGGGGGGCGAGAGCGAGGTGGTACTGATTTCGGGCGAGCCCGGCATCGGCAAGTCGCGGCTAACCGAAAGGATGCACGACCAGATTGCTAAGGAACCCCACATCCGCCTCAGTTATCAGTGCTCGCCGCACTACACAAACAGTGCGCTCTACCCGTTTATCACGCAGCTTACCTATGCCGCAGGCATCGCAGTAGACGATCCGGCATCAAACAAGTTGGACAAGCTAGAGGCACTTCTCGAGCGAGCAACTGGAGATGTGAGCGCGGTCGCCGATCTTTTCGCCGATCTTTTGTCCATTCCTCATGAGGGCCGTTACGCACCCCGCAACTTGACAGCGCAGGCTCAAAAGGCCCGGACGCTCGACGCCTTGAGCGATCAACTGCTGGGGCTTGCCGAGAAGCAACCCGTGCTGTTGGTTTTCGAGGACTTACACTGGGTTGATCCGACGACCCAAGAACTGTTGGATCTGATAGTCGAGCGCATTCAAGACAAATCCGTTTTGGCAATTCTGACCTTTCGTCCGGAGTATCAGGCTCCTTGGGTCGGTCAATCGCGCGTGACGTTGATGACGCTAAACCGTCTCGCTCAACAAGAGAGTATCGAGTTGGTCAGAAACACTTTGGTAGATTCGGAAATGGACTTGCAAACGCTAGACGAAGTCGCGGCGAAGGCCGGTGGCGTTCCGCTGTTCGTGGAGGAGCTGACGCGCGCGCTGGTGGAGGGCGGCACGACAAACGCGATTCCGGCGACAATCCAGGCCTCGTTGTTGGCGCGCCTCGACCGGCTTGGACCGGCAAAGAGGATCGCACAAATCGGCTCAGTGATAGGACGCGAGTTCGGCTACCACCTTCTGAAACCCGTATCCGAAGGCGACGAAGCGAGTCTGAAAGAGCAGCTCAGCGCACTCACCGACTCCCAGCTCGTCTTTGCCCGCGGCGCGCCACCCAATGCCATTTACACCTTCAAGCACGCACTGGTTCAGGACGCAGCATACGGGTCCCTGCTCAAGAGCAGACGCCAGGAATTGCACCATCGCATTGGCACAGTGCTCGAAGAGCAGTTTCCGGGAACCGTCGATACCGAGCCAGAAATCCTGGCCCACCACTACACAAAAGCGGGACTGACTGAGACGGCCGTTATCCACTGGCACAAGGCAGGCAAGAGGGCAATCGAACGCTCGGCCAATATCGAAGCGATCAGCCACCTCAGCAAAGGCATCGCCTTGCTGGGAAAGCTTCCAAGTACGGAGAAGCGCAATCTAAAGGAGCTCGATCTTCGGATGGCGCTTGGTACGACGCTCATGTTGACGAAGGGGTTTGCGGCTCCCGAGGTGGAGAGCACATTCAGTCGAGCCCTTGAGTTGTGTGAGCAGGTAGGCGAGACATCAAAGCGTTTTTCGGCTCTCTGGGGCGTCTGGTATTTTTATGCTGTACGGTCGCCCGGAGCTAAACCGGAATTGGCAGAACAGCTGTTCCAGCTGGCCCAAAGTGAAGGGGACCAGACGCAACGCCTGGTTGCTCATCGCGTACTGGGAGCGCAATTGGTAGGGCAAACAAAATACACCGAGGCGCTCGAGATATTGCAGCAAGGGCTAGCCCTTTACGATCGCGAGCAACACCGTTCCCTGGCCTATGTTTACGGCCAGGACATTGGGGTCGTCTGCCGCCAATGGTCGGCTTGGGCGCTCTGGTTTCTCGGCTACCCAGATCAGGCTCTGAATATGAGCTACGAAGCGGTTCATCTTGCCCGAGAAATATCTCATCCGATGACAGAAGTTTATGTGGCGGTCTTTGCGGCCATGTTCCATCGCTTCCGCCGAGAGATAGAGCCGGCTAGGAAGCTCGCGGACAAAGCCGCGAGGGATTCAGCTGATCAAGGTTTTGGGTTGTTCCTTGCGTCAGCAAACGTGCTACGGGGCTCGCATCTCACTGTTGCGTCGATGGGCGACGGCATTGCGCTGATGCAAAAGGGGCTGAGCGGTTGGCGGGCCACGGGGGCGGAATTGTTCGTGCCATTCTATCTTTCCTTGCTTGCCGAGGCATATGGCAGAGCGGGACAGGCGGCTGAGGGATTAGCTGCGCTGGATGAGGCTCAGTCTATTGCCGACAAAGGTGTAAAGGTTGGTGAGCACCTATGGAATTCCGAACTTTGCCGCATCAAAGGAGAGTTGCTACTTGATAGCTCACATGCCGACCAAGCAGAGGCCTGTTTTCAAGAGGCGCTGCAGATCGCACGTACCCAGAAAGCCAAATCCTGGGAGTTGCGGGCATCGGTAAGCCTTAGCCTTTTCTGGAAAGATCAAGGCCGGAGGAAGGAAGCCCGAGAGCTGCTTCAGGGAATCTACGACTGGTTTACCGAAGGCTTCGATACGCCCGATCTCATCAATGCCAAGGCTCTGCTCGACGAACTGTAGTTGGTCGCCTCTTGATGCAGTGGTCCGCTCGTCCGCCGGTATCGCGGTGTGCCACGGTGCGCCCGTGAAAGTCTCCGTGTGGCGCATTTTGACCAAAAGCACCTTGTCGCAGTCGAGACATTGGATGCACCAAGCCTCAGTCACTTTGTCCGCTCTGCTGCTATTCACACGATTCCGAAATATCCCAATTTGAATGGCTGCAATGCGAACAACCACCTTGGACTAAAGCCGATAAACTCAATCCGATGCACTATTGTTTTTAGCCTGATTATCCAAACGCCGAATGGAACGGGTAATGGTAGAGGGGTGAACATTATGCAAAGTTGCCATTTGAGCCACACTGGCCTCATTGGCTTCAATCTTCTGCTTGGCTGCGTGTATCTGTTCATCGCTCATTATCGGTGGACGCCCAAGGATGGCCCCGCGTTTAACGGCTTCTTTCAGGCCTTCAATGGTGCGTTCTGAGGTTTTCTTGCGTTCACGCTCGGCTGCGGCGGCAGTAATAACATAGCTGTATTTGCCATCGGCGGTATCAGTTTCAATGTCGAAATTCATCGCATGGAACTTGATGCCGCGTTTGCGCAGGTCTTTTTCATGATAAAGCGCATCTTCGGTGGAGCGAAAGGCGCGGTCCAAATCCCACACAAACAGCGTGTCACCACGCTTTAACTCACGCAGGACTTTATCAAACACAGGCCGCCTTTTTGCAACAGCCGAGAGTTTCTCAATATACAGTCTATCACACAAATCTTCCAGACCATTGATTTGACGGTCCAGTTTTTGTGTTTTGGTACTAACGCGCAGATATCCTATTTTCATGCTGTTTCAGTGCCTTAACGCGAGAATGCCATGCATTGGTATGCTGCATAATCGACCCTTTTCGCGTTGAGGCTTTTGTGTTGGTCTGGCCGGTGTTCAATTCGGCCAAACCCTTGATACTCCATTATTCTCCCATAATTATAACAAAACCGAGGCACATAAGTAAAATATTGCACAATCGGTCGATTATGCAGGTTAGCAAATGGTTGAAGTTAAACAAATATCAACAAATAGTTGTGATAATACTTGGTATGATGTTGACCAACACATATAACGTCCATGCACAAAATCTCGATGCCGGATTTGTACTGAATAAAATGACCTCAGATCAACAGGTCAGTTACATTGCAGGTGTTATTGAAGGTTTGTCATTTTCTCGCTGGCAAAGAGACAAGCCAGATAACACGGGTATTCGATGCATTCAAAATTGGTATGACAGAAAAGAGAAATTGCCTGACATAAAGCAGTGGTTTGGCAGGCACCCTGACAAGCAACCGGGGCCATTGTTGTATATTCTGATCAAGAAGGATTGCGGAGCATAATATGATCCAACTGATGCATCATTTTGGCAATGACAGCCGCTTCTCCCACTCGCAAGAAGCGCTGCGCAAAAAATGGTTTATCAAAGCCAGACAGGAACAAAAGCTTCGTGAAGATATTGCCGAAGAGGCTTCTGAAAATTCCACAGTAACCGCCATTGGCGTGTCTGTAATCATGGCATCTGAAATTCGGATTACAGAATTTGAAGCCAAGCTTGATGTTTACGACACTGCTATCACAACGGCGCTCATGGAAAACCAAATCGAGTTTGAGACACTTCAAAAACTGCTGTTTGAGATAGAGGCCCGGCTTGAGGGGATTTGGCAATACGCCAATATTATGCAGGATGGAAGACGGGTGTTTTTGAACGGGGCGCGAACCCAGGCCTACGATGAGTTCGGCAAACCCGTATCGGATGAAGAATATTCCTACGATCAATTTGCGCCCGATCACATTCTAGTTGATGACTTTCTGTCAGACCTTAAAGCGCGTGGCAAAGTGCATGACGCTATGCAAGCCAATCGCACAGCTCGTGATGAAATTCATGAATTTGATGATCTGAAAGATCAGCACCGTGAGGAACTGGCACAAGGGGACATAACCGAAGATCGGCTCGATGAAATGGATGCAGAACTGCTTGATATGATGCCGCCATCTGTCAAGGCGCATGTGCCTGGATTTGATAGTGCCGATAATGCGCCTGCGGTAAAAACCGCATTCACCACCAATGCGGCCTTGCCAATAAAAACGGGCGCTGCAATTGTTGCAACGCCCGCCTTCGAATAGAGCCATGGGGGAAAACGTTACAGCCTCAACAGCACCAACCAACCACGAAGAACAAATACCGGGGAATAAGAAAGTCAGGCGACCTTCTTGGTATTTTCCTTATCTTCATGGGCGCGATTGATGGCGCGTACCAAGTGGTAGACGCTCTTGCGGATATTATTGTCGGGCAATGCCATGATGTCGGCGGCGATCAGCAAACCGGTTTTGTTGGTGTTGGATGGTGCTGGCATGGTTTCGCCCTCGCCATAGAAAAAACCGACCGGCGTATCAATACCAACGGTGGCTGATATTAGCCCATTTGATGGCAGAAAAATCGTTTGCTGACGCGGCGCAATACGTGCCCTGGCCTGGCTGGCCACAAGCGGATTGTAACAAAGCCAGCGGGCAATTTTTTGCCACCGAAGGCCGGGTTCCTTTGGCTTTTGGCCGTCGTTGCGTCCGGCTCGTGGTACCAGTACCAAGTCGCCAATCGCGCCTAGCCAAAAAGCCAAATCAACCTCGGTCAAATGGGCCAATATCAGCCACCGTTGGTATCGGTTGCCGTGCACAACTATCAAGTGCCTGCGGTGAGATATGGATTTCACCGGATTCATAACGTTGAATGGTTTGTTTTGATACGCCGATGAATTCCCCAAGCTGGCTTTGCGAATATCCATTCAGATAGCGCATTTGCATTAACCGAAACCCCAGATCGATATAGAACTTTTCCTTGTTTGATTGTGTCATCTTCTCCGCCTAAGAATTTCTTACGATGACTAGGCCACGAGCATTGAATCAGCGGAACCGGATTTACCGTGCTTTGCCGGGTAGGGATCAATAAGGGCCACATGCATGGACTGGCGGTAAAAGCCATGGAACAATTTCATGCCGATCCGGCAAATTAACAAAATCCAACTTGATTCATAAAACACTTCACTCAAGGATATTGAATCAGACTTTCATGTATTTGGGGCGAGGTAAATGGGGGTGTGCACTTGCTATGCTGTTCAACAAGCGCAGAAAAAAGTGTGCTGCATTCAAAACCCTGTTGAATATCGCGGTGAAAATATAACCAACACACAAAGCATGTTGATCAAACCAGACCATAAGGGATAAGCCTTAAATACAAAATTAGTTAAACCAATTAGTTACTGAAATACATATCCCCGTATTGCTTGTACGGGACTATGATTGCATTCAATGAAATTTTTGAGATTTTGCAATGCAGAATGAGTTCACAGGTTACACGATGAAACATGCGATCAGCAACGCAACACGAAAATATGGGAAAGGCTTGGAGATAAAGCGGGGCAGATTTTCTGCTGCCGCATTTCCACAAGTCTGGGGGCCATGGGTAGAAGTATGGTCGCAATTTGGGGTTACTGGCCCGAACAGGGATGATCACATCAGCCATATTGACATCTCTTTCGACACAAATTCAGGCGCTCCATCAAGATTCGGCGTTGAAATCAGAGGTGGAGACCGATTTATCAGCACCGTTGGACCCGGTTCACAATTGGTGACCGTAACCGGCAACGTAGCAACATCAATATCAGTTCGATTTAAAAGTTACTCTGTAAATCTTCAAAACATTGATATTCGAGTAATTTTATATCACCAATACCATAAGTGCGAATAACTCCACCAAACATAGTATGTGTAAAGCGCCCTCCAGATGGTAAAATTAGCAGTTGTAAAGAAACTGATGAGATTTCCGATCAATGTAATTATGAACAAATTTTTGCTAAGTTTGAAATAGCTTAAATTACAAATCTGGATGAACAGTAAAACAATTGGTGCTGTGTAATAGGAGTTATCGATTGTAACGATGCCACTTGACGTAATCATCAATGGGATGATCACATTGCAGATCAACCAATAAACAACAATTGTTTTGAACTTCGAAGCCAGCACGTTAAGAGAATATCACACAATAGGATAAGGTCAAAGATTATTCAGGGCTGGAGGCCTCTTTCGTGTGACCGGTGGCCGTTCAGGGGAGACGGGCCCTAATTGCCGGACTGGCAGAACCCGGTGATGAAAACAAACCGCTTCGTGCATTCATCAAGACCCATATCGAACGATTACAACAAGCAGGTATAATTGAGAGAATCCTGATTAAAAAGGGCGATAGAAATCTTATTGCGCCAACCCAGTGGTATCGTTGGTTATCAGGCAGGGATTTTAGTTCCACGCCTTTTCAGCTTTATGGCGATAAACTGGCGATGATCGCCTGGGGACCACCGCAACAAATCACCATTCTGCAACATCCATTATATGCACAAACCTTCCGCAATCTGTTTGAGCAGGTCTGGCAGGTATCAAAGCCGGTTGAGATGACAGGCGGCAAGTCATGACTGCTTTTAGTAGTGCACCCGGTTTAGCAAGAGCCACCAATGTTGTGCGCAAGGATGGCGGTACGAACGTCATTGCCAACCGACCATCCCTGCTTCGTTTAACCCATGATGATTTAGCAGCCTTGCAAGCAATGCTGGATTCAGTTTCAGAACGATCCGATCCCTATTCACAATCGGTATCCTACTACGCCATGACGGGCCGCAAGGGGCTTTGGTTATATGCAAGCGATAATACTTTTATGCTGATTGCCGCCCATCCCAACCGCAACAATCACCTGTTGCTGTTTCCACCCATTGGGAAAGAACCCGCCTCTCTTCTGGGTCAGATTGTGCATGATAAGCTGTGAATAAGCATGCAAAATTGACCCACTTGGGTGGGTAATTGGCGTTTAAAATTGACCCGCCTGTTTTGGTAACATCCGTGTTTTGATCACGGAGAATGAACAGGTGATATTAATGGAAAGTGCAGCAAAGATTCGTCGTCTGGTTTTGCGAGATGGCCATTCGATCCGGTCAGTCAGTCGAGATACGGGCCTGTCCCGCAATCCGATCAGAAAATATTTGAATGACGCGTCTCCGCCGTTCTATCCCGAATTATTCACCAGGCCTTTCAGGTTTCATCCGGGCGTGAAGGATTAACCGGGCTAACGGCGGGAGTTTGATTGGAACATTTAATACGCGTTTGGGGTTGTTGTTGGGGGGTAATCATCGGCTCATGCCGCGTTGATTACGGGCTCTGGGCGTTGATGCGTCCCATCAACAAGACGAGCAATTGACGGTGCGGGCAAGCCGTTGGCAGGGCAATTTTAATCCTCGATTTCAACTGTTCAATACGCACCGCGATTTTCAGGAATGTGCGCCGGATGGTCTCGAAGGTGGCGGTTCTAAACCGCGAACGTTTTGGGGCTGCCCCGCGCAATAATAATAACAGCCAGTAAGCACCGGTGTGCAGAAACAACCGGAACTGATTGGCTTCCCAGCGGTGGCAGGAGGTTCTGTTGGTGTAGAGTTTGTGTTCCTTGATCAGGTTTTCCATTTTTCCGCGTGCACAATAGACCTTCTCATAAAGATGCTTGGCCCGCCCTGGCAGATTGGTGACGATGAAGCGGGTATCGCTGCCCAATTTGGTTGCCTCAACACGGGCGATGACCTTGCGCTCCTTTGACCAGCTTTTGGCACCGTAACGAATTTGGAAGAAACGACGCACCTTGTCTTTGCCGCTCAATGCCCGACGAACAGCAACATCCTCACTCCATGGATGGGAGAGCGTCTTTAGCCTGTTGTTGCCCGGCAGGCCGAAGATGTAGAAACAACCGTGTTGCTCCAGAAGATCCATGACCTCTGGTGTTCCGTAGTGCCCGTCACCGCGCACGGTGATGACAGTGCGGGGCCAGTTGTGCCGGATACGACGAATGACATGGCGTAAAATCCGGGCTGCTTCCTCGCCCGAAGGCCGTTTGCCGGGCCGCAATAAAAAGCACACCGGCTTGCCCGATGCAGCATCATAAATATGAATAGGCTGAAAGCAGTATCCTTGCGCATGGGTGTTGAACAGGCAAAGCTGCTGATCGCCATATGTGCGGTCCGTGGTATCATCAATATCCAGAACAATATGACCAGGCACGGCGCTAAAACTGTCGCAGAACAGGTCAATCAGGGCCAACCCCATGCGGCCAAGCTCCCGCCAGGACGGCGTGTTTTCCAGCCGCGACAAGGTTGGCTGGGATGCTAACGCGCATCCACTTTCCGGCAGTCGCTCGCAGGCAATCTTCAGTGCCGGATCATGGCGCAACTCATCAAGGTCATCACAGTCTTCATAGCCGCAAGCTATTGCAAACATGCGGGTGCGGATCATGGTGGTCTGGGAATGGATGGTGCGCCCCGCATCGCGCTCGTCATGCAAGCAGGAAGCAATCATACCGGCAAAGTTCAGCTTTCGCTCGATCTCGCGCAGTATCAACACACCGCCATCAGATGACAAAGCGCCACCATCAAACCGGGCAGATATTTCGTGCCGCCCTAAAGGTGACAAACCGGGGAGAAACAGGTTATCTTCTTGCATGGCGGGCCGGATTTTCTGCTGAGGGTGAATGATCTTGTTCAAACACCGAAATCACACGCTATTTCAACAGCTTGATCCATGCAGGGCTGTTCAACGCTAAATACTTGATGGTTGTCTGTGGTATTCCCAAAGCGGTATTTGTCTGAATCTATAGGAGTGTATTTGATTCGGAGGATGCACTCATGACATTGAAATTCCTGGAACTTTTATCGACGATCCCTGACCCACGCCGGGCGCAGGGCAAGAAATGGCAGCTTGGTCCGGTGATGCTGGCGACGATCCTGGCGATTTTGTCGGGGGCGACGTCCTATCGCAAGGTCCATCGCTTCATCGAGGCTCATCGCGAGCACCTCAATGGGGCATTCGGCTTCGGCTGGGAGCGCGCGCCGGCTTATAGTGCCGTGCGAACCATCCTGCGCGGGCTTGATGGTGGCAAGGTGGAGCGGGTTTTCCGCCGCCATGCGGCGCAATTGTGCGGTAGCGAACGGAGTGAAGACGTGGAAGCGATGCCGGTCGTGGCGATTGACGGCAAGACGCTGCGGCACAGTTTCGATGCCTTTAACGACCGCAAGGCGGCCCATGTTCTGAGCGCTTTTGCGGTCGATGACGCGCTGATACTGGGGCATCTGGAGGTGGACGAGAAGAGCAACGAAATCCCCGCCGCGCAAGCGATGATCAAAGCGCTGGCGCTTACCGGCCGGCTGTTTACGATGGACGCCATGCACTGTTAAAAAAAACTTTCCGGGCGGCCCGGGCGGCGAAAAGCCATCTCATTGTTCAACTTAAGGAAAATCAGCCCGGTCTGCTGCGAATAATCGAGGCTGTCGGCGAAAGAAAACTGCCGCTGGAGCATCATGAAACCCTTGATCGAGGCAAGCGCATGCGCGTCGAAAGGCGCATTGTCGAGGTTTTCGATGCCGTTCAGGCGCTTAAACAAACCGGCTGGAACGGGCTCATCGTGCGTATCATCCGTGTGCCGAGAGTGACATTTCTCCGCAGCGCCAAAACCGGGATGTGGAACTGTCGCGAGGAGACCTGCTTTTATGTCTGCTCCGCACCCGTCAGCGCGAAGAAAGTGGCGCAAGCCATTCGCAACCACTGGGGTATCGAGAACAGAAATCACTATGTCCGCGATGTTACGATGCTGGAGGACGCCAGCCGCATTCGCACCAACCCTGGCATCTTCGCCAGAGCGCGCAGTTTCGCCCTTAATATCCTGCGTGCCAACGGCGAACAAAACATCGCAGACGCCCTGTGGCGCAACGCCCTCGACTTCACCAGAGTGCTCGATTACCGATACAAGTAATTAGCGTTGAACAGCCCTGTTGATCCATGCCCGCCAGCTATATTAGGCACCCTGATGAATAATCCGGGTTAGTAGTGCACCCAGTTTAGCAAGAGCCACCAATGTTGTGCGCAAGGATGGCGGTACGAACGCCATTGCCAACAGACCATCCCTGCTTCGTTTAACCCATGATGATTTAGCAGCATTGCAAGCAATGCTGGATTCAGTTTCAGAACGATCCGATCCCTATTCACAATCGGTATCCTACTACGCCATGAGCGGCCGCAAGGGGCTTTGGTTATATGCAAGCGATAATACGTTTATGCTGATTGCCGCCCATCCCAACCGCAACAATCACCTGTTGGCGTTTCCACCTTTGGGGAAAGAACCCGCCTATCTTCTGGGTCAGATTGTGCGTGATAAGCTGTGAATAAGCATGCAAAATTGACCCACTTGGGTGGGTAATTGGCGTTTAAAATTGACCCGCCTGTTTTGGTAACATCCGTGTTTTGATCACGGAGAATGAACAGGTGATATTAATGGAAAGTGCAGCAAAGATTCGTCGTTTGGTTTTGCGAGATGGCCACTCTATCCGGTCAGTCAGTCGGGATACGGGCCTGTCCCGCAATACGATCAGAAAATATTTGAATGACGCGTCTCCGCCGTTCTATCATCGCAGTAGACCGCCTGTACTGCACAAGCTTGCCGGTTTTTCGGATCGCCTAAAGGCGCTTTACCAACAAGACTTAAGCCAACCCCGCCGGGAGCGGCGCACAGCAGTGAAGCTTTATGAGCAACTGGTTGAGGAAGGCTATACCGGTTCGTACTCGCCGGTCTGCCGGTTTATCAAGTCGTTGAAAGCCGATGGATCACAGCTGCCTGGAGCTTTTATACCGTTACACTTTACGGCTGGTGATTGCCCCTGACATAAATGGGCAGTTTGACTGGAGCCAGGAGCACGTTGTTCTGGGCGGCGTGGAACAGAAGATCAAGGTGGCGCACTTCCGTTTGTGCCATTCTCGCAAACCCTTTGTGATGGCTTATCCTGGCGAGGTTCAGGAGATGGTGCTGGATGCCTTTGTGCGGGCATTGGCGTTTTATGGCGGGGTGCCGCGCCGGGTCATCATCGATAATCCTAAAACAATGGTGAGTTATGTGTCACGTTCAAAGGACCGGGTATTCCATCCGCGCTTTTTGGCATTGATGAACCACTATGTCATGGAACCGGTTGCCTGCACGCCAGCATCGGGCTGGGAGTGAGCGCCCGAGCGCCACTGGTTCGAGCGTGTAGATCGACATGCAAGATTGACCCCTTAAACGGGGAGATCGGCGTTCGATTTTGACCCCCTCCCTTGGTTGTGCATTGTACCCGTCATTTGGATCAAAATGTCGGGGTTATACAGGGGATGATTGTTGTGGTTGCGAAGGTCAGACGGGATCATTTTGTTCATAAGAAAGGCATTAAAGAGATTTGCCGGGATCGCGGCATCTCGCGGAATTCTGTACGGAAGATTTTGCGCTCCAAAGTAACGGAGTTTCGCTATGACCGATCCACCCAACCGCTGCCAAAGTTGGGCCTTTTCACAGAACAGCTTGATACGATGTTGAAGGCGAACGAAAGATGTTCGCGCAAAGAACGGCTCACTCTGACGCGTATCCATGATGATCTGCGGCGTGTTGGCTATGACGGCAGTTACGATAGTGTGCGGCGATATGCAAAGCGCTGGAGGAATGAACGCAGCACCGGTTTGGAGCATGCATTTGTACCGTTGAGTTTTGCTCATTGTGTAATATTGGGGAGAAGCCTGCCAGTTCGACTGGAGCCACGAGACTGGAGCCATGAGATTGTCGTGACGGGCGCCAGCAAGGTAAAGGTTGCCACTTCAGGCTTTGCTACAGCCGCATGCCGTTTTTGGTAGCGTATCCGCGTGAGAAACAGGAGATGGTTTTTGACGCCCATGACAGGGCATTCGCCTTTTTCGGCGGTGCCTGTGCACGGGGCATATACGACAATATGTCAACGGCAGTGGATGCGATCCTCAAGGGCAAGGATCGAAAGTTCAATAAAAGGTTCGAACAGATGTGCTCGCACCACCTTGTGGAGCCTGTCGCCTGTTCTCCTGCCGCAGGCTGGGAGAAAGGACAGGTTGAGATACCTGAGTGAAGGTATCGCGCGGGCGGCATTTTGCACCGCGATTGAAGGTGGCAAATAATGATGACCAAATGAGATACTGTATGAACAGGTTATCGAACATGCCAAAGTGACCAGGCATCCAGAGTTCAAAGATCGAATGATTTACGATGTTTTTCTGGAACAGCAGAATGCGTTGGTACCGTGCCAGGGCTCCTTCAATGGGTTCCATGAGACAACCGTCGCCGTCTCCAAAACCTGTCTTGTGAACTTTGAGCGCAATCGTTACAGCGTTTCGGTCCTAGTGGTTCTGTACCAACATTTGCATCCGCCAGCGGCTCGTACTTATGGCAAATGTTGGAATCATAAGAACCACTAGAATTCAATAAGTTGCTAGTGGTCTTTGTGGCCAAAACGCTTGAAAAAGAACGTGCTGAAAAAGGATTCAAGCGTTTCGGCCAGACCACTAACCCGAATTATTCACCAGGCCTTTCAGGTTTCATCCGGGCGTGAAGGATTAACCGGGCTAACGGCGGGAGTTTGATTGGAACATTTAATACGCGTTTGGGGTTGTTGTTGGGGGGTAATCATCGGCTCATGCCGCGTTGATTACGGGCTCTGGGCGTTGATGCGTCCCATCAACAAGACGAGCAATTGACGGTGCGGGCAAGCCGTTGGCAGGGCAATTTTAATCCTCGATTTCAACTGTTCAATACGCACCGCGATTTTCAGGAATGTGCGCCGGATGGTCTCGAAGGTGGCGGTTCTAAACCGCGAACGTTTTGGGGCTGCCCCGCGCAATAATAATAACAGCCAGTAAGCACCGGTGTGCAGAAACAACCGGAACTGATTGGCCTCCCAGCGGTGGCAGGAGGTGCGGTCTGATTTGGTGTAGAGTTTGTGTTCCTTGATCAGGTTTTCCATTTTTCCGCGTGCACAATAGACCTTCTCATAAAGATGCTTGGCCCGCCCTGGCAGATTGGTGACGATGAAGCGGGTATCGCTGCCCAATTTGGTTGCCTCAACACGGGCGATGACCTTGCGCTCCTTTGACCAGCTTTTGGCACCGTAACGAATTTGGAAGAAACGACGCACCTTGTCTTTGCCGCTCAATGCCCGACGAACAGCAACATCCTCACTCCATGGATGGGAGAGCGTCTTTAGCCTGTTGTTGCCCGGCAGGCCGAAGATGTAGAAACAACCGTGTTGCTCCAGAAGATCCATGACCTCTGGTGTTCCGTAGTGCCCGTCACCGCGCACGGTGATGACAGTGCGGGGCCAGTTGTGCCGGATACGACGAATGACATGGCGTAAAATCCGGGCTGCTTCCTCGCCCGAAGGCCGTTTGCCGGGCCGCAATAAAAAGCACACCGGCTTGCCCGATGCAGCATCATAAATATGAATAGGCTGAAAGCAGTATCCTTGCGCATGGGTGTTGAACAGGCAAAGCTGCTGATCGCCATATGTGCGGTCCGTGGTATCATCAATATCCAGAACAATATGACCAGGCACGGCGCTAAAACTGTCGCAGAACAGGTCAATCAGGGCCAACCCCATGCGGCCAAGCTCCCGCCAGGACGGCGTGTTTTCCAGCCGCGACAAGGTTGGCTGGGATGCTAACGCGCATCCACTTTCCGGCAGTCGCTCGCAGGCAATCTTCAGTGCCGGATCATGGCGCAACTCATCAAGGTCATCACAGTCTTCATAGCCGCAAGCTATTGCAAACATGCGGGTGCGGATCATGGTGGTCTGGGAATGGATGGTGCGCCCCGCATCGCGCTCGTCATGCAAGCAGGAAGCAATCATACCGGCAAAGTTCAGCTTTCGCTCGATCTCGCGCAGTATCAACACACCGCCATCAGATGACAAAGCGCCACCATCAAACCGGGCAGACATTTTGTGCCGCCCTAAAGGTGACAAACCGGGGAGAAACAGGTTATCTTCTTGCATGGCGGGCCGGATTTTCTGCTGAGGGTGAATGATCTTGTCAAACACCGAAATCATACGCTATTTCAACAGCTTGATCCATGCCCGCCAGCTATATTAGGCACCCTGATGAATAATCCGGGCTAGCTGCCGGCAAACCGGTACAGCTTCGCGCAAAAGCAACCAAGATCATTTTGCTACAGAACGAGCAGATTGTTGGTGAGCATGACCGCCGCTTTGGCCGTGACAAAACGATATATGATCCGCCAAATATTCAGGTGCATTACGGGCCCATTCTTGAACGCAAACCCGGTGCCATTCGTAATGGCGCACCTTTCAAGGAACTGGTCTTGCCCCAAAATTCAACCCGATGGCACTGACGACTATCCGTAAAAGGTTATCAGGAACCCCGGATGGTGATAGACAGATGGTCGATTTGCTTCTGGCCGCCCATGAACGAGAGCGTGGATGCTGTTGAGGCCGCTTGCCAAACAGCCCTGAATGCAGGATTGCGCAGCGCCGATGCGGTACTGAATATACTGTCACGCCAAAATGAGCCGGATAATCTGCCTGATTGTGTCCCCATTCCGCCGCATCTGCAGCTTCATGAAGATCCAGTCGCCGATTGTGCACGATATGACCGGATCACAGTGGAGGTTCATCATGGAGCGTCATGACATCGTCGATATGATGCGGCAGTTGCAATTGTCGGGTATGCGGTTAGCCTGTGATGATGTCATGCGCTCGGGCATTCAACATAAACGAAGTGCTGCAGAGATTTTGGGTGATTTGTTAAAAGCCGAGATCATAGAGAAAACGGCGCGGTCAATCCGTTATCAAATGAGTGCGGCCAAATTCCCGGTCATGAAGACACTTGAGGAGTTCAACTTTGATGCCAGCCCGCTCAATGAGGAACTTGTGCGCGGTTTGCATGGTGGCTCATTCCTTGATCAAACAAGAAACGCCGTTTTCGTCGGAGGAACCGGCACTGGAAAAACACACCTGGCAACTGCTATCGGTTCCAACATAGTAAAGACCCGCCATCGTGTCAGATTCTTCAGCGCCGTTGATCTGGTCAATCGCCTTGAGGCTGAGCACCGGGATGGAAAGGCCGGGCGTATGACAGATCGGTTGACCCGCGTTGATCTGTTGATCATTGACGAACTCGGTTACCTGCCATTCGCACAATCAGGTGGCCAGCTCTTGTTCCATCTGATCAGCCAGCTCTACGAGCGCACATCAATCATTGTCACTACTAATCTTACCTTCGCTGAATGGCCAACCGTATTCGGTGATGCCAAAATGACAACCGCACTACTCGACCGCCTCACGCATCATCGCGACATCATTGAGATCGGCAATGAAAGCTGGCGTCTCAAACATCGTAACTGATCAAACCAGAAGGGATCAAAGCGCTGCGATAATTGAAGTCTCCGCGCTTTGATCCCTTCTTACCTTCGCAACCAGAACGATAACCTCAATCCAAAATGCAGAACAGCAAGGGGCCAAAATTGCACGCCGATAAGGGGTTAAACTTCAATGCTGATTGACAGGTGTTCCTGAAGCCCGCGCAGCAATCAGCAAATATCTGGTCTTCTACAATACCAAAAGACCCCATTCATCGCTTGACGGACAAACCCCCGATCAGGTCTACTTCAACCGCGTGCCACCAATCCCGGTTGCCGCATAACAAGAAGGCTGAAATCCACTTATAAAACCCAGCCAAACTGTTCAAACAAACCGAACCACTTCTCTAACCGCGGCAATAGTTGCAAAGAAATGTGTCGCTAAAAAAAAATGGACGCGACGTTGGCCGGTGTTTGACGCCAATCCTCTCACAAAGTGTGGCGCTGCACCTCCTTTTGATCTTTCTCATGTTATTTTTTGCGGTCAAATCAACCCGCCACCGGCTTCGAGCGCCGCATCAAGTGCCGCAAGCATTTTCGCCACGTCCTTGTTGTCGATAATCAACGGCGGTGACAGGATAATATTGTTGCTTGAAATGCGTATCATCACGCCTTCCTGGTAAGCTTTATTATACACCGCGGCGGTCGTTTTTGATGCCACGGGTTGCCTGGCGGCGCGGTCTGAAACCAATTCCATCACCGCCATCAGGCCCTGGCCACGAACGTCACCAACAATTTTGTGCTTCAGTTTGAGTTGCAACAGCCCGCTTATCAGCTCTGCGCCGCGGGCCTTGGCATTTTCTGCCACATTCAACCGTCTGGTCTCATTAAGCGTTGCAAGGGCTGCAGCACATCCCACAGGATGGCCCGAATAGGTGTAGCCATGGGAGACATCGCCAAAGCTATCGCTGTTATTTTCGAAAACTTCGGCAATTTTTTCACCAATCATTACCGCGCCGAAGGGAAAATAGGCATTGGTAATCGCCTTGGCACACGACATCAAATCAGGTTTCACCCCCCAAAGCCTCGAGCCATGCCAGGCACCGGTTCGTCCGAATGCGGTGATAACCTCATCAGCAATCAACAATACGCCATGGCGATCACAGATTTTTCGAACCAGCGGCATGAAGCTCGCATGGGGAACGATTACACCACCTGCCCCCAGCACCGGCTCCATAATAAAAGCCGCAACCGTGTCTGCCCCTTGGAATTTTATCTCCTCTTCAAGCAGGTTGGCGCAAAGCCGGGCAACGGTTTCAGCATCATCGGTATTGAACGGATTGCGATAAGTGCAAGGTGCCGGAATATGAAAACAGCCGGGCAGCAGCGGTTCGTAATTGCGGCGGAATTTGGCGTTGCCATTGACCGAGGCACCGCCAAAATGGGTGCCGTGATAACCTTTTTTGAGGCTGATGAATTTGGTGCGTTCTGCTTCTCCGCGGGCCTTGTGATATTGGCGCGCCAACCGCAGACAGGTTTCAACTGAATCAGAGCCGCCGGACGTGAAGAACGAGCGCACCATACCTTCGGGTTCGAACCAATCCAAAAGCTTGTAAGACAGTTCAATTACCTTATCGTTGGAAGTGCCTCGAAAGGTCGAATAATAGGGTAATTGGTTTAATTGATCGGTGATGGCCTTTTTGACAGGATTGCATGAATAACCGAGATTAGCGTTCCACAACCCGCCCACGGCATCGAGCGTGCGGTGGCCATCGACATCGACAAGCTCGACGCCTGAGGCCCCGGTGATAATGGCGGGTGGGTTTTGTTGCATGGCGGCCGGATGAGCCATTGGATGCCAAAAGTGCTTGGCATTGTTTTCTTTAAGGAAGTTGGAGTTCTGCATGATAGGGTGTCCTTAGAGCCGTTTTATTTTGTCAATCTGTGGATGCATTTCGCCGCCGAGCGTTCGGGTCAGCCGTCCGGACGCTTCAAACAGAAGCGCGACAATGTGTTGGCGCTTTTGCTCGTCCATACGGGCCGAAGGCGTGGCCACCGCGATTGTGCCTTCAACGGCACTGCCTTGACCGAAATAGGGCGTTGCGATGCCACTGACATCGACCTCAAAGCCATTTTCGATGGTGCCATAGCCATTGCGATAGGCCCGCTCTGCCAAATCGTTGATCACGCCCGGGTCGGTTATCGTGTGCGGTGTGTAGGTGCTTTGAGGCTGTGATAATACCGAACTTCGCTCGTCCCTCGACAGAAAACCCAGAAAAACTATCCCCGACGCGGTGGCGTTAAGCGGCAATCGCTCACTTTTATCAAGATGCACTATGGTTCCCCGGTTCGGCTCACTAAGGGCAATGGTGATCAACATGTTGCCTTCGGGTATGCTGATATGTGCGGTCTCGCCGGTTTCATCCGTCAGCCAATCGGTAGTTTCCTGGCTAACCCGGCCAATTGGTGTGGTCATTTCGCGTATGTGCGCCAGTCTGACAAATCCGCTGCCCAGCCGGTATTTACGGCTGATCTGATTCTGATCGATGAAATTGTGCTTTGCCAGCGAAACCAGCAGCCGTCGCGTCGTAGCCTTGTCAAAGCCGGCATTGCCGGCAAGCTCGGACAGCCCCATTTCACTCCGCTCAATGGAGAAGAGATTTAACAGTTTCATGGCTTTGTCGACAGTTTTCACAATATCACGGCACAAATGCTGTTTCACCTGAGACATTTATCTTGACTCAAATTTGGAAATTCAACAACATGTAAATGCACCAGTGGTGATAATAATGAACCAAATGGACGAATTAGATGGAATTCAGTTTAGACTGATGGGAGGAACAACATGAAATAACTACTATCCGCCGCATTGGCCGCAGCAATAGCGACCACAGCAAGTATGGTACCGCCGGCATTGGCACAATACCCGGACAAGCCGGTACAGTTTGTGGTTCCGTTTCCACCTGGTGATCTTGAGGACGTGTTGACCCGCATGATCGCCGAGGACTTCCAGAATGAATATGGCACGGCCGCAGCAGTGGTTAACAAACCCGGCGGTGGCGGCGGACCATTTCCCGGTGCCATTGAAGTGGCAAATGCGTCAACCGATGGATCGATGATCGGCTCATTCGTTGTCGGCATTCCTGTTGTTGGCCCACAGATCGGAATTCCGGAGCTCAATCCGGATCCGTTTGAGCCCCTGGGCATCTTTCTTACCTATCCATTCGTCATCGCATCGTCGAAAAGCGCTCCCTTCCAGACCATGGAAGAGCTGGCGAGCCATGCCAAAACCAACAAGGTGGCGCGCGGTCATTTCGGCCCGCCGCTGGTGCCGACCCAGATTACTTTGGCTTTGGCAAAGAAGATGGGGTTCTCCTGCGGATCAGACGCCGCGTTCGATGCGCTTGATTGCAATACGCTGGCTCCCGGCGACGTTGATGTCATGAACACCACGCTGCAATTGGTGTTGCCCTGTCTCGACAAGGTGAACATACTTGCCTCAGTAACCGGCGCACGCATATCTCTCACGCCGGATGCCCGAACGGTCGGCGAGATCGACCCGGAACTGAAAATTGCGTTGTGGAACGGTTTGTTTGTTCACAAAGACACACCTGCCGATATCCGCGCCAAAATCATCGCGGTGGCTGAAAAAACGGTGGCAAGTTCGCAGGCCCAGGATCTGGCCACAAAAACCGGCGCCAGCGTATACTGGATGAATGCGGCTGCATCAACAGCGCAAATCAAGAGTGATATTGCCACCACTGCAGCGATTGGTAAAATTCTCGGCAACTAACAATGCCTGTTGGGTTGGGCTTCGCAAATACGGGTCCAGCCCATTTCTTGTTCCAGGTCATCGATTTGGGTAACAGGCGAAAGATATCGAGATGAGCGAAAGAAAAGTGCGAAAATTTCGGCCATGGGCATTTTTCGCAATTCCGGCCAGGTTTGTGTTGCAGGATCGCGTCTTTTGGTGGAGCGTTCGGTTCATGATGGGTTTGTTGAGAAGCTGGCAGGTTATGCCAATGCCCTCAAGGTCGGTGATCCGCTCGATCTTGCCAGCGACATCGGTGTGGTGGCGAGCGAACGGCAGTTACTTTCCAATCTGCAATATGTGGCCAAAGCGCGGGCTGAAGGTGAGGCACTGATAAGCGGGGGCGCAAGACTTACCGAAGATTCCGGTGGATTTTACATGGCTCCAACGGTGATCGGCGATGTTGTGGCAAACATGAGCGTCTTTAAGAACGAAGTTTTTGGACCGCTTGTCACCGTTACCCCGTTTGACACCGAAGCGGAAGCGATAGAACTGGCCAATGATACAGAGTTGGGATTGGCCGCCGGTGTGTGGACCGCAAACCTTTCATGCGCTCACCGCATGATACGCGCCATCAAGGCCGGCGTGGTTCATGTCAATACCTATGGCGGCGCCGATGCGACTGTGCCGTTAGCCGGCATGAAACAGTCGGGCAATGGGGCGGACAAGTCATTGCATGAATTGGATAAATACTGCAATTTAAAGATCGCCTGGATACAACTTTGAGGTTTTTTGATGACCAAAAAAACAGTCCTGATTATCGGTACCTACGATACCAAGTCCGATGAATTGCTCTATCTTGCCAGTCGCATTGTAGATCAGGGCGGTCGCGCTCTAACCATGGATGTGGGTGTTCTGGGAGATCCGAAACGGCCAACTGACATCTCAAAGCACCAGGTGGCTAAGGCAGCTGGCTCGTCGATTGAAAAAGCCATTGCATTTGAAGATGAAAATAGTGCCATGCAAATCATGGCGGCAGGTGCAGCGCAGTTGACCGGCGATTTTCATAGGGCCGGGAAAATTGACGCGATGATCGCGCTTGGCGGCACCATGGGCACCGATCTTGCGCTCGATTGCGCCAGGGCTTTGCCCATTGGTGTACCCAAATACATTGTCTCGACAATTTCGTTCTCACCGCTCATTCCGGTTGACAGGCTGGCGTTCGATACTCAGATGATCCTGTGGGCCGGAGGGCTTTATGGCTTAAACTCCGTCTGCAAATCGTCGCTCAGTCAGGCCGCGGGCGCTGTGTTGGGCGCGGCCTGCGCCGTTGAAGCGCCGCAGCGCAGGCGACCGCTGATCGGCATGACCAGCCTTGGCAGCTCTTGTCTTAAATACATGAAAACGCTGAAGCCGGCACTTGAACAACGCGGCTTTGAGGTTGCGGTGTTTCATTCCACCGGGGTTGGTGGCATGGCCTTTGAAAGTCTGGCGCGCGAAGGCGCATTTGCTTGTGTGATGGATTTTTGCATGCAGGAATTCGTCAACGGGCTTTATGGTTCGGTAGTCGCCAGCGGCGCCGACCGGCTAACCAATGCGGGACTTAGCGGCACGCCGCAGATCATCGCCCCCGGTGCCAGTGACCTGGTCGATTATCCAAGTTGGCAGGAGGTGCCCAATGCGCTAAAGGGCCGCCCAAGCCACACCCATAACCGGCTGATATCCTCAGCCACGCTGACGCCTGATCAACGCCGAAACGCCGGCCTTGAAATGCTCAAACGCCTCGCAACAGCAACCGGGCCGGTGCATGTGATCCTGCCTGCTCAAGGTATTGAGGAATGGGACCGCAAAGGAGAACCAGCGCATGATCCCGAAGGGCTCGAGGCTTTTCTCGACGCGATGCGCAATAATGTTGCTGAACCGATAAGATTGACGGAAATCGATGCCCATATTAACGATCAGGCGTTTGCCGATGAGACGCTGAAAATTGTCGATCAATGGGTCGAAGACGGGACTGTCAAATCAACATTGTAATGATGACTATAACCGGTATTCCGTTGAAGTTTTCCGTCAAAATTCAGACAGGCATTGACCAAGCCGGGCAACTGCTGCTGTCATGCTGCGCTCTTCGGTGACGAACTTTCTAGCGTCTTGACCCATTTGATCTCGCAACGATTTTTCAACCAGCAGCCTGGTCAAATTGCTGCGAAAGGTTTCAAGATCATCAAGCGGTGCCAACAGACCGGTTTGATTGTGTCGGACAACCAGCGGTACGCCCATGCTCTCAAAGGCCATCGCCGGCAGTCCTTGCGCAGCGGCCTCAAGATAAACCATGCCAATCGGTTCCTTCCAGCCGGGCCAGACAAATAGATCGGCCGCATGCATCCAGCCTGCAACGTCACTGCCGGGAACCTGGCCACACCAGTGCACACGGTCTTTCTTGATATCACAAAATGCTTCCCTCACCACCTGTTCCTGTGGCCCTCCGCCAACGACGACAAGATTCCAGTCAACGTTCTGCATTTCTTGCAAAATTTCGGCCAGCAGGAAAAAATTCCGATCTTTCTTGCCCGGCCGCATCATGCCGGTGGTAATCATCACCGGGGTTTGAGAGTTCCAGTGGGCCGGCAACACTGCCGGTTCCGCAATGTTTTGCGCCTCCAGATCGATGAACGGCGGAATTTGCCGCAGTCTTTCATCGCTACCAAGCAAGCCGACCAGATAATCACGGTCCATCGGCTTGAACCACAGGTGGCGATTGGCTTGTATAATTCCCGACTGCGCTTCTTTTCGCCAGGGCAGCCATTGATCACCCTGTCCGGTTTTGCAGGCCTCAACGGTCACATAGGGAATATCTAGTACGCGCGAAACCGCCGGTCCAATCCAGTCCGGTGCCTTGCAATAGGGATGATAAGTCAACCAGAGTTCCGGGCGGGCTTCTCGGTCCTGCGTCCTATAGGCATCAATCAGGCGCCGGGCCTCTTCAAGCGCTGCATTTTTGCGATTTTCGAGGATCAATGGATCGCTGCGTTTGGAATAGGCAATAAACCTCGATGCCAGCGAAACTTCGAAATTCGCCAGCCGCAAAGCCTTCATCAGGTTACCGCCGATCAATCGATCACCGGAAGGAATCGGATGATCCGGCGGTTTGATCGGCGCGTAAAAAGCGATACCCATCAACTATCCTTTCGCCGCGATCATGCCGGCAATCAATTCAGCACTCTTTTCGACGCCGCCAAAATCGATATCTGTTGACCTTCGTGGCAGCGCCAGTGCCTCTTCGATTGCCTTGGCTAATGCTCGTGCTGTGAGCCGGGACTCCGGCAAATTGACAGCAAGACCGTGCAGGTGAAGCAATTCTGCCCGGCGCAACTGTTCGCTCTGCCCGGCAATATCTGATGGAACCAACACCGCACGGCAGCCACCATTTTTACCGGCGTTCAAAACGTCCATAGTGGTATTATAACCGACCTGCGAGATAGAAAGCCTTGCCTGGCGAAGGTGTGCCGCCAGATTTGGCAAGAATGTCTTCATCATTACACCTGAAGGGCAGTTTCGGTGCAACTTCTCAATACTCTCTTGCGGTAAATTCGGGCCGGTGCAGAGACACCATTGCGCCTTTTTCAGCGACGAAAGCGCTCTTGCCTCAAGAGCTGTCTCGATCATGCCGCCGCCAAATGCGCCGCCGCCAATGGTGGCGATGACGTCAAATGTTTCGGTGTCCTCAAGTAACGCCGTTTCAGCAGCGCGAACGAAGCCGGTATAGGAAATCTTGTCGGCAATTTCCGTTTCTAGTGGAAATGTGCTTTTCAGCTGGATGAGGTGCGGGTCGCTGTGCACCAGCACCTTGTCGAGATATTTTATCACCGCCTCAACCGTCTCTTCGCTGCGGCCCGCTTTTCGGTTTTCCTGCAGGATATCGCGGACCGATGTTACAACAAGAGGTGGCTTTGGCCGCAACGCTGCCGCGCCAAGCATCGCCCTTATCTCACCGGCAACCACCCTGCGGCCAAAGGGCCAGGCCTCTATCAGAATCAAATCGGGTTCAAGGGTGGAGAATATTTCCAATAGTTTTTGCTGACGCAGGGCCATATAATCCTTTGTCAGCGGATCTCCATTGCCATCGACATTGAAGGAATAGTCAATGGCGCCGGCCTTGATCGGCGGCAGGAAATGCACACGATCAGCAGCAAAATGCAGGTCCGGCAATGGTGTGCCACCAAAGATGATTTCAGTTACTAACCCGGCCGCAGCGAACCCTTCGCACAAGCGGCGGGCGCGAAACACGTGTCCGACCCCAAGCAGGTGCTGAACATAAAACAGCACCCGTCCTTTCGGTCTTTCAGCCATGAGAACCATGCGCAACGCCAAAGGATCGGGCCTTTTGACCGTTTAAGAGATCAAGCAGCAAGGTAATCTCGTTGTCGGCGTCGAAACCTTTCTCCACCCGCTTGCGGCTTTCTTTGCCAAACTTTGTCCGCAGGTCCGGGTCGCGGGCAAGCCGTTCAATCGCCCCGGCAAGAAGGGCGATATTGTCCGGTTCCACCAAAAGGCCGTTTTCACCGTTCTCGACCAGTTCGGTGATACCGGAGATTGGCGTCGAGATGCAGGCAAGTCTCTGGCTTTGCGCCTCGACAATGACATTCGGCAAACCATCCCTGTCACCATCTGCGGCAATCCTGCATGGCAGCACGAATATGTCGTTTTCTCTATAGGCCTCCAGCACGCTTTGCTGCGACTGCGAGCCCTGAAATTCCAGCCTGTCCATTAGTGCAAGGTCTTGACCCTGTTGCTTTAGTTGCTCAAGCAATGGGCCACCTCCAATATGGGTCCAACGCCAGTGGAGGTTTTCAGGAAGCCTTGAAAGCGCCGCCAAAAGAATGTCCAATCCCTTTTTTTCCACCGCTCTGCCGACCGTAATCAGGCGTATGGGATCATTCTTGTCACTGCCATCGCGGTCAGGTTTTGGGTTTGCCGGAACCGGGAACTGCTCAAGATTCAGACCGTGATAGACCAGATGTACCTGGTCCTGGCCGGCTGCCAGTTCTTTCAGATGTGACGCGCCACCGGCCGTGCAGGTGACAGTCCAGCGAGCATCGTCAAGCTTTTCTGAAAGTTCCCAATCAGGTGAGGTCCAGATATCCTTGGCGTGGGCCGAGCAAGACCAGGGCAGATCGCGCATTTTTGCCGCATAACGAGTGACTGATGCAGGCGTGTGAATAAAATGACCGTAAAGCCATGAAACCTCTTGCGGCAACTCACTGGCCAACACCAGCGCCTGTCCCCATCGGCGAACACGGTTGGCGGTCATGTCGCGCACCAAATCGCGCAGCCAGACCTTGCGTGCGGCGCGATATCCAATCATTCGTCGGGCCCGCCACCATCCCTTCACCACCCGCCATGGTTCCTGATAAAGATATTCAGGCAAGTAGTTTACTGCAGCCTCTATCTGATCATGCACCGGGTGCTTTTTGGTGTCGGTCGGGTGACGGAGCGAGACTATCTGCAGCCGATGCCCGGCCAGTTCGAGTGCCCTGATTTCCTGTGCAATGAAAGTCTCGGACAGACGCGGATAGCCTTTCAGCACGACCGCAATGTCCCTTGTCGCACCGGCAGCCTCCCCCACAAGAGCATCGCCGAGGGCATTTTCCACCAGTTCACAGACCCGATCCAGTCCGGTAAGATCGATTGGCGACGGGGATTGGGAAGGTTTTGGCTGGGTCGGTAAATCCCGCAGCACATCGACCATCGAACCAGGGTTTTCCGCATCCTCCGCGCTCAACATCGAGGACCAGCCGAGTTCGCTGGCCCGCTCCGAGCGTATCAACTGTTCCTCTCGCGGCAGCGTGCGCGGCATGAAAAGCGCTGGCTTGTCAAACGACAATATCTCACAAAATGTGTTGTAGCCGCACATGCCGATGACGGCATTGGACCGGTTCAAAATGGTCTCGAGCTCATTGTCAAAATCGATCACTGTAATGTTTTTGAGCTTTTCCGCCCGTTGGTGAATCTCCTCCTGCAGATCGCCCTTCATGAACGGTCCGAGCACCATAACTAGCGGAAATGTCAGATGTTGGTGGTGCTCCCGTGCCGAAAGCACTAGCCTCATCAACCCGGCACCATCGCCACCACCGCCGGCAGTAACGAGGATATAACTGTCGGGCAAACTGAATGCCATATGATGTTCGTCTGCGGGAACTTCGCGTTTAAGAAAGCCGGTGTAAGTTATGCGCTCTTCGAGCCCGGGGGGAAGTTCGAGACCCTGCAATGGCTGCCAGAATGATTGAGGTCCGTAAATCCAGATCTGGTCGTAAAGTTCTTCCATCCGCGAAAGAACGTTTTTTTTGGTCCATTCTCTTTCCAGCAATTCTGGAGAATCCATCACATCGCGAAGACCCAGAACCAGGGTAGCACCCTTTTCCTTCAGTCTGATCAGAGTTGATTCCAGTTCCCCTCTAAGACCAAGCGGCTCCTTGTCGACGATCAAAATATGTGGATCAAACGCTTCGGCTGTGTTTTCTATCACCGAACGCCGCATTTCCAGTGTGTCCTGCAGATCGATATGATCGCCGATAGAAGTGTAATCGCCGTTGTAAAGTTTGATGACGCTGGGGATTTTGACAAAATCAACCCGCGCCCTGAAATCGAAGGCGCCGGCAATCTGCGATCCGGAAATAATTAGAACGGTTACGCCTTTAAAACGTTCGACCAGCGCGTGGGCAATCGCCCGACAACGCCGTAAATGGCCCAAACCAAATGTATCATGACTGTACATCAAGATACGAGCGTTATCCAGTCGCCGCATCCCGGCAGATTCATAGTTCATGGCAGAATTACAGGCCTGGTTCGTGGTTGTTGGACCCTATGCCCATATTGACCATCGGGCAACCGATATCACGGCATTTTCTCGATGCAAGTTTGACGGCACCTGGCAGATAGCTGGCTCAAGCTGGACAAAGCATCTTGCCTGTTTCGGCAGGGGCGATGCGGTTAGATCGATTTTTGGCCTTAAAAAGCGGGCTAATCAAACTGACGCGCCATCATCCCGATGGGAAATCAATCGTTCTTCAGCGTGCTGATAGGTGGGTGGTCTGAATTGAACACTAAAGGATTGCAACAGTTTTCTGGATTTGCAACCGGTAAATTCAAGAGTGAAGTGCAACGCTTGCAATGTGTTTGATGTGCTGTACCTTTTGGTCAACCAACGCCTTTCAAGGCGGAATTAGCCTTGAAAGGGTTCCAGGCCACTTTTTCACAAGTGATTGATTGTCAAGGTCGCTTACGCCGAGAAGCGATCATCAGACCCTTTACTATCAGTCGCTTATGAGACACTTGAGCTAAAACCTAAGGTATTGCACTTCGCAATTGTATCTACCACCGGCATGATGCATTTTGGTTTACCTGCAATTAACAATACCTGAATACAATTTATCTTCTTTACTATTGTACTAACAGGAAGATGTATCTTTATTCCTGTTCTTTCTAGGGAAAAATTGGTGAAAATAAACAATATTTTCAATAATCCGGTTGTTGAAAAAAGGGTGCCGACAGATGTTTATCTGTCGGTGGTAGGCTCCCTATTTTGTGAAAAAAAATCACTGATATTCGGTTCCGCGGCCACCGCAGCGGCAATAATTGTCACCGCCTGGAAAACCGGCGCCTTGCCACTCTACCTAAGCGCCGTGATTCTTGCAATTGTCGGTCTCTTGCGTTTCATCGACGCCAACAGGTTCGAAGCGTTGAAGTCGACCCTAACTGATCGGGCCAAGATAAAAATCTGGGAAAGACGATATGTAATCGGTTCAGCCATATCTGCAGGAGTGCTCGGCTATTGGTGTTTCTACACTTTATTCGCTCTTGATGACAGTGCGGCAGAACTGATCGCAATTTCAGCCACCGTAGTGAACATGATCGGTGTATTCGGGCGGAATTTTGGTATCAAGCTGCTGGTGAATGTCCAGTTGATTTGTATAAGCGTTCCATTGGTGGTCGGGCTTTTGATTCATCCAGACCCCTATATGTCACTTCTGGCGGTGATGTTGGTGCCTTTTTTCGCCAGTGCCAAGTCAATCGCAGACCGGCTTCGCAATACCCTTTTGACCGCAGTCATTGGCCAAATGGAAGTGAGCAAGCTGGTGCAGCGATTTGACACCGCGCTGAACAACATGCCTCATGGCCTTTGCATGTTCGATAAAGATGCCCGATTGGTTGTCGCCAATGAGATGGCCGGCGAACTTCTTTGCAAATCTCTGATCCACCAAACCGGTGCCAGTTTTAGAAAACTAGTTTCAAACTGCGTCAAGACTGGCGACCTTTCTCCTCAGCAAAGTCGCCGCTTGATCATGCATTTGCAGACCCACATTAAAAGCGACCCAATTCCATCCATGAAGATCGACGTTTCCGGCAATAGGACTTTTCAGTTCAGCTTTCGACATATGGAGAGTGGTGGCACTGTGGTGGTATTCGAAGATATTACCGCCCGCATTGATGCCGATAGGAAAATCAAGCGCATGGCACGCTATGATTCTTTGACCGGAATTCCTAATCGAGCCTATTTCCGGGCCTTGATGAACAATAGTCTGAGTTACACTGAAAATGATAACCATTGCGCCATATTGCTGCTGGATATCGATGAATTCAAGCAAGTCAACGATACGTTTGGTCATCCCACCGGTGATGAGTTGCTTCGCCGGGTTGCCAAGCGGCTAAAATGTATTGCTGGAATAAATAATCCTGTTTGCCGGTTGGGAGGCGATGAATTCGTTATCATGCTAACCAATTTGGTGTGCAAGGAAGATGCATCCACTCTTGCGGGTATAGTTATAGACTCGCTGCAACAGTCATTCCGGATACACGGCCATGATATTGTCGTTGGAACCAGCATTGGCATTACCACAACCATCGATGGCGTCCGAGAATCCGACAGATTGTTGCGAAACGCGGATTTGGCACTCTACAAAGCAAAGAGACAAAGCAAGGGTATCTGGATGTTTTATCATCCCGATATGGGTGCTGAGATGGAGACCCGTCTTGGTCTGGAAAGCGAATTGCGCCGGGCGCTGGACCGTGATCAACTGAGTATTTGGTTCCAGCCACTGGTCAGTGTTAAATCAAAAAAAATCAATACTTGCGAAGCGCTCATTCGTTGGGATCATCCGGTGCTTGGAAATGTCTCACCTTCAACATTCATACCAATCGCCGAGGATACGGGACAGATCATCAATATTGGCGAGTGGGTGCTTCACAATGCCTGTATTCAATGTTGTCATTGGCCAGATGATGTCCGCGTTGCGGTCAATTTATCGGCGATTCAGTTCAGGCGAAGTGATATTGTCAAGGTGGTCGAGCAGGTGTTGGAGTCGACAGGATTGGCTGCCAGCAGATTGGAACTCGAAATCACTGAATCAGTGATGTTGCGCGATGTTGACGAGGCCAAAGTGATTCTTAACAAATTCCGCGACATGGGTGTACGAATTTCGCTTGATGATTTTGGCACGGGTTATTCCAGCTTGAGCTACCTGCACAGCCTGCCACTCAACAAGGTCAAGATCGACCGCTCCTTCGTCGTTGACATCAAAAGTGATCAGAAATCCTTGACAATGTGCAAGAACATTACGCAGATGGCCAGTCAACTTGGTCTTTCTACCGTTGTTGAAGGCGTCGAGAGCGAGGAGCAGCTCAAGATTATCATGGATGAAGTTATGGTTGATGAAATCCAGGGATTTTTGTTTAGTCCACCGCTTTCCAAGCTGGGAATTCGTGAACTGGTCAACGCCTGGCAGGGTGATCAAATGCTCAACGCTGATCAGGTTTCACTGGACCTGGAGCGTCGCCGTTCTCTAAAGGCAATATAATACCAAACCGACACGGTGACCAGAATCTGATTTTGGTCTGGCGACACACAGCCATTTGGGTGTTCTCCTAGTGGAATGAATTTGACATTTGGTACCCACTTGCAGCTTCATTCATTTTCAAATGTCAAATTCGAAAATTCCACTAGATTCAACAACTTGCTAGTGGTTCTTTTGATTCCAACATTTGCAAATATGGGTGCTGCAACGGGATGAAAATGTTGGTACAGAACCACTAGAGAATCTTCATGAGTTATACCAAGGGAGATTGATATTAATGCTTGAATATCGCACAAGAACATATCACGACTTCTTCGGGTTGTTGTGAATAGTATTTACTTGAAATACTAGAAAAATTGTCATAATCCGCCAATTTATGAATTTTAACAAAATTGTAACCATATCTTGCCCAGAGTTTATTATTGACCCGAGGTAGAAATGGCAGCGGCAGAAAAGATTGGATTGGTCTCGTTCGAATCACGGATGCGAGATTTTTTTGAAATCATCGATATCCGTCCGACCAAAGACGCGGAGGATTTCGAAGCTATCTATCGATTGCGATATCAAGCCTATCGGCGGGAAAATTTCATTCCGCCAAATGCCGAACGACTTTGTACCGACGAACTAGACACAACCCCCAACAAGCATTTGTTTGGTATCTACATTGCGGGTGAGCTCGTCAGTTCGATCAGGCTTAGCATTCTGTCCAAAGAACATCCACATTCCCCCAGCATGATGGCTTTTTCCGACATTCTCAACCCGTGGCTTGATGCCGGTCAGGTTTTTATCGATCCCAGCAGGTTTGTGACTGAGCGCAATGTGCCATTGGTTTATCCAGAGTTGCCTTTGGCGATGATGAAAATTCCGATCATGGCGGCGCAATATTTTAAAGCCAGCTATGGACTTTCGACGGTCAGAACAGAGCATGCAGCATTTTATAAACGGGTATTTCATTCAAAACAGGTTTCTGACATCAGGCATTTCCCTTATGTGGACATGAATGTGGTGATGCTTAGGACGGAAACAAAGCATCCAGAAAGGGGTATTTTTCGCCGGTATCCGTTTTTCCGCTCCAACTATTTGGAGCAAAGGGCACTGTTTCGCGACGCAGGCGAGGTCCGCGACAGGCGAACAAAAAACACTCTGGTGTTTCCGGCCTGAATCCATTTGACTACAATACCGTTTATTTGGTTATGAAGAACTCCTGACGTCATCCCAAAAACCATTGGTGCTCAGTGATCTTGTTGCTGAATGCAGCTGGATAGATGGCGGTTTGGCCGTTATAGCTATGCAGCAGAAATGGCGAACTCCATGCACAAAGTGAGACGGTTTTGGGCGATTTTGAGGAATATAAACAACGAGCGGCAGCGCTGGATTTTGATGATCCTTTGGCAGCAGCGCGAGAACTATTTTATCTACCGGAAAATGTCATCTATCTTGATGGCAATTCGCTGGGGGCAGCGCCATTGGATGCGCTGGCGACCCTTGATGTGGTTGGCCGCAAGGAATGGGCGCAGGATCTGATTGCCAGCTGGAATTCGGCCGGCTGGTTCGAACTTCCATCGACGCTCGGCGCCATGGTCGCCCAGATTATCGGCGCGCATGATGACGAAGTGGTCGTTTGTGACTCGACCTCGATCAATATATTCAAGGCGGTGAACGGTGCCCTTTCACTGCGGCCGGAGCGAAATACAATTGTCGCCGAGGCAGGCAGCTTTCCTACCGATCTCTATATGCTTGAGGGTGTCTCCTCGCTCGCTAAAGACTGCGCCATCCGTCTGCAGGGCAAAGATGGCGATATGATCGAAAGTTTGATCGACGAGGACGTGGCGGTGGTGCTGGTCAATCACGTTGACTATCGCACCGGGGAAATTCGCGACATCGGCGCGCTCACAAAATACGCCCACGAAAGAGGCGCTCTGGTAATCGTCGATCTTTGCCACAGCGCCGGCATCATGCCGGTGGAGCTGACGCGCCACAATATCGATCTGGCCATTGGCTGTACCTACAAATATCTCAATGGCGGCCCGGGTTCTCCGGCATTTATCTATTGCGCCCGCCGACACTTGCCAACCATTAGCCAACCGTTGACGGGATGGTGGGGCCACAGCGCGCCATTCGCCTTTGACCGCTCTTATCAGGCTGATGCGGGGATTAAAAAATTTCTTTGTGGTACGCAGCCGGTTTTAAACTTTCGTGCTCTTCAACCGGGACTGGAGATCGCCACCAGGTTCGATATCGATATGGTACGCGAAAAAAGCATGGCATTGACCACGCTGTTTCTCGATTGTGTCGACAGTTTTCGACAAGAGCACGGCATTGGCATCGCCAGTACACGCGATGCCAATATTAGAGGCAGCCAGATTTCGCTCACCCATGATAACGGCTATGAGATCGTACAGGCAATGATCGCCCATGGTGTCGTTGGCGACTTTCGGATGCCGAATGTTATGCGGTTTGGCTTTGCACCGCTTTATCTGCGTTTTAAGGATGTTTTGGAGGCGGCGAATATTTTGCACCAAATCCTTGCTAGCGGCGCCTGGCGGGACGAAAAATATGCCAAACGGGCAGCGGTGACCTGACGGGTGGGTTTTATTCGACGGGTTGAACTGTTCAGTGCGTTATTCCCGCACCCAAAATGATTGTAATGGGGACAGTTCTGCCTCACGTATTGAAACACAAGCTACCGAGATTGGGGGGTGTTTGGACAAAGGTCGGAAGTGCGGACGTTTCAGACTTTTGCTGCGGTTGCGCCGGTAGCTGGTTCGGGGGAGCCGTTCAACAACCGATCAATTTCGGTGTGATTTTGCCAGCGTACGAATGACTACTTTAAACCCCTAACCGCAAAATGCTTAGATGGTCGATCATGCGTCGTTTGGTGAAGCGGTTATTGAGCCGAATAGTGTGTTGGTCTACCATAATGCAGTAAACTGGTTGCAATAACCAAACTTCCGGAAAGGAACACGTAGCATGATTGCCTACGTAACCGTCGGTGCTGATGACATTGCTCGCGCGAAACGGTTTTACTCTGCGTTCCTGCCAGCACTTGATTACGGACTGAAGGAGGGTCTTGAGGGCCTAAGCTACGCGCTGCCCGAACAACCGGGTCAGTCTGCGGTTCTGCCGGATTTCTACGTTAAGCCAACCTTCGATGGACATCCTGCCTCGGCTGGGAACGGTGCTATGATCGCATTCGAGGCCCGCAGTCAAAAGCAGGTTCGTGACCTTCACTCCGCCGCGCTTGCCGCAGGCGGCTTTGACGAGGGCCAGCCGGGCTTCCGTGACTCGTATGGACCTCATTTTTATGTTGGCTACCTTCGCGACCCTCAAGGCAACAAGATCGCACTGTTCTCCAACGATCCGAACGAACCCGGACGAGAGGGATAACGCGGGTTAGACGGGCGACGACAGCGCATTGAGCGCAGATTGCTCTAATTGCCCGCTGCCTTGCCAAAATCGTCGATGTAATACCACCGGCCAAATTTTCGCCCAAATGATTGGCGTTGGTATTGCTTTCACATTACCGCAAATGTTGAAACAAAAAATCTGCCGGAAGCTGTCGCTATCTAAATTCATTCACTTTATCTGAAACCGAAACATCCCTCCCGGGCCATTTGGCGCTATAACTGACCAACAAGTTCACACTGCTGTCTTGCTTCTTTTTTCGTATTGATTAACTGCCGCTCAATATTTTGAGTTTATTGTAGGCATCTAGGGTATGGGGCATAAATCCTTCTTTATCGCAAGCACAGCTGGCCTGACGGCGGCAGAGCGGACGGGCAATGCGGCCGTTGGTCTCGTGTCAGCATGCCCTGTTGTAGGTCAGTAAGAGCAGACGTCATTCAAAGACGCCTGATTGTCGACGCAGAAGTGGATACTACCAACCCTCTTGAAACCTGATGACAAACAGAGCTCGATTGCGGGTTCGCAGTGCGCAAAACAAATAAGTCCGGGTGTTCTCGACCTCGTCGATAGGCCGCGGCAAGACAGGCAAAAAGCCAAAAGGAAAATGAATATGGCGGGAGAAGCTATTTCCAACAAAAAATACTATTGGCTGTTCACCGTCTTTTTCCTCATCTTCGGGGTTTTGGTTGCTTTGGTCACCTCGATGGTTAACTACAACATTCAATCCAAAGATATCAAACGCCAGATTCAAAACAAGTTCGAGGCCGGCCGGAATACCAAGCGGGAAATTTTGCACCGTTTCACCACCGGGGCAGATAACCAGGTCTTAGCCTTAGCCAACAATCAACTGACCCTTGCTTTTATCCAGTCCAGGACTGAAGTCAATCAAAGCAATATCAACGATCTCTTCCTGGCCGCCACCCAGGCTAACGAAGACTACACCCAAGTTCGTTTTCTGGATTCCTCAGGCCATGAACGTGTCCGTATCGATCGTCAACGAGGATCATCTGCCCCAAATGTTGTGCCTTTGGAGCAACTCCAAGACAAGGGCGGCCGCTACTACTTTAAAGAAGCATCGCAACTTCCATCTGGACGTTTCTGGCACTCCAATCTTGATCTCAACATGGAGCGCGGTCAAATCGAAAAGCCCTTAAACCCGACCTTCCGTGTCGCCGCTCCGATCTACGTTGACAATCGCTTCGCTGGATTGGTCATTATTAATCTGCGTGCTGACCATTTGTTGCAGACCCTAAAGGCATCCCCCGGATTAGATGTTTTCATCGTCGACAAAACGGGGGATTTTATTCTGCACCCAACCCCGTCAAAATCCTGGAGCCATTATTTTCCTGAACGACCCAATCTGGCATCGGAGTTTCCAGATTTAGCCGACCGCATTCAGTCGAACCTCACCTTTGAGGATGAGGAGGTAATTTCGTTTTCCTTAGACAATCAACTTAAAAACAAAGATGAAGCCCGTATGATCCTTGTTCCGCAGTTGGAATTTATCACCCAGCTTAAAAGGAACAACCTCATCGCCGCCAGTGTCATCGCACTCATCGTTATCGTGGCATCCCTGTTACTTTCGGTGGTGGCGGCGTTAGTGCCGTCTCGCTTGCAGCGTCGATTGAATGAGGCTGTGAGCAAGATCAATACCTATCAATCCATCGTGAACAAAAATGTCATCACCTCCTCTACAGACTCCAAAGGTCACATCAAGACTGCCAGCGATGCTTTCACCCGCATATCCGGCTACAGCGTTGATGAGCTAGTTGGCCAGACGCACGGATTGGTCCGTCATCCTGACACATGCCAGAAAACCTATGTTGATATGTGGAGTATTTTAGTCAGGGGGGAGACGTGGCGAGGTGAGTTCATCAACCAAAACAAAGATGGCGATAGCTTCTGGCTTAGCTGGGTGATCACCACTGAATTCGATGAAACGGGAGCGATTAGTGGCTATACCGGTGTCGGGACTGATATCAGCGACAAAAAAGAGGTGGAGAAACTTTCCATCACGGACCAACTCACCAAGCTCAACAATCGCCGCCACCTGGACGCGCTCTTAGCGCAGGAAATAGACCGGTTCCAGCGGTACCAGCAACCCTTCGGCGTAATTCTGGCGGACATAGATCATTTCAAAGAAGTGAATGACACTTTCGGTCACCAAACAGGAGATTTTGTTCTCAAAGAGTTTGCTGAAATTCTCTCGAGTACCCTGCGCAAAGTCGATACGGTTGGACGCTGGGGCGGGGAAGAGTTCCTGATTGTCTGCCCCGTAACGTCCGTAGAGGACGTAAAGCTTCTAGCTGAAAAGCTCCGTTTGAAGGTGGAGGCTTTCGACTTCACAGGGGCAGGTTCCATAACGTCCAGCTTTGGTGCTGCCGAAATTCAGCAAGCCGATAGCGTCGATAACCTCATTGGACGAGCTGACAAGGCCCTTTATCAGGCTAAGGAGAGCGGTCGCAACTGTGTGGTTGCCGACCATCCGACTTAAGGAACTTGGTGGACCAAATCTGAAATTCGTTCCGAGGTTTGCAACAGTGGTGCGACCAACTTGAGATTTGCGACACTAGTGGTTCTGTGCCAACATTTGCATCCGCCAGCGGCTCGTACTTATGGCAAATGTTGGAATCATAAGAACCACTAGAATTCAATAAGTTGCTAGTGGTCTTTGTGGCCAAAACGCTTGAAAAAGAACGTGCTGAAAAGGGATTCAAGCGTTTCGGCCAGACTACTAGTGGTTCGAATCTAACGCTTCGAACCGCTAGATTCTTTGGTGATGGATAGAATTGTCGATACATTTGAGTGTGTTATTGAAGAATTCCTCTTTGCACCGACGGACTCAAATGTTTCGTTCTATCCACTAGTTACCGTTGGCGTTGTTGAATTCAAGTCCGTTGGTTTGTACGACAGGAAGTTCGACCGCTCCGGTACGCAATGCCGGTGTAGAAAACACCAGTTCTTTCTTGACTACGACTTCAGCCACTTTTTCGACTGCAACTTCAGCCGTTTTCTCGACCGCGGCCTCGGCCATTGTTGGTTTTTTGACGACCGGCTTGCCCACCATCTTCATGCTCGCAGACTTGTCGGCTTTTTTAGCCTTTTTAACCTTCGCTATCACTTCCTTCTTCGCCAGCATTTCGACTGCCGGCTTTTTGGTCGTGCCGATGGTTTCAATTACCGATTTCGTTGGCGCCAGAACCTGTATAGAGCCGGCCTGCAGCGTGCCAGACCACAATATCGCCGTCAATACTACAAAACTCCCTACCAAACGGTCGTACATCACAGCTCTCGTCTTGATTTATCCGACCAGTTTGACAAACAATGGTAAAGAATTTGCTCACCGCATATTAACACCAACAGATTCAGCAGAGGCAATCAATGGATATCAGCAGTTTTGATACGGATCTCGACCGCAATCCGGCCAATTTCGAGCAGCTTTCGCCTTTGACTTTTTTTAAGCGTTGCGTCGATGTTTATCCCGACCACCCGGCTGTCATATATGGCCAACGCCGGTACAGCTGGAAAGAAATGTATCAACGCGCCGTGCGATTAGCCAGCGCATTGCAGGCAAAAGGCATCGGTAAAAACGATACGGTGGCGATCGTCGCGCCGAACATCCCCGAGATGTTTGAAGCCACTTTTGCGGTGCCCATGGCCGGTGCAGTGCTCAACCCCATCAATATTCGGCTGGATGCGACGACAATCGCCTATATCCTCGAACACGGCCAGGCAAAGGCGCTGATTACCGATAGCCAGTTTGCCCCTGAAGTAAAGAAGGCGCTGGCCAGGATTGACCGCAGCGATCTCGTCATTATCGACATTGTCGATGATCAAAACGAACAGGCTTCCGGTTCGGATGAACAATTGGGCGAAATGGACTACGAGGCATTTCTCGCCACCGGTGATCCGCAGTATAATTGGCAGCTCCCCGACGATGAGTGGGATGCCATTTCGCTCAATTACACCTCAGGCTCGACCGGTAATCCCAAGGGTGTGGTTTGCCACCATCGCGGCGCCTATTTGATGGCACAAGGCATAGCCGCGGCGTGGCCATTGGGCTTGCACCCGGTTCATATGTATATTGTGCCGCTGTTTCATTGTAATGGCTGGTGCCATGCCTGGTCGCTGGCCGTGTGTGGTGGCACTTCGGTGCTGGTGCGTAACGTCAATGCGGCAACCATGTATGACGCGATTGCTACTCACCGTGTCACCCATTTCGGCGGCGCACCGATTGTGCTTTCAATGCTGATCAATGCGAGCGAAAAAGAGAGCAAGAACTTTGACTGGCCGGTTCATGTCTATACGGCTGGCGCACCGCCACCAAGCGCGGTACTGCAAGCCATCGAGGCGCGGGGCTTTTCCGTCACCCATGTGTATGGACTGACCGAAACCTATGGCCATGTGGTCGAATGTGCAGCCCAAATGGAATGGCAGGATATGGAGGCCGAAGAGCTTGCCAATATCAAGGCACGTCAGGGCGTCCGTTACGCCATGACCGAGGGACTGATGGTGGCAAATCCGGATACCATGGAGCCGGTTGCCAGTGATGGAGAGACGATCGGCGAAATAATGATCCGCGGCAATACGGTGATGAAGGGCTATTTCCGCAACAAAGGGGCTACCGATGAGGCCTTTGCCGGCGGCTGGTTTCACACCGGCGACCTGGCCGTATGCCACGCTGATGGCTATGTGCAAATCAAGGACCGGGCAAAGGATATTATCATCTCAGGCGGCGAGAATATATCGTCGGTGGAAGTGGAAAACATCCTTTATAAGCACGCGGCCGTTGCGGCGGCTGCCGTGGTTGCCAAGCCGGATGAAAAATGGGGCGAGGTGCCTTGTGCCTTTGTCGAACTCAAACCTGCAAGCTCGGCCGACGAGAAAGAAATTATTGCCCATTGCCGCAAACATATGGCCGGGTTCAAATGTCCGAAAGAAGTGCGTTTTCAGGAACTGCCCAAAACCGCAACGGGCAAGATCCAAAAATTCCTGCTGAGGGAGGCGTTGTAGATTTTCTTGCCTGAAAAGTGGATGGCGCCGGCTATTTCATCTGTGTGGCCTGCACCAGCGCGTGGGTCAGCAAACCCGCGATCAAGGGGAGGAAAAGTGATACGCCAAAGCGCAAAAATGTCAGCCTCCAGCCATAAAAACCGATTTCGATTGGCACTTTTATCAACGATAGCGTTGCCACCGATGTTAAAAATGTCATGATTACCGCAAGGCCCGCGCCGGCCTTATACAAGACCGCCACCAATGGCAGGGCGAATACACCGACAATCGGGGAAAATATACCGGCAAGCCAGGCAACAATAATACCCCGCCAACCGACCGCATCCGACAACCAGTTTTCTACGAATTGTTTTGGTATCACCGTTTCAGCAAAGCCGGCCACCAACACCGCGATGACCAGCACAGGCGCAAAGCGAAACAATTGATTGCCGCTGTTGGACCAGGCGAGCGCAAAAGTTTCCGGCCCGCGTGTCCAGGCATAGGCGATCATTGTCAGCAGCAGTGCCAGTAAAAACAGTATCGTTACCTTCATGAGAACTACTCTTCGCTGCTATCTAAAAACTCGATAAAACCACCCTCGCCGTGGACGCGGATATTTTGGCCGGAGCTGATTATTTTTGTCGCATCTTTAACGCCGACAACCGCCGGAATGCCATATTCGCGCGCAATCACCGATCCATGGGTCATCAGACCACCGACTTCAGTGACAAGCCCGCCGGCATTGACAAACAACGGCGTCCAACCCGGGTCGGTAAATGGTGCAATCAAAATTTCACCCGGGTGCAGCATATCCTGCGACGGATCGAGCACGACCCTTGCTGTGCCCTCGACAATGCCAGCAGATACGGGGCTGCCGACCAGTGCGCCATCGGGTACATTGCCAGTGTCATAGGTGGCGCTCAAAACTTCGCCCTCGCCGGTCATGACACGCGGTGGATTTAGTTGCCGGTAATGGGCGAAATCCTCAATGCGGCGGGCAATTTCAGCTTGATCGACAGAGTTTTGGTCACCAAAACAGGCCTGCAATTCGTGCAGGCTCATAAACCAGACATCATCCAGGTTTTTGATCTGTCCCTCGGCCTGCAAATGCCCGGCAGCACGTTCAATTACCGGTTTGGCGAGATCAAGCATTTTGATAATGAGAAATTTGTGGTGCTCCCTCAGCGGGAAAAGTTCGCGGATTACATAGACCAGCCGTCTTACCAGCGGCTTACGGATAAATCCAAACAAGCCACCGCCGGCAGCTTCGACGATTGCCTTGCTGGCCAGGGCATTTTGCGTAATCAGTTTTTGATAATGAGCCCGGTGAGACCCCTTTTCACCCGATTTCAACATGCCCGCGACCATAACCATCAGTGAGTTTGCATCTTCCCGCCACCGGGGACGGTAGAGGTCGATTTCCGATGGTCCACGGGCACCATAAAGGGTCAAAAACTCTTCCCATTTGGCGATAAAAGCATCCCCGCCGGGCAATTTCTTGGCCTGCTGTAGTCTGGCTTGAAGTTCAATACTGTCATCAACGAGATGGTCGCTCAAAGCGGTGGAGGCGCGCGCCGCGTCGGCAAGATCACCGACGGCGAGGTCCATCTCGGTGGTGACATTGCCCTCAAGCCCGCGCATCAATGCGTCCAGATGCGCGGTCTCAGCACGTTTTCTCATGACACTGTCGAGTAGCTTTATCGCCAGCAGACTGGCAACCAGATGGGCCCGCCACGGTTCGATGGTGTGGATGAGATCCCTAAGCCCGCGATGGCAGCCTTCAAGCTGCGCGCCAGTGCTCTTTGCGTCGTCGATTTTGATTTGTGTCTGTTCGATATGCCGGTCGATATAGTCAGATATTTGGATAGGAAAGTTGTCATACTTTCGCCAAAACAGGCATGATCTGACCTTCCATATGACCGGTACTATGATCGGCAGGAGCTTCCTCAAGCTAATATTGGATTTCGCTTTCGCTCGGGCATCTCTTTTCTGCCAATCAATGACCATCCGGCTTATCAATTGATCGGCGCGCCGCACCATTTTGGGCATTACCCTGCCGGCAATTGGGTGGCTCAAGACATTGGAAATCTCGGCATAAAGCCTGCCACCGACCGGGAAAACATAGCGGCTTTGTAAAGTCTCTTGGTCGCGCGCAATCGGAATAATCGCCGTGAACAAAGCCATCGACAAGGGCCGCATCGCATCTGTCATCACCTGCAGGTGGCTTAGGCTGAGATAGAGTTTGTCGGCTGCAAGTTGCCCGGTAGGCAAGGGAAACAACGAGGTGATCGGGCGTGACTGGGTGATATGGAACTCACCGTCGACGAAGGCCCATTCGATATCTTGCGGCTTGCCATAATGCTGTTCAATCTCCGCGCCAATTTTGGCAAGTTCGACAATGCCGGCATTATTCAGCGTGGCGCTGGCGCGTTTATCATCGTCAAGATCGATTGATTGGGTCCCTCCCCCATCAACAGGAAGAATGGCGATTTTCTTGTCACCAATGTGATGCCTGACGATAGTGCCGGTGGCCTTTTCCACCTGGAAGTGATCGGCGGATACAACGCCCGAAACGAGAGCCTCACCCAGGCCAAAACTTGCATCAATCGATACCAGACCCCGCCTTCCGCTCACCGGGTCGGCAGTAAACATGATGCCGGACACCTTAGGCAATATCATTTTCTGCACAACCACAGAAAGCGCAACATCGGCATGGCTGAAACGGTTTTGAACCCGGTAAAGAATAGCCCGGTCGGTAAATAGTGAGATGAAGCAATCCTTGATCGCTTGCAGCAATTCTGGCCACCCGATAACATTCAGGAAAGTGTCTTGCTGCCCGGCAAAGGATGCGTGCGGCAAATCCTCGGCAGTGGCCGAAGAGCGCACCGCATAGGCATTGGCCTCACCGGTTTTTTGCCATACAATCTTTAGCGGCTGATGCAATTGCTGCGGCAGCGACAACTCATCAAGAAGACCGCGCACTTTTTTGCCGGTCTGGCGCAGGGCCGCAAGATCATTGGCATCAAGGGCACCGAGCAACGCAAAAATACGTTTGTGTTCAGGCTCAATAAAGGCGTTGTAGGCCGCCGTGGTTATGCAAAAGCCGTCTGGCACATTAAAGCCTGCGGCCACAAGTTCACCAAGATTGGCCCCCTTGCCGCCGACCTCATTAATATCGGCAGCGGAAATCGCGCTAAAAAATTTAATCGGGTTTTTCATGTCTGCCTTGCTGCCGGGATTATCGTTGTCAGATTGCCCGGTAATACGGCATTTTACAATATGCCCGGCAGATTGAGCTCGTTTTCCCGGGCGCAATCAAGCGCGATGTCATAGCCGGCATCGGCGTGACGCATGACCCCGGTGGCCGGGTCGTTCCACAATACTCTGGCGATACGTCGGTCGGCATCTTCGCTGCCATCACAGCAGATCACCATGCCCGAATGCTGTGAAAAGCCCATGCCGACACCGCCGCCATGGTGCAGTGACACCCAGGTGGCACCGGATGCGGTGTTCAACAACGCATTGAGCAACGGCCAGTCGGAAACCGCGTCAGATCCGTCTTTCATCGCTTCGGTTTCGCGGTTGGGCGAGGCAACAGAGCCTGAATCAAGATGATCGCGACCAATCACCACCGGGGCGGAAAGCTCGCCCGTGCGTACCATTTCGTTGAACGCCAGACCAAGTTTATGGCGCACCCCAAGCCCGACCCAGCAGATACGCGCCGGCAGACCCTGAAAGCTGATGCGCTCACGCGCCATATCGAGCCATTTGTGAAGATGAGGATCGTCGACGAGTTCCTTCACCTTGGCGTCGGTTTTATAGATATCTTGCGGGTCACCGGAAAGCGCGCACCAGCGGAACGGGCCGATGCCACGGCAGAAAAGCGGTCTGATATATGCTGGTACAAATCCCGGGAAGGCAAAGGCGTTTTCAAGCCCTTCTTCAAGTGCCACCTGGCGGATATTATTGCCATAATCGAGCGTCGGTACGCCGGCGTTCCAGAAGTCTACCATTGCCGCCACATGCACCTTCATGCTGGCGCGGGCAGCCTTTTCAACCGCCTTGGGATCATTTTCCTGGTGCTGTTGCCATTCAGCGACGGTCCAGCCCTGGGGCAGATAGCCATGAATGGGATCATGGGCACTGGTCTGGTCGGTAACAATATCGGGACGAACCCCGCGTTTGACCAGTTCCGGGAAAATATCGGCGGCGTTGGCTATCAACGCTACCGACTTTGCCTCACCGGCCCTGGTCCAACGATCGATCATTGCCAGCGCTTCGTCGAGCGAATGGGTTTTTTCATCGACATAGCGCGTGCGCAGGCGAAAATCGGCCCTGCTCTCGTCGCATTCGACCGCCAGACAACAGGCCCCCGCCATCACAGCGGCCAAAGGTTGAGCACCACCCATACCGCCAAGCCCGGCAGTAAATATCCAGCGTCCCTTCAAACTGCCATCATAATGTTGACGGCCCGCTTCCACGAAAGTCTCATAAGTGCCCTGAACGATGCCCTGGGTGCCAATATAGATCCATGAGCCGGCGGTCATCTGGCCATACATCATCAGGCCCAGCTTATCGAGCTTGTTGAAATGGTCCCAATCAGCCCAGTTCGGCACCAGATTCGAGTTGGCAATCAACACCCGTGGCGCGTCCTTGTGGGTGCGGAACACGCCAACAGGTTTGCCGGATTGAACCAGCAGCGTCTCGTCATCTTCCAACTGTTTTAAGCTGGCAACAATACGGTCGAAATCCTGCCAGGTGCGTGCCGCTCGCCCGATGCCGCCATAGACCACCAGTTCATGCGGGTTTTCGGCCACATCCGGGTGCAGATTGTTCATTAACATGCGCATCGGCGCTTCGGTCAACCAGGATTTAGCAGTGATCTCAGTACCGGTATCGGGAAAGACATCACGGGTGTTGTGGCGTAGATTGGTCATGGTTCAGCTTTCAAACAAGACAGGAAATTCCGGGCCGCCGAAGGGCGCACCATCCTCGAATGTCAGATCGGGGAAGGCGGGTGAAGTTGGGCCGGGGCGCTGGACAAAGCGGGCATCATCACCGACCCAGCGAATTGAGATGACCCGGCGACGGTCGGGCGAAGCATTGGCCGGTGCGCCGTGTAGGGTGCGGAAACCAAAGGCCACCGCGTCGCCCGGTTCGACCTGCCAGCCAACAATATCCAACGCGTCGCGGTTTGCGTCGACATCGGGCACGGCTTCTGACGCGTCATCTTCAAAAAGGTCGGTGCCATCGAAACGTTCCGGTTTATATTTCTTGCCCCAGCGGTGCGAACCCGCCACATATTCGATGGTGCGATCACGTGGCACGGCATCAAGCGGCACCCAGAAGCTGACCGATTGATCGCCCTCTACCAGATAATATGACCCGTCCTGATGCCAGGGCGTGACAATGGAATTGCCGGGTTCCTTGACCAAAATATGGTCATGAAAGATGCGCGCGGTTTTCGACCGCATAAGGCGGGCAGCCAGTTCCGCCATGGCCGAATCCTTCACCAGCGCGCGATAGCCGTCGAACTGCTTCCACACGACATAATCTTGAAAAAACGGTGCGCTGCCATCATCCGGGCGATAGGTCCGCTCACGCCAACTGGGATTGGCCTTGTTTTGCTCTATCGCCTGGCGGGCGCCGTTGACATAATCGGCGAATACGCCTTTCAACAGCACGACACCGGTTTTCTGAAATGTATCTATTTGGTCTTGGCCGATCATCGTATTGGCTCTTTTTATGTTGGTTACGGTTTCAGCGTAACGGACAATGCTGCGATGGCTTTCAAAATGGTGCTCAGATGGGTTCGAAGCCGGTCGGATTTGGTTTCACTATAAGACCATGGTGGCGCTTCGGCCTCAAGATAGGTCGATTGGGCCAGTTCCATCTGAATGGCGTGAATGTTCTTATCCGGCTGACCATAATGGCGCGTCGTCCAGCCGCCCTTGAAACGGCCATTGGTGATGCTGGTGTACCCTTCTGCATGCGCACAAATTTCGGCGATGGCCACCTCGATTTCGGTGGCACAGGTTTTCCCCAGATTAGTGCCGATATTGAAATCCGGCAGCGTGCCATCAAACAGAAACGGTATGTGCGAGCGGATCGAGTGGCAGTCATACAAAATTGCAATGCCGTGTTTCTTACGCACGCGCTCCAGTTCGGCCGACAGCGCAGCGTGATAGGGGGCATGGAATTTTTGCCGCCGTTGCTCGATTTCCTCGCCATCGGGCGGGTCTTGCCAGATATTCTGGCCATCGAAATCGGTCAATGGCACCAGGCCAGTGGTGTTTTGGCCGGGATAAAGACTTTGACCCGTGGGGTCGCGGTTGGCATCGATGACGTAGCGGTGGAAGGTTGCCCGCACCGTTGATGCGGCAGGCACCAGGCCATTATAAAGTCTGTCAATATGCCAATCCGTATCGGCAAGGGTTTGACCGAGAAGTGTCAGGCGATCAAATATATCAGGCGGAACATCAACCCCCGTATGCGGCAGGGCGAGAACCAGCGGGCTGTCACCACGCTTTACCTCGACATGGTTCATGCCGCATCTCCAAGCACATAGCCCTTAAGGCCGGCCACATTCAACAAATCACCATTGGCGACAATTTCGGTGGCGCGGGCCATTTCGGCGGCAAGATAACGGTCCTGCTTGAATTGCGGCACGGCGGCGCGGATAACCTCCATCACCTGCTGCAAAGTCGTGCTGGTGCGCAATGGCGCACGAAAATCGATGCCCTGCGCCGCACACATCAACTCAACCCCGAGGATTGTATTAAGATTGGTGTTCATCTGTTCCAGCCGGCGCGCGCCATGGGCCGACATCGACACATGATCCTCCTGATTGGCGGATGTGGGGGTTGAATCGGTGGAACAGGGGTTGGCCAGGTGCTTGTTCTCGCTCATCAGCGCGGCAGCCGAAACCTCGGCGATCATCAGACCGGAATTCAGCCCCGGTTCGGGGGTAAGAAATGGCGGCAGATCATAGGACAAGCTCGGATCGACCATAAGCGCCACACGACGCTGGGCGATCGAGCCGATCTCGGCCAGAGCAAGAGCGATAATATCGGCGGCAAAGGCAACCGGTTCGGCGTGAAAATTGCCGCCGGAGACGATGCGCTCCTCATCGACCAGCACCAGCGGGTTGTCGGTGACCGCATTCGCTTCAACCTCCAGTGTCCTGCCGGCAAAATGCAACAGGTCCATTGCAGCACCGGTGACCTGCGGCTGGCAACGAATACAATAGGGGTCTTGAACCCGCGTATCGTTATCGCGGTGACCCTCGCGTATTTCGGAACCCGACAGGAGATCGCGCATCGCCCGGGCCACGGCGATTTGACCGGCGTGACCGCGCAATGTGTGGATCCGATCAACCAGCGGCGCGGTCGACCCCATGATGGCGTCGGTGGAAAGGGCTGCGGTAACGACGCTTGAGGCTGCATTGCGCCAGGCGTTGAACAACGCGGCCAATGCGCAGGCGGTGGAAAACTGGGTGCCGTTGATCAGCCCCAGGCCCTCTTTGGCGCCAAGGACGATGGGTTTGAGGCCGGCGCGCGCCAGTGCATCCAAAGAGGCCATTCTTGTGCCATTGTACAAGGCGTCGCCCTCGCCGATCATCGCAGCCGCCATATGAGCCAGTGGTGCCAGGTCACCGGAAGCGCCAACCGATCCCTTGACCGGCACACAAGGCGTGACATCTTTTTCAAGCATTGCCTCAATCATCGCGACCGTGGTCAAAGCGGTGCCGGAAGCGCCGTGGCCAAGCGACAACAGTTTCAGCACCATCATCAACCGGGTGGTCGAAACATCCAGTACCTCGCCCACCCCGCCGCAATGGGAAAGGATTAGATTGCGCTGCAGGGTGGCGGTATCTTCGGCCTTGATCTTGACACTGGCCAGTTTGCCGAAGCCGGTATTAACCCCGTAAACCGGTTCGCCACCAGCGGCCGCCTTTGCCACGAGATTTGCCGCCTTGTCTATCCTCGGAAGGGCGGCACTTTCCAGAACCACGGCCTTATCTTGCCGCCAGATATCTTCCAATTGCGCCAGTGTGGCCGCACCCGGTGACAAGGTGATGGTCATGACTGGCCTCCAAAAATGCGTCTATGCAAGGGATTGAAGCCAACCCGGTAGGCAAGTTCTGCCGGATGGGCCACATCCCAAACCGCCAAATCGGCACGCAGACCGGCTCTGATTGTGCCCGTGTCATCGATACCAAGCGCCCGGGCAGCGTGTTTGGTGACCCCGGCGAGCGCTTCTTGCGGGGCCATTCGAAACAGGGTGCAGGCCATATTCATCGTCAACAGCAACGAACTCAGCGGCGAGGAACCGGGGTTGCAGTCCGTTGCCAGAGCCATTGGCACGCCATGTTGGCGAAAGGCTGCAATTGGCGGCAACCGGGTTTCACGAATGGTATAAAATGCACCCGGCAAAAGCACTGCAACAGTGCCGGCGCCGGCCATCAATTCGGCATCGGCTTCATTGGCATATTCAACATGGTCGGCTGAGAGCGCACCGTATTGGGCGGCAAGTTTCGTTCCGCCCAGGTGAGACAATTGCTCGGCGTGAAGCTTGAGCGGCAGGCCGAGTTCTTTGGCCTTTTTAAACACCCGCTCAATCTGTGCCGGCGAGAAGCCAATGCCTTCACAAAACCCGTCCACGGCGTCGACCAGGCCTTGATCATGGGCGGCCTCCAGTGTCGGTATGCAGATATCGTCAATATAGGCATTGGCCCGGCCTTGATATTCAGCCGGCACCGCATGAGCACCGAGAAAGCTGGTCTTGATGCGAACCGGTCTTTCGTCCTCGATTGCCCTTGCCGCACGCAACATGGCCAATTCGGTATCGCGATCAAGGCCATAGCCCGACTTCACCTCGATCGCCGAGACGCCTTCGGCCAGCAAGGCATCGACGCGAGGCAGGGCGTGGGCCAATAATTGTTCCTCGGCCGCTGCCCTCGTCGCCCTGACGGTTGAAATAATGCCGCCGCCGGCGCGCGCCACTTCTTCGTAGCTTGCGCCTTCAAGCCGCATTTCAAACTCGCCGGCCCGATTGCCGCCATGCACAATGTGGGTATGGCAGTCGATAAACGCCGGCGTGATCAGGCGCCCTTCAAGGTTATGGCGCTCAAAACCCTGATATTCTTCAGGGATGTTCTTGGATGGCCCAACCCAGGCGATGTTGCCGTTGTTAATTGCAACAGCGCCCATTTCGATCAAGCCATATGGCTGATCACCCTCCATCGTAGCAATTTTTGCGTTGTCTAGAAGCACTGAATTCATCGTTGTAATGTTTACGTATTATCGTTATATGTCTGCACATAAAAAACTGTCAAGCGGGAAATCATATGCCGGTGATTTGGGCAAAACATGCGCTTCTTCCCGATGGTTGGGCTGATGATGTCAGCGTGGCGATTGACGATGAGGGGCGAATTGGCGCGATTAATACGGGGCAGTCGGCCTCGCAAATGGCGGCAGGCGATACCAAAGTGGGTATATTGCTGCCGGCACCATCGAATGTGCACAGCCATTTGTTTCAACGCGCCATGGCGGGCCTGACCGAACAACGTGGACGAGCCACCGGCGATTCCTTCTGGACCTGGCGGCGGCTGATGTACCGGTTTCTTGAACGGCTGACACCGGATGATGTGGAAGCCATTGCGGCATTTGGCCAGATGGAGATGCTGGAGGCAGGCTATGCCACCAATGTGGAGTTTCACTATCTTCATCACCAGCCCTCCGGCGGCCCCTACAACAAACTGGCCGAAATGGCGGAACGGATCATGGCCGCGGCCAGCCAAAGTGGTGTTGGACTAACGTTGCTGCCGGTTCATTATCAATATGGCGGTTGCGACAAGCGGGCATTGGGTGCGGGCCAGGTCCGGTTCGGTAATGATTTTGCCCGCTTTGAACGCTTGTGGGTTGATGCCCGCAAGGCGCTCCAACATATGTCACCCGATTGCCATATCGGCGTTGCGGCGCACAGCCTGCGGGCGGTTGCGCCCGAGGATCTCCCCGATTTGATTGCGCTTGCTGAAGACAGACCAATGCACATGCATCTGGCGGAACAGACAGGCGAGGTCGAGGAAGTCGAGGCAGCCTGGGGTAAACGCCCCGTCGAATGGCTGCTGGAAAATGCCAACGTGGATGGTCGTTGGTGTCTGATCCACTGCACCCAGATGGAGCCACATGAAACCCGTGATCTCGCCAATACCGGAGCAGTTGCCGGACTGTGCCCCATCACAGAATCAAGCCTGGGTGATGGGATATTCGACGGTGTTCGATGGGTTGAAGAGGGTGGTCATATTGCCGTTGGTTCGGATTCCAATATCCGTATTTCGCTCAGCGAGGAACTGAGGACCCTGGAATATTCGCAGCGGCTGAAACACCGCTCTCGCGCGGTGTTTGCAACGGCAGAAAAATCAACCGGCCGGCGGCTGTTCGATGCGGTGAGTGTTGGAGGTGCGCGCGCCGCAGGACGAAACGCCGGCGCCATTTTGACCGGCTTGTGGGCCGACTTGATGGTTCTTGACGATGCGGACACCAATCTGATCGCACGCAAGGGCGATACCTTATTGGACTGCTATATTTTTGCCGGCGATGACCGCCTGATAACCGATGTCTGGTCGGCCGGGCGTCATATGGTGAAAGGTGGAAGACATATTGACCGCGAAGCTATCGCTTGGCGCTATCTCAAGGTGATGGAAAATCTCCAGGGTGCGATTTGACCGCGCGGGAGATCAACAACTGGCGGGACATACAAAGCGAGGTGCTGGGCAGGATTCACAGCCGCCAGTGGAAACCTGGCGAGATGATCCCCAACGAGGCCAGTCTGGCCGAGGAATTTGGCTGCTCCAGGGCGACGGTCAATCGTGCGCTGCGCCAGATCGCTGAACTGGGACTGCTGGATCGACGTCGCAAGGCCGGAACCCGTATCACCTTGCATCCGGTGCGCAAGGCGACGCTGGAAATTCCGATAATCCGGCAGGAGATTGAAGCCAAGGGCCATGGCTATGATTATGCCTTGCTCAGCGAGCTAGAGGAGGCAGCACCGCCGGAAATCACGGCGCGTATGCAGCTTGGACCCAATGCCAGAACAAGCCATCTGATTTGCCTGCACCTGGCCGACGGCAAGCCCTATGTGTTCGAAGACCGGTGGATCAACATTGATGCCGTTCCAACCATCAATGAGGCGGATTTTTCCAGCCAAAGCGCGAACGAATGGCTGGTGGAGAATGCACCCTTCACCAATGGGGATTTTACTTTTTCCGCAATAAATGCCGGCCAGAGAGAGGTGGAAATTCTGGCTTGCAATGCGGGCGATGCACTGTTTGCCATGGAGCGCCGCACCTGGGATCTCGATACCGCCATCACATCTGTGCGACTGATATTTCCGCCCGGCTATCGCATGCACACGGCGATTTGACGTTGGCTGTGAACTTCAACCGGCAACATCGAGCGGTCGGTCGCTGAAAATTGTTTCCATGGAAAAATAGCCGGTCACGGTATCGAGTTCAAAACCGGTGATCAGCCGCTGATAGACCGCATCATAGCCGGCCATGCCGTTAGTGACGATTTTCAGCATATAGTCCCAATCACCGCCGATGCGGTGGAATTCGGTAATCTGGGTGATTTTTTCCACATGGGCGCGAAAATCCTTTGACCATTCCATTGAGTGATTGCGGGTTTTGATCATCACAAACACCGTAAGGTCCAGCCCCACCGCCACCGCGTCGATCAATGCCCGCGAACCCCGCAACACGCCGGTTTCCTCAAGCCGCTTCAAGCGCCGCCAGCAGGCGTTTTGCGAAAGACCGACCTGTTCGGCAATCTCACGCTGGGAGAGATTGCCATCGCGTTGCAGGCAACTAAGTATTCTTCTATCAATTTTGTCTATTTTGATCATATATCGATCATATGACCCAAAAATTTTGTAAATACAACTAATTCTCCTAATGATCTCCCACTCAAATGGCCATAATTTGAGCGTTACAGGCCGTGTTGCGAACAGCGGCCTGCAATTTGACAACTAATCGGCATGGGCAATCCATCAAATCGCGTGCTTCGAATGCACTTGCAGTGTTTTAGAGGAATATTAACATGCTCCAGCAGCAAAAAATGGCCATTCACTCACCAGGCGCGCTTGAAGAATTCGAGCAAAACCTGTGCAACCGTTTCGATCCGGTTGGCTATGTGAAATCCGGGTTGATCGGCAAGGACGTGGAGATCAGCGGGCCTTTTGGCGCCAAAAAACTGATCTATGCCGACTATGTCGCCTCCGGTCGGGCGCTTGAGCAGGTCGAAAGTTTTGTCTACCGCAATATCCTGCCGTACTACGCCAACAGCCACACCGAGGCTTCGTTTTGCGGCGCGCATATGACGCGGATGCGCGAAGAAGCGCGGCAAATCATTGTCGAGAAATGCGGCGGCAATTCACACGACCATGCCGTGGTCTTTGCCGGGTCGGGTGCCACCATGGCGCTGAACAAGCTGGTGCACTTGCTTGGTATTCGTAACGCACTTGCTCTCGGCCAGCCGGTATATGTGCTTGTCGGGCCCTATGAACATCATTCAAACCTGTTGCCATGGCGGGAAAGCGGTGCCCGGGTTATCGAGATTGGCGAAGCCGAACAAGGTGGACCTGATCCTGTCCACCTGCAGCAGGTGCTGGACGAGGTTTTTCGCGACACTGCTGAGGGAGGCCTGGTTGTCGGCGCGTTTTCGGCCGCCTCCAATGTCACCGGTATTCTCAGCGATGTCGCTGAAATAACCCGTATGGTCAAGGCGGCAGGTGGCAAAATTGTCTGGGACTATGCCGGTGGCGGACCCTATCTGCCGATTGAACTTAATCCGAACGACACCGCCATTGATGCGATTGCGCTGTCGCCGCACAAATACCTCGGTGGTCCGGGTGCCTCCGGTGTTTTGATTGTGCGCCGCGATGCGGTGGCGACCACCACACCAAGCTTTCCGGGCGGTGGTACTGTAGCCTTCGTCAATGACAGCGTTCATGACTATATCGAGCGCATCGAAGATCGCGAGGAAGGTGGCACGCCCAACATCATCGGCGATATCAGGGCCTGTCTGGTGATGATAATCAAGGACGCGTTGAGACAGGATTTCATCACCCGCCGCAACCAGGAACTTACCAACAAGGCGCTCGACATCTGGCACAAGACGCCGGAAATCGTCTTGCTCGGTGGTGAGAGATCCGATCGGCTGCCGATTTTCTCGTTCATATTACGGTGCGAAGATGGCCAACCCTTCGACTACCAGCAATTCACCCGTGCGCTTAGCGACCAATACGGCATTCAGGCCAGAGGTGGTTGTGCCTGTGCCGGGCCCTATGTGCATCGCCTGCTTAACATCGATCACGCTTGGTCCAACGCCTTGCGCCGACAGATTCTTGCCGGTGACGAAACCAATAAACCGGGCTTTGTAAGGCTTAATCTGAGCGTGCTGATGAGCGACGAAGAGGTGGATTTCATCCTGACGTCGGTTGCCCGTCTCGCCTCCGAATTTGTCAATTTGCCGCAGCAAACCTGTCAGCAATCAACTTGCCGCCTGGAGATCGCCGGTCAGCAGCCAAATTTCTGGTAAGAACCGGGTCCGAAAAAGCGCTCTGCGGGTTTATAGCGCTGCGCTTCGGTATATTCCGGCGGCGCGGCATCTTCTGCATGCTGAGAAAACGTCAGTTCGAGCAGAATACCGGACGGGTCATAGACAAACAGCTGCCACAGGAAAATTGCTGGAATGACGTTTACACGACAGGCCAACCCGAGCCTGTCCAACTTGTCACGAATTTCATAGAGCCCCTGACAGGAGACGGAAACATGATCAATGACCAGAACAATCTTGCCTGCATAGGCTCGCAGAGATATATGTCAGCCTGCATAGCGAGCCGGAACACTGTAACGATTACTGTCATATTGAATGAGGCAGGTGGAGCGCACCCCACGGCGATCGCTTGAAAGAAAGTTTATCCGCATGGCGCCCGAATGGAGGGATTTTTTCAAAGAAAAATCTCGGGAATTCGGGTCAGCCTTGAGCATTGCTCATGTGAGGACGGTGATTGAGGCGCTGAAAGCGCCACAAAGAACCGCCCGCAGCGGAGCAAACTAACAAAATACGTGCAAATCGCTTTCAAGCGATTGCCATGGGATGGAATACCCGCATCTTTGAGCGCGACACATAGCTCACCATTGTTTTGGGATTATCGATGATGACCCGGCGCGGCACCCCGTCATAAAACGCCAACGCCCGCACAAAAGCATCCAGCACCATTTCCCGGGCCTCGCCAGGATAAGCCACCACGAAAGGCTTGCGGGAATGGCACAGGCGGAAGTGAACCGCCCCGGGTTTACCGGAGAGTAAAACTCTCATAAAGGTGAACCTGTGACACAGAAAAAACATACCCCGACCTACACGGCTGAATTCCGCGTTCGCGGTGTTCGGCTGTTCAAAGAAAACCGTGCTGATTATCAAAGCGACAACGCGGCCTACAAGGCGATAGCGTCCAAGCTTGGCTGTTCCCATGATACGCTGCGATCCCAGGCCTCAGTTCGCACCAAAAGCGATGCCTGTGACAGCGCGGAAATCGAGCGCGTCCATGAACAAAGCGGCAAGCGCTATGGCGCCCGCAAGGTCTGGCATCAGCTTGGCCGCGAAGGAACGGATATCGCACGCTGCACGGTGGAGAGATTGATGAACACAATGGCAATACAGGGCGTTGTGCGGGGCAAGAAGGTGATCACGACCAATCCGGATGCGTCACAGCCCTGCCCGGATGACAAGGTGAACCGCAAGTTCACGCCAACCTCGCCAAACCAGCTGTGGGTTTGCGATTTCACCTCACGGCAATCGCTTGAAAGCGATTTGCACGTATTTTGTTAGTTTGCTCCGCTGCAGGCGCTTCTTTGCGGCGCTTTTTGCGCCTCAATCACCGTCCTCACATGAGCAATGCTCAAGGCTGACCCGAATTCCCGAGATTTTTCTTCAAAAATCCCTCCATTCGGGCGCCATGCGGATAAACTTTCTTTCAAGCGATCGCCGTGTACGTCAAGTTCCTGCTTTGACTTTGCCCTCGGAATTTCGTATTATGCTCAGCGACCTTGCGAAAATTGAAAATATCTCCCATTGAATTAGTTGCCGTATTCTGCCTGCGTCGCACATGGCACAAGCGTGCGGTTCGTTGGTCAATTATATAAGTTCTATTTTTACCGGTACTCTCTTGTTTCAAGCCTATCGCGCAGCAATCGACAACGAATTCAGGCTCACACAATTTTGGGGTTTTCACGTCGGCCACGATGAATCTGCGGGCTGGATTCCGAATAATGCAATGTTGGGAGATAGAAGCGTCGCTCATGCACAAAAATTCAAAATGCTAATCTATTTGGGGACTCCAGTCTGGTTTCTATTGATTTTGCCAATATTGATTTTTCGCACGATGCGGTGTTGGCGGCCGGGAAGACAATCACCGGTTAGTCTCAAAGGCCAGAACCTTTATTTGAACCTGTCTTCACCGGTGAATCTTAAATTTGTCGCAGATCAACACATTGCTCCGGAAATCAATATTCAGTTTCCCTGGCGGAAAAGGAATGTCGCGACGCAATTACAACAATCGTATTGTTTTTTCGATTTCGTGCGCGGGCGTGATATAGTCAAGGCGTGCCTGTTAACTTATTCCGCCGCGATCCGCTTTTTGTTCAGCAAACGCGATCGGCCATTCTTTTTTTACACCTATAACGCCTTTCAGTGGTATTTGGTTTTTCTTGTGCTCGACAATCGCCATCCCAAATCCGTTTGGGTGTCAAATCACTATGATCGCTGGGCGATTCTGGTCGATAATCTTTCGTGCGATGATCGTAAAATGGTCCAGCATGGCGCACTTGTTGATGTGAGCAAAAAAACAGGACTAAAAATAACCTTTACACCGCCACAAAAGCTACGCAAGAAGTGGACCTTGTTTTTGGCTATGGAGTCTGACAGGTCGGTTTTTGCAAGGGATGTATTTGAGCGGTTACCAAAAATTGTTTCCATAGAAATCAATATGCAGTTCTTTAACCTGGATGGCAGTGAGCCGGCGGTACTTGTTTTGGGTAATCCGAGATTGCGCGATTGGTTGTTGCTGGAAATCAAAACGCTGCGGAAATTGTTTCAGAAGGAAATTCAGATAGTGTTTCGACCCCATCCTCGCGAAAGCATCGAAAGTTGCCTGCCGCTCTTTGAGCAATTGGACATTCAGGTGAATGCTGATACAGAGCAGGTACCCAGGACGGAATTTGTTTTGACCTATGGATCAAGTCTTGATGCTGAATTGTTGCAACAGCCGGCCTGCGAGGTATTTACCTGCAATTTCAATCTAGATATACAGAGGAAATCTGCATTGGATGCGTTGCACCGGTCCCTGGGCAAAAGGCTGAAAGGTGAGTAAATGTGCGGGATTGCAGGAATACTGAATCCACCATCGACCTTGTTTGCGGAACGTGTTTGGGATGCAGCCTCAAAGAGGCTCCACTACAGAGGGCCGGATGCCAGTAAATCCGGCCTGTATGATATTGCCGGAACCCAGTGCCTGTTAGGGCATCGCCGGTTGCGGATAGTCGATCTGAGCGCTCTGGCAGATCAACCGATGTCAAAAGCCGATGTGCACGTGGTGTATAATGGCGAAATATATAATTTTGTTGAGTTGCGCCAGACTTTGACAAAATTGGGATATGAGTTTCACACGACCTCAGATACCGAGGTGCTGATCAATGCCTATCGGTGCTGGGGGGTTGACTGTTTTGCACGTTTTGACGGAATGTGGGCGGTTGCAATTATTGATGAAAATTCCGGTCAGCTGATCCTGAGCCGGGATCACTTTGGTGAAAAACCACTTTACTACCTGTTGGATGACGGCAAATTTTATTTCGCCTCAACCGCAGATGCCTTGAATGCTTTAACCGATGATTCGCTCACCTTGAACCCACAGTTTTTCGCCGGATTTATCCGGGATGGATATTGTCCTGCAAACAATGTTGTATGGCGTGGGGTTAGCCGGCTGGAACCCGGTGAAGTTCTGTTGCTTGATATTGCCTCGATGCAGATCGATAGCCGTACTTCACGTACCTATCTCGGATATATCGATCAGCCCCGGGAAACAACATTTGATATTGACGTGTTTGAAGGTCTTGTTTTAACGGCACTGGAACGGCGGTTAATGTCGGATGCCAAGAATGGCCTGTTGTTATCTGGCGGTATTGATAGCAGCTATATTGCGGCTCTTATCAAGCAAGAATTAAATCATGATCTGCCTTGTATAACAATAGAGTACGGTTTTGGCAGTCATGTTGAAACCGATCGTGCCCGCGAAGTCACCAAACAACTTGGACTGGAACACAGGATCCATACTGTGCAGGCGCAGGATCTGGCCTTAGTATACAAAAATAGTATCGCATCAATGGATGAACCGATTTCTGATGCTGCCTATCCGATGCTGGTTGAGCTCCTATCACATATCGAAGACGATCTTCGGGTTCTTTTAACAGGTGATGGGGCGGACGAACTCTTCCTTTCCTATGACAATTACCGGAATTACTTGAAGAAACGAGGTGCACTTCCTTTTGGCAGCGATTTGGCAAAGACGGGTGCTCGATTGCTCAGTACGGCACCTGCACTTGTCAAGAAACTGTGGAGGGGAGGTACAAACCGGATGTGCCAGCTTACCCCTGCCGACAGATTGATGATCGATGTTTTCCTGCGCGGCAGCGACTGGAAGCTGGATGGTCTTACTCCTGCTAAAGCCCTGCAAGTGGATGATTTGACCGCTCTTTATATGCATGCTTATCAAAATGATTTAGCCCAATATTTGTTGACGAAATCTGACCGGGCCTCGATGTGTCACTCGATTGAACTGCGATCACCCTTTTTAAGTTTGGAGGTACAGGACTATGTCTTTTCTTGCACCGAAGAGAGCCTGAAGCGGGGTTCGAAATCTCATATTGTCAATCGGTTGGAGACAAGATTGGGAAGCAATTTTTCATTTGAAAAACGGGGTTTCTTTGCTTCAGGTGAGGTGGCTCTGAATGCGGCTCTTGGGGGCATTGTGCCGGGGGCAACGGCGGCAAAACAGCTTGAATGCCCTTCAAAACAAGCATTTTCGAAAACCGATCAGGGTCAATATCGTTTGCACGTCCTGTCTGACTGGCTCGACAGACATGCTTCGTAGGGTTTTCGGCAGTGTACTGGGCTCCAGCCTTGCGTACAATTTCATCAACCAGTTTGTAAACATTGGCTTTCCAGTGTTTCTTAGCATCTATCTTGTGCGCGTTCTGGCACTGGAAGATCTGGGAAAATGGTATTTGGTCACTGCCTCAATTAGTCTGGTTCAATTTCTGGTGGCTTCTCCGCATTTCTGGCTGGTAAAACGTATTTCAGAAAACACACAAAAAACCGGTGTGACGCTGATGGCGGCTTTGGTAGTCTATGCTGGCATCGCGACAGTTATTTTTCCTTTTTATTACACCTATTTCGCCATTTATGTTCCGGATATCAAGACTATTGCTCTCGTTGCTTATGTTCAGATTTTCACAAGTGTTTTTGCATTTGAATATTATTTTCAGGCAAAATTGTTAAACAAATTTATCATGTACAGACGGCTATGCGTGCGGCTGGTTTATATTTCGATCGTGGTATTCTTGATTCGAAAGCCCACCGATTTCGGGGTTTTCATTTACATCGCTATTGCTACCCTTATTGTTGAACACTGTATTAATTTCGCATACATATTACGAACAAATTTGCTCGAAAATTCAACCATCGACGAAATAACTCGTGTAGCAAAATCAATCCGGTCTTATTTACCATTCAACGCAACCTACAATACACTGCCGCAAATCTCGCTGATAATAATTGAGCGATTTTCACCTTATGAAACAGTGGCGCTCTATTCAATATTTTTTCGCGTAATAAATATGGCAACGACATTCATAACGTCCAGTTTTGTTGTTTTTTTCCCCTATTTCATCGCACATGGCAGCTCGCAAACTCTCCGTCGAAAAATTCTCGCCTACAAGCTCCTGTTGGCAGTCGGCGCGGCTTTGGTGTTTATTCTCTTTCGTGATCTAATTTTCTGGATATTTGTGAACGCGGAGATAACCCCAGAAATGACGCGGGAATTTTGCATTCTAACCGCATTTGTTGTTCTTCACACCGGCTACAATTATATGGTATTTGCTGACTATTTACCGAGAGATAATGTCAACTCTGTGGTGTTTGTAAATCTGAGTATTCTGGCTACCTTTGTCGGTTTAATAACTCTGCTGCCTTCCGTGGGAACGAGTTTGTCTATCAGTGTGGTCATCTCCATGTCATTTGGGCTAATTCTTTTAACCGTTTTCAAGAGAACCCAGCCCCAAGAGGAATAACAAATGATACTTTATATTTCAGAGAGTCTAAATGTAAAGAGCAATGGAGGCTCTTCTCTTTCTGGCCTTGATTTCCTGCAAATTATGCGTTCATACTATGACAGTGTCACCGTGTTCAGCAATACTGCGCTGCATACACCGGGTGACGCGTTCTATGGACATACAATGTCTCCCATCGGTGGGTTCTATCTTGCGCGAAGGGTTTACAACCCGCAGCGCGGTTCGGTTCTTCGGCGAGTGAAGTCTTTCCTCATCATTCTTAATAATCTGCGGCGAACCAGGACATTTGCTCTGTCGTCACACTATGAAGATGATAAAAAGAATATTCTGTTCGTTAATTCGTGGTCTCCGATTTTTGAGCAATCCATCATCGATGACCACCCCGATTTTATCAAGGTCTGCATTGTTCGTGGAAATCCTGAATCATTTGTTTGGCAAAGCCACGAAAGCAATCCCGAGGTAGCCGTAGAAGAGGCCGCCGATTTTTTGAGAAAATTCAATTGTTTGATCTTTGTCTCGCGGATCGGGATGGAACGATGGATGCCAATGCTGCCGTCGTCAATTCGTGCGTTCTATCTTCCCAACTCGATTGATGAACTTCAAGTCAAGAAACTATTGGAAAATGATAAAGAGACCCATGCAAGTGAATTAGGCTTCGACCCGACAATGATCAATCTTGTGGCAGTAGGTTCTGTTCAAACGCGTAAAGGTCAGGGCATGTTAGTTGAGATGGCTGAGCAGCTGCAAAAAGGCGAATTACCTCCTTTTGTAATCCATGTTGTCGGCGGGATATCCAACAGCTGGGGAGGAGAAGATATAGTCAAAAAAATCAAGGCCTCAGCCGTTAGTTCGAGTTTCAGGTTTCATGGACACAGTGACCAGGCGCTCAAATATGTTGCTGCTGCCGATATTTGCCTGTTCACAAGCCGTGCAGAAGCCTTTCCAAGGACGGTGGCAGAATATATGGCTCTGGGTAAAACAATTGTCGCAACAAATGTGTCGGGTGTTCCAGAGATGATTGAGCATGGCGTAAATGGAATGCTTTGCGATAGTGATGATGGTACAAAAATGGCGGAGCATGTTATGCACCTTTTATCTGATCACTCATATGCGCAGCAATTGGGGAATATTGCACGTGTAAAGTACGAACAAATTTTTTCCAAAGAAAACCAAATAAATACCGCACAGGAAATTTTCAAATCGATTGCATAAAAACAATGACTATCAGCTTGCAACATAGACAGACTAACATTTGTTGAGTTAATAATTGGAAAGATCGTGATATGATAATAAATAAACTTGGTGTTGTTAAGGATTTGATTTTTGATAACAAGAAAAATGCCATAAAAAGAATAGAAAACGCTTTACTTCCAAAATTATATAAAATTCTGTTGCCATTTAGGTATGTGTATGGAAGAAAATACAACAAACAGAACTCTATATTTATTGATTGCGGAGCTAATACTGGTGATGGATTCAAGTATTTTTCACGTATTTTCCCTACGAAAGATTTTACCTATCACTTCTTCGAGCCCAATCCGTATTGTATTGATGAGCTAAAAAAAGTAATAAAAGAGTTCTTTGTGGAGAATGGATTTGAGGTTTTTCAAAACGCAGCCTGGATAAAAAAAGAGACTTTGAGTTTTTATGGAATTGAAGAAAGCGGCGATCAAACAACCCTCGGTGGTTCGGTCGTCAAAGAGCATAATACGATGTACTATGCATCTGACGAGAGTAGCGCTCTAGAAGTCGAAAGTGTAGATTTTCTGGAGTACTTGGTCGAAATTCAAGAGAAATATGAAAATATCTTCTTAAAAATGGATATAGAAACTGCTGAGTTAGATGTACTGGAATATCTTTGGAAAAACAAAGAAAAATTATTCAGGAAAATGGTTTTTTTCGTAGAGTTTCACGCCGCATATCAAGTTGGAGATGCTCGTAAAGAGGCTCAAGAACGAGAGAATTTTATCGTGAATAACTCGCCAAAAAATGTAACATTATACAAATGGATATAATTGACTGATCGAGTTCATTGGGTGGAAAGGGCAATAGGGCGTTGCAAGTCTGCATAAAGACACAAAGACAAAATTGACATCTAGTGGAATGAATTTGACATTTGATACCCACATGCAGCTTCGTTCATTTTCAAATGTCAAATTCGAAAATTCCACTAGATTCAATATCTTGCTAGTGGTTCTTTTGATTCCAACATTTGCAAATATGGGTGCTGCAACGGGATGCAAATGTTGGTACAGAACCACTAGTGGATTGAATTTGACATTTGGTACCCACATGCAGCTTTATTCATTTTCAAATGTCAAATTCAAAAATTCCGCTAGATTCAATATCTTGCTAGTGGTTCTTTTGATTCCAACATTTGCAAATATGGGTGCTGCAACGGGATGCAAATGTTGGTACAGAACCACTAGTGGATTGACAACAGTAGGCAATCGACGTGGTTATACCTAGGGAAATTAATATTGACTCATTTGACCAGAGCTTCGACGGGATTTGGCGAGGCGCGATCGGCGACCTGGTACCGGTACCACGGGGGTAGATTTAATCGTCAAGTGCAACAACGTTCAAACCCCTTGGAAATCCGGCCTTCGGTGGTGAAAAATCGCCTGCTGGCATTGTTCCAATCTGCATGTGGCCGGCCAGGCGCGTATTGCGCCGCGTCAGCAAACGATTTTTCCACCATCACATGGGTCAATATTTGCTTCCCTCGGGATTAATTATTGCTAGTTGGCGCAATCAGCGAGACTTCATGAAAATTCTTCTAACCAAACAGTCGATGTTCTCTTTGAGGTATTTGATATCGCCGATTATTTTGATGAATATTGTTCTCGGCTACGCCCTATATTATCTTGACCAATATTCGCTGGTATGGGCCGCCCTGTATTCGTGCTTTGCAGCTATTGCCGCGCTGACTTATGTCCTGTCAACGGGTCACAATTTGCGATCGTGGTATTTGTGGTTCGTGGCACTTTTTTTTATGTTCTTTCAATTCGGAACTTTTTTCGGTCTGATATTTCTGCCCTTTAGCCGCGACTTCGTTGACTATCAAACGACATTCACAAACTTCATCAGCGACGACGCCATCTACCGTTCATATATTATCAGTGGACTATGTATCTCCATGGTTGCGGCTTTGGCGGCGTATATTCCCAAACCACCTGCATCGACCAGTTTTTCCCAAAATGTTGGGTTGTATCAATTTGGTCAATTTTTGATGATTCTCACGTTGCCTTTTGTATTGGCAAACTTATTATTCGAATTGAATGTTATACGCGTATACGGATACGGCTTCATATACACCGCAGAATATGAGAAACTTAAATCACCAATACCGTTCATCGGGATCATTTCCAACCTCAACAGAGTTGCGTTTTTTACCCTGTTTGCATCGGTTCTCAACAAGAAGAAATTTATAGTTGTCGCAATTCTGTTTCTAATGGTTGCAGGCGTAGATGCAGTAAAGGGAGCGAGATCATCGCTGATTGTTCCTGCTGTATTCTTGTACTGGTATTATAATTTCCACTTTCCGGCAAAAATATCTCTCTCCAAGAAAGCAATATTCGGTATTTTTACAATTGTTTTTCTGTTCGTAATGCAGTTGAGTCGAGCAGAGCAAGCGGTGGATTTCTCATTATTGTTTCGATTTATGATCACTGCACTGAGCAAGGCACAGCACACGCTGGCTGTCTATATTGACAATATCGCCGATATCGAATTCGATGGTGTTTTTCTTCTCAGTCCGGTCACATTTCCGTACAAATACATGCTCTATGGGTCACAGCTCACTGGTCATTCTGTCAATACCCCGTTATTACGAGGTAGCCTTGATCACATCCTTAGCAGTAGTTTGAATTTGGACGCCTATTTGTCTGGTGCCGGAATGGGTTCAAATTTCGCTGCGGAGGCAGTGCAGTTTGGTCCGGTATGGATGGCGGCGATCATCATCGGGTGGGCGATATTCTATACGAAGGTATTTTCATATTGTTACAATTATCGCATGATCTATTTTCTAAATCCTTATATTTTCATGCACCTGATTTTGTCACCGAGAGCGACAATGTTGGTCCCCTTGTGGCCACTGATTAAATTTTCCGTTATTGTTGCTGTGCTGCTTCTTGCCTATAAATTGATGCGAATAAAACGTTAGAAATCAAACCATTAATTCAAACTAACCAAGGGATGGACACTGATGTTTAAAGGTTGCGTTCTTTTGATAACCGGTGGGACCGGATCATTTGGGAATGCTGTGCTAAAGCGATTTCTTGAGTCGGATATCCGGGAAATTCGCGTGTTCAGTCGTGATGAAAAAAAACAGGATGATATGCGCCGGAATTATAATAATGATAAGCTGAAGTTTATCATTGGTGATGTGCGTTCCCGTTCTGCAGTCCGCAAGACAATGAACAGGGTTGACTATGTGTTTCATGCGGCTGCGTTAAAACAGGTTCCATCATGCGAATTCTATCCAATGGAAGCTGTAAAAACCAATGTTATTGGCACAGAAAATGTTATTGATGCTGCAATAGCGGCCAATGTAAAACGTGTTATCTGCCTGAGTACCGATAAGGCCGTGTATCCCATTAATGCCATGGGCATCTCGAAAGCCATGATGGAAAAGGTGATGGTGGCTTCCTCACGCAACGCAAATGAAACTGTAATTTGCGGCACGCGCTATGGAAACGTCATGGCTTCGCGCGGGTCGGTGATACCGTTGTTTGTGGAGCAAATTCTTGACAATAAGCCCTTCACGGTGACCGATCCGAATATGACCCGGTTTATGATGACCCTGGAAGATGCGGTTGAATTGGTCCTATTCGCATTTGAAAATGGCCGAAATGGAGACATTTTCGTTCAAAAATCTCCCGCAGCAACCCTGAAAACCCTGACAAAAGCCATCGCAAATCTATTTGGAAAACCAGATCATCCGTATCGCGAAATTGGTACACGCCACGGTGAAAAACTGTTTGAGGTGTTGCTGAGCCGCGAGGAACGCGCAAAATCCGAAGTTTTGGAAAACTATTATCGGGTAGTGCCTGATGACCGTGACTTGAATTATGGCAAATTTTTTGACATTGGCGAGCAACAAATATCCCGGTACGAGGATTATAATTCTCACAACACAGATCGACTGGATGTTCAGCGCATGCAAGACTTGCTTTTGAAACTGGATTTCATCACTGATTTGCTAAATGAGACCGGTGAACAGGCGGATCGGGCATGAGAATTGGAATAACGGGAGCCTCCGGTTTTATAGGAAAATCACTGATTTTTCACCTAAAAGCGTCAGGGATTGAGGACATCATCGTCCTTCCACACGACCAGTCACAATTGGCCCTTGCAAATAGTCTAAGTGGTATCGATCTGGTATTTCATCTAGCCGGCGTGAATCGTCCAGATTCCGAAGGTGAATTCGAGACAGGAAATCTGAATTTTACCGAGACCCTGTGCGGTGCAATGAGCAGTATAGCAACACCGCCAGATGTGGTCTACACATCCTCCACCCAGGCTGAACTTGATAATCCTTACGGCACCAGCAAGCGTAAGGCAGAACAGACGCTGGAAAAATATAGCGATGAAACCGGAGCAAAAGCCGTTATCTTTCGCTTGCCAAATGTCTTTGGCAAATGGTGCCGGCCAAACTACAATTCCGCCGTTGCAACATTTTGTTATAATATCGCTCGCGGGCGACCAATTCGAATTGACAATCCTGATGCAGATTTGTCGCTGGTCTACATTGACGATCTATGCGCCGGATTTGTTGATCTTGCGCACCATGAAAACAGGCGAAATGGACATCACACAATAGAGCCAGTTTATCAAACTACCGTAGGTCACCTGGCAGACTATCTACATTGCTTCAAAGACAGCAGAAACACACATATTACACAAGCGGTGGGTACAGACTTTCTGCGGGCATTGTATGCGACTTATACAAGTAATCTGCCGGTCGATGCATTTACCTATGACCTGAAATGTCACAAGGACGACCGAGGGTCTTTTGTAGAAATGTTGAAAACTCGGGATAGTGGGCAGTTTTCATTTTTTACCGCCTATCCAGGTGTAACTCGGGGAGGGCACTATCATCACACCAAAACCGAGAAATTTTTGGTGATAAAGGGAGCCGCCCGATTCAGATTTCGCAATATGGTTACCAATGAAATGTTTAACGTTGTTACAACCGGAGGAAAAAGTCAGATTGTTGAAACGGTCCCTGGCTGGACCCATGATGTCACTAATATCGGCAAGGACGAATTGATCGTTATGCTATGGGCCAATGAAATTTATGACCCAGATAAGCCCGATACGTTTGCGTGCAAGGTCTAAAATGGCAAAGCTAAAAGTCGTAACGGTCGTTGGAACGCGCCCGGAAATTATCAGACTGTCCCGTGTGGTTGAAAAACTTGATCAGCACTGTGATCATACGCTTGTACACACCGGTCAAAACTATGATTATGAACTGAATGAAATATTTTACCGGGATTTGGGATTGAGCTTACCCGACCATTTCCTTGATGCGGCCGGGGAAACCGGAGCAGAGACCATTGGCAAGGTAATCATTGCTGTAGACAAAATCCTGGATAAGATTCAACCCGAAGCATTACTGGTCCTGGGAGATACCAACAGTTGCATGGCCGTTATACCAGCAAAGCGGCGAAAAATTCCGATATTTCACATGGAGGCCGGCAATCGTTGTTTTGATATGCGGGTGCCGGAGGAAATCAATCGCCGCATTGTTGATCATACAGCAGATATCAATTTGACGTATAGCACAATTGCCCGCGAATACTTGCTTCGCGAAGGTCTGAATCCGGATATGGTTATCAAAACGGGCAGCCCAATGTACGAGGTTCTGGGGTATTATCAATCGAAGATAGATGCCTCGGATATTTTGACCCGCCTTGGATTGACAGAGGCACGGTATTTTGTCGTTAGCGCACATCGTGAAGAAAATATCGCCCCAGATCGCAATTTTCATCGTCTGATTAGCGTCTTGAATCACCTGGCCATTGAGTTCAACCTGCCTATTATCGTGTCCACACACCCAAGAACGCGAAAACGGATAGATGCATCCAACCTTGACCTGCACGAGAATGTTCAGTTGCTGAAACCACTGGGTTTTATCGACTATAACAAGCTGCAAATGAGCTCAAAGGCTGTTTTGTCCGACAGTGGAACAATCAGTGAAGAATCATCAATTCTGAATTTTCCAGCCCTAAATTTACGCGAAGCGCACGAACGACCCGAAGCGATGGAAGAAACCGCGGTGATGATGGTTGGGTTGAACAAGGAACGCATAAAGCAGGCGATAAGCATTCTGGATACGCAATTGCGTGCGCGGGAACGAACAATTCGGCCTGTTGCAGACTACGGCATGCCAAATGTTTCGGACAAAGTTGTGCGCATAATACACAGCTACCGTGATTATGTGATGCAAAACACCTGGAAGCAGATTGACCCATCAAGTTAGGAATCTGCGGTACCCGGAGCGTAATTGAATGCGAATTTTGGTTGTCAGCCAATATTTCTGGCCAGAAAATTTCAGGATAAATGATCTTGTCGAAGAGCTTGTTGCTCGGGGGAACGAAGTTTGGGTTCTTACCGGTCGACCAAATTATCCGTCGGGAAAAATCGACCCTGACTACAAGAGCAACCCCGAAAAATATGAGAATTACATGGGAGCTCGAATAATACGCCTTCCCATTGTTGCTCGCGGAACAGGAGCATTATCGCTGATATCAAACTATGCGAGCTATTTCATCCTCGGCAGTATCCTCGGCCCTTTCAAGCTTGCAAAATTTGATTTCGACGTAATTTTCACCGTCCAACTTTCTCCCATTACCATCGCTATTCCCGCAATCGTTATGAAGGTACTGCGAAAAAAGCCGATGGTAATGTGGGTATTGGATTTGTGGCCAGAATCGCTGTTGGCTACCGGTGTTGTCCGAAACAAATCGATTCTGAACCTAATTGCAAAATTGGTTCGGTTTATTTACGCTCGCTGTGACCTGATTTTGGGCCAATCCAGAAGCATCACCAAAGAAATTGGCAGCAAGACCGGGACCCGGGTGGAGTACTACCCAAGCTGGGCCGAAACCATATTCCAGTCTCACCAGGTTGAAATCGACAAGCCTGCGGCCGATAAAAAGGTCTTCGAGGTCATGTTTGCCGGGAATATCGGAGAGTCACAGGATTTTCCAGCAATCCTCGATGCTGCCGAGCGCTTGAAATCGCACCCAATAATCCGCTGGATAATTGTTGGCAGTGGCCGGAATTTTGAGTTGCTGGCTACGCAGGTTAAGCGTCGCGGCTTGAGCGAAGTGGTGACCTTGCTCGGTCGCCGGCCATTGGAAGAGATGCCACACTATTTTGCCCGGGCCGACCTCATGCTTGTGACGCTGAAAGATGAGCGCATATTTTCTTTGACCGTGCCGGGAAAAATTCAGTCATATTTGGCCGCTGGACGACCGATAATCGGAATGTTAAATGGCGAAGGAGCTGAGGTTATTGAGACCTCGGGGGCGGGATACGCATCCCCTGCCGGAGACGCCGAAGGGTTGGCGAAAAATGTTCACAGGATGTATGAACTGCCCAAGAAAGATCGGGAGGCTATGGGCAAATCAGGGCAGGCTTATTCATGCAAAGAATACAATCGTGCCAATTTGATATCCGCGCTCGAGCAATTTTTTGACGATGTTTGTCTGGCGCACCGAAAAAGCCAGCGATAGTAACAACGAAACGGTGCTGCCCCGGTCAGTTGGGGCCAATTGCATACAGTTAATTGGAGTTAACAATGATAAACGAAGCACTCGTGCTTTCACTTATTGGTCGACAGGATCATCTATTCAGCGATGATATTCAGACATTTGACCCCGAATTGTTGGAAATCGTTCACCAGAGTCGTTTTCTGGTGGTGGGTGGAGCTGGCTCAATAGGCCAGGCTGTCACAAAAGAGATTTTCAAGCGAAACCCCAAGGCGCTCCATGTTGTCGATATCAGCGAGAATAACCTGGTAGAACTGGTGCGCGATTTACGCAGTTCGCTAGGATACATTGACGGCGACTTCAAAACATTTGCATTGGACTGTGGCGGACTGGAGTATGAGGTGATGGTGGCCAGCCAAGACCCGTACGATTATATTTTGAATCTCTCTGCCCTAAAACATGTGCGTAGTGAAAAAGATCCATTTACCTTGATGCGGATGATCGGGGTCAATATTTTCAACACCTTGAAGACCATCGATCTGGCGGAGAGTTCCAAGACAAAAAAGCTGTTTTGTGTGTCGACCGATAAGGCAGCCAATCCTGTCAATATGATGGGGGCCAGCAAACGCATTATGGAAATGTTCTTAATGCAACGCAGTCAAAAGCTGCCGATATCTACCGCGCGCTTTGCAAATGTTGCATTTTCAGATGGATCGCTTCTGCACGGGTTCAACCAGCGAATAGCCAAACGTCAACCGATTGCAGCACCAAATGATATCCGGCGCTATTTTGTCACAGCTCGTGAATCAGGAGAATTATGCCTGATGTCGTGCCTGCTGGGCGAAAACCGTGATGTGTTTTTTCCAAAACTCAGTGAAGCACTCAATCTCGAGACATTTTCGTCTATTTCAGTAAGATATCTGCATTCGCTTGGCTACGAGCCGTTTGAATGTGATAGCGAGGATGAAGCGCGAAAGCGTATCGATGAACTGGTTCCTCAAAAAAAGTGGCCGTGCTGTTTCTTTGGCAGCGATACAACCGGCGAAAAAGATTTCGAAGAGTTTTTTACCAAAAATGAGAAACTGGATATGGATCGGTTTCACAATATCGGAATTATTAAAAGCGAAATGTCGTTTTGTGATGATCAACTCGAAAGGTTTCTCGCTGAGCTGGCGAAAATGCGTGCCGCAAAGGAGTGGAATAAGCAGGATATTGTTGATTTGTTTAATGATATTCTTCCGAACTTTAATCACTCGGATACCGGAAAAGATTTGGACCAGAAAATGTAATTATGCTGGCTTTGTTGGCTGTATTTCGATATAGCTGGCGCGCTGAAAAGGAACGATTATCGTGCGCACTTTATAGAATTTGCCGGTTGAGCGTTGGCCGCGCGAGAACACCTTTGATTGAGAATTCCATTGTTTAGTAACGCATTTAAATTTGGTACGAAAGCAGAAACACTTGAGCGCTTGCGTCCCTTAATCGTTAATTGCACTATTCCTCTTTCATTTAGTTTTTCAATTGCAGACTGGCTATTTGAACGCATCGATATACTCACAAAAATTCAACAAACCTTTGACGACAAGACGCTTATTGTACGATCTTCAAGTGCGATGGAAGATGGCGGTGAAACGGCCATGGCGGGTGCGTTTTTGTCCATTGCCAACGTCCCCGGCAACAAACCCAAAGATATCGAGGCTGCCGTTGGTTCGGTAATCGCCAGTTATGGTCAAATATCGGATACCGGTGAAGCCAGCAGAAATAACCAGGTGTTGATACAGGAAATGATCAGCGACGTGGCAATGAGTGGTGTTGTCTTCACTCATGACATGAATACAGGCGCGCCCTATTACGTCGTCAACTATGACGATGAAAGCGGCACAACAGATTCAATTACATCCGGCAACTACAATAATCGTACATTGTTTGTCCTTCGCCGTGCAGTGAAAGACATCGAATCTAGCCGGTTCAGGGTGCTTTTTGCGGCCATTGAGGAAATAGAAGCGGTTCTTTCCGACAATTTCGTTGATATCGAATTTGCAGTAGATCACGATAATAAAGTTATTCTGTTTCAGGTTAGGCGCATTACCACACATTCGAACTGGAATCGTAGCCTGTCCCTTCAAGTCTATGATGCCACGCAGCGTGCAGAAGACTATGTTGCGGCTCGTTATTGCTATAAACTTGGCGCAGAGGGTGTTGGGCTGGACGCTGTGCTGGGTAATATGCCGGACTGGAATCCGGCAGAGATGATTGGCACCGCACCACGACAGCTGGCCTATTCTTTGTATCGTCACTTGATTACCGACCGCACCTGGCGGGTTGCCCGCCGCAAGATGGGTTATCACGAGCGCCTTGGCAGACCCTTGATGATCGCCCTTTCAGGTCAACCATTTATCGATGTCAAAGAGAGCTTTTATTCCTATTTGCCTGAAGAGCTTGAGGGGAACATTGGTGACAAACTCGTGGCAGGCTGGCTGAGCAGGCTGCGTCAACACCGTCATTTGCATGACAAGGTAGAATTTGAGGTCGCTACAACCTGTTATAGTTTTGATTTCAGGGATCTCGTTGCTTCCATGTTTCCTGATGTCCTTTCCCCGCAGGAGCTGGACATTTACGAAACCCACTTGCGCAATCAGACGAATCGTCATGTGGGTGGAGATCTTGCATCAATTGACAGTCAGTTCGAAGCAATCGAAGGTTTGGCAAGCCGGTTCAAAGCGCTGATGGGTCAGTCGCATGAGGCGAGCCTGGAGCTGTTGTCGAGTTTGCTGGAGGATGCTATTGAACATGGTACATTGCCATTTTCGATTCTGGCAAGGCATGGATTCATCGCCACTAGCCTGTTTAAATCCCTGGTAGCTGTTGGCATTTTTTCAAAAGATGATATCGCTGATTTCCAGCGCTCGGTGCCAACCGTTGCATCGGAATTTGTTAACGATATGTCCGCGTTGTCAAATGGCAATCTGCCTGCCGAGACATTTTTGAAAACATACGGTCATTTGCGGCCGGGTACCTATGATATCCTGTCCTTGCGTTACGACCAGCGAGATTTGGGGGAGAGTGCTGTCAACCGTTCGGCACTTGCCCATCGTGTTCCTGCCGCCTTTACTCTTTCGTCCCAAAAAAGGGCGCAGATTGCGGCGCTGATTCGCGACCACGGGCTAACTTTTTCAGTGACCCAGTTGTTTGACTATATGACAAGGGCCATCCAGGGACGCGAATATGCCAAGTTTGTGTTTACAAAGAACCTGAGTATGGCACTGGAACTGATCGCGACATGGGGTCGAAAACTTGGCCTCAGTCGGGAAGAACTGTCCCATTTGGATATTCGTGACATATTGGATTGTCTCACCACTCCAACCGGACGATCACTTGAAAGCAGTTTGCGGGAAAAAAGCGTAAAAGGACACAACACCTATCAGATCGCCACTGCCGTACGTCTGCCCTTCCTAATTACGAAAATGTCAGATTTACGTATTGTACCGCTTGCTGTTGACAGCCCCAATTTTGTCACTCGAAAAAATGTCAGTGGCTCGGTCATCAACGTAACCGGCACCAGCGCTGATCCACAAATTATTGACGACAAGATCGTTGCCATTGAAAGCGCTGACCCCGGGTTTGACTGGATTTTCTCCCGTCCCATTCGAGGTCTGGTTACAAAGTTTGGGGGGATGAATTCTCATATGGCAATCCGTTGTGCTGAATTTAATTTGCCAGCTGCGATTGGATGTGGAGAACAGATATTTAGTCGTGCATCTGAAAATGCATCAATTGAACTTCTTTGTGGTGAAGGTCAGATCAAGTTTATAAAGGATATTTGAGATGGTGACTCGGATTGCCATAACGCAGCGTGAGATTGAAAATTCGACCTATCCAGAAACACGCGACACCCTGGCGCAAGACTGGGTAGTTTATCTCGAAGCCCTGTTTCCCTCGGCAGCGGTTTTGCCAATTCCGAACCGGATCTCCAACAGCAATCAATGGCTTGATCTCGTCGATCCGGACCTAATAATCTTGTCAAATGGAAACGATTGGGGAACATCTGCGACCCGCGACTTGGTAGAAACAAACATCGTTGCAGCGGCCGAGAGGAAAAAGGTTCCTACCCTTTTTGTTTGCCGCGGATTTCAGGTATTAAATGCCCTTTCCGGCACGGTACTTGCCAAAAATTTGCAGACCGAGGTGGCGGGACCTCATGTTGCGTGTCGCCATTTGATCGATCTGCGGCCCGGCGCCTTCCGCGACCGAGCCAAATGCGACCAGATCGAGGTGAACAGCTATCACAATCAAGGTGTTTTATTGAGTTGTCTCGATCCCGCTGGCCCGCTGGTGCCCTTCGCAGTGTCTGCAGATGGTGTTTTGGAAGGGTGTTATCATCAATCCAATCCTTTTTTGGGCATCCAGTGGCATCCTGAGCGCCCTGGCGGACCATCGGCGTTTGATGCTGCAATTATCACTGATCTGGCCACCAAAGGAGTATTTTGGTAATGAACAATCACAACACTATCAAAGGCATTGTTCTTGCCGCAGGTCGTGGCAGCCGGCTCTTGGGTTTGACTGATGACCGGCCAAAAGGATTAGTCCCCTTGAATGGTAACGCTCTGGTCGAGTGGCAGATTGCCGCGATGAAACAGGTCGGGATTGAGGATGTGTCCGTTGTCACTGGTTATCTTCCTGAAAAATTTGATCGCTTAGGGCTGCAGACGATCAACAATCCAGACTGGCACGCGACCAATATGGTGGGCAGTTTGATGTGTGTTTTGGATAAATTGAATTCATCCTTCCTTATCAGCTACTCGGATATCGTTTGCCAAAAGGAAGTCATTGCCTCGCTTTTATCGGCCAAGAGCGATATTGCGATTAGCTATGATACAGCGTGGCTGGAACTATGGTCCAGACGTTTTGATGATCCATTGTCAGATGCTGAAAGTTTCAAAATTGATTCAAGTGGATTTATCACCGAGATTGGCCAGGAAATCAGTTCGCTGGACGAGGTCCAGGGTCAGTTTATGGGCCTGATAAAACTAACCGAAAATGGCGTTGAACAGATCCGTTCTATCATTGCCAGCAATCCCGATTATCGCGCCAAACTTGACATGACAACATTGCTCAATCTTTTGATCAAAGCTGGTCAGAGGGTCGAAGGTGTTCCAATCCATGGCGGATGGTGTGAAGTGGACAATCAGGATGATCTGAAAGTAGCAGAAGCTCTTGTCAGATCCGGCGACTTAGTGTTGTCTGAGCCACTGGAAATGAAAAAGTGATAATTTGGTTAGTAGGGCTATCTGGGGCTGGCAAGACTGCAATTGGCCGCAAGCTCTATGCTAAAATGAACACCAAGAATCCGGCTACGGTTATTATCGATGGCGATGAAATTCGCGAGGTCTTCAAGCAGGATCAACAGCCCGCTGATTACTCTTTGGAGGGGCGGAAAAAAAATGCCCGCAGAATCCAGGAAATCTGCAAATGGCTGGATCGCCAAGACATTGATGTCGTGTGTTGCATATTGTCCGTTTTCCCCGAAAGTCTGTCCTGGAACCGGGAGAATTTTCGAGAGTATTTCGAGGTCTTTGTTGATGCGCCGTTTGAAGACCTTGTCGAGCGCAACCCGAAAAACCTCTATCGGCTGGCATTGTCAGGCGAGATGAATAATGTGGTTGGCGTGGATATCGAGTTTGTTCCACCCGAGAACCCTGATCATATTGTGTTCAATACCAGGCCGTTTCGCGATGTCTGTGAGGTGGCCAACGAAGTGTTCAACAAAATCAATGCCCGTTTCGACAGCGTCTCAATGTACCCTTATGCAACTGGAGAGCTATTATCAAAGCGCAATAGTTATACTTACACGCCTTATTTTGGCGAACCTTTTTTGGATAGCTGGAAAGACCAGCGCTCCAAAGTTCTAGAATCGCTGGAAACTGCCGATCCTTCGCCAATAGATGTGGCGGCGGATATAGACGATGACTGGTCGTTTCCTGTCACGACAAATAGTTTGCTGTTGATAATGCATAACCGGTTAAAAGCCGGAATGTTCGACCAAAAGGACGTTGTGGCACTTAACAATCTTGTTCAACGGTTTGAGGTGTCAAAACGTCTTTACGGGGAATACAATACTTCTTGGCGGGCTCTAACCGATAGCGGATACCACGATCTTGGACGTTATGTGAAATACGCGATACTGATGGATGCCTATTATTCACATACCAAGCAATTTGATGTTCTCAATGTTTTTTTGAAAGTTATGGACACAGTTTGCGCGTATTTCACGCAATTGACGCCACAGGACCAGATACGTTTGCGCCATCTTGTTCATTCAGAGCGCAAAGCAATCCACGATCTTCAAACAAAAGTGAGTATGCGATGACTCATCTGAAAGGTGTGCTTTTTCTGGCGGCCGATACAATACGTTCCAGAGCCTATGCTCAGGCGATGGTGCATGCAGGTTACACGGTTGATAATTGCATAATTGTTCGCTCGGCAACGGGCACACGATGGGGGCAGGCCAGTAAGATAAAGATCGGGAATACTGATTTTTCCGATATGTTTATCCCGGAGCTGGAAACAGAGTTGCACGACAGTTGCCAATTGTTGTGTGATAATATTGACATTGTGGAGGTCGGCTCCGTAAATGCGCCGGAAGTTGTGGCGTTGTTGGGAACCTACTCACCAGATCTTGTGGTTTTTTCCGGGTTTGGCGGCGAGCTGGTGCACGATGACGTTCTTAGTGCTGCTGGCCCACTTCTACACATGCACGCGGGTTTATTGCCGCAGTACCGGGGCAGCACAACAATTTACTATAGTTATCTGCAAGAGGGTAATATGGGGGTTTCGGCAATCTACCTGTCGAACGAAATCGATGCTGGTCAAATTATCGCTCGAAAAACTTTTCCTGCCCCTCCTAGGGGCGCCAATGTTGATTATTATTATGATTCGGTCATTCGCTCCGATTTGTTGGTGTCCGTATTATCCACCTACGAGGGGGCTGGGGTTTTTGCCGCTTATGTTTGCGATGATGCCAGTTCAGGCGATGAGCGAACCTACTATATTATTCATCCGTTGCTAAAACACATAGCCCTAAACAAACTGCACCATAATTAAAAATTTCATCTGATCACAAAGTGGCCTGGCCTATGCCAGCGGTCAATATTCTTTGCCCTTTGTATTGGTGCTTGTGATGCGTGCACTAGTGGTCTTTGTGGCCAAAACGCTTGAAAAAGAACGTGCTGAAAAGGGATTCAAGCGTTTCGGCCAGACCACTAGAGCAACCTGCGTTCATATTGGCCATTCTGACGGAGTGAATTTGTGACTAGATCAAGTGAAGTTTCGATGGTCATATCCGGATACGGTCGAGAAACTATGCACCGATATTGGCGCAAATACACCCGCCCTCCCAACCGGGATGTTTCCCGGTTTGGAATCTTAGAGTTTGACGGGGCAGAAACAGAATTGATTCAATATGAACGCAGATTGCTCTATATCTGTATAAGGAATGGGGAAAGCCCAGCTTGACAGGATGAATTTCTGGCTCGATCACAAATTGTCCCGCTAAAATTGCCGAACGGATTATAACATTTGAAAAGGCCAATATGAACAATCCTGATCTAATCGTCGAATTTATCAAAGAAATCTACCAAACAAATGAGCACGTCGCGCTGCATGAGCCTACTTTTTCGCGCCGGGACAAGGCATATGTCGAAGATGCCATAGACAGCACTTTTGTCTCCAGCGTCGGCCGATATGTCGACGATTTTGAACGTGAAATCGAAATCTTCACCGGCACACCAAAAGCGGTCTCGGTTGTCAACGGCACGGCCGCTTTGAATTTGGCGTTAAAAATGGTCGGGGTCGAATACGGTGACCTGGTGATTACCCAGGCGTTGACTTTTGTGGCCACCTGTAATGCCATATATCATATGGGAGCCACGCCGGTATTTGTCGATGTGTCCAAAAAGACACTGGGACTGTGCCCAAAAGCCACTCAAAACTGGCTTGAAGAACATGCGGTATTGGATGATCAAGGCCAATGTCGCGACCGGGTAAGCGGCACGCCAATCAAAGCAGTTGTTTGTATGCATACATTTGGTCACCCCGTTGAGATTGACGAGTTGATGGCGGTTTGTGAAAACTGGAATCTCGCATTTGTTGAAGATGCGGCCGAAAGCCTGGGGTCATATTACAAGGACAAACACACCGGAACGTTTGGTGATTTTGGAACGTTTAGTTTTAACGGCAACAAAATTATTACAACAGGGGGCGGCGGAATGTTGTTATGTCGCGACCCAATTCAGGGTGTGCGGGCTAAACACCTTTCGACAACGGCCAAAATTCCACATCCATATGAGTTCCACCACGATGAAGCTGGGTTCAATTATCGGATGCCCAATCTGAATGCGGCGTTGGGATGTGCCCAGATGACTGCCCTTGATGACTTTATCACCCGCAAGAGATCCCTGGCCCGCGCTTATGAGGTGTTTTTTGAGAACACGGAATACACCTTTGTTAAGGAGCCCGAATTTGCCCGGTCTAATTACTGGCTGAATGCTGTTATCTGTCCGGACAAAGACGCGCGCGATGCGATGTTGAAACAATGCAATGCAAAGGGTGTTATGTGTCGGCCAGTCTGGCAGCTGATGCATCGCATGCCGAACTTGAAAAATAGCCCGCGAGGCGATCTTAGCGTATCTGAGTGGGGTGAAGCCCATCTCGTTAACATCCCAAGCACACCACCTCGGACCCCATTATGATAGCAGCAAAGAAGGTCATGGTTTTCACCGGAACGCGCGCCGATTATGGCCTGTTGTTCTGGCTTATGCGTGATATACAGGTTGAGCTTGAGCTGGAGTTGCAATTACTGGTTTCTGGAACCCATTTGTCTCCTGAATTTGGCTTCACCGTAAAACATATTGTCGAAGACGGTTTTGAAATTGATGCGAGAGTGGAAATGCTCGTGTCTTCGGATACTGGCACTGGAATCGCCAAGAGTATGGCGTTGGGAATGCTTGGATATGCCGATGCCTTGGAACGGCTGCGCCCGGATATTCTTGTTGTATTGGGAGACCGATTTGAAGCTCTTGCCGTGGCACAAACTGCGGTTGTCCTTAGGGTGCCAATCTTGCATTTGCACGGAGGAGAAACCACAGAAGGTGCCTATGACGAGCTGTTTCGTCACGCGATAACGAAGTTGAGCCATTATCACGGCACCGCGACAGAAACCTATCGCCAACGCGTAATTCAAATGGGTGAGAACCCGGAAAACGTAAAAACAGTGGGTGCAGTTGGGTTGGATCATTTAGTCCGGTCGACGATCATGGACAGGGAAACACTGTCCACTTCCCTGGGGATTGATCTTGATCAAGGTTATTTTCTTGTCACCTATCATCCAGTTACACTTGCTCATGAACCCGTTTCACCGACAGTTGAGGCAATGCTGGCCAGCTTCGATACCTTTCCAGACCACAAGATAATTTTTACCTATCCCAATGCCGACGATGGCGGTCTTCCGATTATCGCGCTGATCGATGCCTGTGTTGCCCAAAACCCAGATCGTGCAATTGCTTCGCCGTCGCTGGGACAAGCTCGATATCTGGCCGCAATGAAATATGCCACAGCGGTCGTGGGAAATTCATCAAGTGGAATTATCGAAGCGCCCTCGTTTGGCGTGCCCACGGTCAATATCGGTATGCGCCAAAACGGCAGGCTAGCAGCGTCATCGGTGCTGCACTGCGATGCAACCCAAACCGCAATCACTGCTGCCTTGAAAGATGCGATCGATTTCAGGCGCACTAAAATTGACAATCCATATGGTCAAGGTGATGCCAGCTCCAAGATCATTGCGATGTTGAAGTCGGCGACATCACAGAGTATCAAGCGGTTTGTGGATTTTGAGAGGAACGTTTCCTGATGACAGTGATAATTGCCGAGGCTGGCGTAAATCACAATGGAAGCGAAGAACTCGCACGCCAGCTCATTTTCGCCGCAAAGGAAGCGGGTGCCGACATTGTCAAATTTCAGACATTCCGATCATCCCAGATCGCCACTAGCAGCGCCCACCAAGCTGCATATCAGGCGCAGAATACCGGCAAGACTGAGAATCAGGTGGACATGCTAAAACGTCTGGAGCTGGATTTTGATGTTTATCATCGTCTGTCACAGCTGTGTGATGAAATAGGTATCGAATTTCTATCAACGGCATTTGACGATAGCAGTCTTGATTTTCTTTTTGAAAAACTCAACCTGAGGAAATTGAAAATTCCCTCGGGAGAAATTACCAATGCTCCGTTTTTGTTGCGCCATGCGTTAACGGGCTGTGACCTTATTCTTTCAACAGGCATGGCGACGCTTGGAGATATTGAAAATGCATTGGGGGTGCTTGCCTTTGGCCTGATCAAAGAGACGGCTGCCCCTGGCGAAGCAGCATTTCAGGCAAGTTATTCTTGCCAGCCGGGTCAGGCTGCGCTGCGTGAAAAAGTAACCTTGTTGCACTGTACGACCGAGTATCCCACACCACCCAAAGACATCAATCTGAGGGCCATGGATACGATGCGCGTTGCCTATGGATTGCCTGTTGGCTATTCGGACCACAGCGAGGGAATTGTTGTCTCGATTGCCGCGGTTGCTCGCGGTGCGTGTTTGATCGAAAAGCACTTTACCCTGGATAAAACCATGAATGGCCCTGATCATAAGGCCTCTATTACGCCGGATGAACTGAAGCAAATGGTTGATTCCATCCGTACAATTGAACAATCATTGGGCGACGGTATAAAGGGACCGCAAGTATCTGAAGTTAAGAATAAATCTGTAGCCCGAAAAAGCCTGATTGCAGCGCGTCCTATCAACAAGGGAGAAAATTTCTCTGCGGATTCAATCGCTATCAAGCGCCCTGGATCAGGCATGTCGCCATTTAGGTACTGGTCACTCTTAAACAGAACCGCGCGACAGGATTACCATTCAGGGGAGATCTTGGATGAATAGTCGCGTTATTATGCTTGGAGCAGGTGGGCACGCCGGCGTTTTGCTGGATATCCTGGATAGACTTGGTCACCGTCCACATCAATTTGCCACAAATGACGCAGATGTGGTCAGCAAACATTTTGCAAACCTGCCACGCCTTGGAAATGATGCGGCAGTTTTGGAACTTTCAACCAATGAATTCACGCTGATAAACGCAATAGGCTCTATTCCTGGGCACGCTCAACGTGTCAAAATTTTTGAGCGATTTAAGGAAAGTGGATTTTCTTTCGAAACCGTTATTTCGCCAGATGCGTGCGTTTCAATCCATGCAGATATTGGCGAGGGGGTGCAAATCATGCCAGGTGCAATTGTGCAGACTGGTGTAAAGATTGGCGCAAACACGATTATCAATACAGGTGCAATTGTTGATCATGATTGCCAAATTGGCCCACATTGCCACGTTGCGCCCGGTGCTACATTGAGCGGAGATGTTGTGGTATCACAACGCGTGCACATTGGAACCGGAGCAAGTGTCATACACGGCACTGAAATACACCATGATGCAGTCGTGGGAGCAGGTGCAGTTTTGACCAAAAACCTGGAAGCAGGGCATACCGCTTATCCCGCACGCGGCCATGTGCGATTCAAAAAGAGAGCCTGAGTGGATGGAGAATTGCGAAAAACTATTGGTGCAAAAAGATTGTAAAATCTCTGGTGCATTAACAATTCTAAACTCCGAGACACAAAAGATAGTCATTGTTGTCGATGCCGAAAATAGATTGCTTGGTGTGGTAGCGGATGGGGACATCCGACGCGGTCTATTGCGGGGAATTACATTGAACGATACCGTTGATATGGTGATGTGCAATAAGCCTGTCAGTTTCCAGTACGGAGCGACTCGCGGAGAAATTTCCGATTCACTTAGAGAAAACAAGATACTTGCTGTACCGATTTTACAAGACGATGTTGTTGTCGGCGTCGATACCCTGCAAAGTACCCAGGCTTCTCCGGTAAGAGATAATCCGGTCTTTCTGATGGCTGGTGGATTTGGCACACGACTTCGCCCCCATACTGATAATTGTCCCAAGCCAATGCTGAATGTCGGCGGGAGGCCCATTCTGGAGACAATAATCTTGCGATTCATTGATGAGGGGTTTCATAATTTTTTTATATCAACTCATCATTTGCCTGAAATTATATTCGACCATTTTGGCGACGGCTCCAACTTGAACGTGTCGATTACCTATTTACATGAAGAGCAGCCTCTAGGCACTGGAGGCGCTCTTGGACTCTTGCCCTCATGCTTGTCTGATCAACCGCTGATCATGATGAACGGTGATGTTATGACCAAAATCAATTTGTCAAAGTTGCTGGACTTTCACATCAAGAATAACGCCAGCGCCACCGTATGTGTGAGGGATTATGAATATCAGGTCCCTTATGGAGTCGTCGAGTATGATGGCCAGAAGATTATTGCCATGAGAGAAAAACCAGTTATCCAGCATTTTGTAAATGCAGGAATTTATGTCGTTAGTCCGGTTGTATATAAAAATGTGCCCAAAGGAGTTCGGGCCGACATGCCTGATATCTTGTTGCGTGAAGTAAACGCGGGCAAGGATGTGCTGATTTTTCCAATCCATGAGTATTGGTTGGATATAGGACAACCCGCTGATTTCCAACGGGTGCAATTGGATACTGAACGATTGAACCTGTAACCATGAAGAAAATTGCTGTTATTGGCCTCGGCAGTATTGGCAGGCGACATTTAAAAAATCTGAAAATACTATACCCCGAAGCGGAGGTTATTGCGGTTTCATCCAGCGGTCGCATGGTTTCTGGGCCGCCAGATGGAGCTGACAAATTTACTTCGGAGTTGGGCGATGAGATTCTCAAGGAATTGGATTTTGCAATTGTCGCTTCTCCGGCTCCCTTTCACTGGCGTCATGCGTCATTGATGCTTCAAAATCAAATTCCGGTATTGATCGAAAAACCGCTTTGCAGCACCAATGCTGACCTTGAGAAATTTTCAAGGATTGCAGACAATGCCCCGGCAACCGCTGTCGGATACTGTCTGCGTTTTTTATCATCTGCATCGATTGTCAAAGAAATGATTGATAAGCGCCAGATTGGCAATATCTACAACGTTGATGTTCATGTAGGGCAATACTTACCCGACTGGCGAAAGGATGTAGACTACCGGGAATCGGTATCAGCACAACCGTCGCTTGGTGGAGGCGTCCTGTTGGAGATGAGTCATGAACTCGATTATCTCGCCTGGTTGATGGGACCACTGTCACTGAAATATGCCATGTTACGCAATTCTGGCGAACTGAACTTGGAGGTTGAAGAAATCGCAGATATTCAACTTCAGACTACTTGTGGCACAATCTGCTGTGTCCATCTGGATTTTTTGCAACGCCAGCCTCGTAGATTTTGTACTCTCACCGGTGCCAGGGGAAGAATTGATTGGAGTTTGATCAACAATTCAGTAAGCCTGACACAAGATGGCAAGACAAAAGTTGTGTTTAGTGAGCCGACCTGGGAGAGGAACAATATGTACCTCAACATGGTCACAGAATTCGAAATGCGGATATCTGGAACAAGCGGTCATTGCGCAACCCTGAATGAGGCGGCCCAAACGGTCGCGTTAATCAATGCAATTAAATCCCAGGCGCAAAGGGGAATTTCCCAGTGACGACCAATGCCATTATTTTCGCCCGTGGTGGCTCGAAGGGACTGCCCGGCAAGAATATCAAACCTCTTGCCGGGAAACCATTAATTCAGTATTCCATAGAACTGGCTCTTACTTGCCCGCTGATTGATCAAACATACGTATCGACGGAGGACGCAGAAATTGCATCTATTGCAAGGCAAGCGGGTGCCCGAATTATCAATAGACCTGAAAATCTGGCAAAAGACACATCTGCCGAATGGCACGCGTGGCAACATGCTATTAATCACATTAACAAGACTGACGGCCCGTTTGAAACCTTTGTGTCTCTTCCCGCCACAAGCCCACTGAGGGCTGAATGTGATGTGCAAAATGCCATAGCAAAATTTTCCGCGACAAATGCCGACGTCTGCATTTCCGTCACCCCCGGTGGTCGCAGTCCTTACTTTAATATGGTAACCTTGGATGAAGAGGGAAAAACCAGTTTGTTTTGCCCGCCAAGTGGGTTAATCCATCGCCGTCAGGATGCGCCAATGGTTTATGATGTGACCACCGTCATTTACGTTGCTAAAACCAGCTTCATATTAAACAATTCCAGCCTGTTTCAAGGGTTTGTAACATCAATTGAAGTTCCTAAAGAGCGGGCCATTGATATTGATGATATATATGATTTCAAATTCGCTGAAGTTCTGCTGGAAGGTCAAATCTAGAGTGCTTTCAAAAAAACGAATATTTGTTCTGGGAGCAGGTGGACTGTTGGGCAGCCAGGTTGTCCAATTCTTGTTGGGGTCGGGTGCCAGTGTTTATGCCGCTGATCTCCACATCGACAATATGTCAGAAAGGCTGCAGACCGTTGGTCTGGATATTGATGCGGAAGAGCTCAATCTGTTATCAGTCGATATTACGGTGAGCCAGAGTCTAATATCTGTCTTTGACGCCAATCCTGCGTTTGATGGCGTTGTTAACTGCACCTATCCACGAAACTCGAACTATGGGAAGTCTTTTTTTGAGGTCTCGGTTGATAGTTTTAACGAGAACTTGTCTCTTCATCTTGGGTCTGCTTTTTTGCTTATGCAGCAGTGTGCCGCAAACTTTAAGAAAAGTCCCAGACCATTTTCTCTGGTGAATATGTCTTCAATTTATGGTGTTGTCGCGCCGCGGTTTGACATCTATGAAAACACGCAAATGACCATGCCTGTTGAATACGCAGCGATAAAATCTGCGATTATTCATTTGAACAGATATGTTGCGCAATTTATCTCGGATAGCCGATTTCGTGTAAATAGCGTTTCACCCGGTGGAGTTCTTGACAGCCAGCCGGTAGAATTTGTACATGCATATAACGCTTATTGCTTCGGAAAAGGACTGTTGGAGCCCAAAGATCTGATGGGTGGAATAGCCTTTCTACTATCTGATCATTCCCGGTATGTTAATGGCCAAAACCTTGTTATTGATGATGGTTTCAGCCTGTAATCATTTGTTTAATTGGAGATTAATGTGAGTGTAAAGGTCTTTTGGTGCAAGTCATGTCTTAACATGTCGACCCGTCCAAGAATTGCATTTGACCATCGTGGTTATTGCAATGCCTGCGTTTGGTCAGAAAAGAAAAAAGAAATCGATTGGGGCACGCGAAAAAAGCAATTGAATGCGCTTTTGGACAGGCACCGCAGCAACGATGGTACATTTGACTGTATGACCACGGTTAGCGGGGGCAAAGACGGTTCCTACGTATCCCATATGCTCAAGCACGAATACAACATGCACCCGTTGGCCGTGACTGTACGTCCAGCATTGGAAATGGACATCGGTACGCGAAACCTGAATAATTTCATCAAAGCCGGCTTTGATCACATGCATGTTTCTCCAAATCCCGAGGCGATGCGATTACTGAACAGAATAGGCTTCATCGAAAAAGGATTTCCCTATTTTGGCTGGCTGATTGCCATTCAAGCTGCGCCTTTGAAAATTGCACAAAACTTGGGAATAAACTTGGTATTCTATGGTGAAGACGGCGAGGTGGAATATGGAGGCAGTACCGAGACTGCAGAAAATGCAATTTATAACATCGACTATATGAAAAGAGTCTATCTGGAAGGCGGTTATGAAAATGTTTTGGGCTTGGTCAAGGATGCCGGCTTGAATACATCGTTTTTTACATTTCCTGATCAGACCGAGGAGCAGAAAAGCTTGCTGGAACTTTCACATTGGTCCTATTTTGAGAGCTGGGATCCCTATCGGAATTATCTGGTAGCCAAAGAACATTGCGGCATGGAAGAGGCAACAGAGACCAATAGCGGAACATTCACGAATTTTGCTCAAAACGACCAGGCGCTATATGCGTTGCACGCCTATATGATGTATTTGAAATTCGGCTTTGGCCGTGCCACCCAAGATGCCGGAATTGAGATCCGTCGTGATGCCATGGACCGCCATCAGGCATTGGCCCTGGTTCAGCTTTACGATGGTCATTACCCAGAGGAACATGAAGAGGCATATCTGAATTACTACAAAATGACCAAGGAGGAATTTGATGCTGTTCTGGATTTGTGGGTAAATACAGATCTGTTTTATAAGCAGGACGGCCGATGGGTGGCCAAATTTACTGTCGGAGAAGATATTACCCTATGAATGTTGTCATCGTTGATTACGGTATGGGCAATCTGCATTCACTGATGGGAGCGCTGCATTATTCGGGTGCGACCAACGTCGTAATTTCAGGTGATCCGGATATAATCAATGACGCCAGTCATATTATTCTTCCCGGTGTGGGTGCCTTTGGACACGCGATTGCTCGATTGGATCGATCAGGAATTGGCCATCTGTTAAAGCACATATCGAAAACCGATCCGCGACCAATCCTGGGTGTTTGCCTTGGGATGCAATTGCTTGGCCTTTCAAGCGATGAACGCGGTTCATATTCAGGATTGGGTTTATTTTGTGCTGATGTTGCACAATTCAAAGCCAAAAACCTAACGGTTCCCCATGTCGGGTTTAATCAGGTTACTCCCAAAGCCGAGATGAAGCTATTTTACGATATCGCCCCTTCTTCAGACTTCTATTTCACTCACAGCCACCGAATGCTGCTTGGCTCAAGAGCTGCAATTGCCACATGTCACTATGGCGATGAATTTGTCGCAGGATTTGAAGATGGCATGGTGGCAGGCGTGCAATTTCACCCGGAACTCAGCCAACGCAACGGTATTAAGTTGATCCAGAATTTTCTGGAGCTATTTCATGCTTAGGAAACGTCTGATTTTTGCGTTGATTTATGCCAATGGGTTCTACCATCAAAGCCGGAATTTCAGACTTCAGAAAGTCGGCAATGCGAATTGGTTAAAAAATAACTATAAGTTACAGAAAATCTCGTTCTCGCTGGATGAATTGGTCGTCGTTGATGCGTCAAGAGATGGCAAGAGCATGGTAAACTTGGCGAATGAGATCCGGGCGCTGAGCTCCGGTGTATTTATTCCGCTTGCCGCAGGAGGCGGAATAAGTTCCATCGAAGACGCGCGCAGACTTTTTGGAAATGGCGCAGACAAAATTGTAGTGAACAGTCTGCTGGTCCAAGATCCGAGAGAAGTCGAGAAAATCGTCGAGGAGTTTGGATCTCAAAGTGTTATTGCATCCGTTGACTACCGAATCAGGAATGGGTCAGCACAAATATCGACGAACAACGGCGAACATGCGATTAACGACAATCTTTCAGACTATCTCCGTCATATTGAACAGCTGGGGGTTGGTGAGATTTTGTTGAATTCGATTAACATGGACGGAACAGGATTTGGCTACGATATTGAAACAATTTCTTCTGTCGTAAATATTACCGCCTTACCAGTGATTTGTATGGGAGGTGCCGGTAATTTCCGCCATTTTGACATTGTTTTGGCAATGGACGGAATTTCAGCGGCCTGTACCGCCAATATTTTGAATTTTGTGGGTGACGGCTTGCCACGCGCACGCAGGAAGCTCGTTGAAAGTGGCCACAATTTGGCTAACTGGGAATAACCTGTGAATAGGCATGCAAAATTGACCCACTTAGGTGGGTAATTGGCGTTTAAAATTGACTCGCCTGTTTTGGTAACATCCGCGTATTTTAACGCGGGGGAAAAGCAGCCAGGATACGACGTCCGGTTTTACGAGATGGTCATTCGATCCGGTCGGTTAGCCGTGATAGCGGTTTTTCCCGCAATACGATCAGGAAGCATCCGAGCGATACTTCACCACCATGTTATCATCGCAAGACGCCGCCTGTGCGCCATAAACTTGCCGGTTTCCAAGATCGTTTGCGTGGGATGTACGAACGTGATCAGGGCGCTCCCCGCCGGGAACGGCGCACGACAGTGAAGCTTTATGAGCAGCTGGTTGAAGAAGGTTATGACGGTTCGTATCCCCGGTTTGCCGGTTTATCAAGGCATTGAAAGCCGAAAGTTCACAGAGAGCGTCCGGTTAGCCCCACCTAACGCGTGTTGATAGCGTGGGTTAGTGTCCACGACGAACAAGTGGACACTTACGGGGTGCGGGAATTGTCGAAGAAACGGGCACGGCGGACATGGAGCGACGATGAGAAGCGCTCGATTTGTTTGCAGACCTTGGCACCAGGCGTATCGGTCTCACAGGTTGCGCAGCGCTACGCAATGAACGCCAACCAGATATTCAACTGGCTGAAGGATGAGCGTTTTGCACCATCCCCCGACGAGACTGATGCCGCTGTTTTTCTGCCAATTGAAGTTTGCGATGAGCAGACACCTCTTCCCTCTGTTTTGGAACCAGACACGGCTTGCGGTTCTCATGGGCGTATCGAGATTGCCCTTTCCAATGGCCACCACCTGATTGTTGAGGGCGGTTTCGATGGCACTGAGGTGGCGCGTTTGTTGAAGGGGCTTGTGTCTTGATCCCGGTTCCCGCCAATACGCGGGTCTGGCTTGCTGCCGGAGTGAGTGACATGCGGCGCGGGTTTAATACGCTGGCAGCTCAGGCTGAGAATACGCTTGCTGCCGATCCGTTTTGTGGCCACCTGTTTGTCTTCCGTGGCCGTCGCGGTGATTTACTCAAGATCATCTGGTGGGATAGTCAGGGCGCTTGTCTGTTCTCCAAGCGGCTTGAACGGGGCCGTTTTGTCTGGCCTGCCGCAAAGGATGGCAAGGTCAGTCTGACGGCAGCTCAATTGGCGATGTTGTTGGAAGGCATAGACTGGCGCATTCCGCAAAGGACATGGCGGCCACTAAAGACCGGTTGAATGGGCAGGATACGGGCGACACTTTTCTTAACAAAAGTGAGCATTTCTGCGCGTTTACGATTCCATTTCAGGGGTGTTTCTGGTAGATAATCACCATGCTGAACAACCTTTCAACGCTGCCCGATGATCCCGGAGAACTTCAGGATATGGTGATACTTCTGGCGAGTGAGTTGAAGAACCGAGACCTGAAGATTGCTGATCTCAAACACCAGCTTGCAGGTCACAACCGTCATCGCTTTGGCAGCAAATCGGAAAGCCTTGATCAATTTCAGTTGTTTGTTGAGAACGAAGAGATAGCAGCAGCGAGCAAGGAAACAGATACTCCCGAGCCTCGAGTCAGTGGGACAAAGAAGAAGCCGAAACGTAAACCCTTGCCTGAACATCTGGAACGTAATGAGCAGGTTCTCACCCCCGGTGATAATTGCAGCAAGTGTGGCGGCAGCCTGAAGACACTGGGTGAGGATGTTACCGAGGAACTGGAATACGTGCCGGGGCGTTTTGTCGTCAACAAGATTGTTCGCCCGCGCATGGCCTGCTCTTGCTGTGAGGCGGTGTTGCAGGCACCAATGCCATCACGTCCCATAGAACGGGGTCGTCCAGGACCGGGGCTTCTGGCCCATGTTCTGGTCTCGAAGTTTGCCGATCACTTGCCGCTTTACCGTCAATCACAGATTTACGGGCGTGAAGGCATTGACCTTGACCGTTCCACTCTGGCCGACTGGATTGGTAAATCAACGGCCCTGCTGGAACCCCTGGCAGATGCAATCGGCAAACATGTCCGGCAAGGCCAGGCACTGTTTGCTGATGATACGCCTGTGAAGATGCTGGCACCGGGGAATAAACGAACCAAAACAGCACGGGTCTGGGCCTATGTGCGGGATGAACGGCCATGGGATGGTCAGGCCCCGCCTTGCGCATGGTATCAGTTTACGATTGATCGAAAAGGCGAGCATCCCGTGCGCCATTTGTCAAATTACAAAGGCTGGGTGCATGCGGACGGTTATGCTGGCTTCAATGGGGTGTTCGGTGAGGACAAAGCCTCAGAGGTTGCCTGCATGGCTCATATCCGCCGTAAGTTTGTTGATGTTCAGCAATCTCAAGGCTCGGCCATTGCCGAGGAGGCCATCAAGCGCATTGCCAAACTTTATGGCATCGAGAAAGAAGGCCGTGGCCATTCCCCCGAAGACCGGGTCGCCATTCGCCGGAAAAAAGCCAAGCCTATCTTTGATGATTTGGAAACATGGCTGCATGCGCAGCTGCCCAAAATCTCCGGCAAGTCACCGCTGGCCAAAGCCATCCGGTATGCGCTCAGCCGGATGCCAAAGGCCCGGCCCTATCTCGATAATGGCTTCCTGGAATTGGACAACAATACTTGTGAGCGGGCAGTCAAGCCGGTAGCTCTTGGCCGCAAAAACTGGATGTTTGCTGGTTCTGAGCACGGTGGCAAAGCCATGGCAATCGCCTTCACCCTGATTGAAACTGCAAAGCTGAATAAGGTCGATCCCCAAGCTTGGCTCACCGATGTTCTTGGTCGCATTGCAGATCACAAGATCAACCAAATTGACGAGCTGTTGCCCTGGAATTATCCTGCGGGCGAGTGATCAGCAGGACGCTTACGAAAGGAGTGCATTTTCAACGCAAACAACTTTATGATCTCAGCCCAATGAACCATCGCGCTGGTTCAAAGTTGAAAGTGAAATTTGATTTCTACGCTCCGCAAGATAGGGCTTGTAATACAAGCCCTATCTTGGCCCTCATATGCAGGGGCATATTCAGGCATGAGGGGGAATTTGACATCCCCCCGTTCGATCCCGTGCGCCGGATTAACCGGCAAGGAGTAGATGGTGAAAGTCCATTACAATGAAGGAATAGCGAACCACATTGTTCCCCGAGCCGTGCGTTACCGTCCGCGAGGGCTGTGGCGAAGCGTCGGCAGGGGTATGTGCAGGCTGGCTGGTAAAGCCGCGAAAGAACGGAAGTTTCGGATGCCGACGTCTTGGGATATGCGGAAGGCAACACGCACGGGTGCGTTTATCGCAAGTGCCCGTTCGGTCCGGCGTGGTCGTGGAAGCTGGCACGCACACAAGCTCCTTGTCTGGGAACCGGGAGGTCTCATGTCTGGCCGCAGACACGCATCGCTGTGGTCCGTATTGGAAAGGTGAGGAGCCATAACCGATGATGTACGGACATGAGAAGTCAGATCTCGCCATAGTAACGATGAAACCGACGAACAAGACCGGGCAACCGGTGGCGGAGCCGGTGGAGCCAAGGGCGGGAGTCGAGAGGAACGCGAAACAGCAAAGCACGTGCCGGGCTCAGGACCGGGAAAGCGTGAAACAGGCGTTGGGTCGCGTACGGCAGGCCGTAAGGCTAAAGAAGAAGGAAAGGTTCACCGCGCTCCACCACCATATCGGACCGCAGATGCTGCGGACAGCGTTCTACACTCTTAAGAAGAATGCTGCTGCGGGCATAGACGGGCTGACATGGCAGAAGTACGAAGCAAGCCTCGACCGAAGGGTTGTTGATTTGCATAACCGGCTTCGCAGGGGAGCGTATCGGGCACAACCCTCCCGCAGGCACTATATACCCAAGCCTGATGGCAGGAAACGTCCGATAGCGATTGCAGCCCTTGAGGACAAGATTGTCCAAAGGGCGGTGGTTGCAGTGCTGAACGTGATCTACGAGGAGGATTTCCTCGGGTTCTCGTATGGCTTCCGGCCGACACGCAGCCAGCATGATGCGCTGGATGCGGTAGCAACCGGAATCCGCAGCAGAAAGGTGAACTACATACTGGATGCCGACATACGGTCGTTCTTCGATACAATCAGTCAAGATTGGCTGATCCGTTTCCTGGAGCACCGGATCGGCGATCCGCGCATCATCCGCCTCATCCGCAAGTGGTTGAAGGCGGGTATTCTGGAAGATGGTGTTTTGACGGTCAGTGATCAGGGCAGTGGGCAGGGTTCGGTGATCTCACCGTTGCTCTCCAACATTTACCTGCACTACGTCTTTGATCTGTGGGCTAACCGGTGGCGACACCGGCAGGCCAAAGGTGATATTATCATCGTGCGCTATGCGGACGACATTGTGGTCGGTTTCGAACATGAAGCCGATGCCCAGATGTTCCAGGAAGCCATGCGCGAAAGGCTGCAGGAGTTTGCGCTGTCACTACATCCAGACAAAACCCGCCTGATCGAGTTTGGCCGCCATGCGGCAGCCAGACGAGCACAGCGCGGGCTTGGAAAACCGGAGACCTTCAACTTCCTTGGGTTTACGCATGTTTGTGGAAAATCAAAACGCGGGAACTTTCTGCTATGCAGGCTTACCCGTCGTGACCGCATGCGGGCGAAAATCCTGGAAGTTAAGAGGGAATTGCGACGGCGCATGCATCAGTCGATCCCCGAACAGGGGAAATACCTGAAGCAGGTCGTTACAGGGTTCTTCGCCTATCACGCTGTTCCAACGAACAGACGTGCATTGGCAGCTTTCAGGGATCGAATTGTCAAACGCTGGTTGCGAACGCTAAAGCGACGCAGTCAGAAAGACAAAATGACTCTGGTCAAAGTGAAGAAACTTGCCGACGACTACCTCCCGCAACCGCGTATCCTTCACCCTTGGCCACATGACCGATTTGCCGTCAAATACTCAAGACAGGAGCCGTATGCGGGAAACCCGCTCGTACGGATCTGTGCGGGGGGTGCCCGGTAACGGGCATCTCTACCGCGATGTCTATCCAAAAGTGTGGTATTTGATTGCATGTTGGGAATTCCATTCCCCATGAGATATAGCCAAGCGACATAATTTTGATTATAGTTTTGTGCATGACTTATCCTGTTAAATTCCGCAAACATGTTCTTAAGGTTCGAGACAAGGAAGGGCTGACATTTAAACAAACGGCACTTCGGTTTAGCGTTGGGGTTGCCTCGGTTGTTCGCTGGGCCAATCGGCTTGAGCCGGATCAATCCAAGCCCCGCATGCGCAAGATTGACATGGCTGCACTGGCCCGCGATGTGGCGGAATTTCCCGATGCCTATCAGTATGAACGTGCGGTGCGTTTTGATGTTTCACCTAAGGCAATCTGGCAGGCGTTGCGCAAGTTGGGGGTGACATATAAAAAAAGCGTTTCGCCATCCGAAAGCGGACGCGACCAGGCGTACAGCCTTCCAGGAAACGATTAGCGGGCATGAAAAAACCGGCAAGCCCATCGTCTATATTGATGAATCAGGCTTTGCCCATGATATGCCCCGCACCCATGGCTATGCGGCCAAGGGCCTGCGCTGTTTTGGCGTTCATGACTGGCATGCGCGGGGAAGGACAAACGTCATCGGGGCGTTGTTGGGCGGCACCTTGCTGACAACCTGCCTGTCTCCATGCAATATCGACAGCGATGTCTTCCATGGCTGGCTGACAGGCGATCTCATTCCAAAGCTGCCTCCCGGTGCTGTTGTTGTTATGGACAATGCAAGTTTTCACAAGCGCCAGGACATGAAGGAGGCTATCAAGGATGCCGGACACACACTCGAATATCTACCGCCATATTCTCCAGACCTCAACCCGATCGAGCATAAATGGGCACAGGCAAAGGCCATCAGACGAAAACACAAATGCGATATCGAAACACTGTTCAAGGACTTCAATATTTGAATCAAAACAGTGTCGCTTGGCTATATCTCATATGAAGTTGCAAAAATAGTCTGCAAATATGTCAAGTTCCTTCGGGATCAACAGCTTCGTAGGCAAAATTTAACCCAGTTACGTCGTATTCGACGATAGATGTAGAATTAGCCAAATCGGGATCAAACAATGCTAAGTTCATTCCGTTGCTCATTGCACTGCCATATGCAACGCCGTCAAAACCACATTTCTTAATAAACTCGCACAGGAATTGGCTGGGAATATAGTCGATCGCTGTATTATTGGGAACGATAGGAGTAGCTAACTCACGCCCAAGAATTTCTAAAAAATCAACATCACCCCGCATTACAGCAATCTCATTCTCGTCCTCCAGCAAAAATGGTGAGATCAGGGTCCTAGGTTGTCTTAAGTCAACAATTTTTGACGAATCGTCGACAGCAAAGCCCGCTACACAGATTCGTTCACCCGGATGTGGTCGAACTTCAGCGATGACCGTATCTACTTCTGATGCAAGATATAGATATGGGATACCAGCAGGGTTCGCGCGGCCATGAGCCGCAAGTTTTTCTGGCGGTGCTCCCATATCACCTAATGCAATAGACTGCCGATCTTTTTCAATCCGCGCCCGAAACCATTTGTCAGGCCAGTTTTCGAATTCCAGACGCAGATTGGACAGCAAGAACTCAAGTCTATCTCTGTCAAAATCACTGTCTGGAAAATAGCGATTTACATGCATTAATTCGCGTCTGAGCTTGTGCCATCGTTCAACACTATCAGTTTTACATTTTTCCGAAACATCAAAGTTTTTCCTTACGATTTCTCCATCGTCCAATATTTCAGACAATAATTCCTTTGACTTCGCTGCTGAAATTTCGGGATGTGTGAAAAGAGCCCAATCGTCTTTGAGCCAAGATGTAAGAGGTTTCCCCTCATCTGATGGAATGTAGATACCAACAAGAAGTTCAAAGTAGTCCGCTAGTCGCCTAGCGTCTACCAGTGGTTCATTTGTTGATCTGCAATTCGGACATGTTCCGAATTCAACGTAAGCGATGCACCGATCACACGGTTGCGGCATAGTTCCATGGCAGGAGTTGCTCGATCTGGCTTTGCTTGTGGCCATTGAGTATTGCCTGGAGTGTGGTGGTCAGGTAGGCATGCGGCTCAATTTTATTGAGTTTGGCAGTTTCTATCAGGGATGAGATAATGCCCCAGTTTTTAGCACCGGCATCATGACCGGCAAATAGCGCGTTTTTGCGATTAAGCGCGATCGGTCGCATAGTGCGTTCGACTGCGTTGTTATCGATCTCGATGCGGCCATCACTGGTGAACAGGATTAACCCCTGCCAAAATCTCGCAATATAACGTAACGCCTCGCCCAAGGGAGATTTGCCTGAGACGCGAGCGCGCTGCCCGGTGAGCCATAGTTCAAATGCTTCTATTCGCGGGACGGTTCGTTTCTGTCGCGCAGCAAGGCGTTCATCAGAACTTTGACCACGGATGTCAACCTCAATACGATAGAGTTCGCCAATGCGTTTGAGCCCTTCCTCGGCAATGGGTGCGGTGCTGTTTTTAGCAACCTCATGCAGTTTGCGCCGTGCATGAGCCCAGCAATAGGCCAGCTGAATTTGCCTGTCAGTTCGCTTGAGTAGGCGGTTGTAACCGGCATAGCCATCAACCTGCAAAACGCCGCTGAAGCCCTGCAAGATAGCTTCCGCATATTTCCCACTGCGTCCGGGTGCATAGCAATAGGCAACACCTGGTGGATCATCGCCGCACCACGGCCTGTCATCACGCGCCAGTGCCCAAAAGTAACCGGTTTTGGTTTTGCGCCTGCCTGGGTCAAGAACCGGGGCGCGGGTTTCATCCATATAGAGTTTGGTGGATTGCTTCAAATCGGCCATCAGGCATTCAAACACGGGCTTTAACTCAAAAGCTGCTTTGCCCACCCAGTTTGCCAGCGTCGAGCGATCCAGATCAATGCCCTGGCGGTTGTAAATCTGAGCCTGACGATAGAGCGGCAAATGATCCGCATATTTGGAGACAAGTACATGGGCAACCAGAGCTTCAGTAGGTAGACCACCCTCGACCAGATGCGCCGGGGCTGGCATCTGGGTAATGCCGTTTTCGCATGAGCGGCAGGCATATTTGGGACGGCGGGTGACAATGACCCTGAACTGAGCAGGGATCACATCCAGACGCTCTGATACATCCTCGCCAATCACATGCATCTGACCGCCACAAGAGCAACCCTTATCCTCGAGCTCTATAATCTCTTCGATGCGTGGCAGATGTTTGGGTAAAGACCCGCGGTTTGCCGCTCGGGGTTTTTTGGTCCTGGACCCAGAAGTAAACTCACTGGCATCTTGTTCGGCTTTCACAGCCTCAATTGCCGTCTCGATATCTTCCAGTGCAAATTCAAACTGATCGGCATTGAGCTTCTCGGATTTACGACCGAACATCGCTTGTTTGAAGGCCTTAATCAGCACTTCCAACTGCGCAATACGTTCATCGTGCCCAGCAATAATCGTTTTTAATGCATCCACATCATTGGGTAGGTCGGCCAAATCAATCATCGTTGATTTATAGCAGAACCACCCCTGATTTACGCGCTCGAATGCCGCCCTGATTCACTCTGCCGCAGTTGGTACCCGCGTGTTGACAGCCCGTACTTTGCGCCAGTCGAGGCCAGCAAACAGAGCCTCAAACTGGGCATGGTTCAGCTTCATCAAACCATCACGAATGGCAGGCCAGGCAAACACATGATCTTCTAGCCGCTTGTAGGCCATCACCAGGCCCGAGCCATCCCAGTACAATAGTTTCAAACGATCCGGGCGTTTGGCCCGGAATATAAATACCGTGCCCGTAAACGGGTTCTTGTCCAATTCATTTGATACCAATGCCGCAAGTCCGTCATGACCCTTGCGAAAATCTACAGGTGCGGTGGCCACAACAATACGCACGCCGTTGGTAGGGAAAATCACAAGTGAGCCTTCAGAGCACAAACAAGTTCGGCAATCCGGTGGGCACCGGTATTGGCATCAAGGCGCAGCTTCACGCCGCCCGTTTCCATCTCAATAGGTTTAAGATCAGTTGTGGTCGATCCGCCATCATCCAAAACAACTTCTGCGAAATCCACACTCTTTGGTGCCATTTTTGTTGCCAGGGCAAATTCTGATGCAAAATCAGCACCGGCCAGATCAGGAACCACCAGCTTGCCCTGTTTTGCCAAACTGCGCCACGTCGACAGACGGTTGGGCCGCAAGGCATTACGCTCAGCTACCTCGCGAACACTGACCCCAGGAACCATAGTTTCAGCAACAAGTCGCCCCTTTACTGCATCGCGCCATATGCGTCGACCAGTCGGGTCAGCCAAAACCTCCATCCGATCAATGTACTCCAAACGGACATCACTTTGTACTCCCACAAAAACCTCCACTGACAGATCAACATGTCAGGGAAAATAACCGACCAAAATGATAAATGGAAGGTGGGGACGGAACAGCGCTTACATTATACTATGATATGGTGGGAGTTCTTGAGGAGCTATCAAGGACATTTGTTGATATTGTCGACAAAGACAATCCAGAGGAATTTGTGCACATAGGTCTTATCAAAAACAAAATGTTGGGGGTTAGGCAAAGTAAGAATAACACCTGGCTTCTTAAGGGTAAAATCAAGGTAGGAATATGGAATGAGCTTTTCCCTTACATCCAAGCTTTGCAAGCAAATTACACACGAGTAGAGCTGAAATACGCCTTTCGGCTAGGCAGCACTTACGGGCAGAAACTATATGACATTTTGAAGTCGCACGAGTTCCGCAAAGGTGAGTTTACAATCGACTTAGACGAATTGCGCAGGATACTTGCGATTGAAAATAAATTTAAACTATTTGGTGATTTGCGTCGGTACGTTTTGGAATACGGCATCAATGAAATAAACACTAAAACAGACCTCCATGTTGATTGGAAACCAATCAAACGAGGGCGAAAATTTAAAAAAATAGTGTTTAGAATACAGAGCGGGAAGGGGAGCGACATTGAGTTTTTGCCGAAGAGCAACGAGGACGATTTATTTAAGGCTCTTCGCAAAGTTGGTATGCCAGAGAAGGAGGCAGCACGGCACGTTCGCAGATTGGGGAGTGAAGACCCAAAGCGTATTTTGTGGCATGTCGCAAAGGCTATTGAGCTAGAGAAACAGGGGAAATTACAAAAAACCAAGCTCGCTTATATACGCAGTGGGTTGAACAAGACGGACTACCGCCCCCAAAAATCGCTTTTTGCAGACGACAAGACAGACGCAGACGAGTTGAGAGAAGAGCGCCGCAAGCGCACTCAGTCTCCGCGTGCAATGGGAAAGGAAGGGGCTGTTGATAAAGGAATGCAACCTGTCGGCGGCGTGCTTTTGGAGGCGCTAGAACGAGCCCGAGAGGGGAGAGAGGGTAAACCCCGGTTCAACTCCGAAACGCAACATTTGTTTGCTGATGGAATATGATTTTTGTTTGCGGATTTGGTGGGCGGGGTCAAGGGCATTGTCGCGTAGCGATGCGCAGCACCCTTGAGGCCGACCGGAAAATCCGCAAAACTCGTCAAACCATTCCATTATGCCTTTGATTATTTAGCCAGATGGCTGCAATCCTCGTATGGGACACCACATCTCACGGAGGATATTATGCCCAAAGGACATCACCATCTGGCCTATGATCAAAGATGCCAGATTTACACACTTTTGCAAACCGGTCTCTGCCGCGCCCAAATTGCCCGCCAGATTGGCGTTGAGCGTTCGACTATCACCCGAGAGTTGCAGCGCAACAAGGGCAAATGTGGTTATCGCTTTAAACAAGCGCATGACAAGGCGTGTGAGCGGCGCAAAAAGGCCTCTTGTGTGCCGCGTAAAATGACCGTTGAGCGCGTCGAACTCATTGAAAGCCTGCTGACGAAATGGCAGTGGAGCCCCGATCAGATCAGCGGCTGGCTGGCTCGAAACGGGCTCTTCGTCTCACACGAGTGGATTTACCGCCACATCTGGGCGGACAAAAAAAAGGGTGGCAAATTATGGACTTGCCTGCGCCATCGCGGCAAAAAATACAATCGACGCGGCACGAAAACAGCCGGTCGCGGCCTCATTCCAGGGCGGGTTGACATTGAGGAACGTCCCGAAATCGTCGAAACCAAAAGCCGTGTTGGCGACTGGGAGGGCGATACTATCATCGGCAAAAACCACAAGGGTGCCATTCTTTCTCATGTCGATCGAAAATCAAAATACACCAAGCTGGTTCTGTTGCGCGACAAATCAAAGGACAGCGTGCAAAAGGCCTGCGGCAAGACGCTTTCAAAGCTCAAAGCGTTCATCAAAACCATCACGTATGACAATGGCAAAGAATTCGCCGGGCACAAAAAGATCGCCAAAATATTGCAATGCGACATCTATTTCGCCAAGCCCTATCACTCATGGCAGCGCGGCCTCAACGAACATACCAACGGTCTTGTTCGCCAATACTTCCCAAAGGGTACCGATTTCACTAAGCTGACAAAAGCCGAAGTTCAGATCGTCGAAGACAAGCTGAACCAACGTCCAAGAAAATGTCTCGAATACAAAACCCCATATGAGGCCTTTTCAAAGGAATGTGAGCAAAATGTTGCATTTCAATGTTGAAGGGGCGAAATAAAAACCACAAAAAGCCGGATTTATAAGTCGATTCCGGTAGGGGGCAGACCCATTTAGTCCCAAGCATCAAAATTTTCTTCTCTTCCAACCTGTTCTTGCTCACGCTCTTTGGGTTCGTCCCAACAAAGGTACGTGAAGTCCCACGGGATTTGATGTACTGATCTGATCTTTTTAGGTTTTTGCTGATTTTGTTCCCGCGTTTTGGTTGGTGTTTTACGCTGCTGATTTCAGGGGTAGGATTCCGAGTTTGTCGCGGAGTTTTTCTTCTGAGAAATCGTATTCTCCAAGCATGTTGATGTGAGCCCATGACATGGGTGAGTGGATTGCGGTCAGTCGCAGCAGGTTTTCTTTGGCTTCCGCGTTTGGCGCTTTTTCTATCTGTCGGGCGAGATAAAGATAATTCCAGCAGATGATACTGTTTTTGATCAGCCGGTTGCAGGTCTCTGCGATTTCCTGTTCTTCCTTTTCTGTCTGGGCAAATTCGCGAGGGCTTCCTACGGCCACGGCGCGGGTAAAGCGGTTGGCCAACTCAACCTTGTTGAGCTGTTTTTCGATGGCTTGACGCAATGCCAAGTCGTCAATGTAGCGCAAGATGAACAGGGATTTGACGATCTGACCGAAAGCCTTGAGTGTCTGATAAAGGGCGTGCTGTCGCGAGTATGAATTGAGCCGCCGAAAGACATCGGAAGCCGTGTTTTCCTTGAGCTTGATGGTGGCAACCAACCTGAGCATATCGTCCCAGTTTTCACGAATGACGGTTTCGTTGATGGTTTTGTCAGGTTGAATTGACCAGTCTTCGCGCGTCTGCCTTTTCGGTTTGAAGATATAGAGGGTCTGTTTGCCGACCCCCTTGATACGTGGTGCGAAGGAAAATCCTAGCAGATGGGTTAAGCCAAAGACGGCTTCGGTGTAGCCGTGGGTGTCGGTGGAATGAATGTCACTTTTGACGACGTCGTTGTGCATCAAGCCGTCAATGACATAGGCGCTTTCGCGATCTGCCGCACTGATCATCAGCGAATGCCAGAGGAAGTTGCGTTCATCGACAAAGGTGTAAGCGCTGATACCCTGTCCCTGGCCGAAGTACTTGAATGACCGGCTGGCGTGCAGGCTGTCACCACGCACTTCGAATTTCTGGCCATCACTGGCGGTGTGTAGCTGTTCCTGATTTTGGCGATAAAGATTGGGCAGTTCCATTGCGTCCATGGCTTTAACCACGGCGTCATTGGCGGCACGTATGTTGTCGATTGAGAAGCGCCAGTTGACGGTATGATCCAATTCGCTTTCCGTGACGCTTGAGGAAATACGTGCCATCTTGCGCACACCGATCCCGCAGCCCAGTCCCATGATCCCCGCCAACAAAGCAGGGTGCGATGTTGCTTGCCGGGCATGGGTTTGCTGCCAATGTTCAAAGGCAGTTAGCATATTACAGTGGTTGTTGACGGTTTCCAAAACTTGGGCGAGCGGCACATCGTGCCGCTGGGGAAACAGATCGCCAAGCGGATCGCTCTCTCTATCATCAAGTGCCGGGGTGGCAATGTGGAACGTGCCGTCTTTGCGGATCTTCAGATGTGGGTTGGCTGCTGCATGGGTATTCGTCGCTTGATACTGGGTAGACAGCGCTACACTCAATTTTTCGAGAACGGGTTCGGAGTTAGCAAATTCAGAAAGACCAGCTCGTTCCAACAGAAGGGGCTTTTCCCGTTGCCAGCGTTCCTTATTGATCAAATAGGCGTCCATGGGGCGATATTTGTAAGACTGCTCAACGTTCAGGTCGCCAGATTTGATGGCTATTGTGACAGCGTGGAACAAGAATACTTTGTACAATGAAACCCTGAAGGTGTCGTCGGCCCTGATGACGGCCAGCTTTTGATCGGCATCAAGAAATCCCAGCGGTGCACGGGTAATGGAAAGTTCCCCATCGTTTTTGAAGTGATCAATTGCTTCCAGCAACGCTGCAGCACGTTTGTTGGGCATGAAAGTCAGCGCCCGCAATACAGAGCTGAGACGGTTTTGTAGCCTAAGGGAACGGGCTTCCAAAATGTCATTCCAGCTGGCATCCTTGGCCGTGTTTTCGAGATCGTCTTTTAGCTGGTCAAAATCACGCGTTTTTCGCTGATCCAGAAGCGCCTTTATGGCAGTGACCTTTTCCGCATCCGACAGATTAGCCGCTTCCATGACACTATCGATTCCGCGCAGTACGCCGAAAACCGAGACCTCTAAGCCATCGACAATAATCTCAATTCGGCGTTGCTGATCCTTGCGATCCTGAACCAGTTTTTCTTGATATTCCCGTGTTGCCGCTGATTTAAAACTCGCCATGACGCTCAGCCACAGATCGATCATGTTATCTTGGCAGCGGTAGAACTGATGGGCCACAAAAGCTGTGGCATGGATATAGCGGTCGTTCTGATCCCGACGCTGAATCTGAAAGATTTCAGATCGAAGGACGCTGCCAGAAAAGTAGCGAATGCCAGCAATCCCAAGGTTAAGTTTTGAAAGAATGTCTCTCAGCTGATCGTGAAGTTCTGACAGCACTTCAAAATCAGAAATGGCTTCTTTGATCTTGGTGGGCTTGGTCGATTGTGACAGCTTTTTCAGAAGTGTCAGCCGGTAGCGGTTCTGATCTTCAGGGGCCGTGAACAGCATATCAAGCAAACTACGTGGCTCGTCTCCAAGGTGGCTAGACATCAGTGCTATCAATTCTTCTTTCCGTTCCTGAAGCCCCAACCGGATCAGTTCCAAAAGTGTTCCTGACTGGGGAACTTGCATCCGGTTCTGCATAAGAAAGTCAACGCAACGATCAAAAATCAGCCGTGGCTTAAGATGCATCCGCGCCATCGTCGCAATCTCAAGAGTCAAAGCATGTTTGGCTTTTTCATCAAAAGGCCGGAACCCATAGAAATCCAGAATAAGCTTTTGGTGGCGGGCGCGTGTTTGCTTGGCATATGTCTCCTGCGAGAAATCTATGTCTCCTAAACCAACAACTTTAGCGACGGCTTCAATGTCACGCCCATGAAAATCTTGCGGCTGGTAAAAACGCCTGGTTGCTTTGAAATACCCGCACATCAGCAGAAAACCAATCTGGCCACCTGGGGTACGCAAGCCAGTGGCGATATTTAGCAACTTCCTGGGAAAATCGAAAAACTGTTTGCGCATACGATGGTCAAACAGTGGTGGTTGATCGAAAACCTCCTTTTCGTTCTTGGTGAGAATATGCATTCTTGCCATGGGCGACCCTATATCTGATGTCCTAAAAGGGACGATTGCGGACAGGGCTTAAAAACCCGTCCGTAAATTAGCTTGCAATATTATAGGACGCAGGTAGAATTCCGTACAGCCATTTCGTAACAAATAGGCCCATGTCACGCACCTTCGCCTACGCACGAGTATCAACTCTCGATCAAACCCCAGAAAACCAAATCCGGGAAATCGAGGCCGCAGGGTTCGCTATCGAACCTCACCGGATCATCTCTGAAACAATCTCGGGATCAATGGCTATCGCGCAACGTGAAGGCTTCTCAAAGCTTCTCGGTAAAATGGAAATGGGCGATGTGCTAATCGTCACCAAACTCGACCGGCTAGGTCGTGATGCCATCGATGTCAGCACCACCGTGGCTAAACTCGAAGAGATCGGCATCCGCGTACACTGCCTCGCCCTCGGTGGCGTAGACCTGACCAGCTCTGCCGGAAAGATGACCATGGGCGTAATCAATGCAGTCGCACAATTCGAACGCGACCTGCTTATCGAACGCACTCAATCCGGGTTGGCGCGGGCAAAAGCAGAAGGAAAACCGTTAGGACGCCCATCGGCACTATCGGACGACCAACAGATACTAGTGAAAGATAAAATCCAAAAAGGAGAGACAATCTCAGCGATTGCACGGGAATTCGAAACCAGCAGACAGACCATCATGCGTGTCAGGGATCAGCAATAATTCTGAACCGCCCCGGGTTTACCGGAGGCTGATTAGTTTGTTTATGCGACTAATTCTAACTGGTTTATCTGTGCATAGTACAGCTCCTCTGCTTCAGCGGGCGGAATATTTCCGATTGGTTCCAGCAGGCGACGGTTGTTGAACCAGTCAACCCATTTGAGGGTCGCCATTTCAACATCATCAATGCTGCGCCATGAACTCTTTCGATGAATGACTTCGGCCTTGTAAAGTCCATTGATGGTTTCGGCCAAGGCGTTGTCATATGAGTCGCCGACACTGCCAACGGATGGCTCAATCCCGGCCTCGGCCAACCGCTCGGTGTAGCGGATCGAGACATACTGAACGCCCCGGTCACTGTGATGGATCAGCCCGTCTTGTTGAACCGGCCGTCGATCATAAAGAGCCTGTTCCAGAGCATCCAGAACGAAGTCCGTTTTGGCAGAGCGTGACACCCGCCAGCCAACAATCCGCCGGGCAAATACATCGATGATGAAAGCGACATAGGCAAATCCCTGCCACGTTGACACAAAGGTAAAATCACTCACCCACAGCATATTGGGTGCAGGAGCGTTGAATTTTCTGTTCACATGGTCGCGTGGACACGGGGCGGAAGGATTGCTGTGGGTTGTCTTGAGGATTTTTCCTCTGATAACGCCCTGTATTCCAAGCTGTTTCATCAACCGCTCCACAGTACAACGCGCGACATCAAAATCCTCTCGCTGCATCTGTCGCCAGACTTTACGTACCCCGTAGACTTCATGATTGTCATCCCAAACACGCTGGACCTCAGGGCGCAACTCTGCATCTCGTTTGGCGCGATCACTGGCCAGACTGGGATCACGGGCAATAGCTGCATGGGAATGATATGTTGAAGGGGCGATCGGCAACACTTTGCAGATTGGCCAGAATATAACAGTGGCCCGTGATCATCACGATGATCATCGATAAACATCTTCATCTTCTCAGTGGGCGCCCACAATCATGGCTCGCTCCGCCTGGGCAAAGTTGACCGCCAAAACGCCATTGGTTCGAGTGACAAGGTCAACGCGAGACGCTTTCCTGAGAATTTCATTGGCCTGACGCAATTCCCGGACTTCGCGTTCCAACGCTTTGATGCGCTCGCGCTCATCGCTTGTAACGCCATCACGCAAGCCAATGTCCGTCTCTTCCTGACGAAGCCATTTGCGAAGCGTTTCTGCCGTGCAGCCAATTTTGGGTGCAATTGCAGAAATCGCCGACCACTGACTGTCATAATTTTGTTGATGTTCCAACACCATCCGAACGGCACGCGCACGCACTTCAGGTGAATATCTCTTCGATCTCTTGTTCTTTTCCATAGCTCCAAATTATCCTATCTTTGGAGCCTCCGGTAAACCCGGGGCGGTTCATTCTGTGGGACTTCACGTACCTTTGTTGGGATAGACCCCATACTGAACGCCCCGGTCACTGTGATGGATCAGCCCGTCTTGTTGAACCGGCCGTCGATCATAGAGGGCCTGTTCCAAAGCATCCAAGACGAAATCGGTTTTGGCAGAACGGGATACCCGCCAGCCAACAATCCGCCGGGCAAATACATCGATGATAAAAGCAACATAGGCAAATCCCTGCCAGGTGGAGACAAAGGTAAAATCACTCACCCACAGCATATTGGGTGCAGGCGCGTTGAATTCTCTGTTCACATGGTCGCGTGGACACGGGGCGGAAGGATTGCTGTGGGTTGTCTTGAGGATTTTTCCTCTGATAACGCCCTGTATTCCAAGCTGTTTCATCAACCGCTCCACAGTACAACGCGCGACATCAAAATCCTCTCGCTGCATCTGTCGCCAGACTTTGCGCACCCCGTAGACTTCATGATTGTCATCCCAAACACGCTGGACCTCAGGGCGCAACTCTGCATCTCGTTTGGCGCGATCACTGGCCAGACTGGGATCACGGGCAATAGCTGCATGGGAATGATATGTTGAAGGGGCAATCGGCAAAACCTTGCAGATTGGCCAGAATATAACAGTGGCCCGTGATCATCACGATGATCATCGATAAACATCTTCATCTTCTCAGTGGGCGCCCACAATCATGGCTCGCTCCGCCTGGGCAAAGTTGACCGCCAAAACGCCATTGGTTCGAGTGACAAGGTCAACGCGAGACGCTTTCCTGAGAATTTCATTGGCCTGACGCAATTCCCGGACTTCGCGTTCCAACGCTTTGATGCGCTCGCGCTCATCGCTTGTAACGCCATCACGCAAGCCAATGTCCGTCTCTTCCTGACGAAGCCATTTGCGAAGCGTTTCTGCCGTGCAGCCAATTTTGGGTGCAATTGCAGAAATCGCCGACCACTGACTGTCATAATTTTGTTGATGTTCCAACACCATCCGAACGGCACGCGCACGCACTTCAGGTGAATATCTCTTCGATCTCTTGTTCTTTTCCATAGCTCCAAATTATCCTATCTTTGGAGCCTCCGGTAAACCCGGGGCGGTTCATTCTGTGGGACTTCACGTACCTTTGTTGGGATAGACCCCTCTTTTTTTAACTCACGCACCAAAGATTCTTGTCGATTATCAACCAAATTTAGTGCTTCGTTGTTTGAGAGGAGGTAGGGGTTTTCATAGCGAATATCTTCGAGATATTCCTCAACAATAAAGTCTGGAGTGTGGAGGTCTGGCACATCTCGCGCCTTGAATTCCAGCGTTTCAGTCGCTTTTGGCTGGTCTTTTTTCTTTTTTTCCGCAGCTTTTATAGAAATAACACCGTATTGAATCGGGAGGGAAGAGAGTTCATTTGAGAGAACAAATAATTGCTCTTCAACTGACCAGGTTGCCGTGGCCGTGGGTTTGTATACCGGTAATACCGTTGGTGAATGCGTCATACCTGAAGACCACGAAGAGCCTCTACCATCAGTTGAGCCGTGCATTGTGCTTGATGCAGTACCGCTTGTATCTGTCAATGTTTCTAAGGCTTTGCCAAGCGCATCTTGAGATGGGAGTTGGGTAACACTCATACCAGAATTTTCGGCTGTGCCTGTTGCCGTGCTTTCACTTTCAAATTCTGAGTAGCTTTCTGCCTCGCTGTAGCTGGTAAGGGTCTCAATTGTATAGCCCACAACCGTTGGTTTTGTGAGTACGTCCTTCACCTTATTCGGATCAACTCGGGAGCCAAATACTGTACGCGCCATATAGTCAGCGTCGTTGGGCTCGTTGATACGAAACACAACTTTTATCGCGGCTTCGTTCATAACCGTGCTGAATACACGGTCTCCGGCATCGCGCAATTGGCCAAGATTCTGGTGTGCAAGAATTAGGTGCAAGCCGTATTTTCGGCATTGCTCAAATATCTCTGCCATGCGCCCGCTGAGGTAACGATGCGCCTCGTCAATGTAGAGATAGAAGGGCTTTAAATTATCTCGTACAGTTGAGGCGTTGAAGAATGAAGATATCAGGAGGAGACCAAGCAGTTGCGCCGACGTGGGATCGAGCAGCTTTGTGTCGCGTAGGTTAATTAGGATAATATCCCCCTCGTCCATTACCCTACGGAAATTAAAAGCGTTCTTCTTAACAGAAAACGTCTTATTGATTATTGGATTTTCAAGCAGTGTGTAGAGACGGCGCGAAACACTAGATACATATTCCACAAATTCATTATCTTTATAATTGTCCAGCAGCTTCCATTGCTCCCTGGTGTTCGCACTATACAGCTTGTTTACGAGGTATTTGCGCTCCTCTTTGTATTTCGGGTTGAGCAAAATATGATAATCCGCAAGTGTCATGCCGTGCTCTGCCAGCGTAACAAAAAGCATTATAAGCACTTCAAAGGTGAGTGGCTGTTTTTGCAATTCTTCTTCTGTGAACAATCGGCCAATTGCGTCGGCAAGGCGCATCGCTACTGTCGATGTTTCGTTCTTGACATCACCCACAGCCAGGGGATTTAGAGGTAGAATATCCTCTCCCTTGCCGATATTGAAAAGTCGCACATTCCTGTTTTTTGCTAATAATGGTCGTTCAGCTAGCCATTTCACAACATCGTCGCAAAGTGTGCCGTGCGGGTCAATGAGGCAAACCCCTTTGCTGTTCCTTATATCTTGCTGAATGAGAGATCGCAAAAAACGACTCTTTCCAGAGCCATTTGCACCAATGACGTGCATGTGCCTCTCTCTCGCTCGTTCGTTGATATATATTTCTGGGTCAAAGTCCTCGGAAATAAGGCTTTGTGTGCCGTCCGACAGTTCGCCGATGCATATTTCGGAATTACCAAACACTTGACTAACCTATTGTTTTATTGTACTATTTACACCAATAACCCCGATGCTGTGTGGGGGAGAGTCCGGTAAATTTACTTGGCTCTCAACCACATTGCATAGGAGGTTATTATGCAGCGATTATCCTATTTCTGGCTCTTTTCGTCCATTTTGCTCTTTTTCATGGGCATGATTGAACTAATACGCTTCATTTCCTAAATATGAGGCAGCGGAGCTCGTTGATTTTTTCACGGGCTCTTTTTTTGCCGGAGTCAAGTAGGTTCTCCTGCATTTCTTTGGAAAAATATCCTAGCCACATCATTAACTTCATATGGCTGTCCACATAGCTTGGCATCGATGAGTAATCACAGTTCGGCAAGTCTAGTGGCACTCTTTGCATTGAATACTGAAATTGAGAATCCTGGTTATATTTAGTGCCATTTTTTGTCCTTACCTCGTGCTGTAGTGTTGTAAAATAGTACCCCGATTCATATCTGTACATACTTCGCCGCCATCCCAACCTGCCGCTTTTTCCCATTTTTTTGTGAATGAGTGCGAGTAGAGGGTTTAGACCGAGACATTCTTTTTGGCAGAGCTCATTCGGAACAAATCCAAACCAAAACGCATCTTCAATATCTGCCAATATTGTTCCTATTGCCCGCTCATCATGCTTCAAATTACTTTTAATATAGAATACATTTCTATCAAATCTATTGCCATTTTCCATTAGAATGCTTAATGTAATAGGAACAAAATATTGTATAGTTTTTTTATTTTCAAAATTGCACTCTATATTATTAATACCATTTTGCCAAAATGTATTATTAAGATGCGGCTTTCCTCCGTCAAATTTTAGAACATCGTCAAATATTATTTGTTCTCCTGGCCTTATGTGCGGAAATTCGAATATTATACATGCGCCACCAAGCTGGTTGATTTGGACTTTCCTTTTTTTCCCAATTTTTGTAACTTCTTCTTTATATTTGTTTGGTGTTATTTCTTCTATAAATTCATTTTGTACGGCAAAATAGGAGTTGTATGACAACAGTATCTGAACATTCTTCATTGCAGCGCCGCCAAAATTATTTATTACATAACGGATAACATGCAGGTTTTTTCTCCTTTTCTTGTGTTCCGCTCCAATAATAAAGAAGGATGGCCTTGATTTGCTATAATCACGAGAAAGTGGAAGCAATTTCGCATTCCCGTCGCCCATATTTTCAGGTCCAATTTTTACAGATATTTTATGTGTTGAATACTGACGTTGCCTGAAAAAATGGAGCATGCCAACCAAGCCGGTTACAATAGCGATTAATGCGGCAGCAATCTCAATCATGCGTCAGACCTCCAAACCATTATTAACTTGACTAACCTATTGTTTTATTGTACTATTTACACCAATAGCCCCGATGCTGTGTGGGGGAGAGTCCGGTAAATTTACTTGGCTCTCAACCACATTGCATAGGAGGTTATTATGCAGCGCACATTCCCTCACATCGACCAAGAGCAGACCCGCATAGAGGTTCGAGAAATGAGAGAGCGGCTTGACGCTTGGGAGCCTGTTTTTCCGAAAAACAACCCTACTCGATTCAAGCTTACAATCGCAATTCTCGGTTTCGCTGTCTTGCTTTGCGAGGCAATCATTATGTTCGACTATATGTAGCCGAACATCGATTGACATTAAACCCGCCCCAACTGGCGGGTTTTTCTTAATCCGGCTCAACGCTGCTTTCCAGCCGCGTTATGAATTCCTTTTTTTCAGAGCTCGATAGGGAAGGATCATTTATTATCGCAGATCTTTCGGCCTCCAATTCTCGAGCGCTGATTTTCCTTCTTACTATATTTCCGCGAATTTCATTACTGTAGTCTTTTACACTTTTGCTCCTTTTCCCAGTGGGGTTGGCACCCTTGTAATAATAATCAATAATTTTTTGCTCATCGAATTTGTCTTCTACTTTTTTAAATTTGAGTTCTGTTGTCAATTGAAAGTCCTCTGCTGCAAGCGCGTAGTCCTTTTCGTAAGTTCCCCACAAAGTTGCTAGATAGAATATTTGCCCTTTTGGTGCTTCTCTATCAATGAAATTTCCTTTTTGAGTACTATCATTACCTGTTAGTGATACTATACACGTACTGTCTTTGTCGTTTATTCCCTGTACGCTTAACGGAGCGCGACCAACCACTCGGTATACATGAAATTTAAGTCCACTGGGAGCAGACACAACCCACTCTAACCATGGAAGCTCGGAATCAGAAGTTTTAAATACCTCAAATTCCCACAAAATTTTATTGTGATTTCCAATGACATCTTCATTATATTTTTCGTATTTGTCTGTGTAAATAGCAATAAGAACGAAGTATATACTTCCTAATCCAGATATACAGGCCGCAGAAAAAAGTAATAACCCAGCCTCAACGGAAGTGTTCTGTGCATTACTTGCTGCGACTAAAAAAATTATAAAGCTCAATCCAAAAAGTAGAAGGAAAATCACGGCACCTATACCAAATTGATCCGAGTCTTTCATTCCATCAGTCCGCCCATTTAATCTTCCTTAATCTTCCTCAAAATAGGTTACATAACCTTTTTTATGTAACCAATATTATGCTATAATTCCATTGTGAAAGACATTCCCGAAAAGGACAACCCATTGACGCTAATAGAGCCAAAACACGGAGAGCTTGCAACTGGCCGCGTGTTTGATGTTCTAAAGAACATCCGCGCCGAGAATGTCTGGCTGGCAAATTTTGCATCCCAGAACACCCGCCAGGCCTACAAACGTGCTGTTGCATCTTTTATTGCCACCATTGGCATTGAGACGCCCGATGAGCTTTATGGCATCTCTCAGGCGCACGTCATTGAGTGGCGCAGTGCCATGGAGCGCTCAGGACTGTCTCAGGCGTCAATTGCCAACCGTCTTTCTGCCCTCTCTTCCCTCTTCAAGCATCTAACCGACAATCAGCTTGCCGTGCAAAATCCGGTAACAGCGGTAAAGCGGCCAAAAACCGGCAACGCCGGAATTGGTGCGGGCAAATCCCCTTCTCTTACTCGTAAGCAGGTACGCGCCATGCTTGATGTGCCAAATACCAAAACCTTGCAAGGTTTGCGCGACCGCGCTTTGCTGCACATATATTTCTATACAGGCGCTCGTTGCTCCGAACCTGGACGCCTTAAAATCAAGCACGTGCGTTTTGACCGTGATTATACGGTGCTGGACTTCACCATTAAGGGCAACAAGCATAATACCGTCGCCATTCACCCAGAATGTGCTAAGGCCATTCGGGAGTATTTGGAAGTTGCAGGACATGGAGACAACCCGGAATCTTTTCTCTTTCAACCCGTCAAAAATGGCAAACCTGCTCAATCCATAACCCGTATTCAGTTCTACCGCCTATTCGACAAGTACGCCCGTGCGGCTGGTCTGCCCGAGGGGGTCTACCCCCACGTGGCGCGTGCCACCATGATTACCGAAGCCTATATAGCTGGTGTGCAGGGTGAGGCAATTCAAAAAACCGTTGGACATGCGTCAATTACAACGACGGAGGGATACAATCATACGGTTACCAAGCACAGGGAGAGCGCGAGTTTGAAGATGGGGTATTAAGTTTACATTCTTTTCAATACTTAATAAAAAGCCCCATGTACAAAATGGGGCTTTAAAAAGCTGCAGGGATTTCTCAATCCAAGTCGTCCTCAACTCGGACGCTCTTCAGAAATGCAACCGTAGCGGCATAGCAAAGAAAGTATAGAAATAATGAAGTTATAGAAAATACCTCCATACCTATCCGAAAGAACTCTGCAAGCAGCACAAAACTGATTGCACAAATCGCCAACAAATGTTTGGTTCTAGTCATGAAAAAAAACTCCGGTAGCTTGCGAAATGTCATTATTGACCGCATAAAGTATAGCACTGATGCAGTAAAAAAAGAACAAGACGGAATACACAACCTAATTGGCCATGTAATAAAAGAAACTACACTATCTTTTTGGCAAATTTTTTTTACATTGACCTCTTTTTTACTACCTTTCATTACTTTAACAATCTTTCCCGGCGCATTTTATTTAGGTATTATTTGGTCGTTATTTTCTTTCCCAAATTATCCCGTAAGATTCTTTGGGTTAATTGTGGCGTTATCTACCGCTTACTTAACCTATGCATGGTTAACCGAACGTAAAAAAAAATTATATAATAATTCTAGTCCTACCTCCAAAATTAATAAAGCTTCTGTTACAGGAGATACACAAAATAGCGTAGCAGCAACCCCTACAGAAGGCAAAAAGGGTTACTTAGGTCGTGCCAGTCAAAAAGTCGGACGATTTGTTAAATATATTTGGGTCACGTTGAAACGACTAAAGATTATCAAGGTTCGTATCAATATTGCAGATGACCGAAAATATTATTGGCTACTAGTGATTTCTGCATATGGAGTTATGTATTTTCGATATAAATATGAATGGAATACACTATTTTTTGACAATGTCGCGATGAATTTTCTCGACTCTTTGTTTCATTACTTTGTAGTAGATGTAGCTATTTTTACGTTAGGTTTTTTGGAAAGCAGTTCAATTGCAATTTATCATACTATTGTTAATTACATAGATTATATATTAACTTCGAAGACTGGATTTATTGGGATTATATCAGCTGTCTTAGTTGGTTTTATTGCATTTTACTTTCTCCATAAATTAGTACTTGGTGAATATTGCTATTTAAATAGCTTATTTAAAGAAATTAATGAAAATAAAATAATAGAAGAGGCAAAAAGTCCTTTTGCAGTAAAATTTGATGTGATAACTAAAATTACATCTATGTCAGTCGCAAATATTATATTGGGTTTGATTGTTCTACTATCAAGTCTATACGTCATAATTACTTTAATACAGATTTTTATTATATAGATATTCTACAAGAAAAACCACTACATCATTACTAGACATTGTATTCCAGGCCGTCGGCAAATTGTCAGAACTCGGGCGGTTTCGGCTAAGCTACTTCCTCTCGAATAGCACCTTGTGCCTTGCATTGTTCCCCATATGTGCTACAATACTGCGATATAACCAATAGCATATGAATGTTTTAACAATGACAAAATCAGCAATGATACGAGCGCGAGTGGAACCCGAACTCAAAGACGAAGGCGAGTCTGTTTTAAAACAGCTCGGTCTTTCAACGTCAGACTTTATAGCTATGACTTTCCGCCAGCTTGTAATGCGCCAGGGATTACCGTTTGACGCCCGTATTCCAAATGCTGAGACAATCGCCGCTTTCAAAGAGAGCGACGAAGATCAGAAAGCAGGCAGGTTAAAAGCCTATAGTTCGTCTGCGATATTTTTTGAGGAAATGGAGAAGGAGTTAGCAGCCGAATCTGATAAATAGGAAGGCATGCGCCAAACATTCTATTCCAACAAATTTCGTAAAGATTTTAAATCGTGTTCAAAACGCGGTTGGCAAATGAGCAAACTACAGTCAGTTATGCAACTTATAGAAAACGACGAAGAGCTACCAGCCACATGTCGCCCGCACAAATTATCAGGAAATTATGCAGGGCGTTGGGAGTGCCATGTCGCCCCCGACTGGTTACTTATTTACCTACTGGACGACGACGAAAACACCGTCAAGTTCGAGCGCACCGACACGCACTCAAACCTCTTTTGATAACATCAAAAAGACTATTTTGACCCCCTAACAGGGGGTCTTGTAAGGGTCGTTACTAAGAACCACACCCTATGCTTTCTGTAAGTCCCAGAAAACATAGACGATTTCCCCACCTGTTGCCGCCTCTCGCGAGGCGACCGCAAGCCCTCTTTCTATTTTTACAACATCTACTATCCTTATCAGGGAAGATGTTACAAAAATTGCTCCTTGGAAGGGAGCACCGTGCGAGCGCTTGCGGTCGCCTCACTCGTTCTGCCAACCAATCGCCTGCGCCCCCTGTGGGGGCTTGTCTCTTGGGACAGACCGGCGGGGCAACAGGTGGGGAAACTTTTTGCCTGGCGTGCGCGCCAGACTGACTTTTTTAAACCACGACGATTACCATGTTGTGCCGCATTCACGCTAACCCGAATTATTCACCAGGCCTTTCAGGTTTCATCCGGGCGTGAAGGATTAACCGGGCTAACGGCGGGAGTTTGATTGGAACATTTAATACGCGTTTGGGGTTGTTGTTGGGGGGTAATCATCGGCTCCTGCCGCGTTGATTACGGGCTCTGGGCGTTGATGCGTCCCATCAACAAGACGAGCAATTGACGGTGCGGGCAAGCCGTTGGCAGGGCAATTTTAATCCTCGATTTCAACTGTTCAATACGCACCGCGATTTTCAGGAATGTGCGCCGGATGGTCTCGAAGGTGGCGGTTCTAAACCGCGAACGTTTTGGGGCTGCCCCGCGCAATAATAATAACAGCCAGTAAGCACCGGTGTGCAGAAACAACCGGAACTGGTTGGCCTCCCAGCGGTGGCAGGAGGTGCGGTCTGATTTGGTGTAGAGTTTGTGTTCCTTGATCAGGTTTTCCATTTTTCCGCGTGCACAATAGACCTTCTCATAAAGATGCTTGGCCCGCCCTGGCAGATTGGTGACGATGAAGCGGGTATCGCTGCCCAATTTGGTTGCCTCAACACGGGCGATGACCTTGCGCTCCTTTGACCAGCTTTTGGCACCGTAACGAATTTGGAAGAAACGACGCACCTTGTCTTTGCCGCTCAATGCCCGACGAACAGCAACATCCTCACTCCATGGATGGGAGAGCGTCTTTAGCCTGTTGTTGCCCGGCAGGCCGAAGATGTAGAAACAACCGTGTTGCTCCAGAAGATCCATGACCTCTGGTGTTCCATAGTGTCCATCACCGCGCACGGTAATGACAGTGCGGGGCCAGTTGTGCCGGATACGGCGAATGACATGGCGTAAAATCCGGGCTGCTTCCTCGCCCGAAGGCCGTTTGCCGGGCCGCAATAAAAAGCAAACCGGCTTGCCCGATGCAGCATCATAAATATGAATAGGCTGAAAGCAGTATCCTTGCGCATGGGTGTTGAACAGGCAAAGCTGCTGATCGCCATATGTGCGGTCCGTGGTATCATCAATATCCAGAACAATATGACCAGGCACGGCGCTAAAACTGTCGCAGAACAGGTCAATCAGGGCCAACCCCATGCGGCCAAGCTCCCGCCAGGACGGCGTGTTTTCCAGCCGCGACAAGGTTGGCTGGGATGCTAACGCGCATCCACTTTCCGGCAGTCGCTCGCAGGCAATCTTCAGTGCCGGATCATGGCGCAACTCATCAAGGTCATCACAGTCTTCATAGCCGCAAGCTATTGCAAACATGCGGGTGCGGATCATGGTGGTCTGGGAATGGATGGTGCGCCCCGCATCGCGCTCGTCATGCAAGCAGGAAGCAATCATACCGGCAAAGTTCAGCTTTCGCTCGATCTCGCGCAGTATCAACACACCGCCATCAGATGACAAAGCGCCACCATCAAACCGGGCAGACATTTTGTGCCGCCCTAAAGGTGACAAACCGGGGAGAAACAGGTTATCTTCTTGCATGGCGGGCCGGATTTTCTGCTGAGGGTGAATGATCTTGTTCAAACACCGAAATCATACGCTATTTCAACAGCTTGATCCATGCCCGCCAGCTATATTAGGCACCCTGATGAATAATCCGGGCTAACAGCGAGGCACAACATGGGCGACGATTTTTTGCAGCACTTAGTACATGCGAAAAAGAAACCCCTGCCAGTGCCAGCAGGGGTTTTGAGTTGGTTCGTCATATTGCACGCAATATGCCAATATCCATTGTGTCGGGTTTTTCTCCCTCTGGGAGTAAAACACTACGGGTATCGACGTATTGAGAAAGAAGCGCTGCCGCTTTCTCAGTTCCTTGCTGACCTGCTTCGTCACCATCGAAAACCAACACAGCACGGCCGCAATTTTGACCAATGAGTTTTGCTTGTTCTTCTGACACTTCGTGTCCGAAGACGGCAACAACAGCAAAGCCCTCATTGTGCAGCCGTATGGCTGACCAGAATCCCTCGACAACAAACAACGTACTTCCCTCTTCAAGAAGAGGGATTGCCCGGTGCAGGTTGTATAGCTCGAGGAGCTTGTGAAAGCCGTTTGGAAAACGGTAACGGCTCGTGCCGTCTGGTGTTGTATCCCCTGGCCAACGGCCAGCGTAGGCAACGAGCTCTTCTAGCTGATTGTGAATTGGTATCACAATGCGGTCTTTCATAATGCCGCGTGTGCAAAGCCCGAGACCAAAGGTCTCGACGATGTCGAGGCTAATGCCACGCTCGTCAAAAAACTCATGCTCTTTGACGAGGTTCTGAAGCTCGAAGGTCAAAGGCTTATTCGCCTTGACTTCCTTCGCTCCAGGGACTGCTTTTTGTTCCGGTTTTTCTTCTTTTGCAGGCTTGGCCGGTTTACGTTTTTCCCGCTTTGGCTTTTTTGCCGTTACCGGTTTTTTGTGCCTTTTGGCGCTTGCTTTGGGCTTACGCCCAAAGTCGCCAACCTGCTTGCCGAGAATGTCGGTAATGGCAATTTCAGCGCTTTCCGCTAGCTCCGTTGCATTGTCAGGGTCAAGCCCTTCCATTTCGCAAACGAAGTCCAAGACGTTGCCGGAAGTTTCGCAGCCAAAACAACGAAAAATCCCCTTTTCCTTGTTGATTGAGCAAGAAGGCTCATTATCGTCATGGAACGGACACGCTACTGTATCCTGCACCTTTGCAGCATTATGGCTGATTTGGTAATGTGAAAGAACAGTCGTAAAGAGCAACTCCCCTTTCAACCGTTTGAAGTCTATCCATTTGGACATTTCAATTCTCCTTGGTTGTATGAGTGTTAATACACTATACTCAAGGTTGTGTTTTTCGCAATTATTCCAGTACCTTAGAGCGTTTTTACTTCCAAAATATGGAGGCTGCTTTGGCAGCCGCCGCCCCCTACGATGCCCCCAAAACCATTACCCCCCGTCTCTCCTCATTGTCGCCACCGCAGCTTCACCGTCAAGGTCGCTCCTCTCCCCTGACTGCTTGCTTTGCGCCGGACGCCTAATGAGGGAGCCGTGTAGCAACGGCGGTCGAAATTATTAGCCAATATAAAATGCTTATGAACACCATAACGTATTCTCTCCTGATATCCTTGCGCCGCGAAATATCCAATGTGCGCAAGGAGCTTGAAGTGCTGGAACTGTGGGTAGAGAAAACCCAAGCCGCGCTCTTGAGCGAACAGGCAGAGAATAGAAAAAGCGGACATAAAAGCCCGCTCAAACTAACAGAGGTAGAATTTTAGCATGGATACAGCTTGATGCAAGCTGGCTAATTTCTTCCGTTATGCCCCGCCGAAACGGGGCATTTTCGGGGGCACCCCCACCCACCCCTGGAAGTAAAAACGGCAACGCCGATGGCAAACTTTTGCCGTATTTGCAATTTATAAGAAGCTATCAAGTATCATTCAATCTTGGAGTTAGCGCTGTGAAGAACGTCACAATTCTATTTTCTGCCCTGCTAGTAATGATATTTGTCGGTGTAACCTCTCCTGCGAATGCTCGTGGGAAATGGGTTTGGGATGGGGTCAAATGGACATGGCAGGGCTGTTCAACGCTAAATGCTTGATGGTTGTCTGGGGGATTCCCAAAGCGGTATTTGTCTGAATCTATAGGAGTGTATTTGATTCGGAGGATGCACTCATGACATTGAAATTCCTGGAACTTTTATCGACGATCCCTGACCCACGCCGGGCGCAGGGCAAGAAATGGCAGCTTGGTCCGGTGATGCTGGCGACGATCCTGGCGATTTTATCCGGGGCGACGTCCTATCGCAAGGTCCATCGCTTCATCGAGGCTCATCGCGAGCACCTCAATGGGGCATTCGGCTTCGGCTGGGAGCGCGCGCCGGCTTATAGTGCCGTGCGAACCATCCTGCACGGGCTTGATGGTGGCGAGGTGGAGCTGGTTTTCCGCCAGCATGCGGTGGAATTGTGCGGTAGCGAACGGGGTGAAGACGTGGAAGCGATGCCGGTCGTGGCGATTGACGGCAAGACGCTGCGGCACAGTTTCGATGCCTTTAACGACCGCAAGGCGGCCCATGTTCTGAGCGCTTTTGCGGTCGATGACGCGCTGATCCTGGGACACCTGGAGGTGGACGAGAAGAGCAACGAAATCCCCGCCGCGCAAGCGATGATCAAAGCGCTGGCGCTTACCGGCCGGCTGTTTACGATGGACGCCATGCACTGTTAAAAAAAACTTTCCGGGCGGCCCGGGAGGCGAAAAGCCATCTCATTGTTCAACTTAAGGAAAATCAGCCCGGTCTGCTGCGAATAATCGAGGCTGTCGGCGAAAGAGAACTGCCGCTGGCTCGTCATGAAACCATCGACAGAGGCAAGCGCATGCGCGTCGAGACCCGCATTGTCGAGGTTTTCGATGCCGCTCAGGCGCATCTGGTCGAGGGTGGTCTACCTACTGAAGCTCTGGTTGCCCATGTACTTGTCTCCAAATATGCGGATCATTTGCCGCTCTATCGTCAGGCTCAGATTTACAACCGCCAGGGCATTGATCTGGATCGCTCGACGCTGGCAAACTGGGTGGGCAAAGCAGCTTTTGAGTTAAAGCCCGTGTTTGAATGCCTGATGGCCGATTTGAAGCAATCCACCAAACTCTATATGGATGAAACCCGCGCCCCGGTTCTTGACCCGGGCAGGCGCAAAACCAAAACCGGTTACTTTTGGGCACTGGCGCGTGATGACAGGCCGTGGTGCGGCGATGATCCACCAGGTGTTGCCTATTGCTATGCACCCGGACGCAGTGGGAAATATGCGGAAGCTATCTTGCAGGGCTTCAGCGGCGTTTTGCAGGTTGATGGCTATGCCGGTTACAACCGCCTACTCAAGCGAACTGACAGGCAAATTCAGCTGGCCTATTGCTGGGCTCATGCACGGCGCAAACTGCATGAGGTTGCTAAAAACAGCACCGCACCCATTGCCGAGGAAGGGCTCAAACGCATTGGCGAACTCTATCGTATTGAGGTTGACATCCGTGGTCAAAGTTCTGATGAACGCCTTGCTGCGCGACAGAAACGAACCGTCCCGCGAATAGAAGCATTTGAACTATGGCTCACCGGGCAGCGCGCTCGCGTCTCAGGCAAATCTCCCTTGGGCGAGGCGTTACGTTATATTGCGAGATTTTGGCAGGGGTTAATCCTGTTCACCAGTGATGGCCGCATCGAGATCGATAACAACGCAGTCGAACGCACTATGCGACCGATCGCGCTTAATCGCAAAAACGCGCTATTTGCCGGTCATGATGCCGGTGCTAAAAACTGGGGCATTATCTCATCCCTGATAGAAACTGCCAAACTCAATAAAATTGAGCCGCATGCCTACCTGACCACCACACTCCAGGCAATACTCAATGGCCACAAGCAAAGCCAGATCGAGCAACTCCTGCCATGGAACTATGCCGCAACCGTGTGATCGGTGCATCGCTTACACACTTTCTCCTAACCATCGTAAGCGCTGTTCCGTCCCCACCTTCCATTTATCATTTTGGTCGGTTATTTTCCCTGACATGTTGATCTGTCAGTGGAGGTTTTTGTGGGAGTACAAAGTGATGTCCGTTTGGAGTACATTGATCGGATGGAGGTTTTGGCTGACCCGACTGGTCGACGCATATGGCGCGATGCAGTAAAGGGGCGACTTGTTGCTGAAACTATGGTTCCTGGGGTCAGTGTTCGCGAGGTAGCTGAGCGTAATGCCTTGCGGCCCAACCGTCTGTCGACGTGGCGCAGTTTGGCAAAACAGGGCAAGCTGGTGGTTCCTGATCTGGCCGGTGCTGATTTTGCATCAGAATTTGCCCTGGCAACAAAAATGGCACCAAAGAGTGTGGATTTCGCAGAAGTTGTTTTGGATGATGGCGGATCGACCACAACTGATCTTAAACCTATTGAGATGGAAACGGGCGGCGTGAAGCTGCGCCTTGATGCCAATACCGGTGCCCACCGGATTGCCGAACTTGTTTGTGCTCTGAAGGCTCACTTGTGATTTTCCCTACCAACGGCGTGCGTATTGTTGTGGCCACCGCACCTGTAGATTTTCGCAAGGGTCATGACGGACTTGCGGCATTGGTATCAAATGAATTGGACAAGAACCCGTTTACGGGCACGGTATTTATATTCCGGGCCAAACGCCCGGATCGTTTGAAACTATTGTACTGGGATGGCTCGGGCCTGGTGATGGCCTACAAGCGGCTAGAAGATCATGTGTTTGCCTGGCCTGCCATTCGTGATGGTTTGATGAAGCTGAACCATGCCCAGTTTGAGGCTCTGTTTGCTGGCCTCGACTGGCGCAAAGTACGGGCTGTCAACACGCGGGTACCAACTGCGGCAGAGTGAATCAGGGCGGCATTCGAGCGCGTAAATCAGGGGTGGTTCTGCTATAAATCAACGATGATTGATTTGGCCGACCTACCCAATGATGTGGATGCATTAAAAACGATTATTGCTGGGCACGATGAACGTATTGCGCAGTTGGAAGTGCTGATTAAGGCCTTCAAACAAGCGATGTTCGGTCGTAAATCCGAGAAGCTCAATGCCGATCAGTTTGAATTTGCACTGGAAGATATCGAGACGGCAATTGAGGCTGTGAAAGCCGAACAAGATGCCAGTGAGTTTACTTCTGGGTCCAGGACCAAAAAACCCCGAGCGGCAAACCGCGGGTCTTTACCCAAACATCTGCCACGCATCGAAGAGATTATAGAGCTCGAGGATAAGGGTTGCTCTTGTGGCGGTCAGATGCATGTGATTGGCGAGGATGTATCAGAGCGTCTGGATGTGATCCCTGCTCAGTTCAGGGTCATTGTCACCCGCCGTCCCAAATATGCCTGCCGCTCATGCGAAAACGGCATTACCCAGATGCCAGCCCCGGCGCATCTGGTCGAGGGTGGTCTACCTACTGAAGCTCTGGTTGCCCATGTACTTGTCTCCAAATATGCGGATCATTTGCCGCTCTATCGTCAGGCTCAGATTTACAACCGCCAGGGCATTGATCTGGATCGCTCGACGCTGGCAAACTGGGTGGGCAAAGCAGCTTTTGAGTTAAAGCCCGTGTTTGAATGCCTGATGGCCGATTTGAAGCAATCCACCAAACTCTATATGGATGAAACCCGCGCCCCGGTTCTTGACCCAGGCAGGCGCAAAACCAAAACCGGTTACTTTTGGGCACTGGCGCGTGATGACAGGCCGTGGTGCGGCGATGATCCACCAGGTGTTGCCTATTGCTATGCACCCGGACGCAGTGGGAAATATGCGGAAGCTATCTTGCAGGGCTTCAGCGGCGTTTTGCAGGTTGATGGCTATGCCGGTTACAACCGCCTACTCAAGCGAACTGACAGGCAAATTCAGCTGGCCTATTGCTGGGCTCATGCACGGCGCAAACTGCATGAGGTTGCTAAAAACAGCACCGCACCCATTGCCGAGGAAGGGCTCAAACGCATTGGCGAACTCTATCGTATTGAGGTTGACATCCGTGGTCAAAGTTCTGATGAACGCCTTGCTGCGCGACAGAAACGAACCGTCCCGCGAATAGAAGCATTTGAACTATGGCTCACCGGGCAGCGCGCTCGCGTCTCAGGCAAATCTCCCTTGGGCGAGGCGTTACGTTATATTGCGAGATTTTGGCAGGGGTTAATCCTGTTCACCAGTGATGGCCGCATCGAGATCGATAACAACGCAGTCGAACGCACTATGCGACCGATCGCGCTTAATCGCAAAAACGCGCTATTTGCCGGTCATGATGCCGGTGCTAAAAACTGGGGCATTATCTCATCCCTGATAGAAACTGCCAAACTCAATAAAATTGAGCCGCATGCCTACCTGACCACCACACTCCAGGCAATACTCAATGGCCACAAGCAAAGCCAGATCGAGCAACTCCTGCCATGGAACTATGCCGCAACCGTGTGATCGGTGCATCGCTTACGCTAAAACTGTCGCAGAACAGGTCAATCAGGGCCAACCCCATGCGGCCAAGCTCCCGCCAGGACGGCGTGTTTTCCAGCCGCGACAAGGTTGGCTGGGATGCTAACGCGCATCCACTTTCCGGCAGTCGCTCGCAGGCAATCTTCAGTGCCGGATCATGGCGCAACTCATCAAGGTCATCACAGTCTTCATAGCCGCAAGCTATTGCAAACATGCGGGTGCGGATCATGGTGGTCTGGGAATGGATGGTGCGCCCCGCATCGCGCTCGTCATGCAAGCAGGAAGCAATCATACCGGCAAAGTTCAGCTTTCGCTCGATCTCGCGCAGTATCAACACACCGCCATCAGATGACAAAGCGCCACCATCAAACCGGGCAGATATTTCGTGCCGCCCTAAAGGTGACAAACCGGGGAGAAACAGGTTATCTTCTTGCATGGCGGGCCGGATTTTCTGCTGAGGGTGAATGATCTTGTTCGAACACCGAAATCATACGCTATTTCAACAGCTTGATCCATGCCCGCCAGCTATATTAGGCACCCTGATGAATAATCCGGGCTAGTGGTCTTTGTGGCCAAAACGCTTGAAAAAGAACGTGCTGAAAACGCAACAAGCCGCTAACTGCAAGACAGAGCGGGGCCAACAAGACCCGCTCGAAGGTGCGGGTCGAACACATCTTCGGCTTTCAGCAGCGCTCCATGGGCGGCAAGCTCATCCGCACTGTCGGCATGGCGCGGGCCAAAACGAAGATCGGCATGATGAACCTCGTTTACAACATGAAGCGGTTCATACAGCTTGAAAGCGGGGCGGCAGCCCCCGGCTGACCAGATTTTAGGGGTAAAGTGCGCGTAAACTCCCGAACAACACCCTGAAAACGCGGATATCCGGGCAAATATTAGCCCCGGAAATGCTGGCCGGCGGCGAAAACCGGTTAACCGGCCATGTTAAAAGGGAAATGAGGGATTCTTAGAGGCTCCCATAAGTACGACTGGTTGTTCTGTGACAACATTTGCGAAGTTAGGTGCTGCAGGTGGATGCAAATGTCGGAATCGAACCACTAGGCACCAATCGCATTCCATTTGAAAGCAGGTCCAATGTCTTGTTTTACAGAGGGAGGTTGAAAATTTACATGCGAACAAATGCCCCTATAGTTGCGGGCTGCACTAGCGCTCTGGAACAAGTCATACCGGTCAGACTCTGGCAAGAAAACCCTGGGAATTGCGAATTCTGCACAAAGCACATCCAGAAGCCTATTGAGAGAGTCATATTGTGCGTCAGTGAAGTAAGCGTAGTACCGATAACCGCGATACTGTGCATTCAGATCGACATAGAAGTCTGTCTCAGTAGCCTTGCAATACTTTGATCCAACGTAGTTCCACATCCATGCGCCACTATTTTCTAGCGGACCGAGGTTGCTAATTTCTATTGCGATCGAACGGCTGGAATTGCGCTTATTTCCTCCTACTGCGCCGGGGGTGAGATGATATGACCAATACACAGGGTCAAAAAGCTGAATGATCTTACCTGATGCCGCTATAACAAACGGGACGCTGACGTGGAGATTGTTTCTTGAAAGACTGCCCAAGTCCCCACCAAGGTAACCCGCTGTGTAGTGAAGAGCGATTTTCTCCTTCAAAACTTGGGATTCATAATAATATCCATTCCTGAAATTAGGCTTGAAATACAAAACACTTAATCCCTTGTAGGTAGTGTTTTCTATCTCTCCCAGAGAACGTAGATAAGAAATTTCATTTTCTTCTTTTTCAATAATTTTTTGTACAATTGGCATAATGGCCTCCTAGTTACTGTCGGTCTCCATTTGGATTATTTTAAGCGCCCCTTCAACATTGAAATGCAACATTTTGCTCACATTCCTTTGAAAAGGCCTCATATGGGGTTTTGTATTCGAGACATTTTCTTGGACGTTGGTTCAGCTTGTCTTCGACGATCTGAACTTCGGCTTTTGTCAGCTTAGTGAAATCGGTACCCTTTGGGAAGTATTGGCGAACAAGACCGTTGGTATGTTCGTTGAGGCCGCGCTGCCATGAGTGATAGGGCTTGGCGAAATAGATGTCGCATTGCAATATTTTGGCGATCTTTTTGTGCCCGGCGAATTCTTTGCCATTGTCATACGTGATGGTTTTGATGAACGCTTTGAGCTTTGAAAGCGTCTTGCCGCAGGCCTTTTGCACGCTGTCCTTTGATTTGTCGCGCAACAGAACCAGCTTGGTGTATTTTGATTTTCGATCGACATGAGAAAGAATGGCACCCTTGTGGTTTTTGCCGATGATAGTATCGCCCTCCCAGTCGCCAACACGGCTTTTGGTTTCGACGATTTCGGGACGTTCCTCAATGTCAACCCGCCCTGGAATGAGGCCGCGACCGGCTGTTTTCGTGCCGCGTCGATTGTATTTTTTGCCGCGATGGCGCAGGCAAGTCCATAATTTGCCACCCTTTTTTTTGTCCGCCCAGATGTGGCGGTAAATCCACTCGTGTGAGACGAAGAGCCCGTTTCGAGCCAGCCAGCCGCTGATCTGATCGGGGCTCCACTGCCATTTCGTCAGCAGGCTTTCAATGAGTTCGACGCGCTCAACGGTCATTTTACGCGGCACACAAGAGGCCTTTTTGCGCCGCTCACACGCCTTGTCATGCGCTTGTTTAAAGCGATAACCACATTTGCCCTTGTTGCGCTGCAACTCTCGGGTGATAGTCGAACGCTCAACGCCAATCTGGCGGGCAATTTGGGCGCGGCAGAGACCGGTTTGCAAAAGTGTGTAAATCTGGCATCTTTGATCATAGGCCAGATGGTGATGTCCTTTGGGCATAATATCCTCCGTGAGATGTGGTGTCCCATACGAGGATTGCAGCCATCTGGCTAAATAATCAAAGGCATAATGGAATGGTTTGACGAGTTTTGCGGATTTTCCGGTCGGCCTCAAGGGTGCTGCGCATCGCTACGCGACAATGCCCTTGACCCCGCCCACCAAATCCGCAAACAAAAATCATATTCCATCAGCAAACAAATGTTGCGTTTCGGAGTTGAACCGGGGAAGGATAATAAGCGTATCTTAAGTATTTTTTCAAGTTTTTTTGACCGTTGTTCTAATTTGCTGTTGCACATTGGCGTGGAACGGTGAACCAGTAGGCCTATTCGTCGGGGGTGTGGCTGTAGACTAGTACAGCCTTTCGTAAGTCCTGGCGGCATTTAAGCGGTGAGAGGTTTGGCTTTGTAGGTCCATGAAAATGGCTTGGCCATTGTCTCGTTGAAAAATGAGATGAACGCTGTGATTTTTTCTTTCAAATCATCCTTCGAAGTGAAGTTGCCGCGCTTGTTGATTTTTTTAACCAGGATCGAGAACCAGATTTCGATCTGGTTCAACCAGGAAGCATGGTAGGGCGTGAAATGGAAGGTGATGCGGTGGCTCGCGTCGCGCAGGAACTTTTCGCGACTTTCCATGCTCTTCAAAATCCCGCTTTTACCCTTCACCCCCAGATCGTCCGTGATGCTGCACAGATCGGCGATCAGCCGCACTACACCCTCAGAACGATGCGTGTTCAGATTGTCGGCGACAACTTCCCACCCGGTTTGCCGCTCGTCGCCAGCAAACAGCTCTTTCAGGAATGCGACATAATCCTCTTCGGTGCGCCTATCACCAATCGTAGCGATGACCTTGCCGGTGGCCACATCGAAACCGGCGATCAGCGTTTTTGTTCCGTGCCGGACATATTCGTACTCGCGCAACTCCACCTTGCCCGGCTGCATCGGCTTTGAAGGCGCGGCGCGCTCCAATGCCTGGATGCCGGTCATCTCATCGATGGAGACGGTGCGCACGCCTTTCCTGGCACGTTCGGGTGCCTTTTCGTAAGTCTCGCAAATATCGGCGCATTTTTCATCGAAATGCTCATCGGGCTTTGCGTTCAGCCAATAGCGGCTCCGGTGCGGTTTGAGGTCAGTTTCTTTTTAAAATGCGCCCCACGGAGCCGGGTGAAATCGTTTCGATTATACCGCGACGCACAGCTTCACAGGCCAGCGCCGACAATGACACGGCAATCGCATGAAAGCGATCTGCACGCATTTTTTTAGTTCGCTCCGCTGCGGGCGCTTCTTTGCGGCGCTTTCAGCGCCTCAATCACCGTCCTCACATGAGCAGTGCTCAGGGCTGACCCAAATTCCCGAGATTTTTCTTTGAAAAAATCCCTCCATTCGGGCGCCGCGTGGATAATCTCTCTTTCAAGCGATCGCCGTGGCGCGCAAGGCCAATCGCCAAGCCAGGCATTCTGAACGCAAAGCCAAACGTGCTCAACGAAAATCAAAAAGAATCCAGCGCTTGAGCAAACGCAAGGCGCGAATAGACGCAAGGTTGCGCAAGTTGCAATAACATAATTCCGGCGATTGCAGCCCAAACCATACCAACGGTGGTTAATATTCACCCATTTGATGGTAGAAAAATCGTTTGCTGGCGCGGCGCAATACGCGCCCTGGCCTTAACGGCCACAAGCCGATTGCAACAATGCCAGCAGGCGATTTTTCACCACCGAAGGCCGGATTCCTTTGGGTTTTGGACGTTGTTGCACTTGGCGATTGAATCTACCCTCGCGGTACCAGGTCGCTAATCGCGCCTCGCCGAATTCCGTGGAAGCTCCGGTCATATGGACCAATATCAATTTCCCCTGGTATAACTCCAAGAAGATTGCCGCAGAACTGGCCGAAATGGGGATCAATTTCATCACCAAAACCAGACGCAACATGAAGCCGGTTGAGCGCTCGTCTTTTGAGAAGTTCTTTCTGGCAAAGCGGGCAATCGTCGAGGCGGTGATTGGCCAGTTGAAAGAAATCTGCCAGATTGAGCATTCAAGACACAGAAAACCCGACAATTTCCTCGTCAACCTGCTCGCAGCTCTGGCTGCACACACCCTCAAACCAAAAAAGCAGTCAATCAATCTGAAACAAATCGAAAAATCTGCCCTTATTTCGGGTTGACGTCAAGTAGCTGAAAAAAAAGCGAACTGGTACGCCCTAGGGGAGTCGAACCCCTCTTTCCAGGTTGAAAACCTGGCGTCCTAACCGATAGACGAAGGGCGCACAATGAGCCGGTATATAGAGGCGAAGTGGACAGCCCGCAAGCCCCGCGTGGAGACGGATTGTTTTTTTTTGGAAAACTGCAATAGACGCGTTATTATCTTCGCCGACGTCGCTTCTTGCCGCGGCGGCAGCGCCAGTTCCAGTCTCGTTTGCTGCCAACGTCTATATGCACCGATTTGGTGTGGCAATAGGTGCCAACACCACCCCGTCCAGGTATCGAACGCAGATATTTCGCTAATGTCCATTTTGAAACGCCGGGCACCTGGATATCGGCTGCCTTGCAATAAATGTGCATCGAGTTTCGGGCCCCACGCGCACGGCGGTTTCTCGCCGGGCTTCGATAGCCGGAAGTCACGATTGGTACCCGGCGATAACGCCGCTGTACCTTCTTGATGATGGAGACCAGCTCCGGCCGCAGACAAGCAACTTGAACTCCCGCATGCTGAATCCGTAATCCATTCGGTGAAGTGCGCGCCAAACCGCCCGCGGATGCGATAAGAATCGGATTACCGTAACCTTCGTCTGCGCCCTCGCGCGATTCATATATTCCGAACAAACCGAGCTTGCGAACACCAGGAAGTGACTTGGCTCCGGTTGGCTTGAAAACGGCAATCTTGCGACTTCGCTGTGGCGCGTTTTTGCCTCGTTTCAAATCGGCGGCCGGACGGGAAGTCTCCTGCTTCTTGCTGCCATCAAAAAGCGAAGCGAAAAATCCCTTCCTGGCGGTTGTTTTGACCACCGGTGCTGCTGCCGGCGTGGCCGGTTCCAAAACTCTGATATTTGATTTTGGCTCTATCTCGGGCGGTTGAAACAGCGCCGGCGTGGCGGCCATGCTTGCCACTTGTTGTTTGGCAGGCGAGCTTGTGGCTCCCGTATCGGCCAGTGCCAGATTGGTGCTTTCTTTTGCACTCTTGCCTGCCGGTCGTTTCGCAGGAACAGTAACGCCATAAGCTGTATCGACCACCCCTTCCGCCGGAGTGGTGGTGTCAGCGGCTGTTTGCACGTCTTTGGATGGCTGGCTCAATGACAATGTCGGGGTGGTAATATTTGATGCCGAATTAAGTGAACCGGCGACGCAGCCAGTCAGTCCCAGGCCGGCAACAATAATCGCCAACAACGAAAATGTGTGAGCTCGATTCAAAACGTAGCTTGATTTATGAGGGATTTTGTTACCGCCCGAGTGCACCCTTGACCCCTGATTGATTGGCAATGTCACGTTCAGCATTTGTTAACCGATTGTTTTCGCCGAATTTCGTAAATGAAAGGTTTCCAATACCATATTTTACAACTGCCGCAATCGGGCCTCGGTGATTTTAAGCTATCACCAGCAATCCCGCATAGGCATCAAATTGGGCAGGAAAATGGCCGGAAATTGGCGCGGCTGGCAAAACCTGCGATAATCACCATTCACCGATGTTTTCCATTGAGGCCCAGGGCTCTTTTATAGGCAACGCGTCGCCTTCCTGCAGGATTTCGACGGAAATCTGGTCGGGTGAACGAATAAACGCCATGCGACCATCACGCGGTGGTCGGTTGATGGTAACTCCCTTTTCCATCAGCGCCTGGCAGTAATCATAAACATTTTCTACCTTGTAGGCCAGATGGCCGAAATTGCGCCCACCGGTATAGTCCTCCAGATCCCAGTTGAATGTCAGTTCCAATTCCGGCGAACCGTTGTTTTCAGCGGCTGCAATGTCATTGTCAGCGGCCAGAAAGACCAGGGTAAAACGGCCCTGCTGGTTTTCGATCCGGTGGGTTTCGACCAGTCCTATTTTATTGACATAAAAATCCAGTGACCGCTCAAGATCGCCAACACGTACCATGGTATGAAGATACCGCACAGAATTTCCTCCAATTTTGATTTGTCGATTGAACTGGTGAGAGTGACCAACATAAAGTGTTTTGCAGCTGCCGCCAACCATGTTTTATTGACAATTTGGCTGGAGCATTTTTCGTTTAATTGGAGTCACTTTAAATGCTCCATCTCTTTGTTTTGGTGCATATTCTTTTTGCGAAAACCGCACACACTTTTCGGGAATATGCTCCAATTCCAGGGGACGTAAATATTGACCCATATGATGGTAGCAAAATCATTTGCTGACGCGGACCACAAGCGGATTGGAACAATGCCAGCAGGCGATCTTCACCACCGAAGGCCTGATCTATTTGGCGCTTGGTCGGCGTCGCGCCGGCTCGTGGTGGTTGTATAGCATGATTATTTTAAAGTGATCATGGCTCATCAGGAGCACACAGCGACCGGTGCCTTTGCGCTGCCCCCGCAAAGGCCCGGGCAGAGCCCTCCGTGAGCGAAGAGAGTACTGATCGAATCATTTTGAAGGTGTCCAGCTGCACCAAGTCGCCAATCACGCCTTACCAAAACCCATGGAAGCTCCGGTCAGTTGGGTCAATATTAGTTTCCCTTGGCATAAGCGCCGCTGGGGAATTTCTTCATGGTCGACAGTTCGATGGTTTTCCACAGAAACCACAATCACCAGCCTTTTACAGCATTGGTTTTGTTATTGTGAGGAAAACTCTTGCCGTCCTTCGGCATGACAGTGCTATGATGTAAAGCGAATCGGTGTGTGCGGTCTAGCATCGAATTTTTGTATCGAGGGTTTGACAGATGGGAGAGAAACTATCTCCAGATCAGGAATTTCAACCGAAGATTGTCAAGTCAGAACCTGAATTAGAAAAGCCGGTTGATTTGATTGTGGTTGCCGGCGCGATCAAGTGGTTTGATATATCTAAGGGTTTTGGTTTCATTGTGCCCGATCAGGACCTTCCTGATATTTTGTTGCACGTTACCTGTTTGCGGCAGGATGGCTATCAGACCGCTTACGAAGGCGCCCGCGTGGTGTGTGAAGTGGTGGCCCGTGAGCGCGGATTGCAGGCTTTCCGCATTCTTTCGATGGATGAATCGACCGCGATACACCCTTCGCAACTGGCACCTGCTCGCACTCACGTCGAAGTCGAGGCTTCAAGCGAGCTGGTACGCGTAGAGGTCAAGTGGTTTAACCGGACCAAAGGCTATGGTTTCTTGACTATGGGCCAAGGGACGGAAGACATTTTCATCCACATGGAAACATTGCGCCGCTATGGGTTGACCGAGTTACGTCCGGGACAATTCGTCATGGTGCGCTATGGTAAGGCCGAAAAGGGGCTGATGGCGGCGGAAATTCATCCTGATGGCGGCGGTGCAATGCCGGCGTCGCATTAGGGCGGTGTTTTTTCGCCAGTCTTGTTGAACAGGCTTGCCGGCGAAGCCAAATCGCCGGGGACAACAACGATAATGGTTTGTGACCAGAGTTTTCAGCGATTTTCAGCAAACCGGTGGCTGATGTGTATTGTCTTGTCGATCGTTTTGCCGATTGTGGTGCTGAGTGATGCGGCGGTCGAATATTCCCATGCTGAGCAATTGCCCAAGACCATGCTTGTTGTCGAAACTCACAAGGGTCGCACAGAGTTTGTGATTGAAATTGCTGTCAGCAACGCGCAACGTTCTAAGGGGCTGATGTTCCGCACAAGCTTGGCGCCGAATAATGGCATGCTGTTCGACTTTGGCGCCGATAGAATGGTGAGCATGTGGATGAAAAACACTTATATTCCGCTGGATATGGTGTTTATTCGCGCTGATGGCAAAATCGCCGGTATCTCCAGCAATACCGTGCCGCATTCTCTGGCGGTGATATCGTCTGCAGAGGCGGTGCGCTACGTGCTTGAAATCAACGCCGGTGCAGCGGCAAGGGCAGGTCTTGCCGCGGGCCTGGTGCTGCAGCATGCAGTGTTTGGCGCTACTGCAGGTCAATAGATTTTCAGGGCAATAGTCGCTTGCGGGTTGAGTATTATCCGTGTATTGGCACTTTCACTGAAATCGTGTTCGGGGCATGGCGCAGTCTGGTAGCGCACCTGGTTTGGGACCAGGGGGTCGCAAGTTCGAATCTTGCTGCCCCGACCATTTCAACGACCGGCCATAAACCGTTCAGTTTGATGGGAACGCGCAATGTTTGCACAAATTTTCCGCCCGGCAAAAACCGCCATGCAGTCTGGCAAATCCAACAGCCGTGAGTGGGTATTGATCTATGATCTTGAAGTCGCCCGCCAGGTTGAACCGCTCATGGGCTATACTTCATCAAGCGACATGAAGAGCCAGATACGCCTGAGTTTCGAGAGCCGAGACCTGGCTGTCGCCTACGCTGAACGCCACGGTATTGCTTATCGGGTGAGAGAACCGCATGAGGCCAAACGCCGGCGGGTTTCATACGCTGAAAATTTCGGCTATGACCGAAAAATGTCGTGGACGCATTAAATTCACTGGCCACAGTTTTGATCATTGTGCCAATGCGGGCGACAGTTATTAGTTGCGGTGAAGCTTGTGCCGATTTCCTCAAAGCTATACAAATAGCGCCCTGGTGCGCAGTTTTCGCGCTGCTTGTGAGCGCTCCAGGCCCCTTAGCTCAGTTGGATAGAGCGCCAGCCTTCTAAGCTGGATGTCGCAGGTTCGAATCCTGCAGGGGTCACCATTCCATTTTTTCCCAGTGAAAAGTCCCCTAACACGTTGAAAGGTAACGTGGTTTTGGCGGTTCGAAAACCTTCTTTCCGGTGGTAGGGTAGTTTCTCGGCAAACACCATTTTCAAGACTGCCCGACGGTCTTCCAACCGGTCAGAAGCCCAAAGATTACAAGGGTTTGCGAGAAATTCAAAAGCGGTTCGAAAAAATTTGCCAAAGTCCTCTGCGGGACGGGCACAATTGTCGATTTTTTCCTTCATTTCGATTTTGTGGCTTTCAAGGTCTTTGACGCGTTTTTCATAGGCTTGGATCAATGTTTCGCTATTTGCATCAACAATGCGATCCAACAATTGGCCAATCTTGCAGTCGGCCAGCGATAGTTCTTTCTGCATGGCTTTTGCCCGGTTCTTTGCCGAAGCATTTTGATGTTCCCAAAGTTCGCGGAACATTTCAAACGCCATAACCAACAATTCTTTGTTTGGTACGAGGTCCTTAAGAAGAATTTCAAAATCACCTTCCAACTGATCACGCTTGATAGATTTGCGGTAGTCGGAGCAGGTTTTGTTGAAACAAAGGTAATAGGGATATTTTGTGCTACGGCCTGTAGACCAGCAGGATGTCATGGGTTCGTCGCAGCAGCCACAGGTGACAAAACCGCGTAGAGGGAAATCCTCTTGAATGTCTTTACGAGCCGGTACTCTCGTGTTGCCGGCATGCAGTTTTTGAATTTTATTGAAGGTTTCAAAACTGATCAGACTTTCATGTTTCGCCGGAACCAAATTGATACCCCATTTCTTATAGGTGATATATCCGGTGTAGAATGAGCGGGTCAGCAGGTCTTCGATTCGCTGAAAATGCACTTCACCATTACGACCCTTCGGAAATAGCGGCTGGACTTCAAGAAACCGTTTGATCTCTGCTTGTGTTCCAAACCGGCCTGATGCGTAACCTTCAAGTGCTTCTGTCAAGATTGTAGCAATAGGCTCATCACGTTCGAGCACCTTGCCATTGCCGGGTACTGATTTGAATTTGTATCCTATAGGTGCTTGAAATACCCAATAACCATTCATTAAGCGCGCGCGCATGCGATTGACAACCTGCTCGGCATTCTTCTGTCGTTGGTGTTGTGAAACACTGGCAAGCAGGTTTTCTACCAAAACAGAATCGGAATCATCGCCAAATTCGATCGAAGGAGATTCAAGTTTGCCACCACAGGAGCCAATTGCAGTTCGTAACTGAATATGCGCATCCAGCCCACGAGCAAGGTGGCTGATATCATCAATAATAACCGCATGTTGTTTGTTGCCCGAACACCTTTTTAAGTATGCCAGCATACTTCGCATACCGGGGCGATCAATCATTCCCCCTGACACGCCTTCATCACGAAACACTTCGACAATATCGTAGTCTTTGTAACCTGCATATTCCCGGCAACGCGTTTCCTGGGAACCAAGGCCATCACCCTTTTTCACCTGTTTATTGCTCGAAACACGGCAATAGATAACAGCATCTGTAATGGGAATATCAGTCATGGCTCTCCTTGTTTGCTATTTGTTGGTGAATTCAGTTTTGGTCAACGTCAATGTTGAGTGGTATTCGAATTCGCCGTGCAACCGTGTTGTCGATGATGGTATCAATTTCTCAGTCCGATTTGCAACTTTGTCGACCCGGCTGCCACAGGCCAGCTGTACGCTATCCAAACGGAATGCACGATCCACGCTATTCCCCATCATTTGCCAAACCGTGTGGATAAGCTCAATTTTCTTGTCCTCGGAAAGGTCGAAGTGATCGACATATTTGCGGTATTTATCAATATCTGGGGTCATGATAAGCTTTCTGATGAATTAATATCGCCTACTCACCGCACAATCAGTGAGCATTCAGGTTAAAGATTATGGGAAATAGTAGCCGCGATGGCGGAGCAAAATGCTCAACGCAAACGGCACAAAACATCACTACACATTGGCATGTGTGGCTTGAACAGATTCAGTTTTTCGGATTGTTCAATTTGATTTGGGAACTGCAAGGCGCAATTTCAAGGGACAAACACCCAAACAACACTAAATATACAATGGTAGCGTTTGCGGTCTTATATTCCTATGAAATGCTTTGTTTGTCAAGCTTTCATTCTTGATTGTCAGTAGCACATCAGTTGTCCGCTTTATGTAGCACGTGATTTGTCCGGTTTTAGGATGCTCTCAAAAGGAGGGTGTTTGATGAACCGGACTTCATGGTTACAGGAAAGACGGATGGAGAAGTTTATTGATGTGTTATCTCGATATGAAGAAAAGCGGCTTTCGGGACATGATGCGGCAGAGATTTTAGGGATGTCGGAGCGGACATTCCGCCGTTATCGCAGGCGCTATGAGGATTGCGGTTCTGATGGGCTCAATGACCGCCGGTTGGGCAAGAAGTCGGTGCGTGCGGTGCCTGCCGACGAAACCTCATGGATGCTTGAGCAATATGAGACGCGCTATATGGGCTGGAATGTGAAGCATTTTCATGATCATCTGGTCAAGCATCATAATTTCAACTGGGGTTACACCTGGACGAAGACCCGGTTGCAGCGCTCAGGGTTGGTGATTGCGGTCTGCGGGCGCGGCATTCACCGGCGCAAGAGGCCGCGCAGGCCATGTACCGGTATGATGTTGCATCAGGATGGTTCGACCCATGAATGGCTTGAGGGCAAACCTAAGCTTGACCTGATTGTGACCATGGATGATGCGACATCAAAGGTTTATTCGGCCTTTCTGGTTGAGGAAGAAGGAACAATGTCCAGCTTTCGCGGTTTTTTGGATGTGTTTGAGTGTCACGGCCTGCCCTGTTCAATCTATACGGATCGCGGCAGTCACTATTTTCACACGCCCAAGGCCGGTGAGAAGGTCGATAAAACCCGGCTTACCCAAGTGGGCCGCGCCTTTCATCAGTTGGGCATTGAGCATATCGCCGCCTATTCGCCGGAAGCCCGTGGCCGATCGGAGCGCGCCTTTCAGACCTTCCAGGATCGCCTCGTCAATGAATTGAAGCTCCATGACATCACCGATATGGCCGTGGCCAACCGCTATATCACGGAAATCTACCTGCCGGATCACAATGCTCGCTTTAGCGTTGCGGCTGAAGACGAGACAAGTGCTTTTGTGCCGGTCGCTGTCCCGGCAGTCTTACGCGATATTATGTGCGTGCAGAGCGGGCGCATCGTGCGCAGGGACAATACAGTTTCGTACAACAATTTGGTCCTGCAACTGCCGCAGAGCCTCATCCGTCATCACTATGTCAAGGCCAGGGTGCGGGTGCATGAATACTCAGATGACACAATGGCTATCTTCCATGGCCCCGGCAAAATTGCTACATATTCAAAACAAGGAGAGATTATCACCAGGCAGAAAACCCAAAAAGCAGCGTGAACCTTTTCGGCGCGAAAGCATTGATGAACAAGCCTCCAGTCGCCTCCGGCTCCTTACAGCTTGCCCATCAATGCTTAAAACAGAAGCGGACAATTAGTGTGCTACCAAAACCGGCCAACTCTATTAGCTACTAACAGTTTTCATTCTTGAGCAGACACTGAGGGGCACCTCGAACAATAGCCAACTAGCGGAATAAATGGCCGTTATTGACCATTTCGGTTGGCATTCAGGGAATTCCCCCGCCATTTGTGGGTATTTTGTATCTATTTGCCGATTTTGGACACACGTATCCCGTTAATTCATCATACCGGTACCAATTTGGCCGGTACCAATTTGGTCGGCACCATTTTGGCGAGCCGGTCCAGTTGGACCACCCGACGCATGTTGTAGGCAATGTTCTTTAATCCGATATGCGCCCGGGCCCGTACAATCCCGATGGAGCGCACCAAAGTTCCGCCCATGTCATTGTTTTGCGCGCCAAACACATGCTCAACACGTGCCCGCACCCTTGAACGGGTCGTGTTGCCCTTTATGTGGCGCCCATCCAGCGGCCTGTTGCGGTAACTCCGGTGGTGAATGCGGCTCTTTGCGCCCTTTTTGGCCAACAGTTTCTCAATCTCATCAGACCTGTAGGCGCTGTCGGCCCACACATCAGAGGCGGTATTGTCATCATCCAGAATATCGTCAAACACCTGACTGTCATGTAACGAGGCCTCACTCACCTGATAGCGCCGAACCAGCTTGTGGCGGCGGTCAATATTGATATGGTTCTTGTAGCCGTAATGGCTCTGGCCATGCTTTTTGGTCCACCGCGCGTCAAGGTCTTTCTGGCGTAACTTGGCCGGTTTATCCTGCCAGTCTGGCGGCGTCTCACCCGCTTTGATCGTCGCATTGTCTTGTTTGCAGTTGCGTTGCCGGGGCACCGCCACAATCGAGGCGTCGATAATCTGACCACCCATCGCCAGATAGCCATTTTGTTTCAAATGGGCATCAAAATCATCAAACAGCACCTCCATGGCTCCCGCCTCGGCCAGTTGATCGCGGTAAAGCCACACCGTTGTCGCATCGGGCACCCGGTCCTCAAGTCCAAGACCTAAAAAACGCACAAAGGAAAGCCGATCGCGCAACTGATATTCGATTTGGTCATCGCTCAGATTGTAAAGCGCGCACAAAACAAGGGTTTTAAACATCACGATGGCATCCCAAGGCTTGCGCCCGGCATTGGATTTGCGCTGCTCGCGCGACCGGCGCCATACCGCCTCAAGACGCCCCCGGAATTTCTCCCAAGGAACCACCGCAGCGATCCGCAAAAGCGGGTCATTCTTGGCATCAAGACCGGCATAGCGGTTGGAAACATCGAAAAAACCCATTTGGCCCATCTGACTATTCCCCGATTCAGTTATCGTGCCCTATCATACACCAATTCACAGGACGCGAAGGAAAAATCATTTGGATATTTCGAGGTGCCCTGAGATATATTGACTAAAGAAGTGTATGCGACTTAATTTGAACAAAATGGGAAATATAGACTTCAAAGTGCATTTAAATTTGGCAGATTATCGAAAAACTGATCCTCTAACTACAAAATCAATACTCGGCACAATAACTAGAAAACTAATATTTGAACCCTCCACAGGAGACAGGGCTGTTCAACGCTAATTACTTGTATTGGTAATCGAGCACTCTGGTGAAGTCGAGGGCGTTGCGCCATAGGGCGTCTGCGATGTTTTGTTCGCCGTTGGCACGCAGGATATTAAGGGCGAAACTGCGCGCTCTGGCGAAGATGCCAGGGTTGGTGCGAATGCGGCTGGCGTCCTCCAGCATCGTAACATCGCGGACATAGTGATTTCTGTTCTCGATACCCCAGTGGTTGCGAATGGCTTGCGCCACTTTCTTCGCGCTGACGGGTGCGGAGCAGACGTAAAAGCAGGTCTCCTCGCGACAGTTCCACATCCCGGTTTTGGCGCTGCGGAGAAATGTCACTCTCGTCACACGGATGATACGCACGATGAGCCCGTTCCAGCCGGTTTGTTTAAGCGCCTGAGCGGCATCGAAAACCTCGACAATGCGGGTCTCGACGCGCATGCGCTTGCCTCTGTCGATGGTTTCATGACGAGCCAGCGGCAGTTCTCTTTCGCCGACAGCCTCGATTATTCGCAGCAGACCGGGCTGATTTTCCTTAAGTTGAACAATGAGATGGCTTTTCGCCTCCCGGGCCGCCCGGAAAGTTTTTTTTAACAGTGCATGGCGTCCATCGTAAACAGCCGGCCGGTAAGCGCCAGCGCTTTGATCATCGCTTGCGCGGCGGGGATTTCATTGCTCTTCTCGTCCACCTCCAGGTGCCCCAATATCAGCGCGTCATCGACCGCAAAAGCGCTTAGAACATGGGCCGCCTTGCGGTCGTTAAAGGCATCGAAACTGTGCCGCAGCGTCTTGCCGTCAATCGCGACAACCGGCATCGCTTCCACGTCTTCACCCCGTTCGCTACCGCACAATTCCACCGCATGGCGGCGGAAAACCCGCTCCACCTTGCCACCATCAAGCCCGTGCAGGATGGTTCGCACGGCACTATAAGCCGGCGCGCGCTCCCAGCCGAAGCCGAATGCCCCATTGAGGTGCTCGCGATGAGCCTCGATGAAGCGATGGACCTTGCGATAGGACGTCGCCCCGGACAAAATCGCCAGGATCGTCGCCAGCATCACCGGACCAAGCTGCCATTTCTTGCCCTGCGCCCGGCGTGGGTCAGGGATCGTCGATAAAAGTTCCAGGAATTTCAATGTCATGAGTGCATCCTCCGAATCAAATACACTCCTATAGATTCAGACAAATACCGCTTTGGGAATCCCCCAGACAACCATCAAGCATTTAGCGTTGAACAGCCCTGCCACAGGAGAGAGACATGAAGCTTGTACGCCCCTATGGCAGTAGCCTTACCGATCAAATCCAATCAGATAGATTGTTGTTACCGAAGTCAGGAAAGTCAGTTTTCCCCACTGTTCCGGTAAAGCCCACATTATTTGTAAATAAAGAGCCGAAGTTGGTAATGGCCTTGTGGATATCGACAATCGACAAGATCATCAAAAAACCGGTGGGGATAAAAAATGCAACCCCCAGACAAAGACATGCACGGCAGAAATTGGGTGACGCTTGTTGGAAAGTCTTGTGTCAGAATTTTGGCGACATGTTTCCTGGTCCAGTCGAACAGAAATTACCGGAGCAATGGGACTGGAAACTCCATCCATACGGAAACGGAGTTGCAAGCGAATTCGAGAATGAAGACCGTATAAAAGGTAGATGGTTTCACGCTTTTCTATACGATGAATATGAGAAAACTCTGCCCAAATTCGATGAAATTCAACATGGATTGCTTGCCAGCCGAATTTACTATCATCTTCATCGGCATGAACTAAAGATAGACGGGAATACCCGGGGAATTGAACAAAAGCCGAATATAGGATTTGCCGAAAGAAGAACCCGTTCCATTGAACTCAAAACTCTGTCTGGGCTATTCGAGAAAAATAGTGATCTGACTGAACTCACTTCGGCGGCATGGAGCCCTGATGATATCGATATTTTTGGTTCTGAGTTCGATCTTGCAGCCTGCATTTATCAAACCAATGAACAACTTGAAAATTGTGAAGAACGCCGTCGCGCGAGGAAAATATTTGCATCTGAAGCTGGCGATCATATTTTCGAACACTATGGCAGAGTTTTGGGCAACAAGAATGATAGGGGCGAGGTTACATCTGTTCCTAAACGTCAAGAATTGTTGGAAAACCAATCTGGAGTTTTGGAAATTTATGATGCGGTTCGCGCACTCTACAAACGGATTTTGAAGGGCAGCAAAAAGAAATCACTAATCGGCGTGCTTCCCAAAAATCACGCGGCGTTGCTGAGAAGATTAGGTTATCGTGACACCAATAAAATCACAAACCAACTCGTGCGTGTCGGGCGGGTTTTGCATTACGAGGCCAGTGAGGGAGACCAAGACCATTTTGAATTGGGTCCCGATTCTCCGATCTGGGAAATGGATATCGAAAAAATTGCCCAGAGTCGATATTGGACCAGCGACGGACAATCGGAAATTAAACGGGCGGAAGCTTTTGTGCGCGTGTGGCGCAATGCCCTTTCACAGGCGTCGAGATCGGCTAAAAACCTGTGCGATCCTGAAGACAGAGTTGATAATGACGTATGGAGTGAAGATTTCAGAGCACTGACTCTGTCTAAAAACTCTAATCTCTCAAAGGTTAATGAACACCTGAAACTGATATTTGGCCGTGAGGCACCCTTTTTTGACGACACTAGAGAAGACCAAAAACGCGAATTTCTACGAACTATGCTAACAATAGGCTCCCGTGCGCGCCATGAGATATTTCATTTCCGTGGACGGTCCGGATTCGTGTCTGCACTTAAAATGCGGTTTAGTATTGAAAACACCGGAGAAGTCGCTCGCAATAAAAATGCGAAACAAACGCCTTTGGGTTCGAGTGACACCCAAGAGTATGCTCATAACTTGCTGGCCCATGATGAGTTAGCAGCGATCCAGCGAATTCGCGAAACTGTTGCCGGGGCACGAATTCCTGAATTTTGCGAGACTAGGCAACTTCCCGCTCTTTTGACCATTTTGGACCGCGCCGACCAGACAGATATTACTTTGCCCAAATTTAACCGGCTGCTGTTACGCCTGGAAAATACAGATTCAGTTCAAGTTGGCCCCAATTCCCGCAACCTGCTCCCCAAACCGGGTAAAAAACTGGATTTGGAAATTGCCGCCAATCTGGCGAAGCACACAGCCTTCAAGCTGATCTATGAGGGGCCATTCCGCAATTGGCTGGCGGAACGCAACCACACAGAAATGAACAGATGGATTAAGGATTCAATTCGCCGCAGCAGCGAGGCTGCACAATCCATCAATAGTCAGCAGCCGCATAGCAAATTGATGGTGTCAAAAGCCACCGGTTTGAGCCTCAAAGAAGGGCAAACCATTTCAAATTTTCTGGAAATGCTGACAGCGGAAACAGCATCAGAAATGCGCGTGCAGGCCGGTTATCGAAGCGTCGGCGACAAGGCACGCGATCAGGCAGACTGGATCTACGAATTTGTTTGTGATGTCATCGGGCGCGGTTTTCGCATGTACATCCTTGGTTTATCATCGATCCACTGGTTGCTGGCAATCCAAGAGACCACCAAAGCCAACAAACCGGTTGGAATTCCAGCAGCAGAACCGAACGAGAATGCCGAGAAGCGGCCCCTTTGGCAGGCCTATCTGTATCTCCTTCTCCACTTGGTTCCGGTGGATGATGTGTCGCGACTGCTGCATCAATTTCGCAAATGGGGGGTTCTTGAAATCAAAGCCGGAAATGAGGATGATTATCCCGATGTTGCGGCAATGCGTAAAATTCTTGCCCTCTATCTGCAGATGCATGATGCCAAATTTGACGGTGATGCTGTAAAAATCGGATTGGAGCCTTTTCGCGCCCTCTACAAGGAGAAAGCGGCTTTTGACGAATTGTTTCTGAAACCAGATGCCGGAGATGATGTACTAGATGGCACACGACGTGGATTGCGGGAAATTATGCGGTTCGGCCATTTGGCAGTGCTAAAACAGGCAACGGATACCGAGCGGGTTGCTGACGATGACATCAAGGACCTTGAAGATCTTGAGAGCCTGCGCATTGTTTTAGACCCCCGCTCTTCCCGTATTAATGAGGCACAGTTAAACCGTAAGGCGCTTCATCATCAGGCAAGCACTAAAGCCAATAGCTTCACCATTGACGATCATGGCCAATACCGGGAGATCCTTTCCACCATCGTGCGACATCGCCAATTGGCTGCACACGTACGGTTGATCAACCACACCAGACTTCATGGGGTTCTGATGCGGGTGATGGCGAGGTTGGTTGACTATGCGGGTATTTGGGAAAGGGACGGATATTTCATCGCGCTGGCTATAATAAAACTAATGGGAAAACGCCCGCAGGAAATTTTCCCGTTTTCGCAATTAGAATCAGAAGGAAAAACAGATACCAAAAGCCACAGATATCTTTTTACAAATCTCGGTCGGCTGCGCCCAGAATTTTTATATGTTGATACAGCTTTTGCCCGCATTCTGTCCAGCTTTCACACGCTGCAACATCGTCAGATCCGCAACGATTTTGCCCATCTGAATATACTTGCAGCCGGAAATCAACCGGTCAATCTCACGCTTGAGATCAACCGTGTACGCAAGTTGATGGCGTATGACCGCAAACTAAAAAACGCCGTTAGCAAGTCGATCATTGAGCTATTGCAACGAGAGGGGTTGGAAATCATATGGCAAATGAATAGCGCAGATGGCAATCATGACCTGGAAAATGCCAGGATATCCAGCCGAACGATTGAACACATCAAAAAAGCCTCAAAGGAACTTACTCGAAGTGAGATTGAAACTCGCGGTTTAAAGCCTGACAGGAGAGAATCCAAATCAGAAAATTATCGTAGAAAGGCCGCACGAATAGAAACTGAGAATCAATTCAAAATTGGGGAACAATTCCACAATGCGCGGTTTCTAAACATGATAACGGCTCTCTTTACGCCTCTGTCATCTTGAAAATATGAGGATAGGCTTCTCAATGTCAAATCCAGCATTAACATTGACAGGCACTTGAGAAAGAGTCGTAATTTGCCTCAGAAATATATAAATGCCTGTAATTAAAAAGAAAAATATGATATTTTGCTTTCAGATGATGAGGAATGGGAGGAATTTGTGAATTGAGGCCTTTAGGCGCGGATTTAATGCTGATTACTCTTGCAATTTCAATCAGATATGAATACTGGAAACGAGATAACTGCCAAATGACGGCAGACTGCACCGTTGTTATTGTTATTAAAGTGCAAAATGTACAGAAACGAGATAACTGCCAAATGACGGCAGACTGCACCTCGCTTGAAACCCCGTACGATTTCACAGCCAAACGAGATAACTGCCAAATGACGGCAGACTGCACCTTGTACAGCCCGCTTCTGCCCGATGCCATGTCGCTCAAAAACGAGATAACTGCCAAATGACGGCAGACTGCACCAGAACCTTCTGCGGACCCCTCGCGTCGTGAAACGAGATAACTGCCAAATGACGGCAGACTGCACCTGATACTCCAATTACAACCAGGATACCTGGGAAAACGAGATAACTGCCAAATGACGGCAGACTGCACCCTAGCCTGAAAATGATCCTGAGAGCAGATTGAAAAACGAGATAACTGCCAAATGACGGCAGACTGCACCTGCACCACAAGTAGGAGTGGTGACTCCACCGAAAACGAGATAACTGCCAAATGACGGCAGACTGCACCATGCCCCACAAGAAGAATGAAACTATACCCGAAAACGAGATAACTGCCAAATGACGGCAGACTGCACCCCCAGCTTTGGTTGGCAACATTGCTCTATCTGGAAACGAGATAACTGCCAAATGACGGCAGACTGCACCATAAGGGCTGGTTTTTGCCCTGCTTTACCCTCAGAAACGAGATAACTGCCAAATGACGGCAGACTGCACCAAGCAAAACCACACGGGTATGTTTTGCTCCTGTAAACGAGATAACTGCCAAATGACGGCAGACTGCACCTGGCAATAATCGGCTTACCAAATTGCTCCTCTTGAAACGAGATAACTGCCAAATGACGGCAGACTGCACCCTATCGATGAGGGGACGTTACGACCAACTTGGAAACGAGATAACTGCCAAATGACGGCAGACTGCACCCAGCGTAGTATGTGCGACTATATTGAAGATAACTGCCAAATGACGGCAGACTGCACCTTGTTAGAATTCGCTGGTGGGCGTGGTAGTTGAATTGAAGATAACTGCCAAATGACGGCAGACTGCACCGCGGTTGCCGATCCTATAAGCTCGGGCGGCATTGAAGATAACTGCCAAATGACGGCAGACTGCACCTCAGGAACAGGCATCAGTGATTTTGCCAGCGATTGAAGATAACTGCCAAATGACGGCAGACTGCACCTCAAGTTGGGTTTTTACCCGCTCGTAGCTAGATTGAAGATAACTGCCAAATGACGGCAGACTGCACCCATAACCTGCATCGCGCATCTGTTTGGCGTAATTGAAGATAACTGCCAAATGACGGCAGACTGCACCCTTATAGAATGCTGCTTCCAGCTGGTTGATTTTTATTGAAGATAACTGCCAAATGACGGCAGACTGCACCCGATAAGCGCTGACAAGCAACCAAATTTCCATTGAAGATAACTGCCAAATGACGGCAGACTGCACCCATTGCTGGTGTAACGTCAGGCACCGGTGTACAAATTGAAGATAACTGCCAAATGACGGCAGACTGCACCTCTTTTGTTTTCCAAATCCGCTTACCATAGATTGAAGATAACTGCCAAATGACGGCAGACTGCACGAAATGGACGGAAAGGAAACTGAACAATCTGATTGATAATATCTGCCGAATGGCGTTAGAGTGCGCTTCCTGTTGGTATGTATTTAACACCCTATCGGATGCAAAGGATTAACAATATCTGTGTTTGACCAATCGATGTCCCAACTGGCTCTGCTTGCGGGAAATGTGATTTTGGGAGGTTTGGTTGGTGGAGGCATTGCCTCCGCTTTCCTTGCAGAACGTTGGAGCGACCGCCGCGAAAAACGGGCAGTCATACTTTCCCAACTGACTGATCTTGTACGCACATACCATATCTATCGTCGGTTTGTGCAGCGTGCAAAATCTGAGCAATCAATTGACGTGCTCGACCAGATTCATTCTGCTTATTACGCTGAAGCACGGCTGATCGGATTTGATTCCAACCTTTCCGACGAGAGTGATCTGTTGATTTCAATCGCCAGCAGGTTGGCCAATTTGATAAATAATCCACCCGTATCTGAAGCTGTGGCAAAGAAGGCAAGAAATGATATTGGCAGGGATTTCCGTCTGTCGACAGAACGTATATTGGAATATGCAAGACATATTTAATCGCTTGAGGATACCCGATCCAGCTTGCCATCGGCCCTTAAGACCAAAGATGTGTTCGATCCAAATCATACGTCAGACCGTTAAATCCGACAGCTCAACTATTGCAAAGAAATGAGCCGTTATAAACATACGCAAGCATCTGTTGTGAAAATCAAGCAAAAAGTGCAGGTTCACCATGCGGATGGATCATCCCCACGAAGCCCCCATCACACACTGAACAATTGGCAAAGCGCGTGATGGTGGCTCCGAGCGGATGATTTTTACACCCGCTGCCTATCAAGGATGGGCTGTTTGCCAGTGTCGATTTTCGGTAATCAGCGTATTGGCAATGACAACCAGTTTGCGTGCTACTGCTGTAAGGGCCACTTTTGGATGTTTACCTTGTTTGACCAATCGCCGATAGAAATTCCCCATAAGGCTATCCCTTTGAGATGAGCTGACGGCGCACATATAAAGCAGATGTCGCACCTGGGGACGACCGCCTCGTATGGTGCGTTTTCCCCGCATGATACCGCTGTCACGGTTCATTGGAGCTACGCCTGCAAGGGCAGCAATCTCTTTGCAATTGACCTGTCCCAACTCATCCAGATCAGTCAGTAATGTTGTTGCTGTCACAACACCGATACCGGGGATTGAGGTGAGAATTTCGAAGTGGTGTCTCAAATCATCTTGCGCCTTGATCGATTGGTGGATTTCGTCCTCCAAAGCACTTTTATGCCGCTCGCACATTTTTATCCGCGCTCGCAACTGACGGGCCGCAAATGGATGATCTGTCGAACTTAATTGCCGATTGAGCGTGCCGATTTCATCCACCACCTGCCGTCTGGCGACATTGAGATCCCGTAAAGCCTTTCGATGTGGCGTAGGAGGTTGAGTGGGTTGTGGTTTGATAATCGCGGCAAAATGCGCCAGAACCTGCGCATCAATCGTATCGGTCTTTGCCAGTTGTCCCAGAACATCGGCAAACTTGCGACTGCGATAAGGATTGATCACCGCGACATTTAAATCCGCCTCATGCAGCATTTGGTGGGCTTGCCGGTGGTACTTTCCCGTTGCTTCAAGCGCAATGAGATCAACATGGTCACGGGTACATTGCCTGACCAGTTTCTGGATGCCGGAGCCATCATTGGCAAATCGATATTTTGTATTGAGCGGATGGATGTAAACATCCAGCCAGTCTTTTGCGACATCAATGCCGGCATAGACATTTGTGCATGGTAGATTTATCTTGTCTTGCATTCGGGACATGAGAACATTCCCTTTCATCTGTTCAGATCAAAACGGATGTGCAATTTTGATCATGCTTGCGGACGGCCCTAAAGGCCCGATGTGTATCGACCCAAAACTGCACGCTGAACAGGTCATAGTGACTGCATCCAGCAGCCCCATACTTGCATGGAATAGGGCTTATTGAAGTATGCAAGATGTGTGCGGGTGTATGACACCGCACTCCTTGCGAAGGGAGACGCTGCGCTCTCCCGTTCGATCCCTCTGGCTCACTAAAAACGCTGTTAAAGCAACATGCCATCACAGTAATTTCGACCCTTTGCAGAATTTCGAACCTCCGCCAATCAATAACTGCTTAATCCCAAAAGCGGTCATTAAATTTTGGTGCTGAATGGCAAAGATGGGGGAAGTCGTTATTAAGCGATGTTACATTAATGCCTGCTTTCGACAGCGAAGTTTAATTTTTACTTATTGCAACCAAGGCGTATTTAGATACTCTATTCGAATGGTTTGTTTCATCCACACATCTGATCTTCATCTTGGGAAACGCTTTGGCCAGCTCCCAGAAGAATTGCGTGGAAGGTTGACCGAAGCGAGGCACCAATCCATTACTACTCTCGCAAATCTCGCCCACACCAAAGGTGCGGAGTTTATATTAATAGCAGGCGACACCTTCGACACCGGAACACCAACACCTTCCGTAATACGTCAAGCGATGCAGGCGATGGCTGCGGACAGCACAAAAAAGTGGGTGATTATCCCTGGTAATCACGACTCCCTATCTTCTGACGAGCTTTGGAAAATGGTTGCCAACGATCGTCCTGATAACGTTTTGCTCGGCCTAGAAAGCAAGCCTGTTGAAATGGGTTCCGGAACGATTGTCCTGCCCGCTCCCTGTTTAAATCGCAGGCCCGGTCGTGATCTGACGGAATGGATGTCCGATGCCAACATTGCGAGCGGTGGCATCCGTATCGGATTGGCGCATGGAGCGGTACAAAGCTTTGGCGAGGATGGTGCGTCCGAAATTATTGCTCCGGATCGCGCGCAGCAAGCAGGCCTCGACTATCTCGCTCTCGGCGACTGGCACGGCCAGATCTCAATCAATGACCGAACCTGGTACTCCGGCACACCCGAGCCAGATCGATTTAAACACAGTGAGCCGGGTAAGGTCCTATTGGTCGAAATCGAAAGCTCTGGAGCCACACCCAATGTGCAGCCTTTGGAAACCGGAAGCTTCAATTGGCAAAGAAAGGCGATGCATATCCTTTCAGGCGACAGTGCCACGATGCAGCTTGAGGATATCCTTCCCGAGGTTTCTCTTAGACGCAAAACCTTGTTGCAGGTCGTGGCAGATGGGCGCATCCGAATTCCGGATCGTCTTCTCATCGATGGAGCGGTCCAAAGGATAGTGCCCGATTTCGCCCTGTTCGAAATGCGGTCCGAGGCGCTCGTTAGCGAGTATGAAGTATCGGACCTCGATGAAATCGATCAGGCCGGCGCCTTAAGGCAGGCAGCTGAAGTTCTGATGCGTGAAGCACAGGCTGATCCAGACCCTCGCAGTGTTTCCGCATCGGCTCTGTCCATACTCTATTCGTTCGCGGCGGAGGGTGCATGAAACTCCGGGCGCTACGATTGTGGAATGTAAAGAAATTTGCCGGTCGTGGTGTTGCTATCGAAAACATCGGCGACGGAGTGAACGTCCTTTCCGCCGAGAACGAATTTGGAAAGTCGACAAGCTTCGACGCGCTGCATGCAGCCTTCTTCCAACCCTATTCGGGAACGCCTAAGCCCGTCCAGTTGCTGCGACCCTATAGTGGTGGCAGCCCTCATATCGAGGTCGATGTGGAAACACATGAGGGACAGTTTCGTATCAGCAAGAAATACTATTCTGGCAAAAGTGCGCTTATAACCGAGATTTCGACGAATAGGATTGTCGCCCAAGCGGATGCCGCTGAGGCGTGGATATCCAAACTCATACGCGGAGGATCAAGCGGCCCAGCAGGACTTTTATGGGTTCAACAAGGTGCCACCGAAATCGGTGGTGGATCCGGAAAAGAAAAAGATGAAGAACGCAGAGTCAGAGAAGATGTACTGACCTCGGTGACGGGCGATGAGGTCGAATTTCTAACCGGTGGCCGCCGTATGTTGCGTGTCCTCGACCGCACCTATGCGGAGTTGGATGAGCTGGTCACGAGCACAGGAAAACCAAAAGCCGGAAGGCCATACGCCGAGGCGTTGTCGGAACTCGAGGACCTGCAAGGGAAAGGGAATGAACTCGCCTCTCAAATTGCTGAACTGCGCTCTGCGCTCGATAGCCGTCAAAAGAAGATGGGACGGCTGAAGGACTTGAACGATCCCGATGCTGTAATGTCCAGGCTCCAGCAAAAAACTGACACAACAGAACGGCTGGAGGCGGCAAAGGAACAAACCGGCAAACTTGCGACAGCTGAAGCACAGGGGAAACTGGCAATTGAAAAGTGTCAAACTGCGAATAGCCAACTCGAGAGTTATCAGTCGAAATTGGATGATCTCACCAAATTGATTGAGAAGATCATTGACGGTGAAGGCCAACATAAAGATGCCGAGCTGAAACGGGACAACGCGCTTTCCGCAAACGTGGCGAGCCAAAATGCATTGCAAATATGTGACGAACGGCTCACGAAAGCACGCGGAACTCTGGAAGATGTAAAGCGTGCAGAAGACGCCAAACGAGCCGCAGAACAGTCCACGGAAGCTAAGGCACAGCTGGAAAAGGCCGAGAAACTTCGTGGTGAAATCGAACAACTCTCTGCCGAATGCGCAGTTTTTTTGGTTGACAACAGCGTTGTCGATCAATTGGGCGCGCTTGAAACGAGGATAGAATCTCTCAACGCTATGATCCTTGCGGATTCCGTCGTTGTTCGTCTCGACTATGTCGAAAACGGTAAAGTACACGTCACTCATGATGGCAGCCCTCTCACAGACGGACAGACAATCAAAATTTCTGCCGAGAGTCGTTTTGACATCCCAAACATTGGGCAGTTGACGGTATCGGCGGGCTCCGGGGCATCAACCGAGGAGTTGGAATCGGAACTCCAGGATGTCAAAGAACAACTCAGAGGCAGGCTCTCACAAATCAATTGTGGCTCCATCGCTGCTGCGAAATATCAACTTGTGCTCGCAAAGGCGAAGGCGTCCACATTGACGCTCAAGCGTGCGGAATTTGATATTCGCGCGCCCGAAGGTATCGATGCATTGCGACAGCGATCTGTCGATCTGGAAGATCTTTGCAAAGCTTCTGATTCTCCGGGTATCAGTTTGGATGATGCCGACGCTGAACTTGCCGCAGCAATCGAAGCACACCGCTTGGCCCAGAGCGAAAGAGAAATCGCCCGATCAGCGTTTCAAGATGCGAAAGAAGAATTTCTACGCCAAGACATAATGGTTGCTGGCTTTCGGAAAGAGCGAGAAAGACTTGAATCCGAACTGGGCTCTGAAACTAACCGAAACGATAAACTCAAGTCGCTACAAAACGCGCTTGCGAATGTGCAAGAGATACTAACTGCAGCTCGCGAGGTTACCGAGCAGCTTAGGGCGGATGCTCCCGACCTGATCAGTGTGACGGCGGCTTACGAGCGGGCCGCCTCCGCACTTGATCGAACACAAACGGAGAGCGATGTCTTGAGTAAGGAAATTGCCGAACTCGATGGTCGTATATCTGTCTCATCTGGCCATGGGATTGAAGATGAATACGGTGAGATCAAGGGACGCCATCTAGCTGGAGAAAACCGCGTCGAGCGCTTTAAGCATGAGATCGCCGCGCTTACGCGCCTTAGGCAGGCGTTGGAAGACGCGCGTTCGTCGGCCAAAGAGCAGTATTTCGAACCTGTCATGGCGGAATTGAAGCCACTGCTTACGCTCTTGCTGGATGAGGCATCCATCACCTTCGATGAGGCAACACTTCTACCGAAAACGCTCGGCCGAGAGGGCTTAGATGAAGACATCACTTTTTTGAGTAGTGGAATGCGTGAACAACTCGCAATCCTCACCCGATTGGCGTTTGCACGTTTGCTCGCCAAATCCGGTAATGCTGTTCCGGTCATTCTTGATGACGCGCTCGTTTATTCCGACGACGAACGCATCGAACGCATGTTCGATGCCCTACACAGACAGGCAAGCGATATTCAGATTTTGGTTTTCAGCTGCCGTCAGCGGGCGTTTGAACGTTTAGGCGGCAATGGGCTCAATATGATCGAGTGGAAACCTGGCGAGGCATGAGTCAAACCGGAACCGGTCAATCTCGATTCAAAGAAATTTTTGGGACAGATAAATGATTAGGCACTTTGACAAAATAGAGAATCTGGGCGTCTTCGCCAATTACGTAAAACCTGCTGACATGATCCCTTTCGCGAAATTCAATCTCATCTACGGATTGAACGGCTCCGGAAAGACGACCCTATCTCGATTCTTTCATGACCTGAACACCGGCACAGCAGCAGGTTTTGAAGACTTGAAGTATAAGATTGCTACTGACGAAGGTTCTTTCACACAAGGTAATCCCTACGCGAGAAAAGTGCGCGTTTTTAACTCCGAGTACATTGAAGCTAACATCGGTGAACTCGAGGGAAAATTAAATCCGATATTCGTCATCGGAGAGGAGAACAAGACCCTTGTCGGCATTGTAGAACAGGATGAGAAAGCCGTGACGCATGCTGAGACGACGCTTGCCGAAAAAACGACCGAACGCGGCAAACTCGAGAAAAAAAGAGGGAAAATATTTTCGGACAAAGCGAGTGAGATATCGAAGCACACAGCTGGTACCACCACCCGTACTTATCGCAAAAATAATGCTGAGGTTGCTTTTGCGGCACTCACTGACCCGAAAGTTCTAAGCATTGAGGATCTGGTGACGGCATCGAAATCGATGAAACAACCCGCGATGGAAAAACATGAAAAGCTCTCGCTTGGCGTAATCAATCTCGAGGCCAAAGATCAGCCAGAGGTACCTTACTTCACCGCGCTCCAGATGCTCGAAAAATACGCTTCAGAAATTGTCCGGACGAGTGCTACATCTGTCGCGATCCAGCGACTGGCGGAAAATCCGACGATCGCTCAATGGGTGGAGCAAGGTGTCTCGATTCACGATTATGCGGATGGTGACACCTGTGAATTCTGCCAACAAGAGATTCCAAAATTGCGCGCTGAAGCTCTTGCTTCCCACTTCAACGATTCTGATAGAAAGTTGAAAAAGGAGCTCAATCAATCGTTGCAGAATCTGGAAGCATTGCACCAAAATTTGCAGGGTCTCGCCACGCCAATAAAATTCAGTTTTTATGCGGAATTGCAGGAACCGTTTTCAGCGGCAGTTGACAAAACCTCTTCGCTTAAGTTGTCCCTTCTCGACCATCTCGTCGAGTTAACAAAGATCATTAACGAAAAGCTGACTAGGAGGACAGAAAGCTACAGTGGTAATCTGGCTCCATTTGATCCTCAGCCCTACTTTGATGCACTTGAAGTAACCAACAATGTGGTCGAGCGGCATAACGCTGAAACTGAAAAATTTGATCAGCGACTGCAGGACACACGAGATAGAATCGAAAAACACTTCTTATCCAGCATCGCTGAATCAGTTGGCGAAATCGATCGCGAACTGGCTGGCATCGACGCACTCATACTGCAGCTTAAAGACGGCGACCATGATAAAGGTGTCCTGGGTATCGACACGCTCAAAAAGCGCATTGGAGAAAATCGACTCAAGATTGCCAATTCGCATCAGGCCGCTGAAGACCTGTCTGAGAAGCTCGCCTCCTTCCTGGGTCGAGATGACCTTCGATTTGAGCCGGAGGGCGATGGCTATCGCATCATGCGGTTTAGAAGAGCTGCCAAACGTTTAAGCGAAGGCGAAAAAACCGCAATCACGTTTCTGTATTTTGTTGTTGGCCTTCAAGATCAGGATTTTGACCTTTCCGAGGGAATAGTCGTCATTGACGATCCCATCTCAAGTCTCGACTCCAGCTCAGTCTATCAGGCATTTTCATTTTTGAAAAACGCGGTCAAAGACGCAAGACAAATTTTCATACTGACGCACAATTTTGAGTTCATAAAACTTCTGCTGAACTGGTTCCAAAATATTAGACCGAACAGCGTCGGCAGAACTTACTGGATGCTGCATTGTATCAACACCAGTGAGGATCAGCGTAAGGCCGAACTGAGGCCGTTGGATAAGATTCTTTTGGAGAACAAGAATGAGTTCACATATCTCATGAAGCAACTCATTGAGTTTGAGTCAGAAGGCACGATTTCCCAGTCATATCCAATTCCTAACATAGCCAGAAAGGTGGCGGCAAGGTTTTTGTTCAGATTGCATGTGATGGCGAGGTCGCTTTTCATGAAGGCTATTTGACAATCAAACAAGCCAAACGATTGGAGAAAGTGGCAAACGGCGAAGCCGTTGAGGAAAAGGCGGAACGTCCCGAACTGACCAAGGCCATGCAGAATTATCTCAATCTTCATCGTCATAGTGCGGTGCGTACCGAATTGCTTAATCATGGCGATATTGCCTTGAGGCTTGCGGTGGCACAGATGATTGCAGGTTCAGAACTTTGGCAGGTTCACGCCGACCCCCAAAAGGCCAATAGTGAGCCGATCAAGGAAAGTCTGGAATCCAACAAAGCCGAAGCAACATTCAGCGAAGAACGCGAACGCATTCGTGGTTTGCTCGGCACGAAGTGTCTTGGTATGGAAGATATTGCCGATGATACGCTTGTCTATCGCAAGGGTGATTGGGGAAAGTCCCATGATCTTCATGCCATCTTTGCCAAGCTGATTGGATTAAGCCATGAAGATGTCACGAGCATTCTGACTTTTGTCGTAGCTGAAACGCTACCTTGCGGGTCTGCCATGGTGGAGGTGCTTGGTAATCTGTTGAGCGTTGATATGGCAGATTGCTGGTCGCTTGATGATGTCTCGGCAGGAAGTGCCTCGGCAGGAAGTGTCTCGGCAGGAAGTGTCTCGGTACGAAGTACCTTTCTTGATTTGTTGCGTGATAAGGAAGCGATTAATGCCATGCTTAAACATATCGGCGGCAAGCGGGTTGCGGATGGTAATATTTCTGCAACCGCCAAAGTGCAGAAGAAGATCATTGCCGATTATCTGGATGGAACCCGTGAAGGTGGTAAACAAGAGGCGGGGAGCGCCATAGCGCGACAGGGAAGCAAAAAAGCCACCAGTTCCAATTGGCAACCGCGTTATATTGATTTTCCCATGGGTGCATATACCAAACGCGATGGCATTGCCGCCATTGAGGACTGGAAGGCGGTGAAAAAGCATTATGCTTGATTGCTACTCGCCAAAACCACCCGATGTTTATTCATCGGGTGGTTTATCCGGTCAAAAAAAATCCGGCCAGCGGGGGCACCGCTGGCCGGGCTTTGATTGTCAAAGATTATGCACTGCATGAATTATTGAATTCATTCCTATGACGCATAAAGTCTTGCCGGATGTTTTTGACCGGATGTCTTATGAATCGAAATGGCAATGCATGGCCTCGTGTAGAATCTGCTTGTTGTTCACTGCTTTTCTCATATCCTCACTGTACCGGAAAATGGTTTCAAAAACCACAAATCTCATGAATTTGTGACTGCCTCCAGCCGCTTGATAGAGCGTGACAATGTCCATGGGTGAACACCGTTGAGAGCTGCAAGTTCTGACAGAGTTGCTTCATTTGCTTCGAGCTTTCTCATGGCAGATATAACCTTGGTTCTGGTCATCTTTGGCGGACGGCCCAGGCGCTGACCGCGCTTGCGGGCGGCTTGCAGCCCCTCTTTTGTGCGCTCAGACAGGCGATTGCGCTCATGTTCTGCAAAAGCTGCTATAACCGTATAGACAAGCCTGCCATCCGCCGTTGATGTATCCACGCCCAGGGTGACAATGTGGAAATCAATCCCGCGCCTTCTAAGCGCTTCAGCTTGAGTAATGGCATCGACGGTTGAACGAAAGGCCCTGTCCAAATCCCATACCACAAGCGTATCGCCTGGCCCAAGTTGATCAAGAATTTTCTCGAATATCGGGCGCTTCAAACTTACAGCAGAGAGCTTCTCGACATAAAACACATCACAAAGCGGCTCCAGACCATCAATTTGTCGATCTGGACGCTGTTCTTGTGTGCTGACACGCAAATATCCTATTTTCATGTTAAATCAATGCCTTGTCGTGAATACGCTATACCATCGCAGGCAACGAAATCGTTCCTTTCCGCGACAAGGCTTTTTCAGCGGGGCTTAGGGCATGTTATCGCTGCCAACCCCTTGATAATTCGTTGTTACTCAATAATTATAGCAAAACCAAGGTACATAAGTAAAAAGTAACATAATTCAACGATTATGTGGATTAATAAATCGTTTAAATTAAGCAAATATCAACAATTATCCATAATAATACTTGGTATGCTGATTGCAGAAACAAATGTAGCCAATGCAAGCGAGCTGAACGCCGGATTTGTGATGAATAAAATGAACATGGATCAGCAAGTGAGTTACATTGCTGGCGTGGTTGAGGGGTTGGCCTATTCGCGATATTTGCGCGACAAGCCAAATCAGGAAGGTATGAACTGCGTTTATAAGTGGTATGCCAACAATACTGGCGGGGCAATAAAACGCCAAAAAATGGAGACCTGGCTTGGCAGGCACCCGGACAAACCGGTGGGGGTATTATTGCATGTTTTGATCAAAAAGGATTGTGGAGCATAGATGATATTATTGGGTGAACATTTCAGCAGCGATGATCGTAACCGCCATTCTGAACGCTCGCGGCGTCACCAATGGTTCATTAAGGCCAAGCAGGAACACCATCGAAAGGAAGAGATCACTGAGCGGCTGGATGATGAAATTCTTTCTTTTGCCGCAGAGACTATTATTGCAACGCAAATCCAGATTGCAGAATTTGAATCACGCATCGATGCCTATGAAGCAAGGATAGATGCATACGAGGCCGGACTGGATGCGCAAGAAGTTGCAATATTGAATGCGCTCACCGAAAACCAATTGCACCTCGATCAGATCGACAGGTTATTGGGTGAGGTCGAATTACGGCTACAGGACTTGCTGGCCCAAGCCTACATACTGGAAGATGGGCGGCGCGTGTTCAAGTCTGAGGACGGAACATTTGTCATTGATGAATTTGGTGAAAATGTCAGCCGCGATGAGGTGGATTTTGAACTGGTGACTGGTCCATCCGCCCAATTATACATGAAAGAACTTGCTTCCAAAAACAGTCTCACTGAGGAGCATGCCACTGTTTTGGAACAGCGCAATCAACTTCACCTTGCCCATGACAAACTCGATAGCGCAAGAGAACGCATTTCTGCTGCAAGGGACAAGATTCAAGATGCGCGCGAGAAAATTGCGGAAGGTGGTATCACCGTTGATGAACTGGAAGACCTTGATGCGGAATTGCTGGATGCAATGCCACCGCCAACACTTCCAACCTTGCCAGCATTGGCAATGAAACATCTTTCCGGTATCAAAAATGCTGCCGATGCACCAAATGCCAGAACTGCATTTTCAATCAACGCCAATCCCGCCAGCACCGTACCAACATCTGCGCCGGAGCGTGTGCCTGTATTCGACCCGATGGGATAAATATTATTCGTCGACCTCACCCATGATAATTGTTTGCCCGGCATCAGATTTATCTTTTAGTTTTGCCGATGCAATCGCCTTACGCACGGCATCGATCGTCCAGATGTTATGAAACAAAACGCTACGTTCGTGCATGTATTGGCCGATGCGCAGGAAGGCGAAGGAATAGCCGGCAACGATTAACCCCAGCCCCATGCAGATCAGCAGGATCTGCTCGTGCCAGTAGAGAAGATCGCCAAACTGCCTGGCGAACAGGGCGAGGCCTATTCCAACGACGCTGGCAATCACAAGCGGTTCGCGTCCCACTTGTACCGATTGAACGGGGGCAAGGGCTTCATCCTTGTAACGGGTAGTCAGGAATTGATCGGTTACCTTGATGCTTCCTTTTTGATAATGGACAGTTTCATTTATAGTACGCATGGAATTATCCTTTCTGACGGGCAAGTCCGCCGCAGGTGCGCGATGCAGCAACCGAGCCGACATTGCGGTGCATGGATTTGAGGAAGGCTGGTATGTGGGTGCGCAAGCTTGCAACACTCAGGGTCATTTTGAGATGATTGTCGCCAAAAACCTGATCAACCGCGCAGGCGCAAACATTATTGCGTTCAATGCGCGAGGTGCGAAGTCGTTTGGGACTTGTTGCTTCAATCTGTCGTCTTGCAACTTCAAGGCCCTGACTGACCATTGGTATTTGTTCAAGACCGGTGCCCTTGAACATCTCAAGGACGAAATCAAGTTCCTGCTTTCGACGATCAACCGGTTCACGCCGCTGAGCTTCAACACGATGCAGATTGGCCTCACATTGGGGAATGTAAACCAGTTCAGCCATGCGGGCTTCAACAAGCGGTTGCAGCCACACGATGCATATAAGTCCATAAACAACGATGCCACCCAACAAGGCGGGCGGAATGATTTTGGTCGGCAGAAAGTCGAACATGATAATGTCCTTTCATTTCGGGGTTGATGTGGAAAAACGCACGGCAAGAAACGCCGCCGCACGGATGCGATGGAATACATGTTTGCGTTTTGGGAAAATGCCCGAAGGCTTTTGGGACGCGCTAGTTGTACGCCTTTTGAAAGCGACAATGGCTTTTAACCAGAGCCTGCGCCGTCATCTTCGTCAAATTAAACGGGCGCAGTCCAGCATCGGGGTAAAAGCGTGGCCTGGGTTTGCCTGCCCCACTGGAAGTAGCCAGGGTCAATTGCACTGTCGGACCACCAAAGCCGCCGGGTTTGGCAATATAACACCACTGGCTTTCAACTTCGCGCTTGGCGGTGGAAACGTAGCGCACACCGGTGGTGACTTCCCAGTGCTTGAAGGGAACGCTGGTAAACAGCACATATTTTCGCACTTCTCCAGCGACAAGTTCCCCCGCAGGCTCCTCCAATTCCGGCCAATTGGTGCCGAAGATATCAAAGACGATCAGGGCAATGGCGGCAAGGGCAAAGATGGCCGCCACCAACCATCCAGCCAACCGTCCAAGGACAGCGCGGATCATTTCGCACCGCTATCGGGTTTATCAGGCTCGTCCGATACGGTGCCATCATCGGTTTCCTGATCATCGTCATTCGGTTCACCCTGCTTGTCCTCAAGCTTTGGTTGATCCCTGAGCGGATCGATGTCGATGTAATCCGGCAGATCAGGCTTGGAAGGGCGGTTGTCGTCCAACCTATCGCGCAACTGGTTCATCTGGTTGATGGCATCCAGCAGATCACCGGCCGTCCAGATTTGTTTCGGATTACCGCGTTGACGCTGGTCATCGCCATACAATGTTTTCAAAAGCAAAATGATCAGTGGCAGGAGGTCTATCGCCAAGGCCGTGGCTAAGGGCGCGATCAGGCTTTGCCAATGCAGCAGCACGCCCTTGAGCACATTGGGACGTTCCAGCGTTAGCGGTACCGGTGCAGGCGCTCTTTCAAAGGTTGCAATTTGCGCGGCAATATTATCTGCCCGCTTCTTACTCTGGGCCAGAAACCCCGCAATCACATCACGCTGCCTTTGGGTCTTGATTGTGGCAGGCAAAACAATACCTGATGTCATTGCCTTCAAGCCCCGTTCCATAGCCGACAAAATATCCTGCCCGGCCATTTGCGAGATTGCCTGATTGACACAGGCAAGCGACTTACCCGCAGCAGTTTCATCAGAAGAAGAAAGCGCCTGGCGCAAAGTGGAAAGGCATTGTGAAGCCTTTGTCTGCAAGCCGTCCAATTGACCTTCGGCATTCTTGACGGACTGAGACAGGGTATTCAGACGAGTGGCCACCTGCGTCATTATATTGGAGACAGGTCCGTTACCGGAAGCACCTGAAGTGCCGCCACCAACCTCGCCATCGCGAATGGCCACATTGTCACGATGGAAAGATGCAATGTCGCCGACATAGGAACGAAAAGCATTCACCTGTTTGATGGAACCGGCCAACTGAACCTGAACAGATGCCACAACCGAGCTGCCGGTAATACGGTTAATCTCGTATTTTGACAGGGATGCGACATTCCAGTACGTGCTCAACGATATAATCATGACGACACCAGCCATAACCGTAAGCCAGCCGCGCAAACGGGCCACACCGAGCGATAATTCCGGCACCACGGCAAAGGCGTAGCTCCAAAATAGCGACATCACCAGTGTGACGGCAATACCGGTCATGGCAAACAGGCTTTTCATCGTCCAATCTGCATCGGAAACAAAACTGTTGGCCATGCCGTCATAATTCAGCGTTCCGCTTAATGCGGCACAAATGAAAATGACAATATGTGTCCATTGGGAATTCATGCGAATTATCCTCCTGTCAGATCGGAAAAGTGAAAGGGAAAGAAGCCAACTAACGGGCAATTATTGACGCCGAAGGGAGGGCGAATGTCGCGCCAACCATCTAACAAAGTCAGATATTGGCAACGTGTGTACATTGGATAATCACGCGAACCGTGATACCAATATTGAATGCGCAATGCCGGTTGGCCGTAAATGAGAAGCAGCGCCAATGGTATAATAATCACCGCCGATAGTTTGATAATCGGCCAGGCAAATGCGCCACTCATTTTGCGATCCAGATTGGGCGTCGTGCGATCTGGCGCACTTATTTTTGAACGCCGGTCAGGCTTGATAACCCTCATGATGAGGCTCCTTTGGGTTGGTTGCAGGGAAGTAATTTGGGAAAGAGCGTGGGTCGCATAGTGCTGACAGGCTGAAGCTGCCTACAGCGATCTAGGCTTTGTAAATGATAGGAAAGTCCGGTTCCGCCGCTACACCGGGCACAGCATCAACCTCATCAACCCACGGGTCGGCCATCTTATAATGGATCAGGTCCATCACCATTGGCGGGTTTTGTTTGAAGAACAGCGTTGCAGTAAATTCAGGCATGTGCTGGAAGGCATCGGGCCGCATCGATGGCACGCCCTCTTCTTTAATGCCGATAGAATAATCGCCACCATCATCGCTCATGGTTGCAGTATCGGTGATAATGCTGCGCTGTCCGGCCTTCTTTGACCACATCTCGGCATCTTCAGTGGATTTTACAGTTCCAACCACCTGAATTGCGGTTTGGGTCAGAAACGCTGTCCAGTCTTCTTCATAACGCGAGCGCAAGCCGCTGATATCCTGAATATAGGCAAATAATTGTACACCTCTTGAGCGTCCCAGTTTTAACGTGGGTAAAATTGCCGGAATTGGGCCATCGCTCAAATTCTCAAATTCATCAGCCACCACGGTTACGCGCGGTTCGAAACGGTTTGCTTCAATACAACTGGTCAACAATGTATTCAGGCATAATCCCGCAAAGGAGCTGACAAGATGTGCCTGCTCAGGCGGGATAATAATATGAACGGTTGTTGGTGTGTCCGGGTTTTTCAGATCGGTAATGTCAAAGTCTGAATTGACCACACTTTTTCCCAAGTGTGTTGCGGGATTGTAGATGGCGACGGCCTCTTGAGCATATGTCAGGTAGGATTCCGCCGGTTTGGAACCATTGCGAAATTTGGATTCAAATTTTTCGCCTGCAAGGCGCACCGTGCCTTCCAAATCAGGGCAAAGCTGCATTTCGGCAAAGAAATCCATCACAGACTGGGTGGAGCCGTAAAGGATGGAATAAAGCGAGGCGAGGTTACAGCACTTCAATCCAGTAAGTGCCTATTTGAATGCCAGATAAATCAAACACCACTGGATGATGGAACGGGCCATCTGGCGGAAGATAGCATTATCGCCGCCGCCCTTTTTTGATTCCGGCAGTAATACCAGTGCCACCTCTTGGGCTTTGAGAATGAGATTGGGGTCGCTATTCTCGGCCAGTTTCGGGAAATGACCCACCGGGTTAAAATTATGGGCTGGAAGACCATGTTCGCAAAGTAACTTGTTGGGATTGATGCAGATGACATTTTGGCCAAGCGATGTGCGCTTATAATAACTGGCAAATGCCAAGTCTGCCCCTTTGGCCGTGGTAATCAAATTTCGATGGGCTCCAAGTCCCAAGCAAAACAGCACTGAACCTGAGCTGGTTTTGCCGCCACCGGTGCTGGAAATATTGATCCCGTGCCCATCGCCATCGTAATAGATGATCTCAGACTTGCGGGCGCCATGTTTGGCACCAAGCGGAATACCATTGCCGTCTTCATTGGATGTGCTGAGGCCCATTTCTTCAGGCGACAGCGCATTGAATCTATCAGTAGAGCCATAGGTGCCAACTGCTTTGCGTAGTGACCAGATCAAGGGCAATAACTTGAGTAGATTGAGCAGCCTCACCAAAACCAGCAACCAGCAGAACACGGCAGCCGCACCGAACAAGCCTATCATCAGTGCGTGCGCGTCAATGGCAACACATGCTCGATAAATGAGGGAGCAGATGACTGCCGGGATGGCGGCTTGCGCCATCCCGGATGCGTTTGTTGAACCCGCCATTATTCTTTGTTCTCATGTTCCTCATCAAGTTCATGACCACCATGTTCAAGCAGCATGCCCTTTTTATCCAGATGCATAATCTCCTTGATATTGGCATCAGACTCCCGCCCGATATACATCAGCGAATTGGCATCACGTTCCAAAATGGTCCGCTCGGCCTGCTCCGTAATGGTTTCGTGAACCAGAAGGTTGGCCTCTGGCGTGTTGGGTTGCGGAGAAGGGTTGGCAAAATGTTTTTCAAACAGTTTGTTCTTTTCCTCTGCCACATTGCGATCATGCCAGAATTTTTGAGATTGCGTTCGCTGCTTCAAACGACTTTCGCGGATTTCGACCTGATCCCTGATCCGGCGTTGGGCATCCGGTGATGCTGCCTCATAGCCCTCAGCCATCTTGCCATGCAGATTAAACCGCGCACCAACTTGCTCGGTTTTGTCAAGACCTTTGGCTGGCACATTTGTGTGTTGGGTTTCAAATTTGGTATCCTTTTTCGACATAGTTTTACTCCATATTTTGAGAAAGGTATTTTGAGATGCAGAAAATTGACGATCATTCACCGGGCGCATCCCGTGACCCGGAAAAAGCTTTAAAAAGGGAAATTGAAACCAGTCTCACCGACTGGCAGAACCGCTATGGCGGCATACGCCTGCAACTGGCCTATGAAGTGCTCGACGGCCTATGGCATCACATCGAACACCAACATGGCATGGCAGCACTTTGTGAATTCTACGAGAGTTCGCTTGAAATCACCAAGGAACAGGTTCGGCTAATTGGGAATATTCTGGAAGAGGATAGACGCCCGCGTGTCGTGCATTGAAACAATGTTGAAATCGCCCGGTAAATTGGCAGTGGCAAAATAATCCGTCACCGCCATTTTTGGGGAATACTCAACCGCAATATCCGCATCAATCATCACCCGGCCTTTTCGCCGGGGATCGTTTTGAAACGCAGCTCCGCATTTTTGCGTCTTTCTTCCCCTAAATCGTTGATCAGATCAGCAAGATCACTCAACTTGACCATGGCCATGGCATCGTTTTCAACAATTACAGTTTCATCAAAGCCATTAATCTGCTGATCGCCAGACAACCAGGCCTCGGGAGGCTCTCGAAATTTGCAGTCCGGGCAAATTCTCCATTTGCCATCAACAACAAACGGTAATCCACAATCGTAACAGCAGGGGGTTTGGGTATTTTCTGTCATCTGATGCTCCTTTCACTGCATGATTTCAGAAAAAATATCACCTTTTCCAAGCACACGAATTGGGCAAAACCCGTTTATTTCTCTCGAATATTGCTTTTGAGATTCACAGAATTTGTATAACTATCAATTACTTGTTATAATTGTGGTATGAATTTAGTAAAAAAGGGATATTTTGTTGAAGTCGAAGAAGACCCAAAAACTGGACAACGCTTGGAAGAGCGCTGGATGGATGAAAAAGGGCGTCTCGTAGAGTATGTTGGCCACAACTATAATCCCAATGAAATGACGACTTCGCGCGAAAAATACGATCCCGAAACAGGAGAGAAACACTCTACTCTCAGTCCAGCATCGACAGAAACATGCTTGGTCAGCGGTGTCGTATTCGAGGAAGAATATTACGACCAAGGCGTACTCCACCGAATTGATGGGGATGCCTATATAAGGCGGGTTCGACACACTGGGCAAGATGAGTGCCGCCTACGCTATCTGAATGGTGTTGAGCATGAAATAACGCCGCAAGGATTGTTCCCAAAGCTTGATTGATTTGCTAATATCTCGCGAACCGCTAATAGAATTGGTTCGTATTTTGATGGTATCTTATGTCGATTTTCGAAGAGTTTTTCGAAAAGGAATGCAAAAAGAGTTTGGATTTAGAATTTATGAATTCCCCGGTTCAACTCCGAAACGCAACATTTGTTTGCTGATGGAATATGATTTTTGTTTGCGGATTTGGTGGGCGGGGTCAAGGGCATTGTCGCGTAGCGATGCGCAGCACCCTTGAGGCCGACCGGAAAATCCGCAAAACTCGTCAAACCATTCCATTATGCCTTTGATTATTTAGCCAGATGGCTGCAATCCTCGTATGGGACACCACATCTCACGGAGGATATTATGCCCAAAGGACATCACCATCTGGCCTATGATCAAAGATGCCAGATTTACACACTTTTGCAAACCGGTCTCTGCCGCGCCCAAATTGCCCGCCAGATTGGCGTTGAGCGTTCGACTATCACCCGAGAGTTGCAGCGCAACAAGGGCAAATGTGGTTATCGCTTTAAACAAGCGCATGACAAGGCGTGTGAGCGGCGCAAAAAGGCCTCTTGTGTGCCGCGTAAAATGACCGTTGAGCGCGTCGAACTCATTGAAAGCCTGCTGACGAAATGGCAGTGGAGCCCCGATCAGATCAGCGGCTGGCTGGCTCGAAACGGGCTCTTCGTCTCACACGAGTGGATTTACCGCCACATCTGGGCGGACAAAAAAAAGGGTGGCAAATTATGGACTTGCCTGCGCCATCGCGGCAAAAAATACAATCGACGCGGCACGAAAACAGCCGGTCGCGGCCTCATTCCAGGGCGGGTTGACATTGAGGAACGTCCCGAAATCGTCGAAACCAAAAGCCGTGTTGGCGACTGGGAGGGCGATACTATCATCGGCAAAAACCACAAGGGTGCCATTCTTTCTCATGTCGATCGAAAATCAAAATACACCAAGCTGGTTCTGTTGCGCGACAAATCAAAGGACAGCGTGCAAAAGGCCTGCGGCAAGACGCTTTCAAAGCTCAAAGCGTTCATCAAAACCATCACGTATGACAATGGCAAAGAATTCGCCGGGCACAAAAAGATCGCCAAAATATTGCAATGCGACATCTATTTCGCCAAGCCCTATCACTCATGGCAGCGCGGCCTCAACGAACATACCAACGGTCTTGTTCGCCAATACTTCCCAAAGGGTACCGATTTCACTAAGCTGACAAAAGCCGAAGTTCAGATCGTCGAAGACAAGCTGAACCAACGTCCAAGAAAATGTCTCGAATACAAAACCCCATATGAGGCCTTTTCAAAGGAATGTGAGCAAAATGTTGCATTTCAATGTTGAAGGGGCGATTCATAAAGAGCGAAGCGGACTATCAACTGCCGTCAGAATACGGTCCCCTCAAGAAAGATATCGATGATTTTTTTGCTGGTTTAAATGAAAACTATCATGGCAAGAAGCTTGAGCCAAAGTGGTATGATGATCCCTATGATCATTTTATTGCACTTCAAGTTGGATCACTCGGCTTTGATGAAGCCGCAAAGATTTATTATTGGCTGCATTCTGTATTTCCGGATATTTCATCAAAATTAGAGGTGGATTTGCATGCTGATACGATTGAAAATATTGTAGGTAGAATACATGCAAAGCGGAAGAAAGCGCAAACAAGAGCGAAGCGCAAAAAAACCTCTAGTCAGCACCAAATCCGTGAAAAAGTCAGGGTATCGGATAAGGACAGAACCCACCTCTTACAACAACTTAATGAAAAGAGAGCCAGCATTGAAATCGAAGAATCGCCTACCCCCAACCTTGAACTCCCCGAAGAAATTACCGATCCGCAGGAGATCGAAAGCAACTGGCTGAGCCCGCGTAACTTCTCCGCTATTCCTTTGGTGGGGCGCGATGACGAGATCGAAATTCTTAACCATTTTCTGACCTTCCGCAAAATATCTTTCCAGATCCTGCCAATCGTAGCCCCGTCTGGTGCGGGCAAAACCCGCCTTGTTTTGGAATGGTTGCATCGTCACGCCAAAATCAGTACGTGGGATAAGGGTTTCGTGCAGGACCGTGATCCAAAACCCTGGGCTGATTGGAAACCGCGGCGCAATACCCTGATTATCATCGACTATATATTTCATTACAACAAGACCATCGGTGCGATCATCGATGCGGCTACAAAGTTTAGCGATTACACGATCCGGCTTGTCCTTGTCGATCACACATTGCCAAAGCCGGAAGAATATTTTGATCATGCGGTTTATCACCATATTGCCAATGATCGCGAACAACTGGAAACACGGCGAAAGCTGCTGTTTCGCGAAAACGGTCTGGTATTGGAGCCGCTTGGTTATGACCCGGAAAATTCCAGCAATCTGAACGGCACTCTTGCAAAAATCATTCGCCACCGGGCCGGCGATGAAATCGACAAAGCCACTCTTCGTGCAGCTTTGGAATCCCTTGCAAGAATGGGAGAGGCAGCCCGCCATCCGCTTTTTGCCGCACTTATGGGCGATGCAATTCAAAACAACGTTGAAGATGTCTTTACCCTCGACCGGCGGCAATTGATTGAATATTATCTGGATAAAACCAATCGCTTGCCGTGGAAACATCTGGGCGGCGAACCAGAAACCGTTTCATGGTCGGGGCGCAATGGCTGCTGGCCGGGGGCGCTGATCAGTGCGGCGACTGCAAGGCGCGGATTGCCGTTTGTTGATATGGTTCAATGCCTGCCGGGCGATCCGGAAAAAAACGATTATATCGGCAAAACAGCAAGCACCCGAAAAACACTGGCTGATTATTGCCACCATGTTGTGTCATCGAGTGACAAAGAAACGCTCACGCCGCTCGAACCCGATATCATTGGAGAATCTTTCTTTCTGCTGTTCCTCAATGAATTCCAGTTTGAACAGACCGTCATAGAGCGGTTTTTTCGTATGCTGGAATGTGGCTTCAACAAGCCGGATGAACAGCGGCCAGCTTTTGTCGCATTCATTATCCGCCTGACCCGCAACCTGTTGAACGAGCCGGCAGATGCGGTGCCCAATGCGAACCCCTGGCAACTCTTGGCTCATTTGCTTGATCCCGGGCACTATCGCAAGGAGTATCTTGTTCGTCATGTGATCGTAGAAGCGCTCGGATATGTTTGCGCTCAATTGGCAAGCGCAGGTGAAAAAGAAAAGGCCCGGTCTTTTGCAGACCTGATCGATCCCGGTGATCTAGTGGCGCTCAGTGAGGCCGATCCTGTTGCCGCGTTTCGATGCGTATCGGTAATATTTGATCAGTTCCAGGAATTCAACTGCCCATTTCCCGACAGGCTGGACAAGCCGCTTGAAACCATTTTGGATGCTTTCGATTCTTTGGAAGCGTTTCCCCCGTCTTCACTGTCATTTGCCGCGTTCCTGGATTTACCAAACATTATCGCTCTTCAGATCGGTCGAGGGAAAAATGTTGAGGAAGCCGATAAGATATCCGGTGCATTTCCACTACTGATTGCCTCGGAGAATGGAAACTTCAAAAGTGTCACCGCCCTGCTGAACGCCGATGCCAAAGTCAATCAGGTTCATGAGAAAAACGGTATCTTCCCGCTGCTGATGGCCGCGCAAGAAGGACATGAGGGGGTTGTTGCCGCCCTGTTGAACGCCGATGCCGATGTCAATCAGGTACATGAAGAAGAAGGTGCCTTCCCGCTGCTGCAGTCCGCGCAAAACGGACATGAGAAGGTTGTCACCGCCCTGTTGAACGCCGATGCTGATGTCAATCAGGTCAATGAGAAAAACGGTACCTTCCCGCTGCTGATGGCCGCGCAAGCCGGACATGAAAAGGTTGTCACCGCCCTGTTGAACGCCGGTGCCCAGGTCAATCAGGTACATGAAAAAGAAGGTGCCTTCCCGCTGCTGCAGTCCGCGCAAAACGGACATGAAAAGGTTGTCACCGCCCTGTTGAAAGCCGATGCCAAGGTCAATCAGGTCAATGAAAAAGAAGGTGCCTTCCCGCTGCTGATGGCCGCGCAAGCCGGACATGAAAAGGTTGTCACCGCCCTGTTGAAAGCCGATGCCAAAGTCAATCAGGTACATGAAAAAGAAGGTACCTTCCCGCTGCTGATGGCCGCGCAAAACGGACATGAGAAGGTTGTCACCGCCCTGTTGAACGCCGGTGCCCAGGTCAATCAAGTGAATGAGAAAAATGAAGGACGAAGCGCATTGATAGTGGCTTGTAATGCTCAACAATTTTCATGTGTACAGCTACTCCTGAACAAAAATGACATCAATCCCAATCAGCCAATGAACAATGGATATACCGCACTCATCTTTGCCGGTGGCCATGGAAATCTGGCGATCGTAACCTTGTTGACGGGCGATGAGCGAGTGGATGTTGACAAAACAGAAAACAACGGAGCAACGGCTTTGTTTTTTGCTGCTACATTTGATCATCAGGAAGTTGTTGGTAAATTACTTGAGGAAGGTGCAGACCCGACAATTAAAGCCAAAGATGGCAGTACTGCCGCTGACGATGCTCGTTCAGAAGGGCATGAAGAAACCGCTCAGATGCTCGAAGAGGCCGCAAATGATTGGCAAGAGGGTGATCATAATTCCAGTTCCAGTTCAGGGGATGCTTCGTAGCGGGTCTGGGGCGATGATTGATTGAGAGTATTGCGCCAGCGTTTGGGCAATTGATCGTGGCTGTCTGTCAATGGATTTTGTTGTGGTATTTGATTGGCTGTCGCAATGATATTTACCGGATTATGAGAGTTGCGAGCAAGGCCTCGGGCCAGATTGTCAAAATTGGTAAATTCCTCTCTTGCTGCATATAATCTTGCATTATGTCTGTGCCTTGTCATCGCCACATAAGTGAGATTCCGGTCCAAAGTGCGTGATGCCAGGATATAGGCATTGTCGAGCGTTGCGCCCTGGGATTTATGGATGGTTGTGGCATAGCCATGGTCGAAACTATTGTAGCGGTTTGGATTGATGGTGATATTGCGGGTAGATTTTTGAGCGTTTGAATAATCGATCCGAACCACCAATTCGCCTTTGTGTGTCGTATCAATAGTGCCAAGCATACCGTTTCGAACACCCAATTGGTGATCATTGCGGGTGAACAACAAACGATCCCCGGTTGCAAATGCGCGGGGACCTGTGTCCGTCTGGTAGATGATTTCATCCGCCAGCTCTCCTGCTGATTTGCGGGCGGCACGGATGACTTCATTGATAGCATGAACATCCTTGCGGCGATGGGCCAGGGCAATGCGTGATTTACTTTCGCCATTGAGTTCATAATCCACCATGTAATCTTCCGCCAAGGCAGCGATTGCATCGTCGGTGGTTTGGGCAAATTCAATGGCCCCATGATCATCATAGGCTTTGATGGCTTCCTCAATGCGGCCCCGCGCCAGATCAAGTGATGCACGCTTTTGCCAATTATCTTTCTGGCGGTGGATTTGCGAGAGTTCAGCAAAACCGGTTTTGTTGGCGATTTCCCGGAATGGCGTTCCGGCATTAATCGGTTGCAATTGATCGGGATCGCCGACCAGTACGAGTTTGGCTTTTCGTATATGCGCTTCTTTGACAAATCGGGAAAGCTGTGCCGAACCAACCATTCCCGCTTCATCAATCACTAAAACATCACCGGCCTGCAGATGATGGTAACCGTGTTTCCAGCTCATCTCCCATGAAGACAATGTGCGGCTTGGAATATTGGAAGCAGATTGCAGCCCATCAGCAGCCTTGCCGGAAAGAGCGGCACCAACAACACGATAGCCCTGTGCCGTCCAGGCCTCATTGGCAGCAGATAAAAGCGTACTTTTGCCCGCACCAGCCAAACCGACAAGGGCACTAAATTGCCTGCGGTTCAAAACATGTTCTATGGCGGCGCATTGTTCATTGCTCAGACGAGCACCGGTTGACTTTTGCAGAGCTACGTTTTGCCTGTTGATGGCAGCAGCCATATGTTTTGGCTGCACCCCATAGGCTTTTCGATTGGCCATTTTACCTGACAATGAGAACAGCTTTGTTTGCAGTTTGTGAAATGTGTGTGTGGTGAAACGCGGATTGGTCTTACTGCCGCCTTCGACTTTGAGTAGTTCAGGCGATTGCAACACCTGCTCCAAAAGTTCTCGCAATTCCAAAGGATCGTCGAGATACCTTGCCAATGTGCGTATGATATCGCCACGGCTGAAGTTGGCCTTCCTGTCAGTGATGATTCGCAAAACATGATCAGGTTGTTTTCTGATCTGCTGTGTATGGAATAAAGCATTGGGATCGGCGGTGGGATCAGCGCTCTGCAATACAGGCTGAGATACATGAGCCGGTTTTTGGCGAGGTGCAAGCGCATCTCGTTGTTTGGTGAATTCAGCGATTTCAGCACGCAACCGGCGCATGGCGATGCGTTGGCTGTTGGAAAGCTTGAGAGCTTCCAGTTCCTGTTTTTCTTTCAGGGTATCGAAAACAGCCTGCCGCTCAGCAATGACGGCTTGCCGCTTGCCGGTAACCCAACTCCAGAATTCACCCAGCGAAGATCGCGATTGTTTGAATTCCCTGATTTGCCAAACACGCTGATCTTTATGGGATTGGATAAGCACTTTTCGTTCAGACCGGTGTGCTCCAATCAGATCGGCCTTTTTCTCCCCAAGGGCGTCAATCCGTTTGTCGAGATCAATAATTCTGGGATCAGGTTTAGCAGATACGCTTTCAATGTCTGGGTAAGCCGGATTTTGTTGAAATGCCGAAACGGTTTCTTCAATCACTGGCAATTCATCAGGATTGCCAAGGCGAAGCATAATCTGCTTTGTCTTCACCCCAAGCCAGCGGCTGAGTGAATAGACGTTGCCTTCACTGTCGACTGCAACAAAGGCACGCTGATCACCACGGCAGAGCTGAAAACCGGCTTCGTTCAAGGCAGCCATGAAACCTGCCTTGCTGTCGGATTTTTCCCAACAATCCCTCAGCAGCCATTTCAGTTCTTTGGGATCGCGTTTGACACGCTTGGCGACCTGATGCTCTTCAAGCGAATAACTAAGCGGATCGCCCAACACCCGATCTAAATGACCCTTCGGCAATTGCCAATTATGGGCGAGATACAATTCCCGCGAGAGTTCGCACAACCGTTCTTTGTAAAATGGTAAATTGATCGATTTCAGCTTCTCACCATCAATGCGGCTGACAACCAGATGTGCATGCCGCCTGCCGTTCTTCTCATGATAAATCACCACACTTGGCTGTCCGGCCAGACCGAGGCAGTTTATTGCCTGATCAATGGCATCGCAAAAGTCCTGATTGGAAACAACCGCTTCCTCCGGCGGCGAAAGGGACAGGGAAAACAAAAACTGTTTGCAGGAAGTCGCTAGGCTTGCCGCATGCACTTCCTGAAATGCGCCCTCTACCGTATCAGCAATGAAACCATTGATAGCGGCAACTTCAATATGTTCATTGTCTTTGGCATTGAGCAAATGTGCCGCTAAACTGGATGCGCCGCCGCGTTGGGAACCCTTCAGGATCATCAGCGATCATCCTTTCGCCCACGAAGGCCGAGCGCTTTCAGCAAATCTTGACGTAAGCCGCGCACTTCGCCAAGCAATTCAGCCAGCAGAGAATGAACTTCCGGCGGCAAATCCAACAGACCTAAATGAGCAGCATCAGCCAATTCCGCCAGATTGCTTGCAAGGCCGGATTGGCCGAGGCCTATAAGTATCTGCGCAAGTAAGCGTTGCCGCTCCTGCGGGGAAAGGCGGCCACCTTCAATTGAAGTTTGCACAACATCGCAAAACAGGCGCGTGCGAATATATTCGCTGATCGACAGGCGGCCAGCGGCACGGCGCAACTGATCGCGTTCTTCACAGGTCAGCCGCACCGATACCGGCACCGTCAAACGCGATGATTTGTTATTGTTGTTTGATGTCATGATGATTTGATTGAGAATGCCTGCAAACACCGCGCAGCCCAATTGGCCACCAGTGCATTGCATGGAAAATGAAATTACAGAAAAATAGGAAAATGGCAGGCCGTCACCCCATCAGGGAGATGGTTTCGGATCACTTAAACTGGTGTCCTTCAAGATACGATTCCAGTTCGACAACTCATCAAAAACATCAGATAATTGGTTCGAACTGTCTCCGTCGAGGCCCACCATTCCATTTTTTCCCTGGCTAAAGTGTAACATCGGCAAAAGGCCGGGCAATCAGGCTGTGGCGTTCTGGCGGATGATGTCCGGGAGCGCCGGGGTGCGACAGGCGAGCACCGAGATAATCCCAGAAGTTTACTCCCAGCTTGTCGCATGTTTTCATCAGCGAGAGAAAGCTGTCGCGGCAATCGCGGCCCAAGTCGGAGCGGGTGCCGCCGGAGATTTTTCGCCTTGTCGCTTGGCAGCGGATATCGTTTTCCGAGCCGTTGGTGTGCAGCGGGATACCGGGCGCTCCAGCGCCGCCAGAAACTCCTCTTTGCGCCGGTGATGCCTTTTCAGCAGGCGGTCGAGGGTGACAAAGCCGGTTTTTGTTGTGAAGATGCTGTCGAAGCGCCGCCGCAACTGGTATTTGTGCTCAGGTGTTGGATCGTGGCAATAGTCCTTGATATCGGCGTAAAGCCACCAGATGCGGTGCCGGATGCGCTCTTTGGCCCGGCGCTGGTGCTCGCAGAATGTGTCCAGCTTGTAAACCAGCCGTTCGCTATGGACCCAGCATAGGGCGTGATCGCCAACCCGGAACTGACCGGCGCCGTCAGAGACGATGATTGTGCCCTCCAGCAGGCCCATTGCCACGATCCGGCCCCACAAGGCCCCCTCGCTGGCGATGCGCACCGGATCGGGGCGGACTTTAAGCCCGGTGAACCGCAAGGTTTCAAGATGTGCCATCCAGGCCTCAAAGCCAACAAAGAAGCTGGTTTCGTGTCGGGCCAACAGCTTGACGAGCATGGGAGGAAGGCCATGATCGCGCATGTAATCGAACGCCGCGTCATTGATCTTGTAGCCCTCATCACCAGCGCGCAGCAGTTCCAGAAAATTCAGCCTGCTCTTTCGTTGTGTGGTGGCAAACCAGGCGAAATGATCGCTGCCGATATGGGTGCAATAGCCATTGCGGGCCCGATGGCGGGCGCCGGTATCGTCTACCGTGATCCATGCGGCGGTCTCAAGCCCGGCGCGAAGAACCGCCCGCAGCGGAGCAAACTAACAAAATACGTGCAAATCGCTTTCAAGCGATCGCCGTGCGACATTCACAGGGGAATCGCATTTGGGGTTTGACAAATATGCCTGAATAGATTCTTGAGGTTCCATCACGATATGGAGCCTCAAGATGTCAACAATCATAAGCTATTTCAATGATATAGACGATCCACGCACGGGCAATGCCTGCCGTCACAAGTTTTGTGACATCATGACAATCAGCCTTTTATGTGCCTTGTGTGGCGGCGAAACTGCGGTGGATATGGCCGATTTTGGCCATGCGAAGGAAGAATTTCTGCGCGATTTTCTCGAATTGCCGAATGGCACGCCGTGTCACGACACGTTTTCACGGCTGTTTCGGTTGCTTAAGCCCGCAAGCTTTCAACGCCTGTTTGAGAAGTTCCGTGCTGATTTTGCCCAGGCACGCGATGCCCAACCCGCCATCGCCATTGACGGCAAAGAGATGCGTCGCACCTTTGACAGGGCCGCCAATCAATCCGGCCTGAACGTGGTGACCGCCTTTGCGCATGGGGCTCGTTTGAGCCTCGGTATTATCGAAAGTGCCAAGGGTGGTGGCGAGATTTTGGCCCTACGTGAGTTGATCAAAATGCTCGACATCAAGGGCATGACGATCACTGCTGACGCGCTGCATTGCCAACGCGAGACCTGTGAGTTGATCGTGCGTGAAGGCGGCGATTACTGTGTGCAACTGAAGGGCAATCAGGGCGATATGCAGGCGGATGTGCGGGCCTTCATTGATGATCAAGAGACTGATTATATTGACGAATATATCTCAACTGACGCCAACCATGGCCGCATTGAAGAGCGATGTTACCATGTCTACAGCACTACGCAATATCTTGACGACACACACAAATGGCCAAGCCTCAAGACCTTCGTCCATGTCACTTCAACACGTGAAATGAACGGAAAATCAAGCCGCTACGAACGCGTTTATCTCATGTCAAAACCCCCACAAGCGCAGGAAGCTGCAACCATTATTCGGGGGCATTGGCAAATTGAAAACAGCCTTCACTGGTCGCTTGATGTCATTATGAATGATGATCTCCATCGCGCTCGCAAAGACAACGCACCGATCAATTTTGCAGCCCTCAGACGTATCGCACTAAACATCATAAAGGCAAATCAGGACAAGGGATCAAACCGCGTAAAATTCAAACGCGCTGGCTGGAATGATGATTTCCTGCTTTCACTCCTAAACAACTTTTGAAATGCGATTGCCCTGGCGACATTCAGCTCTGGGATTTACAAGTCCTGTCAAATTTGAAAGGATCGCCGCATAAAAAGAAAAAGACGTCTCCACTTTTTCCGGTCCGGTCCGGTACACAGATTTTCGGTGGCGATGGAGATGACAGTCTGTTCGGTAGCGGCAGTGATACCGAGGATGAGTGTCAGCCATCCGGAAACGATTCCCTGCACGGTGAAAACGGTAACGATTATTTAGCTGCTGGCGATGGTAACGATTATCTGTTCGGCGATGCCGGCGATGATATACTTCATGGCGGCAAGGGCGATGATAATCTATGCGGTGGCGATGGCAATGACGATCTGATCGGCCATCAGGGCAGTGACATTATCGTCGGTGGCCCGGGCAACGACTTCTTTGCTGCAGGCCTTGGCGATCACGGCAATCGCTTGAAAGCGATTTGCACGTATTTTGTTAGTTTGCTCCGCTGCGGGCGCTTCTTTGCGGCGCTTTTTGCGCCTCAATCACCGTCCTCACATGAGCAGTGCTCAGGGCTGACCCAAATTCCCGAGATTTTTCTTCAAAAATCCCTCCATTCGGGCGCCGCGTGGATAATCTCTCTTTCAAACGATCGCCAGCCGACAATGACCAGTGGGTGATCGGCGGCCCGTCATCTTTTGACGGGGGCTCGCAGGCCAGCGCCACAATCTGGCAGGTTTGTTCCGGCGTAATGGTCGCCGGCTTGCCCGAGCGCGGCTCGTACTTATGGCAAATGTTGGAATCATAAGAACCACTAGAATTCAATAAGTTGCTAGTGGTCTTTGTGGCCAAAACGCTTGAAAAAGAACGTGCTGAAAAGGGATTCAAGCGTTTCGGCCAGACCACTAGTTTTCTTGCGGCCCGAAAAATGACAATGCAATGCCTTCGTCAAAGTGGCGCACCACACGGCCTCGCGTTGCGCCTAATGTGACAATCGAGCCGATTGCGGGTCTTACGTCCGACTTGATGGCTGCGCCTGATACCGAAAGGTCAATCAACTCGCAGCGGTATTTGCGGCCATCTTCCAATGTAAGATCAGTGTTGGGATCGCGCGGGATAACCCGTTCATGCCGCCGGTCTTCGGGCAATCCAAGGCTGCCTTGATTGGCAAGCCAGGTGAGTTTTGCTGAAAATTTGTCTCTCTTGCGATAACTCGCCTCAATGGTCATAGCAAAACCATCATCATATACACGGGCTATGGTGCCCTCAAGACGTCCAAGATGGTCTGCATAGACTACTATGTGTTCGCCAAGCTGGCCTGGGCAGAGTGTCGCAAACCCGGCACTGCCAGGAGACATGTTGATGATTTGGCAGGCGTACTCGCTCTTGTCCTCAAGCATAAAACGGCCGAAAACAGATATAGAAACTCTTTGAAACGACCGGCGCTCCATATAATTGGTGTTTGTTGTGCTTTGAGTTTGTGCATTCAACATAGATCGAACGGTCCAATAGCAGTGAACAGGTTTGCAAAATACTACCCGGTAACACTATCGCACTGCCGGTTAACAAGCCGTAACAAAGGGTGAACTATGGGCCACTTTGTCGCAAAAAAACATGCTGTGGTTGTTCTTATGCCAGTATTTGTAATTTTGCTTGCCGCCAGGGGTTGCAAGTGACGTAATCCAGTCACTAAAGGCCTTGAATTCGCAGTTCGCTCCGCTGCGGGCGCTTCTTTGCGGCGCTTTTTGCGCCTCAATCACCGTCCTCACATGAGCAGTGCTCAGGGCTGACCCAAATTCCCGAGATTTTTCCTCAAAAATCTCTCCATTCGGGCGCCGCGTGGATAATCTCTCTTTCAAGCGATCGCCGTGGCCGTCAACGACACGATTTGCTATTCATCCAGTCAGATTGGCAGTGTCAATGAGATCGTCCGTTCTTCCCCCGTCCATTACGGTGAGGTGTTTAACCCTGCGGCCTGTCTGACTATCGAAAGTTGGAGTGATCGATGGCTTCTCGCCATGGCCCGTTTTATTGAATCCAGAGTTGAGAGATTCGGTTCTTCCGGCCGGATCAATTATTCGCAAACTCGACATACTGAGCGAAAGGATCGGGTCAGTGCCCAGCCAAACTGGCCGGGTGGGGGACGCGGTCAAGCCCAGCAACCGGCGTCCGTTGTCACCATCGTGAAGCAAGGGCAGTAACAGGGTTTCCAGTGAAATCATGCGATTGCCACGGGATCGGGCGGTACTGCCTATCACTGCTGCAACATGGTCCACGCAAACAGCGTCGACGATGCCGGCAATGGTTTTGCGGTCTTGTCTTTCCCATGACATGGAAAATGACTGGCCCTTCATTTCCTGACAAAATGCGGCACACAATCTCGTGCCGGCCAGCCGGTATCTTTTTTCACCGAGCTCACCCAATTCGAGAATAAATGTGTCGCCAAGAATTCCAGCGATCGGTGAAGGCTCAATCTGGTGGCGCTCAGGAATGCCATGAACAGCAGTGAGGTCGCTCCAATATTGGTACAGTTCGCGCGTTTGTTCTGTTTTCATTTTCTGCCCCGTTAAATTAACTTATGTTCCCGAGCAAGGTTTCGGCTTGCTTCCATGCGGCTGATACATTCAGCCGGTGTTTTTCGATCGCCGCGCTAAATGTCCCGAAAAGAGACATCTTGCACTTGTCCCGTCTCCTGACCGACAAAGATGCACAAGCCGTGCCAGAAATTTCTACGGAAATGCAGATCACAATCATTTTGCGTAACCTATTGTTATTATAGACTTAAGTATCGAGTTTTGGGATCTCGCCAAGGTCTGGAGACCAATGGTTATGTGATCCCGGCTTGGGTCAAACCGTGCCACTTCAAGCCCGCCGTTTTGCCGCCCAGCCGATGCAGATGAATAGTCTGGGCAACTTGATAATAGTCAAGGAGAGCGATCCAAAATCATGCGAGCCATCGCCATAACAGTTCCTCTAGGGACACGTGGACGGCAATGAACAGACGTCAGTTTATTAACCTCTTAGATAGCCGGGAAGAGATTATGCTGCCTCCCGGAGCGCTGCCCTGTGCTGAATTGGTAAAGACGTGTAATGGCTGCGGAGATTGTGTTGCTGCCTGCCCTCACGGGGTTATTGAAATCAATGGCGACAAGCTGCCGAAGCTTGATCTGCGACGCGCAGGATGCAGTTTTTGCGGAATGTGCGGCGAAGTTTGCAATCACGGCGTATTTGCAACCAATGCTGACATCAGGAACATGTGGCCCTGGCGCGCCAAAGTTTCCCTGGCCTGTCTCGACACAAGGGGCGTGGCTTGCAGGGCGTGCGAAGCTGCATGCGAACACGATGCAATCCGTTTTCACCCGGCACTTGGCGGCAAAAGTGATGTGACGGTCGATTGTGCGCGATGTGATGGCTGCGGTGCTTGTCTTTCTAAATGCCCGGTTGTTGCGATCGAACTAGTTCGGCCGGCTTACACCCATACATCAATTGAGGAGAATGCAGCATGACTATCTGCTCGCTTGTGGTTTATGTCCGCCCGGAAAAGGCACCGGTAGTAGAAGGCACTATCGCGGCGATGGAGGGCGTCGAGGTTCACACGGCAACCGACCAGGGCAAGTTGGTTGTCTTGCTTGATCATCCCGACCGCACCTATTGCAGCGAAACCATCATCGACCTCAACAACATTGACGGCGTGCTCAGCACGTCGCTGGTCTACGAATATTACGAATAGCAATGCCAGGAACCAAACAGGAGAAGCAAATGTCAGTCTCACGCCGTGACTTTATCAAAGCAAATGCGGTTGCAGCGGCAGCGGCAGCGGCCACAGCAGGTGTCACACTTCCGGTTGTAAACAGTGCTGCCGCCGACGATGCAGGAATACGATGGGACAAGACCGCCTGCCGGTTCTGCGGCACCGGCTGCTCGGTTTTAGTCGGTGTCAAGGATGGCAAGATTGTTGCCACCAAAGGTGATCCCGAATCGCCGGTCAACCGCGGCCTTAACTGCATTAAGGGTTATTTTCTGACCAAAATCATGTATGGCAAGGACCGGCTGACCAAGCCGCTACTGCGCAAGAAAGACGGCCAGTTCGCCAAGGATGGTGAATTCGAAGAGGTCTCATGGGAAGAGGCCTTCAAGACCATGGCAGAAAAATGGGTTGCTGCCCGCAAGGCCAAGGGTCCAAAGGGTGTCGGCATGTTTGGCTCCGGCCAGTGGACGGTGTGGGAAGGTTATGCGGCGCAAAAGCTGTTGAAGGCCGGTTTCCGCTCCAATTCGCTCGAACCCAATGCGCGGCACTGCATGGCCTCTGCGGTCGGCGCGTTCATGCGGGCCTTCGGTATCGACGAGCCGGCTGGATGTTATGACGATCTTGAACATGCTGACTGCTTTGTCCTGTGGGGCGCCAATATGGCCGAAATGCACCCTGTTTTGTGGTCGCGTTTGACCAATACCAGACTGTCCAAGCAAGGCTCAAAGGTGCATGTGCTTTCGACCTTTGAAAACCGCTGCTTTGAACTGGCGGATAACGGCATGGTCATGCATCCACAATCCGATTTGGCGATAGCCAACTATATCGCCAATTACATCATCGAGAACAAAGCCTATAATCAGGAATTCCTTGACAGCCACGTCAACTTCACCAAGACACCGACCGATATCGGCTATGGATTACGGGCCAGTGACCCGCGTGAAAAGGCTGCCAAGAACCGCGCCAAGGGTAAACTGACGAAAATCACTTTCGATGAGTATGCCGCCTCGGTGGCCGAATATACGGTTGAAAAGGCGTCGGAAATCTCGGGCGTGCCGGAAGAGCAGCTTGAGGAACTGGCGAAACTCTACGCCGATCCGGACAAAAAAGTCGTTTCCTACTGGACAATGGGCTTTAACCAGCACACCCGCGGTGTGTGGGTAAATGGTCTGGTCTATAATATTCATCTGCTGATGGGCAAGATCGCCGAACCAGGCAACGGCCCGTTTTCGCTCACCGGTCAGCCTTCGGCTTGCGGAACGGCCCGCGAAGTGGGCACCTTTACCCATCGTCTGCCGGCCGATCTGGTGGTCGCTAATCCCAAGCATCGCGCCTTTGCCGAAAAGGTGTGGAAACTGCCCGAGGGCACCATTCCGGGGCCGAAAACAGATGAGGGCAAAACGCTCATTCATGCGGTTGCCATGCACCGGGCGCTGAATGACGGCAAGATGAACTGCTTTTGGGTAATGTGTAACAACAACCTGCAGGCAGCAGCCAATTTCAACGATGAATCTCTGCCCGGCTGGCGTAATCCCGACAATTTCATCACCGTATCAGATCCCTATCCAACGGTCTCGGCGATGGGTGCCGATCTTATCCTGCCGACGGCAATGTGGGCGGAAAAAGAGGGTGCCTATGGCAATTCCGAGCGCCGCACCCAGTTCTGGCGGCAACAGGTCAAGGCGCCAGGGGAATCGCGTTCCGATGTCTGGCAGGTGATGGAATTTGCCAAATATGTCAAAGTTGAAGACGTGTGGCCACAGGAATTAATCGCCAAAGCGCCGGAATACCAGGGCAAAACACTGTTCGATGTGCTTTTCGCCAATGGCCAGGTCGACCAGTTCCCGAATGATCAGGTAACCGATGGCGATGGCAACAATTACGATAATGACGAATCGGAGCATTTCGGTTTCTATGTCCAAAAAGGCCTGTTCGAAGAGTACCGCAAATTCCAGTGGGAGGGTCCTAAAAAGGGCCACGAAATGGCGCCCTTCGACGATTATCACCAAACCCGCGGTCTGCGCTGGCCGGTTATCGACGGCAAGGAAACGCTTTATCGTTTCCGCGAGGGTTATGACCCGCATGTCAAGCCGGGTGAAGGGGTGAATTTTTATGGCAAGCCGGATGGCCGCGCCAACATCATTACCGCGCCTTATGAACCTGCAGCCGAACCGCCGGACGACGAATACGACCTGTGGCTCTGCACCGGCCGGGTGCTTGAACATTGGCATTCAGGTTCGATGACCAGGCGGGTGCCGGAACTCTATCGGGCGGTGCCTGACGCTGTTTTGTTTATGAACAAAAAGGACGCCAAGAAGCGGCGACTGCGCAATGGCGCCGAGGTCAAGATCAAGACCCGTCGAGGCGAAATCATCACCCGGGTTGAAACTCGCGGTCGCAACAAGCCACCGGAAGGTCTGGTGTTTGTTCCATGGTTTGACGCGGGCCGGCTGGTTAACAAACTGACCCTCGACCAGACCGATCCACTGTCAAAGGAAACCGACTACAAGAAATGCGCCTGCAAGGTCGAAAAGGCCTGAGCTGCGTGACTGGCAGGCCGGTCTCCCTCCTAGCCGGCCTGCCAGCTTGTTTTGAACGCGATAGCAATCGGGTGCTCCGGTGAAGCTCAGGTCGAGGAGACCGAAATGCAAGCCGTTCGTATCAACCAGGATGGGCAAAAATTGGTGATCAAGTCTCAAAGGAAAAGGCCATGAAATATCTTAGTTTGACCGTAGCAACTGCCCTGTTGGTGATGGCAGGGGCCGCAAATGCCATCGGTGATGAGGTGGTATCACTTCGCGGGGCGAATGCTCTGGCAGATGGTGCCGGCATGTTCGAAAAACATCGGGTGATCAGTCAGGAAGGAGGTTTCAAGCGCTCATGGAAGCTGCAGCCACCGTCGATCCCGCACAAGGTTTCCAAGGAACGCATCTCGCTGGAAGAAAACACCTGCATGCGTTGCCACTCACCGGAAAACTTCAAAGAAGAAAAAGCGGTCAAGATTGGCGATAGCCACTTTATCGCAGCCGACGGCGCCAAGTCCGACAAGGTGGATGGCAGACGCTATTTCTGCACCCTGTGCCACGCCACCCAGATTGACGCCAAGCCGCTGGTTGAAAACATTTTTCAGTCAGCTGGCAACTGACCACCGCCCGAAGGGCACAAACACGGCGGACAGCATATCCTTTGCTGACCGATACTGGAGAACTGGAACAATAAAATGACGGATAATGCGATCGATGGTAGCGGTAGCAAGCCCGGCTTCATTGGCAGGATATGGCAGGGGTTCCGGCGGCCAAGCGGACGATTTGCCTTGGGCACGCTGGTGACCGTGGGTTTTATTTTTGGGGTCACCTTATGGGGCGGGTTCAACTGGGCATTGGAACTGACCAACACCGAGGCTTTCTGTATTTCCTGTCATGAAATGGAAGAAAACGTCTATCAGGAATATAGGGAAACGATCCACTATACCAACCGCACCGGAGTTCGCGCCACTTGTCCCGATTGTCATGTGCCAAAAGAGTGGATCCACAAGGTAATCCGCAAGGTAAAGGCTACAAACGAGCTTTACCACAAGGTGCTCGGCACAATTGATACGCCGAAAAAATTCAAGGAAAACCGGCTTTGGATGGCGATGAACGAGTGGAAACGGATGAAGTCCACCGATTCGCGCGAGTGTCGAAACTGCCACAATTTTGGCTCGATGGATCTGGAAAAACAGGAATCACGCAGTGCTGATCAGCACGATCCTCATGTTTGGGAAGTGCTGGATGGTGATCGGCCTACCAAGACCTGTATTGACTGTCACAGGGGCATTGCTCACAAACTGCCGAAAGGCTGGGAAAAGGCGGCCAGGGAAGCGGGGCTTGTGCCGGAAAAATCCGCTGACGAGTGATCACCAGAACAACAATTGGGGGAAGGGTTTGCCTTTCCCTTATTGAATTTGCTCAAGCGCCGCCCGGATTTTAGCCGCATTGGCTTCCAGGATTTCCAGCTTCTCCATCTCGCCGGTGTGCGGCCCAAGCCTGACACCGGAAAATCGTGGAATGACATGTACATGGAGGTGAAATACCACCTGGCCGGAAGCCTGTTCATTAAACTGCTGAATGGTGATGCCATCGGCGTTGAACGCCCTAATTGCGGCGCGTGAAATCTTTTGCACCGTTGTCATGACGGCCGCCATGTCTTTGGGTTTCACATCGAATATGTTGCGCGAGAAAGCTTTCGGGATGACCAGGCAATGACCTTCGCCACGCGGCATAATATCCATAAAGGCGAAGGTGTCATCGTCCTCGTACACTTTGGTCGCGGGCATTTCGTCGCGAAGAATCCTGGCGAATATGTTGTTTTCATCATAGCTTGCATTGATCATCAAATCTGCTTCCCGGCCTCGAATTTTGTTGTGATTATTGTTGTGTTGCAACACGATCTACCCGTCAAGAGCATTACCAGCGGAAGCCAATATCACCCGGCGCTGGTTTTTGCCTTGATGGCCGCACGGCTTGAACTGGTTTCACGCAAGGTTAGGCTGATGACAAAACCAATCAGCACACTGGCCAATATCAGACCAAAACCAAGCCGATAGTCAGCCGCGTGGTAAATTCTTGACCCGTCTTCCATTGTGCCGTCCCACACAAGGTCGAGAACCCAACCCACGCCGGGCTGCAAAACCGCCCCGGATGCGACGGTCATTGAATTGACTATTCCGGTGACCGATCCGCTTATTTCCGCCGGGCTCTCATCGCGCGCCAGGGCAAATGTTGAGGTCATTGCCGCCCCTGAAACCCCGGCAAGAACCAGAAGACCGATCGTCATCCAAAGGGCCAGACCAGGCACCAATACGATCAGCCCGAGGCATATCGCCAGTATCGCGCTGCCAATGTTCAACATTAACTTGCGTCGACCCAAATAATCAGAAAGCCAGCCGCTCAACGGCGCGCCGATGGCCCAGCCCAACAATATCAGCGAGACCAGAAATGCCGCTTGTGGCCGTTGCAAACCATAGGCGCTCATGACGTAGGGCGTTCCCCATAGTCCGCCAATTGTTAGCATTGGCCCGGACATCGACGCCGCGACAAAAGCAATCTTCCACACCTCAACACTCGCAGCAGCCTTGCCAAGACCCGACCACATGTCGCGCCAGCTGCCACGCGGTTTTTCGCTACTGGTTGGAACCGGCGAATTTTGCACAAAGATGAGAATCAGAAGCGCCAGAACAATGGCCGCTGCCGCCAACAACCAAAGAGCAGGACGCCAGCCAAAGGCTTCAACGAAAACCGCCAGCGGACCTTGTGCTGCCATGCCGCAAATCATGCCAAAGAACATCGAAAGACCGGCAAGAAAGGCAAAGCGGCCAGGAGGGAACCACTTTCCCGCCAGCGCTAACGATCCAAGAAAGCCAACAGCGGAGCCGACGCCGATAAGCACCCGTCCAAGATAGGCGGTGAACAGGGACTCTGAAAATCCAAAAATAAGCGATCCGACACCGGCCGTTGCCAACGCCAGGGTCAAAAGCACACGGGCGCCAAGCCTGTCGAGCAGTGCTCCCAGCGGAATTTGCAGGATGACATAGGGATAGAAATAAAGCGCCGACAAGGTGCCCAGTACCGCACCGCCAATAGCAAATTCCCGCATCAGATCGGAGACCATGACGCTGGGGGCCACCCGTTGAAAGAAAGCATAGCCAAAGGCAAGTGCTGCCAGGCTCCAGATAAGCCACGCCCTGCCTCCGCCGAGTCTATATGTAGGATTGCCGGGCAAAATTATCAGTGCTTTCGAGTTCTATCGCCTGCGGTAGGGGCTGTGCTCTTCAAGCACTTGGTTTTCATGTTCCACCGCATCACGTTCATGCTCAAGATAGTCCGCCACCGCATTGCGCAGACCTTGATTGGTGATGTGGTGGGCGGAATAGGTCAATTTGGGCAAATAGCCGCGCACCAGTTTGTGGGCACCCTGAGCACCGGCCTCAATTACTTCCAGCCTGTGGGCGATTGCCCATTCGATGGCCTGATAGTAACAGATTTCGAAATGCAAAAAAGGGTGATGCTCAATACATCCCCAATGTCTGCCATAGAGCGTGCCGGAGCCGATGAAATTGATCGCGCCCGCTATATAGCGCCCCTGACGCCGGGCCATGATCAAAACAATATTGTCGCGCATGCGCTCCCCGATCATCGAATAAAATGCCCGGTTTAGATATGGCTTGCCCCATTTGCGCGAACCGGTATCGATATAGAACTGGAAAAAACTGTCCCACACATCTTCACCAAGGTCGCTGCCGGTCAACCAGTCGATTTCGATGCCAGTTCCTGCAAGCGCCTCTCGTCTTTCCCGGCGGATGGTTTTGCGCTTGCGAGAATTGAGCGAAGCGAGGAAGGCGTCGAAATCCGGATAATTGTCGTTTCGCCAGTGAAATTGCTGATCCTCGCGCAGCAAATAACCCTGTTTGCCGAGAAGCTGCCATTCTTGCTGCGGTAAAAATGTCAGATGGGCTGAAGAAACGTTCATCTTGCCGCATAGTTGCACCAGTCCGCTGCCTAGTAATTGTCGGTTTTGTTGGGCCTTGTCGTCGTTGGCGACAAGCAACCGGCGGCCGGTTGCCGGGGTGAAGGGAATGCTGCATTGCAGTTTTGGATAATAGTCACCTCCGGCCCGTTCGAAGGCGTCGGCCCAGCCGTGGTCGAACACATATTCGCCCTGGCTGTGAAATTTTAGATAACACGGCATCAGTCCGACGATTTCGGTTTGGCCGCCTGGGATATCCCGCTCAAGCACCATGTGGCGGGCCATCCAGCCGGTTTCATCGGTGGCACAACCGGATTGTTCCAGTGCCGACAAAAAATCATGCGACAAAAAGGGATTATATTCGATGTCGGCTATTTCGCGAGTACTGCCACAGGAAGCAGGATTGGCAAGTCGGTCCCAATCCTGGCGTGGAATTTCGTCCATCGATGAAAGTACCCGCAATTTGGCCGCAACACTCATGGGCAAAGGACGCGCGGATCAAAACCTTCAAAGGTGATCTGGTCGCCATGTTCGTAGCTCAAAGCACATTCCTCTTTGGTGCGAACAGTCCAGGTTATAACCGGAAAACCAAGCTGCCTCATATCGGTGACAACGCGACAGGGCAAATCACGAATGCGATACGAGACGAACTGCAAATCGTACTCCTTAATCGCCCTTGCGTGAAAATCGAAATGATGATCGTCGCCCAGAGCGGTCAGTCCACGCGGCCGGTTCGGCATGAGGAGTTGAAACTTTGCCGCCAGCCAATGGTGAAATGACATAACACCCGCCGGCCCGTGATAATGGGACAGGGCATCAGCTGCCGCCTCTGCCAGACCGTCATCCTCGCCCAAAATGCCCTTTAACTCGATCAACAGCAGTACCTTGCCATTGGCAAGTTCCAAATGCTCTTCAAGCGTGCGGATGGTTTCACCGGTCTCCATGATGCTGATCTTGGCAAGCTCTGCAGCCGTGTGGTGTCGAACCAGACCGCGCCTGCCGGTCATTCTTTTCAGGCCCGGGTCATGGAAGACAACCGCCTTCCTATCAGCGGTGATCTGCAAATCGCATTCGATCGGAAAGCCGGCATCGATCGATGCCTGCCATGCAGCCATGGTATTTTCAAAAATTCCCTGCTGCGCATCATGCAGTCCGCGATGCGCAATAGGCTCTTCAACCAGCCACTTGTGCGGGCCGGGTGAAGGAGGGCGAATTGTTACCGGGCTAGTCGAATTCAATGATCGCATCCACCTCTACCGCAACGCCAAAGGGCAGCGCCGCAACGCCTACCGCGGCGCGCGAATGTCTGCCTCTACCTTCAAGCGCTTCCACCAGAAAGTCGGATGCACCATTGATAACCGCCGGCTGATCGCCGAAATCCGGCGCGCTGTTGACGAAACCAGTGATCCTGACCATCTGGACAATACGGTCGAGGTTGCCCAAGGCAGCTTTCGCCTGGGCAAGAATGTTGATAGCACACAGGCGTGCGGCCTGTTGGCCGGTTTCCACATCAAAGCCGTCGCCAAGTTTGCCCTGAAACTCCAAGCCGCTGGGGCCGACCGGCACCTGCCCGGAGATCATCAAAAGCTTGCCGGTTATCACAAAAGGAAGATAATTGGCAGCCGGTGTGGACGGCGTCGGCAGCGATATGCCGAGGGTCTTAAGGTGGGCTTCTGTTTTTCCTGTCATGGCTTGGTCTCGCAGGTTTGATTGTGAGGGAACACAGGGTGAAAAAGATAAATCGTTATCCTTTTTTTATGCCGAAGGAAAGTCGCAATTTGGACTACATTGTGTCAATAATCATTTGATTCGATGATCAGAACTCAAGATAGTGGATAGAACTATCATGAAGCCAGTTTTTTTAGGACAGAGCCTGTGGCTGCTTATTCCAGTGCTTGCCGTGATGGCGGTTGTGCCTGTTCATTCCGCCGCGCTCAACGGGCTTGTCGCGCATCGGGCGGTCTATGACATCAAATTGCTTGATGCAACCGACCGTTCCGGCATTCGTGGGATGGATGGTCGTATCGTCTATGAAATCGCCGGTGCACCTTGTGAGGGTTTTGCGGTGAAATTCCGGTTTGTGTCCCAGATCAATACCGGCCGCAAATCGTTCGTCACCGACCAGCGCACCACCACTTTTGAAGATGCCAAGGAAAACAGTTTTCGCTTTCTCACCCGTTCGTTTGTTAATGATCAGTTTGAAAAAGAAGTGCGGGGCTCGGCCAAACGCACCAGCGATGGTACACTAATCGCCATTGACAAACCAGAATCCAGGCAACATCACCTGGGCAAGGCGATGTTCATGACCGAACATCTGGCCCGGATAATCGACAAGGCGCAACAAGGCGAAACCATATTCACCGCCGACATATTTGATGGTTCGGAAAATGCCGATGAACTGATGGCCACCACTACGGTGATTGGCAACCAGAAAACCGGCGAAATAAACACCGGTGATGCCAGCTTGAAAATACTGGAAAATCAGCCGAGCTGGCCGGTCTCGATCAGCTATTTTTCCTTAAAGGATGAGCATCGTGGTGAGAACCTGCCGGTTTATCAGGTGTCGTTTGATCTTTATGAAAACGGTGTCTCAGGCAATTTGCGAATGCGTTACAAGGACTATGCGTTAAAGGGAGAACTGAGCAAGCTTGAGATATTGCCGGGCACTGAATGCGGGTAGTGAAATAGCACCGGTCAGTTTGATTTGTCTTCTGTTTCCTGATCGCGTTGCGGGGCAGCCTGTTTTTCTTTTCCAAATGTCAAGCCCAGGACCACCGATTTTTCGCCGAACTTGTGGCGCACCCGGTCCATGGCGCGTTCAGCAGCAGCTCGCTTGGCACCCTGCCGGTCAACAAGGTCTGCCGGATCGGCGCCTTCCTCCGAACAAAGATCGCTGACCCCGATGCCGATCAGGCGGAATTTTGTTCCGTCAAGTTCCTTTAGCAGCAGCGAATGACCGGTTCTGAAAATCTTGTCCGACAATTGCGTCGCATCGCTCAGTGTCACGTTGCGGGTTCGTTGTTTGAAGGTGACGGTTTTCAGTTTCAGCACAATGGTGTGACCGGCAATACCCTTGGCTTTCAGCCTGGTTGAAACTTTCTCTGACAGTCGCCGCAATGTCGGGGTAAGATCTGAAACCGATGTTAAGTCGTGATTAAAAGTCGTTTCAGAACTGATGCTTTTTGCCTTGCTGCGGCTTTCCACGTGGCGCGCATCAAGGCCCCTGGACAGTCTTGCCAGCCGCAAACCCAACGAGCCGTAGCGGCGTGCCAGTTCGCCCTCTTCGATCACCTGCAGGGCGCCGATTTTGTGGATGCCATCTCGGTTCAGTCTGGCCTGCATGGCCTTGCCGACCCCCCAGATCAGCGATACGGGCTGCTTCCTTAAAAACTCGACCGCTTCCGCTTTGCCGATGACGGAAAATCCGCGCGGCTTTTCAAAGTCCGATGCAACCTTGGCCAGGAATTTATTATAGGACAGGCCGACTGAAACCGAAATGCCGATTTCGCCCTCAATCCGCCTTGCCAAACGTGCCAGAACCAGGGCCGGCGGTTCGCCATGCAACCTTATTGTACCGGCGAGATCTAAAAAAGCCTCATCAATTGAAATCGGCTCAACCGCCGGGGTCAGTTCGCGCATGAGTTGACGAACCTCATAGCCAACCCGGGTGTATTTTTTCATATCAGGTTTGATGATAACGGCTTGAGGACAAGCCTTCAGCGCCTGGAACATCGGCATGGCAGAGCGCACGCCATTTATCCGCGCCACATAACAACAAGTCGATACAACGCCCCGTTTGCCACCGCCGATTATTACCGGTTTATCGTGCAGATCAGGATTATCGCGCTTTTCGACCGACGCATAAAATGCATCGCAGTCTATGTGGGCAAGCGCGAGATCGAACAGTTCGGGATGAAACCGCAGCCGTGGGCTGCCACACGCAGGGCACCGCTTTATCTGGCCATCGGTAATGGTCAGGCAATCGCGGCAAAATCCGTTGTGCTGCGGCAGTTTCTCACCCATTGGCTTTTCCATTCAATGCACTGCGGATTGCCAATCCGGCCTCAGGCCAGTCTCCGGTAGATAGCAGCACATGGTCAAGACGGCCAATCATGGTGCGAAATTCATCATTGGCCATGAAGTGGACCAAATGGGTATTTGGCGCATGAACCTGTACACTATTTAGGTGATCGGGCGTATCATCGACAAATGCCAGTTCCTCGTTTTGGCTCTTGTTAATCCACTCCATCGCCGGACCCTTGGCGCCCGTATTAGTGATAACCGGAAACGGAATATCAATATTTTTCAAATAATCACGGCGAATATCACCAAAGCGGTGCGGAAGGTTAGTCAACAGGATTATGTCGAAATCCTGATGGAGTTTATGCAGCGTATCGGCCGCGTCATCAACCACATGCTGACGCTCGTGTTGTTCCTCAAACAGTGTCGCCAGAGCGGACCAGACAATCTGCTGGCTGGCCTGTTCCCCGGTTTTGACATCAAATACATTGCCGCTCAGCCGGACCGCTTGCTTGCGCAATTCGTAGCCCTGCTCTTCAAGCAGCCGCTCCAACGGCGCGACAAGGTGCAGGATCACTTCATCGACGTCGCAGACCAGCAGCGGGCGGTCAATGGGTGTAAGCGCCATCAACTGATCGCGGGTTTGAGGGTCAAGCATCCTGCCCCCCTTGCGGATCAAGCATCGACCTGGCTCTGGCGATCTCCGCGGGTTTGATGCCAATGGCGGCGGACAGGCGCATTAAATCAGGTTCGTAATTTAGGTAGAAATCAAGCAAACCGCCAATGAACCCTGGAGATTCAACCGCCTGGCGCAAATGTGCCAGTTCAATGCCTGACAAATTCAAAAAGCGGCGCAGAAGATCGGGGTCTGCGGCCAGATGCTCCAGAGCCTTGATTCCGATTTGTTCAGCAAAATCGTCGATTTCGGGTTTCACGGTCATTTTTTCAATTTACTCTCGCTATGCGCGCTTTCCGTTTTCCTTTTCGAAAGGAAATTGGGTTAGTAATGATATCTTAGTGTGGGAATGAGAGTCGAGGCACAAATTCAGCCTCAGGAGAGCGACCGATCAATATGTCCAAATCCGTCATGATCGTTGAAGACAATGAACTTAACATGAAGCTATTCAATGATTTGCTTGAAGCCAAGGGTTATACGACCATCCAGACCAGAAATGGCTTGGAGGCGTTAGATCTTGCCCGTCAACACAGGCCGGATCTGATCCTGATGGATATTCAACTACCTGAAGTTTCCGGTCTGGAAATTACCAAATGGATCAAGGAGGACGAAGACCTTCTCCATATTCCGGTTATTGCAGTGACAGCATTTGCCATGAAGGGTGACGAGGAACGCATTCGTCAAGGTGGCTGCGAGGCCTATATTTCCAAACCCATATCGGTGGTCAAGTTTCTCGAGACCGTAAATTCATATCTGGGCGTCGATTAAAGAACGTGTGCGTCAATTGCCGGCATGGTGCCGACCAATAAATATGTTGAGTGGAGTGATTGTTATATGACGGCATGTGTATTGGTAGTCGACGATATTGAGGCCAATGTAAAGCTGCTCGAGGCCCGTTTGATGGCCGAGTATTTTCAGGTCTTTTCCGCCAGTAGTGGACAGGAGGCGCTGGATATATGCGCCAAGGGCCAGGTAGATATCGTGTTGCTTGATGTCATGATGCCTGGAATGGACGGATTTGAGGTTTGCCGGCGGCTAAAGGCCGATCCCGTGACCACGCACCTGCCGGTAGTCATGGTGACGGCGCTTGACCAGCCTTCTGACAGGGTGACAGGACTGGAGGCGGGAGCGGATGATTTCATCACCAAGCCGGTCAACGATCTAGCCCTATTAACCCGAGTGAAAAGCCTTGTCCGGCTGAAGATGGTAACCGACGAGTTGCGGCTGCGGGCTGAGGCAGGATCAGAACTCGGGATCGACGAATTATTGCGGGTCGGTGGCAATGATACAGCCGCCCAACGCGGTAATATTCTTATTGTCGATGACCGGGCGTCATCTTACCAAAAAATCGTCAAGACACTGGCACGTGAACATGATGTCAGGGTTGTCACCGATCCCCAGTCGGCGTTGTTTACCGCGGCGGAAGAAGAATATGAACTGGTTGTCGTGTCTACCGCTCTGGAGGATTTTGATGCATTACGATTGTGCTCGCAATTGCGCTCGCTCAACCGCACACGCATGCTGCCTATTCTGCTGATCTCCGGGCCCGATGATGATGCCTTGGTGATTCGTGCGGTTGATATGGGCGTCAACGACTATGTCGCGCGGCCGGTCGACAAAAATGAGCTGGTGGCTCGTGTGCGGACACAGATCAAGCGCAGCCGCTACAATGAAGGGTTGCGCAAAAGCGTGCAAAAAACAGTCGAAATGGCGATCAAGGATGGTCTGACCGGATTGAACAACCGCCGCTATTTTGATGGCCATTTGAGTACCGCCTTTGACCGGGCAAAAACCACCAACAGACCGCTTTCGCTACTGATTTTTGATATTGATCACTTCAAACAGGTTAATGATGTTCATGGCCATGATGCTGGTGATGAGGTGTTGCGGGAATTCTCCGCCAGGTTTAGCAGGAATGTCCGTAATCTTGACATGGCTTGTCGCTATGGTGGTGAAGAATTTGTGCTGCTTATGCCGGACACCGATATCGACCTTGCCTGTGTGGTTGCCGAACGCATGCGCCGTGAAATTGCTGCGCATCCATTCATTATTCTTGGCGGCATCAAACAGATTAATATCACCGTCAGTATCGGCGCCTCATCAATCGAGGGACCAGATGACAGCCGTGAGGCACTGATGAAGAGAGCCGACGAGGCGCTTTATCATGCCAAGCGAAACGGCCGCAATCGGGTTGTATCGGACGCCGCCTGAGCAGAAGATAAAACCGTTTGAACCAAACACAGTGATTTTTTCCCTGCTTTTGTAGGCTTCTCGCTCACGGCAACTCTTCGCTTCGCTTACGCCTGCGCGCGCGGCGCAAAGGCGCCGGCCGCTCCTGATGAGCCATGATCACTTTCATGATCACTTTAAAGTAATGGTATATCTACAAATAGATCGAGAATTAATTTACCATACGGAGCACTGGAAAAAAATCTGAACGAGAGCCAATTTGCTCTGATCCCACCTAGACCACTTGTAATCAACGAAATGCCAAACAGCGTTGAAGTTACCGCCGCTAGCAGGAAAATGAAGTTTCCACAAAAATACATTCAAATTTGGAACCTCATTCGAACCGGTGAAACGTTTTCCATAGGTAGCCTATCTAACTCCACTGAAGAAATTAGTGAGAACAATATCGAGAGTCTCATCAGGCAATTTATCAAACTAGATATTATTAAGGAAATCCCGAATGGCAATGCAGATGAATAAGAAAAACTTCATCGTTTTCTGCTCCTTTGCTGTAACAATATTGCTAGTAGTTGGTTTGGGCGGATTCAAATTTGAAGTGCAACACCTCTGTGAAATGAGAGTTTGGCATTGATGCCGAGTTGTGACAACAGGGCTTGGACGGGTGTTTTGAATTTGAGGCATTTTCTTGGTGTCAGATTATGCATGAGATTGATGTCGGCGAAGTCTTCATCGTTCATGGCATCAATATCGAGATGGCGGGGCAGATCGCGGCGCAGCCTGCCATTAATGTTTTCCACCCCGCCCTTTTTTGCCAAGAGGCATAGGCATCACAGAACCATGTTGTCATGTTGAGTGCCTCCTTCAACAGGCTGTGCCTGGCGAATTCCATGCCATTGTCGAAGGTGATCGAACGGCGCAGGTCCGGGTCAAGCTGGCGGAAAATATCCATGATTGTGTTTGCCGTATCCGCCGCATTCTTCGATTTCAACCGGGCAATGATGGTGAAGCGGCTCTTGCGCTCGACCAGCACCAGCACCGGGCGGGTTCGTTTGCAGATCATCAAATCACCCTCCCAATGACCACCCTGGCTGCGGTCATCGATATGTTCACCGCGCTGGTGGACGGATTTCCTGTCCGGGATCAGTGATCTGGTCTTGCGGGCCGGTCGAAAACGGCGCTTTGCGCGGCGAAAGGGCAGCAATTTCCACAGTTTTCGGGCGCGCTGACCGGTTGAGTAGATCCAGGTGTAGATGGCCTCATGGCTGATAGAGGGCAGCCCCTTCTCATTGCCGCCCTTCAGCCAACCGGCAATCTGCTCCGGTGTCCAGTTCTCGTGCAACTGGTCGACAACGAATTGCTGCAGTTGCAAAATGCGATCGAGGCGAGAACTGAACCGCCCTGTGTTTACCGGAGAGTAAAACTCTCTAAAGGTAGACCCTATGAAACAGGAAAAACACACCCCTACATATAGCCCTGAATTCCGCACACGCGGCGTTCGTCTTTTCAACGATCATCGCGCAGATTACGCCAGCAATAACGCTGCCTATAAGGCGATAGCATCCAAGCTGGGCTGCTCTCCCGACAGTCTTCGCGCCTGGTGTCTTCAGGCTGAACGCGATGCTGGTAAACTGGCTGGCCCGACCAGCCAGGAGAAAGCCCGGATCAAGGAATTGGAGCGAGAAGTTCGTGAACTTCGCCAAGCCAATGAGATATTAAAGAAGGCCTCTCGCGTTGACCTTGTCACTCAGACCAATGGCGTTTTGGCGGTCAACTTTGCCCAGGCGGTGCTCGACCGCCCGTTTCGCAAATGACGAGCTTTGTTAAAGAGCATCGAGATGCTTTTGGGGTCGAGCCGATCTGCCGTGTTTTACCGATCGCCCCTTCGACATATTATGCCCGTCAGGCGATTGCCCGCAATCCCGATCTGGCATCTGAGCGAGCCAAATGTGATGCTCGCCATTGTGAAGATATTGAGCGTGTTTGGGATGATAATCATCAACTTTACGGTGCCCGTAAAGTTTGGCACGGTTTACGCCGTGAGGGAAAACAAATTGCCCGTTGTAGCGTGGAGAGACTCATGAAAGTAATGAAAATACAAGGTGTTGTGCGAGGCAAGAAAGTCATCACCACCAACCCTGATGCCAGTCAGCCATGTCCAGATGACAAGGTCAATCGGGTGTTCAGCGCACAGCGCCCAAACCAGCTGTGGGTATCTGACTTCACCTATGTATCCAGCTGGCAAGCAATGGTTTATGTGGCATTTGTCATTGATGTATTTGCTCGCAAGATTGTCGGCTGGCGGGTATCAACTTCTATGACAACAAGCTTTGTTCTCGACGCTCTGAACCAGGCTATATGTCAGCGCGGTCCGAATGGTGGATTAATCCACCATTCGGATCGCGGCAGTCAATATCTGTCGATCAAATACACCGAACGGCTAGTAGAGGCCGGGATCGATCCATCTGTTGGCAGTGTCGGTGACAGCTATGACAACGCCATGGCAGAATGAACCGCCCTGTGTTTACCGGAGAGTAAAACTCTCTAAAGGTAGACCCTATGAAACAGGAAAAACACACCCCTACATATAGCCCTGAATTCCGCACACGCGGCGTTCGTCTTTTCAACGATCATCGCGCAGATTACGCCAGCAATAACGCTGCCTATAAGGCGATAGCATCCAAGCTGGGCTGCTCTCCCGACAGTCTTCGCGCCTGGTGTCTTCAGGCTGAACGCGATGCTGGTAAACTGGCTGGCCCGACCAGCCAGGAGAAAGCCCGGATCAAGGAATTGGAGCGAGAAGTTCGTGAACTTCGCCAAGCCAATGAGATATTAAAGAAGGCCTCTCGCGTTGACCTTGTCACTCAGACCAATGGCGTTTTGGCGGTCAACTTTGCCCAGGCGGTGCTCGACCGCCCGTTTCGCAAATGACGAGCTTTGTTAAAGAGCATCGAGATGCTTTTGGGGTCGAGCCGATCTGCCGTGTTTTACCGATCGCCCCTTCGACATATTATGCCCGTCAGGCGATTGCCCGCAATCCCGATCTGGCATCTGAGCGAGCCAAATGTGATGCTCGCCATTGTGAAGATATTGAGCGTGTTTGGGATGATAATCATCAACTTTACGGTGCCCGTAAAGTTTGGCACGGTTTACGCCGTGAGGGAAAACAAATTGCCCGTTGTAGCGTGGAGAGACTCATGAAAGTAATGAAAATACAAGGTGTTGTGCGAGGCAAGAAAGTCATCACCACCAACCCTGATGCCAGTCAGCCATGTCCAGATGACAAGGTCAATCGGGTGTTCAGCGCACAGCGCCCAAACCAGCTGTGGGTATCTGACTTCACCTATGTATCCAGCTGGCAAGCAATGGTTTATGTGGCATTTGTCATTGATGTATTTGCTCGCAAGATTGTCGGCTGGCGGGTATCAACTTCTATGACAACAAGCTTTGTTCTCGACGCTCTGAACCAGGCTATATGTCAGCGCGGTCCGAATGGTGGATTAATCCACCATTCGGATCGCGGCAGTCAATATCTGTCGATCAAATACACCGAACGGCTAGTAGAGGCCGGGATCGATCCATCTGTTGGCAGTGTCGGTGACAGCTATGACAACGCCATGGCAGAAAGCATAATTGGCCTGTTCAAGACCGAAGTCATCAAGCAATCAGGGCCGTGGAAATCTGTTGACCAGGTCGAATGGGAAACCCTGAAATGGGTCGACTGGTACAACAATCAGCGCTTGCTCGAACCAATCGGATACATCACGCCCAATGAAGCAGAGGAAAATTATTATGAAGACTTGAAAACCATACAAAAAGCAGCTTAAGATTTGAACCAATTACTCTCCGATAAACACGGGGCGGTTCATGTTGATGGCATGGAAAATCTCCTTCGCCACCCATTGAATCAGAACATCAGTGATTTGGGAATCCCATACGAGTCAGAAAATCATGCCATTGGTATAAGACGCCCGTGTCAAATGCAGAAGAAATATCAAAGGGCTTCAAAAATTTCGTACATGTTGTGAATAGCGATGGCTTCCATTCATTTTGTAGAGACGATTCTTGCAGCATTATACTTGAAGAATTTTTGGCTGCCCTGCCTACAGACATTCGCAATAAAACTATCGAGATCGAATGATGGGCAAATCTGCGGCAGAAATTTATTTAGCCTCCAAGCTTGTGAATGATGACGACCGTATTATTTGTGGCAATGAAGAGTTGCGTTTTTTCAAACTTAACAATGCACAATGCTTGTTAGAGTGTCTAAAGTTAATGGAGCTTTCGGCGGTTCATAAAAAGTGGAATGTCAAAGATATTGGGCGCTTCATTTACACTCCTATCGTTAACGACATGATTTTCATGGTGGCATCTCCAAAAAGAGCATGTGCCTTTCTCACCTATGCTTTTTTAGATGACCGAGTAGAAAAGTCTCTGCTTGATCCCAATTTAAAATTTAAAGGTAATGACTGGGCTAGTGGTGATAATTTGCGGTTAATGGAATTTGTAGCACCTCTCGGTCATGCAAAAGAGATTATTAAGTTTTTTAGGAGGACCATTCTCCCTCGCACAAGCCACGAGCGCGCGAAAGCCACTAGAAGGCGTTTAAATAAACCTTTGAAAGCGGTAGTTTGGAAAAAGGTAAATGACTAATGCCGCACTGTATCTTGCATGAATGCTCTATATGCTTCAGGCAACCTCGAAAAATTACCCTATTTCGGCCAGATCGTCTAGAATCGGCATAGTGAGGGAACTGAATCGGTGATTGATAATGGGGCAATTTGGCTTTTTTGATCTTGGTGACAGATATGCGGGGTTGGACAAGTTTGGTGATCCGCTGGTTTTGTTGAAGAAAACCATTCCGTGGGAGCTTTTCCGGTCCGAACTCACGGCTCTGTGGCGCACGCGGCATGAGGATCGCAAGTCGAATGCCGGGCGCAAGCCGTGGGACGAAGTGCTGATGTTCAAGGTGCTCACCTTGCAGCAGCTTTACAATCTGTCGGACGACCAGATTGAATATCAGATCCGCGACCGTCTTTCGTTCATGCGCTTTCTCGATCTTGGTGTTGAAGACCGGGTGCCTGACGCCAAGACGGTCTGGCTTTACCGCGAGAAGCTGGCGCAGGCGGGGATGGTCAAGACGCTGTTTGACAAGTTCGATGCTTATCTGCGCGATAATGGCTATCTGGCGATGGGTGGTCAGATTGTTGATGCTTCAATCGTGCCAGTGCCTAAACAGCGCAACAGCCGCGAGGAGAATGAGGCGGTGAAGGCGGGCAAGACGCCCAAGGGCTGGAATAAAAAGCCGCGCAAGAAGCGGCACAAGGATGTGGATGCACGCTGGATAAAGAAGCATGGCAAGAGCTATTTTGGCTATAAGAACCATATCAATGTGGACAAGCGGCACAAGCTGATCCGCGATTATGAGACGAGTTCGGCCAGCATGCATGACAGCCAAAAGCTTGACGAACTGATCGATGCGCAAAACACCGCCTCGGATTTCTGGGGCGACAGCGCTTACCGCTCGGCTGAAACGGAAGACAGGCTTGAGGAAAAGGGCTATCGCAGCCATATTCATCATAAGGGCAAACGGGGTAAACCACTCACCACGCGCCAGATTGCGGCCAATAAAACCCGCTCGAAGGTGCGGGTGCGCGTCGAGCATGTGTTTGGTTTTCATGAGCGCTCGATGGGTGGCAAGCTCATCCGCACTGTTGGCATGGTACGGGCCAAAACAAAAATCGGCATGATGAACCTTGTTTACAACATGAGCCGGTTCATCCAGCTTGAAACCGGCGCGGCGGCCCCCGGTTAAGCAGAATATTAAGGGTAAAGTGCGCGTAAATCAGGATAAACACTTTGAAAACGGCGAATATCCGGGCAAATATTAGCCCCGGAAATGCTGGCCGGCGGCGAAAACCGGTTAACCGGCCATGTAAAAAGGGAAATGATACCAATGGCATGATTTTCTGACTCGTATGGGATTCCCAAATCACTGATGTTCTGATTCAATGGGTGGCGAAGGAGATTTGCCATGCCATCAACAGGACTTGTACTTCGAAGAGATTTTGATGCCCCCACGCTTCGCCAATTTTCCCGACGATGCAGTGACACAAGACAGGTACGCCGTCTTCTGGCGCTTGCAGCCATTTACGATGGCATGAGCCGGGCAGATGCTGCCAGGGTTGGCGGGATGGATCGTCAAACGCTGCGCGACTGGGTCTTGAGATTCAACGCAGAAGGTCCAGATGGCCTGACCAATCGTCAGGGGGCGGGACGGCCACGCCTTTTGAGCGATGAACAAATGAATGAACTGTCCGAGATCGTCAATGCTGGCCCTGATCCGGCGGTGGACGGGGTTGTGCGCTGGCGGCGGATTGATTTAAAGCGGGTGATTGAAGAGCGCTTTGGTGCCGTCTACGCCGAACGGCTTTGTTGCATGGAATGCCTTGAATTTTTGGGATTCCCCAATTTTGCAAATTGTGATTCATGCTTTGGATGGCAAAGAAATCACGAGAACGGTTCACACCACCCAAGCCCGCTTACAAAGCCACAAATTGGCGCAACTATAATGCAGCCCTGGTTAAACGGGGCTCACTAACGCTTTGGATCGATGAGGCGGTAATTGATCGCTGGCATCAGGTCACCGGCAAGGGGGCAGTCTATCATGATGATGCGATCTTGTGCGCCTTGAGCCTGCGGCAAGTGTTTAGCCTTGCCCTTCGCCAGACACAAGGCTTCCTGCAATCCTTGGCCGATATGCTGGATCTTGATGTGGTTGTTCCTCACTACTCGACCCTGAGCAGGCGGGCTGAAGGCTTGAAGGTTCCTGTCGAATGTCAAAAGCGCCACGATCAACCCTTGCATCTGGTGATTGATTCCACCGGGTTGAAAGTATTCGGTGAAGGGGAATGGAAGGTCCGTGTCCATGGTGTTGGCAAGCGCCGGACTTGGCGCAAACTGCATCTGGGCGTTGATGAAGCGAGCAATGAAATTCTTGTCCATGAACTGACCGGAAATAATGTTCACGACGGGCCGGTTCTGCCTGGCCTTCTCGATCAGATCAATGGTCCTATTGATCAGGTATCCGCTGATCCAGCCTATGACAGCTTTCGCTGCCATCGTGCTATCCATGATCGCGGCGCAAGACCGGCAATCCCGCCCAGAAAGGGTGCCTCCATGCTGCCGCCGCGCGCGATGAAAGACCCACCACCGACACGCGGCGAGATCGTCCAGCGTATCCACAAAATCGGGCGCAAGGAATGGAAAAAGGAAAGCAATTACCACCGAAGGTCTCTGGCCGAAACCGCCATGTTCCGCTTCAAAACCATCATCGGCCCCAAATTACGCAACCGAAATTTCGAAAACCAGAAAACTGAAGCAGCAATCGGCATCGCCATCCTCAACCGGTTTACAGCACTTGGCATGCCTGAAACAATCAAGATCGACTGAAACTGACGCGCAAAGGCCACCTGCAACCCCATAGCTTCCATGCAACAAAGCCACGCCGAACGCTCGATATCCGAACTCCTTGCCGTCCTTGGCTTTTCCCGCATGAGCACCCGCCCGCAGCATCCAAAGCAGGATGAGCGTGTGATTGAGGCTTTCAAAAAAACTTCGCCAACACGCTTGCAGCTCACATAGCCGATCTGCCGGAAGACACTCCCGTTGAGATTTGGTGGCAGGATGAAGCCCGGCTGGGCCAGAAGAACGGGCAAACACGCATCTGGGCGAAGAAAGGCACCCGCCCCCGAATGCCCGCTGATCAGCGATACAAGAATGCATATCTGTTCGGTGCCATATGCCCGGCCCATGGCAAAGGAGCCGCCCTGATGTTGCCGTGGGCCAACACTGAGACAATGCAAATGCATCTTGACGAAATCAGCAAATATGTAGCGCGAAAATCCCACGCTGTCATTCTCATGGATCGGGCAGGCTGGCATACAACAGGCAATCTCGATGTACCGAAAAACATCACCATCATCCTGCTGCCATCGCGTTCGCCAGAACTCAACCCGGTAGAAAACATCTGGCAATATCTACGCCAGAACTGGCTCTCTAACCGTATCTTCGAGGACTATAATGCTATCATTGATGCAGGATGCGATGCCTGGAACAAACTCCTGGCACAACCCGAAACTATCAAATCAATCGGAATGCGAGATTGGGCTCATGCAGGTCAGTAATAATTGCCGTTGGTATTATCTGCTGCGCGGCTAGTGGTCTGGCCGAAACGCTTGAATCCCTTTTCAGCACGTTCTTTTTCAAGCGTTTTGGCCACAAAGACCACTAGCAACTTATTGAATCTAGCGGAATTTTCGAATTTGACATTTGAAAATGAACGAAGCCGCAAGTGGGTACCAAATGTCAAATTCATTCCACTAGCCGAGCAGTCAGAATATCTGAACTTTGATTTTTGGATAAACACCTGAAGGTTGGGCATGGCGGGATGGAAATATTCACAGTGTTGAAGAAATAAAAGTGACACAGCTAAAGTCGAAAAGTTCCAGCAAGTTAGTGAGCGAATACGTGCGTAATTACTCACCCCCTTGCCAAATCAGTGCTTTTCTGAATCAATGCGGTTATGGAACAAGGTGATTTGGAAAAGCTGAGCAAGCAGTAGCTTGTTGATTTGGTGCTGAAATTGCAGCGGCCTGCCAAAACATCGCGGACATCATCAAAACCACCTTCGACTGATAAGAAAGCCCGCCGGGAGCATGCCAAGCCCGGAAGCGCAATGCCGGGCCATCAAGGCCATAGCCGTTCCTTGCATGAGAACCCGGACGGGACCGTCGATCACCGGCCAGATATCTGCCCTGAGTGTCATGGCCATCTGGAAGCTGATCTTGAGGGTGATGTGATTGGCGAATATGATGAGATCGAAGTGCCGCTGATTAAACCATTTGTACGGCGTCCCAAGTCACGTAAAAGTGGCGGCTGTGCGTATGTTGTCCGCACTGTTCATCAAAGGTGAAAGCCGCCTTGCTGATTGCCGCGCACGGTTCACCGTTTGGCCCCCGGCTGCATGGGTTGTCGCTTTATCTGAAGACCTTTCAGGCGTTCGTGCCTGAAAACGATTCACTGGATTGTTTTCCCGGCCCTTTGGGCCAATCGGCACTCACCGTTCGCTCGGCTTGAAGGAATGCTGAGCGATCTGTTTGGCGTTCAAATCAGCCAGGGTGGGCTGACAAATATGCTGAAACGCTCACATCAACCATTTGCAGTCAGGAAAGCAGCCATCATCAAGGATCTGCGCCGCGCTGACATGGTGGCCAGTGATGGTGAGGCGGAAATGAAAATGATCCAGTGAATCATTTTCCCGCCGAACGGCATTCGTATTGAGGGTCTCAATGGCTATCACTGGGTGTTCATGAGTAGTGCGGCAATTGTCCATGAGGCACAGCTTTCTCGAGCGGCCCAGGTAGTGCGTGCTGACCAGCGTTATCAAAACGCCTATATATTCGGGGCCATCTGTCCGGCAAGGGGCACGGGCGCGGCACTTCTCTTGCCTTGTGCCAATACCGGGGCCATGCAGATGCATCTTGATGAAATCAGCCGCCATGTTGCGCGTAGAGCCCATGCCGTTCTCCTTATGGATCGGGCCGGATGGCACACAACGGGCAAACTGAAGATGCCCAAAAACATTACCATCATCCTGTTACCGTCACGTTCGCCAGAATTAAACCCGGTCGAAAGTATCTGGCAATACATACGCCAAAACTGGCTATCAAACCGTATCTTTGAAACCTATGACACGATCATTGATGCCGGTTGTGAAGCTTGGACAAACTCATCGCCCAACCCGAAATAATCACATCAATCGGTATGCGGAATTGGGCATATAAGGGGTAAGGTTAATGGCGCTTGGTATTACTGCCGGTGACGTCAATCTCTGGGAGCATGATCATCCTTGGTGAACGGCTTACACAGATTGAGTTGATCGGGGCCATCGTTGTCATTTTCGGCGTCTGGTCCGTTACCAGACGATCATGATATCAAGCAAATTCCTCAACAGGCATTTGGCTCGGACTTCCCGTTGTTTTCGCCAGCAGCGTCAATCTGGGCTTTCTTCAGCAGTTGCTCATATTGCCCGCGTGTATCAATTCCAGCACGCGCCTAAAGCCGGGTTGTAGGGCTGGTTTTAGTTAAACACAAATTGCGCCTTGGTGAAACCTTGAACATATAACAGCGTTGTCAGATTTCCGTGGTCAATGCTGGCATTGGCCTGATTTTTCAGGGCATCTGTGCCATGGAAGGCAACGCCCAGACCGGCTGCTTCGATCATTTTTATGTCGTTGGCGCCATCACCCACGGCGAGCACATCAAAGGGTTTCAGTTTGTGTTCATCACACAGTCTATTCAGGGTTTCCAGCTTCGCCGTTCGCCCGAGGATTGGTTCGTGAACCTCTCCAGTTAACCTGCCATTTTCAAATACCAGTTCATTTGCCTGGTGGTCATGGAAGCCAATGCGTTGTGCGATGCGCTGGCTGAAAAAACTAAACCCACCGGAAACCAGAATGCAATATGCACCATTTTGGCGCATGGTTTGAACCAGGGTGCGTGCGCCTTGTTTCAGCGAAATATTATTCTCATATATTTTTTCCAGCTGTGAATAATCCAGCCCTTTCATCAATGCCATACGCTGGCGCAGCGCATCGGAAAAACTGATTTTGCCCTCTACCACCGCAGCGGTAATCTCCCTGATTTGTGAACCGACACCAAAAGCTTCCCCCAGTTCATCAATGCATTCCTGATTTATCACGGTTGAATCCATATCCGAAATGAGAAGTTTTTTTCGCCGCCCCTCCACAGGCGTGCAGACAATATCTATCAGTGCCCCAGACAACACATCGCGAGCCTGCTCGGCAAGTTTGAAAGCAGCAAGCGGGGAATCAAAGAAAAGATCACAAGCCTCATTTTCAGCCAGCCATACTTGCCTACCGCCAACAACCAAATGTTGGCGCACTTTATCGATGTGAATCTGTTCAAGCGGAAATAAATCAGCGTTGCCAATCAATGTTAAAACATATGAAGTCATCAAAATACTGGCATTCCCTCTTTAGCCGTACTCACCTGTTGCGCTTCGGTCTGCCTTTCATTGACACATCAAAACCCAGAACTTAGTGTTGCAGCATGAACGAAAATTGGACTATACCACGAAATAGCAATTGGTCCATATCTGAGCAGGCTCGCAAATCCTGGGATCGGAAAGTTCCCTATTATTTGCGCTTCAGAGACCATTTCACTGCCATGATCGAGGCGGGTACCCTGGCACCTGGCAGCAAGTTTCCACCAGAGCGGGCTTTGGCCGAAGATTTTTCCATTACCAGAATGACGGTACGCCAGGCATTGATGCGAATGGAAGCTGAAGGCCTAATTTTTCGCGAGGACCGGCGCGGCTGGTTTGTTTCACCACCCCGGGTTCGTTATGACCCAACTGCCAATACCAGCTTTACCGAAAGCATTGCCGAGCAAGGCCGTATTGCCGGAACGACAGTCTTGTCCAGTCAGCGTGTTGCTGCATCCCAGTGGGAAAGCACACATCTGGGTTGTTCCATCGGTGCCCCGGTTTTTGTCATCTCCCGCCTGCGGACGGTTGATGAGCGTGCGGTTCTGGTTGAAAAAATTCATGTCAATGCAGAGCGCTGTCCAAGTCTTCTCGATCACCGGCTTGATCAATCAATGACCGGCTTGATGGCAAAGGAATTTGGCATCATCGAGCATCGGGCCCAGATCAATATGCGACCTGCGGCATTATCAGAGGAACCGGCAAGGGCTCTTGGAGTGGCTGTTGGCACACCGGGTCTGTATTTGTCACGAACCATTGTCGATCAACATAATGAGGTGGTCGAACTGGATGAGGAATTCTGGCGACACGATGCTATCGATATCAGCATTACCGCTGCTGGGAGAAATGAAAAATCGACGTCTGAATAGGATAGAAACGGAAGAAAACGCCCAATGGAAAGCCATTCACAAATTGTGCAGGTCGAAGATATCTGTAAAACATTCGAAATTCCGGGACGCCCACCCATTCATGCACTGCAGCATGTTACCAATCACGTGGATAAGGGCGAGGTGCTGGTGGTCATCGGGCCCAGCGGTTCTGGCAAGAGCACATTTTTGCGCGCCCTCAATGGCCTGCAGCCGATTGACAGCGGCTCGATCACCATTGACGGTGTGGAATTGACGTCTTCGAAAACCGACCTAAACAAATTGCGCCAGGAGGTTGGCATGGTGTTTCAGAATTTCAATCTGTTTCAGCACAAAACAGCGTTGGAAAATATCACCATGCCACAAATGGTGGTATTGAAACGCTCCCGCAAAGAGGCCGGTGAGATCGGCCGGAAACTGCTTGACCGGGTAGGCATCGGCGATCGTGGCGACAATTATCCAAGCGAGCTGTCCGGCGGGCAGCAGCAGCGGGTTGCCATCGCCCGCTCGCTGGCGATGACCCCCAAGGTGATGTTGTTTGATGAAGCGACGTCGGCGCTCGATCCGGAAACGGTGGGGGGCGTTCTGGAATTGATGAAAGACCTGGCAAAAGACGGAACAACCATGGTTGTCGTCACCCATGAGATGGGCTTTGCCCGCGAGGCTGCCGACCGGGTCACCTTTATGGACGAAGGCAGGATCATTGAGGAAGGCAAGCCTGATGCGATATTTGACAACCCCCAACATGATCGTACTAAACTGTTTCTCAGCCAGATTATCTAGAGGATGAATTTTGGTATAGACCAACAAAAATATTTGATATAGTCTTTAGATTATTATCACAACAGGAATCTCTGGCCGGTTGCATTTTGAGTGCGATTGTCCGGGGAAAAATAACCAAAGGGAGATCGGATCTATGAAAAAACTTGCAAAATTATTGGGATTGGGCGTGTGCGTGCTCGCGGTAAGCGCTTTTGCACGATCGGCTTATTCAGCCGATGTCGTTAGCGAGATCGTCAAGCGTGGCGAAATGCGCGTTGCTGTTCAGACCCAGGGGCCACCGATCAGCTATATTGACACCAACGGCAACCGCACTGGATTTGCGGTTGAACTTGTCCAGATGATGGCTGATGACATCGGCGTCACACTGAAACTTCTTGATTATGACTGGAAGGGACTGATCCCGGCTGTGGTTTCCGGCAAGGCCGATTTCCTCGCCGCAGACATGACGCCCAAGGCTACACGTGCGCTGGTTCTGAATTTTACCGATCCGTATATGTACAGCCGCAACGTCATCTATTCAAAGAAAAGCAAGCCGTTTGTGACTTGGCGGGATGCCTGCGTCAAGGGCATGTCGATCGCTGTGACCCAGGGCTCGAGCAATATCGGCGTACTTAAAGCCAAGTGTCCGGCGGCAACGGTCAAGCAATTCACCGGTGGCGGTCCTGCTGTTGCCCAAGCGGTTGCCGCTGACCGGGCTGATGCCGGAATCAACGACGAAGCCTCGGCAAAAGGCTATATGATTGAATATCCGGAGTTTCATATTCTAGAAGGTGCACCTGACAGGGGACCGCTCAGCTTTGCCACCCGACCGGATGAATTGCACATGCTTGAATGGATGAACAACTACATCATGCTGATCAAGGCAGACGGGCGTCTCGACAAACTCAAGGACTACTGGATGTTCAGCACCGAGTGGAAGAAAGACCGTACACCGGTGCCAAAAGGCTAGGCAGCGATCAAGTACATCAATACTTACCAGGGCTCCATCAATCTGGTGGAGCCCTGTTTTCACTACGATATTTGTATATGAGCAGCGGGCATGGACTGGATTCTTGATTTCTACAACTGGCGAGTGGTTATCCAGTTTATTCCCGAATTTACAAATGGTATTTCAGCCACCCTGTTTATCTCACTGATTTCGCTGATTTTGTCGCTGGTCATCGGCACCGCGGTGGCGATTATGAGGATTTCCAGCAACCAAGTATTATGGCGAATTGCAGCGGGCTACGTGCAGGCGATCCGTTCGACGCCGCTGCTGATCCAGATATATATCATATACTTCAGCCTGCCAGCCCTGCCTTTGCTTGATCGGCGGCTGGATGAACTCGAAGGCGGCATCATCGCGCTGGGTCTCAATGCCGGCGCCTATATGAGCGAAATCATCCGGGCCGGTATCGAGTCTGTGTCCAAAGGCCAGGTCGAGGCTGCCCAGTCTGTTGGCATGACCTACCTGCAACGCATGCGAAATGTTGTCCTGCCACAGGCATTCGCCAATGTAGTGCCGCCATTGCTTGGGCAGACGGCGGTTCTTATCAAGGATTCATCGCTGGTCAGTTTCATCGGAGTGTTCGAGCTTTTTGGTGCCGGATTGACAGTTTTAAGCGAACGGCTGATGCCGAATGAGGCATTCCTGACGGTCGCAGCTGGCTATCTCATTATTTATGCAGTAATGCTGCAATTGTCGAACTATGCCCAGCGAAAACTGGGAGGGGCACGCCCATGATCGATACAGTTACAAGCACCATGCCATTCCTGATTGAGGGATTGTGGGTAACTTTCAAAATTTCATTGATAACCATACTATGTGGAAGCCTGCTCGGTTTCGTTGTCGGGATGCTGCGTATGTTAGGTGGAAAACCCATTTCCATGCTGCTCGGAATTTATATTCATGCGTTGCGGGGAACGCCGTTTCTGGTCCATCTCTATGTCATTTACTTCATGCTGCCGGCGACTGGAATTTCATGGCTTCAACTGGAGGCCTTTCCGGCTGCAATTATTGCGCTCAGCCTTTATACTTCAACCTATGTTGCAGAAATCGTCCTGGCTGCCATCCAGGCAGTTCCAGGCGGTCAAAACGAAGCTGCCCGATCGACCGGTATGACTGCGCTTCAATCAATGTGGTATGTTGTCCTTCCACAAGCACTGAAACTGATGATCCCGCCAATGGGCGGTGTTTACGTCATCATCATCAAAGGCACTTCAATTGTCTCGGTCATCGGCATTGCCGAACTGGTTCGTGCCGGCGAACACGCAACCCTGCGTCACCCCAAGGAACTGATGATAATCTACGGCATGACAGCACTAATGTATTTTGCCTATTGCTATCCGGTTCTGCGCCTTGCCCGCTGGGCCGAGGCGAAATACGGTGGCGTTAAACTCAAGGCATAGGTTAAATGCGTGAAAATCGTTACATACAATATCCAGTTCGGGCTTGGCAAAGACGAACTGTTTGACCTGGAACGTATTGCCAGTGAAGTCGATGGTGCGGATATCATCGCCCTGCAGGAGGTCGAGCGCAACTGGCAACGCAGCGGCATCATCGATCAACCGAAAATACTGGCTGAATTACTCGACCAGTACTATTGGGTTTACGGCCCATTTTTTGATGTTGACGCCAGCCATCTTGAGTCTGGCGGCAAAGTCACCAATATCCGCAGGCAATTCGGTAATATGATCCTGTCGAAAACTCCAATCATTTCCACAAGGCTTTTTCCGCTGCCAAAGTCTATTATCAATGATCAGCGCAATATGGTTGTTGGTATGCTTGAGGGGGTGGTCGAAATGCCGGGCGGCAAGGCATTGCGCATATACAATACCCATCTGTCAGCAAAATCCGCCGAGGACCGCATTGCGCAAATCCACACCATACGCAGGATTATTGCCAGCGCGCCCAATGAAGGCGGGGCATGGACCGGCCCCAGTACCCACCCGCTTTGGCTGGAGGACAAGCTTACCCCGCCAATGCCAGAGGAATTTGTTCTGCTCGGTGATTTCAATCTCGCTCCCAGGGATCCGGAATATGATCATCTCGTGCGAACCGGTCGCAATGAATGTGATCTTGTGGATTGCTGGCCGCTTGCCGGGCACGAGATCGACAAGGGAGTGACCTTCCCCTCCAATAAGATAAACAGCCAGCGCATTGACTATGCCTTTATCAGTATGACGATGCAAAATCCGGTTCTCAATGCATGGATTAATGAAGCTGCACAAGGTTCAGACCATCAGCCCTGTTGGATTGAGCTTGGATCAATTTAGCACAACCAACCAGGATTTTGATCGTTCACGTCACCGTAAATCAGCATTTTTTGGATCGCTGAGACCGGTGTTGTTCAACCCGGATTCCGAACCGTGATACCGAGGACGGATTGGAGAGAAATGACTGCTTAGGGTCGATTTTGACGAAAAAGGCGGCCATCCGAAATTTGGCAACAGAAAATAGGTTTTCATTTCAAATGTAGGCATCAGAGGGAACAATGTTTTAACAAATTGACCCACCTGAAACTCGTTTCTACAAAAACACCGTCAAGATCAGATTGTCACCTTTTTCATCAAAATCGGCTCATTCCAGTAATTCGCTGCGGTGCAGCATTGACCATTTAATATCACATAAATTGGCTAGATACGGCCTCTGAAACTACCACTGGTCATGGTCGGTGTTAATTGAGCGCAGGACTGATTGTGAGTGTCGCTTCAGCGTTTTCTGTTGAAATCATGTTGGCCGGTTTTGCAAACTCTGTTTTTGCGTTGGGTATGGCTTTGGCGTTGTGGACACCCGACAAGTGCTTCATTGCGGATGCAGGCAGCGATGGCAATTCTGATGGCATGACCGCTTCAAGTTCGGCTTCAAAATCTTCAAGTTCCTGAATGGATATGCCGTCCTGATCGGATGCATCCTTTGCCTCGTTCAGTTTTTCGCTCACGAGTTTGCTCTTTTCCCGTGCAACATCAATCTGACTTTGGGCACTGTAGAGATCAGCGCCGATGGCCTTTTCGGCCATGATCCTATCCAGTGATGATCGATAGTCCTCAGCGCTTGTTAATTCGTCCGGAATAGATGCCGGATCAACAATATCTGCCCCGACTACGTCTCCATTCTCGTCAATGACGAATGTGCCATCCTTGGATTTGAAGACTTTTCGGCCATCCTCCAACGCAGAGGCATCGACCAACAATTCCGCGTGCCGTGCTTCCAGTATTTGTAATCGCTCAAGATGCTCAATCAATGCGTGGGTGACGGCTTCATCATAGGCATTGAGTTTTGCATCGTACTGATTCAAACGAGCCTCATAGCTGGCCAGTTGAGTTTGGAACAGCCTGATCTGCGCTTCGGTGACGACAACTGCCTCTAGTACCCTGATTCATCTATATTACCGGGTACAGGCTCTTGAGTTTATTCCGTGCGGCATCTGTTGAAAAGTGCCAATCGGCCTTTGCGTTGTGTTTGTTGCGGTGATTTTGCCATGCGGCGCTTTCGGTTTCAAGCAAAGCTTTATCCGAGATACGGCGATCCAGACATTGCGATGTGAGCACACTCAATTCAGTTTCGGCCATATTGAGCCATGAGCCGTGCTTTGGCGTAAAATGCCATTCAAACCGCTCAACCAGACGACGTGCTTCGCTCGGTTCGAAGGCCTGATAAAGCGAGGCGGGGCAATGGGTGTTGAGATTATCCTGCACAAGGATGATTTTCCCGGCCCCTGCAAAATGGGTATCGGCCAGATCTTTCAGAACATGGGCATAATCAGCGGCGCTTTGTTACCTTGATGTGCCGCCAGCCCTCGAGCGGAGCGAACAGCATGAACAGATTGGCGGTGCCATTGCGTTCATACTCATAATCGAAACGCTGAACCTGACCTGGCTTCATTGGAACCGGTGTGCGGGTTTCCTTGACAAGCTGTTTTGATGTCTCGTCGAGGCAGACCAGCGGGCGTTTGGGGTCATGGGGGCGGCTATAAACCTCTAAAACATCCTCCATCGCGGCGACAAAGGCGGCGTTTTGTTTGGGGGGATGACCCAATACTTACACCGATGGGGTTTGAGAGTGTTTTTTAAAACCCGACCGATTGTTGAATCGCTGGCTTTCTCAACAATGCCAAGCTCCACCACCTTTTCTTCCAGAAGCCGCAACGACCAGCGAGCATGGCCGACTGGCGGTTCAGAGCAGGCCAACCGGATAAGGCGAGCCTCCTTTTCACCATCAAATATCGGTTCAATCGGTGGCTTTTCGCGCTTCTTGCGATTGATCGCCGCCTCAAGCCCATGCTCTATCAGACGCCGACGGATACGACAAACCGTCGAAACGCTGGTCTCAAGCGCTTCGCCAATCCGTTCATCACTCCAGCCCTCACCATCCGTCGAAACATCGGCCTTCAGCAAAATCCGCGCCTTCAAAAGACGCCCGGCCGCATCGCGCCCGGTGTTGATTATGGTTTTAAGTGAACTTCTTTCCTCACTGCTCAACCGAACAACATATTTCTTTACCCCACCCGCACCAGTCACCATAATAGCCTCAATCAGAAAAACAAAATCAATGAAGCTGAATCAGTACTCGGCAAACATGTCAAATTAAAAGAAGCGAGGCACTACGGCCAATGCGGTGATGTCATCATCCAATTTCTCGGCATTGTCTTCTCGTCGTGCTTGTTGCTGTTTTGCCTTGATGAACCATTGGCGATGGTGCAACCATTCTGAATGGCGGATTTGATCATCGCTGCGGAAATGGTCTGCAAGTTCAATCATCTGTGCGCCACACTCCTTCTTGACCAATAAATGCAATAGAACTGCTGGTGGTTTGTCATGGTGTTTGGTAAACAGGCTTTCAATCCGCTTCCATCGACCGGTTGCATCTTTGTGCAACCATCGGTTCACGCATCGCATGCTCTTTTCGTTGGGCCTATCGCGCAAAAACCGTGCGTATGCCAGGCCTTCGATAATGCCGGAAACGAATGCGAACTGTTGTTCGGTATTCATCTCACGAAGAACAAAACCGGCATCAAGTTTTTAGGCTGTGTGTACATATTAAATATTCGTTATATTCATCAGTAATATTATTGCAAATATGTATTTATATATACTTAATTTCAATGAATTATTAACCTGCATAATCGATCGATTACGCAATATTTTACTTGTGTGTCTTGAATTTGCTATAATTATAGGAGAATAAAGGAATATCAAGGGTTTGGCGGATTTAAGCGTCTTTCAAGTCCAATGAAAAAACCTCAATGCGGAAAGGGTCGTTTATGCAACATACGACTGCATGGAAATCCCGCGTTAAGGCATTGAAAAAGCATGAAAATAGGATATCTGCGCGTTAGCACCAAAGCACAAAAACTGGACCGTCAAATCAATGGTCTGGAAGATTTGTGTGATAAGCTGTATATCGAAAAGCTCTTGGCAGTGGCAAAAAAGCGACCTGTATTTGATAGAGTTCTGCATGAACTAAACCGTGGTGATACGCTGTTTGTCTGGGATTTAGATAGGACGTTTCGCTCCACCGAAGATGCTCTCTACCACGAAAAAGACTTGCGCAAGCGTGGTATCAAGTTCCATGCCATGAATTTTAAAATCGAGACTGAAACAGCCGATGGCAAATATAGCTATGTTGTTACCGCTGCTGCGGCTGAACGTGAACGCAAGAAAATATCCGAGCGCATTATCAAAGGCATAAAAGCCGCTCGTTTGCGCGGTCAACGTCTTGGCCCACCGCCAAAAATGACTGATGCACAAATTCGCACTGCAAAATTGAAGATTGAAGCCAAAGAGGCCACTGTAGCAGAAATGGCCGCACTTAACGGGGTACACCCTTCCACGGTTATACGGTCTATCAGGCGGTTGGAAGCTGCTGGAAAAACATGAATTTTGTGGTTTTTGAAACAATTTTCCGGTATAATGTGGTATGAGCAAGACAATGAACAACAAACAGATTCTGCGCGAAGCCATGCATTTGCAGGCCATGGAGAATAATCCGTTTGATGCCGAAGACAAAGCCATGTTCGATATGTTCGAGCGAAAGGGCTGGTCGGGGGAACAATGCCGCGCCTATATTCTTGAACAGGCAAAAGCTGAATCATTGGTGCCTGCTGCTGAATGAGCGATACCAAATATTGTTATCCGCCTAACTATTCCGTTCTCAAAAACAAACTTGATCTGAGAGATGCTGACCTGCTTGAACGAGCGGAACGTCGTTTGGTTGTGCAAAGGGTTCTTGAAGGCATTCCAACCGGTGATTTTGATCTGGCGCATTTGAAAGCCATCCACCGGCACATGTTTCAGGATATCTTTGATTGGGCCGGTGAAATCCGTACCACGGAAATCTCAAAGGGTGGCAGTCAGTTCCAGTTCCGACAATATATCGAAACCGGTATGGCTAATATTTACCGGCGCGTCAAAGCCCATGATTATTTAAAAAAACTGCCTGCTGACCAGTTCGCCGATCTTGCTAGTAGCCTGAATCAATCAAATTACCGGGTACAGGCTTTTGAGTTTTATCCTGGCATCGTGTGTTTTGAACTGCCAGTTTGCTTTTGCATTGTGTTTGTTGCGGTGTTCAAGCCATGCGGTTATCTCGCTCGTGAGCGTTTCCTTGTCCGGGATGCGCCGGTCAAGGCACTGGCTGGCCAGTACGGCCAGCTCCGATTCAGCCATATTGAGCCAGCTTCCATGTTTTGGCGTATAGTTCCACTCAAACCTTTCCGCCAGGCGGCGGGCCTCTTGCGGGGCGAAGGTCTGATAGAGCGCGGCTTTGGTGTGCGTATTGAGGTTGTCCTGAACCAGGCAGATTTTCCTGGCATTGGGGAAATGGATATCGCTCAGTTGTTTCAGAATATGGGCATAATCGACGGCAGTGCGCCGCTCGCTAACTTCAACATGGCGAAAGCCTTCAAGCGGCGCGAACAGCATGAACAGGCTGGCGGTCCCGTTGCGCTTGTATTCGTAGTCATACCGGGCGGGCTGCCCCGGCTTCATGGCGATGGGCTGGCGGGTTTCACTGATCAGTTGTTTGGAGGTTTCATCGAGACAAACAAGCGGAAAGGATGCATCGTGCGGGCGGGTGTAAACCTCAAGCACCTCCTCCATGGCGGCAACAAAAGCGGCATTTTGTTTTGGCGGGATCACCCAATATTTGCTCAAATGCGGCTTGAGCTTGTTTTTTTAAGCGCCCGCCCGACCGTGTTGAAATGAGCCTTTTCAACAATCTCCAGCGCAACAACCTGTTCGCTCAACAGCCGCAAAGTCCAGCGGGCATGGCCTTGGGGAGGTGTGCTGCAGGCCAGAGCGGTCAATTTTGCCTGTGCCTCACCGTCAAAGATCGGCTGGATTGCCGGCATTGCCCGCTTCTTGCGGGAAAACACCGCCTCAAGACCTTCCATGACAAATTTGGCGCGGGTCTTGCTCACCATGGAAACATTGGTCTCAAGCGCCCGGCAAATGCGCTCATCCGTCCAGCCATCGCCGCCCTCACCCTGATCGGCTTTAAGCAAAATTCGCGCCTTCAAAATCCCCCGCGCGCTGCTCTTTCCTTTCGAAATCTTCGCCAACAACTCACAACGCTCTTCGTGTGAAAGCTCAACCACATATTTCTTGCGACCCATAATCCAAATCCCCTGCCAAATCAGTCCGCTGACTGCGCATTCCGGGGTGATCCGGCACCCTATTCCGATTTTATCCGGCACCCCATTCCAATAACATCCGGCAGGTGATTCCGGGGTATCCGGCCCCCCTGTTTGGGCTTTGATTTTGCTGCTCTTGAGCACCGGCGAAGCGGGTTAATCTTGCGTTTTTTTAACGTGAGGAACCCCCATGAAGAGACTGGCAATGCGCAAGATCAAAGAAGTAATAAGACTGGGAGCACAAGGGTTATCGCCACGCAGGATTGGCGAGAGTCTTGGCATTGGCCGCACCACGGTGCAGGAATGTCATGGCAGGGCCAGGGCAGCTGGTTTGATTTGGCCGTTGCCCGAGGAACTCAGCGATGCTGATCTTGAGCAACGTCTTTATCCGCGTGCGACTGGCGCTATACGCGGGTCGTTTCCTCGGCCTGACTGGGCGTATGTTCACCGCGAAGGGAAGCGCAAGGGGGTGACGCTTTCATTGCTCTGGGAAGAGTATCGCTCGGTGCATCCAGATGGCTATGGCTACAGTCGGTATTGCGAACTTTACCGGCGCTGGGAGGGACGTTTATCGCCGGTGATGCGACAACATCATGTGGCCGGCGAACGGTTGTTTGTGGATTATTCTGGCAGCACACTGGATGTGATCTGCCCCAAAACCGGGGAGATAAAGTCAGCCCAAGTTTTTGTCGCCACATTGGGCGCATCCAATTACACCTATGTTGAGGCAACCTGGACCCAGGGCCTGCCTGACTGGATTGCCTCCCATGTGCGCGCATTCAGTTTTTTTGGCGGTGTGTCTTGCCAGGTGGTTTCAGATAATCTGAAGTCTGGAGTGACCAAGGCATGCTTTTATGAACCCACTGTTAATCGCACCTATGGGGATATGGCGGCACATTACGATACCGCCATTGTTCCAGCCCGTCCCTATAAGCCGAAAGACAAAGCTAAAGTCGAAGGCGCGGTTCTGATCGCACAGCGTTGGATCATAGCGCGATTGCGCAATCAGCGCTTTTTTACTCTTGATGATTTGAACGCGGCCATTCAAATTTTGCTGGAACGGTTCAATGCTAAAGTCACCCGGCATCTGGGAACCAGTCGTCGAGATTTATTTGAGCAACTGGATCAACCGGCCCTGAAGCCGTTACCTGTCGAACCCTATACTTATGCCGAATGGAAACAGTGCAGCGTGGCGCTGGATTATCACATTGATGTGGAACGTCATTATTACTCGGTGCCCCATCAGTTGTTGCGCCAAAAGGTCTGGGTGCGCATTACAGCGCGCACGATTGAGGTTTTTCATAAAGGCAAGCGGGTCGCGGCCCACGCCCGGATATCCTCCAATTACCAGCACACAACAGTGCGCGAGCATATGCCATCACACCATCGCAAATACGCAGACTGGACACCGGAGAAGCTGAGGCGGCAAGCGAGCCAGATCGGCCCCAATGCCGGAATACTGGTAGAAGTTATCATGCGTGAGAGGCGACACCCTGAACAGGGCTTTCGAGCCTGTCTTGGTATTGTGCGTTTAGCTAAAGTGCATGGTAGCGGGAGGCTGGATGCAGCCTGCGAAAGGGCACTGGAGATCAATGCCCGCTCTTATGCTTCTGTCAAATCCATTCTGAACAATAACCTTGAACGCAGGCGCCGAGAACGTGCCACGGACGGTCCTGCGATCACTCATCCCAATATCCGCGGCGCAAAATACTTCCATTGAAGAGGAAACAATAATGTTGACACACCCAACCCTTGACCAGCTTAAGAGCCTGAAGCTTGACGGCATGTGCGAAGCTTTTACCGAACTGGAAACACAGGACGGCACGGCTACTTTAAGCCACCCTGAATGGCTGGCGCTTTTGATTGACCGTGAGGTCGCCAGCCGGGCCACCAAACGCTTTCAGACCCGCATGCGCGTGGCAAAACTGCGCCATGCGCAAGCTGTCATTGAGGATGTGGATTACCGCACCCGGCGCAATCTCGATAAAGCTCTTTTCCAACAACTGCTGACCGGGAAGTGGACCCGCGACCGGCGCAACCTGATGATCACCGGACCCTGCGGGGTGGGTAAAACATGGCTTGCTTGCGCACTGGCGCAAAAGGCTTGCCGGGATAATGTCACCGTTCTCTATAAACGCCTGCCGCGCCTGTTTGACGAACTGGAACTGGCCCACGGCGATGGACGCTTCCCGCGATTGTTCAGAAGTCTGACAAGAGTCGATCTTCTCATTCTTGATGACTGGGGACCCGACCGCCTGAATGCCAGCCAACGCCGTGATCTCATGGAAATTGTCGAAGACCGTTATGGCGCAGGTTCAACCCTCATCACCAGTCAGCTTCCAATGGATACCTGGCATGAGGTCATCGCAGAGCCAACATTCGCAGATGCTATCCTGGATCGCCTCGTTCACAACGCCTACAGGCTTAATCTTGATGGCCCGTCCATGCGAAAAATGAAAGGAAAAGAAGAAATCAAAACTGTTGACGAAACAATCATCAACTGACACAAAAATAAACGCTCACCAGCGGCAAACCCAAAGGGGGCCGGATACCCCGGAATCAGGTGCCGGATGTTGTTGGAATGAGGTGCCGGATATTCCGGAATACGCACGCCTGACAGTGAATCACAATTCAGAAAACAACGCGACAGTGGCTTTTGATCGGTGCAGACCACTAGTGGAATTTTCGTCTAATTGGAGTCACTCTAAACGCTCTATCTCTTTGTCTTGACGCATATTCTTTTTGCGAAAACCGCACACACTTTTCGGGAATATGCTCTAAAAGTCAAAAAGCGAGCATTGGAAAATGCACTGGCTGATATTCTGGATTCCGGCACCAACTGTGAGGCTGCCGCAATACTACAAGCCAAACTGGCCAAATGGGGTAAATTGGGCAAGTCCGCGACTGCTGACCTTTGTTGATTATCCTGGTGAAGTTGCAGTAATCAATAACGGTTGCCAACGGCCACTGCGACCGGCAGTCATCCAGCGCAAGGTCACCAACGGTTTCCGTTCAATGTGGGCAGCTGAAGGCGATTGCGCCGTCAGAACCGTGGCCGATACCGGCAAACTATCCGGAAATTCCTCGTTTCAGACCCTTTTGACCACAATATCCTGAAATCTGGACGTAAAATGCCCAGATGGTGGGAGTGAGTAATCACGACTTAGCCTTACGGCGATCCTGGCACACAGTGCGAGTTTGGAAAAGGCGACAAAAAGATGATTTCGTGTCAATTGGTAAAACCATCCCCGACAAATTCAGCGTCAAAAACCCGGTTGGGCCCATTCTCTCTCGTTAAAAGACATCAAAAAAATGTCTTCATCCAAATCGCCAGGATTTTCGAGAAAGGCCTTCAGAGCCTGCCGCCGCAGTGATTAGAGAGCCTTTCGAGTTCGAACGGTGTGCCATAACAGTCCTGCAAAAACGGTCATGAGGGCAATGATGAACAGCGCAGCCACATACAGTATTGCGACCCGCCTGTTGAGGACAGGATGGTTGGACATATAAGATTGTCTGGATGTTAAAAGCGCATCTTTATAGATTTGACCACTAAACGACAATCTTCTAAAACTCAGTGCTTCCTTCATTTTTTCAGAAACCTGCCATAATTTGTTCAGTTCGTCCGCAACGGTGCTAATATTATTAACAATATATTTTTCATTTTCCGCAATTTGTTCGGTAGACATATTCAATATTTCTCTATTCTGATTGGATATTTTTCTAACAATTAGCCTAGTTGCACCAATCTCCATGTTTAATTCTGCCTCAGCTTGTAAAAGCTCAAGTCGAGAATTAGTTAATTCTTGCATGAATTCCAAATCCAAACTTTGTCGTGTCAGATTAACTATTCTATCAACAATAGTCTCACCGTATTGTGCAATTGTAGTGCCACCGGATTGCAGCGATGATCCATTCCGATAATTAGTGGGAGTATTGGTTGAAACAACTGCCCGGTTTTTGTTAAAATAATCTTGCATAACGGATTTGGTTGAGTCCGCCTTGTTCCTGAATGAATCGCGTTTTTGCAAAAGGTCTTCTAATTTGCCATTGAAAAACGGAATGGTTCGTTCCGGATTTTTTGCAAATACCATCTCAACCGCAATGGATAACAATTCTTGAATTTTGAAAGTACTCAAATTCTGAGCCGCTCGGCGCAATGAATTCAAAGTGTGACCGCTATCTTCTTCAATTATCGTGTGTGCACCGCCAATTTCCTTAACCTCTTCGATCCGATCTTCCAGGCGTTTAGCTGATGATCGCAGTAAATCGATTGCCACCAAATGATCCAGCGAAGAAAACAGGGTTGTGTCGACAAGTTGAGCAGATTCAAATCCGCCGGCCAAATTGAGAACACCCATTTGCTCGATGCTGTGTTTAGCCCATACCGCAGGGATATCGAGCACAATTTTTCGGCCCAATTCCTTCGAAATACCGACACGTTTTGTTAACGTCAATCTAATCAGTGCCGCTTTATTTCGATGCGACCTAAGCTCCTTTTGCATGTTATTTTCTATTTCCTCCCGTTCTGCAAAAGACAATTTTCGATCCGAAAGACGCGCTTGATACCGTGCTACAACAATGCTGTAATTTTGTGAAAACTGGTTAATGCTTGTCGCGGCGACAAGATCCTCAAGTTTGAAGCCATAATCAGATAGTTTGTTGTTTTCAAAAACCCTCTTTAGAATAACCGGAGCGAGTATATCGTTTATCGAAAATGGAGATCCGTTGGGATACTCCCCTTTTCCGGAGCCTTCGAAGGTAAAGGCAATTTGGTGCTGAAATATCTGTTCCGTCGGCAGCGCCATACGCAGCATTGCAATCATTCCCGCCAGTGCTATCGCAGCAATCAACACCGAAACAACGACAAGTTTACGGGTCCCTAAAACGGCTACGAGCAGTCGTCTCAGGTCAATCTCGCCGCTGGCCTCACCAGTGGCCTGCTTGTCGACACTTTCATCTGTGACCGCCATTTATTTTAACTCCAAATAATTGTTTGCGAAGACAAGGGTAAATATGAGTGATCTCATAGTTTTGCAGTTTTGGTCGAATTATTTAGTCGGTGAAATAACGGAGATAGGATCAGAAATCAACTTTGATTGTTTGTGTGGCAGGGCAATCGCATTTCAAAAGTTGCTTAGGAGTGACCGCAGGAATTCGTCGTTCCATCCTGCACGCTTGAAATTGACGCGGTTTGATCCCTTGTGTCAATCCCGGTCATAAATGGGGCCAACAGGCCGGAGTAAAAAGGGGCCACTTGACGGTAGCGGAAGTTTGTCCCGGTAGCCAACAGGAAGGCCACGCGCGCCTTGCGGAGCGTCATCGGTTCAAGCGACCAGTACACCTCGGTGGAAATTTTTATCCACATATTTATACGGTCAAGGGTTTTCCTTGATAGGACCATCTAAATGGCTTTGCCATGGTTTCATTGAAATGGGCTAATTTTTTGAGGTTCCCATTATTGATTTCCCTTGGTATCAAATGTCTAATTCATTCCACTAGTTTCAACGCTCGATCTGCGCTCTTTATTGGCATATTTTTTTGGATTATGGGCGCGAACAAAATCGGCAAAACAGTTCGCCGGCATGGCGGGTGCAAAGATGTGACCCTGCATCGTGTTGCAACCCAGCGCTGAAAGAGCTTCTAGTTCCTGAATGGTTTCAACACCCACTGCAGTAACACTGAGATTAAGGCTTTTACCCAGGTTGATGATTGCCGAGCAAACCGCACTGTGTTTTTTTGACCCGATAAACGATCGTTCGATTTTCAAGCGACTGACAGGGAAATCAACCATTTGGGAAAGCGACGAATAACCGGTGCCAAAGCCATCAATTGCCATTTTGATACCCAAATGCTTGAGATTTTCAAAAATCTGGAAAGCGGCGCTTGACATGGCGACCCCTTCGGTAATCTCCAATTCAAGACATTGTGGGTCAAGTCGGGACTGCTCCAATGCTTGCCGGACATATTTGATCAAATCCTGGTGCTTGCATTGGACCGGTGAAAGATTCACCGCCATGACCAGGGGCGCTATTCCCTCATTTTGCCACTCCCGGGCTTGTTGGCAGGCCTCATTCAATACCCACTTGCCAAGTGGTACAATAAGACCGGTTGCTTCCGCGACCGGGATGAATTCACCGGGGGGAATTGTGCCTCGGTCCTGGCGTGACCATCGCAGCAATGCTTCTGCACCAACGATATGACCGGTTAAGACGTCGATTTGTGGTTGGTAATAAATCTCCAAGCGATGATTTCTTATTGCTTCCCGTAGTTCCTGTTCAATTGTACGTCGAATGGATACTTCCTCATGCATCTCATAATCAAACAGCTTAACTCTGCTGCGACCGGCTTCCTTGGCCTTGTACAGGGCGATATCTGCATTGCGCAGCAATTCATCTGAATTGGTATCTTCACTTGTATACAGCGCCATGCCAATGCTTGCAGAAGAATACACTTCCTGGCCGGATAGATAATAAGGATTGGCAAGCATCGCTCTCAATCGGTCGGCGAAGGTGCAGATTTCCTCTTCATAATCGACACCTGACACGATGACTACAAATTCATCGCCACCCAATCTGGCAACCGTATCAATTTTCCTGGCGTTCTTTCGCAGCCGATCCGCGACTTCGCACAACAATGCGTCGCCAACCGGATGCCCCAATGTGTCGTTAATAAGTTTGAAATTGTCGAGATCGAGAAGCAGAAGCCCGACAATTGAGCCTGTTTGGTCGGCCTCAATCATGGCGCTTTGCAATCGTTTGCCAAACAGAGCACGGTTTGGCAGCCCGGTAAGTGTGTCGGTTTCCGCCAACTTGGTGATAGCACTTTCTGATCGTTTCCGCTCTGTTATATCAGTGCGGATTGACACCAAACCGCCATCCGACATCGGTCTTTCACGAACCGCAACCCATCTTCCATCGAACAGCTGACGTTCACAATCCAGTCGCGGTTGACCGTCCGCTTTCCTGCGTTTTTCAACGTAACCATCCACGTCTACCGTCGGATCGGCCTCCGAAATCTTCATGGCGTGATGGCGCCAAACATCTTCTCTGGTGGCCCCTGATCGATATAGATCCGTCAGGTGTGGGAAAAACTCCAGATGTTTTTGGTTATAGAAGACCAGTTTTCCTTCGGCATCGTAAAGGATGAAAGCATCAGAGATCAGTTTGATTGCCTGTTCCAAATATTTGGTTCTGATCTCGGCCGCAGTTTCGGCTGTCTTCCTTGCAGTAATATCACTGCTGATAGCAAAATACTGTGCCACTTTGCCGTCATTGTCTCGAACCGGAACAATAGTTGTAGAGGTCCAAAAAATAGAACCATCCTTGGCGCGATTGTTCATCTCGCCTTGCCATGAATTTCCTTTGATCAAAACATCGTACATTTCTTTAAAAAAGAAATCTTGATGATTTCCTGAAGAAACAATACTGTAATTTGAGTTGATCAAATCTTCATAACTGTATTTAGAAAGTTTACAATAATTATCGTTTGCATATAAAATAGTACCATGTATATTGGTTATAGCAAAAGAGACTTTATCATCGATTGCAAATAATCTACCCACCGCACCATCAAGATTTTTCACAGCCTTTAAATCATTGCCAATTTCTTCAATATTTTCCGATTTTCTCAGCGTTTTTTTTTCACTTTTCACCAAGATCGAGCCCCAATACCAGTACTAACAGTTTACAGTGCTTGATATTGTTTTTATTAGAAGTGTTTTTATCTAACAATATTGCTCTATATTTACCAGCAGCGCCACTCCAGAAATGACCAACACTGTCAATTGGCAAATTGAAAATCAGCCTACAGGTCTCAGGTTAATATTTTCTTCAATCATCATGGCCTAATCGACAACCATCATTGGCATCGACAGCTGTCGTGGTTTGGCTCATCAGGCCGGCCTTCGGTGTTGAGAAATCGCCTGCTGGCATTGTTTATAATCCGCTTGTGGCCGGCCAGGGCGCGTATTGCGCCGCCTCAGCAAACGAATTTGAGCCATCATATGGGTCAGTATTGGCTTCCCTTGTTATTAGTCACAAAATGCGCTTCGCGCCACATCCGAAACCTGATACTCAACAGGCCCTAAAACAGGCATCGCCGTAGTCGGAAAGAATTAGCATGGGACAAATGCTAGCCGGTCGCTGGATTAATGACAGCGCTAATGGAAATATCCGCAAGAATGGGGCTTGGAAGCGGGCACCAAGTGTGGTTCGTAGCTGGATTAAAGCGGGTTCGTCCGAGTTTTCCGCCGAACCCGGCAGGTATCATCTTTATGCCGCATGGAACTGTCCATGGGCGCACCGGGTTTTATTGACACGCGCTTTTTTGGGGCTGGAGGAGGTACTGCCGGTTTCTTTTGTCGCACCTGCCCGCACTTTAGATGGCTGGGTGTTTGACCCAAACGCCGGTTATATTGATGATCTTTTCGGTCACAATGCGCTGCATGAGGTCTATGCAGCTGGCGATGCAGAATATACCGGAAGGGCCACTGTCCCTTTGCTATTCGATACCACCTCCCAGCGGCTTGTATCTAACGAATCCGGCGATCTGGTGCGGATGCTGCCGGTCGCCTTTGCACCTTTCACCCGCTGTCGCCTTGATCTGTACCCAAGCCACCTGCGCGCCGAAATTGATGGATGGAACGACCGGATTCAGCCCTCATTAAATAATGGTGTCTATCGCGCGGGATTTGCCGAAAGCCAGTCAGCCTATGAACAGGCAGTCGAGGAGGTTTTTGAAACCCTCGACGCCATTGAGGAAAGGCTGGCCCTAAGCCCATATCTCGCCGGAGACAATCCAAGCGAGGCCGATATACGCCTTTTTCCGACATTGGCGCGCTTCGACGTCGCCTATTATCTTGCGTTCAAGTGTTGCCGTCGCCGGATTACGGACTATCCACATATCTGGCGCTATGCACGAACGATTTACGCGCTGCCAGGTGTTTCCAACACGGTCAAATTCGATATCTACCGGCACGGATATTTTTCAAAATCCGACAAGCGCAATCCCCTGGGTATCGTACCCGTTGCACCGGCCATCAACTGGCGTCTCGATCCTGCGTGAAAACAGCAACATTTTCAAAACTATTTTGGTTTATGATCTGGCTTGTATCCAAAATGCTTAAAAGTAATTATAAAAATAATACATTTTACTAACTATGGTGATGAAGATGGCATCAAATAAAACGGGCATCCTGCTGGTGGAAGATGACCACAGCCTGGCCAGAGTCTATCAAGAATATATGCGTAATGATCCATATACGCTCACTTTGGTCGACAATGGCGGCGATGCTTTAGAAGCACTGCCGCAGGCTGAAATAGGCTGCGTCATTTTAGATCTTCACCTACCCGACATGAGCGGCTTCGAAATTCTGGAGAAATCCCGCGAGTTGCGGCCCGGCCTTCCGGTCGTCGTGATTACCGCCAGGGGATCGATCGACACCGCTGTCAAGGCAATGCAGGCTGGCGCGGCGGATTTTGTCATAAAACCGTTCAAGGCCGACCGTCTGCGATTTACCTTGCGCAACGCGCTGGAGCGCCAGCAGCTACAACAGATCGTTGATGACTTCCGCCGTGATAATGACCGCGGTGAATTCTGCGGTTTTGTGGGTAAGTCGCTGGCCATGCAGGAAATCTATCGGGTTATTGAGCGGGTCGCCAAAAGTAAAGCGACTGTCTTCGTCACCGGTGAAAGCGGCACTGGTAAGGAGGTGTCGGCGCAGGCCATTCACGATTTAAGCCCGCGCCGCAACAAACCCTTTGTCGCACTGAATTGCGGCGCAATTCCTAAAGACCTCATCGAAAGCGAGATCTTTGGTCATGTCAAAGGGTCGTTTACCGGTGCAATCGCTGATCGCGATGGGGCCGCCGCCCAGGCGAATGGCGGCACACTTTTTCTCGATGAAATATGCGAGATGGAAATTGATTTGCAGGTCAAGTTACTGCGCTTCGTGCAAACCGACAGCTACCGGCGGGTGGGCGGCGCGAAAACCGAATCGGTAGATGTCCGGATCATTTGTGCCACCAATCGAAATCCATGGGACGAAGTGCAGCAAGGCCGATTCCGTGAAGATTTGTATTACCGGTTGCACGTTATTCCGCTGCATTTGCCACCGCTTGGTCAACGCGAAGACGATGTGCTGCAGCTCGCGGCTTATTTTTTGCGAAGATACGCCGCCGAAGAAGGCAAGAACTTTACCGGCATCGAGGAGGAGGCAAAACACGTCTTGCTTACCAGAAACTGGCCGGGCAATGTGCGCGAACTGCAAAATTTGGTTCGCAATATCGTTGTCCTTGATGACGGTCCATTGATTACCGCGGCAATGTTAGGCTCGAGCCAGATCGGTCAAGCAACGCCAAATCACCCGAACAAGCCGCCAAGGCCCGTGACCGCCACCCAATCATCTGAAAATGTTGGCTCTATTGTCGAGCAAATTCGACCGGATGACGCGCCACTCAAACCGTTATGGCAGTCAGAGCGTGATCTGATCCACGCCGCGCTTGATCACTTCGACGGTAATGTGCAAAAGGCGGCCGGCGCACTGGAAATCAGCCCGTCGACACTTTATCGCCGATTGCGGGAACTGAAGGAAAACGAGACCGCGCTTATTGCCTGAGGTAATAAGCGGGCCCGCATAATTATTACCGCCGTCAGCGGCATCTATCTCAGTTTCGACGAGCTTATGGTCATTGCCAATGAAATTGCTGTCGCATGATGCAACAGCGGAATGGCACCGCTTGACAGCAACGCGCCTGTCTCCGATTGATGCTTCAATACGATCGAGACCTGCCCCAAATCCGGCGAATCGGCCTCGGCCACTGCAATCGCACCGCGGGCCCAAAAAAAGTGTCCGGTATTCATGCCCAGATTGCCGTGGCCAACGAAACTGCCGAGGCTCAACCAATCATCGCATTGATAGCCGGTCTCCTCCATCAGCTCCCGTTTGGCGGCGACAAGCGGTGTCTCATTATTTTCGATATGACCGGCAGGCAGGGTCAGGCAAGTTTTGCGCAAACCGTGCTTGTACTGTCTGAGAAATAATGCCTGATCGTCGGTTGTAGTTGTAAAAATGATGACGAAATCAGGTAGTTCCAGATGATAGTAGTCATGCACGATATGGCCGTCGGGCAACTGCACCGATTCCTTGGTCACCCGAAGCCAGGGAGAGCAGTCAGCAACCTCCCTGGATTTGATCACCCGCCAGTTTTGGTTATCACGTAGTGTCATCGATCAAACCATCAGGCTGCGGCTGGTTTTGGCACCTGCACCCGACCATAAACATCTTCCAGCCGGACGATATCATCCTCGCCCAGATAGTCGCCACATTGCACTTCAATCAGGTGGAGGGGCTCGTTCTCGGCATTATAGATCCGATGCAGCACTTCGACCGGAATGTAGACGCTTTCATTGGCCCCCACCACCCGAATTTCAGCACCGACAGTGACCTCGGCCCGACCGGATACGACGGTCCAATGCTCTGAACGGTGATGGTGATATTGCAAAGACAGCTTGCCGCCGGGATTTACGACGATATGCTTGACCTGGTGGCCCTCGCCCATATGGATGCTCTCATAGCTTCCCCAGGGCCGCGTGACCTTTTTATGGTTCTCAGCGCTCGAATGGCCGGCAAATTTTACCCGATCCACCAGACTTTTTATATCCTGGACCTTATCCCGGTCAGCTACCAACACCACGTCGTCGGTGTCGATGATGACATGATTGTCGAGGCCAATACCGGCGATCAATCGACCGTTGCTGCGGACATAGGTGTCCGTACATTCGCTTAGCATCGTGTTATCGCTGATACTGTTACCATCGTTGTCGCTTGGCTGAATGTCGGCAACCGCTGACCATGATCCCATATCGCTCCACTGGAATTCAGCAGCAACTACCGCTGCCCGTTCTGTCCGCTCCATGACCGCGTAGTCGATGGAAATATCGGGAATTTCAGAAAAGTGGTGCGCGGCGGGCAGGATAAAACGGCCATCACGTTCCGCTAAAGCCATGGCATTACCGGTATGGCTAATAATCTCGGGGCAGAACTTTTCGATCTCCGCCAAAATCCGGTCAGCGCGAAACAGGAACATACCGCTGTTCCAGTAATAATTCCGCTCCATGAGAAAACGTTCGGCAGTGACTTGATCTGGTTTTTCGGTAAACCTTTTTACCTGAAAGCTGCGATCATCACCATCAGCCAGCGGGGGTCCGCATTCGATGTAACCAAAACCGGTTTCCGGCCTGTCAGGACTGATACCAAAAGCGACAATTGCACCGTCGCGGGCATGTGGAGCCGCACGACGAACCGTGGCGTGGAGTTTTTCAGGCGCATCGAGATGATGGTCGGATGGCAGCACCAGCAACAATGCGTCCTCGCCATCTTCTGAATGGGCGACCAGCGCGGCTGCGGCAATTGCTGCTGCAGTGTTGCGAGCGATCGGTTCCAGGATCACCGGACCGGTTTCCACTTCGGCCGCCTCGGCCTGCTGTTCGACCAGATGGCGGAAGCTTGCTCCAGAAACAATGCTCGGAGCCCAGAACAGATCGGAGTCTGCCATACCTTTGAGCGTCTCCTGAAACATCGTTCTTTCACCGGTGAGCTTTAGAAATTGTTTCGGCATGCTCTTGCGGGATAACGGCCATAATCGCGTACCGCTACCGCCACATAAAATTACCGGGCGAATGCGCGGTTCCCTAATCACCTGGTCGAAATTATCTATTATATTTGCCATGGTTCGGCCCTCATTTTGGGGATGCCGCGGATTTACGGCATCTTCTGGCAAGAGGAGGAGCAAGCTGTGTGCCAGCGATTGTATCTTTCGATGATCAAATGGGTAACGCGGTCTTTTCTGTTTGGAATCAATCCTGTAGCGCGTCGCCAGCAAAAATTTGGCATATGGCTGACAAAGACAAAGTGGAGAATTGTTGTCAGGATGACTGTCATTCTGATTTTTTTTGCGTATTTGAAAACCACATTCAATGGGCTGGCCGCGAAGGGTTAGTCAAAAATTGCCTTAAAAACAAAGTCTTACGGGGGCTATTGGCAATATCTTCGATCCTGACGGCCCTGGCACGCCATTTGCTAATAAGACGAGGCTTACTGATTAAAGAATGTGTGTAATCGAAAAGAAATGGTTGGAGCCCATGAAAATCCGCCGCGAACCGCCAAGTGAAATGCTCGAATACCGTATCAACGCGCCGCTTAAAATTACCATCGGCACGGATGATTATCGCACGCGCGATTGGAGCCTCGAGGGTTTTACAGTGGCGAATTTCGCAGCTCTGCAAGCCTCTAATGCGCCTATTATCGGCGTCGCCAGCCGAGTGAGCGATGACCTGCTTCAGGAGGCGGAGCAGGCAGGTATGGCTGCGGCGCGGCAAAAACCAGTTAATAAACAAGAACTACACCGCCTGCTCGATGACCATGTGCGTCAGATTGATGGCTCCACACCCTCGCTTGCCCTTAATAGTGTCAATGTCGTGCGCAGTGATGAACTCGACCCCGTCGACGACAAAGATGATGACCAAAGGGACGATGTCAAAGCCACAACGAAACACCCGCCAAACGAAGTGGACAAAAAGCAGGTTCTTTTTGTCATCAGTAATGAGGCACAACGCTCGGTTAACCGCGCCTACGCCCAAACATTCGAAAATTACGCCATTGATTTTGCCGAGAATTGCCGCGACGCGGTCTTATTGAGCGGGCGGAAATCCTATGATTTGATCATTTTGGAAATGAACGATCCGAAACTGCGCGGCAGCACCGCAGCACAGCGCATTCGCACGCTCCAAGGCTACAACGTGGGTGAGGAGTTTGAGTGCGATCTGCAGCTTCCTTTCCAAGGCTACGACATCGGCTTTGCCGTACGGGCCAAAGTCGAAGGCTACACTGCGCACGGGGAAATGAGGGCCACTTTCATTGAGCTTGACGAACGCTCCACCGACATATTGTCCTTTTTCGCCGAGGAGCTCATTCGTGGTTCAATGACGACGATCGACGATGTTATTTTGCATCTGGACCGACCGGTGGAACTGGTGAGCCAGTCGCCGGAGACCAAAGAAGCCGATCTTGTTAAATCGAAGCCGGTATCGCCCAAGATGATCGCTTTCAGCATGTTTTATCTGGTTATCGGTGCGTTGGTGGTTGCATACACTTATTTGACCATCAACGCCAATTTCATGCAGCTTGAAATCGAGGCTGCAGTGGTCAATGCGCCGCTCGAATCGCTGCTTTCACCAACCGATGGCAAGATTGCCTCCATGCCCGTCGCGCCCGGTGGCTTCATCCGGAAATCTGGCGGACTTGCCATCATAGAGAGCGCTGCGCTTGAGGAAAAGATCGAATTGGCGCGTATCGAGATCGAGCGCATGCTGAGTGAATTCGCTGCCAAGGCCGAGGCGCTAGCGGCCGAGAAGGACCGCTATCGCAACTATGGCAAATTACTGAAAACCGAAATTGATCAGGCGGAGGCCAATGTCAAATCTCTGGCCCACCGCACCAAAATGGCTCTAAATCAGAAGAAGCGCTTTCTTCATCTTCTGGAACGCGGTTTCACCACCCTTTCTAAAGTTGGCGAGCTTAGTTCCGACCACGCTGCTCTTCTGGGTGAACTGGAGCAGGCCAAACTGCATCTAAAGGAAAAACAGTCACAGATCGCCAGTCTCGTCGATGATGCGGCCTATTCCAACAAGGGTCGACTGAAAGATCTCGCCGCAGAAGTTGGGCTATTTGAAACCCGCATCACGCTGGCCGAAAAGGCGCTCGATGCGTTGGTCGCGCGTAAACACCGCATGGTTGTTACCGCGCCTACCAATGGGCGCATTGTCAGGGCCCTGCGATCACCAGGCAACACCACCAAAAAAGGTGAGGAAATAATCATTTTCGAGCGCGATGAAGCACGCACCGTGCTGGCCTATCTTACCCAGGAGGAAATCATTGAAGTGGGGCTGGATGACGAGGTGCTGATCTACTTCCCTTCCATTGATACGCGTGCCAAGGCACGAGTCGCCTCGATCGACCGAACTGAAGGATATGTCGATGAGATGCGTGCGCAGTATAGCTGGCGCGGAACCAAGGACCGCACCGCACTCGTTACGCTCAGCTTTGTCGGCCGGACACCTGAAGAAATCCGTCAAAGTTTTCCGCCAGGCTTGCCAGCAATTGTGATTTTCGAACGCCGCGACACCAACGAAATCCGTCAGCGCTGGAAATCCAACATCCGCGAGACCTTCCAGGCCTCCTTGAGTGTATTTTGAGAAATAAGAGCTGAACAATGAAAAAGCGTGAAGCCGGTATCCGTCTTGCCTATCATGAAATGACGCGCCCGCTTGGCCGCTGGGAAAAGTGGACACCGCTCGCGTTGCTGCAGATATTTATCTATTTCAGCATTTGCTTCATCCTTCTGCAAAATGTCCCCAACACCTTGTGGGACCCGGACTTGCAGCACATTACCTATGTCATCGGAATATTGGGAGTTTGGCGCTATGCCTGGTGGTTCACCCACGCGGTGCGGTCGCGTCTTTATCACCAGGTGGTGTTTCCAAGGATCAGGTCAAAGGCCGATCTGGTTTGGGAGTCTGGCGTGCGACCACGACACCTGCATTTCATGATGACAACTTACAAGGAAGACAAGAAGATTACCGATCAGGTAGTCGACAGCATTGTTCATGAGGTGCGGCAGCTTGGTGTGCCGGCGACAATCTGGCTGGGCTCTGGTGATGCATCGGACGAGCGCATCATCGCCAGGCGGTTGCGCCGGATTGCCAGCGATCTCGATTTGACCTTCACCATCATCAGGCAAAACCAATCCGGCAAGCGTATGGCGATCGGGTTGGTGCTTCGGGCCATGAACAGGGCGGGAATCCATGCCGATGACGCCATTGTTTTTATGGATGGTGATGCGATATTGGGCCCCGGCAGCGTGGTCAAATGCGTTACACTTATCCAGGCTGATCCGGAATTGCAGGCGGTTACGACCGATGAGGAAGTCATCGTCTATGGTGCCGACTGGGTGCGACGCTGGCTGACCATGCGGTTTGTCCAGCGCCGCATTGCAATGGGCAGTCACGCAATGTCTTCCAAGGTATTAACACTCACCGGGCGTATGTCGGTGTTCCGCGCACGCCATTTAACCAATCTCAGGCTCATTCGCCTGCTGGAAGCCGATCACCTGGATCACTGGTTATGGGGGCAGTTTCGGTTTCTGTCCGGTGATGACAAGAGCACCTGGTATTATATGCTGCTGCAGAATGCCAAAATGCTCTATGTGCCCGATGCCTGCGTCTATACCGTGGAGCATATTGAAGGCTACGGACTGGAACGCATGAAGCAGAATTTCCGGCGCTGGTCGGGAAATATGCTTCGAAACGGCGCCCGGGCAATTGCTCTCGGTCCGCGCAAGGTCGGTTGGTTTATCTGGTGGTGCATCGTCGATCAGCGCATCGCCATGTGGACAATGCTGGTCAGTCCGGTTCTGGCCATGCTTGCCTCCTGGCTACACTCGCCAGATTATCTGATCTCCTATGTGATTTTCATCATGACCACGCGAATGCTGTTGTCGCTGGTGCTCTACACTTTCAGTCGGGAAGTCGATATCAGCTATCCCTTCATCCTCTATTTCAACCAACTGTTCAATGCAGCGGTGAAGGTCTATTGCCTGTTTCATCTGTCCAAGCAGAAATGGTCGAACCGGGGAAACCAGTCGACCAAGGAAGGACTTGGCTGGATCAATGTCTATCGCAACTATTTCGCCAAATATGTGATGATTGTTTATGTCTGTTTGCTGGTCATCAGCGTGCTGGTTTATTCCGAACTTATCACGGTGCCCAGTATCGGCTTTGCACAACGGTTGTTTATCGGTTGATGCCGAACTGATTTGTCAAATCGACACTGTCGTCAATTCGCTCGTCAATCTGACAAGTATTCCCAAGTAAATATATGTAACCCTTTGTTTTCATTAGGTTTTGAGTTTGGCACAGTTCCTGCATTCCTATTGGCATCAAACGAATTCATCAACGGAGATTAATCATGCTAAAACTAATTGAGAACGAGACCCCTGCATCGGGGCTAAAGGGTGGTGAAACCCACCATTATCCTCGAGTGGGTATATTTGGTCTGGGCTATGTCGGCGCTGTTACCGGTGCGTGCCTGGCCGATTCAAATTTTATGGTAGTCGGCACCGACGCCAATCCGGATAAATGCAGCCGTATTGACGCCGGCAAGGCACCGATGGTCGAGCCCGGCCTAGACACTCTCATTGGCGACACCACGCGGGAGGGGGTCTTCACCACGGTGCGGGAAGCCCAAAAAGTCATTCACGCTACTGACATGTCGATCGTTTGCGTCGGTACGCCGAGCGATGATAATGGCGGCTGTGATTTGATCTACCTCAAGCAGGTTTGCGCCGAAATCGGTGCGGCACTGAAAACGCTTGCCCGCTACCATGTGGTGGTGTTCCGTTCGACCGTGCCCCCGGGAAGCGTGCGCAATGCACTTTTGCCAATACTGGAAAGCACTTCGGGAAAGACCTGCGGCAAGGATTTTGGCGTCTGTTTCCACCCCGAATTCCTGCGTGAAGGCAAAGCCATCGACGATTTTCGCGAGCCTCCAAAAACCGTTATCGGCGCCTTCGATGTGGCCAGCTCCCGGCCGCTTGACGCCATCTACAAGACGCTTGGTCTCGAGACCATACACACCACGCTCGAAATCGCCGAGATGGTGAAATATGTCGACAATAGCTGGCACGCGGTAAAGGTCTCCTTTGCCAATGAAATCGGTCGTCTTAGCCAGGCCATCGACATAGACAGCCATGAAGTCATGGACATCTTCGTTAAGGACACCAAACTCAACATCTCACCATATTATATGGTGCCAGGAGCACCGTTTGGTGGCTCGTGTCTGCCCAAGGATGTGCGCGGCATCATGCATCTGGCGCAATCGAAAGACGTAAGTCTGCCGATCCTGTCGAATGTTTTAGACAGCAATAGTGCGCAAATTCTTCACACTGTTGAATTGGCTAAGAAAGATTGCCCGCAAAACGGAACTATCGGATTCCTTGGAGTTACCTTCAAGCCCGATACCGATGATCTTAGAGAAAGTCCGGTACTGCGCATCATGGCAAGTCTTTATGTGCAAGGCTATAGCGTGAAGTTCTACGATCCAAATCTGACGGACGATTCACAGATCGCCCATCAGCTTGAGCACATCAAGCACGAAAGCAACGAATTTCGCAACTTCGTCAAAATCATGAGTCAATTTCGCTGTGACAGCGCCGGCGAAGTCATGGATGACGCGAGTGTGGTGGTTGTTTCCCACAAGACCAATGAATTCCGTCAAGCAGTGCGCGGCCGCAACACTTCGGTCCAGGTGATCGATCTGGTTCGCCTCTTTGGCAATTGGGATGTGTGGCCGCTGGCACGCCAGTCCGGCATCGATGGTTATGTGCCGAAACCGGCAAACAAAAGCCAGTTGGTCGATGCCATGAGTAAATGGGCAGGTTTGGCGGAAACACCGCGGGTGTTGATCGCCGAAGACGAGCATGTGGTGGCCAAGGTGACGCGCATCATGTTGGAGAAAGCCGGCTTTGCGGTTGAACAAGTGGCCGATGGTCAAGAGGCAATCGAACTCGCCCGTAGCGGTGATTTCGATCTCATTCTGATGGACCTTAATTTGCCGGTAAAGAACGGCCTTGAGGCGGCAAAAGAGATACGCAAGCTACCAGGCAAGTCGTCCGAAACACCGATATTGGCGTTTTCCAAATATGCTGCCCCGGAAGAGAGCAGCAGCTATTCCGGCATTTGCTGGTAGGCGAATTATTCACCGTACACTCGATTCCTGGTCCGGCGATCACTCTGGCGATCACTCTAAAGCGTGTTCCCTAATCATGCTCTAGCGCCGTGATCCCGGTCCAGGATACAAAGGATAAAAACTCATGACTGTTGATACTGATAAAAACTACTCGCCGATATTCGGCAATGGCAATGACAACACACTCTATGGCACGTCCCGCTCGGAGGTTTTCTCCGGCAAAGGCGGCGAAGACCAGCTCTACGGCCGTAGCGGCTCCGATCTGGTCTACGGCGGTAGCGGTGATGACTATCTAAAGGGCGAAAACGGCGATGACATACTTTATGGTGGCGGTGGGCCGAAGTATGCCGATCTGGGCAATTTCACCATCGTGGAAGATCGCCAATCTTCGATTGTCTTCATCAACGAAGGCGCCGGCTATCGCAACGCGCTCGGCATGTACAATATTGGCGAAGATGGCACGGTTTCCAATGTACAGATATTGTTTCCCAATTCTTCCAGGGTCGGTAGCGGCGGTGAATTGATTCCGGGTGAAAGTTCGATCGATATCGATTTCCAGGCCGGTGACAAAGTGGGTTTCTTCGTGGTCAGCAACGGCTACGGCATCTCCAGTCTGAACCGCGACATGCTGTCGGATACGCAGGCAACATTCGAATTGCGCAATGCTGCCGGCGAGGCCGGCAACGTGCTCACCGACAACGCACTGACCCTGTGGCATGTGGACCAGGCGAGCGATGCGGCGATCCCCGTTCGCAGCCAGTACGGCTATGACATCTATCATTCAGCTACCGATCCCTCAAACGACTATAGTCCCAATCCAGATAATTATCTGCACGTGGTCGGGCAACTGAACACGGTGAGCGGCGATATCATGCTTGGCTTTGAAGATTTGCGTGGTGGTGGCGACAATGATTATGACGATGTGGTCTTCCGCCTGGATCTTGGAACCACCAACACCAATGCATTGGTCCCTGAATCCTCTCCTGCACCAACCACCACCGAGGATGACACGATCTTTGGCGGCAATGGCTCCGATGAAGCCTATGGCATGGCCGGCAATGACTATGTGTCGGGCGACAATGGTAACGACAAGCTGTGGGGTAACTCCGGCAATGACGAGTTGCACGGCGGCTCGGGCAGTGACGAACTGCGCGGTGGCAAGGGTAATGACATCCTGGTGGACGGTTCAGGTAATGACCTTGTGCACGGCGATTCCGGCGACGACCTCTTCATAGCCGGATCGGGCACTGATGAATATGTTGGCGGTTCAGGTTTTGACACCATCGATTTATCGGATGCCAATCGCTACGTTAACGTCAATCTGCACAGCCATAAAATCAATGGTATGGGCACCGATTCAGTCTGGGGCGTCGAAGCCGCAATCGGCTCCGATTTTAACGACAGGTTTAAAGGAGACAAGCGCGACAATACATTTGAGGGCGGCCAGGGCGATGACTATTTTCGCGGCCTTGGTGGCAACGATATCATGACCGGCGGCGTTGGCAGTGATACCTATGACTGGGCCGGCAAAGATATTGTTGGTGGCAATGGCGACCAGCGCTGGTTCGACGTCATTACCGACTTTTCTCTCGACGACTTTCTCGACTTCAGCGCCCTTGTCGACCCTGGTGAAAGCCTGCAAGACAATGTCCAGTTTGCCAACTCTGATAGCGGAACAATCATCTCGGTTTTGCTGGCGGGCACCTACATCAATACCGTTGAACTGGAGGGTTGGTACGATATGACATTCGATGATCAAGGCACTGCCGACATCTTCGTCATATAGACACCCCGGTTTTCATCTTCATCCATTGCGGAACTGAGGCCTCTGCAACTCTCCTACGCCAACAGCAACGTAAACATCCGTTCGCTTGCTGACCCGACCTGCTAATTGCTCCCTAGATTGGTTTTGTCGGTGACTAAAACGGATCAGTTTGGCGTAGCAAGCTTCCGCCCCATTTACCCGCCAGACCTGCCAATCGCTCCCTGGCTTGGTTACTGCGGTAAGTGGGGCGGACCGGCAAGGCAAAGCCTCTGCCCGTTTCGCCATCTTGGAGCAATCGATTTGGTCGATCACAACCGGTGTTGAGAATGTGTCAAAACGTCGGCGCGATTAATATCTTTGTCATCTAAACCAGATATGCAACAATTCACCTATATATTGTAATTTTCAACAACAGCACTCGCCAACGGGAGCTTTGCAATTATCTAAGCTGGTGTGAGGCCGCACAGGCTACGATATTACGCAATCGATACACTGACATTAATAGAAAGCACGACCCATGCCGGTGAACGAAACCGAGAATATGAACGAAATCGAGAGCCTTAAGGCAAAAGTGCTCGACAGTGAGATGCGTTTTCGTGCGATCTTCGAAACGGTCGTCGACGGCGTCATTTCTATCGACGACCTCGGTATTATCTTCGATGTCAATCCGGCCGTTTCCAAGATGTTCGGCTACAGCCATGACGAGTTGATTGGCCGGAATGTATCGATCCTGACCGGTGCTGATTATACCGCCAAACACGATGGCTACATCCAAAATTATCTGCTTTCCGGCAACGCCAAGATTATTGGCCAGCGCCGAGAGGTGATGGCAAGGCACAGCTCCGGGCGTGAATTTCCCATAGACCTCGCCGTTTCCGAGATGTGGCTTGCAGGAGAGCGCCGCTTCACCGGAGTTGTGCGTGATATATCCTACCAAAAACTCGCCGAGCGTGAAGCCCGTGATGCGGAAAGCCGATTGATCGACGCGATCGGGGTTTTGCCCGATGGCTTTGCGCTTTACGACGAAAACGATAGATTGCTGTTGTTTAACGACCGCTATAGGGAAATCTACAAGCAAAGTGCCGACTTCATGGTGCCGGGCATACAATTTGAGGACCTGATACGCAAGGGACTGGAGCGGGGCCAGTATAGCGATGCAATCGGACGCGAGGAGGAGTGGATTGCCGAGCGGCTGCACCAGCATCGAAATCCCTCGGGAGCCGTGGAACAATTGCTTGATAACGGTAGTTGGGTGCGCATCATCGAGCGCGTCACCCCGAACGGCTATACCGTTGGTTTCCGCATCGACATAACCGAACTCAAGGAACGGGAAATCTCGCTGCGCAAAAGCGAGGAACTAACCCGAAAGACCATTGATGCAGCAAGTGATTCGATTATCATTATTGATGTTAAGGGCAACATTCTTGATTTCAATCCCGCCGCCGAAGTTCAATTCGGATACCGCCGCAGCGATATTCTCGGCAAGGAGCTTGCCTACCTTCTGGTTCCCCATAAGCATCGTGAAAAACACATAAACGGTCTACGCCGTTTTGCCGAAAGCGGTATCAGCGATATTATTGGCCAGCGTATCGAGGTGCCGGGACTGCGGGCCGATGGCAGTGAATTTATAATGGAACTGTCGATCCAGGTCGCCGACAGTGATGATGGCCCGCTCGTCATCGGATTTGCCCGCGATATTTCGGAGCAAAAAGCGGCCGAGAATGCACTGATTGAAGCCAAGGAACAGGCCGAGGCGGCAACCCGGGCGCAAACCAATTTCGTCGCCATGATGAGCCATGAAATTCGCACGCCGTTAAACGGTGTTTTGGGTATTCTCAGCCTGTTGAAGGATTCCGAACTGGATGCCGAGCAGAGCGAACTCGTCGATACCGGGGTCGATTCAGGCCACGGTCTGTTGCGTATAATTAACGACATACTCGACTACTCAAAATTCGAAGAAGGCCATATGGAACTGGAGGTTGTCGATCTTAACCCCAGTTCTCTGGTCAAGGGCATTGTTGATATTCTTTCCCCTGTAGCGATAAAGAAGGGGTTGAAAATCAACACAAAATTCGACGGTGATCATTCAATTAATGTCAAAGGTGACACCGAACGTATGCGACAGGTTTTGATCAATCTGGCCGGCAATGCCTTGAAATTCACCGAAGAGGGCTTTGTAACCATCAGGACCGAAATTGGCGAACCAGTAGACGGTCGCTCCCGACTTTCATTTTATGTGGTAGACACCGGTATTGGCATTCCCGAGGCCAAGCTTGATGAAGTTTTCGAACGCTTCAAGACAGTGAACCCCAACTATCAGCACAAAGATGGAGGAACGGGTTTGGGTCTGGCGATCAGCCGGCAGATCGTCGAAGCGATGGGTGGCGAGATCGGCGTGAAATCCAATGATCTTGGTGGTAGTACCTTCTGGTTCAACGTCGATTTGGAGGTTTCACAAGCCGAAATTCCGGCAAAGCAGGAAGCTATTATGCCCTTGCTTGCGCCCCGCAAGGCCGATGGCAGCAAACACCGGCTGCTGATGGCGGAAGATAACTCAACCAATGCGATGGTCGCACGCGCCATGCTTGAGCGGGCCGGCTATGAACTGGATGTCGTCACAGACGGGTTGCAGGCTGTCAAAGCGGTGCAGGAAACGGAATATGATGCGGTGCTCATGGATATCGGCATGCCGATCATGGACGGCACGGCCGCAACCGCCGAGATCCGTAAATTGCCGGGACGGGCGGCGGCAATTCCGATCATCGCGCTTACCGCACATGCCATGAGCAAAGAGCAAATGGCCGGCTTGACACAGGGGATGGATGATTATGCCACCAAGCCGATCGATAAAATCAAACTGCTAGGCATTGTTGGCAAATGGGTGGCGGGCGACAGTGAAGAGCAACCGGCGAAAGAGGCAAATGACGCCGTTGTCGCTAACGCGGCGGCTGCCGAACCACCAGTGTCGCAACTCGATCATTCAAGCCAATCGGCAGATGTTGAAGCCGCGGCGCCAACCCCTGCGGCTGTGCCTCATGCAGCAGAGGATATCGCGGCTTTCGACCGTGATTTGCTTGCCGAAGAGCCTTTACTGGATCATTCCATACTTGTTCAACTCGGTGAGGACACCGATCCGGAGCTGGTACCAATACTGATTGACGACTTTATTGCCAACGCGCGCGACCGTTATAACAGCATCGCGGTTGCAGCGAATGCCAAAGACATGGACGATTTGAAACACCACGCGCACGCCCTTTGTTCGAGTGCTGCAACTTTTGGCGCACTTCGATTGCGGGAGTTGGTGTTCGAACTGGAAGCAGCATGCATGAGACACGATGAAAAGAAAGCGCTGGATCTGGCCGATCATATCGAAAGCGTCGGCAAGCAGACCGAAGTCACCTTGCGGAACTATGCCAAAGCTGGCTGATACGCGCTTCATAAATCTCGTAAAAATGTCATCTTTATGTGGCGCGCAATACGAACCGCTGCCCACCGAAAGTCGTTGCAAGCTGGTCTGATGCGCATGGGTCGCTATGTGACAGCGATTTTGGAAGTCCAACTTCACTGGTTACACACCAGCACCGCTCGCCAGACCGACAAACTGAAAACAATCACCATTATTGGAAATGGCTTTCAGAGGAGGCTCTTGGCTACATCAAGACAAACTCCGCTCAATTTGGTCATTCGTGTGCGACAAAAAAAACAGGGCAAACGCCCTGCAATCAAAGTTCCGCGCCCAAAGGCCTGTTCAACTTAACGAATTTCATCCGTTAAACTGCCGCAGCGAAAATTCGCCTCGACCTTATCCTCCCAAGACATAGACCACGAAATCCGGAACATTGACTGTCCCTTGTTTTGCACGGAGTTTAAACTGCACATCGTAAACTGTCATCAAATTTTTCGATTTTTTTGCAAATTGCATTGAATTTAGTCGATTAATCCACAAAATGGGACTTTTCAAAGGACCACGCTTCATCACAAAGGAAATTTAATTCACAATAATATCTCAGTGCCCTATATAAGCCCTTTGACTGCGGGAGGCTAAACGGTGTCAAAGGTGCCGATTTTATCTTCTGTGTCATTGTGAACCCGGTCCATCTATGATCTTTTTCGGTGATTCTAAGCAGACCAAAATCAGGTTCGAAGTCGATGTATCTATCAAAATATTTTCTCCCCAACTTGAAAGAAACGCCTAAAGAAGCAGAGATTGTCTCGCACCGTTTGATGTTGCGGGCGGGACTAATTCGCCAGCAGTCGGCGGGTATCTATTCGTGGCTGCCGCTTGGCCTTAAGGTGTTGCGTAAAATCGAGAGTATCGTGCGTGAGGAACAAAATCGCGCCGGCGCAATCGAGATATTGATGCCAACGATCCAGTCGGCTGATCTGTGGCGCGAAAGCGACCGCTATGATGCCTATGGCAAGGAAATGCTGCGTATTACCGATCGCCACGAGCGCGACATGCTCTATGGCCCCACCAATGAGGAGATGGTGACGGACATTTTCCGTGGCTATGTGCGATCCTATAAGGATCTGCCGCTTAATCTCTATCATATCCAGTGGAAATTTCGCGATGAGGTCAGGCCGCGTTTCGGGGTTATGCGATGCCGCGAATTCTTGATGAAAGATGCCTATTCCTTTGATCTCGATGCCGAACGGGCACGGGTGGCATATAATCGCATGTTCGTTTCTTACCTGCGCACATTTGACCGTCTGGGTATCAAGGCGATCCCGATGCGGGCCGAGACCGGACCGATAGGCGGCGATATGAGCCATGAATTTCTCATTCTTGCCGATACGGGCGAGAGCGGAGTGTTTTGTCATAAGAACTATCTTGATCTTCCCATACCGCCGGAGGATGTGAATTTCGACGATGAGGAAGAACTGCGCTCGATAGTTTCCTCATGGACTGCAGCATATGCTGCAACCGATGAAATGCATGATGAGACAGAATGGCAAAAAGTTGCAGCAGGTGATCGCTTGGCCGCGCGCGGCATCGAGGTTGGCCACATATTCCACTTCGGCACCAAATATTCCGAAGCCATGGGAGCCAAGGTTGCCGGACCTGACGGGGTCGAACGACCGGTGCATATGGGTTCATACGGTATCGGCCCAAGCCGGTTGGTTGGTGCGATAATCGAAGCAAGTCATGACGAAAACGGCATCATTTGGCCTTCCTCGGTCGCTCCGTTTGATATTGGCCTGGTCAACCTCAAATCGGGTGACGCGGCAACCGATGAGGCTTGCACGACGCTTTACCAGCGTCTTGAAAATGCCGGACTTGACGTGCTTTACGATGATACCGACCAACGAGCGGGCGGCAAGTTTGCCCGTATGGATCTCATCGGCTTGCCTGTGCAGGTGATTGTCGGCCCGCGGGGACTGGCAAATGGACAGGTTGAAGTGAAAATGCGGGCAAGCGGAGAGCGGCTCAACATGTCTTTGGATGCTGTGGCTGACCATTTAGGCGGAGCGGGCACCCGGTAATGGACGTAATCGAGAATCCCCAAATCCCGCCAGTCAGTATGCCAAAGCACAGCACAACACCTTTTTCTCCGTTCGAATGGATGGTGTCGTTGCGCTATTTGCGGGCGCGGCGCAAAGAAACTTTCATTTCGATAATTGCCGGGTTTTCTTTCGTCGGTATTATGCTGGGCGTCGCGACACTGATTATCGTTATGGCGGTGATGAACGGCTTTCGCGGTGAATTGCTTGATCGCATTCTGGGCATCAACGGCCACCTGATTGTCCACCCGATCGGATCGGAACTGACCGATTATTCACAGGTCGCAAAGCGCATTGAGGGTGTTGACGGTGTCGCCTATGCGGTGCCGCTGGTGCAAGGCCAGGTGCTGGCCTCTGGGGGTAAAGGCGGCACGGGTGCGCGGGTGCACGGCGTGCGTGGGAAAGACCTGGCGAAGATCACAGCGGTATCGAAGAACGTATTGCTGGGCTCGCTTCAGGGATTTGATGATGGCGGTGGTGTTGCCGTTGGTATCGGACTGGTCGAAAACCTTGGCCTTGCTCTTGGGGACCGTATCACCTTGATATCACCAGAAGGCAACATAACCCCTCTCGGGGTTACGCCGCGGGTGAAATCCTATCCGGTTACCGCAATTTTCAAGATTGGCATGTCGGAGTTTGATGCCGCCTATATCTATATGCCGATGGCGGAGGCACAGCTTTACTTTAACAGTGAAGAAAGGGCGAGCCTCATTGAGGTCTATGTCGATGACCCGGACAAAGTGGGCACCCTGCGCGACGCTGTCGAAATTGCCGGTGAGCGGCAGATGCAGTTGGTCGACTGGCGTGAATTCAATGTAACGTTCTTTTCGGCGCTCGAGGTTGAGCGCAATGTGATGTTCATGATCTTGACATTGATTGTGCTGGTGGCGGCACTGAACATTATTTCCGGCCTGTTCATGTTGGTTAAGGACAAAGGCCGTGATATCGCCATCTTGCGCACCATGGGCGCTACACGCGGCGCGGTGATGCGGATATTCTTTATCACCGGTGCGGCGATTGGCGTGGTCGGCACCATTGCCGGTGTGATCCTGGGCGTGGTTGTCTGTCTGAATGTGGAAAATATCCGCCAATTCTTCTCCTGGTTGAGCGGCGTTGCTCTTTTTAATCCGGAACTTTATTTCCTCAGTCAGTTGCCCGCCGACATGGACCTTCGCGAGACCACCGTGGTGGTAATTATGGCACTGGCACTCTCGTTGCTGGCGACCTTGTTTCCAGCCTGGCGTGCGGCCCGGCTCGATCCGGTAGAGGCGTTGCGCTATGAGTGAGAAAGATGCGCCAATATTGCGGCTTGAGGGTGCCTGTCAGCAATATGGTTCAGGAGACCATATACTCGAGGTGTTGAGCGGTGCGGAACTTGCGGTGCATGCCGGTGAACTTGTGGCGTTAGTAGCGCCTTCGGGGGCTGGAAAGTCCACTCTGCTGCACCTTGCGGGACTGCTGGAAAAGCCCTCGGGCGGTGAGGTCTATATCGGCGAAAAGGCCTGTGGCCAGATGAACGACGACGAACGCACCCGCACCAGAAGGGTCGATATCGGTTTTATCTACCAGTTTCATCATTTGTTGCCGGAATTTACCGCCCTTGAAAATGTCGTTGTTCCACAGATGATTGCGGGTCTAGCCAAGGCGGAGGCAAATAAACGCGCGGCCGAGTTACTCGATTATTTGCGCATCGGCCAACGGGCAAGCCATCGCCCGGCCGAGCTTTCAGGCGGGGAACAACAGCGGGTCGCCATCGCACGGGCTGTTGCCAATGGACCCAAATTGCTGCTTGCCGACGAGCCGACAGGAAATCTCGATCCTGAAACGGCGGACTATGTGTTTAAAGCGCTGACCGGTCTTGTCCGTGCTTCAGGTCTTGCCGCGCTGATTGCCACGCATAACCATGCGTTGGCAGCCCAAATGGACCGCACTGTGACCATCAAAGACGGCAAAATCATTCCGATGGAAATAGGCTAAACCCGCAAGATATTGCAGCAGTCTCCGGCCACGGCAGCGGGTGCATTGGGCGGGCGGATGATCAAACAATCGGCGCGCGCCATAAGCGATAGCACCGAACTGTCCTGCAGATCAAAGGCTGTCGCGGTGGTTCGCCCGGCATCATTGGTTGAAAGGCTGGCGCGCAAATAGTCCTGCCGGCGGTCATTCGCCTTCAGATCGCGGCCAAGGATGCAGGTCTGTGTCGCCGCATCATATGCCCGACCTGCCAGTGTGGTGATGAGCGGTTGCAAAAAAATCAACGAACAAACCAGGCTTGATACCGGATTTCCCGGCAATCCCAAAAAACGCATGGCACCTTCGCCCGAAGGCAAAGTTCCAAACAGTAGTGGCTTTCCAGGCCGCATGGCGATGCGCCAGAAGCCGATTTCAGCACCCATGGCCAAAAGCACCTTTTGCACCAGATCATGTTCACCAACCGAAGCCCCGCCAAGGGTCACCAGAACATCGGCCTGTTGCTTTATTGCTTCTTCAAAGGCCATTTTATGGGCCGCATCGGTGTCGCGCACAATGCCCAGATCAATCGCCTCGCCACCATGTTTTTGCACCAGCGCGGCGACACCATAGGCATTGGAGGCAATAATCTGCCCGGCGCCAACCCTGGAACCCGGCGGCAGCAGCTCATCGCCGGTCGCGACAATTGCCACCCTTGGTCGCCGCACCACCGAAACTTTAGCGTGATTCATCGCGGCGGCCAGCGACAGTGCAGCCGGGTCGAGCGCCCTGCCTTGAACCAGCAATGTTTCACCGGTTTGAAAATCAAGGCCGGCCGGGCGAACATAAGCGCCTTTTTTTGCCGCTTGCAAAATGGTTACAACCGGCGCGCTTTCGCTGTCACGGTCGGTATCCTCCTGAATGATGATCGTGTCCGCATCGTCCGGCACCGGCGCGCCGGTAAAAATGCGAATACACTCGCCCTGGCCGATTGCCCCATCATAGGGGTGCCCCGCACCGGCGCTTCCAACCACGGTCAATTCGGTTGACACAGAGCCAAGATCATCATGGCGAACGGCATAGCCATCCATGGCCGAGGCGGCAAAAGGTGGCTGGGTTCTTTTGGCCGCAAGGTCATTTGCCAATATCCGGTCGGCCGACTGGTGAAGGGAAACAATTTCTGAGGGCAGGGCGGTTGCACCAGCAAGAATGGTGGCAAGCGCCTCGTCAACGGGAAGTAGGGGCATGGCCTGTCGTTTTTCCTCTAATTTCTGAAAGCTACGCCGTTCAGCAGCGTCAAGCGCCAGCTACCCAAGTTCCTGATTTTCCGCCTGATTTTTTGATCAGGTGAATGGCGCCAATTTCCATGCCGCGGTCGACGGCTTTGGCCATGTCATAGACGGTAAGGCAAGCGATGCTGACGGCAGTCAACGCCTCCATTTCAACACCGGTCTGGCCGCCGACGCGGGCAGTAGCGGTGATCTGCAAGCCTGGCAGCACCTCGTCGACATTAATATCCACTTTTACTGATGTGAGCGCCAATGGGTGGCAAAGCGGGATCAGTTCGTGGGTGCGTTTGGCTGCCATGATGCCGGCAATGCGCGCCGTGCCGACAACATCACCCTTCTTGGCATCGCCGGAAAGGATCATCGAAAGAGTTTGCGCCTTCATTTTGACAAAGCCGGTGGCGACCGCTTCGCGTGGCGAACTGGCCTTGTCGCCGACATCTACCATGTTGGCGGCACCGGTTTCGTCGAGATGCGTGAGTTTGCCGCTCATTCAGGCCGCCGTTTCGCTGCTGCTGCGCGCTAGCAGATTTGCGGTAGCTTTGGCGACATCATTTTGCCGCATCAGGCTCTCACCGATCAGGAATGTGGTGATGCCGGCACGGCTCATGCGGGCCAGATCATCAGGGGTAAACAGGCCCGATTCACTGACCAGCAGCCGGTCGTCGGGAACCATTGTTGCCAGTCTTTCCGAGTTGGTCAAGCTGGTTTCAAATGTCTTGAGATTGCGGTTGTTAATGCCCATCAATGGCGAGGAAAGTTTGAGTGCCCGTTCAAGGTCTTCTTCGTCATGTACCTCGATCAGCACGTCCATGTCGAGATTGATGGCCACCTCCTCAAGCGCCATCGCCTCCGCATCATTGACCGCAGCCATGATGATCAGGATACAGTCGGCGCCCCAATAACGGGCTTGCCACACCTGATAGGGGGTGAACATGAAATCCTTGCGCAGACAGGGCAGGGCGGTGGCATTTCTGGCATTGGTCAAAAATTCCGGCGCACCCTGAAAGGAAGGCGTGTCTGTCAGAACCGAAAGACAGGCCGCCCCGCCGCTCTGATAGGCCCTGGCAAGCGAGGGCGGATCAAAATCCTCTCGGATCAGTCCTTTGGACGGGCTGGCCTTTTTGATCTCGGCAATCAACCCATACTGGCCTTCGCCATGTTTTCGCTGCAATGCAGCAGCAAATCCGCGCGTCGCGCTGCAATCTGCAACCCGCGCTTTAATTTCGCCAAGGGGTAAGGCCGCCTCGGCCGCCGCGATCTCCTGGCGCTTATACCCTTCAATTTTCTTTAAGATATCGCTCATGCGGGCCGATCCGCATTTGAAACGGCTATCAGTTTTTCAAGCCCCCGCTTCGCTGCACCACAGTCGATGGCCTCGGCAGCCATTTTGGCGCCGTCCTTAAGATTTGTTACCTTATCAGCAACGATCAACGATGCGGCGGCATTGAGCAAGACAATATCGCGGTAGGCATTTTGCCCGCCGTCAAGCACAACCCTAAGGGCAGCCGCATTGTGTTCGGCATCACCACCCTTTAGCTGCTCAAATTCGTGCATGCCAAGCCCGGCATCACCGGGGGTCACGGTAACCTCACGCACCTTGCCGTCTTTCAGTTCGGCCACCAGAGTCTCGCCAGTTACAGTCATCTCATCGAGGCCATCGCCATGGACCACCCACACTCTTTGTGATCCCAGTTGCTTTAGCACCTCGGCCAGCGGCCTTACCCATTGGGGTGCAAATACACCGACAAGTTGCCTCTTTACGCCGGCCGGATTAGAAAGCGGGCCGAGAAGATTGAAGATAGTGCGGGTGCCAAGTTCCACCCTTGTCGGGCCGACATAGCGCATTGCCGCATGGTGGGCGGGTGCAAACATGAAGCCCAGCCCCGCTTCTTCAATGCAACGGGAAATAGCTGCCGGATCCAGATCGATATTTATGCCAAGCGCTTTTAAGGTGTCTGCCGCGCCTGACTTTGAAGAAAGTGCCCTGTTGCCGTGTTTGGCAATCGGAACACCGCATGCGGCGGTGACAATAGCTGCACAAGTTGAGATATTATAGGAACCAGATGCATCGCCTCCGGTGCCAACGATATCGATCGCATCTTGCGGTGCTTCGACTTTAAGCATCCGGGCGCGCATCGATTTAACCGCGCCACTAATTTCGTCGACGGTTTCGCCACGCACCCGCAACGCCATCAAAAATCCGCCGATCTGGGATGGTGTCGCCTCACCGCTCATCATAATGCTGAAAGCCGCCTCTGCCTCTTGTTGGTTGAGCGGTATATTGTCCGCCGCTTTCGCTATCAACTGCTTTAAATCTTCCATTGACTTGACCTGCTGAAAATTACGCGCCTTGCATTACTGGGCTTGTGCCAGCTGGATAAGGCTCTGATTGACGCTGACCCCATAACGGGTGCGCAACTGACCGACAAGCTGTTCAAGAATATCATTGGAAGCCGCCTGGTTGAGGGAGGTTTTTTCCTGGTCGGGCAAAGTAGCGTTATCGGGTTGTTTGATCGCGGAGACCGTAAGCAGCAGTTGGGTACCGGCCGATTTTCCGGTGGCCAGCGTGACATGATCTTGCTTGCCGGAGAATCCGGCGCGTACCGCATTGGCGTTCAGCGTATCGCTGCTGCCGGAACGTTTGAGAAAATCTGAAGTCTTGACTTCGCTGCCGATCTCGGTGGCGATAACGTTGATCGTTTCTCCAGACTGCAGTCGTTTCATCAATTTGGTGGCCTTTTCACCAACCAAGGTTGCAATTTGTGCATTGCGCCAGTCGGCATTCACCCGTTCGCGCACCTCATCAAGTGTGCGCTCGCGCGATGGTGTCGTCGCCAAAACGTCATACCAGGCATAGCCCGCGCTACCGACATTGAGATAGTCGGTTTCCTCACCAATTTCGGCAGCAAATGCGCCGCGCAGCAATTGTACGGATTCAGGAACATTGCCAATAGTCTCGCCGTCCGGCCCTGCACCGGAGTTGTCGATTGCCTCGACTATCCGAATTTTCAAGCCGGATTTGGAAGCGATCTCCTCAAGTGTCGCACCACCGGCGCGCTGATCCTCGATTGAATCCTGCAAATCAATGACCTCATCGGTGGCCTTGCGCAGCGCCAGATCCTTTCGGATAGTTTCCTTCACCTCTTCAAATGGCGTAACTGTCGCCGACTCAATTTCGATCGCCCGGACAATGACCGGGCCAAACGTGCCATCGATCACGTCACTTGTGGTGCTCAATTCCAGTGCGAAGGCGGCGTCCGCAATTTTTTGATCGGGCAGATCGGTTTTGGCCAGCATACCAAGGTCCAGGTCCTCAATTTTGTGCCCCAGCTCGGTAATCAGGGATTCATAAATAGCGCCATCGGCTAAATCCTTGGCCGCTTTTTGCGCATTGACCTTGTCCTTGAATACAATTTGCTGAATGCGGCGACGTTCGGGTTTGGAATAACGGTCCTTGCGGCTATCATAGTCTTGTTTGACCGTTTCAGCATCGATATCAATGCCGTCGACAATATCCGCCGGCTCCACCTTCAAAATAGCGAGTTTTCGGTATTCAGGTGCCTGGTAGACTTTCGTGTTGTCGTTAAAATATTTTTCAATATCGGCGGCTTGAGGCTTGGGATCAATGGCAAGATTTTTTTCATCCAGCACCAGATAGTTGAATTTGCGCTCTTCATTGGTATAAAGCGCCGCAGCTTGAAAAAATGACTTCGGCAATATGTCGCCATTGGCGGTCGCTTCAAAAATCTGATTGCGAACGGCAACCCGGTTGCGTCCTTTTATATAATCTTCTTCACGCATCTGCGCACTACGCACCGCCAGCTGAAATCGCTCGCGGCTGAAATTACCGTCAATGCCGCGAAAGGTCGGATCCTCGCCTATCAACCGCGCCAGTGTTTCTCCAGAAAGGCCCAAATTCAAGATGCGGGCATTTTCGTCAAGTACCGCGCTGCTGATCACCTCTCCCATCACCCGTGCATCAAGCCCCAACGCGCGGGCCTGCTCGCGGGTTAACAACGTGCCAAACTGCCGTGACATGGCATCGAGCGCCCGCCGGTAAACCAGGCTGTAATCGTAGGCGGTAACCTTGGTTTCGCCGGCTGATACTGCCGCGCCGCCTGTGTTGTTGCGGAACACATCGGCGATGCCCCAGACACCAAAACTGATGACCAGCAAGCCGATAAAAATCTTGGCAACCCAGCCGCTAACACTGCTGCGTAGAAACTCAAGCATGATTGTTCAATCCTTTCGGCGCCGGCAAGACGCAAGTATTCGTTGGCCGGATATGATCCAGCCCGTTTGCGCATACTAATAGAGAGTGCGCCGCTCTGCCGCAAGCACCGGGTGATTGATTTGTTGTCTCAGTGTGATAATACCAAAGAAACTTGATATTGACTCATCTGACCTGAATAGATTTGATGTTTGGACAGGAGCGGAAGGCGACCTGGTACCAGTACCACGAGCCGGGCGCGACGCCGACCAAACGTCAAATATGTCAGGCCTTTGGTGATGAAAAACCGCCCCCCGGCTTTGTTGCAATTCGCTCGTGGTCGGCCAGACCAAGTCACGAATTGCGCCTCGCCGGAAGACGGTTTTTCTATCATCAGATGGGTCAATATCAAGTTTCTTTGGTATTAGTCATAGCTGGCAAATGGCAACAACGAGGAAAGACCGCATTGATGACACCTGACATTAAACCGATAGTTGCCGGAAACTGGAAAATGCATGGATCTAACGCATCGCGATCGATGGTTGGAGAACTGGTGGCAGGCTACGATTTAGAATTGCTGACCAAGGTCGATATGGCAGTGTTTCCGTCTGCAACGGTATTGGCGGCCCTGGCCTCGTGGCTGGAGGGTACGTCGATCTCGTGCGGTGCGCAGGATTGTCACGCCAACCCGTCGGGTGCTCACACGGGTGATATAGCGGCTGAAATGGTCGCCGATTGCGGTGGTTCGATGGTTATCGTCGGCCATTCCGAACGGCGGGTCGATCATCGAGAAAGCGATGCTGATATCAATGCCAAGGCCCAGGCAGCATGGCGGGCCGGGCTTGTGGCCGTTATCTGCATCGGCGAATTGGAAGCCGAACGAAGGGCTGGAACAACCCTTGACGTGCTGGGTATACAATTGGCCGGTTCGGTGCCCAAGGGTGCAACCTCGGCCAATACCATTGTTGCCTACGAACCGGTGTGGGCGATTGGGACGGGCCTGGTGCCGGAAGGAAAGGATGTCGAGGAGGCGCATGCCTTTATCCGCCAGACCGTGAAGGCGCGCTTTGGTGGGGAAGGTGAGACAATGCGCATTCTCTATGGCGGTTCGGTCAAACCGGGCAATGCGGGCGAACTGATGGCGATTGCCAATGTTGATGGCGCGCTTGTTGGTGGCGCCAGCCTTAAGGCAGAAGATTTTTTGGGAATTTGCGAAGCCTATCGCGCAATGCGCTGATGCGAGCCTTGAACTAACGGCAACCAATGGCAATATATTCATTGGAATTTGGCTCGGCATGATGTATGAAGCCGCGTCATTTTAATCTTCATTGGCTGAATGGTCCGTCACACGGACAAGCGGAAAGTCTCATGGAAAATATTTCGACCGTTATTATTGTCATCCACTTAATGGTGGTGCTGGCGCTTGTCGCTGTTGTGCTTTTGCAGCGTTCTGAAGGTGGTGCGCTGGGTATGGGCGGCGGTGGAGGCGGCTTGATGTCGGCACGCGGTGCCGCCAATGCGCTGACCAGAACCACCGGCATTTTGGCGGCAGCATTTTTCATTACATCTCTTTCGCTCGGCGTTCTGGCCAAGTTTGACGGCAGTCCGACCGATATTCTCGAAAATATCCCGGCGAGCCAGCAACCGGCACCGGCCACTGACGGCGAATTGCCAAAAGGTACCGGCAGTGGAATACTCGACCAGTTGCCGCAGCCCAAACCACAAGCACCTTCAAACAAGGTACCGGATTCGCAATAGAGCCCACCCGGACAGGTTGCAAACAATGCCGCCCGGCATAAGCGGGGCGATTTAATTGCTGGTATGGTGTTTTTTAGCTGGCGTAGCCTGGGTGAATCACGATATTGTCCAGGCCCATGGCGCGATATATATTCATCACCGGCGGCGTGGTCTCCTCACTAGGAAAAGGGCTGGCTTCAGCGGCACTTGGCGCGCTTTTACAAGCACGCGGCTACAAAGTGCGTTTGCGCAAGCTTGATCCCTATCTCAATGTTGATCCCGGCACCATGTCTCCCTATCAGCACGGCGAGTGCTTTGTTACCGACGATGGTGCTGAGACAGATCTTGATCTTGGTCACTACGAGCGTTTTACCGGACGTCCGGCGAACCAGCAGGATAACATCACCACCGGCCGTATCTATCAAAATATCATCACGCGGGAGCGTCGCGGCGATTATCTCGGCGCAACGGTGCAGGTTATTCCCCACGTTACCAACGCAATTAAGGAATTCGTTCTTGATGGTAATGAGGAATATGATTTCGTGCTTTGCGAGATCGGTGGCACCGTGGGTGATATTGAAGCGCTGCCGTTTTTTGAATCCATCCGCCAGCTAGGCAACGAATTACCACGGGGGGGGTGTATTTATATCCATCTCACCTTGATGCCGTGGATTTCAACCGCCGGTGAGTTAAAAACCAAACCCACCCAGCATTCGGTCAAGGAACTGCGTTCGATCGGCATTCAGCCAGATATTTTGTTAGTGCGGGCCGACCGGGAAATACCCAAGGAAGAGCGACGCAAGCTGTCATTGTTTTGTAATGTGCGCGAGCATGCGGTGATACAGGCGCTTGATGCGCAATCAATCTATGACGTGCCAATGACCTATCACAGGGAAGGTCTTGACCAGGAAGTGCTGAACGCCTTCAATATTGACCCGGCACCCAAACCGCGCATGGAAGTCTGGGATGAGATTTCCCATAAGATTCATAACCCTGAAGGCCATGTGGTGATTGCCATTGTTGGCAAATACACGGTGTTGAAGGACGCTTACAAGTCGCTGACCGAAGCGCTGCAGCACGGCGGCATAGCTAATAATGTCGAGGTCAGGCTGCGTTGGATCGAGTCAGAAATCTTCGACAAGGAAGACCCGGCGGCCCATCTGGGGCGGGTCGATGGCATTATTGTTCCCGGCGGGTTCGGTGAGCGCGGCAGTGAAGGCAAAATCAAGGCTGTCACTTTTGCCCGCGAACACAAGATTCCCTATTTTGGCATCTGCTTCGGCATGCAAATGGCGGTGATCGAGGCGGCGCGTAATCTTGCTGGCATCGACCAGGCAGGATCTTCTGAATTTGGAAAGCCCAAAGAACCCGTGGTCGGGTTGATGACTGAATGGCTTAAAGGCAATGCGCTTGAAAAACGTCAGGCTTCCGGCGATTTGGGCGGCACGATGCGGCTCGGCGCCTATAATGCGGTGCTGAAAGAAGGTACAAAGATCGCTGAGATTTATGGCGTGACCAATATTTCCGAGCGCCACCGCCATCGCTACGAGGTCAATATCGACTATATGGACCGGTTGGAGGCGGCGGGATTGCGTTTTTCGGGCCTGTCGCCCGACGGTGTGTTGCCGGAAACTATCGAATACGATGATCATCCCTGGTTCATTGGCGTGCAATATCACCCCGAATTAAAATCGCGTCCGTTTGATCCTCATCCGCTGTTCGCCAGTTTTATCGAGGCGGCGGTGGAGCAGGGGCGTTTGGTCTGACGCTATCATTTGGTCGCGATGGCGCTATGGTCGATCAATGAATGATCCTTTCGTTTTGATTGCTGTCCTTGGCACTTTCCTGCTGGCCGGCACGGTCAAGGGGGTTATTGGCCTCGGTCTTCCCTCGGTAAGTCTGGGGTTGCTGGTCGCGGTGCTTGACTTGCCAACCGCCATGGCGCTGCTGCTTGTCCCTTCCTTTGTCACCAATCTTTGGCAAGCTATCGCCGGTGGCCGGGCGATCGAAATCCTGCGCCGTATATGGCCGTTTTTACTATTCGCCACTGCCATGGTCTGGGTCGGTTCGCAGGCGCTTGGCCGGGTGGATATGTCGCTACTGTCGGCGCTGCTTGGTGCCCTGTTGGTTCTTTATGCAGCAGTCAATCTGGCCGGTTTCAACCCGGTGATCAAACCGCGGCATGAAATCTGGGCTGGACCGCTTCTTGGTGCGGCAAACGGTGTCCTGACCGGCATGACAGGTGCATTTGTCGTGCCAGGCGTGATATTTCTTCAGGCAATAGGGCTGTCACGGGATGCGCTTGTTCAAGCCATGGGAATTTTGTTCACCGCTTCGACCGTGGCTCTTGCTTTGGCGCTGCAATCGCACAGTTTGTTGACCTCTCAACATGGCCTATTATCGGCTCTCGCGCTGATACCTGCCATCGCCGGCATGACCCTTGGTCAGCGGGTGCGAAAAGGCTTGTCGGAAAAACTGTTTCGCCGTGTCTTCTTCATCTCCCTGCTGATTTTGGGCAGCTACATCGTGATAAATGCAATCCGCGCCTAAATCGAATACCTCGAGAGACAGACAATACACTAAAATTTAACCATACACCTGTTATGAATTCGACTGGTATGGAGTTTAGTATGTCTGCTGTTGAGTCCTTTGTAAGAACATATGCGTCGCATTTACGTGCCCTGATCATATTTTCCACAATAACCAATTTGATGGTTCTCGCACCGTCATTTCATATGTTGCAAATCTATGATCGGGTGTTGAGCTCAGGCAGCAAATCGACTCTGTTCTTTATCTCCATGATCGCGATTTTTGCCCTTGTGGTTTACGGGGTTGCCGAAACGGTCAGAACCAAAATCTCCCAGCGTCTGGCAGCCAAATATACTGTCAATGTCTCGGACAAGTTATTCGCCCGATTTGCCAATTTTCCCCAAACGTCAATGGCAACGTCGCGCTATCTGCGTGACTATGGAACCGTCAGAACCTTTCTCTCAAGCAGAACCGTGATCGGTCTGTTTGACGTGCCTTTCATACCATTTTTCCTGCTGTTGTTATTCCTCGTTCACTGGTCAATTTTTCTGGTGACGCTGGTGGGCATTCTGACAATGGCAATGTTCAGCTATCTCAATGGCGTTTTGACAGAACGAAGCCGCACCAAAAGCCGCGAAATGGACAGCGAAGCAATCGGTTTTGCGCAATCCGCCTTCTCCAGAGGCGAAGATGTTCGTTCGCTTGGCTTGCTGCCGAATTTTATCACCCTTTGGGGCCGCAGGACAGCAAGCGCGCTTAACGCAGCAGAAGATGCCTCCAGCAAATCCGCTGTTTTCTATTCTTTGAGCAAGGCATTTCGTCAGATATTGCAGGTGTCGATCATGGGCTGGGGCGCATATCTTGTGCTTGCCGGCGACATGTCCGGCGGTAAAATTTTTCTGGCTTCCATGATCTCCGGCAAAGCTCTTGGCCCAATTGAACAGGTAATTGGTAGCTGGGAGCAGATAACCAAATCGATCGCATCTTACAAGAATGTGGAAGAACTGGTTGGTCCGGAAAAGAAACTTGCAGCGCGCGCCATGCTGCCCGAGCCGGCGGGCCACCTGCTGGCAAAAAATCTGATTTACGTTCCCGAAGGGGCCGCGCCAGGAACCCGAATTGTCAACAATATCTCCCTGTCGGCAAATCCCGGTGAGATTATCGCAATTGTGGGGGCATCTGGAGCAGGTAAATCCACCCTTGTTCGCATGCTGGCTGGTGCCCTTCGCCCGACCACCGGTGAATTGTTGATGGACGATGCCCAGTATGATCAATGGCCGACCGAACAGTGGGGGCGCAATGTTGGTTACGTTGCCCAGGAAATCAATCTGTTCCCCGGCACCATTGCCGAGAATATTGCGCGATTTGATATCGATTTTGACGAGCAGGAAGTCTATCGGGCGGCCCAAACCGCCGGTGTTCACGAGATTATCCTTGGTTTACCCAAAGGGTATCAATCGGTGGTCGGTATGGGGGATTTTGATCTCTCAATGGGCCAAAAGCAGAATATTGCCCTTGCACGGGCGCTCTATGGTGATCCGAAAGTACTCATCCTTGATGAACCCAATGCCCATCTGGACCAGTCGGGCGAAGGAATGCTGTTTAAAGCACTTGTCATAGCCAAGAAACGCGGCGCAACGGTGATAATTGTCTCGCAGCGTTCATCGGTTTTAAAAATTGCTGACAGGACCCTGCGGATCATAAACGGCCGCGCCGAAGCGCTGAAGAGGCCGGAAGCATCGACAGCACAAACTGCTGTTGCAAGAGCCGACAACGGCCAAGATGCGGCCAAACATGATCCAGAGTATCACCAACGCTCTGTCATCAATCGGGTTGATCGGAATGTTGGTGTGAATACCGAAACGGCTGCGTAGGTTAGTGACAATGGAAGCTGATACCAAAGAGCGTACCTGGTTTGAAGATATCCAGACAGAACCAGCCGACCTTGTCGGCATGGGTAGAAAGATCGTCTTTGGCGCGCTGGCACTTTTTGTAATTTGGGCGCTGTTAGCACCGTTGGGATCAGCAATTGTGGCGCAGGGGTCGGCAGTGTCGAAAGGCAAGAACAAGGTCTTGCAGCACCGTACAGGTGGCACCGTCGTGGCCATTCATGCGCGCGAGGGTGATCTGGTGAAAGCCGGTCAGGTGTTGTTTGAACTGGATCCGGCGACAGACCAGGCGGAATTGACCAGATTGAAGGCGAGGCAATCAACACTTCTTGCGCTGAAACAGCGTCTTGAGGCTGAAAAGCAGTACGCCGTTGACGGCTCCGCGGTAAAGTTCGCAAATTTTCAATTGCGCGGAATTTCAAATGACACCAACGCCAGACTGACAAAAGGTGGCTTTGGTTCCTCAGATGGCGACGGCGAGAAAATCATTGATGCGGTATGGCTGGAACAGGAACGCGAGTTTGAAACCGGTCGCCGGGCAATCACGGCCGAGTTGGCTGCATTGACGCAAAGAATCAAAGCACTGCAAAAAAGGAAGGACGGTCTGAGGCGGCGCATTGCCAGTATCTCGAAACAGGTTCTGCTATTGCAAAAACAACACTCATCGGCACAGGCGCTGGTGAGGGAAGGGCACATCGCCCGCCAGCAGGGTTGGGAGATCGAAAACCAGCTACTCACCGCCAATGGAGAACTGGCCACGGTGCAATCGGAATACAGTTCCACCAGCAATGAGATTGAAGAAACTCGTGAGCAGTTTAACCTGGTCAAGCATAATGATGAAAGAACCACGTCCGGACGTTTGACAGAAGTTCTGGGCGAACTGGGACAGATTAGTGATCAGTACAAAGCGGTGAAGGCGGTGGTGGAAAATACCGAGATAAAATCGCCATCGCGGGGAACATTGCTACGATCAATTCTCACCACCATCGGCGGTGTCGCCCAGGCTGGCGAAGTACTTGGCGAGATCGTTCCCTTGGGTGCAGAATTGGAAATGCGGGTTCGGGTCATGCCCCAGGACATTTCGCATGTCCACATCGGCCAGCTTGCTGATGTTACGATAACCGCTCTCAATCCGCGGATTTTTGATTCCCTTACCGGCAAGGTGACCTTTGTCGCAGCCGATGCCTCTACCGATCCCAACACCATGGAGCAGTATTTTACCGTGAGCATAGGCTTTGACGAGCCACCGATAAATCCCGACGGCACGCCCCTTGTTACGCCAGGCATGACTGGTGACGTGTTCATTCAGCGCGAATCCCGCACCTTTGCATCCTATTTGATCAGGCCGCTGACTGACAGCTTTGCCCATGCATTTACGGAGAACTAGGCGGGTAATGAGACTGTTTACAACATTACCGGTTACAGCCGGGTTGCTGCTTGGTACTGGTGTCAGCGCTGTTGCTGACGAGGCCGCAATGCCCTTTGCCGGTCCGTATTCCGGCACCATGGAACAATTGCGCGGCTCGTCGGTGGCCGAGCTGAACCAACAGAGCTGGGTTATTCGCCCGTCCACGCAGCTGGATCACAGCCACGCGCCCACACCGGTTGTAGAATTCGAATGCGAGGGAGACGGCTTATATTGTTCGTCCTTGCCAACTACTGCGCTGCGAATGCAACTCGATAATGATGTCGCCGGCATATTAGGAATGCGCGGGGTGATTAGTGAGGCACAGTTTTCAAGTGCCAGCTTGCGGGCGTCAATTGCCGACACCGACGCGGCAAACGCGCGCCTTTGGGGTCAAATTGCCCAGTTCGCTCCAACGATTACCGGAAGTCTCAACGTCAACAAATATAGCAGCAATTATTCCTCGACCACTGGCACGTCAGATGCCTACGGGCAAGTGAATTTGTCTCTGCCGATATTTACCTCCGGTATGCGCTATTTTGGTGTCAAGAGCGCCCGCAGCGCCGCTTTTGCGTCAATGTATGGCGGATTGGCTGCGGCAGATACTCTCAAGCAGCAAACCATTAATGTCTACTTGAGATATTACTATGCCAGGAGTTCACAGGCACTATTCGCCAAAAGCGTCAACGATCTGAGCCGTTTGCTGAATACCGTTACCAAGCGCCGCAATGCGGGTTTCGCCAGTACCGCCGATGTGTTTCAGGTAAAGGCCGATCTTGTCAGTGTGGAGCAAGAAGAAGTCAATGCCCGCAAATTGATGAAACAAGCCAAAGCGGAATTGAAGAGCCTTGCCGGAAGACCCGTTTTGGTCCCCACCCGTCTGCCCAAAATAGATCATATGGCCAATAATGGCCGGTTAGCGCTGGTAAGATCCGCGTTGAAGAACAATCCCAATTTACTGGCGGCTGCCCACACTGCCGATGCGGCGGAATATAACAGCAAGTCGGTTTTTGGAAATTATCTGCCACAAATCAGTTTGAATGGTGAATATCGACGCGACTTCAATCCAATAACCGGTAGTGACCCGAATAGCTGGAGCATTGGTGTACGGCTCACCATGCCTATTGTTGATCTTGCCACGGTGGCGGAAATCTCTGAAAGCAAAAGTGCCGCTCAGGCGGCCTATTACCGCTCTGTCGATACAAGGCGGCAGATTGAATTACAAACCAATACCCTTTGGGAAGAGCATGTTACCAACAATAAGCGGTTAAAACTTGCAAATGGAAAAGTGCGCGCGCTGCGTAGGGTGGTACGCTCACGCTTGGCGCAGTTCTCTGCAGGTCTGATAGCAATCGATCCGGTGCTGGAGCAAAAAAGCCTGCTGGCGATTGCCGAAATGGCGGCTATTCGGGCGAGGACTGAACAGTTCTTTGCCACCAGCCAGTTGTTAATCACTGCAGGCACGTTCAAGACATCCATGCTCAACGGTTAATACAAAATTAAATCAACGTTTAGTTTTGTCAATGTTAATGTGTACTATAGTTATAAATTACTTTCAATTCTAATTCTGACAAATATAAAAGGTGCAAATTGAGAAATATGATCATGGTTGATACTGCCGACCGCTGGATCGTGCGCCGATCACGGCCAAGGTGGCTGGCAATCTTCGATATTGAATATCCCTGTTCCATCAGCCCTGTTATCCGGCACCGTTGTTCAAGATCGAGCTGTCTATAATTTCTTCCCATAACCCCTGCTCATATATAGCATGATTACCTTACCGATAGTCAGTTTTGACAATCCGGGTTTCTTGTGATTCAAAATCTTCAACAAAAGGAGGCTTTGATGGCAGATATGACGGGTTTTATCGAACAAATACGGGATGATTTACGGTTTCGTTTACCCCATCAGCGCAAGACGCAAGACGACAAGTTGGCAATTTTGGTGGCGACGTCGAGGTGCGCACTGGCAGTGTAATGGAGCTTGCACATGGTTGTCGCTTGAAACGACCGACAGCTTGTCGCGATTTCAGTGGATCAAGCAGTTTTTGGCGAATGATCTTGTGGACGAGGTCATGGGCAGTTTTTCGCGGGAAATCCGGCCTTCGGTGGTTAAAAATCGGCTGATGGCATTGTTGTAATCCGCTTGTGGCCGGCCAGACCAGGGTGCCTATTGCGCCGCGTCAGCAAACGATTTTTCTACCATCATATGGGTCAGTATTAACTTCCCCTGGTATAAGAACCATACCCGTCTTCTGTCGACGAAAACTCAAAATCCCCAAATTTTGGAAAACTGACTCGTGGTAAGGGTGTCCAGCTATAGTTTGACAAGCGGGCTGCGTTGAACAACCAGGATGACCGTCGACTTTGCCACGCCGGATTTTCGGGCAACGTCAATTATCATCGGCCTGCGGTTTATTGTACCGTCTCGTGCCGGATCATATCGGCGGCTTTTTCACCGATCATAATGGCGGTGGCATTGGTGTTGGCTGAAATCAGTGTCGGCATAATCGATGCATCGGCGATACGAAGCCCCTTGATGCCATTGAATTTCAGCGTTGGTGACACCACGGCTTGCTCATCCCCGCCCATCCGGCACGTGCCGGCCGGGTGGTGATCGGTCTTGGCGTTGGCGCAGGCATAATTGAAATAGTCCTGGTCGCTCACGACATCCGGGCCGGGCAAACGTTGCGCCAGTACATAAGGTTTCAAGGCGTCCTGCCGCATCGTTTCCTGCGCCAGTTTCAAGCCGCGAATGGACATCTCTCGATCATATCGATCTTGCCAGTAATTGGGATCGATTAACGGTGCTTGCGATGGATCTGCATTAGCCAGGCGTACCGTTCCGCGTGAACGGGGACGCAAATAGGCCGAGTTTAGTGTAACGCCACCATAAGGCATCGCCGCAACGCCCGCCTCGATGCCCGATCCCAATCCCAGATGGAACTGAATGTCGGGCGAGGGAGCATTCTCGTCAGCATACCAAAACCCGCCGGTCTCAAACAGGCTGGATGCTACAGGTCCTCTGCGGGTTATAAGATATTGCAGGCCCGCTACAGCCGACATCAGCGGCCTGGCGTAGCGATCATAGGTGTGATTGCCGCTACATTCGGCAATTAAGAACAGGTCGAGATGGTCTTGCAGGTTTGAACCAACGCCCGGTTGATCGAAAATCGGCTCAATGCCAACGGACCTCAAGTGGTCGGCAGGACCAATGCCGGAAAGCATGAGCATACGCGGCGAGCCAATTGTGCCTGAGGACAATACCACTTCCCGCCGCGCTCTATATCGAACACCATCGAGCATTTCGACCCCGATGGCACAGGCATTTTCGATCAGGATACGTTTCACCTGCGCATTTGTTCGAACCGTCAGATTTTTCCTGCCACGTGCCGGCCCAAGGTAAGCTATTGCGGCAGAAGAGCGGCGGGCATTGCGCTGGGTGAGTTGGTAATATCCGACGCCATCCTGTTTTTCCCCTGCCATGTCATGATTACGTGGAATGCCGATCTGTAAGGCCGCTTCAAACCAGGCTTCACAGATCGGCAAGGCAGCGGCAGGTTGCGACACCCCCAACAGGCCACCCTTGCCGTGAAATTGGTTCTCAAAACTATCGTTGTCCTCGCTTTTGCGAAAATAGGGCAACACATCATCATAGCCCCAGCCATCACATCCCATCTGACGCCATTGGTCGTAATCAAGCCGGTTACCACGGGTGTAAATCTGCGCATTGATGGTCGATCCGCCACCAATCACTTTGGCTTGAGTGAAGCGAATGCTCATATTGTTCATGTGCTTTTGAGGAACGGTGTTCCATCCCCAGGAACCGATGCCCTTGGTCATTTTGGCAAATCCCGCCGGCAGGTGATAGAAGGGGTGCCAGTCCTTGCCACCGGCTTCGAGCAACAATACCGAAACGTCTTCCTGTTCACTAAGGCGCGAGGCGATCACCGAACCCGCCGACCCGCCCCCGACGATGATATAGTCATATTCCTTGGCCACGCTCATAGCTCTGGAACATGCAGGTGGGCGCCTGCTTCAATCTTGGTGACACCGGCGTTGCGGATCGTCTTGATGATGTCAGTTGTTGGTCGCATGCGCCTTAAAGCCGGTTCTGGTTCTCCGGATCAAACACCACCGCTTTTTCAAGATTGAAGGCAAAAGGAACGGTCTCTCCAGGCTGCACATCAGCATCGGCGCGCATTCGGGCGGTCAGCACCTTGCCGCCAAGATGGGTAATGACGTAGGTATCCGAACCCGCCGGCTCGACCAACTCAACCCGGCCATCAATTGTGGCAATTGATTTCGAGTGTCTGTCGGCGCCATCCATGTCCGTTATTGCTTCCGGCCGAATACCCAGGATGACCGATTGACCGGCTTCGAGCGTCGATGAGGTGATGTTAGCTGGAATAGACAATTGCACACTGCCTTCGTTCTGGGCGATCTCCAGCGTCGTTCCCTCTTTAGCGTCGACCACTTTGGCCGGCAGCAGGTTCATCGCCGGTGAACCCATGAAATCAGCTACAAATATGTTGGCCGGACGGTTATAGATTTCATTGGGCGTGCCGACCTGCTGCAACTCACCATCCTTTAGTACCGCGATACAGGTGGCAAGCGTCATCGCTTCGATCTGATCGTGGGTGACATAGATGATGGTTCTGCCAGTTGAAGCATGCAACCGCTTGATCTCGACCCGCATGTCGACCCGCAGTTTGGCATCGAGATTGGACAAGGGTTCATCAAACAGGAACAATTTCGGATCGCGCACCAGTGCGCGGCCCATGGCCACACGCTGGCGTTGGCCACCCGAAAGCTGGCTCGGTTTCCGATCAAGCAGGTGATCGATTTGCAGCGTCTTTGACACTTCGTCGACCGCTTTATCGCGTTCCGGCTTCGGTACGCCCCGCATCTCCATACCGAAGGCAATATTGCCACCAACGGTCATGTTTGGATATAGCGCGTAAGACTGGAATACCATGGCAATGTCACGCTTTGAGGGATGCAGATCATTGATCGGATGGCCCTCAACGGAGATCGAGCCTTCCGAGATTTCTTCAAGACCGGCAATATTGTTCAAAAGGGTGGATTTGCCACAGCCGGAGGGGCCGACAAGGACCAGAAATCCACCTTCCTCCAACTCCAGATCGATACCTTTGAGCACCTCCACATTACCGAACCGCTTTCGCAGCCCGGAAATTTTCATGAAGGGTGTGGATGATGGTGAGGACATGATGGTTCAGCCTTTCACTGCGCCGGCCATCAGGCCGCGCACGAAGTAACGGCCAGAGACAATGTAAACGATGAGAGTGGGAAGTGCCGCGAGGATCGCCCCGGCAAAATGAACGTTATATTCTTTCACACCCGTCGATGAATTCACCAGATTGTTGAGAGCAACAGTCATCGGAAATGAATCGTAGTCCGAAAAAGATGCGCCAAAGAGGAAATCATTCCACACATTGGTGAATTGCCATATTACCGTGACGATGACTATGGGAACCGACAAAGGCAGCAAGATGCGCCAGAAAATCTTGAAGAACCCCGCACCATCGACCATGGCGGAGCGCACCAGCTCGGTCGGAAAGGCGGCGTAGAAATTGCGGAAAAACAGCGTGGTGAATCCAAGGCCATAGACCGTGTGCACCAGCACAAGGCCGGCAATAGTTCCCGAAAGGCCAAGAAAGCCCAGCACCGCAGCCATAGGAATGATAACGATCTGAAACGGGATAAAACAGGAAAAGAGCATCAATCCGAAGACATAATTGTCGCCGCGAAATCGCCATTTAGTCAACACATAGCCGTTGAGCGCACCGAGAATGGTGGCGATGGCAACCGCCGGAATTACCATCAGGAAAGAATTCAAGAAATAGGGAACCAACCCTGTGGGGCTGACCCCAATCTGTGCGGTCGACCAGGCCGAGCGCCACGGGTCGAGGGTCCAGGTATTTGGCAGGTTCATCATCTGGCCCTGCCGGATTTCATCGAGCGGCTTTAGGGAATTAACCAGCATCACATAAAGCGGCAGCAGGTAATAGGCTGCAATCAGCAGTAACACCGTGTAGGTCGCGGCGCGGGTTATTGGCGTGGTCCTGATCGCCGCCATTTGGGTTGAGGCGCTGCTCATGCCTGTCTCCCTTCGCGAAGTTCGGAATAGAGGTAGGGCACGATCACGGCAGCAATCATGCCCAACATGACAATCGCCGAAGAAGCGCCAATGCCCATCGACTGGCGCGTGAAGGTGAAATCATACATCGCAATGGCCGGGATATAAGTTGCACGGCCAGGGCCGCCGCCGGTCATGGCAATCACCAGGTCATAGGTCTTGATCGACAGATGGGCGAGAACCACAAAGGCCGAGATAAACGCCGGGCGCATCAGCGGAATAACGATACGGCTGTATAAATGCCAATTCGAGGCACCGTCGATTTGAGCAGCTTTAAGAATCTCGTTGTCGATGCCGCGCAGACCGGCAAGAAACATTGCCATAACAAAGCCGGAGGATTGCCACACCGCAGCAGCCACAATGGTATAGATCGCCAGCTTGCTGTCCTTGATCCACCGGAAGGAAAAATCCTCAAACCCCCAGCTTTGAACCACCGCCTGAAGCCCGATGCCCGGATCAAGAAACCATTTCCACGCGACACCGGTGACAATAAATGAAAGCGCCATCGGATAGAGGTAGATTGGTCGCAACAGGCCCTCGATACGGATCTTCTGATCCAGCAAAATTGCCAGTCCAAGGCCGATAATTGTACATAGGATCATGTAAAGGGGCGCGAATATTGCCAGATTTTTCAGCGAAATTTGCCAATTTCGGTGATCGAACAGTCGCACATAGTTTTTGAAGCCGACGAATTCGGTGAAGTCGGTCGGCAGCAGTTTGGCGTTGGTGAATGACAGGAAAACAGTAAATATGATGAAGCCGTAAACACAGACCAAAATGGCAGCAAAGCTCGGCGCAAGTACCAGTTTCGGCAGGCTGTTTTGAAACCAACCAACTGTGTCCTTACGCCAATGCGCCGCACGACTAGCCCGGTTTGTCATCACCGAAATCCTTTGATTTTGCATAATCGATCCCACCTCGTTGCAGCATAGGCAGCAACTTCAAACCAGGGATCAGACTGAAATTAGGAACTACCGGGCGGCTATGTTGATGCCGCCCGGCAGGTCGGAGGTTACTTAGCGTCAGCTATTACCTTTACCAATTCCGCAGCAGCGGCTTCAGGCTCAAACTCACCGTTAAATGCAGCAGTCACAACGTCATAAAGTGCATTCTTGACAGCAGCAGGCGCGGCATGTCCATGAGCGGCAGAACCGTAAAGAGTGCCATTGGTATTGGCTTCAGCAAGATCAGCAATGCCTTTTTTGCCGCAATCATCGAATGCCGCATCGGAAACGTCGGTACGGGCGGGGACAGAACCCTTCACCACGTTGAAAGCCGACTGGAAGGTGGGGCTTTCGATAGCCGAGGCCATTTGCAGCTGGGCCGCCTTGGAATCATCGCCAACCTTGAACATCATGAACTGGTCGGAGTTGAAGGTGACGGAACCCTGGGTGCCGGGAAAGCGAATGCAGACGAAATCGGCGCCAGGTTTCTTACCGGCCTTGATGAATTCACCCTTGGCCCAGTCACCCATCATCTGCATGCCGCCTTTGCCTTCGATCACCATGGCAGAGGCAAGGTTCCAGTCGCGGCCGGAGAAGTTGTCATCGACATAGGTGCGCAGCTTGGCCAGACGACGGAATGCTTCAACCATCTTTTCGCCGCCCAGTGCAGCCGGGTCGAGGTCGACCATCGAGGCCTTGTAGAAATCGTTACCGAGGGAAAGAAGAACACCATCAAATATGGTTGCGTCCTGCCAGGGTTGACCACCATGGGCAAGCGGGGTGATGCCATTTGCTTTCATCGCGTCGAGTACGGCAACCAACTCGTCCCAGGTTTTTGGCGCTGCACCACCGGCTGCATCAAGCGCCGACTTGTTGATCCATACCCAGTTGGTTGAGTGAACGTTGACGGGTGCTGCAATCCATTTGCCGTCATATTTGGAAAATTTCTGCAACGCGGTCGGGATAACCTTGTCCCAGTTTTCCTTGGCGGCAACATCGCTCAAGTCGCCAACCACGCCCTGTTTTGCCCAGTCGGTAATGTCGAAACCAAGCGCCTGCACGGCAGTTGGTGCATTGCCGCCGGTAACGCGGGCACGCAAGGCGGTCATGGCCGCTTCACCGCCGCCGCCGGCAACCGGCATGTCTTTCCAGGTAACGCCTTTGCCTTCAAGGTCTTTTTTCAACACTTCCAATGCAGCAGCTTCACCGCCTGAAGTCCACCAATGCAGAACTTCAACTTCAGCGGCCCTGGCCAGCACGGTTGTGCTTGCCAAAGCCAAAGCGGCAATTAGGCTTTTTTTGATAATACGCATTTTAATCCTCCAGGTTGTATGCGTTCAGTTCGATTCCGTTGACCAAGGTGCGGTCAAGCGGCCTTCACCCAAGGCGCCCGTGTGCGGCCAATCCGCATCGTCAGGGTCTTCACCTTAAGGAATTCTTCAAGGCTGTATTGGCCAGTTCACCACCGGCGACACTTTGCTTGCCTTCAGCAAATATCCTTGCGGTCACATTGATGTAAATCTCAGTCATGTCAGGTTCCAAAGAAATCCGGTTTACGTTTGGCGCGAAATGCCGCAACGCCTTCGGCCTTATCGCTTGTGGCTGCCGCCATTCCGCTTCCTAACGCATCAATCATGGCCGCGGTGTCTTCGTCTGCCGCCGCGTGAATCATATATTTGGCTATCTCCGTCGCTCTTGGAGAAGTTGAACGTAAATTGTCAGCGATTGTTCGGGCCGTGTCTATAGGCTTTGGTGAGATTTCTGCAACAAAACCCAATTTCAAAGCACGTTTTGATGATATTTTACGTCCGAAAAGCACCATCTCCTTCAAAACAGACTCCGGTAACAGACGGCCCAGACGCTGGGTTCCCGACCATCCAGGAATAATACCCACCGAACTTTCAGGCAGGGCGAATTCAACGTCGGGTGCAGCGACCCTGATATCGCAGGTCGCCACAAGTTCAAGCCCACCGCCAAAAGCATTGCCGGCAAGCGCTGCTATCGTGGGTTTCGACAACCGGGCCAAACGATCGAAAACCCGGTGCCCCTGTCGCACCCATTGCCGGGAAAACTGATCTGGCGACAAATCGGCCCAGGCATTAATATCAGCACCCGCACAAAAGAAGCGATCGCCTGAGGCCGATAAAATAACACCGGCAATCGATGGATCCTGTTCGATGATATCGCAGACGCGGGCAATTTCGGCCAACATTTCCGGCGTCAGGGCGTTCAATTTGGCCGGATTGTTAAGCTCAATTTCGGCCAATTGATTGCGAACAGTAAATCGTATTTCGCTCATAATGTCATCCCCATTGGCCCGGCGCTGAGCAAGGCGGTCGGCATTTGCCTGGCATTTTCTGTGACAGTGACACGGTCCTTGAGATGCCGCGACAATATCCCTCTCGACATCAATGCCTGGCATGATTTTGGTTGTGACAAGGCCTTTTTCGGTAAGCTGAATTACACAACGCTCAGTGCCATACCTTTGCCGCGTTATCGTAGCTCCGGGTAGCCAAGCTTTGCGGCGTAAGTCTCGAAATCCAGAACTTTTTCATAATTTGCCGTGTCGAGATCACTGATCCCCTTGAGCAGGAGATCAGCGCGACAAGATTCAAGCTCAGGATCGTTAAACGCCTTTTGCAAAGCGTTCTTCATGCGATGTACGATGTCGCTTCCGCGATTGACATGGGTGACGTAGGGCGGCGCTGGAGCAAAGAACGTGCGACCGAGTATCCGCGTACCAGCGATAGCCTCAGAGCGGTAATGCACAAGCAGCGTATAGGTGACACTATCTATAGCAGCGACATCGGCCAGACCATTTTGGATAAGTTTCAGGCTTTGCGCGTGGCCACCCGAATAGGTCACGGAGCCAAAAAATGATCCGCCCACATTCAGTGGTGCCACCAGATGACGAAGCGAGTTCATGCCAGAATGGGATTCCGGCCCGTTGGCAGCGGCGGCACAGCCGCGCATTTCAAGCACGTCGTGAAACGGGCTATCCTCGGCGACGATCACCAGGCTGGAATATTCATGCCCTGAACACTCCCGGACATCGAACATGGGCGCAGCGATCGGCGTTAGCGATTGCCGATATCTCCGGACAACGTCATAGCCGCAGCACTGGCTGAGAAGCATATTCTCATCTGATAGCAATTTCGCCAACGGCTGGCCGTGGGCCAAATTGTCGGGCAGATCCTCTATGCCTTCGCGGGCGAAATAGGTGGCAATCCCTTTCCAGAACGCTGATTGCGCCGCCTGGATTTCAGGAAAGTTGTACATTGGAAAACTTGCGACCAGCATGCTCGATTAACCCGTATTATTGTATCCCTTTATCTGTTCCTAACATGAGAAAAAATCAAGCAAATTATGCCAAGGCCACGGCAATCGCTTGAAAGCGATTTGCACGTATTTTGTTAGTTTGCTCCGCTGCGGGCGGTTCTTTGCGGCGCTTTTTGCGCCTCAATCACCGTCCTCACATGAGCAATGCGCAAGGCTGACCCGAATTCCCGAGATTTTTCTTTGAAAAAATCCCTCCATTCGGGCGCCATGCGGATGAACTTTCTTTCAAGCGACCGCCGTGATGCCAAGGCCCCGGGCACAGCCCGTATTGCTGGACACCTTCAAATTGATTCGATCAGTACTCTCTTTGCTCACGGCCAATCCGGGCTGCGCCCGGGCCTCCACGGGGGGCGGCGCGAAGGCGCCGGTCGCTGTGCGCTCCTGATGGCATGATCACATTAAAGTAATCATGCTATTGCGGCCTTGAGCGGCTGAATAATACCAAGTTCCTGTGGCATAACTCACTGAATTAGCGGTTGAAAATATCCTACACAGCGCTGGAGTGTTTTGCTTTGCCGGATGCAAAAAAAGTATCGAAATTGGCTGCGATAGTGCGCACGAAAGGGCGGCCATCAGCCGAGATGGAATAATGCGTACCCTGGCGGTGAAAAAAGCCGTCCTGGTCATTTTCGGCCAGATCATCCAGTTCCTTGACCAGCGGGCGGGCCAGATCGCCATAGTGCTGCAACAGATTGCGGCCTTCGATCTCGTAGTCACACATCAACCGCTCGATCAGGTAGGCGCGCATGCGGTCTTCTTCATTCAAAGCGTAACCCTTGGCGACTGCAATTCCCGATTGTTCGACCTGGCGCATATATTCAGAAGTTGCGGTAATATTCTGGATATAGCCCTGTGGCAGTTTGCCAATCGATGAAGCACCAAGACCGATCAGCGCATCAGCGTCGTCTTCGGTGTAGCCCTGGAAGTTGCGGCCAAGTGTGCCGTCTTTGAGAGCCAGCGCCAGGGCATCCCCGGGCTTGGCAAAATGATCGAGACCAACCTGCAGATAACCGGCCTCAAGCAACAGACTCGCAGCGCGACCGGCCTGGTTGAACCGTTCAATGGTGCCGGGCAGGTGTTTTTCCAGAATCATCGTCTGGTGCTTTTTCATCCATGGAACATGGGCATAACCAAAAAAAGCTATCCGATCAGGTGACAGCGCGATGACCTTTTCTACCGTTGTTTCAATATCTTTCAGCGACTGGTCGGGTAGGCCGTAGATGATGTCGAGGTTGAGGGAAGCGACCCCGCGGGCGCGCAGCTTTTCCACCACATCGCGGGTTTCCTCATAGGTCTGAATGCGATTGATTTTCTCTTGGACGTGCAGATTAAAGTCCTGGACACCGATGCTGGCCCGGGTCATGCCGGCCTTGGCCATCGCATCGATTTGTGCGTCACTTATGTCGCGCGGGTCGACCTCAATGCTAAACTCAAGCGTATCGCTGCATTTGAAAGATTGTTTAATGTGCTCGCCAAGTGCTACGATATCTTCTGCCTTAAGAATAGTCGGCGAGCCGCCGCCCCAATGCAGCCGGGTTGCTGTCGGCCGGTTTTTTGCCAGCGCCGCAACGGCCGATATTTCTTTTTTCAATACCGGGAGATATTCCCGAATTGGTTGGTATTTTAAGGTGTGCTTGGTGTGGCAACCGCAAAACCAGCAAAGCGTGTCACAAAAAGGAATGTGAACATAGAGCGACAAGGTTTGGTCGCTGGTGAGCGCAGAAAGCCACTCTTTATAAGCAGCGGAACCTACGCTTTCGTTGAAATGAGGCGCGGTGGGGTAGCTGGTGTAGCGCGGCACCGGTTTGGCGTGTTTTTCGATCAGCGCATGCTGCATTCTAAGAACTCCAATAATCCTATTTCGCAGATATAGGTGTGCTGATCGACAGCACATTGACAAGGATCAAGTTGGTTAGCCGATTATACATACAAAAAACAAAATGTGTAATACCGATATTGCCTGATCAAAGCAGCGCCATCCAATTATCTATCGACGGCACACAATGCACAACTATTGCAGGCCGGCGGGATCAAGGTGCGAAAACACGTCGCGAATGACGATCTGCTGCAGTGCAGTGTTTTTTTCAATATTGAAGTGACCAATGCCACGGACCTTGACCAGATCGACGTTTTTTAACGACCCACTAGAGCCCGGCTCCCGCTGCAACGGCACTCCCAGAGCTGAATTGGACAGGTAATAATTGACGGCCACCTCTATATTAGAGGTCACAGGCAGGCGGATATTGGGTTCAAATGTGACAAGATACCGCACCGGGATATGCCGCTGATGCAGCATTTTGGCGATACGCAAAATTGCGTTTGCCCCCAGCGAGTGACCGATCAGGACAATCGGCGCGGGACCATTTTGTCTGTGGTTATTGATAATCTGCACCGCAGCCTTACGCCAGGCGGTGTGGTGAATGACCGTGGTTTTGACACCACGCCGCCTTAGATCATTTGCCATTTGGTCGAGGCCGCGGGAAAATATTCCCAATATACCGCGGATAAACAGCACCTGTCCGCGAATCTGCCGGGTGGCCGCAATGGTTGTTGTATTGCCTGGCTGCAGCAGCAGGTTGATCGGCTCAACATTTGCAAATGCTCCGGCGCCAGCGCCGGTAGTCATGAGGCCAAACAACAGCAAAAAAGCAGCAAACAGTCTTTTTGTGATCATCAGTTCAACCGGATTTTCCTGTCACCCCCCAGCCAACTCGAGGCTACGCGAGGCATGGGGCTTTTACCACCTCTATCTTAGTTTTGGAACTATTCGCCCCGTCCGGGCCATATAGGTTTCGTATTCCTCTCCAAATTCCTTCATCATCATTGCTTCCTCCTGTCCAACGCGCAGGAAATAAAGTGTGCCAAATCCGATAATTGCCGCAAGACCGGCGGCCCAGTTTGACAGCAACAACAATTGCGCGACCGCCCAAAGCCAGAAGGCGGAATACATCGGATGGCGAACTTTTTGATAAATGCCTTCAACCACCAGATGATGGTTGTCTCTGATATCGAGCCCAAAGGACCACATGGCACCGAGCGCCTTGTGGGTTCTTCGGAACAAATATAAAGCCAGAATACACACCAATGCACCAATAACAACCAATACCGGCTGGGGGGCATAATCAAGCGACTTTGGAAAGCCGGTGAAGATCCAGATCACCGGGACAATGCCAAGACCCAAGGAGGACATGATCACTGAAAATCTCTCCCGCAGCGATTTGACAGTAGTTTCGACCTTTGTTCGCCGCGATCTTCGATGCGGCACCCAGCGAAGCGCAACCCAGGCAAGGGCAAACAATATCCAGATAATTTTACCGGCTAATTCCCAATCCATTTGATTATTTATTCCTTGTATCGCTGTTGTCAGGCTGCGCCGCTATTCGGTCGGACAAACTGTGATCAAGCGCCAGCTCTTTTGCCGACAAGGGTCCAAAACAGCGCAGTATAAAGTCGAAATGCACTGGCTTGTCATAACGCATGACATATTGACGATGGGTTCGATAAAACGACTTGCGCATTTGGCGATAGCGTTCACGTGCCATCGCGGTTTTAAACCTCACCCGGTCGACAACGTAGGGCGCGCGGGTCTTTTCAACACCAAGTATCTTGAAAGGGTCTGCCTTATAAAACGAAACCAGGTCATCCTTGGTCTGGATGTCGTGCCAAAACAGGTCCTCATTGTCCATAACATGCCGAAGATGATCTCGCAGGTATTGGGCACAAGGTGCCAATCCGGTTCTGGGAAAATTTGAACCGAGTGCCAAAAACACCGCGCCGGTTGATTTGAGCATATCGGCATTGATTTTCAAAGCCTTTGACAGCGCCAGCACGGCCCAGACCACGCCAATACTGTGCCCCACTATCAATATTTCATCATAGTTGTGGCCATTGATTTCCTTTGCCATTTGGGCGGCGAACACATCGCTGCGCTGCCCGATTTCGCTGTTGTTGCCCTTGGCCAGCGCTCGAATGAAGCCACTCATGTTGATAGTCAGGTTCAGATAAATTCTGTCGCCGGGCCATTTGCACAAGATTATGGTGAAACCCAAGGTCACAAAAAACACCATGACACCCTTTGTCCACCCCGAAAGCGCGGGAAACAACAATGCCGATATTCCAGCGGCCAACAACCACGATGCGACAATGAACAGCAAGATCACCAGCAGCGGAAAAATGGAAAACGACCAGTAGCGTTTGCTGGCCTTGAAATAGTGGATATTGGTGCCGTCCAGAAAAAAGGTGATGAACTTTGGAAAAAATTTTATCAGATTCAAAGGATAGGAAGTTCCCAGATATGAACCGGCAATATCGCTCCAGTCAAACAAAACTATTTTGGTGTCAACTTTCCAGTCTTTTCCGTGTGTTTCATTCTCGGTGACGGCAGTAGCGCAATCATGATCAACGTCCAGCGAGTGACGTTGGCAGTCAAAATTCCAGATCGGGGCAGATTTGTCGGTATTATATTTCAACCGGTCCAGTTGCGCCTTTGACGTTATCGCCTCAAAGCCGGGAAAATACAGAACAAGTCTTGATTTGATCGGCGCTGACAGCATGCTGGATCCTGCGATCTTTGACGCGGGTTAAGTCGACAGCGGTCTATCAGACCGATCGCGCCGCATCCACAAGAAAATCCCAAATATAATCGGAAAATGAACGCCAGACTTCAATTCTGAAATCTCTTTTACCGGTGCGCCACAGCACGATCTCGACTTTACCGAAAATAGTGCGCGAACAGGCGCCGACCGGAAAGGCGGCAAGCGTGAGATTTTGCGGGCAGCCCGCATTCAATAATTCTTCGGCCTTTGCACCGCTGACATGGATAGCGGTGTTGCGATGGCTGATATCGACCGCCGAGCAGTCGCTCAGTTCGCCGACAAGGGTGGGGGCGATATTTGGCCGGTCATCGATAATCAGCCATTCATCCGGTCCGAGCCACAGGGCATGGCGGCCATCGCCAGAGGCCGAAGTTTTCGGGGTAATGGGTAATTCGACACCCAGTGCTTTTGTCAGATCACCAGCGTTTTGCGGCGCTACGCGCAAGCTGAGGCGCGAGGCTGGAAGCGCTGCCTGAAGGTCGACATCAGAATTGGCAAAGCGGCGGCCCTCATGCGGCGGCCGGGCAATTGTTTCACGCGCCATCGAGCCTGCCTCCTTCCTTGTCGTAAAACACCATGTCGGTTACCTCGACTTCGATAGTTTCGTCCGGCATCGGCACATAGAGCGTTTTGCCGTTAAGCTTGTGACCGTCTTCGACCAGCGCCAGGGCGATAGAATGGCCAAGCACTTCGGACCAATAGGAAGAGGTGACAAAGCCGATCATTTTCATCGGAATGGCTTGACCGGGGCTGGCGACAATCTGCGCCCCTTCTTCCAACACCATGTCGGGATCATTTGTCTTAAGACCGACAAGTTGCCGACGGCCATCGCCAACAAGATCAGGCCGTTCAAGGCCGCGCTTGCCGACAAAATCCGGCTTCATTTTGCCAATCGCCCAGGAAAGCCCGGCATCATGAGGGGTGACAGTACCGTCGGTGTCCTGGCCGACGATGATATAGCCCTTCTCGGCCCTAAGCACGTGCATGGTCTCGGTGCCATAGGCAACCATGCCCTTTGGTGCGCCCAAAGCCCACACGGCCTCCCAGACGCTAAGGCCACAGTCGGCCGGCACATTGATTTCAAAGCCCAGTTCACCGGTAAAGGAAAGGCGAAACAGCCGCGCCGGCACCCCGCACACCTTGCATTCGCGCACGCTCATATGAGGCATCGCTTCATGAGAAATGTCGGCATCTTCAACCAGCGGCGCAATAATCTGGCGGGCCAGCGGTCCCTGCACGGCAATCACTGCCCACTGTTCGCTGGTTGAGGTCAAATGCACCTTTAGATGGGGAAACTCGGTCTGGAGATGATCCTCCATATGGTTCAGCACTCGCGGTGCGCCGCCGGTCGTGGTGGTGACGTGGAAACGATCTTCCGCCATTCGGCCAATTACACCGTCGTCATAGATAAAACCGTCCTCCCGGCACATGATGCCATAGCGGGCGCGGCTAACGCCAAGCTTGGTCCACGGATTGGTGTATATCAGGTTCATGAATTCCGCCGCATCGGGACCGGTAATCTCGATCTTTCCAAGCGTCGTTGCATCAAAAATGCCGGCTTTCTGGCGCACCGTGACACATTCGCGGTTGACCGCATGGTGCATGTCTTCACCCGCCTCGGGGTAATACCAGGCGCGTTTCCACGGGCCGACATCTTCAAATACCGCGCCCTGGTCGACCTCCCATTGATGCATCGGCGTCTTGCGCGCCGGGTCGAACAACCGTCCGCGCGCGTGATTGACAATGGTGGCAAACGGCACCGGCGTATAAGGCGCACGAAAGGTGGTGAGCCCGACTTCGGGAACCGATTTCCCCAATTGCTGGGCGGCAATCGCCAGCCCGTGCATGTTAGACATTTTGCCTTGATCGGTGGCCATGCCGGTGGTGGTGAAGCGTTTGACATGCTCAATCGAATGCATGCCCTCGCGCACCGCAAGCCGTACATCCTTGGCGGTGACATCGTTTTGAAAATCGATGAAGGCCTTGACGATATCGTCGGGTCCCGCACCGGGCACCGCGCCAATATTGCCACCATCGAAGGAAGGAGCGTTTTCGACCGAGATTTTTGGCGGCTTTTTGGCCATTTTTCCGACCGCTTTTCGGCCGGCCTTCCATGCCTCGACGACTACTTTGCCGGTGTTCATCGTACCATTGCAGGCACCGATGCAGCGGCAATCCTGGGCCTGGATATCCGGCAGGAATATCTCGCGATCCTCATCCCAGCGCAATTTACCGCGCGATTGGGAAAACAGATGCACCGAAGGGGTCCAGCCAGACGAAGTGATCAGCGCATCGACGCGGATGGTTTCGCTGTCACCACCTGAAACTGGCCGCACATTGATCGAAACTATGCGCAACCGGCCAGCCGTTTTGGCAATTGTGTGGCCGCTCAAAACGCGGATGCCCAACTCGCTGGCGCGGGTGATGAGCCTCTCCGGTGGGTTACCGCGCAAATCCACAATCACGGGAATATTGATGCCGGCCTGTTTGAGATCAAAAGCCACTGACCAGGCCGAATCACATGAGGTAAAGACACCCACATTGGCACCAACCGCCACGCCAAAGCGATTGAGATAGTCTTGCGCAGCACCGGCAAGCATGATGCCCGGACGGTCATTATCGGCAAAGACCATGTGGCGCTCAATCGCCCCGGTTGCTAAAATAACCTGCTTGGCCCGCACCTGCCACAGCCGCTGGCGCGGCGCATCCGTATCCGGTCGCGCCAGATGATCGGTAATGCGCTCGCTAAGGGCGACAAAGTTTTGCACGTAATAACCAAATGCGGTGGTGCGCGAAAGCAGACGCACATTTTCCATGGCCTTTAGTTGTGCAATTGTCTCGGCGACCCATTGGCGCGTTGATTTGCCGTTGATCCGCATTGTCGCATCGGCAAGAATTGATCCACCAAGTTCCGGGTTTTCATCGCACAAAATCACTTCAGCACCGGCTTTGGCCGCCGCTAATGCAGCGGTCAGCCCGGCTATTCCGCCGCCTGCGATCAACACGTCACAATGGGCAAAACGGTTGGCATAATGGTCCGGGTCGGCTTCGGTAGGTGAATGTCCAAGCCCTGCGGCTGCCCGGATTACCGGTTCGTAAAGCTTGTCCCATGCCTTGGCCGGCCATTTGAATGTCTTGTAGTAAAACCCGGAAGGAATGAAAGCGCCAAGGGCATCATTGACCGCAGATGCATCAAAGGCAAGCGATGGCCAGCGGTTCTGGCTGATGGCGTTCAAGCCGTCATAAAGTTCCTGGGTGGTCACCCGTACATTGGGTTCAGAGCGCGCCCGGTCACGCGAAATGCCAACCAGCGCATTGGGCTCTTCCGGGCCAGAAGAAAGGATGCCGCGCGGGCGGTGATATTTGAACGACCGCCCGGCAAGATGAATGCCGTTCGCCAATAGGGCCGAGGCCAGCGTATCGCCCTCAAGACCCTCCAAGGTTTTGCCATCGAAGGTGAATGTGACGGTTTTGGCCGGCGACAGAACACCCCGGCCCGAAATGCGGTTTGGGACGCTCATTTTTGGGCCTCATCAAATGAAGGCTTTGCTTTTCCCGCCCTATAGGTGGTGATGAACTTGTCGGAGACGGTGTTGCGGGCAGCATTAAAAAATCGCCCACAGCCGTGCACATGACGCCAGCGCTCAAAACACACACCCTTGGGGTTCTCGCGAATGAAGAAGTAACGCTCAAACTCCTCATCGCTGATGGAGGCCATATCGGCCGGTCGGGCGATGTGTGCCTCGCCGCCATGGGCAAACTCCAGTTCCGGACGTTCTTCTTCGCAATAGGGGCAGTGGATTAAGAGCATCTTATATTACCACCTTTTCTGCAGCAGTGGCAGGATCGCCCGTATTCGGCGTTCCTGCCGGTTCGATAAGTAGGATTTCGACTTCCTCGTCTGCAAACGCCGAGACTATTTTCGGTGACCAATGGTCGGAAAACGTCGCCAGTTTTTCGGCAAGATTGATTGCACTATCAGTCATTTTATTCAGCCTTCAATGCGCCACTGCGGCAGCTGCCGCCTCATCGATCAACCGGCCATTGCGGAAACGCTCAAGGGTGAAGCCAGCATTGATTTCATGTGGCTCATCGCGGGCGATGGTGTGAGCAAACACATGAGCCGAACCCGGCGTTGCCTTAAAACCGCCGGTACCCCAGCCACAATTGACATAAAGACCTTGTATCGGCGTTTTTGCCAGAATGGGAGAACGGTCGGGTGTCACATCGACAATGCCGCCCCACGAACGCATCATCGACATGCGGGTAAACATTGGGAACATTTCGCAGATTGCATCGAGCGTGTGGCTCAAAATATGCAAACCGCCGGTCTGCGAATAGGACGTGTACTGATCGGTGCCGGCGCCGATTACCAACTCACCCTTGTCGGATTGCGAGATATAGGCATGCACGGTGTTCGACATCACCACGCAGGGAAACACCGGTTTGACCGGCTCGGAAACCAGCGCTTGCAACGGATAGCTTTCAAGCGGCATTTGCAATCCGGCCATTTGCATTAACACCGAAGAATGGCCTGCCGCAACGACGCCAACCTTTTTTGCATTGATGGTGCCCTTGGTAGTCTCGACGCCCGATATATTGCCGCTAGTGTCACGGTTGATGCCGGTAACCTCGCAATTCTGGATAATGTCGACACCGCGGTCCGAAGCTGCTCTTGCATAGCCCCAGGCAACCGCATCATGGCGCGCCGTGCCACCTTTTCGTTGCAGGGCAGCACCCATCACCGGGTAGCGGGCTTGCTTCGAGATATTGAGTGGCGGGCAATAGTCCTTCGCCTCTTGCGGTGTCAGCCAGGAATTGTCGACACCATTTAGCCGGTTGGCATGAATGTGGCGTTTAAACACCTGCACATCATGGACATTGTGAGCCAGCATCATCACGCCGCGCTGGGAGAACATGATATTGTAGTTGAGTTCCTTCGATAGGCCCTCCCACAGCTTGATCGCATGGTTGTAGATGCCGGCGGATTCATCATAAAGATAGTTGGAGCGGATGATGGTGGTGTTGCGTCCGGTATTGCCGCCGCCGAGCCAACCCTTGTCGAGCACCGCCACGTTGGTAATGCCGTGCTCCTTGGCCAGATAATAGGCGGCACCGAGCCCGTGGCCACCGGCGCCGACAATGATCACGTCATAGGATTTCTTCGGTTCGGGCGAACGCCATTGTTCGCCCCAACCCTTGTGAGCACGCAGGGCCTCTCTGGCCAATGAAAAAACCGAATAGTTGCGCATACAACTGATACTCCCGCCACGGCATCCAGCATGAATTTCTCCCTATCTATAGGCGTTAGGGGGCTGGGATGGAAGTGTCATAGGCGCGTCAAAGTTTCTGCTTGCGACATGTCGCGACGCCCAATGTTTAAACCGCGACATGCGACGTGGCGGATTGACTGATTACGGCAGAGAAAACACGTTTGACGTGCTGCCGGGGTTGAGCGGTTTTCACCCAGGCGACACACCGCCTGTTAGAACGCTAAACAGGTGAGTGTAGTAAACAGTGTACTTTATGATCTATCATCCGCCATACGAAATACTATTGGACCGCAGGCTGGCGTTCAGATAGCGTCAGCTTCGGTATTTGAAGTCCTTTTAATATCTCTTTTTATCCCAGAGGCATGAATGACCGCGTTGGAAACTGCCAGTGCGCCGTCGGAGCGCGATAATTCATGGCGCTACCATGTGCACGGAACGCTGGTGCTCGGTCTGCCATTGGTTGGCGCGCAACTGGCCCAGTCGGCAATTGGCGTTACCGATACCTTGATGATGGGCTGGCTGGGCACCACAAAACTGGCAGGCGGCGTGCTGGCGATACAGATGCATTTCGTCATCTGGATATTCGGTGCCGGGTTGGCGCTTGCCATCATACCGTTGGCTGCCAATGCCCTGGGCGCCGATGATACAAGAGGCGTTCGCCGGTCGGTTCGGATGGGTATCTGGGCCGTAACACTCTATTCTATTTTGGCTTTGGTGCCGATGTGGTTTGCCGGAGATATAATGACAGCTCTTGGGCAAAAACCCGAGGTGGTGGAGATTGTTGATCAATATATGCGCATTGCCATGTGGGCAACGCTGCCGCAATTGCTGGCGTTTTGCCTGCGTTCGCTGCTCAGTGTGTTGGAATTTGCGAAAGTCATCCTGTGGGCTTCGATTGCAACAGCGGTGTTGAACGCGTTGCTTAACTATGCCTTTATGTTCGGCAATTTCGGTGCTCCCGAAATGGGCGTAAGAGGCGCCGCAGTGGGTACACTTTTGACCCAGACGATCATCTTTTTGGCGTTGTTGATCCATGCCGGCCGCCACAGGGATGTGGCAACCTATGGTGTTTTCACGCGAATTTGGCGATCCGACTGGCATGCGTTGCGCGAAATTATCCAGTTGGGTTGGCCGATCAGCATGACCATTCTGGCCGAAGTGAGCCTGTTTATCGGCGCTTCGATCATGATGGGCTGGATCGGCACCATTGAGCTTGCCGCGCATGGTATAGCCCTGCAATTGGCGTCGGTTACATTCATGATACCATTAGCACTTTCCAATGCCGCGACCGTGCGGGTCGGCAAGGCGCTGGGACGCAAGGACTGGCTTGGGGTGGAGCGCGCCGGCATTGCCGTGCTGGCGATATCAATTGCTATCGCCGTCATGGCCGCCATTGTTTTTTGGGCCATACCCGAACCGCTCATCTGGTTGTTTCTCGATGCCAAACAGGCCGACACTGCAGCGGTGGTCGCCTATGCTGTTCCGCTGGTCTATGTGGCCGCTGCGTTTCAACTAGTTGATTCCGCGCAAGCCATCGGTGTAGGCATTCTGCGCGGCATGCGCGATGCGAAAATACCGATGTTGATCGCGGTTTGCGCCTATTGGCTGTTCGGCATGCCGGTTGCCTATGTTTCCGCCTTTGTGTTTGACTTTGGCGGTGTGGGCATTTGGTTTGGCCTTGCCATCGCCTTGTTGCTTGCCACAATTTTGCTGAACGGGCGGTTTTTCATGCGTGAAAAATTTGGCCTCATCCCCCATTGACGGGTGATCGTTAATCCAATCAAATGGCGTCTTTGCCGAATTGGATAAAACCAAATGGCCGTTTCCAGTGCCCGAATAGTCAACCCGGACAGGACCTTCGAAGGTATCTTGTGGATGGTTGCAACCGGCCTGTGCTTTACCGCGGTTACCGGAATTGTGCGCTATCTTGGTTCCGGCCTGCCGGCGGTAGAAGCGGCCTTTATTCGCTATGTCATCGGCCTTTTGATGCTCGGTCCGATTATGCTGAAAATATTCAAGGTGCGGATACCGTTGAAAATTGTCGGTGGTTTTGCCGTACGCGGGCTTGTTCATGGATTAGCGGTAATCTTGTGGTTTTATGCCATGGCACGAATTCCAATCGCCGAGGTGACGGCTATCGGCTATACATCGCCGTTGTTTGTGACCATTGGTGCAGCATTGTTTTTGGATGAAAAACTCAAGGCAAGGCGCATTGCCGGTGTGGCTCTTGGCATGCTTGGCGCTGTGATAATATTGCGGCCGGGCTTTCAGGAAATCTCTATCGGCCAGTTGGCCCAGCTCACTGCAGCACCGATGTTTGCGGTCTCGTTTATTATGGCCAAGAAGCTGACACAGCATGCTTCGCCCGATGTCATTGTTGCCATGCTGTCGGTCGTGTGTTCACTGGTGCTGCTGCCCGGTGCGGTGATGCAATGGCAAACACCAACACTTGCGGAGATTGGCTGGCTTGCAGCGACCGCATTTTTTGCCACCCTTGGACATTATACCCTCACCCGGGCATTGCAGGCGGCACCTATTTCGGTAACCCAGCCAATTTCCTTCCTTCAACTGGTTTGGGCAACAATATTGGGTATCGTTGCATTCGGCGAAGCGATAGATCCGTTCGTTATCCTTGGCGGCGGCGTGATCGTTGCTGCGGCCAGCTATATTTCCCATCGCGAGGCGCAGGAGGCAAAAAGAGAAATCACGCTTCCTTCTCCCGCCACGCGGCTGTGATAGATATAATTGTCTGCAGCGTTGCCAGATCACCAGAAGTATTGTCGTTGGTGCCGGTTTGAGCCGGTTGACATTCTCGAGCATTAATCTATATCACGGCCCATGAATGTCGGCGTGCTGGAAAGTGCGTTTTTTTCCCAACAAGATTGTTTGAGACCCGGAAAACCGGGCTTGCGGAAGTACAGGTTGTCACGATGAAGGTTAAGAATTCGCTCAGGTCACTCAAGGGTCGTCATCGCGCCAATCGTCTGGTGCGTCGTAAGGGTCGTGTCTATATCATCAACAAGGTCAATCCCCGCTTTAAAGCGCGGCAAGGCTGAGCCATTTGTTCCGCCCTTGGCGAAATGATTTAAACTCACGAAAATTTTGCTTTAATGTTCTTGCCTGCGGGGCTACCATCCGCAGTATGAGAAATTCTGTCGTCGGAATCTTGACAGTTACCGCCGCCGCCCTGTCGATCACAGCCAATATGCCATCTGCGGTCGCGCAAGCTGGCGAGCAGGAGGCCTCGTCACCGTCGGTGGAAAATGCCGACAGTCTTGAGGGTCTTTATTCGCAGTTGAAGAAGGAACGCCGGCCGATGATTGCGGCGCGGTTGTCGCAGCGTATTTGGTCAAAATGGCGACATTCCGGCAGTAGCACGATTGACCTTCTGTCTGGCTGGGCCCGCAAGTCGATGCGGGAAAAGAAATATAATATTGCACTCGATCTGCTCGATCAAATCACCACGTTGAGGCCGCAACACGCCGAGGGATGGAACCAGCGGGCGACACTTCATTTCATCATGAAAAATTATGGCAAATCGTTGCAGGACGTTGAGCGGGTATTGCTGATCGAACCCAGGCATTTCGGTGCGCTCGCGGGGCTTGGACATATTTTCCAGGCGCTTGGCGACAAGAAACGGGCGCTTGCCACCTGGTATCGGGTGCTCGAAATCTATCCGGCCATGGCCGGTGCTCAAAAGGCGGTGATTGAGCTGGAAGAGGCTATTGCTGCCAAACGTATCTAGTGGTCTGGCCGAAACGCTTGAATCCCTTTTCAGCACGTTCTTTTTCAAGCGTTTTGGCCACAAAGACCACTAGCAACTTATTGAATTCTAGTGGTTCTTATGATTCCAACATTTGTAAATAAGGGTGCTGCAGGGGGATGCAAATGTTGGAATCGAACCACTAGCGTTGATCAAAGACCACCCTTACCGTTGCTGCCGACATAGGCAATGCGCAGCATATTCGTGGTGCCGGGGGTGCGAAGCGGCACCCCGGCAGAGACGATGACCCGGTCACCAGGTTTGGCGAACCCCTCATCGAAGGCGATATGGCAAGCCTTGTTGACCATCTGATCAAGGTCTGTCGCATCCGGTGTCACGACACAATGGAGACCCCAAACAAGGGTTAGTCGACGCGCCGTCCCGGGCACCGGCGAAAGCGTGAGAATCGGGATATTGGGCCGTTCCCTTGCCGCGCGCAGACCGGTGGTGCCTGAGGCGGTGTAACAAACGATGGCAGAAAGCTGCAGCGTTTCGGCAATCTGCCTCACCGCCAGCGAAATCGCGTCAGCGCCGGTTGGTTCAGGTTCCGGTCGTTGAGCATGGATTATGCCTGGATAATTATGGTCCTTCTCAACACCGCGGGCAATCGCGTTCATCATTGCAACCGCCTCGACCGGATATTGGCCAGCAGCCGATTCGGCCGATAGCATCACCGCGTCCGCGCCCTCATAGACCGCCGTTGCAACATCTGAAACTTCAGCCCTTGTTGGCACTGGCGAAGATATCATGGACTCGAGCATCTGTGTCGCGACAATTACCGGTTTTCCGGCCCTGCGGCATTTGCGCACGATCTGTTTTTGTATCGCCGGAACCCGCTCCAGCGGCAACTCTACGCCCAGATCACCGCGGGCAATCATGATAGCGTCCGAGAGTTCAATAATGTCGTCAAGTCTTTTGACCGCCTGGGGTTTTTCGATCTTGGCTAGAACCCCGACCCGTCCCTGGCAGATTTTGCGCACCTCGGCCAGATCCTCGGGACGTTGCACAAAGGACAGGGCAACCCAGTCGATTTCCTGCTCAAGAATTGCATCGAGGTCCTTGTGGTCCTTATCGGTCAGAGCCCCGGTCCGCAAATTGGTGTCGGGCAGGCTGACACCCTTTTTGTCGGATAATTTATTGCCAGAAATCACCTCGGCAAATACGGCACCTTTTTTGACCTTGTTGACCACCAGGGTCACCCGGCCATCGTCGACCAGAAGCCGGTGTCCTGGTTCGATCGCATCCAACACATCACCGTGGGGGAAATACACCCGCGATGCATCGCCGGGCTCCGGATTGCTATCCAGGGTAATCTTATCGCCGGCGCCAACGCTGATTGCACCATCAACAAATGTTCCGATACGGTGTTTGGGACCTTGAAGATCAGCCAGAATGCCGATGGGATAGCCAAGCCTGTTTTCGACACTGCGAATACGGCTGATCAGTGTGCGCATGACATCGTGGCTGGCATGGCTCATGTTGATACGAAAAGTATCGGCTCCCGCCTCAAACAGCTTGCTGATTGTCTCTTCATCGAAGGAGGAGGGACCGAGGGTGGCCAATACCTTGACCCTTCGAAGACGCTTCATTCCTGTTCGGTAGCTCCTGTTTGGCCGGCTTCTGTCAACCGGACCATCCAGCTGTTTTGCTCACCAGTATCAACTTCAAAAAAGCCGGTTCTTTCATAGCCCCGGGCATAGCAATCCTGAATACCTGAAATCTTGAATTCCTTGTCACTCGTACACATAAACACCGAACCGCGCCATTGCCCACCCTGGTCCGCATCTTCAGCATATACATAATAATAGCGAGACGAGAGGATACCCTCGATCAATGGTTCGCAGGAATTGGAGGGCACCCGCCACCAGCCTTCTGTCACCCAGCCATCTTTGGTGCGATATCCGATGGACACGCCAACCAGACTTTGGGTGTTGTTGCAAAGCCTGAAATCGGCACGCGCTTCGCCGGGAAATACGATTACCACAATCAGCAATGAAGCAAGCGCCATCAACGGCGTCCAGACCCGCATCGCTGAAATTCCAATCCCCACTTCCAATCCTTCAATTACAAATCGCCCTTTGACCAAACTCAATATACAAAGGCCGGATTTGATTTGCTAGAGCCCTTTTCGCGGTCTGGCAATCCATATTCCGGAAAGAATCAGCACGCCGCCGCCAATTTGGCCAATCGACAGTGTTTCGCCCAGGAAAATCCAGCCGAATACCGCCGCCGCAACCGCCTCAATAAATATCACCAGCGAGGAGAATACGGCTGAAAGTGAGCCAAGTGCGACAGCCAGCAATCCCTGTCCACCAGAATGACTAAAAATACCAAGGGCGGCTAGCGCGCCGGCTCCCTTGATCGTCTGTGGAAAAAATTCCTGGCCGGATGCAAGAGTGACAAAAAACAGCACCGTCGCGGTGACAACGGTGCTGGAAAAGGTCAAACAACCAGCCGGAAAGCGCCTGCGAGCCACCCTAACGGCCATAAAGTAAAGACCGAAAAAGAAAGAGGTCAAGAGGCCATAGAAATCGCCAACAAGATTGTCCGGTGTTAGGCTGTAACTGACGCCAATCAGCATGACAGCGCCGGCAAGACAGACCGCCAGGCCGACGAGAATACCTGGGTCGATCTTTTCGCCGATGAAACTTCCCGCGAACAGCACCACCCAGATGGGGGCAAGGCAAGCAAGTAATGTGGCATTGGCAACGTTAGTGTTTAATATCGCCAGATGCCAGAAAAACAGATCGCCAGCGAACAACAGGCCAGCCACGATAACGGCTCGGTCGGGCTTTAGTGACGGCCATAGGGGTCGATGCAGCTTTCTGGTTTCCAATCCGGCCCAAATCAGCAGGACGGGCAGGGCGAGCGAAACCCGCCAGAACGCACTGGCAAAAGCCCCGGTCTCGGCGTGACGAACAAAAACCGGCGAAATTCCCATCGCCAGCGCTCCGGCAACAAGGGCGGCGAAGGCGAGCGAAAACGATAGTATGATCGGATTGGCTGAAACCGGGTTACCATTGGAGGTGCTGTTATTGGACATGCAGACTTTTCAGTATGGGTTGAGGGTTGAAGATGGTCAGCTTTGATTGAAACAACCGGGCTTTGCAAGCCGTTCCTTTAATTCACGCTATAAGGTGGCGTACACCGCTGGCAGGCTCTTGACGGCATCCCGCGAATATGGTGCGAAGCCGGTAATCGTCGCCCTGACCGGCGTTTGCAACAGGAGATAGCAATGACAGAACCGAACGGCGTTGCCCGTGACCAGCTTCGCACTATTGTCGAACGGGTGGAACGGCTAGAAGAGGAAAAAAAGGCCTTAGCCGATGATATCAGGGAGGTTTACGCCGAAGCCAAAGCGAACGGATTTGATACTAAAACTCTCCGTGCCGTTGTCCGGCTGCGCAAACAGGAAGCAGCCGAGCGGCAGGAACAGGAGGCATTGCTCGATCTGTATATGCACGCCCTGGGAATGATCCCCGATCCGGGTGGCTCGTAAGGTGCACGCGCTGTTCAGATGTTAAAACCGGTCAGTGGGGAATGCCTGGTTTCTGGGCACATTCCTCATGACAAACTTGGCAAAAGCAATTCGGCGGATTGCCTGACCCGAAAATCGGTTGGTTCGATTTATTTTCGCCGTTTGGTCAAAACCGCGATCGATAATCGATTCCGGCACGTTTTGGAGAACACCAAAATATTTCGGCGCCGTCAACACTGCCGACCTGCCGGTCCTGGTCGAGCGGCTAACCGCCCATGCGGCCACAGCCGTGCCATCAAGATCGCCAAGCAGCAAGGTTGGGGGCGACATGTAAATACTGGTGATCCTGCTCGCCTTGATTGCGTTGGCTTCAGGACGCGCTGTCTTTTTGTCGACCATAAGCGAATTCAACTGCCGCGGTGAAGGAACAACTTTCGCCAGCGACCTACTTGCATGCACGGCCGGTTTTAGTTTCGGTACCGATACGGCTTGTTGCGTAGAAGGCGCAAGGGCAGCAAAAGCTGCATCAACCCGTCCGGTACCGGCAGGTTTTTCAACCGGAGCATAGGCTGTGCGCACTGGTGCTTTCACCGGTATGGTGAACCCTTCCTTGAGTATTTTGATCGCGCTGGGCATTTGTTGGGAAAAAGTGGTATCTTGCCGCGTAATTTTCCTGTCAGGCTCCAACATTGCCAATTTGACGTGTTCTGTTGCCGGCGACTTGCCTGGTCGAATATCAGCGGGACTAAAGACCGGGCGTTTTACCGGCAAAACAGATTTTTGCGCCAATACCTCTGCCACTTTTTGGGTTGCCGTCAATTCCGGCGTAGCCGCCAGGGCAAATCGCTGCCCGTTGACTTTGGTCGGTGGTTTTTGGACTGGAACGGTGCCGGTAGTTCCGTCAAATCGTGAAGAAGCGACCGTACCGGCAATGCTTTCTTTTGATCCATTGCTGGCCGAGGCGACCAGAACTTCCGCCGCCCCGGCCAGCTTGATGTTCGGCCTGAGTTTCGGCGTGGCGACCTTGCGCGGGATCACGGGAATTTTCGGTTGCACCGGCTTTTCAGGCTGGCCAGCAGGAACACCCGCAGTGATCACACCGGGAAGCTGTGGCCCGCCCGGTTTTGTGGCTTTGGCCGGTGATGCGGCAGTCTTTGTCCGCGCGGTTTGCTTTTTAGATTTGCTGCGTCTACTCGCTATCAGGGCTTCCCTGTCGCCGGTTTCATCTGCTCCACCACCGAATATGCGCTTTAGCAGACCGCTGCCACCGGAGCGGCTGCTGGGGGAGGCCGAAGCCAGCAATGTGGCGCTTCCTTTTTTTCCGCGCTTTTTAATTCTGGCAGCGGCATAGCGATAACCGGCCATCGGTTTGCCATCGCCTGGAATATGAACTGTCCGCCCACGCGGAAACACCTTGGCCAATTGCCTGCGCGACATTTTTGGCCAATGGCGGATGCTGCCGGTATCAAGATGAATAAATGAGCCTGAATAATAACCGACACCGCCGGCATGGGCGCGCAGTCCAAGCGAACGCAGTTTTTTTACCGACACATCGGGCAAAAAGAAATCGAGCGCTCTGCCTTTCATGTGCTGGCTCTTTCTGGCGACTTTTCGGCCACGCCGGCGCAACGCCGCATTGGTTTTGGGTGAACGATAGCCTGATATTACGTGGATGGGTTTTCTCGATCCGGATTTGCGGTGAACCTCCCAAACTACATCGAACAGTCTTGGATCCATCCTTGTCGGTTCATTGCGCCGCCAGTCACGCAGGAAACGGTTGAGCTTTCTCAGTCCACTTTTCACATAGCGACCGTTCCTTTTGTAGGTAATGGAGGCGCTTTCCTTGGTGTGGGTGAAATAAAGCTTCAGTGTCCGCGAAGCAGCGTATGAAGGCGACAGTCCCGTCAGAACAAAACCCATCGCGACCAGGATTGCTGCTCCCAGTTTAAATTTTGCCGACAGGTCCAAGGCACGATCAATTGTCCCTCTTCCCCGGCCAGATATCTGGCTTTTGAAAGTCGTGATGGTCAAAGCAGCGCTCGCCCGATCTGATCTTTCCAATTTTTCCAAGAATACATAGCTGCAGAATGGTTAACACGGTCCTTGTCATGTTAGTAATATGGCAAATATGGTAACACAATGGCAGGGCGACGCAGATCAAATCTGTGGTTAACAGCGCGCTCTATCAGGTGTTTTCCAAGTCAACATCGAACAGCGAAATAATTCTGCTATCATAACCGTAGACATCCGGAAATGTGACCAATCGACCATCTGCGTCGACCTCCGCGGTAAAGTAAACCAGGTGGACCGGCAGCTTAGCCCGGAATTTAAGCCAATGATTCCTGTTAGCAAGCAGCGAACCGGGCATCTGGGTGTGCAGGTGGCTGTCATATTTTGCAATGGCATCGGCAAATTTGACCGGATCAGCAAGCCGGATACAGCCATGCGAAAAAGCGCGGCTGGCGAAGCCGAACAATTCCGGCTCGTTGGTGTCGTGAAGATAAATCGCATGGGAGTTCGGAAAAAGAATTTTCAACCGGCCAAGGGCATTCTCGCTCCCCGGTGACTGACGAAAGCGGTAGCTGCGCGGATTGGTAATCTTGGTCCAATTGATGTTTGCCGGGTCAAGTACCCTGCCGCCGCGGCGCAAAACCTTGATTGAGCGGGTGGCCAAAAATGCTGCCGCATCTGTCTTTAGATTTGGCAAAATATCTCGCGCCACAATCGAGGCCGGAATGTGCCAGAAGGGGTTGATGATGATGTTCTTGATAGTGGACGAGATTAGCGGAGTTGGCGCCGAGGTCCGACCGATAATACCGTCAGTTTCAAAGGCTGTTATCGCTCCCTGTTTGACCTGAACCTTGTAGGAAGGCAAATTGATCCAGACATGGCGCGGTCCAAGATCACGTGGCACCCAGCGCCAGCGCTCCATATTGGCGGTAATCAACTGCCTTTTTGCTTGAAGTAAGGCCAGCGCAGCAGTGCTAAGGCGTTGATCGATTTGGGCCGAAGCGTCAAGCAGCACATCGGCCCGGCGCAACACCGACATAAGCTGCAGCTTCAAGCGGTGATATTGCTGATGCGGCGGTGGTAAATTATGCAGTAGTTTCAACGGGTTTTTCCCGTCAGCCGCCTTGTTCAATAGGCTGGCAAAATCAGGGCGATTGGTTTGCAGATCAGTTTCGGCAACAATTTTTTCGGGCGAAAGACGTCCGGCCTGGACATGCTCGCCGTAGCGCACAAGCGAAAAAGATAATTTGATGTCGTCCATCAACGCCGGGCTGGCACCATCTGTTCCCGGTAGCGGAAAATCAGCAGGATTAAGACCATCTTCCCGCAGCCTAGCCAGCACACCGAGTACAATCTTGCCATTGTTGGAAAAACCATCCGGTTTTATCCAAGCCGGACGGTAATTACGTGACCGGTGAAACCGGTCCAGCGCTTTGAAGTAACGCGTACCGATTGCAAGTTCATGGCGCGCGCGACCAAGTGTTTTCTTGAGGCTGGAGACCGTGATCGAGGTTGATGATCCAGCATGACCAGATGTGGCCGTGACTGCTACCACTGCCAGCACTATGATCAGTGACGCCTGAAAACATCGGCCCGTGTGTCCCGATCTGTTGGTGTGCATATTCTCCCGGCCCATCGAGCCACAATGAATACATGGTGGCCGCAATGCAAGTGGATTTTGACGATTGAAGCGGCAACGCCGTCGATACCGGAAAAGCGCCTCCAGGCGTGCTTAGGAGGCCTCTTCGCTGTCGTCGGATTTATTGCTTGAGGGGAAATTCTTAAACACCGATGCGGCATCAAAATTTTCTGTTGCGGCAATGTCTGCTACAGGCTCCAACTCCTGCGTTTCGCTTGCCGGCCGCAATGTGTCGGTGGCGTCTTCTGCCGGTTTGGGCAGATATTTTTCAGCCTTTTGAACTTCGAAGTCGAGGTCGATCTGGTTCGACAGACCAAGACTGACCGGGTCCAGCGGTTGCAAATTGGCCGAGTTCCAATGAGTGCGCTCTCGGATGGCGTCGATCGTCGTCTTGGTCGTGCCGACAAGACGGATGATCTGGGAGTTGCGCAACTCGGGATGATTGCGCACCAGCCACAAAATGGCGTTCGGCCGGTCCTGACGTTTGGAAACCGGAGTATAGCGCGGTCCTTTCTTCTTCAGTTCCGGTACTTTTACCTTGGGTTCTGCGAGTATCAGCTTGTAGTTTTTGTCGGCCAGCGCTTTGTCCAGCTCCTCACGTGTCAGTTGCCCTGTGCCCAGCGGATCCAATCCTTTGATCCCTTGTGCTGAATCTCCATCGGCTATCGATTTCACCTCAAGCGGATGAAGTTTGCAAAAATCAGCGATCTGTTCGAAGGTTAATGCGGTATTGTCGACGAGCCAGACGGCGGTCGCCTTTGGCATCAGTAGTTTGTTAGCCATTTCTGTTCCCCTTGGATACAGCTTGAGGGTTTGCTCGCCCGGTTTTTGGAAGAGCCGTGGAAGGTGCCACGTTGTTTAAGGAATTTACGCGTTATATCGTCATCAACTGTTTTTGGCAATCATGTTCATTTCGAGACACGGCAATCGCTTGAAAGCGATTTGCACGTATTTTGTTAGTTTGCTCCGCTGCGGGCGGTTCTTTGCGGCGCTTTTTACGCCTCAATCACCGTCCTCACATGAGCAATGCTCAGGGCTGACCCGAATTCCCGAGATTTTTCTTTGAAAAAATCCCTCCACTCGGGCGCCATGCGGATAAACTTTCTTTCAAGCGATCGCCGTGCGTTTCGAGACAGACGCCTGGTTATCTTCAAGTTGAAGCATGATTTTTCCTATGTGCTGACCCGCCTCCATATGGGCGTGGGCCAAGGCTGCATCTTTGAGCGCAAATACCTTGTCAATGATCGGGCGAACAGTGCCGGCTTTAAGCAGCGGCCAGACGTTTTGTTCAAGTTCCCTTGCAATGATCGCCTTGAAACCGATGCTGCGGGCACGAAGCGTTGAACCCGTGTGGGTCAGTCGTTTCATCATCAACGGGGCAAAATTTGCGTGGGCTTTTGGTCCGTTCAAAAAGGCGATCTGAACAATGCGGCCGTCCATTGCGGCTACCTGGTAGTTGCGGGCAATGTAGTCGCCACCTACCATATCAAGAATGACATCCACACCCGCGCCACCGGTTTTTTGGGTGATAATCTCAACGAAATCCTGCTCCCGGTAATTGATAGCGCAGCTGGCGCCAAGTTCCTGGCAGGCGTTGCATTTTTCCGCCGAGCCGGCAGTGGTAAAAACTTCGGCACCCATTGCGGTCGCCAGTTGGATGGCCGTCGTGCCGATACCCGACGAGCCGCCATGGACCAGCAACTTTTCTCCCGGTTTCAGGCCGCCGCGCTGAAATACATTGTGCCAGACAGTAAAATAGGTTTCCGGCAGAGCAGCAGCCTCAATCATCGACAATCCGTCTGGAACGGCAAGGGCATTGTCGGCATTGACTAAAGCATATTCACCATAGCCGCCGCCAGGCACCAGTGCAGTCACCGGGTCACCGATATCAAAGCGGCTGACATTATCACCCCTGGCGACAACTGTTCCGGCGATCTCAAGACCCGGAATCTCAGGCGCCCCCGGTGGCGGCGGATAGGCGCCCTGGCGTTGCAATATGTCTGGCCGGTTGACCCCGGCTGCGTGAACCTTGATCAGCAGCTCTTCCTTGCCGCAAGCAGGAACCGGGTATTGCCGCAATTCTAAAACCTCGGGTCCTCCTGGCTGGATGATTGAGATTGCCTGCATAGAAGATGGAAGATTATCGTTATCTGTGTTCACCGGACCGCGCCTTTCGCTTGGTATTCGGCCGATTATTGCCGATTTTTCTCGATAGTTGTGCCAAATTGGTCTGATCGAGTGCATTTGTTAACACTTTATTAGGCTTATCGTGCGTTAACTAATGGTATCCAGTCATCTGGACCCATTCATGGAAAACCATTTTTCCATTGGAATGAACCTCCCTGTTAACTCCAAGAGCCGTTAATTCGGCTCTTTTTTTTGCCCCGTGCCTGATAAAGCGAAAACGTTTTGGTTGGTCATAGATTTGTGGCACGCCAATTGCCGATCAACGAACCATGTGTCTCGACATGAAACACATTTATCAACAATCACTTGCATAACTCTCATTGAATAGGCAAAACGAAACTATCATGGCAGATAACAAGGACAATAATTCACAATCGAGCGACAATACCGTTCGTCTGGCTGAACATTTTACACGTTCCGAAAATTTCCGGACGTTGTTCGCTGATGGCATGAAACTGGTGGAGGAAAGTGCTGGATTTCTCGATGGTCCCGGCCGGGAGGCCGCCAAGACATTACCCCGCACGGCCTCGGTGCTCTATGCCTCTGAATCCATGCGACTAACGACCCGGTTGATGCAGCTTGCATCGTGGCTACTTTTACAAAGGGCAGTTGGAGACGGCGAAATGACCCGCGCTCAGTTGGTTGAGGAGAAGAAAAAAATCAAACTCGATCAACAGGCGAGTGACCTGTCAAGTCCTGGTTGGGATGATGTGCCGCATGATTTTCGCGGGCTGGTGCGCCGCTCTTTGCAATTGCAAAAAAGAATAAAATTGCTTGATGGCGAGATTTACCACCAGCAGACCAGCGAGCAACCGGAAAACCCGATCAACGCGCAAATCAACCTGCTTGAAACGGTGTTTGGCAAGGGCGACAAATAATATTCACCTGGCCTTGGTATAAGCAGAAAAAACCCGGCTCAGGGCCGGGTTTTTGCAGATCGTGCATTGCAGCCGTGGTCAGATGCCAAGGCCGCCATATTTCTTCTTGAACCGCGAGACACGGCCATCACGGTCAACCAGATTGCCCGAACCGCCAGTCCAGGCGGGATGGGAATTAGGGTCGATGTCCAGGTTCATCACATCACCCTCGGCGCCCCAGGTTGAGCGGGTCTCATATTCAACCCCGTCTGTCATCACTACCTTGATCTTGTGATAGTCCGGGTGGATATCTGCTTTCATCGTATCATCCAGTACAAAATACCCCTTCACCACCGGTTGGTCTTATGCGGTGGCAGGCGGCCTGATTGCGGTTCCAAGCCTTGCTTGAGCACGGGAAACCATGTTTCGCACTCTCAATTCACATCACGGCTTTAATTTCGGTCGCGAAGCCTATACATGAGGGCGCACAAAGATACAAGGTTATAGGGCGGGCAATTGGAAACATCTGATAAAAGTCAATACGGAATTCGGCCGCTTGCGCGTATCTTTCCCTATTTAACCCGCCACAAGAAGCACATCGCCGGGGCGCTGTTTTTTTTGGTGATTGCAGCTGCCACAACCTTGACCCTGCCGTTAGCGGTGCGGCGGATGATCGACAATGGTTTTTCCGATGCTGACACTTTGTTCATCAATAATTATTTTGCCATGCTGGTAGCGATGGCGGCGCTATTGGCGATTTCCAGTGCTGGCCGTTACTATTTTGTCATCTGGCTGGGGGAACGGGTGGTTTCCGATCTACGCAGCGATGTCTTTGCCCACCTGACTAAATTAAGCGCCGCCTTTTTCGACACCGCTCAGTCGGGAGAGCTGGTTTCCAGGCTGACTGCGGATACGACGCAGATCAAATCGGCCGTCGGTGCCACCGCTTCGGTGGCGCTTCGAAATCTGGTGCTGGTGATCGGTGCCATTTCGCTGATGATTTTGACCAGCCCGAGGCTGTCGTCCATCGTGCTGATCGCAATTCCGATTATTGTCGTACCCATCATCGCCTTTGGCCGGGCCGTGCGGCGGCGTTCGCGTTATGCTCAAGATACGCTGGCCGAGGCGACCGCATACGCATCGGAATCAATCTCGTCGATCCGCACGTTGCAATCCTTTTCCAACGAGCCGTTGGCAACCGGATATTTCGGTCGGGCGGTGGAGCGGGCATTCGACGCGGCGCGAAGATCTGTCGCGGCACGCGCCTTTTTGACAGCATTTGCCATATTCACAATATTTGCCAGTGTGGTTGCGGTGTTGTGGTTTGGCGCGCAGGACGTGTTTTCCGGTGTCATGACACCCGGTACACTTGGTCAGTTTCTGCTCTATTCGGTGATGGCTGCCGGTGCGCTCGGCGCGCTTTCGGAGGTCTGGGGTGAATTGTCGCTTGCCGCCGGTGCAGCCGAAAGGCTGACCGAATTATTGGCTGAAGAGCCGGCAGTGTCCACCCCCGATAATCCACAGCCTCTGCCCCAACCGGCTCTTGGCTCGGTACAGTTCGATGCGGTTTCTTTCGCCTATCCAACGCGCTTGGATGCGGCAACGCTTAACAGTATCTCGTTCAAGGTTGAAGCGGGTGAAACCGTGGCCATTGTCGGTTCGTCCGGTGCCGGCAAGAGCACTTTGTTCAATTTGCTTTTGCGGTTTTACGATGTTGATGGCGGCGCCATTCTGCTTGACGGTATCGACATCAGGAAGGTTGATCCCATCCGGCTGCGTGAGCGCATTGCGCTGGTGCCGCAGGATACGACGGTTTTTGCCACATCGGTAAAAGAAAACATTCGCTTTGGCCGACCCCAAGCCGGTGATGATGCCGTGTTCAACGCGGCAGAAACGGCGCTTGCGCGTGAGTTTATCGAGAATATGGACAAGGGCTTCGACACGTCGGTGGGCGAGCGGGGTATCACCCTTTCCGGCGGTCAGCGACAACGTATCGCCATTGCCCGCGCGGTGCTGAAAGATGCACCAATCCTGCTTTTGGACGAAGCCACAAGTGCGCTTGATGCCGAAAGCGAAACGCTGGTGCAGCAGGCGCTCGACGGATTGATGGAAGGCCGCACAACGCTGGTCATCGCCCATCGCCTGGCAACCGTGTTAAAAGCTGACCGGATTTTGGTGATGGATGGCGGTCGCATTGTTGAAGAAGGAAATCACAAAAGCCTGGTCAAGAGCGGTGGTATTTATTCCAAGCTGGCGAAATTACAGTTTGATACCGGTCGCGCCGCGCTAGGCTAATGTCGATTGCCAAAAAACCTGGAGCAGTCTGCGCTCATATTGAACGGCGTCGAACGGGCTTGCCGATTTAATGGCTCTCGCTATTACGCAAAATGCCCCCATAGATCTCATCATCGCCAATCAGGCCAATGATGCGGTCATCTTGTTGTAACAGCACCGGATTGCCGCTGGCATGGCGAAATTCGATAATCTCGCGCATGCTGGTGTCGGTCGGTGCGATGACAATCTGGCCCCGGCCTATGGGCTGCACGGTTGAAATGTTTACAGCATTTACCGGTTTCAGTTTCCTTCGCCCCGAACGCGCCTCAACCAGCTGAAAGCCCGCATCAAGCGTCAGTTTAACCGCGCCCGGGTCGGCAAGTTCCTGGTCAATCGACTTCATCATCGAGGCGGCGTTGAGCACATTGAGCGGGTTCATATGGGCAACGAAGCGAGCCACATAGTCATTGGCCGGGTTGAGAACTATTTCCTCCGGCTTGCCATATTGCACAATACGGCCATCTTCCATAATGGCGATATGGGTGCCGATCTTGAGCGCTTCGTCGAGATCGTGACTGACAAAGATGATGGTTTTTTGCAAAGATTGCTGTAATTCGATCAACTCATCCTGAAGATGATTGCGGATCAGCGGGTCGAGTGCCGAAAACGGTTCATCCATCAACAAAATATCGCCATCCGTCGCAAAGGCGCGTGCCAGACCGACACGCTGTTGCATGCCACCGGAAAGCTGCGCAATTTGTTTATTACGCCATTGGGTCAGCTGCACCAGTTCCAATTTCTCGTTAACCTGACGATCAATCTCGGCCTTGGGCAGTCCCCGCAGTTCCAGGCCAAGGCCGACATTATCAGCCACTGTGCGCCATGGCAGAAGGGCAAATTGCTGAAATACCATGGCCACCCGTTGCATGCGCAATTTGCGCAAGGTAGTGGCGCTGCAATTGGCGACATCAACGCACTGATCGTCATTGTCATAAACAAAGACCGAGCCCCTTGTGACCTTGTTCAAACCGTTGACAGCCCGCAAAAGTGTCGACTTGCCGGAACCGGAAAGGCCCATAAGCACGCAAATCTCGCTTTTCTCCACCTTGATCGAGGCATCTGCAGCACCCAGTACCGCGCCACTGCGCTCAAGAATTTCTGACCGGTCGCAGCCCTGGTCAAGCAAGCTTAAAGCATGGGAGCGCTGCGGCGCGTCGCCGAAGATAATATCCACATCGCGAAATTCGACTGCTGGCATACGCTAGTTTCCGTTGTTCGAGCGGACTTTGAAAACCCTGTCCAACAGGATGGCGACGACGACAATGGCAAGACCCGCCTCAAACCCTTTAGCGATATTGACCGTATTGAGCGCCCGCAACACCGGCACACCAAGGCCAGGCGCGCCAACCATGGCGGCAATCACTACCATGGAAAGCGATAGCATGATGCACTGGGTGATTCCGGCCATGATATTAGGCATGGCATAGGGAATTTCGATCTTCCACAATATCTGCCGGTTGGTCGCGCCAAATGCTTCGCCGGCTTCAATCAGCGTTTTTGGAACTCCGGTAATACCGAGGCTGGTCAGCCGGATGGGGGCGGGCACGGCAAAAATAACGGTAGAAATAAGCCCCGGCACAACTCCCAGACCAAACATGATCATGGTTGGAATAAGATAAACGAATGTCGGGATGGTCTGCATTAAATCAAGCACCGGCCGCAAAGCGCTGCCGAGCCAGGGCCGGTGAGCCGCGGCAATGCCGAGCGGCACGCCAATGATGACACAGGTGAACGTGGCAAACAAAATCAGCGCAAAGGTGCGCACCGTCTCCTGCCAGTATCCAAGATTGATAACCAATAGAAGCGACAGAACAATCAGCACGGAAAGCTTCCATGACCGGTGAATGGCGAAGGCACCGGCGGCAAATAGCGCAATCACCAAAAGCGAAGGCAGCCACAGCATTACGTCGGTGACACTTTCGATGAGGAATTTGAGCCCATCGGCAAATGCGTCGAACACCCAGGCACCATTGTCCAACAGCACATCGACGCCGTTCTTGATCCACTTGCCCAGCGGCAGTTTATTGTCGGTAAGCCATTGTTCCATCAGCAAATCTTGATCAAGAAAGGAAGGCCGCACGTAACGGTCACGTTATACGGCATTGGCGATCGTCACCCTGATCTGAACGGACAATGATCGCAATGACAAACAATATCGGTTCAGGCACCGTGCCGCATGAATGATACGGAGGCCTGAACCGTTACATCACTAGAGACCGAGATGAGCTTTGACAGCGGCAAGACCGTCCTTGCCGTCCATGGTGGTAACACCGGCAAGCCAATCATCAAGCACCGCAGCGTTGGCTTTCAACCAGGCGGTCGCCGCCTTGTCGGGATCTTCACTATCGTTGAGAATAGCGCCCATGATCTCGTTTTCCATGGCCAGCGTGAAGGAAAGGTTTTTCAGCAGCGCACCGACATTGGCGCATTCACTGGTGTAACCCTTGCGCACATTGGTGAAGACTTCCGCGCCGCCAAGATTAGGACCGAAATAGTCGTCGCCACCGGTTAAATAGGCCATCTTGAAATTGGCATTCATCGGATGTGGTTCCCAACCAAGGAACACTACCCATTCGTTCTTGCGTTCGGCCCGCTGCACCTGTGCCAGCATGCCCTGTTCGCTCGATTCCACCACCTCAAAGCCCTTCAGACCAAAGGCGTCCTTGTCGATCATTGACTGGATCAGCCGGTTGCCGTCGTTGCCCGGTTCGATACCGTAAATCTTGCCGTCAAGCTTGTCCTTGTTTTTGGCGATATCGGCAAAATCCTTAATGCCGCCATCACTTGCGCCCTGGTTGACCGCCAGGGTGTATTTTGCACCGGCAAGGTTCATGCCAACGGTTTCAACCGAACCATCCTCACGATATTTTTTGATATCGCCTTCCATGGTCGGCATCCAGTTGCCAAGGAAAACATCCATATCGCCATTTTTCAGGCTGGCATAGGTGACAGGTACGGAAAGAACGGTGGCAGACGGATTGTAGCCAAGACCGGTAAGCACGACGGAAGTTGCAGCCGTTGTCGCGGTAATATCGGTCCAGCCAACGTCCGAAAAGCGAACGTCTTTGCACGATGCGGGTTCTGCAGCGAAGGCAGACGAAGTCAATAGCATCGTCGTTGCGAAAGCCAGGCCAGTCAATATATTATTGCTCACGGTATGTTTTCTCCCTTTGGTTTGCCTTTTCATAGGCAGTGAATTGCATTCATGATAGTGTGGAATTTGCAAATTACCAGCGGCTTACCACCTGATAATATTTTGAATGCGACGGAATCTACAGTTTTTGAGGCACATTTTTGGAAATCAGCGCAAAAATTGAGTGAGAAAGCGAGTAATGCGTGCTGTTTCTTACCACAGAATTATTCTGTCAGGCGGCAAGATGCCAGCAGGGAATTACTCGGCTGGTTGGCGCAGCCGCTCAACCGGTCTTTCGACAATCGGCCAATGCACGAGAGCCGCAAAAATTCCCAGACCAACACTAATCCACCAGACCGGATCGAAGGTTCCTATCCGGTCGTAAAGATAGCCGCCGAGCCACACACCCAGGAATGAGCCAATCTGGTGGGAGAAAAAAACAATACCGCCCAAGAGGCCAAGATGTCTGGTACCGAACATAACCGCAACCAGGGCGTTGGTTGGCGGCACCGTGGAAAGCCAAAGTAATCCCATGATGATAGAGAAAATTATGATGCTTGTCGGGCTTGCCGGCAATAGCAGGAATATGGTCACCACAAAAGAGCGGCCAAGATAGATAAACACCAGAAATTTTGGTTTGGAATATTTTTGGCCGATGACACCGGAGGCCAGCGAACCGATGACATTAAACGCTCCGATGAGCGAAATGGCGATAACCGCATAGCGTGCCCCGATCCCCAGATCGCTGATATAGGCGGGGAAATGAGCGGTGATGAAAGCGACCTGAAATCCACATACAAAAAATCCGGCAATCAGCAATGTATAGCCTTTTGTGGCAACGGCTTCCTGCAGTGCTTGTGCAACTGTTTGGGCAACTTCAATCCGCGCGTTGGGTGCGGATTCTGCGTTGCCGAAAAGCGGAATGGCCAAAACTGGGATGATCAACATGATCGCCGAGAGATAGATCAGGGTATCAGACCAGCCGTAGGTGGAAATCAAACCTTGTGAAATCGGCGCAAAGGCAAACATGCCAAAAGACCCGGCAGCGGTGCCAAGGCCGAATACAAAACTGCGGTTTTTTTCCTCAACACTGCGCGCAAAAACGGCTAGAATAACGCCAAAACCGGCTGAACCGACGCCTGTTCCGACCAGCACGCCCCCGCCCACTATCAGCCACACCGGGGCTGAGCCATCGGCCATCATCCACAGGCCGACGGCATAGATAATGCCGCCTAGCGCCAGCACCCGCCACGAACCGTACTTGTCGGCAATCGCTCCCATGACAGGCTGCGCGATACCCCAAAAAAGGTTTTGGATCGCCATTGCCAGACCAAAGGTTGTGCGGTCCCACCCGGTGTCCTCAAGCATCGGCAATTGGAAAAACCCCATTGCCGAACGCGGACCGAAAGTCATGAAAGAAATCAGACAACCGCTGGCAATAATAACCCATGTGGCACGCCACTTAGGCGCGGATTTGGTATTTGAACTCACTATATGAATCCTTTGGCCGCGTAATCTGCAAGCCTGTCAGATAACGGTCCAACACTCAAACAAATGTTATTGATATGCGTAATAAGGCGTTTTGATAAATCAGCGCTTGACGGGGGGCTGTAATCGGGTCTCAAGTCGACCGTCTGAGTTTTTTAAAAGAAAGCCCATAGGTGGATAATTATCGACCAACCGGCACCAAGAAGCCGGTGGAGACGGCGGAACCTACGACCGTCGTGCAGAAATTTGGCTCCGGCAAAGCGCCGATGTCACGCAACACGCGCGGGCGGCTTTTGGCCTGGGCGCTGCTGTTGTTTATCGGCACCATGTGGGGCGCAACGTTCTCTTTGGCAAAGATCGCTGCTGATGGCGGTGGTCATCCGATCGGCATCGCCTACTGGCAGTCTTTAATCGGTACTATTGCATTAGTAATTGTGGGTCTTGCCACCGGGCAGTTGAAGCCCTTCAAACGCCGCCACGTGCCGTTTTATTTTGCCTGTGGAATGCTCGGGACCGTTGTCCCGGGAATTTTATATTATTACGCCGCATCCAGGCTTTCGCCGGGAATTATGTCGATCACCATCGCCACTGTGCCGCTGCTCACGGTGACAGCGGCGGTAGTTTTGGGCACTGAAAAGCTCAAACTTGTGCGGCTTTTCGGGGTGGCGCTCGGCGTCGTGTCGATTGTTTTCTTGGTTGGGCCGAAATCGAGCCTGCCAAACCCTGCCGCCATGCCATGGATTTTTGTCGTGCTCGTTTGTGCCGCCTGCTATGCGGCCGAAAATCTGTTCATTGCCTTGCGTCGGCCTTCAGTCCTCAACCCGTTCATGATATCATGCGGTCTGCATGTTGCCGCCTTTTTGACCCTGACTTTACTGGTGATCTCAACAAACACATTTGAGCCGTTCGCCTGGCCGTGGACCGAGGTCGAATGGGCAATTATATTCATGTCGTTGCTCAGCGTCACCGCCTATAGCCTGTTTGTGGTGCTTATCACCCGCGCCGGCCCGGTATTCGCCAGTCAGACCGCCTATATTGTGACATTTTCCGGCGTTGTGTGGAGCATCATTATTTTTTCAGAGCAACATTCGCTGTGGATATGGGCATCGTTTGCCGTGATGATGGTCGCCTTGTTTCTGGTTAATCCCAGATCAGATGACGAAGAGATTTAAACACCGCATGTCGTTGCTTAATCGGCATCTTCATCATCGCGATAGGCTTCAAGTGCCGGATGTTGGCGGTTTGTCGCCAGTTCGTAAATGCGCAATAGATCCTGCTCCGAGACATCGACAAAGCCATCGATCTGGCTAAGTGCGGCCACCAGATCAGCATGGGTGATATCGGGATAGGCTGGTTTACTGGCTGGCGGATGCTTTGGCGGTTCTGATTGCCAGGCGACCGGATAACGCCGCCATGGGAAACCATAATTGAACAATACCGCCGTAAGCACCATCAACAGCGCACTAAAACCAATGGGAAATAGCGGCATTAAAAAACCAAAGCTTTCAACACTTGCGCCACCCATTGCAGCGACAAGCGCGCTTGCTCCACCCGGCGGATGCAGGCAATTGAGATAGTACATCGTAGTAATGGCCAGACCTACCCCAAGCCCGCCGGCAATAAATGGATTGGCGACAAACTGGTGCGCGCATACCCCCAAGAATGTCGATATCACATGGCCGCCAATGACATTCCAGGGTTGAGCCAGGGGGCTGTGCGGTGTTGCAAACAACAAAACCGCGCTGGCGCCCATGGAGGCAACAAAGAGCAGTTGGTATTGAAGCACTGCCTGGGATGTTTCTGTTACCAAATAAACGATGAAAATCGACAGCGCACCGCCAAGTCCCGCCACCAGCTTTTCTACATGTGAAGCCATGCCCATCTTCAGCGCTCGGTGAGCTTGAGCTCAATGCGGCGATTTTTGTCGCGCGCTTCTTGTGTCTCAGCATCCTCAATCGGCTGAAACTCGCCAAAACCGGCGGCAACGAGCCGCTGGGGGTCGACCCCCTGGTCGATGAGATATTGCACCACCGATATGGCGCGGATGGAAGAAAGTTCCCAATTGTCGCGAATTCTCGCCGTCGGGCGGACGGGAAGATTGTCGGTGTGACCATCGACCCGCAGCACCCAATTTATCTCCTTTGGAATTTCCTGCGACAATTGCAGCAGCGCGTCGGCCAGTTTTTTCATTTCCTGGGTGCCCTGTTGGTTGATGTTGGCCGAACCCGAGCCGAACAGCACTTCCGACTGGAATACAAACCGGTCGCCGACCACTCTGATGTCGGAGCGGTCGCTGAGAATTTCGCGCAGCCGGCCAAAAAAATCCGAGCGATAGCGTGAAAGTTCCTGCACCCTTTGGGCCAGCGCCACATTCAGCCTCTTGCCGAGATCGGCTATTTTGGTTTTGCTTTCACGATCCCGGTTCTCTGAAGCATCAAGCGCATCTTCAAGGGCTGCAATCTGCCGGCGCAGGGCGGAAATCTGCTGGTTTAGTAATTGCACCTGCGAAAGCGCCCGCTGAGAGAGCTTTTTTTCCTGGGAAAGCGAGGTGGAAAGTTCGGCCGCCTTGGCCTTCGCGGCTCCGGCGGCACCGGAGCCCTGGGTCAGCATTTGCTGCAGCTTTGAGCGCTCCGATTCAGCCAGCTTGAGGCTCGACTGCAAGGAAACAAGATTGTCCTCCAGATCCTGTTTGTTCGACCGCTCTAGCGCCAACAGCGAGGTCAGCTCGTTGATCTGGGAATTCAGCCGGTTGAGCACTGTGTCTTTGCCGGAGATTTCCTGACTAAGCAGAAACTGCGCCAGCACGAATACCGAAAGCAGAAACATAATGGCGAGCAGCAGCGTCGACAGCGCATCGACGAAGCCGGGCCAATAGTCGACCCTGTTGCTTCTTCTCCTGCCGCGGACCCTCGCCAACTAATTTTTCCTGTTCACAATTTCATTGAGATTTTGCAGCAACTGTTTGATATCGCGTTGTTGCGCTGATTGGGATTCCACCCAGTCACGCATCAATTGCTGTTCTGAGCGCATGTGTTTGACCAGCCCCTGGATTCCTTCCGCCAGATTGGCCATTGCAGCAGTCGAACGCTGGCTCGAACCGACGGAACCTTCTCGCATGCTGGCGGAAAGCTGCTCGATTGCGATCTTGACCTCGCCGTCATCGCCAAATGTGACACCGGGCCGCAACTCGCCGGCGACATCGGTGATCGAAGACAGCCAGTTTTCAAGTTCGGTGTAAAACCGGTTCTGCGCCTGGCCGGACTGGAGATCGAGAAATCCCAGCACCAGCGATCCTGCAAGACCAAACAGTGAAGAAGAAAATGCCGTCCCCATGCCGTCGAGTGGTGCCTTAAGACCGCTTTTCAAAGCGTCGAGCACATCATTGGTGTCGCCCGAAGCCGGGTCAAGCGACTGAATGGTATTGCCGATCGAACCAATGGTCGCCAATAGGCCCCAAAACGTGCCAAGCAGGCCGAGGAAGACCAGGAGACCAATCAGGTAGCGGGATATCTCGCGTGATTCGTCCAGCCGGTTGCCGATCGAATCGAGAATGGAGCGCATCGAGCCGGTAGACAATGATACCCCTTCGCGCTGTTCGCCCAAAAGTGCTGCCATCGGTGCCAGCAGCACCGGCTGTCGCCCGACATCAAAATCAATGTCGCCGCGGCGAAAGGAGTTTACCCATGAGACTTCGGGAATGATGCGGATCACCTGCATAAACCCAAGCAGCATGCCGACTACCAGCACGCCGATAATCAGGCCGTTTAGGCCGGGATTGGTGAAAAATGCCGACGCCAGTTGCCGATACAAGATCATGCACAAAAAGCCGACTATGATGATGAAAATTATCATGCTCAAGAGAAATACTCTCGGACTTGACAATTTGTGGGGGTCAAACTCGCGCGCCACCTGGCTTTGCCTCCGCATTATTATGCCCCGGGGTCGCAATTCGCCGGTGTCTATCCCTCCCGCGCACTTGCCCCAAGTGATTTGCAGATTATTACCGCATATCGGCGAAAAAATGAAACGCCTAATATGTGCTTATGCCAAAGGAACTTGATATTGACCCATTTGATGATAGAAAAACGGTCTTCCGCGAAGGCGCAATTCGTCACCTGGTCTGGCTAACCGCGAGCGGATTGCAACAAAGCCGGGGGCGGTTTTTTCTCACCAAAGGCTTGATATATTTGGCGTTTGGTCGGCCTCGCGCCGGGCTCGTGGTGCTGGTACCAACTCGCCGTACGCTCCTGGCCAAGCGTCAAATCTATTCAGCTCAGATGAGTCAAGATCAAGTTCCTTTGGTCTTATTTTTTCTGCCCGAAGGTAGTTGCCGGCTTGGTGGCAAGACTGGACGGGCGCGCCAGTTTTTTCTATAAGCACCGGCAATACAATTCTCCCAATAATCGAGCGACGGACACACCATGGCTGGCCATTCCAAATTCAAGAACATCATGCATCGCAAGGGGCGCCAGGATGCGGTGCGCTCGAAAGTTTTTGCAAAACTTTCCAAGGAAATCACCGTCGCGTCGAAACTGGGTGGGCCCGACGAGGACGGCAATCCGCGATTACGGTTGGCCATTCAAAATGCCCGCGGACAATCGATGCCGAAGGACAATATTCAGCGCGCGGTCAACAAGGGGTCCGCCGGCGATGGCGACGATTATGTGGAAATTCGCTACGAGGGCTACGGCCCCGGCGGCGTGGCGCTGATTGTTGAGGCGCTTAGCGACAACAAAAACCGCTCGGCCGGCAATGTGCGTGCCTGTTTTACCAAAAACGGTGGTCAGATGGGCGAGACCGGCTCCGTCGGCTTCATGTTCGACCGCAAGGGTGAAATCAGCTACGCCCCACAGGCCGGCGATGAGGACAGTGTCATGGAAGCGGCCATTGAGGCTGGTGCTGAAGACGTCGTTTTTGACGAGGAAGGCCACACCATCACCTGCGCGTTTGAAGATCTTGGCGACGTGGCATCAGCGCTTGAAGAAACCCTGGGCGAGGCGGCTTCGGTTAACCCCACGTGGAAGCCGCAAAATTTGGTGCCGGTCGACGAGGATAAGGCAGCGACCCTGATGAAATTGATTGCAGCACTTGAAGACGATGATGATGTGCAGAACGTCTATTCGAACTTCGAGATTGATGATGCGGTGATGGCGAAACTTTCGGCTGCTTAAGGCGTCATCCGCCAATCGGCCTCAGCACGGCGGCTACTCGATCATATTGACAAACACATCGACGCTTGCCGCCCTTCCGGTGGCATCGATTACCGTCAGCTTGGAAAAACCATTGCCATCGGGCTGCCACATGGCGGTGCGTTTGCGGGCCGAACGCGATATCGGTTTGCCATTGGCCAGCCAATAAAACGGCGGTCGGCCATCTTGCAATTTCATCACCAATGGAAAGTTGGTTCCATTGGTGGTTTTGGTCAATTCAACCCGCGCGCCCTTGGGTGGATAGACGATTTGAGGCGGTGGTTCGGGTACTTGGGCAGCAAAGCGCAATCTATTCTTGCCCTTAAAGTGGCGCAAGGTGACCGGCAATTGGTGATGGGCTATCACGGTGGCCCCGTCGGGCGCCGGCGGGAACGGTGTCCAGGTTATTCCGAGCCTGGCAAAGGCATCAAACAGGACCGGCGCCGCCGTTAGCCTGCCGGTGATACCTGGCACCGCGCCATTGTCGGCCCGGCCGACCCAGACCCCAAGCACATAGCGGCCATCGAAGCCAACGGACCAGGCATCACGGTAGCCATAGCTGGTGCCGGTTTTATAGGCGATCGGCAATGGGCTTACGCCTTGCGGTGGCGAGACTCCGGCGAGAATGTCGCTGACCTGCCAGGCGGCTGAGGGCTGGAGCATCGGGGGGGGTTGTGCTCTTGCCACTTCGTCAGTTGACGGCGTTTGATGATGCAGTTGGCTCGGCCTGCCGCCATTGGCAAAGGTGGTATAAAGCTGCACTAGCTCTTTGAGCGAAATTCCAAGGCCGCCAAGGCCGATGGCCAGGCCGGAAGTTTTTGCCCCGGGGATAGAAACCTTTACGCCGGCACGGTTGAATGCTGCCAGCAAACGGTTTGGTCCGACCGCCTCCAGCAACAATACGGCCGGCACATTGAGCGATAGTTGCAGCGCCTTGCGGATGCTGACCTCGCCCTGATACTGCAGATCGAAATTCTGTGGCCGATAGCCGGCGAAATTGGCTGGCGTGTCATTGATCAGGGTCTCGGGCTTGATCAGACCGTTCTCAAGCGCCAGCCCATAAATAAAGGGCTTCAGCGTTGAACCGGGCGAACGGCTGGCAATGGTCATGTCGACAAAGCCGTTGCGACCGGCATCAAGATGATCAGGTGCCCCGACCTGAGCCAGTATGGCGCCAGTGCGGGCATCGGCCAAAAGCACCGCGACACTGACACCGGGCCCGGCATTGCGTACCGCATCTTTGGCCGCAGCCTCCAGTGTCAATTGGTGTTGGCGCTTCAACGTGACTGAAATCCGGGCCTTGTCGGGATTAGACTTCACCAGTCGCTCTGCCAAATGGGAAGCATGAGCCGGTAGAGCACGCCGTAATTGGTGGACTGGCCGGTTGCCGGCGCGGCCAATTTCACCTGGGGCAATGACACCTGCATTGGCAGCACGGGTCAAAACGGCGTTGCGAGCATTCTTTGCCCGGCTGCCATAGCGGTCGGGCCGGCGGCGTTCGGGCGACTGGGGCAGGGCGACCAGCAATGCCGATTGGTGCAGTGCCAGTTTCTTGGGTTCCCGGCCAAACCAGGCCCAGGAGGCGGCCCGCACACCCTCCAGATTGCCGCCATAAGGCGCGCGGCTTAGATAGCGTTCCAAAATCTCGATCTTGCTTAAACGGCGCTCGATTTGCAGTGCCCGGATGATTTGGTGGAATTTGGATAACAGCGAACGGCGGCTCCTGGGTTCAAGCAGACGCGCCAGTTGCATGGTGATGGTCGACCCGCCCGAAACGATCCGTCCATTGGTGATAAACTGACCGGCAGCGCGCATGAGGGCCAGCACATCAACGCCGGGATGATTATAGAAGCGCTGATCCTCATAGGCGATCAAGAGTTTGATGAACTCACCGTCAATATCTTCCAGCCGGGCCGGCAGGCGCCAGCGGCCATTTTTGTTAACGAATGCCCGAAGAAGTCTGCCATCGGCATCGACAACTTCTTGAGAAATATTTGCCGATCCGTCCAGTGGCGGTGGGTTTTGGTGGTCATAAATTAGAAAAGAAGCGACACCCAAAACGGCACAAACGGCAAGGAAAGCCACTGTTCCTGCCGCCCATTTGAGCGATTGTTTTAGTCTTTTCATGCTTCGCGATTCCTGCGACTACCGCACCTGCATCCAGCCAGCAGCAGTGCGGGCTGCCAGTTCGGGGCGATACATGTCTTCCACATGGGCCGCTGGATGGGTGTAAACACCCGGTGTTACCGCCCGCACCGTATAGGCCAGCGTAAAGGCGGTATCGCCACCCTTGGCGCGGTTGAAGGCGGCGATAAACCGGTCATCACGGAATTCGGTGTGAGCCGCAGCCGTATTTGGCAACCACTTAAAATTGGCAAGAGCAGCGCTGCTGACAAGGCGTGGATTGTCAATCTCAAGTCCCGCCGGAAGCAGGTCGGTGACAATCAGCCGCGATGGCAGATCGCGCAATTGAACAACCTTTAGAACAACGACAAAGCGTTCATTTTGCGCCACATCGGCAACGCTGGTCGGGCTGCCGTCCATGCGGTAATATTGCCGCTGGATCTCGAAGCCCTGACCGCCGGCCGGCAGTGGCTGGCTCGGGACGGCGATTGTCGTGATGATCGCCTGCAGGTCGTCGCTGTGGGTGTTGGTTAGCCGCATTGGTGTAGCAAGCAGATCGGCGCCGTTGAGCCGCAGGGCAACCGCACCCGTGCGGCGTTCGCCGTTGACTTCGACCGTGATTTTCTCATCGGCCTTTTTAGCAGCGCGGGCAGCAAGCAACATCCAGGCTTTCTCCTGGGTATTGGTGTAGCGGTCTTCGCTGGCCAAAGAAGATACAAGCCGTTGCATTGATGACATATTGGCCGGCTGCGGATTTGATTCCGACGCCAAAGCCAGCATCGCCGATGCATCACGCAGGCCGGAGCCGAAACTGTAGCGGCCTTGATTAGTATTGCCGCTCCGTTGTGCCAGATTGAACGCTGAACCAAAGACCCGCTGCGCGCGTTGGCTGTCACCATAAAGTGCCATGCTCGCTGCTAACTGGGCCTGCGAAATCGGCGTGCGGAAGGCCTGCAATTGGGTGTCAGCATAGTATCGCAGGTCACTGGCCGAGGCCATGCGATTTCGGGCCAGCACATAGAGCGCATAGGCTATCGCCGCATCGTTCTGTTTCAGATCACTTTGATAGGCCAGCACGTTTTGCAGGTGCTGCAGCGCCAGTTTCCTCGGCTGTTCGGGAACCAGATAGCCTTTCTCGGCGGCGCGAGTGAGAAAATCGGTGACATAGGCACCAAGCCACAAATCGTCGGACCCATTGCCCCAAAGAGAAAAACCGCCACTCGACGACTGATAGGAAAGCACCGTGTCGACCGCCTTCTGAACTCTTTTGGTAATGACCTCACCATCAAGTCCGGCAATGTTATGGGTGGCGAATTCACTGACATACAGAAGCGGCAGTGCCTTGGAGGTGATCTGCTCGGCGCAGCCATAGGGATAGGCATTCAACTGCAGCAGCAGCGATGGCACATCTATCGATGACGGTCTGGCGACACTGATGTTGATCTTCGCACCATCAAGCTTGCTGTCGGCCAAAAGTTCCCGGTCGACCAGCAAACGTCCGCCATTGGCGGCAAGCGGTGTTTTGAGTTTCCTGGTCAACGGCAGTTGGCCGGGACGAACCTTGATCGCCACATTGTGGGCAATCGCTATACCATCTGGGCCGGAAAGGCCTATTGAAGCCCAGCTTTCGCCCACCGATTTGGCGATGAAAGGCAATTTAAGAGTTTGTTTGCCGCCCTGGGCCAGTTCGATCGAATCAGGAATGCTGTCCGGCGGGAATTCAAGATGATCGCCCGCTTCAACATTTATCCCGTAAACGCCCGAAGGCGCATCGGTGTTGGTGATCTCAACAAGCAGTCGCGATGTATCGCCTGGTGCCATGAACCGTGGCATACTGGCGGCAACCACCACCGGATCGCGGATAATGATTTCCTTTTCGCTGGCGCCCACGCCATCAGCGGTCCAGCTGGTCGCCATGACCCGCACAGAACCGTTGAATTGTGGTATGTCGAACTCCACCAGTGCTTTGCCATTTTCATCAAGACGAACAGGTCCGTGGAAGAAGGAAACCAGTTTTTCTGTCGGCGGACTGCCGTTCGAACGCATGCCATCCGAGCCGTCTCCACCGCTACGAAGCGTGCCGGTGGCTCCAGCCGATCCATCAATCAGCCGGCCATAGATATCACGCATTTCAACGCCGAGCCTGCGTTGGCCGAAATAACGTTTAAGCGGATCGGGGCTTTGATAGCTGGTGAGATTAAGAATGCCGATATCGACCGCCGCCACCGTGACATAGGCCTCTTCGCCTGGCCGCACGCCTTTTACCGAAACCGGAACAGACAGCGGCTGGTTGGGCTTTGTTTGTTGCGGCAAATCCAGGGTGATTTTGAGCGCCCGTTGTTCGGGATCGACGGCAAGCCATTTAACCCCGATGGCACGCATGGGCATGCGCGAGGCGCCGGCATCGCCCGGCCGATAAAGGGTGGCCAGCACATAGGCACCAGCACCCCATTTAGCCTGCACCGGGATATCGACGGTAGCGCCGGTTGCCGGAACTGTTACAGTCTTGGTATCAACAATATTCTGCGAACCAATGGCGATAAGCAATTCGCCGGCAAAGCGCGGAGACACCTTTAACTGCGCAATATCGCCTGCCCGGTAGGAAGACTTGTCAAGCGCAATTTCAAGCCCATCGGGTGTGTCGGTCGTTTTTTGTTCGACATACCAGCCTGCGTTGAAGACAATGCTTGTTGCAGCGCCAGCGCCGGTAATCGTAAGCCGGTAGCGACCCCATTCGACCGGCAGGGAAAGTCTGGTTGGCGTATCGGCGACAAGATCCAGCACACCATCGCCAACCTTGCTCTCCAGATCGACGGACTCGTAATGCCAGCCGTAATCATCGCGGTACCATTGGTAATTACGCTCAACCTTGACCAGCGACCACCGGGCACCAGATAGACCAGTCTGGCCCGAGTTTTGATCAACCGCCAACACGGTAAAACCGGCAATCGAATTTTCGGCAACCTGCTTTTCGGCAAATTCGGGGCGAATGCCGATCATTGTGCCATTGGCAGCAACGCTAAGGGACGTCTTGCGCTCGATGGCCCGGCCCGATCCTTCGCGCATCTGCACCACCAGCTCCGCAGTCTGTGGCCGGCTAGTGGCTTTGGTGGCACCAAGCAGGACTTTCAGATTGGCCTTGCCGGCAGCGTTCAACGGCGCAATCTTGCCGAGCGGAAAGTTTTCAACCAGACCGTTGGTTTCTTCCGACAGACCGAACAGATAGCCACTAAAACCTTCCCGGTTTCTTGTGGTGCGAACCAGTAATTGGCCTTCGAGCGCCAGACCGGTGGCCGGTGCACCATATAGATAGCGGCCGGTTACTTTGACCGCAGTACTTTGTCCGCTGGCAATGGTTTGCTGTTCAGCCTGCAGGGTGAAGTCGGTTCTGTCGGGAAAAAAATCTTCGACCAGAAACCGTTGTTCAGCCACCGGATCAAGCTTTGGATCGGTATGGACCCGCATCTGCCAGGTGCCGCGTTTGGCATTGGCAGAGAGCGGCAATTGCACCGCGTAACCGCCCATTGCCTCGCCTTTGTCGACGATGCGGCGGTGCTCAACCCCATCGGGCCGGGTGAAAATAAAGGTAAGCGGCAGCCCGGATATGGCTTTTGCTGCCGGATCACGGGCAAGGGCGGCCACATGAACCGTTTCGCCGGCCCGGTAAATGCCACGCTCGCTCCAGGCGTAGACGTCGACATCGCCAGGCACCGGCCTTCCGGTAACGCCCCGGTCGGAGAAATCAAAACCGGGTTTCGACACATCGAGAAAAACAAAATCAGCAGCGCCATTGGCGGCCGTGATCAATTGCGGCGCCAGGCCACCCTTGCCACGCAACAACCCGGCGTCAATGCTGGCAAGGCCGTCGGCATTGGTTGTTGTAGAACCCAGTAATTCATTATTGCGGGCGATCAGCGAGATTTTAACATCGGAAATCGGTTTGGCCGAAGAAAGCGAGCGGGCAAATACCTGCATGGCACCCTTGCCGCCGCCGCTGAATGTGGTCAGGCCGATATCGGATATGACAAACCATTGGGTGGCGCGGACACCATAATTTTCGGGGCCGGCCGATTTGGGCTCTGCAACCATCATATAGACGCCTGGTTGGCGCCGGGGCAGGGCCTGGTCGACCGGAATGCTGGTGATGACATCACGATTCAACAGCGGCTTGATGGCAATGTTGCCTTTCCATACCGGCTGGCCGAGATTTTCAGCAAGTTCCTCAACCTGATAAACCTGTAGCTGTTTTAAAAATCGGCTGTCGCGCAACAGGCCGGCCAGAGCCCGCTCACCAACCCGATAAAGCTCCAGCTTTGCTTCTTCCGCATTAACGGTAACCAGCGGAATACCTCTTCTGGCCGATATCGGCAGAACGAAATTGGCACCAGTGAAACGGGCGGAAGGTTTGCGGTCGCGAATATAGATATCGAGATTAACATTGGTCAGCAGTGTTTCGGAGACACTGGAAGGCAGGCCCTGACGCAGTTTGACGTGATAGGTCTTGCCGTGCTCCAGGCCCTCGGCACAAATTTGGCGCTTTTTAACGTCCATCCCCGCGGGCGGGGCGTTGTTGATCACCATGAATTTTTCGTAGTCGACCAAATCGGAGACAAGATTTTCGGAAAACTGGATGCAGATCCTGGGGTTCTGATTGTCGGAATCAATAGTGTGATTGAGCACCCGGAAACCGTGGGTACGGCGCAGTTCAACATAGTTGGCGCGTTCTGCCGGCAGTTCATCGAGATCTAGGCTCTGTCGATAGGCTGTCAGCGCCGGTCGATATTGGCGGCGGGCATGGAGCGCTGCCGCCAGCCGGGCGAGCGCTGCCGCGCGGGTGCTTCTGGAGCGTGACTGGAGATAGGCGTTAAGCGCCGCCGAGGTCGCCATTTTTTGCATCGAACGGATGTTTTTTGAGCTCTTTACCCGATGAGAGAGCGCTGCCTGCGACAATACAAGCCAATTATCAACGTCGTTGGGCAGAATTTTTAGCGCCGATATCAGATTTTCAATCGCCGCTTTGGTATTGCGATCTGCGAAGGCTTGCATGGCAAATGAGCTCAGTGCCAGGTGCCCCTGATTATCCGCAACATTTCTGGTATTTGCCAGACCGGCCTTAAATTTTCGCGCCTCGTCACGCATATACTGGGGCACGAATTTCAACTGCGGTGGCGCGCCCATATCATTGCTGGCGCCAGACCTGATCACCCGGCCCGCAATTGCTCCTTCAAACGGATTTAGCCTGCCAAAATCAGACTTGAGAAAGCAAAACCGGGCCGAAGTATTGTAGGTAAATGCGGCACAGCCCGAATTTCCAAGGCAACTTTGTTTGCACTGATCGAGCGATATGTCCTTCTCGGTTAGAAAGTCGAAGCCAAAATAATCGCTGTTATCTCGCGTTGCAATTGTTGGCTCTTCGGCCGCCACGTGGGCTATTGTCCCCGCAAAGAAGGCGAGCAGCATTGAAGTCAACAGGATAACTCGAGCGGCCATGGTATAATCCCTCGTCATTCCAATTTTTTTAAAATTCATGGTTTTACTTGAAACAACATTGAGGCCGAAATCAAGCGACTTGAGATTTTTTACCAACCAGGGCAGCGGTGTGTGGCTGCTTCAGCAGCGTCAGTTTGGGGCCGTTTTGCCACTTCTGACAAAATGCAGCTTTGCCGAGTCCTTGCGAATCAATAACTTGGCCTCACGGGCCTGGTTTCACCTGACATTTGTCAACTTACGCGGGTAGCGAAGGTTAACGGATTGTTTCACAGTTGAATTAAATTATATATTTCAAATACTTATAGAAAAGATTCGCAACTGGCACGTTTGTTGCTCTCTGGTCGACAGTGAGTGGGTACAGGTCTGTTTGGCTTGCTTCGGTGGGAGGTAAGCGAAGTGGTGTCTCGATTAGCGCTTGCAGCGGGGGGGCTGATTTTACTGCTTGTGCCATCACTCAATGCGCAGAATTATCCGGTCGCCGGAATCGAGCCGGATAGGCAGCCCGCCGGGTTTGCGGTGATTAGCAAATTTGTGATGGACGATGACTGGAACCGCCGTGCGTTAGCCGGTGTGGTCTCTCTCTATCGAGATAGTTTGCGCTTCCTGGAGGACCAGGGAGCGCGGTTTCAACCGTTTATGCATCCCGGCATGAGCGGTCCATACGATTTGCGCGGTTGGCACGGGAAAGAGTGAGGCGGCAAGCAAGATTACGGTTTTGAAAATTCCGGAAGAGATCCGGACTAGTGGTTCTGTACCAACATTTGCATCCGCCAGCGGCTCGTACTTATGGCAAATGTTGGAATCATAAAAACCACTAGAATTTAATAAATTGCTAGTGGTCTTTGTGGCCAAAACGCTTGAAAAACAACGCGGAATATTGGCAGGCAAGAGCAAAATATGACGTCGCCGGCGGCATGGTTGGTCCAAGCAAGGCTTTCAACAAGATTCGCGAACTGATCGATATAGTGGCGCCGACCGATACTACCGTATTGACAGAGGGTGAAAGCGGTGTCGGCAAGGAGCTGGTGGCGCAAGCAGTACACAACCAAAGCGAGCAGGCAAATAACAATTTTGTTGCCATCGATTGTTGTACCTTGCAGGAAAACCTTTTTGAATCAGAATTGTTTGGTCATGAGCGCGGCGCCTTCACCGGCGCAGACCGGAAAAAACAGGGCCTGATCGAAGTGGCCGAAAACGGTACGGTGTTTCTGGATGAAATCGGAGAGGTCAGTGCTGTCATTCAGGCCAAGCTGCTGAGGGTTTTGGAAACAGGCAAATTCCGGCGTCCGGGTGGTACCAAGGATTTGTCCGCCAACGTGCGGTTTGTCGCGGCGACCAACCGGTCGCAAATGGAAATCCGCGATGCCTATCTGCTGCAATTGCTTGGAAACCCGCAACGGTAACCGGCATGAAGTGGCGCAGGCACTCGGGATTAGCGAGCGCAACACCTGCCGGCTGATCAAGAAGCTGCAAACCTCCGAAGCGGCTACATCCCCTTCTTTTTGAACATGGAAGCGAATTTGCCATAGCCCTTCGTCTCAAGTTCGTGTGATGGTATGAAGCGAAGCGATGCCGAATTGACGCAATAGCGATTGCCAGTCGGCGCGGGTCCATCGTCAAACAAGTGCCCAAGATGGGAATCAGCAACCGGACTGCGGACTTCAATTCTCGTCGCAAAAAATTTCCTGTCCTTTTTCTCGACGATTTCAACACCCTCTATCGACCGGGTGAAGCTTGGCCACCCAGTGCCGGATTTAAATTTGTCCTTCGAGGAAAATAGTGGCTCGCCGCTGACAATATCGACATAAATACCATCGCGTTTTTCGTCCCAGTACTCATTGTCGAACGGACGCTCGGTGCCCTCTTCCTGGGTAACTTCAAACTGCAGCGGGGTCAGCATTTGTGTGATCTGGTCGGTCGAAGGTTTTTTGTATTGCGCCATCGAGATTTCAGCTTCGTCCTCGTTTGAAGCGACACTCTTATCCCCGCTCGAAATGGCAACTTTGTCCTCCATCGGACGGTATTTGGCGAAATCCACTTTCAGGTCCTTGCCCCACGTGTTTTCGACAAAGCCGGCGCGACCGGAACCGCGGGTATAGAATACATATCGCAATGGATTTTTGCTCGAGTAGTTTTGATGCTCTTCTTCTGCCGGGTAAAAACTCCTGTACGGCTCGATATCGATGACAACAGGCCGTTTGAACGGGCCATCCTTATCGAGTGCTGCCTTGGATTTTTCTGCCTGCTCGTTTTGCAGGCTGTCGTGATAAAATATTGCTGGGCGATAGTGTTCGCCCCGATCATTGAACTGACCGTCCTTGTCGGTCGGGTCCATCATCCGCCAGAACGCTTGCAACAGTCCATCATAGGTAATGACCTTGGGGTCATAATAAATCTGCACGGCTTCCGTGTGGCCGGTTCTGCCAAAGGCAACATCATAATAGGACGGGTTCTTTTCCTTACCACCGCTGAACCCGGAAATCGCCTCTTTGACGCCCGGAACTTTTTCAAATCCCGCTTCTATGCACCAGAAACAACCGCCGGCAAATGTCGCAACGCTGGCGTTTTCATATTTTTCCGGAATTGTCGACTGGGCAACGGTCTGCGCGCTGTTTTGCCACAAAAGAACCACGGCAAGCGCGATTATGCCAACTAGCGCAAAGATTGTTTTTTTCATGGCCACATCCATTTCTCAACTGACTGGGTTGCCGACTATCTGGCATGGCAAGCGTTAACCGGCAATAATTGAAGGCATAAATCGCGATCACAATTTCACGAGTATTGCGTGTGCTTGCGCCGGCAATCGACCGGTGCTATCGCATGTATCCGAGCAGCGTCAGGAAATCAATTGTCCCAAAAAGCCGCGACATTTACCGGATTTATCGCCGTGCTGCTTTGGTCTTTGCTGGCTTTGTTTACGGCAGCAAGTGGCCACGTGCCACCATTTCAATTGTCGGCCATGGCGTTTTCGGTGGCTGGAATTGCCGGCTTGATCATGTGGCTATTCGAGCCTCACCGCATAAGGGCGCTGCCAAGGAAACCAGCTGTCTGGCTGGTCGGTGTGGGTGGCCTATTCGGTTATCATTTCTTCTATTTCACCGCATTGCGCAATGCGCCACCGATTGAGGCGGGGTTGATCGCCTATCTGTGGCCTTTATTAATTGTGGTGTTTTCAGCGTTGCTGCCGGGTGAAAGGCTGCGAGCCCATCATGTATTGGGCGCGATTTTGGGGTTTTCCGGCGCGGCGCTCATCGTTACCGGCGGAGGCAGCTTTTCGATTGAAGCGAAATATGCCTTTGGTTACGCAATGGCGCTTGGTTGCGCGTTGATCTGGTCGGGTTATTCCGTTCTGTCACGGCGCTTTGCCGACGTTCCAACGGACATTGTAACCGGCTACTGTCTTGCCAGCGCTGCGCTGTCTTTTGCCTGCCATGTGGCGCTTGAACAAACGGTATGGCCTGACGAACCGGCCCAGTGGCTGGCGATATTGGGTCTTGGTCTTGGCCCTGTCGGTCTTGCCTTCTTCTTTTGGGACCATGGGGTGAAGCACGGCGATATTCAGGTGCTAGGGGCCGCCAGCTATGCCGCGCCATTGCTTTCCACGCTGGTTCTTGTTGTTTTTGGCTTCAGCCAGTTTACCTGGGTAATCGGCCTTGCATGTCTGCTGATCACCCTCGGCGCGGTAATTGCCGCAAAGGATATGGTGTTTGGAAAATAACTGGCAATGCTGATGATCAGACTTGCGACAATTGTCGGATAGACTCACGCTGCTAACCGGACTAATTTCATCCAACTTTTCAAGGGAGATGGAACATGGCGTCGACTTATCACGAGGTCTACGAAAGCTGGCAAAATGACCCGAACACCTTTTGGGCTGAGGCTGGCAAGGAAATTGACTGGATCAAGCAGCCGGAAACTATTTTTAATGCTGATGCCGGTGTCTTTGGCAAGTGGTTTGACGGAGCCATCTGTAACACCTGTTACAATGCGGTTGACCGTCATGTGGAAAGTGGCCGGGCTGACCAGACAGCATTGATTTACGATAGTCCCATCACCGGGGCTAAGAAATCTTATACCTATAGCGAACTGAAGGACGAAGTAACCGCTCTTGCCGCCGTGCTTGGTGATCGCGGTATCACTAAGGGCGACCGGGTGATCGTTTACATGCCTATGGTGCCGGAAGCTGCAATCGCCATGTTGGCCTGCGCCCGCATCGGCGCGGTACATTCGGTGGTATTTGGCGGCTTTGCTGCTGCCGAATTGGCCACTCGCATTGAAGATGCGCTGCCAAAATGCATAATTTCGGCGTCCTGCGGCATCGAGCCGGGGCGGGTGATTGCCTATAAGCCATTGTTGGACGAGGCGATTGAATTATCCTCCAACAAGCCCAGTTCGACCATCATTTTGCAGCGCGAGCAACAAGAGTGCGATCTGATCGTAGGCCGCGATTTCGACTACCGGGCGGAAACCGATGCGGCGAAGGCGGCTCGCCGCGAGGTGCCGTGCGTGCCGCTTGCCGCCACCGATCCGCTCTATATCCTTTATACCTCTGGCACCACGGGGCAGCCCAAGGGCGTGGTGCGCGACAATGGCGGGCACATGGTGGCGCTGAAATGGACGATGAAGGCGATCTACGGTATCGATCCTGGCGAGGTTTTTTGGGCCGCATCAGATGTCGGCTGGGTGGTTGGTCACTCTTATATAGTCTATGCACCGTTGCTGCATGGCGCGACAACTATTCTGTTTGAGGGCAAACCGGTCGGCACGCCCGATGCCGGGACGTTTTGGCGCGTGGTCGAGGAACACAATGTGGCCGCGCTTTTTACCGCACCCACCGCATTTCGCGCCATCAAGAAGGAAGACCCGGAAGGCAAACTGATCAAAGATTACGATTTATCCGGTTTCCGCACCCTGTTTTTGGCCGGCGAGCGGGCCGATCCTGACACCATCCACTGGGCGGAGCGTAATTTGAAGATTCCAGTGATTGACCATTGGTGGCAGACAGAAACCGCCTGGACCATCGCTGGTAACCCGGTTGGTCTTGGGGCGTTGCCGGTAAAATACGGCTCGCCGTCTGTGCCGATGCCCGGCTATGCGATGGACATATTGTCCGACGAAGGTGATCCGCTGGAGCGGGGTGAATTGGGTAATATTGTTGTCAAACTACCGCTGCCGCCGGGGTGTCTTCCGACCCTGTGGAACGCCGATCAGCGATTTAAAGAAGCCTATCTGGAGGAATTCCCCGGTTACTATAAGACCGCCGATGCCGGCTATATGGATGATGACGGCTATCTTTTCATCATGGCGCGCACCGATGACATCATCAATGTCGCCGGCCACCGGCTTTCGACCGGTGGCATGGAGGAAGTGGTGGCAAGCCATCGCGATATTGCCGAATGTGCCGTTGTTGGCATTGCTGACAAATTGAAAGGACAACTGCCGGCCGGCTTCTTTATCCTCAATTCCGGCGTCGAACGCGATGTCGTCGAGATTGAAAAAGAGATTATTGCCCTGGTGCGCCAGAAGATCGGACCGGTGGCGGCCTTCAAGATCGCTATTCCGGTCAAGAGGTTGCCGAAAACCCGTTCCGGCAAGATATTGCGTGGCACAATACAGAAAATCGCCGACGGAGAAAGCTACAAGATACCACCAACCATCGACGATCCGGCAATTTTGGATGAAATCACCGAGGTATTGAAACAGCGGGGAATTTGTTCCTGAACCCTGGTGGTCTTTGTGGCCAAAACGCTTGAAAAAGAACGTGCTGAAAAGGGATTCAAGCGTTTCGGCCAGACCACTAGCAAGCTTATTAACCTAGTGGAATGAATTTGACATTTGGTACCCACTTGCAGCTTCGTTCATTTTCAAATGTCAAATTCGAAAATTCCACTAGATTCAATATCTTGCTAGTGGTTCTTTTGATTCCAACATTTGTAAATAAGGGTGCTGCAGGGGGATGCAAATGTTGGCACAGAACCACTAGTGTGGTTCAGGGATTTGAAATTCGCTGGTCCGGGTGCAGCAACAATCATACGAATTTCAAATCCACCACACCAGGCGTCACATGTTTTGTGGCCGAAGCTCTGTCTGCGGTGATGAGCGGGAAAAGACCTCTGCAAGCCAGGGCTCAAGCCGTTTGACCAAAACCACGGCCAGAATGGTGATGACAGCGCCACCGATCACATCGGTAAGGTAGTGGGCGCCGTAAAGCGGCGTCGTGATGATGATTGACGAATTCCAGGTCAAGCTGGCGGCAAACAGGAGCCCCATGCCGCGGGTTGCATAGATTAGCAACAGTGCGGTGATTGTGTGGAAAGAAGGGAAAGAGACTATCCCTTGCGAATCCAGAAGTTTGAAAACCCGAAGGCTGCCATCCCTCAGTGCAAAGAAGTCTGCCATATAGCCGGGCCCAACCGCAGGCGCCAGTTGTTGGCTCAATATCGGGTCTGGTTTGAAATATTCAAACGCGTTGGCGGCCGGCAGAAAACCTGAAACAGCGCTTGTGACAATGCCTGTGAGGATGAACAGGGTCACAAACTCGTCCAGCCTGTGACGCCTTGCGGTAAAAACCAGAAGCGCCACCACCGCAAGCATGACATATAGACCGGAATGATAGATCGCCAACGCCGATTTAGCGGTCCAGGGGGGCAACGTTCCGAAGGCTGCAAACGAATCGCCCCAATGGAAGCCAAGCATGGCGTCGGTCTTTGCAAACAACGCATCGGCAAGCGGCATGTTCAGACTGCCCATCAGATAGGAGAACATGAAACCAACCGGAATAAAAAGACTGTAGACAAATATGCTCCAGCTTGGCCGGGAAAGAATGTCATCCGGGCGGATATAGGTATAGATAAAGGCGATGGTGCCAAACAGCGAAAGCAGGATTATGGTACCTTTGTATTCATAGGCCGCAGGAAAGGTAAATCCGGCGGTGGTGCCAAAAATCAAAACCACAACAGCCAAGGTTACAACCATCATAAATGAGAACTTAATTAGATCCGACATTGGCTTTTGTCCCGCGGTTGACAGTCACTTGCTCTTTAAGGGATTGATTTTAAAATAGGATGAATCGGATCTTCGGGCTCTGGCAGCCGGCCGTTGCCGGAGCGGCCTTTTCGGGCACGACAGTGGAGCGAGAGTTATGATTCACGGACCAGGACACAACGTACAGGATCTGGAAAAAGCCCTTGAGAAGGCGCGTAATCGCTATATCGAGAAGCATCCGAAATCGCTTGCAGCCTTTGAAGATGCAGCACAATCCATGCCCGGCGGCAACACCCGTACGGTGCTTTATCATGCGCCATTTCCATTTTGCGCCGCATCAGGTGAGGGGGCGTGGCTTGACGATATCGATGGCCACCGGCGGCTCAACTTGCTGGGCGAATATACAGCCGGTCTGTTTGGTCACGATCATCCGGCAATCCAAAAGGCTGTAAAGGACGCGCTGGGCGGCGGTATTAGTCTCGGCGCGCACAACACCTATGAGCAGAATTTTGCAGCACTTGTGTGCCAGCGCTTTCCCTCAATCGACAAGGTGCGCTTCACCAATTCAGGCACCGAAGCCAACCTCATGGCCTTAACCGCAGCAAGGGCTTTTACTGGCCGAGCAAAAATCATGGTGTTTGAGGGTGGCTATCATGGTGGGGTATTCCTGTTTAAATCCGGGATTGAAACCAATGCGCCGTTTCCATGGATTTCAGCGCCTTATAATGATGCAGAGGCTGCCTCGCGCCTGATCGATGAAAATGCGACCGATCTGGCTGCCGTGATTGTCGAGCCGATGCTTGGCTCTGGTGGCTGTATTCCGGCGGAGGCCGATTTTCTTCAGACTTTGCGACAGGAAACACAACGCACCGGTAGCCTGTTGATTTTCGACGAGGTGATGACATCGCGTCTTGGGGCAGGGGGTGCGCAGAGCCTGTTTGATATTGCGCCCGACATCACAACGCTGGGTAAATGGATCGGTGGCGGCATGTCGTTTGGGGCGTTTGGCGGGCGAGAGGACATCATGCAGCTGTTCGATCCGCGCCGCGCTGACGCGATTTCCCATGCCGGTACTTTCAACAATAATGTGCTGACCATGGCGGCAGGTGCAGCGGCTTTGGGCGATATTTATTCACCAAAGCGGGCCGAAACATTTACCAAGTGGGGCGAGGGTGTGCGTGAAAGGTTAAACGCCATTGCCCAGGCCCTGGACGTGCAGGTGATGGCGAGCGGCATGGGCTCGATCATGAATTTGCACCCCCTGCGCGGCCCGTTGTGTAATGGTGATGATGCGGTGAAGGCGGATGATCGTTTGCGGGAACTTTTGTTTCTTGAACTGCTTGATGCCGGCTATTACATCGCCCGACGCGGCTTTATTGCCCTGTCACTGGCGCTGAAAGATGCGGATATGGAACAATTTTTCAGTGCTTACGAGGCCGTGTTGAAAAAGCACTTGGATATTTTCCGGCCGATGCAGGATTGATCGGTTCGGTTAGATACCGAGCGCCTCGATAACCACCTTGGGATAGCGCCGCAATTTGCCTTTCTTGTTGATCATCACCACCGTCACCGCCGCATTCAAGATTGCCTCGCCATTGCGGCTGATCTTCTGGTCAAAAATCAACCGGGGGCCTTTGAGTACACCACGTTGGGTGTGAATCTCCAGAATATCGTCAATGCGTGCGGCGGCCTTAAAATCGAGTTCCATACGCAAAACCGCGAAAGCCAGGCTTTCACCGTGTTTGCCATCGGCCAGTTCGTTGTGGTGAACACCGAGCAACCGCACATAGTCGCTGCGCCCGTGTTCGAGAAAATCCAGATAGCGGGCGTGATAGACGACGCCTGAATAGTCGGTATGCTCAAAATATACCCGTTGCTGCAGCGTGTGAAAGCCCTGGTGCAACGTGCCGGCAATGGGAAAAGTCATGTTGCGATATAGCTCTTGATGCCTGCTTCTATATCCTGCCAGGAGCCGCTGCGTAATTGGCGTAAATCATGGTCCATTTGCAGGTTTAGCCAGAATTCCGCCGACGTGCCAAAGGCGGTGGCAAAACGCAACGCTGTATCGGGGGTTATCGACCGTGATCCCTTTATAATTTCAGCGATCCGGCTTACCGGCACAGCAATATCTCGCGCAAACTGGTTTTGGCCGATTTGCAATGGTTCTAAAAATTCCTCGAGCAGGATATCACCTGGTTTGATGGGATCTAGGGTATCAGACTCAATCATACTTTCTCATATATTTATGGTTCAGTGGTAATCAACTATTTCGACGTCTTGCGCATGATTTGATTGCCAACGAAAACATATACGCCACTGATCGTTGATGCGAATGCTATGTTGTCCCTTTCTGCCTCCAACCAGTGCCTCAAGCCTGTTGCCTGGTGACGCTGTTAAATCATTCAAGTCCATTGCAGCGTTTAACATTGAGAGTTTTCTGCGCGCTGCTTTCTCAATTGCATGAAATCGTTTCACACGCCTGGCTTCGAACAGGATTCTGGTATCCTTGTCGGCAAAAGAAACAATCATTTTCATAAACCAGTTTTATTATTCTGTCAAACAGAATGAATTGAAGTAGCCTGAAGGCTTGATATTATGACTGCTCGGGGCGCTGCTGTTTCCTCAAAACATCTATGGACTGAGTGCTGCCATTTTCTGAAAATCGCCAATTACCATTCCAGACATTTTCAGGTCCTTCGGTTATCGAGCCGTTGAGTTGATTGAGGGAATTGAATTCTCTGCCATTGTCCTCTCTCAACCATTTTCCAGAATTGGCAATTGCTGAATATGTTTGACCTTTATAGTCTCGAAATATTCTAAATCCCTGAAGGAAATGAACGCCATTACGTCGATCAAAAAACCCGTCAATCTTTGATCTGCTATCTCCTTTAATTTGCTCAGAACGAGTCGGATTCTTTCTCGATACCAGGAGCCTCTGAAGAATTTCGTCCTCAGTCTCTTCGTTTTCCTGCCTATTGGCCCATATTGCAGCAAATACATCGGTAGATATTCTGATTTCTCGCATAACAAAACCCTATGTTTCGCCAAGCATACGACATAATTTGCTCAAAATCTAGCAATTTAAAGAAAATAGGGGAAAAAAGATTTTATTGATCTTCCTCAAACAACTCGCTTTGCCGGTTTGCCAGATCGCCCGGCATGGCAAGGCCCATGTGCTCAAAGGCACGCGGGGTGAGCAAGCGGCCGCGCGGGGTGCGCTGGACAAAGCCCCGCTGAATAAGGAAGGGTTCAATAATGTCTTCAATGGCGTCACGCGGCTCCGACAATGAGGCAGCAATGGTTTCAATGCCCACCGGGCCGCCGCCGAAATTGACTCCAATGACATTGAGATAACGCCGGTCGAGTTCATCAAGACCGATCTTGTCGACTTCCAATTGCTCCAATGCACCATCGGCAATCGAGCGGGTGATTTCACTATTATTGTCGACAATGGCAAAATCACGCACCCTTCGCAGCAACCGGCCGGCAATACGCGGTGTTCCGCGGGCCCGGCGGGCGATTTCCGTTGCACCTTCCTCGGTGATGCCCAACTCCATGATGCGGGCACCACGCTTGACGATAAGTTCAAGCTCATCGATGCTATAGAAATTTAACCGCACCGGGATGCCGAACCGGTCGCGCAACGGTGTGGTCAACAGGCCAAGCCGCGTGGTCGCGGCAACAAGGGTGAAATTAGCCAGATCAATTTTCACCGAACGGGCTGCTGGTCCTTCGCCGATGATCAGATCAAGCTGGTAGTCTTCCATGGCCGGATAGAGGATTTCCTCGACCGCCGGGTTAAGCCGATGAATTTCATCGATAAACAGCACATCACGGTCTTCAAGATTGGTCAAAAGCGCCGCCAGATCGCCGGCCTTGGCGATGACGGGGCCGGAGGTGGAGCGGAAATTGACCCCCAATTCGCGTGCCATAATTTGTGCCAATGTGGTTTTGCCAAGCCCGGGCGGTCCGACAAATAGCACATGATCCAGCGCCTCGCCGCGCAGTTTTGCGGCCTCGATGAATACGCCGAGATTGGCGCGCACCTGTTTTTGGCCAACAAATTCGGCAAGCGATTGCGGTCGCAGATTGGCGTCAACATCATCAGGTGTGGTGGCAGGGGCGATGAGACGATCGCTGGTCATGTCAAGAGCACCATGCCGGGAACCTTCCTGGCGGCCAGCTGGTCAAAGGTTAGTGTTTTTGAGCAACCCTTGCTGCGGTTATGTTCGGAAATCAGCGCGTCGGAAAGATCAGTGCCTTGAGCCTTGTATCGGTCCAAGGCCCGTACCACAACATCAAAATTTTCGAACTCCAACCACTCAACTTGTAGCAATTGGTTGAATGTATGACTGATGATATTTCGCGAAAGCTTGTATCTGCGGTCGAAAACCCAGTATATCTCAAGCAGGACTCCAGTTGCGATAAATCCTCTTTGCTCCATATCCAGGCGTTTCAAACACGATCGGGCACGCGGAGATTGCACTGCATCATCGTTGAGCACGGCGCGCAGGATAATGTTGCTGTCAAGACCAATCATGCCGCGTCATCGGCCTCTTTTTTCTGATCTGCCCCAACGTGGTCCACAACACCTTCCCGGATTGCCGTGTCATAGTCCGAAAGCGACGTGCCTGGAATTGCAAATTTCTCGAGAATACCGAAAATACTCTCGACGGGCCGGTTTCGGGGCACAAGCGTCACGCCATGATCAGTCAACACATAAGAAACGGTATCACCCGCCTTTATTTTGAGCTTGTCGCGAACCTGTTTTGGTATGGTGATCTGACCCTTTGTGGTCAGTGTAGAAGATAGCTTCATTTCCAATAATTCCTTACATTTCACATTTAGTAAGAAAAATGCAAAATATCAACCATTTTCACCCGGCCAGCTCCCTCAGCCCCAGCCTGATAAGCGTGCCGGCTTCGGCATCATCGCCAGCCTCGTCCACAGCGGTTGCCACCGCAGCGCTCGCTTGCTGGGAGGAATAGCCGAGATTGGCGAGCGCAGAGACGGCATCAACGATTGCGCTTGATGCGATGCCATCGCCAATGTCCTGCTGCAGACCGAGTGCGGGAGAAGCTGCGGCAGAAAGCGCCGGTGCCTTGTCCTTCAATTCCAATACAATGCGCTGGGCCACTTTTGGTCCGACACCGGGTGCCCTTGAAACGGCTGCCTTGTCCTGCAGGGCAATTGCCGATGCGAGATCACCTGGCGCCAGTACGCCCAAAATTGCCAGCGCCACCTTGGCGCCAACCCCTTGTACATTTTGCAGTAACCGGAACCAGTCGCGCTCATGACCGTTTTGAAAGCCGAACAGCTTGAGTTCGGTTTCCCGCACATGGGTTTCGATGGCCAAAGAGAAGGCGTCACCGGCCTGCGGCAGCGTGGTCATGGTGCGGGCAGAACAATGCACCTGATAACCGACGCCTTGCACATCCACAATTACCCAATCATCACCAAAGGAATCGATAATGCCGGTGAGTTTTGCAATCATGAGACTTTCGCCAGTTCGATGATGGCCCGTTGATTGGCCGAGCCGCGCTGATGGGCATGACATATGGCAACGGCCAGCGCATCTGCGGCGTCATCGCTGTCATAGGTGGCTTTGGGCAATAGCATGTCGACCATTACTTTGATTTGTTGCTTGTCGCCGTGGCCGACACCGATAACCGCTTTTTTCACCGCATTGGGGGCATATTCGGCTACCGACAGACCGACGCGGGCCGGTGCTACCAGCGCGATGCCGCGGGCCTGGCCAAGCTTCAGCGTGGCGGCTGCATCTTTGTTGACGAATGTGGCTTCAACAGCCGCCTCATGCGGCGCGTGTTGGTGTAATACCGCTTCTAATCCGTCGTAAAGCTGGCAAAGGCGTGAGGCAAGCGTCAGTTTAGCATCGGATCGCAAGGTGCCAGCGGCAATAAATCGTAGCGAGCTACCAAGGCTTTCCAACACGCCCCAACCGGTGCGGCGCAAACCCGGGTCTATGCCAATTATGCGAATCGCTTCTGTCATGCCCACCTCCTTACAATGTTGGAGTAACCATGACCATGATAGTGTGAACAAAAGGGAAACAAATCGCGGTATTCAGTCTCGCTGACCAAAACTGTGCTCTTGTGGCGGTGTGCCCACGAATATCGATGTTTCCTGGCGCAAAAAACCGGGATAAATTGAGCCTAATTGCTCTTCTTTTTCATCTTGCTGTGATCCATCTTGCCATGGCCCATTTTCCCGTGCGCCATGGTTTTAGCGATGCTTTGCACATCGAAGCTCACATCAATCTCACCGGCATCTTGAAACACCAGCTTGACATTTTGCTTTTCGCCTTTCCTCATCTGCCCGGTCAATTTCATAAACATGATATGATATCCGCTCGGTTTAAGATGAACCATGCCGCCTGCCGGAATTTCAAGTCCATCGCTCATTTTGCGCATTTTCATGATGTCATCGACGACCTTCATTTCGTGTATCTCAACCCTGCCGGCGAAATTGGCGGAACCGGAAATCAATCGGTCGGCGGCAGCGCTCTTGTTTTTGATAATTACGAAACCGCCAGCCACCTTGGCATTGGGCACAGTGGCGCGGATGACGGGCTGTTCAATTTCAAGTTCGCCAATCTTGATAGAATCGGCAGTTGCCGCAGCCGGTAAAGCGAGAAAAAGGACCAAAGTCAACAGTAGGGGTTTCGTGAATTGGTAGCCTGTTTGAAGATGTTGCATGTCGAAAACACACCGTTCTTGTGGTTGCGCCTCATAAACCTTCGAGCATATGAGTTGAAAGCTGTTCGGCCCATTTTTGAAAGCCCTTTTCACCGGCGTGAAAGCCGTCCGGGCAAAAGTCTCCCGGTTGAATATCAGCCAAACACGGCGTTGCGCGGGCGCCACGCTCTTCGCATAGCCCGGCACCTGCATCGGCAAAAAGTGCTGCCCGGATGTTGAGGATGGTGGTCAGCGGTTGCGCCAGTCTGGGTACCCGGCGAAAGTCGAACGGCCGCATCCACCAGATCTGGGCATGGGGAAATTTCGCATGCAACGCAAAAAGCAAGCCGCCAAACCCCTTGACCCATCGTCGAACCGTATGAAAATTCTTGATGTCGTTGGTACTCAGCGCGATGATAATATGAGAATAGTTCTGCCGCTCCAGATTTGGAACGACAAAATCGCGTATCTCTTCGCTTACGGCACCGTGATGGCCGCTTGTTGTATATTGAATGGCGCGACCGGTTTTAGCATTCAACTGGCGGGCCAGTTGACTGGCCAGACCGTTGGCCCGCACTGCAATTCCGGCACTTGCCGCGGACGAATCACCGATTACCAGCAGATTTATAAACGGTGCCTTGCCCTCGACACTGCCTTCCACCACGCCTTCGGCAGGAAACGAGCGATCGGCGCGACCACGTATCCACAGCCCCTGAACGATATAAACAGGAAACAGCAACCAGGAAGAAAGAGACAGTAATAAACTCATCGGAACACGCAAATAGGATACTCAGCGGATAAAAACAACTGCCCCATGCAAAGTGACATCAGATATACCCGCCACACCCTGCTGGCGATGGTGATAAAAGCACATTCGAGAGCCATCATGCTCTATTGCCAGACCGGTATTTGATGCTTCCAAGACCATCCGCAACGGTTTAATCCGCTGACTCCAGATCGCCGCTCCAACTGCCGGTGGCGGCAAGTGCGTTCATTTTGGCGCGGTGGGTAAATGCACGGCTTGCAGCGGCAACGTTTTCAGATTTACCACCCCAGGCTGCAAGTGCCGCCGCCTGTAGGGCGCGACCGTATGAGTAGGTCAGTTTCCACGGCACGTCATACATGGCATTCATGGCCGATAAATGCGCGGTTGCCAGCTCGTCTGACTGGCCGCCGGAAAGAAAGGCAATACCCGGCACGCTGGCCGGCACTATGTCACGCAATACATGGACCGTCCGGTCGGCAACATCTTCGATGCTGGCTTGTATTGGACACTCAGTTGCCGGGACGATCATGTTGGGCTTTAGCACCATGCCCTCAAGATTGACACGCGCATCGCTCAACTCATCAAAAGTGGTCTTTAAAATCCAGCGGCTTACCTCTTCGCAACGCTCAATGGTATGCGTGGCGCCGCCATCCATTTGCACTTCGGGTTCAACAACAGGCACAATATTGGCTTCCTGGCAGAGAGCGGCATAGCGGGCCAAAGCATGTGCATTGGCCTTGATCGAACCCCGGTTGGGAGCGGTGTCCGAGATATTGACAACGGCGCGCCACTTGGCAAATCGGGCACCGGCATTGTGATACTCGCCAAGTCGCTGGCGCAGCCCGTCGAGACCTTCGGTCACGGTTTCACCGGAAAAGTGCGGCAGTGGCTTGGCGCCCTTGTCGACCTTGATGCCGGGCACGGCACCGGCGGCACGGATGAGATCGACAAATGGCGTTCCATCGGCGGCCTTTTGATAGAGGGTCTCTTCAAACAGGATTACGCCGGAAATAAAGCTTTCCATTGCTTCCTTCGAGCGGAACAGCATTTCACGGTAGTCGCGGCGGTTCTCCTCGGTGTTTTCCACATTGATTGATGTAAAGCGCTTTTCAATGGTGCCGGTGGATTCATCGGCTGCCAGGATTCCCTGACCTTCGGCCACCATGGCGATGGCGATATCTTCCAGATGCTCGCTCATGAGTTTCTCCTCTAATAAAATTGATGCCTACCCATATCAAAGCCTGGCAGTTTGGGAAACATCGGTTAATATCTTAATCGTTTGAAAATATTGAACTTTCATATTCGCAGTTAACGCTAGTGGAATGAATTTGACATTTGGTACTCACTTGCAGCTTCGTTCATTTTCAAATGTCAAATTCAAAAATTCCACTAGATTCAACAACTTGCTAGTGGTTCTATTGATTCCAACATTTACAAATATGGGTGCTGCATCGGGATGCAAATGTTGGTACAGAGCCACTAGATCTAAATATTTGATCTAATCGATTTAAGTAAAAGCCAGTACTCCGCCCAATTCAATGTTGTGCAGCGAATCGCCCATTAGTTTGTTGACAATGAATATTTATATCAATTTGCCCATGGCAACAGCCGTGTCCGACATGCGGTTGGAAAAGCCCCATTCATTGTCGTACCAGGTCAAGATACGCACCAAGTTGCCGCCGATGACCTTGGTCTGCTGGGAGGCAAAATTCGATGAATGCGGATCGTGGTTGAAGTCAATGGAGACTTTCGACGCCGGGTCATAGTCAAGAACACCCTTCAACTCACCTTCGGCCGCCACCTTGATCGCAGCGTTTATTTCTTCGGCGGTGACATCCCGCTTGGCAATGAATTTCAGATCAACAACAGAAACATTGGGTGTCGGCACCCGGATGGCAGAGCCATCGAGTTTGCCAGCCAGTTCCGGTAGCACCAGGCCGACAGCTTTAGCGGCCCCGGTCGATGTCGGGATCATTGACATGGCGGCGGCACGGCCCCGGTAGAGGTCTTTGTGCATAGTGTCCAAGGTCGGCTGGTCGCCGGTATAGGAATGAATGGTGGTCATATAGCCTTTTTCGATGCCGAATTCCCGATTAAGCACATAGGCCACCGGCGACAGGCAATTGGTCGTGCAAGAGGCATTGGAAACCACGGTATCATCGCTAGTCAAGGCCTGGTGGTTTACACCGTAAACGATGGTCTTGTCGGCCTCAACTCCCGGTGCCGAAATCAGCACCCGTTTGGCGCCGGCCTCAAGATGCATGGCGGCTTTATCGCGGGCAGTGAAAATGCCGGTGCACTCCATCGCAATGTCGACACCCAATTCGCCCCAGGGAAGTTCCTTCGGGTCGCGCACCGCAAAAACCTTGATAGGTCCGCCGCCAAGATCGATGGTATCCTGCGTCGTTTCCACCTTGCCGGGAAAACGACCGTGGACACTATCGAAGCGTAACAGATGGGCATTGGTTTCAACCGGGCCAAGATCGTTGATGGCGACCACCTCGATGTCGGTACGGCCCGATTCGTAGATTGCCCTGAGCACATTACGACCAATCCGGCCAAATCCATTGATTGCGACCTTAACAGCCATAATATTTCCTTTCGATTTTCGTCTATCTGTCTTTGGGAGTCTTTACTATTAGTCTTGCTAACGCCTGGTCTGCAACATTTTTCGCAGTTATGCCGAAATGTTCGTAAAGTTGCTGATAGGGCGCCGATGCACCGAAACCTGACATGCCGAAAAACAGGCCATCTTCGCCGATAAATCGTTCCCAGCCCTGTTTTACCCCGGCTTCGATTGCGATTCGCAACAGGCTTTGCCCGATAACACCGGCTCGGTAATCTGCACCTTGTGCCTCGAATAATTCGAACGAGGGGACCGAGATCACGCGACAGGGGAAGCCTGCCTCATCAAGCAATATCTTGGCATCAAGCGCAACAGCCACCTCTGAGCCAGAGGCAAATATTGCAACAATCGGGTCATCGTCAGCGCCAGCAAGCTCATAGGCACCGCGCGAGCATTGATTGACCTTGTGATAGTCAGTTCGCACGGGCGCAAGATTTTGGCGGGTCAGCGCAATGGCACTTGGTGTAGTGCGGGACTCAAGTGCAATCTGCCAGCATTCCGCCGTTTCCGTTACATCCGCCGGACGCAGCACATTGAGATTGGGAATGGCGCGCAGGGACGCCAGCTGCTCGACGGGTTGATGGGTTGGGCCATCTTCGCCAAGTCCGATCGAATCATGGGTGAGCACATGGATCACCCGCAGCCCCATCAGCGCGGCCAGCCGTATCGATGGCCGGCAATAATCGGAAAAAATCAGGAAACCGCCGGAATAGGGAATGAGACCACCATGCAATGCCATGCCGTTCATCGCGGCGGCCATACCATGTTCGCGAATGCCATAATGAATATAGCGGCCGGCAAAATCATCCGGAGTCATTGCGGCGGTCTGGCTGGTTTTGGTATTATTCGAACCGGTCAGGTCGGCGGAACCGCCAATGGTCTCCTCCAGCACGCCGTTGACCACTTCAAGCGCCGCCTCAGAGGCCTTTCTTGTGGCAAGCGTCGGTGCCTTTTCGGCCAGCTGCTTTTTATAGGAATGGATAGCCTTGTCGAGCCGTTTTGGCACATCGCCGCGGATGCGGCGTTCAAATTCACATTTAACCTCAGCATCAAGTCCATCAAGACGCTGTTGCCATTTTTTGCGCTCAGGCCCATTGCGCAATCCGGCAAGACGCCAGGAATCGAGAATTTTCGAGGGTATTTCGAAAGGTGCCTGGTCCCAATTGAGCGCCTTGCGTGTCTGGCTGATCTCTGCTTCGCCCAGGGGAGCGCCATGGACACTGCTGGTGCCGGCTTTGTTGGGTGAACCAAAACCAATGACGGTCTTGCAGGCAATCAGTGTCGGCGCATCGCTCTGCATCGCCTCTTCGATGGCGGTGGCGATGGCCTCGGGGTTGTGACCGTCCACCGTGATGGTGTGCCAGCCGGATGCCTCAAACCGGGCGACCTGATCGGTCGAATCGGTAAGCGACAGCGGGCCATCGATGGAGATATCGTTGTTGTCCCAGAAAATGGTCAGCTTGCGCAGTTTTAGATGGCCTGCAAGGGTAATTGCCTCTTGCGAAATACCTTCCATCAGGCAGCCATCACCGGCCAGACACCAGGTCCGGTGGTTGACAATATCATCGCCGAATTCATCGGCAAGTTTGCGCTCGGCCATCGCCATACCGACTGCGTTGCCGATGCCCTGACCCAACGGACCGGTTGTGGTCTCGATGCCTGCCGCATGGCCATACTCGGGGTGACCGGCGGTTTTGGCGCCAAGCTGGCGGAAGTTTTTGATCTCGTCAATGCCGATATCGGGATAGCCCAGAAGGTAAAGCGAGGCATAAAGCAACATCGAACCGTGGCCGGCAGAAAGCACGAATCGGTCGCGGTCTGGCCAGTCGGGAGAGGTGGCATCGAATTTCATGTATCCGGTGAACAATACCGTGGCGATGTCGGCGGCACCCATCGGCAATCCGGGGTGGCCGGAATTGGCTTTTTGGACCGCATCGGCGGATAAAAAACGGATGGCATTGGCCATTCGCTGGTGTTTTTCAAGATTGGTCATCTGTTCCCGTGTTCGACTTTATCGCTACGCCGCCGGTTGGAACCAGTAAATTACGATAGGTTCCAATCTGAGAAATGGCTCTGTCCCGTATCACGCGCCGGGGTGACATATCACCTTGGACCCGTGAGTCAATAATTCAATTTGCCTCATTGTGGCCACAAATGGCGATGGCAAATCTCGCCTTTGCCTGGCATCGTGGTGGAATTCTTGATTTGCATAATGGAGTGACATCGACGCAGATATGTTGTTGTATTAGAGTGTTGGATAATCTCTTCGGGATAAACGCTTCGCACGGCTTGCTTTTCCAGATTCAGCCTCTATGAATCGTTCTTCGATTGGTTGCAATTGCAATCATGGCAATTAGGCAAAGTCACATTTTGTAGACATTGGACGGATCTGGTGGCGCCGGTGGATGACATGCAGGAAAGTGGTGTTGAAATAGCGATGAGCAAGTTTTCTTCGGCGCTGGAGAATCTTGAACGTATTGTCAATCTCCATCTTGAGGGACACCGCTCGGAACGGGAAGCTGAAGAAGAAGTTCAGCGGGTCAATGCGGACCGGGCGGAGCTTGCAGAAAGCCTTGATCGCTCGGAAGCCAGAGCTGTTCATCTTGAATCGATCAACAAAGAAGTTTCCCACCGGCTTGTTGCCGTGATGGAATCGATCCGTAACGTTGTCAGTTCGAAGAGCTGAGTATTGCGGGAAGGATTTTCAATGCCGCAGGTTGCTGTTGTAATAAATGACAAGACCTACCGAATGGCGTGCGATGAGGGCCAGGAAGAACATTTGCTCGATCTTGCTAAACGCTTTGATTCCTATGTTTCGCATTTGAAGGATTCTTTTGGCGAAATCGGCGACCAACGACTAACTGTTATGGCCGGCGTGATGATTACCGATGAATTGGTTGAAGCACAAAGGAAGCTGCGCGATGTGAAGGCCGATCTTGCAGATTTGCGCCGGGAACAAGAAGAAGCAAGCAAGTTAAAATCCGGACGCGAGAGCGAACTGGCCAAATCGCTCGCCGTGGCAGCGGAGAAAATGGAAAAACTTGGCGCCAAACTGATCTCGAGTTGAGATTAATTGAACAAGTCCAGGCCGATGCGGGTGGTAATTTGCCTGATTGGGTTTTATATTGCGCCTGGCGTTGCTGCGTGGTTTGCTAGAAACTCATCCCTGGGGCCTTACCGATCCTCAAGGGAGCTGTCACTGATTAGGCTCGTGGGCTTTTTCATACGGTGCCCACCTACTATGTAGGTTTCCAGGATCCCGTTTCGACCGGCCAATGCGGCGCGCTGGTTTATTTGTTCCACCATCAGGCGGTAATTGCAGACAATTGACATCTTCCATCGCCGATTTGAAGGCTGAAATCAGGCGCCAGGCGCTGGCCCGCCGCGATGCGCTTGATGCTGCCTTTCGCATAGAGGCAAGCTGCCGGATTGCCGAACACGGTGAAGCTGCAATCGATCTCGATCCGGGATCAATTGTCGCCGGATTTTGGCCCATTCGTTCCGAGGTTGACGCCCGCCCGCTATTGGCGGCGCTGCGCACCAAAGGGGCGCGCATTGCTCTTCCGGTAGTGATAGACAAAACCACCATTGTTTTTCGGCAATTGATACAAGGCGCGGATCTCGTGAAAACCGGTTTTGGTACGGTTGGCCCGGCAGAGGATGCCCAAGTGCTCGACCCGCATTTATTGTTGGTGCCGCTTTCGGCCTTTGACCCGACCGGTGGTCGGATGGGCTACGGTGCCGGGTTCTATGACAGGGCAATCGAAAAATTGCGAATGAAGGGTGTTCGACCGGATTTGGTCGGGTTGGCATTTGCCTGTCAGCGGGTAGACAAGGTGCCGATGGAACCGCATGATCAACCCCTTGAGCTGATCATTACCGAGGAAGGCGTAGTGCGTTCTCTTTCAAGCAATTAGGGAAAAAATATAATATGAGGCTGCTTTTTTTGGGTGACATGGTTGGCAAGACGGGTAGAAATGCGGTTTGTGAGCGGCTACCCGGTCTGATTGAAGACAATAAAATCGACTTCGTCATCATCAATGGCGAAAATGCCGCCGGTGGATTTGGCATAACGGAAATAATACTCCTCCAAACACTTGAAGCCGGCGCTGATGTGGTCACCACCGGCAACCATGTTTTTGATCAAAAAGAGGCGCTCTCCTTTGCCTCCCGCCATGACCGTTTTCTAAGGCCAGCAAATTTTCCGGCAGGCACGCCAGGCCGCGGATCAAATTTGTATGACGCCAAAAATGGTGCCAAGGTACTGGTTTCAAATATTATGGGTACTGTGTTCATGCATCCGGGGCTCGATGATCCTTTCCAGTGCGCAGAGCGAGAACTGGCGGCCTGCCCGCTTGGCGAGGGTGCCGATGTTGTCGTCATCGATTTTCACGCCGAAGCGACCAGCGAGAAACAGTGCTTTGGTCATTTTGTCGATGGCAGAGCAAGTCTCGTCGTTGGCACTCACACCCATATTCCGACGGCTGATTACCAGATATTGGCCGGTGGTACGGGCTACATGTCAGATGCCGGCATGTGCGGTGATTATGATTCGTCCCTCGGCATGGAAAAGGATGAACCAATGCAGCGATTTCTTTATAAAATTCCCAAAGGGCGAATGGAAGCGGCAAGCGGCCCGGCCACAATTAGTGGCGTCGCTGTTGACATAGACGATGGCTCGGGTCTTGCCACCGACATTGCGCCGTTACGGCTGGGTGGACTGCTGGAGGAGACTATGCCACGGTTTTGGTGAGTTGGCGCTATGTATTGCCCACCAGGTCCAGCATCTGCCCGTGAACAACATCATTAGCCGCGATCAGGTTGCCGGTTTCAAATATGCTTTCCTTGCTGGTAAAGCCGGTGACATAACCTCCGGCCTCGCGTACCAACAACAGGCCTGCAGCCACGTCCCATGGGCGCAAGCCGCTTTCCCAATAACCATCAAACCGGCCTGCCGCCACATAGGCAAGGTTCAACGCCGCCGATCCGGTGGCGCGAATGCCACCAGCTCTGCCCATCAGCCTGGCCTGTTGGCGGCGAAAAATCTCGTGGTCTTCCTTTCCCGGATGCGGGATGCCGGTGCACAACAAACAATCGGTCAGCCTGCGGCGCTTAGCAACGCGCAATCGCTGCTTTTTGTGATAGGCGCCCTGGCCCCGCTCGGCGGTGAATAATTCGTCGGTTATCGGATTATAGATGATGCCGGCAACGATAACGCCTTGTGATTCAAGCGCGATTGAAATGGCGAATTGCGGATTTGAATGAAGGAAGTTGGTGGTGCCATCAAGCGGATCGACGATCCAGCGATGCTGGGCATCTTGTCCGCCAATGGCGCCCGATTCCTCCAGCAGCATGGCGTAACCGGGGCGTGCCTTGCGCAGATAATCGGCGATGGTTTTTTCCGCCTTTTTGTCAGCTGCAGAAACAAAGTCGCCAGGACCCTTAACCGAAACCTGGAGATTTTCAACTTCGCCGAAATCTCGCGACAGACCGCGGCCAGCCTTGAATGCGGCCTCGACCATAACATTCAGTATTGCCGAGCGGGCCATGGCAGGTTCCAATGCGTTTGGTGTGATGTTGATAAACAGACAGTCGATCAGCCGTCTGCGCGGCGGATATAGGTGATTTCGTTGGTGTCGACGATGATGCTCTCGCCAGCCTCAATGAACGGTGGCACCATGACCCGGATTCCGTTTTCCATCACCGCCGGCTTATAGGAAGATGACACCGTCTGTCCCTTGACCACCGGGTCAGCCTCGGTGATTTTCAGCGTCACATGGTCGGGAAGTGCAATACCGATGGGTTTTTCCTCGTACATTTCCACCCTGACGCCCATGCCATCCTGCAGGAAAGCGGCTCGCTCACCGACAAAGTCCCGATGCAGCTCCAGCTGATCATAAGTGGTGAGATCCATAAAAACCAGCATTTCGCCTTCCTTATAAAGGAACTGGAAATCCTTTTGCTCAAGGCGAATTTTTTCAACGGTCTCAGAAGCGCGGAAACGCTCATTGAGCTTGGTGCCGTCGATCAGGTTTTTCAATTCGACCTGGTTGAATGCGCCACCTTTGCCGGGTTTGACCGCATTGGTTTTGACAGCAGCCCAAAGTCCGCCCTTGTGCTCGATCACATTGCCCGGTTTGATTTCGTTGCCGTTTATTTTCATCAAATATGTCTCAAGTCTGGATGCGGCGTTTCGCTCACATACGCCGATGGTGACCGTTCACCATACTTTGCGTAACTATTCAAGCCGAATCGCAAAGACCTATTTACGGCGCCATGAATTTGCCGCAGCAATGGCCTTTTTTTGATTTTCGCTTGAAAGACCACGAAATAGTGCCTCCAGTTCGCGATCGACCTTGCCGGCCCGGCGGGCAAGAATGTGCCATTTGGATGCAATTATCAGATCACGCTCGGTGGCAACACCAAATGCATACATGCGAGCCAGGCGGTTTTGCGCGATAACATTGCCTTGCCGGGCGGCCAGCTTGAACCAGTTCAAGGCTGCTTCTTCGTTTTTTTCACCACCCTTGCCAAGCACCATCCAGATAGCCAGTTCGACCTGAGCGGTATCGAAGCCATTGATGGCCGCCAGGGTCATCCATTTGCGGGCTCTTTCCACATTAACATGAGCCACACCACTGCCGGTGGCATGGATGCGCGCCATAGCGTATTGGGCATCGGACAATCCCGCTTCTGCGGCCTTGCGATAATAGGGCACGGCAGCGGCAAAACCATTATAGACCGGTTTTTTGGCGACAATCATCTGGGCGAGATTAAATTGTGCCTTGGTGTGGCCGCCATCGGCTGCCATCTTCATGAATTTTTGGGCGTTGTCTTTGTCGAGCGGCAGCACTTTGCCCATGGCCAGCAGGTTGGCATAGGCAAACTGTGCCTCGCGGTTGCCGGCCTTTGCGGCAAATCCATACCAGGAGGCTGCCTTTTTCATGTCGCGCGGCACACCCTTACCCCTGGCATAGAGTTCGGCCAAAAGGGTTTGTGCGGCGGGTTCACCGCTCTCGGCCCTTGGAAGGGCCAGTTTGAAGGCCGACAGATAGTAGCCGCGCTGATAGGCACCATAGGCCAGATCGACAAATAATTTGTTTTTGTCGGCGTTGTTGTTCGTATTGGTATCGATCTTTTTAGCATTTCTGGCCGCCAGTTCGGCTGGCGCCATTGGTGCCTCGCCGGGCCGATCAAACTCAATCGGGCTTTTAAGAAAGGACCTGGATTTTGCTGTGGATGCGTTTTGTTGGGCGGCAATTTGAGCCGGCACCAACAAAGTGGCAGCGGCAGCTAATACTGCCGATGGTAATATCCTAATTCTGCTTCTAAACATTTTCAAATACCGGCGCATGTTGATCCAGCAGCAGGTTCGCCTGCGCTACTGCTTCTTTGGCTCCTTCCTGGTAATCAAAAATGGCGGAACTGAGAGCGGCAAAATCAACGCCGGTTTTTGCCACTTCAACAATGCTGTCAAGGTCGCTGCCGGCCAGACAGATACCGGGCACTTCAACCATTTGTGCCCACCAGGCGGCAAGCGCCAGCATTTTGGGGTGCGCCTGCGGTTTGATATCGCCGCTCAATTTCCCGAAAAACACATAATCCGGGCCGGCCTCGCCAAGGCTCAGCGCCATGTGGCGGGTGTTCACACTGCCGGCTCCGACGATTTTTTCGGGCGCGAATTTGGCAATTGTGTCGGCGAGCTGCGGCAAGCCGGCGTTACCACCGGGCAAATCGATATGGAGTCCATCGGCGTTGCAGCGCCCGACCAACTGGGTGTCATCGGCGATAATCGCGGCTGCACCAGCGGCTTGAATGATTGGTACAAGCGCGTTGCTATATTGTTGAAATCCGGCGTCATTTGAGGCCGGCTTAGAAAGGATGACACTGGCCACATCACCGCCAGCGAGTGCCTCGCCAAGCAATTCGGGCGCGTTCCTCAATTGCGCAGGCACGACAATAATCAACCGGCATCTTGAATGAGCGTTCATGGTGTTCCCAATATCGTTGACAGGGGCTTAAGCTGCGTTCGTAGCAGGTCAGCTTCATAAAGGGAAAATAGGTATCGGGCAATTTCCAATTCAAGAGCGCGCTTGCGAACCCCTGCTGCTGGCCATCACTCCAAAAGCGGTGACCAGGCTGGATCAGAGGCAAAACCGGGTGTCTTGACCCTTAATTCGTTATAACCGGTGAGGTCAATTGAATAGAGGCTCGGACCACCATTGGCGCCGGGTGCGTCACGGAAGAACATCAAGGTGCGGCCATTAGGCGCCCAAGTCGGACCCTCGTTGTGAAAACCTTCTGTCAAAATGCGCTCGCGCGAACCATCCGGTTTCATTACGCCGATCAAGAATTTGCCGCCGGAACGTTTGGTAAAGGCGATGAGGTCGCCGCGAGGTGACCAGACCGGGGTTGAATAGGAGCCGGTACCAAAAGAAATGCGTTTTGCACCGCCGCCGCCAGCACCCATGACGTAAAGCTGCTGCCTGCCGCCACGGTCGGATTCAAAGACGATCTTGGAGCCATCGGGCGCATAGGAGGGGCTGGTATCTATCGCTTCCGTGCTGGTCAGCCGGGTGGTTTGGCGGGTGCGTAGATCCATGGTGTAAATATTGGCGTTGCCGTCCTGTTGCAGACTCATGATTACCCGCTGACCGTCGGGTGAAAAACGCGGTGAAAAGGTCATGCTGGGGAAATTGCCGACAATCTCGCGCTGGCCGGTCTCGATATTGAGCAAATAGACCCGCGGCTGACCACCGGCAAACGACATATAGGTGATTTCCTGGCGTGAGGGCGAGAACCGCGGTGTCAGCACCAGATCGCTACCATTGGTGAGATGACGCAGGTTTGCGCCATCTTGGTCCATGATAGCCAGCCGTTTCTTGCGTTTCGCTTTACCACCGGATTCGGCGACGAACACGATGCGGGTATCAAAATAACCCTTTTCGCCGGTCAGTCGTTCATAAATCGCATCGGCGATGATGTGGGCAACCCGCCGCCAGTTCTTGCCAGTGGTGAAATATTGCTGGCCCGCCAGTTGTTCGGCTCCAAACACATCCCACAAGCGAAATTCGGTGCGCAAGCGGCCATCATTTTCACGGCTGACCCTGCCGGTAACCAACGCCAGCGCATTGATTACTTTCCAATCGGCAAAACGGGGGGGGGTATCGGGATTGCTGATTTTTTCAATGAAAGCGGCGTGGTCCAATGGCTTGAACAGACCGGAGCGGCGCAGATCCGCTTCAACAACCAAGGCGATATCTCGGGCAAGCTTGGCCTGGCCGCCATCGCCGACAAACCCTGGAATGGCGATTGGCAGCGGATCAATATTGCCCTTGGTGATGTCAATTTCAACTAATGCATGGGCGCTCTGGGCCAAGAAGGTGACAAAAACCAGCACCATTACTGCAAGTCTGCGCAAAACCTTCGCCAACAGAAGCCTGTTGCACAGTTTCGCGGATTTCATTTCTGCTCTCTTCAAAATTCCATCCTCTTGTTCAATTTGCCGACCTTGGTCCGGTCACAGCATATCGCTGACATCAAAATTGACCACCAGATCAGCCCAGGTTTCGTATTTTTCCTTCGGCAGTTGATCATAGGGAGCGCATCTCTGCACTGCGCGGCGTACTGCACCTTTAAAAGCGCGGCGCACGCTGGTGGTGCCGCCGCTGGCGGTGACCCTCGGTTTGCCCTCGACGTCCCCCGACCGGTTGAGCCGGACAGTGACAGTCGCCCGCAATTCTTCGGCATCGGCCATGCCGGCGGTCACATTGAAACAGTCCTGTATCTTGCCGCGCAGGGCATCCATTTCACTTTGTGACAGCTTGCCCGTGCTGTTGGTTTTTGAGGCGCCAAGGGCAGCGCGACGGCGCGAGCGCTTGGCGCCAGACGCCGCAGCTTCCTGCCGGTTGAGCAGCGCGGCAACCTTGTCGGTCTTCTTTTTGGTTTTCGATTTCGGCGGAGCCTTGGCCTGTTTGGCGGCGGGTTTTTTGCTCTCTTTACGTTCGTTGGTTTTGGCGGATTGGGCCTTGGCGGGCGAAGGTCGTGATGTTGGCAGCGGTACGATATCAGGAATTTTTGGAAATTCCTGTTCTGGATCAGGCGCAGCTTCCGTCGGCTCAAAAGGCTGCTCTTGCGGTTGAATTGCCGCTAGCGCAACCTTCGGCTTGGGTTCAGTCGCCAACTCGGTGGTTGGTGCGGGAGCCTCGTTTTCCGCCGGCAGCGGCTTTGCCTCGGCTTTGATCTTTGGTTTGGCCTTCGGCTCCGGCACCGATTGCGGCGGAGTAGCCTCTTCTACCGGACGTTCAGCCGGCTTGGCATTAGAACTCGATTTGGTGTCAGTTTTGGTGTCACCAACATGTGCTGCTTTTTCCTCGACAGCCGGCTTGACCGAAGGTTTTGGCGCAGGCGTATCGGCCAAAGGCGCAGTTTTTTCACCCTTGACGGTTTTGGTCAGCGATTCGATCGGAATAATATCGATCGGTAGCGCCTCAACATCTGCAACGCTCAACGGTTTGGGGCCAGAAAGCGTCAACAGGCCCCAGGAGAGGACCATAACATGCGCAACCGCAGATGTTGTGATACCAAGCTTCATCAATCATGTGGACGCGATCACTGCGTCTGCTCCTGTAGGGTGACAAGGCCGATGCGGCGATATCCGGCGGCTGAAACTCGCGCCATCAGCTTCATTACTGTGCCATAGTCAGCGGTTTTTTCGCCACGGACATAGATGCGTTCCTGGTAGCCGTTTTTGGCGATCGCATCGAGTTTGGCAACCACTTCACCGATGGGTATTTCTGTCTCCTGCAGAAATACCTGGCCAGCCTCGTTGACCGAGATGGTTATTGGCTGGGTCTCGGAATTAAGCGCCTTTGCTTCGGTTTCCGGCAGATCAATCGGCACACCAACGGTTAAAAGCGGGGCGGCGACCATGAAAACAATCAATAAAACCAACATCACATCGACAAACGGTGTGACATTGATTTCGCTCATCGGCGCATGCCGGCCAGCCCGGCGTTTTCGCCGATGGACTGATCGTGATTTATGCGCTGCTGCCACCATCAATTCATCCCCAGTTTCGGTTAGCCGTCAGATCTCTCATCATTTTGGCGCGAAAGTATGGCAGAGAACTCGTCGGCAAAACTTTCCATCCTGGTGGCGATCTTGCCGACATCGGCGGAAAGCTTGTTATAGGCAATCACCGCAGGAATGGCAGCAAGCAGACCCAACGCCGTTGCCAGCAGCGCCTCGGCAATGCCCGGCGCAACAACCGCCAGATTGGTCGATTTCGATCCGGCAATTGCCTGGAACGAAGTCATGATACCGATCACCGTGCCAAACAGGCCAACAAATGGTGCCGCCGATCCGACCGTGGCGAGAAACAACAGCCGGCGTTCAAGCCGCTCCAACTCACGGGACAAGGTCACATCCAGCGCCTTGTCGATACGAGTTTGCAAGCCAATTGCCGAGCGGGCACCGCGTTCGAAAGAACGTTTCCATTCCCTCATTGCGGCGATAAACAACGCGCCCATGCCATTGGTTGGACGGTCGGAAAGTGTTTGATAAAGCTCTTCCAGCGATTGGCCAGACCAGAAGATTTTTTCGAACCGGTTAAGTTGCCTTTTTGTGCGGGCATAAAGAATTATCTTGTCGAAGATGATGGCCCAGCTCCAGATCGACGCCACCAGCAGGCCGATCATCACCAGCTTGACCACCAGGGAGGCTTCCCAAAACAGCGCCAACAGCGAAACATCCGTCCCCGCAAGTCCGATACGTTCAACCTCTTGGGCGAACAAATTGGAAGACTGCAACAAAACCAGCAGCGCTGTGGCGAGGGGAAGGGGCATCAGTTTGTTCATTTTCTCGGGCGGCCTTGTAAATCATTCGGCTAATGAGCGGGAAACTGGTGTAACGCTGGTGGTTGAGGTCTGACTAAGGCCCAGAGTTATGGTGTTAACTTTGTCGAAAGGAAGGCGTCTGGGCGGGAATGCGAGATGCCGTTTCCTTGCGGTTAACTAAGCCGTGATTATGGTTAACGAAGGGTTAGGATTTTCCATCCAGGTGCTGGTAAAATCAACGGTTGACCTGGGCTGTCTTGCCGGTAAAATTGCTGCAATAAGATGAATTAAGAAGCGAGCAAGGCCTGAAAAGCGATGAGTATTGCAAACAAGACGGCGATTATTACCGGCGGCGCGAAGGGCATTGGCTATGCGATAGCCGAACGTTTTTTACGCGATGGCGCCCGGGTGATTATCTGCGATGTGGATGATGAGGCAGGTGAAGCCGCGGCCGCTGAACTCGGCTCACTTGGCGACATGATTTATGTGCATGCCGATGTCGGCGAGCGGCTCGATGTGCACAATCTGCTGGCCGTCACCAATAATGCCTATGGCGACATCGATATTCTGGTCAACAATGCCGGAATTCTGGTCGGGGCTGAGTTTCTTGATCTGAGCGAAGAAGATTACGACCGGGTGCTGCGGACCAATCTTAAGGGCGCTTTTCTTTGTGGTCAGGCGGTTGCCCGCCAGATGGTTGCCCGGGTTAAAGAAGGTGGTCCGGCTGGTTCTATCGTCAATATGTCATCGGTGAATGCGGTATTCGCCATTGCCAATCAGGTACCCTATTCCGTCTCAAAGGGCGGGGTAAAGCAATTGACCAATGTGATGGCGCAGGCGCTGGCACCTCATGGCATTCGGGTTAACGCCATCGGTCCGGGCTCGATCATGACGGACATGCTGGCTTCAGTTGCCAACGACCCCGAGGCAAAGAAAAAAATTCTGTCACGTACACCGATGGGACGGATCGGAGACCCTGCAGAAATCGCCTCTATCGCCGCATTTTTGGCATCTGACGAAGCAAGCTATATCACTGGTCAGACCCTTTATGCCGACGGTGGCAGGCTGGGCCTCAATTACACCGTGCCCGTGGCAACTGACTAAAATGTCGGTTTTTGGCGCCATCAGGCCGCAAGTGTCCAAATGCTGATTTCCCCGTCACGGCCGCGCAGGGTTCTGTTGCCGGCCGGCGCCAATGTGCCCGATACGCATTGTGCAGCATTATCGTTTGTCGCCTCCAGCAAATCGTTGCTGACCACTAATTGGGTATCGAGAATGCGCGTTAATTCTTCCAGCCGGCTGGCGACATTGACCGTATCGCCAAGGGTGGCAAACTCCAGCCGCCGCTTGGAGCCGATATCGCCAAGAATAACCTCGCCATAGTGCAGACCTATCGACAATTTGATCGGCGATTGCCCGGCCTCACGCCGCTCGATGTTCCATTGTTCTATTGCCAGCAGCATGTCGGCGGCACATTTCAGCGCATTGGCGGCATCGGCAGGTCCAGCTTCCGGTGTTCCAAAAGATGCCATGATGCCGTCGCCAAGGAACTTGTCGAGAGTACCCTGGTTATCAAATACGGCCTTTTCCATAAATGCATGATAATCGCGAAGTAGGGCGACAACCTCCTGCGCGCTGGTTTGCTCGGCCATACGGGTGAAGCCGACTATGTCGGCGAACATCACCGCCACATTCTGCGAACGCACCTGGCCAAATGGTTGGTCCTGGTCGGCGATCTGATCGACAATGTTGGGCGGGAAATGGCGGGCAAGATTGCCCCGTTCGCGGGCCACTTCCGCCTGTTTGATCAACAATTGGTTGTTGCGCCAACCATTGAGCGCAAGAATGCCGGTGACGATCAAAAATACCACTAGTTCCTGAATACGAAAGCCTGCCTGTATGCCGTTTGGATCCATGAATTCGGCCACTATGGGATAATCTTGCAATGCCTGGCGAACGCTGAGCGAAAGATCTGGTATCACCCTTCCAAAGAAATAGATGATCAACAGTCCAAACGTCCAAAGACCAGCCGTCCAGGTGCCGATGGCAAAGATCGTACGCCAGGAATAGGCTAATGTGGCGCCGGCCAACAGCACAAAGAAATAAAGGAACCCGTTGAACCGATATTGCATGGCGTGCGGCCATTGAACATCAAGCAGCGGATTTGGAACCAGAAGCACAAATGTCATCAGCGCCAGATCAGCAAAAATTAGCAATAACTCCAGGCGGCTTAATCCGACCTGTGCCACTTTCAGTTGCCCCCAACCAATTACGGCAAAACCGAGCAGCAGTACTTCATAATACAGCACCGACCAGTTGGGATTGATTACCGGCAGCAACAACGCGATGATCGCCAAAGCAATCCATCGCGCAAACACCGCTAATCTTTGGCCTTCACGCTTGTTTTCGGTCAATGCAGCCATGAGATGGGGATTGGATTCTGCCAGCGCATGTTCTTCCATACTGGTCTGACGGATGCGTTTTGCGAACTCTAACAACGGTTCTGAACTGGTATCGGCCATCTTCGCCTCCGATGAAACTGGTTTTTATCAATATAACTGGTTTTGAAGAATTGCCTAAATCACATCCTTTGGATTCTCCTGTGTGTTCAGTAATATGTACCATGCAGTAGAAAATTTGTCCGAATGAAGTCATAATTGCCAGCGAATCAAACTTGCGCAAATCCGTCGGATATCAAATGGCACACAATATCACCGCAAAATCTCTTTCAGGCCTGATGAAGTGGAACAAAAAGGAGCCGTGGAGCACTGTCTTCAATGATATGATTTATGATTTATTGGAGCCGGTATGGGAAGCATATGGGATCGATGATTTTGAGGATCTTGGGTCAGTGTTGGACGACATTGAGTCCACCAATCTTTGGGGCTGCTTGTTCGAGTTGTTTTTATCCATCGAGACAGAGTTTGGCAATGTGGTGGACGATTATATCAAGCGGCGCGGGTGGAAAGAAGGAGCACGCAACAAAGCATATATGAAAGCGATTAGAGCATCGGCACTGGGGCTTTATAAGGTCAGTGACGTGAAACCTGGAAAATCCTTCAAGGCAACAGATCTGATCGGCAATGGCGATGCAATTACCATCCTTGAAATGAGCGCTACGCGCATGATGCAGGAAGGCGACCATTTGGCTATGCGCCCGGTTGTCATTGGTAATGCAACCTATGTTGCTGGCGGGATGTTGCTTATTCACCGATCACTAAGTGATCAGCTGGTTGAAGAAATCGCCGAAGTGAAAAAGCAGTTTCCGGCGGTGTTAGAAACATTAAAACAGCAACAAGAGGGTGATTTGTCGGCCAGCGATGCCGACCTCTATAAAACGATGTCGCAGATATCAAATTGCCAAATCATCATCGTTGGCTGGCTGGACAGCATCCTGGAAAACAACTTACTGCCAGACTTGGAAAAATTGACCAACAAGGATGGCGACAAGATTGCGGCCGTTACTTTGCACTATCAGTTAAATCCCGGCGTCAGCCAGAAAGTCGTGCGGAACAAGTTGATGGAATTGGCGGAGATTCAACATCTTCGTGCAACGCACCTGCAGTGGCGAATCGCCAAACAGGATGCCAAGACGCCGGAGATTGCCAGCCATGACGGCTGGCAGTTTGAATCGATTTTTCCTGATGGATCGCTCATTATGGCCGAAATCTACTTCAGCAAGCGCCGTTTGAGAATTGATGTCAATTCGAGTGAAAGGGCCGAACTTGCCAAGGATTTTCTGCAGACATATCTTGCCGAACTGACCAGCGGACCGGTTATTGAGCACGTTTCGTTTGAGCAACTGGTCAAGAACGAGCTCGAAGAGGCGTCGCTGCAGGAAGATTTACTGGATTTTTCATCAATGAGGGCGCGGGCTTAAAAACTCATTTGAACAGTTTTCAATCGTCTGTTCAGGCAGCCGCGTCACGGTCGTCGTTGTCATCAAGACCAAGTTCCTTCAGCTTTCGATAAAGCGTTGAGCGGCCGATCCCCAATGCCTTGGCGACTTTGGTCATGCGACCATTGTGATGGTCAATAGCAAACAGGATGAGGTCTTTTTCCAGATCTTCAAGTTTGCGCAATTCACCGTCCGTAGAAAGCATCGGTGCAAGGGCGAAATGACTGCTGCCGCCGGCGTGAAGGGGCACTTGGTCATTGCGTGGGATATTCTTCGACGTATCGCTGTTAATATTTTGCGTCACAGGAATTGTATCGGCTTTGGCTCGATCATCGTTGAAGGAATTTATCGCTACGATGGTATCTTCGTTGGTATCAACAGGTTTAAAGTCCGGCATATGGGCAACGATTTGCGGAAAATGATCTATCGAAAGCTCGGTTTCATCGCATAGAATGACCGCCCGAAACACGGCATTTTCCAATTGGCGAATGTTGCCCGGCCAGTCGTAAGCGGTGATCATTTCAAGCGCGGTAGAGCGGATGCCAGCGATGTGGCGCCGACCTTCCTCTGCAATGAAACGGGCCATAAAATGGCGCACCAGAGCAGGAATGTCTCCTCGCCGCTCGCGCAGTTTTGGTAACCTGATGGGGAAAACGTTCAGCCGGTAATAGAGATCTTCCCTGAATGCGCCGTTCTTGACCTGCTCGATCAAATCTCTATTGGTGGCTGAAATCAATCGGATATCGACCTTGATCGAACCCTTGCCACCAACCGGCTCTACCTCGCCTTCCTGAATGGCCCGAAGCAGCTTTACCTGGGCCTCAAGCGGCAACTCGCTCACCTCGTCCAGAAACAAAGTGCCGCCGCTAGCCTCCTGGAATTTGCCGGCGTGTTTATCGCTGGCACCGGTGAAAGCACCCTTTTCGTGGCCAAACAGAATACTCTCGACCAGGTTTTCCGGAATAGCGCCACAATTTACCGTGACAAACGGTTTTGAGCGACGGGCACCGGAACCCTGTATGGCCCGAGCCAAAACTTCTTTGCCTACGCCGGATTCTCCTTCGATCAAAATCGGAATGTTGGACCCGGCAGCGCGATGGCCAAGATTAACAGCCCGCGTCATGGCCTCGCTTCCGGCAATCATATCGTCAAACGTAAACGTGCCGGCGGCCTGCTTCTTGATGCGTGTAAGTTCGCCTTCCAGTGCGCCGAGTTTCAAGGCGGTTTGAATTGATACCCGCAGGCGCTCGGGAGACACCGGTTTGACAATAAAATCAATGGCACCGGCACGCATGGCGCTGACAACGATATCAATTCCGCCCTTTGACGTTTGAACGATGACCGGGATTTTGCAGCCCATCACTCGCATCCGTTCAAGCACGCCCATGCCGTCAAGATTGGGCATTACAATGTCAAGGATCATCAGCACGGGTGTTGACGTGGAATCCGAAATAAACTCCAGTGCCTGCTCACCGCTTTCAGCCAGAAGGGTTTTGTAGCCGAGCTTTTGAACCGCGCTCTCCAGCAACCGTCGCTGAACCGGTTCATCATCGACAATGAGTATTGTGCCATTCATTCTCGTTAATCACCCGCTCGAAATCTGTTCTGTGTGCAATTCATCACTGGGCTCGTGCAAATATCGTGAATAATGGCAGAACCATCTAAACTCCCGTTTAAACAAGAGTGCTAATAAGGAGTTAACCGATTCGGTTAATTTTTATTGAAGCGGTGTCGGGTAAATTGTGTAAAAGATTGCATTTGGAGTTCTTGTGCACTTTGGTGCAACGGGTCTGAGCTAAAGGAATGATATTGGTGCGTACATATTCGGCCGATGCAAACAACCAATCGGCTGCAGAAGCGTTAACCCAACTGCCCGAGTGGGACCTCTGTGATCTTTATTCAGGATTGGATAGTGAGGTACTGAGGACCGATCTTGAAAGCTGCGGGCAAAAGGCGGTGAGTTTTGAAGCGCGCTTTAAGGGTCAGCTTGTCACTTTGTTAAAAAACACGGACGGTGGCGACCGCCTGGCCGGTGCCGTTCGGGCTTTTGAAGAATTGCAGGAATTGCTTGGCAAAATCATGTCCTACGCGGGACTGATTTATGCCGGCAATTCAAGTGACCCGGCGCGGGCAAAATTTTATGGCGATGCGCAGGAAACGGTCACCGCCGCGAGTTCCCATTTGCTGTTTTTTCCGCTTGAGTTAAACCGGCTTGATGATTTGACGCTCAACCAGGCCATGGATGAAAGTGACGCGCTGGCACATTATCGCCCCTGGTTGGCAGATATCCGGCTCGACAAGCCGTATCAGCTTGACGACCAGATTGAGAGGCTGTTTCTGGAGAAATCAACATCCGGACATAGCGCCTTTAACCGGTTGTTTGATGAGACTTTGTCGGGATTGCGGTTCGACATTGATGGCGAGGAGCTGACGCTTGAACCGGCGCTCAACCTTCTGCAGCATGCGGAAGAAGAAAGCCGACGCAAGGCGAGCATTGCCCTGGCGGATGTGTTTGACGAAAACCTGCGGCTTTTCACGCTTGTTACCAATACGCTGGCCAAGGACAAGGAAATCTCGGATCGCTGGCGCGGCTTTGAAGATGTGGCCGATTCACGACATTTGGCCAATCGGGTGGAACGACCGGTCGTCGATGCGCTGGTTCGCTCGGTGACGGATGCCTTTCCACGGCTTTCGCACCGTTATTATGCCATGAAAGCCGGCTGGCTGGGAATGGATGCACTCAACCACTGGGACAGGAATGCCCCATTGCCCGAAGTGTCAAAGGATATTATCGAGTGGCCGGACGCCCGGCAGATAGTACTTTGCGCCTATCGTGATTTTGCCCCTGAAATGTCTGATATCGCCGCCAGGTTTTTTGACAATTACTGGATCGACGCGTCGGTGCGCAGCGGCAAAAGCCCGGGTGCATTTTCTCATCCCGTGGTGCCATCGGTCCATCCCTATATATTGATGAATTATCAGGGAAAGCCGCGTGATGTCATGACCCTTGCCCATGAGTTGGGTCATGGGGTCCACCAGGTCCTGGCCGGTTCCCAGGGCGCATTGATGTCGCAGACGCCGTTGACCCTGGCCGAAACCGCCAGTGTTTTTGGTGAAATGCTGACATTCCGTTCGTTGCTCGACCAAACCCACGAGGCTAGCAAGCGCAAGGCGCTATTGTGCTCAAAGGTCGAAGACATGCTCAATACCGTGGTGCGCCAGATCGCGTTCTACATGTTTGAAAGAAGGGTGCACACCGAACGGCGTAAGGGCGAGTTAACGGCAAATCGACTCGGTGAAATCTGGCTTGATGTGCAAAAACAAAGCCTTGGTCCGGCGATCAGACTAGGGCCCGGCTACGAGACTTTCTGGACTTATATTCCGCATTTTATCCACTCGCCGTTTTATGTTTATGCCTATGCGTTTGGCGATTGCCTGGTCAATTCACTTTACGCCGTTTATCAGGATACCCAATCGGGCTTTCAGGAAAAATACTTCGAAATGTTAAAGGCCGGTGGCTCGAAACATCACTCCGAATTGTTGGCACCTTTCGGTCTTGACGCCACCGATCCGGCTTTTTGGCAAAAGGGTCTTTCGGTCATCGCTGCGATGATTGATGAAATTGAGGTTTTGGAGCAGACGTCATAAAATTACGGTTGTTCGAATTATCGCCATTTCTATGCGACAAAAGAGAATGGGAAACGCCAGATAGGTCTTTTGGTGTGAGACTAACTTGGATATGAGGGCATCGTCATGATCAAATTTCACAAACCAATATTGGCACTGGTAATTTTAACTTCGGTTGTCGGTTGCCAAAGCCGACCGAAAAATATCACCGATACGGCGCCGGTTGCTGTCAAACCGATGGGCATAGAGGGTGATTGGCGCGCCACCAAAGGACCTTTGATGGCGACCTTTTCCGCAACCAAGTTCAAGTCGCTAAATATTGAAAACAATCAAGTCGTTGCCGCAGGTGTCTATAAATACAACTCAAGTCAGAACATCCGTCTGGAATGGGTGGGTGCGCTATCGGGTCGGAGTTCGGCAGACTGCAGGCTGATTGATTCAAGTTTGATGAGTTGTATGCCCAGCAATGGCTCGGGCTTTGAAATGCGGCGGGTGTAATCGCCACGGCAATCGCTTGAAAGCGATTTGCACGTATTTTGCTAGTTTGCTCCGCTGCAGGCGGTTCTTTGCGGCGCTTTCAGCGCCTCAATCACCGTCCTCACATGAGCAATGCTCAGGGCTGACCCGAATTCCCGAGATTTTTCTTTGAAAAAATCCCTCCATTCGGGCGCCATGCGGATAAACTTTCGTTCAAGCGATCGCCGTGGGGTAATCGCCTTCCTGTAGACGGTGAATGGATATTTTTGTATATTTGACCAAAGATATCGTTGCAGTGTTTGCAATTTGCCGTAAAACCAGTGTATCTGGGCGCTGTTAACGCAGGTCCGCCAATGGCGGCAACCAGTATCAGGATTACCGCCAGCGCAGACATAAGAATATTGCGCGGCAGCGAATCGGTTGAATAGCGACGCACTGCATTTGGGTAAAGGGGAAAAAACATGGCAGAACAGGCGATGGTCGAATTGCCGGAAAATGGCGCCGAGATGGATTACGATGCACACGACAAAACCTATGCCGGTTTTCTAAGACTGTTCAAATGGAGCACTGCGGCCTGTCTGGCATTGATGATTGCCATGGCTGTCGGTTTTTTCGCCGGTGGTGGTCTGGTCGGCGGAACGATTGTATTTGTGATATTGACAGCGGTGGCCATAGCCCTGCTTAGATAACTCTTTGTTGCCTGTTTTTGATTGACTAAGCGCCGCGTGTACGGCTCATGCCGGCGCGTGCCGGGCCATAGTCTGATTTGAGTGCATTGGCGCGGGCATAGGCTTTAAAGGCGCGCTTCTTGTCTCCACGCCGTTCCAGCACTAGCGCCTGATTAGCCCACGCTTCCGCATATTGATTGTTCAGTTTCAGAGCGGTGTTAAAATCATCAAGCGCGTTTTGTTCCGCATTGACTGCCAGATAAGAAACCCCGCGCGCGTTATAGGGTGCGGGCGCTTTGTCGGCCAGCGATATGGCGGTCGAAAAATCCTCGATGGCGAATTCATGATTGCGCTGATCTTGATAAATCAGGCCACGATTGTGATAGGCGCGCGGGTCGGTGGTATCCAGCTGGATGGCCTGACTGTAGTCACGAAACGCTTGATTGGTCTTGCCCGCCCGCCGATAAATGTTGCCACGACCAATATAGGCAACATCATATTGAGGATTGATGCTGAGCGCAGTGTTATAATCACGAGCCGCCTGGTTGCTCTGGCCCATGCGCCGGTAAATCAGGGCACGGTTGGCAAAGGCCTGATAGAAGCGCCGGTTCAGCGAAATCGCGCGGTTGAAATCCTTCAAGGCACGAGACAACCTGCCGGCTCGCCCATAAGCGGTGCCGCGCACATTATAAGCCTCGGCATCATTCGGATTGCGATCAACCACCGCAGTCAGGGAAGCAATATTGGCTTCCGAACCTTGCGCTTTTTCAGCTGCCGGCAGGTCAATTGCATCATTGGTCTGACAAGCCGAAAGGGTCAACAGGGTCAATCCAGCGCCCGCAGAAATAGCGGTCCTCAGAATTGCTTCAGCATAACAATGAATGCGGCGACTTGCAGGATGTGTAACTTTTGTCAGCAATAGATGCACCCCACAATACCCAAGTGACCCACTCAAAAGGCCAGCCTGACAATCCCGTTTTAGCATACAAAACAAGGCGGTTAACGATCCACAATCGTCCCACCGTGTAATTCACAGGCCAAAAACGGCAGAATTGAGCCGATTAAGCGACAAACGTTACTATCGGGAACTATCGCGAGCTTGGCCGGGTCGGCTTGCCGGGAATCAGTCCCTCGCGCTGGGCCTGTTTGCGCGCAAGCTTGCGCGAGCGGCGCACCGCTTCGGCCTTTTCACGGGCCCGCTTTTCCGACGGTTTTTCATAGAAATTCCGTAACTTCATTTCGCGAAAGACGCCTTCGCGTTGCAATTTCTTCTTCAGCGCCCGCAGCGCCTGGTCAACATTATTATCACGAACAACTACTTGCACGTTTGATTCCGATCCTGGGCTAGCTTTTCTCGATATTTTGCCAGTCAACCGTTCATACGTCAAATCGACGCATGTCGAAAGGCAATATCCAACGGTACCTGCAATATACGTACTGCACGTTGCTCGATGCTCTACCAAATCCGAGATGGATTGTCCATACCTGTTGCGGAATTGAGATCAAAGATCATGAAGCAGAATGGCCGGGTGAAAACAACCGGGTGACATGCCCCATCTTACGTCCTTTTCTGACTTCGGTTTTGCCATATAAATGGACCATCGGGAGGCCGGGACCGGTGGCCAAATGGGCACCGTCAACCGCGTCGCCGATCAAATTTTCCATTACACAGTCCAAGTGGCGAGCCGGATCGGCCAAAGGCCATCCGGCGATAGCGCGAATATGTTGCTCGAATTGTGAAATGGAGCAGGCCGCTTCGGTCCAGTGACCGGAATTATGTACCCGTGGGGCGATTTCGTTAACCAGTAACCGGCAATCCCTGGTGACGAAAAATTCGACCCCCATTACGCCGCAATAGTCAAGTTCTTCCAGAACGCACCGGCCAATTTCTTCGGCTTTTGCCGCGGTATCGCGGGATATCGCGGCAGGAACGCGCGAGCACCGCAGGATACCTTCCTCGTGAGTGTTTTCGGCCGCATCATAACTGGCGAATTCGCCGTCCGCACCCCGCGCTGCGATTATCGAGATTTCACGCTCAAAATCGACCAGCGCTTCCAAAATGGCCGGAGTGCCGTTCAGCCCGTCCATCGCTTCTTGAGGTTTTGGTGAATTATTATCGCCAAAGCGGACCTGCCCCTTACCGTCATAGCCCAATCGCCGGGTCTTCAAAATGGCGCGATTGCTGAATTCGGCAAGACCGCGGGTCAGGTCTTCTGTGGTCTGGACGGGAACATACCGGGCGGTATCTACGCCGCATTGGCGCAGGAAATTCTTCTCGAGAAGGCGGTCCTGACTGATCTTGAGTGCCTGCGAAGAAGGTCGAAGGATGGTGCGGGTTTCGAGAAATGTGGCCGCCTCCGGCGGAACATTTTCGAACTCATAGGTGACCACATCGGCGAGCTTGACGAGTTGCGCTAGCCCCTTTTTGTCATCATAGGCGAAATCGAGATGATGATTGGCCGTTTGGGCCGCCGGGCAGTTGGCGCCGGGCTCTAAAATACAGGTTTTTAAACCCAGCCGCGCGGCGGCAATGGCCAGCATGCGCCCCAATTGACCACCACCGATAATGCCGATTGTGGCGCCTGGAGAAAGTTGCATCAAGTGAAGTCCGGATATTCGGCAACGGCGGCTGTTTGGGCCTCGCGCCAGTTTTCCAGCGCCTGTTGAACGACGCTGTCCTTAAGGCCAATGATTGCAGCCGCCAAGAGAGCCGCATTGATGGCGCCCGCTTTGCCGATTGCCAATGTCCCCACCGGTATACCTTGTGGCATTTGCACTATCGACAGCAAGCTGTCTTGGCCCGAAAGCGTCTTGGATTCGATCGGCACACCAAGCACCGGCAGCGATGTCATGGCGGCGGTCATGCCAGGCAAATGGGCAGCCCCTCCAGCACCGGCAATGATCACCTGAAAACCCTGATCCTTGGCATCTCGTGCAAAGCGATACAATCGCTCTGGCGTGCGATGGGCGGAGATAATATGTACGCTATAGCCCATCTCCAGCGTATTTAGGATGTCGGTACTGTTGCGCATCGTTGGCCAGTCGGATTGACTGCCCATAATAATTGCGACGGGACAATGTGTCGAATTCATGTATGCGCCCTTGACAGGAGAATAATTGACAATGCACCTGCGATTGAAAACCGGCAGGGCAACAAGACAGGCTTTCAGGCAATGATGTCTGGAATGGAGCGGTCTTCCAGTCGCACCAACTGGTCTTTTATATCCAGCTTCTTTTTCTTCAGGCGCTGGATCTGCAACGGATTGCAACCCACTTGGGTCATTGCGTCAATTGCCGCATGATAATCATCATGTTCTTGTTTCAGCTGCGCAACCTGCATCTTGATCTCCGCCTGATCCTGGTCGGACATAAATTCAAATTCCTTATTTGTAGCGCTAATGTTAATAATGCGAACGGCTGTGTAAACAGCATGGTCAGGGTATTTTAACACACTTCACAACTTATGAACATCTGACCGATTGAAAATCGACAGGTTGACCATTTTATGACACAATCGGTGAGTCGAAATCCACTAAGGAGGTGTATTGATGTCCGTTGAATCTCATATCAATCAACTGGAATTGCGTCACCAGTCACTCGAAGCAGAGTTGCATGAAATTGCGGCCTCGCCGGGTGTGGATCAGATCAAGATCGCCGAGTTGAAGCGCCAGAAGTTGTGGGTGAAAGATGAAATTCACCGGCTCCGTCACAAGGACTCTGTACATTAGTATTCTCCATGCATCCGAAAAGTGGGCACCGGTTTTCGGGTAAGTGTATGGAGCAAAAGAGATTGATACCCAAAACACAACTTTATTGAGTGCTTTGGGTATATTGGGTTTTAATCGTTTGATTTTCGCCCCTTGGAAACACCTTGCCGCATGGACTTGGGTTTGTGCAGCGCGGGAGGTGTTGGCCGATGCGCCGACCGGATTCAAATCGAGCCGAGCTACCCTTATTAACGCCGCAATTTTCGTCAGACTGGCTGTTTATACCAGGGGAGAGTAATATAGCCCGTGACAGGAGAGGTCCTGTGCGGTGCAATGGTTTGTTAACCCAGTTTCTTGCGCCGGTCTTAACGGATTAATGGTTACTGAATTGCAACCGGAAACACGAGGGAGTAACGGACTTGCAATTATCAGCGTCGAAAGCAATAGCCGCATTGGCGATTGCCGTCATGGTTGGTCTGACCGGTTGCGCATCAAAGAAGAAGGTGCCGAATACCGCAGCAGACCTTGGTTTGAATTCGGCGGCACCCGGTTCCAAGCAAGATTTCACCGTCAATGTGGGTGACAGGATATTCTTTGAAACCGACTCATCATCACTCATAGCCGCATCAAGAACAACGCTTGACCGTCAGGCGACATGGTTGGCCCGCTACCAGCGCTATCCGATCACCATTGAGGGCCATGCCGATGAGCGCGGGACACGCGAATATAATCTGGCGCTCGGCGCAAGAAGAGCAGCTGCAACCCGCAGCTATCTTGTTGCCAAGGGAATTGCCCGTAGCCGCATCAAGACAATTTCGTTCGGCAAGGAACGTCCGGTAGCGGTCTGCAATGACATATCATGCTGGTCTCGAAACCGTCGTGCTGTAACCTTGTTGAGGGGACCGTCGAGTTAACCGTCAGGACTTTCAAGACGGGCTCTTAGATAGTGAGGATAGCGGCGGTCCAAATGTGGCCGCCGTTTTTATTCATGCTGTGTTCAAGAGATATTGGTTAGGGTGCCGGACCGGTGTCAAAACAAGATGAGGAGTTGGGGATGAAGCAAAAATTTCTGCTTGCAGGGGTGGTGAGCGCTGCACTTATGATGCCGCAATTGGCCAACGCCCTGGTAATCAGCGGGGAGGGAAGCCGGCAGGATCGCGCACGCAATGGCGGGATTGTGAGACCTATATTATCAAGTGCTCGAGATGAAGCCGCTGCCAACAAACCGGCAAACACTGTAAAATTGGCCCAGTCGGCATCTGAAAATGCCCACCGGGTCAATGAAATGCAGGAACGAATCAGGCGGTTAAACGGCCAGGTCGAGGAATTGACGTTCCAATTGCTGCAGCTACAGGAACAAATGCGCAAGATACAGGAGGACAACGAGTTCCGCTTTCAGGAACTGGAAGAAAAACGGTCCGATGCAAGTGGAGCTGTCAGCGCGGATGGGCCGAGGAAATTGGCAACAACAAACGGCGGAGACCGGCGCCTGGGAAAATCGCAACCGTCTGAGGACAAGACCACAGACCGGTCCTCGGGCGGTAATGTTTTAAGCCCGACAATCGAAAAGGCCAGCCGTATACTGGGAACGCCACCACGCAATCTCGGCACTTTGAAATTCGATGCCAGCGGTAATGTCATCGACAGTGCCGTCGGCAAGCCAATGGATCTGACCAAGGTGCTGGACCGTTCGGTCGATGTTGGCGGCGGCAATGTCAGTAGTATCGCAAGCGAAATGGCACCGGCGCAGTTGCTGGCCCTGGGTCGTGATCACTATGATGCCGGTGAATATGCTCTTGCTGAGCGTGCTTTGCGCGGTCAGATAGAAGCATTTCCAGAAGATGAAAGCCGCCCGGAAACCCAGTACTGGCTGGGCCGTGCGCTATTTGCCCGTGGTGAATTCCATGCCGCTGCGACAGTATTTCTCGACACCCACAACAGCTATCCGGATGCCACACGGGCGGCCGACACGATGTTGCGCCTGGGGCTTGCCATGGCGGGCCTGAACCATCGCGAGATTGCCTGCGCCACCTATGCGGAAGTGCTGAAACAATATCCGTCGGCGGGTGAGAAAATCCAGTCACGCGTGGCAGCCGAACGCGATGGTGCGCGCTGCTAACAGCCCGACCCCAAGGTTCAATCGACCCCGTGCAAACCAACAGTTCAAAATATTTTGGCTACAATCTTGACTTGCTGTTTGAAGCTTTGAGCAGCGAAACGCACTTGCTGGTGGCGGTTTCCGGCGGAAGCGATTCGCTGGCGATGATGTATCTGCTGAATGACTGGTCAACCACTTGCCCAGGGCCAAAGCTCACGGTGGCGACAATCGATCACGGATTGCGGCGGGAATCAGCCGATGAGGCGCGCTATGTCGGCAGTCTGGCGAGAAATCTTGGCTTGCGGCACATTGTCAGGAAATGGCAGGGCGCGAAGCCCAGGAGTGCATTATCTGAAAAATCCAGAGAAACGCGCTACGCGATGCTTGCCGAAATAGCCGCGTCAATTGGCGCCACGGCAATTGTATTGGGGCACAACCGCGACGATCAGCGCGAGACCATTATGATGCGGGCAGAAAGACTTGGCTTCGATGGTTTTGACGAAGCGCCTGATGACACCATTAACCACGGTCTTGCCGGTATTCGCCCTGTTGTTTTCTATCTTGGACCGCCCGGCTTCGAACAGATTACATTGCATCGCCCGGTGCTGTCGGTCGCCCGGGCCAAATTGCAGCTGTTTCTCGAACGAATGGGTGTCAACTGGATTGACGATCCAAGCAATGAGGATGATCGCTACGAGCGGATACGCTGGCGCAAGAAACTTGCAGCTCATCCAACAAAATATCCAACAGCCTATCAAATCGAAAAATTCGCCGACAACGTTGCCATCCATCGGCAAAGACTTGCCGAACGCTGCGCTGAGGCAATCACTGAAAATGTACGATGTGACCAATCAGGGGTCTTGTTGATGCGTCGTCAAGCGGTTGAAAAAATTTCGGAGCAAACATTGATATTGCTCATACGCGTGTTGGTAGCGGTTGCGGGTGGCCGCAAATATTTTGTCTCCAAGGATAAAGCCAAAAATCTTGTGACAGCACTTACAAGCACCGGTAGAGACCGGCATACTTTGGGTTCTGCAGTAATCGAAAGAGATCATGAAACGGTCAGGATTTGGCGCGAAAATCGAAATCTGCCCGAAGTCGGGGTCACCAATGAAACGGCGCTTAGTTGCCCGTGGGACGGCAGGATTGTCTATCATTTTAGCCGCCACCATCTCTTGCAACCACTTGTTATGGGCGCTTTGGGTCTTGCTGGTGTTCAACATGTTGAAAAGAGTATGGGAAGACACCTGACTGGCGCTTCGCGCAGGGCGTTGCGGTCGCAGCCCGCCTTGTTTTTAAACGGCAGGCCGGTCCATGCGCCGATGGCAGGATGGAGTACGCCAGGCTTTGACAGGCCCGAGGTTGTTTTATGGTCACCAGCGCTGGAAATGTTTTTGCCGCATTGTGATTTTACATTGTTTGAGGCGATCAGTGCGATCCGGACGTCGGCATTTCATTGCAGCCCTGCCGATTGTTCTTGATAGCGATGAGCGTAAAGCATAATATCAGGAATTGAGGCTATTTTGCCCTTGCATCTTGGCAGCGGCCACATTGAGCCTTATCTTTGACGATAGCGTGGCACCGGGACGGCACCACATGCAACAGCATTCAACCAGGAATAGTTCATGAATCCGAATTATCGCAATCTCGCCCTGTGGGGATTGATCGCCCTTTTGTTGATCGCCCTGTTTCAATTATTTCAAGCGCCCAAGCAACGTGGGCAAACGACGGAAATTGGTTATTCGCAATTTCTTGAGGCGGTCAGGAATGACCGAATCAAATCGGTGACCATTACCGGTAACGAAATAACCGGGTCCTACAATGATAATTCGGGACGGTTCCAGACCTACTCTCCAGATGATCCTGAACTGGTCAAACGGCTGGAAGCAAAGAGGGTGGCGATCAATGCGCGGCCCGAAGCGGATGCGGAGAACTCGTTTTTTGGCTATCTGCTGAACTGGTTGCCGATGATCCTGCTTATCGGCGTGTGGATATTTATCATGCGTCAAATGCAGGCCGGCAACGGCAAGGCGATGGGTTTTGGCAAATCAAAGGCCAAACTTTTGACCGAGGCCCATGCCAAGGTGACCTTTGAAGATGTTGCCGGCGTAGATGAGGCCAAGGAAGATCTGGTTGAAGTGGTCGAATTTTTGCGCGATCCGCAAAAATTTCAACGCCTTGGAGGCAAAATGCCCCACGGCGTGCTGCTTGTCGGCCCCCCTGGAACCGGCAAGACGCTGCTTGCGCGTTCAGTGGCAGGCGAAGCGGCCGTGCCCTTCTTTTCGATTTCCGGATCGGATTTTGTCGAGATGTTTGTCGGCGTTGGCGCCAGTCGGGTGCGCGACATGTTCGAACAGGCAAAAAAGAATGCGCCCTGCATTATCTTTATCGATGAAATTGATGCGGTTGGCCGTCACCGAGGCGCCGGCCTCGGCGGTGGCAATGACGAGCGTGAGCAGACCCTCAATCAGTTGCTGGTTGAAATGGACGGTTTTGAAACCAATGAAGGCATCATCCTGATTGCCGCAACTAACCGACCGGACGTTCTGGACCCGGCATTGTTGCGGCCTGGGCGTTTTGACCGTCAGGTGGTTGTGCCCAACCCGGACATCATGGGACGGGAGAAAATTCTGCGCGTTCATTCCCGTAATGTGCCGCTGGCCCCCAATGTTGACTTGAAGGTCGTAGCCCGCGGTACACCGGGATTTTCGGGTGCTGACCTTGCCAATCTGGTCAATGAGGCGGCACTTCTTGCCGCCAGACGTGAAAAGCGGATGGTCACGGCACAAGAATTTGAGGACGCCAAGGACAAGGTGATGATGGGCGCTGAACGCCGGTCAATGGCGATGAGCGAGGAAGAAAAGCGCAACACGGCTTATCACGAGGCCGGCCATGCGCTGGTGGCGTTGTCGGTACCTTCGGCCCATCCGGTTCACAAGGCGACGATAATTCCGCGTGGCCGGGCACTTGGTATGGTCATGCAGTTGCCCGAGCGTGACGAAATTTCGATGTCCTTTGAACAGATGACCTCACGTCTGGCCATCATGATGGGCGGACGGGTGGCCGAGGAGCTGACTTTCGGCAAGAAAAACGTAACCTCGGGCGCTGCCTCCGATATCGAACAGGCAACCAAACTTGCCCGCGCCATGGTGACCCAGTGGGGTTATTCCGACAAGCTGGGCAAGGTTTCTTACGGAGAAAACCAGCAGGAGGTTTTCCTCGGTCATTCGGTTGCTCAGCAAAAAAATGTCTCCGAAGAAACCGCACAAACAATCGACGTCGAAGTCCGGCGGCTGGTGGATGACGGTTTCAATGTCGCTAAGACAATTCTTACCAAAAAGAAGAAGGGTCTTGAAATCCTGGCTAAAGGATTGCTCGAATATGAAACGCTCACCGGTGACGAGATCAAGGAACTCCTAGCCGGTAAGCAGCCATCAAGGGATTCAGGCGATGACACACCACCATCACGTGGATCCGCCGTGCCGACAACCGGAGCGACGGCACGCAATGGCAAGGATGATGCACCCGATACCGGCGAAATGGAGCCGCAGCCTTCCTGATCTGATCATTTTGGTAAACTGAAATCCAAATTGTCGAGAGTATTTTTCGTTCAGGTTTTCACTTTGGAAGAATAGGATTGCAATGACTGCGATCACGGCAGGCGAGTTGCGTAACTGGATATATATGGCGGGATTACTTCATTATGATCCCGCTATCAGGAGCGAACAGCGACCGGCGCCTTTGCGCCGCCCCCGCGGAGGTTTGGGCGTAGCCAAAAATGGCTGTGAGTGAAAGAACAAATGGTGGAATCATGTTTAGGTCGTTTAGCTCTAAGAACAGTTTGTAGCTTGGGCGGGAATACTCTCACCGCAGTGTATTGCGAAAGACCGTGTGATCGCTCCAAGGTAATTGAATTGATGTGATATTCTTTCGAAGTTGACATATTTATTCACAAAGTTTGATACATTCGGTAATCAATTTGGGGTATGGTGGCGATATCGGGTCATGTTGGACAAGTTAGCGTGGTTTGGCGAGTGCTACGAAGACAAGCGGGCAAATCTGCATACCAATAGAGAGCCCTGGATTTTGAGATTTAGGCAGGAAACCAAAGAACTGGTATTGGATAATATAAAGATATATTTGAAGAACGCAGATCAAGGCGATTGCTCTCGGGATCCAACGATGAAATTTTAGATGACGCTCAATAGTAAAACAGGGGAATTTATGGCCAGGCAATATTTCGGGACCGATGGTATACGCGGGTATGCCAATCGATTTCCCATGACACCGGAAATTGCAATGAAGGTGGGCATGGCTGCCGGATTGGCCTTTTTGAGGGGCGATCACAAGCACCGCGTGGTTATCGGCAAAGACACAAGACTTTCAGGCTATATGCTGGAAAATGCGCTGGTTGCCGGTTTTACCGCTGCCGGGATGGATGTGTTTCTTCTCGGGCCGGTGCCAACACCAGCTGTTGCCATGTTGACCCGCTCAATGCGGGCGGATATCGGCGTGATGCTGTCGGCCTCCCACAATCCATATCATGACAACGGCATCAAATTGTTCGGCCCGACCGGGTATAAACTGTCAGACGAAATCGAAAAACGCATAGAAAGTATGATTGACGAAGACCTGACACCAATGCTTGCAGGCAATGGTGATATCGGTCAAGCCACACGGGTTGAAGGCGTTCATGACCGGTATATCGAATTCGCCAAACGGACGTTGCCTCGCAATATTTCGCTTGAAGGTCTGCGCATTGTGATCGATTGTTCCAATGGCGCGGCCTACAAGGTGGCGCCTGCTGCACTTTGGGAACTTGGTGCGGAAGTGGTCGAGATCGGCACCAGTCCGAATGGTACAAATATCAACCAGGATTGCGGCTCTACAAGTCCACACAAACTGGTGAGAAAAGTTAGAGAAGTTCGGGCGGATATTGGCATTGCTCTTGACGGTGATGCTGATCGGGTAATTATTGTTGATGAAAAGGGCAAGATCATCAATGGCGACCAGTTGATGGCGGTTGTCGCTGAATCCTGGAACAAGGACAACCGGTTGACCTCTGGCGGTATTGTCGCAACGATTATGTCCAATCTGGGATTGGAGCGCTTTTTGCAAAGCTTAAACCTGTCGATGGCCCGCACGGCGGTCGGTGATCGTTATGTTGTCGAACATATGCGTGCCCATGGTTATAATGTCGGCGGTGAGCAGTCTGGCCACATCGTTCTTTCCGACTACGCAACCACCGGCGATGGGCTGGTTGCGGCGCTGCAGGTTCTTGCGGTTGTCCAGTCGGAAGACAAAAAAGTGAGTGAAGTATGCCAGCGGTTTGAACCCGTGCCGCAGGTGTTGAAGAACGTACGCTATAAAAATGGCAAGCCGCTTGAAAACAAATCTGTTGTCGATGCCATCGATCATGGCAATGATGTTTTGGCTAACTCCGGCAGGCTGGTTATTCGTCCTTCAGGAACGGAACCGCTAATCCGGGTGATGGCCGAGGGCGATGATCAACATCTTATTGAGGGTGTGGTGAACGATATTGTTGGAGCCCTAAAGGATGTCGCGGCCTAATTCCAACATGCTTTAAGCTGGTTTGCACTGTCCGGCGGGCCGTAAGATACGCCTGCAGTAGCGGGTTTTGTCTTTTTGACAGAGCCATCAGAATTTTTTGTTTCGAAGTGGCAGCCAATTGCGTATTCGCTTTGGCGATGAATTTCGTTCAACACCGCGGTAACCAAATATAGCGGGATTACCTTATTATGATCCCGCTGGCTGGCAGCGACCGGCGCCTTTGCGCCGCCCCCGCGGAGGCCAGGGCAGCGCCCGGATTGGCCGTAAGCGAAGAGGGTACTGATCGAATCATTTTGACGGTGTCCAGCTATGTCGGTCAAATTCGGAGCCACCGGCGGAAACTGCAAGGTGTTGTTGGTTTGCCCCTTTCATAATCACGAGTTTTGTATCACCAAAAACTAAACCAAGCATTCCCAAAAACTGTATTCTTATCAATGAAATAGGAGCTTTCCGGTGGCCGTTAAGATCTTGTTAGGGTTAAATTTCATGGTGAATAAGTACGGTTAATCCCAACTTAACCAATTCCGACCACACTTCGTTCCAACGTCAATCACGTCGGTATTTCCAGGCGGATAGTGTGAAAGGAAATTGGCAATGAAAAGTTTTAGATTTGTGTCTGTCGCAAGTGTTGTTGCGATTGTTGCTTCGGTCTTGTCGGTTGAGGCCGCAGATATGATCCCGGAACCCCCGATAGTTGAACTGCCGCCGGTGGAGAAATTTGGTGGATGGTATCTGCGGGGCGATGTTGGCTATGCCATGATGGAAACAAGCGGCATTAGCTATTTTCAGGGAGCTTCGATGACCGGTTCCTTTGATACCCATGAGATAGACCATAGCTGGACGTTTGGCGGTGGTGTTGGCTATCAGGTCAATGACTGGTTCCGTGTTGACTGGACAGGAACATATTACTGGGAAGCTGATTTCTCCGGATCATCCGCACTTGGTGTTGCCTGTTCCGATGGAACGGTTGGCGCGGTATGCGATTATCATGAAGCGGGCAGCTTCAGCGCTACGACGATTTTGGCGAACGCTTATTTCGATCTGGGCAATTATCATGGCTTTACGCCTTATGTGGGCGGTGGAATAGGTGGCGCCTATGTCGAATGGGGATCGATGTCCAATGATGAATCCCACAGCAGTGGTGCCACACCGGCAGTTCTGGTGTCAGATACGCATGCAGGGGCCTCAGGCTGGCGTTTTGCATACGGTCTGCATGCCGGCGCCTCCTATGACATCACCAGCAAGATGAAAGTCGACGCCGGATACTCTTATGTCAATATCAGCGAAGGTGCGATGTTCGGATTTGGCGCCACAAGTGGTCTGGTTGGCGACCAGGGTTACCATGGCGACATCGACATTCATGCGTTTAAATTGGGTCTGCGCTACCAGATTTGGTAGGCCAGGTCACCCTCACCAAAACCACCGCGTGAAGAAAGGAACCGGTTGTGGGAAAGTTTAGTATTCTTGTTGCTGCCAGTATTTTTGCAGTCGGTTTGACAGCAATTTCAGCACCCGCGGCCGATCTTGACTATGAACTCCCTCGGTTGGAAATGCCGGAGGAATTTGGCGGCTGGTATTTGCGGGGTGATATTTCGATAGACTGGGTGGATGATTTTGATACCACATATGTGGGCAATACATTCACTAGTTCCGAACTCGACCAGGGGTTCAATTTTGGCATTGGCGTTGGCTACCAGTTCAACAAGTATTTCCGGGCCGATTTTACCATTGAGCGGTTTTCCTCGGATTTTAGTGGCTCGACTGCCGGTAGCTGTGCTTATGATACCGGAGGGGTGATAGTCGAAGGCTCCTGTACCTCAACGGATAGTGCCGAGTTCAGTGCCTGGTCGACCATGGCCAATGGCTATTTTGAGCTGGGCAATTATCATGGCTTTACGCCATATGCCGGTGCAGGCATCGGCGCGAGCTATGTTTCCTGGGACAATTATGTTTCGTTGGAAACATGTACCAGACCAAGTGTCGTGACCGATTCATGTTATACTGCCGGCGATTCCCGCTATACGGCGCCTGGCGCAGGTGCAGCCAGCACGACAACCGCAGTTAATTACTCAGGTGATGGATCGTGGAGATTCAGCTATGCACTAATGGCCGGGTTCAGTTACGATTTGTGGGAAAACCTGAAGCTGGATGCAGGATATAAGTACACCAATGCCATGGACGGCACGATGTTACCTGACATTGGTGGAGGCATTTCGGTGAACCACGGCGATATCGGCATTCATGCCGTGCGGCTCGGGCTCAGGTACCAGATTTGGTAGACACCAGCAGCGAAAACCACCAGCGGAACCCTAATACCGGTATCCAAAATTAGAATTCTGGACGTAGTAAAAGGCGACAATCAATGGCCTGTATAATAAAAACAACTGTCATTGCTGCAGCACTGTTGACGACGATTTCTACCGTTGCACTAACCGGTGATTATTATCCACCTGAAGAACTCGATGGCACGCCCGGCGGTTCAATTGTGGAGTTTGGCACCGGATGGTATCTGCGTGGAGACGTTGGTGGTGACATATTGATTGTCGACCCTTCTTTCACCTTAAATGATGTTGCAACCGGCAACGATCTTGGACGCACAGGTTCTATCGGTTTGGGTGCGGGCTATAGAATAAACCAATTCATGAGGGTAGACGCAACGGTCGATCAGTTTATGAATTACGATTTCAGTGACCGGCGGTCGATCAGTTGCGGCACATGGGATCACGATGCCGATCCGCTGACTGCAAATCTCGCGGTTGCCGGCAATTGCAATGAACAGACCTCGCTTTCTGCAAGCGCCACTGTTTTGATGGTCAATGCCTATCTCGATATCGAGAATTCGACAAAATTTACCCCCTATATCGGCGTTGGTGCCGGTATGGCCTATCTGCGATGGAGCAACTATGTTTTGAGCGGCAATTGTGTGCTTGAAGCATTTACAGACTGCGGTGCAGGCACGCTCAATCCGCTCTACTCCAATAATGTTGATTCCAATTCGGGATGGAAGCCGGCCGCATCAGCGATGGTCGGATTCAGTTATGATATATCTGATAATCTGAAGCTAGATGCAGGATATAAATTTACCTATATCGCTGGTGATGATGTGGTGACCGATATTCCAATTGGAGCAACACAATTCGATCTCGCCTATGAATCGTTTAATATTCATCAGGTGCGCATCGGTTTACGCTACGAAATTTGGTAATTGACTTATTCGGCGCCGGCAGGGTTTGAATGCCTGGTTATAAACGCAATATGCTTTGAACCAAAAAACCCTCAGTGATATATTTTAGCAGGGCAATCGCATTTCAAAAGTTGTTTAGGAGTGAAAGCAGGAAATCATCATTCCAGCCAGCGCGTTTGAATTTTACGCGGTTTGATCCCTTGTCCTGATTTGCCTTTATGATGTTTAGTGCGATACGTCTGAGGGCTGCAAAATTGATCGGTGCGTTGTCTTTGCGAGCGCGATGGAGATCATCATTCATAATGACATCAAGCGACCAGTGAAGGCTGTTTTCAATTTGCCAATGCCCCCGAATAATGGTTGCAGCTTCCTGCGCTTGTGGGGGTTTTGACATGAGATAAACGCGTTCGCAGCGGCTTGATTTTCCGTTCATTTCACGTGTTGAAGTGACATGGACGAAGGTCTTGAGGCTTGGCCATTTGTGTGTGTCGTCAAGATATTGCGTAGTGCTGTAGACATGGTAACATCGCTCTTCAATGCGGCCATGGTTGGCGTCAGTTGAGATATATTCGTCAATATAATCAGTCTCTTGATCATCAATGAAGGCCCGCACATCCGCCTGCATATCGCCCTGATTGCCCTTCAGTTGCACACAGTAATCGCCGCCTTCACGCACGATCAACTCACAGGTCTCGCGTTGGCAATGCAGCGCGTCAGCAGTGATCGTCATGCCCTTGATGTCGAGCATTTTGATCAACTCACGTAGGGCCAAAATCTCGCCACCACCCTTGGCACTTTCGATAATACCGAGGCTCAAACGAGCCCCATGCGCAAAGGCGGTCACCACGTTCAGGCCGGATTGATTGGCGGCCCTGTCAAAGGTGCGACGCATCTCTTTGCCGTCAATGGCGATGGCGGGTTGGGCATCGCGTGCCTGGGCAAAATCAGCACGGAACTTCTCAAACAGGCGTTGAAAGCTTGCGGGCTTAAGCAACCGAAACAGCCGTGAAAACGTGTCGTGACACGGCGTGCCATTCGGCAATTCGAGAAAATCGCGCAGAAATTCTTCCTTCGCATGGCCAAAATCGGCCATATCCACCGCAGTTTCGCCGCCACACAAGGCACATAAAAGGCTGATTGTCATGATGTCACAAAACTTGTGACGGCAGGCATTGCCCGTGCGTGGATCGTCTATATCATTGAAATAGCTTATGATTGTTGACATCTTGAGGCTCCATATCGTGATGGAACCTCAAGAATCTATTCAGGCATATTTGTCAAACCCCAAATGCGATTCCCCTGTATATTTTAGTTCAATTGCGAAATATCGCTTGACGCGATGGGTTGCTATCCTTATGGCCACAGGTGGGCCACCCCTCCCCAACGAGGGGCTCACTATCTGAGAGGGTAGATTATGACTGATCTTGCCAGGCCGGCATTGCGGCCGGCCAATCCGTATTTTTCTTCCGGACCAACAACCAAGCGTCCCGGCTGGTCGCCGGCAGCGCTCAAAAACGCCTTGCTTGGTCGCTCACACCGCAGCAAGCCCGGCAAGGCTCGTCTTAGACAAGCCATTGAACTGACACGCGAAATACTGCAGATTCCCGATAACTATCGCATCGGCATTGTGCCGGCATCTGATACCGGCGCCGTTGAAATGGCGCTGTGGTCGTTGCTTAGTCCACGCGGTGTTGACGTTGTTGCATGGGAAAGCTTTGGTGCCGACTGGATCACCGATGTGATGGACCAGCTGCAGTTGAATGATGTGCGAAAGTTCACCGCAGACTTTGGCGGACTTCCCGATCTCGACCAAATCGATTTCAACAGGGACGTGGTTTTTACCTGGAATGGCACCACATCGGGCGTGCGGGTGCCAAACGGCAACTTTATCCCCTTTGACCGTGATGGTTTGACGATTTGCGATGCCACCTCGGCGGCGTTCGCGCAGGATTTGGATTTCCTAAAGCTCGATGTAACTACATTTTCTTGGCAAAAGGTCATGGGCGGAGAGGCGGCGCATGGTATGCTTGTGTTGTCACCCCGGGCGGTCGAACGGCTGGAAAATCATACACCTGAATGGCCGATGCCCAAAATTTTCCGCCTCACCAAAGGCGGCAAGCTGAATGAGGGCATTTTTGAAGGTGCCACCATCAATACGCCTTCCATGCTGTGTGTGGAGGACTATATCGATACACTCAACTGGGCCAAATCGATTGGCGGCATCGAGCAGCTGTTTTCAAGAGCCGATGCCAATCTTGCTGCGATCAGTCGATGGGTGGAGCGCACCGCGTGGGTGGATTTTCTGGCCGAACAACCAGCGACCCGTTCCAACACCGGCATTTGCCTCAAGATTGTTGATCCGGAGGTGAGTGAACTTGATTTAGCCGGACAGGCGGCGTTCGCCAAAGCAATCGTTGCCTTGCTTGAGCATGAAAATGTTGCCTTTGATATCGGTTCCTATGCCAAGGCCCCGCCGGGTTTGCGCATCTGGGCTGCTGCTACCGTCGAATTGTCCGACATCGAGGCGCTGTTGCCGTGGCTTGATTGGGCATTTGAAATGCAGAAAACCAATGTCAAGGCCGCAGCCTAACCCTGCTTTGCCCAGGAAAACTGCCTTAACCGCATAAATTAAAACCGAATAATGGCGAACTGCACAAAAACAGCGCCATGTCAGATCGAGGATCTCCCGTCATGACCAAACCACGTGTTCTCATTTCCGATGCCCTGTCACAGACAGCCGTGCAGATTTTCAAGGCTGCCGGCGTAGAAGTGGACTTTCAACCCGATGTGGGCAAGGACAAGCAAAGGCTGCACCAGATTATTGGCGACTATGATGGTCTTGCCATCCGTTCCGCCACCAAGGTCACCGAGAAAATTATCAGGGCGGCAAAAAAACTCCGGGTCGTCGGTCGCGCCGGCATCGGGGTCGATAATGTTGATATTCCTGCAGCCTCTCGTGAAGGCATCATGGTGATGAACACCCCGTTCGGCAACTCGATCACAACCGCCGAACATGCGATATCCCTGATGATGGCGGTGGCCCGGCAATTGCCGGCGGCGGATTGTTCCACCCAGGCCGGCAAGTGGGAGAAATCCAAATTCATGGGTGTAGAGTTGACCAACAAGGTGCTTGGTCTCATCGGTTGCGGTAATATCGGCTCGATCGTCGCCGAACGTGCCAAAGGGTTGCACATGAAAGTCATCGCCTTTGATCCGTTTTTAAGTGTCGAACGGGCCGCTGAGCTGCAGATCGAAAAGGTTGAACTCGACCAACTATTCGGTCGCGCCGACTTCATCTCTTTGCACACACCATTGACCGACAAAACCCGCAATATCATCAATGCTGCAGCAATTGCCAAAATGAAGGACGGGGTGAGAATTGTTAATTGCGCCCGCGGCGGACTGATTGTCGAGGCCGATCTTGCGGACGCGATAAAGGCAGGCAAGGTGGCCGGCGCCGGGGTCGATGTTTTTGAGGTCGAGCCGGCCAAGGCCAGTCTGTTGTTCGGTCTGCCCAATGTGGTCTGCACCCCGCATCTTGGTGCTTCGACCACCGAGGCGCAGGAAAATGTCGCCATCCAGGTGGCGGAGCAAATGGCTGATTATCTCGTCAACGGTGCGGTCACCAATGCGCTCAACATGCCGTCGATCACCGCCGAAGAGGCGCCAAAACTAACCCCCTTTGTCAAACTCGCCGAGGTGTTGGGTTCGTTCGCCGGCCAGTTGACCACATCGCCGATTACCGCAGTCGAAATTCTATATGACGGCCATTTGGCGGATATGAACACCAAGGCATTGACCAGTGCTGCCCTTGCAGGGTTGCTGAAACCACTGGTGTCTGATGTCAACATGGTTTCAGCACCGATAATGATGAAGGAGCGCGGTGTCAGGCTTTCAGAGATAACCCGAGACAAGACGGGCGTATTTGACGGCTATATGCAATTGACCGTTACGACCGAACAGCAAACCCGCTCGGTGGCCGGCACGGTATTTTCCGATGGCAAGCCGCGGTTCATTCAAATCAAGGGCATTAACATGGAGGCGGAAGCCGGACGCTACATGCTCTACACCACCAACCGTGATGTTCCAGGCATTATCGGCATGCTCGGCACAACGATGGGCGATGCCGGGGTCAATATTGCCAATTTTCATCTCGGTCGCAATGCACAAGGTGGTGATGCCATCGCGCTTTTGTATCTTGATGCGCCAATTCCCGACAATGTGCTTTCGGCGGTTGCGGCCCAGCCACAGATCGAACAGGCCAAGGTGCTGGAATTCGAGCTTTAGGGTTGCCGGTAAGCGGTTTTTTCTGGCATAATTATCGCGGCTTTCGTTGTACCAAAGTAATACCGCCGACCACCAGCATCAGTGCCACCGCGTGGTGACTACCCAACGTCTCACCAAGCAGCAACACCGCCAATATTGCGGCAAATACCGGCAGCAGGTTGATGTAAATACCGGCAGAATTTGCCCCTAACTTCGCTACCCCTTCAATATAGGCGGCCTGGGCGATAATCGAAGCGAACAAGCCGGTGAAGATGACGGCAATATAGCCGATCGGCGTTGTCGGATAGATTGCCAGTCCGGCATTGATCTCCCACATCATGGCCAAAAGTGAAGACAATAGTGCCCCGGCAAACATTGCAAAAAGCAGGCTGAGCCAGTGCATTTCGGGCCTGTTTCTCAACCCGATGGAGTAGCCGGAATATAATAATGCGGCGAAAAACATCATGACATCACCGCGATTGAGCGACTGACTGGCAAGGCGCAGCAGCGCGCCGTTTGTCACGACCAGGGCAACCCCCAGCAGTGTCAAATTAAATCCTGCAATCTGTGCCCAGCCAAATCGTTGGCGGAAAATGACGAGATTCCCGAGAAAAATCATCAGCGGCATTGCCGATTGTTCGATTGCCACGTTGATGGCAGTCGTGTGGTGCAGGGCCGAATAGAGCAGAACGTTGAAACCGGTATAACCGGTGGTTCCCATCGACATCAAAAAGAACAGGTTTCTGCGAATTGCCGGCCAGTCGGTGCGGACGTGGTGGTGCGCCATTATGGCGATGATAATAAACGCCAGCAGCCAACGGGCAAAGGTTAGTACCATTGGCGAAATATGACCGACGGCAAATTTGCCCATAACGGCGTTTCCGCTCCATATCAACACGGTCAATACCAGCAGCAGATGGGGGCGGGCCTTATGCCAAACTGACTGACTGGGACCGCTCATGCGGGCACCATGATCATTTGGGCTCGTATTTGGCAAAAATAATGCAGAAAACGGACTATTTTCCATGCGCCCGAAAAGTGGGCACCGGTTTTCGGATAAGTGTATGGAGCAAAAAAACACTTACACCCAAAACACAAATTTATTGAGTGCTTTGGATATATGTGACAAAAAAAAATGGTCATTAACTGGCAAAAATCCTGCATCGGGGTCGCGTTTAACTGTCTTGAAGGTTATAAGCCTTACGCTTTGAAGGCCGGCTTGTCTTCAGGTGGATCGGCACTACTGAGGTTTTATCCTCAAGTGATATCACGAGGGAAATGATGGTCAATGTAGTTGTTGTCGGCTCGCAGTGGGGCGACGAAGGCAAAGGCAAGATAGTTGACTGGCTCTCGGAGCGCGCCGACGTGGTGGCGCGCTTTCAAGGTGGGCACAATGCTGGCCACACGCTGGTGATCGACGGCGTTACCTATAAACTTAGTGTGCTGCCCTCTGGCGTGGTGCGTAAAAATACCGTCGGAGTGATTGGCAATGGCGTCGTTATCGATCCACATGCGCTCGTCGCCGAAATTGCGCGGCTTGAACAACAGGGCATCACCGTTTCGCCGGAAAATCTGATGATCGCCGACAATGCGACGTTGATCTTGTCGGTACATCGTGAGCTTGACGCGTTGCGCGAGGACGCCAGTTCGTCCGGCACTAAAATAGGCACCACCAGACGGGGAATTGGCCCTGCCTATGAAGATAAGGTGGGAAGGCGGGCTATCAGAGTGATGGATCTGGCCAATCCGGAAACATTGCCGGCAAAGATTGATCGACTGCTTGCGCATCACAATGCATTGCTGCGCGGATTTGGGCGCGATGAAATTCAGTTATCGACTATCCTTGAGGAACTGCTATCAGTGGCTGATCAGGTTTTGCCCTATCGCGGTGCGGTCTGGCGGTTCCTGGATGAAAGACGAAAGGCCGGAAAACGCATTCTGTTTGAAGGGGCGCAGGGAACCTTGCTTGATATTGATCACGGCACCTATCCGTTTGTAACATCATCAAACACAGTTGCAGGACAAGCGGCTGCCGGAACGGGGCTTGGACCCAATGCGCTTCATTATGTACTCGGCATCACCAAAGCTTATACAACACGCGTGGGCGAAGGGCCGTTTCCGAGCGAACAGCAAAACGAGATCGGCCAGTATCTGGGCGAGCGCGGCCACGAATTCGGTACGGTAACCGGCCGCAAACGCCGCTGCGGCTGGTTTGACGCGGTATTGGTGCGCCAGTCGGTGATAACCAACGGTATTACCGGTATCGCACTGACCAAGCTGGACGTTCTGGATGGAATGGAAAAGATCCGGGTATGCACCGGTTACTTGTTGGACGGAAAGATGATAGATTTCTTCCCCGCTAGCCAGGGGCAGCAGGCACGGGTTGAACCGATCTATGAAACGCTGGAGGGCTGGAAAGGCACAACCGCAGGCGCCCGGACGTGGAATGATTTACCCGCGCAGGCGGTGAAATATGTGCGGCAAGTGGAAGAGCTGATTGGTGCGCCGGTGGCGTTGCTGTCGACCAGTCCTGAAAGGGATGACACGATACTTGTTCACGACCCGTTTCAGGATTAGTTTGGCAAGCGACTTGATGAATAGCCGATCGCCGCAGATTTGTACTCTTTTGGATGCTATAGCGGCTGGAAATACCGGTTCGAAGGGATGTTATAATAGATGGCTGACTATCATGCCATATTAAGGCGCACACTGGATGGTTTGGGCGAGACGACACCCGAATTGCGGGCCAAGCTGTTTGTCCGTGCCAGGGCGACCATCCAAAAGCAGCTGGAATCCGCCGATCCAGCAATGACACCCGATGCCATAGCCGCACAAAAGGCGCATCTGGAAGCGGCGATTGCGGAAATTGAAATCGAGCACCTGAAGTCTCAATCTACTGTCCAAACTGAAGAAAATACCGTGGTGCAACCCGCCGCCACGCCCGAGCATCGCGAGCCGGTGCAACAGCAGATTTCCAGTGCTCCGAAGTCGGCTCAGCAAACGCCACTGGAACTGCCGTCGGTGGAGGAGCCGATGGTTGGTATTCCTCAAGCTGAGGACGACCTTTACGGACAATCGGAGCATGCCCGAACCGGGATAGCGGGTATCCGCACCACATTAATTCTCGCCATTGCAGGCCTTTTGATTGTTGTAGGAGGGGCGGCCGCGCTTTGGGTTAACCGGGGTTCTCTCAGTGAGGCTTTTCAGCAGATTGCCGGCAACGATGTTCAATCAACAACAGAAGCTGGCGATGGTGGAGTTAAAACACCGTCTGCAACCTCCGAAAGCACGATAAAGAGCGATGAGAACCTGGCGGCTGCGACGACGGTTGAAACGGCGGCAGAAAAGAAATTTGATCGAAGGCTGAGTACGGATGGTAAGGAAATCGCACCCGAACCAATTGTGCAAAAAGATAATACGCTACCTTCAGGCCTCCAACCTTCGCCGGTAACCACCACACGAATAGTCGTTCCGCAAGCGGGAGAATCGGAAAATACCGGTACAGCGCCGAACGACGACAAATCCACTTCATCGCCAGCGGCGGACGGGTCTGTGGCGGCAAAACCAAAGGCCGATCAAACCGCTCTGGCACCGGTGGCGCAAAAAAGTCTGCTTTACGAAGAAGGTGCAGTACAGGGACAAAATACCGTTGATATCGGCAATGTGGTCTGGTCGCTTGTCCAGGAAGCGCCGGCGGACGGCTTGCCGCTGGAACCGGCAATCCGCGCCAAAGTTGATATCACCAAGCGAAATCTCGTGTTGTTGATGACTATCAAAAGGAATGCCGACAAGGGACTTCCTGCCAGTCACCTGATTGAACTGGTGTTTTCGGTACCCGGTGATTTCAGCGGAGGTAATATCGACAAGATACAGCGCTTTGTGTTCAAACAGAGCGAAGAAGCGCGTGGCGAGGCGCTTGTCGGTGTTCCGGCAACGATAGCCGACGGAATCTTTCTGATTGCGCTCAATAATCTGCCCGAGGCGGTGGAACGTAATGAGCTGTTGATGAAGGGTCGCGAGTGGATCGATATACCGCTTGGCTACCGAACAGGGCGACGGGCACTGATCACTATTGAAAAGGGTGTGCCGGGAAGCCGGGTGTTTGATCAGGCATTTGCCGCCTGGGAAAATGCCGGTTGAACAGGAGCCGGTCTCGACGGTCGTGATGAAACCGCCGGCACTTTCGTATCAGGCTTCAAGTCAAATTCCGATTGGGTTGACATTGTCTGTTACTCCGCCTGATTTACTGGACGAAGTGTTCATTTGGCGTTTTTCAATTTTATTGAGTTTGTGAAGCATTTGTTCACTACTTTGAAAAGTTTTGCGCGGATAATTGGTCTTAGAGCAACCTGCGTTCATATTGAGCCATTCTAACGGAGTGAATTTGTGACTAGATCAAGTGAAGTTTCGATGGCCGTATCAAGATATGGTCGAGAAACTTCGCGCCGATATTGGCGGAAACATCCGACCCCTCGAACCGGGATGTTTCCCGGTTTGGATTGTTGGGATTTGACGGGGGTTTCCGACTGGCGGATATTCAAAGTCGATCCGGGCTTGCCCGGTATCGCACTGCGCCCGCCTCAACTTCGATCTATCTCGCCATTCGACAACCAGAATTGACTCAATATGAGCGCAGATTGCTCTAGTGGTCTGGCCGAAACGCTTGAATCCCTTTTCAGCACGTTCTTTTTCAAGCGTTTTGGCCACAAAGACCACTAGCTGTGTGGTCAAGCAACAAGGCGTTTCGTCGCCGTTTGACCGGGAAATGTAATGAGTACCAACCGCCGGAGGATTGTTGATATGAAGGTAATCACTGACAGACTTAATGAAATTGCCACGCTTCTGCTTGCACTGATTCTTGGTGTTGCCGTGATGATCGTGCAACTGCCAAACGCCAATGCCCGTGACGGCAGCTATTCGGACAGTGAAATTGTTGGCGTCGGCCATCGGTTCTTTGGCCGAACGACCACTGGACTTGCGACACTGGTGGAAAAAATCGTTTCAAAGCGCGGGCTTCCCAATGGTTATATCTTGGGCGAAGAAGCTTCTGGAGCCTTTGTCGGTGGATTGCGTTATGGCGAAGGCACGTTATTTACAAAGAACGCCGGCGATCACAAAGTCTATTGGCAGGGTCCAACGGTCGGTTGGGATTTCGGTGGTGATGGCAATCGCACAATGATGCTGGTCTACAACCTAGAAAACACTGACAAACTTTATAAGCGATTTCTCGGAGTAGGCGGCTCGGCCTATCTGGTTGGCGGGCTGGGCATGAACGTATTGAAGCGTGGGCAGGTGGTGCTTGTGCCAGTGCGCACCGGAGTTGGTGCGCGGTTGGGTGTCAATGTGGGCTACCTGAAATTGCGTCGTAGCGCCACCTGGAACCCATTTTAATCTATCAGGCATGACACCTCTTCAATGATTCAAGCCTTCACGGGAATAACAATTGATCATAATTTGCCACTTTTGCAGTTCACTGGCGGTGTTTTGGTCGGATTTGATGTTGAGGAAGAATGGGCGTGAACAAGATGAAGGCTGATTTCGCCCACACAGGAACTGGCCTTGAACCAAATATCTGGCCACAGCCGATCATCTCGGCCGGTGGCGTTTCATGGGATTGGAGTTACAGTGCTTGAGAGCATTCTTTACTTTGTGCTTGGTTTTTTGGCAGCGGCATTGTTGGCATTGATGGTGGCGCCAGCAATCTGGCGCCGCGCTGTTGTTTTGACGCGCCGGCGGATTGAGGGTTCGGTGCCACTGACGCTCAATGAAATTCAAGCCGATAAGGATCAATTGAAAGCCGAATTTGCGATGAGTACGCGGCGTCTTGAATTGAGCGTCAAGCAATTGCGCGACAAGGCCGCCGAGCAGTTGATCCAAATAAATCGCAAACGTGAGGAACTCACCGACCTTGGTGGCGAGAGTGAGCAGAAATCACAAAATATCAGCGAGCTCGAGGCACAGGGCAGCGAGCTGCGGGCCAGTCTGCGAAAGCTCGATAACGAGCTTGATGATACCACCAAAAAGCTGCGCTCGACCCAGTCAGCGCTTGAAGAGCGTAGCGCACAACTTGATCTTGTGGAACAGCGCTTTCGCGCGGCATCGAGTGAGTCGGACGACCAGCGGTTAGAGCTTGCAGCCAGAGAAACCCAATTGCAAAACCTCACAGATAAGGTGGGTGAGCTCGGTAATATGCGTAGCGAGACCAGCCAGGTGGCTGGTCAGCTAAAGACCGAAATCAAATCGCTGAAACGTGATCTCAAGGCAGAAAAAAGTCGCTCGAGTGATATAGACAAACGTATGGTCAAGGTGCAGGCAACGCTCACCGACCGGGAAGAAAAGCTGGAACGGCGCGAGCGCGAACTAGCCAGGGCCCGTGAGAAGGGTAAAAATTCCGCGTCCAATAATTCTTCAAGCCAGGCGGAATTGGAGCAGGCTCTGGCTGAAAAGGCGTCGCTCCAGGCGGAACTTGCCGCCTCATGTCTTCGCACCGAAGCGTTATTGGACGATGCCTCAAATGCAAATGTGAAGGAAGCGTTGGCTCATATGCGGAATGAAAAATCCGTTGCCGAGGAGCTTTTGGGTGAGGTCGAAGGTGAACGCGATGAATTAAAGAGCGAACTCGGTAGGCTGCAACGCGCCGGCCACAAGCAATGGGAAGCCGAACGACGCGAGAACGCTGTGCTGCGCGAGCGGATCAATGATCTGGCCGCTCAGGTTACGGCAATGATTGCCCTGCTTGAGGGGGATGATTCGATCATCAATGAAATTCTAAAAGAGAACAAGAAGCCCAAGAAAAAGGCCCAAGAAAGTACTGGCGCTCCCGCCGGGGAGGTGACGAGCCTGGCTGACCGGATCAGGGAATTGCAGCTTGCCGCCGGCCAGCAATCGCAATGAGCTGATAAAAGGTGACTTGCCTTTTTCCAATCAATCGATAAATTGGCCGTTTCCAGCTAATATGAGACGGGTAGCTACATGGCGACGATCAATCGATTTGCGGATTTTCATGACGAGATCACCGGGTGGCGGCGTGAAATTCACGCAAATCCCGGCCTGCTTTATGACGTCGAAGAGACGGCCGCATTGGTGCACGAAAAGCTGGCGGCATTTGGGGTTGACGAAATCGTTGATGGCATCGGCAAAACCGGCGTCGTGGGTGTAATCAAGGGACGCATTAATACAAGCGGCAAGGTTATCGGATTGCGTGCGGATATGGATGCGCTGCCGATACTGGAAAAGACTGACGCACCCTACGCCTCGAAAAACGAAGGTAAAATGCACGCTTGTGGGCATGACGGCCACACCGCGATGCTTTTGGGCGCTGCCAAATATCTTGCAGAAACGCGAAATTTTGACGGCACGGTTGTGGTCATATTCCAGCCAGCGGAAGAAGGTGGTGCCGGCGGCAAAGCGATGGTTGATGACGGCATGATGGACCGTTTCGGCATCGAGGAAGTCTATGGATTGCACAATATGCCGGGGTTGGCGGTGGGTGAATTTTCCATCAGACCCGGTGCAATCATGGCTGCAACCGATGAATTTAATGTGACGATCAAGGGCCGCGGCAGCCACGCAGCTTATCCGCATGGTGCAATTGATCCTGTGATTATTGCCACCCAGATCGTCCAGGCGTTGCAATCGGTGGTTTCACGCAATGTCGATCCGCTTCAGGCGGCGGTCTTGTCTGTTACCTTTATTGTTGGTGGCAATACCCACAATGTTATTCCGCAAGATGCCAGATTCGGCGGCACGGTGCGCACGCTTGTTCCTGCGGTGCGCGAATTGGTCGAAAAGCGGTTCAAAGAAGTGGTAAACGGCTTTGCTGCAGCCCATGGGGCCAGCGTCGAAATAGAATTTAAATCGGGCTATCCGGTCACCTTCAATCACGATGCTCAGACATCATTTGCCGCCGATGTGGCAAAGGAGGTGGCGGGCGATGCCAAAGTCGACACGGCACAAACTCCGGTAATGGGCGGTGAGGATTTTTCATTTTTGCTGGAAGCGCGGCCCGGAGCCTTTATCTTCATGGGCAATGGCGATAGCGCAAATCTGCACCACGAAGAATACGATTTCAACGATGACGCCATTCCCGTCGGCTGTTCCTATTGGGCAAAGCTGGTCGAACGAGCCATGCCGGCATAAGGCCATAATCAACATCGCCGAGTTTTTTTTTGCTTAAGGCGCAAATTGATAGCGCCCTGGATTTATACCACGGGAAATTAATATTAGCGCGAATTCGGGACGAGGCTTGAAATGAACAATCTTTTCTCCGTCATCCCTGCGCTTGTCGCAGGGATCCATGCCTCTTTCTCATTGAAATGTCTTGAATTTTGTTGTTTTGGGTAAAGTATGAGGGGGTGGATTCCTATGATACGCACAGGAATGACGAAACCAGTTTGTATTGATTTGGAATTTTCGATTCGAAAGATAATGATATCAATATGATAGGTTTATGCTTATCCCGAGTTGACGTTATATTAGTCGGTCATCGCACCGTGGAGGCGCAATAGATCGAGCAGATTATCTCGATCAGGTTTTGGGCTTGCTGGTCTTTGATGCGATAAAGAATAGTACGACCCTGGCGTGATCCCTCGACAATGCCCTCGAGACGAAGGCGGGCAAGTTGTTGCGATATCGCCGATTGCTCAAGCTCCAGCAAGTTGGCCAGCTCGGAAACCGTCTTGCCACCTTTAGACAAATGCCACAAAAGCATCAACCGCACTTCGTGCGATATCGCTTTCATCGCCTTGACTACATTACGGGCATTTTTGGCCATATCGCGAGAATGTAACTCTTGCGGTTCCGCATTGATGTTTTCCATCATAGAAGCTTATCCGATCCCGCATTGATACGACGCTTGTTACCCGTTTGGTTGCAGACAATGGTTTCCAGAAATCTGCTATTCGCGATAGTGACTATTGTTAGTATAAAGCTATCAGACGAAACATTCAACCATTCGAAATTAAATATGTCAGTAGCACATCAGTTGTCCGCTTTATGTAGCACGTGATTTGTCCGGTTTTAGGATGCTCTCAAAAGGAGGGTATTTGATGAACCGGACTTCATGGTTACAGGAAAGACGGATGGAGAAGTTTATTGATGTGTTATCTCGATATGAAGAAAAGCGGCTTTCGGGACATGATGCGGCAGAGATTTTAGGGATGTCGGAGCGGACATTCCGCCGTTATCGCAGGCGCTATGAGGATTGCGGTTCTGATGGGCTCAATGACCGCCGGTTGGGCAAGAAGTCGGTGCGTGCGGTGCCTGCCGACGAAACCTCATGGATGCTTGAGCAATATGAGACGCGCTATATGGGCTGGAATGTGAAGCATTTTCATGATCATCTGGTCAAGCATCATAATTTCAACTGGGGTTACACCTGGACGAAGACCCGGTTGCAGCGCTCAGGGTTGGTGATTGCGGTCTGCGGGCGCGGCATTCACCGGCGCAAGAGGCCGCGCAGGCCATGTACCGGTATGATGTTGCATCAGGATGGTTCGACCCATGAATGGCTTGAGGGCAAACCTAAGCTTGACCTGATTGTGACCATGGATGATGCGACATCAAAGGTTTATTCGGCCTTTCTGGTTGAGGAAGAAGGAACAATGTCCAGCTTTCGCGGTTTTTTGGATGTGTTTGAGTGTCACGGCCTGCCCTGTTCAATCTATACGGATCGCGGCAGTCACTATTTTCACACGCCCAAGGCCGGTGAGAAGGTCGATAAAACCCGGCTTACCCAAGTGGGCCGCGCCTTTCATCAGTTGGGCATTGAGCATATCGCCGCCTATTCGCCGGAAGCCCGTGGCCGATCGGAGCGCGCCTTTCAGACCTTCCAGGATCGCCTCGTCAATGAATTGAAGCTCCATGACATCACCGATATGGCCGTGGCCAACCGCTATATCACGGAAATCTACCTGCCGGATCACAATGCTCGCTTTAGCGTTGCGGCTGAAGACGAGACAAGTGCTTTTGTGCCGGTCGCTGTCCCGGCAGTCTTACGCGATATTATGTGCGTGCAGAGCGGGCGCATCGTGCGCAGGGACAATACAGTTTCGTACAACAATTTGGTCCTGCAACTGCCGCAGAGCCTCATCCGTCATCACTATGTCAAGGCCAGGGTGCGGGTGCATGAATACTCAGATGACACAATGGCTATCTTCCATGGCCCCGGCAAAATTGCTACATATTCAAAACAAGGAGAGATTATCACCAGGCAGAAAACCCAAAAAGCAGCGTGAATCTTTTCGGCGCGAAAGCATTGATGAACAAGCCTCCAGTCGCCTCCGGCTCCTTACAGCTTGCCCATCAATGCTTAAAACAGAAGCGGACAATTAGTGTGCTACCAAAACCGGCCAACTCTATTAGCTACTAACACCATTCGAAATTAAATATGTATACTCGCTTGAGCATGACAATGTGATTGGGGCGGCGTTTGCCTATTCGGGAGGTTCAAGGTTTTTAGCCGCTGTTGAGCAGCTCAATTTTCCAAATCGAACATCGCGATAACCTTTGCCTTTCGCAGGTCAAGAACCATGAGGCGCCGGCTGCCGCCAGAAAGTTCGATGGTTAGCAGGATCCGATCGCCATCAAGGCTTGTGGAAATTAATTGAGCGCCATCGGGAAGCGGAATTTTTGCTGTTCCAGATGGGCCCTTTTCGATTACAATGTTGGCGTTTAGGGAAGCTGTGCCGTCATTTCCGCCGCTATTGAATTTGTAAATAATCGCGCCGAAAACAGCCATTAGCCCTACCACCATTATGCCAATCGAAATGACCAGCAGGCGGATCATGCGGCGGCGAATATTCTCAACCTCCGGATCGAGTGGTTTGTCTTCGGCGTTTTCAAAGGTGTTGGTCATTGGTCGATATCGGCGATACTGTCGCCCCTATTTTGTATTAAGCACTCGGATAGCTAACGCTTAATTGTAGCATACGGGTGATAAAAACAAAGAAACCGCAGCGAAAACTCGCTGCGGATCCTAATTGTGCCGATATCAATTAGGGCCGATCGACTAATGCCAAAAGAGGTTACTCAGATATTTTTTTAATCGTATCAGTGACGTCTTTTACTACACCAACAGTGTCTTTTACAGCTTCGAGGGTCTCTTTGACAGGATTACCGGCTTCGGTCGCGGCCTCGGCTTTTTTCTTTGCGTCTTCCTCGGCTTTGGCCTTTGCCTCTTCCGCCATTTTCTTAGCTTCGTCGGCCTTCGCCTTAGCTTCTTCTGCTTTGGTTTTTGCCTCATCTGCCATTTTCTTGGCTTCGTCGGCCTTTGCCTTAGTTTCTTCCTCGGCTTTGTTTTTTGCCTCATCTGCCATTTTCTCGGCTTCGTCGGCCTTTGCCCTAGCTTCTTCCTCGGTCGTGGCCTTTGCATCTGCTGCAGCCTTTGCCGCCTTATCGGCTTTTGCTTCAGCTGCGGCTTCAATCTTGGCCTTTTCGGCAGCGGCTTTTTCTTTTTCAGCGCCGTCGTCACAGGCGGCGAGCGCAAGTGCCATGGCTGCTAAAATGAGAAGTTTCTTCATGGTTTCAATTCCTTGTATCAGATCAAAAAGGGCTCGGTCTTGTGCTGTGTTGAAGTTTCTTGGTTGAAGAGAAGCAATGTGCAAACTGAATTTTATGGACAATCGCGTCTCGAGCGACCATAAAATCCTGCAAGACACCACCTTCCGCCGGCTCACTCAGGCCGGTAAAATGCTCTCCATTGCGGTAGCGCCAAATATGACAACTACGAAGAAAATCAGGGTGCAATGCGGCAAAATGAGGGCGGTCAGATTGCAATGAAAAAACAATTGGTCGCCGGTGAAAATGCCGCAGGCAAAAGGATAGACAAGTATATCTCGGCCAATGCGGGGGACAATTTTTCGCGCGCCAGGGTGCAGGCGCTGGTGCGGGGCGGCCACGTATCTCTCAACGGCGCAATGCCACGTGGAACCAGCCAGAAACTCAGGGCCGGCGATATCATTGATTTTACCATGCCGGAGCCGGAAGAGGCAGAGCCCGTGGCGGAGAATATTCCGCTGGAGGTGCTATTTGAAGATGATGATTTGATTGTCGTCAACAAGCCGGCAGGCATGGTGGTGCATCCGGCGCCCGGCCACTGGCGCGGTACACTGGTTAATGCGCTGCTGCACCATTGTGGTACGTCGCTAACTGGTATTGGCGGCGTGCGGCGGCCCGGAATAGTCCATCGTCTCGACAAAGATACAGGTGGCGTAATGGTGGTGGCAAAAACCTGGAATGCCCATCAGGGTCTGACCGCGCAATTTGCCGACCACGGCCGCACTGGCCCATTGTTGCGGCGCTACGTGGCGCTTTGTTGGGGTATGCCGGCCCGCCACAAGGGCAGCGTTGACGCGCCGCTTGGCCGTCACCCTCACAATCGGTTAAAACGAGCCGTGGTCAGCAAAGACCGCAGTGACGCAAAGAAGGCCGTGACCCATTTTATTATTCGCACGATCTTTGGAGAGGCCGAAAAGCGGGAGCCGGTAGCATCGCTGATAGAGTGTGAACTGGAAACCGGCAGAACCCATCAGATTCGCGTCCACATGGCCCATCTTGGCCATCCGCTGGTGGGCGATCAGGATTATGGCAAGCATTTCGCCACCAAAGCGCTGGCCTTGCCGGAAAATGTGCAAACGGCAATCAGCAAACTAAGCCGCCAGGCGCTTCATGCAGAAAGGCTCGGGTTTGCCCATCCCACAAGTGGCGTAACAATGGAATTTTCATGCCACCCGGCTGAGGATTTGCAAGCGGTCATCGAGGCGTTCACAGAAATCTGACAAAATTGTAATGCAAAAAATCGTGACTTCGCCCAAATTTGACCTATATAATCGTTAATAGACGATGGAGTAGATTTTGACGCTCCGCCTTCCGCCGCGATGCGGGGTTGGCTTATAAAGAGGGGAATGGCGCCTATGGCCCAGTCGAATTTGCCGGTAATTACTACCGGTCAGGACGGTATCAACCGTTATATGGATGAAATCCGCAAGTTTCCGATGCTTGAGCCGCAGCAGGAATATATGCTGGCCAAGCGCTATGCCGAACACGATGACCGTGATGCGGCCCATAAAATGGTGACCAGCCATCTGCGGCTGGTGGCCAAGATTGCTATGGGTTATCGCGGCTACGGCCTGCCGATTGGCGAGGTGATTTCTGAAGGCAATGTCGGCCTGATGCAGGCGGTGAAGAAATTTGACCCCGAAAAGGGTTTCCGTCTTGCCACCTATGCCATGTGGTGGATCAAGGCCGCTATCCAGGAATATGTGCTGCGTTCGTGGAGCCTGGTGAAAATGGGCACGACGGCCAATCAAAAGCGGCTGTTCTTCAACCTGCGCAAGCTCAAGGGCAAGATCAAGGCTGTCGAGGGCGGCGATCTCAAGCATGAGCATGTGAAGAAAATCGCCGACACGCTGGGTGTCAGCGAGGCCGAGGTTCAGTCGATGAACCAGCGCCTTTCCGGCGATGCCTCTCTCAACGCACCCTTGCGTTCGGCCGAGGGTGAATCCGGCCAATGGCAGGACTGGCTGGTCGACGATACCGAAAGCCAGGAAGCAACGCTGATCAAGCAGGACGAACTGGAGACCCGGCGCGAGATGCTGAAAGATGCGCTCGAAGTGCTGAACGAACGTGAACAGCGCATCTTCGAAGCCCGCCGTCTTTCGGAAGATCCGCTGACGCTGGAACAGCTTTCCGGCGAGTTCTCGATTTCCCGCGAAAGGGTCCGCCAGATCGAAGTGCGGGCCTTCGAAAAAGTGCAAAAAGCCATGGTGACGGCGGCCAAGGAGCTGGCCAAACCGCACGAGCAGATTGAGGGCTATTGAGGGCTATTGTGGGGTTGGTTGGGGGCGATCAGTCAGACAACTACCTAAGTTCCAGACAAGTATAGCTGGACACCTTCAAAATGATTTGATTAGTAGACTCTTCGCTCACGGCGGGCTCTGCCCGGGCCTCCGCTGGGGCGGCGCTTAAGCGCCGGGCGGTTTCGCCCGCAAATTGATTTCATCAATTTGCACACCGGGCTTCAATCGCTCCTGATGAGCCATGATCATTTTAAAGCAATCATGCCTCACCATGGATCAGTTTTCCTCTACAATCGACAATTCTGGAATTTGTTGAGCAGTTTGGATCATAATGAGGATTGTTCTCAGGCCCAATTTTGCATCGACCTTGACAACTGGCTCTCCAACCGAATTTTCCAGGACTATGATGCGATCATTGATGCCGGATGTGATGCCTGGAACAACCAGAAACCATCAAATCAGTCGGAATGAGGAATTGGGCGCATAAAGGTCAATAATAATTGTCTTTGGCTTATGGATCGGGTTCCGCCGACATCATATCCCAGATATTAGCAAATTGGAAAAAAAGTAAAATTGTAACTTTTAGTGCAGGTATTTGTAGAAACCCGGCTGTTAGCTTTGGTTACAAAAGATCGGAAAGATGCCTAAATGACCCACGACAGAACGGTTCCAGTGAATTCACATCAAACCAACGGTAGAAGCCGATCTGGTGAAGCCCCGAAGCTGCGGCCTATAACGGGGGGAATGCCCGAAATAGGTGAATCGGGCCCGCTTGAATATCTGCAAACCATGCAGCAGGGAATGGTAGTCTGGTCCAAGGACGGGGAATGCGAGTTTTTCAATCAACGGATGGTTAATCTAAATGAGTTAGCCGAAAATCAGATGTTTTTGGGCTACAAACGAACATCATTGCTTCAAAAAAACCTCAAGCGAGGAACCGCAGATTCCATCTCCATTGAGGAACTGGAAGAAAAATTCGCAACAAACCAACCGTTTGTTTTTGACCGTAAAACAAAATCTGACCGAACTGTAGTTGCTACAGTTCAGCCCCGAAATGGTGGTGGTCACGTGGTGACCTTTGCAGATGTAACTGACAAGCGATTATATGAAATTGAACTTGCAGACGCCAAAAAGCAAGCCGATTTAGCCAAAGAACAAGCCCAGACCGCCCTGATCCTGGAAACCAGACGTAAGCATCAGTCCAAATTGTTGGGTGAATTGGGTGAATGGCTACAATCTTGTAAATCACTTGAAGAATTGTACAAAGTGATTGCGCGTTTTATGGGCACTCTATTTGCTGGCAGCAGCGGGGAATTGTTTGTTTATAGCAACTCTCGTGATGTGCTGGAATCTGCCTGTTTATGGAACAATAGTGTCGCGCATCGCCATATCCACGCCGATGATTGCTGGGCACTGCGGCGCGGCCGAATTTTCAAATATGGGTTTGGAATGGTGGATTTTCCATGCACCCACATTGATCATGATACGGACGATGAAGTCGAATGCGATAAAGACAGGCGTTATATTTGTTTACCCATTGTCGCCCATGGAGACACGGTAGGTCTGTTGCATATCGATTTTGCCAGCTACGAAAATCCTGAAGCACTATCTCACCCCGCAGATGAAGATGTGGTCAGTTTTGCCATCCAGTGCTCGGAACAAATAAGCCTGGCAATTGCCAATGTTCGTCTACGCGACGAATTGCGCGATCAATCCGCCAAAGACCCGCTGACAGGCCTCTTTAATAGACGCTACTTTTTGGAAAGCTGCCGTAAAGCCTTTACCGACGCCCAAAGGAACGATGGCTCGGTTGGTCTGGTTTCTTTTGACGCCGATAATTTCAAACAATTCAATGATAATCACGGACATGATGCCGGTGATATGGTGCTGCGCGCGATTAGCGAAGCCATGCAACGGGTCTGCGATCAACATGGCACGCCTTGCCGCTATGGTGGCGAGGAGTTCGCGATTGTTTTGCCTGGCCTTGATATGGAAGAATCCCGCGATATCGCAGAAAAAGTCCGAAAAGAAGTGGATGAATTGCGAGTTCGCTACGGCGATTCATTCCTGCCAAAGATCTCCATCTCAATGGGCGTTGCAACCTATCCGCAATTTGGGCTAAATCCTCAAGAAGTACTGTCTGCTGCAGATGATGCGTTGTATAAAGCAAAGGATCAAGGAAAGAACGTTGTGGTAATCGCAGAAAAATGAAAATCATTACAGTTAATGCATGTTGACGTTCAGGATTTCCAATTCTTGGGCGCCGTCCCAAGAATGACAAGCGAAGGAATTTTTTGCGAAATAGCATTGAACAGGTGCTGAGAAAACCTTTGCTTATCGCGAATTCGCGTTATTTAAAAAACCCAATCGAGTGATATTAACCGCCATCAGTCCGCTGCGAAGCAATAAAACAGCCCGGCACCGCCGGTTTTGGGCAAGTCAGCCTCGCCGCATCCTCTCGAACCATGGGCGGAATTCCATGAGGTGTTGCCGCCGCCATGCCGGTCATGGTGGCCAACCTGGGCGCTGCCTTGACCCGAGCTTGTCCAGTTGCTGCAGGTATGGTCGTTCGTATCGCGCGGAAAATAGGCCGTGCCATCGGCCATCGAGCCGGTCAAAATATCGTGGCGATTTGGTTTGTCGCCACGCCCGTTTACCCGATTGCCATTTTCATCCACCGCCGTGCGCATGACAATATTGGGGCTGAGATGAAGCGTGTCGATATCGCTGGCGATCAGTTCGTGATTGGCGTTATACCAGGGGCCAAGGCCAATTCGGTCTCGCGCCGAAACGCCTCGTTTGCCCTTTTCCTGGGTGCTTAGATAGGCGCGCCATTGGCGACCGGTGGAGCCTGCGGCTTCCGCCAGTTTTGCACAATGCGCATCGGCGCCTTCAAGCCCGCCGAGATTGCCGCCTTGTCCAGAGCCAACACTGGTGACGAAAAAACCCATTGGATGGTCTGCCGCGTTGGCGTGTGAAACGCCCGTCAGCGTCAATAAAGTGGTAGAGACAATCACATTGATCATTTTCATGGCCGGATCCTTTCTTCAATTGCCAGTTGTGTTGGTAACTTGATAGACCCCTGCGCCACATCTAACAACTGCCCATGAGATCACAAATAAATGTGCTGGGCGAGCCGCTGGGTGATTATTACATCTTCATTCGTAAACCTGCCCCCCTTGCAGCAATTCAAAACCCTTGATCTCGAATTCATAGGTGCCGTTGTGGTCTGGCCGGTCGGCCCGAGCGATTAATTTCCCATCGTTAGAATGATAGACTGCGTGGGTGGTGTGGAGCGCCCGATAGCAGTGCGACCCGTCGGGATAGATATATTTGATCATTTCATTGTCCTTTGATTTGTTGCGGTAATCCCTGGCCATTGTTCCACCAGCGATTTGGATTGTCGTTGCCGGGGTTATAATTGGCCCGGCTGGCCCAGTCCTTTCTGACAAAAATGACCGGTTGCTCGTAGTGATGAACGTAGAGAATAGCATCCATCACCTTTGCCAGCACCGTGTAGTCGCGTTCAATCGAGATTTTAAGTTCAACCATCGGATAGGACCGGGTGCTTCCGGCCTGATAACCCGCCAAATGCGTCGTGGTGGTCGACCCGGATTCAGCCTGATATTTGTGCATGGTTATTTCGCTCCAATATTTCTGAACTGCCTGGCGCTTGATTATCACAACCCTGCTGACATGTATCTGTCAGCAGGGTTGTGATAGCCATGGAAAAATTGGGAGGAAAAGTGATTGGCGCGTTCCGCACGTATGTTCGAAATCATCCAGCTTCTAAGGAGCGCAACCAAACCGGTGCGGGCGGAAGACATCGCTCAAGCACTGGAGGTAACCAGGCGCACGATTTACCGCGATATTGCTTCACTTCAGGCGATGCGTATTCCAATCGACGGTGCGGCAGGTGTTGGCTATATCATGCGTCCGGGGTTTGACCTGCCGCCAATCAATTTTGATGTCGAAGAAGCCGAAGCGATCACCGTCGGTTTGGCTATGATTGCCCGAACGGGCGACAAGGGGCTGCAAGTGGCTGCCCGGCGTGTTGCCCGCAAGCTTGCTGATGCGACGTGTTTGAGCGGGTCACTGTTTTCTTCAACCTGGGGGCCGGATGTGCCCGAAACCGTCGATCTTTCTGAAATTCGCGATGCGATCCGCCGTGAGGCAAAGATACGGATTAAGTATCAGGATCTCAAAAACATTTTTAGCGTGCGAACCATCAGGCCCATCGCTATCATATATCACGCAGAAGCAATTGTTGTTGCCGCCTGGTGCGAGCTGCGCCGGGATTTCAGGCATTTTCGGCCCGACAGGATTTCGTCCTATAGGGTTTTGCAGGAAAGTTTTGCGGGAGAGGGCGAGGCATTGCGGCACGACTGGGCAAAACTATATGCCACTTCTTTGTGACAAATTGCTCGGCGAAATTGCGACCATAAATTCGGTTTTCGAGATAGTTGATTGATGTGGTCCCGTCCTATATCGTCAAATCAGGTGGTGGTTTTACCACTTCAACTATTCTAAGCGGCAAAATCAGTAAGGGGCTTGTTGCAAATTTTTTAATTGTCAGCCGAAGCCCACAACAGGGCACGCGATTGGTAGCCTGTTGCCAACACGAATATTGAGACCAATCCATGCAGATATATTCCACCATAGTGAAACTGGCATTTCTTGCGTTTCTTACGATTTCAACCTTTGCCAATACCGCCAACGCGCAGGTTCTGTTTGGTGCAGGTGCTGAAAAACCCTCGTCCTCGGCACTGGATTTGTTGCTAAAGGAAGCGCGCGAAGATGGCTCCACCGTGATTGTGGTGAAACCGGGCAGCGATGGCGTTCAGGCGAGTGAAGAAGAAAACGAAATGAATGCCGAGCGCGCGCTGAAAGTGCGGGCCAGGCTGGAACAGATTGTGCAGTCGGTTCCCTCTTTGATGAGCAATATAGCGGGAACGTTTTCGGCCGCCAGCCCCGATGGCAGCCTGATTTGGCTGCTGAGGGCGCTGGCGACGGCATTGGCTGGCCTGGTGGTCGGCTGGTATGCCACGCGCCCGGTGATCAGATGGGTGATCAACAACATTTTGCAAGTTGATGATAAAACGCCGGAAACAACCGCCGACAAGATAGCGTATCTGCTTTCCAGAGCGCTGTTTGCGGCAATTTCGATGGTTATTTATTTTGCTGTGGCGATGATCGTGGCGATTGTACTCGATTCAGCCCACGAACCTTCACGCCGGGTGATATTTGAAATCGTCGCGTGGTATTGCGTCTATCGGTTTTTGCGTCACGGTGTTTCATGGAACCTGTTTGCCGGCGGTATGTCAAAATATCGGCTGGTTAATCTGAGTGACGACGAAGCCGTAAGATTGCACCGCGACTGGCATGTGGGCGTCGCTATTTGCGCCGCATTTTCCGCGATTGCCCGGTTTTTGAGCTTTACCGGGATGGACCAGATCGAGGCTGGAATTGCCGGCGGGTTGACCGTTGAAAACATTGATTTCATTCAAATCTGCAGCGCGGTTTTTATCACCCTGGCCCTGACCATCTATCTGATCAAGGACTGGAAATCCTGGCGGCACATATTTGCTCCTGTCGACAAACTGGCACCGTTTTACCTGCTGCGTACCAGGTTGGCCGGCATGTTGCCGCCATTTTCATTAATTTACGCAGTTTTGGCGCTCGCCATGTTCATCTACCGGCTGGCGCTCGATATGCCGGCGCCTGGTCTCATTATTGCGGCACCGTTCTTCATTTTTTATGTGGCAATAGTGATTTACGGCATTGTGGTGATCATTATTCAGGCGTTTTATAACCGCAGGCAGCACCGGTTTGAAGCCTTGGCAGAAGCAGAACATGAGCGTCAGCTTGCTGAATCTGCACAAGTAAACCAAGATGCAGGTGAAGAAATGATTGTCGCGCCACAGCATGTGGCGTTCGAATATCAGCCGATCTTCCGGCGGTTTTTTGAAAACGCGGCCCTGGCGATCATCGCCAGCATCGCTTTGGGAGAGCTTGCCCGTTCCTGGGGTGTGCCGGTTGGACAGGATGGCAATTTCTGGGCCGCCATATTGGACATAGTTTTAGCCTCCGTTCTATGCTGGATCGCCTACAGCGCCATCAGCGTCTTCATCAACAAGCGCATGGAAGAGGAGGGCGGTGTTCCTGCCGGTGAAGAAGAAACCGGCGGCGAGGGCGGTGGCGCCGGGGCGACCCGCATGGCGACGCTGTTGCCGATTATGCGCTATGTGCTGGTGGTCGTCATCTTTTCGGTCGGTGTTATGGTAATCCTGTCGCGCATGGGTATCGACGTCGCACCGATATTTGCTGGTGCCGGTGTGGTTGGCATCGCCGTTGGCTTTGGCGCCCAGACCTTGATCCGCGACATTTTTTCAGGCGCGTTTTTCCTGATGGATGATGCCTTTCGCAAAGGCGAATATGTTGAAATCGGCGGTATCAAGGGAACTGTGGAAAAAATATCGATCCGCTCTTTCCAGCTTCGTCATCATCTTGGCGCCTTGCACACCATACCGTTTGGCGAGATCAAGCAACTGACCAACTATTCGCGCGACTGGGTGTTGATGAAACTGCCGCTGCGTGTGACCTACGACACCGATGTTGACAAAGTGCGCAAACTGGTCAAGAAACTTGGGCAGGAATTGCTCAACCATCCCGTGGTCGGCCACACCTTCATGCAGCCGTTAAAAAGTCAGGGCGTCTACAAGATGGAAGACAGCGCGATGATCATCCGCGTCAAGTTCATGACCAAGCCGGGCGAACAATTTGTCACCCGCAAGGTGGTCTACGAGAGCATTCAGGACCTGTTTGCCCGCGCCGGTGTCCATTTTGCCCATAAGGAAGTTACAGTGCGTCTGGCCGATGGCAATGCGGACGAATTGTCGGACGCCGAAAAACAAGCTGTATCATCTGCTGCCCGCAGTGTCATCGATGCCGAAGAGGAAGCAGCCGCCGCAGCTGCTGGCGGCGCAAAAAGTGGCGGCGACCGGTAGACGATTTCAGCAAAAGTTGCAAACATCTGCGCTCGCGAATTGTGCGATTGAAGCATTTCGTCGGTGCTTGGCGCAGGCTGATCATATAGCTGGACACCTTCAAAATGATTCGATCACGGTTTGGACCGTAGCGGAAAAAGTGGCGACGTCTTTTTCTTTTTATGCAGCGATCCTTTCAAATTTGACAGGACTTGTAAATCCCAGAGCTGAATGTCGCACCGCTTCCGACTAAAAGACAGAATCAATAAAACGCCTTTTCCTTACAAATTTCTTCGTACTCATGGTTATCTCCTGTTGCTTTGTCAAAACTTGCAGGACGTCGCCACTTTTTCCAGCACGGTCCAAAAATGAGTTACTAGTGGTTCTGTATCAACATTTGCATCCCGTTGCAGCACCCATATTTGCAAATGTTGGAATCAAAAGAACCACTAGCAAGTTGTTGAATCCAGTGGAAATTTTGAATTTGACATTTGAAAATGAATGAAGCTGCAAGTGGGTACAAAATGTCAAATTCATTCCACTAGCATTTGAGCAAAACTGTTAGGTGTGTTCCAATATCGAGTTTGCTTGTATTCGCGGGGTGAATTCTTGAAGGGGATTGCCTGCCTGCAATTTCACTCCAAGGCCAGAACGATTTTGGCTCCTGCCACATTCCTGATGTTGCCACTCAAACCAAAGCGATTTCTGCAAGCTCTGGATCGGTTTCCCTTAGTGCACGGCTCGCAGCTATTTGCTCCTACCAGGCCGACAATGCCGGGAAAGAGGAAAGCATCTCTTTTCCGATGTCGGCACGCACGAAATAATCGATCACTGGAGCGAGATGGCAATCGGCAAGCGTAAAGTCTTGCCCGGTCAACACATGCTGTTCGGCGGCCAGTTTTTCCAAAGCGCTAAGAACCGTTGTGGAAGCTTTGAGGCCTAATGCAATTTCGCTGTCACTGGTTGGTTCACCTACTAATGGTCGAAACACTCGATGGGAAAAAACTTGTCTGACCATCGGCACATAGCCATAATTGTCAACAACTGCGATGACTTGGTTCATGCGTGCAAGTTTTTTGGGGTTTTCAGGCCGTAAAGGCTCACCTGGAAAAACACTATCTATGTATCGGGTGATTGCGTTCGTTTCATAAGCGGCAAATGCTCCGTGCGACAAAACCGGCACACGGCCAAACGGATGCAAAGCCAAATAGCCTGCGGGCAATTTGGCGAATGGGTTAACTTCAATCCGCTCATAGGTAACTTGTTTTCGGTGCAGCGCCATAAGGGCAACGCGGTTATACACGCTAAAACGGTAGCCATGCAGTTTGACTTTTCTGGCCAATCGTCGATCCCTTTAAGCAGGTAGATCAATACGATATCGCAGCCAAATTTTATTCACAAGGCGCCTGAACCACCGAACTTGTCGGTTCAGGCTGGCTGCGGAAACGCTGCTATTTGGCGTCCAATTTTATACTCTCAATGAGTTCGGCCAACACGCTTTCGGCGTTTTCGGTATCAATCTGGCAGGTGCCCGCAGCAGCATGGCCGCCACCGTTATGACGCAGCATCAACTCGCCCACATGGGTTTTGTTACTGCGATCAAAGATAGATTTGCCAAAGGCGAAGACGGTGTTTTGTTTCGCTCTGCCCCACATCACATGGCAGGAAATATTGGTCTTGGGGAACAGCGCGTAGATCATGAAGCGGTTGCCGGTATAAATCGTCTCTTCGTTGCGCAGATCGAGAACCGCAAGCGGCCCATGCACCGTTGTACAACGCCTGATCTGTTCTTCGAATTTTTGGCGATGGCTGCGGAAGAGATCAACCCGTTCCGCGACGTCCGGAAGCTCCAGCAAACGATCGATATTCGGCTCCGATCTGCAATACTCAATCAGTTCCATCATCAAATGGTAATTGGAGATCTTGAATTCTCTAAAACGACCGAGGCCGGTGCGGGCGTCCATCAGGAAGGAAAGCAGTTCCCAACCCTGCGGGTCGAGCACGTCTTGGCGGGTAAACCGGGCCGCATCGGCCTTGTCGACCGCCAGCATCATTGCTTCCGGCACATTGGGAAAACGAGATTTGCCACCGAAGTAATCATAGACCACTCGTGCCGCCGACGGCGCACCTGGATCTATTACATGATTGGCTTGAAGACCACCGAGGCGTTTGGTTTCTGAATCGTGGTGATCAAAGGCCACAAACACGCCCGGCACATAGGGCAAATTGGTGGAGATATCGCGCTCACTAACTTCTATCTTGCCATCCTGCATGTCTTTGGGGTGGACGAAATCTATCTCATTCACCAGCCCGAGTTCCTCAAGCAGAACCGCACACACCAGACCGTCCATGTCGGAGCGGGTAATCAAGCGGTATCCGTTTTCAGGCTTGCATCTCTCGATAGTATCTGGCGAGAATTCAGGAATTGAAGCTTTTTGCAACACGGTCAGGTCTCCTAGCTAGTCTGTGCAGGAAATCTAACCACAAAAAACTTACCAAGTTTTTACTCTTCATCGGACGGCAGTTTTCAACCTCTTGACCCTACAAAATTCGACCGGCGACAGCGTCAAGCTTGGCCATAAGTTGCGGGTCGCGCGAACCCGGTGCGGTTAGGATGGCGTGCTCCAGCGCCGTATCCGAGCCAATGGGGCAGGCTTCATGTTGACGAGGCAGCACCGTCGCCAGCCGGGTGATTAGTCGGATCGCATTTTCAGCATTTCCCGTCAATGTGGCAATGATCGCGGCGATATCGACATTGCCATGATCGGGATGCCAGGAATCATAGTCAGTCACCATGGCGACCGTGGCATAACAAATCTCGGCCTCGCGAGCCAGCTTGGCCTCCGGCATATTGGTCATGCCGATGACATCGCAATTCCATTGGCGATAGAGTTTCGATTCGGCCGATGAAGAAAATTGCGGACCTTCCATCGCCAGATAGGTTCCACCGAAATGATGGGCAATGTCCTCGTCTTTCGCCGCCTGCTCAATGTGGCGCACTAAAAGCGGTGACACGGGTTCAGCCACCGAAACATGGGCGACACAGCCATGGCCGAAGAAGCTCTTTTCGCGGGCAAATGTGCGATCGATAAACTGGTCGACAATAACAAATGTGCCCGGTGAAAGGGTTTCGCGAAACGAGCCGCAGGCCGAAACGGAAACCAGATCGGTAATGCCTGCCCGCTTGAGCGCATCGATGTTGGCGCGATAATTAATGTCTGTGGGAGAATGGAAATGTCCTCGGCCATGGCGCGGCAAAAACACCACCGGCAAACCGCCGATTTCACCAAAACGAAGTTGATCGGACGGTTCACCCCATGGGCTGTCGACTTTCTCCCAGCGAGCATTTTCCAGTTCAATATCGTAGATGCCCGAGCCGCCGATGATGCCAAGAACAGTATTGGTCATGATAATTTCCTATTGAATAATCAAAATTGAGCAACCTATAACAGTAAGTGCGATCCGGCAAAAGACACGGTACTGCGATTGTTTTTCAATCGACCCGGAGAATCGCCGATCCTTGCAGATTTACATTTACTTACCCTGGCGCCAAATCCCTGCGACAATCCTTGGTTATTGTGCCGGTGTAATTTGGACCGGATTTGGTACCGCTGTAATACAAGTTGATGGGAAATAGATGGGGAAAAATTCATGTTGATGTCTTGATTCAGAATTTTCTGGCACTATATGCTCGTTCGATATATGTCTGATAACCATATGATCAATGTGCATATGAAAATACACGATTTGGTCAATTGGGAGACTATTGCTTCAGGGTCCGTTGAGTATAAGGATTTTGACTCATACCACATCCGAAACCTGATACTCAACAGACCCTAGGCCTGTTGGCTGAATTACCGGTGATTTTCAAACGAGGTTAGTGATGAATGTTCGCACATTATGCCTGGCTATCCTGAACAAGGCTGATGCGACCGGATATGAAATCCGCAAGCTGTCGACCGAGGCGGAATATAGCTATTTTGTCGACGCGAGTTTTGGTTCCATCTACCCGGCGCTCAACAAGCTGGAAAGAGACGGCATGGTCACTTGCCGGATGAAGGTGCAAAAGGGCAAGCCGGCGCGCAAGATCTATTCAATCACCGATCAGGGGCGCGAAGAATTTGTGGAGGCGTTAAAAATTCCGCCGCAAAAAGACCTTTTCAAGTCGGAATTTCTGCTTTTGGCGATGAATGCCCGATTGATGAGCCGCGATACCATGAAAATCGCCATCGAAAAGCGTCTTGGTCAATTGAGGGAAGAATTGGCAATTATCGAAGCGGCAGGTCAATTTGGCGATAACAGCGGTCTTTGTTGGATCAGTCAATATGGCAGCACCTGCTGTCAGGCCTCGCTGGATTTCCTGATCAACAACCAGGACGCGCTGCTAAACATGTGCGAGACGGATATTTATCACAGCGCGGCAGCCGAATAAGTAGGATATTTACTGGCAATTTGCCGGCAAACATTGAGTTGCCAGAATGCGGGACAAAGTGAAATGGCGTTGAAACTTCGGAGCTCTCATTTGATAGCATTGGCAATTTGTGCCGCTATCGGGGGCTGGATGTATACCGGTAAATTGATTGTCGGCGGGCAGGCGGGCGGCGCCGATGCGGCATTACCGGTGGCCGAACGCGAGGCGGCGCGCACCACTGAGGCGTTTAGGGTGAGGGTGCAACGGCTCTATCCGCAAGTCAGAAAGGCACATCTGCTGATCCGTGGGCGTACGCAGGCAAACGCGACGATTACCGTGCGGGCGGAAACCAGCGGAACGCTTGAAAAACGGGTGGTGCAAAAAGGTGATAGGGTCAAACCCGGCGATTTACTCTGTGTGGTCGATCAGGGTATCCGAAAGAGCAATCTTGCCCAGGCGAAAGCCCGGCTTGAGCAGGCTCAATCCGACTATGATGCCAATGAAAAGCTGGTCAAAAAGGGGTTTGCCGCAAAATCCAAATTGCGCGGGATGAAGGCCGCTATGGATGCGGCGACAGCATCGCATGACGCCATGAAACAGGATCTGGCGCGTACCGAAATTCGCGCTTCTGTTGCCGGCGAGGTAACCGCGCCGCTGGCGGAGTCTGGCGATCATCTGTCTCCCGGCGGTATTTGTGTAACGTTGATCGATGCGGACCCGATGAAGTTTATCGGCCAGGTGTCGGAGCGTGACATCAGCCGCTTGAGCCAAGGTATGAATGCCGGCGTACAGATGGTGACGGGCGAAAAGGTAATCGGCAAAATCACCTATATAGCGCCGAATGCCGATCCGCAAACCCGGACATTCCGGGTCGAAATCGCGATGGCAAATCCGCAGTACAAATTGCGCGATGGTTTAACGGCCACCAGCGTTGTTCAACTGGAACCAACCCAAGCCTACAAGCTCAAGTCCTCCTGGCTTACGCTCGCAGATAACGGCGATATCGGTGTCCGTGGTGTGGATGATCAGGACAAGGTGACCTTTATCCGGGTCAAAATTCTTTCCCAGACCCGGGAAGGAATGTGGGTCAAGGGCATTGAACCAGGAAACCGGGTAATCACTCTTGGTCATGAATATGTGGCGGCGGGCGAACCTGTCCAGCCGGTCGATGACGCCAAGAAGGACGCTAAAATCAGTGTTCAGAATGATGACAAGGTCGAAAGGGCGGGTGTCAATCAATGATAAACGCGCTTGAAAATATTCTCAGCCGTCCGAAAACAATCTTCACCATGATGATCGTGATGATCATCGCCGGGGTGATGTCGTATATTTCTATTCCCAAGGAATCAAATCCCGACATCGATGTTCCGGTCTATTTCGTTTCGGTAACCCAGCAGGGGGTTTCGCCGAAGGATTCCGAACGGCTTTTGGTGCGACCGCTGGAAACAAGTCTCAGGGGACTGGAGGGACTAAAAGAACTGACGGCGATTGCCGCGCAGTCCTATGCCGGCATTGTGCTGGAATTCAATATCGAGGCTGACAAGGACCAGGTGATCGCCGATATTCGCGATAAGGTCGATCAGGCGAAATCACAATTGCCCGCCGATGCCGACGAGCCGGTGGTATCGGAAACCAATTTCTCTCTTCAGCCAACGATAATCGTCACGCTGTCAGGCAAGGTGCCAGAGCGCACGCTGTATGGTTTTGCCCGTAAATTGAAGGATGAGGTTGAGTCCATTTCAACAGTGCGCGAGGCCAAGCTTTCCGGTAACCGCGAGGAAATGCTTGAGGTCGTGCTCGATCTGATGAAGCTTGAATCCTACGACATCACCCAGAGCGAATTGCTCAATGCGCTGGCGCAATATAACCAATTGGTGCCAGCCGGTTTCCTCGATGATGGCAATGGTCGCTTTAATGTCAAGGTGCCGGGCCTGGTTGAAACCGCTCTCGATGTCTATTCGATACCGATCAAGCAAAATGGCGAAGGCGTGGTGACGCTTGGCGAGGTCGCCGAAATCCGCCGCACTTTTAAAGATCCATCGAACTATACAAGGGTCAACGGCGAGCCGGCGATATCGCTTGATATCATCAAGCGCATCGGCACCAATATTATTGAAAACAACACCAGTGTACGCAAGGTCGTTGAAGAGTTTTCCAAGGACTGGCCATCAACGATCAAGATCAATTACATGCTCGATGAATCGAGCAAGATCAACGATATTCAGGGATCGTTGCAATCGTCGATCATGACGGCGATCATGCTGGTGATGATCATAGTGGTCGCCTCACTCGGTCTTCGCTCCGGCCTGCTGGTCGGCCTGTCGATACCGGTGTCGTTCATGGTCGGCTTTTTGGTCCTGTCGCTGGCCGGCATGACCCTCAACATGATGATCATGTTCGGTATGGTGCTGACCGTCGGCATGTTGGTTGATGGTGCCATTGTGGTCACTGAATATGCTGACCGAAAAATGGCTGAAGGGATGCCGGCTGAGGAAGCCTATCATCGTGCCGCGAGGCTGATGTTCTGGCCGGTGGTCTCCTCGACCGCGACCACTTTGGCCGCATTCCTGCCGATGTTGTTGTGGCCGGGCGTGGTCGGCAAGTTTATGTCCTACCTGCCGATAATGGTGATCATCGTTCTTTCCGCCTCACTGATAACCGCGATGATCTTTTTGCCGACAACCGGCACGTTGCTTGGCCAGTTTTCTACCTGGGCCGGGCGCCATGCATCGGCGCTAATGAGCCTTGTTGTAGGTATTGCCCTGACCGCAATTGCCGTTTTTGCTTTGGCCATGCCGATATTGAATGGACTAATCGGGTTTGGTCTTGAATCGGTACTGGAGGCGGTTGGCGGTCTTGATTTGGTTCAGCAGAACATAATCACGACCAAAAAACTCGCCCTGGGGTTGGCGGCAATTGTCGCAATTGCAATAGCAATCGCCAGTTATCCCTTGGTTTCCCGCTTTGTAAGCTGGCGGCAATCCCGTCCGGTCAAAGAGGATTTGGCCGCCAAAATGCTCTCCAGCAATGAAAAGCTCGACATCCGCAGGATACCGGGCTTCACCGGTGGATATCTCAGGTTTCTCAAATTCGCCTCCGGCAATTTGTTCGGCAATATGCTGGTGATTGCCGGTGCGCTGGCGATCACCATTATGGTTTTCGCCTCATTCGGCAAATACAGTTCAGGCATTGAGTTTTTTGTCGACGAGGAGCCCAATCTTGCAATTGTGCTGATTTCCGCACGCGGCAATCTTTCGGCCACCGAGATTCGTGATCGGGTCGGCGAAGTGGAAACCCAGGTGCTGCGGGTCGCCGGAGTGGAAAATGTGGTCATGACCACCAATCCTCCGGGAGAAAACAGTGGTGGCCAGATTATCGGTGGCGTGCAGGACAAACCGGCTGATGTTGTTGGTGAATTGCAGATTGAACTTTCCGATTATTGCTGCCGTCGCAAGGCGGTTGAGATTTTCAAGGAGATAAGGGCTCGAACCGGCGATATTGCCGGCATGCGGGTGGAAGTGCGCAAGATCGAAGATGGTCCTCCGACGGGCAAGGACGTGCGCCTGCAGGTCAAATCGACCAAATATGACGAGATGGTAGCCGCCGTCGCGCGGGTGCGCGACCATGTCAACCAAATGAGTGGTTTGCAGGACCGGGAAGACACGCGCCCGTTGCCGGGGATCGAGTGGGAATTGAGCGTCAATCGCGAAGAGGCGGGCCGTTATAATGCCGGCATAGTTGCCATCGGGTCGATGGTTCAACTTGTCACCAATGGTGTGTTGATCGGCAAATATCGCCCCGACGATTCGGAAGACGAGGTTGAAATCAGGGTTCGCTTGCCAAAGGAGCAACGCACCCTCGACCAGTTTGAACAACTCAAACTGCGTACACCGAACGGCCAGGTTCCGCTGTCCAACTTTGTCAAGCGAACGGCCGAGCCCAAGATTTCCTCCATTACCCGGCGTGGCGGACTTTACTCCATGAGCGTCAAGGCCAACTTGATAAAGGGTTATGAGGAAAACGGAAAAGACATAACACCGGACGACAAGGTCGAAGAACTGCAAGTATGGCTCGACGGTCAAAAATGGCCTTCAAGCGTGCAGTTCCGTTTTCGTGGTGCCGATGAGGAAAGCAAGAAAACCGAAGCGTTTTTAACCAAGGCGGCCGGTATTGCGCTGTTCTTGATGTTTGTCATCCTGGTCACCCAGTTCAACTCATTCTATCAGGCCGTTCTCACCCTTTCGACTGTGGTGTTGGCGATTGTCGGCGTGTTGATCGGTCTGATGGTGACAGGGCAGAAATTCTCGATGGTGATGACCGGCACCGGCGTGGTCGCGCTTGCCGGTATTGTGGTCAACAACGCCATTGTGCTGATGGATACCTATAACCGCATGCGTGCCGACGGGGTTTCGCCTTTGGAGGCCATATTGAAAACCTCTGCCCAGCGCCTGCGGCCAATTATGCTGACCACGTTCACCACCATTCTTGGCCTGGTGCCGATGGCGCTGCAGATCAATATGGATTTCTTTAATCAGACCGTATCGTTTGGCAGCATAACGGCCATCTGGTGGGTCCAGCTTTCGACAGCAGTGATTGCAGGACTGGCGTTTTCCACCCTGTTGACGCTGATACTGGTTCCGACCATGCTGGCGCTGCCCTATAATATGGTTTCAGCCCTGTTTGTGACCCGTTCCAGCTTTGTCTGGGCCGCGCACGCGCCCGGAATTATCGTTCGTAGATTTGTTGAGCGTGAAAGGAACCGCCGCGCCGCCTTCGCTGAAGCGGCAGCAGAAGAAGCCAGGCTTGCCGAAGCGCAAGCTGCTGCAGAAGCCGTCGAAATTGCCGAGGCCGAGGCTCAAGAGCAGTCTGATGCGGCAGTTGAAACCTTAGTGCAGGAACCAGCGACAGATAATGTCACGCCGTTGGTGAAGAAATCTGAGAAACCGAAGAAATCGAAGAAACGGCAAAAAACGCCATCGCCACAAAGCCTGCCGGAAGCGGCGGAATAGATTTTACTTCGTTTGCGTTTCTTCGACGGCCGTGCGCCGGTTCCAGTCTTTCACCCCAAATGGCAACATGGCCAGATAACCGACACTGATGAGGCTCAGCGTTATCCATGGATAGCTGAATAGCAGTGCGACAAAAAACACCGCAGCGATCATTAATGGGAGCACCAGTTCGCGAGAAATCCGCTTGCCAATGTTTTTGCCGGAAAATGTCGGCAGGTTCGACACCATCAACAGGCCGACAAAAATCGTATAAAGCGCGATTATGGTCGCTATGGTGGGCGAGGATTCTACCCCTAAAAACCCGAGATAAACCGGCAGCAAACCAATCATTGCACCGGCTGGCGCCGGCACGCCGACAAAGAAATTATTCTGCCATTTTGGCCGTCCGGGATTATCAACCATGACGTTGAAACGGGCCAGTCGCAAACAACCGCAAATGGCGAATATCAAAGCCGCGATCCAACCAAGCGAACGCAGATCATTGAGTGCCCAGACATAAAGCACAATCGCCGGCGCGACGCCAAAATTGACGAAATCAGCTAAAGAATCCATTTCCGCGCCAAAGCGGGTACTGGTTTTCAGCAATCTGGCAACACGTCCGTCAAGGCCGTCGAGGATGGCGGCAAAGATAATGGCGATAATGGCCAGCTGAAACCGCCCCTCAATTGCCAACCGAATTGATGTGAGACCTGAACAGATAGCCAGCAGCGTAATCAGATTGGGCGCCAGCATACGAAACGGGATATCACGCAATCGCTGTGGCTGGTTGTAATCTGGACCATCGGGGTCGAATGGCGGGAAAGGCGCTTCCATGATCAACTGACTTTGGTTATCGGGCTGGACCTGGCGGTTTCGTGCCATGCCGCCAGCACCGTTTCACCGGCAATTGCGGTTTGGCCAAGCGCTACCCGTGCGCCTGCACCATCGGGCAGATAGATATCCAGTCGTGAGCCAAAGCGGATCAGCCCGAAGCGCTCGCCGACCCCTATCTCGTGGCCTTCTTCAGCCCAGCAGACAATCCTGCGCGCCACCAGCCCGGCGATCTGGACCACACCAAGCGGTCCATGCGGGCCGTCGATCACCAGGCCATTACGCTCATTTTCAAGCGACGCCTTGTCCAGATCGGCGCTGAGAAACCTGCCTGACTTATAATGAATGCCGCTAACTTTACCACGCATCGGGGCCCGATTGATATGACAGCTGAATACATTCATGAACACCGAAATGCGCAGCATCGGTTTGTCACCGAGACCAAGTTCGGCGGGCGGCGCCACAGGGCCGATATGGGAAATAATGCCGTCAGCTGGTGATATTGCCAGATCGTCGGACACGGGTGTAACCCGCTCAGGGTCACGAAAGAAATAGGCGCACCAGCCGGCAAGGAGCAGCCCGAGATAAAACAGCGGCGACCAAATCCAGCCAAGCACAAGTGCTGCAACGATAAACATCAATATGAAACGATGGCCCTCCCGGTGGACGGGAACCAGAGATGATCGGATGGAATTGACAACGCTCATAGCTACTCCAAACTAGTTTGGTTCTATCGGTATAGCGCAGGCTGATCGCACTTGGGAAGGGACAGGCTTGGTTAATGGCTGCCGATATGGCTTACGGTACCAATAATGTGCTGCGTTTGATCGGTTGATGCGCCACCGCCGGACCGATATCGGCTTCGACATTTTTGCGGGCTTCGTTCAAACGCTGCTCGGCCTCGCTTGCCTCGCGCTGGCGATCCCACATGCCGGCATAAAGTCCCGCCTTTTCAAGCAAATCATTATGGGTGCCCCGCTCACAGATCTCGCCCTCCTGAAGGACAATAATCTCGTCGGCGCCAATGACCGTTGACAGCCGGTGGGCGATCACCAAAGTTGTACGGTTTTGCGAAACGAGATCAAGTGCTGCCTGGATCTCCTGCTCGGTATGAGTGTCGAGCGCCGAGGTTGCTTCATCAAGGATGAGAATAGGCGGAGCTTTCAACAAAGTGCGGGCGATTGCGACGCGCTGTTTCTCGCCACCTGAAAGTTTTAACCCGCGTTCACCGACTTCCGACTGAAAACCCTGCGGCAGGGCCGCAATAAATTCCTTGATCTGCGCCAATTCGGCAGCCCGCTCGACCTCGCTGTCATCGGCTTCAACCCGGCCGTAGCGGATATTATAGGCGATAGTATCGTTAAACAGCACCGTATCCTGTGGCACCATGCCGATATGGCTGCGCAACGATTGTTGCGTGATATCGCGCAGGTCCTGGCCATCGATGGTTATCGCTCCGCCGGAAATGTCGTAGAAGCGAAACAGCAACCGCGAAATGGTCGACTTACCCGCGCCCGATGGCCCGACGATGGCAATGGTCTTGCCTGGTGGTACTTTAAAGCTGACATTTTTCAGGATCGGGCGATCCGGGTCGTAATGAAAGGAGACGTTATCAAATGCGATGGCTCCGCTTTCAACGGCGAGTGGCTTGGCGTCGGTCTTGTCTTTGATCTCCTGCTCCATGTGCAAGAGATTGAACATGGTTTCAATGTCGGTCAGGGCCTGCTTGATTTCGCGGTAGACGAAACCAATGAAATTGAGCGGAATAGAAAGCTGCATCAACAGCGCGTTGATCATGACAAAATCGCCGATGGTCTGCTCGCCCTGTTGCACGGCGACGGCCGACATTGCCATGCAAGCCAACATGCCGATGGCGAAAATGGCGGTTTGCCCGAAATTGAGCCAGCCGAGCGAAGTCCAGGATTTGGTTGCTGCTGATTCATAGCGCGCCATCGACCGGTCAAAGCGTTCCGCCTCCATCCGCTCATTGCCAAAATATTTGACCGTCTCATAATTTAGCAGCGAATCGACGGCCTTGGAGTTGGCATCCGTATCGCTGTCGTTCATCGCCCGGCGAATGCCTATGCGCCAATCGCTGGCGCGCACGGTAAACCAGGTATAGGCCCACACGGTCACTGCAATCACCATCACATAGGACCAGCCATAACTGGTTGCCAGAATGATGGCGGTAAAGAGGAATTCAAACAGCGTCGGGATGGTATTCAGAATAGTAAAACGGACAATGATCTCGATGCCCTTGGTGCCGCGCTCGATAACACGTGATAGCCCACCGGTGCGCCGTTCGAGATGAAACCGCAGGGATAATTCGTGCATGTGGACGAATGTCCGGTAGGCCAACTGGCGAACGGCATATTGTCCTACCCGGGCGAACAGAGCGTCGCGCAATTGTTGAAATCCGATCATCAACAAACGGGCGACGACATAGGCGACGACAAGCATCACCGGCGCCAGCAGCAGGGCAGGCACCAGACCACCGCCATCGAGCGGATTGCCGGTCAGCGCGTCGGTCGCCCACTTATAGAAAAATGGAATGAGAACCGTAATTATCTTTGCGACAACAAGAAACAGGGCCGCCCACGCAACCCTTATTTTCAGATCAGGCCGTTGGCTTGGCCACATATAGGGCCACAGGTTCTGCAGCGCCTTTAAAGTCGAACCGTCGGCAGTAACTTTGCTGCTCAAATTGCTTGACCCTGTCTAGGCCGATGGTCAGCCACGTCGTGTTCGGATTGACAGCATGTGTTGCGACAACAGGTGCCCGCCAAATCGGATACCGCCTTTGAAATCATCAGCAAAGCGTCTTGATTAAGCGTATAGCGCGAACGCGGCGCTTCACTCTTACAATCGACCAGGCCGGCGTTGACCAGAACTTTCAAATGTTGAGAGATAGTTGATTGGGCCAGCGGCAACTGCGCCACAATGTCCTTACAAAAACACGTGTTGCGTTGGGCAAGGTAATGCACGATCTCAATTCTTGCCGGATGAGCAAGCGCTGTCAGTCGCTGGCTCCACTGGGTTTCGGCGATTTGGGTATCCAAGGTCCACCTACGGTTGGTTGGCATTGCATTCGAAAACAATCGTCAATCGTCGATATACGATATTATTTTTCAAGTACAATCCCCAAGGATAGAGATAATTGGAGATGCGTTGATATTTCAGCCTGGCGTTCGACCACCATTTGACGAGCGGTGAACAAATAATTTTTCGTCAAACTGCCAGCGCCCAATTGGTGGCGCTGGCTTGACCTCACGGACCATGCAAGAAATTCAGGAAGTTGTCTCATCCTCAGACGCTTCTGGCCCATCCGGCACAGGGTCCTGACCGTCATCTTGAGCATCAGCAACCTCGGCTTCCGCTTCGGCGGCCTCGGCCTCGGCCAGTTCGGCGTCTTCCGGATTTTCAAATACTTCCTCGGCGGCCAGCGTTTCTTCATCATCATCATCATCATCAAAGGCGTCGCGACCGGTCAAATCTTCACCGGCTGCCTGGCGCAATGCCTCGTCCAAAGAACGCGCCACATTCATGGTAATGCTGGCCTCGACCTCCGGGTGAAGAACAATGGTGATAACATGCAAGCCGATGGTCTTGATCGGCTGCATTAGTTCGACCTGGCTGCGGGCGATGCTAAAGCCTTCTTCTTCCAGCGCAGCAGCGATGTCACGACTGGCAACAGAACCGTACAGCTGGCCAGTTTCGCCGGCGGAGCGGATGGCGGTATAAGTGTTACCGTCAAGTTTTTCGGCTACAGCCTCAGCTTCACTCTTGCGCTCCAGATTGCGGGCCTCAAGATGGACACGTTCAGCTTCAAAGCGGGCCGCGTTTGCCTTGTTGGACCGCAGTGCCTTGCCCTTGGGCAACAGATAATTGCGGGCGTAACCGTCTTTAACGGTCACCGTGTCGCCCATTTGACCGAGTCTGGCGACCCTTTCGAGCAGGATGATTTCCATTGATTTTCCTTTCAGTGAATTCTTAACCTGGTTGATTTGGCGGCATTCGATTGGGACTGCGAGCGCGAAGCAACAACAGTAGTTCGGTTATGCCGGTAATGACAAAGATGATGACGGGCAGGGATGTGGCAATTGTTATGATATAGACAGCCAGCAAGATCATGTTCCGGCCTTTCCAGCCCCACGAATAGTAGTGCAGTACGGCCAGTCCGACCATGGCGATCGCCATGCCAGTCGTACCCGCCACCACGAGAGCAGCGTTGCGCATCGGTGGGAATAACAGTGCAATTATAATGCTTGCGGCGAAGATGATCAGCACCTTGCGCGGCAGGCCGATATCGGCAGCAATATTGTCCTTTGGCCGTGGCATCAATGAACGCAGACGCGCCATTCTTTCCGCCAGCCGCATGTTCCACACGATGATGGCGAGCACAAATGCCGGCAGGATAAGCGGCATCAAAGTGGCATAGAACGCCGCATCGGACTTAATCGCGGCTTTTCTCGCGGCATTGACTTGTAGATTCTGGCTCTCGACAATCCCCAGCATGAATTGCTCAAACACACCGGTTGTGTTGGCGCTATTATAGCCCAACATCAGACCGACCATGATGCAGCCGGCAGCAACAGCCAGTGAAAGGTGGAAAAGCAGCTCGGAAAGAGGATACCAATAAATAGTTCCGCGATCATCGGGGCGTGACAGGCCGGCAAGATATCCGGCAAGAGCAGCCGGACCGGCGACAATGAGACTGGCCAATAACGCAACGGTGAAGTTTGCCGACACAGCGGTAGAAACCACCGCGGTTGCCGCGGCGATGACACCGGCAAACGATCCCCAGGTGAAACCGGCAAACAATATCGGCACCGCTGCCACGTAGATCAACAGAGTAAGCAAGCCAGGCTGGGTCAGCGCAAGCGCTGCCATTAAGGCCGACAATAGGCCGGCAATTACACTGAAAATGAGGTTTTTCGATAATGGCATTTCGCTGTCCTGCAAGTTGGTCCGTGCAGTTAGAGGCAAGCACTTAGGCCGCCCCAACTTGTCAAAAATCTCCACCACAATTGTGGTAATGCCGGGCCGGCGATTTCCGCCCGGCTCTTGATTGTTATTTGATCACGTATGGCAGAAGCGCCAAAAAACGAGCCCGCTTGATGGCGCGCGCCAGCTCCCGTTGCTTCTTGTGGCTGACCGCGGTGATCCGCGACGGTACGATCTTTCCGCGTTCCGAGACATAACGCTGCAACAGACGTACGTCTTTATAGTCGATCTTTAACGCCTTTTCGCCTGAGAACGGGCATGTTTTGCGGCGGCGCTGAAAGGGGCGCCGGGTCGGCATTTGTTCGATTGCTACCATATCACTAATTCCTATTCAGCTGCCGGTCTGGGCGAACTCTCGCTATCTTTACGGGGTGGGCGCGGGCCCCTGTCACGGCCACCTGGGCGACCGCCACGGCGGTCATCGCGGTCGCTCTTTCTAAGCGGGGCGGAAGGACCTTCCTCGTGCTCATCCACCCGGATGGTCATATAACGAAGCACATCATCGCTAAGACGCATCTGGCGTTCCATTTCGGCAAGCACTTCGGCGCCGGCATCAATATTCATCAAGGCATAATGGGCCTTGCGGTTCTTCTTGACCCGAAAGGGAAGGGTTTTCAGACCCCAGTTTTCAATCTTGCCGACCGAGCCGCCAAGTTCTTCGATAACGCCCTTGTAAGTTTCAATGAGGGCGTCGACTTGCTGGCCGGAAATGTCCTGGCGGGCAAGAAATATATGCTCATAAAGTGCCATGAATGGCCTTTCCTGTTGTTATCGGTTTTCAGCGCCAAGCCTCATCGACACGACTTTTTTTGGTCTCCAGTTTTGGAAACCCGGAAAGGCGTGTCACGAAGTGTCGAGAGCAGAGACACGGGAGGCCGGATTAACTTCAATCCTATGACGACAAATAATTGCCGCCAACCCTCCGTTCAGCCACCAGCTGAAAGCCCGAACCTGTTTACCGGGCGGGTTATAGACCCAGTGCGACAAATTGCAAGTCCAAAATCAACAGTGTTAAAAGGGGGTAGGCTTTGACTAACCGGGCGAATTGTTGAACACTAAGATTCAACTATTTGGATTATTGTGATAACAAAAGGATATCAAAATGCCATTTCAAAATATTGCAAAAACAATAGCCGTAACGGTAGCATTTGGCTTGATTCCCGGTGCTGTCAGCTACGCGCAATCACCACAAGAAGCAATTGTTGAGAGTTGGTTGAGTACCGCAGATGGGGTCGAGTTTCTCAAACTCACCCACGGCGGCGTCAGCCATGATGCATCAAGCAACGTTACCACCATCAGCGATCTGACGCTACAATTCCAATTTGACAGCGCCCATTCTAAATTGACTGCCGGTGATGTGTCGAAGGAAGCGAGGGGAAAGCTAGATTATTCGATTTCGTTCCCGACAGCGCAGTTCACCAATCTTGCGCTGGAAAACGGCTATTACTCCGCCGGTTCCATCAGGGCTGACATTGCTAATCTGAAAATGGATATCACTGGTGACGAGGCTGCATCTTCAACCGCCACCGGCGTTTATGACGAGTTCGAATTGATCAATGTTTCGTGGGCAAAACCACCCGATGTGGCAAATGACCCAAGCAAACCGATTTCCAAATACTACCCGCTGGTCGAGGCGCTTTTCGATGTCAGTTTTGACAGCGCCAGCCTGGGCGGTATGACGCTTAGTCAATCGATGGGCGATCCGGCAATGCAAATGGATCTCATCTACGGGCCAATGACCGCCGGAAGGGCCGTTAAGGGTAATTTTTCCGAGATGATCGTTGCCGGGGTAAAACTGGTGGTGCAGCCTCCTGCCGCGGCCGGGCCTCAGGTCGATGTATCGATAGGAGAATTGTCGGTTACCGGCTATAATTACGGGACACTTATCAGGAATTTTGCACCAGGTATGGTGGCGGCAAGCGATAGTGAACCCTATAGACAGTTTATCGGCGAATTTGTCATGAACGAACTGAAGGTCAATGCGGAAGGCGGCAGCTTTTCGTTGGACCTTATGGCCATGAATGATGTTGGTGTTCGTCCGTCACGCATGGACATTTTAGGTCAGGCCGACCGGCTTTTTCAAATGGCGATGGCAGGTCAGAGCGAGCCGGATGAAAAGAAGATTATCGAACTGGTGGCGAGTGGCTATGGCGCCTTTAGACTGGGCAGTTTTGAAATGGCGGGAATGAAATTCAATGCGCCAGGAAACGTGGCACAAGGAAAACTCGATCGCTATCGTATTGCTGATCTGTCGGCCGATGGTCTAGGCGAATTCCTTATCGAAGGCGTGAATGCGGTCGGTCCGAATGGCGAATATGTCAATGTCGATCATTTTTCGCTCTCCGATATTAAGTTCCCATCGCTTGATGCCCTGCTCAACCTGGAAGAAGCGGGACGCAAAGAGGATATTTTGGCGATCATGCAGGCCATTCCGACCCTTGCGGGCTATACATTGCGGGGCGCCGATGTCCGCATTCCCAATGAAGGAGAGTTTTCGCTTGGCGAGGCGACCATGGATATGGCTGATTTTATCGGCCCGGTGCCAACCAATCTGGGTATCTCGGTGAGCGATGTCAAAATGCCGGTTGCGCAGCTCGAGCGTGAGCAACGCGAAGTGCTTTCAGCCATGGGATTTACGGATATCAATTTCTCTTACATGTTGAATGCAGCTTGGGACCAAGCCAGTCAGGTGCTGTTGATAAACACCTCAGCCAATCTGGTGGATGGTGGCGCCATTGATGCCGATGTTTCTGTTGGCGGTATTCCGCGCAGCGCGTTTGAAAACCCAATGACGGCGCAAAATTTAATAGCGCAAGTGACCGTCAACAGCGCCAATTTATCCTTTGATGATCAATCAATTGTCGACAAGGGGTTGGCCCTAGTTGCTGCTCAACAGGGTACTGATGCTGAAACTTTGAAAGCCCAGGCGGTTGGCATGTTGCCGTTCATGTTGCAGGTGCTGAAGAAACCGGCATTCGTCAATGAATTATCGGTGGCGGTCAAAACTTTCCTTGATACCAAGGGTGTGATTTCCGCCAGCGCGAAGCCTGCGGCGCCAGTTTCGATCATACAGCTTATGGGTGTCGGCCAGTCAAATCCGGGCGCGGTTATTGATCTGTTGAACGTCAAGGTGCAGGCGCAGTAAATTCCGGCAAAGCACTGGTATTCACACCAGTGCTTTTTCCAGATCGTTAAAGCTGGAGGACCAGCCCAACTGATGATTATCGCGGCCCTGCATGTCTTCAAACTTGCCTTGTTGGAGGATCATGCGGGTGCCCTTGTGCGATGGTTCGAAAATTACTTCAACATCGGTTTCGTGCCCGCGTGAACCATTTTCCTGGGTCCATGCCCAGGTAAAGACCAGCCGGTTGGGCCGGTCGAGCACCTTGTAAACACCGCTCGAGGTATGCTGGTCGCCATCACTATTTACCATCGTCGCGGTCCAGTTTCCGCCGACGGAGACATCAAGTTGATATATCGGTGTGGTCATGCCCTCAGGCCCCCACCACCGGGTAAATACTGCCGGGTCCACCCAGGCATCGTAAACTTTTTCCGGCGCGGCGGCGAACTCACGCTCAATTCGTAAAATGGTATCGATCGTCATGGTGTCTCAATTCCTGGTTTCCAGCACTTTTTCCAGTCGGTCAAATGCCCCGTCCCAGAACTTGCGCTGCTGTTCAATCCAATCCCCAATGCTCTCCAGCGCCTCCGGCTTGATGCTGCAAATGCGAAACTGGCGTTCGGTTTTTCTGTCGATAATACCGGATTCTTCCAGCACCTTGATGTGGCGTGATATGGCCGGCTTGGACATTGCGAAGGGTTCAGCCAGATCTCCGGCAGATTTTTCACCCTCCCGCAGCAGCCTTTCAACGATTGCCAGCCTGGTCGGGTCTGACAGCGCACCAAATAGCTGATGAAGCTGGGCCATGCATTATATTCCTTGTTTAACAATATGCTTAAATAAACGATAACTTCAAAATGTCAACCGCCATCACCGCTATCGGGCGCAATTGATACACCGCTCCGCCATCGGGTCGATTGCCAGTCGACCGTCGGCGATCTCTTCACCGCAATCGGCGCAGTAGCCGTATTCATCATCTTCAATGCGGGAAAACGCCGCCTGAATGCGCATCAGATCGCGTTGCCGTGTCCGTTCTGTTGCCTGGTTCATGGCCTGCTGCTGCATCGCGTCCATGCGCGACAGCCTGCCGACGGATTGCTGGTCAAGTTCGACCGGGCCACGCGATTCCTTCGATATAGAGGACAGGTCCAGCAGTTCTGCCTTTCTGGCGGCAAGGCGCTTGTGGGCCTTTTTAAGATCAATGCTCATATTCAACCCCCGGTTTTTCCCGGCCTGATATCCGCTAATGTGGCCTGTTTGCCAATTCTACGTTGATAAGGCGACAATAAGCACCTACATTTTGTCGATCATCTCAACAGACCCTAGATTAGCAAAATTCCGGAGAATTTGAATTATGACCTTGCTGATAGTCGGCCTGATAGTGTTTTTGGGCATTCACTCGGTGCGCATTGTAGCGCCCTCATGGCGGGAAGCGCGCATTGCCGTGATGGGCGAGAATAAGTGGAAGGGCGTTTATTCGATAATATCACTCGTGTCGTTTGCGATGTTGGTTTTCGGCTATTACCTTGCCCGGCAGGATGCCGGTGAACTTTATGCCCCCTTTGTCAGCCTTTATCACCCGGTTTTGCTGGCGATGATGCTGTCGATGATCGCGTTGATGGTTTTCAATATTGGCCCGGGCCATTTGAAAAACAATCTTCGCCATCCGTTTTTGGTGTCGATCATCTTGTGGTCATGCGCCCATTTGCTGATGAATGGGGATACGGCTTCGGTGTTGCTATTCGGTGCTTTTTTGGCTTGGTCGGTGATCGATCTGTTTTCAGCGCTCAGCCGCCCGGCGCAGGCATTACCCACACCCCAAAGCCGCAATGATGTCATTGCAGTGGTTAGCGGTCTGATCATATTTCTCCTGTTTTACTGGAAACTGCACGAGTGGCTGATGGGCGTTGTGCCAATTATTTGATTGCCCCCTTACTTCCTGCAAAAAATAGGATAGAAGGCCCCTTGGAAACGGGCTGCCCGTGTGCAGCCACGAGATGTGAAGAAGAAATTCGATGTCGGACGACAGTTTTATCCGCGAGGTAGACGAGGAACTGCGCAGTGAACGGATGCGTGATTTCTGGAGCCGCTATGGCAAGATCGTGATCGGGGTTGCGGTGGCAATCGTGGTGATTACCGCGAGCTATCGAGGCTATAAATTTTACATGAAATATCAGGCCGAGAGCGCTGGCGATGCTTTCATGGCTGCGGTTCAATTATCACAGCAGAAAAAACAGGGCGAAGCCATCGATGCGCTGGACCAGTTGGCAAAGACCGGTCCGAAGGCCTATGCCGCGCTGGCCCGCTTGCGCTTGGCATCAGAACTTGCAGGCAAGGGCGATGTTGAACGTGCGATTGCCGCCTATGATGCGATTGCCGCCAGTGGCGGTCTTGATCAGACCTACCAGGACATCGCCAACTTGCGCGCCGGCATGCTGTTGGTTGATACAGGTACCCAGGACGATGTGAAAAAACGGGTGGAAAAACTTGCCGCACCGGGTGCGCCGTTTCGCCACTCGGCACGCGAGGCGCTGGGTCTCGCCGCCTGGAAAGCGGGCGATCTGAAAGATGCCGCAACAAGTTTCAATCTTGTTGTAGAAGACCAGCAAGCGCCAAGCCCGTTGCGCGGCAGGGCAAATATGATGCTTGACCTTATTGCCAGCAAAGGCGGTCCGCCACGCCCATAACGGCCTCTTAACAGGCCGTTGTGGCCATGCAGGCGCCAGGGCGTCAAACGATCATGAATTTTACAGTCGCTATTGTCGGACGACCCAATGTGGGTAAGTCCACCCTTTTTAACCGGCTGGTCGGCAAGCGGTTGGCGCTGGTCGACGATACCCCGGGGGTAACGCGCGATCGCCGTGCCGGTGCTGCCCGTATTGGCGATCTGAAGTTCGAAGTGATCGATACAGCCGGGCTCGAAGAAGCTCCAGGTGAAAGTCTTGAAGGGCGAATGCGAGACCAGACCGAGGCTGCGGTGCTAGCTTCAGATATTGTATTTTTTGTTGTTGATGCGCGAGCAGGAATTGTGCCTGCTGACAAAAGTTTTGCCTCGATGCTGCGGCGTTCCGGCCAAAAAGTCATTCTGGTTGTCAACAAGGTTGAAGGCAGCAAGGCGGATGCCGGATATTATGAGGCGTTTGGCATGGGTTTTGGAGACCCGGTGCCAATATCGGCGGAACACGGCCAGGGTATGGTCGATCTCCGCGATGCGCTGGTCGAACAACTGGGTGAGGAAATTGCCTTTGGTCCGGCTGATGCGCCTGAGTCGAATACTCAACCTGAATTGCGGGCTGATATTTCTGATGAAGAGGAGCATCCCTATGATGCAACGCGCCCATTGCGGATTGCGGTGGTCGGGCGGCCCAATGCCGGCAAGTCGACCCTGATCAACAGGTATTTGGGTGAGGATCGATTGCTGACCGGGCCGGAGGCTGGCATTACTCGCGATTCCATTTCGGTCGACTGGCAGTGGCAGGGTCGCACCATCAAGCTTTTTGATACCGCCGGTATGCGCCGCCGCTCACGGGTGAGCGAAAAACTTGAAAAACTGTCGGTCGCCGACGCGCGCCGGGCGGTGCAATATGCCGAAGTGGTTATTATTGTTTTCGACGCTACCAAGCCGTTCGAAAAACAAGATATGCATATTGTCGATGAGGTGGTGCGCGAGGGCAGGGCGCCGGCTATCGCCTTCAATAAGTGGGATTTGATAGAAAACCGCCAAAAGCACTTGCGGGACTTGCATGAACGCGCCGAGCGTCTGTTGCCGCAGGTCAAGGGTCTGCTGTGCATTCCGGTATCAGGTGAAACCGGGTTTAATATCGACAAGCTGATGCAGGCGGTGGTCGATGCCCATATTGTGTGGAACAGGCGTGTTCCAACGGCCAAGCTTAACCGCTGGCTGGAGTTTGTTCGCCACCGCCATTCACCACCTGCCGTCGCCGGAAGGTCTATTAAACTGAAATACATCACCCAGGTGAAATCGCGGCCACCGACCTTTTCGTTGATGTGTTCAAGACCCGATGCCCTGCCGACATCCTACAGCCGCTATCTGGTCAATGAACTGCGAGAATCCTTCGATCTCTATGGCACGCCCATTCGCCTGTTTGTGCGCGGCAGCACCAACCCGTTTGCTGGTCGAAAAAAGAAACGCTGAGCGGGCAAAATATATCTGACAAGGCGATTGATGCGGGGCCACACGCTTCTTGCGCTGTTCAACCGTTCGTTAACGGCTTGTCAAGGTTAACAGACGATGATCTGCGGCAGATAATCTTGATGGAATTCAAGATAGTTGCGTTGCGTGGAGTGGTTTGTTGCGTTTTCATAAATTCGTTGTTGCCGATGGCCGGCAAGTCTTTTTGCCAATTGATGCATTGATTAAACTTGCTTGCGGACTAGCGTTGGGATTGGCGTTGTTTTTTCTTTCCGTCAGCAACATTGCCTACCAGGATCTGGCTGGTTTTGGTGCTGGGCCCCTGCCTCCCGAGACGCGCTGGACGGCGCATCGCGAACAGGTGCCGACTGGCTCTGTTCACACCGCAGGCCTGGTTGCCGGCGATGTCGTGCATGCGTCTATCACCCACCGAACCGAATTACGAAACCTGGATGGCCGGTCCATGCGGCATGCAGTTTCGCGTGCCGGGAATGTGGAGCCAACACCGCCGACAAGAATCAATCGCGCCCTGAAAGGTGACAGGGTGGTTTCTGCGTCGGTCAAGCGCCCGCCAGCCCACTTTTCAGCCGGTAGTGTTATTCCCAGGAGTGGTCTTTTGATCAACAAAAAAAGCCGTTCGCGTGGCAAACAGGCTTTTCGGTCGCTGCGAAAGTCGCTGGCGCCGATCAAAGTGGCCAGAGCTTTTTTTCACCGTAAACCTGCGATGCGAAAGAATAAGTTGCGCCAGGCAAATGTATTATTGGCCAGGGGAGCCAACCGGTTGCGTGGTGTGTCGCGATCATCGCCCACCACTCTTGTTGCCTTTGCGCCTGTCGACGATGCCAAGGAAAAGCCGTTCGAATCGCTGTTTCGCAACAAACTGGGCCGTGGTGACCATCGCTGGGCGGCGAAAAAATTGCCAAAAGGAGCCTTTTCAAAGCGACAGCAACGCTGTTTGGCAATTGGGATATATTTTGAAGCCAGGGGAGAATCGACGCAGGGTCAGGCTGCGGTGGCGCAAGTGATTTTAAACCGGGTTAAAAATCCAGCCTACCCCAACAGCATCTGCGGCGTTGTCTATCAAAACAAATCATGGAAAAACCGTTGCCAATTCTCCTTCGCCTGTGACGGTGTTCGCGATCGTATCAGATCAAAGAAGCACTGGTCGCGGGCGGTAGCGGTCGCCAGCAAAGTTACTTCGGGAAAATCCTGGAACAAGGCGGTGGGCTCTTCAACCCACTATCATGCCACCTATGTGCGCCCGCGCTGGGCCAAAGCAATGAAGAAAATGAAAAAGATCGGCCGGCACATATTCTACCGCACCAAGCGTGGTGGATGGTCGTAAGGGTGGTCTGAGAATCGCATGTCGGGGCGTTGTTGGTGCGCTCACGGCACAGTGCTACCAGCTTTTCGCCAATTTATTTCTTTCGACAATAACCCAACATAATCAAATGGTTAAGAAGAATATTGCCAACTTGACAGGCGCATGCAGCAAACCTATGGTGCTGGCGGTCTAAAAATGCCTGCAGGTATCCGAATGGTTCGGCAGAGCTTCAAATGAAGGGCCGGATCAGGTATGGCCGATATTCCGGAAAAACCTCAAAACCCTCCTGACAATGACATCAACAAAGGTCCCGTCAATGGCGATGGTGCAGATGGCGATCTCGCATCCCGGCTTGACGATCTTGGATCGCGTCTGGAAAAAAGAAAACAGGCCGGGGTCGTTCATGTTGAGCGTGAAGGCAAGAGTTCAACATCATCGGGCATTGCCCAGGCCATGCGATTGAGTACCGAATTTGTGGTGGGTATTTGCGTTGGCGCGGGTGTAGGCTATCTGATCGACAGGTTTGCGGGAACGTCGCCTTGGGGGCTGATCGTCTTTTTGCTATTGGGATTTGCCGCCGGTGTATTGAATGTCTTGCGCGCCGGAGGGCTGGTTGCGGAATCGAAAATACACCTTGGCTCCCGTCCTGAGGATGAAGATAGGCAATAAAGTTGAGGCTGACGGTGTCCAATGCCATTTATTGGGTTGTGAAGCTTGAAACTGTCCTGTAAATGACAAGCGGCTTTGGCGGAGACCGCAGGCTGCGACGCCGGCACCGGAGATTGATTGAAAGAGGCATCAGGTGGCAAACGACCCCATTCACCAGTTTCAGATTACCAAATTGCTGCCGCTTGAAGTGGGCGGATATGATATATCCTTCACCAATTCAGCATTGTTCATGGTGGCAGTCGTCGCCGTGTCTTCGGCATTTTTAATGCTCTCAACATCTGGACGTGGATTGATCCCTACCCGGCTGCAGCTCATTTCCGAAATGACCTACGAGTTTGTCGCCAATATGTTACGCGAGGCGGCGGGCAGTGAAGGTATGCGGTTTTTTCCGTTCATTTTCTCTTTATTCGTGTTCATTCTGGTCGCCAATTTGTTGGGGATGTTCCCCTATTTCTTTACCATCACCAGCCATATCATCGTCACCGGTGCATTTGCCTTGCTGGTTATCGGCATTGTCATTGTTTATGGCTTTTGGAGAAATGGTATCGGTTTTCTGAAACTGTTTGTGCCAAGTGGTGTGCCGCCGGTTCTGGCCGCCATTATCGTGCCGATTGAGGTGCTGTCATTTATCTCCCGGCCCCTTTCGCTTTCGGTTCGCCTGTTTGCCAACATGCTTGCCGGCCATATCACGTTGAAGGTATTTGCCGGCTTTATCGTCAGCCTTTCCGCCCTTGGTTTCGGCGGTATTATCGGCTCGATCTTGCCGTTGGCCTTTACCGTGGCACTGACCGCACTGGAATTTCTGGTGGCCTTCTTGCAGGCATATGTCTTTGCCATCCTGGCCTGTATGTACCTCAATGACGCAATTCATCCCTCTCACTGATAAATCGGTGGGAAAATGAACACCACCCTGAACAACCAATAAAGGAATAAAACAATGGAAGCAGATGCAGCAAAATTGATTGGCGCCGGTATCGCGGCGATCGGCATGGGCGGCGCCGGTATTGGCGTTGGTACCTTGTTTGGCCACTACCTTTCCGGTGCGCTTCGCAACCCCTCGGCCGCCCAGGGCCAGTTTACCAACCTGATTTTTGGCTTTGCGGTGACGGAAGCGTTGGGTATTTTCTCGCTGCTGATTTCTCTGCTCCTCATTTTTGCCGTTTAATTCAAACGGGCGGTAATGTGGGCGCAAGACGCCCTTTGTCCCTTTCAGGAGGGGATTGATGGCCACTAGTACAACAGACACGCATTCAGAGGTTGGAACCGCTGATGCCCATGGCGGCGGCAGCAATTTTCCACCATTCGATTCAAGCACATTCGCCTCGCAATTGCTGTGGCTGGCGATAACTTTCGGCATTTTCTATTATCTGATGGCGAAGATTGTGCTGCCGCGGATCCGCGATATTCTGGAAGTACGCAGCGACCGCATCGCGCTTGATCTGGATGAGGCAAATCGTCTTAAACAGGAATCCGATGTGGCGCTTGCCGCCTATGAGCAGGAATTGGCGGAGGCCAAGGGCAAGGCGCACGCCATTGCCCAGGAGGCACGCGACAAGGCGAAACAGGAAGCCGACAGCGAACGCAAGCGGGTTGAAGCAACGCTTGCCGCAAAGCTTGCGGAAGCCGAAAGCGAAATTGCCACCATCAAAGCGAGCGCATTGTCCGAGGTTGGTGCAATTGCCGAGGACACCACGACAGCACTGGTAAAACAGCTGCTCGGTGGCCGGATTTCCAAGGCTGAGGTAAGCAAGGCTGTCAGCAACGCCGCCGGTCAGGAGAACGACAATGCATCTTGATGCCACATTTTTTGCGCTTGTCGGGTTGGTGCTGTTCTTGGGATTGATGATCTATCTCAAGGTACCGGGCATGATGGCCAAGGGGCTGGATGACAAGGCCGAAAAGATCAGCTCTGATCTGGCAGAGGCCCGCCGTTTGCGCGAGGAGGCCCAGCAGGTTCTTGCCGCCTATCAACGCAAGCGCAAGGAGGCGGAGAAGGAAGCCGAAGTGATTATTGCAGCCGCTGAACATGAGGCGAAATCGCTGGCCGCCGACGCGCAACAAAAAACCGAGGATTTTGTCGAACGACGCACGGCGCTGGCGGAACAAAAAATCGCCCAGGCTGAAAGCCAGGCATTACAGGAAGTCAAGGCATCGGCGATTGATCTTGCGGTCGCGGCCTCAGAACAAATTCTTGCCCAAAAACTCACCGGCAAGACGGCTGACGACTATTTCCAAAAGAGCGTCGCGGAAGTAAAATCGCGTTTGAATTAAAGTTTTTCCAATGTCTTGCTGCTCAAGCTGTCGCTTGTCCAGGGTGGCGGGTTTTCTTTCGGTCGCGAGCCAAGACAAAGGGCTTTGGTTCACGGATGCTGAAAACAACAATTCCAAAAGCCCATATCTACCAAATCAGTGCTGTTGCTATCAAAGTATCTCAAAGGTAAGATTATTTCTGGCTCGGGAGCGGACTTCCGGTTAAAAAGTCGACAACAGTTAACGTCAGCACCTGGCGGTTAACTTTTTTAGCCCAGAGCGGTGTTTTTTCAGCACATATGGAATCCGACCAGACGATAATTTAAAAACATCCCCTCTACATGTGCTTTTGGTATGTTTCCGATGCCTGGCAAAGGAAGTGCAATTCCATGAACTACCGCGCTCTTTGGTCACTGGGTTGTATGTATTTGCTCCATATTTATAGCATATCTCGAAAACCAGTACGCGCCATCTACCCTTCACAATTACTCTATTTCCTGGATACCACAAATATGATCTGCCTGAGGGTGAATGATATTCCACCTGGATTCCATGGGATCTTTCATAAAATACTTTTGTTTTACCCGAGTATGAATCGGCCCATGACAAACTCGGTGGCAAGAAAAACGTACACACAATGACAAAGAGCAAAAAAGACTGGTGCTTGATGTTAGCAATAGACATGACCTTTCGCACTCTCACTATCTGGCTTCGATTATGTTAATCTACACATCGGCATTTTTTTTGCAACCACCAGCATTTTCAAAAAATATTGTTGTATTCTCCATGCATTCTAAAAGTTAAAACTGGTGTTCGGATAAATGTGTGGAGCAAAAATAATTTGTACTCAAACAAAACTTCATTGAGTGCTTTGGATATAATAGGCCGAACAAGAGCGAAATAGTTAATTTTTTAAAAGATACATGGAGATTGATGCTTGAAATAAATTGATATCATCGTCGGTTGACGTTGGCATCAAAATAACCTTGAGGAATGTGTTTTGGGTAAACCAACAATCCAAATTGAATTCGGTAGATTGTCCGTACATCAGACCTTCGATGGCGACGATGTCAATGCTGGCTCAAGGTCAGTTGCGGTTTACTGAGCTTCATCCCGGTTTTTGCTACGCCTGACGGTTCGCCATAGTTGCTACGCCTGACGGTTCGCCTTATTTCAGTTTGCCCATTTCAGCGTGCACATCCCAATTGGTGTTGGGCTAGAATGAATGCCGCGCAACCGGCATTGATAATCAATTCAGTCCTGTCGCATTGGTGAAAAACTCATGCGGTGAAAAGCGCAGGGGCCGTGTTGGCGGATAGCTTCAAAATGCGCCCTGGTGCCATAGCCCTTGTGTTTTTCAAAACCGTATTTTGGAAAGAGCGTGCCCGTCAGCACCATCTGCCGGTCGCGAACCACCTTGGCGATAATTGAAGCAGCCGCGATTGAAAGCGAACGGCCATCGCCCTTGATCAACGTTTTTACGTCGATATCAAGCCCGGGCGGCCGGTCACGGCCATCGACCAGGGCGATATCCGCCATTACCGGCAGACCGATGACGGCATTACGCATCGCCAGCAGCGAGGCCATGCGAATATTGATGCGGTCGATGGTGGTGGCCGGGACTATGGCAATGGAAACCGCAGCGGTTTGGAGGATCTGGTCAAACAATGCCTCGCGCGTTTTGGCCGACAGTTTTTTGGAATCGTTCAGCCCCGGCGGGATGTTTTCGCGGTCAAGCACCACACTTGCGGCAACAACAGGACCGGCAAGCGGCCCGCGCCCGGCCTCGTCAACGCCGGCGATGGCGGTTTTTCCTTTGCTGGCGTAATGCTGCTCGATTGAAAAATCAGGCCCGTCAGGTTGGGGAAATATATCTGGAGTTTGGTGCATGCTTCTCATCTGACCAGGATCGCGAAAATATCGTCAGGCCGCAAGCCCATTCGTTCGCGCTGCCGACCGCTGTCAGGCGAAACCGGCTTTCGCCTTCATGGCCAGACCACCATCATGGTTGACGGCCTGAAGTTCCTGGTGCTGTTTATTTCGCCACCCTGCAATGGAAAACGCCGCGGTGTCAAAAAGCGGTCTAGTGGCGCGAAATTCAAACGCGCACAGGTGGCCACCCGGGTTATTTTCTACCGCCAGACCGGCCATCAGCGTCGCCGTCAACGGCCCATGGATAACCAGGCCGGGATAGCCTTCGACATCGCGGCAATAGTCGCGGTCATAGTGGATGCGGTGGCCGTTAAACGTCAGCGCCGAATAGCGAAACAGCATTACCGGGTCGGGATCAATGGTGCGATTGTAACCAGGATCGAGGTCCGCCGGTGGCGGCAAAGGCTTGGGGTCATCCCGCTTGGGGTCGTCGCGGTAAACAATGTCATGCTCCTCGATCAGGCAGACATGTCCGCGATGCGTAATTCGGTGCTCCACGGTGACAAAGCACAGCGGGCCGGCGCGGCCCTGTTTGGCTGACACCGACTTGATGGTGGAGATTTTTTGTGCGCTGGCGCCAATGGGCAAGGGGTTTTCAAACTGCAATCGCCCGCCAGCCCACATGCGTCGCGGCAGGGGAACCGGCGGCAGGAAATTTCCCTTTTCAGGGTGGCCATCACGACCGAGCAGGCTTGCCCTTGCAGCCTGATGGAAGAAACACCAATGCCACAGCGGTGGCAGGGGATCGCCGTCTTTCAGCAACGCGGGCTGATCAAGCGTTGCCTCCATGCGCCGGCAGGTGGCGAGATCGATGATATCTTCAACCGTCTCATGCTTGTCGATCCATCGACTAAGATTTTTGATATCGAGGTTCATGAGGCGAATTCCCGGCGAATTTCCTGGCTGTGTTGCCCCAACTCCGGTACCGGGGCATGGCCGGCATCAGGCTGCTCGGGCCAGCGAACCGGATGCGCGGGCAAGGGTGTTTCGATGCCCCGTGCATTAACAATACCGCGTTGGCACAGGGCCGGATGGCGGGCAAGATCATCCACATTGTTCATTCCCGCATAGGCGATATCGGCCTTTTGCAGGCGGGTGCGGAACTCGTTCGCATCGATTTTTTGAAGGATCTTATCCATCTTTCCATCAAGTGCAGTGCGGTTTTCAACGCGGTTGTTATTAGAGGAAAAGCGGCTGTCGACGGCAATCATCGCATCGTCCAGAACTTCAGCACACAAACGCTGCCATTCCCGTTCATTCTGGATCGACAGGATGGTCTTCTTGCCGTCACCGGTTTCATAGGCACCGTAGGGCGCAATCGAAGGGTGGTGAAGGCCGGCGCGACCATGTGCGCCCGCTCCGTGAACCTGATGAATATAGGGAACGCTCATCCATTCGGCGGCGACATCAAATAAAGAGATTGAAAGACGGGTGCCTTTGCACGTGCGCTGGCGCAATATCAGCGCTTCCAGAATAGCCGCATGGGCGGTAATGCCGGCACCGATATCGCACAAGGAAATGCCGATGCGACCGGGTTCACCTGGCCCGCCTGAAATTTCCACCAGGCCGGATTCGGCCTGTACCAGCAGATCGTAGGCTTTGCGGTTCTGCATGGGTGACGCATCGCCATAACCGGATATAGTGCAGGTGATGAGGCTGGGATGGCGTGTGCGCAGCTGTTCAATTCCGAAGCCTGCCCGTTCCAGTGCGCCGGGTGCAAGGTTTTGCACCAGCACATCGGCCTTGGTGACTAATTTACGCAGAAGGGCTGCGTCATCCGGCTGTTTGAAATCAAGTACCAGTGACTGCTTGCCATGATTGAGCCAGGTGAAATAGGAACTCTCGCCCTTGGCGGCCGTATCATAAAGCCGGGCGAAATCTCCGCCGGGGCGTTCTATCTTGATTATTCGTGCGCCCGCGTCCGCCAGTCTGGCGGTACAAAGCGGCGCTGCCACCGCCTGTTCGATGGCCACCACCAATATGCCTGCAAGTGGTTTCATTAAAAACTCCGCGGCAGATCGAGCACGTGCTCGGCCAGGTAAGATAAAATGAGATTGGTGGATATCGGCGCTACCTGATAGAGCCGGGTTTCACGGAATTTCCGCTCGATATTGTATTCTTTGGAAAGCCCAAATCCACCATAGGTCTGCATGCACATATCGCCCGCCGCCCTTGAGGCGTCAGCAGCCAACATTTTGGCCATATTGGCTTCCGGTCCGCATGGCTCTCCACTATCGTACAAGTCGGCTGCCCGGTCGACCATCAAAGCGGCCGCCTCGGTTTGCGCATAGCTTTGGGCAATGGGAAAAGCGATGCCCTGGTTTTTGCCAATTGGCCGGTTAAAAACCACCCGTTCGCTCGCATAATTGGCCGCCTTGTCGATAAAATAACGCGCATCGCCAATGCACTCGGCAGCGATGAGAATGCGCTCTGCATTCATCGAATCAAGTACGACCTTAAAACCCTCGTGCTCGCGACCAACCAGATTTTCCGCAGGAACAGCCAGATCGTCGAAGAAAAGTTCGCAGGCATGATGATTGATCATCGCGTCAATGGGTTTGACCGTAAGGCCGTTGCCGACCGCCTGGCGCAGATCGACGATAAAGGCCGATAGACCGTCGCTCTTGCGGCTGCGCTGTTCAATCGGCTTGGTGCGGGCCAACAGGAGCATCAAATCGGAATGTTCGACCCGGCTTATCCACACCTTCTGGCCATTGACGATGTATCGGTCACCCTCGCGTCTTGCCGTGGTTTTAAGCGCCGTGGTGTCGGTGCCGGTGGTCGGTTCGGTGACGGCGAAGCTTTGCAAGCGCAATGCACCACTGGCGATGGCCGGCAGATATTGGCCTTTTTGCGCAGCACTGCCATGGCGCAACAGCGAACCCATGACATACATCTGGGCATGGGCAGCACCCGGGTGGCCGCCGGCGTGGGAAATCTCTTCAAGGATTAAGCAGGCCTGGCGCAATCCCATACCGGAGCCGCCATATTCCTCCGGAATGAGACAGCCGAGAAAGCCGTCCTCGGTGAGCTTGGCGACAAATTCAGTGGGATAAGCACGTTTCTCATCGAGCCTGCGCCAATAGCCTTCACCAAAGCCTGCGCACAGTTTGTGCACCGCCTGTCTGATCTGGCTCAATTCATCGTCAGCCATTGATGAACCCGATTTTCTATTGATCGAACTTTTGTCGAACGGTCATCGCACAGGGTGGCAAGGCTGCCAAGTCCAATTGGCGGACCAATTTGCGCAATTTTTTCTGTGATTAGTATTTCTGCATCAATCGAGCAGAATTTCCTCAAGCGGGTAGGTGGAAAGCATCTCATAACCCTGATCGGTAATCAGTACCTGCTGTTCCAGCTTGACCCCATAGGGTTCGCCCACCGCTCCCATATAGCTTTCGATGCAGATAACCATGCCGGTTTCCAGCACCCCGTCATAGGCCGTGTCGCCGCGAAACGCCGGGGCGATTTTTGGATATTCATCGCACATGCCGACCCCATGGATAATGCAGGGATAGGCGTTTTCATGAAACTCTTCCGCCGGCATATAAGCCTCTTGCTGAAATTCGCTAAAGGTGATGCCGGGCCGCACCAGCGCCAGATTATGTTCGATTTCATCAAGCGCCAGCCGGTAAAGCTGTTTTTGCCTTTTATTTGGTGTGCCCGGGCCGCAAAAGAACGTCCGCGAGATATCAGCGAAATATCCGTAAGGGCCAATCATGTCGGTGTCGAACCCGACCAGGTCACCGGCCTCGATGCGGCGGTCCGATGCCTCTTGACACCATGGGTTGATACGCGGTCCGGAGGCCAGCATGCGGCCATCGTGCCAGTCTCCGTCATTGGCGAGATTGGCGTAATTCAACAATGCCCACAATTGCAATTCTGATACGCCCGGCCCAAGCGCCTGTTTCATCTTGGCGATCCCAAGCTCGGCGACAGCAATTGCCCAGCGCATGCACTCGATCTCGTCGTTTGATTTGATCACCCGTGCCATCTCAGAAACATTGACCCCGTCCAGCACCTCTAGCCCGCGCTGCATCAAAGCCTGGGTAAGACTGGGATTGACATATTCAATCGCCACCCGGCGATTGTCGGTGCCCAGTTCTGAAAGGTAATTGACAACATCATCGGCGAATTGCCGGGCGTATTCGGCCAGCTCCGATCCACCATCAAAAAGCGAAATCGGCCGGGCAGGGCGCACCTCGTCGACGTTAGGCGGTGGACCATAAACCCCGTGGATTACCACCGGGCCTTCGATCGGAACAAACAGATAGGTGGTTGGAATGTGCGCTTGAAACAATGCGTAGGTGCGATAGCCGGCCGCATAGCGCAAGGAGATCGGGTTGACCAACACGCACATTGCGGCCCCGGTTTTTTTAAGCGCCTGGCGAATGCGCTGCAGCCGGTAGCGATGAAGTTCGTCGAAGTCGATGTCGGGCAATGGCCGAAAACGGGAAAGATCGCTCCAGCCATCATTGAGAACCATGTTGTCTGGATTATTCTCGCTCATTGCTGCCACCCGTGATGACCGATAGTCGGTAAATTCCGCGCCCTTGATCAACGATAGAGAAAATGGGCTATCGATGCTATTTCATCTGCGTCCGAAGGCGGCCATCACGCGGCAACTTTGTATAGCATGATTACTTTAAAGTGATCATGGCTCGTCAGGAGCGCACAGCGACCGGCGTCTTTGCGCCGCCCCAGCAGAAGCCCGGGCAGCGCCCGCCGTGAGCGATGAGAGTACTGATCGGTTCATTTTGAAGGTGTCCAGCGATAATACGGAGCTTATGCCCGTTCAAAACCGCGGTTGATCTCCCAATCGTTGATCTGACCATTGTTCATAGTAATACCTAAAATAAATTCACACTCTCTTCTGATGTGATATTATTTCTGTCGATCTACCTTTGTGAAAGATCTCACGGAGTGAAACCAAAAATGTGATAGTATTAAATAATACTAGAAACAAGTGGAGATGATGATGACCGATATGGCAATTAACTACAGAGTGTTTGGTGTTAATGTAAGATCTGAACCAAGATTTGGAGACAATATTGTCGGTTTCCTAAATCAGTGTCATCCGGTCGAAGCTATCGGGGATCAGATTGGAGACCGATGGATGCCGTGCAGGGCAGAAATTGATGGGCTTACCCAAAATGTATTTATCTCCAAAAACGCATTGCGGGATCGCGTGACCGATGCGAGAGAGTCGCTGGCTCGCGAGTGTGTCGCTCAATGGCTGCGTTTTGACAAAGGCAAAGGCAAGGAACACCACAGCCCGTATTACCGGTATGTGGGCGAATTTTGGCAGTCGATCGGAATGAACCTCGATGGCAAAGATCGAGATGTGCCGTGGTCGGCAGCTTTTATTTCCTATAGTGTCAGAACCGCCGGTGATCACTCTGGTTTCAAGTATGCTGCAGCGCATTCAAGATACGTGAATCAGGCAATCAGACGAAAACTTGATAACGATCCGGGACCATATTGGGGATACCGCTTGAACGAGCACAAGCCGGAGATCGGGGATATGGTTTGCCGCAGTCGTTCAGGGTCCGGTGTTACATATGACTACGCCGCAACACACGATGCATACAAAAGTCATTGCGATATTGTGGCCGGTTTTACAAGCACACACGTGCTCACAGTTGGCGGCAATGTGAGCCACAGCGCCACCAAAGTGGCATACGCAATCGATCCCAGTGGTCACCTGGTCGATAATGGCAAAGTGTATGCAGTGCTAAAGAACATGCGCTAACACGGCAGCTCGGCGAGGCAAAAATTATGCCCGTTCAAAACCGCGGTTGATCTCCCAGTCAGTAACCTTTTGGTCAAACGCTTGCTGTTCCCATTCGGCACAGCGCACATAATGATTGATCACCTGATCGCCCATTGCAGCGCGCAGCACTTTCGATTTTTTCAATTGTGCCGCCGCAGCGCGCAGGGTTTTGGGTATTTCGCGCAGCCGCCTGCCACCATAGGCATCGCCGATGAAAGGCGCTTCCAATTCGTGTTTGTTTTCGATGCCATCAATGCCGGCGGCCAACAGGGCGGCAAATGCCAGATAGGGATTGAGATCGGAACCACCGACCCGGCATTCCATTCTCACCGCCTTGGTGTCGGCGGCGCAAAGCCTGTATCCGGCGGTGCGGTTATCAAGGCTCCAGATTGCTTTGGTGGGGGCGAAAGTGCCAGCAGCAAAGCGCTTGTAGGAATTGATGTGCGGGGCAAGAAACCAGGTGATGTCACCGGCGTTTTTGAGTAATCCGGCGCAATAGTGGCGCATCAGGTCGGACATGCCATGATCGGCTTTTTGATCAAAAAAGTGCGGTGTCTTGCCATCAAGGCTCCACAATGACTGGTGCACGTGTGAAGATGAGCCGGCCGCCACATCGTCCCATTTTGCCATAAAGGTGATGGCGCGGCCCTGCTGCCAGGCAATCTCCTTGCAGCCGTTTTTGATGATGGTGTGATTGTCGGCCATGGTTAGCGCATCAGCGTAGTGAACGTTAATCTCTTCCTGGCCGGCGGAGGCTTCGCCCTTGGAATTTTCGACCGTAATGCCGGCACCATAAAGGCCGTTGCGGATAGCCCGCATGACGTCTTCTTCCTTGCTGGTCTGAAAAATGTGGTAGTCTTCATTATAGGCGCTCGCAAGCTGCATGTCGCGATAGCCCAGCGCCTTGGCTTCCTCGTAGGAATCGTCGAACAGGAAGAACTCAAGCTCCGATGCCATCATTGGCTTAAGGTCCATTTCTTCCAGTCTGGCGATTTGCTTTTTTAGTACGGCGCGGGGTGAATGGGGCACTTCCTCATGGCTATGGTGGTCGAGCACATCGCACAACACCAGCGCGGTCCCATCAAGCCACGGGATGAGGCGCAAAGTGGTGAGATCAGGCTTCATAATATAGTCGCCATAGCCCTTTTCCCAACTGGTTGCCTCATAGCCCTCTACCGTTTCCATCTCCATGTCGGTGGCCAGCAGATAGTTGCAGGAATGGGTTTCCTCACGGGCGCTATCGACAAAAAACCGGGCGTGAAACCGCTTGCCCATCAATCGCCCCTGCATATCGACCTGGCAGGCCAGAACGGTATCAATAGCGCCGTCAGCAACTAAGGCTTTCAGTTTTTCAAGGGTCAACATGCCGGGCATACTGGTCATCTCCTGGGTGGTGCTGGTTTTGCATCGAATTGCCGGTAGCAAAGCGTTTTATTGTTCGAGGGTCAATGGCAAAGACCGGCAAAGCTGCGCTGCTCGACACCAGGTAAAATGTGTCTGGCCATCGATCCGAACTTCAACGGTGCCTTGACGTTATTGTTCCAACCCAGGTGATGAATGGTACGTACGTTGTGGTGTTGAAGCAATCTAATACGGTGCTAGTGGTTCGATTCCAACATTTGCATCCGCCAGCGGCTCGTACTTATGGCAAATGTTGGAATCGAACCACTAGATCGAAAAAAAATTAAGCGGGAAAAGGTGCTCTTGTCCGCCAGAGCAAGCCTGTTCGCTTGGAGCCTCCGTAAAACACTCCTCCTCGAACCAAGGCCAGTCCTTGTCCCAGGTCCAGCAATCATGTTTCCGGTAGACGGCGGCAACCTCTTCGGCATAGGAAATGTTGGTCTTTTGCCTCAAATAGACAGCCGGCTTGGTGACACCGTGTATTTTCGCCAGTGGCAGAGAGCGGTTGGTGCAATAGTTGCTCATCCATTGGGTAAAGCCGTGCTTCTTTTTGAGCGCATCGACCGCACGGAAAACCTGGACGTGATCTTCGTGGCCGTATTCTCCCCATGGATTGTGGGTAAAGACGTTCACAACAGTGGAAAGTTCCTTGTCCAGGGTTGTGTAAATTTCGTGGTAGTTTTTCCGATAGGCTGCAGCAACGCTCTGCCTCGGCGTGTTTTTGCTCGGGTCAAGCATTGGCACCGCAATCTTGACCCGCCGTTTAAGTTCACGCAAACGAGACTGCACGCCGAATTTCAGCCCGACATCGCATGGCTCCGGGTTTTGCCAGTTGGCGCAACCGTAAGAGCCTGGTTCCGGTAATGCCAGACAGACCACATTGGGATGTGGCAGTTCGGCGATTGCCGCCGCCCGTTTTGCCCCGATTTCGGGGTCGGCCCAAAAATCACGGAACACAATAATGACTTTGTCCACTTCCTCCATAATAGATGAAAACCACAGGATCTCATCATCTGGATGGGCGGCAACAATTACCGAATTCGTGAGGAATGCGCGATCTTTTCTCAACCTTGTCTCTCCACTTTAAACATCGTTTATCAAAGTCCGTTTAGATGGCCCTTTATCGAATTTCCGGCCTTGACCAGCCGCCCTAGCAGACTGCCGGCCTCAAATATCTGATGCATTGCAGTCGGTTTGGCGGCGAATTTTGCCTTGAAAGGCTCATCGCCAATGGTGAAGTCGAAAACCTTGCCACCCTGTTCAAGCCAGTCCGCCATAATACGGTCATAGAGCAACAGACCAGGCGAATATTTGCCAAATGTCGGGTAGTCGCAGCCGATCAGCAGGTAGTAATAGTGATGATTATGGGTGAGGCCGAAAACAACACCCGCCCGTTCGCCATTTGCCAATAATTGGTAGGTGCGTGATATTCCGCCGGCGCTACTGTTTTTTGCAATTTCGGTGTAAAATTCACGGACGAACTGTTGCTGGATCAGATCGCCATCAAAACGGCCTTTGCGTTGTTCCTGGATGAAGCAGATTGCCTCCTCCGCCTCATCGGGAGTGACAATCTCCATCCTGACATCAGCCACCTTTTCCAAGCGCCGGCTTTTGTAGTCGATATTTTTTGCAAAGCTCTTGCCCAATGCCTCAAGCCGCCATTGAGCGTAGGGCTGTTCCATCACAGTTTCATGGGCGGAAAAATCCAGCAATTGCGGTTCGGCTGCAAACAACAGTTGCCAGTGGGAAATAAGTTCTTCGCGAATTGGCTTGATGCGCAGCAGATCATAGGAACCAATTATAGTTGGGATGCGTTTGGGCAGCGAAGCGTCCGCTTGCAATTGCAGCACCGCATCGCTGCGAATAATCGGAGCGACATAATCACTGACGCCCAGGTCGGAGGATTCAACCAAGCCGACACCTTTGATTGACCGCTTGATCAGTGGAAGCAGAAAGGCAAGCCTGCCGGTGATGCTGTCACGCCCGGTGACAATCAGCTTCTCGGCGTCGCGATGGGGTGGCAGATGGCGATAAAAAGCGTCCAACCAGCCCGGATGTTGAAATGCGGTTGACTTGCTCGCTTCAAACAATTCGGCGAATTCACTGTGCATAAAGTCGAATGCATCCTCACGGGCAAGCACAAATTCGGTGCTTTCACCATGGTGGGCTTTTGATGGTGGATATATGCTCACAATGACTCCAGCAGGCATTCCGAGTGTCAATGTGGCAGGTTTTTGGTAATATCAACTTAAAGTAAGTGGTAAATCCAGGACTAACCAATGCCAGCGACCATTGATAGCCCCGTGTGTTGGCCGGATTATTCCGGCAAATGGGGTGGCGCGATGGTGAAGGTAAGAGTGTCGGGCGCCAGGCAAATTTCGTCGGAACAGGCCTGAATTTCCAACATCGCTGAAATCGATGCGCCTTTGGCGGAGACGCCTTCGGCGGTGATTTGCAAATTGCCTTCTAGCAGTGCCAGCGGTGTTTTGGAAAAGCCCAGTTGTTTAGTTCTTGCATCGGGATAGGAAAACTGAACGTCGTCGCCTTTTACCGCAAGACGGGTTGCGACCAGATAATCCTCCAGCGGCTTGTGGGCGTTGATATGCCAGCCCTTTGCGACCTTGATGTCCAACGACAACTTGTTTGCCGCCTCATCAAGCCGGGCAAGGGCGCGTACAGCGCCGCCGCCGCCATATTGAACGGCTCCCGTTTGACCGCGCAAATAGTGGTCTGCCGCAACAAGGATCGAGGCGCCTGAGGCCGGGTTTTTAGCGGCAAAACCAGAAAGGGCGGCAAGCAGGTTCTCGACCTGCAATTGGAGTTTCGGATCGCCCGCACGATTGGCCAATGCCGTCAGCACGCCCAGCGCCACGCCGTTGGCCGATGGAAGGTCAGAATCCTGACGGGATTTTGTCCGGGCGAAACCGGCTGCGTGTTGTGAAGAAAAATAGTCGCCGGTTTTTTGGTCGGCAAATTTTTGTTCCATTTCGCGCTGCAATTTTTTCGCGCGGTCGAGCCATTGGTCATTACCGCTCAGATCATAAAGTTCCAAAAACGCCTGCGCCAGCCAGGCATAATCGGAAAGCTCAGCCTCGATTTCTGCGCTGCCGGCGAAAAAACTGCGCATCAACGCACCGTCTCTTGCTCGCAGATTTCGCCAAAGAAAATTTCCGGCCCTTAGGGCAGCCCCAGCATATTTTTCTTCGTCCAGCACCAGCGATGTTCGAGCCAGCGCTTTGATCATCATGCCGTTCCAGCTGGTGACAATCTTCTCGTCACGCCGGGGTTTCGCTCGGTTGGCGCGAACACTGGCCAGTTTGGTCAAAATAGTGTCGACACGCGCAACGCTTTCGCTGCTGACATTATCGAGGTTGAGAATTACCTTTTCTGCCAGTTCACCATCTGGCACCTGTTCGAAGAGATTAATCGCATAGGTTGCGTCCTCCCTCCCCAGCGCGTCGGTCAGTTGTTGTTTCGACCAGACATAATAGGTTCCTTCCTCTCCTTCGGAATCGGCATCCCGGGTGGCGTAAAAACCGCCACCGGGCGCGGTCAGATCGGCCAGTACATAATCAGCAATTCGTCGTGCCATATTGGCAAATTCCCGCTTGCCGGTGACGCGATAGGCTTCGGCAAAAATCTCACTCATAAGCGCCTGATCATAAAGCATTTTCTCAAAATGCGGCACGCGCCAGGCGGGATCGACCGAATAGCGGTGAACACCACCTTCAATATGATCGTGAATGCCGCCGGTGATAATTGAATGCAGGGTCAGCTCGACGGCCTCCAGCGCTTGTTGATTGCCGTCGCGTTCGGCCTGCTGCAACAAGAACATCAACATCGATTGCTGGAAGAATTTTGGTGCCCCACCGAAGCCACCAACCAATTCATCGAACTGGCCGGCCAGTTCATTTGCTGCAGAAGACAAAAATTTTGCGTCTAGCTCCCGCGCTTCCTCCCGGCGCGTCATATAGTTTTGCAGCAAATCAGAAAGGCGGGCTCCCTCGGCAACAACCGCCTCCCGTTCATTGCGCCAGCTTTCATTTATGGCTTTGGCAATCTTCCGAAAACGGTCAGCCGGAATATAGCCGGTGCCGTAGAATGGTATTTGCTCAGGGGTCATAAAGACGGTGTTCGGCCAGCCACCCCGATTGGTCAGCACTTCGGTAACCAGCATATAGGTTTCGTCGAGCACCGGCCGCCGTTCGCGATCGACGATAACCGGAATAAAATTGTCATTAATCAACTTGGCGATGTCCGGTACTATGAAGTGGGTCTCCTGCATCACATGGCACCAGTGGCAAGCGGTATATCCAAATGAAACCATCAATGGTCGTTTGAGTTTGCGCGCCAGTTCAAAGACTTCCTCGTCCCAGGGATACCATTGCACCAGATCGGTGGCGTGAATTTGTAGATAAGGCGACGGTGCGTTGGCCATGCGAGGGTTCATCGAACCATTGTCTTTGCTGGCCGCAGTCGCTATTGACGACTGAACAATCATAATCAACAGGATCGCGATGTATCGCACCACCGGTATGAAGCACCAGACGTGCCCCCAAAAAAAACTTGTTTTGCTTGTTTTCACGGTCAATACTAAGTTCCCTTGGTATCAGTTTTGCAGCACAGGTGATCAGCTGATACATAGCGGATGTATCAGCCCTTGGTGATCACATTTATGTGGGCTCAGCTTCGGCTCCTCGGTATTTGAGGCTTGCAGAAAATAATTTAGTGCTTAAAGCAAATCGTGTCAGGAGCCGGTTCCAAGGGTGATCGTGACAAAAAGTGCGCAAACCGCGCGTAAAATACTGTAAATAGGTACTATAATGCGTCTTTAAGATTGAGGCAGGGCACCAATTTGATAATTTCGTTGCAATTTGAAGCCAACCGGCTTCAAATACGCGACAAATTGACAAAGGGGACGGAAAAACACACGATCATAAAATGAATCCACAGGGAGGAAGACAATGAAAAAATATCTGACGGTGGCATTGGCCGCCACATTGCTCACAGGCGTTTCGACGCAGGCAGCCGAGGTCAAAATCGGTTTTGTAACAACTTTGACAACCGGCGCCGCGGTAATCGGCAAGGATCAGCAGAATGCGGTCAATCTGGCGGTTGAGCACATGGGCGGCAAAATGGGCGATCTTGATGTCAATGTGATATTCGGCGATGATGGCTTCAAGCCGGAGACCGGAAAACAGGCTACCGACAAACTGGTCAAGCAGGATGATGTCGATTTCGTTGCCGGCTATATCTGGAGCCACGTTTTGTTGGCGTCACGCAAATCGGTGCTCGATGCGGGCAAATTCCTGATCTCCGCCAATGCCGGCCCGTCGCCGATAGCTGGCAAACTGTGCCACGAAAATTTCTTCTCCACCTCCTGGCAAAATGACCAGACGCCGATGGCGATGGGTGAAGTGCTCAATCAGCAGGGCGTCAAATCGATCTATATCATGGCGCCAAACTATGCCGCCGGCAAGAACATGGTTGCCGGGGTGGAACGCACGTTCAAAGGCGAGATCAAGGGCAAGGACTTTACCAAATGGCCGGGTCAACTGGATTTTTCCGCCGAACTGGCGAAAGCCAAGGCATCAGGTGCTGAAGGTATTTTCGTCTTCTATCCGGGTAAGGCCGGGGGTGCTTTCATCAAGCAGTATCAGCAGGCCGGAATGCAAAGTGTCATGCCTCTCTACACCACCTTCACCGTTGATGGCATCAGTCTGCCAAAGTTGCAGGCTGCAAAAATGGAAGGTGTGCTCGGCTCACGCATGACCCAGCAATGGGACCCGTCACTGGATAACGAGCAAAACAAAAAGTTTGTTGCCGACTTCAAGGCAAAGCACAGCTCCTATCCATCCTTCTATGCTTCGCAGGCCTATGATTCGATGTTCTTGATCAAATCAGCGGTTGAAGCGGTCGGTGGTGACTTGAAAAACATGGACGGCCTGCGCGCCGCCATGAAGTCGGCGAACTACAATTCGGTTCGCGGAAAATACACCTATGGCAACAACCATATGCCGATCCAGAACTTCTATCTGCGTGAAGTTGTCAAAGATGACGATGGCAACTGGACTACCAAGGTCGTAAAGACCGTGTATGAGAACCATCAGGACTCCTATGCCAAGGACTGTGCGCTGAAATAGGCGGTACGTTATTCGAAATATCCGCCGGGGCTCATTGGCTCCGGCAGATTGAGACAACGAGACTTCGGACCCGGCTAAAGTGGACGTAACACTCCTGTTCATCCAGACGCTCAACGGCTTGCAACTGGGCTTGCTGTTGTTTTTGCTTGCTTCGGGTTTGACCCTGGTTTTTGGCATTCTCGATTTTGTCAATCTGGCCCATGGTTCGCTTTATATGATCGGCGCCTTTGTCTGCGCGACGCTTACCCTTGCGACCGGCAATTATCTTTTGGCCATGCTGTTGGCCCTGCCGGTGACAGCGGTTGCCGGATATGCGGTCGAACGCGGTGTGGCGCGCTATCTCTATGAGCGTGATCATCTCGACCAGGTTTTGGCGACCTTTGGCCTCATTTTGGTAATCGATACTCTTGCCCATCTGATTTGGGGGCCGGCTGGTTTCGCGGTGCCATTGCCGTTGTGGCTGGATGGCCAACTAGAATTGTTCAATGGTGTTGTGGTGCCGACCTTTCGGCTGTTGATCATCGGCACCGGCCTTGCGGTTGCATCGGGTCTGTTTTGGCTGGTCAACCACACCAGGCTCGGCATGCTGATCCGCGCTGGCGCTTCAAACCGAACGATGGTCTCGGCGCTCGGCATCAATATTCAGTTGCTTTTCGGTCTGGTATTTGCCCTAGGAGCGGTGCTGGCCGGTCTTGCGGGCATGCTGATTTCACCGATCACCGAGGCCTCCATTGGTATGGGCAGCGAAATCATCATCACCGCCTTTGTGGTCATAATCATCGGTGGTATCGGCTCAATGAAAGGCGCTTTTATCGGGGCGTTGATTGTTGGCCTGATTGATACGCTGGGCCGATCTTTTTTGGACGATCTGTTCACGCTGGTGATGAGCACGGAAGCAGCGGAAACATCAGCTCCGGCGGTTTCCGCAATGCTTATTTACATACTCATGGCCCTAATTTTGGCTTTCCGCCCCCAGGGCCTGTTTCCTCCGAAGGTGCGCTGAATGTTTGGGGCTAAAGACCGGACCGGTCGGATAACCATTGCTGTTTTGATATTGCTGGCAATTGTGCCGCCGTTGCTATTTTGGTCCGGCCAATTGTTCTATCTCGACCTCGCCAGTCGCCTCGTTATTCTGGCGATTGCGGCCGTTAGCCTCAATTTTATTCTTGGCTATGGCGGCTTGGTGTCGTTCGGCCACGCCGCTTTTATCGGAATAGGGGCCTATTGTGTCGGCATTCCCGTCTATCATGGCACTTATGGTGAGTGGGATGCGATCGCCTCCTATAGCGGTTTGTTCCATGTGGCGCTGGCGGTGATCATCTCGGCATTGTTTGCGCTTGTCACTGGCGCCATTTGTCTGCGCACCAAGGGGGTTTATTTCATCATGATCACCATGGCCTTTGCGCAAATGATCTTCTTTTTGTTTGTGTCAATGGAAACCTATGGCGGTGACGATGGACTGGTGATCGACATTCGCTCGGAGTTACCGGCGGCCAATCTCGACCAGCCACTGCAGCTTTATCTGGTCAGTTATGTTTCGTTGATTGCGGTAATATTTATCGTGCGAACCATCGTTCGCTCGCGTTTCGGCATGGTGCTGCAAGGTGCCAAGGACAACAATGAACGCATGGTGACGCTTGGTTACAACACCTATTTATACCGGCTGACAGCCTATGTGATTTCTGGTGCAATGTGTGGTTTTGCCGGCGCACTTTTGGGCAATTTCACCACCTTTATTTCACCGGAAATGATGGGCTGGACCCGGTCGGGTGAATTGATATTCATGGTCATTCTGGGTGGTGCGGGAACGACGCTAGGCCCGGTTCTCGGTTCAATGATATTTATTCTGCTTGAGGAAATCCTCTCCAGTTTCACCATCTATTGGCATCTACCGTTCGGTCTAATGCTGATTATCGTTGTGCTGTTTGTGCGCGGCGGCTTGATGGGCTTGCTAACCGGCAAGGAGCGCTGAGATGACGACCTTGCTGGAAGTATCAAAGCTTCGAAAAAGTTTCGGTGGTGTGGCAGCAACCGACAATGTCGACCTTGAAGTGAAAAAAGGCGAATTGCATGCCATCATCGGGCCCAACGGTGCGGGAAAAACCACCCTGATTTCTCAACTTTCCGGCGTGCTCAAACCTGATCAGGGGGAGATACGGCTCAACGGGGCCAACATCACCCGCATGCCGGCATACGCCCGCGCCAAACTTGGCATCACCCGGTCGTTTCAGATCACATCGCTGATTATGTCGATGCCGATAATCGACAATGTGGCGCTCGCCATCCAGGCCCATGACGGTCACTCCTTTCGCTTTATCAAGCCGGCCCGCAGTGTCACCCGGCTGCGTGAACAGGCATTGGCAGCACTTGGGGAAGTGGGGCTTGATGAGCGTGCGGAGCAATCGGCGGCAGCGCTTTCTCATGGTGAACACCGGCAGTTGGAAATAGCCATTGCGCTGGCTTCGAAGGCCGAATTGATGTTGCTTGACGAACCCATGGCCGGTCTGGGTTCGGAAGAATCCACTACTATGGTGGACTTCTTGAAATCACTAAAAGGCGCACGCACAATCTTGCTGATCGAACATGACATGGATGCGGTATTTGCCCTTGCCGACCGGATTTCGGTGCTGGTCTATGGCAAAATAATCGCCACTGGATCGCCGGATGCCATTCGCGCCAATAGCCAAGTGCGCCATGCCTATCTGGGCGAGGAGTAGGTTATGCTCCAGATCAACGGTCTCACCACCCATTATGGCAATAGCCAGGCGCTTTTCGGGGTTGATCTCGAGGTCGCCAAGGGCCAGGTAGCAACGCTGCTTGGCCGCAATGGCATGGGCAAAACCACTACCATCAATTCAATCATGGGTATTGTGCCGGCGAGCAGCGGGTCGATTATTTTCGAGGGCGTGGAACTGGTTGATCGCCTGTCGTTCAAGATTGCCAATCTGGGTATCGGGCTGGTGCCGGAAGGTCGGCAGATATTCCCCAATTTGTCGCTGCAGGAAAACCTGGTGGCGACGGCCAGCAATCATCTTGGCTTCGATGACCCCTGGACGGTGAAGAAGATTTACGCGCTTTTCCCTGAACTTGGAGAGCGTCGCCGCTCGATGGGCAATCTTTTGTCGGGCGGTGAACAACAAATGCTGGCCATCGGCCGGGCGTTGATGACCAATCCAACGCTGCTCATTTTGGATGAGGCAACGGAAGGACTGGCGCCCCTGGTGCGGCGTAAAATCTGGGATGCGATCAAGCGTATTCGTGATCAGGGCTTGTCTATCCTGGTGGTTGACAAAAATCTCTCCGATCTGCTGAAAATCGCTGACCGCAACTTCATCATCGAACGTGGCAGGATCGTATGGGCAGGTGCATCCGACGCGTTGCGCCAGGATAAAGCAACGCTGGACCGGTACCTTGGTGTTTGATATCGGGCCCACGGTACAAGCCGCGCGTTTATCACCCTGTCGGTGAATCAGGCGCAAAAATCACCATTGCAACTTTTTCAAAAGCCAATAATGTGACTAGTTCCGAGTTGATCAGGATCGCGCCATGACATCGCTGCCTTTCGCTCTTTACGATGCTTTTTCCGATTTGGCTTTTGGGGGCAGCCAGGCGGCAATAGTTTCAAATGCGGCTGGTCTTTCTGCACAAACAAGGCTGAAAATCGCCCGGGAATTGGGTTTTCCGGCCACCTGTTTTGTTGCCGGCCACGATGGCAACAGGATTTCCGCTCGCTTTCAGTCAACGGTTCGTGAATATCCGATGTGCGGCCACGGCACGATATGTCTGATGACCTTAATGCTCGAACGTGGTGTGCTCAACTGGAACGGCGATGACCATATTTCCGCCGAACTGGTGCTGCCGGCAGCCACCGCGGCGGTGGAGTTACACCGCCGGTCAGATGGCCGGGCCAGTGTGATGCTCGATATCCGGCCACCAGAATTTCGCCGTGATGAGCCCGACCGGAAAATTCTGGCGGGCCTGCTTGGCATTGCTGTCGCCGATTTTCACCTCGAGCTGCCGTTTGAAACCGCAATTGGTGACTTTGTTCATTTGGTTATCCCGGTTACCGGGCTTGACGCCATGCGCCGCATTACGCCTGATTTTGCCGCCCTGGCGCACTATTGCCACGAGCACGGCTTTGAAACCGTTGCGATATTTTGCCTGGAAGTTGAAAGACCCGGCGCGCAAATTCATGTTCGTGATTTCTGTCCAGCGGTTGGCGTGGCCGAATCGGCCGCCGCCGGCACCACCAATGCGGCGTTGACGGCCTATCTCGTCCATCACAATTTGGTGGCAGAAACCCATGAGGGCAAAATCATTGTCGTCGCCGAACAGGGTATCGAGATTGAACGTCCAAGCACTCTTCATTCGATTGTTACGATGAGTAATGGTGCTATTGACCGGCTGCAGGTGGGCGGTGTAGCCACCAAAGTGCTGGAAGGCGAATTGCGTCTGCCGTCGCTTGAAGGCTGATGCGGGAGGTAGCCAATATGACAAGACAGCCAGTGATAAAACCTTGTGCCGAACAGATTGTGTGGGATGCTCATGCGGGCGTCTTCCCAAGCGCTTCCGTTGATCTTTCGCTGCTTGAGGAATGGCGGGTCAGCGGCGTCAATTATGTCAGCATCAATGTCGGCTTCGACGTTATGGACTGGCAACAAACGCTGGCGACGCTCGCCGCCTATCGGCGTTGGTTATACGACCACACAGACCGGTTTGCGGTGGTCGGATCAATCGCCGAAATTGAACGGGCAAAGCAAAGCGGCAGACTGGCGGTTTCGTTCGATATTGAAGGCATGAATGCGTTAAACGGCGATATCAATATGCTCGGCGTATACCATACGCTCGGTGTGCGGCAGATGCTATTTGCCTATAATTTGAATAATGCGGCGGCGGGCGGTTGTCATGATGATGATGCCGGCTTAAGCGAATTCGGCCGGGCAATTGTCGAGGAAATGAACCGGCTTGGAATAATAGTTGATTGTTCCCATGCGGGTCACAAAACTTCGATGGAAGTAATCGATCGGTCATCGCAGCCGGTGGTCTTCAGCCATTCCAACCCGACCGCCATCTGGTCGCATCAGCGCAATATCGATGATGATCAAATCACCCGATGCGCCCGAACTGGTGGGGTGGTCGGCATCAATGGTATGGGAATATTCCTGGGTGATAATGTCGATGACAACCAAGCCCTTATGCGCCACATCCGCCATGTCAGCGACCTTGTAGGAGCCGACCACGTGGGCATCGGACTCGACTATTCGCCGAAACTTGAAATAGACGTGGGCACAATTTTGCAAAGCCGGCCGGACTTTTGGCCAAATGGGCAACAATACGATACTCCCGGTATCAAACATGCCGGCCCGGCACAGCTTCCGGCACTTGCAGAATTGCTGGCTGGCGATGGCTTTGGGGATGATGATATCTGCGGTATCCTCGGTGGTAACTTTCGCCGCGTTGCAGAAAAAGTCTGGGCCGCTGGTCAGTGAGATTTGGCTCACCAAAAAACCAGGCGTCATTGGCCCGCTTGACCGGCCAACCTTTGGCCACAAGTCCCAATTGTTCTGCTAAAGGTCCGCCGATCAAGTCGGCAAATGACGATGGCACAGGTTGATCCTTGTTGCAGTTGGTATAGCATGATTACTTTAAAGTAATCATGGCTCATCAGGAGCGCACAGCGACCGGCGCCTTTGTGCCGCCCCCGCAAAGGCCCGGGCAGCGCCCGCCGTGAGCGAAGAGAGTACTGATCGAATCATTTTGAAGGTGTCCAGCTATATCATCCATGGCTTTGCCAATCACTATCAGGCAGTGATATGCTCGACCAATGAACCTTTTGAAGAATTATCGCCTGAGCCAATTGCTCATATCGGTCTTGCTGCTGACCGCTGGCTGGTATGGTTACGCAATAACCGAACGTTATTTTTTAAGACAGGCAGCACTGCAGAATGAAAGCACGCTGCGGCTGGTGGTGGCCGGTTTGCGCGGCGCATTGATGCGGTTTGAACTGGTCCCCAAACTGGTCGCTGATAAGGACGATATCAGGCTTTTATTAAAACACCCCGACGATGTATCGCTGGTTGGCAGGGTTAACACCGAGTTGGAAGAAATTGCCAAAAATGTGGGTGCTTCCGATGTCTATGTCTTGAACCAGCAAGGTTTGACGCTTGCATCAAGCAATCACAATCAGTCCTTCTCCTTCATCGGCCAGAACTTTAACTACCGGCCCTATTTTATTGACGCGCTGGCGGGAAAAGAGGCGCGGTTTTTCGCACTCGGCATTTCGTCATTGGTGCGAGGGTATTATTTTTCTGCTCCGGTGCGCGACGAGGGAAAAACTACCGGGGTTGTCGCGGTTAAGATCGGGGTCGAAAACCTGGAGGAAAGCTGGCGAAGCTCGAAGACGCAAGTCATCGTGACAGACAAAAACGGCATCATGTTCATGACCAGCGAGGCCGAATGGCTGTTTGGATTGATCCATCCCCTGTCTGATAAATCGATCAGAGAGATCACCAGTTCAAGGCGCTATCCGCTCGACAGACTGAAAAAATTGCCGATTCGTGTCACCGGATCGGGGTCCGATGATGGCGGCTTCATTATGACAATCCCGGTCGATGGTAATCCGCAAAGGTTTATTGTCAGCGAAGTCTTTATGGAAGATGCCGGATGGCAGTTGCAGGTTCTGACCCCAAAGGCCATCGCCACCGGCAGAACACTGACAACCATGGCTATTGTACTGCTGCTGATCTTGTTGGCATTTCTGGCAGGTGGGCTGGTGCTGCAACGGCGGGCTCGATTGATGCGCAGCATCGAATTGCAAAAACAGACCCAGGATGAACTTGAAAATCGGGTTGTTTTGCGCACCCATGATCTAAATGAGGCCAATCACAATCTCAAACGCGAAGTGGAAGAGCGCACGCAAGCGGAAGAACGACTGCGCTCAACCCAACAAGAGCTCATTCAAGCCGGTAAACTTGCTGCTCTGGGGCAGATGTCGGCGGCCCTTTCTCATGAACTTAACCAGCCGCTTGCAGCGGTAAAATCATATGCCGACAACGCCCGCACTTATCTGCAACGGGATAAAACAGAAAAGGCGAGCGAAAACATCAGGAGAATATCCGAAATGGCCGATCGTATGGCTGAACTGGGTAATCATCTGAAGAATTTTGCCCGCCGCCCCAAACAAAAGGTCGATGGTGCCAAATTGCTGGACGCTATTGAAGTTGCAACCCGCATCTTAAGTGCCCGGCTGCGTAATGCCGGGGTGGAACTGGTGGTGGAACCGTTTGATCCCGATCTCACCGTCAAAGCCGGTCTTGTACGGTTGCAACAGGTCTTGATCAACCTTATCAGCAATGCACTGGATGCCATGGAAAAACACCCGGGCAACACGGTCCATGTCGATGTTGAGGTGCTGGATAACAAGGTCAATATCAATGTGCGGGATTATGGGCCGGGAATTGATGATGAGATAATCCGACAGGTTTTCGATCCCTTTTTCACCACCAAGGATGTCAACAAAGGTCTGGGTCTGGGCCTTTCTATTTCATACAATATTGTCCAGGATTTTGGTGGCAGTTTAACTGCGGCCAACCATCTTGAAGGCGGTGCGGTATTTACTGTCGGCCTGGCAAAATTACACTCGATAAAGACTGCGGCTGAATGAACATAAACTTGGCCACACCGGAGATCATATTCGTCGATGATGAAGAACACTTGCGACTGGCCGCATTACAAACATTTGAACTTGCTGACCTTTCAGCCCTGTGCTTCGCATCTGCGGTGGAAGCGTTGGAAAATATAACACGCAATTTTCGCGGCATAGTCGTTTCAGATATTCGCATGCCCAATATGGGTGGCTTTGAGTTGCTGCAAAAAGTGCTTGAGATCGATTTTGAATTGCCTGTTGTGTTGGTCACCGGGCATGGCGATATTCAAATGGCCGTCGATGCGATGCGGTCTGGTGCCTATGATTTTATCGAAAAACCGTTCGCGCCGGACCATTTGACCGAAGTAGTGCGCCGGGCCATCGACAAGCGAAGACTGACCCTTGAAAACCGGGCATTGCGCTCCAGTCTGACCAATCGCGATGACTTGGAGACCAGGCTCACCGGCAGAACACAGGTGATGATCGACCTGCGCAAAACCATTCGTGCCGTCGCTCCCACCGACACCGATGTTTTGATCGTCGGAAAAACCGGAACCGGCAAAGAAGTGGTGGCCCGGGCACTGCACGCGCTCAGTTCACGGTCCGATAAACCGTTCGTTGCCATCAATTGCGGCGCAATACCTGCCGATCAAATGGAAAGCGAATTGTTTGGCCATGAGATCGGCGCATTTCCCGGCGCGCTGCGGGCGCGGTATGGCAAGTTTGAACACGCCCGTGGCGGCACTGTGTTTCTTGATGAAATCGAGATCATGCCACCTGATCTGCAAATCAAGCTGCTGCGGGTTTGTGAGGAAAGAACCATATCCAGACTTGGTTCGAACGAGCTGGTTGAATTGGATATCCGGTTTATCGCCGCAAGCAAGGTCGACCTGGAAGAGGAGGTCGCCCACGGCCGTTTTCGCGATGATCTGTATTACCGGTTAAACGGCATGACCCTGCAGGTTCCGCCCTTGTCGATGCGCCGGGAAGATATACCGCGGCTTTTCATTCAGCTGGCCAACGAGGCGGCACGGCGCTATCGCCGTGATTTCGCCGAAATTCCCGCTTCTGTTTTGTCGATGGTGAGCGCGCGCGAGTGGCCGGGTAATGTGCGGCAACTGCGAAATGCAGCCGACCAATTTGTGCTTGGGTTAAATGGCATTAGCGAAAATATCGGACAGGTCGAAACCAGGGCAGGCAGCCTGGCGGAGCGGGTATCGGCGTTCGAAAAGACAATAATAGCCACCGAACTGGGCGTTCACAACGGCGTGTTGAAAGACACCTATGAGGCTTTGGGCCTGTCGCGGAAATCGCTCTATGAAAAGATGCGTAAATACGGGCTGGAGCGAAATGAGTTTGTTGGCCGCGTACCCGGCGACTGACAATCAACGGTGGTTTGTTTCGATTCATGCCCACCATTTGCTGGCGATGTTACCAAATCCACCCATTTGGTTGAAATTTGTTCGAAAATCGGCAAAATTGATTGATTAACGACTTGTTAACGGTGTTGATGCCGGTCAATGCAGAGGTTTGCTGGCCTGTTCAATGCAGCTGGCGTGACGCGATTTATGGAGATAACCGATGCGTATCAAACTAATTACGACCCTGGCGGCCAGTGTGCTTGCCTTTTCCGCGAGCGGAGCACTTGCGGCTTGTGATGATGGCGAAGTGGTGATCAAGTTCTCTCATGTCACTAATACCGACAAACACCCCAAGGGCATTGCCGCTTCGCTGCTTGCCAAGCGGGTGAATGAGGAAATGAACGGCAAGGCATGCATGGAAGTATTTCCCAATTCCAGCCTGTACAACGATAATAAGGTGCTAGAGGCGCTGCTTAACGGCGACGTTCATCTGGCCGCACCTTCGCTGTCGAAGTTCGAAAAATTCACCAAGAAATTCAGAATATTTGACTTGCCCTTCATGTTCACCGATGTCAATGCGGTTGACCGTTTTCAAAAATCGGAAGGCGGGCAGAAGCTGAAAGATTCAATGAGGCGCCGCGGCCTGCAAGGTCTGGCATTCTGGCACAATGGCATGAAACAGATGTCGGCCTCAAAACCGCTGATTAATCCCGAGGATGCCAAGGGTTTGAAATTCCGGGTGCAGAATTCTGATGTGCTGGTTGCCCAGTTCGAGCAGCTCGGCGCCAACCCGCAGAAGATGTCGTTTAAGGAAGTCTATGGCGGCCTGCAAACCAAGGTTATCGACGGACAGGAAAACACCTGGTCAAACATCTATGGCAAGAAGTTCTTCGAAGTGCAGGATGGTGTAACCGAAACCAATCATGGTATCATCGATTATCTCGTTGTGACTTCTACCGAGTGGTGGGAAGAATTGAAGCCTGACGTGCGTGACCAATTTGCCAAAATCCTCGAAGAAGTGACCGACACCAGAAATGGTGAATCGACCGCCGTCAACGAGGATAACAAAAACAAGGTTATTGCTGCCGGTTCTACGGTACGCACGCTGACAGCAGATCAGCGGCTAAAATGGGTCGAAGCACTGAAACCCGTCTGGGCCAAGTTCGAGGGTGACGTAGGTACCGATACTATCGCCTCCGCACAGGCTGCCAACGCCACGAATTGACTAAATTTGGTTCAAATTGCTAAAACGAATGCGCGGGTGCAAACTACAGCCGCGCATTTTTTGCTACTGATAAGGGGGAAATAATGACCAGCCATGAACCAGGGGCTTTCAATAGAACCATTGACCAGATTGAGGAAACGCTGATTGCAGTGTTTCTCGGTCTGATGACCCTTATCACCTTCGCCAATGTGGTGGCGCGGTATATCTTCAATTCAAATATCCTGTGGGCGCTGGAAGCAACGGTTTTTTTGTTCGCCTGGCTGGTGTTGTTGGGAATTGGATATGGCGTAAAACATTCGCTTCATATCGGGGTTGATGTTTTGGTCAAAACCTTCCCCTCGAAAACTCAAAAAGTCATCACCCTGGTCGCGACGGTCGCCTGCATCGTCTTTGCTATCCTGCTGTTAAAGGGTTCATGGGACTACTGGGCACCTTTCATCGGCAAGCGGGCGTTTTTAGAGACCGAAGATATTCCGATGCCCGGATTTCTGCAATTTATGTCTGACTGGCTGAACGAAGGCGAGCGATATGAGAAGATACCGCGCTTTATTCCCTATTTTGTCCTGCCGCTTTCCATGGCGCTTTTGACCTGGCGATTCATTATGGCCGGCTGGCATGTGCTGACCGGCAAAAGCGAACTTTTGATTGCCAGCCATGAGGCTGAGGAGTTGATGGAAGAGGCGGCCGCTGAGATGCGGATGGAAAAAGAGGAGAAAAACTCATGACCGTTGTTCTGCTCTTCGGGCTGGTCATCAGCCTTATGCTCATCGGTGTGCCGATCGCCGTATCTCTTGGTCTTTCCAGTGTCATTTTTCTGATGCTCTATTCCGATGCTTCGCTGGCCTCGGTGGCGCAGACGCTTTTTTCCGCCTTTGATGGCCACTACACATTGCTGGCGATCCCGTTTTTCATTCTGGCGTCAACTTTCATGTCCACCGGTGGTGTGGCCCGGCGTATTATCCGTTTCGCCATTGCTGTGGTTGGCCATTTTCAGGGCGGGCTGGCTATCGCCTCGGTCTTTGCCTGTATGATGTTTGCGGCCCTTTCCGGTTCTTCTCCGGCCACTGTGGTGGCTATCGGCACCATTGTCATCGCCGGTATGGTCCAGGTTGGCTATACCAAGTCGTTCGCCGCTGGGGTTATCTGTAACGCGGGCACACTCGGCATTCTCATTCCACCATCCATCGTGATGGTGGTTTATGCGGCCGCAACCGATGTTTCGGTAGGCCGGATGTTCCTGGCGGGTGTGATTCCTGGGCTGTTGGCGGGCTTGATGTTGATGTTCGGTATCTATATTGCCGCCCGTTTCCGCGGCCTGCCATCGCAACCCTGGGCAGGATGGGGAGAGGTTTATGAATCCGCCCGTGACGCAATATGGGGCTTGCTGCTCATCGTCATCATTCTCGGTGGCATCTATGGCGGCATTTTCACACCGACCGAAGCGGCCGCAGTGGCTGCGGTCTATGCTTTCCTGATCGCCAATTTTGTTTATCGCGATATGGGTCCATTGCATACCAAAGACGGGGGTGAAAAGATCTCCCTGCTGCAAAAACCGTGGTCACCGCTCACCGTATGGTTCCACCCGGATACCAAACAGAGCCTGCTTGATGCCGGTAAACTGACCATCATGTTGATGTTTATCATCTCCACCGCGCTGATCTTGAAGCATGTACTGACCGAAGAGCGCATACCGCAGATGATCACTGAGGCAATGCTGGCGGCTGGTTTTGGTCCAATCGTGTTCCTGATCATCGTCAATGTGATATTGTTGATCGGTGGCCAGTTCATGGAGCCATCCGGTCTTCTGGTTATTGTCGCGCCGCTGGTGTTTCCGATTGCCATGAAGCTGGGGATCGATCCTATTCACCTGGGTATCATCATGGTCGTTAACATGGAGATCGGCATGATCACGCCGCCGGTGGGCCTCAACCTGTTCGTCACGGCGGGCGTTGCCCGCATGGCGGTGGTTGATGTGGTCAAAGCGGCGTTACCATGGGTCGGTATTATGATGATATTCCTGATCCTGGTCACCTATGTGCCGTTTATCTCAACCTTCCTGCCAACCATGTTGATGGGGCCGGAAATAGTGACAAATTAGTACCGGATGAAGAATGCTCCGATACAATGGTTCATACCAAGGGGAGTTGATATTGACTTTCCTTGGTATCACCTCGTTATTGATTGCTGAGCAAAATTTGCAATCAGCGAAAGGGTGATTTCGGGCCGCTCAAGAAATGGCGCATGACGGCAGTCGGCGAGCATATGCGTTTTTACCCGATTGCCAGGCATGTCGCTAATCACCTCAATCTGGGCGATGGTACCATATTGATCGTCGGCACCTTGTAGAGCCAAAACCGGCACTTTAATGCCGGCAAGATAGTTGGTGATATCCCAGTGTTTGAATTCCGGATCGAGCCAGGCGTCGCTCCAGCCGTAAAAGGTCGCCTTGGCATCATTGTGATAGCGGGCGAATTTATCTTTCAGATCACCGTGATCAAAGGCTTGTCTGGCCTGGCGGATTGACGACAGGGTTTTCTCCTCAATAAAAAAATGCGGCGCCATCAACGCAATACCTTTTACGCGGGGATCATTCATTGCACCGGCATGAATGGCGGCAATAGAGGCACCATCGCTGTGGCCGACCAAAATGCCATGTTCAAAGCCGATTGCATCAAGCACCGGTGGCAGGATATCCACGGCCTCAATGGTCATGAAATCGAGCGGGCGTTTGATCGCGCGCGCGGTGGAACGGCCATAGCCCTGGCGTGAATAGGCAAAGATCCCGAAGCCGGTGCGAGCAGCAAGCTTTTTGGGGAAATTGCGCCACAGCGCAACACAACCAAGACCCTCGTGCAGCAACACAACGGTCGGCGCCTGACCGGGCGGTGGGCCCCAGCAACAGGCCTCAAGCCGCTGATCGCCGACGGTGAGAAAACCCCATTCACCTGACCGCCAGCTGAATTGCTTTTCCTTGGCTAGTTCATTCATCAGCCATCGCGCAGTTTGAAGCGCTGCACCTTACCGGTGGCGGTCTTCGGCAGATCATCAACAATATCGATCCAGCGAGGATATTTCCACTTGCCGATCTTGTCTTTGACAAAGTCCTTCAACTCGCCAGCAACTTCGTCGGCATTGGCGCCGGAATTGAGCACAACATAGGCTTTGGGTTTTATCAGATCATTGTCGTCGGCTTTGGCAACCACGGCCGCTTCCAGCACATCGGGATGGCTTGCCAGCGCCTGTTCCACTTCAAATGGTGAAAGCCAAATGCCAGAGACCTTGAACATATCATCGGTGCGCCCGTCATAGACATAATTGCCATCTTCGCGACGATGATATTTGTCACCGGTGTGGGTCCAGTTGCCCTCAAAAGTATCGCGCGATTTCTGCCTTTGGTTCCAGTATTTTTCCGCTGAAGAAGGGCCGTTGACCAGCAGTTCACCAATCTGGCCGTCGTCAATGTCGACGCCATTTTCGTCAACCAGCCGCAATTGATAGCCAGGCACCGCAACACCTGATGTGCCATAGGCAACTTTGCCGGGCTGGTTGGAAAGAAAAATATGCAGCATCTCGGTTGAGCCGATGCCATCGAGAATATCGACGCCAAAAAGATTGTGCCATTGTTCGCCGATATTGGCGGGCAGGGCCTCGCCGGCTGAAACACAAAGGCGCAGCCTGTCAACGCCCGGCGGTTTGCTGCCCTTAAGTGTGTCAAGCAATGCGGCATAAAGCGTTGGCACGCCGAAATAAAGCGTTGGCCTGGCCTCGGCGATAACGGCCAGCACAGTATCCGGCGTTGGCCGTCCGGCGAATAGTATTGCAGTGGCGCCTACAGCCATCGGAAATGTCATGCCATTGCCGAGCCCATAGGCAAAAAACAGTTTGGCGGCGGAAAAGGTTACGTCATCTTGGCGAATGCCTAAAACCTGCTCACCGTAGGTGTCGGCGGTCGCTTGCAAATTGGAATGCAGGTGACACACCCCCTTGGGTGTGCCGGTAGAACCCGATGAATAAAGCCAAAAGGCGGTATCGTCCGGTGAAACATCAAAAGGTTCACTGGTCTCATGGCCTTTAAGTGTGAGATCGAAAGCAGGTAATCCCGCCACTTCACCATTGACGATAAACACATGTTCAAGCTGCGGTAGCTCATCCAGAAAATCACGCACCAGGTCGAACAGTGGTGCCGAGATGAATAGTATCCGGGCGCGGCTATCCTCCAAAATAAAGCGATATCCATCGGCGGAAAGTAAAGTGTTGACCAAAACGGGCACAATGCCTGCTTTCAGACTACCCCAGAATAATACCGGATAGTCAATCGTATCGAAGGTGATCATGGCAGCGCGTTCCTCGTGCCGGACACCGTGACTTTGATAAAAGTCGGCCATTCGAGCCGAAAGGCCAGACAATTCACCATAGGTGAGCGTGCGTCCATCACCACCGCTTTCAACAAAAGCCGGCTTATCTCCACGCTCTTCCTGCAGATGCCGGTCTACGAAATAATGCGCAGCGTTCCCGTGATTTTCCATTGGCGCGGTTCCTCCCGATGCTGCCAAATTGCTTGTTATGGGAGTCAACGTCATCACAAGGGCAGCGTCAATACCGCGTGAGGCACCATTTTGCAAACTGTGCACTATTGTGCAGCCATCGCTTTTGAACTGGACGGGGCCCGCTGTTCAAACCGCGGGCGTTTGACTATAGCTGGACACCTTAAAAATGACCTGATCAGTACTTTCTTCGCGCACGACCGGCGTTGCCCGGGCCTCCGCTGGCACGGCACAAAGGCGCCGGTTTGCCCTTCGCGAACTAACTGTGATCATTTTGAAGCAGTCACGATCTATCTATTTCGAAAGTGTGGCTTCTCAGGTTAGAAACTTGCAATCAGTACCAAATTGCTTGGTCAGTTCTGCGTAGTCAGTCCGGCGTATGTTCCAGGAATCCGTGCCTCACAACTCGCCCAACACACCAAAATCAGCTAACGCTCAATTTTCCCGGACAGTAGTGAGCGTTGGTATTAAGCCTATCTCGAGTTCGCAGTTCTATGTTGAGCGCGAAATCCTGACAAAGCACCGGACATCAGGTTCATTTTCAGCCCTGTCCCAAATGTGCGCTAATTATATTGCCGGATAAGTCCCACCAGTTTGCCTTGAACCTCGACCCGGTCAGGACCGAATATCCTTGTTTCATAGGCCGGATTTGCGGCTTCCAGGGCGATCGAGTTTCCCTTGCGACGAAAACGTTTTAGGGTTGCTTCCTCGTCATCCACAAGGGCAACGACAATATCGCCAGGCGTGGCTGTGTTTGCCTGCTTTATCAGCACCGTATCGCCGTCGAGAATACCGGCATCAATCATCGAATCGCCTTTGACCTCAAGCGCATAATGGTTGCCCGCCGACAACATCTCCGGCGAAACGGCAATGGTGTGACTTTGGTGCTGGATAGCGGAAATCGGCGTGCCGGCGGCAATTCTGCCCATTACCGGAATAATCGCCGAGGTGTTTTCATCATGTGCAGAAACAGCATTATCGGCACCACGGTCGGGTGCACGCCCAAGGCTGCCTTCGATGACCGAGGGTGAAAAACGGCGCTGCCCTGCTGGGCTGCTCTGAAAGGATTCGGGCAGTTTGATAACCTCAAGCGCACGCGCCCGATTGGGAAGCCGGCGGATAAATCCGCGTTCCTCCAGCGCGGTGATCAGACGGTGAATGCCAGATTTAGATTTTAAACCGAGCGCATCCTTCATTTCGTCAAAAGAAGGTGGAATGCCCGCCTCCTTCAACCGTTCATGAATGAACAATAGAAGTTCATATTGCTTGCGTGTCAACATTAGATAAATTCCCTACGTCTGCCCCGATTCGAACGAAAGGGCGTCACCCATCTATATAAGTCGAACCAGGTAAACAAAGCACGAACATACTCTATATGTTCTATTTGTGTTCCGCAAGTGTTTAGATTGCAGTGAGGAAGTGTCGATCCTACTCGCATAAAATAGCTGCACCTTGATCAAAATGCTTGATCGGAAAAATGCAATGCTTGACTTGTCTCTTGCGCTGTATCAGCTTGCGGAAAAACCGTGATAACCAGGCGAGGTGAACCATGTCTTCCAGCAAGAAATTCTATATCAACGGTGTCTGGGTAGATCCGGCTGAAGAAAATGAATTAGCCGTAATAAATCCGGCTACCGAGGCACAAGCCAGCGTTATTTCTCTTGGTTCTGCAGCAGATGTTGATTTTGCAGTTGCAGCGGCAAAGGCGGCTTTTGAAGACTGGAGCAAAACCAGTAAAAAAGAACGTATCGCGCTGATGAACACTCTTTGCGATATCTATCAGCGCCGCATGGATGAGATGGCGCAAGCCATCAGCACGGAAATGGGAGCGCCGATTGATCTGGCAACCAGTGCGCAGGCCGGCTCTGGTCTGGCTAATCTTCGCACCTGTATCAGGACAGTAGAAGAATTCGATTTTGATCATCTGCTGAGCGAAGGTGAAGAGGGATTTCGAATTCGCCACGAACCGATAGGGGTTTGCGCCCTGATCACCCCGTGGAACTGGCCGATGAATCAGATTGCCCTGAAAGTGGGTGCCGCACTTGGCGCCGGCTGCACAATGGTGTTGAAGCCATCGGAAATTGCGCCGCTTTCAGCCTTATTATTTGCCGAATTTATCGACGAGGCGGGCTTTCCTGCCGGTGTGTTTAATCTGGTTAATGGCGATGGACCGACAGTGGGTGCTGCCCTTTCGGCCCATCCCGATGTCGATATGGTTTCCTTTACCGGCTCGACCAGGGCCGGACGCGAGGTTTCAAAGGCTGCCGCCGATACGATCAAGCGGGTGGCGCTGGAACTGGGTGGCAAGTCACCCAACATCGTTTTCGCCGATGCCGACGTCGGGCGTGCAGTCAAGAGCGGCGTGATGCATTGTTTCAACAATACCGGCCAGTCATGCAACGCACCAACCCGCATGCTGGTGGAAAAATCGGCTTACGATCAGGCTATCGAAGTGGCCAAGCAGGCGGCGGCAAAGGTGGTGTCGGGGCCCACCGGCGAAAGTGGCCGTCACATGGGTCCGCTTGTTTCAAAGGTACAATTCGACAAGGTGCAAGGATTGATTAAACAGGGTATTGACGAGGGCGCGCGCGTTGTTGCCGGTGGCCCCGGCAAGCCCGAAGGGCTTGAGACCGGTTATTACGTGCGGGCGACAGTCTTTGCCGATGTTTCCAATGACATGACCATTGCGCAGGAAGAGGTTTTTGGTCCCGTGCTGGCGATGATCCCATTTGAAACGGAGGATGAGGCAATCGCCATCGCCAATGATACGCCCTATGGTCTTGCCGCCTATCTGCAGACCGGTGATAGTGAACGTGCCCGCCGGGTGGCGTCGCAGCTCAAGGCCGGCATGGTGCAAATCAACGGCGCACCGCACCCCTCGCACGCGCCGTTTGGCGGCTACAAACAATCCGGCAATGGCCGCGAGGGCGGAAAATACGGTCTGGAAGATTTTCTGGAAATCAAATCGGTGTCGTTTAGGTAGGTACTCTTTTGAGGGAGCAGATTACCCAATGATATTGTGAGCCCGGAGTGCAAGGTTGTAACCCAGGGTGTTGGATAAATATTGGAGAGAATGCACGGTTCGCACACAAGATCATGCGTTCCTATTCTCACGACACTTTAACTTGATACAATTTCATGAGGATTTGGGCGAATATGGCAATTTAAATTATTTATTTGCGATTTTGCTACATATTTGCCAAATAAAATGGTATCAAAAATCAAAATATGGTGAAATTGCGTGCTGCTACATTTGGAAGTAGAAAACTATCGGTCGATATTTCGAAGACAAAATTTTTCGATGGTTGCAACCGCTATGAAGGGTTGCGAAGATTCTTTGCTGCAAAACGCAGGTCTGCCAGGCGAATCAATTTTGCCTGCTGCAATATTTTACGGCGCCAATGCATCTGGGAAAACCAATTTCGTTCGTGCAATTCGTTGGCTAACGAATTTAGTTCGAAATTCCCACACCCGGTTTGATCCTGAAGGTGGAGTCGCGCGCGCACCTTTTTTGCTTTCATCCAGGGCCAAAGAGATGCCGACAATGATGAGCGTCGATTTCATTATAGAAAACGTCCGCTATCACTATGGATTTAGGGCATCTGATCAAGCGTTCAAAGAAGAATGGTTATACCGGTTTCCAAATGGAAGGCAGCAGGTGTTGTATGAAAGATCAAGACCACAGCGCATTGAGTTCGGGCGTGCGCTCAAGGGGCAAAACAAAATTATTTCAAAGCTAATGAGAGACAACAGTCTATTCTTATCTGTAGCAAATCAAAATAAACATCCGATATTATCGAAAATTGCTAATTATATCTGTTCCTTTAGAATATTAGATATTCCGATAGCATCCTCGACGGGATTTATTCAAATAAGCGGGGAAAAGATTGATGCCCGTGTTATTAAGGTTCTCAGAGAGCTTGAAACTGGAATTGTTGATTATAAGATTAGAGAAAATATTCTCTCGAAAGACGAACAGAAATTTGCCAAAAGTTTAAGAAATATTTTTCAGGATTTTTTTGGTGAAGATAAAAATGTAAATTTGGAAATTAATGAAGCAGAAATAGAAATTGAGATGACTCATACCAATGATGAAGGTGGTGAAACCGAAATTAAACTATCTGCGGAAAGCGCAGGCACTCAGCGGCTGATAGTGATATTGAGCGCGATTTTTGATGCCATAGATAGCGGGGGAGTCGTCATATTGGATGAGCTAGATGCAAGCCTGCACACTATGGCGGCTGAAGCGATTATTGAATTGTTTTCAAATCCAAAAATAAACAAAAATGGTGCTCAGCTGATTGCTACAACTCATGATACTAACTTGATGTTGGCCAATTGTCTTCGCAGAGACCAAATCTGGTTTGTAGAGAAAGACAAATCGGGCGCATCACATATTTATCCGCTATCTGATATGAAGGTTAGACCCACTGACAATTTTGAGCGAGGATACCTGCAAGGACGATTTGGTGCCATTCCATTTGCCAATTCGCCCGAGAGGCTAATGCAAAAACTACAAACCATCGATGGCTAAACGGAGGAAAACACCTAATCTAAAACGAAGGGTTGAACAGCGCCAGCCAAAGAGAAAGTTCATTCTTGTATGTGAAGGCGCGAAAACCGAACGCGACTATTTTAGTGCATTGAAAACAGCACATAGTGGAGCGATCATTGATATCGAGATAATACCCGGTGTTGGTGTTCCAAAAACTGTAGTTGACCGGGCTCTCGAAGAGTTGAAAAAGCTGAAAGGGCGAAAACTCGACTCTTTTGAAGAAAAAGACGAAGTTTGGGCAGTTTTTGATCGTGACAATCATCCCCATTATAAAGAATCTATGCAGCGCGGTGAAGACGGCGGAGTTCAAATTGCTCGCTCCAATCCGTGTTTTGAACTTTGGCTTATTCTTCATATTCAAGATTATGACAAAGCATGCGATCATCGACAGATTCAAAATGATTTGGGAAGAATACGCCCTGAATATCACTCCAAGAACCATAAAACGGTAGATTGTGCTGAATTCATGCCTCAAGTCGAGGTGGCTGAAGGTCGTGCCAATAGCCAATTAGAGAATAGAATAGCGGAAGGTGATCCGTATGGTCCACCGTCAACAACAGTTGGCCGTTTGACCAGTCAAATTCGATCAGCATCAAGAAAGTTTGGAAAGTAGGAAAAAATCTTTATTCATTCTTTCCCCGCAGCCGTTCGTTGAGCAGGCCGATCAGCGATTTCGCCGCCTCGGGAATATTGGTGCCGGGGCCAAAAATCGCCTTGACGCCGGCGTTCAACAGAAAATCATAGTCCTGCTGCGGGATCACGCCGCCGCAAATGACGGTCTTGTCGGCAGCGTTTTGCTTGCCCAGCTGGTCGAGCAACATCGGTGCCAGGGTCTTGTGGCCGGCGGCATGGGACGATATGCCGATGATGTCGGTATCGACCTCAATGGCAAGTTTCGCCGCCTCTTCGGGTGTCTGGAACAATGGCCCCACATGGACATCAAAACCAAGATCGGTAAAGGCGGTGGCAATTACCTTGGCGCCGCGGTCGTGGCCATCCTGACCCATTTTGACCACCAGAATGCGCGGCGCGCGACCAAGCTTTTTGGCGAAGCCGGCAATGGTATCTTCGACCGCGTGGTAGGTGCTATCATCATCGCTTTCAGCACCATAGACACCGCGAATGGTCACCACATCGGCCTTGTGGCGACCGAATGCCTGTTCAAGGGCGAGGGATATTTCACCGACACTGGCGCGGGCCCGCGCAGCCTCTATTGCTGTTGCAAGAATATTGCCTTCGCCCGATTTGCCAACATTAGTGAGCGCGGCAAGGGCGGCATCACAGGCCTGCTGATCACGCTCGCGGCGAATGCGGTTTAAGCGCCTTACCTGCTGTTCACGCACTGTGGTGTTGTCAATTTCGCGGATATCGATGGCCGGTTCCGCCGTCGGCCGGAATTTGTTAACGCCGACAATCACCTCATCGCCCATGTCGACCGCCGCCTGTCTCCTGGCCGCCGCCTCTTCAATGCGCTGTTTGGGCATACCCGAACCGACTGCCTTGGTCATGCCGCCAATGGCCTCAACTTCCTCGATCAGTTTCCATGCCTCGTCGGCCAGATCACGGGTCAGGCTTTCGACATAGTAAGAACCGGCCAGCGGATCGACCACATTGGTAATGCCGGTCTCGTGCTGCAAAATAAGCTGGGTATTGCGGGCAATGCGCGCCGCCATATCGGAAGGAAGGGCAATCGCCTCGTCGAATGAATTGGTGTGCAGCGACTGGGTGCCGCCAAGGGCCGCCGACATCGCTTCGTACGCGGTGCGTACGATATTATTATAGGCATCCTGTTCCTGCAGCGATACGCCCGAGGTCTGACAATGAGTGCGCAACATTTTCGATTTCGGGTTCTTTGGTTCGAACTCGTCCATGATGCGCGACCAAAGCAACCGCGCGGCGCGCAATTTTGCCGCTTCCATAAAGAAGTTCATGCCGACACAGAAGAAGAATGACAGCCGGCCGGCAAAAGCATCGACATCCATGCCCCGGGCAATCGCGGCACGGACATATTCACGCCCGTCAGCAAGGGTGAAGGCGAGTTCCTGCACCAGATTGGCGCCGGCCTCCTGCATGTGATAGCCGGATATGGAAATTGAATTGTATTTCGGCATTTTGCGGGCGGTGAAATCGATAATGTCCGAAACAATGCGCATCGAAGGTTCGGGCGGGTAAATATAGGTGTTGCGGACCATGAACTCCTTTAAGATATCGTTCTGGATAGTGCCGGAAAGTTCTGCCGTATCACAACCCTGTTCCTGGCCGGCGACGATGAAGGACGCCAATACCGCGACCACCGCGCCATTCATGGTCATCGATACCGACATTTCATTGAGCGGAATGCCGTCGAATAGGATTTTCATATCTTCGACGCTATCAATCGCCACGCCGGCCATGCCGACATCACCGACCACTCTGGGATGATCGCTGTCATAGCCGCGATGGGTGGCGAGATCAAAGGCGACGGACAGGCCCTTTTGCCCGCCCGCCAGCGCCTGGCGGTAGAAGCGGTTGGAATCCTCTGCCGTTGAAAATCCGGCATATTGGCGGATGGTCCATGGCCGGCCGGCATACATTGTCGCCTTGGGGCCGCGCAGGAAGGGTGCGTGGCCGGGTAATGTGCCCAGATGATCAATACCGGCCAAATCGGCCTCGGTATAAAGCGGCTTGATGTCGATACCTTCCGCCGTGTGCCAGGTGAGTGTATCGGGGTCCTTGCCCTTTAATTCGGATGTGGCGAGGTTAAGCCAGTCTCTGGGGGGTGTGGTGGTCATTACAAGGTTTCCAGCTCTTCGATTATCAACTTCACTTGCTTTATGGAATTTTGAGAAAATAGAGTATTTTGGCTTTGTTTTCCGCGTATCTTACGATCGTGAGACCCCATGTTTGAATTGCGATCAAGTTCTTTGACTATTGCCATTGAGATTGCTCCTATTCAAACTCCATAATCACCTCGTCCACTGCCAGACTGTCGCCCGGTTTGCATTTGACCGCGCTGACAACGCCTTTCCTTTCGGCGCGTAATGTATTTTCCATTTTCATCGCTTCTATGGTGGCCAACGCCTGCCCCTGCTCGATAATATCCCCTTCGCCGACGGCGATGGAAACAATCAGACCGGGCATCGGGCAAAGCAGGAATTTGGAAGTATCGGGCGCGATCTTTTCCGGCATGAACCGCGCCAGTTCCGCGACACGCGGCGATTGTATCGAGACCACCACCTCTGCCCCACGCCAGCGCAGACAATAGCCGGCATCGCACGGGGCGACCTTGACGGCGATTTCCTTGCCGTCGATGGAAGCAATGCACAAGGGTTTGCCGGGCCGCCAGTCGGTCAGCACCTCGACCTTGCCACCGGTGGAAAATTTTATCCGTGCGCCCTCGTGGCGGGCCTTCAGCCTGAGGGCAAAATGTTCGCCATCAATGGAGACGACCCAGTTCTTGCCGACCCGGCGTTTGTGATTGGTCAGCGCGCCGGAAATGCGGGTGCGGCGTAACTGGGCAATCATATTAAGGACAGCGGCAAGGGCGGCAAGGCTCTTAAGCGCCTCATGGTCGAGATCAGCACCGGCAAAGCCATCGGGGTATTCCTCTTCAATGAACGCTGTTGTGATGTTGCCGCTGACAAAACGCTGATGGTCCATAACGGCTGAAAGAAATGGCAGATTGTGGCCGATGCCTTCCAGCTCGAACCGATCGAGCGCCTCGCGCATGGCTTCAATCGCCGCTGGCCGGTCGCCGGCCCAGGTGCATAATTTGGCGATCATCGGATCGTAATACATCGATATTTCGCCGCCCTCAAACACACCGGTATCGTTGCGAATAAGAACATTTTTGGCTTCGTCCTGTTGTGGCGGACGATAGTGTGTAAGGCGGCCAATGGACGGCAGAAAACTGCGGAACGGGTCTTCGGCATAGAGCCGTGATTCGATCGCCCAACCGTTTAGCTGTACGTCCTTTTGTTTGATTTTCAATCTTTCACCTGCGGCCACGCGGATCATCTGTTCAACCAGATCAATGCCGGTGATAAGTTCGGTAACCGGGTGCTCGACCTGCAATCTTGTGTTCATCTCCAGAAAATAGAAATTTCTTTCGCCATCGACGATAAATTCCACCGTGCCGGCAGAACAATAGTCAACTGCTTTGGCGAGCGCCACGGCCTCTTGCCCCATGGCCTTGCGAGTCTTTTCATCGAGAAAAGAGGATGGGGCCTCTTCGATGACCTTTTGATTGCGGCGCTGGATAGAGCACTCACGCTCGCCCAGATAGATAATGTTGCCGTGACTGTCGCCAAGCACCTGAATTTCGATGTGACGCGGTTGGGTAATGAATTTTTCGATAAAAATGCGATCATCACCAAACGAACTGGCGGCTTCGTTTTTGGAGGACGCGAAACCTTCGCGCGCGTCCTGATCATTCCAGGCAATGCGCATGCCCTTGCCACCGCCACCGGCTGATGCCTTGATCATTACCGGATAGCCAATCTGGGTAGCAATTTTTACCGCCTCATCGGCATCCTCAATCAGGCCCATATGGCCAGGCACGGTGGAAACATTTGCCTCCATTGCCAGCTTTTTTGAAGTGATTTTGTCGCCCATCGCCTTGATTGCGCCAACCGGAGGGCCGATAAAGGCAACACCGATTGCTTCAAGTGCTGCCGGGAAGGCGGCGTTTTCAGACAGAAAGCCATAGCCAGGGTGCACCGCGTCAGCGCCCGACTGTTTGACCGCATCGATGATCTTGTCCATGACAATATAGGATTCAGCAGCCGGTGGTGGGCCGATGTGAATGGCCTCATCCGCCATCTTGACGTGCAAGGCGTCTTTGTCGGCATCGGAATAGACCGCTACGGTCTCAATAGCCATCTTGCGGGCCGTTTTGATAACCCGGCAGGCGATTTCGCCGCGGTTGGCTATGAGGATTTTTTTAAACATTTCATTCTTCTTGCTGTTTTGGGCATTTTACGGCGCGTCCACTATATCGGTGTCGAAATCTGCCGGTGAAATGATTTCGATCAACTCCATATTGTCACAGTGACGCACTTCCCGGTGGCGGATACCCGGTGGTTGCAGGGCGCATGAACCCGGCCGCATGATGATTTCACCCTGGTCTTCATATTCAAATACGACCCAACCGTTAAGGACAAAGATCATTTGAAAATCGAGATCATGGCTGTGCCATTCAGGTTCTGAATCAACGCCCGGAACGGCGCGGATCACATGGGCGCCAAATTTGCCTTGTGAGGCACCTTTGATGCCCAAATCGCGATACTCGAAAAATGCACGCAGACCTTCGGCCTCAAACTTTGTTCCATCCGCGTGGCTGATGGAAAAAGCCTGTCCTTTGCAAAGCCCTGTCGCCATTCCTCACGCCCTTTTCTCACAATGGAATATTATCGTGTTTTTTCCACGGATTTTCCAACTGCTTACCCCGCAACATGGCAAACGCCCGGCAGATGCGCTTGCGGGAGGTGCGTGGTGTGATGACATCATCAATGAAGCCCTTTTCGGCTGCAACGAACGGGTTTGCAAAGCGGTCTTCATAGTCTTTTCGACGTATGGCGATTTTTTCGGCATCACCCAGTTCGGAACGATAGAGTATTTCGGTCGCTCCCTTGGCGCCCATCACCGCAATTTCGGCGGTCGGCCAGGCATAATTGACGTCGCCACGCAGGTGCTTTGAGGCCATGACATCATAGGCGCCGCCATAGGCCTTGCGGGTGATAACCGTTACTTTCGGCACCGTCGCCTCGCCATAGGCAAATAACAGCTTGGCACCATGTTTAATGACACCACCAAATTCCTGCGAGGTGCCCGGCAAGAACCCCGGCACATCGACCAGGGTCAGGACGGGAATTGAAAAGGCATCGCAAAAGCGCACAAACCGCGCCGCCTTGCGGCTCGATTCAATATCAAGACAGCCGGCCAGAACCATCGGCTGGTTGGCGACGACACCAACGGTTTCGCCCTCAAGGCGCACGAACCCGGTGAGAATATTCTTGGCAAAATCCTTCTGAATCTCAAAGAAATCGCCCTCGTCGGCCAGCCTGAGGATTAGTTCGCTCATGTCGTAGGGCTTGTTGGGATTCTCCGGTACCAGCGTGTCGAGACTTGGTTCTTCGCGGTTGGGGTTATCGAAGAAGGGCCGTAGCGGCGGTTTATCGCGGTTGTTGAGTGGCAGGAAATCATAGAGCTTACGGATCTGACGCAGCGCCTCGATATCGTTGTCAAATGCGCCATCGGCGACGGAGGATTTGGTGGTGTGGGTTTTTGCGCCGCCCAGTTCTTCAGCCGTGACAATCTCATTGGTGACGGTCTTGACCACGTCCGGGCCAGTAACAAACATGTAAGAGGTGTCACGCACCATGAAAATGAAATCGGTCATCGCCGGCGAATAGACCGCACCACCTGCACACGGTCCCATGATGACCGAAATCTGTGGCACTACACCGGAGGCAAGGACATTTTTTTGAAAAACATCGGCATAGCCGCCAAGTGCTGCCACCCCTTCCTGTATACGGGCACCACCGGAATCGTTGATGCCGATAACCGGTGCACCGTTTTTCATCGCCATGTCCATGATCTTGCAGATTTTGGCCGCGTGGGTTTCCGACAGCGAACCGCCAAGCACGGTGAAATCCTGGGAAAAAACATAGGCCAAACGGCCATTGATGGTGCCCCAGCCGGTGACCACACCATCGCCGGCGATCTTGTTCTTTTCCATGCCAAAGTCGGTACAGCGATGGGTAACGAACATGTCGTATTCTTCAAAGCTGCCCTCGTCCAGCAATACTTCTATGCGCTCTCGGGCCGTGAGCTTGCCCTTGGCATGCTGGGCGTCGACGCGTTTTTCGCCGCCGCCGGCACAGGCCTCGGATCGCTTGTCGTCAAGCTGTCGAAGAATATCGAGCAATTTTATTTCCCCCGCTGTCTCAATGGGCTGATCAGTGATAGCGTTATCTTAGGGCATTCGGCAAGGCGGCCCATATGAGACTTTGGGGTAAAGTGCTGGAGAAATTTGCAGGCGATCTTTTGGAATGGACATTTTGCATGACAATTGTGGCGAAATCGGATTGATTGGCTCCCCTCGGTGCGAACCACAATTAGAGACCTTGGGTCGGCCTTTGATGGAGCCAGCAGGACTTTTTGGAGAAAGGGCCTATTTGCAATGATCAACGAACTAGCCGTGCTACCGCTGACGCGGCAGGCGTTTGCCCGCTTCGGTGAAGTAATTGAAATTGATGGTGCGGAACATTTTTCGATCAACCGTGGTTCGGCGGAACGATATTTCAATCTCGCTAATGTCGATGTTGGAGATGAGAATGGCTGGCCGTTGATCAGTATTGTGCGGGGCCAGCCGTTCAGCCCACCGGTCGAAATAATATTGCTTGAACGCCATCCCCTTGGCAGTCAGATATTCATGCCGCTCAACAATCGGCCTTTTTTGGTGGTCGTGGCTGAAGCCGATGAAAACGGCATGCCAATAGAACCGGAGGCATTTGTGGCGCGGGGTGATCAGGGGATAAATTTTGCCAAGAATACCTGGCATGGGCCGCTGATTGCGCTCGAAGCGCAAAGTGATTTCTTCGTGGTCGACAGACAAGGCCCCGGCAATAATCTTGAAGAGCATTTTTTTACGGACGGCCCCTATGTGGTTGCAGGCCTATCTTAGGCTTTGCCGCATGTTGCGAAATCGGGATTGATCCTTATGTTGCGGTAATCAACACCATCTGCCGCCCACCAGGAAAGTCCCCAGTCATCATGTCCAACGCCACCGCACCATCTGAAATCCGCCTTTCGAAGGACAAACGAGTATTGTCGGTCACATTCAACGACCAGACCTATGAAATTTCGGCCCAACTGCTGCGCGTTGAAGCGCCTTCCGCCGATGTTCAGGGCCACAGCCCGGACCAGAAAAAGTTTGTGACTGGCAAGGAAAATGTAGGCATTATGACAATTGAACCCGTCGGCAATTATGCGGTTCAGATTACCTTTGACGACATGCACAATTCCGGCATCTACTCATGGTCGACGCTTTTGGAGTATGGTCAAAATCATAATGCAATGATGGCGACCTATCGAGCCGCATTGGCCGGGCAGGGATAGATTGTCGCAATTTGGTGAATCGTGTCGAGAACGATTGGACAGTCCTGCGGTATAAGCCGGGCGAGGGTACTAATCTGTGAGAGATTTCAATAAATTGGTTGCATCTGGTACTAGTTTGATGCTTTCCTGAATGACAAACAAGGTCGAGAGGGAATTGACCGGGATTATCAAATACAACAACTGGGAGAAAATCATGATGAAAAGAATTCTAATGGCCTGCGTGTTTGCAGGTGCGGCACTAAGTGTACCGGCTGCAGCGGCAGCACAGGAAGTCACCTTGAAGGTGCACCAGTTCCTGCCCTCGCCGGCAACGATACCCAGACTTTTCATCAAACCCTGGTCGGAAAAGGTTGAAAAGGAATCGGGCGGCCGCATCAAGTTCCAGCACTTTCCTTCAATGCAACTGGGTGGCAAGCCGCCTGCACTTTATGATCAGGCAAGAGACGGTGTGGCGGACATCGTCTGGACATTGCCTGGCTACTCACCAGGTCGTTTCCCGTGCGCGGAAGTCTTTGAATTGCCGTTTATGATGACCAACGCAGAAGCGACTTCGCGGGCCTATACCGAATTTGCCGAAAAATACTGCGCTGATTCCTTCAAGGAAGTGAAGGTGTTGGCAGTTCATGTTCATGGTCCGGGCATGTTCCATATCAAGGCGCCTGGCGTTTCCAGGCTGGAGGACTTGAAGGGCAAGAAAATGCGTGGCCCGACACGGGTAATCAACCAATTGCTGGAGAACCTTGGCGCGGTGCCGATTGGCATGCCGTTACCGGCGGTGCCAAGTGCGCTGTCAAAGGGTGTAATTGATGGCACGGTTATCCCCTGGGAAGTTACACCCGCTTTCAAGATCGCTGAATTGACCGGCACGCACACCGAATTTGGTGGTGATCATGCGCTTTATACGGCGGCATTTGTATTCGCCATGAACAAGGCAAAATACGATTCTTTGCCCGACGACTTGAAAAAAGTTATTGACGACAATTCTGGTGGCGACACCGGCGGCTGGGCCGGCCGGGTGATGGAAGAACAGGATGCACCGGGTCGGGTCGTTGCGGAAAAACTTGGCAACCCGATTGTCCGTATCGAAGGCGAAGAATTGCAGCGCTGGAAAGATGCGGCGGTGCCGGTGATCGAAGCCTGGGTCAAGGAAATGGACGGCAAGGGCCTGCCTGGTCAAGCGATGGTTGATGACGCGCGCGCCATGATCGCCAAGCATACCAAATAATAAGACATCGTTATTGCGGGATTTGTCGAAAGCAGATCCCGCAATGCCCTGCCGGTATCTGGGTGAGATCAACTATCCTGCAACGCTCTGTTCGCGGCCCCAATGGCTTGGCATTGGGGCTTTGGAACTGGCAGATGAAGGCGCTGTTTATGCAATCACAACAGTGGGGGATTGGCCGTGAGTGAGCGTGGTTTGGCACCACAGCTTGAGCGCCAAGTTGGAGTAGGGGTTGAGAAAATCGCCCGGTGGCTGGCTATCGTCGGTGGACTGGTACTTTCGGCCCTGGTTATTTTAACCGTCACCAGCGTTACCGGTCGGGCGCTGATCTTTGCCGGGTTTGGCCCCGTGCCGGGCGATTTTGAACTGGTTGAAGTGTGCACTGCATTTGCCGTGTTCTCCTTTTTGCCGTGGTGTCACTTCAGACGTGGTCATGTGACAGTTGATATTTTCGTAAGCTGGCTGCCCACCCGCCATTTGGCATTGCTTTCGCTGCTGGGCAACGGACTGCTGAGCATCGTCGCCGGTATTATCCTTTGGCGGCTGATATTGGGAACTATCGACAAGCAAGGCTATCACGAAACAACCTTTATTCTGCAATTTCCGCTTTGGTGGAGCTATGCGGCCTGTGTGGTGGGAGCCGCTCTGTTTGTAGTTGTTTCGCTCTATTCGGTGTGGCGCAGTTTTAATGAAATGGTCGGTTCCGGTGAACGCTTGACGACGGAAACACATCTGTGATGAGCAATCTGGAACTTGCAGGCTGGGTGTTCCTGGTTTTGATGATCCTGATATTTATCAGGATCCCGATCGGCCTTGCCATGCTGCTTTGTGGCATAGCCGGCAATTATCTGATCAATGGAACATGGATACCGATCCTTTCACAATTGAAATTCATGCCGTTCGAGACCTTCTCGATCTATTCGCTTTCAATTGTACCGCTGTTTTTATTAATGGGTCAGTTCGCCACCCGAGGGGGCATGTCGAAGGCGCTTTTTCGAGCTGCCGAGGCGTGGCTTGGTCATCTAAAGGGCGGCGTTGCCATGGCGGCGGTTGGCGCTTGCGGCGGTTTTGGTGCGATTTGCGGCTCGTCTTTGGCGACGGCTGCAACCATGGGTCAGGTGGCGTTGCCCGAATTGAAACGGTGTGGCTATTCAGACTCGCTCTCCACCGGTGCCCTGGCGGCGGGTGGAACTTTGGGCATCCTTATTCCGCCATCCGTGGTGCTGGTTATCTATGCCGTTCTGGCGGAACAGAATATCGCCAAGCTGTTTGTTGCAGCCTTTGTTCCAGGCGTTCTGGCGGCGGTGGGATACATCATCGCTATCGCCATTTATGTCAGGCTCAAACCTGATGCGGCCGGAGAACGCTCTGCTGCCAGTTATACCGAGCGTTTCCGCGCGCTGGTCGATGTCTGGCCGGTGGTTTTGGTATTTACCGCGGTTATCGGTGGCATTTACGCCGGCATATTCACGCCCACAGAAGCGGCGGCAATTGGTGCCGCCGGTACCGCGTTGATCGCCATTGTAAACGGTGGCCTTGGCTGGCGCTCTTTCACCGAGGCACTGCTTGAAACCGCGGTTTCGACCGGGATGATATTTTTCATCGTGCTGGGCGCCAGCGTGTTCAACACGTTCCTGGGCTTTTCCCGGCTGCCGCAGGAGGCGGTTGTGTGGGTGACCACCATGGGGTTCAGCCCCTGGATTATCCTGATGTTGGTCTTGCTTTGCTATCTGGTGTTTGGCTGTGTGATGGATTCATTGTCGATGATCCTGCTCACCGTGCCGATTTTCTTTCCAATGATGGCGGCACTTGATTTTGGTCTTCCGGCGGAAGAGTTTGCCTTGTGGTTCGGTATTTTGGTACTGATTGTCGTCGAGGTGGGGTTGATTACGCCACCGGTAGGGATGAATCTCTTTGTGATCAACTCAATGGCTGACAAAGTGCCGGTGTCACAGACCTATCGCGGGGTCATCCCCTTCGTCATCAGCGATCTGGTGCGGGTGGGCATTCTAATCCTCTTTCCCGCTTTGTCGCTGGTGCTGGTCAGATTGATGTATTGAGGTTGAAACAATGGAACAGACTGACAAGGAACATTGCATCATCATTGGTGGTGGTCATGGTGGCGCCCAGCTTTGTGGCTCGCTGCGTCAAAACGGCTATCAGGGCGAAGTTACGCTGATATCCAGCGATTCCGTTCTGCCCTATCACCGTCCACCATTGTCGAAGGCCTATTTGAAGGACTCTTCCGTTGAGACCCAGATTATCAAGCCGCAGCAATTTTATCATGACAATGATGTTAGTTTGATGCTTGGCACGACGGCGATCGGTATTGATCCTGCGGCCCAACGGGTTGAGCTCGAAGATGGTAGAAGGCTTGATTATTCTCATCTGGTTTTGTCGACCGGGGCGCTGGCGCGAAGACTTGGTATTGCGGGGGCCGATGCTGGCGGCGTGCATTATCTGAAAATTGCCGAAGATGCGGCTGCATTGCGCCGTGAGCTTGATCAGGCAAAAAAGGTTACGGTAATCGGTGGCGGCTTCATCGGCCTTGAAGCGGCAGCGACATTTGCAGTGCTGGGCAAATCTGTGACTGTGCTTGAGGCCGGAGACAGATTGCTTGGCAGGGCGGTTTCGCCGGAGATTTCGGACTATTTTCTGCAAGCCCATCGTGCCGCCGGAATGGAAATTCGATTGAATGCATCGGTGGAGGAGATTTCTGTCAAGGACGGCAGAGTTCAAGGTGTGGTCTGCGATGGTAGCACCATCGATACGGACATGGTGTTGATCGGCATTGGTGTTGATGCCAATTGCGCTCTGGCGCAAATGGCGGGGCTTAAATGCAGCAACGGAATTGAGATTGACGCACACATGCGAACCAGTGATCCCCGGGTGCTGGCTATCGGTGATTGTGTTTTTTTCGAGCATTGGCAAACAGCATCGCGGGTGCGGCTTGAATCGGTGCAAAACGCCAATGATCAAGCACGCAACGCTGCCCTCACCTTGACCGGTAAGGCCGAACCATACCACGAGGTCGCCTGGTTCTGGTCGGATCAAAGGGATGATAAATTGCAGATTGCCGGCCTTTCGCAGGGTGCAAACCGGCGGGTTGTTCGCGACGAAAGGAAAAATAGTCGTATGGCGGTTTTTCACTACAGAGACGAACAACTGGTCGCTGTTGATACGGTCAATAATCCGGCTATTCACATGGTGGCGCGCAAATTGCTGGCCGCTGGCATTTCACCTTCCAACGAGCAAGCCGCCAACACTGAATTCAACTTGAAAACGCTGATGTGAATTTCGCTGGCTGCCAATATAGCTGGACACCTTCAAAATGATTCGATCAATCCTCTCTTCGCTCACGGCCAATTCGGGCTGCGCCCGGGCCTCCGCCGGGGCGGCGCAACGGCGCCGGTCGGTTTCGCCCGCAAATTGATTTCATCAATTTGTACATCGGGCTTCAATCGCTCCTGATGAGCCATGATCACTTTATGGTAATTATGCTATAACCGTCATTTAGATCGCCAATATCTTTAATGCCGGTGAACAGGGTCGAGTACAATTACGCTGCTTTGGATGCCCGATCATTTTTGCCACCGGTGTTTGATCTTTTGTCGTCCAACTCTTTTGCGGACACCTTCGCCACAAAGCCAGGCATATCGTCGACTGCCAATGGCTCTCCAAGGAAAAACCCTTGTAGGTAGTTGCAGTTTAGAGCATTAAGATGTCGCATTTGCTCGCGAGTTTCGACGCCTTCGGCAGTGACGGATACGCCAAGATTGCTTCCAAGGCTGACTATGGACTTGAGCACTTTGAGGACTTTGTGGTTTTTTGAACTCAATCCGTTGATGAATGAACGGTCAATCTTGATGTTGGCGAACGGATATTTCCAGATGTAATTGAGGCTTGAATATCCGGTGCCAAAATCATCGAGCGCCAGGGTCACTCCAAGGTCGTGAAGTTGGTTGAGTTGATCCAGCACACTTTCGCCATCAACAATCAGTACACTTTCGGTGACCTCTAGCTGGAGCCTTGACGGTGTCAAGCCCGAGGATTTCAACACCTCGGCTATTTTGTTGACCAGATTACCTGATGAAAATTGCTTCACCGACAGATTGACGGAAATCGAAAGATGCTCCGGCCATTGGGCGACTGTATGGCAGGAATCGCGAATAACCCATGCGCCGATTTCGCTCATTAGACCCATTTCCTCGGCAACAGGAATGAATTTGTTCGGAGTGATCAATTCACCCGCATCGTTGTTCAGGCGGAGCAGAGCCTCAAATCCGCACAGTTTCTTGCCGGAAGATTTAAACAGGGGCTGGTAATGAATCTCGAAACGCTTTTCCTGCAACGCTTTACGCAGGCTCTCTTCGATCATCAGCCTTTCGTGACGCACGGATTCCAGTTTTGGCTCATAGGCGATCGAGCGGCCGCGGCCGTCGTTCTTTGCCTTGTACATGGCGACATCGGACGCCTTGATGAGATCTGCTGCAAGTGCCCCGTGTTTCCCCGAAATTGCGTAGCCAACACTGGCTCCGATCTGGACATCGTGATCGCCAAGCTGGAATGGCCGTGTCATATTTGCGACAATCTGGTCAGCCACATCTTGAGGGACAAATTTTCGATCCAGAAGCTTGCAGACAACAAATTCATCGCCACCATATCGACCGACAAATCCATTGTCTCCGGCAATGTTCTTCAGACGCTCCGACACCGCTTTCAATAACAAATCACCTGTTTCATGACCACGCAAATCATTGATATTCTTGAATTTATCAAGATCGACAAAATATACCGCCAGCGCTTCATTGTCCTGAAGCCTTTCATCTACGGTCTCTTTGAATATCTGCCTGTTGACAATACCAGTCAACAAATCATGATGAGTAACGTGATCCAGTTGCTCTGCGGTCTTTTGGTGCTGACGCCTCAGGATATGGAACAGCGGCACGGTTGGTAATAAAAAGGCCAGCAGGGCAACGCAAAACATCGAGGCGATTACCAGCCACAACGATGCAAGAATGGAAGAGTGGCGCGCGGTTTGATCGACGTGTACTTCGATTACGCCGAATGCGTTGTCGTTCATTTCGAGGGGTACATATGCGATTGAATAATGCAGCGGCCAACTCTTACCGTCTCCTGTTTTAACAAACACTTGGGAATCATTTGAGCGGTACACTTCAAGTGCTCTACTATCTTCAACGGCAGGGCTCGTTTCCTGCAGAGTTGGTCCTGGTTTGATGGAACGATCACCATGTTCGTCATAATCTTCATGATCGTTGCGGGCGTGCTGGGCTATGTGCGGCCAACTGGTGTCAATAATTAGCATGCCTTCGGAATCAAACAATTTCGATCTGAATACCCCCCCCGATGTCCCCGGAGCTGCGGCCAGCATATGGAGGCTATAAGGCTCGATCTTACTTGTTTTAAGTACTTGATCCAGCTTGGGAATGGTGTTGCCAAGATAGTTGGCCCACTGATGTGCGGAAAATTTGGCTTCTTCGCTCAACAAATGACCGGAAGACCATGTCGCGGCTATTGGCCCGGCTCCCGCCAGCAAAACCAGACCGCCACCGATGGCGAACGCCATTTTCTTTTCGACAGCTCCAAACATATTCCACATGGCCATACCTTTTTTTGATAACGAACTGTTTTTTCGCCGATCACAATTAAGTTGCGGTATATGTTGGCAAAAAGTAAAATAAATGTCTGAGCTAGAGTTATCAATCGGTTAATGGTAAGTTGTAGTGAGTTGTGCGGGGAAACTCGTCGCGGCTGTTCCATTTTAGGGCGCGCGGAGTGAGTATCTATCATAGATAGAGTGTCGAATTCAAAGAGCCTTGCGATGGGGTTGGATTTTCCGAGCCAAACTGCCTATTATTCAACGGGCAATCTTCTATTTTCTGCTGATAGACCCTATATGTCGGGATACAGACTTTTTTCATTGATTGCGGGGAGCAAACAATATGGCCAGCCTTCAGAACTTTGATGCTGAAATCGAGAAAACCAGGCAAGTGGTCGAGGACATGCGCACCAAACTCGACCAAAGCGGCATAGTTCTTGAAGAATTCGCCAAGTCCGACACCATCGGTGAAGTTGACTTTGACATTGAAAATGCACGCATTAATGACGTGCTTCGCCAGCAAAAAGTGATGGAGGGAAATATCGCCGACCTGATCATCGGGTTGGAGGATGCGACCAATCTGTTTGGCTCTGAATTCGAGAGTATGAAGAGCTATTCCACTTGGGAGAACATCGTTAGCTGGTTTTCCAAATCCTCGGCCCAAAGAATGCGCACCGACCGTGTGCGTAACATGTCGCTAGCGGGAAACCTGCAAGAGCTATTGGGCAAGTCGGACACAATTGTCGGTATATTGACGGCGCAAAAAAATATCCTTGATACACGCTATTCAACTTCTGAAAACAGCCTGAAAACGGTTATCGAGCGACGCATGGGCACCATGGATGAGTTGGAGCAGGTGCAGGCGCGGATTGAGGAAATCAACCCGTTATTGCTTGATCTGGAAAACCAGATGGCGGCTGCCACCAATCAAAAAACCCGCGCGGATCTTGAGGGCCAGCGCTCGGAGTTGGCGACCGAATACAATGCCAAGCAGGCGAAGGAACAGGAACTTTTGGCCGAAAGCCAGACGCTTGAGCGTTACACGTCGATGTTCCAGACCTTCGTTGATTCACTCAACAATCAGATTGCTGCTCAATCGACGCTGATTAACAAACTGAACATCGATACCGAGCAGCGGGTAGTGCTTTATAAGGCGCTGGAAGATTCACTGAAAACCGCGGCTCAGCAAGATGTCGCCCACAAGATCAACACCCTGGGCAATCAGGTGGATACGGCCGCCGAAGAAACCATGGCCGGCATCGGCAGCGCCGCCCAGTCGCATATCGGCGATCTGTTGGAAATGCATGAGAAAAACATGGTCTCAACCGAGGATATTCAGCGCCGCAAGAAACTGGCGGACGATGCTTTCGCCCGCCGTTTTCAGGAAGTTATGGATAAGCACAATTCGGCTGATTATGTCCAGTCGTAAATTGGTGACTGAGCCATGCCGATGAGCGCCAAGTCCACTTCTGTCGAGCGTTATTTTGATGCCGTGTTTGAGGCGTTTGAGGGGCTTGATGTCTATCTGCGCGAAGAGGATTCGCCACTCTACCGGCACCATTTGATCGGTAGTGTGGTGGCCGAATACCTGGAGCGGTTGCGCTGTTCGTTCAATGCCTGGGAAAACCAATTGTCCTTTGCCAAAAAGTTTCGCATCTCGCGGGCAGAGAGCGGTTTTCCCACCTTTCAACACGTGCTCCAGCTCGACAATGACCGCAAATCAGCCACCACAAGGTTGTCTGAAATCCCTGTTGCAGATGTTATTCGGGAGGAGATGGTGGATTTTATTCTGCGCAAGAAGCGGTTTCCTGAAGCGTTGCAGAAATCAATGGCAGAGCGCTACTATCTGGAAGATCTGGAGGCGGGCGGCATGTTCTCGCCGCTGGAGCTGCCGAAAACCCTACGGGTGTCGGTCAATCCCAAGACAAGGCGGCCCTTCTATGTGGTCCAGTGGGCAAGTTTCGATGGCAGTGCGCATCTGCCGCTGGTCTATGTGGCAACGCTGGAGGATTCGTCCGGCGATCTGGTTAAGAAACTGGTGACACGCGAGGGAAAACTCAACAAGAGGGTCGATATCCCACTTCCTGTCGAAGGGCTTCTCAATCCCGATCTTGCCCATCGGTTTGATGATTTTTGCGAAAAGAATTCAAGTTACGGCCTGACTTTGTCAACCATCGCCAGCAATATGGACAAGGATTTTGAAACCCTTCATCCCAAGCAGCTTTATCGCTTTGTACTTGGGCCGTTCTATAGTGCCGGGGTGACTGAACACGGCAAGACGGTCAATCGTGTTCTCGACAAGGTTCGGCGGCCGGAGAATGCCTGGCTGATGACCTGGACCGTTCAGGAGATTTATTCGGTGCGGGAAAAACCGGCCAGGGGCGGCTTGTGGAGCAGCACACCGGCGCAAGAGGAATATCATATCAATACTGATGATCTGGAATGCGCCCGGCAGGGCGTGAGCACATTCCAGCGCCACGCTCTGGTGCCGCACGACGCCTATCAGGCGATTTATTCAGCCGGACAGCAGAGCGAGATTTTCGATGGATACCACACGCACATTGTTTCGGATGGCGAGGTTTTGAGAGATGTATAAGCAGCGGTCCTTTGGGTCGACAAAGCCAGATATCATGGGTGTTTAGATGGACATAGGACTGACCGCACTGAACGAAGATGACATTGCCAAGCATATGAGCACCGCGCAGAGCCTGATCACGCGCTGTGTTGTGCTTGAGGCCGACGACAACAAGTCCAGGACCGAAATTGCCGGCACCAGACGGCGGTTTGTCTCGACGGTCTCAAATGCCGGCAGCCGCAAGTCCAACAAGGTCGAATTGATCAAGACTATTGCAGCGGTATCAGCAAATGATGCGATGTTGTCGATTGCCCAGCACGGGCTGGTTTTCAAGGCAAGGCGGGGATTGGCGGTGGCATTGGCGGTCAGCGATCTGTTTGCCCGCCAGACCAGCCTTGAAAGCCTGGCGGCGCGCAATTTGTCGTCACCACTTTCGGGTGACCAGGCGGAAATCTACCGTGGATTGCTGGAGGCATCTGCATATGTTTCCGCCTTCTCGCTTGCCGCCTATATGTTGCAGATGATCGAGGCCGTGGGTGAACCGGCCAATGATGTCGATGAGCCGGCATTTGATTTCGACACACCGCAGGATGTATTGAAAACCCTGATTGCCGGTCTCGACCGGGCGGTTGATGGCGCTGGCGATGACACCGTGTTGTTGTCACGGGCGCGGGCATTCGCGCGTGTTGCACTTGACGGCTTGTTACAGCGCAAGTCTCGCTTTGCCGGCCTCGGCGCTTTTGAAGACACCCATATCAAACTGGAGAATGACGGCTTTGAGCTAAACGGTTTCGACGTTGCGCCAGGGGCCAAACGCAAGCCGCTGGTGATGACTTTCAAACAGCCGAATGAAATCGTCGGCAACCACATCGCCAAATACCAGGCGATGAAACTTTCCAAAATGCTGATGGCCTATGATTTCGACCGGCAGATGAATCCGTTTGTCGAACTGGGCGGTTTTTTGTTCACCTTTATCGGCGACGGCGCGCCCGGCACCGGCAAAACCATTCTCATTCAGATGATCGCCGGCCTGATCAACGACTATTGTCACATGGCCGGATATAATTTTCATTTCGAGAATTTTGGTGTTGATCAGATATCTTCCTATCAGGGCAAATCGGGGCAAAATTGCAAACAGTTCGTTGAAAACGTGTTGTCCAACCGGACCATCGGCTTCGGCACGGTGGACGATATCGATCAGGTCGCCGCCAAACGCTCGGACGACAGGGCATCGGCCGGTCAGCAAGAGGTCACCGCGGTGCTGATGGAAAGTTTTGCCGGCGCCACGACGGTGGTGCGTGGCAATTGTTCGTTTGGCATGTTTTCCAATTATCCGGAAAATGTCGATGATGCATTGCGCCAGCGGGCCGGAGCAAGGTGGCTTGTTGACGGCCCGCAAACACAGGACGATTATATTGATATATTTGTCCTGCTCGCGGGCAAGAACCACAAAATTCCGCTGGGAAATCACGACCTTTTCGACGCCCAGATTATCCAGAAAGCGGTGGCCAGCGCTTACGAAGATTATTCAAAACCCCAGGAAGAGGGGTTGAAGAAAATTTATGATCGCTTCATGGATGAGCGTGGTGAACCCAAATCGATGTCTGATATCGGCGCCTATCTGCACATGATCAAGCAGGCCGAGCCACGTTTTACCGGGCGGGCGATCAAGAACATTACCGATGCGATCAAGATGCGGGCGATGGATATCGAATTGCCCGATGAGTGGTTCGAGACGCCGGAGGCATTTGTTCACCGGGAATATGACGACAAGAAAGCGATGATTGCAGAACTGCGCGGGCCTTTTAACATGGATATGGTGATGCAGGAGATCAATCGTTATGCCGATTCCGAATTCCGCTACACTGACAGGTCCGACCAGGTGGGCGTCGATGCGATGATCCGTAACGAACGGCTGCGCGAGCGTGCGGCGCGGGAAATTACTGAGTTGAAGAGTAAAGGCCACTGGAGCACGTGACACGCAAAGCCATGAAACTCCTTGAGGAAAATGAACTGATAAATGGCGGCCTGATGAAGGTTGCCGAACCCTATATGATTGAGCGCTATAATCAGGCGCTTGTAGGTTTTGGCCTGCCAAAAACCAAGCTCGCCTCGTTCCGGGTCGATATGGTCGGTTATTCGCCTGAGGTCGCCGACGAACTGGGTGACAAGCTTTATCTCGATCCCAAAGCCATCAATCGGCGCTTTATCATTCTTGCTCCAGAGCAGGTTCATCTGCCGGTTATCCGAACGGCGTTTTCCAACACCGGCCAATTGATGCACGAATTCTTTGAGCGCAATGCCAAGGTTATCAAGGTGTTGACGATCAAGGATGTGCTATTTGGTGAAATCGAGGATACGGTACTTGAGGCGGAAACGATTGAGGATCTTTTGTCAATCGAGCAGGTCGAATTCAAGGTATTCACCGCCAATGATCTGACCGCGCAGGCAGCAGAACTTAGAACCCTGGTCGACAGGCTAAAAAAAGAGCCGGATAGTTGGCGCGATGACACCATGCTCAACCGCATGGTCGAACTTGCCAAGGCGACCGGCGATATTCGACAGAACCAGATTGTGCCGGATGAGGTGATATTCCGTCACAACACTTTCTGGACCGGCCATTTTGGTGGCCTTTATGTCTTTATCGATCCTAAACAGACCACCGTTATCGGCGATCCCTCGGCCCCCGGTTTCAAACGCTCGCGGCCATGGCAGGTCAGCTATATCGACGCCCGTGATCAGGAACTGGTCTATCGCTTTCTTTTGGAAACCGGTCGGGTCGACACGCCGCGAGGTTCGTGGATCGAGCGCAGTGAATATATAGAACACCGGGCAGATATGCTGGTAACGTTGCTTGCGGCAACAATCGACCCTGATGAAAAGCCTTCCAGCGACCGGCGCTGGATCAAATCTTTCATCAATCGATACCCGGATGAATTTGAGAAAGAGGGCACTTTGCCATTTCTCAACTGGGCGAAGCGCGAATTATCCAACTGGTCGCAGATCGATCTTGACGAAATCGATGCCCGAGGCCGCTTTCTGCTTTCACGGGGCCGCCCCGGCCACCAGGACCAATGGCTGGTCAATCGGCTGATTGCCGACTATGTGCCATTCGACTACATGAGCCAGTATGTGTTCAACAAACCGGCCTTTTATGCAACCTACGCCAACTGGCCAAAGAAATTCCGCGAATATGTTGTTAAGCGTCTTCGCAGGGACTATTTCTCCGACAAGGCGGCTTTCCGCCAGCAACTTTATGACCTTTAGGTGAGCCGCATGCTTGATCCGATCATCAATTTCTTTTCCCGAATTTTCTACCTCGTCGGACGGGGTATAGGCATGGTGGTTGCTTGGCTGCTGTGGCCGTTTCTCGCCATTAACCGTTGGTATAGGCGGCAGAAATGGCTGATCAAGGGACCGTTCTTGATCCTGCTTTTGCTGTTGATTGTCGGTTACGTCTATTTTCTTTTTGTGACCCAGCGCTGGAACGATTTTGATCCGGCCTATGCGGATAATTACAAATTTGAGCCCATGCAGGCCGCCACCAGTTCGAGTGCAACGGAAGGTGAGCAAACGAGCTGCCGGCGTTCCGGTCTGGTCCGAGTGACTGCCGATCTGGTTGATCTCAATGTCAACCGGAATCAATGGATTTCGTCGACCTTGCTTTATCGGCTTGGCCTTTTCGGCATGCGTTGGGACAAGACACCCTTTCTTGATAACAAAGCGAGTTTTCAACGCGGCATCCACCAGGCGGTGCGGCGTATTTCGATTGAATTGGTCGACCGGCTGGGCCGGGTGCGCGGCACCAGTCAAATTGACAAGGACTTGCAGGACGCCCGAGGTAATCTCGCTTTTGATGAATTTACCTGGTATTTTGGCATCAGTCCGTTTGGTCCCAAAACGCCGACGCCGAGCTGGTATCGCAGTGCCATGAGCAGTCTGAACAAGTTCAACGAGCGACTTGCAAGCTGTGAAGCCATCTACGATGCGCGCGCCGACAATCTGATCCAGCTGATGGATCGGATCGCCAGTGACCTCGGCTCCACATCCGATATTTTGCGCACCCGGTCGGAACAGTATAATTCAGGGTGGTTCGATACCCGCGCCGACGACCGGTTCTGGTTTGCCTATGGCCAGCTTTATGCCTATTCCGGCATGGTTAAGGCGGTTGGGGCAGATTTTCAAGACGTGATCAAGCAGCGTGGTCTCGACCGGCTGTGGACCCGGATGGATAATCAGCTCAGCTCGGCGCTGAAAATTCGGCCTTTCATTATTTCCAATGGTGCTGAGGGCGGCTGGATTATGCCAACCCATTTGGCGACCATGGGTTTTTATATCTTAAGGGTCCGTTCCAATTTGGTTGAGGCTCGTTCGGTGCTGGATCGATAATTAAATAACTGTTGATGCGCAGAATTTACATTTACACCCATTGAGTGTATTGCTGTAATACACCGGATAGTTCTGTATTCTGCTGATATTGCCGAGCATCCCTCTGCAACCAAAGGCAATATCGGGGCCTGTGTAGCCGCAGGCCACAAAGGGAAGTTCGGCATTGGTTCAACCGTGCTGAACTTCCCGCTCTGTTTTTTCTTGCGTGCCGGAAAAAGGAGGAGTATCTGTCTTTGATGAGTGTAAATTTCGCAACGAATTCGTGGTGGTGGGCCTGCTAACCAGCGGCTTGTAGACACGTGTCTTGTGAAGAATTGAAGCCGCTGCGGGTGCCCCGGGCGGCCTTTTTATTGTCCGGCGCTCAACTGGCAGCAGCAGAAATGAGGCGATAGAGATGCAAACAATTGAAGGCGGCGGGGAGCAATATATAACGGAAGGCGGCATCACCATCAGCCGCACTCGGGTGGCAACACCCTATGACAACGCGGTTGAGACCTATGTCGACAAACTGGATAGCCGACGCGGCGCGGTGCTTTCTTCCAATTATGAATATCCTGGCCGCTACACCAGATGGGATACGGCGATTATTGATCCGCCGCTTGGTATCACCGCCAGGGGGCGAACCATGTGGCTTCAGGCCTATAATGAGCGCGGTGTGGTGTTGCTCGATATCATCGAACGGCGTCTCGCCGGCTGCGAAGCCATCGAACAGGCAAGCCGAAGCGACCGCAGGCTCGATCTTGAAATTTGCCAGCCGGGCGCAATACCGAGCGAAGAGGAACGTTCAAACGCTCCCAGTGTATTTTCCGTATTGCGGGAAATCGTCGCACTGTTCAAATCATCTGAGGACGCCAGCCTTGGTCTCTTTGGCACTTTTGGCTACGATCTAACCTTCCAATTCGATCCGATTGACTTCAAGCTTGAGCGACCGGATGACCAGCGTGATCTGGTGCTTTTTCTGCCCGATGAAATTCTGGTGGTCGACCATCATTCGGCCGAAGCCTGGCACGACCGCTATGATTTTGCCGATGCGGGAGGGTCGACCGAGGGCCTTGTGCGGGAAGGTGAGGACGTGGCCTTTGCGCAGGCAGACCATCACCCTGGCCGCGGCGACCACGAACCGGGAGAATATGCCGATCTGGTGCGCAAGGCGATGGCGAAATTCAAGCGCGGCGATTTGTTTGAAGTCGTGCCGGGGCAGGTGTTCTATGAGCATTGCGAAAGCCCGCCATCAAAAATCGCCAAGCGGTTGAAGCGCATTAACCCGTCTCCCTATTCATTCTTCTTCAATCTGGGTGGCAATGAATTTCTGGTCGGTGCTTCGCCGGAAATGTTTGTGCGGGTGACCGGACGCCGGGTTGAGACCTGCCCGATTTCGGGCACAATCAAACGCGGGGGCGATGCGATTTCCGATTCCGAGCAGGTGTTGAAATTGCTCAACTCGAAAAAGGATGAGTCAGAACTGACCATGTGTTCTGATGTCGACCGCAACGACAAGAGCCGGGTGTGTGAACCGGGCTCGGTCAAGGTTATTGGTCGTCGTCAGATCGAGATGTATTCCAAACTGATCCACACAGTCGACCATATTGAAGGCCGGCTGCTTGAGGGAATGGACGCTTTTGACGCCTTTTTATCGCACGCCTGGGCGGTGACAGTTACCGGTGCGCCCAAGCTGTGGGCGATGCGGTTTATCGAGGAAAACGAAAAAAGCCCGCGCGCCTGGTATGGCGGGGCGGTGGGTGTGGTTCATTTTAACGGCGACATGAACACGGGGCTGACCCTGCGCACCGTGCGCATCAAAGACGGCATTGCCCAGGTGCGGGCCGGCGCCACCTTGTTGTTTGATTCAGACCCCGAGGAAGAGGAACGCGAGACCGAACTAAAGGCCTCGGCAATGCTGGCGGCGATCCGCGGTGGCAGCGCGACCAACAAAGAAGCTGGCAATCGCGGGGCGGCGACCGTCGGCAAGGGCCGCAATATTTTGCTGATCGACCATGAAGATTCCTTCGTTCACACGCTTGCCAATTATTTTCGCCAGACCGGGGCTAAGGTCACCACCTTGCGCACACCGATTGACGAGGCCGTGTTCGATAGGCTGAAACCGGACCTGGTGGTGTTGTCGCCGGGACCGGGCAGACCGGAGGATTTTAACTGCAAAAAAACCATCAACCAGGTGCGGGCGCGCAAGATACCCCTGTTTGGCGTCTGTCTTGGCCTGCAGGCGATTACCCAGGCCTGGGGCGGCGAACTAAGGCAACTGGCCTTGCCGGTGCATGGCAAACCGGCGCGTATTCGGGTGATTGAGCCCGGCAAGGTGTTTTCCGGCCTGGCCCATGATGTGACCGTCGGGCGTTATCATTCGGTATTTGCCGATCCGGCGACACTGTCACGGGATTTTTTCATCAGCGCGGAGACCGAAGACGGGGTGATTATGGCGATTGAGCACAAGAAAGAGCCGGTGGCGGCGGTGCAGTTTCACCCCGAAAGCATCATGACCCTTGGCGGCGAGGCCGGCCACCGGATGATCGAAAATGTTGTTGCCCATCTTATCAAGGGTTGAGGGTAGAACACGCACTGGATAAGTCATAGAATCTAATGCGGTAGGCTCACAAACCCGTCGCCGGGCGGGATTGCAGCAAGCTCGACGACCGTAAGGAAGCTGGCGGCGTGTTTTTCTTATTGGGTGATGAAACTCAGTTTCCACTTTGCCTCCTATGTGGTAATCCAATCCACGGGGTCAGTTGGCCGTCTGGGGGCAGTTCGTTGGAATTGAATGTGTCGCAGACAGAACTGCAATGTCATTCTAAGCAGACTGATCCAATCGTTGTTTATCTGCTTTCATATTTGTTTGATAACAAAATCTGAAACAGAATGGCCAATTCTGTTTCATGCAGCTTTGGCAAGCCTTTACCTGGTTAAAGAAATGATGATAGTAGTTACCCCAGAAATATTTTTTGTGTCGAACTAATTCAAAAATGACATAATAGCGCGTTCGTACGGGTTTTCAAAACGTAGATATACGAGTTCGATTATGAATTTTTTCGAAAAATTACTTGATATCATCCTTGGTGGGGTGCCAGGGTTTGCAGCCGCACTAATGCCAGACGATCAAAAAAAACGTGTGCTAGCGCGACTAGGTGACTACAATCCCTTTAATAAGATTTCCGCTAATCATGATCTGATCCGAGCTTTAAGACTATCATGGATAGAGGCAGCACTCAAAGTGCTGGATACCGCAAAGCGTACGGCGGAGTCCCCCGATTGGGCAGGCAATAGAGAAACAATCCTTCAATTCGAAAAACTGACACGAAGAAAATTCAAGAAGGTTCGCAACGAAGCCTTTGATCGCATGAAAGATCTAAGCGACAGTCCGATTGACATCCATATTCATGCTATAATGGAGGGCATTCCTAAATATATTACTCCAGGAAACACCATAAACGATGCAAAAAGCAGCGCAGGGATCACTGCGAGTTTTTCTGGCGTAGTTTCTATTATTACAGGCTGGCCAGAAAATGAGGTACCCGATATCTTCGGCCAGATAGCGAGACAAGGCCTGCCCACCCAAGGTGACAACTCTACTCGCGATTTTACTGAGTTGGTTTTTGCTGCCTTTACTGACTTGATCAAATCACCGGAAAGATATCCGGAAGCAGGCAGAGCTTTTGATATAGCTATTGCGCAAATGGCGAGAGCACTAAGCGAAGCAATTTTCACCGCCATCCATGTGGTTGATGATAAGATGGATAAGACTTTGGAAGGCTTAGACACACTAAAAACTCTTCAGGATGGAGCAGAAAAGCATCTGAAAACACTACCCAAAGTAATCTCAAGTGTTGATCGTATTGAAGATGGAATTGATAAGCTAAATAAGAATTTAGATGAGCTAATAAAACGCAAATCGAAAAATAACGCCACCTCTTACGCGATTTCCACCCCAGCATCACTGATGCGCTCCAAACCCTTTTCATCTGAAATTTTGAATTTCATACTTCCCAGAATAGGCGACGATGTTATCTATGATAATTTTATGATACCAAAAGATAGACATATAATATTATATTTTAATGGTAATAGAATTAAGAACACAGAGCAGTTAGAAAAAAAAATATACAAAAAGTTTAGAATTGTTGCTAAGATTGTACATAGATAAAGATTCCAGACACTCTATAAATTATCAAGTCAACGTAATATAGTATCAATTTTGATTTTCATTAATAGTCGTATTTGGTTCTTGTTAAATGGGGAAAAATAAATCTGCCATTTGAAACAGAATTGCCTATTCTGTTTCAAATTTACCTCTCAACCAATTCACAAATGGCTGTTTTCCGGGGGTCTTGCCAGTTCGCAAGGCCCAATTTTGAAACAATTTGTCAACAGAAACGGTTCAAATTGTCCCAGTTATACTGTTTCAATTCTCCATGTCGCTCTCGTGATAATGAATGGGGTGGCAAAACGGTACTTCATCCCTCTCAGCGACCTGCGCAGTTGACGGGCCAGTTTTTCGAGATTTTTCGAAAACGCTCATCGGCGCTCGAAAGTCAGTTTGCTGCAACACGCTCTGCCCCCCGCTTAAACAAGAAATCCCTCATCATCGTGCGTCCGGCTCCTCCTCAAGCAGCCAGTGAAAAAATGCTGTGGCAAGGGTCGCGGCGACCAGCTGCACCGCAACGAATGCGGCTATGTTGGCCGGGTTAATGCCGGCAAAGGTGTTGGAAAACCCGCGCGCGATGGTGACCGCCGGGTTGGCAAAAGAGGTCGACGAGGTGAACCAGTAGGCGGCGGTAATATAAAGCCCGACCGCAAATGGCACCGCCTCGGCCCGGGTTTTCAAACAACCAAGGATAGTGCCGACAAGTCCGAAGGTGGCGACGAACTCGCCCACCCATTGGCCCAGTCCGGTGCGGATGGTGGTCGAGGGATCAATTAGCGGATTGTCGAACATAATGTGGGCGACGAAAACCCCGCAAATACCACCAATAATTTGCGCGGCGATATATTGTGCTGCGGCGGGTGTTGAAATCTCCCTTCGTAACGCAAATGACAAGGTGACGGCCGGATTAAAATGCGCCCCCGAGATTGGTGCGAAGACCAGGATCAGTACCACAAGAATTGCCCCGGTCGGGATGGTGTTACCTAAAAGGGCGATGGCGACGTTGCCGCCCGCCAGCCGCTCGGCCATGATGCCGGAGCCTATCACGGTTGCCAGCAATGAAAATGTTCCCAGCCATTCGGCCATTAACTTGCGCAGCATTTTGTCCCCGTTTGTCGCTCATAAAGGAAAAGTTCAAGCACCGGAAATTGCCATATCGCATTGAAAGCCCCAGCGCAAAGAAACAAAGCTGCACGAGTGCTATTTTGCCTCTTGATCTTTTTGCTTGATAAATCGCAGCAGTTTATCCATGCTTGGTTGGTTCCAAGGGGAGCCCCGAAAAAGTGGGCTGAGATGGCGAAAGCCGGACCCTTGATTGTTGATACAATCGGGAACCTGATCCGGGTCATGCCGGCGAAGGGACAGGACAAAGCGCTGTTGGCTGCGGGCGTAAAGAACCTTTCTCAAAGATGGCATGTCTTTAAGGATGCGCAGGATTTCGCGTGTGGGGAAGGCTCGTGGTGACAACAAGAATGACCGACCGGCAGAAAAAGCGATCCGCAACACAAAGCACGAGGGATCGGCCGGTGAATGATCTTGCCAGGGGCATTGCTGTCGCCGCAACGCTGGTGTTCTTGTGGTGGTTGCTCGTTTTGCTCTTCGCCCCGCCGCGGTTCATCCTGCCCGGCCCGTTGGCGGTGGCGCAAGTGTTGATTGAACAATCCGGCCACCTTGCCCACCATGGCGCCATCACGCTTTTGGAGATTATCCTTGGTCTGATTGCAGGTACCTCGCTGGGGGTCGCAACAGCACTGATCTATATTTTATTGCCATGGGCCGGCAGAATGTTGCGGCCGCTAATCAGCGCCAGTCAGGCGCTGCCAGTGTTCGCCATCGCGCCGTTGCTGGTGATCTGGTTTGGTCTTGGCCTTGGCTCCAAAATCGCCATGGCAACGCTTATTATCTATTTCCCCATTGCCTCGGCGCTGATCGACGGTTTGGAGCGCACCAATGCCGGCCTGGTTGATCTTGGACGTCTTTATGGTGCTCGCCGCAGCCAGTTGCTGTTTTACATCCGGCTGCCTTCGGCCATGCCTTCTTTCGCATCGGGCATGAAGGTGGCGGCAACCATCGCGCCGATTGGCGCCATTGTCGGCGAATGGGTCGGCTCGTCAGCCGGCCTTGGTTTCGTCATATTGCAGGGCAATGCCCGCATGCAGACCGACACTGTATTTGCCGCGTTGTTTGTACTGGCCGTCATCGCCATCGCCGTGCGTTGGCTAACGGGAAAACTTCTCGATCATTTCATTCACTGGACACCGCGAACCGTACAACCGGCGAGCCTTGGATAATCTGCCACAAAGGAGCAGCTCATGCGTTTTTTACTTTCCATCCTTTTCATTTTAGGCAGCTTCCACACCGCCCGGGGGGCAGACAAGCTCACCGTTCTATTGGACTGGTTTGTCAATCCCGATCACGCACCGCTGATCATTGCCAGGGAAAAAGGCTTTTTTGCCCAAAAGGGACTTGATGTAACGCTGGTGCCACCGGCCGACCCGAGCGCTCCGCCAAGGCTTATTGCGGCGGGCGAAGGCGATATTGCCATCTCCTACCAACCGCAATTGCATGTGCAGGTGGCCGAGGGCCTGCCACTGGTGCGCATCGGCACCCTTGCCGAAACGCCGCTTAATGCACTGGTGTCGCTGCAAAGCGGCGAGGTGCAGTCAATCGCCGATTTGAAGGGTAAAAAGGTCGGATTTTCAGTCGGCGGATTTGAGGATGCGGTGCTTTCGGCGATGTTAAAAACACACGGACTGTCGCTGAAAGACGTCGAACTGATCAACATCAATTTCGCCCTCTCGGCCTCTTTGATATCCGGTAATGTGGACGCGGTGATTGGCGCCTTTCGCAATTTTGAACTGAACCAGCTGGATATTAAAGGCCATCCCGGGCTTGCATTTTACCCGGAAGAAAACGGCGTGCCGGTTTATGATGAATTGATCTTTATCATCCATAACGAAAAGGTGAGCGATGCGCGGCTAAAACCGTTTTTGCAAGCCGTGGAACAGGCGACCCTGTGGCTGACCAATCATCCTGACGAGGCGTTGAAAGTGTTTTTGAAAGCGCATCCCGATCTTGACAACGCGCTCAACCGGCGGGCCTGGGTCGACACACTGCCACGCTTTGCCAAGCGACCGGCGGCACTGGATACGTCGCGCTATCAGCGCTTTGCCCGGTTCATGCAGGATGCCGGGCTGATCGAGGATTTATTGCCAGTTGAAAGCTATGCGATAGAAGTGAAATAGGTCGGTGTTAAATCGCTTCCATTTCGCAACGAATGGGCCTGGAAGCGCGCCTTTGTTATCGGGAAAACGCGGAGAAAACCATGACTAGCCTGTTACCGGATGTTGATGCCGAAGGTCTGCTTGAATATTCGGTGGTGTTTACCGACCGTTCACTAAATCATATGTCAAAACGCTTTCAGGCGGTGATGAATGATATTTCGTCCAATCTGAAGTCGGTCTATGGTGCCCGTTCGGTGGCTGTTATTCCCGGTGGTGGCACCTATGCGATGGAGGCGGTGGCCCGCCAGTTTGCTGCTGACCAAAAATGCCTGGTCATCCGCAATGGCTGGTTTTCTTTCCGCTGGACGCAAATTCTGCAAGCCGGCGATATTGCCAGTGACATCATTGTCATGATGGCACGGCGCCAGGGCGATGGCCGCCACGCGCCGTTTGCGCCTGCGCCAATTGACGAGGTCGCGGCGAAAATCGCTGCAGAAAAACCTGATATTGTCTTTGCGCCTCATGTGGAGACCGCTTCGGGCATCATGTTGCCGCAAAGTTACATCGCCGCACTTGCAAAGGCCGCCGATGCGGTTGGGGCGCTGTTTGTGCTCGATTGCATTGCCTCCGGCACGGTGTGGGTTGATATGGAAAAGACCGGTGTCGATATCTTGATAAGTGCGCCGCAAAAGGGCTGGAGTTCCTCACCCGCCGCCGGTCTGGTGATGATGAGCGATGACGCCCGCCAGGCGCTCGAGGCCACCACATCATCGAGCTTTGCCGTCGATTTGAAAAAATGGCAGTCGATCATGGATGCCTATGAGGGTGGCGGCCATGCCTATCACGCCACCATGCCGACCGATGCGCTGTTAAAATTCCGCGATACGTTGCTGGAAACAAAGGCGCTTGGTTTTGACCAGATGCGCGACGCGCAACTGGAACTGGGTAAAAAGGTCAGGGCACTGCTTAAAGCAAACGGTTTCAGCAACGTGGCAGCGCCAGGCTTTGAGGCACCGGGCGTGGTGGTGAGCTTTACCGATGACCCCGGCATCCAGAACGGCAGCAAATTTGCCGCCGAAGGTATGCAGATTGCCGCCGGTGTGCCGCTGCAATGTGAGGAGGGCGAGGGTTGGTCTACCTTCCGCCTGGGGCTTTTTGGGCTCGACAAATTACAGCATGTCGACCGCACGGTGGACAATCTTGAACAGGTGCTGGCTCGGGTGCTGGCCGACAGCAACACACGATAGGGGTCCAGTGGTTCGAATCCAACGCTTCGAACTACTAGATTCTTTGGTGGTGGATAGAATTATCGAGACATTTGAGTATGTTATTCAAAAATTGCCCTTTGTATCGAGGGGCTCAAATGTCTCGTTCTATCCACTAGCGTTTCGCCTTTTTCATCGCTTCTGTAATTGCCACGGTTTCCACGCTCACCCGCGTAACCCGCATGATAAGATCGATGACTTGCTCCTTGTAATCAGCGAAGCGATAGGTGTTGAATTTCTCGCGGATAGTGGCATCGCGCGGCTTCTTTTCCTTGTACTGATCAAGGATCCAGTCCAGCGCCGAACGGTTGCCGAGCCGGTATTCCCAGACCTGTGGCGGAATGCTGCAAAGCTGGGTTTCACTGTCAAGACGAATTATACCGGCGTCCCTATCTGATTTGAGGATCACTTTGGGATTGAGATCGACCGCCCGGGCTTTTTCGTCTGGTGTGTCGATGCGCTGCAGCGGCCAGGGCGCCATTTCCTCGTAATGAATGTGCAATTGCAATAATTGTTTGCCCCAATTCACCCATTTTTGAAAATTCGGATAGAACGGAATGCGTGGAAACTCCCGTTTCAGGTTGATGGCGTAAGTCTCGCGATAGATCGGGTCGTGCAGTACCGCATAGACGTAGTGAAAGATGTCATCCTTGGTGATTTTGAGCTGATTGGTGTAGTGAGCACGAAACTGGTTGCGAGCCCAGTCGGTGATATTGTCGATCTTTTCGCCAGCTTTGGAATAACGGTAGCGGGGCAGGCATTGGGTTTTTTCGAGAGTGTCGAGACCAGGTATTCGGTCGAAAGCCAGATTGTGAAAGGGTTTACTTGCTCCAATTCCTGTAATCATGAAACCTTGGTTGCCTTTGTTGATCGGAAATATCTGTGGCAATTGATAAGTCCTGCCGTTGAAATGTCTGTCAAAATAGACCCATTTTTTGATAAAGGGACGATAGAGAGCTTGATGGATACAGCGCCTATCAAGTTCCTTGGCAATGTTTCGGATTAGATAGGATTCAAGTTCTGCATCCCATTTGATGCAGTCTTTTTGTGGATTGTTCCCATCCATCCGTGTCGCCTCATATACACGAACAAATTCCCGCATTTTGGTCTCAAGGTTGTCGCGGGAATGGTCGTAAGTCCAATCATCGCGGAAAGTACCCAGACCGCGGGAAAACAGTTGAAAAATCGCCCGCCCTTTGCTGCCTTTCTTGCCTGCCTTTTCTTCCTTGGAAGCAACAGCAATCAGGTCATCCCATTCATTTTCGATCTGGTTGATCCATGTATGACGACTGGATGGTGTGATTTGTTTGAATGGTCGATCTGCTAGCTTTTTGTTTGCAATAAAAGCAATTTTCTCATCTGATTTTAGGTAATCTCCGGCGGCCTCATAATAGACCTTGAAACCACCGCTCCCTCTTTTCTTGACCAGGAATCCAATTGCAACGCCTACTCTGATTTTATCGTCAAATACATTGCCGGCTTCCTTTCGCCTGCGCTCGCCACTTGTGCGCGCATTACCTTTCAAATCGAGGATATATATCTCATGAAATTCCTCCGACATAACTCTTCGAAAACCATCAAACGCCTTGCCATCAACATACCCATTGTTAGTAATAAAGCACAAAACCCCGTCGTCGTGCAGCCGGTCGCTCGCCCAGCGAAAAAACCGCGTATACATGTCGTAGACCGAGTTCTTGTTCTGCGCCGTTCCCTTGAGGACATAAGTGTCTTTTATGGTTTGATCGATGCGCTTGTAGGCCCGGTTCGGGTTGCGCATGTTGAAATTTTCCTGCCAGGCATTATAGGGCGGGTTGCCGATAATGACCGAAATCTTGCGCCTGTTTTGGCGCTTTACCCGCTCAATGTTTTCCTCCGATACCGCACCGAACAATTCGTGCTGATGGCCGGACCGGATGCCGAGCGCCGCCACATTATCGAGCGTATCGACAAAACAAAGATTGGGATATTCGGCATATTGGCCAGCAATCGCCGCATAGGTGGCCTCGATGTTCAAATTGGCGACATAATAGGGCAGGATCGCCACCTCGTTGGCATGTAGCTCGTGCTTGTATTTATGGGCAAGCTTTTCCGGCTGGCCACGAAAATGCTCTAGCAGCTCACAGATAAATGTGCCTGTGCCGGTGGCGGGATCAAGAATTTCCACATCCCGGTCGATCAGGGCCTTGCCGAAATGCTTGTGGCACAACCAGTCGGCGCCCTCGATCATGAATTTGACAATCTCGTTTGGGGTGTAGACCACACCCAACCGGTCGGCGGCCTTGGGGTTGTAGACCTTGTAGAAATTCTCATAGATGATTTTTAGGAAAGTCTGCTTTTGTGCGTGGTCGTCAATGCCGGCCGCGTTGCGCCGGATTTCGGCATAGTATGGATTGAGCGCTCGCAATGTGTCCTGTTTTACCGCACCGTGGAAAAAAGCGACTTCCAGTTGATAAAGCTGCTGGGCGATATTGTTCTCGCGGTGAAAATCGCCAGCATTGAAAATATGATTGAATATTTCTGCCGTGAGAATGTGCTGAATGAGCATTTCACGAACATCGGCTTCGTCAATTGTCGGATTGATCGTTTCTCTGGCGTGGGAGAGGAAATCGCTCGCCAACAGCCCGAACTGGGTATTTTCGCGGTATGCTTCACTAATTTTCCCGCGAAGGGCTTTGAGCACCAGCGGCAAATCTTCCTTGAACTGCTCGATTGCCTTGTTGAAATTTCGGATTTCCTCGCTCTCGTAATCAAAGAACAAGGTTACAAGCCGCAGCAGTTCTTCACCATCGTCCATCGAACAACGCAGCACCTCGTTGTGGTTTTGGAAAAGCACTGCCTGTTCGGTGTTTTCAAAAATGATATTATCAGTTGGATAGCCGCGCTTGATCTTTTTTGCTATTTCGGTGTCGAGTTCATCATCGCTATCCTTTGCCTCCCAATACCCGAAAGGCATGCCGGCAGCGGTAAACACCACGCCGTCGGGGCGAATGGTTGTACGTTGCGCGGTTTCCATTGATGCCTGTTGAACAAACACCCAGTTGTGTTGCCGGGAAAGCTCATTAAGCAGGCGGGCAAACGCCTGACTTACCACGCCCTCTGTCGAACTTCCTGAAAACGTTCTAAGACGGGCGATTTCATTATAGTATTCGTTGATAAGTAATTGGCTCAAAGTTGCTCCCCAAAACTGAGGATCAACTTATCGTAGAAATGGTGATTCTGAAAGAACCTGAATGCCGCTTACCACAGTTCAGGCTTAAGGCCTTTTTCTTCCAGATCCTTGAACCGGGCCTGTAAAAAGCGCTGGAACGGCATTTCGGCGTATTTTTCTTCCTTGACGAATTCGAACATCGAGATGAAGTGGAAGGATTTGAAATAGCCGGGCATGCGGGCGACCTCCAGTTCATGTGGTGCGCCATCGTCGGTTCCGGCTTTGATGAAAACAATCGTCGGGGTGAAATTGACCCGCCATTTGCGCGCCAGCTGCCGCTCTTCGATTTCGCTGCCGTCAAAATCGGTGACGGCGCGGGAACCCCACATGTCGATCTGTAGGATTTCAAAATTTTCCTTTATGTAGTCGGAAATTTCCTGGCGGGCAAAATTCACCCGGTGCATCTCGGCACAATAGGGGCAGCCGCGCTGTTCGAATATCAGCGCCAGTGATTTGCCATTTTCGGCGGCCTCGGCGCGATCATCGGTCAGGTCCATGAAGGATTCCAAAAACCAGTCCTGTATGTGCAAACCATTGTCAGCGATTTCCGCCAGTGCCGCGAACGGAACCAGGGTTGAAGATGCAGCCCCCAGCGCTGCCAGTTTGAGCAGGTGTCTGCGTGTCGTCATCTTGCCTCCCTTGCCGGTTGATGGCTTTATCAACCATCTACGGCTCGTTCTTCTGGTTGGTCATTGTTCTACCATAGGAAATAATACAAAAAAATGTCATAATTGCCAAAGGGCGACCGTCAGACGGTCTACACATATTGGTGATCAGCTAGGAGGGATCGAATGTTTGTGTCAATTTTTCAAGTATTAGCCAGCACCATTGTAGTGTTTGCCATGACCAGCAGCGCGGCAATGGTGACCACGGATGTCTCAAATGAATTTGTCGTTGCGGGCCAATATGAAGACGTTCGTTATGATCTGGAGGACGCGATTATATCGCGCGGACTGTCGGTCGATCACGTTTCCCATGTGGCGACCATGCTGGAACGCACCGCAGGCGTGGTCGCCGGGGCAAAGAAAATCTATCTCAATGGCGAGCAGATACAGTTTTGTTCAGCCGTTTTGTCGAGGCATTCGATGCAGGCCGACCCCGCCAATATCGTTTTTTGCCCATACCAGATTTATCTCTATGAAAGCGCCGATGCGCCGGGCAAGGTGCATATGGGTTTCCGCCGGCTTGTCGAGATCGGTAGCGCGCAATCGAAAAAGGCGATTAGGGCGGTCAATAATCTTTTGACGGAAATAATAACCGAGGTTTCGGGGAACTGAATGTCACTAGCTTCGCCGTGCTAATTGCAGGGCCCCAAAACCGGCTAATACCAGAACCATCGACGATAGTATTACCAGGTCGTAGCCGCCCACCTGCCACAACAGGGCAGCAAAGGTCGGTCCGGCGGCGAACCCCAGCATATAGGGTAGGGCAATCATGCCCGACTTGGTGCCAAAGCCATCCTGACCAAGAACAAAGGCGGTTATTACCGGGCGGACCACGCTGACCAGCCCATAGCCGGCTCCCTGGAAAATCACGAATATGGCCAAAAGCCAAACCGCATTACCGGCAAACAATAATGATATTGCTGCCAGGCCAACGGCAACGAAACAAAAACCGGCCACCGTGAAAATGGATGCATGGCGCTCGCTCGCCATTAGGGCCAGCCGGCCGCAAACCTGCATCGGCCCGACCATGGAAGCGGCAAGAACTGCGGTTTCACCGCCAATACCGCGTTCATGCAGCAGCGGCAGAAGATGGGATATTATCGCACCATGGTTGAGCGCCAGCGTGGTAAACGCAATGGCCAACAGCCAGAATGCCGGTTGCTGCAGAATGATTGCGGCCTTTTCGCCATTTCCTTTCTGCTTTATCGCGCGGGTGCCACCAAGCGCTTCGGCATTGTGACAGCCCATGCGGGCCAACGGCATGGCCACCAGCACGACCGCGGCTGAAAAGATTATCAATGCAGCCCGCCACCCGAAAAATTCCGTAAGATAATGCGCCGAAGGAAACGAAACCGTGCCGGCAAATCCTGCAATCAGCGTCACAATGGTGATCGCCCATTTCGCATCTTTGCCCATACAACGGGTTATCACCGAAAAACATGCCTCATAAAGCATACCGGCAAGCGCAACACCAATCAGTGACCACAGCAAAAGAAACTGCCAGTACTGGGTGACCCTTGAGAGCAGAAACAGCAAAATCGCACCGGCCGCAATACAAAGGGTGAATACTGATTTGGCGCGACCGAGATCGATCTGGCGGCCAATCGCCGGTGCAAGCAGGGCGGAAAACACCAGTGCGCTGGTAAAAGCGCCGGCAAGCTCCATTTTTGACCAGCCGAAACCCTGTTCCCAAATTAAAATAAAGGCGGCGAAAGAATAGTAACACCCGGCCCAGATTATTGTCTCGGCAATCGCCAGCGGCACGATGATTTTCACCAGGGCCTGTCTGCGGGAAAGGGGTGTTTGTGACATCGAAGGCAAGGGCGATTGGGACGGTGATGGTGATCCGGGTTTTCAGACCTGCAACTGTGTCACGGATTTGCATTGCTGACAAATTATCTGAAGCCCTGATTAATGGTCAGCTAACTTGACAGGAAGTTCTCGACCTACGCAGCTTTTCAGTCTAATTCGGTGCCAGGCTACCGCTGGAATACCGGCCAACGGCGGTGGCGAATTGGACATATTGTCGCGTGGTGCAGTTGGGCGAATGGCCTTAAACAACACCATTGCGCTCCGGCAAATCCAGTGGCCGCAATGGGGCCGGCTACCGCATCGGTGCCTGCCTCTTATTTGGATCCGCCATGTCGTTCAAAATCGAACACGTCTTGCCATTTCTGTCATGGATGGGGAGCATCAACCGGACAACGCTACGCGCCGATCTGATAGCCGGATTCACCGGCGCGGTGATCGTGCTACCCCAAGGCGTGGCTTTTGCAACCATTGCCGGCCTGCCGCCCGAATACGGGCTTTATACGGCGATGATCACCCCGATTATCGCGGCTCTTTTTGGCTCTTCGCTGCATTTGATATCTGGCCCAACTACGGCGATTTCTATCGTCGTCTTCGCTACGGTTAGCCACCACGCCGAACCGGGCACGGCGGAGTTCGTTTCCCTGGCGCTCACGCTGACATTTCTCGCCGGTGTCTATCAGTTTATTTTCGGGGTGGGACGTATGGGCCACCTGGTGAATTTTGTCTCCCATACGGTGGTGGTGGGGTTCACCGCGGGCGCTGCGATTTTGATAGCCACATCGCAAATCAAGAATTTGCTTGGCATAGAAATTCCAAGGGGTGAATCCTTTCTCAACACCTGGATTGATGTCTGGAAGGGGGCAGGCGGCAGCAATTTATTTGTACTTGCCGTAGCAATGGTGACGCTGCTTACAGCCATACTGATCAAGCGGTTTTATCCGCTGTTGCCGCACTTGTTAATCGCGCTGATAGTCGGCAGTGCTTTCGCCTTTGTTATCAATGGCGAGGCCAACGGGGTGAGCTTTGTCGGTGAAATACCAGCACAACTGCCACCGCTTTCGATGCCTGATTTTTCCTATGGCACGATCAGAACCCTGGCACCGGAAGCCTTTGCCGTGGCCCTTTTGGGTTTGATCGAGGCGGTATCGATCGGTCGGTCGATTGCCACCAAATCGCACCAGCGCATCGATGGCAATCAGGAGTTTATCGGTCAGGGTCTATCCAATATTGCTGGCAGTTTCCTTTCTTGTTATGCCGGTTCCGGTTCGTTCACCCGCTCGGGGATTAATTACGCATCGGGCGCAAAAACCCCGCTTTCCGGCATATTCGCCGCGGTTATCTTGATGCTGATCGTGGTGTTGATTGCCCCATGGTCACGTTTTATTCCGGTTGGCGCGATGGCCGGTGTGATCATGCTGGTTGCCTGGGGGCTGATCGATCAGGGACAGATCAAACATGTGCTTGAATCGAGCAAGACCGAGACGGTTATTTTGTTGACCACATTCTTTGGCACACTGTTTTTGGAACTCGAGTTCGCCATCTATCTTGGCGTGCTATTGTCGCTGGTGATATTTCTGGCCCGCACCTCGACCCCCGATATTGTCACGCTAGCGCCGGATATCGACCCTTTATACCACAAGCACGCGCTGGTGGATGTAACCACCAAACCGGTGATGCAGTGCCCGGAGCTAAAAATCCTCCGCATCGACATGTCGATCTATTTTGGTTCGCTCGATCACGTCCAGAGCAAAATCCACAAAATAACCAAGCGTGACAAGGTCTATGATATTTTGATCATCGCCGAGGGCATTAACCTTATCGATCTTGCCGGCACCGAGATGCTGTTGCATGAGGCCGAGCGGCTTGATGCCATGGGCGGCGGGCTTTATTTCGCCGCGATAAAGCCGGCGGTGTATGAATCGATTTCCAAGACCCATTTGATTAACGGCATCGGCAATGCCCATTTCTTCGATGATAAAAAGGAGGCGATAATCAAATTATCGCGCCTCATTCGTATGCAGGGCCGGTGTCAAAACTGCACGGCGCGAGTGTTTAAGGAATGTCGGGACTGGGCTGCGAAAGAAGCCGCAGAAGCAGCCGAAGCGGCGCAATAGAATTAACGGTGGCCCAATCCAAGCTACCGTTACAGTTTTCTACCCGTCCAATTTTACCTTGCGCATTTATTCAGCGGCAAACTGGTTCATTGTATTGTCCTTGCCACCGGCCTTAAGTGCCGCATCGCCCGAGAAATATTCCTTATGGTCGTCGCCCATATCGGAACCGGCCATGTTCTGGTGTTTGACACAGGCTATGCCTTCCCGGATTTCTTTGCGCTGTACGCCGGCAACATAGCCAAGCATGCCCTGGTCACCGAAATATTCCTTCGCCAGATTGTCGGTCGAAAGTGCCGCGGTGTGGTAGGTCGGCAGAGTGATCAGGTGATGGAAGATACCGGCGTCGCGGGCGGCATCCGCCTGGAATGAGCGTATTCTGTCATCGGCTTCGCGGCCAAGATCGCTATCATCATAATCAACACTCATCAGCCGGTCACGGTCGTAGGCGGAAACATCCCGCTCTTGTTCTTTCCAGGCATCATAGACCTGTTGGCGGAAATTGAGGGTCCAATTGAAGGAAGGTGAGTTGTTATAGACCAGTTTGGCGTTGGGAATGACCTTGCGGATTTCATTGACCATGCCGCCAATTTGACCAATATGCGGTTTTTCGGTCTCGATCCACAACAGATCAGCACCGTTCTGCAGCGAGGTGATGCTGTCGAGCACGCAACGTGCTTCGCCGGTGCCGGGCCGGAACTGAAAAAGATTGCTGGCAAGACGTTTCGGTCGCACCAGCTTGCCGTTCCGGTTAATCACCACATCGCCATTTTGCATTTCTTCGGGCGCAATTTCCTCCACATCCAGGAACGAATTGTATTGATCACCAATATCACCGGGCTGGTGGCTGACGGCAATCTGTTTGGTCAGACCGGCACCAAGAGAATCGGTGCGCGTGACAACGATGCCATCGTCAACGCCGAGTTCCAGGAAGGCATAGCGGCAGGCGCGGATTTTGGCCAAAAAATCCTCATGCGGCACCGTGACCTTGCCATCTTGATGGCCGCATTGTTTTTCATCCGATACCTGGTTTTCGATCTGCAGGGCACAGGCACCCGCTTCGATCATCTTTTTGGCCAGCAGATAGGTGGCTTCCGCATTGCCGAAGCCGGCATCGATATCGGCGATGACCGGCACCACATGGGTCTGATAATTGTCGATAGCAGACAAGATGCCCGCTTCTTTTACCTCATCGCCGGCTTCGCGCGCCGCATCAAGATCGCGAAACATGCCGCCGAGTTCACGGGCATCGGCCTGGCGGAGGAAAGTATAAAGCTCCTCGATCAGCGCCGGCACGGAGGTTTTTTCATGCATCGACTGGTCAGGCAGGGGGCCGAATTCCGAACGAAGGGCCGCAACCATCCAGCCGGAAAGATAGAGATAGCGCCGGTCGGTGCTGTTGAAATGCTTCTTGATGGAAATCATCTTCTGCTGGCCGATAAAGCCATGCCAGCAACCCAGAGACTGGGTGTATTTTGACGGATCGGCGTCGTAGGCCGCCATGTCTTTGCGCATAATCGCTGCGGTATATTTGGCGATATCCAGACCGCTGGTGAAGCGGTTTTGCAACCGCATGCGGGCAACATTTTCAGCGTCAATTGCATCCCATGCGCTACCGTTTTTGCGGACCAGGTTGTTTGCTGTGGTTATCTCACTGGCATAGGTCATGGCGGTCTCCTTGCTGTGCTTCTTGATGCATCGGCTGCTTGTAAAGTTTGTCACAAATTGTCGACCGATGATGTTGCGGAAGTAGTGTACTCTGCGTGCTATTTGTCAGTGGATTTACACCTGCTATATATTAAAATGCACTTAGTTTTTGGAGGAATCCGGCGAATTTCATGTAAATTTGTAACGGAATCGAGAAAAAATTGTAATTTTGTAAAAATATGACAAAGCTGGATTGCCCTGAATAGGGCTTATACCAACTGCAACAAAGATCAACTTATGCCATCGTCATCCGCAGACTTGATCGGCGTACCTTTAGCAGAACAATCGGGACTTGTGGCCAAAGGTTGGCCGGTCAAGCCGGCCAAGGACGCCCGGTTTTTTTGGTGAACAGAGATCAACTGCGTCTGGTAAAAAAAAGGATCCATTATTGAAGTTCATCAAAAAAGGGCCGCCCGGTGGACGACCCTCTCGATCATTATTGTTGATGCCTATCAGCCAAAAATATCATTGGTGATATTTTCAAACCAGCTATGGGCATAGACAACTTCGCGCCGGCGGGTTTCTGCCGATGCATCGACCGCGGTCAGACCGCCCGAAACCGAGGTGATTTTCGAACCGTCCCTGGCCAGTTGATAGACCGCTGCGACAGAAATGCCGTAGTCTTTGCCGACGATGGAATAACAGGTATTCACATATGCCGGTATTGGCGCTTCGCTGCCATTGAGCAATGCTGCAACCGCTGCCGCGCAGACCTTGGCCTGTGAGTTGGCCGAGTAACCCGATTTCGGCATGCCTGTCGCAACGGAGGCATCCCCCAGCACATGAATATTTGAATGCACTTTTGATTCAAAGGTCATGAGATTGATCGGGCACCAACCCTTGTCATTGGTCAGTCCGGCATCAAAGGCGATCTTGCCGGCCTTTTGGGCCGGTATGACATTGAGCACGTCCGCCTTGATGTTTTCACCGAACATTGTGGTTGCGGTTTTCGATGCGGCATCGACCTTGACCACACCGGCTTCCTCACCGGCACCGTGCCATTCGATCAACGAATTGTCGGTTTGATAGCCATAAAGGTCTTTCCAGCCCTGAACAAACAATCCCATTTTCGAAAACTTTGGCTTCGGATCGAGGATGATGATCTTCGACTTCGGCTTGTTGTACTTGAGGTAATGGGCGATCTGGCTGGCGCGCTCATATGGCCCGGGCGGGCAACGGAACGGGTTGGGCGGCGGCGCTATTATCACGGTGCCACCATCGGCCATGTCGTTCAGCTGTTTAAGCAGGGTCGCGGTCTGTGGGCCGGCCTTCCAGGCGTGGGGAATGGTCTCGGCCACGATGGCGTCATAACCTTCAATTGCTTCCCATTTGAAATCGATGCCCGGTGCTAGGATACAGCGGTCATAGTCAAACGACTGGCCGCCGGCAGTGGTGACCTTACGAGCACCGGCGTCAATGCCGGTGACCATATCATGCACCATCTTAACGCCGTGTTTCGCCAGGCCCTCATAACCAAAGCGGATGGAGTCAATAGAACGATCACCACCAAGCACTTCGTTGCTCATGAAGCAGGTGTGATAGTTCTTGTTGGCTTCAATCAGCGTTACCTCGATGCCGGGGTCGGCAAGACGCAAGTATTTTGCTGCTGTTGCACCGCCGGTGCCGCCGCCGACAACAACCACCTTTTTGGTTGCCCCAAGCGCAATGTTGGGCGTTGTCAATACGCCGGCGACAGTGGCCGCGCCAGCGGTGTAGACGAACTCTCTGCGATTGATTTTAAAAGTCATTTGTTCATTCTCCTCTCGGGGTCTACTGCTGGCTGGCATAGAATTGCAGCAAAGCGTGCAAACCGGCATCGCCCTTTTTTTCCATCATTTTCTTGACTTTTTTGCGCATTTTCTTGGTCATCTCGCGATCACCGGCAATGTAGTCTGCCATCGTCGCCGCCAGATATGGGGTTAGCTGACCGGCAAGAATGCCTGAATCGTCTTCCGGCAACTGGCCGGCATTGGCGTGGCACTTCTCGCAATATTTGTCGTGCATCTTGGCGCCCTCGCGCACAAGATTGGCGTCAAACGGTTGGTTGGATTTGACAAAGGGCTTTTTGGCGAAATACCCGGCCATGGCCGCTATCTCGTCCTTGCTATAACCCTTGGCTATGCGCGCCATGATGGTTGACGGCGTCTCGGCAGATTTGAAGCCCTCCATGACCTCGATAAAATACTCGCTCGACAGGCCGGCGATGGTCGGCGTCGCCGGTCCGTTGCTGGCGCCGTAGGTGCCGTGGCAACCGGCGCAGGTATTGGCCAGCATTTCAGCGCTTGCACCTGTCATCAGTTCTGCCGCATCGCTGGCCGCCATGGTCGAGAGGCTGAACACCATCCCCAGACCAACAATGGCGGTTGATAATGATTTTCGTGTCATTTTGGTTTCTCTCCTGTTTTCAGGTTTATCCGGCCATTAACCGGCCTTTCAGTGCGCCGGCAGCTTTTACCACCAGTGCATTAGTCCACCGCCCCATTTTCTTCTCCGGGACATTGTCGCAACGTAAACTGCGCCGCTTTGCTGTCCCGCAATGCCATCTAGTGGCGGATAGAATTATCGAGACATTTGAGTATGTTGTTGAAGAATTCCTCTTTGCACCGAGGGACTCAAATGTCTCGTTCTATCCACTAGTGGTCTGGCCGAAACGCTTGAATCCCTTTTCAGCATGTTCTTTTTCAAGCGCTTTGGCCACAAAGACCACTAGCAACTTATTGAATTCTAGTGGTTCTTATGATTCCAACATTTGCCATAAGTACGAGCCGCTGGCGGATGCAAATGTTGGTACAGAACCACTAGCGTGTCACTTCAATGCTCTGTCCTCCCTCATTATACGGACCCCAGATCGTCGTAACCTTGCTGTCCGGCCCTGGTAATAGACGTCGGTCGGCGCTTTCGAACCCTCGACCATTTCGGGTTCATCTGGCTCCTCGTGGGCGATACCCTTGTGGCAGTCGATGCAGGTCTTGCCCTCATCTTCAGCCCGGCCATGGCGCCGGCGAGCCGATTTGTCCTGTTCGCTCAAATCCATGCTGTCGAGCGAATGGCAACTGCGGCATTCACGAGAGCCCGACAGTTTCATTTTATCCCACACGCGAAGCGCCATATCCCAGCGATGCGCCTCAAATTTTTCTTTGGTGTCGATGGTGCCCAGTATTTCGTGCATCACATCCTTGTAGGCGTGTAGCTTGGCAACCATCTTCGGTAAAAACTGCTTGGGCACATGGCAATCGGCGCAGGTGGTGCGCACGCCTGAGGCATTTTTGTAATGGGGAGTTTTCTTATACTCCGCCAAATTAAACTTCATCGAGTGGCACGATGTGCAGAACGCTGTTGTATTGGTGTAATTAAGCCCGGCATTGAAAGCGCCAGTAAATACGATGCCCGCGACAAAGATCACAGCTGCTCCTGACATCCATTTCCAGTTTAACCACCTTTGCAGCCACCCAAATATCGCAACATGTTTGGTAACCTGTGTGTCGTTCACGACTTTACTCTTTCTAACCATGTTGATGCCAAGCAAAAACGATTAGCAGAGATATTTTCGTTATTGCCCGTTTGGAAATCACACCATAATTTGGTTGACACCGACTGATGTTCAAAAGCGGTTCGAACGTTTCCAATTTAGATAGATTTGAATGTTTCTATATTTCCCCAATTATTTCAACAATAAAACCGCAACTGCGTCGATATGGCCGGGTTGGTTGCGGCCTAGCGGGGTTGGTCGAATGAGGGTCGAAATTTCCTCCCAAGGCACGAAATTTGCGAACAACTATTTATGATCGTTAAGATGACCCACTCCATTGACAATTTGACGCAGGAAGCGGAAACTGGTCAACCACTCTTCAAGGGAAGGAAGATCAATGAAAAAATTGCACGCTCTTTCGGCCAGCATGTTGGCTTTTACCGCCATGTTTATGTTGACCGTTTTCGTCGCAGCAACAGCGCCCGCTCAGGCCGGTGAAACCATGCACAAGGTCGCGATTCACGTGGATGAAGCCGATCCAAAACGCATGAATATGGCGTTGAATAACGTCAAAAACGTGCGCAAGTATTATGATTCGGTCGGTGAAGAGGTGATGATTGAACTAGTGGCTTACGGCCCTGGTCTGCATATGCTGCGCGCTGACACCTCACCCGTTGCAACGCGCATCGCCACCATGGCGCTGGAAATCGATAATCTGGTATTTTCCGCTTGTGGCAACACCCATAGCAAGATGTCGAAAAAATCGGGCAAAGACATCAAACTGCTTTCCGAAGCCCGGATGGTCAAATCAGGCGTGGTGCAGTTGATTGCGCTGCAGGAACAGGGCTACAGTTACGTCCGTCCCTGATCCTTTTTTTGGGATAGCTTAAATAGAAAGTCCGGCTGGATTTCCCAGCCGGACTTTTTGCCCTTTACCGGAAAAAAAGTTGCCCTAAATTCCAGCGACTTTCACCCGGTCGTTGTGCAGCGGTGGAACGGTGCCAAGCCGGGTGATATAGTTTTCCATCAGATCGTAAACCGCCGGACCTTCGGTTGCCTCGTTGACCGAGGCCCAGCCGGCAACCACATATTTCTTCGACGCATCGATTGGTTCACCCGATTTCAGGTGCACCATATCGGTAATTCGGCTGCCGATATCCTTCTTCGGATAACAGGTATAACCCATGCCGCCGACGCGGACCATGTCGCCGCCCTGCTGGTAGAACGGGTCCTTGTTGAACAAATTGTCACAAACATCCTCCAAAATGTCGTGCAGCTGTTTGCCGGTCATTTCCAGACGGTAAACGGCCGGATAGGACATCGAGGTCTGAGTGTAGAGGTCGTCGATGGTAATATCCTGACCAGGCAACAGGGTTGTGCCCCAACGGAATCCTGGTGAAAGCGAGATTTCCGCATCGCGCTCCTCGATCAGTCCCTGGCAGATGAGATCATCCCAGGTACCGTTGAAATTGCCGCGGCGATAGAGCAGGCCTTCGCTTTTGCCGATGACGCGGGTGCACTCGGCCTCGTAGGGCGCCCGAACCTCGTCGATCTTGGCGGCCATTTCCGCGTCCGGCGTTATGACATCGGAAAATACCGGAATAAGGGTCGAGTTGTGGCCCGTGACCTTGCCGCCCGATACTTCCAGATCAACCCGGCCAAGATATTTGCCATGGGAGCCGGACGAAAGCACCAGTGTGCTGCCGATTTCGATGGCTCGCGGCACTGCATCGTGGGTATGGCCAGTAAGGATTACATCTATGCCACTGACTACGGTTGGTAGTTTCTGGTCAACATCAAAGCCGTTGTGGGAAAGCAGCACCACGACTTCGGCACCTGCGGCGCGGGCCTTGTCGACATTTTCCTGCAAGGTCTCCTGGCGAATACCGAACGACCACTCGGGAAACATCCAGCGCGGATTGGCGATCGGCGTATAGGGCATGGCCTGGCCGATCACGGCCACCTTGACACCGCCCTTGTCGAACATTTTGGTGCTTTCAAACACCGGTTCCTCAAAGTCATTGTCGACAATATTACTGGCCAGGAACGGGTAGTCCATCTGGTCGATGATCTCCATCACACGCTCGGCCCCGAAGGTAAATTCCCAATGGCCAACCATGGCATCCGGCTTTAACATCGCCATGCAGTCGACCATGTCCTGACCGTTGGTGTTGAGCGAGGTGTAGGAGCCCTGCCAGGTGTCGCCGCCATCAAGCAGCAAGACCTTGTTGTCACCCCGGTCGGCGCGGATTGACTTGACCAGGGTTGCAGTGCGATCAAGCCCGCCCAGCCGGCCGTAAGTTTTGGCCATGTTGACATAATCAACCATGGTATGGGCATAGGCGAGCGGGCTGCCTTTGTTGATGCCAAAGTGGCTTAGAAACTCTTCGCCGACAAGATGTGGCGGGATGCCCTCAAAGGCGCCAACGCCGAAGTTCTCCGATGGTGGGCGGAAATAGAGCGGTTTTAGCTGGCCGTGGACATCGGTGATATGGAGTAGCGTGACCTGACCCTTGGAATCAAACTTCAACAGTTTGTCCTGGGTGAGCCTTTGTTGTGCGGCTGCGCGGGTCAGCGAGGTTGAAAAACCGGTGATTGAAGCAGTGACTGCTGCCCATTGCAAAAAATCACGTCTGGTGAACATCGCTCACTTCCTTTTGATATTGCCTTGTCCCAAACCAGGCGCCAAACTCTGGGCTCGCTTAAAAATAAAGGGGCGAATGACGCCCCTTTTGATGTTGTGCCGTTGATTGCGGTAAGGCGCAGATCACGGCTGTTGATGAGGCCAACTAGTTACGAACCGCCGGGGTTTCGACCGTCATACCCTGTCCGCGTGAGGCGACATAGAGTTCCAGTGCAACAAATTCATCGCTGCCAACCTTGTAGGGCTTGGCGCGGATATTCTTCATGCAGCCCTTAAAGCGGCGGTGAATCGAACCAAGCTTCTGCCATTTCAGTCGGAAAAGTGGAAAACCGTTGGTATGGCCCTGGCTCAAATGGTCGGCCCGGATATATTTGCCATAATTATCTTCGTGACAATTCGAGCATGCCATATCAAGCTGACCGACACGGGTGTAGTAAATATCCTTACCCTTTGTCGTCCAGTCGGCCATGGGACCATCGGTTTGCACATTCACCGGCATACCGCGTGATTGCAGCCCCACATAGGATGACATCGCCAGCATATTGCCGGAATCGAAGCTCTGCTTTTTGGCACCCATACGGTCGACCAGACATTCATTAATTTGCTGCTCAAGCGTGATCGGTCTACCCAGATCCTTGTCCCACTTAGGCATCGAGGCGCGAACACCCTTCATGCTTTCAGTGGCGTCATTGTGACAGGTAGCGCAGGACTTGCCTTTAGTTCCCTGTTCCAGCGACCACAATTCCTCTCCAAGCTCAACCGCGGAAAAGCTCGGATTATCGAAATCATCGGTCTGCAGTTGCTGGGTCTCCGAAATACGGAAGCGCCAGCCCGAATACAACACCTCAAGGGGACTGCCCTTTGGTGCGGCAAACTTGGTGTGAATTTTCATATCGCCAATCATCAGTTCGTTGTTATCGGCTTCAGCCAAAGCAATGCCGCCTGACAATGTAACGGCGAAAAAAGCCGCGAGAGCCATGCCCGCTTTCTTCCTGTAGATCCTCATATATTCGTCCTCCCAGACCATTGGTTCTGTTGATCCCTTATTCAACGGTGATATTCTTTTCAGTCGAGTAGACCGAGCCGTCATCATCCGTCCAGGTGAACTTGAAAGTGCCTGATTCCGATACTTTCGCATTGAACTTGAGGTAGGGATTGGCTGATACAGCTGGCTCCATGTTGGCGGAAAACACTTCCGCGCCATTGAACTCCGCCTTGAAGTGGTTGATGATCTTGCGCGGAATAGGTTTTCCCTTTTTGTCCTTGCGGCGACCGGTCTCCATGGTATGGCTGATCAGGGTTTTGATCGTTATCACATCACCCTTTGCCGCCGATTTTGGAACCTTCACCCGTGGTTTAGATTTTGCCATGTTGTTCTCCTGATTCGATCAACTAGTGGTTCGAATCTAACGCTTCGAACCACTAGATTCTCTGTTGATGGATAAAATTATCGAGACATTTGAATGTGTTACTGAAGAATTCCTCTTTGCGCCAAGGACCTCAATTGTCTCGTTCTATCCACTAGCCGCCGCAGCCGCCGATTGTCACCTTGACGGTTTTCTTGTCCATAAACATGGAACCGTCACTCATTTTTGCAATTGCCACCACATCCTGGGTTTTCGCCAGCCGCACACGGGTCGCGGCTTCCGCCTTGCCACTCATGGCACTGAAATTGAATGTTGCGACATCCGGTGCCGGGTTGCCCAGGGCAAGTATCAAAACCGATGCCACATGGTCATCGCTGCTCATCGGACTTTCAACCGAAAAACTGATCGGCACCGTATTGCCGTTTTCGGCAATTTCCGGCGTCTTCAGTTTAACCCGCCCGGCAGTGGCTTCTTTGCCACCGGTAAATTCGGCGATCAGTTTGTCGGCTTCTTCCGATGCAAGCGCCGGCGTGATGTTCGGGCCCAGCGCCGCAAATGCAACAACACCAGCGCCAAGCGCAAATGTTTGACGTCTTGTCACGTTCATGGTTCTTCCTTCCGCTATGATTATGGGAGACCGTGTCTCCTTCCGATCTTCCTGTCCCTGCAAGATGTTATTTCAACGTCTTGAGATAAGCCAAAACATCTTCGATGTCCTGGGCGCTGAGAATGGTTTTTCCCTGAAATTTTTTCTGGGTGCGGGCACCGTTCTTGGTCCGGTAGAATGACGGCATTATAGTTGCTTCGCCAAGCACTAATTTGGAATTGATCAAGATCGCGCGTAGCGCAGGTTCTTCATAGCGTTCCGCAACACCGTCCAGTTCGGGCCCAACCTCACCATGGAATGGATGATTTGACTGATCCTTGTTAACATGACACGCAAGACAGTTGCCTAATTTGCGATTTGCGAAGGTTTTCTTTCCCTTGGCCGGATCGCCAGCAACGCCGGTCAGCGATTTGGTGAATTCACCATCGCTAATCTTTACCATATCTGCGGAAATTGTCTCCGCGGTGACAACACTCGCGCTCAATAGCATGGTGCTTGCAGCAGCGATTCCAATTACAAAACTCATTTTCATAAACGACACCCCTCCCAAGGTCTTGTCTTTGGTTTCCAAGCTACGCTATCATCGGCGACCGGGAAATACAACTACAAATTCAAATTTGTCTATGAATTGATTATATCTAGTATAATCAATTGCTTAACTTTCCCGAATTGCGAAGCTCATTTATTATCCTGGCGTGATACTTCTGGAAATGCTCGTTGCCCTCATAGCCTTTTTCCTGCACCCAGCGAAACATGTTGAGGGTCGTCCACTTGCCGAATGCACCGGGCATAATCGACACCGCCGCCTGGGCGAGCGTGCCTGATTCGGGTACCTCCTGCGGCAGGAATGCGATGGTCGGTGTAAACACCATGCCCCACTTTCTAATCGCTGTTTTCTCAGTCAAGGTCTCGCCGTCGAGATCGGTCACCTCCTCATCACCAAACATGTTGTACTGGACAATCTTGAAGTTCGCCTTGATGAATTCGGCGACCTCGGGATCTGAAAGAACCTTTTCATGCAGTCTTCGACAATAGATGCAGCCGCGCTGTTCGACAATGATTGCCAGACGTTTGCCTTCTTCGCTGGCCGCCTCAATATCCTCACGAACATCCTTGAATGTGACGGAGAACCAGGATTGCTTGTGTAACCCGTCTTCGCCGATTTCAGCGGCATGGACAATGGTGAATGATAGCAGGATCAGCCCCGCAGCGAGAATTCCGGCAAGTTTGTTCAACATGATTATCCTCCGTTTCTTAGTGGTATTCTGCCGACATTAGCCGACCTGTCCAAGGCTTGGAAAGGCGCTCAACAGCCAGTAAGCCATATTGGACATCTGGCCGGTGACGAACAAAATGCCGGTGACCACCAGCATGCCTCCCATAACTTTTTCCACCGTACCCATGTGTTTTCTAAAGCGGCCCATGAATTTCATGAACGGACCGGCAAACAGCGCAGCGGCCAAAAACGGCAGGCCGATACCCAAGGAATAGAACAATAATAGCACAGCCCCCCTTGCCGCACTGCCCTCGGCGCCTGCAACAAACAGGATCGCCGCCAATACCGGACCGACACAAGGGGTCCAGCCGAAGGCAAAGGCCAGACCAACGAGATAAGAACCGGCAAGGCCGGCTGGCTTGCGCACAACTTGCAACCGCGCCTCGCGATAGAGCATCGAGATGCGGAAGATGCCGAGAAAGTGCAGCCCCATGATGATGATGATGATGCCGGCGACAACCGAAAGGGTGTCGAGATAGCGGGTAATCGTCTGCCCGATCACCGATGCAGTAGCGCCGAGTGCGACAAAAACGGTGGAAAATCCGAGCACAAAGGCTAGTGCCGCCAAGAACACCCGCGTGGCCGCACCCCGGTCGCGCTGTTCGTCTCCTGTTAGTTTGTCGAGTGATACACCCGCCAGATAGCACAGATAAGGCGGCACTATTGGCAGCACGCAAGGAGAAATGAAGGATACAAGACCAGCGATAAAAGCACCCCAAAACGTTATATCAAATCCCATGTCAATCCTGCTATCAGATTTTTCTATTCAAACATTGCAATTATGCTATATTATTTCAAGTAGTTCAATTTGCCGGAGATGACAATTGCTTAAATTTGCCAGATCAGCCCTTCGTATGCTGCCGATTGTGTTGGTGTTGATGGCCGGGGCCGGGTTGATTTCGGCCTCTGCAGATACTGCAAATTCGGCGGAATTGATCATGCTGGAAGAGGAAGGCTGCCCCTGGTGCGATCTTTGGCGGGAGGAGATCGGCGATGTCTATGCCAAAACCAGAGAGGGTAAGGCTGCCCCGCTCCGGCAAGTTGATATTCATGATGCTTTGCCGGAAGATTTGCAATTTTTGGTCAAGGGTGGCTACACTCCGACCTTCGTGTTGATTCAAGATGGCAAGGAATATGGTCGTATTCGGGGTTATCCGGGTGAGAGTTTTTTCTGGGGCCTGCTGGCCATACTTATTGAACGGCTGCCCGAGGTTGACAAGCAATCTTAAAGGAACAATGCATTGATAATTAAGATAGAAGGGATACGGCGTTGCCTGAAGTTCAAGTATTGAGCAGATCTGACGAGCTTGATGACATGGCGGAAAACGCTAAACAGGCGACCGATTTCATGAAGGCTATGGCACATGAATCAAGGTTGATGATCTTGTGTCACCTGTCCAATGGGGAAAAATCTGTAACCGAATTGGAGGACCTGTTGGCGTTGCGCCAGCCGACGGTCTCCCAGCAATTGGCTCGATTGCGGCTGGAACGGCTGATCAGCGCCCGGCGCGACGGAAAAACCATTTATTACTCAATCGCAGACGAACGTGCCATCACCATGATGGAAGTGGTTTATGGCATGTTTTGCGCGCCGAAAGGCAATAGCTGAGGAGTTGCAAGGTAATATCGAGAAGTTGACACGACGTTATTTTGGTTTCGGCGCTGTTGGCAATATTCTTCCAAAATGTGGTCCATTTGCATTCCATTCAGCCGGGTCATTGCAGGGCGGGGAAGACTTTGCCAACAGTGGCTGTTGAAGGGGTTTGGTGCGTGCGCCAATGTCACATGGTCGAAAGATAAATTTTACGACTATCCTTGACATAGGTCATGTTCCATTAGCAATAATCCGGCATGGTACCGGACAACAAGTAGGAGAATAGGGTATGAAAAAAATTCTGATCGCGTTTGCTGCGCTTTCAGTGCTCGCGGCAACACCGGCATTTGCCGATGGTGACGTTAAAAAGGGCAAGAAAGTTTTCAAGAAATGCAAGGCATGTCATGCCGTGGGTGAAAAGGCCAAGAAAAAGGTTGGTCCACCGCTCAACAACATTTTCGGCATGACAGCGGGCACCCAGGAAGGCTTCAAATATTCCAAGGCGATGAAGGCCAAAGGTGAGGAAGGGCTGGTGTGGAATGAAGAAACCATCGCCGAATTGCTCAAAAAGCCGAAAAAATTCATCCCCAAGACCAAGATGACCTTTGCCGGTCTGAAAAAGGATAAGCAGATTGAGAACGTGTTGGCATATTTGAAAACATTCTCCAAACCTGCGGAATAGGCAGCCGTTAAGAATATTGTTGCCGGTGGTTGACCGCCGGCAACAGATAACGAGTAACTGGACAGGATCAACGATGAAACAGCATGAACAGGTTTTTCAAAGTGCCGTGGATTCCTTGCATGAGGAAAAACGCTACCGGGTATTTGCGGATTTGCAGCGCCAGGTTGGCAGCTTCCCCCGCGCAATTTATCGTGATCAGTCCGCATCCGGCAACAATGCTGAAGAGCGTGAAGTTACGATCTGGTGTTCAAATGATTATCTCGGCATGGGCCAGCATCCCGATGTCGTTGCCGCCATGCAGGAAACGGCCGGCAGAATGGGCGCTGGGGCCGGTGGCACCCGCAATATCTCGGGCAACAACCATCCATTGGTGGAGCTCGAAAAGGAACTGGCGGATCTGCACAACAAAGAAGCCGCCCTGGTATTTACCTCCGGTTTTGTTTCCAATGAGGCGGGCATCTCGACCATTGCGCGGCTATTGCCCGACTGCCTTATTTTTTCCGATGCGCTCAATCACGCGTCGATGATTGAAGGTATTCGTCGTTCTGGAGCGCAAAAACAAATATTCCGCCACAATGATGCTGCCCATCTTGAGGAGTTGTTGGCAGCCGCCGGCAAGGACCGCGCCAAACTGATTGTGTTTGAAAGCGTCTATTCAATGGATGGTGATATCGCGCCGATCAGAAAGATTGCCGATCTGGCCGACCAATACAATGCGATGACATATATTGACGAAGTTCACGCTGTCGGCATGTATGGCGACCATGGAGCCGGGATTTGTGAACGCGAAGGGCTGATGGACCGCATTGATGTCATTGAGGGCACCATGGCAAAGGCATTTGGTACCCTTGGCGGTTACATCACCGGGTCAAAAGCGGTGATCGATGCGGTGCGTGGTTATGCGCCGGCTTTTATATTCACCACGGCGTTGCCACCAGCCATTGCCGCGGCGGCCAAGACGTCTATTCGCCATTTGAAAAATTCGAACGTTGAAAGACAAGCCCAGCAACGCCAGGCGGCGACCGCCAAGCGGGTGTTAGGCGAAGCTTGTCTGCCGGTGATGCCGTCCCAGACCCATATTGTGCCAATAATGGTGGGCGATCCGGAACTGTGCAAAGCGGCCAGCGACCGGTTAATGGATGTGCACGGTATCTATATCCAGCCGATCAACTATCCAACGGTGCCGCGTGGTACGGAACGACTTCGCATAACCCCGACCCCGTTTCATGATGACGCGCTGATCAACCATTTGCGTGATGCTCTGGTTGAGACATGGAAGGAACTCGGCCTGGAGTTTAATGGCACCTCTGAGGAAGATGAGGCAAACGTTAAAGCCGAACTTTTCCCGGCCGCCGGCGGTTGAAGCTATAGCTCTAGAACGCTATCGGTTTTGCCTCAGTTAGAACCGGTAACGGAATCACGACAGAGCGGTTGACCAATGGCAAAAATGCCGAATCTTGCGTTCATGCTGTCCTCACCTGTCCACATTGTGTCACTCGGCTATGGCGCCGGGCTTGCGCCTGTGGCGCCGGGAACTTTTGGCACTTTGTTGGGGTTTCCACTCTTCTCGCTGCTGCAATACTCTCAAACGTCTGCCAGGATCGCTGTCTATGCCGCATTATTTGCGGTCGGCTGCTGGCTCTGCGCCAGAACGGGCGAGGCGCTCGAAAAACACGATCATCCTTCCATCGTCTTCGATGAAATACTTGCCATGGCTCTGGTGCTTGAGTTCTCGCCCCCCAGTTGGCCGTGGTGGGCGGTAGCCTTTGTGGCGTTTCGGCTGTTCGACATTTGGAAGCCCTGGCCGGTTCGGGTCGTCGACAAGATGCATCGAGAGGGCTTGCCGGGCGGCTTTCTTGTCATGTTGGACGATCTTTTGGCAGCACTTTATGCGGTCGCTTCGATTGCTGTGCTGCAATTTTTAATACGAGTTGCGGTTTAATACCAGACGCAGTTGATCTCGATTCACCAAAAAAAACCGAGCGACATCGGCCGGCTTGACCGGCCAACCCCAGGCCACAAGTCCCAATTGTTCTGCGTAAGGTCCGCCGATCAAGTCGGCGGATGACGATGGCATAGGTTGATCTTTGTTGCAGTTGATATGATGGTCGACTGAGGAAAAAAACACACGGCTATTCAACCGGCGTTAGGCGGTCGAGCCGCAGGCGATGGCGCGTATCACCCAGTCGCCACCGCGCCGCCAATATGGCAAGCAGCGTGCCGGTTGCGCAGGTGGCGGCGATCAAAAACATGATCAAAATCTGGTATTTGACCGCCTCGACCGGCGGCGTTCCGCCGAGTATCTGGCCGGTCATCATGCCGGGAAGCGAGACAAGGCCCGAGGCCGCCATGGCGTTGATAATCGGCATCAACCCGGTGCGCAATGCATCACGGACCGGGATATCCATTGCTTGCGAAAATGTCTGGCCAAGCGCCAGCCTGGTATCGATAGCCCGGCGGTCACGGCGAACCGTTCGTGACAGGGTGTCCAGCCCGAGGCTGATACCGGTCATCGCATTGCCAAGCAACATGCCGAGGAGGGGCAGGGCATAGCGTGGCGTGTACCAGGGTTCCGGTTTGACCAGCACCGTCAGCGCAAATACCAAAATCACCGTTGCCGCGATAGTGATAGAGGCGGTGGCGATCTTATAGGTCCAGCCGTCTTTCAATCGAGATGACTGGCGGGCGTGCACTTCGCGGCCAGCAGCAACCAGCATGATTACCGCAAGGCCAATCATCCACCATGGGCTCTGCTGGGCAAAAATAAAGCGCAGCACCAGCCCGACCAACCCCAGTTGAAGGCACATGCGGACGCCTGCCACCAGCAACTGGCGCGCGACACCAAGGCGGAAAAGCAGCGATACCAGGGCATTAATAAACAACAACATGGCGGCAAGCACGAGATCCCAATAACCAAGAACGACATAGCTCATCAGGTAGCCTCAACGAGTTTTCCACCCTCAATGGCAAGATGGCGTTGGGCCAGGCGGTCGATCAGTTCGGGGTCGTGGCTGACAAGAATTATTGCGCTGCCGCCGGCCAGTTTCTTTTGCAGCAATTCTTCCACCAAAGTTGCTGCCTCAGCGTCGAGCGCGCTGGTCGGTTCATCCGCAAGGATCACCGGAGGGTTGTCGGCTAGTCCCAGAGCCAGGCCGACGCGCTGTTTTTCACCGGTAGAAAGCCGGTCAACCGACCAGCTGAAACAGTCATCCGACATTCCCATGCCTGCAAGCAGTGCCGCAATGGTTGAAGCTGGGTCGATGTGATCCGCCACGGTCTCCGCCCAAAAACCAGGCTCCGCTGCCAGATAGCGCACCTTCTTGCGCCACCTGGGCCCGCTCATGGTGTGGCGTTCATTTTGATCCAAGAAAATCTCGCCATCGGCCTCGTCGAGATCGGCAAGGGCTCTCAATAACAAGGTTTTGCCCGAGCCCGATGGGCCGCGAACAGAAAGACACTCACCCGGTGAAACGCTCAATGAGACCGGTGGTAGCGCCACTGTCTTGAGGTTGCGGGCTTCAAATATCATCTGCGCCTGATACCCAAAACAGCAAAGCCGCATTTCGAGACATTGGCATTAGTCAAATATCTCGGGGTGGTCGATATAGTCGAGTTTCCTGCCAAGGCCGGTGAATGTACCATTGACGAACAATAGCGGCTGGCGGTTGGAATTGTGACTAAACTCTGAAACTTCTCCCACAAAGATCAAATGATCGCCGCCATCGAAATTGTTTTTTCGGCGGCATTCAAACCAGGTGGCGCTGCCCTCCAACCTGGGTGTTCCTCTGGTTGTAGGTTGCCAATTGATCTCGCTAAAATTGTTATCCTCTCTGGATGCGAAATGGTTGGCCAATGCCTCCTGGCTTTCAGTCAGGATGTTGACACAGAAGGAATGGCAATTGAGGAAGTTTTCAAAATTTCCCGAAGAACGTTTGAGACTCCACAGAATTAGCGGCGGGCTAAGGGAAACGGAATTAAAAGAATTAACCGTCAGACCAATCGGCTGACCCTTCTCATCCAGGGTGGTGACGATTGTTACGCCGGTAGCAAAAGATGCCAGCGCTTCGCGATAATCGGTTTCCTGCAGCAATTCGATCCTGCTTTCCATGTTGGGCAATTCGCTGCCAGCCTAGCAACAATTGAATTTGCCGGTCGCTGTGGTTTGAGCAAAGCGGATTGTTAGATCAAACTGCGATAAAAAGGAAATGTTTTCATTGATACCCCTTGAAGTGGTTGGCCAGATAATCGATGAATTGCCGCACCCGCAACGGCACAAATCGGGTTAACGGGTAAATTGCATAGACGCCTCTGGTGCCAAAATCATAGTCCGCCATCAACGCGACCAATTCACCCCTTTCGATTGCCTCCTGACTAATGAATAACGGTGACAGGGTCAGCCCGTGCCCCCGAATGGCCATTTCGTTGAGGAAATCCCCATTGTTGCCGCTGATCCGTGCAGTGATCGGGATTTTTCGGGTGCTGCCACTTTGATCGGTGATTTTAAAACTGGTCGCATTGGTGCTTTCATAGTTCAGGAAAGGGTGATGAAACAGGTCGCCGGGCTGTTCAGGCGTGCCGAATTCTGTGAGATATTTAGGACTGGCCACCAATACCATGCGGGTTTCGGCAATGCGGCGGGCCTTGAGGGAAGAATCGCTCAATTCGCCAATTCTGATTGCCACATCTATGCCCGTCGCAACAAGATCAACGAAATGGTCCGCCAGATTGACATCCAGATTGAGATGCGGATGGCGGCGGGCGAATTCATCGATAGCCGGCATCATGCGCCGCAGTGCGAATGACAGGGGAACCGCAATGCGCAACGTACCGTGAAGCGCCCGCATTTCCTCTCCGGCAGCCATATTCAGCTCCGACACGGCATCCAGCACCTGGATGGCGTATTCATAGCACCGGATTCCGGCCTCGGTCAGATGGGAGCTGCGCGTGGTGCGGTTGAGCAGTTGAACGCCCATGGATTTTTCCAATTCCGAAAGCCTGCGGCTCACGGCTGACTTGGCAATGCCCATTTGTTGGGCCGCGATACCTATTCCACCTGCTTCGGCAATCCGCACGAAGGCCTCCAGGCCCTTTATCTGATCCACGCAACTGTTCTCCTAAAGTGAATAGTCAATTCAGTTTATTGTGCTTTATTGCGTATTTTGCAACATATATGGTGTCGATAAATGAACCACGACCTTTAACAATGTAGGATGTCAAATTGCTATGATAGATACCATGACCAAATGGTCCGCGCCCGTGGGCCGTCTACTGCTTGCCCTGATCTTCATTATGTCAGGCATCAACAAAATTTTCGGCTTTGCAGGTACCCAGGGGTATATGGAAGCTTTCGGAGTGCCGGGAATGCTGCTGCCATTGGTGATTTTGGTGGAAATCGGTTGCGGTGTGGCCATTGTTCTTGGTTGGCAGACCCGGATATCAGCCCTGTTGCTGGCCGGATTTACCTTGCTTGCGGGCATTATCTTTCATAGAGATTTTGGCAACCAGGTCGAGATGATCATGTTCTTGAAGAATCTGTCGATCACCGGCGGCCTGTTGATCCTGTTCACTTTTGGGCCGGGAAACTATTCCCTCGATAATCGTTAGTGGAATTATACCATTGCCGGGCAGTTTCTTAAAATAGCCCCGGCAATGGTCTTTCTAACTGGCTTTCGATCGACACACCAAGGTTCAAAACTCGATGTCCAGCGAGAGGCAGAAACCCTCGCCGGTGTTGTTCGCCTTGCACGGATGGTGATCAGCGGCCACATTGTTTGGCATTATTTTTCTTCAAGTTCTTCGCGCAGCATCTCGAGTTCGAGCCATTCGTCCTCTTTGGCGGTTTTATCTGCCTCCACACGTTCAAGCTCTTTAACCAGTTCATTGAAAAGTCCAGGCGAGCTTTCAAACAGCCCCGCCTTGCCAAGGGCGGTATTGATGCGGGCGATTTCACTCTCCAATTGGGCTATCTGATCCGGCAGGGTTTCAAGGGCGAATTTGTGCTTGTAGCTGAGCTTTTTTGAATTCTGCTTTGCGGGTCTAGCTGCGGCAGGTCTGGTTTTCCTGCGCGTCCGGCTTTGTTGTCTGTCTTGATCGGCCACGCCTTTTTGCCGGGCTAGCATATCGCTGTAGCCGCCGACATATTCACTCCAGTTTCCCTCACCCCGGTGGGCGATGATGGAGGTTGTGATGCGGTCGAGAAAATCACGATCATGGCTGATTACGATCACGGTGCCAGGGCGGTCGGCAACCGTTTCCTGCAACAGATCGAGCGTTTCAAGATCGAGATCATTGGTTGGTTCATCCAATACCAGCAGATTGGAGGGTTGCCGCAAGCCCCGTGCCAGCATCAACCGGCCACGTTCGCCGCCGGAAAGCGCATGAATGGGGGTGCGCGCCTGTTCCGGCGTGAACAGAAAGTCTTTCATATAGGCAATGAGGTGTTTTCGAGCATCGCCAATGGCCACCATGTCGCCGCTGCCGCCGGTTAGCGCTTCGGCCAGGGTCCAGTCGGGATTGAGCGTTTCGCGTTTCTGGTCAAGAACCAGAATATCGAGATTAACCCCGTGCGTGACGTTGCCGCTGTCTGGCGCAAGTTCGCCGGTTATCAGTTTGAGCAAGGTGGTTTTGCCGGCGCCATTGGGACCGGTAATCCCGAGCCGGTCGCCGCGGCGAATGATGGTCGAAAACGGTCGAACAATCTTACGTCCGTCAAAGGATTTGGTGACCGCATCGATTTTGGCCACCAGCTTTCCCGAGTTGCTTGCCTCGGCCAGGGAAATCTTCATGGCACCGGCCGGTCCGCGTTGGTCCTTTCGCTGTTTGCGCAGGCCAGCCAGTTCATTCAGGCGCCGCACGTTGCGTTTGCGTCTGCCGGAAACCCCGTGGGTGATCCAGTGTTGTTCGCGCACTATTTTGCGATCAAGCTTGTGGCTATTAAGCTCTTCCTGTTGCAAAAGCGTATCACGCCAGTCCTCGAAGGCGGCAAAACCCTTGTCGAGAAGCCGGGTCTTGCCGCGATCGATCCATAATGTGCGGCGTGACAGGTTTTGCAGGAAACGGCGGTCATGACTGATCAGCACCATGGCTGAGCGTAGCGATGAAAGCTCTTCCTCCAGCCACTCGATTGCCGGTAAATCGAGATGGTTTGTTGGCTCATCCAGCAACACAATATCCGGTTCGGGCGCCAATACGCGCGCTAACGCGGCTCGGCGTGCTTCACCGCCGGAAATTTTCGCCGGGTCCTCATCACCGTTCATCTGCAACCGTTCGAGCAGATAGCGGGCCCGGTAGGAATTATCACCCTGCGCCAGGCCCTCCTCGACATAGGAAAGAACCGTTTGGTGGGCCGAAAGATCAGGTTCCTGCGAAAGATACCGCACGGTGGTGCCGGGCTGGCTGAAACGTTCACCATTGTTCTGTTCGATCAGCCCGGCTGCGATTTTTAGCAAGGTCGATTTGCCCGACCCGTTGCGGCCGACCAGACAAAGACGCTCGCCCTCGTGGATTGCAAGGTCAGCGCCTTCGAGCAGCGGTGTGGTACCGAAGGTTAGGTAAATATCGTTGAGATAAAGTATCGGCGGCGGCATAGATCAGCACCTTATTGCGACGCTCATGCGAAGCCAAGAATGGACGCTATTTCCGGCCAGCCTTCCCATAACATGCGCAGGGAAGTGAGAATGAGAACGATCAAGCCGAGATAGGATATCCAGTGATACCGGGTCAAAAGCTTGACCACAAGACTGGCGCCAAAACCCATTAACGCAATTGCCAGTACAAGACCGAAGACCAGCAAAAGAGTATTTTCTCGCGCAATTGCTGCCACCGCCAGCACATTGTCGATCGACATGGAAACATCGGCAATGGTGATCGAAATCAGGGCTTGCAGCAGGGTGCGGCGGGGAGGGCCGTGATAGCCTTCGATCTCCCGGGTTTCGGCGGCCCGTTCGGCTACATGAACACGGATTTCGTCCCACAACCGCCAGGAAACCCATAACAGCAAAATACCACCAAGGAACAAAAGCCCCTTGATGGCCAATAAATAGGTGGCAAAAACAGCAAAGATAATACGCAATACGGCAGCAGCCACCATGCCAAAAATGATCGCCTTGCGCCGCAACGCGGGCGAAAGGCTGGCCGCCGCCATGCCGATGATCAAGGCGTTGTCGCCCGAAAGCACGATATCCGCCAGAACAATTTGAAGGAAATTCAGGATATCATGCATTGCGGGCTGCGTTCCCCATCGAAGACCGGACTTTTTCATTCAGGCCCGGCCGGAAACCCGGATCGACCCGCAAACGACGACTGGCAATTTGTCCAAGGCCGCCTATTGCGGTGAACGCCTGCTGAATTTTATCTGTCGATGTAGATAGGTATGCCCAGGGCACAAGTCCACCGGGATCGCTCAGTTTGGGCTAATATTGAAGTTAATGTGATGTTGTGCGGAAGAACCACGATTACAACGGCAACGGAGCGTTTTCTTTCACCCGCTCAAGCACAATCTCAGAGCGCACTTCGCGGACGTTCGGGTGCGGCAGTAATTGACGATTGATGAAGTTCGATAATGCGGACAAAGATCGCAGCTTGATATGCAACAGATAATCGGCATCGCCAGTGAGCGCGTAGGCCGAACGCACCTCATCAAACCGGTTTAGCAAACGGCCAAATTCTGCCGCCGTGTCATCGCTATGGGCGGTCAGCATCACACGGATAAAGACATCGATATCAAAACCCAATTTTGCCGCATCAACCATGGCGCGAATACCTGTTATCAAGCCATCCTCCTCCAGCCGGGCGCGGCGGCGCGAGATTTGTGAAGCGGAAAGATGCACCTTTTCCGCCAGTTCCGCATTGGTCAACGCGGCATCGTTTTGCAGCTGGTTGAGAATTGCACGATCAAAACTATCCATGCAAGAATTGTGCACATATCGAGTCTGAACGCAACGGCACGTGCAAATTTCTTTCGATCATGATGACTTTTGCACAAATATTGCAAGTGAAATCCTGTACACTTCGCGTTCCAAACTCAAGGAGCTACACCATGGGACCCTATCCACACGATGACATTCCAGCCGAGATCTCGAAGGCCAATCCGGCCGGCACCGATGGTTTCGAATTTATCGAATACGCCCATCCGGAACCGGAGAAACTTGGGCTATTGTTCGAGCAAATGGGTTTTCGCAAAGTGGCAAAACACCGTTCCAAGAATGTCGTGCTCTATCGTCAAGGCGATGTGAATTACATCATCAACGCGGAACCCGATTCATTTGCCCAGAAATTTGCTCAAAAGCACGGGCCTTGTGTCTGCGCAATGGCTTGGCGGGTTGTTGATGCGGATCATGCCTTGCGCCATGCGGTGGAACATGGCGCGAGGCCGGTTGAAACGAGCCCCCGTGCCGGTGAGCTCACAATCCCGGCGATAGAGGGTATTGGCGGCAGCCTGATCTATTTTGTCGACCATTATAGAGACAAGGGCTCGATTTACGACATCGATTTTGAATGGTCGGGCGAAGAAGATCCGCGTGATGAGGACGCTGGCCTTTTCTATATCGACCATCTCACCCATAATGTGCATCGCGGCAACATGGATAAATGGGCCGAAATCTATCAGCGCCTATTCAATTTCCGGCAAATTCGTTTTTTTGATATCGAAGGCAAACTGACCGGCCTGTTATCGCGGGCAATGACCAGCCCATGTGGAAAGATCCGTATTCCGATTAATGAATCAACCGATGATAAAAGTCAGATCGAGGAATTTTTGAGTGAATATCAAGGTGAGGGCATTCAGCACATCGCTACCGGCTGCCGCGATATTTATCAATCGCTGGCCTATATGAAAAACAACGGCCTGCAATTCATGCCGTCACCGCCAGACGCCTATTATGACGGGGTCGATGCACGGCTAAAGGGGCATGGTGAAAATCTCGCCCGATTGCGCAAAACAGGCATTCTCATTGACGGCGAGGGTGTGGTCGACGGTGGCAAGACAAAAGTGCTGTTGCAGATTTTCTCGCAAACCGTAATCGGCCCGATATTCTTCGAGTTTATCCAGCGCAAGGGCGATGACGGCTTTGGTGAAGGCAACTTCAGAGCGCTATTTGAGAGCATAGAGGAAGACCAGATCAGACGGGGCGTAATTTAGCGCGGCTCTTTGGTGCCTCACATATAGCTAAACGACCTAAACATGATTCCACCATTTGTTTTTTCGCTCACGGCCGTTTCGGGCGAAGCCCAGGCCTCCGCGGGGGCGGCGCGCAAGCGCCGGTCCGCTGTGCGCTCCTGATGAGCCATGATCATAATAAAGCAACCCCGCTATTTCATCACCCGGGACTGGCGGAAATGGCTGAAAAGCGCCAATCTGAATTGGTCAGAGATATCTGCTTAAGTCGCAGGGATTAGTGCCTCTCGACAATCACGAGATTGCTAGTCTTGCCGCTTTGAAAAGACCTGAAGAGCGGATATTTCAACGATTGCAGGAATGAGGAAACTGGACAACTGCGAATTAAAGACACAGGGTCGAAATACAACGACTTGAAGGGGATAGTGAACTCTCGTCCGCAATCTCTGCCATCATATGGGTCAATATTAATTTCCCCTGGTATAATTATGTTATACCCCGATATATGTCGATCTCGCGGTCGGGCTTGTTGTGGAGGTGGGATGACACAATTCCCAATTCTTTAGCAAAAAATTTATCTCATTTCATATATTATTCAATTCGACGAGAATGTGAAATTGTCATTTCTCACCATATAACTCGCCATATTAAAGGGTAGGTATATGAATGATCCGGGAATAAAGCGCTGGCGGTATGCAACCCTGGGCTTGCGAATTGCCTATCTGGCATCGATGCTTGTTGTCGGACTGATATGCCTGTCGTTCTATCTGGAACAAAGCGCATTACATTCGCGGATCAACTCCGCGCGACAATTGCTGCAACAGTTTACAAGTGCAGACAATGCGCTGGCGCGATTGTCCAGTAAGGCAAATGCTATCAGTGAACTGTTACCCTCAAAGGTGAACGACGCTGATCTTAAAAAGGCGCTTGCCGGAAAAACAATCAAGCAGCGCAAGGCCTATCTCATCAATCTGCCGCCAGACAGTGACATCATCTCACATCAATCGGCATTGTTTTACTTGCAAACAAAGGCTCGCAAGTCACAGCGCACGCTGACGAGCGGCTGGCGCAATGCACCGGCTCAAGTAAGAAGCAGGATTATTTTTTCATCCCGGTTCATGAACGTAGCAGATCCGTTTAAGCATCACATCGGCCTGATCAATCCCAAGAAAATCGCGCTGGCACGCACCAAGACCGATATGTACTGGGCCGCAAGGGAGCTAACATCCAATTATACCAATCTGGTTGCACCCTCCACGCTTCACGCCGAAAACGCCCTGCAGGAGATACTGGTTGTTTGGTCTGACCGACAGGGCACGTTGCTGGAAATGTTTTTATTGTTTACGATTGGTGCACTTGTTGGATTGGCCTTGTTTGTTTTCGCACCAATCGATGTGTTAATTCATCGCATGATGCGCAAATTAACCGCCCAGATCGGCGTATCCAAACAGGCGCTTGCTGACGCCACGCTGGCGGATCGGGCAAAATCCGAGTTTCTGGCCAATATGAGCCATGAGATCCGCACGCCGATGAACGGGGTCATGGGTATGGCGGAATTGTTGGCTAGGACCAAGCTGGACGCCAAGCAAATGATGTTTACCGATGTAATCGTGAAATCGGGCACCTCGCTGCTGACCATAATCAACGATATTCTCGACTTCTCGAAAATCGATGCGGGACAGATGGAACTTGATCCAGCTTCTTTCAATTTGAGTGCTGCGGTTGAAGATGTCGCGACGCTGCTTTCATCACCGGTCGCCGATAAAAATCTGGAAATCGCAGTACGGATAGATCCTTCCTTACCTAAAATGTTTGTCGGAGATGTGGGGCGTCTGCGTCAGGTAATTACCAATATTACCGGCAACGCGGTCAAATTTACCGATAGGGGCCATGTATTTGTCAACGTCAGCGGCGTTGTGGCCGAGACCGACGATGATGGACAGGAGTACCAGCTATGTTTCCGCGTAGAGGATACCGGAATTGGCATCCCTGAGGAAATGCGCTCCAAGATTTTCGAAAAATTCAGTCAGGGTGATGAGAGTGCCACCCGCAAGCATGAGGGCACCGGGCTCGGTCTGGCGATTTCGGCCTCACTGGTCAAGTTGATGGGTGGAGAAATAGGGGTTGAAAGCAGCCCCGGCGATGGGTCAACCTTCTGGTTTACGATCAACCTTCCGGTTTGCGTCGATTGCAGCGAGAAAAATACCACACCGAAAAGTTTGGCGGGCGTGCATGTCTTGATTGTTGACGATAACAAAGTCAACCGTACTATCTTAGGCGAGCAAATGGCCTCGTGGCGCTGCAAATATGCGGTCGTCTCCAGCGGTGCCGACGCACTTTCCAAGTTGCAGGACGCGCATGCGGAAAATAACAATTTCGACCTGGTTATTCTCGATTATCACATGCCAAAACTATATGGTAGCGACGTCGTGCGGCTGATGAAAAAAGATCCAGCGCTTGCCGATATTCCGGTGATCATGTTGACTTCGGTGGACCAGATAGGAGAAGGTGAGACGTTCGCTTCGCTTGGAGTCCAGGGACACTTGATCAAACCGGTGCGTTCCCAGCAATTGCAGGAAACAATGGCCGAGGTGCTACAAAGTCATCCCGCAAGCGAAAAACCGGGCCCGTTAGTTGACAATCCACCATCGGTAGCAGCGGAGGTGAGCGGCGAAAGTGCAGGTCTGGACGACAGCGACAGGCCGGAATTGGAGTGCTTGGATGTTCTGGTTTGCGAAGACAATGCGGTTAATCAGATCGTCTTCACGCAAATCTTGGAAGCCGCTGGATTGCGTTTCAAAATTGCCGAAAACGGCCGCATTGGCCTGGGGCACTACAAAAAACACCGGCCAAAACTGATTTTGATGGATATATCGATGCCCGAAATCAACGGCCACGATGCGACTATTGCTATCCGCAAGATGGAAGCTGAAACCGACCGCCACACGCCGATCATCGGTGTTACCGCGCATGCGCTGGCGGGTGATTTTGAAAAATGCCTGGAAGTAGGCATGGATGATTATTTGTCCAAACCGGTGTCGCCGGATATGCTGATGGCGAAGATCGACAAATGGTTGACGAAAAAAGCCGTTCCTGCGGCTGATAAAATCGCTAGCTAGTGGAGTGAAATTGACGTTTGGGACCCGCTTTCAGCTTCGTTTATTTTCAAATGTCAAATTCAAAAATTATACTAGTGGTTCTGTACCAACATTTGCATCGGCCAGCGGCTCGTACTTATGGCAAATGTTGGAATCATAAGAACCACTAGAATTAAATAAGTTGCTAGTGGTCTTTGTGGCCAAAACGCTTGAAAAAGAACGTGCTGAAAAGGGATTCAAGCGTTTCGGCCAGACCACTAGATTCAATATCTTGCTAAGGTAACATCCGACCAAATTGAAGCGTTTGAGCGCAGGTATTTTGTGCTGTGATGAGGTGCTAAAACAAAATCGGTGCAAACCCTTACCAAGTTTTCGCAACAACGACCAAAACCCTTGGAAACTCCGGTCAAATGAGTCAATATCAACTTCCCTTGCTATATGGGTCAACATATAACTAAGCTACCTAAACATGATTCCACCATTTGTTTTTTCGCTCACGGCCATTTTGGGCTGCGCCCAGGTCTCCGCGGGGGCGGCGCAAAGGCGCCGGTCGCTATCCGCTCCTGTTAGCGGGATCATAATAAAGTGATCCCGCTATAAGTCTCGCGATTCCGTCAGATCAAAGCCTCCCTATTGTGTTTGGAATTCACCCGCAGTTCACGGAGTGTTCATTTATCATTTCGTGTTTTCGCATTCATATGATGGCGTAAAGTAACATTGGAATTACTTATCCATGGACCTGTTGTTCGGATATCTTGCTGGCCTGCTGACGCTGATCAATCCATGTGTTTTGCCTGTATTGCCGGTGACGTTGTTGGCAGCGCTCAATTCCCATCGCCTGGGCCCGGTGGCGCTGGCCACTGGTATGAGTGTCACATTTGTTATTCTTGGCATGGGCATCGCCGCGTTCGGCCCGGCTATCGGCCTCGATGATTTGGCCATGTCGAGGATCGCCTCGCTGTTTATGGTCGGCTTTGGCCTGATCCTGCTGGTGCCACGTTTTTCGGCTGGATTTGCCTCAGCGACAGGTGGTACCGCCAATTCCGCCTCAATGAAGCTGATTGGTGTCGATGGTTCAGGCCTGAAAGGTCAGTTTATCATTGGTGCCTTGCTGGGCGCCGTGTGGGGGCCTTGCGTTGGGCCAACGCTGGGTGGCGCCATATCGCTGGCAGCAACGGGGGAAAACCTTGCCTGGGCGGCGATGATCATGACCGCCTTTGCGTTTGGCATATCGACCATAATATTGACGCTTTCTTATGGTGCCCGTGAAGCCATCATCAAACGCCAGGCGGGATTGCGGGCGCTTGCCGAGCGGGCTCGTCCGATCACCGGTGTGGTGTTGATCGCGCTCGGAATGACGATATTTTTCCGTCTGCACCATAGTATAGAAAACTGGTTGCTTGATAACATGCCCACCGGACTGCTCGACTTTTCAGTAAGATTCTAACAAAGGAAATCCAGATGAGATTTGTGACATCGACGATCAGCCGCAGATTGCTGGCGGCAGCAATTGTTTTCGGCGCTGCCGCCACGCTAACTAGCCTGACCGGGGCGCTTGAAGCGCAGGCAGGCACGGTTCGGTTCAGCCCAGAAAAGTTCGAGAAGGTCAGGAAAAGCGGCAAACCGGTGTTGCTCGATTTCTTCGCCGTTTGGTGCGGCACCTGCCGCAGGCAACACCGGGTGCTTGAAGGTTTGCGGCTGGAAAACAAGGCTTACGAAAAGATTGCTTTTATGCGCGTCGATTGGGATACCTATGGTTCAAAACCGATTTCCCGCGACCTGAAAATTCCCCGCCGTTCGACACTTGTGATGTTTAAGGACGGCAAGGAGGTTGGCCGCATCGTTGCCGGAACGTCGGTTGGTCAGATCAAAAGTCTGCTCGATAAGGGGCTTTAGCACCGCTTATCCGGTAAAATAATTTCAAGCGTATACCAACTGCGCTAAGCCACGGGCATATCGTCGTCACGCCATTTAATTGAACATCCCATCGAGGGAATTTGTTCTGCCGGGCCGTGGCCGGTTTCCGCCACCTGCTTCATCGCCTCAAAGAGATCGCGGCGCAGGTCACCAGGGCCAGTATCCCGGCGCGAGGCGTCCAGTCTGCCCCGGTATTGCAGTCCGCCATCTTTATCGAAGCCAAAAAAGTCAGGTGTGCAGACCGCATCATAGATGCGTGCTACCGACTGGTCCTCGTCGACTAGATAGGGAAAGCTAAATCCGTATTTTTCAGCGAATGGTCCCATCAGTTCCGGCGCATCGTCCAGATAGGCGCTCCAGTCGTTGGAATTTATCGCCGCTGCACCAATCCCCAGTTTTTGCAAATCGGCAATGTCCCTCGCCAGCCGTTCACCGACAGCCTTGACATAAGGACAATGATTGCAAATGAAGACAATCAAACTACCGTTTTCGCCCGCCACATCTTTGAAGGAATACGTTTTTCCGTCAAAATCAGGTAATACAAACGATGGCGCCTGCCAGCCAAAATCACATACCGGTGTCACGATAGCCATGGTCGGTTCCTTCCACTATTTGATCTTTGCGGCGTTCATCGGTTGTTGTTGCATGCAGCAAACCTGGTTTATGCATTCGGTAACCAGAAAGCAAACTCGAAAACTGTCGCCTGCATCAAACGAGGTCCGGCCTGTATTCACGAACAAACGCCATGAGAACTATCGAGTGTGACACAATTCTGGCAAACAGGTTGATTATAGCAGCCGTTCATTTACCGTAAAGTTGTAGTCTATCGAGGAGGGAAAACCGTGACAGTGAGATCAGCAATAGTGGTGTTTATGTTGGCATTGACAGCTATATCTAGCCTTGCGCTGTCGCCTGCAGTCGCCCAACTTAGCCTGCAATTGGGCGGTTCGGACGGTGACGTGAAGAGGGTGCTGAGTTCGCAGGGCTATAGCGACATCGCCATCATCAAGCGGAAATTCGCCGCCACCCATGCCGAAGCATGCCTTGATGGCATCCGATACCAGATGAGCGTGTTGGTCACCGGCCAGATAAAGTGGCGTCAGGAAGTCGGCAATTGCCGGCGTCAGGTCACTGAAAAAGCGGCGAGGAAATTGTTGCGCCAGGCCGGTTACCGCCGCGTCGATCTGGAACAAAGGCGTGGCCGTTTTATCGCTATCGCCTGTCTCAAAAAACGGCGGTACAGAGTGGTTGTTGACCGTCATGGCGAGGTCCGCCAGGACCGCCATCTTGGTCGCTGTGAAGCGGAATCACGCTCTCCCACCGATATCGCTGCTGATCTCAAACAACAGGGATATACCAGAATCAAATTTACCGACCGGCAATTGCCCCGCTATGTGGCAGAAGCCTGTCGGGGATTGGCAAAGGTAGAACTTGTCCTTTCGCGACGGGGTGAAATCCGCCAGGAAAACCGCATTGGAGATTGTCGCCGGGCCATTGATGCAGGCGAGTTGGTACGGTTGCTCGAAAAGCGAGGTTTCACCCGCGTCAAGGTGATTGATGACCAGCTACCCAATTATATCGCCGAGGCCTGCCGCAAAGGTCGTCATCTCGAATTGACGCTAGATCGCTATGGTAAAATCAGCGATCAGTTCGAACTGGGTCGTTGTGCACGCCGGATCACCCGGGCCCAACTGCTTTCACAATTGCAGGACAAGGGTTTCAACCGGGTGAAAGTGGTGAAGGAAAGCGAGCGAGGCTACGTCGTCGATGTCTGCAAAGATCAGCAAAATCATCGCCTTTCGTTCAATGCCTATGGCACGTTGAAGAAAGATGAGCCAAAGGGTGACTGCCGCTCATATTCCGTTCGTGAGATTGCCAAGGCGCTTAGTGACCGCGGTATGAAGGACGTCAAGATTTTCGCCGAAGGTTGCCGGAAAAGACGGCAAATACGAATTGAGTTTGATCACCTTGGAGAACCGGTTGGCAGGGAGCGGCTGGGAAGTTGCTGAAAAATATCGACTTCCTTTGACATAGCATGATTACTTTAAAGTGATCATGACTCATCAGCAGCGCACAGCGATAGGCGCCTTTGCGCCGCCACCGCGGAGGCCCGGGCAACGCCCGCCGTGAGCGAAGAAAGCACTGATCGAATCACTTTGAAGGTGTCCAGCTATAGTAACCCATATGATTGCCCGGTTTTGAACCGGGCCATTGCCGGCATATAGACCGCAGCAAGCCTCCGTCCATCAGGCGTCTTTGGCGGCCCGTTTTAGCTCTTCAATGCGTTCGAGCGCCTCATCACGCGTTGCAACGATATTGGGATTGAAATCCTCACGCTTGGCACGCGCCAGGATTTCATCCCTTGTCGGCTCCTGTGGGTCATAGCGCACAGAGCCCATGGAATGAGCAATATTTACCTCTTTGCCGCGAAGGGCAAAGCGAAACCATGCGTCCGGAAAAATCTTGGTATTTTTGTAATTGACCATGAAATACCAGTTGCGGCCTGTTTGTTTGATAGCCCGTTCAATGAGGTCGTAAAACACATTCACGGTTTTGCTGTTGTCAAAGATATAGTCGGAAAAATCGACTTCCATGATTTCCAATTCATGGTGAAAGACAATCCGTTTTGTCAAATCTTCAGTGCTCACTTCCATCTCCTTTTGAAAATGCTCTCCGCAAGAGTTGAGCGCGTGCCCGAACGGTGTGAAGGCACAAATGATGTCACAATACCAGCATTGGCCGGGTTGTTGTTGCTATTTTTTTTGCGATGGTTGGTTTCATGTCTAAAAAAACGGTTGGCAGAGGAAATCAATAACCGATCAAACCGTCAAAATAGTACAAACCCGGCCTATATAGCCAGATATTCGTGCCGCAGTTCCTCGTTGTCGAGAACATCCTTTGCCGAGCCTCGAAAAACCACTTCACCGGTATCAAGAATAATGGCGCTATCGGCCAGCTTGAGCGCGGCGACGGCATTTTGTTCGACCAAAATCGTGGTGATGCCAGCCTCTCGCACTTCGATCAGTGCTTTCTCAATATCGTGCCGCACCACCGGTGCCAGGCCTTCATAGGGTTCGTCCAGCAACAACAGTTTGATGTCGCGGGCCAATGCCCGCGCGATGGCCAGCATTTGCTGTTCACCACCAGAAAGTGTTGTCCCTTCCTGTTTGCGGCGTTCTTTCAATCGGGGAAACAGCTTGTAAATGCGTTCATATTCCCATCCCGGCTCACCGGAAATCACTGCCAAATTGAGATTTTCCTCGACACTCAAACCCTGAATGATGGCCCTTTCCTCTTTTACCAGTTGCACACCGGCAAGGGCAGCTTCATAATCCATCTTGTTGTGCAAAGTAACACCATCAAGCGTGATTTCGCCGGAGCGCAATTCGGGTGCACCGGCGCGGGCGATCGAACGTAGTGTCGAGGTCTTGCCGGCACCATTGCGGCCAAGCAGCGCGACAATTTCGCCCTCGTTCATGCTGAAAGAAACATTCTGCACGATAAAGCTGTCGCCATAATAGGAATTGAGATTACGGCAGGAGAAAAACGCCGACTGATCGATGTCAACGTCAACAGCGGTCGCTTCTGCAATATTTGGTAGTTCTGCCATGGAATTCAAACCTGTTCCTCCCCGAGATAGGCCTCAATGACTTTCGGATTGCCCTTGATCTCGTCAGGTATACCCTGAGCGATAATTCGACCGCCGGCAAGCACGCTGATGCGATCGGCCAGCGAAAAAACCACGTGCATGTCATGTTCGATGATGACTTTGGTCATGCCGCCCTCTTTGATCTTTTTGAGCAGATCAATAGTGGCGTTGGTGTCGTGGCGCGCCATGCCGGCTGTCGGCTCGTCGAGCAGCAGCAATCGTGGATGTTGAATCAAGCCCATTGCCAGTTCCAGCCGCCGCTTGTCGCCGCGCGACATGCTGGAGCCGAAATTGTGAAACTGAGCGTGGAGCCCGACACTGTCAAGCACACTTTCAGCCTCCTGGCGAATGGCCTTTTCCGCGGCAAAAGATTTAAACGGATTGAGGCGGAAATGCCCATCCCTTTTTGATAGCGCCGGCACCATAACATTTTCAAGTACGGTCAAATCAGGAAACACTTCCGGTGTCTGAAACACCCGCGCAACACCAAGTTGATTGATCTCGTGCGGTGATTTGCCGGTCAAAACCTCGCCGTCAAAAACCACAGCGCCCCGGTCGGGTTTCAACCGGCCGACACAGACATTCAGCAAGGTGGATTTTCCGGCGCCGTTGGGGCCGATAATCGCATGGGTCTCGCCCTCATGCACCTGCAAATCAACATCGCTAAGCGCGTGCAGGCCGGCAAAACTCTTGTGTACGTCGTCGATATGCAAAACCGCATTTTCGACACCACTGACGAAATCCCCGCCTGTGCTTTCCTGGGTTTCTTCTGCAACCGCCATCATGTCTTTTTACTCCGCCGGTTTGGGGCTGGTGTTTGCCACTGCGCTGCCGCTGTCAGAGCGACGGAACAGGTTGGCGATCCGGTTGAATCCCTCCATCAGGCCGCCCGGCAAGAATATCACAATGACCATGAATAACAGGCCAAGGGTCATGTGCCAGCCTTCGCCGACGAACAACGAAACCACACTGACGCAGAATTCCTGCAGCGGTTCGGGCAGGAAGGAAAAGAAGTCATGCAATATGCCTTCATTCCAGGACGACACTTTCTGTTCGGCATATTTGATCAGACCGGCGCCCAGCACCGGACCAATCAGCGTGCCGACGCCGCCAAGAATGGTCATCAGCACGACTTCGCCCGAGGCAGTCCACTGCATTCGTTCTGCGCCAGCGATAGGATCGGTCACCGCCAGAAGGGAACCGGCAAGGCCGGCATACATGCCAGAAATAACGAAGGCAGTCAGCAAATATGGCCTGGTGTTAATGCCGGTATAGTTCAGGCGGTTCTGGTTTGATTTGATGGCTTTTAGCATCATACCGAAATTGGAGCGGGTAATGCGCTGGGCAATGAAGAAGCAGATGATGAGCAGAATGGCGCAAAAATAGAAACCTGGATAACCGCTCATCTTCATGCCAAACAAATTGGTGATCGGCACGCCGATTTCCTCAATGCCAAATGCTTGATCGAGCACCCTGATATCGCCATCACGCAGGGAAATGTCGGCGCTGGCACGCAGCGCACGAACCTGCAAGCCGGTTTCGCCATTGGTTATCGGGGTCAACACCGAGTATGCCAGATTGTACGACATCTGGGCGAAAGCAAGCGTCAGGATGGAAAAATAGATGCCGGATCGCCGCAGCGATACAAAGCCGATCAACAGGGCGAATATACCGGCGATGGTCACCGAAAATATTACCGCTGGAACGACGCTCATCGTCAACAGCTTGAAGCTCCACAACGAGATATAGGAACCAACACCGATAAAGGCGGCATGGCCAAACGACAAATAGCCGGTCAACCCGAACAGGATATTGAAGCCAATGGCAAAAATGCCGAAAATGGTGAACTTCTGCAGCAAATCAGGATAGGCGGCACCGACGGGCGCCAGTGTCCACGGTGTGGTCAAGATGATGGCCGAAAAGCCGATCAACAGCAGCCAGTCATTGCGTGATTGAGAATTGCTCATCATCACACTAATCCTCCATCACGCCTTTGCGGCCCAACAGGCCTCGTGGCAGGGTCAATAGAATAACCACTGCGACCAGATAGATGATGATCTGGTCGATGCCGGGCAAAATTGCCTTAACCTGATTCATCGAGGCGAAGCTCTGCAAAATGCCGAGCAGGAAGCCTGCCAAAACCGCCCCACCGAGCGACCCCATGCCGCCCACAACAACGACAACAAAGGACAGAACGAGAAAATCCATTCCCATATGATAGTCGGGCGGCAGAATTGGCGTATACATGGCCCCGGCCAGACCGGCGACAACTGCCGCAAGACCAAACACGATGGTAAAGCGCCGCTGGATATTGATGCCGAGCAGACCGACCGTTTCGCGGTCCTGCATGCCGGCGCGCACCACCATGCCGAAGGTGGTAAATTGCAAGAAAGCAAAAACACCGAATATTACAACTGCTGAAAACAGCGAATAGACCAGCCGCCACCAGGGATAGATTACATTTTCGCCCAGTCCGACCCATGAGCCCACGTCTGCGGCACCCGCAACGATATCGGGTGCTGCTTGGGGGATCGGATTGGCGCCGAAATAGTGCTTGATAATCTCCTGCACCACGATTGCCAGGCCAAATGTCACCAGAATCTGGTCGGCGTGGGGGCGATGGTAAAAATGCTTGACCAGCCCGCGCTCCATGACGATGCCAACCAGCGCCATGACCGGGATCGTCACCAAAATGGCCAGCGGCACCGACCAGTCCATCACTATGGCCGAGAATTCCGGACCGAACCAGTCGGTTATATAGGGTATTTGTTCCTTGAGAGGATTGCCGAGAAAATCCTTTTCGGTTTCGCTTATCCGCACATAGGAAAAATTCAATATGCGTTGTAGCGAAACAGCGCAAAACGCGCCCAGCATAAAAAGCGCCCCGTGGGCGAAATTAACAACGCCAAGCGTGCCAAAAACCAGCGTTAAACCAAGGGCGATCAGCGCATAGGCGCCACCCTTGTCCAACCCGTTCAAAACCTGAAGAAATAGTGCGTCCATTTGTTAAGCCTGTCTGTCGATCCCGACAGATGCCTCCCTCGCCCATATTGCCAGTCTGCCGTAGCTGGCATTGTCACGCGTCAAGTGAGCTGGTCTCTTATCACAGTGCCGACCGCCCCGATAGGGCGACCGGTGTTCGATTTTTGGTGCTAGCAATTAGCCGTCGTTATAGGGGCCAAGTTCGCCGCCGAGCAGCGAAGCATCATACTCCACCTTGGCGCGCGGTGTGACTTCCACCACTTCCAACACGTCAAACTTGGACGACGGGTTTTCCTTACCCTTCACAACCAGCACGTCCTTGAAGCACTGGTGATCATCGGCGCGATATTCTGTCGGGCCGTTGCCGAGACCATCAAACTTGAAGCCTTCAAGTGCCTTGCCGACTTCGCTTGGACGGAAAGTGCCGGCGCGTTGGCAGGCATCTGCATAGAGGATGGCCTGACAATAGGTGGTCTGAGCTGCCTGGGAGGGTGGGAAGCCATAGGCCGTGCCAAAGGACTTGACGAATGCCTTGGAACCTTCGTCCTGCAACGACCAGTGCCAGTTGGTCGAGCCGAAGATGCCTTTAACGTTTTCGCCAGCACCCTGGGCCATCAGACGCGAATAAAGCGGCACGACAATGGCAAAATCCTTGCCGTTAACCTGCTTGTCACGCAGGCCAAACTGCACAGCCTGGGTTAGCGAGTTGACCATGTCCTTGCCATAGTGGTTCAGCACCAGCACGTCGGCGCCGGAATTTAGCACCGGTGTAATATACTGTGAGAAGTCGCCAGCGCCAAGCGGGGTGCGTACTGCAGCCGCTGTTTTCCAGCCAAGACCTTCAGTATATTTTTTGATCGAACCTTCCTGTGACCAGCCCCAGGTATAGTCGGCTGTCAGATGGTAGGCGGTCCGTTCGCTGCCAAAGGCGTTCTTAAGCACGGGCGCCAGCGCAGAACCGGTCATTTCGGTGTTGAAGAAGTGACGGAAACCGTTGGCCCGCTTGTCTTTACCGGTGGTGTCGTTGGAATGGGTGAGACCGGCCATGAAAATGACACCGGCTTCCTGACAAAGCCCTTGTACCGCGATTGCCACACCTGACGATGAACCGCCGGTGATCATGATAGCGCCATCGTTTTCGATCATCCGTTTGGCGGATGCACGGGCTGCATCGGACTTGGTTTGGGTGTCGCCGGTTACGAAAACGACCTTTTTGCCGTTAACGCCATTGCCCTTTAGTTCCTTCGAGGTGAAGGTACCCAGCATGCCGCCGTCACCTTCGCCGTTGATGTGTTGGACCGCAAGCTCATAGGCGCGCAATTCATCGGCACCTTCGTCGGCATAAGCACCAGTTTGTGGCACATTGAAGCCAAAGGTGACTGAGCCACCCGTTGGTGCGTTGCGATAGTCTTCTGCTCCCAGTGCGCCTCGGCTGAAAAATACTGGTCCAGCGCCAATGGCGGCCATTGCAGCAGCCGAGGTCTTAAGAACCTTGCGACGGGAAATTTCGGTCTTGGAGTTGCTCATGGATATCCTCCCTGATGAGACATTTAAAAACAATGCGAACGCCTCCAACAGCGCGCATCTGCTCAAGATCCAATACTGCGGAATAGCGGCTGCTGCCGCAATTAGTCTTTGGGATAAGAAATGCAGAAACAATAAAATTGCCTAAAATACCGCAATTCACACTTTGCGTGGCTTGCCAGCACGGCTCTCAACCGGCACGATTGAACCATCAATGAAATCCGAAAGGAGCTAGTCGATGGCTATGCGTTGTTATTTGGCTGCGTTATTCTCATGGTCGTTGGCGCTTCAGCCGGCGCTGGCCCAACAGACCGCAGATACGGTTTCGCCGGAAAAGGCAACCTCGACTGCCATACCGGCCAAAGCACCGGTTGTCGCCAAAAGGTGGATGATCTCGGCCGCCAATCCTCACGCTGTCGCCGCCGGCGCCAGAATTCTCAAAAACGGTGGCACTGCCGCCGATGCGGCGATCGCCGTTCAAACAGTGCTTGGCTTGGTCGAGCCGCAATCCTCCGGTCTGGGCGGTGGCGCATTTGTGGTCTATTTCGATGCCGCAAGCCGCACACTGACCACGCTTGATGGTCGTGAAACCGCACCGCAGGCGGCCAATCCCCGATTGTTTCAAGACGAAAGTGGTAAGCCGCTAAAATTTTTCGATGCGGTGGTTGGCGGTCGTTCGGTCGGTGTTCCTGGCACACCAAAACTGCTCGAAGAACTGCATCGACGGTGGGGCAGGGCGCCCTGGCCGGTGCTGTTTGACGATGCGATCGATCTGGCCCAAAGAGGCTTTGCTGTTTCGCCGCGGCTTGCCGGCCTTGTTGCCCGTGATGCCGAACGTCTTGCCGTCCATGCCGTTACCAGCGCCTATTTTCTGCCCGGTGGCACACCGATCAAGCAGGGCCAGATTATCAAAAATCCTGCCTATGCGGCCAGTGTGCGGGAACTTGCGCAAAATGGTTCGGCTCCGTTTTATTACGACAACATCGCCGCCGACATTGTCACCACCGTTCGTACGGCGCGCAATGGCGGTGTGATGCAGGCTGTTGACCTTGCCAATTACCGGGTTGTTGTTCGCCCGCCGGTATGTGTTTCCTATCGCACCCGCGATATCTGTGGCATGGGGCCGCCTTCTTCCGGCGCGTTGACGGTTGGCCAGATACTTGGCACGCTTTTGCCGTTTGATCTGGCGGCTCTTGGACCTGATAACCCCGTTAGCTGGCAACTGATTGGTGATGCCTCGCGGCTGGCCTTTGCCGACCGTGGCCGTTATATCGCCGACAGCGACTATGTTCCAATGCCAATCAAGGGTCTGCTCGACCCTGTCTATCTGGCCGGACGTTCCGCATTGCTGGCAGCAGGAAAACGGCTTGAAAAGGCAGAGGCCGGCACACCGAAATGGGACCATGCATTCAAGCTGGCCGATGACGAGGCGCTGGAACTGCCATCGACCAGCCATTTTTCGATACTCGATCGGTTCGGCAACGCCCTTTCGATGACCACCACCATTGAAAACGGTTTTGGATCGCGGTTGATGGTACGCGGTTTTCTGCTTAATAACGAGCTGACCGATTTCTCTTTCCGCTCGCATCGCGACGGTATCCCTATCGCCAACCGGGTCGAGCCCGGCAAGCGACCGCGTTCGTCGATGTCACCAACCATCATCATGAACGGTGGTAAACCGGAAATGATCATCGGTTCACCCGGTGGCAGCCGGATTATTCCCTATGTGGCCAAAACCATTATCGCCCTTCTCGATTGGAAGATGGATATGCAGCAGGCGATCTCGCTGCCCCACGTGGTCAACCGTTTTGGCACTTTCGACATTGAGAAAGACACGGCGGCCGAGAAATTTGCGCCCGAACTGGAAAAGCTTGGCTACAAGGTCAAAACCCGCGACCTCAATTCCGGCCTGCACGGCATTGCGATCACCGAAAACGGGCTTCAAGGCGGCGCCGACCCACGGCGGGAAGGCATTGTGTCGGGTGAATAGAATTCCTTTCTAAACAGGCCTTACCCCTCAACCAGATAGCGTGCGCCCGGACCGGCTTGGCGGGCTTTATCGTCCTGATTGTACAAGGCGCAGTGCCGCAGGGAAAGACAACCGCAGCCAATGCAGCCGTCCAGCTTGTCGCGCAGCCGCTGAAGCCGCTCGATGCGCAAATCAATGTCCTTTCGAAAGCCCTTGCTGATGCGGCTCCAGTCGGCCTTGTTTGGGGCGCGATTTTCCGGCAGCCGCGCCATGTGGGAGGCGATTTCAGCCAGTGGAAAGCCAAGTTCCTGGGCAATTTTGACAAACGATAGTTTGCGAATGTCGGCGCGATGATAACGCCGGTGACCGGCAGAAGTGCGGGTTGGGGAAACCAGACCGCAGGTCTCATAAAAATGAATAGCGGAAACCGCCAGTCCGGTACGGCTGGCAATCGCTCCGACAGTGAATTGTTTGCTGCGCATAAAAAATCTCTTGACCTCAAGTTTACTTGAGGAACTAAGATGCCATGACAGATAAAACTTGTCGAGATAAAGGAGATGAATCATGACAAAGCTGGAACATATCAACGTGACTGTAGTGGACTCAAAATCTACGGCTGAAACGCTGTGCGGGCTGTTTGACTGGCAGATTCGCTGGCAGGGCGAAGTGCTGGCCGGCAAAGGCTACAGCATTCATGTGGGCGATGATGAGAGCTATATCGCCCTTTATACGCCCAATGACAGCAGCGGCGCGTCGGGCAATAATGGCAGGTTCAACCATGTGGGCGTGGTGGTCGATGATCTCGATGCGGTTGAAGCCAAGGTCAAAGCCGCTGGTTATAAACCTCATTTGCATGCCGATTACGAACCGGGCAAACGGTTTTACTATGACGACGAAAACGGCATCGAGTTCGAAGTGGTCAGCTATGTCTGAGCAGTTTGGTGGCGTATGCTAGCCGCCAGTCAGGCTCATATGCCTTGAAACCGCCGGGCCTTTGTTGTCGCGATCAATAATGAAATCGTGCCCCTTGGGTTTGCGGGTAATAGCATCGTCGATTGCCGCATTCAGCAGTTCATCGCCCTCTGAAGCTCTCAGCGGTTCCCTTAGATCAGCGGCATCGTCCTGGCCAAGACACATGTAAAGCGTGCCGGTGCAGGTGAGACGCACCCGGTTGCAGCTTTCGCAGAAATTATGGCTGAGCGGGGTGATAAAACCGAGCCGTCCGCCGGTTTCGGCGACCTTGACATAGCTGGCCGGACCACCGGTCTTGCAGGCAATATTTTGCAGTTCGAATTCTTGTTCCAACCGGCTGCGGACATCAAAGAGCGGCAGGTATTGATCGTTGCGGTCGCCGTCAATTTCTCCCATCGGCATGGTTTCGATCAGTGTCAGGTCGATGCCGCGGCCATGAGCCCAGTGCAACATCGGCACAATCTCGTCCTCGTTGGTGGTTTTTAGGGCAACCATATTGATTTTGATAGCAAGGCCAGCCTGTTGGGCGGCGTCGATCCCTTTCATCACCTGTGCTAACCGCCCGCGACGGGTAATTTTGGCAAATTTCTCCTCGTCCAGCGTGTCGAGTGAGACATTGATGCGCTTGACCCCACATGCGGCCAGTTCGGTTGCGTATCTGGCCAGTTGAGAGCCGTTGGTGGTGATGGTTATTTCATCAAGAAGACCGCTATCGATATGGCGGGAGAGCGTTTGGATAAAGCCCATTATGCCGCGCCGTACCAGCGGTTCACCGCCGGTGAGGCGCAACCGGCGGACGCCCTTATTGACAAAGGCGCTACACAGCCGGTCTAGTTCTTCTAGCGTTAGCAATTCCTTTTTCGGCAAAAAGACCATGTCTTCGGCCATGCAAAAGAAACAGCGAAAATCGCAGCGATCTGTGACAGATACCCTAAGATAAGAGACCGAACGCCCGAATGGATCGGTCAGTGGAGCGGTGGAAGACTGGATAGGTTCTTGCATTCTGTGACTGCCGTTCAAGATAATTACAAAGGGTTCATTGCCGAACTGGGGCCATTCAATATCAGTCGCAAGGCGAGAGCAATGTGATTTAAGTCAAGAATTGGTGTTTTTTCAAGTTTTTAAAACCGCCCCTTCAACATTGAAATGCAACATTTTGCTCACATTCCTTTGAAAAGGCCTCATATGGGGTTTTGTATTCGAGACATTTTCTTGGACGTTGGTTCAGCTTGTCTTCGACGATCTGAACTTCGGCTTTTGTCAGCTTAGTGAAATCGGTACCCTTTGGGAAGTATTGGCGAACAAGACCGTTGGTATGTTCGTTGAGGCCGCGCTGCCATGAGTGATAGGGCTTGGCGAAATAGATGTCGCATTGCAATATTTTGGCGATCTTTTTGTGCCCGGCGAATTCTTTGCCATTGTCATACGTGATGGCGCCCCTTCAACATTGAAATGCAACATTTTGCTCACATTCCTTTGAAAAGGCCTCATATGGGGTTTTGTATTCGAGACATTTTCTTGGACGTTGGTTCAGCTTGTCTTCGACGATCTGAACTTCGGCTTTTGTCAGCTTAGTGAAATCGGTACCCTTTGGGAAGTATTGGCGAACAAGACCGTTGGTATGTTCGTTGAGGCCGCGCTGCCATGAGTGATAGGGCTTGGCGAAATAGATGTCGCATTGCAATATTTTGGCGATCTTTTTGTGCCCGGCGAATTCTTTGCCATTGTCATACGTGATGGTTTTGATGAACGCTTTGAGCTTTGAAAGCGTCTTGCCGCAGGCCTTTTGCACGCTGTCCTTTGATTTGTCGCGCAACAGAACCAGCTTGGTGTATTTTGATTTTCGATCGACATGAGAAAGAATGGCACCCTTGTGGTTTTTGCCGATGATAGTATCGCCCTCCCAGTCGCCAACACGGCTTTTGGTTTCGACGATTTCGGGACGTTCCTCAATGTCAACCCGCCCTGGAATGAGGCCGCGACCGGCTGTTTTCGTGCCGCGTCGATTGTATTTTTTGCCGCGATGGCGCAGGCAAGTCCATAATTTGCCACCCTTTTTTTTGTCCGCCCAGATGTGGCGGTAAATCCACTCGTGTGAGACGAAGAGCCCGTTTCGAGCCAGCCAGCCGCTGATCTGATCGGGGCTCCACTGCCATTTCGTCAGCAGGCTTTCAATGAGTTCGACGCGCTCAACGGTCATTTTACGCGGCACACAAGAGGCCTTTTTGCGCCGCTCACACGCCTTGTCATGCGCTTGTTTAAAGCGATAACCACATTTGCCCTTGTTGCGCTGCAACTCTCGGGTGATAGTCGAACGCTCAACGCCAATCTGGCGGGCAATTTGGGCGCGGCAGAGACCGGTTTGCAAAAGTGTGTAAATCTGGCATCTTTGATCATAGGCCAGATGGTGATGTCCTTTGGGCATAATATCCTCCGTGAGATGTGGTGTCCCATACGAGGATTGCAGCCATCTGGCTAAATAATCAAAGGCATAATGGAATGGTTTGACGAGTTTTGCGGATTTTCCGGTCGGCCTCAAGGGTGCTGCGCATCGCTACGCGACAATGCCCTTGACCCCGCCCACCAAATCCGCAAACAAAAATCATATTCCATCAGCAAACAAATGTTGCGTTTCGGAGTTGAACCGGGGTGGTTTTGATGAACGCTTTGAGCTTTGAAAGCGTCTTGCCGCAGGCCTTTTGCACGCTGTCCTTTGATTTGTCGCGCAACAGAACCAGCTTGGTGTATTTTGATTTTCGATCGACATGAGAAAGAATGGCACCCTTGTGGTTTTTGCCGATGATAGTATCGCCCTCCCAGTCGCCAACACGGCTTTTGGTTTCGACGATTTCGGGACGTTCCTCAATGTCAACCCGCCCTGGAATGAGGCCGCGACCGGCTGTTTTCGTGCCGCGTCGATTGTATTTTTTGCCGCGATGGCGCAGGCAAGTCCATAATTTGCCACCCTTTTTTTTGTCCGCCCAGATGTGGCGGTAAATCCACTCGTGTGAGACGAAAAGCTCGTTTCGAGCCAGCCAGCCGCTGATCTGATCGGGGCTCCACTGCCATTTCGTCAGCAGGCTTTCAATGAGTTCGACGCGCTCAACGGTCATTTTACGCGGCACACAAGAGGCCTTTTTGCGCCGCTCACACGCCTTGTCATGCGCTTGTTTAAAGCGATAACCACATTTGCCCTTGTTGCGCTGCAACTCTCGGGTGATAGTCGAACGCTCAACGCCAATCTGGCGGGCAATTTGGGCGCGGCAGAGACCGGTTTGCAAAAGTGTGTAAATCTGGCATCTTTGATCATAGGCCAGATGGTGATGTCCTTTGGGCATAATATCCTCCGTGAGATGTGGTGTCCCATACAAGGATTGCAGCCATCTGGCTAAATAATCAAAGGCATAATGGAATGGTTTGACGAGTTTTGCGGATTTTCCGGTCGGCCTCAAGGGTGCTGCGCATCGCTACGCGACAATGCCCTTGACCCCGCCCACCAAATCCGCAAACAAAAATCATATTCCATCAGCAAACAAATGTTGCGTTTCGGAGTTGAACCGGGGAACGAGGTAATTTCCGGTATCCATATGAAACTGGCCAAAATCGCCAATATTTCGTAGGATGAGGGTGGGAGGTAGCGGTGTTTACCAATTACAAAAATTGCCTGCGGTTTTTGCTGATCGCATTAATGGTGATTACATTTGGCGTTGCGGGCAACGCTAGCGCCCAGACAAGACCATCAACTTGCGCTGCAATTGCCCGGGCAATTCCGGTTGCCCAATATGCCTCTTTTACGCCTGTTGCGCTGGAAAATCATCAGGTGCAGATCACCTATGAGGGCCATTCCACCTATCTGATTAGATCATCGGCAGGTGTTACCATCGCCACCGACTATTCAGGCTTTATCGGTAGAGCGATACCCAGGGTGGTGACGATGAATCACGCCCACGACACCCACTACACCGACTATCCAGAAGAAGAGATCGAGCATGTGCTTCGCGGTTGGAACCCCGAGGGCGGCGCCATCAGCCACTATCTCAACGTCGATGATGTGCTTATCCGCAATGTCACAACCGACATTATCACCGGCAACGTGCGGGAGCTGGATGAAAACTCCATTTTCATTTTCGAGGTGGCGGGCTTGTGCATCGGTCACCTTGGCCATCTTCATCACGAATTGAGCGACGAGCATTACGCTAAAATTGGCCGGCTCGATGTGGTGATGGTGCCTATCGACGGGGCGATGACGCTTAATCTCGGCAGCATGGCGACAATTGTCAAACGGCTGCGCTCAAGCGTGATATTGCCAATGCATGCGCGCGGATGGGCAACATCGGCAGATTTTATCGCCATGCTGGGCGATGGTTTCGACCACCAATATCTAGATTCCCACAGTATCGTTTTGTCATTATTCGACCTGCCGAAACGACCGACTGTGATGGTGCCGCCGGGGCTTTGATTTGCCTGGCGGGCTTCAACAGGATTGCAAATCTGGCATTTTTCCATCTCCCCTTGTGGCGAGGTCGAAGGAGTTTTAACGGCTTCGGGTGGGGGTAAGTCTTTCAAATATCATATAAATTGGTTGTTTGCACAAAACCACTCCCACCCGAACCTTGCTTGCGCAACGTTCGACCTCCCCACAAGGGGAGGTTGGGTCCCACACTATCGCAGTCAGAACCGAATTCATCTCAAGACGTCACGCCTCTTGCTCTTCGAGAACCTTTTTTGCCGATCTGAAACATTCGAGCGCCTGCGGCACGCCGCAATAGATGCCGACAATGTGGATAATCGCTCTAATTTCTTCCTTGCTGACGCCATTATTAAGAGCGCCACGGCAATGGATTTCCCATTCTTTCATCTTACCCAAGGCGCCGATCATCGCCAGATTGATCATCGAGCGGGTCTTTGCGTCAATGGCCTCATCACCCCAGCCAAAGCCCCAACACCACGCCGTCATTGCCTTTTGAAAGGGCATGGTAAAATCATCGGCGGCGGCGATCTCGAAGCAAAAATAGTTGCCATTGTTGGAAACCTGCGAGAGGTGTCCGGCAAACTGCCAGGTGCGTGAAAGCAGGCCATTCAGTTCCCGCGCAAAAATTGCCGCATCGGTGTAGTAATGTGCCGCAAACGTGCGAATAGGCTCGATGTTATTTTCTACATTCATCACGAGTTCTCCTGATCCAGATAGATACCGAGTTGATGGCGGCGCAGGTGAAATTTTTCCACCCGTTCAACAATTTTAGAACTGGCCGAAGCGATAACAAACGACAGCAGAATCTCCAGCAATGTAATGGTAGAGACTGACGAGGGGAAAAACTGCGGTGTGTCGGCAGCAACGACGAAGCCGTGAGCCAACCGATGATCACCGGAGAGGCGGCGCTATCGGAGATACCGATCACCTTGATGCCCTGTTCGCGGGCGATCTCGACCGCCTCGACCACCTCGCGGCGATAGGGTTTGCAGGTGATGGCGACTAATACATCACGCCCGTCGGCCCAGGCGAGATCGTCCACCGCGGTCGAACCGGCACGCGGAATGGCGTGAAACTGGGTCATGCCCGTCGATGCCAGATAGGTGAAGTTGCGGACGTTGGAACTGTTGACGCCGACGCCCAAGACAAATACCTGCCGGCAATTCCAGATGGTGTCGGCAGCCGCCTTTAATTGTGCTTGCGAAATGCCGGAAAACGTTTCCTCGATGTTACGCAGGGTGGAATCGACCATATCGGCATAAAGACCACCCAATTTGCCGGAATGGCTTAATGATTGCAGCCAGCGCGCCCGGTCGGGAAAACTAGCACCTCCCTGGCGGATCTCCTCACGAAAAGGTGCGCGAAAATCATCATAATCATCAAATCCAGTCGAACGGGCCAAACGCACCAGCGTGTTGGGCTTGACCCTGGCCGCATCGGCGACCTCGCGGATTGAACTGATGCCGACCTCGTTGGGATTATCGAGCACTTAGGTGGCCGCCTTGCGAATTTCCGGCGTGAGCTCATGCAGGGTCTCAGCCAGATCGCTCAAAATTTCGCTTGGGGCGGAATTTGGTACAATTCTGTTATTCATAGTTGATGATGGCAAGATTGTTTGATTAACCTGTCCACCAGAAAACATCGCCGTGTGACAAAATGGATCAAACCATGTCCGACGCTAAACTGCCCTCCCATGCAAGGGTCGTTATCATCGGTGGTGGCATCATGGGCTGTGGTCTGGCCTATCACCTGGTCCATGAGGGATGGTCGGATGTTGTCCTTTTGGAGAAAGCCGAGCTGACCAGCGGCTCCACCTGGCATGGCTGTGGCTCCCTGCGGCTTGCCTATAGCACCGATGAGATGGACTGGTTGGGCCAGACCCTGTCGGTCGGGCGGGCGCTTGGATTTAATATCGAACTGATCGATAAGGAGCGGATTTTAAATTGCATCCGTTCTATAATCTCGATGGTGTGTTGGGTTCGCTTCTTACCCCCGACGATGGCCATGTCACCCGTCCGGTGTCACCCAGGCGCTTGCCGCTGGGGCCCGGCAATTGGGGGTGAAAATTATCCGCCAGTGCCGCGCCACCGACATAACGCAAATGCCTTCCGCTGAATGGCAAGTGGAAACCGAGCGCGGGCAGGTTTGCTGTGAGCATGTGGTCGATGCCGGCGGCACCTATGTCCTATGCGGGAGAGCTCGGCTGGGAGCTTCACGGGCCAAGGGAAGCTGTCAAACCCGCTTATGATGCCATCTGGCAGGCCGGCGAACCGCTTGGTCTGGTTGATTATGGTTCGTTTGCGATGAACTCGATGCGCCTGGAAAAGGCATTTAAAGGTGCCGGCGAACTGACCAACGAAGTAACGTTACCGGAGGCCGATGTGATGCGTTTTGTCAGGCTCGACAAGCAATATCTCGGGGTGGAAGCGACGCGCAAAAGCGCTAAAAGCAATCGCCTGCCCTGGGTCAGCGCCTATCTGGAAATCAGCGAGGACCGTGCGTTTGATGGTCATGGCGGCGAGGCGGTGCTGCATAACGAGACCGTGGTTGGCACCACCGCATCGATGGCCTATGGTCATGCGGTTGGCAAGATTTTGACCTTCGCCTATGTCAAACCCGAAGCAGCGGCAGCGGGCACCATGCTTAAGGTCGTCATCGCCGGCAACCCACGTGCGGCAACGGTTTTGGGCGCACCAACATATGATCCGGAAAATAGCTTGCCACGAATGGAGTGCTGATGGCCGATTTACCAAATACCATGAAAGCGATGGTACTGACGGGCCATGGTGGCCTTGACAAACTGGTCTGGCACGAGAACTGGCCGGTGGCGGTTCCATTCGGCCAAAATCGGTGGCACGGACCCGGTGGTTGATATCGCCCGCATTGAGGCCATTAGTGCGATCATTGGCCCTGGAGAATTTGTTACCTGTGACGTCAATCGTGCCTGGACGCCGGGAGTTGCGCTGCAGGTTCTTAACGCCGTTTCCACCACCAGCTGGGTTGAACAGCCCTGCGAGACGCTCGAACAATGCGGCTATGTGGCAAACCGGGTGCGCCAGCCGGTGCTCCTGGACGAGTGTCTTCACACCTTCGCTGATCACCTGCATGCCTGGAAGGGCAGCGCCTGTGCACGGCTGAAAATCAAACCAAACCGGCTTGGTGGCCTGACAAAATGTCGCCAGGTGCGTGATTTTTCAGTTTCGGTCGGATGGAAGATGCATATTGAAGATGTTGGTAGCACCGCATTGGCGGATATCGCAGCCATTTATCAAGCCTCAAACAGCTGAAATATCTAAGGAAAACCCATGCTGACTGCCGACCCCAAGCTTTTGAACGATCCATCCTGGATACAGGATGTGCATGTCGACCATTATATCCAGAGCTGGTCGGTGCAAGGCAAACGTCCGCCGGTAATCACCGGTGCTGAGGGTTGCTGGTTCTGGGATGCCGATGGCAAGCGCTATCTCGATTTTCAGTCGCAACTGGTCAACAACAATCTTGGTCATCAACACCCGAAAATTGTCGCCGCGATTAAAGCACAAGCCGACAAGCTTTGCTATATCGGCCCGTCAATGGGTAATGATGCGCGCTCACAACTGGCGGCAATGATGGCGGCAGTGACGCCGGGTGATCTGTGTTCCACTTTTTTCACGACCGGGGGTGCGATGGCCAACGAAAATGCCATCCGGCTGGCGCGGCATTATACCGGACGACCCAAGATTATCGCCCGATACCGTTCTTACCACGGGGCAACCGCTGGCGCGTTGTCGCTGACCGGCGACCCGCGCCACCATCTCAACGGCGCTGGCGACCCCAATGTGGTGCGGATGCTTGATCCCTATACCTATCGCTGCCCGGCGGGTCACCCGGACCCCTGTCCGGTATGTTCGGGTGGACCGCATCTTGAAGAAATTCTGATGTATGAAGACCCCAAAACCGTTGCTGCGGTTATTCTTGAACCGGTTGTCGGCACCAATGGGTTGATTGTGCCGCCGGACGGCTATCTGCAATCAATCCGTGAAACCTGTGACCGGCATGGTATTTTGTTGATTGCTGACGAGGTGATGGCAGGGTTTGGCCGCACCGGAAAATGGTTTGCGGTCGATCACTGGAACGTGGTGCCGGATATTCTGGTAACAGCGAAAGGGCTAAATTCCGGCTACGTGCCGCTGGGTGCGATGACTGTGCGCAAACCGATAGCCGGTTGGTTAAAACAGCATCAGTTCCCAGGTGGACTGACCTATGCAGGCCATCCACTCGCCTGTGCCGCCGCTATCGCCTCGCTTGAAGTATTTCAGGAAGATGCCATAGTTGAAAATGCCGCAGATAAAGGTGCCTATTTGCGGCAAAAACTGACCGGTCTTGAATCAAAACATCCTTCCATTGGCGAGGTTCGTGGCAAGGGCCTTTTCATCGGAACAGAACTGGTCAAGAACCGTGAAACCCGTGAGCCGCTGGTGCCCTTTGCAGCTGGCGGGAGCGATGCTGCGCCGATGCAGGAGATGATGAACTTTGCGATGAATGAGGGTCTGTACCTGGCCTTTTTTTCCAACGTCATTCGGCTGACACCGCCGTTGATCATCTCAAACGAGGAAATTGACATCGCCATTGACATTATTGACCGGATGCTGGAAATTTCTGACGCCAAAACCGGGCTCTAAATGCTCTGACGACAACGGGGTTGTGCTATATTTTGCCCGGCGCACACCCAATTTAAGGCAAATGTGGTTGACAATTCCTTTATTTAACGCACAAGTTAAATTACAGCGAACTTAAAGAGAAAAAATATCATGACAAAATATGCGTTCATCTATCATGGCGGGTCGATGCCGGAGAGCGAAGAGGAAGGCAAGCGGGTCATGGCTGCTTGGGGTGCCTGGATGGAAGGTATCGGTGCATCACTTATCGATGGTGGCAATCCATTTGGCCCGTCGAAAACTGTCAGCAATGGCGGCTCGGTTGCCGATGGCGGCGGCACAAATCCGGCTTCCGGCTATTCGCTTGTTGAAGCAGCGAGTATAGACGAGGCTCTGGCCCATGCCAAAACCTGCCCGATTATTGATGGCGGTGGCAGCGTTGAAGTATGCGAAGCTATGGCGATGTGAGTTTTAGCCACCATTCACACTGATCAGCCCGATCTATTGAAATATTGGGGCACCGCAAAAAGAGGTAAATTTCTCTCTTGAACCTCTAGCAGCTTGAGGGCCTATGTTGTTTTTTCCAGTAAAATGGAAGGAAACAATATGGGCGCTTCGTGCGGCGGTCACTCGGCCACATTCAGTGGACTATCAAGCACCTACAAGCGGCGGCTGTGGCTGGTTATCGGGCTGAATGCCGGCATGTTTGTGGTCGAGATGGTCTCCGGTCGGCTTGCAGGTTCGCAGGCACTACAGGCGGACGCACTGGATTTTTTTGGCGATGCGCTCACCTACGGCATATCGCTGGCCGTAATAGGCACGCCAATCAATGTTCGCTCGAATGCAGCGCTGTTTAAGGGCACCAGCCTGTTCCTGATGGGAATTTGGGTTTTTGCCTCGACCGTCTGGCACGTTATTTACATTGGCACGCCGCAAGCAGAGATCATGGGAATTGTCGGTTTTCTGGCGCTGCTGACCAATCTGGCAAGTGTTTTGATTTTAGTGCGCTACAAGGATGGTGATGCTAATGTGCGCTCCGTGTGGCTTTGTTCACGCAATGACGCGATCGGCAATGTGGCGGTGATGTTTGCAGCACTTGGCGTATGGGGAACCGCCACCGGCTGGCCTGACCTTATTGTCGCCGGCATAATGGCAACGCTGTTTACCTGGTCTGCGTGGCAAATAGTTGCCCTGGCGATGCGCGAACGGCGAATGATACCGGCTGTATAGTGCCATCAACACCGATTGCCGGGCTGAACCTGGCAATCGGCGCTTGAAGCCAATTGCGGTTATTTCTTTTCGGCTCTGAACGGTTTGTGACAGCCGCCGCATGACTTGCCGACCGCGCCCAGCGCGCCCTGAAGAGAAGCAAGGTCCTTACCGGCCGCCTCAGCCATGGCACCAGTCGCACCGTTGAGTGCTTTTTGGGCTTCAAGTACCTTTGGAAATGTCGACCAGAGTTCCGGCAGCGCCCTGGTTTTATCGCCCATGGCGGCATTGTCGCTACCCTGTGGCCACATGGCGGATTGATCGAGGTGGGCAATGGCGTTCAAATTGCCGGCGGCTGAAGCTGCCACTTTGGCGTCATAGTCAGCTTCACCTTTGGCCATGGCGACCAGTTGACCGATATTGAAGGCATAAAGCCGCATCAGTGACTTTCTGGCCTTAACAGCACCGTCCAATTGGCCATCGGCAATAGCTGCTGTCGAAAAAATCAACAGCGCGGTGGCAATAGCGGCAGTTCTATTCAATAGGTTCACAAGTATCTCCACTGTTATTGTTGTTAAACAGATCCTAGCATGCGCGATAAGCGATGACCATGAACGGCCCATTCACTATTATTTGTGCACATGCCTTCGATGGAGTGAGGCCAAAAGAGATACATATTGCGGCGATTAATTGCTGCAGTCATTATCATATCGGGCGCCCATCGGCTCCAGAGCCGCACGGAAATGCAACTGGCTACCCAATTTTCAAACCAGGAACGGATTGGTCTGGCGTTCTTCGCCAATGGTGCCATCAGGCCCATGACCACAGATGAACACGACGTCATCGCCCAGCGGCAGTATCTTGTTGTTGATCGACGATATTAAATCCGCATGATTGCCACCGGGAAGATCGGTGCGGCCAATGCTGCCCCTAAACAGACAATCGCCAACGTGGGCAAACCGGTTTTCCTCATTGAAGAAGACCACATGGCCGGCCGCGTGGCCCGGACAGTGGAGCACATTGAATTCATTGCCGCCGATCTTTATTCCGTCGCCCTCTTCCAGATACCGGTCGGGGACAACGTTCTTTACCGGCATATCGATTGCAAACATCCGGGCCTGATCTTCAATGCCGAATAACAGCATTTCGTCGTCCTTGTGAGGACCGACAATCGGCACATCAAGGATCCGTTTTAACTCCATGGCACCGCCGGCATGGTCGATGTGTCCATGAGTCAGGAAGATGTTTTCAACCCGCACTTTCAACTGCTCGATCTTCGACACGATGCGGTCGACATCGCCACCGGGATCAAAAACTGCAGCCTGGCCTGTCGTCGGGTCCAAGATTATGGCACAGTTTTGCTGAAACGCGGTAACCGGGACAATCGCGACTTGAAAAGCGGCCATAATGATGCTCCTCCACTATCAGACAATCCAAAACAATCGGAAGTGTCTGTTGAATAAGACTATTTTCTTCCCATGGCATCAAGCGCCCGCACCCAATACACAGCACCGCCGGTTTCGGCAAAGACCAAAACCGGCGGTGAGTAGTCAGCCAAAATCAAAAGGTATTGTCAGCTACCGCCCATGGCGTTTTTGATAGCGCCAACGACACCGGTAAGCACACCACCACCGGCAAGGCCGCCAATGGCTGAACCCAACATGCCGCCACCACCGGCGTCACCTGCTGCTGCACCACCAAGCATGCCGAGCATCCCCAGTAACGGGCCACTGCCAGCACCGCCTATGGCACCGACGACAAGATTGACGATGTTGCCCATACCGACGCTCTTGATGAGCGTGCCGATTGCACCGCCGCCAACTGCGCCTGTGATCAATTGAATAATAAGAGATTGAAGATCCATGTATTCGTCCCCTGTTGATTGATTTTCCGCATTGGAATAATGCCAATATCAAAGCTACCCTGGGGAATGTCAATTGCCCGCTTGATAATCTTGACGTTGACCACAACTCTCATAAATTATGTTATGCCGGCTGGACTGCTTTTTCATAATCATCCATCAGCGTCGCGGTAATGGTGCCAGGAATAAAACCGTGCGGCCCGATTTTTGAGACCGGAGTGACTTCGGCGGCTGTTCCAGTGACGAAACATTCTTCGAATTCTGCCAGTTCCTCCGGCATTATGGTGCGTTCAACCACTTGCATTTGACGCTTTTTCGCCAGTTCAATGACCGTCTGACGGGTGATGCCATCCAAAAAACAGTCAGGGGTTGGCGTATGGATCACCCCGTCCTTGATGAAAAAGACATTGGCACCGGTTGCCTCGGCCACATGACCGCGCCAGTCATACATCAGGGCATCGGCGTATCCTTTGTCTTCGGCGGCATGTTTTGACAAGGTACAGATCATATAGAGACCGGCGGCCTTGGACTTGCAGGGAATAGTGGCCGGGTCGGGACGACGCCATTTTGAGATATCAAGCCGGATGCCCTTGAGCCGTTCTTCCGGATTGAAATAGCTCGGCCATTCCCACGCGGCGATGGCCAGGTTGATCTTGTTGTGCTGGGCCGACACGCCCATCATCTCGCTGCCGCGCCAGGCAACAGGCCGGATATAGGCTTCGACCAGCCCTTGTCGCTCAAGCGTTTCTTCGCAGGCCCGGTCGATTTCTTCAACGCTCCACGGTATCTCAAAGCCCAAATAGCCGGCCGATGCATGCAGGCGCTCGCTGTGCTCCCGCAGCTTGAATATCCGACCGCCATAGGCCCGCTCACCTTCAAACACCGAACTGGCATAATGAAGCCCATGGGTCAGCACATGAACTGTGGCATCGGCCCATTCCACAAACTCGCCATTGAACCAGATTACGCCTTCAAGCTGATCAAATGATGGGGTCGCCATGACAATTCTCCATTTCCGCGCCGCGTATCGGCTGTTAATGTTGTTAACAAAGGCAGCGGAACACAATTCTCTGTCCATTTCAACAAAAATATGTCAGTAAGGCTGACATAATTTAAGGCGGAGTGATTTCCCAATGACGACGAGCGAGCGAGAGGTGGTGCGCGATGCCATGTCGCAAGCCGATTGCGACAATCTGCAAATCATCGAATTGTTGTTTTTTGCCTATCGATCTTTTGTTAACGATGCGGATGAAATTTTGGCGGGATACGGGTTTGGCCGGGCCCATCATCGCGTGTTGCATTTTGTCAATCGCATGCCGGGAATGACGGTTGCTGAATTGCTGGATATCTTGAAGATCACCAAGCAGAGTTTGAGCCGTGTTCTGCGAGAACTTGTCGACAGCCAGCACATCAATCAGATTCAGGGCGCCCTGGACCGCCGGCAAAGATTATTGTTCCCGACAAAAAAAGGCCGCAAACTGGCATTGAAACTATCAGCCGTGCAATCGCACCGCATCGATGCCGCTCTCAAGACCGAATCCGAGGCCGGCAAATACTGCGTTGAGGAGTTCCTTCGTCTGATGATTGAGACGGATGACAGGGGCTTTGCGGATCACTTGTGGAACAACAGGAAAACGTCATTATGAATTTGTTATCATGCGGTCAACCGGGCCAAAGGCATCGAAATGGAGCATGAAAACAGCAAGTCGACTTCGCTGGCGGACGATGCGTCGCATATTCTTGTGATCGATGATGACCGCCGCATACGCGATTTGTTGTCGCGATATCTTACGGAAAATTCTTACCGGGTTACTGTTGCCATTAATGCCGGCGATGCTCGCCGCAAACTGGAGGGGCTGACCTTCGATCTGCTGATCATCGACGTAATGATGCCAGGAGAAAGCGGCATCGATCTGACCAGAAGCCTGCGCCAAAATCAGGAAGTTCCGATTTTAATGCTGACCGCTTTGTCGGAGACCGATGCCAGAATCATGGGATTAGAGGCTGGTGCGGATGATTATCTGCCCAAGCCGTTTGATCCACGCGAGCTGCTCTTGAGGGTCGGCAATATTTTGCGACGCAGCGTCCAGCCCGAACCACCAGCTATCGAACAGGTGGTGTTTGGGCCCTACACTTTTTTTATTGCTTCACGCGAATTGAAAAAGGCAGGCGAGCCGATCAGGCTGACCGACAGGGAGCGCGAAATTATGGCGCTGTTTGCAATCAATGCCGGGGAGATTGTGCCGCGCCAGAAACTTCTGGGCGCCGATGCTTCGACCGGTGAACGCACTGTTGATGTACAGATCAACCGGTTGCGGCGAAAACTGGAAACTGATCCTGCCCAACCGACATGGTTGCAGACAGTCCGCGGATTGGGCTACAAATTGCAGGTCGAGTGAACGTCAAAAAGGTGTCGTCTACGCGCGGCATCAGGCACCATGAGAAATGGAAGCGTAAGGGGGCGGAGTGTCGTCAATTGAAATCTACCGGCACAAAATGCGCCGTCTGCGTTACCCTTGGCTGATTTTCACCCGCTGGATTGCTGCGAAAATGCCGAAGGGCCTCTATGGCCGTTCTCTGATCATCATTATTGCACCAATGGTGCTGCTTCAATCGGTGGTGGCCTTCGTCTTCATGGAGCGGCATTGGCAGGCCGTGACCCAAAGGCTCTCAACCGCTGTTGTGCGTGATGTGGCGGGTTTAGTTGAGGTGATAGAGACTTATCCTCAAGACACCGAATATGAAACCATTACGAGGATCGCGCGTGACAAGTTTGCTTTAAACATATCGATCCTGCCGGCAGATCCTTTGCCGGCGCCCAATCCGAAACCATTTTTCTCAATTCTTGACAGTATCTTGAGTCAGCAGCTCAACCAGCAGATAAGGCGACCGTTTTGGATGGACACTGTTGGCGATTCCAATTTGTTGGAAATCCGCATCAAACTGGAGAAGAATGTACTCAGGGTATTTTTAAGGCGGAGCCGGGCTTATGCCTCCAACACGCTGATTTTTCTGCTGTGGATGAGTGGCACTTCCATAGTGTTGATAATTATCTCCATTTTGTTTTTACGCAATCAGATCAGGCCTATTCAAAATCTGGCCGAAGCCGCAGAGAGTTTTGGCAAGGGCAGGGCGATGCCGGAGGGATTTCGTCCAAGGGGCGCCCAGGAAGTTCGCCGGGCCGGACAGGCGTTCCTCGAAATGCGTGAGCGGATTGAACGACAGATCGAGCAAAGGACCACAATGCTGGCCGGTGTCAGCCATGATTTACGTACCATACTGACACGGTTCAAATTGCAACTGGCTCTGTTGCATAAAACGCCAGAAGTCGACGAATTGCAAGAAGACGTTGATGCAATGCAGCGGATGCTGGAAGGTTATGTCAATTTCACCCGCGGCGATGGCGACGAGGAGGCAAGTAGTGTTGTCTTGGAGGACATTCTTTCAAGGCTGGCGAGCGAAGCTGAGCTTAATCACAAAAAATTGGAGTTTGAGCTTGAGGGCCGTGGCCGTATTAAAGTTAGGCCAAACGCATTTTACCGCTTGCTGACCAACCTGGCATCAAACGCGATTAAGCACGCTGAAAATATTCGCATCCAGGCTAACCATCAAGGCGGCTGGTTGACCGTGCTGGTTGATGACGACGGACCTGGCGTTCCTGAAGTAAAAAGGGAAGATGTTTTCAAACCGTTCGTGCGGCTGGATGAGGCACGCAACCAGGACGAAAGCGGCACCGGATTGGGCCTTTCTATTGCCCGTGATATTGCGCGCACGCATGGTGGTGATATTTCGCTCGATGACAGTCCGATGGGCGGATTGCGCGCGGTACTGCGTATTCCGGCATAGTCAAAAACCACGCCTTGAAAGTGCCGCTTTGGTTGCTTACGTGTTTGCTAGATTTATTTTTTCCAGACTGGAACATGCCGATGAACTCCCAAGGCCCAAGCCGCATTCTTGATGACTTCGCCAAATTGATGACTGATGCGGCCGGTGTGGCGCAAGGTGTGCAACGCGAGGCTGAAGAGGCCATCCGCTCTCAGGCCGAACGCTTTTTGAACAAAATGGATTTGGTTCAGCGGGAAGAATTTGAGGTCGTCAAAGAAATGGCTTCGCGTGCCAGACTGGAAAATGAGGCGCTGAAGGAACAGATCGAAGATCTTATCGTGCGCGTCAAAACGCTGGAGCCGAAAAGCAAAAAGCCGGCAACCCGCGCCAAGGCCGATAAATAACGCAAATTCAGCCAAATTATTTTGCCGGTGGAAAAGCTTGAAAAATGGCTTGTTGTTGAATCGCTTATCCAAGCTTTCAGGTAGTTTGATTCAACTGCTTTCCACAGATCAATTGATCTCTTCGCTGCCCGGGCCTTTCACTTTTTTATAGGCATTATAGACTGATTCTACTTAGTGATTCGTATCAAAACGGGGCCTGGGGTCTCTTTCATTGTGCTGCCTGCTATAGTGGGAGGAAAGCGGGTGACTGTGTTATCAACTTCCCTGAACGTAAACGTGGTATTTAATTGGGACTATAAGTCAGTTTGAGGTGGCGATGAGCCTGCATGAATATTATTTCGAACGAGAAGGCAATCCGCTTGATGTGATCGAGCACGTCGCGTCTCGCAATGACTGGTCGTTTGAAAGATCAACAGAAGACGAAATTGCGCTTTTGATCACGGGTATGTTTGCCGAATATAGTCTTTCATTTTCATGGATGAATGAAATCGAATCGTTGCACCTTGCCTGTTCCTTCGGCATGCGCGTGCCGGTTCGCCGGCGGGCGGAAACATATAAATTGCTGGCAATTATCAATCAGCAATTGGTCACGGGTCATTTTGATCTTTGGATCAATGATGGTCTGGTGGTCTTTCGCATGGCATTGCCACTGCAGGGTGGGGCGGAAGCCAATGACGCGCAAGTCCACTATCTGCTTGCCGGTTCACTTGAGGCGTGCGAGCGTTACTATCAGGCGTTCCAATTTGTTGTCTGGGCTGGAAAACCAGCATCAAGGGCGCTGGAAGACACGTTGTTCGAAACTGTTGGCGAGGCTTGAATGCTATGACAGATGGCGGATTCAGCGTCGTTTTGGTAGGCGCCGGACACATGGGCAGCGCGATGATGCTGGGCTGGATTTCAGACGGATTTCCGACCGCTTCGATTACGGTTATTGATCCCTCACCTGTTGAGATCGCTGCAACAACCATCGCCGAATTGGGCATACGCCACGAGACTGATATCCCGCAGGATTTGGCCGGCGACGTGGTGCTGGTGGCGCTCAAGCCGCAGATTATGGATAAGGTGTTGCCCCGCCTTGCGCCGTTGATGGGCAAAAACAGTGTCGCCGTTTCGGTTGCCGCCGGAACAACCCTTGCCGGAATTAGCGCTGGTTTGGGCGATGTGGCAGTCGTCCGCACCATGCCGAATACGCCCGCGCAAGTGCGCCGTGGCATCACGGTATGTGTCGGCAACGGCAAAGTCACTAGCCAGCATCGAAAGAATGTAACCAATTTGCTTGAGAGCATCGGAGCGGTCGAGTGGATTGACGATGAGGCGCTGATTGACGCGGTTACCGGTGTATCGGGCAGCGGGCCGGCCTATGTGTTTTATTTAGCTGAGGCCTTAAGTGAAGCCGGTGTCGCCGCCGGTCTGCCGGTCGAACTGGCGCAAAAGCTGGCACGCCATACGGTTTGCGGGGCAGGGGAGCTGATGCACCAATCACCGCTTGAGCCGTCGGACCTGCGCAAGAATGTCACTTCGCCAAATGGCACCACCCAGGCAGCACTTGAGGTGCTGATGGACGAAGAGGGTCTCAGCGAGCTGCTGACCCGGGCAGTGGCTGCAGCGACCCTGCGTTCAAGGGAACTGGCGGGCTGAAATGAGCCAACAAAGCGCCGAACAGATTTCGTTTGACGATTTTCTCAAGGTCGATATCCGCATGGGTCTGGTGGTTCGGGCGGAGAAATTTCCCGAAGCCCGGAAACCGGCCTACAAGCTGGAGATCGATTTCGGGGAAAACATTGGCCGCAAAAAGTGCTCGGCACAGATTACGGCGCATTACTCGCCGGAAAAGCTGGTAGGCCGAAAGGTGCTTGCGGTGGTCAATTTCCCGCCACGACAGATCGGTCCGTTTATGTCACAAGTGCTGACGCTGGGTTTTGCCGACGATAACGGTGACATTGTCCTTGCCACTGTTGATCGCGATGTGCCCATCGGCGCCCGTTTGATGTAAAGTGCTCAGACCAGCAACGGTCCATCGTCGAACATGTCGGAAACATCCATGGCACTGCGGTCCTCCAGCATCACCACATCATGCATCACTCCGCCAAGCAGGGCCGATACCATGGTGCCGGACGACTGCTCGGTAAAGCTGACATCGTTGGCACCATCAGCAAGATTAATGGCGGAAAATCGAGAATGTCGACAACCGAGAAATCGGTGATGGCGTCGGTCATTGTGTCGTTACCTTGACCGCCGGAAAGGGCATCGTGGCCGGAACTGGCGTTGAGCAAATCGCCGCCGCCACTGCCGCCATAAAAATTTTTTGTTGCCATAACAGACTAACCCCCAATTGAATTTGAGCGGTAAACTGGAGGGAACTTGTGTTTATGCGCCTAAAGACAATGACAAAATTTTATCAAACGGAGCTTTTTTTGAATAAAATTGCGCAGTAAAGATAGGCTGCATTACAAAACTCTGTCTTGTCATCACTCACCGGCTGGGTTACGAATATGTCATGAGCAGATTGAACCGCACCTTGTTCGACAATTGTGACCGCCCGCCGGCGGTTCATAGTCATGCTTCATTGCTCCTACTACTTGGCCTTATTGGCGGTCACCGGGCTCATTGAACGGGAGCACCCGGTGGTCGGTCTAGACAATCGTTTGATTGTCCTGCTTCTGGTACTTTACATCTTTCATATAATTGACCATGAGGTTTTCCACCAAAAATGTGGCAGACCGTAGAGAAGGAACAGCACTATGATGCTGGAGACCGCCAACAAGTATCAAGCCTATCCTCCTGTTGATCTGCCGGACAGGAGTTGGCCAGGCAAGTCCATTACCAAGGCACCTATTTGGTGTTCCGTCGATTTGCGCGACGGCAACCAGGCGCTGATAGACCCGATGGGCCATGAACGAAAGGCCCGCATGTTCGGGCTTTTGCTCGATATGGCATTTAAAGAAATCGAAATCGGATTTCCTTCCGCCTCACAAACCGATTTCGATTTTGCCCGCTGGTGCGTCGAGGAAGGAGGCGTGCCTGACGATGTGTCGCTGCAGGTGCTGGTGCAATGCAGGCCCGAACTGATCACCAGGACGTTTGAGTCGCTGCAGGGTGCGAACAATCCGATTGTGCATTTTTATAATTCGACCTCCGAACTGCAACGCAGGGTAGTATTCGGCAAGGACAGGGCAGGCATCAAACAGATTGCTGTCGACGCGGCGAAAATGATTGCCGACATGGCGGCCAAGGCCGGTGGAGGCTACCGTTTCGAGTATTCGCCGGAGAGCTTCACCGGTACAGAGCTCGATTTTTCGCTGGAAATTTGCAATGCGGTGCGTGAAACCATCAAGCCGACCCCGCAACATCCATTGATCATCAATCTGCCGGCCACGGTGGAGATGTCGACACCCAATATCTATGCTGACCAGATCGAGTGGATGAGCCGCAATCTCGACCAACGCGATTGCATTATATTGTCTTTGCATCCGCACAATGACCGCGGCACCGGTATTGGCGCAACCGAGCTTGGGCTGATGGCGGGTGCTGACCGGGTGGAAGGTACATTGTTTGGCAATGGCGAACGCACCGGCAATGTTGATATCGTCACTTTGGCGCTCAATATGATGACCCAAGGTGTTGATCCCGAGCTCGATGTCTCCGACATCAACCAGATCAAGGGAGTTTATGAATATTGCAATCAGTTGCGAATTCCAGAACGCCACCCTTACGTCGGTGAGTTGGTCTATACCGCTTTTTCCGGTTCCCATCAGGACGCAATTAACAAGGGCATGAAGGCGCTGGAGAAATCCAATACCGACTATTGGGAAGTTCCCTATCTGCCGATCGACCCGCAGCATGTTGGGCGCACCTACGAGGCGATAATCCGGATCAACTCCCAGTCGGGCAAGGGCGGTGTCGCCTATATTATGGAAACGGATTACGGACTGAAATTGCCGCGCAATCTTCAGGTCGAGCTGCGTAACGACGTCCAAAAGATCACCGACAAGGAAGGCAAGGAAATTTCGGCATCGCGCATTCATGAGCGCTTTATGAAACGCTATGTGGACCAGCCCGAGGGGCGGCTGAAATATGTTGATCACACAACACTACCCGACACCGAGCACGCCGGCATCCGCCTTGTCGAGGCGGTGCTTGTCGACGATGGCAATGAGGTGACGATTTCAGGCCATGGCACAGGGCCGGTCGATGGATTTGTTGATGCGCTGTGCAAACATCTCGGCATTGAGATGTCGGTTGCCGACTACTCCGAGCATTCGCTGCAACAGGGTTCCGATGCAACCGCCATATGCTATATGGAGATGGTTCATCCCGATGGTCGGTTGTTCGGTGCCGGTATCGATGCCAATATCGTGGCGGCTTCGCTTGAAGCTGTGGTTTCGGCCGCTAACCGCATTTTGGCGAAGGATGGTTGACGGTTTCCAACCCTGGTGCGGTTGGTGTGGTGCTTCTGTTAGGTATCGATAATCGGCAGTTCGGCAAGTGTTCGCCGGCTTAACAGTTGCGGCGGGCCATCGCGAATGACAATGTTTTCCTCGTGCACCATCATTTTGCCGGGCCCGATATCCATACCGGGCTCCAGTGTCATCACCATGCCGGCTTGCAATCTGGTTTCTTCAAACAACGCAATTGACGGTTGTTCCGTTAGTTGCATTCCAAGGCCGTGGCCCAATCGACCGACATTGCCTTCACCGCCGCCGATAATTCCTGACATGGCGGCGCAGACCTGGCGACACGTCGCGCCGGGTCGAGCCATATCAAGGCCTGCCTCAGTTGCCCGGTACAGAGTGGTGTAGGCAGTCTTTGCCGCATCGCTGGCCTCGCCAATGGCAAAATTTCGGTCGAAATCGCAGAAATAACCCTTGAGCGTGGAACCGGTATCAAGCATCAGCACATCGCCGCGGCGAAGCGGAGTGTCGCCAGGTGGAGAAATGACATCGCCATAGCCCCCATCTCCCGCACCACCGACCAGATAGGGAACCTCTTCCGCGCCATTGTTTAGGAGTGCGATCTTGAAGGCGCGGAAGGCCTCATCCAGTGGTTGTCCGGCGAAAAACAAAACAGGCGCCATGGCAAAACTATCTGAGGCGATGCGGCAGATGGCGGCGATTTTTTCAATTTCAGCGGCCGATTTAGTCATCCGCAACCTTTGCACCAGCTTGGTGGCGTCAACGAGATCTGTCGAACGCAGATTCTCCTGCAGCGTGTGATAGTCGCCAAGCGGCATGCGCAGACTTGTCTCAGCACCCCTCATCATGCCAATCGTCGTGTAGGGGGCGAGCGCATCGCTCAACAATGTTATGCCGTCGTCATTTGGGTCAGGAGAGGCCCAGCAACGAATGTCTTCAAGCCAGGTTCGGTGCATCAAGGGTGCACCGATCTCTGGAATTACGGTGATGGGTTTGCCGGAGGCAGGCACAACCAGAAACCACGGCCTGGTAGGGCTCTGCCAGAACAGGGTTCTAAAGCCAGTGAAATAGCGCATTTCCGCTTCGGTAGTGAACAGCAAAGCATCGATGTTTTCGCCGCGCATTGCCCGCTGGGCACGCTCAAGGCGAGTTTCGAATTCTTCTATCGGAAAATCGGCCTCGGCCATCGGCTAATCTCTTTGCCAGTCAAAACGAACCGGTGCAATGGTTAAAACCATCAGGAATTTCGAGGCGACATCAGCGGTACTGTAGAAGTCTGCTATTATCGTCGATCTGCCGGTTTTATGGCCGCAAAGGGTTGCACAAACTCGGCAACCTGGCAAATCGATCATGCTCGTTCCTGGCCTGAACGATTTTATCAACCATGTCTAACCGTGATTTGATGTTCAAAAGACGTGCTTTTTTGTTAAGAATTTGTTAATTTGGCGAAAAGCGGCCCGGATGGCGGGCTGATAAGCAATGTTGTTGGAGTGATGCCATGAGTAATACAGTTGGCAAGGATACTGATAAAATAGCACACACTGAAGAAGATATCGCCCGCGAACGAAGCCTGGCAGTGGCTTTGGCGGAGGTCAGAAACAGGCAGGCCAACCGCGATGATGTCGTCATTGACATGAAAGAGGCGGAACTGGCTCGTTTGGAAATGTTGGCAAACGAGATCAAGCCGTTGTTTGCGGAGCTTCCCTCCGACAATGATCAATTCGAATTTGCATTGACCAATGGCCAGCCGCCCAGATTGTGGATCGATATGACGGCGCATGTTTCAATGGGTCGTGATCGTCGGATTTACCGTTTCTTGAAGGATACAAAGGCTGGGCGAACCCTGTTGGCGGAAACCGGCGACTTGAATGCCGTCGCGGATGTCATCAGCAACTACGTGGCTGAGCGGGTGCTTGAACGTGAGCGTATTCTGGAAGGTGAATGGACACATATCCGACTGGCCAAAGAGCCGGAGCCAAAAGTTGCCCCGGTAAAACGCCGTTCAGGATGGCTGAATTTTCTCTGGCTGCTTATCGGCATCGGGCTAAGCGGGCTGGCGGCATATGCCTGGACCCACTACGGTTCGCTGTTGCAGCTCTAAGAACCGGCTGACACCAAAAAATCAGCCATGACCTTGCTGCAACGAATTGCCAGAAAAATTATCACGCCATTCTGGCTGATAACGCGCGGCATGACGCTGGGCGTGCGGGCGATTGTGGTTGATGATGATGATCGCGTGTTGTTGGTGCGCCATACCTATATTGCCGGCTGGTATCTGCCGGGCGGTGGCGTCGATGTCGGTGAAGCCATGGCCGATGCGGTGGGGAGAGAGCTGCTTGAGGAGGTAAATGTCGAACTCATGGCGGCGCCGGAAATGGTTGGATTTTATTTCAACGCGAAAACCTCGAAGCGCGATCATGTCGGATTATTCCTGTGCCGGGAGTGGCGACAACGCGGTGATCGGCGGCCAAATCTTGAGATAGCCGAAAGCGGGTTTTTTGCAATTGATGCGCTGCCCGAGGAGACGACAGCTGGTACAAGGGCTCGGTTGAAGGAAGTTCTTCAAGACGGTGAAACTTCGTTGCATTGGAGTTGAGTAGGCGCGACAGTTTCTGATACCAAGGAAAGAAATAGGCTGGTTTAAGATTAGCCGCCGTTGGGTGCGCATTTTGTCCCATGGACGCTTCGGCGGTTTGATGATACACGGTGCGCCCACACGGCGTGAGAATTGGCAAATGAGTGACATGGCGAGCACATTGCGACGACGAAGCGAGAAACCGGGCCGGGGCGCGTTACGTCCAGGGTTCGACATGCTGCCGCCGTTTTTTGCCTGAACAATTTTTGCGAAAATCGGCGATCTTCTCACTGACCGCCGGAAAATTCGATGAAACCTCTATCCACAAAGATTGTGCCTGAAGCACTTGCGCAGGCAAACGAAATTGAAACTATCACCTTGCAAATTTTTGGCCCCGGAATGTTCGCCCGGGCGGCATTTGTGCTTCGAGAGGGCGTTGCGCCGGAACTACCGCTTTGTTTTACCGCTATTTGCAATGACCGCATTGTGGGAACGGTTCGCCAGACCCGGATCATGATTGGAGAGACCAAAGCGTTGCTGCTTGGGCCGCTCGGTGTTTTGCCCGAATACAAAAATTTCGGTATCGGCAAGGCTTTGATGGAAAACTCAATCGCCGCGGCAAAAGATACGCTTCATCATCATGACGCCGGGTTGATCTTGTTGGTCGGCGATCTGCCCTACTACCGGCCCTTTGGCTTCCGGCGAGTTCCAGCGGATCAAATCATCATGCCGCGCCCGGTCGACCTGGGGCGCACTCTTGCCCTGGAATTGAAGCCGGTTGCGCTGGCAGAAGCACGAGGCTCGGCCCGGCGAAGCTCTAGCGTCCCTCTCTAGCCCACATCAGCGAAAGCCCGCCCAGAAGCAATGCCAGCCCGAGAAAGCCGGCAAATAACGGCAGCGAGGTGATGCCCTTCAAGATCGATGCCTGGGTTGAGTTCAGTCCAAGCCAATCTCTTCCCGAGGCGGGACCGCCTGGGCGGACGGGCACAATGCGTGGAATAAAAATGCCACCACCCTCGTTAACTACCCTTGTTGCCAGGCCACCGGATTGACTGATCAATGGCGCCAGCTTGTCTTTTGTGCTCACCACGTCGCGATACTCGCGTGGATTGGCCGGCCCCACATGGGCCAGCGCCCGCAATTCGCCATTTGCCAGTTGAAATAGCCCCGATGCGCGCGCTTTCAGAGTTGCGCGCCACAGGCCGTCGCCGGTTTTCTTGAAGGCATGTTTTTGCAGTTCACCGGTGGGCGATAACACACTCAACTGACCCGGGTCTTCTCCCATGGTTTGCCGGGTCACCACCAGTTCATCACCGTTTGATGTGGCGGTCAGCGCCTCTTCGTCAAGTTGCGGTTCCTTCATCAGCCAATGGCCGAGCCGGCGCAACAATGGAACATGCGGGCCGCCGCCTTCAAACCCCCGCGCCCACAGCCACACATGGTCCGACAAAAGCATGGCGATCCGGCCATCGCCGGGACGGTCAAGCACCAACAGGGGTCTTTCCTGCGGACCGTTCATGACCACATCGCCGGTGGTGCTTGTGGCATCGATGTGACGGAACCAACGGCTCCATTTGGGTGGCGATGCTGCACCACCTTCCAGACCGCGGGTCACCGGGTGTTTTTTGCCGGCTTCAGATATGGTGGGATAAAACGGTTGTTCGAATATTTCGCCGCTCGGAGTAACCGGCAGAATTGGTGATATCGGGGTACGATGGATGCTGTTGCTTTCGGCGTATTCGGGTCCAGCGGCAATCAATACCGCACCGCCCTCCCGCACATAGCGGGCGATATTGTCGAAATAGAGCACCGGCAGAACACCGCGTAGTTGGTAGCGGTCGAAGATTATCAGGTCGAATGAGTTGATTTTTTCAATGAACAACTCGCGTGTTGGAAAGGCGATCAGCGATAATTGGTTGATCGGTGTGCCGTCCTGTTTTTCCGGTGGCCGCAGGATGGTGAAATGGACGAGATCGACAGAGGCATCCGATTTCAACAAATTGCGCCAGGTGCGTTCACCGGCGTGTGGTTCTCCCGAGACCAGCAATACTCGCAGGTTTTCGCGAATGCCGTCGAGCACGACAAAGGCCCGATTGTTAACGAGAGTAATCTCACCGTCGACGCTTTCAGCCTCAAACTCGATAATGGTCTTGCCACCGTGGGGTACCTTGAAGCTGAACACGGTCGTCTCGCCGGGAAGAATGTATTGGCTGTCGTTAAAATCACCATCAATTAAAGTGCGAACCTCGATCGGTTGACCGGTCGGGATATTGGCATCCCGCACACTGAAGCTGATTTCCTGGTTTTCGCCGACAATGCCAAAGCGAGGCGCCCGTTCGATCACGATACGCCGGTCGAGATCGTTTTTACTGCCGGTAATCAGCGCGTGAAGCGGCGCGGCAATAGCCGAAGTCTGCAAATCTTGTGGAATGTCATGGACTTGCCCATCGGTAATCATGATCGCACCAGCCAGCCGGTCGGGCGGTACGTCCTGCAAACCTTTTTTAAGAGCATCAAAAAGGGCAGTCGAGGCTTCGGAGTCCACGTCCCTCAGATTTTTGGCAATGATCTTTCGGGTCTCAAATCCCTTCAAACGTGCAAGAAGGCGCTCTATCGCTGCTTGCGTTTTGGTTGATTGTTCGTTGCGACCGGCAAGTTTTTGGCTGTCGCTTTCATCGACCACCAGGGCAACCACGCTTTTCAGCCGTTCCCGTTCTTCCTGGATCAGCGTCGGGTTAGCCAGCGCAATTGCCAGCACCAAAACCGCACCAAGCCTCAACCAGGCGCCACGCAAACGCCGGTAAAGCCCGAACAGCGCAGCAATTGCCGCAACACTGGCAAGCAGGGCGATTTGCCAAAGCGGCAAAAGCGGGTCAAATGAAAGCTCGAAAGCGGTCATTGCCCAAGCCTTTCAAGCAACGCCGGAATGTGCACCTGGTCCGATTTGTAGTTTCCAGTCAACGTGTACATGGCAAGATTTACACCGACCCGGTAGGCATAGGTGCGCTGGAGTGGACTGGGTGGCACGGTGGGCATGAGCGGCCGTTTTTGAGAATCAACCGCCCACGCACCGGCCAGATCGTTGCTGGTTATAATGATCGACGAGACACCATCGCCAACGCGCACAGGCCGCCGCTCACCGGTCTGTGCCTCGCTTACTTCGACCCAAAAGTCGCCCGAATTATATCGACCTGGAAAAACATTCAGCAGATAAAACGCTTTGGTCAGCACATGATCGGCAGGAACCCGCTCAAGCGGTGGAATATCGAGATCGGCGAGAATTTGCTGCAGCCGTAACGTCGCGTCGGAAACAATAACACCGCCAAAACCGCCGGAAAGCGCGTCTTTGGTATCAAAAACAACGCTGCCGCCCTTTTTCATGAAAGCATCGATGCGGGCCATTGTCTTGGCGTCGGGTAGGGGCGCTGCCACATCGATGGGCCAATAAAGCAAGGGAAAGAAATTCAATTCGTCGACGGCGATGTCAACGCCGACGGGCGGTCCAGGTTCGAGCGAGGTGCGTGTTTTGATGAACCCGGTCAGCCCGATGAGGCCTTGACGGCTGATCGTGTCGACCTCCTCAATGCCGGTGATTACATAGGCGAGCCGGGTGGTCAGTGCCGCCTCGATGTGGCGCGGCATTGCGCCTGCTTCCTGGGCCCGTAGATTATCGGCATGGCTGGTGACCAGCAGCGCAATCATAATAACGGCACCAGCCGGTCGTGCCAGACCGCGCGCCAGTGCGCCGGCCATCCACAATACGGCAAGGCAGTCGAGCGCCAGTAACACAAGCGCCAGCGCCAAAAGCAACGGCTTTAGATCGGTCGCTTCGCTGCGCAGATAGTTTTCTTGCCGCGGCGTGCCCGCCATGTTGGTGATATCAAGCGGCGCAAGCTGCAAATCATTGTCGGCCAGATTGAGGGCAACGAAACCATCGGCCGTGCCGTATAGACCCGGTGGATTATCCTGGATAACCGGTGGTTTACTTCCGGCGCTGATGGTCAGCGGTTTGGCCTTTTGTGGCGAAGCGGTCAATTGGCCTTTACCATCGAGAATCCGATAGGGCTGCAAAATGGTTTTTGTCTGACCATCGGCCTTGGCGTTGATGGCGAGATTGCGGCTGGAAGAAAGACTGACCGTGCGGCGCAGCATCTCGACAAAGGCGCCCGAAAGAGCAAGGTTCGACCATGAAGCACTGGCCGTGACATGAAACAGCACAACCCAGCCTTTGCCACGTTGGGTGGCAGTCACCAGCGGGGTGCCATCGGCTAAGCTGGCCCAGGTGTGCTGCAACAGATCGGGACCAGGCTCGGCCAGCACCTGGCGCTTGACCGAGACATCGCCGGGGACCGGCAGACCGGCAAACGGGCCGGTTGCGTTGAACGAAGTCAGCGGCTGCGGTGTTGCCCAGGAAAGGGATCCACCAAGATCGCGATCGCCACGCCGCAATGGTACTGGCACCAGTTCATCGCTGCTTGATGCCGCAAGCCGTGGTCCGGCAAACCGGATGAGCATGCCGCCATCGTCAATCCACTCGGCCAGCGGTGCCTCGACTTCCTCGGGAAACGTGCCGATATCGGCAAAAACCAGCGCCGATACCCGGCTTTCGATCAGTTCGGCCACCGCGTTGACTACATTCGCCTCAAAGGGATAGCGGATTTCACTATAGGGGCCAAGCGCTCTTGAAATGTAATAAAGCGGTGACAGCAGGGGCTGTGCAAGATCGCTCTTTTCGCCGGTTACAAGCCCGACCCGGCGGCGGCGAAAGCGGTCGTCGAGCAGATAGACATCACCGGCGCTTGCCCGGCCTGATAATTCTATACGGGCGAAATCATTGCGCAATTCGACCGGCAGTTTGAAACGGGCGACGGTGGTGCTTTTGCCGGTGTCAAATACATATGGAGCTGATGCGACCGGCCTGCCCTTGGCATCAAAGGCCCGGGCAAGGCCCTTATTGTCTGCGTCGCTGACAGGTCGACCAAGCGTAATATCCAGCGATGCCGGATTGTTCTTGAGGTCTAAAATCAACGCAAATTTATCAAGCGATGGGGTGTAGATGGCGTAATCTTCGGCCTCAAGGCGCCCAAGCGCGCTCGCCATTTTGCCGCTTGCCGCCTGTTTTAAACCTGCGCTCAGCCAGACGATTGAGGTAGGGCGGGCGGCCTGTGGCAATTGTTCGACGGCAGTTGCTGCCTCTTGCCAATTGGCCGGAACCGGTTGAACGCGCGCCGCCTGCAGGCCTTTTTCCGCCTGTTTTGCCGAGGCACCGAAAAGGTTTGATTGTTTGCCGCCGACTGCAAAAATCAGCGAAATGGTGCGGTCACTGGACGCCGCCTCAGCAGTAATCTGTTTCGCCGTATCTTGCAGTTTTTCCCACGCCGGCCCGGCCGCCCAACTGTTATCAATAATCAGCAGGATTGGTCCAGTACCCTTGGTTGCCGGTTCCTCAGGGTTCCACACCGGACCGGCCATGGCAAGTATCACCAGGGTAGCCATCAGCAGCCGGAGCAATATCAGCCACCAGGGCGTGTGGGCTGGCGTTTCTTCCAGTTTTTGCAGTTGCTCGAGAATTCGCACCGGCGGGAATGGCTCCTGCACCGGTTTGGGCGGGGTCAGCCGTAGCAGCCACCAGATCAACGGCAGGGTGGCAAGCGCCAGCAATACCCAGGGCGTGGCGAAGATCAGCGATAGCCCGGCCATTAGTGCACACCTCCCTGCGAGGGTGGTGCTTCGCCCAGCCTGGTGTGCAGCGCCACCAATGCCGTCGATGCTGGTTGGTCGGTGTGATGGACGATGTGGCTCCAGCCCATACGACTTGCATGGTCACCAAGTGTTTGTTTGTGGGCCTGAAAGAGGGCCCGATATTCGTCGCCAAGATGCTCGGCACGACCGGCAATGAATTTGGTGCCGGTTTCAGGATCAAGAAACTGGGTGCGGCCAGAATAGGGGAAAGTTTCCTCGGCCGGATCTATAATCTGCACCAGATGGCCACGAATGCCGCGTTGGGCAACGGCTTCCAGCCTGTGAACCACTTCATCCAGCGGATCGAGAAAATCGCTGAACAGGATCAGCTCCGCGTGTTTTCTGATATGAGCCGTCAGCGGGAATTCCCCGGTTTCTTTGGCTGCGGCCAGTTCTGAGGCGATGCGCTCGACCGCATTGCGGCTCGATAAAATAGAGGTCACGCCCGGCCAGCCGATCCGCTCTCCGCTGCGGGCAAGCAATTCACCAAGTGCCAGCGCCAGCACCATAGCGCGGGATTGTTTGGAGACTTCCCCCAAACTGGAACGATAGAGCATGGAAGGAGAGGAATCCGCCCATAGCCAAAGCGTGTGGGCGGCCTCCCACTCCTTGTCGCGGACATAGATATGGTCATCGCGGGCCGAACGCCGCCAGTCAATCTTGGCCAAGGTTTCGCCCTCCACATAGGGCCGAAACTGCCAGAAATTTTCGCCGATGCCGCGTTTTCTGCGGCCATGCCAGCCATTGATCACGGTATTGGCGATGTGGCGCGACTCGGTCAATAAATCGGGTATATGTGCAGCTCTCGCCCGCCCCCGGTGGAGCGCGTCGGCTTCCTTCACCCGTTCAGTAGTAATGCCAATCTTGCCGGTCAATTTTTATGCCCACCTGGCCTTAAGATCGCCGATCACCTGACGAATGCCGATACCCTCGGCCCGGGCCGAGAAATTGAGCGCCATACGATGCTGGAGCACCGGTTCCGCCAACGCCACCACATCGTCGACCGATGGTGAAAGCCTTCCGTCGAGCAGGGCGCGGGCACGCACGGTCAACATTAGCGCCTGGCTCGCGCGTGGGCCAGGTCCCCAAGCTATATGGCGGGTTTCCGCACCAGGATTTTCCTCCGGGCGGGCCGAGCGAACGAGTTCCAAAATGGCGTCAACCACCGTTTCGCCAACCGGAATTTTGCGCACCAGCATTTGCAGTTCCTGCAACTGGCCCGGCTCCAGCGCTTTCTTCGCTGCAACCTCGCTCTCGCCGGTGGTCTCGAACAGGATACGGCGCTCGGCCTCCAGATCGGGATAAGGAACATCGACCTGCAGCAGGAACCGATCAAGCTGCGCTTCGGGCAGCGGGTAGGTGCCTTCCTGTTCCAGCGGATTTTGGGTGGCAAGCACGTGAAAAGGTGCCGGAAGGTCGTGACGCTCTCCGGCCACTGTAATGTGATACTCCTGCATCGCCTGCAACAGCGCCGACTGGGTGCGCGGACTGGCGCGGTTGATTTCGTCGGCCATCAGCAATTGGGCAAAAATCGGTCCCTTGATAAAACGAAAAGCGCGCCTGCCTTTTTCATTTTCCTCCATCACCTCCGAACCCAATATGTCGGATGGCATGAGGTCCGGTGTGAACTGAATGCGGTTGGCATCGAGACCAAGAACAATGCCAAGAGTTTCCACCAGTTTTGTCTTGGCCAGGCCCGGCACGCCGACCAACAGGCCATGACCTCCGGCCAACAGCGTAATCAACACCCTTTCCACCACGACCGTTTGGCCAAAGATGACTTCGCCGACGGCATTCTTTACCTTGGCAATGTCAGCGACCGCAGATTCAGCAAGCGCGATTATTTCGCCTTCTGACTGGGGATTCGGGGTCTTGCTCATATCGCTCATCGTATTCTCTCAAAAAAGTATTTGGTTTTTTCAGCCGCCATCACCAATTTGGCATGAAGGCATTTCATGATACACCAACTATTTCGTGAGTATGGCGGTTTTTTGTGTATTGCCATCAATCAATGATTAGCGGAACCGAGCAATGAGTGGTCAAAAATTAAGTCAACTTGATCAGCCCGGGGCGGAAAACCCGATGTCGGGCCTTGAGGCACTGGTGGCCCGGGCCGGAAAACACCGCAAAGGGCTGCCACCGGTAGAAAAATGGCACCCAGACTATTGCGGTGAGATAGACATGGTGATCAAGCGCGATGGCACCTGGTTCTATATGGGCACACCTATCGGCCGGGCGCCGCTGGTTCGCTTGTTTTCCACCGTGTTGCGCAAGGATGAGGATGGCAAAACCTATCTGGTCACACCGGTCGAGAAGATTGGAATTACCATAGAAGATGCCCCGTTTGTGGCGGTGGAAATGGATGCCGAGGGTGAAGGTGATGAGAAGATATTGACCTTTCGTACCAATGTTGGTGATGTGGTGCAAGCGGGACCGGAAAATCCGTTACGATTTGAATTCGTTGAAGAAAATCAGGGGGTAAAACCTTATATGCTGATCAGAGGACGGCTTGAGGCGCTGATAAACCGGGCGGTAATGTATGAACTTGTTGCCCAGGGTGAAGAGCTTGAAATCGAAGGTCAAAAGATGTTTGCCGTCCGGTCCAATGGTGCGGTATTTGCCATCATGCCGGCCAGCGAACTGGCGAAACTGAGCGCTTAAGACTGCATGAATAATCAATCACCTGGAATTGTGACTGCTTCAGCTGAAATTTCGAGCGATGATTTCCGTCGCCGGATTGGTGCGCGACAAGGTGGCGGCAGGCTGGCACAAGGCGGCGGTGATCACCTGCTTAACGGCGGCATGCAGCGTCAGGAAATAACCACCTACAAGGACGCGGCCGTGCTTTTCGGCATCATCGAAAGACCCGGTGGCGCACGCGTTTTGTTGACAACCCGCTCAGAAACGCTTTCCTCGCACCAGGGACAGGTGGCATTGCCCGGTGGCCGCATCGAAGCGAGCGACCCATCGCCCGAATCAGCCGCCTTGCGCGAAACCCACGAGGAGGTCGGCATAATGCCATCCGAAGTTACCGTTCTTGGTTCGGTTGGCGACTATTATTCCGGCTCTGGTTATCGGGTAAGACCCGTTGTCGGTATTATTGATCCGGGCTTTCGTCTGACGATCAACGAGCACGAGGTGGCAGATGTTTTTGAAGTGCCGCTGGCGTTTTTGATGGATACGGCAAATCATCAGCTCGGTAGCGCGGTCTGGAACGGCAAAGAGCGGTATTTTTACAAGATGCCCTATGGTGAAGGCAATAAGGCCAAGCCGATCTGGGGCGTCACCGCCGGCATCATTCGGCTGATTTACGATAGGGTCTATGGATGAGCGCGAGTGCCACTGTACCCGACTGGTTGGAAAACGAACCACTGCAGCATCTATTGGAGGTGCTGGAACAGGACGGCGAAGAAGCACGCATCAATGGCGGCGCGGTGCGCAATTTTCTGTTCGGTGAGCCGGTAGCTGATGTCGATATCTCGACTACTTTAGTACCGCAAATGGTTGTCGAGCGGCTCAAGGCAGCCGGCATCAAATCGGTGCCAACCGGCATCGACCATGGCACGATAACCGCGGTGATTGCCGGAATTGGCTATGAGATAACCACCCTTCGTGCCGATATCGAAACATTCGGTCGTCACGCGGTGGTGCGTTTCGGCAAGTGCTGGCGCGAGGATGCCGAGCGGCGGGATTTTACCATTAACGCGCTTTATCTGGATCGTTTGGGCGAAATCTACGATCCACTGGAAACAAGAGCGGATATTGAGGCGCGTAAGGTGCGCTTCATCGGCAATGCCGATGATCGCATTGGGGAAGATCACTTGCGCATCCTCAGGTTCTTCCGGTTTTTTGCCTGGTATGGCCGCGGTGCGCCCGACCGGGAGGGATTGAAAGCCTGCGTGCGGGCGAGGCAATCGCTACTTGAACTTTCTGCCGAACGGGTGTGGAAGGAATTGTATAGATTGCTGGCCGCACCAGAGCCACAGCGTGCAATATTGTGGATGCGGCAATCAGGTGTGTTGTCAATTGTTCTGCCGGAAAGCGAGAAATGGGGCATCGATGCGCTGCCCCGGCTGCTGGCGGCTGAAAAAGCACTGCAATGGCCGATCGATCCCTTGCTGCGATTAATGGCGATCATTCCTCCTCAAGCCCTGGCGGTCGAAACGCTGGCCAGGCGTTTAAAGCTGGCGAACAGAGATCGCAAGCAGTTGGAAAACTGGCTGACCGGCGAAGTGCCTGCTACTGGCGCCGATGAAGTTCTATTAGCCAAAGCCCTTTATCGCGGCTCGCAACAGGGGACTATTGATGTGATGCGGCTGGAGCTGGCGCGATTGCGCGAGGCTGGACAAACCGACGATCAGGCGCTGGTCGATGCAGCAACAATGAACCGGTTGCTCGATTTTGCCATCGGCTGGGAAAGGCCGGTATTTCCAGTCAGTGGAAAAGATCTTATCAGACTTGGAAAGAAACCCGGAAAAGCCATGGGCAAGCGTCTTAAAGCGCTGGAGAAACGGTGGATTGAAAGCGGATTTTCGCTGTCGAAAGCAGCGTTGCTGAAAATATAGAGCATATTCCCGAAAAGTGTGCGGTTTTCGCAAAAAGAATATGCGTCAAAACAAAGAGATAGAGCATCTAAAGGGCTTTGTTGCATAGAGCTATCTGAAGTTAACGGGGTCTCAGGTTGAGATAATTCAGGCTAGTGGAATGAATTTGACATTTGGTACCCACTTGCAGCTCCATTCATTTTCAAATGTCAAATTCAAAAATTCCACTAGATTCAATAACTTGCTAGTGGTTCTTTTGATTCCAACATTTGCAAATATGGGTGCTGCAACGGGATGCAAATGTTGGTACAGAACCACTAGCTTGATTGTTTTTGGCATGCCAAGGGCTGTGAGTTTATTCAAGATAGCAACACCAATTGCCGCTTCGGTTTTCTGGTTTTGGAATGTTTTGTTGGCCATTTTGGGTCCAATAATGGTTTTGTAGCGAAACATTGCCGTTTCAGCCAGCGATCGTCGGTGATAATTGCTTTGCTTTTTCCACTCCTTGCGACCGATCTGGTGGATACATTTGGCGATTTGACCGCGCGTGGGCGGCAGGTCTATGAGGCCGGGCGGTGGTTTGGATGACGCCCCTTTGCGCGGCTCAATAACCGGTCGTGCGCCACGCTTGTAAATGGCGTTATGACATTTGAAACTGTCATAGGCCTTATCTGCAGATACCTGATCAAGCACCGCATCAGTCTGATCAAGCAGGTCAGGTAAAACCGGGCCATCATGGACATTGTTTTCGGTCAGCTTATGCACCAGTATCTCATTGGTTTGTTCATCAACACCCAGATGCAACTTGCGCCACACCCGGCGTTTTCCAACCCCGTGAGCCATGACTTTCCATTCTCCCTCGCCAAATATCTTTAAACCTGTTGCATCAATGACCAGATGAACCGGTCGGCTACGGCGTGGGTCCAGATGGCTTGGGACAAACAGCTTTGCAGCCCGTCGGCTCAGCGTTGAATAATGTGGTATCTGCACATCAAGCTCAAGCATCTGGGCTAACGAGATGAGAAAACCCTGGGTTTGGCGAAGGGCCAGACCAAATACGCAGCGCAGACTCAAAGCACACAAAATTGCATCATTATGATAGATCGCCCCTTGCCACAAACCTGGTGCCAACGCTCAATCACATCCTCATCAATCCACAGCGTCAACGAGCCCCGTTTAACCAGGGCTGCATTATAGGTGCGCCAATTTGTGGCTTTGTAAGCGGGCTTGGGTGGTGTGAACCGTTCTCGTGATTTCTTTGCCATCCAAAGCATGAATCACAATTTGCAAAATTGGGGAATCCCAAAAATTCAAGGCATTCTATGCAACAAAGCCGGTCTTGAGACTCACATTTTCGGATCATTTGACGTACTGCCGGAATGAGGGTTTTCGAGCCCCAAAAACATCCTTATCATTCAAACTGTTAGGGGATATTGGGATGGAGCAAAACAAAATGGCGGAGAGGAAGAAATCAGAGACGGCGTTTTAAGGTGTTTCATCTGGTTTCATGTTCAGTAAATTTCTATTATTTTCGGTATGATAGATGTTCCCACTGTTTCATCGAGTTGCACCCCATTGCATACAAAGGGGTATACGATTGGTATACATTTTTGCGGCGGTTAAACGAGGACTCGAACATATATGATCTCAAATATTGAAATAAAAAATGCCAAACCCAAAGAGAATGACTACACCCACAATGCTGATACTGGACTGTCTTTATTGGTAAAATCCACGGGAAGCAAACTCTGGCGCTTCCGATACTCATTTTCAGGAAAACGTTGCATGATTTCTTTGGGGAAATACCCACAAATATCTCTTGCAGAAGCACGTGCTAAACAACGTGAATGTCTCGATATGCTCCATAACGGCACTAATCCCTCATCGCACAGACAAACACAAAAAGCAAAACTGGTAACTGAAAGATGTTTCAGGGAAGTCGCCTTGGAATGGTACGCCAAACGCTATCAAGGCAGCACGCAAAGATACAACACGCTTATATTACAACGTATGGAAAAGTATCTATTTCCCACAATAGGCAGAATACCTATCAAAGAAATTGAAGCTCCAATGCTGTTTAACATTATCGAATCTATTCAAGATATTGGATATATCGAAACAGGAAAACGAGTAAATTCATACTGTAGTATGGTGTTTCTATATGGCGTTGCCAAAGGCTAGTAATTACTCAGGCCCACATTCGGGCATTTGGTGCACTGATTTCAGGATATTGTTGTCAAGATTGTCTGAAGCGGGGTTTTTGCGGAGAGTTTGCCGGTGTCGACCACGGTTCTGACGGCGCAATCGCCTTGTGCTGCCCACATTGAGCGGAAACCGTTGGTGACTTTGCGCTGGATGACTGCTGGTCGCAGCGCCCGCTCACATGCATTGTTGGTCACTTCAACTTCGCTCGGATAATCAACAAATGTCAGCAGTCGCGGGCTGGCTCTGGCCAGTTTGGCTTGCAGCGTCGCAGCAATCTCGCAGCTTGTACCGGAAGCCAGAATGTCGGCCAGTGTATTTTCCAATTGCCGTTTTTTGGCCTTCAGCGTGCTGATGGCGAAACTGATAATATTGCGCGCCAGCGTGAACACTTTGTCCAATCACAGTTTGAGCCGCAGCGGCACCATGTCATCGCTCACCTCAACTGCATAAGCAATATCTCGCGCCAAATGGGCAAGGCAGGTCTGATGATGGTGCGCGGGATGAGTGCTTATGATTTCCAGTGATCAAACGCTGGATAATCAGGCACAAAGCCGTGGCTGTATATTGTTGAAAACGGTATGGCCAATGGCCTGGGTCGCCTCTTCGAGATCGGTCCGTAACTGGAGATGCAGCCAGAAATCATCATCGGTGCAGAAATAGCGGGCAAGGCGCAATGAATAGGCTGCCGTAATTGCCGCATCGCCAGTGATGATAGCATCTATGATGGCAGGATCGATGCCGACTGCTAAAGAAAGTTCACTTGCACTGATTTGATGGGGCTGCATAAACTCTTCGACCAGCACCTGGCCGGGTTTGACCGAATTGCCAGTTCTGGAGTTGCCATTCGCGGCAATCTCAACGGCCTCATCAATCGCCTCTTCCGGCATCGGTGGCAAGAACTCGACTTCGGTTTCGAAGCCCTGTTCTTTCCAGGAATTGATGCCACCGCTCATATGGATAACGTCGACATGGCCCTGTTGCAGCAACATTTTGCCGGCGGCCTGTGAACGCTTGCCAACGGCACAATGCAGCACCACTTTCTTGCCGGGAACCGTGGGGAACAATTCCGGATCGAACACCGACATCGGTTGCAGCAAAGCACCTGGAATATGTTCTTGCTCGAATTCCGATGTTTCACGCACATCGACCAATACGGCCTGATCCGCCTTCAACCAGGCGTGAACCACTGCGGCATCGACAGATATTACGGCCGGTTTTACCTGAATATTCATATCCTGATCCAATCACATGCTTGTGTGCATTTTCTAATACCCAAGATAGGAACCGCGCAGGCTCGGCAAAAGCTATCAGCTTGCGTGAAATTGATCAGGTGAGGAAAAAGTTACCTTTAATTTCGTCTATTGAAGAAATCCGTACCGTCGTGGCTTGAAATTGATCTCCAGCCCGGTTTTGCAGCAATCAGAAAATCAAAAAAAGTACCATCACTTAACATCGAATTGATGCTGGTCAATTACAACACATTCAAAATATCGTATTTGATGATTTGTTACCAATTGGATTAGGTAAATGGAACAGATCTTCACTACTGATTTGCTGACGGATGGTGCAAAAGCTGCCGCCGGTGCGGCGTTAATTGGTTTTGTTTTCGGCTTCTTCGCCCAGCGATCTCGATTTTGTCTGCGCGCTGCGACGATAGAATTTTGGGGTGGCAAACCAGGTGGTCGCTTTGCCGTCTGGCTAGTTGCTTTTGGTTCGGCGCTGCTTTCGGTGCAACTGCTAATTACTTTTGGATATTTACCGGTCGACAATATCAGGCAATTGGCAACAACGGGCTCGCTTTCCGGTGCAATCATCGGCGGTGCGCTGTTTGGTGCCGGCATGATTTTTGCCCGCGGATGTGCCAGCCGCATATTGGTGCTCTCTGCGACGGGTAATTTGAGGTCACTTTTGACGGGATTGCTGTTAACCGTGGTTGCCCAGTCCAGTTACAAGGGTATTTTGTCGCCGTTGCGTGAACAGCTGTCATCATTGTGGCTGATTGGCCCGGCCGGGCGCGACCTTGGCCACTATCTACCCGCTTATTCGGGCATTGTTGCCGGCTTGATAATACTGTTGCTTGCTGTGGCATTGGTCAAATTCTCATGCAGCGGCATATTCAGACCGGCAGCCGCGGCAGTCGTTGGCCTGACCATTGCAGCCGGTTGGCTGTTTACCGCCCAGCTTTCCGCCCTCTCCTTCGACCCGATTGCGGTGCAAAGTATCACTTTTACCGGCCCCTCAGCTGACACGCTGATGGCGCTGGTCAATGAGCCCAGTCTACCGCTGAGCTTCGGCATAGGATTGGTGCCGGGAGTGTTTTTCGGCTCTTTTGTTGCCTCCATCGTTTCCGGTACATTTGAATTTCAGTGCTTTAACCTTGAAACCGGCACCAGACGTTATATCGCCGGCGCATCAATGATGGGATTTGGTGGTATGTTGGCTGGCGGCTGCGCAGTTGGGGCAGGACTGACAGGCGGTTCGGTATTCTCCTTGACGGCTCTGGTGGCCTTGACGTCAATGTGGCTGTCTGCCGGATTGACAGGCGTAGTGCTTGACCGCAAAGCCGCCAAGGACACCAATGCTCTTGTGTTTGGACCCGTCGGCGGCGCCATAGCTTCCAATCATTAACGGCCTTTGATATTGGCCAGTTTCGGCGTGTGCCTGAACGGCTAGCTGGCCGGCGCGGCGAGATTCAGATGGTACTATTTCACGGCGATCGCTTGAAAGAAAGTTTATCCGCATGGCGCCCGGATGGAGGGATTTTTTCAAAGAAAAATCTCGGGAATTCGGGTCAGCCTTGAGCATTGCTCATGTGAGGACGGTGATTGAGGCGCAAAAAGCGCCGCAAAGAACCGCCCGCAGCGGAGCAAACTAACAAAATACGTGCAAATCGCTTTCAAGCGATTGCCGTGGGCACTATTTGATCATCTTTGCGTATTTAACACCGCTGGTGTCCAATTGCCTGTTGCTTGCTTTGGCAGTATCGGGCAAAAAACTATAGTTGGGGACAATTTGATTCTGCTTCACGGCAGAATGTGTGCGGGAGAAAATTCAATGAACTTCAAGACGCCACCTCTATTGGCACTGTTTCTGTCAATTGTTTTGTTTTCAAGTCAGGCCTTTGCGCTAAGCTGCGGCAACTCGGGTGCCGGGTTTGGCAAGTGGCTAAATGAATACAAACGATATGCCTCATCTGTCGGTATCAACAAGAAAACCTTGAATGCCGGCCTTAAAGGCGTGTCATACGACAAGAAAATAATTCGAATTGACCGCAATCAGAAATCTTTCAAAATGAGTTTTGCCAAATTTTACAAGGTTCGGGCTGCCGGCATCGTCAAAAGGGCGAAAGGGAAACTAAAAACCCATCGCAAACTCCTGGCTCGGGTCGAAAAAAGATATGGCGTGGCCAAGGAGGTCATCGTGTCGATTTGGGGCCTGGAGACTAACTTCGGTGGCTTTTCCGGCAACTCCTCCATTGTCCGTTCGCTAGCGACACTGGCCTTTGATTGCAGACGTGGTCCGTTTTTCACCAACGAACTGACTGCAGCACTCAAAATAATCCAGCGCGGCGATATTCCGGCATCTAAAATGAAGGGCGGCCCCTTTGGTGAAATTGGCCAGACCCAGTTTCTGGCTACCAGCTTTATCAAATTTGCCGTCGATGGCGATGGCAATGGCCGGCGCGATCTCATCCGCAGTAAACCTGATGTCTTGGCCTCAACGGCAAATTTCCTGCGCGCCCACGGCTGGAAACGTGGTGGCAAGTGGGACCCGGGCACAGCGAATTATAATGTCCTCAAACAGTGGAACAGAGCTGGCGTTTATCAAAAAACCATCGCCAAAATGGCCAACGCCATTCGATAGCTTTGTCCGATTTTTTGTTTTCGGCTTGTAAAAACCGAAAGCTTGGGCTTCACCGGTCGACGGTATTTTCTTTGCGATGGGCAAAGCCATGTTGGAATGAAGGATGGCTGGGAGACGATTTCGATGAAAAAGTCGATCAGCGAAATTTAGGTCGAGAAACCAAGAAACCAATTTCATAAGCAAGCGGTATCCAAAATTCCAATTTGGTACCGCGCCCACCTTGAAATCAAATGAAACTCACACATATTTTGTGATTGCATTCGAGAACCGTGTCATCTCTACAGCGACCCTTTGATGAACCGCAGATATTTTGATTTTTTTGCAGTTCTTGTTGTATTGACCATCCGCAGCATTAAATTCACACCGTAAGACAATATCTTCGTCGGGTGTTGGAAAGTACCAATATTTTGATCTTTGCATAAATTTCATCCTCCGTATTGATTACATTCAGCGAGCAGAACGAATTTCTGAGCCTATTTGAGCTGCCAGAAAGGCATCGGCTGCAGAACCGGACAAACCCGTTTTGCTTTCATCGGCTGGACCAAAGGTCATGTAATTACTCACCCCCCAATATTCGGGCATTTTTCGCCCTGATTTCAGGATATTGTTGTCAAGATTGTCTGAAACTGGGATTTTCCGGAGAGTTTGCCGGTGTCGACCACGGTTCTGACGGCGCAATCGCCTTGTGCTGCCCACATTGAGCGGAAGCCGTTGGTGACTTTGCGCTGAATAACGGCCGGTCGTAGCGCCCGCTCACATGCATTGTTGGTTACTTCAACTTCGGCTGGATAATCAAGAAAGGTCAGCAGTCGCGGGCTGGCTCTGGCCAGCTTGGCGCGTACTGTTTCGGCGATTTGGCATTCGGGACTGGTGGCCAGAATGTCGGCAAGTGTGTTCTCCAATGCGCGCTTTTTGGCTTTCAGCGTGCTGGCAGCAAAGTCGGTGATGGTGCGCGCCAGTGTGAACACCTTGTCCAGCCACAGCTTGAGGCGAAACGGAACCATGTCGTCGCTTACCTCAACCGCATAAGCGATATCTCGCGCCAGATGAGCAAGGCAGGTCTGATGATGGTGGCCGTGGTTTTGCTGAGCCGAATACCCGTCCGACAACCAGAGCTTTGGCCGGTAATCGCCCATCACATCACGCACTACCTGCGCTGCCCGGGAAAGCTGCGCCTCATGAACAATTGCCGCACTGCTCATGAATACCCAATGATATCCGTTGAGGCCCTCAATGCGAATGCCGGTTTCATCGGAGGCGACCACATCAGCACGACGTAGGTCCTTGATGATGGCAGCTTTCCTGCCTGCAAACGGCACATGCGAGCGCTTCAGCATGTTCGCCAGCGCACCCTGGCTGATTTTGACACCGAACAGATCGCTCAACATGCCTTCCAATCGCGCAAATGAGATGGCCTGAAAGGTCTTCAGATAAAGTGTCAAAGCATGCAGCCGGAGGCCAAAGGGAGAACCTTGTGCGGCTTTCGGCAATGGGGCTTTCACCTTCGATGAACAGTGCGGGCAACACACGCACAACCGCCGTAGACGCCGCACAAATGGTTTGATCGGCGGTACTTCGATCTCATCATATTCGCCAATCACATCACCCGCCAGATCAGCATCCAGATGCCCATGACACTTAGGGCAAACATCAGGCCGGTGATCGACAGTCTCGTCCGGGTTCTCATATAACGCACGACTATGGCCTTCATGTCCGGGCTTTGCACCGCCCGGTTTGGCATGTTCGCGGCGGGCTTTCCTGTCTGTTGAAGGTGGCTTTGATGATGTCCGTGAAGTCTTCGCCGGCCCTTGCAACTTTGCTTGAAGCGCCAAATACGCTTCAACCAGCTCTGCCTTGCTCAACCGTGCCAAATCATCCCGATTCATTCCCCCATAGATTCAGAACAGCACGGGTTTGGCAAGGGGGTGAGTAATTACAAGGTCATTACAACAGAATGAGATCGGGTGCGACTTGCCCCTGCCGAAAGTGTGATGGCACTAATTGAATTGGCAATCGCAGGCCACGTCGCGTTGCCAGCTAAACTAGTGGTTCTATACCAACATTTGCATCCGCCAGCGGCTCGTACTTATGGCAAATGTTGGAATCATAAGAACCACTAGAATTCAATAAGTTGCTAGTGGTCTTTGTGGCCAAAACGCTTGAAAAAGAACGTGCTGAAAAGGGATTCAAGCGTTTCGGCCAGACCACTAGTATGGCGTTTGGGCGTGGGTGGGTTATCGATGGAAGTCGAACACCAATGCCTGGCGTAAGAACCGAGTTCTTGACGATCTCTAAATCAAGGAAAACTTCAACGCCCCAGCCTTCAATCCAAGGCGCACTGCGAATCCCTTGATTGAGCGCTGCAACACGCTTGTCAGCATCAATCACGTCCACAGTCGCACGGCGCAACTCGCATTCAATGCTCTGAGTTATGCCGCGAACCAAGTTAATCCCGCCCGTTGCAGATAAGGGAAACTCCTAGCCCGGATTATTCATCAGGGTGCCTAATATAGCTGGCGGGCATGGATCAAGCTGTTGAAATAGCGTATGATTTCGGTGTTTGAACAAGATCATTCACCCTCAGCAGAAAATCCGGCCCGCCATGCAAGAAGATAACCTGTTTCTCCCCGGTTTGTCACCTTTAGGGCGGCACGAAATATCTGCCCGGTTTGATGGTGGCGCTTTGTCATCTGATGGCGGTGTGTTGATACTGCGCGAGATCGAGCGAAAGCTGAACTTTGCCGGTATGATTGCTTCCTGCTTGCATGACGAGCGCGATGCGGGGCGCACCATCCATTCCCAGACCACCATGATCCGCACCCGCATGTTTGCAATAGCTTGCGGCTATGAAGACTGTGATGACCTTGATGAGTTGCGCCATGATCCGGCACTGAAGATTGCCTGCGAGCGACTGCCGGAAAGTGGATGCGCGTTAGCATCCCAGCCAACCTTGTCGCGGCTGGAAAACACGCCGTCCTGGCGGGAGCTTGGCCGCATGGGGTTGGCCCTGATTGACCTGTTCTGCGACAGTTTTAGCGCCGTGCCCGGCCATATCGTTCTGGATATTGATGATACCACGGACCGCACATATGGCGATCAGCAGCTTTGCCTGTTCAACACCCATGCGCAAGGATACTGCTTTCAGCCTATTCATATTTATGATGCTGCATCGGGCAAGCCGGTGTGCTTTTTATTGCGGCCCGGCAAACGGCCTTCGGGCGAGGAAGCAGCCCGGATTTTACGCCATGTCATTCGTCGTATCCGGCACAACTGGCCCCGCACTGTCATCACCGTGCGCGGTGACGGGCACTACGGAACACCAGAGGTCATGGATCTTCTGGAGCAACACGGTTGTTTCTACATCTTCGGCCTGCCGGGCAACAACAGGCTAAAGACGCTCTCCCATCCATGGAGTGAGGATGTTGCTGTTCGTCGGGCATTGAGGAACAAGAGGCGGGGCGTGCTGAAAGCACAACAGGGAAGCAAAGATGACAAGGTGCGTCGTTTCTTCCAAATTCGTTACGGTGCCAAAAGCTGGTCAAAGGAGCGCAAGGTCATCGCCCGTGTTGAGGCAACCAAATTGGGCAGCGATACCCGCTTCATCGTCACCAATCTGCCAGGGCGGGCCAAGCATCTTTATGAGAAGGTCTATTGTGCACGCGGAAAAATGGAAAACCTGATCAAGGAACACAAACTCTACACCAACAGAACCTCCTGCCACCGCTGGGAAGCCAATCAGTTCCGGTTGTTTCTGCACACCGGTGCTTACTGGCTGTTATTATTATTGCGCGGGGCAGCCCCAAAACGTTCGCGGTTTAGAACCGCCACCTTCGAGACCATCCGGCGCACATTCCTGAAAATCGCGGTGCGTATTGAACAGTTGAAATCGAGGATTAAAATTGCCCTGCCTTCAGCTTACCCGCACCGGCCAATGCTCGTCTTGTTGATGGGACGCATCAACGCCCAGAGCCCGTAATCAACGCGGCATGAGCCGATGATTACCCCCCAACAACAACCCCAAACGCGTATTAAATGTTCCAATCAAACTCCCACCGTTAGCCCGGTTAATCCTTCACGCCCGGATGAAACCTGAAAGGCCTGGTGAATAATTCGGGTTAGCACGAGGTCTTGAGGCTCATCTTGAATTGCGTTCCCTGATTCTAAAAGCAGGGGGCAGGCTTGAATCTCCCTCAATCGAGTTTGGTGAAGATTCCGATTCTCTGCTTGTTGAAAACATGCTGGCTTCGGTGGCTCAACACCATAGAGAGAAAAACGGCGAGCAAACCAAAAACCGCATGCGGGCACGGATGATGAATGGTTACTGGGTGTTTAGTGCACCTGTCGGTTACGTTTACGAAAAACAACCCGGTCATGGCAATATTCTTGTGCGCGATGAACCTGTCGCCTCAATCATTGCAGAGGCGTTGGAAGGCTACGCCTGCGGGCGTCATGAATCCAAAGTTGAAGTGAAGCGATTTCTGGAATCGAAACCGGAGTTCCCCAAAAGCAATCGCAATGCTGTCACGTTTCGCACCGTTGACCAGATACTCACCCGCGTTCTTTATGCAGGGCTCCTTTCGCACAGGAATTGGGGGCTGGATATTATTGAAGGAAAGCATGCGCCTTTGATCAGCTATGAGACATATTTGGCTATTCAGAAAAGGGATAAAATTCTTGCCAAGGCCCCGGCACGAAAAGATTTGCACGAAGATTTTCCGCTGCGCGGGTTCGTTACCTGTGGCTGTTGTGAAGAGCCTATGACCTCTTGCTGGTCAAAGGGGCGCAATCAGAAATACCCTTATTACATGTGCTTTAATAAAAGCTGTGATGAATTCCGCAAGTCTATCCGCAAGGAAGAAGTCGAGGAAGCGTTTGAGCTGTTTCTAACTTCACTGAAACCCTCAGAGGAATTATTCTATATGTCGTTCCACATGTTCAAGGATATGTGGGAAGACCTGAGATGAGCGCCAAAAAAACACAAACATCCATGAAACGGGATGTTAGCCAGCTTGAGAGAAAGGTTGAGCAATTTCTGGAGAGAATTGTTGATACTGGCAATGCCACGCTTATCACCGCCTATGAAAACAAGATCACTGATCTGGAATCGAAAAAGCGGGTGTTATCCGAGAAAATCAGCAAATTTGATCATCTACATGCAAATTTTGAAAAGGTTTTTCGAACCGCTTTTGATTTTCTCTCAAACCCGCAGAAACTATGGGCTTCGGACCGATTTGAAGACAAGAGGGCAGTGCTGAAACTGGTCTTCACCGAGCGCATACCCTATCACCGCAAAACAGGTTTTCGAACCACCAAAACCACCATACCTTTCAAGGCGTTAGCGGATGTTTCAGGCGACAAGTGCCATATGGCGGACAGGGTGGGATTCGAACCCACGGTACGCTTGCACGCACGCTGGTTTTCAAGACCAGTGCCTTCAACCACTCGGCCACCTGTCCGCAGTAATTCCTATGGGCTATCGTGAATATAAATTCAAGCACTGGATTTGATAAGCCAAAGTCATAATACGCCGACCGGTGCCATGGCAAACCCATTAATCGATAGCAGTTGGTTCACCATAGTCTATTCCAAGAAGTGCATTCGGTTTTTGTTGAGGAGGCCCTTCTCATGGAACAGAAAAGAGACTTTATCATCTGGATGAACATAGTCCCCGACCCGCGTGTACCTGGCATGGTGATATATCCTCTCCAGGAGCCATTGCTGGTGGCGTTCGTCGGCACGCTGTGCCGGCTGGACGACTGGGACGAAATTATCTGGTTTGCCTAAGAACAACTTGTTTGGTTTAGGAAATTTGGACCGTGCTGGAAAAAGTGGCGACGTCCTGCAAGTTTTGACAAAGCAACAGGAGATAACCATGAGTACGAAGAAATCTGTAAGGAAAAGGCGTTTTATTGAGGGAATCTCGAAAAATTAGCGCATTTCAGCCAGATCGTCTAGAATCACCACAGGTACTGAACTGAATCGGCGATTGGGCGTGATTATGGGGTAATTTGGTTTTTTTGATCTTGGCGACAGATATGCGGGACTGGATAAATTCGGCGATCCGTTAGTTTTGCTGAAAAACACCATTGCGTGGGAGCTTTTCCGGCCTGAATTGAAAGCTCTTTGGCGCACACCTTGTGAGAAGCGTAAATCGAATGCTGGGCGCAAGCCATGGGACGAAGTTCTGATGTTCCAGGTGCTCGTCCTGCGGCAGCTTTACAATTTGTCGGACGACCAGATTGAATATCAGATTCGCGACCGACTTTCGTTCATGCGCTTTCTCGATTTCGGGGTTGAAGACCCGGTGCCCGACGCCAAGACGGTATGGCTTTATCGCGAGAAGCTGGCGCAAGCGGGGATGGTCAAGGCGCTGTTTGACAAGTTTGACGCTTACTTGCGCGACAATGGATATCTGGCGATGGGCGGTCAGGTTGTCGATGCTTCAATTGTGTCTGTGCCGATCGGGCGCAACAGCCGCGAGGAGAACGAGGCGGTAAAGGCGGGCAAGACGCCAAAGGGCTGGAATAAAAGAACCGCGCAAGAAGCGGCACAAGGATGTGGGTGCACGCTGGACGAAGAAGCATGGCAAAAGCCATTTTGGCTACAAGAACCATATCAATGTGGACAAGCGGCACAAGCTGATCCGTGATTATGAGACGAGTGACGCCAGAGAAGTGGTTCGGTTTGTTTGAACAGTTTGGCTGGGTTTTATAAGTGGATTTCAGCCTTCTTGTTATGCGGCAACCGGGATTGGTGGCACGCGGTTGAAGTAAACCTGATCGGGGGTTTGTCCGTCAAGCGATGAATAGGGTCTTTTGCTATTGTAGAAGACCAGATATTTGCTGATTGCCGCGCGGGCTTCAGGAACACTGCGGTATGCATGCAGGTAGACCTCCTCATATTTGATTGTTCTCCAGTTCAACAAAGACATTGTCGCGCCAGGCACCCTTGCCGTCCATTGAGGTGGCGATGCCTTCATCCTTCAGCATCTTGATGAAGTCGATAGACGTGAACTGCGATCCCTGATCGGTATTGATGATGTCGGGTTTGCCATATTTTGCCATCGCTTCCCTGTGAGAACGCCGGTGCAATAATCCACCTCAAGGGTGATGAAAAGCCGCCATGCAAGAACGCGCCGGGTGAACCAGTCAACAACCGCTGCCAGATAGAGTAAGGCCGCCGTCCCGCCACCGGTTCAAGGGCAAGGCCGAACGCCGCATTGCATCGGGATATAGGTGATGTCCATGGCCCAGACCTGGTCTGGCTGGTGACCGGCATCTTCACGGCGATCGCTTGAAAGAGAGATTATCCACGCGGTGCCCGAATGGAGGGATTTTTTCAAAGAAAAATCTCGGGAATTTGGGTCAGCCCTGAGCATTGCTCATGTGAGGACGGTGATTGAGGCGCAAAAAGCGCCGCAAAGAACCGCCCGCAGCGGAGCGAACTAAAAAAATACGTGCAAATCGCTTTCAAGCGATTGCCGTGCCGGCAACTTGCGCAGCAGGTAGGGGTAGATTTTGTGCCCCGGTGCAGGCTTTGAGGTGTTGGGTCGGCGGTAGATTGCCTCTATTCCCATGCGCCTCATCAGCGTTCGCACATGCAGGCGGCCGGTCTTGTATCCTTCCCCAACCAGTAAGCCTTTCAACATGCGCGAACCGGCAAATGGGTAATTGAGATGCACTTCATCAATCCGGCGCATCAGGGCCAGATCGCTATCGGATACAGGCCGGGGTTGATAATAAACACTGCCCCGACTGATCCCAAGCGCCTTGGCTTGACCGGCGATTGAAAACCTGTGCTTACGGGTGATCATTTTCTTGCGCCCAGCAATCCCGCCTTGCTGAGCGCTTTTCCTAAAAAATCATTTTCCAGAGCCAATTCGCCGATCTTGGCGTGAAGCGTCTTTATATCAATATCAGGCTCAGTCTTTGCAGCTTTCCCTTCCCAGCCAAAAACATCTACAGCCCCATTAAGCAGCTGGTCTCGCCACTGTTTGATCTGGTTGGGGTGGACATCAAAGTGCTGTGCCAGTTCGCCAAGCGTTTGTTCGCCGCCAACAGCTGCAAGCGCTACTTTAGATTTGAATGCCGGCGTGTGATTGCGTCGTGGTCGTCTTGTCATGGTCGTTCTCCTGTTCTGTGAAACAATGCCAGATACAGGCCGATAATCGACTTATCTCAACTGTTCAAACAATCCGGGCCTCTTCTGTCGAAACCGTAGCTGATAAGCTGAAATGTCCGTTAGGATGTCCGTTGCGGTGAATATCGGTAGACGTTGAGAAGCGCTTGCGGTCAGGTAGGTTCAATCAACTGAAAAAATCTCTGTTCGACTTTCTGAGGATGTTCTCGATCTGTCGCTCTCGAGGGTTGGGAAGCGCTGACAAGAAGGTTGTTTGAAGCGCCGACCCAAATTTTTTGTCCCTTGTGCTAATTGCCATACAGTGTTGTACCGACCGAAACCATTTATCCAATGCTCAGATTGCCCCGGAAGGGTCGCCGAAAATCGTCCAGTGTTGAAAAGTGTGCCGTCGTGCGGTAACCTGCAACAGTTGAAATAGTGTATTTGCACATTACCTGTGCAAGGTGGGTTATTGGCGCTGTATCGAGTGCACCTGACGGGTCGGGGCTGGCGATTGCCTGAATGAAAGATACAACTGAATGCGTGCATTTGTAACGGGTGGCTGCGGATTTGTTGGCTCTGCCTTGGTTCGACGTCTTGTCGCTGACAAAAATAATGTCGTTTTGAATTTTGATGCGCTCACTTATGCAGCAGACCAGAGGTCGCTCGAAAGCATCTCAAGCCAAGATAATTATCAGTTCTTCCATGGTGATATTCGCGATCGCGCGCAATTCGCCAGCGCTTTCACATCTTTCCAGCCCGATGTCGTGTTGCATCTTGCGGCCGAAAGCCATGTTGACCGCTCGATCAGTGGCCCTGGAGAATTTCTGCAAACAAATATTTTCGGCACATTTATCATTTTGGAAACGGTCCGTGACTGGCTTGATGACCGCACATCGGCTGCAGTAGACGACTTTCGGTTGATTCATGTCTCAACAGATGAAGTGTTTGGCGATCTTGGCCCGGATGACCTGGCGTTTTCGGAAACCAGCGCCTATCGACCTTCTTCTCCTTACTCAGCCTCGAAAGCCGCATCTGATCATCTGGTTAAAAGCTGGCACCGTACCTATGGAATTCCGGCAATTATCACCAATTGTTCTAACAATTACGGACCGTATCAATTACCTGAAAAGCTTATTCCGCTGATGATCCTTGCCGCTATTTCCGATGGTTTTCTTCCGGTTTATGGAGAAGGCCTCAACATACGCGATTGGCTTCATGTCGACGATCATGTCGATGCTCTCATCACCATTGCGCGACTGGGAGATACGGGCGAGAATTTTAATATTGGCGGTGGATGCGAACGACGCAATATCGATGTTATCCACAGTATCTGCCGCATTCTGGATATGATAAAGCCTAAACCGACGGGTAACTATAGCGACCAGATAACCTTTGTAAAAGATAGGCCAGGCCATGACCGTCGTTACGCAATTGATGGCAAACATTTGGCTGAGCGATTGGGCTGGCGACCAAGGCATAACTTCGAAAGTGGATTGGAAGCAACGGTCCGCTGGTATTTGGAAAACGAGAAGTGGTGGCGGCCATATTTTGAGAGTAAGGCGACATGATTGAATCTGAACGCAAAGGAATCATTCTTGCCGGTGGCCTTGGAACGCGGTTGCACCCTTTAACGTCGGTAGTCAGCAAACAATTGTTGCCGGTCTATGACAAGCCGATGATTTATTATTCACTTAGCACCCTCCTGCTTACCGGAATTCGCGATATTCTGATAATCACGACGCCAGAGGCATTGCCGCTGTTTAAACGGCTTCTCGGTGATGGTTCTGAATGGGGCATTCGGTTGAGTTATAAAGAACAAGCCAGACCTGCCGGGTTGGCTCAAGCACTAATCATCGGCGAGGGACACATAGATAACGGCCCCAGCGTGTTGATCCTTGGGGATAATATATTTTTTGGCAATGGCATTACCGACATATTGCGGCAGGCCGATGCAAACACAACCGGCGCCACTATTTTTTCCTATCGGGTTAGCGATGGTTCAGCCTATGGCATTGTGACCACAGATGAAAACGGCAAAGCAATTGCAATTGAAGAAAAGCCCGAGAAGCCACAATCGAACTTGGCTGTAACAGGGCTTTATTTTTACGATGCAGATGCGCCCGAATTTGCGCGAAACGTAAAGCCATCAAGCCGTGGCGAGTTGGAGATCACGTCAGTTAATCAACACTACTTGGAATTGGGAAAACTGCATGTCAGCAATCTTTATCGTGGCTTTGTGTGGTTTGATGCCGGGACTATCGATATGCTGGTCGAAGCAGCAAACTTCATCCGCCATATCGAAGCAAGACAAGGCCAGAAAATCGCCTGCCCCGAGGAAATTTGTCTTAGCAATGGCTGGATCGATGGTCAGCAAATCCGGAAATTAGCCGAGCAGCGCGGCAATTGCGCCTATGGACAGTATCTGCATGCTATCTGCGATGAACATCGTCCCCTCCAGCCAGCAACAACCGCTTGATGGCCGAGATGGGCCACATTCCCTTTAACATTCCCTTTCTTGCAGGGGGTGAACAAACCGCGATTATTGATGCCCTTTCAGAAAGAACGCTGCACGGTGATGGACGCTTTGGCGGCATTTGCCAGGACTGGTTCAAAGAAAGGCTCGGCGTACAAACGGCCCTGATGACACCATCATGCTCACTCGCGCTTGATCTGGCGATGCTGCTCTTGCAACTAGAGCCCGGCGACGAAGTTCTTGTACCGGATTTCGCATTTGTAACTACGGCTCAATGCGTCGCCTTACGCTCTGCGGTGCCGGTATTTTGTGATATTCGCGCAGACACACTCAACATAGACGAAAGTCGGCTTGAAGAAGCGCTGACACCACGCACCAAGGCGATTATCCCAGTGCATTACGGGGGTGTTTGCGCTGAAATGGATGCGATCACCAGTTTTGCCAAAGACCATGATTTGCGGGTTGTCGAGGATGCGGCTCAAGCCATAGGTTGCACTTATAAAGGACGCGAGGCGGGAAGCCTTGGCGATATGGCTGCTTTCTCATTCCATGCAACCAAAAATATTCAATGTGCAGAAGGCGGCATGTTTCTCGCCAGCAATGCAGATTTTGCAGATGCAGCCCCCATCGCGTGGGAAAAGGGCACCGACAGACGCAACTTTATGGAAGGCCGGGTGGATAAATATCAATGGATGTCACTCGGCACGAGCTTTGCCGCCTCCGAGTTGAATGCTGCTATGTTGTCTGTTCAACTCGCCTTTGAGGAAATCATACGGTCCAAGCGCCTTGGCCTTTGGCACCGCTATCTCGACGCCTTCCAGAACGAGGTACAGCGCGGCGTTGTTCGCATTTGTGATGTGCCTGCGCATTGCACCCACAATGGGCATCTCTTTTATCTCATTTTGCCTGATAAGGCTTCAAGGGATGGTCTGCTAAGGCATCTGCACGCAAAGAATATCGGCTCAACTTTCCACTATGTGCCGCTCCATGACAGTATCGCAGGGTGCACGTATGGCCGAATTGGCATGGCGCTGGACAATGCTGTTGACCTACCTCACCGCCTCATTCGACTGCCGCTCTTTATGGATATGAGTAATGACCAGCAGCATCGCGTCATTGAAGCGACCATGACCTTTCTGGAACGGCTTTGATGACAACGCAAAAAATGTCCATCTTCATCGGCTCGGCAGACGGCTTTGATCGTTTTATAACTCCGTTTGAGTCGGAAAGGTTTGCACGGAAAGTGGCCGATGCACTTAAAGTGGATTATGTGTCTGTCAAAACACTGCTCGACACCTATCTCAATGAGATGCGTTTTGGCTATTCATTCCTTGCCAGTCGTTTGCCTGGCGGCAAAATGCGGATATTGGAAGTGGGTTCCGGACTCGGCTTGCTGTCTATTTACCTACATCAACAAGGCCACGATGTGGTCGCGCTTGAACCATCAGCGCCCGCCTTTGATATGATGAACGGGGTGCTGCGCGAAATCTGGGATCTGATTGGCGACGATAGCCCCCGGTTATTGGAAAAGGGCGCCGAAGAGCTCTGCCCGACAGAGGACGGCACTTTCGACTTTATTTTTTCCATCAATGTTATGGAGCATATCAGTCAGCTTGATCGAGCTTTTGCCGCCATTGCAAATGTACTCAAAGAAGATGGTATCTGGGTCAATTCATGCCCCAATTATGTATTCCCGTATGAGCCACATTATGCACTTCCGCTTATCCCATTTGCACCTAATATCTCGCGCCGTCTTCTGACCAGGCAGATTGAAGCTGATCCAGAGACCTGGAACACGCTGAATTTTATCACTTGGTTCAAGGTCAAGGACCTGGCTAATAAAAATGCAATGAATCTTCAGTTTGAAAAAGGCACGTTACACGCCAGCCTTGCGCGTATCGGCGAAGATGAAGTTTTCGCCAAAAGACATAAGGGTGGTTTGGTCTCCAAAGTCTACAAAGTGTTGCAGCGCCTGGGGGTGCTCAGTGTCACCCGCCTCATCCCAACAGCGGTCGCTACGCCGATGATATTCAAGTTGACGCGCAAAGATCGCGGGTTATCAAGTCGCTTGGCTGTAGGACACAACAAGCCAAATACCAGCGACGATCAATAGACAGCCTAATGCCTGAGGCATTGCAACGTTTTCACCCAAAAAGATCACGCTTCCAATCATTACTATTGGATAAACCAAAGCGGCAAAAGCAATGGCTGCGCTAAGATAAAGGCGAGACAGCGCGAAATACCAAAGCAAAGCAGAGACAATCAATGCAATGCCGGCCAGCCAAAGCCACGGATCTGCTAGAAGACTAAACAAATATGACACGATTGAGTTGTCGGCGGGAATTGCACCATGGGCGACATCAAGTCGGTATTTCACCATCAACTGCACGAAAGAAATGCCCATGACCGCGACTATTAAAACTGCATAACTCATGGATCAAGCTTCCTTCTCAACGCAATAAATCAACCCTGCCCACCCCAATAAAGTCGCTCTTGCGATGGTACGTAGTATTCTTCCAACGTCACAGGAACACGGACACGATAACCCAGAAACCTTAGCAATCTTTCATCCGCAGTTGCGAGCAGTTCCTTGCCCAACATTCTTGGATAATCAAAACGCTGACGCATGTAAGGGCGGCATACATTTATCGACAAAGCAAGGCGGAACTGCTGCGTGATTCCTTCTGCAAAACGAACCAGACATATTTGAACATGCTCTTTGACGCTGGGAGACACTCTTTAAGATAGGCGCTGATGACTTGCTCATCATCCACCCCTTGCTGATGAAGTACCTTGGCATTGCCCAAGAACCAATCAAAATTGATCTCCACACGCACAAAACCGTTCGCGGTTGCCAGGTCTCGGAATGCGAACGGCTCAATGCCACCTATTTCCTTCGATGGCTCAGCCTTTCTGAATGTCACGGCGTCAATGCCATATTGCATTTCCACTTTCTTGTCATTTGCGGTCACCATCTCATATTCGCGATCCACAAATGCCGAGGTCTCCATATCATCAAGATGAGCATCTTCGGATAGGTTTTGTCAATAAAATCTGTTCGGCGCGAGATCGATATAAAGGCATCCGCTCGGCTTTAGAACGCGGCTTGCCTCGCGCAACATTGCACTCGGGTCTTCCAGATGATCAACGAAAGAATATGCCGTCGCAGCATTAAAGCTCTCATCTTCAAAAGGCAGATCTTCCACCTGTCCAAGGTGCACTTCAATGTCATGATCATCGAGCTTAACCTGATCAAGCATTGCTTTGGTTACATCTATCCCGCGTATCGATTTAAAATAAGGCCGTGCAAGATCGATTATGAAACCGGTCCCCCACCCTAGATCGAGAAGTGCCCCATTACCATTTCGGGCCGCCAGTTTAGCAAGGCGTTGTGACACCTTTGCTTTATTCTCAGGTCGAAAATGCGGTTCGTCCTTCTCATACACTTGTGCGAGCGCAGAATGCACGGCAATGTTGGCTTCAATCACGTCGGACATAAGATAACTTCTCTTTAGCTGACAGCGTTTATGTCGGCGTCCCACCGCCACCGACAGTTTCTGATATGAAGTATAAAGGTCTTTGCAAGCTCTCATTCAAAAGTCGCTGCAAATAAAGACCTATAATGCCAATGCCGAAGTACAAAACAGCAAATAGGCTAAGAAGCAGCAACACGAGCAAAGACAGACCCGGAGGCAATTTCACATCAAACACCAAATATTGCACAATGATGATTCCTGCATAGGTAAGCGAGCCCAAAGAGGCAAAGACGCCCGCAAATAAAAAAAAGCCAGCCGCGATATTAGTGTACCCGATCAGGTAATCGATTGCCAACCGCAACCTTTTGCTCAAATTATATGATGACTTGGTATCGGGATTGCGCGGCCTTGTTTGAGCGATAAAACCCTGACGAAAGCCCAGCCCGGTGATAAGCGGACCATAAACGGGTCTCCTTTCGCCGTATCGCAAAATTGCATCCAATACACGATTGTTAAAACCGCGCATGGTACTGGGAGTACGATTGGCCAAAACCAAATTTTTGTTATTTGTAAATCGGTGAAACAAGCGAGATGTAAAACGCACTGAGCTGCTATCTTTTTTCTCCGCAACGGTGAAACAAATATCGATCCCTTCTCTTAATCGCTCGACGATCGACGAGATCAGGGCAGGGTCATCATCAAAGTCCGCATCCATCATGACGATGAACTGACCTCGGCAATGGCTAAAGCCTGCTTTCAGTGCTGCATTTTGACCAAAATTGCGTGAAAGCCGCAATCCGAATATGCGATCAGATGACAAGCCTTCGATAGTCACCCAACTGTCATCGTCGCTGCCATCATCTACCAGAATAAGTTCAAATTGACCATCGCAACAGCTCTCGCAAACAGCATCAATTTGCGCAGCCAACGCTTCAAGTGTGGTTGCATTATTATGGACAGGCACTACAATGCTGACCACAGGATCACTTTTTTCAATCATGTTGGCTTGTGGGTATCGAAAATTGAACGATTGTACATCGGTGCTCAGAAGTTTGAATGATAAGGATTTGGCGGTCTTGAGTCAATGGCGGCAAAACCGGACGCTGCGCAATTTCACACATGGTTTCCGCTACCCATCAAATGATGTAATGGAGCGCCAGTGGTTTGAGACAAAAGTTGTCAATGGCGCACCGGAGCATGCTGTTTTTGCCATTCAGTCCGATCAGGGAAACGCCCTCGGCCTTGCTCAACTATCCCCGATAGATACAATAAACCGGCATGCGAGGTTGGGTATTTATTTGGCGGATGAAAGTGCGCGTGGAAAAGGTCTAGGGGAACGCGCCCTGCGACAGCTTCTAACCTTCGGCTTCAATGATTTGAATCTCAACAAGATTTTCCTTGAGGTAACCGCCAATAACACTACGGCGATCAATCTGTATGCCAAGGTGGGTTTTGTTCAGGAAGGCCTGTTGCAGGATCACTATTGCTTGGATGGAGACCTGGTGGATGTCGCCATTTTTTCCTTGTTTGCATCAAATTATGGCTGAATGTGTTTCATCACCCATCTTCATAAACAAAGTGGCGTCCGGGCCACAGTTAAACAGTAGGTCGAGTATTGATACTTGATGAGTAAAGGGTCCGCTGTTTTGAGGATATTCAGGATAATTTGAATAGTCGTACCACTCGACACGGATGTTTTTTTCCTCAAAACGTTCCGTCTCAAGGTAGGCTTTTGCGGCGCTTCCAGACACGTAGGTGTCCGCGCCTACGGCGCGGCATAACTCAACTAGCCGGACCGACTTTCCTGGTTCAGTCGCGATCGTGTGGGACCAAACAAATTCGGCCTTGATCCCCAAATATGTACAGATCGCCTGGATCAGCTTCACATTCCATTTCGAAAGGCTCTTGCCCGGCTCATCGTCATAAATGGGCTTGAGCCATTCAGCCACCTCTTTGAAATACGGCGCGCGCGCATAGTTTCCATTGAGTGTCTTCCAGTGCTTAGCTGAAAATCGTGGATCACTCATTTTCACACCTAGAATGGTATCTCCAAAATTGAATGATACCGGAACGGTCAGCCAAGCTGTTCCTTCTCGCGTACGGATTATGTTGCGATTGCGCCAGTCATTCTTCGTGTATTGCACTTCGTCATAAATAATAAATGTGTCCACCGAAGCAATGATATCAAAATATCCCTTCCACGGAATGTAATTCGATTGAAGAATGGCTACTTTAATCACGGTCTATCCCCCAATACGTTATACCAATCCCCACTACTGTCCGGGAAAATTGTGACTGGGCATGAAAAGGTCCATTGTCTGAAGGGGTTGTGGTATACTCGGTGTTGTTAAACGTCGATTTGCCCCGCATCCAAAACAACGGACGCGAAAATGACCATAAGCCTTTTTCAGCAGATCATAAAGTGCCTTCCACGCAGAAAGATCAGTGCACTGGTTGCAACTCATGGCGGTGATAAATGGTGCAAACGGTTTTCGACCTATGACCATCTTGTGGTGATGATCTGCGCCCAGCTTTCCGGCTAAACTTCGTTTCGCGATCTGGAAGCACCGTTCAATGCCAGCCCGGAGCGCCTTTATCATCTCGGCACCCACGCGGTGATGCGTTCAACTGAGAACGCCGGTGCAGCACGTCCTTCAGTGGTATTCGAGGCTATATTGTCGATGCCTCTGGGTGAGATGAGAGCCAAGACCAACGATGAGAGCCGTGAACTGGTTCGCCTGCTTGATTCCACCACCATCAGCCTGTTCGCCAAGACCTACAAAATGCTGCGCTATCGCTCCGATAATTCGGCTATCAAGCTGCATTTGATGCTTGATGATGTCGGTAAATGCCCGACCTGGTTCCAGATAACCCCGGCAAGATTTCACGACAGCAAGGTCTGTGACGACCTGCCGCTCACTGCTGGCACTACGTTTGATCGCGCCTACAATTTTGCTGCGTTCTGGGCTGAAATCGAAGCGGCAGGGGCGGTCTTTGTCATAAGACCCAAATCCAGCCTGGCCTATGACGTGACCGCTTCTGCCTATCATCCAGACACCACGATCGTGGCCGATGAGACCATCACGCTTGCTGGAATTCCGGGCGCTAAATATCCCAAAGCCCTGCGCCGCGTCGAGATATTCAACCGGGGATAAGGGCTGCGAACTGGCCTTCATTACCAATGATTTTAGCCGCAAGGTCGAGGAAATTGCGGCGCTCTATAAACGCCGTTGGCAGATTGAGTATCCACTCATCGGGTCTCAACCCCCCGTCTTCAGACGGGCTCGCTTCAGTATCCACTCATCGGGTCTCAACCCCCCGTCTTCAGACGGGCTCGCTTCAGCGCGAACAAATATGAATGACCATACTTTCCAGAAAAATGAACCCGGCCTTTAGCTGACGCTCGTCCTCATGGGTTCATTTTTCTGGAAAGTATGGTCATGCACTATGATAAAGGCAAGCATTGCGTTTTCTACCATCGCTATCATGTGGTCTGGTCGACCAAGTACCGACATAAGGTTCTGCGGGGTGATGTTCAAAAAAGGGTTCATGAAATCATCCGCCGGGTATGCAGTGAGAACGGCGTCGACATTATCAGCGGTGTTGTCTCGACTGACCACGTCCACATGTTCGTCTCGATCCCGCCCAAGCTCTCGGTGAGTGATTTCATGCGCAAGGTCAAAGGGCGCTCCTCTTACTTGATACAACGGAAGTTTCCCGCATTGAAGAAACGTTACTGGGGACAACGGTTTTGGGGCAGAGGTTACTTTTCAACCACAAACGGTGCCATTACAGAAGATATTGTACTTCAGTACCTTGAAAGCCATGTCGATAATCCTACCGACGCAAGTCGGTAGTCGTTTAGTTGTTCTTCAAGTGGATCAAGCAGAACCTGAAGATCAAACGCTTCCTGGCCAAAAAACCCAAGGCCATACGGTTGCAGATCATCATTGCGCTGAGCGCCTATATGCTGCTGAAAAAATTGCAGGAAGCAAACTGCATTACCATACCGCTGAGGCGCGTCGCAGCGCTCGCTTCAAACTATCTGTTCAACCTATGCGACATAAACCTGCTCATCAATGCGCATTCCGGTGATGGCGGGCAGTCTGTCCGGTTCAACTCGGGCAGTTTTTGACTGCGCCGGTTGGACAGCGAGATGATAACCGCTGGGTGTATTTTGTGATGTCATTATCTTAATGTTTCGTCAAGTTCGGTGGAGGCTGTCCCCGTCATCAATAGGAGGGACCCGCGCGCCTTGTGGAGCGCCCGTTACGAGGCAGCCGGAGAAAGGCGCGTGGGGGTGCCTGTTGATCACGGGGGCAACCGGGCGGTGTGTCGAGATCATGATACTTTCTCCTTTTTGCTGGCTTTGGTTTTGCGCAGGGACTCACCATCGAGTTCCAGGCGGTAGGCATTGTGGACGATACGATCCAGTATGGCGTCGGCGAAGGTGGGTTCGCCGATGACCTCATGCCAGGTATCGACGGGCAGTTGGCTGGTAATGATCATGGAACCGGCCTGGTAGCGGTCTTCGACGATTTCCAGCAAGTCGCGGCGCTGCTGAGCGTTGAGCCTGTCCGGGCCCCAGTCATCGAGGATCAACAGCTTTGTTCTGGTCAGTGCTTTGAACATGCGCGGGAAACGCCCGTCGCCATGACCGAGTTCCAGTTCGGCAAACAGCCGGGGCGCCCGCTTGTAAATGGTGGGCAGGTCCTCGCGGCAAGCCTTTTGACCAAGCGCACAGGCCAACCATGTTTTGCCGATACCGCACGGCCCGGTAATGATCAGGTTACGGCGTTCGCCGATCCACTTGCAGGTCGCGAGTTTCTGGAACAGAGCCTTGTCGAAGTGGCGCGGTGAACGTGTGTCGATGTCTTCGACACAGGCCTGTAAGTGGCGCAGTTTGGCGGCACGCAGGAGACGGCTCAAACGCTTGTTTGTGCGCTCAGTGGCCTCACGGTCGAGCAAGAACGCCAGCCACTCAGGGTGAGACAGTTCATCAGCCTGGTTGTTATCGGCAAGCTCTGCGAAGGCATGGGCCATGCCGGTGAGCCTGAGTTCCTTCAGTTGGTCGTAGGTTGGATGTGTCAGCATATTTTACCTCAATGAAAGTAGTTGGGGCCGCGGATGTTAGGATGAGCGATCGCCGGAGTACCCGCGGCCTTTTTCGGCCTGCGGCGATCGAGATTGTTTTTGAGGATGGAGTTGACCGAGGTGTAAGATCTGGCGCCGATCTCGATAGCCCGTTCGCAGGCGGCCTCCAGACGCTCCGCCCCGAAGGACCCGGCCAGCCTGACAATGCCGATACAGGCGCGAAACCCCTGTTCGGGGTGGGGCTTCTCGCGCATGATGATCTCAACAAGCGCCTGTGTATTCGGGCCGATCTGTGCCACCTTTTTGGTGATCAGCTCCGGTGTCCAACCGGCATATTTGCGGTGCGCGGAGGGCATGTGTGCCTCACAGGTCGTGTGTTTTCTGTTGGAAGAGGCGCGGATATGGCAGGCCACGCGCTTGCCCTTGTTGAAGAGCTCGACTGTTTTGGCGGTAATGCGCGCCATAAGCTGCTGGCGCAGCAAGTTGTGCGGCACCGAGTAATAGTGCTTGTCCACCTCGACGTGATAATCGATACCAACGCGGCATTTCTTCCATTGCGCATAGATATAGGGCTCGGCGGGCAGTGGTTTGAGTGCCGGTTTGTCCAGTTGTTCGAACAGTTGATGGCGGCTGGCGCCCAGATGGCGGGTGACGCGGTCGTTCAGTTGATCCAGTAACGTGCGTATCGCCGCATTCAGTTCTGCCAGGGAAAAGAACGTCTGATTGCGAAGGCGCGCCTGTATCCAGCGCTGTGCAATCTGCACCGCCACTTCTACCTTGGCCTTGTCACGCGGTTTAAAGGGCCGCGCGGGCAGAACGGCAGTGCCGTAATGTCTTGCCAGGTCGGTATATGTCCGGTTGACTTCCGGCTCGTAAAAACACGCCTTGATGACGGCAGATTTAAGGTTGTCTGAAACGATCTGACGCGGCACGCCGCCGAAATAGTCGAAGGCCCGTGTGTGGGAGCCGGTCCAGTCCGCCATAGCCTGTGTCCATGTGGCCTCGGCAAAAGTGTAGCTGGAAGCGCCGAGTGCCGCCACAAACAGCTGCGCCTGATGCACTTCGCCGGTCAAAGGGTCGATGACGTCGAATGTCGAACCGCCATAATCGACGAACATCTTGTCGCCGCCAATATGGGTCTGGCGCATGGTCGGCGACAGTTTGCCCTTCCAGCGCCGGTAGTGCTCACAGAACTGTGTGCGTCCGTAACCATCGGGATGTTCAGCCCGGTATTCCTCCCACAAAAGAGAAATCGTGACATTCGGTTTGCGGCTTTCCAGGTGAATGGCGGCCCAGTCCGGCATCGGCCGTTTTGATGGCGGGTCAGTCTCGGGCGGCGGAAACAAGAGCTTTTCCAATCCCTCGTCGCTCAAATCATCCGGTATCGGCCATGTCAGCCCGGCAGCCCGTGCCCGGCGGATATAATCCCCGGCCGCCGAATGGCCGATCCCAAGGCCGGCTGCAATCTTGCGCTCTGAAAGACCCTCGGCCTCAAGCCGAAGCACATCCTTGATCTTCCGCATTGGCAATCTCTCGTTCGCCATCCCCGAACCTCCGTTGAAAAGGTTCGAGGATAGACCTCGTTTAGATCACCCAGCGATGTTGTTATCTCCTGTCCACAACTGCCCGCGATGCTCCGGACAGACTGCCCGGCTTAAACCGGACAAGCTGCCCGCGTTACTCCGGATTGCGCACTCATCAAACCGCCGCGAACGCCTGTGTTCACTTTCCTCAAGCCACGTCTTGTGGACCGTAGCGGAAAAAGTGGCGACGTCTTTTTCTTTTTATGCAGCGATCCTTTCAAATTTAACAGGACTTGTAAATCCCAGAGCTGAATGTCGCACGGCGATCGCTTGAAAGAAAGTTTATCCGCATGGCGCCCGAATGGAGGGATTTTTGCAAAGAAAAATCTCGGGAATTCGGGTCAGCCCTGAGCATTGCTCATGTGAGGACGGTGATTGAGGCGTTGAAAGCGCCGCAAAGAACCGCCCGTAGCGGAGCAAACTAACAAAATACGTGCAAATCGCTTTCAAGCGATCGCCGTGGTCGAATGTCGCACGGCTGGATTGTAAAACCCGTCTATATAGCTGGCAATTTCTCGTTTTGGCTGTTTGCGTGTCATGAATATTGTTCTCCAGATGAGTTCCGCCTTGGTGGTTTTGAAGAAACTTCCATGGCTGCATTATCATGGCAGTTGCCTTTGCCACTCATGGAAACCTGGAAACCATGTTTTTGCAGCAGTTTTTGACAGGCGTTAGAACAATATTGGCTACCACGATCGCACTGATGGATGATCCCTTCGGCTGGCTGATGCAGGATGATGGCCTGGTTCAAAGCCCGCAGCGGCAAATCCTTACCCACCAAACGGCGCGAATAAAGATCAATAATGCAAGCCAGATAAATCCAGCCCTCAAGGGTCCAGATATAGCTGATATCGGCCACCCATTTCTGGTTCGGCCCGGGTGCCTGTAAAATCCTGATCGAAAAGGTTTGGAGCAATTGCCTTGTCATGATCACTGTCTGTGGTTTTTTTAAAAACGCTGTTTTCGTAATGGAAACAAACCATTCGCCCGCATTAAACGGGCCACGCGATCACGCCCGACCTCGATGCCTTCATCAAGCAATTCATGCCAGACTCTCAAACTACCGTAAGCCTTGCGGTTGCGCGCACAGGGCGGCGCAATGGCGCGAATATGCGCCAGTAACACCATGTTATCCGGTTGGCGTTTACTGCACCACGATTGCGCAAACCCCTCCTGATATTATTTCCCTGCCCAAATCATCATGCGGGCCAGATAACACATCAGCTTCGCGATCATCGCGTACCCGCCGGCCAAGCGCACTGACGCTTGCACCGATATCTGTGGCAATTTCCCGTTGAGGTCGGCCACTGGTATGCACAATACGCACCGCTTCCGACTAAAAGACAGAATCAATAAAACGCCTTTTCCTTACAGATTTCTTCGTACTCATGGTTATCTGCTGTTGCTTTGTCAAAACTTGCAGGACGTCGCCACTTTTCCAGCACGGTCCGTGTTGACAAAAGCTGATGATCGAACTAATTTGTATAAGAAAAACTATACAAAAAACTATTGTAGCCAAACTACTTGCGCTAGAACAATGTCTGTGTCACAATCGATATACCACAGATCTCATTTTGAGGTGCGAGTCATGTCACGAATGACCATTCTTCTAATCGCTGCTAGCATTGTCATTGCTGCGCCGAAGGCTATTGCCGACGGCAATGGTGATGGCATCCCGGAGCTTGGGATTCCGCCGAAAAGAATGCCGATGAACATGGCTCGCACTGGAGGCATCAGACCAAGGCCCGGAACCGACAAAAGTCCATCTGGCCCCATCGTGATTTTTCCGCAGGTTGATCGAGATCGAATAGACCTTTTTTCGCCTGGGGGCGTAGAACTCCACAGAATGTCACTGGACGGGTGGCGGCGGCTAGAGGCGGTGATGATGGAAGCGCTGGCTGCCGGAGAAATTTTGTCGATTACAGGAACGTCGGACACTGTGGACTTCAAGCACCGGTCCAGTTGGAAAGCTCCAAAAATTTGCGCGGAGATTCTGCGGATCGATTTTGCACTTTACCGCAAGCAAGCTCGGTTGTCTCTGGCGAGAACCTGCGACTTCGTTGTGAAGATTTTTGGCTTGCCCCGCGCCGCAAATCTCGCTGCCGAAGGCAGGTTGATGTTCCGTCCGAAAATAAACCATCCATTTAGAGCACTATTTGTCACAGTTTCCGCAAGAAACAAAAAGGGAACAAACTGATGCAAACCGACGCTCCCGATAACCTGGATCCGGACGATGGTGGTGGCGGCCAGACATCACCATCGTCCGATTCCTTTTCCCGGTTCACCAAAAAAATACTGCCATGGATCAGCCCGGTGCTCTACACCATTGCGATATTTGTGGCAGTTGCAATAGGTGCTGTTGGGCAGGAAAACTCCATACGCCAGATCGCTCTTTCTCGGTCGCTGAATTATCTGAGCAGTCAGGCAGAGGCACTGACTGATTTATTATCCGAATTTCGGGCCATCGAGAGAGAAGTGACCAGGCTCGGGGAACTGGCTCCGCAAGAGAATCAGGCAGATTTAATTGCTCGTGCAGAAACGCAAAATGTTCTTATTGACATCACTAACAAGGTGGAGATCATTCACCTCAATGTATCGCTCAATCTGCCAATTGAAACGGACCTCGCAGAACCCGACAGGCTCAAGTACCGAAAGGGAAAGAAAACGTTGGAAGAAGGGTTTACGCAGCTAATTGATGGGTTTAATTTTCTATCGATCTGCCTTCACGGCCCCTTGGACGGGCAGACGGGCCGCCCTGCAAAACTCTGCTCGGCCAATATCGAAAAGTGGAAACGGCGGCCCGAAGGGAATCATTTTGTCGTCCTGCTTCACGCGCTCGCAGAAATCCGCAAGACGAGAATACACCGGCAGAGCATTTGGCGCTGGTTCTTGGGTCAATTGGCATAGCCGATGGTTCAGTGCAACTGAAGTAGGCGAGGTATTAGTCCAATAGAGTGCGGTCTAAGCCTGTGCTGCCCATAGAAATTGTGGTAATCGCAATTAAACAGAAGGATGTGAAAGCAATAGAATGACTTTACTGTTTTGGCTTTTGGTGGGTGGCGGCATCATATTGTTTTCGGGTTGGCTTTTGTGGGCGTTTTTCTCGCACCAGAGTTTCGGCACACCGATAGGTGAGCGAGCGGCCAGCGATATAATCCGCCCGGAGATTCTTATCCGTAAAGAGTATCCCGGCAATGTGGGTGGCCAAATGCAAAGCTATTGGTTTGATACAATTTTGGCGGCTCTGAAGGAAAACCCCAATGTCAAACGTGTTACGCGTGGCGCGCGCACCGAAGTTGTGGCCACACCATACACACATATATTTCTGCAAGGGCTGGCTGATATCGGAGACGGCCTGTCCACCCCCCTCGAACAGCAGCTTTCAGGGACGCTGTCTGAAAATATCACCGAGAATTTTAGAGTGCAGAGTGTTATTACACCTGGAGGAGCTGATAAAATCTGCGCCTATTTCGGGGTGGGTGTATATTGTCCGCTATCGGACCAAATGCCGGTTGCAACACTTGAATTTGGTGCGGCACCGGCTTTCCGTAAAGGAATGCCTGCGCCAGGAACGGTTGCTCCCGCTGACCGTTTCCAGCCGGTCCTGCGTCAACAGGTCGATCACATTGCGGCGTTTTATCAAGATCAGAAGTCGTGCACAGTGGGATTCGACGATCTCGTTTGCCCGGTATGTGTCCCTGCCGGCAGTTTGAAATATGACGTGGAATCAGAGCGTTTTCTGCGTAACCTGGTGTTGTTTTTTGGGCGCGAGCATTCCACTGCTCCTGCAATTGTACAGGCGCGGAAATTTGATGCTGCAACATCAAAATACGTGCGGCTTGCCGCATCTCTTGCCGATGAAGACAAGCTTGGTAACTGGTATTCAGGCGGACCCGAGTGGCGGCGCCTTACAATCGATGACCCTGGGGCGGCAAAGGTCGATGTCTTTTTCAGGTATATGCCGAGATGTGGCGTAGCGCGCTTCCATCCCCATCTGGTGGATCCTGCGAAAACCGAGGCGCAAGGATATCCGATCCTGGAAATCTCCGGTATTCTTTTGCCGAAAATCCCCGCCGGCGTGAAACGCTGGTGGGTTTCGTTCGACAGAGACGGGCTTCTTTGCCACCTTGAACAAATGGTCGCAGAAAATTATCTGGTTTGCGCCGGCGGGGAAAAGACCAATCTTTTTAACCACCGGAACGGCTGGGCCGGCACAGTGCATTCGGTCAGGGGCAATGTCCTGTTTCCAATATTTCAGGAATCCAATCTCGAAGTCAGGGATTTGCTGCCCGAAGATCTGCTTCGCGGTAATTCCGATTCCGCTGAGGTAAATAAAATGACCGAAGATGCGATGTATCATTTCTACAGCATTGAGCCGTTTCTGTTGAACTTCGAAAACGAACAGCCATTTGGCCAGATCATTCTACCGCATAAACCAGCGGATTCGACCAAGCAAATTCAGGTGTTGTCGCAACCCGCCGATTCAATAGTTCTAGAGCCCGCCAATGGCAATATCCTGTCGCTGGACTGGTTAAACCGGGCAGCCGCAGTCGAGCACGGCAAGACCAGAGGGCTTGCTGAATACTGGTGTCAATCCTGGGACATCAAGATGGTTCCGAAGGCCGATGGATTGCAGGTCTTTCTATACGATGCCAAGGAAAACCGAAATTATGATTATTTTATTCCAGTTGGAGAATCCGGGCCGCTGGGGCCACTGATCCTGCGCTATAAAATCGGCGGAACTGGAGAATCAGATCAATGAACCGTCCTTCCATATGGTTTTACCTCGTCCGCCGGTATGCCGGGCGTTTCATCGATTGGCTGTCAGGCTTTGTACGCATGGTAATTGCCGTTGCACTGCTTGCCGCTTTCGGCGTGTCGGCTGCTGTGCTGCTGCCATCCCTTCCCAAAACAATCAAAAGCATCATCCATTGGGAAAAAGACACTGATCTGCGCCGGTTTGGGTCCGCATCTGGCCGGCTGTTTGAAAAACTAAGCCGAAAGGAAGATAATGCAATCATTACCTATCTCCCCGACAAATTCGCTCTCAATTTGGCGGTGAATTGCGCACAGCGCTCGGCGGGTTTCGACATTGGTTTGCTTCCCGGGCAGGAAAACGGCCTAGGCGGGAGCAAAAAGGCAGATACATTGGAAGATGCTGATAAATTGCTGGACCGGCTTTGCCGCACCGATCCTGGGGCACTTATTAGAAAGGAACTTGCGCGTTTCCGGAATACCAAGGAAATCATAGCGGTAAGGGATAATCGAAAGCGTCACAGCCGGTTATGCGATGATGGCTCATCTGTCGGCGCAAACTATGTGCGTAGCGGTTGCTTTGCGAATCGCTGGCGGGTTGGGATCGGCCAGGGCCGGGATTTTCAGGAGGTTGATTCATCCAGACAGGCAGTTCCTTCAATCAATGTGTTTGGGTTTATTGCGCACATCGCGGCCAAGGGCAACGGTGATTGGCTCAATATAGATCCGGCTTTTGCACGGGGCAGCCCGGTCATCCTGAGAACCGTTATCGATTGGCGCGATCGTACGGAACGGCCGGCAAGCGCCTACCTGCTCGATATTGATGTCGTCGGCGAGGTAACGGAAATTCGTGTGAACCAGCGGAAGAGACAGATATTCTCCGCCAGCCGCCGGACCAGTTATACCGGCAAAGCCTATTGTGACCGCATTTCCGGCGGCACCGGTAGATGCAAAAACGATCCGGTTTCCAGAGCCGAAAAACGCTCCAGGGTCCACCGGATCAATCTCCAACTCGGCCGTGGCCTTCAGTTGATCGAGATCGCGGTGAAGCCGGCCTCGGCCATTCCGGCGGAACTCCGCCGGCTCAATGATGCAAATATGGAAGAGCGTGACTATCAGGATCTGACCGCTTTTATTGTCGACCAGCGTTATCTGTTGACAAACCATGTTCTCCTGGATTGCCGACTTGCCAGCGGTGAAACCACATTTGGGCAACTGGGTGCGAGCGCTGACAGTGATTCATACTTTACTATCGAGGACGGAATTACCAAGACCGTGACAGCAAAAAACTGCAGACTTGGTTGGCGATCCGTGGTTAATGGCCGGCCAAATCGCGCCGGCCTGTTGCATGTCAATCTGAACAATGAAGCCGGCGAGCAGGTTCGGCTGACCTGTACGCAGGAGGATCCAGACGGTACACAATTCAGCCGCGTCAATCAGTTTGCCTCAAAAATAGGCCTGGTTCCCATCATCGGATTCGACCACCGTGATGAATTGTCACTGATCGGTCAGCTTGAGCCGCAGGTCGTGGAAGGAAAGACCCGCGAGATTGACCTGTCGATCGATCCGCGTTTTCAGGAAACGGCGATTGGTGTCTTGTCAGACGTCCTCAACCGGAAAGCCGGATTGAAGCGCATCTGGAAACTGCTTCCGAAAAATAAAAACAGGAGCAGGCGAGCTTCGATTGTTCTTCTCGACGCCGGCCCGATCAGCGGTGCGGCTGCTGACGAGCATACGGGCAGGATACTGGCGGCGGCCACTTTGCCAAAACCGGGATCGGGATATTCCGAATGGGATTTGCGGGCGCTGGAGCAATATCGCCCGGCGCAAAGTCCGGTCGCATCCCGTGCATGGGCAAAGGGTGGCCGGTTTTTTGCCGCAGGAAGCAGTTTCAAACCGTTGGTCGCGCTGGCAGCCGCCGATTCAGCCGCACGGCAGGGCAATGAGATCAAACTTGCCTTTGCCCATGATGGTGGCGGTGTCACCTCGGGCAATATTGCCCGCTTGTTCGATCCCATGTACCTTGCCGGCATACAGTCCAGTACTTTGCTTATTCCGACCGGCAACAGCTTTCGCAATGGCACCGGAAAAATTAAAAATTTCTCGGGGAACAGCTTGTGTTCGTCTGTTGGCAGGAATTGTGGCGCGAATGCACGACTCTCGATGAAAAACGCTATCAAACAGTCCTCAAATTTATGGTTTGGGGCATTGGCGCTTGCGTTGGACGATACGGCCGTGACCTGCGTCGATGCAGGTGGCCGCCTGCAGGAAATCCGCCGCAACCGCCAGCTTAGTTGCACCACAATTGACGGCAGTCCCGCCACCTCGTTACGGCGCCCGCTGATCCTGAAGGAGGTGGCTGACCATTTGTTTGGCGGTAATGATTTGCGTCTCATGCGCGCCATCGAATCTCCGAAATTCAGGATCAGAGCGCAAGGGGCTCGGGTGATGGCCGAAGGCATTCAGCTCGATGCAGCAGTCAATTCGCGGCCCCGGCGATTTTCTCTTGCCCTCAACGGGATTGGCCAGGCCATGCAGGCCTCACCCCTTGCCATCGCCGCCATTTCCGGCGCTATCGGTAGCGGCTACCAGCTTCACCCGCGGCTTACTCGGCGTTCACTTCGCGAGGACCACAGGGACGTTATTCCCGAAGTGTCCGAATCGCGAGGAATTCGCGACCGGCAACTTGCCGATGCCTATCTTCAGGAAATCCGCAACGGTATGAAAGCAGTGATCCGTGAATCCGGTGGAACTGCAAACAGTGAATTTTCCAGACACAAGAAACTCGTTGGGAAGACCTTCGGCAAAACCGGTACGGCGCAGGTGGGCGGCAAAGACAGGCCGGGAAACAGTGCCTGGTTCATGGGCTGGGTGGAAGGAGTTGGCAAAGGCCAATATGCCGGCCGGAGGATTGCCTTTGCATGTGTCGTAACGCATGTTTCCAAAACGGCAACAGCTGCAACCGGCGGTCGGATTTGCGCACCGATCATTGCAGAAACACTTATGCGACTGGAGCGACTTGCCGCAGAACCTAAGCAGCCTGGTGAAGTGGCGGCCAGTTCCGGCCAAACTTCATCGCGAATGTGTTCGCCATACCAGCGCATCAAGAGGGATCCATCTTGAATGAGGATTGTGGCTCCCCTGTACCGATTGTTTATACTGCCCGGTCTGCGTTTCGTCGCTGTGATATTATCGCTGGCTGTTTTATTGTGGGTCGCCATGAACTGGCTGGATTTGCTGGTAATGGCATCGAAAAACCACGGCAAGAATGTTTTTACCCTGGGTAAAATAACCATCTCGGGTGACGCAAAACAATCTAGGGTTGTGTTGGGCAGTGAAGAACTGAAACAGAACGCTGGCCCAGGAAGTGCCAGCAAGCGGCATGTAAAGTTTGAACGAATTAATGGATCGTGGTGGGTCTCAAATATTTCCACGAGCCGCAGTCTCGGACTTGAATATTCCGATGGTGTGTACCATCTATCTTTGCTTCAGTATTTAAAAGTGGGTGACGAATTTGGTGCGGTCGCTCCGCTGTCGCAAGCAAGCGATGCTTATTGGCCTTCGTATATAGAAAAGATCAAGCTTTTTTCCCAGTTTGGGGCGGTTGCTCGACTAACACAGTTAGCCGAAGTCATTTGGTCATTGTATGTTAAAAGAACCAAGCCCTTTATCCGAATAACCGGGATCAGTGATCTGTCGTCCCTGGGAGATTCAAGCGGACAACAGACAGGCCTGTCGCTTAGATCTAATGTACGGACGATTGAATTCTCAGTATACGAGAAATCCGTGGTGACGGCGAGATATCGGGCGCAGCACAGTATGTGGGGGACCAGGCTGGAACGGATCGACGGCATTCCCCTAGATGAAAATTGCGGCGGTTCAACCGGTTGGGCGCCGGCATTTTTGACCGATGCTATCGAACGTATAAAACAGCAGGGTCGGGTTTCCGTTCTCAGAATTGGCGGTACGGTCACATGCGTGGTCAACAAATTGGCGGCAATCCGTCTCGGGGATACGCAATTCGATGCGCTGAAGGTCATATATGTGAACGGAAGGGGTTTTGCCATACAAGCCGGCCACAGCCCGTTTGCGTTCCACCGCGCAGCCGGATTTGATTCGAAACCAAGTATTCTGACGAAAACGGCGCATCCCGTCGTGCGCAATGATATGAATGGCGCAGCAATATCTCTGTCTGGAGTGATTATCGGCCGAACCTTCTATAAGGTATCACTGGAGGACGGGCGCGGAAGTGCCGGCGACCTTGTTCTGACGCCCGCAGTTAATCCACATCGTATTCAAAACTGTCAGCAGCAATCAGCCGGCCAGCCCTTCAGGTCTACTTGCATTCGGGCAGAGCTTGCGGGTGATTTTTGGAAGGCGCAGTGGGAGTCGCCGAACATCCCAGCCCTTGGCCTACTGCTATCGGCGTCAGCAATCCTAACGCTCTTTCTGCTAGGGCTTTGGTGGCTCCTTTCCTTCCCGGCGGCAGCAATCCGTTCTCCGGATCCCGTATTAGCTGTTCTGCAGAGTTTCTTTTTTGCTTCAACGCTGGCGCTGCTTCTCCCGAAATTTGCACCAATCGGCGTTCAAATGGTCCGACTATTGGGCCTTCCTTCAGGCCTTAGATCGATGGATCCGGTTTTTGAACCAGCTGTTGCTGTTGCGTCAAATCCATTGCCTGCCATTACCGCCTGGTGTTGTGCCGGGTTGGTCATATTGATTTCCCCAACGGCCGGCAGCCTGACCCGGTTGTTTTTTATTGCGGTCACCGGGTTGATCGCCACCGGAAATTTTGCTGCTGCCAAACTTGGTTTCGCTTCTCCTGATATGCGGTTCAGCCGGTTCTATGAAGATTCCCTTCTAGCTATCCAGCTTGGTGCGGTTGCACTGGGTTTCGTAGGCTGGGTTCCGTTGTTTCAACTACGAAACTTCGTTGCGCGTTTCAGCCCAACCCAAACAGCCGATAAGATAAAGGTCTCGCCACTGGTAATCCTCCAGTCGAAAAAACGGATAGCACGTTACTCGATCTGGCTTCCGGTGCTGGTACTTATCACTCTCATCGATCTGATCCGGCAGCATGGCGGGCGGTTTCTGCGATTGCACGCCAGAAATTTGTCCACCCAAAAACCGCAAGAACCCAAATTCTTCCGGCTTGTACGCAATCAGACCAAACAACTGGTCTTTTCCGTTGTTCCCGTATCGTTGATGCCCGCTTTGACCTGGATTTTTTCCAGAGCTGGATACCTCGTTCTGCTGCTGGCGCAATATACCCTTGCGATCTTCAAGGCTTTGATCGGTTTTCTTCTTGGAAGCCCGATGTCCGGATTGCTGTTTCTGGTCCTAGCCTTGTCGCTTATGGCATGGATTGTTCTTGGTGCGGAAGAAGGTATTGTTGGGCTTTTCCAGCCTTCGGAGGTGATCAAGGCGCTTCTTGCAATCATCGTTGCGGTTCTTGTCGTAACTGTGCAGCGCAGGGATTTGGGTGTTCGGGCGAGGATTAAGCCTTCCGATGCGTTTATTCAGATTCTTCTGGTTGCAGGCCTGCTGATGATCGTGCTGGCGGTGCCGGTGGTCAAATCGGATCACTCACCGTTTCTCATCCTTATTTTGATGATGTTGACGTCCCTGTCCGCCATGGTGTTCTTTCACCTTGCCATGATATTCATTGATAGGGTGACACGATGGCGGCAGTTCGGCCTGCGGGAACCGGCTTTCAGGCGCCGGCCACTCCTGCATAAAACCCGCCGGGTGGGTAAACAGTTTTTGAACCAGCATGTGCGCCCGTTTCCCATCATTCGACCGATAGAGTTCGTTGTCATTCTGGTTTTACCGGTTTTCTCGATCCTGTCTGCCTCGTGGTTCATTTCTGTAACCGACGATCCGAAGTGGTGGGGCATTGCTTTTGAAGAAAAAATGACGGGTACGTTTCGCACGCCGATGTTGAGATTGAGATCGTGGACAGAACTGATGTTGCCACATGTTGCAGAAAGCAATCAGCCCCGAGTGATGTCCCGGCCTCCTATTGAAATTGAATACCCCGATACCGGCCGCCAGGTCATGCTTTCGAGACGTGCGATCTCAGCCAGTCCATGTCTGACTAAACTTATCCGCTCAAAGGCCGTCACCTGGCCATCGGAATTGTTGGATGCCGACTCCCCGACAAGCTTCAAGTCAAACCTAGAACGCGGTGAAAGGAAAATCGTCACATTCTGGAATCGGCACACAGAGTTTTTGTGCCATCCCAATAACAACTCTCAGCAAGACGCTGAGGAAATCGCAGTGACAATCCCCGCAATCCACAATGATTTCGCCTCGACCTGGCTTTATGTTGCCCTCGGTCAGGGACGGAGTCCTGATTGTTCTCACACTTCAGATTACTATTATTTGTCTGATGTTGCTAATCGCAATGGGGGGGGCGACGCGCCGCGATGGCACTGAGAATCAAAAATTCGCCACTGTTTGTGCCTCCTATGCGGTGGTATGTTTTGCCACACTGTTTGGGCTGCACTGGATGTTGTCGTTTCAGTTTTCGCTTGGGAATTTGCCGGTAATGGGGCAACCTTCGACTTTTATTTCCGCAGGGATATCGCACTTTCTTTTTGTTGGCGTGCTGGAGATTGGTTATTACGGTCGCTGCCGCCCGCCTGAGCAACGAAAAACATCTGCCACGGCAATCGGGGCCGCCTAATCCGCCGGGATGAGATCTTTTATGGGATTTTCGGTGCCATAATTTTGCTTGATTTTATGTATTATTCTGTATAAATTCGAATTATGTTGAATTACGGAGGCTTAAAATGAAGTTCCCATTCGATAAAACCGGCGCGGCTGACAGCTCCTTTCGTAACCGGCGCTGGATATTGCTTGCAAAAATCGGTGCCGTGACCGGAATTGCCGGTCTAGGCTATCTCCTGTTCTCTGGACCGGTCATGCAGTTCCTGTCCTCGAATACCGGTTCATCAGGCCCGGTTGTCACACAGGGGCCGGAATTTTCTTCGAGCAATGGAACTTCCGGCTTCCTGGGGCTACCCTATGAATTCTGGTTCGCAGGGATCATCGGCGTGCTTGTGTGGTTGTTATGGCAAACAACGCACGGTCGCGGCCCCCTAGGCAAATTGAACCACAAACTTCGCGAAGGCGGGGCGGATTGGCAAGAGGACGATCATTATTCCCCCGCAGACAATGTGCAAGGCCGCGGCAAGACACCCGGTTTCCTGCAGCGCCAGCGGGGGAAATTGCTTGCTCAAGGGACGATCGGGCTATCAATATTCTTCGCCTTTTTCCTTTCCATTGGCTCCTTCCTAACGACCACCGAAGGTATGATCAACTTCACAACACCGGAAGGAAATACGGAAGGTGCGCTACCGTTTTCTGTGCCGATCTCTCTTACGGTGTCGCTTGGCATTCAGGGTGTTTTGTTCATCATTTCTTGGGTGGTGGCACAAGATCTTGCGGAGCGGAGTCGCAAACGGGCCGAAGCAACCGGCCATAAGCCGCATTTACTTGTCCGCATGTTCCTCGGCCTGGGCGGTTTGATCGGACTCAGGCCTCGATCCGGCCGGCGTGGTTCTGCGGACACTCCAACCTCGCAAGTAAGCGAAATTCCTTATGTTATTTCTGATTTCGGCAAGGTTGCGATGCTCTTGATCTCCATGTTCGCTTCCGTATTTTTCTCTTTTGATTCCCTGTTTGACAGAGTTTTCAAACTTGCCGAGAGAAAAAAGATCGAGCTGAGCATTGCGCGAAGCGAGACCGCATCATCCTTCAGTCTGATACGAAACGGACTGATCGAGTCCCGAAGCGATAAATTGGAGCAACTGGCCGATTCCGAAGGATGGAGTGAATACCACCGCAATGTTAACGCGGTTCTTGACCTTGCACTGAACTCCCAGAAAATCTTGACAGACAGCATTCGCCAGCAGCAAGCGGAGTTGGAAGCAGATGCTGATAAAATCAAAGTCGAGTTGAATGAGAATCTTGCGGAACTGGAGAAATATAGAACCCAGATCAACGCATTAAAAAATGGAGAAACAATAACCACCGGGCCTGACCCCGAACAGCTCAAGCTTCAACTTGCCCCCATCAAGCTAAGAGTTGACAGCCTGCGCGTGGAAATCGCCCGTCTCGATGTCGAAATGAATATTGAGGCTGTTGAGGGTCGTGTTGGACCGGATGGCAAGCGCCGGCCGGCCGGCAAAGGTCCGGCATACAGAGCCCTTAAGAAAGAACGCGGTGTGGCACAATCCGAATTGACGCCTCTGCAAAAGCAGCAAAAGAAACTGGGGGGGGCAACTCGAAAGAGCTCTCACCAGCGCGGCCGGCCGGGAAAGCCAGCTTGAGCGTCTTGAGCAGAGCGTTGAACCGCTCAACCGTGAAATTGCAACCCTGAAGGCAAGACAGAATGCAGCGCTATCGGCGCTGCAATCCCAGGTAAGCGATAAATCGACCGGCCGAACAAACCAAAGCAAGAATACTGCAGCGGATATGGTCGCTACGATACGCCGAGCAAGAGATGAGTTTTTGACCACCGGTTCCAAAGAATCCTTCAATGCAATGGCCAATGGTTGCGTTCGGTTGCAGTCAATTCTTGAGCGCAACAAGGACAAGTTCGACAGCTTCAGCGCGTTGAGCTGTGATGCCGGGTTAATCTCTGAGCACACCGATCATCTTCGGGAATTGAGCACCAATCTTGCCCGATTGTCTGCTGCGTGCGTCGTCAACCGCGAATACTATGGGTTGAACAATGTGGAGGCCTATGTAGCCAAGGGGCGCAGTTGCCTTAACCTCGCGAAACTGCCCTATGCGTTCGAACAACCGATTCGAGCGCTTCTCGACAAGGTGGAAAGGGAGAACTCGGAGGAAACATCCAACTTTACTAGGTCGCTGGGCCTCGCTTCGCCGGCTCGATACGCTTGCATGGGTTGCCCTTTTTTTGGCCATATCAATCGATTCGCTCGTATTCTTTGCTGCTATGGCCGGGGCGTTTGCCAGCAACCGGTTGCAAATTCGCCGTGAAGGAGGTCTGCCGACCGGTGACGGCCCTATCGATCCCCACAATCCCACCCTACTATCCGATGGATGCCAAGGCGCGCATAGAGCTGGGCGCGCAACTGCGTTCGAGTTTCGATGAAAATAAGCGGGTTTTCAAATACGTGGATTTGAAACGCATTGGCAAAGGCAATATCAGGACCACGGTGCGTCAGTTGCTGATGCGCTACCCCGACGACCTGGTGAAGCGAATAGGTGATGACGTCTATGAGCTAAAACAAAAGGTTATTGATAACGAGTCGGAGATCTTGAGCGAAGCAAAGCGTTATCTCGAGGCCATATACGGACCAATCAAGCCGCAGATGGATGGCTCTGAAACCGGATTTGCCGGATCGGATGTGGACGGAGTGCCGGAAAACCACGAAACAGATTTCGAGCACCTCGATGACGTGGAGAAAACAGACGGGCAAGAGCCGCGCGGGAAAAATCCGTCTGCCGGAAAACCTGGCGATGATGACAGTAAAAAAGCAGAGAACAGGGACGCAGACAATATTGTCAACATGGATCAAGTAAGTGTCCGGGCCAAAAGCACGCCACGCCACTTTTAGAGCAGGCTCGTGTGTAATCAGATTCCATTTGACCGGCGTTTCGCGTTTCCCAGATGTTGTGTTTTCCTTGTGACTGGCCAGCCACAAGGAAAATACAACATCGGATCAAAGTCCGGTGCAGGCTGTGTCCAGCGGTTAATACCAAAGGCAGTTGATACAACTCAGCCGCAACAAGTATCGTATGGACCCCGATACATTACCTGTTTCCGGATTTTGCTGCCTGTAATTCCCGTAAACTGTATTGGAGATGGCGAATCAGCCGACATGAGCCTTCTGCCGATCAGCTGCAGAGGGCAGCGTTTCAAGCATTCCAGCATGTTCGTTGATATATTTTGGATGCAGTCCAAGTTTATTTGGACACCCGGCGAGGTGCGAAAACAGCATTTCGGTGGAGCCGATTGGACGCCAGTAGCGCCATGTACTGGGAAGCGTCTTGGCGTAGGAGATGCGGTGATCATCTGCGTTCGATTGCTCACCTTCCCGGCCATAGTGCGCGTTGCGGCTAACAATATCATAGTTGAGCTGCCAGGCCGGTCCCCAAATCCCGCAAAAGACAGCGGCCAAATCCGGATATTTTCCCGGAGCATCGGGTGGAAACCCAACAGGATGGTGTGTATCCGGCTGATTTTGGTATAGGTCGCCGAAAGCCATTTCAAAGGTGCGTAGTCATCATGTTGTCGTGGGGCATCGAGCAGCTCCCGGAGCGAAAGTCCAAAAAGCGGTTTTGCGTAGACCCCTTAGGATAGATATAGTCCTGCAGGGCCAAAGCAAGATTGTATTCAAGACCATAGATACCAATTCCGATTCTGGGAAAGGACCCTTTCTGCACCGCTCATCGCGGCAATTACCTCGATTGTATCGGTCAGCTGAGAAGGTATACTGGCAGCATCAGCGCCTCGCTCTTCAAGCCGGGATGCTTCCAGGAGAAAGATCACGTCCTTCATTTGCCCGAAATCCCGCAGGAATGCGCCAGCGAAACCCCGATCAGCTGCATCAATCCATTCAAACGCCACAATTTCAGGCTTCGAGGCCCGATTTTTGCTATTTTTGAGTATCAATTCAGTATTAATGGGAAAAACGTCTTCGTCGGGCACAGATTCGCCAGGCTGCTTATCTCCTTCAGTCGGAATAAGGAGAATCCTGGCCGTCAGATCGATGAATTCTCTTTTATTGTAGCCTCCTGTGGCGTCGTCTCCGCCATTTCCTCTGGACGCATACTCGAAACGCGACACCATAGTCCCCGGTCTGCGCTGCCCTTGCCGATACTTGTGCTCATTCCTAATTGCCGGCATTGCGGCAAGTATAGCCCCGTACACCAGGCTTTCGGCCGCCTTGCGGTCGGTCGATACGATCTGGATTGTCCTCGTTGTCTGGCTGTCATCGGACACGGTAAAAAATGCCTTTGTCTGCATTATTCAGTCGTTAACCATAATACATCTATTGGTACACACATGCAAACGAATGGTGAGACCAGAAAACCGTTTCGTATTTTCCAAGTTGGGCGAAACTCAATTGTTGCGCTGATTCTTGATGCAGAGTTGTTTATACCGGCTACTGTTGCTAACCGGTCATATGGCTCCGAAAATGACTGAAATACCAGGATTAATACCGCTTTATCTCGACTCTTCGAGGTTGAGCGGGTTGCCGGGTGGCGGTATTTTGATGATGGTCGCCGACGGACGCTGGCACCATGCGCAGAGGACCAATCATCTGCTGATGGTCCATCTGTTGACTGGCAACAAACGTATGTTGTTGTGGGCAGGCCCGCTACAGGGATCGACGGCGGGCTTAAGCCCGGTGACAATTCCGTTAGCGGCACCGCCTGATCCCGGATCCAAACTTCAGATTGCGGTGGCCGATCCGGCAAATACAGCAACATCACCATCTGTTGCGACATTGGCAATTCCGCTTCCCTCTTTATCCGAAGCAGCATCGCACAAAACAGGATCTGCCAATTCCAGCGCATCTAGTAATACCCGGAATAGCGATCTGGGAGAACAGACGGATAACGCCAACCAGCTGGATAAAATAGTAGAAATCAGTGTAACCGAATTGGGCGTGTTTTCGCGGGAACTGGGCAATTCCAATTCAGTTGCTTTTGCCCCAGATAGTCCGGTTATCACTCGGCTGATATTGGAATACTCAAACAAAGAGGGTCTTTCGACCGTGCGCCGGGTTTGCCGGGATTATCTCTCTTCGGGCAAAGGCTACGAGTTGGTCGTCAGCTGCCATTCGGGAGAAGACTTTGGCGGTGAAATTGAATCCAGTGATCATCCAGTGTTCGGGGGAAACAGGGTCCGGTTTATTAATATCAATGCGAAACTACCGGGAGATTCGGGCAACAGTCGTGAATTATATAAATACATAAGGTGTTTTAAGCACAAAAAGCAAGATGATCCAAACGCAGAAGGGCGCAATGCGCTGTACAACTTTTCAGCCCAGATTGGAATTGGCTCCAGATGTGCGGGAAATCAGCCCGATAGAATCAGACAATGGCGTTACATTTGAGTTCAACATGGAGTCGCCATCGCCACATTCCGCTCGGCGCAAAGCAACGGTCTTCAATGGCCTGAACATTGCCGATACGTTTTGTATTGTGGCACCGGCTTGGTGCCGGATGAAGTTTACCGGCAAGCCCGTTGAGGAAGATGATTCAATGCCAGCCAGCTGGATAACCGAATTTCGTTCCAGACTCTCCCACGTGGCCGGTTTTGAAAAACCGGTTCAGATGCTCTGGTTTACCTATGACGGACAACGTTTTTTTGGACAAGATAGTTATGGACCCTTCAGTGGAGGACTACAGGCAGATACTGATGATAATTCTGAACGTGTTTCCCAGGAACGCCTTTTTGCATTGACATCGATTGGAGAATATCTCGCCAGTCATTGTCGGGAGATAGATCGATACCTGCCACGGCCGGCCAGCGAAACGCCGAAAGGGAAAATTGGTGGAACCTCCTCGCACTTGCAGCAACTCGGAAAGTTTGGAGAAATAGAGGAAGAATCTGCCTGGCAGAAGCTTGAGCCGCTCTTACTGTTGGCGCGGTACCATCAGCTTGCCGAGGTCCGCAAATGCGGCTTGACCGAAGCAATCGAAGACTATGCGACAGGGCTGTCTGCGGATTTAACCGGCTTGTTTTCCGCACGTCTGAACAGGCGGTTTGTCTGGCGGCCTTCGACCAGTATTGATGCAATTACTCAATCCGCCCCGGATGTTGATATCATTGCCGATCTTATTCTGGATGTTTGCCAGAATTACCGGGAACTGTCTGCTCCCGTCGCTGAAATGGTTAGCAAAGCAAAATCGAGGAAAGTCCTGGAAAACCTCCTTTGGCACGCCCTCTACAACGACCTGGCGGATCTGGGGTTTCTTTTGTCCGCGATCATCAAAAGAAATCTGGTTGTATCGGACGAAGATCGTTTTCAACCGGAATTCGCAACAACGGCCTATAAGTTGACCCGTGCCGAGTTTCAGCCTGCCCCGCTGCTGGAAGATGCGCGCAGTAACTGGTTTTCTGAATTGGGCGTCTCCGGCGAGGAACCCGGCACTGAAGCGAGCAACCCGTCCCGGGCTTTAGAAGAATTCAACGGTAAATCGCTCGGCGAAGTGCGGAAAAAAGTCGAAACACGGGGCGTGGTCAGAAGGCAGGTGCATATGGAACTGTCCCGTTTGCGCAGCGCCATTGACGGTAATCCAGTATTTTGGGGGTTGGCCCTGTCGATGGGAGAGGTGCCTGAGCGCAGTGCGCGCCAGTCTTCTGTGGTTTCCCTGGCACATCGATACGTGTCTCCGCTTGCCCAGCAGTTCATCAACACGACATTTAATGAAGCGGCAATTCCCCCTGATCGTATCGCCATTGGTGTTGCAAGTCACCTGCTGGAAAAGATCGATAGACCCAGTCAAAAATTTTCCAAGAGTTTCATGGAAATCTTTGGCGGGTTGCATCAAAGTGTTTCAGAGCATCTTGATATTAGCATTGCCGGGATAACCACCCAGTTTGCACTTGGCCCCGGGTTGATCCGCAGCGAATTCAAGGATTACCATGATTTCATATTGAATGAGTTCAAGGAATCATCCAACGGTTATCAGGATTTTTCTTCGAATTTGCAGAAGGCCGGCAAGCCATTGATCAAGGCGTTGGCCGAACTTTGTCTGCCCCGGCGAGGGGAGCGGTTTGATCGCTGGTCTGAAACGTCGAAGGATCGCTCACCGCTGCAGCAGTTTTGCGATGCGGCATCGCTTCAACTTCTTGTTCGCCACATGCGTGGCGTTTTTTCAGATATCCTTGAAAATTACCCACGGGAAATCCCCGGTGACGTTGACAGAAATCAGATCGCTTACGCCTTACGGCAATTGTTCAATTTTCCCGGCAAAACTAACTGGCAGTTTCGTGAGTTTCTTAATCTGGTGACCGAGCTTCAAAAACTCACCAAAACAGAGTGAGAATTGGTCACATAACCTGCGGCTTGACTACGACCCGTCCGCGGAAGGCGGCAAAGGGCACGTAACCGAGCTCCATTGTACGATAAAATCCAAAACCGTCCGCCATTCCAATGCGACGGCAGTCGACAACAATTCCCTCATCCGCATCCGGCATGCTCACAGACTGGCGTCCGGCAATGTCTGCCAGTTGTTCCTTAATGCTCTCGTCGAGCTGTCCCGCACCAGTCTGCACTTCATAAAAAGTGATCGGAATACCCGTTTCAATATAGGAATCGGTCTGCATGAGAAATTTAGGACGGGCAATTGCGATCCGGCATTGTGAAAACAGGCACCGGAGATTGGCTGCAGCCGCCAGCACAATATGCTCCGCCTCTCCTTTATTCGACCCGATGCAGCTTGCAGCGCTCAGCAGGGCTTCGGTGCGAAACAGATGGTCGATCGGGTTTATTATCGGGCCGTCATCGGCCGGATCACCGTATTCCCGCGACAATTCAGTCAAGATGGTGATGGCGATTGAGTGGAGGGCCTCATCCTCCCGGCGATCGTTTAAGGCAGTGGAACATTGTGACAGGAGTTTCAGCAGGGAGATCTTTTCAATAGCTCCTGGAAGCAGTGCAATCGCCGCAGCATCGACCTCACGCACCAGCCCTTCGCTCGCCGCCACCAGGGAGGCATAGTAGGATAACCTGTCTGCGGCTGCATTCATTGTATTCATCTGCTTGAGTGATTAGGACGTATTACTGGGCCATAGTGGAAGCCTGCAGTCAATTCCGCCAACTTGATTTTTTGCCAGAACAGTTTCTCCGTTCCGGTCCAGTTCGAATTGAACCTGGTCAGACTCGTTTAGATCAAATTTTTGCGGTGGGACCTTGTTGATTGACGCATTGAGGTTATCGAGCAGAAAAGCCTTATCGGCGGCATCAAGTTCTTTCCAGGCAAGGGCCAGTCCGGCGGGCGCACAGACGAGATACATGGTCTTGTTGGCTACTGTAATATTGTCGCCACCTTCCTTGCTGATCAAATGGATATTGCGGACTATGTCGAAAGTCACATTGTCGCCATTTATATCACCGTCTATCACGGCGAAGTTGTGGCCATCGAGGAAAGTGCAGGAATTTTCCTGCTGCAGAGGCACGACAAACTGGTTATTCCTGTAATGTTCCATTTGCGAAAGTAGAGCGCCTGCCGATACTGCTGATTTGGCGAATTGTACGGCGTTACCGCATTGACCCATCAGGGTCTCCAGGCTGGAATTTTGCCGTAGTTCTTCGTAGATATCCAGGTAGTCCATGATCCGGATATCCTTTTCCCCGGCCAGTTCGTGAAGTTTGTTTTTGATGGTTTTAAGCAGGGGAGGAAAAATACTGCCGCGGCCGGCAACAACGGCCAGATGGTGATCGATATTGGCAGTTTGGTTACCCGCATACCAAGCACCGGCGATGACAACGTCACCAATATAGCGCAGATAGGCATCCAGGTTTTTCATACAAGCCCATTCGATCGACACACGCCAGACAGCCATGTCTGTCGTGGATGCGAAATAACGCACAGTGCCGTCTTTCAGAGAAACGGTGGCGATCTCTTCAAGATCACACGCAGGCGTATCACCGATGCCAGCGGGAGGAAATAGCTCAAGCCCTTCGTCTTTAGCGAAATCAGTATTTTCCTTGTAGGCCCGGATCACCTTCAGTTTGCCTTTGCCAAAAGGCAGAAATCCCCGTGGATCGAGATAAGCTCTGCGATCATAACTACAGAACTTGTATAATTTATCCAGCGCCGCTTCAATGTCTTTCAAAATAGCTTCGTCAAGCTCGTGACCGGCCATTCTGATTGACTGGCTGACCCTAGTAACCGGCGCGACGAGTATTTCACTTTCGTAGTCTTCTTTGTCATCAATCATACAACCGGAGTCAAAGTCGATCACCGCTATGTCCAGTGTACCGGCGCCAAAATCAAATACGCTGATGCGTGAACGGTCATGACGTGCTCTTTCGGCAAGTAAGTCATGTTTACTCTTGTGCGCCAGGATGAGCTGGGCGGTTGCCTTGGCTTCCGAGATGGTGCGCACAGTCAGGTGTTCGTATGCAAGCGTACTTAGAAAGGTTTCTGCGGCCAAACGGTAGCGCTCTTCGACATGGACGGGTGGCGCCTCCGGCATGGAAACCATCAAAAGGATGGTTTGTTCGGCAGATATGCCGGTAATCAGTTTCTTTGCATCGGAATAAACAGAAGGAAAAAGCAGAACCTTCAGGGCATCCCGGAAGAAATCTTCGCGCTTAATATCCGGCCTGCAATCCGAAACGGCACCAAGTTCAGTCCGGAACATAGCTTTCTGATAACCATCATCGTCCTTAAAATATATGGGTTCATGGTCCGGAGTGCAAATTTCATTCTTAGGGTCCAGGAATTCCTGTTGTTTACCCCCGGGAAATAGGGGCTTTGATATTCCCCGTTTATCGGCGGGAGTTTGCTTGAATTCAATCACCAGCTTTTTGCGGTCCGATGCCGCCGTATCCTTCTTCTCAACGGGACTAGTTTTACTGTCACACAGCCTCACGCCTGCCGTCATGCCGGCGAAGGGGGCGGCATGTGTGTCGCCAAGATCAACTAGCGTATGTTGTGGTTTTGAAAAACCCTTCTGGAACGACAGATGTGATAGACTTGAGAGCGAAGTTCCGAAATCGAGACACATCAGCGCATCAGCGGTATGTGTACCGTTGTCTGGTTCCAGCCAGTTATAAGATCCCTTACGTAACAGTTCCCAATTCCCAGTTTGAGAATCGTGAGTGAGGGTCGACTCTAGCCATTGGTGGCTTTTTTGATCCGACTTTTTGCCTTCGGCATCCTCGTACTTCCGCAGTTTTACGCCGATGCCCGGTATGTCGAGGTAGAACAATTTCCCCTCCGTCTCGGTCATTGAAACAGTAAAACTGAGCGAAACGGCATTCTCGGCTCTTCGGTCTGTCGGGTTACCGGCATTATCAATTTCATACACACCTACAGTAAAGTGCAGATCGAATTTCCTGGCGTTGACAATAAACAGACGTTCGAGTTCATAGTCTATATTCAACAGGTCGAAGAAAATGACGGCCTCCTGCGATCCATCCAGCCCGTTGTTTTGACTGTCCACGTACAGGATTTGGGTATTTACGGCAGGCAAATCATTTGAAGGTTCGCCCGCTCTGTCATCCAGTTCCGTCGGGTAAATGTCACCATATCTGCTGCAGGTACCGATACCAACGCATTTTTTCATATCGCCCTGCAAGCTGCTAACAGCGTTTTCGATTTCTGTAATATGGTGACTATCAATTCCGTCATTCGCCTGAAGCCGAACCTCCACATAGTAGGAAATCCGACTTTCCCTCTCTTCCTCCAAGCGAACCCGGGCGAGCTCAAGTATCCGAGGGCGGTATTCGAAATCTCGTTTTAGTTTCAATATTTCTTCGGAACCAGGGTTAAAACTTGTGAACCGGTAGACAAGAGCGCCATTCGATATATCCAATTTTGCCAACCGGCCCACTGGCCGCAAGTCCACCGGCTCATCAACTATTTCCGGTTTTGTATCGGTGGCTGTTGCTGTTGATGCGCTAGCCGACTGATCCGGCTGTGCGGCGGCCTGCCGTTGCGGCCGCAGGAACCGGGCGAAATACTCAAAATCATCGGGGCCAGGCAGTTTGATGAGCCCTCGCCAGAGCTGGATTTTGGTCGTGATCTCCCGCCCGTTATCCCAGTCTTTCGTCAGCCCAGGAGAAAGGTAAACAAAAAAACTGGGTTCAGTTCCGCGTTCAATCGCATGATGCGAACTGGAGCTTGCGGCCAAGTTTGCCTGATCCAGATAAGGTGAAGAGAGCGGCTCATTCGATACAAGCACTACTTTCGATCCGGAGTGCTCCGAATAAACAATCACCTTATCTACATCTGAAGGCAAATCACCCCAGACTACCGTAAAGTCAGACCAGCCCATTTTAATCCAATAATCAAAACATCCGTAAGTAGAATTGTTACCGAGAAACAACCGGACAAGAAAGAGAAATCGTGACAAAATCGCAAATAATGCAACTAATACGGTTTTTTTTAGAAGTTTTAGCCGTTGAAAGGAACAAAATAAGAACTATCCTGTGGCTATTTGGTCTTTTTGGCTGTTCCCAGCGTTCAATTGTTCCGTCAGAATCGATACTATCAACAAATTCGAGATGGCAGATTCATGGTCCGGTAATTTCTTTTGCGAAAGTCTGTGAACCAGACCAACCAAGAGATGGGAATGCTGTTTTTCCATAATACTCACTGCTATGCTGCAGATAACCTGTAGCTCCTGCTGGTTCCGCTGACCGGCCATACAAAGGGCAACCAAAGTCTGCCACTCAAGTTCATTTCGCAAACGCTGTGCGTGGCGCCTCGAAACACGGGCAAAAATCGCCGGGAGCAGGAGTTGTTCCGCCAATTCGCACGGGAATGGAAGCTTAAAGCCGTGAGATCCGACACAGACCATGCGCCAGATTGCATCTTCCAGTGCCCGGTCGCCGTTTGCGATGGCCGCTTGGATATCCACGCAGGCCTGTTGATCGTAGAGGATTCCCTCAACGAGATCGGGATTGGCGAACGGGCCGGCCCTGAGGGACGAGATCAGTTCAGATACGGCTGAACTGGCGGGTCGTGCGGCGGGCCACCCTTCATCCACCTCGTTGGATGGGACGGCCATTGTGTTCAAGCTGTACAGATTGTGCATTGCGGCGATGATTTCATTCCTTGAATTCAGTTTCCGATAGGACGCAACCTTACTGTTTGATGATAATTGGCATGTCGGAACCGGTTTTGGATTTGTTCCGCTGGCTGCCGGCCGGCAATTCCGCAGGTTTTCCCCATCTGTTTTGCGGCTATCACTTGCCGTGCCTTCACTCGGTGTCCATCTACGGTGCCGGGTGTGGCGCCAGTTCACCTGAAAACCTTGGTAATTTCGAATGAGGCCGGCGCTGGCGCTGACGCCGTGCCTGGCCCGCGACGGCAGCTTCAAAATTGCCTCGAACAGGATATTGCGGAATTCATCGCTGTTTTCGGCAAACGAGCTATCCAGGTGGGTTGACTCCGGCAATGTCATTGATTGTGCAAGTGCGCCGGCCCGTTGACCAGGGCAAACGTCTTCTCCCGCTATGAAATTTGCTGATGGCTGTCCACATTTCGGATAGGCAATCCTGGTTCCAAAATAGGTCGACTTCGTTATCGGTTGAGCAGTGCCGAAGGCGCAAATTGATGCCAGACAAAGAGAAGTCTGATGCTTCCAGAATTCCGCAGGGAAGTACAGTGCACGGGTGTGGACCGAAATCCGGCCGTTTGCACTGGTTCTGCTAAGAATTGATGTGAATACCTGACCTGCTGCACTGTAAATATCCGCGTCGGTTTTGACTAGGACCGGTTGCAGCATCCATGCTCTCCTGGCCGCTGAAGCGCCCTCAATGGACTGGGCAATGTCGCAATAATGGCCCGCAAGCCGCGAGGGAAGTGCAAAAGCGAACGCCTCTTTTGGAAATGCCGGTGTCGAGCGGATGATTCCACCGGTATATTGCAGACAGGGCTTGCCGCCAGCGGTGTCCAATATATGGCCGTGGTCCAGAATTTCAACCGGATTCAGGGTTGTATCTTTGTCGGCAGCTTCTGCCGTTTGCGGGCGTATAATGAATTTCGACGCTATGGTATGCAGCATTCGGAATTTTTCGGAAATTATGGTTAATATACCCCTAAGATCGCAAAATTATGCTGTTTCAATTTGAATAGGGTCGGGCTGACCGGTCGGTATCAGCCGTCTTGAAAAACCAGCCTACATACGTATAATGCTGTAGAAATCCGAATCAATGCGAATTGGCGATGAGTGCAGATCGAGAAAAAATTAGACAACAGGCTGCACGACTGCGCAACCTCCGCAAAGAGTTTTATTCAAGCGCAACGACAGCAGCGCGAGCGCTTAATATTGCTGTGCCGACTTACAGTGCCCATGAGAACGCCACGCGGGTGATCAAGGACGATTTCGCGAAGGTGTATGCAGCGCACTTTGGCGTAAATGTCGATTGGATGCTGAACAAAGCCGGCAAGAAGGATAATGACAAGGGGCCAAATCAGCAGGCTATAATGGCCCAGGCAACGAGTCAGCGTGTGGTGTCGCGAAACCCCCTGCTGGCGGAATATGACGTTTTTCGGACGCCCTCTGCCTATATTCCAGGAAGCAAATCAGGAGACATTGTTTTTGACATCAAACCCTTCGCGCACAGTGATGGTTATGTCTGCGAAGTGTCGAGTATGTGGCCGGAGGAGAAGTCCGGTTCAAAACGGCTGTTAAAAGTACCCGGTGATAACCGGCATCAATTTGTGCTGGAAGACTTCCTGTGTCTGGGCCGCATGGAGGTTGCAGAGCGGTTTCTAATCGCTCTTCGCTCTGGTTTTGACGGCATATTCCCCAAGAGCGACCGGTTGCTGGTCGATCCGGCGCACACTTCCCCGTCAGAGGATGGTGTGTTCGTTCTGGTGCGAAGGGGACAATTTATCCCCGTGAACGTAAAATCCGGCAAACACCTGTTCGGCACCGTCGAGGATATCAGTTTTTACACGAAGCGCGGCGGAACCATTGAAACCATGGATATTGAAGAGTTCAATTCAATGCTGATTGGCAAGTGCGTGGGCTTTTTCCACACACTGACATTGAACGACCCGTTTTTGGGCGGGTTCAATTGATCGTTTGCCCGATGCGAGATATTAACAAAAACACACTTATCCCGCCGGACTTCGGTCCGGTGTCTTCATAACGCCTGCGGTTGCGGCGGTATTTCTGCTCCAGCATCCCCGTTATCACGGCTGCATCACGTTGCGGCAGCCGTCTTGCATCAATTCGCCGCAGCATATCAATAAATTTTCAAATCCTGCCTACATGCTCCCATGAAGTCCGGTTCATTGGGGCCCTCTTTTTGCCGGCCTCTAAAACCGGATAATACCAACGGCAATTATTACTGACCTGCATGAGCCCAATCTCGCATTCCGATTGATTTGATAGTTTCGGGTTGTGCCAGGAGTTTGTTCCAGGCATCGCATCCTGCATCAATGATAGCATTATAGTCCTCAAAGATACGGTTGGAGAGCCAGTTCTGGCGTAGATATTGCCAGATGTTTTCTACCGGGTTGAGTTCTGGCGAACGCGCTGGCAGCAGGATGATGGTGATGTTTTTCGGTACATCGAGATTGCCTGTTGTATGCCAGCCTGCCCGATCCATGAGAATGACAGCGTGGGATTTTCGCGCTACATATTTGCTGATTTCGTCAAGATGCATTTGCATTGTCTCAGTGTTGGCCCACGGCAACATCAGGGCGGCTCCTTTGCCATGGGCCGGGCATATGGCACCGAACAGATATGCATTCTTGTATCGCTGATCAGCGGGCATTCGGGGGCGGGTGCCTTTCTTCGCCCAGATGCGTGTTTGCCCGTTCTTCTGGCCCAGCCGGGCTTCATCCTGCCACCAAATCTCAACGGGAGTGTCTTCCGGCAGATCGGCTATGTGAGCTGCAAGCGTGTTGGCGAAGTTTTTTTGAAAGCCTCAATCACACGCTCATCCTGCTTTGGATGCTGCGGGCGGGTGCTCATGCGGGAAAAGCCAAGGACGGCAAGGAGTTCGGATATCGAGCGTTCGGCGTAGACGGCACCAAAGCGCTCTTCAATCACCCGCTTTAAATCAATCCGCCGCCAGCGCACAACCCCGTCCACCGCCGGATCAGGGCCAGCATTGACGATCTCGGACAGCTCATTCATTTGTTCATCGCTCAAAAGGCGTGGCCGTCCCGCCCCCTGACGATTGGTCAGGCCATCTGGACCTTCTGCGTTGAATCTCAAGACCCAGTCGCGCAGCGTTTGACGATCCATCCCGCCAACCCTGGCAGCATCTGTCCGGCTCATGCCATCGTAAATGGCTGCAAGCGCCAGAAGACGGCGTACCTGTCTTGTGTCACTGCATCGTCGGGAAAATTGGCGAAGCGTGGGGGCATCAAAATCTCTTCGAAGTACAAGTCCTGTTGATGGCATGGCAAATCTCCTTCGCCACCCATTGAATCAGAACATCAGTGATTTGGGAATCCCATACGAGTCAGAAAATCATGCCATTGGTATCAATGGGTTCACCGCCTTCCAGCGGCTGTTTGAGGAATACGGCCTGCCCGATGCCATTCGTTACGACAACGGTTTGCCCCTTGCTTCTCCCAACGGGTTGTTCAATCTGTCGAAGCTTTCCGTGTGGTGGCTAAGGCTCGGTATCAGCATCGAACGCATCAAGCCAGGCAACCCCCAGCAGAACGGCCGTCATGAACGCATGCATCTCACACTGAAGAGGGAAACCACCAGGCCACCGGGAATGAACGCGCTGCAACAGCAAGCCCGGTTTGATGAATTCGTCCATGAATTCAATACAGAACGACCACACGAGGCGCTCGGTATGAAAATCCCCGATGAGGTCTATGCGCCTTCAAACAGGTCATATCAGGGCCTGCCTGAAGTGGAATATCCCTTTCACGATCGTGACATCCTTGTTACCGCATGCGGGCGCATCTGCATGCACAGAAAGAAAATCAACATATCAACCGTCCTGGCAGGTCAAAGGCTGGGAATAAAGGAGGTGGACGATGGAATATGGCTAATAAGCTTCATGCATTATGATCTGGGATATATTGACCTGGAGCAAAGAACACTGCAAACAATAGACAACCCGTTCGCCACAAGGCTGTTACCCATGTCTCCGGGTCGGACCCAAAACAAAATGGCGGACAGGGTGGGATTCGAACCCACGGTACGCTTGCACGCACGCTGGTTTTCAAGACCAGTGCCTTCAACCACTCGGCCACCTGTCCGCAGCAATTCCTATGGGCTATCGTGAATATAAATTCAAGCACTAGATTTGATAAGCCAAAGTCATAATACCAACGGCAATTATTACTGACCTGCATGAGCCCAATCTCGCATTCCGATTGATTTGATAGTTTCGGGTTGTGCAAGGAGTTTGTTCCAGGCATCGCATCCTGCATCAATGATAGCATTATAGTCCTCGAAGATACGGTTGGAGAGCCAGTTCTGGCGTAGATATTGCCAGATGTTTTCTACCGGGTTGAGTTCAGGCGAACGCGATGGCAGCAGGATGATGGTGATGTTTTTCGGTACATCGAGATTGCCTGTTGTATGCCAGCCTGCCCGATCCATGAGCCTGCCCGATCCATGAGAATGACAGCGTGGGATTTTCGCGCTACATATTTGCTGATTTCGTCAAGATGCATTTGCATTGTCTCAGTGTTGGCCCACGGCAACATCAGGGCGGCTCCTTTGCCATGGGCCGGGCATATGGCACCGAACAGATATGCATTCTTGTATCGCTGATCAGCGGGCATTCGGGGGCGGGTGCCTTTCTTCGCCCAGATGCGTGTTTGCCCGTTCTTCTGGCCCAGCCGGGCTTCATCCTGCCACCAAATCTCAACGGGAGTGTCTTCCGGCAGATCGGCTATGTGAGCTGCAAGCGTGTTGGCGAAGTTTTTTTGAAAGCCTCAATCACACGCTCATCCTGCTTTGGATGCTGCGGGCGGGTGCTCATGCGGGAAAAGCCAAGGACGGCAAGGAGTTCGGATATCGAGCGTTCGGCGTAGACGGCACCAAAGCGCTCTTCAATCACCCGCTTTAAATCAATCCGCCGCCAGCGCACAACCCCGTCCACCGCCGGATCAGGGCCAGCATTGACGATCTCGGACAGCTCATTCATTTGTTCATCGCTCAAAAGGCGTGGCCGTCCCGCCCCCTGACGATTGGTCAGGCCATCTGGACCTTCTGCGTTGAATCTCAAGACCCAGTCGCGCAGCGTTTGACGATCCATCCCGCCAACCCTGGCAGCATCTGCCCGGCTCATGCCATCGTAAATGGCTGCAAGCGCCAGAAGACGGCGTACCTGTCTTGTGTCACTGCATCGTCGGGAAAATTGGCGAAGCGTGGGGGCATCAAAATCTCTTCGAAGTACAAGTCCTGTTGATGGCATGGCAAATCTCCTTCGCCACCCATTGAATCAGAACATCAGTGATTTGGGAATCCCATACGAGTCAGAAAATCATGCCATTGGTATAAGCCAGAATTCTACGATAAGAAAAAAGGTTGGGGAGATGGTAGTGGGTTTGCTCAATGGATTCCAATCCTGTTCGTAATTGCTTGGGTGATCTACATTGTTCTATATTTTTATATACTTGGTTTTGAGTTGTCCATGCATGAACTCCGGCGGATTCAAATTTGAAGTGCAACACCTCTGTGAAATGAGAGTTTGGCATTGATGCCGAGTTGTGACAACAGGGCTTGGACGGGTGTTTTGAATTTGAGGCATTTTCTTGGTGTCAGATTATGCATGAGATTGATGTCGGCGAAGTCTTCATCGTTCATGGCATCAATATCGAGATGGCGGGGCAGATCGCGGCGCAGCCTGCCATTAATGTTTTCCACCCCGCCCTTTTGCCAAGAGGCATAGGCATCACAGAACCATGTTGTCATGTTGAGTGCCTCCTTCAACAGGCTGTGCCTGGCGAATTCCATGCCATTGTCGAAGGTGATCGAACGGCGCAGGTCCGGGTCAAGCTGGCGGAAAATATCCATGATTGTGTTTGCCGTATCCGCCGCATTCTTCGATTTCAACCGGGCAATGATGGTGAAGCGGCTCTTGCGCTCGACCAGCACCAGCACCGGGCGGGTTCGTTTGCAGATCATCAAATCACCCTCCCAATGACCACCCTGGCTGCGGTCATCGATATGTTCACCGCGCTGGTGGACGGATTTCCTGTCCGGGATCAGTGATCTGGTCTTGCGGGCCGGTCGAAAACGGCGCTTTGCGCGGCGAAAGGGCAGCAATTTCCACAGTTTTCGGGCGCGCTGACCGGTTGAGTAGATCCAGGTGTAGATGGCCTCATGGCTGATAGAGGGCAGCCCCTTCTCATTGCCGCCCTTCAGCCAACCGGCAATCTGCTCCGGTGTCCAGTTCTCGTGCAACTGGTCGACAACGAATTGCTGCAGTTGCAAAAGGCGATCGAGGCGAGAACCTTGCCGTCGCCGCGCCTCGTAACGCTGCTGCGCCGTTTCGGCATTGTATCTGCCGTCCTTGTTGCCATTGCGCGCAATCTCCCGCTCAATGCTGGAGCGCGGGCGGTCAAGCTGCGTGCCAATGGCAGCTTTAGAGGCCCCTTGATGATACATCCGGGCCAGTTCAACTCTTTCTTCGTAACTGAAATGCTTGTATTGTGACATGTGCAACACCTCTTTTTTGATCGCAAAATCGACGGACTATCATGATAGCCCGTGAGGTGTTGCACTTGTCTTTCAAACCACTGCTCAAGCCCACCAAAAAGATGGCCCGCCATCCTTCCTCCACCGCCGTCGCTCACCCTGATCGGGTGAGGCGAGCGACAGCGGCTCCGAAAGGATGGCAACAAAAGTCCAAACCCGCGCACTTCAATCTTGAGAGAGCCAGGGATATCGAAAGTCATTCCATTCACGACATCGCATGAAGGACTCAAAAGTCCACACTGCCATCATTGGTGCATGCTGCGCCGAATGTCTGTTGTGCGAAAATGGCCTTTCTTCTGAGATTTTCATCGTACAAGCAATATGAAACATTAATCGCGTGGGTTTTTGTTATGTGCAAAGTCCAGACTTGACCTGTCGGCTGATTGACCTCTACCGGATTCGATCCCAACTGCGCTAATATTAACCGCCAAGATGTCGGTCAAAATCCATCATCAGATGAAGAACACGAACAATAAAAATTCCCGTATCAGTCGGGCGATTAAACAAAGCATGCATGCCAGCATTATATTGCTGGTATATCTTGCCCTTTTTCGTGGTGTAGGGATTACCGATAGAAGGAAAATTGGCGGCAGTTTTAGCCGCTTGGGTTAACAACGCTTCGTAAGCCTGTGCCTGCTTAACGCCAAAATTTATCAGAGTGTAGCGGGCAATTTTGCGGAAATCTTCTTCTGCAGTTTTAGATCGTTCGTATTGAGCCATTTTTGAACTTGGTTATTTCTTCTTCAAATATTTGCTCAATGGTGCGATCACTAACACCGCTTTTTTCTCCAGCCTCCAGAGCTGAATCCAATTCATCACGATTGCGGATGGTATTTGGCCATTCGCGATGTTTTTCGTCTGTTGCTGTATCGTTCGTTTTGTCCATATACCCATTGTACCACAACAATAAGGCTGTTTCATACCTTTTCTTCCATCCGCCGGATGGCGCGGGTGAGCGACCACGGCCAAACGCCATATCGAGCAGCTATCTCTTCAATAAGCGCTTCACCTGTACTAATCTTCCGCTTTGCTGCCAACAACTGCCGCGCCGACATTTTTGGGCGACGTCCCAAGCGTTTACCTTTTCTTTTTGCCACTTTTAATCCCTGAACTGTGCGCTCGGATGTTATTCTGCGCTCATATTCCGCAGCTACAGCACGGCTTTGGTATTCGCGATTGCCACGGGCAGTGCTGGTATCAATAGCCCCATTGACAACCTCTATTTTAACGCCACGCTCGCGCAACAGGCGCTCTTGTACGATAGCATCCTCTGCAGAACGAAAGGCTCTGTCCAAATCCCAAATTACCAGCGTATCGCCACGTTTAAGCTTTTTCAGTAATGCCACGAATTTTGGCCGCTTTTTAACGGTGGCGGCGGAAACTTTTTCCTCAATATATATATCACATCGGCCCCTCAGACCGTGTTTCTGACGATCCAAACGCTGCTTTTTTCGGCTCACTCTCATGTATGCATATCTCATTATTGCTATATATCTCAACAGGTTACGCCAATGTTGCTGTTCAACATTAACGTTCCTCTATGTTTTTGGTCATTTCAATGGATGGTGAGATTGTAGCATTTACGTAAGCCATTGATAAATCACAATTATGATAATATTATAGCAAATTGTGACTTCAACATGCAAATACAACAATAACGAACGTTAATGGCGGATTCAAATTTGAAGTGCAACACCTCTGTGAAATGAGAGTTTGGCATTGATGCCGAGTTGTGACAACAGGGCTTGGACGGGTGTTTTGAATTTGAGGCATTTTCTTGGTGTCAGATTATGCATGAGATTGATGTCGGCGAAGTCTTCATCGTTCATGGCATCAATATCGAGATGGCGGGGCAGATCGCGGCGCAGCCTGCCATTAATGTTTTCCACCCCGCCCTTTTGCCAAGAGGCATAGGCATCACAGAACCATGTTGTCATGTTGAGTGCCTCCTTCAACAGGCTGTGCCTGGCGAATTCCATGCCATTGTCGAAGGTGATCGAACGGCGCAGGTCCGGGTCAAGCTGGCGGAAAATATCCATGATTGTGTTTGCCGTATCCGCCGCATTCTTCGATTTCAACCGGGCAATGATGGTGAAGCGGCTCTTGCGCTCGACCAGCACCAGCACCGGGCGGGTTCGTTTGCAGATCATCAAATCACCCTCCCAATGACCACCCTGGCTGCGGTCATCGATATGTTCACCGCGCTGGTGGACGGATTTCCTGTCCGGGATCAGTGATCTGGTCTTGCGGGCCGGTCGAAAACGGCGCTTTGCGCGGCGAAAGGGCAGCAATTTCCACAGTTTTCGGGCGCGCTGACCGGTTGAGTAGATCCAGGTGTAGATGGCCTCATGGCTGATAGAGGGCAGCCCCTTCTCATTGCCGCCCTTCAGCCAACCGGCAATCTGCTCCGGTGTCCAGTTCTCGTGCAACTGGTCGACAACGAATTGCTGCAGTTGCAAAAGGCGATCGAGGCGAGAACCTTGCCGTCGCCGCGCCTCGTAACGCTGCTGCGCCGTTTCGGCATTGTATCTGCCGTCCTTGTTGCCATTGCGCGCAATCTCCCGCTCAATGCTGGAGCGCGGGCGGTCAAGCTGCGTGCCAATGGCAGCTTTAGAGGCCCCTTGATGATACATCCGGGCCAGTTCAACTCTTTCTTCGTAACTGAAATGCTTGTATTGTGACATGTGCAACACCTCTTTTTTGATCGCAAAATCGACGGACTATCATGATAGCCCGTGAGGTGTTGCACTTGTCTTTCAAACCACTGCTCAAGCCCACCAAAAAGATGGCCCGCCATCCTTCCTCCACCGCCGTCGCTCACCCTGATCGGGTGAGGCGAGCGACAGCGGCTCCGAAAGGATGGCAACAAAAGTCCAAACCCGCGCACTTCAATCTTGAGAGAGCCCTATTCGACATAAACGACCGTTTACGCGATATTTTACTTATGCGCCTTGATTTTGCTATAATTATTACAATAATACGGAAAATCAAAGGGTTGGCGGTTTCACTATTTCACCAATCCCTTCCAGATAACCCTAATGCAGGAACGGTCGTTTATGCCGCATACAATGGCATGGCGATTCCCGTATTAAGGTGCTGAAAACAAATGAAAATAGGTTATTTACGTGTCAGCACAAAAACCCAAAGAGTAGACCGTCAAATCAGTGGTTTGAAGGATTTATGTGACAGGCTCTATATCGAGAAACTCTCGGCTGTCGCGAAAAAACGCCCGATCTTTGATAAAGTCCTGAATGAGTTAAAATCCGGCGATACGCTGTTTGTATGGGATTTAGACCGCGCCTTTCGCTCTAAAGAAGACGCTCTCTACCATGAAAAAGACCTCCGCAAACGTGGTATTAAATTCCACGCCATGAATTTTGAGATCGAGACTGATACAGCCGATGGCAAATACACCTATGTGGTCGCCGCAGCAGCATCCGAGCGTGAACGCAAGAAAATATCAGAGCGCACCATAGAAGGCTTGAAAGAAGCGGTTAAACGCGGTCAACGCCTTGGCCCACCTTTTTAAACTCAGCCAATCCCAGGTATTCACGGCCAAGCGGAAGATTGAAGCCAAGGAAGCCAGTGCCGCCGAAATGGCCGCCCTTTATGGCGTTCACCCCTCTACAATTACCCGCTCAATCAGGCGGTTGGAAGAAAAAACATGTAACAGCGATATTGATGTGGTATGATGGAACCATGGCTAATACTGATACAATTGATGTTTCGCATGTAAAATTCACTTCGACGGTTTTTCCGACTGACGAGGATATGAAGCTGTGGCACAGCCTTAGCCCGGAGCAGCAACGCGAAGTTATCATGAATAATATCGCCGAAGGCCTTGAAGGCGCACCCGCCGAGAAGTCCGGCAAAGATGAAATCATGGCCGAAGTGTTAGACGAAATGCCGAATGCGCTATGAACTATCGGCACATGCCCGTAACAACATCAAGGAAATCATAAAATACACGATTGATTTTTTCGGCGTTGATCAGGCCGAGGAATATGTTGACGGACTTTATTACAGTTTTGATCTGCTGACCGATAACCCGAGACTGGGCAAGCATGTTGTCAGTGATCTGAGCGGCAATCTTCGCCGGTATACCTACCGTTCTCACTACGTGATTTATGAAATTCGTAAGAATGTGATCAGAATCGCAACGATCCGTAGCGTCCGTCAGGATTTGCCGAAAGAATTGCGCTAAAGTTTTCAATACAGGAATTCATGGTCGAGCGCTCATGCGTTGCCGCGCAAGTTGGTTGCGCGGCGAATTTTCATTTCCCAAAAAAATGGCTAATATTCCTCAGCCAGCATCACTCTGAGCACCCGATTTGTGCGGGTTAAGTCGGCTGGATTATCACTCAGATATTCACTGTTTTCATCATAGCAGTCGATCACCCAGAAAATATCATGATCTCCGCATTCAAAAGCGCCAAAATCTCGCTCCTTTTGCGCATCCCCTTGCGGCGTAAAAGCATTGTAGGTTTTCACACCATGCAGGATGCACTCACGGTTCTCGGCGTTCAGCGACTGTATACCAACGGACAGCTTAATTTGCCCCGTAAGCTGTGATTGCCGCAGCATGTCAGTTAACGCAGCAATTTTCTGTGTCGTTTCTTGGGGTTCTTTCGTCATCTCTCATTCCCTGCGCATTCCGGGGTGATCCGGCACCCTATTCCGATTTTATCCGGCACCCCATTCCAATAACATCCGGCAGGTGATTCCGGGGTATCCGGCCCCCCTGTTTGGGCTTTGATTTTGCTGCTCTTGAGCACCGGCGAAGCGGGTTAATCTTGCGTTTTTTTAACGTGAGGAACCCCCATGAAGAGACTGGCAATGCGCAAGATCAAAGAAGTAATAAGACTGGGAGCACAAGGGTTATCGCCACGCAGGATTGGCGAGAGTCTTGGCATTGGCCGCACCACGGTGCAGGAATGTCATGGCAGGGCCAGGGCAGCTGGTTTGATTTGGCCGTTGCCCGAGGAACTCAGCGATGCTGATCTTGAGCAACGTCTTTATCCGCGTGCGACTGGCGCTATACGCGGGTCGTTTCCTCGGCCTGACTGGGCGTATGTTCACCGCGAAGGGAAGCGCAAGGGGGTGACGCTTTCATTGCTCTGGGAAGAGTATCGCTCGGTGCATCCAGATGGCTATGGCTACAGTCGGTATTGCGAACTTTACCGGCGCTGGGAGGGACGTTTATCGCCGGTGATGCGACAACATCATGTGGCCGGCGAACGGTTGTTTGTGGATTATTCTGGCAGCACACTGGATGTGATCTGCCCCAAAACCGGGGAGATAAAGTCAGCCCAAGTTTTTGTCGCCACATTGGGCGCATCCAATTACACCTATGTTGAGGCAACCTGGACCCAGGGCCTGCCTGACTGGATTGCCTCCCATGTGCGCGCATTCAGTTTTTTTGGCGGTGTGTCTTGCCAGGTGGTTTCAGATAATCTGAAGTCTGGAGTGACCAAGGCATGCTTTTATGAACCCACTGTTAATCGCACCTATGGGGATATGGCGGCACATTACGATACCGCCATTGTTCCAGCCCGTCCCTATAAGCCGAAAGACAAAGCTAAAGTCGAAGGCGCGGTTCTGATCGCACAGCGTTGGATCATAGCGCGATTGCGCAATCAGCGCTTTTTTACTCTTGATGATTTGAACGCGGCCATTCAAATTTTGCTGGAACGGTTCAATGCTAAAGTCACCCGGCATCTGGGAACCAGTCGTCGAGATTTATTTGAGCAACTGGATCAACCGGCCCTGAAGCCGTTACCTGTCGAACCCTATACTTATGCCGAATGGAAACAGTGCAGCGTGGCGCTGGATTATCACATTGATGTGGAACGTCATTATTACTCGGTGCCCCATCAGTTGTTGCGCCAAAAGGTCTGGGTGCGCATTACAGCGCGCACGATTGAGGTTTTTCATAAAGGCAAGCGGGTCGCGGCCCACGCCCGGATATCCTCCAATTACCAGCACACAACAGTGCGCGAGCATATGCCATCACACCATCGCAAATACGCAGACTGGACACCGGAGAAGCTGAGGCGGCAAGCGAGCCAGATCGGCCCCAATGCCGGAATACTGGTAGAAGTTATCATGCGTGAGAGGCGACACCCTGAACAGGGCTTTCGAGCCTGTCTTGGTATTGTGCGTTTAGCTAAAGTGCATGGTAGCGGGAGGCTGGATGCAGCCTGCGAAAGGGCACTGGAGATCAATGCCCGCTCTTATGCTTCTGTCAAATCCATTCTGAACAATAACCTTGAACGCAGGCGCCGAGAACGTGCCACGGACGGTCCTGCGATCACTCATCCCAATATCCGCGGCGCAAAATACTTCCATTGAAGAGGAAACAATAATGTTGACACACCCAACCCTTGACCAGCTTAAGAGCCTGAAGCTTGACGGCATGTGCGAAGCTTTTACCGAACTGGAAACACAGGACGGCACGGCTACTTTAAGCCACCCTGAATGGCTGGCGCTTTTGATTGACCGTGAGGTCGCCAGCCGGGCCACCAAACGCTTTCAGACCCGCATGCGCGTGGCAAAACTGCGCCATGCGCAAGCTGTCATTGAGGATGTGGATTACCGCACCCGGCGCAATCTCGATAAAGCTCTTTTCCAACAACTGCTGACCGGGAAGTGGACCCGCGACCGGCGCAACCTGATGATCACCGGACCCTGCGGGGTGGGTAAAACATGGCTTGCTTGCGCACTGGCGCAAAAGGCTTGCCGGGATAATGTCACCGTTCTCTATAAACGCCTGCCGCGCCTGTTTGACGAACTGGAACTGGCCCACGGCGATGGACGCTTCCCGCGATTGTTCAGAAGTCTGACAAGAGTCGATCTTCTCATTCTTGATGACTGGGGACCCGACCGCCTGAATGCCAGCCAACGCCGTGATCTCATGGAAATTGTCGAAGACCGTTATGGCGCAGGTTCAACCCTCATCACCAGTCAGCTTCCAATGGATACCTGGCATGAGGTCATCGCAGAGCCAACATTCGCAGATGCTATCCTGGATCGCCTCGTTCACAACGCCTACAGGCTTAATCTTGATGGCCCGTCCATGCGAAAAATGAAAGGAAAAGAAGAAATCAAAACTGTTGACGAAACAATCATCAACTGACACAAAAATAAACGCTCACCAGCGGCAAACCCAAAGGGGGCCGGATACCCCGGAATCAGGTGCCGGATGTTGTTGGAATGAGGTGCCGGATATTCCGGAATACGCACATTCCCATTTTATCTTATAAAACAATGCTCGCAAAGCGGGTAATTCTGCACGTCATATGTCAAAACAATCTGAGCTGCTTTTCCTGCGCCTCTTTCAGTTTCCAGCTTTCAGATTGTGCGGCATCATCAAGCCAAGCGAGAGCATAATCAAAAGACGTTCCATATTCGGCAATCCGCTCGTTCTGGATGAAATGTGACTTGTAACCTGTTTCTGTAATCGGCAGCGGCGCACGCTCAGCGCTGATTACCTCGATATGATCAAAACCGGCTGCCCAATTTCTCATGTGGCGAATTTCCAGTTCAATGCCGCGCCATACGGCATTGAACACTTCATAATTTTTGTGATGATTATCGGCAGGCATAGACATACCTTCCGCCAGCAATGGTGATTTCGGAAAAATCGACCGCGAGATCACGGGCAATCGCATCGTAATCGATATAGAATTGCAGGTTTCCAGGAATATCCCCGTATAGGCCTTCATCAACGAAACGTCCCGCCAGTTCGCGCAAACTGTCTTCTTCGTAAATATCGACGTCAAAATCATCGGGGTTGGTATTCAATTCAAAATCATATCCGCATTCACCAACGGCAATGATGACGTTCAGCTTTTCATAGGTCTCCCACTCGTCAACGATCTCAAAGAACCGTGAAAAATTCGCTTGGTTGATGCCAATGGCTTTTGCTAATTCGCAATCAATGTGGTCACCATCAATAAACTGAATTTCGAATTCCTCGACAGGATCGCCGTAATCATTTTTCAACGTGGTGACCTGCTTGTTGTTTTCCTCAGCTGAATGGAAATAAAATCCTTCTGCTGATATGTCATAGGGTTGGGCATGTAAAATCAAAGTCATAATTTCCTCGCTTTGCTTGGGTTCAAACAACGCGAGATTTCTTTTCCACTACACCGCGCATGAACCCTTGGCCAGCGCCGAGCGACCGATTGAGAAGTCATGACGAACTTTGTGAGGAGTGATTTGGGCGCGACATCAAAAGCAAAATACCCCAAAGGCCCACCGCTTGCGGCGGCGTGACAAGCCGATCCGACTACACGGGAGCCGAATGCAAGGAGGTGAATGGAGCGGGCCGGAGGATTTGGCCTATTGGATCAGGTTTCTTGTGTTGATATAAGCTGGAAAGATGGGTTCCAGAGCGCGACTAATACCAATGGCATGATTTTCTGACTCGTATGGGATTCCCAAATCACTGATGTTCTGATTCAATGGGTGGCGAAGGAGATTTTCCATGCCATCAACAGGACTTGTACTTCGAAGAGATTTTGATGCCCCCACGCTTCGCCAATTTTCCCGACGATGCAGTGACACAAGACAGGTACGCCGTCTTCTGGCGCTTGCAGCCATTTACGATGGCATGAGCCGGGCAGATGCTGCCAGGGTTGGCGGGATGGATCGTCAAACGCTGCGCGACTGGGTCTTGAGATTCAACGCAGAAGGTCCAGATGGCCTGACCAATCGTCAGGGGGCGGGACGGCCACGCCTTTTGAGCGATGAACAAATGAATGAGCTGTCCGAGATCGTCAATGCTGGCCCTGATCCGGCGGTGGACGGGGTTGTGCGCTGGCGGCGGATTGATTTAAAGCGGGTGATTGAAGAGCGCTTTGGTGCCGTCTACGCCGAACGCTCGATATCCGAACTCCTTGCCGTCCTTGGCTTTTCCCGCATGAGCACCCGCCCGCAGCATCCAAAGCAGGATGAGCGTGTGATTGAGGCTTTCAAAAAAACTTCGCCAACACGCTTGCAGCTCACATAGCCGATCTGCCGGAAGACACTCCCGTTGAGATTTGGTGGCAGGATGAAGCCCGGCTGGGCCAGAAGAACGGGCAAACACGCATCTGGGCGAAGAAAGGCACCCGCCCCCGAATGCCCGCTGATCAGCGATACAAGAATGCATATCTGTTCGGTGCCATATGCCCGGCCCATGGCAAAGGAGCCGCCCTGATGTTGCCGTGGGCCAACACTGAGACAATGCAAATGCATCTTGACGAAATCAGCAAATATGTAGCGCGAAAATCCCACGCTGTCATTCTCATGGATCGGGCAGGCTGGCATACAACAGGCAATCTCGATGTACCGAAAAACATCACCATCATCCTGCTGCCATCGCGTTCGCCAGAACTCAACCCGGTAGAAAACATCTGGCAATATCTACGCCAGAACTGGCTCTCCAACCGTATCTTCGAGGACTATAATGCTATCATTGATGCAGGATGCGATGCCTGGAACAAACTCCTGGCACAACCCGAAACTATCAAATCAATCGGAATGCGAGATTGGGCTCATGCAGGTCAGTAATAATTGCCGTTGGTATAATGCGCGTCAGATAAACAAGCGGCGGCAACATTATTGATGTTGCCGCCTCATTCTCACCTTCTGTCAGGGATGAAAACCCATCGGGCTGAAACAACTTGTTGGTTCGGTACATGACAGCCCGCCCGGACAGCCAATCTGATGTATATTGCTATGGTAAACATCCAAATTCACGATAAAATCAGCTGAATGAAAATGACGAAAGCAATTGAGATGAACGAATTCAATTTTGAAATGCGCAACGGTGTTCTGTGCGAAAACCTGAGAGAGTGGTCTCAAAAGATGCGGGTCGTGTCGGATAGTTTTAAATGCCTGCACTGCAAGAAAATCATGCACTGGAAAAACATCACTCCAAATGAGACAAGCGATTGCCCGCGTTGCTCCGCGATAATGGAAACGTGCATTGGCAAAGCAGCGTGATGCCCCAGATCACGACCAGGGAGCCTGAAAGACAGCAGATCGAGGAAGCCCGCGAGTTCCTGGAAATGATGCGCTGTGCTTATTCTGAAATCTGGCGGCGGCGCTTTATGGGTGAACCCGCCATCACACCCGCAAGCGTTTTGGCTATTTTCGAGGATTGCGAATTTCATCGCACCCGTTTGACCTGTATTCTTTCCAAGAGTACGAGGGAAAACTGGGATATTTTTGTGCGGGACAAGTTACATGTTGCCTATGAGATTCACCAGCATCTTGATGCCTCGTGGCGTTCCCTCTACACCGCTTCCATTGGGAAAATACCAAAATATACACCGCAAAAAATGTGACGGATAAGGCGCTGTCTGCCCGGAATAAACAAACAGACCTCGCGCAAGTTCAATTTTAAAAAAGCCACCCAAACCAGATTCAGATGGCTACCGTATCAATTTTGGTTCCGGCGACACTTTTCCGCCAACACCCTTGGGCGCGGCGTTATCGACTTTTCTTGCCAAGTCATAGTGATGAAAATTCATCGCCAATTGCCAAGCCAATCTTGGGGGATCGAAAGTTTTGATTCCAAAATCCATTTCGCCATTCTGTTCGTGATGTTTCAGCAATACGCTCACCAATTTATCATCCCCTTGCATACAGCCGATATGCAGACACGTGAACCCTTTCTGCGGTTCTATGGTATTGATGTCCTCACCGCTTGTGAGTAGCGTTCCAACTAGTTTTGCATCTCTATTTAGTGCCGCAATAATAATATCTGGAGTTGTTGTATCCATTCCTTCCTTGTTTTTTATTTTTAGCTTATTTTTCATCATATTAGCACGTTCCAGAGCATCTTTTCCAAGTATAGCTTAATCTTATCAACATCTGCATATTTGGGTTTGCACCACAGTGTAGCATGATCGAATGGCAAGATGCCGGATTCAGCATTTGCATAAGTTGGGTACACACCTGATTTAGGGTTAAATGGTCTGGAACTGTGGGACCACATTTTGGACATCTCAGATTTCGGTCTTGTCCAATTCACAGGAAAAGCATTGACTGCAACGGGCGTAAACACACTGTAGGTCCGGGGTGATGGCGGGCTATGGGCGGCAAGCAGTGAATGAAAACTGCCATCTTCCAGGATATACCCGTATCCACTTCTTACATCATCAAGTTTCACATCGCCCGGATTAACCCGTCCACCTTGTGCCAAAACGAAAGAATGTATGAGCATAAAGCTGTAACTGGAAATACGACGGACATACATGTACCGATCCCCGTGATTTCCATAGTTTCTTTCTCCCTGGCCGTTGTTTAACTGATCAGAGATAACGTACCAATCCCCATTTTCCTCCCAGTAATTGTGAGCAGGGCCCGGGCGGACTTGCCCAGATTGCATTTTGACAAAAATCTCGCCGTCAATGTTTATTGTCTCTTTTTGAGATGGATCGGAGAATCGCGGAGCGTCATAGATTTCATAAAGACCTTCGATTTCAGATTGCAGGTAATCTATGTCCGCAGGCAATTTACCGAGCCCGATTGTTCCAAAGAAAAACCTTCCAATGGATTCTCCGGTTTGAATTTTCGAAATTGAAACAGCCTGATCGGACAAAATCTCGGCAACGGCTTCAACCGCCATCATTTCCTTTTCGATGCGCTCCATGTAGCGCAGGTTTTTTGCCGAGTCTTTTGGCCAAAGCTCTGCTTGCCCGTCTTTGTACCATCGGCGCAATGCACTTTTTGTGCGATCGACTTCGCGAGTTTGAACGTCAATTGAACCGGATTGATCAGCAATAATCGTAGCAACTTTACCCTCACGAAAATTGAACCTGTTTAAAAAGGGCTCTAAAAGTTCACGTAAGAACAAACGTCCTTCTTGAGTGCGACAGAAACCGTACATGCCATCATCGGGCTGTAAAAATATTTGCTCAATTCCGTTCATTGGGTCGGAAACCGTCCCCCTAAATTTTGAGTGGCCTGAGAAATTCGGTCATTAATAATCAATGCCGCGGCCCGTCGATTTCTTCGAAATAAGCGTTTTGTAGCGCTTATTGGCGGGCAAGTGAAGAATAGATTCAGTGAAAGCGAAGTCTGATGTTTGAAAATTTTTTAAAATTTACGCGCTGTACAAGCATGGAAGATATCAATTCTGCTACACGTTCGAATTCTACCAAATTTGCAAAAGCAGACAAGGCCGCAGGCGTATGTTTTGCCTCTAAGACCGAAACGGCCAATCCGTTCTGTGGCCCTGCACCGATGAAGTACAACAACACACCCGCCGCAACCGTCAAACCATCGCCGGTTTGCCCTACTTGCGAGCGTCCATTTGTCGAAAACGGCAAATTCTCCATCTGCAAGTATTGCCCTTATCGCATCCCGCCAAAGGCCGCGCTGCTCTCCAGCAAGATCGAAAAATAACCCACGGTAAGCGCCACCATCCACCACGACTTAATAATGAAAGAAGCCATCCGATGACCAAATATACCGAAACGAAAAAGCAAAAGCTGCGCCCGGAAAAGCCGGAACCAAAACCCCTGGTAAAGACGATTGTTGCAGCAACGTCGGTTTTGTCGGCAGGTCTGTTTGGAATGGCCGCACCTGGTTTACTTGATAGTGAAACGACTGCTGATTTCGTCAAGATCGGCCTGTTCACCATCTCGGCAGGTGTTGTCATCTACGGGGTCAACACGGTTGGCCTGACTAAAGGTGCACCGCTTTGTGCAGTTGGCTCAAAATTCGCGGGATTGGCAAGCGTCTGTGCTATCGCGCTGGTTGGCACTGGTTTGTTCATGTCAACTTATGCCGGGCTGGTTCGTCACAAGGTGACAGAGCTGCGTCTGCAAGAACATGGCAACGCACTGACCGCTTACGTCAATGCGCAATATACCGATGCGCTGGAAACCAACCGTGTAATTCCCGTCATTCGTACCAATGCCGCAGACCGGCAAGGCAAATTCAACTGCGAAGTGGATAGCGCCTGCGTATCCCAAAACGGAAAGCCCGGCAAAGGCCGTGTTGCGGAAATCCTTCTGGCGCAAGTCAAGCGTAGCAGCACAGTTGCCGCCGAAGTTGAACAGGGTCAGGCTGAATTGCAGGCAGGATTACGCCGGGCAAACGCCAAATTGTCTGAATACCGGGAGACTGCTGTCAATACCGATCTTTCTGCGAAAGATCGCAAAATTCGTTTGCAACAGATTTCAGCGGCACTGAAGGAAGCATCACCGCATGGTTTGCTGCGGGCCTACCTTGCGGAGTTGGATAACCTTACGGCAGTTCAGGGCAATCCGGTGGCCACGCGAACTATCAATGCGCTCAACCGGAAATACTCGGGAAATTTGCGCTCGGTGTTTTCAGTGGCAAGCGCGGAAGAGACTGCGCCGCCGGTTTATCCGGCCAGAACCGGTGTTGCCGAAACGCTGAGTTGGAATTGGCTGTCATACTTTTTTCCAATCGCGATTTTTGTCGGCACTTTAGAGCTGGTTTGGCCTCTCCTGATTTAGGCGATCACATTCAGGGTTCTCGCCTACAACATTGATCGCGTTGAGCCACGCACGCCAAGACTAAAGGCACCCGGCCCGTTTGAAACCTTGTTTGAAGATACGCCTTCCGATGATCGTGCCGCTGACGCGCGCGATGCCAACAGTGGAACGCATAGCAGAGCAAACCGTTCAAATCGCCGTCCAACAAAAACCGGTCGAAACAATCTGAACGGCGCCCGCCGTACCGGTTGAACTTGCTGAACTGCCATCGGTTGGCACTCAGCTCGTAGAAAAGAAAGGATCAGTACAATGAACGATAAAGTTCACGCCGCTGGCGCAAAAACTGAAGCGCTCATCTTCGATCAGAAGTTCATTGCTGAGCTGATGGATATGCCGGAAGCGTCGGGGCAGTCGGCTAACATTTACAGAGAAAAATCGACGTTCAGGCCCTGCCTTGAAGCGTTGACTCGTTCGCGATCTGTTTGTCGCGGTCTCAATAAGACGCTGTTCAGCGGGACGCTACCCAATTTTGGCATCACCTTTACGGATGAGGTGGATTCTACAGGATGGTTTGCGCCGGATTATGTAGCTGCACCGGATGGAAGCCTTTTGAGCCTCGTCGCGTTCAATCCCGGATATTGCTCACACCTAGACTTGAAGACTTGCCTGTCGTCAATGGCCTTTCAATTGGCGCGTGTGTGGGCGCAGGAGCATTGCCCGACAACCGGTCGCGATGACGTGAAGACTGAATATAACCTGCGGAAAACCTGGGTTGATGTGATGGATGCCATTGGGCTGGAACCTTTGGAATCATGGATGTCACCTGACGACGAAATCAAGGCCTATATCTACATCCCTGGCGGCAAGTTTGAAAAGGCTTATCGCGATTTTCGGTATGGAGAGCGTTGGCAGGAATGGCGTGACGCTGAAATCTATCGTAGCCTCGGTCTTCAATTTGCGCCCGGCAAACTCCCGCTCACCCATCTGGCATGGTGGAGGGCACCCCGATGAAAAAGCTCAATCAAATTATCGACGCAGTGGGGATGATGTTTATCGGCTTTCTGTTTTCTGCGCTGCTTTTTACCGGCGTCATCATGCGGGACCCTGCAATTGGGCGCATCATGAGTAGCGTTGCACCAGAAAGTTTCATTGTCACCTGCCAACTCAATGAACAACAGCACATTTATTGCACCGCAAAGGATATTGAAAATGAATGATCTGATGAATTCTCTGCCAATTCCAAGTGGCATTATTTTAGGTGCCCTAGGTATTGCAGCTTTTAGCTTCGCCGTATCCGGTCCTCTGGTTGCAGGCAGAACTGTGTCGTTCTCGAATTGGGCCGGTCAATGCAAAGCGGCAATTCATGCAGAAATCGAATTGGATAAACCCGCGCCGTTGTCCATGCCCAAAATGAACTGCTCAAAACTTCTGGGTATTTTTGGCCCAGAGATGCAGGCGGTTTGCAGGAAGTACGGAAATCCAGATTTTGATTTCGGTGTTCTGGATCAGCTCAATCAGCAAAAGAAACGCTTGGCTGAGCGCGAACAACGCCGTTTGGATGCGCTTGCCTCCAGTGCTGGTTCAAGGTGCGATTGCGCTGCTACAGTTGTAATTTCGCAGCGTGTGCCTTGGGCAATTCATTCGGTCAGTGGCAGGCTCATCACGCCACCTCTTGTTCAAAACCTTCAATCCGAACTTGAAACAGCGCTGCATTCCCCGCGCTGCTTGCGGAAGGGTAGGTCATGATTATCGGAACATGCAAAGTCAAAAATGGCGCGGTGATTACATCACGAGACAGGTATCCGCTTTCCAAAGACACACATGTCAGAGTTGAGCCTGTATTTCGGACCCCAGCCATATTATGTGCGGCCACTTTGGCATCGTTTGGTCTTGGCTTCCATGACCTGCTTTTTGCCGGTGAGCTTGCAGCGATCACTGTCGCAATTTTTGTCCTGATATTTGCCAGATTTCAGTTTGCGCAGTTGCTAATTATTGATCGCGTGACGCGCGGCACCGAGCAAATGATCGCTGTGTCCGGTTTGAATTATTCGCTGCAAAAACATCGCGCCGAGATTGACGCCGCCATTGATGAATTGAAAGGCGGTGATGCATGAAAGCCTTCAAGCCGTCAAAACGCGCTTTGTTCATTCTGAATGCAAAGCAACTATTTGCCTTCACACTCGGCACGATTTCCTACGCTATTTGGCCGACCAGCGCCGAGTGGGCGGGACTTGGCCTGATCTCGATATTGGTGGCAGTGGCATCCATCTGTTTGTGGGGTGAAGCCACCAATGAAATTTTTAAATTTCGTGACTTTGAAGCTGACCAGAATGAATTCTTGGCGCAAGGCAAACAAGTCAAGTCCTCAACACTGGCATCAAATGATCAACTAAAAAAAGACGGAGTGATTAGAGATGACCAATAATACCACTCTGCCATTAGGGTATATGGACGATGGGAAACTCGTTGTTGATCCTTATCCGGGTAGCTCCCGTTTGGTAATTGGTCCCAGCGGATCAGCCAAGACGACTTCCGTGGTTATGCCCACGGCGCAGGCGCTTGTTGCCTATCCGAATGTGAGTGTAAAATTCAGTGATCCCAAGGATGGCGAAGGCTACATACAGTTCCGCCCGGTGGCACAGAAGTTCGGTCTTAATTTTGGCTGCATTGATGACATGGGGCATTACGGCTTCGACAATGAAGACCGGATTGAAGTCAATGTCTTTAGCAGTCTTATTTCAACGGCAAAACACAGTCCTGACAAACTTACATTCGCCCTTAAGAATACGGCACTCTCTATCATTCCAGAAGTGAATGACGGGGGAAGGAATTGGCATTTTCGCGAAAATCCGAGACTTAAAATACATCTTGGTATTTTGGGCGGTCTGGAATTCTTAGGCAACCGTTTCACCCCCGGCGTCCTTTATGAAACAATGGCCGATCCCAAAACATGGCGTCTATTCCGTGAAAATGCTGTCCATGAGGGCAGTCCCGCTTTAAAAGCGCGCGCGCAGCTTTCCCTTGATATGGAGGACCAGGAGCCGGAATCCTATTTCAAACATATGCAGGCTGCTTTATCGCCGTTGCAGATTTACGAACCGGGATCGGTTCTCAATAAAGCAGGCGCAAACGCCACCCATATCCATGAGGAACTATGTCAGGGTGGATAGAAGATTTTTGACGTCCTGCCGCAACTCTACGCAAAACAAGTTGGCGTCCACGCGGCTTTGCAACAGCAAGCCTTCATGGATGCACAAATGTCCGGGCGCGGTGGCCGCCTGATCAATGTAATTGATGAAATGTGCAACTCAGCACAAAAATATGCGGTGGATTTGGTAACTATTCAAAGGTCCTTTCAGACATCCAGTCTCTATATTTCACAGACTCTGCTGGATATCGAAAGAATCTACGGCAAACACGAACTAGCGATCTTGATGGATAATTGTCCGGTCAAGCAGTATTTGTCGATTGGCCCGGAAGATGCTGAGAAAATCTCGCAGATGATGGGAGAAGAAATTAGCATTTCTCAATCACTTGGCGTTAATTCGCAGCGGCTGGAACTTTCGGGAAATATCAGTACCGGCAAGCAGCGAGTTATGACCGCAACAGAGTTGATGAATCTCGACCCGGCTTATCAAGTGCTGCATATGCGCGGCTATGGCTGGCTGATTTGCCGAAAATTACGACAGAACAATATCGCGCCGACATGTTTCGATCTTGGCCCTAATCCACTCGAATCCAATCAAGTTCTTCCACCTGATCCAAAAGTGACTCTTCCAACCAGAATTGGAGAGGGTCAGTGAATAAGTTTTGGAAAAACGCGCGCTATTTCGTCTGGATCATTTTTCCTGCCACCGCCTATCTGGCCTTTCTGACAGTAGGGCTTCCGCATCATATTTGGTCGTATTCATTTAGACAGATTGGCCCCGCTTCCAACTCAAACCCGTTCGCGGGGCGCTGGTATACCAGATGTACCTACTGGGGTCCTTTTGGCGGCTTCAATATTTTTCCATCAAATGGCAAATGCAGCTGGATCATTTTCAGGAAAGATCAGGGATAACACCATGACCACCGATAATCTAAAAAAAATAAATTCGGTTCTCGAACTTGGACAACTTCGACGCGCGGGATCGGAAATGCTCAAAGGTCAGGAGAAAAAGGTTTTTCAAGGAATTCAGGAAAGCCACGACAAACTACGCACTGATGCGGAACAGCTTTACAGGCATGAATATAAAACCCGCGTGAATATTGCCACGCGAAAGTTGCAGAATGAAGCGGGCGCAAAAAAGCTGGATTTGAAACCGAGCTTTTTCGGCATTGATCGTTTTAACAAGAGTGATCTGAACCGTCAGGCCCAAATCAATGTCAGGCTGGATCCTCAACAAACCATGGATCGGCTGGATGCGCAGGAAATGAAGAAGAGCCAATCCTTCCTGTCGAAATGCTCGCAGCGCAAAATTTTTCTTGAAATCTACAAAAAATCAGCCGAGCGCCGAAGAACACAGACCAGGCGGCAAGGTCATGATCGACGTCATTCACAAACCCAAGAGTGATTAATAATTTGCAACCCGAAAAGGAGAAACCCGATGAATATGTTGTACAGCCCTGATGAAATGAAACGCATTGGAGAAGCCCGTGAAAGTTTTAGCGGAAGATTGTTGTCCGAGCGTCAGTTTGAAGATGCCATGGCCATCACCGGTGTAGTAGAGCGCCGGACCAAAGAAACAGGTGCCTTCAAAGACTGCCTGAATGATTTCGCCAACGCGTATGCGCGCACCGAACGCTTTGACATCATGAAAGCGGATTCCACTATTCGTGATCTGTTCAGAATTCGCACCGGCGTTACCATGAACCAGATGCGTGAAGCCCTGATGGAAAACGAACAGAATTTGTTTGACCGGAAAAATAATCCGGCAGAGGACGAACGTCAAAAGGCATATATGGCCGCCAATGAAACAGGCCGGATGGTGAAGGAAGGAGACAAAATGTCTTTCCATCGCGCCTTTGCCCATCAAGCCGCACAGTTAGCGACAGAGCTGAACATTACTGATGTTGGTGCGAAAAAATTCATTAATGAGGTTTTCGAAGAAACAGAAAACCAGGCGTTTCGTGAATACGGCAAAGAACTGGACGAAAAATATTTTCGCCCCCAGATCAAGGCTGAACAGAAAGAAAGGCGCGAGGAAAAATCCTACTCGCGTTCACCCCAGCCTTCTCATTCGTAAGTGCAGCGAGTTGGGAGCGTTTTCGAAAAAACCGGATGCGTTCCCGTTTGTCCGCTTGCTTGCCAAAAAATGGTCAAGCCGATGCGCTCTTGCTGACGATAAAGGCCGGTAATGTGTTCGGAAACCAACCGATAAACGAAAGATTATTACGTCGCTTTTTCTTGTTCTTGCAGAATAGTTTACTTAAAGTGTTCTCTTAATGTTCTTATGTGGTGTGAGGGCGATCAACAAGGAAGGGCCAATATGACGATGCGGAGAAAATAGATGGTAAACAAACATAACAATGAACTTAATCAGGAAAAGCCAATTGGCAATCTGTCTCGGCCCAGCCTGACCATCGACTATGATCTGTATCAGCACTATCTTGATAACTCTGATCTAACGGATGCCCAGAAGCGCGAATTTCTGGATGCCCTGTGGAGCATCATCGTGTCTTTTGTCGATCTTGGATTTGGCGTTCATCCCCTGCAACAAATATCTGATGCCAATGAGGGAGAATGTGGGCAACTAGACATTTCGGCTGAATTTCTTCCTGCCCAGTCCAGCGACGTGATAGAATGCAATCTTCAATCAAAATCTCAATTTGAAAATGCGGCCAACAGGCAAATTGGTTTGCCGGATGAAGGGAGTCAAAAATGAAACCGGAAAAAGAAACATTTACAAAACCCGATGCCGCCCTGATCTATTGCCGGGTATCCAGCAAGAAACAGGAAGATGAAGGCTCGGGTCTTGATAGCCAGGAGCACAGGTGTCGTGAAAGAGCGCTTCAACTCGGTTGTGAAGTTGAAGCGATTTTCCCTGACACCATCACCGGAGAAGGCGATTTTATGAAGCGTCCCGGTATGGTCGCTTTGCTTGCCTATCTCGCGGCTCAAACGGAGAAAACCTATGTGGTGATCTTCGATGATCTCAAGCGCTTTGCCCGTGATGTGGAGTTTTACCGCAAGTTACGCCGGATATTAAAACAGCGCGGGGCCTTGGTTGATTGCCTTAACTTCAAGATTGAAGACACGCCCGAAGGAAAATTCATCGAAACCATTATTGCGGCGCAAGGCGAACTTGAACGCGAGCAAAATGCCCGTCAGGTCGTCCAGAAGATGAAAGCAAGGATGGAACAAGGCTTTTGGGTCTTTCGTACACCTGTGGGTTATCAATATGTCAGGGGAAAAGGTGGCGGCAAGGAACTCGTTTTTAAAGAGCCGTTGGCTACAATCGTCCGGGAAGCACTGGAGGGTTATGCCTGTGGCCGCTTCCAGACACAAGCCGAAGTCAGGCGTTTCCTCGAAAGCCAACCTGATTATCCCAAGGACATGCCGGACGGTCAAATCCGCCCCAACACCATTGCGCGGTTCCTCAACAAGGCGATTTACGCCGGATATGTCGAAGCTCCGAAGTGGAGCATATCACGCCGCAAGGGCAATCATCCTGAGATCATTTCTTTCAAGACATTCCAAAAGATACAATCACGCCTAAAAAGCGCCGCCCATGCACCAACCCGCAAGAACATCAATCAGGACTTTCCCTTGCGCGGTTTTGTTTTGTGCAACGATTGCCAAAAGCCACTGACTTCGTGCTGGTCGAAGGGTAGAAACAAGAAATATCCCTATTACCTCTGCGATACCAAAGGTTGCGCCAGCCACCGAATATCCATTCGTCGCGAGGTTCTGGAGGGTGAATTTGGCGATGTTGTAAAATCGCTCCAGCCGAAACGGGATTTGTTCGCCCTTGCCAGAGCCATGTTTGAAAACGCGTGGGAGCAACAAAAAGCCCAGGCCAAACATGTGATAGGCATATTGAAGCAGGACATCGGAGCAATCGAAAAGCAGACTGAAAACCTGCTTGAACGCATTATGGATGCTACCAGCCCGACGGTAATCAATGCCTATGAAGACAAAATTGAATTGCTTCAAAATCAAAAGGCTCTCATGACCGAAAAACTGCAAAATGGCGTGGTTGCGAAAGGCAGCATGAGTGATTTTATCGAACCGGCTTTGAAATTTCTCGCAAACCCTTGGATTCTTTGGGCTTCCGGCGAGTTTACCTTGCAAAGAATAGTGCTCAGACTGGCCTTTTCAGAGCGCATTGCCTATTGCCGGAATAGAGGTTATCGAACCGCCAAAACCTCCTTACCTTTCAAGGTGTTAGAGGGTCTTTCAATGGGTAATTGTGAAATGGTGGGTCTGGAGGGACTCGAACCCCCAACCAAGCGGTTATGAGCCGCTGGCTCTAACCAATTGAGCTACAGACCCGGCAAGGCCGGTTTATAGCGTATTCGCTGGCCGCAACAAGCCCCGCGATGATGTTTTTAATTCCATGCTACGGCTCTTGCCTGAAGGTCTGCCACAACAAACAGATTGCCAGACACAAGATTTTTGAAGGGCTGGCGGAACGAGGCAAAACAACAACGGGCTGGTTTTTTGGCTTCAAATTGCATCTGATTATCAACCACAAGGGCGCGATTGCGGGCGTTCACATCACCCCTGGCAATGTTGATGATCGTGTGCCACTGGCCAAACTGACCGCTGGCCTGAAGGGTATATTGCTTGCCGACAAGGGTTATATTTCTGCCGAATGGTTCGAAAAACTCTGGAAGAAGGGCCTGCATATTCTGGTGGGTATCGGCAAGAACATGAAGAATTATCTCATGCCACTCTTCTACAAGCTATTGTTACGAAAGCGTTTTATCATAGAAACATTGCTTGGTGTGCTCAAACAGGATATGGGGCCGGAGCACACAAGACATCGCTCGCCGATCAATGGTATTGTCCATATCCTGTCATGCCTGGTGGCCTATTGCTTCAAGAAAAACAAACCAAAAATAAATTTCGCACAATATCAAAGCTTGGCGACTTATCCATAATTGGGGTTACAAACACCTGCCGCAGCTGCAGGCGGCGCTGCTGGCTCATCACAAGCGGCATCAGGAAAACACCAATCTTGCCCGGCAGACCAAAGCCGCATAACCTACCCTAACCGGCAGCACCCGTAGCCAGCTTTTCAATATCGAACGGGACATTGCCGGTCGCAAAACAGCGCTCGCCATGGTCTGCAAGCTGATGATGTCAGCAAAGAAGAAGTGGCGCAAGCTCGATGGCAAAAACCGCCTGCCGGAGATCATAAACGGGGTTGAATTCAAGGACGGACTACCGCAAACCAAAACCGCCGCCTGATCGCCCGTCACCAACTTTCGGGCATAGCTCACAGGTTTCACGCACGATCCTGATGTGTGAAGCGCATGAATCCACCCGACAAGTCAATGGGTTCACCGCCTTCCAGCGGCTGTTTGAGGAATACGGCCTGCCCGATGCCATTCGTCCCGACAACGGATTGCCCTTTGCTTCTCCCAATGGGTTGTTCAATCTGTCGAAGCTTTCCGTGTGGTGGCAAAGGCGCTTTCACCTTCGATGAGCAGTGCGAGCAACATACGCACAGCCGCTGGTGGCGCCGCACAAACGGCTTGATCAGCGGCACTTCAATCTCATCATATTCGCCAATCACATCACCCTCAAGATCAGTATCCAGATGCCCGTGACACTGCGGGCAGATATCTGGCCGGTGATCGACGGTCTCGTCCGGGTTCTCATGCAAGGAACGGCTATGGCCTTGATGGCCCGGCTTTGCCACCGCCCGGTTTGGCATGCTCGCGGCGCGCCTTCCTGTCTGCCGAGGGTGGTTTGGATGATGTCCTTGAAGTTTTGGCAGGCCGCTGCATCTGTGCCTGAAGCGATAAATACGCCTCAACCAATTCCTCTTTGCTCAACCGTGCCAAGTCATCCCGATTCATTCCCCCATAGATTCAGAACATCACTGATTTGGCAAGGGGGTGAGTAATTACACGCGAACAGCCAAAACGAGAACTCGCCAGCTATATAGATGGGTTTTACAATCCAGTCAGGCGGCATTCAGCTCTGGGATTTACAAGTCCTGTCAAATTTGAAAGGATCGCTGCATAAAAAGAAAAAGACGTCTCCACTTTTTCCGCTACGGTCCACAGTCGGCGAGCCTGAGTATTTGTCGGAAAGATTGTGGTCACTATCGAAGACGCATTAGCTCCTAAGCCACCAATTCTCCTTGCTGAAGGGTTTTGGAGTTTTCAAGCGAATGGAGTTTCCTGTCCAGAAAAGTGTTTATGAGATGATGAATGTCGTCAACCCCAACCCAGGCAATCCAGGCTTCGACCTCGTCATCTTGATTGTGGTAGGGGAGAAACATACTGCCTGGTTCAGTGTGAAGAAAACCCGCCCTAGCCGCCAGTCCCTTTAGTATTACGGTTGAACGAATTATCGAGAAAATATAGTCAAGCTCCCACTTCAGCAGACTTATTACCATCGCTAAACAAGTCAAAGGTGCCGCCAGATCTGCACCACGAAATCCATCATCCCCGCCTTTTAGCCAAAATTCGCCATGGTAACAAACCGTTCCTTTGATAGCACGTGAGCCTGGACCAGCTCGGAAGCGCAACTTTTTATGATCGAAGGTATCGGAAATGTATTCGGTCAGCCTCTTCTCCATATGTGATGCAAGGGAATTTCCTTCAAGTTCGACAAGTCTCACAGCCTGGGTATGAACCAGTTCGCCTGACGCATCCATGCCTAAAATCCAGAAGCCCAATTTGTTTTCGGAACGAAATGCATCGGGAGAAAATCTCGGCCCAACAAAATTCCTATGAGGTTGATTGTTTATGACCGCTTCATAGAAGTTGAAATCGCATCCTATCTCCAGAGTAATTCCACGGGATTCGGCGAACTGGGTCGCTTTTGAAATGAAATATAGAGAATTGTCAGTGCGTGGATTCAACATTTGATACTCCTGTTGTTGGATTGCAATCAGGAGTGTATCGCAATGGATAATTTCATTCACATAAGAGTTATGTCATTTCTCCAGTATTCCCGCCATTGATTGATATTCAGATAGCAAACTCGTTGACATTACACCAAATTTTTTGCCATCGAGATCGGTTATTTTAACGTTTTGGGTTAAATCGGTTAAAACAATTAGCGCATATTCGCCATTTGGAAATGTACTTCCAAGCAACAGTCTTTGGTAACTAGATGCCAGCGTTGGTTCCGCTGTCCCCCGAGAACTGACTCTATGAATATGATCTAAACGGACCCCACCACTTTCATAGACTTCTTGATAAGTTTGCAAGATCGATTCGGCGAATCTTGCTCCAAATAAATTATCACCAACTATTTGACCCACATTGCTTTTTACCCACTTCCAGCCGAACCAAAATGCATAAACGGACTTTTCCCCAAGCTCTACGCATTGCCACCCATGTCGATGGAGGCGATAGACCAAGAGGTGTGGCCGAATTGGTGCCAGGGCAGGGTCTTCTATAAATCCACCGGCTTTTGCCCAGCATAGAAACCCGTTTTGAAGGAGAGCAGTACCATCAGTCCAAAGCCGACTTAAGTGCTGTTGTTGCGAGTGAAATGACTGATCTTGCTCAAACTGATGTCCAATTCGCTCCAATCCGCTGATGTTTTGGATATTACCGGCCAGCCAGGCGTCACCACGAGCAACGAGTGCCGTGGCTTCTATTAGGGAACGAGTGCCGGTTTCAGTGAGGCGATATTGGCGATCGATAATATCAAAAAGCCGCCTTCCTCTGATTTCTTCCAAAATATCAATATGACGACGGACAGTTTGTCGTGTGCTGCCGAGAACCTTGACTGCTTTGGATAGATTGAGGGTGTCAGCCAAGGTAACAAAAGAACGAAGCATTTCGAATAAGATGACTTGTTTGGGTTTTTTCGGCAATTGAAGACTATCCCGGTTAAGTCCGCCAGTGGTTTAATTTCAACATTTGCATCCCCTGGCGGCTAGTACTTATCGCAAATGATAGGAATCAAAAGAACCACTAGCAAGATATTGAATCTAGTGGAATTTTTGAATTTGACATTTGAAAATGAATGAAGCTGCAAGTGGGTACCAAATGTCAAATTCATTCCACT